>JANINQ010000001.1 GCA_024508675.1 Afipia sp.
GAAATTCAGCTTGGTGAAGTTGTAGTCGTCGGTCTCGATGTCCGGGCCTTCCGCCACCGAGAATCCCATGTCGGCGAAGATCGCGACGAGTTCATCCCAGACCTGCGAGAGCGGATGGATGCGGCCCTGCTCGGCGGGGGTCTCGCGGGTCGGCAGCGTGACGTCGATGGTTTCGGAAGCGAGACGGGCATCGAGCGCGGCGTTCTTGAGAATGTCGCGGCGCGCGCTCAGCGCTTCGGTCACCTTGTCCTTGGCGAGATTGATCTTCGCGCCTTCTGTCTTGCGCTCATCCGGCGACATCTTGCCGAGCGTGGCGAGCAGCGCGGAGATCGAGCCCTTCTTGCCGAGCGCGCCGACGCGCACGGCCTCAAGCGCTGCTTCATCGGAAGCCGCGGCAATCGCAGAAAGGATTTCGGATTCAAGTCGGGCGAGATCAGACATGCAAAGCCCCATCGGAACGGTTTCATCAAAACCGTCCGGCGGGGATCGATCAGCCCAGCCGAACGGAGCGGGGCGGTTTACGCCCCGGTCGCATCGGCCTCGTTCAAGAGGGGCAAGACTTACGCCGCGAGTGCGGCCTTGGCCTTTTCAGCGATCGCCTGGAATGCCGCCGGCTCATGGATAGCCAGATCCGACAGCACCTTGCGATCGACAACGACGCCCGACTTGGCGAGGCCGTTGATAAATCGGCTGTAGGTCATGCCGAACGGGCGGACGGCAGCGTTGATGCGCTGGATCCAGAGTGCGCGGAAGTTGCGCTTCTTCAGCTTGCGGCCGATGAACGCATACTGGCCGGCCTTGTCGACAGCGGCCTTGGCGGCGCGGATGGTGTTCTTGCGGCGGCCACGGAATCCCTTGGCGGCGTCGTAGACTTTCTTGTGCTTGGCGTGAGCGGTCACACCGCGTTTAACGCGAGCCATGACTGATCTCCTTCATCTGAAAATTGAATTGGTGACAGAGTGCCGCGCATGACCTGTTACGGCGCGCGGCAGGCGATCAGTCGTTCGGCAAGAAATACTTCTTGATGTTGTCGCCGTCGGTCTTGAACAGGATCCGCGTGCCGCGAAGCTGACGGATCTGCTTCTTGGTGCGCTTGATCATGCCGTGGCGCTTGCCCGCATGGGCAGAGACGACCTTCCCGGTCCCGGTGACTTTGAAGCGCTTTTTGGCGCCCGACTTGGTCTTCAGCTTGGGCATTTGGCTCTCCTACTGGCCACGGAAAAAAGCGCCCGAGGGGCGCTTTCGCGGCTAAAATGCTCGTTAGAGCGTTGATAATGCTCGATTTAATCCCGTATGGAGAAAATCGGCATTTACGTCGCCACGGCAGCCCTTGATCAGCCGGGCGGCGAAGGCTCGGCTTATGGCAGAGGAACGGGGAATTGGCAACGATTAACGGCGGCCGCAGCCCCTTAAATGCCTTTCGCGCCGGCCCGTACGGCCCTGGACGGCGCGAAATGGAGCCCCGCGAATCGCGCCACCTCCCAAGCCGGGGCACGCCAAATTGCGTCTCGGGTTGACCTGGACGGCGGTGTCGGCAGCAAGCAGTTTTGTGGTAACATGCTATTGGAATGATTAGATATTCTCAAAAGCGCCCCGCCGTTGCTGCGCCGCACTAGAAGTGCTGCCACAATTTGATTATATCGCCTCCCAGCACCCACCACATGCGAGGGATCGAGATGGCCGCGCGCGCCAAGACAACCGCTTTTTCCGAAAATCCGTACCTTCGGCTGTTCGCCCTTGCGGTCTTTGCCGCAGCCATGCTGACCGCCGTTGTTGTGCTGGCCACCTCGGCCCGCGCCGGTTCGGCATTCGACGGCGCATGGCGCGTCACCATCATCACCCAGTCCGGCAACTGCGATCCGGCCTACAGTTATCCGGTGAAGGTCGAGGGCGGCCGCGTCAGCTATTCCGGTGACGGCAGCTTCGACATTTCCGGCCATGTCGGCGACGCCGGCGCAGTCAGCGTCACCATCGCGCGCGGCGACCAGAAGGCCAGCGGCAGCGGCAAGCTCTCGGCCAATTCCGGTTCGGGCCAGTGGAGCGGCAAGTCGTCGAGCACCGCGTGCTCCGGCCGCTGGGAAGCGACCCGCGCGTAAGTTCTCGCGAGCTTTCAAATGAAAATGGCGCTGCGGATGCAGCGCCATTTTTGTTGAAGTGTGTCATTGCGAGGAGCGTTAGCGACGAAGCAATCCATCTTTTCTTCTCAAGAGTGGATTGCTTCGCTTCGCTCGCAATGACGAGGAGCCGTAATCAGCGCGGCGCCAGAACCATGACGACCTGGCGGCCTTCGAACTTGGCGTCCTGTTCGACCTTGGCGACATCAGCCACTGCGGCCTTCACCTTGTCGAGCAGCTTGGTGCCGATTTCCTGATGCGCCATTTCACGCCCGCGATAGCGCAGCGTGATCTTGACCTTGTCGCCTTCCTCGAAGAACCGCAGCATCGCCCGCATCTTCACGTCGTAATCGTGATCGTCGATCATCGGGCGGAGCTTGATCTCCTTGATTTCGACGGTCTTCTGCTTCTTACGGGCTTCAGCGGCCTTTTTCTGGGCCTGAAACTTGAACTTCCCGTAGTCCATGATCTTGCAGACGGGAGGATTGTTGTTGGGCGAGATTTCGACGAGATCCATGCCCGCCTCCATCGCCATTTTCACCGCAACGGCTGTTTCGACAGTGCCGACATTGGTGCCGTTCTGGTCGATCAGCTGAATCTGAAGATTGCGGATTTCATCGTTGATGCGCGGCCCGTCTTTTGCGGCGGGAGCCGGAGCTCTGTTAGGACGGCGAATGGGGTGTCTCCAGTGTTGTGAACAAGGCAATCAGTTTGAAGGATTAAGGCCCGCCGGGCAAGCGCGCGCGGGCTTTCCCGTGCATTTTCCGGGGCTGCCGCAGGTCAGCGGGACCAGCCATGAAACCGTAAAATGCCTGACAAATGGCGCCGGCGCGTTCCTTGGGCCCGCTCCACATAGAGGCCCGCGGTCCGCTCCGCAAGCGCAACAAACAGGCCTTCTCAAGCGGTTGCGTTGACGGACGGCGCGAAGGCCCGCCATAACTGCTTGGGCAAGGGGCAGTTTTCCATGACACACGCAGCAGGTAGTTCCGCGTTGCCGGAGCCGGACTTCATCGAGGTTGGCGAGGGCGGGGCAAAACGGCGCATCGCCGTGCGCAAGCGCCCGGGCAGTCTTCCGGGCGTGTTCTGGCTTGGCGGGTTCAACTCCGACATGAAGGGAACCAAGGCGCAGGCGCTCGATGACTGGGCGGTGGCGCAGCGCCGCGCCTATGTGCGGTTCGATTATTCCGGGCACGGCGAGTCTTCCGGTCGCTTCGCGGACGGAACCATCGGGCAGTGGCACGAGGAAAGCCTCAAGGTGTTCGATGCCTTCTGCGAAGGTCCGCAGGTGGTGGTCGGCTCTTCCATGGGCGGCTGGATGGCGCTGCTGCTGGCGCGCGCGCTGGCCAAGCGTCCCGCCTCGCGTGCGTCGCTTGCCGGTCTTGTGCTGATCGCGCCGGCGCCGGACTTCACCGAAGAGCTGATGTGGAAAGGTTTCTCGCAGGAGATTCGCGACGAGATCATGACCAGGGGCCTGTGGCACCGGCCGTCCGAATACGGCGGCGACTATCCCATCACCCGCAACCTGATCGAGGATGGCCGCAACCATCTGCTGCTGGGCGGCACCATCGATGTCGGATGTCCGGTGCGAATCCTTCAGGGCGCGCAGGACCCGGACGTGCCGTGGCGTCATGCCTTCGCGCTCACGCACTGTCTGCCGAGCGATGACGTGGTCCTGACACTGGTGCAGGACGGCGACCATCGCCTGTCGCGGCCGCAGGATATTGCGCGCATGCTGGGCGCGGTGAGCGAACTCACAAACGGGTAAATCAAGAAACAAGACAACGGGAGACCGTCATGCCGGCCGAAAAGCTTCTCCAGGATTTTTGCCGCGCCGTCGAACAGCGCGATGGCAAAGGCTTCGCGGCCCTGTTCACCGAAGACGGCGTTTATCACGATGTGTTCTACGGCGCGTTCCCGGGCCGTGAAAAGATCGCGCAGATGATCGACGACTGGTTCTATCGCACGGCGAAGGATTTCCGCTGGGTGATGCACGATCCCGTCAGCGATGGTAAAACGCTCTATGCGCGTTACACGTTCAGTTACACCTCGACGCTGCCTGAGGCGAAGGGCGCGCGGGCGATGTTTGAAGGTGTTTCAATCATAACGCTGCGCGATGGATTTATCGCCGAGTATCACGAGGTCGCGAATACCGCGCCGGCGTTTGTCGATCTGAACTTTGCGCCGGAGCGCATCGCGAAGATTGTCGCGAAGCAGGGCGCGGCGCTCAAGGCGCGGCCGGAGATGCAGAAACATCAGGGAAACTAATTTA
Source organism: Afipia sp. (assembly GCA_024508675.1). GTDB lineage: Bacteria > Pseudomonadota > Alphaproteobacteria > Rhizobiales > Xanthobacteraceae > Afipia. The sequence goes on from JANINQ010000001.1 coordinate 4,384, forward strand.
GCGCCGATGATTCTTCGTCATTGCGAGGAGCGTGAGCGACGAAGCAATCCAGCTTTCTCTCTAGAATGGATTGCTTCGCTTCGCTCGCAATGACGAACTAGGCTAAAGCCGTCGTCCACTCTTCACGAACGCCCTCATCATTGTCATTTGAAACATCCGCCAGAGCCGCAAATTCCGCACGGGAAAGCAGCCGCGACAGCGCCCACACCGCCGCACCACGCACCAGCGGATTTTGATCATCCAGCAGGCGCCGCGCGTCTGAAGCCAGCGCAGCATCGCCGCTGTTGCCGATCGCAATCAGCACATTGCGCATAAAGCGGTCGCGGCCGATCCGTTTCACCGGCGACTTGGTGAACAGCGTACGGAACGACACATCGTCCAGCCGGGACAGTTCAGCGAGCGATGGCGCGCGCAGTTCGTCGCGTGCCACGAGCTTTGCCTCGTGTCCTTCCTGCGCGAACTTGTTCCACGGGCATACGCTCAGGCAATCATCGCAGCCATAGATGCGGTTGCCGATGGCTTGCCGATGCTCACGCGGAATCGCACCCTTGTGTTCGATGGTGAGATAGGAAATGCACTTACGCGCATCCAGACGATACGGCGCGGGAAACGCATTGGTCGGGCAGATGTCGAGACAGGACTGGCACGAGCCGCAATGATTCACATCGGCATCGTCGCGCGGCAGATCGAGCGTGGTGAAGATCGCGCCGAGAAACAGCCACGATCCGAATTCGCGCGAGACGAGGTTGGTGTGTTTGCCCTGCCAGCCGAGACCGGCGGCATGGGCCAGCGGCTTCTCCATCACCGCAGCGGTGTCGACGAAGACTTTCACATCGCCGCCGGCTTGTGCGATCAGCCAGCGCGCAACAACCTTGAGCCGTTTCTTGATCAGGTCGTGATAGTCGTCGCCGCGCGCATAGACCGAGATGTTGCCGCGGGTTTTTTGCGCAAGCAGCGCCAGCGGATTCTCATCCGGCCCGTAGTTCATGCCGAGCATGATGACGGAGCGGACATCGCTCCACAGCACTTTGGGGCTGGCGCGGCGCGCGGGTTCGTTGGCAAGCCAGTCCATGTCGCCGTGCGATCCTGCATCGAGAAAGGCCTGCAGCCGTTCGCGCGCGCCTTCAATGGCGTTGGGATCGGCGATGCCGATGGTGCTGAAGCCATTGGCGCGCGCTTCCGCCGCCAGCGCGGCTTTCAGCGCAATCACATCGATGGGGGTTGTCAGAAGTCGAGATCCACGTAGTGCGCCGAGGCCGGGACGCCCGCCATCCATTCGCTCAGCAGCGGACGGAATGACGGGCGGGACTTGATCCGCACGTACCACGCCTTCGCTGCGTCGTCCTCGTTCCATGGCACATCGCCCAGATAGTCCAGCGCCGACAGATGGGCCGCGGCAGCCAGATCGGCATAGGTGAGCTGATCGCCGGCCAGGAAATTCCGCGTCCGCGCCAGCCAGCCGATATAGGCCAGATGATAGCGCACATTTGCCTTCGCCGCGCGCAGAACGTCGGTGGACGGCGGGCCGCCGCCCTGCTCCGGCTTCATGAACCGCTTGTAAATGCGCTCGGTGACTAGCGGACCTGAGGCTTCCTCGAAGAACTTGTCGTTGAACCACGACATCAGCCGCCGTACCTCGATGCGGTCGTTCATGGCGCGCGGCAGCAGGCGGTGATCACCCAGCGGTGCGCCATGGATTTCGTCAAGAAACTCGGCGGCGAGGCTCGGCCCTGGCATTGCAGGCGTGCCTTCGGCGATCAGCACCGGCGTCTCGCCTGCCGGGTTCAGCATCAGGAAGGCTTCGCGGCGGTCCCAGACCAGTTCTTCCACAAGCCGTGAATCGAGGCCGTGTTCTCCGAGCGCAAGCCGCACGAAGCGCGACCGCGGGCAGAACGGATGATGGAACAATGTGAACATGTGGCCTGTCATAGTCCGGTTAGGTTTAACAAAGGGTCTCGAAGGGCGGTTAACGCCGGGGCGGAGCCGCCCGGTCAACAGGCAGAGCGGTCGGCGGCCATTCCCTCAATTTCACGGATTTGCCGTTGCGGCAACACGGCGAATGGGCGACAAGTCGCGGCTCAAGGAACTCTCCAGCGCTTCGGATAATCCCAGATGCTAGCTGATCTTTTGAAGGCCCTCATTCTCGGGATCGTGGAGGGAGTCACCGAATTTCTCCCGGTTTCGTCCACAGGCCATTTGTTGCTTGTGGAGCGGTTCATGGATCTGGATCGCGACAATTTCTGGAAGACCTTCGCGGTGATGATCCAGCTCGGTGCGATTCTCGCGATTCTGGTGATTTATTTCGGCAGATTGTGGCGCATTGCAGTCGGCATGTTTTCCGATCCCGCGGCGAGACGCTTCGTCATCGGCGTGCTGCTGGCGTTTCTTCCCGCGGTGATCCTCGGGCTGCTGTTCGGCGGCTTCATCAAGAGCGTGCTGTTCAATCCGTGGGTGGTCTGTTTCACGCTGATTGCCGGCGGCGCGGTGCTGCTGTGGGTCGATCAGCAGGACCTGCATCCGCGCTATCACGACGCCACCGGATTCTCGCTGCCGATGTATCTCGGCATCGGCATCGCACAGTGCGCGGCGATGATTCCTGGCGTGTCGCGTTCGGGCGCGTCGATCGTCGCGGCGATGCTCTTTGGAGCGGACAAGCGCGCCGCTGCGGAGTTTTCGTTCTTCCTTGCGATCCCGACCATGGTCGGCGCGTTCGCCTATGATTTTTACAAGAACCGCGCCGACATGACGATGGACCATGGACTGGTGATCGCCGTCGGCTTCGTGGTGTCGTTCATCACCGCGATCATCGTGGTGAAGACGTTTCTGGATTTCGTCACCAAACGCGGCTTCGCGCTGTTTGCATGGTGGCGGGTGATCGTCGGCACGCTCGGCCTGATCGCGCTGGCGCTGGGGAAGTAACAACGAGCGTCGTCCCGGCGAATGCCGGGACCCATCATCCCTGTCGATGATTGTTGTAAGGAACTTGCCGACAATTCTCTTGAACGGAGAGTGCGGTGGTTATGGGTCCCGGCTTGCGCTTCGCTTGCCGGGACGACCAGAACCGCTGTTCACGCGTCGTTATGCGCGAACTGTCCGGTCTTGCGGTAACGCCAGAGATAGGACGGCGTCACCGCTTCAAGCGAATCCGGCGTGATGCCGAGGCCTTCCAGTGTCAGGCCCGCGGCCCTCGCCGCCTCCGACACCACGTTGTCGGTGCGCAGCAGTTCGACCTGATCCGGCGTCAGCTTGAAGTCTCCCGGCGCGAACTGCAGGAACGCCGCCTTGAGCTTGGCAAGACCGAACGGCAGCGGCACCAGCATGCGATCGCGCTGGGTGATCTTCAGAATGTCTTCGATGATCTCCCGCAGGGTCATCACTTCGGGACCGCCGAGCTCGTAGGTCGCGCCCGGCCGTGCCTTGCCATCGACCGCATCCGCGATGGCGGTGGCGACGTCTCCGGCATAGACCGGCTGCAATTTGGTGAGGCCGCCGCCGATCAGCGGCAGCACCGGCGAAAGCCGTGCGAGGCCCGCGAAGCGGTTGGTGAACTGGTCCTCGGGGCCGAACACCACCGACGGACGGAAGATTGTCGCGGACGGGGTTGCTGCCAGCACGGCAGCTTCGCCGGCGGCCTTGGTGCGGGCATAGGCTGAGGTTGAATTCGCATCGGCGCCGATCGCCGACACATGGACCATCCGCGCCCCGATGTCGGCTGCAGCCTGTGCCACGGTTTCCGCGCCCTTGTCCTGCACCGCCTCAAAGGTCTGGGCGCCGCTTTGAGCAAGAATCCCGACCAGATTGACCACGACGCTGGCGCCGCGGGCGGCAGCCTGAACCGAGGCCGGATAGCGCACATTGGCCTGCACGGGGTGAATCTGGCCGACCCTGCCCAGCGGCTGCAGGTGCCCCGCCAGTTCCGGGCGGCGGACGCCGACCCGGATGCGATAGTCCCGCCTGGCGAGCTCCCGGATGACATGCCGGCCGAGAAAACCGGACCCTCCGAAGACCGTGACGAGCGTATCGATGCGGGCTGACATGCGTGATTCCTGCGCAAATGGACCAAACGGGACGGCGGCATCGCCGATTTCCGCGATACGCCATCATCCCGGCGCTGTATAGGCCATTCCGGCGTCAGCCGTGCTGCAAAAAGCGCACAAAACTTCGGAATCGGGACGCCCCGCCAATTTGACAAGCGCGCGACCTGTCCTTACTAACCGGCCCACTGCCCAGGTGGTGGAATTGGTAGACACGCAGGTTTCAGGTACCTGTGCTGCAAGGCGTGAAGGTTCGAGTCCTTTCCTGGGCACCATCCACATGAAAACCTCCTCCCGGAGGCCGGATTTTCCGGACAGCGCACCCTTCGTCAGCCTCTTCAGCGGTGCTTTCGTGAAAAAATCAGCCGTTACTCTGTTCGCTATCGTGCTGCCGGCGACATCTGCCCTGGCGATGGACCCGCGATTCGCGGCCAGCCTGAAGAAGCTCGATCCGCAGACACGGCTTGAGCAGGTCTGCGATCTCGAGGCGATGAGCCGCATCGACCGCGACGCCAATCCCTATCATCCCGACCGCGCCAAGACCGATGTTATCTCCCATCCGCTCCATGCGGGCGACACCGTGACCGGCAAGGGCGGCGCCTTCCGCAGCAAGGGGCGGTGGTATTCGTTCTCCTTCACCTGCAAGGGTACGCCCGACCACATGAAGGTGCTGTCGTTCAGCTACAGGATCGGCGACGCGATCCCTGAATCGAAATGGGCGTCGCTCGGCCTGTGGCGCTAAGCGCCGGTTTTTCCTCGTCGGCGCGGGGTTTGAACGGTAGTTTAGGCCGCGCCGATTCGAACGTGCTGCATATCAAGGGTTTTGATCGATCATGACCATCCGCCTGCATCGCGGCGACCTGCCGGATCTTTCGCGCTACACCCAATCGGTGGCGATCGACACCGAGACGCTGGGGCTCAATCCGCATCGCGACAGGCTGTGCGTCGTGCAGCTTTCGAACGGCGACGGCACCGCGGACGTGGTGCAGATTCCCGCCGGTCATACCGATGCGCCTAATCTCAAGAAGCTGCTCGGCGATCCGAAGGTCACCAAGATTTTCCATTTCGCGCGCTTCGATCTTGCCGTGCTGTTTCACACCCTGGGCGTGATGCCGGAGCCGGTCTACTGCACCAAGATCGTGTCACGCCTCGTGCGCACCTACACCGATCGTCACGGTCTCAAGGATCTGGTGCGCGAGGTGCTCGGTGTCGAATTGTCCAAGCAGCAGCAGTCGAGCGACTGGGGCGCGGCAACCCTCACCGATGCGCAGCTTGCCTATGCGGCGTCCGACGTGCTGCACCTTCACGCGCTGCGCGAGAAGCTCGACGCCATGCTGGCGCGGGAGAACCGCACGGGGCTGGCCGAGGCCTGCTTCCGGTTTCTGCCGACTCGGGCCAGGCTCGACCTGCAGGGCTGGGAAAACGACGACATCTTCGCGCATTCATAATCCGGCCTTTTGCGGCGAGGTTTGCCCGGTTTCGGTCACTTTTTTGCTCTTTGGCAGGTGCTTGGTGCCAAGTCCCTGAAGAGGTGGGGCAAATGGCGGGCTGCCAAAAACAGTGCCGTTGCGTAGGATGACCGGGGTATCCGGCATTTCGGAGCACATGTTGTATTCGGTTCAGGGCCAGAACTATCAGGCTGCTGCGGATGCGCGCTACGCCAAGGCGCGGCGCCACAGCCGCCGCGTGCGCCAGTTGCGCCTGGCCGTGCCGGTGATGGTGGCGGCCGCGATGCTAACGATCGTCGGCATTTCGCTGTTCAATCCGTTCCGGATTCTGTCGAAGCTGCCGATCGACATCGGCAAGCTCGGCGTCTCCGGCACGAAGATCACGATGAACTCTCCGCATCTTGCGGGCTTCACGCCGGACAACCGGCCTTATGAGCTTTGGGCCAAGTCCGCGGTGCAGGATGTCACCAACCCGAACAATGTCGAACTGAATGAGCTGCGCGCAAAAGTTCAGATGGAAGACAAGACCGGCATCACCATGGACGCGCAGACCGGTCTGTTCGATACCAAAACCCAGTTGCTCGATCTGAAGAACAACATCTTCCTGCAATCGACAACCGGATATGAAGCGCGTCTGACACAGGCGACGGTTGACATCGGTGGAGGCACGGTGACTTCCGATCAGCCGGTGGCCGTGAAACTCCTGAACGGAACGCTGGATGCAAACCGCTTGAAAATTTCAGAGAACGGAGCGCTGGTGCGCTTCGACGGCGGCGTGTCGATGATCCTGATTCCGGATCAGCCCGCGCCAACAGACAATCAGGCGCCTGCACGGGACGCCGCTGCAAAATGATGTTTCGGATGATGCAAACCTGTTCTTTCAACGCTCGCACGATTTTGCGGTTTGTGTCCGCAGCGGCTATCGCCATCGCGGTGTGCGCGTCAACGGATGCGCGCGCGCAAAGCACGGCGACGGGCGTGCCCAACGCCATGCAGGGCTTCTCGCAGAATCGGGACAAGCCGATCCAGATCGATGCGGCCTCGCTCGAAATGCGCGACAAGGACAAGGCCGCGACATTCAGCGGCAACGTGAAGGTGGTGCAGGGCGACACCACGATGCTCTGCAAGACGCTTGTGGTGTTCTACGACAACGATCAGTCGAGCAAGAAGCCTGCGATGAAGTCGGCGACGCCGGGGCCGGCCGGAAGTTCGTCGATCAAGCGGCTTGAAGCGCAGGGCGGTGTTGTCGTCACCCAGAAGGACTCGACGGTCACGGGCGACAAGGGCGTGTTCGACATGCGCACCAACACGGTGACGATGCATGGCAATGTGCTGCTGACCAAGGACAAGAACGTGCTGCGCGGCGACCGGCTGATCGTCGATCTCACGACCGGCGTCTCACGGGTCGAATCGAACAGCGGGCGCGTGCAGGGCGTGTTTCAGGCCGCGCCGAACAACGCGCAGCAGGGCGGCAACGCGGCTGGCGCGCAGCCGTCGCCGGCTCCCGGCGCTCCGGGAAAGCCGCTTAAACTCAACGACTTGCCGAATTCGCGCAAGCGCAACGGTTGAACCGGATGGATTGTGCCTGTATCACCCGGCCCCTGATCATTTGGGAGTGGGCAAGATGCCCTGACTCAATCATGCTCAGGCAACACTCCGGGGATTGAACGGCAGCGGGCTGAACTGAAGGCGGCATGGTGGATTTCCTGCGCATCTTTCGTCGTAAAGGCCCGGCGCGTGGACGGCAAGGCTTTGCGCGTTCGCGCCAGGATGCCTTGCGTCAGGACATCACCTCCTTCGCCGCGCGAATGGGGGACATGTTCAAGGCGACGATCGGCGAGAAGCCGCCGGTGGCGCGTGAAGCATCCCGTGAAAGCGCGCCGGTTCGGCGCGAAGTCGCCATGGCCACGGTCTCCCGCGAGCCGCCGCCACTTGCACCGAGCGATGCCTCGGCCTTCACCCACGAGGCGCCGCCGATTCCGCGCAACCTGCCGCGCGAGTCCGTGAACGAGCAACCGCGCCATCGCGCAGCAGGCAACGTCGCCGCGCCGCGCGCGCAGCATGCGGGCTATCTTGCCATTCACGGCGTTGAAAAGAGTTTCGGCACCCGCAAGATCGTCCATGGCGTCAGCCTGTATGTCCGGCGCGGCGAAGCCGTCGGTATCCTCGGGCCGAACGGCGCCGGCAAGACAACGTGCTTCTACATGATCACCGGCCTGATCAAGCCCGACCGCGGCCGCGTCGAACTCGACGGCCACGATGTGACGCAATTGCCGATGTATCAGCGCGCGCGGCTCGGCATCGGCTACCTGCCGCAGGAAGCGTCGATCTTTCGCGGCCTGTCGGTCGAGGACAACATCCGCGCGGTGCTTGAGGTGGTCGAACCTGACAAGCGAAAGCGCGAGCGCGAGCTGGATTCGCTGCTCGAGGAATTCAACGTCACCCGCCTGCGGAAGTCGCCGTCGATTGCATTGTCCGGCGGCGAGCGGCGGCGCGTCGAAATTGCCCGCGCGCTGGCGTCCCGGCCGAGCTACATGCTGCTCGACGAACCGTTCGCTGGCATCGATCCGATCGCGGTGGGCGACATTCAGCAACTCGTGCGCCATCTCACCCAGCGCGGCATCGGCGTGCTGATCACCGACCACAATGTCCGCGAAACGCTAGGCCTGACCGACCGGGCCTATATCGTCTATGCGGGCGAGGTTCTGACCGAAGGAACCCCGGACGAAATCGTCAACGATCCGGATGTGCGCCGGCTCTACCTCGGTGAAGAGTTCCGGCTCTGATTTACCCTGTTGGCGGCCCGTGGCTGACGGCTGAACTTTCAAAACGTCAAGACGTATACAAGGCCTCAGGAAAAGTATAAGCAAAAATCGGACCAACTTCGGGCCGGATCTTGTTTTTATGGCACTGACGCAGAGACTAGAGTTCCGACAGACGCAGTCGCTGGTGATGACGCCGCAGCTAATGCAGGCGATCAAGCTGCTGCAGCTGTCCAATCTCGACCTCGTAGCGTTTGTGGAAGACGAGCTTGAGCGCAATCCGCTGCTGGAGCGGGCCAATCAGGATGGCGCGCCCGATCATGGCGAGCCCCCCGCCGGTCAAGCGGATGGCGACGGGGATTTCTCTGACGGCGCGGAGTTCACGTCGGGCGCCGAAGGCGAACGCTCCGGGGACAGTTTTGAGGCCGGTGCCGAGGAGTGGATGGCGCCGGATCTCGGCAGCCGCACCGAGATAGAGCAAACCCTCGACACCGGGATGGAGAACGTCTTCCCTGAGGAGCCGTCGGACGCAGCCGCGCGGAATGCGCAGGATGCCGCACCGACCGCCTACACCGAATGGGGCGGTGGCGCGTCGAATGACGACGACTACAATCTTGAAGCCTTTGTCGCGGCCGAGACGACCTTGAGTGATCACCTCGCCGAGCAGCTCGCTGTTGCGTTCGCCGATCCGGTGCGCCGCATGATCGGGCAATATCTGATCGATCTTGTCGATGAAGCCGGTTACCTGCCGCCCGATCTTGGTGAGGCGCATGAAAAGCTCGGCACCTCGCGCGAAGAAGTCGAGGCCGTGCTTTCGGTGTTGCAGAAGTTCGATCCGCCCGGTGTCTGTGCCCGCAATTTGAGCGAGTGCCTTGCGATCCAGTTGCGTGAGCGCGATCGCTACGATCCGGCAATGCAGGCGCTGGTCGAGAATCTCGATCTGCTGGCCAAGCGCGACATCGCGTCGTTGAGAAAAATCTGCGGCGTCGACGACGAAGACATCGCCGACATGATCGGCGAAATCCGTCATCTCAATCCCAAGCCGGGCCTCAAGTTCGGATCGGCCAAGGCGCAGAGCGTGGTGCCGGATGTCTATGTTCGTCCGGGGCCGGACGGCGGCTGGCATGTCGAGCTGAACAGCGACACCTTGCCGAAGGTTCTGGTCAACCAGACCTACTATTCGCAATTGTCGAAAACCATCCGCAAGGACGGCGACAAGTCATACTTCACCGATTGCCTGCAGAATGCGACATGGCTGGTGCGGGCGCTCGATCAGCGTGCGCGAACCATTCTGAAAGTGGCGACCGAAATCGTTCGCCAGCAGGACGGTTTCTTCACGCAGGGCGTGGCGCATCTGCGGCCGCTCAATCTGAAGGCTGTCGCGGACGCTATCCAGATGCACGAATCCACCGTATCCCGCGTTACCGCGAACAAATACATGGCGACCAATCGCGGTACGTTCGAGTTGAAATATTTTTTCACGGCCTCGATTGCATCCGCGGATGGTGGGGATGCTCATTCGGCGGAAGCCGTGCGGCACCGCATCAAACAGCTCATCGATGCGGAGAGCCCTTCCGCAATTCTGTCCGACGATACCATCGTGGAACGATTGCGCGGGGATGGCATTGATATAGCCCGGCGCACGGTCGCGAAATATCGTGAAGCCATGCGTATTCCTTCGTCCGTGCAGCGCCGCCGCGACAAGCAGAGCATGCTCGGCACAGCGTTAACATCTACCTCCCCGGTTACAGACAGGTCCCGCGACACAGCTACCGCTTGACTGCGCCCTCAAGAAGCGGAACGCTCCTTCATCCGAACTGCAAGACCGCAAGTCCGAAGAAGCAAGTGAGGAAAGACATGACACTCCGGGTCTCTGGAAAAAGCATCAGCATCGGCGAAGCCCTTCGCGATCGCGTCAGCGACCGCACCGACGAAGTGCTGCGCAAGTATTTCGATGGCAACTACTCGGGTCACATCACACTCAGCAAGGACGGCTTCGGCTTCCGCACCGATTGCGCGCTTCATCTTGATTCGGGAATCACGCTCGAGGCGGACTCGATCGCCGCCGATGCCTATGCCAGCGCCGACCAGGCTTTGCTGATGATCGAGAAACGTCTGCGCCGCTACAAGAGCCGCCTGAAGGATCGCTCCGCGCGCAAGGCCTATGCAGCGACGGCCGCGCTGTCCGATCTCAACGGCGCATCGCTGGATGCGCCGAGCTATGTGATCGAGGCGCCGTCGGATGACGACGAGGTGAGCGAGTTCAATCCGGTGATCATCGCCGAGGCGACCACCGCGCTGAAGCGCTATTCGGTGAGCGAAGCGGTCATGGAACTCGACCTGACCGGTGCGCCGGTCATGGTGTTCCAGCACGGCAGCAGCGGGCGGGTGAATATCATCTACCGGCGGCCGGACGGGAACGTGGGCTGGGTGGACCCTCCCGTGCTTGGCGATCAGGCGCGCCATTGACGCCATGAATAAGCCTAACTATGGTCCGCCGCCTTTCGGGGACGCGGACCATGGTTGGTCCGAAGAGCCCTTGACGCCACCCGGTCAGAGACCGATTTAGTAAGAACACCAACAGCTTAACTTATCCTCGGAACGCTCCATGACGATTACCGATCTGGTCGCACCGGAGGCGATTCTTCCTGCTTTGAAAGTCAACAGCAAGAAGCAGGCCCTTCAGGAGCTTGCGGCGCGTGCCGCTGTTCTGACCGGACAGAATGAACGGTCGATTTTCGAGGTGCTGCTCCAGCGCGAGAAGCTCGGCACCACGGCCGTCGGCTATGGCGTGGCGATCCCGCACGGCAAGCTGCCGAAGCTCGACAAGCTGTCGGGCCTGTTCGCGCGGCTGGATCGTCCGATCGACTTCGAGGCGATGGATGGCCAGCCGGTGGATCTGCTTTTTCTGCTGCTGGCCCCCGAAGGCGCAGGCGCCGATCATCTGAAGGCGCTGGCGCGTATCGCGCGCCTCCTGCGCGATCAGGACATCGCCAAGAAACTGCGCGCCTCCAAGGATGCGCAGGCGCTGTATTCGGTGCTGGCGCTGCCGCCCGCGACGGCGGCTTAAGGCTGACATCCAAAATATGACTTGGTCGTCCCGGCGAAGGCCGGGACCCATAACCACCGGCCCCCGCGTCGAAGCGCAGAACGTCGGAAGCTTTTTGCAACAAGCAACGACAGGGATGATGGGTCCCGGCCTTCGCCGGGACGACGAGAGAAAATCGCTGTGTCGTTCTCACAAACAAAAAGCGGCAGCGCCCGCCGCGCTGCCGCTTCGTTTTTCCGATCGTCGCATTACTAAGCGGCTTGCGGCCTGCTCAGTGAACGCTGACGGTCTCGAGTTCGTTGCTCCATGCATTCGCGATTGCCGCCTCGCGGCTGTCGGTCAGCATGATGGGCGTGCCGTCGGCGGCATGAAGCGCAAACAGCTTGAGGCCCGGCGCGATCTGCGGCGCCTGCGGGAAAAGTCCCGGCACGTCTTCCGAGCGAATCTGCTTGACGTATGCGATGTGGCCTTCGCCCAAGGTTGCCAGTGCCTCAAGCGAGACGGCGGGTTCGAAGATAACATTACCAGTCATGGTCTCGACTCCTTGCAAGTGTTAAGCGGTCGAGTCCGCTCTCGTTCCATTATTCGTGCTCTTTGATGGCTATCGTCTTAACGACCCGTTCAGGCTCGGGACGAGCCAGATCGATCGACAGCAGGCCGTTCTTCAGGTCCGCGCCGATGACATACATCCCGTCCGCCAGCACGAAGGTGCGCTGGAAGTGACGCGCGGCAATGCCGCGATGGATGTATTGCCGGGTCTTGTCGTCCTGCTGGCGGCCCCGGATCACGAGCTGGTTTTCCTCAGTGGTTACATCGAGTTGATCGCGGGTAAATCCGGCGACCGCCAGCGTGATCCGCAGGCGTTCGGGCTGGCCTTCGTCACGGCCGCACCGCTCGATGTTGTAAGGAGGATAACCGTCTGCACCTTTCACGACACGATCGAGCGCACGCTCGATTTCGTCGAATCCCAAAAGGAACGGTGACGATAGGGAAGGAACACGAGACATTCTCAAAGTCCTCTCGAAGCGACTTTGGGTTGGAGCCCTTGCGGCGCTCCTTCCTGGGTTCCCGGCCGCCTTATGGCCGACCGGTTGAAACAAATATGGCGATTTGCCGGTTCCGTTCAAGAACCTCTAACCGCCTTTAAACAATAAGAAATCTTGCTAGTCACCAATCCGGCTGCGGCCATCGGCGCTGAACAGGTGCAGTTTTGAGGGCGCTGCAACGACGTGGATGTGCTCTCCGATGGCAGGCGCAGCCTCGCCCGGCAGCCGGACAATGATCTCGCCCGGAGGAAGTTCGCCCGGTTTCGCGCTGACGGCCGGACCGGCGTTCTCCCGCGTTCGTGTGCCGTAGACATAGGTTTCAGCGCCGACACGCTCGATGGCATCGACAGTCAGGTCGAGCGTCAGTCCTTCAGGTGAGGCCGTGCCCACGAGCGAAAAGTCTTCGGGACGGATTCCGAGAATGGCATCGCCGGGTGCCTTGATGCGCAAGGCATCGAGCATTCCGCCGAGATCGTTGCTTTGTATCGGCAGCAGGTTCATCGGCGGCGCGCCGATGAAGGACGCGACAAAGGTCGTCGCGGGCTTGCGATAGATGTCGAGTGGCGAGCCGATCTGTTCGACCTGACCGGCGTTCATCACCACCAGAATATCGGCCAGCGTCATCGCCTCCATCTGATCGTGGGTCACGTAAATCGACGTCGTCTTGAGGCGGCGTTGCAGCTTGCGGATTTCCACCCGCATGGCGACCCGCAGCTTGGCGTCGAGATTCGACAGCGGCTCGTCGAACAGAAACACCTTCGGCTGACGCACGATGGCGCGGCCCATGGCGACGCGCTGGCGCTGGCCGCCGGACAGCTGCCGCGGCTTGCGTTCCAGCATCGGTGTGATTTCGAGGATCTGCGCGGCCTCGCGGACGCGCGTGTCGATCTCGGTCTTGGGAGTGCCGCGATTGCGCAGGCCGTACGCCATGTTGTTGTAGACGCTCATGTGCGGATAGAGCGCGTAATTCTGGAACACCATCGCGATGTCGCGGTCGGCGGGCTCGATCTCGTTGACGACACGGCCGCCGATGTCGATCTCGCCGCTGGTGATTGTTTCAAGGCCCGCCACCATCCGTAGCAGGGTGGACTTGCCGCAGCCGGAGGGGCCGACCAGGACGCAGAACTGCCCGTCACCGACCTCGAAGTTGATGCCCTTGATGGCATCGACGCCGCCGGGATAGGTCTTCTTCACATTGCGCAGGACGACATTCGACATGCTCGTTCCTTAAAACTTCCAGCACTACTTTTCTGTTTCAACAAGACCGCGCACGAACAGCCGTTGCATGAACACAACGACAGCGACTGGCGGCAGCATGGCGAGAATTGCGGTGGCCATCGCGAGCTGCCATTCGGCCAGCTCGTCGGTGGTGGTGAGCATTTTCTTGATGCCGGTCACGATGGTCTGCATCGAATCCTGTGTCGTGATCAGCAGCGGCCACAGATACTGATTCCAGCCGTAGATGAACTGGATCACGAACAGCGCCGCGATGGTGGTGACCGACAGCGGCAGCAGCGTATCCTTGAAGAACCGGAATGGCCCCGCGCCGTCGATCTTCGAGGCTTCCAGCAATTCTTCTGGCACGGTCATGAAGAACTGCCGGAACAGCAGCGTGCCGGTGGCGGAGGCGATCAGCGGCAGGATAAGCCCGGCATAGGTGTCGAGCATGCGCAGATCGGCGACCACCTTGTAGGTCGGATAGATGCGGACCTCGACCGGGAGCATCAGCGTGATGAAGATGATCCAGAACGCGGTCTTGCGGAACGGAAAGCGGAAATACACCACCGCGAAGGCTGACAGGATCGAGATGAAAATCTTTCCGACCGCGATGCCGATGGCGGAGACGAACGAGTTGATCAGCATGTGACCGACCGGCTCGCGGCTGGCGCGTGAGCCGCCGACGAAGATCGCGCGGTAGTAATTTTCCAGCGTGTGTCCGCCGGGCGAGAGCGGCATGTTGCCGGTGACCACGGTGGCTGCATCGTGGGTCGAGGCGATTAGCGCGAGATAGACCGGAAACACGACAATGAAAATGCCGAAGATCAGGATGGCATAGGCGATGAAATCGCGCAGTGGGCGATGCTCGACCATCAGTATTGCACCTTGCGCTCGACATAACGGAACTGCACGGCGGTGAGTGCGATGACGATCACCATCAGCACCACGGACTGCGCTGCGGAGCCGCCGAGGTTGCCGCCGAGACGGCCGTCGGCATAGACCTTGTAGACCATCGTTGTTGTCGCGCCCGCCGGTCCGCCGCCGGTGACGGCGTCGATAATGCCGAACGTGTCGAAGAACACGTAGACGACATTGACCACCAGTAGGAAGAATGTGGTGGGCGAGAGCAGCGGAAACACGATGGTCCAGAACCGGCGCAGCGGACCTGCGCCGTCGATGGCGCCGGCTTCCAGCACACTCTTGGGGATTGATTGCAGGCCTGCAAGGAAGAACAGGAAGTTGTAGGAAATCTGCTTCCAGACCGCGGCCATCACCACCAGCGTCATGGCGTGATTGCCGTTCAGGAGCGGATTCCAGTCGAAGCCGAAGGCGCGCAGCGGACGGGCCAGTGTGCCGAGCGAAGGATGGAACATGAAGATCCAGAGCACGCCGGCGATGGCCGGTGCGACGGCATAAGGCCAGATCAGGAATGTCTTGAAGGCGGGGGCAGCTTTCAGGTTCTTGTCGGCCTGGGTTGCGAACAGCAGCGCGATGCTGAGCGACAGCAGCGCGACAAGCGTTGAGAACACCGCCGTCGTCAGCA
Source organism: Afipia sp. (assembly GCA_024508675.1). GTDB lineage: Bacteria > Pseudomonadota > Alphaproteobacteria > Rhizobiales > Xanthobacteraceae > Afipia. The sequence continues at coordinate 19,484 of JANINQ010000001.1, forward strand.
TCGCCTTGTAGTATTCGGGCTGCGCGAACAGATCCTGATAATTCTCAAGGCCGACGAATTGTGAGGTGAGGCCGAAGGCGTCCTCGCGCAGGAAGGATTGCCATACCGCCTGGCTGGCGGGCCAGTAGAAGAAGATGAACGTGATCGCGAGCTGCGGCGCGAGCAGCAGGTACGGCAGCAGCCTGTTGTTGAAGGTAGCGGACTTTTCCATTCAAGAAACTCTGCCCTCCCCCCGCTTTTGCGATGGGGAGGGGTCGGGGATGGGGAGTGCGAACAGCACGCAGCTTTACTTCGCGGTCTTCTCGAATGTCCGCAGCATGGCATTGCCGCGGCTGACAGCGGCGTCGAGCGCGTCCTTGGCGGATTTCTGGCCCGCGAGTGCGGCTTCCAGTTCTTCCGCCCAGATGTCGCGCATCTGCACCATGTTGCCGAAGCGAAGCCCGCGTGAGTTTTCCGTCGGCTCCTTGTTGGTGAGTTCCTTCAGTGGCGTCTGCAACGTCGGGTTCTTCTCGTAGAAGCCGTCCGCCTTGGTCTTCTCGTAGGCCGCCTTGGTGATCGGCAGGTAGCCGGATTCCTGATGCAGCTTCGCCTGACGGTTGGTATCGGAAAGGAATGCGAAGAATTTCGCGACGCCCTTGTATTCGTCGGGCTTCTTGCCGCCCATCACCCAGAGCGATGCGCCGCCGATGATCGAGTTCTGCGGTGCGCCTGCAACATCCGGATAATACGGCATCGGCGCGGAGGTGAACGCGAATTTCGCCGTGCCCTTGGCGGTGGCATAATAGCCGGACGAGGTCAGGAACAGCGGGCATTCGCCGGACGCGAAGCGGCTCTCGCTCGCATTGGCGCGGCCGGAATAGTCGTAGGTCTTGTCCTTCTGCAGGTCGATCAGGTTCTGCAGGTGCTTGATGTGCAGCGGCGAGTTGAACTTCAGGACAGTGTCGAACCCGTCGAGGCCGTTGGCCTTGGTACCGATGGCGACATTGTGCCAGGCCGAGAACTGTTCGATGTGCGCCCACGTCGCCCATGCATTGGAGAATCCGCAGGTGGTGTAACCGGCGGCCTTAAGCTTCTTGGCGGCGTCGAACACCTGCGGCCAGGTTTTCGGAATTTCCGCAATGTTGGCTTTCTTCAGCGCGTCGAGATTGACCCACATTACCATGGACGAGGAATTGAACGGGAACGACAGCATGTCGCCCTTCGCCGTCGAATAGTAGCCGGTGATCGCCGGCAGATAGGCCTTCGGATCGAACGGCTCGTTCGCATCCTTCATCAGCTGGTAAACCGGCTTAATCGCGCCGGTGGCGCTCATCATGGTGGCGGTGCCGACCTCGAACACCTGAATGATGTGCGGCGCATTGCCAGCGCGGAACGCGGCGATGCCCGCGTTCATGGTGTCGGGGTAGCTGCCCTTGAAGGAGGGAACCACCTTGTAGTCGCTCTGCGACGCGTTGAAGTCTGCCGCGAGCTTGTTGACGATGTCGTTGTTGCCGCCGGTCATGGCGTGCCACCACTGAATCTCGGTGACGGCGTGTGCGGGGGTTGCGAAAGCAAGAATGGCCGAAGCAGCCAGGCTGAAGCCCATCTGGCGGAATGTCATCGATATTTTCTCCCTGAGGCTGTCATCATCTTTTCGCTGGAACAGTGTTGCGCGGTAACAGCGCCGGATGACGTGCCGGTGACGGCGGGATGGTAAGCGGGGACGGTCGCCGGAGGGAAGTCCTAAATGAGCCTCGACTGGTGCAGATCTTGAGCCGTAAAGAAAAAGGGCGGCAGTCGCGAGGACTGCCGCCCTTGTGTTTCCAGGCCGTGTGGCGTCAGCGCTTCCGCTGCTCCACCACCACGCCGGCGGTCTTGAGGTCGGCGATTTCCTTGGCCGAGTAACCGAACTCACCCAGAATCTCGTCGGTGTGCTGGGCGAATTTCGGCGGCACATGGCGCAGGCTCGCCTTGGTCCGGTCAAACCGGATCGGCGAGGCCACGCCCTTGTACCAGTCCTTCTCGATCACGTCGCCGCGAGCCTTGGTGTGCTCGTTGGCCAGCGCCTTGTCCACCGACTGCACGGGACCAGCCGGCAGACCGGCTGCGAGCAGACGGCGGCACAGCGGCTCGCTGTCGAAATCCTTCAGGATGTCGACGAGGACGGCACGCAGCTCGTCACGATTGGCGATGCGGTCACGGTTGCGTGCGAAGCGCGGATCGGTGCCGAGTTCCGGCTTGCCCAGCTCCTTCATCAGCTTGCGGAAGGTGCCGTCATTGCCGACGCCCATGAAGATGTTGCCGTCACGCGCGGGAAATACTGCATAGGGCACGAGGTTCGGATGCTCGTTGCCGGTCAGCGCCGGCGGCTTACCGTGCATGAAGAAGTTCGCGGTGTGCGGATGCATGATCGCGAGGCCAACCTCGTAGAGGGTGGTTTCGAGAAACTGCCCCTTCCCGGATTTTGCGCGTTCGGCCAGCGCCATCAGGATGCCGGTGGCGGCATAGAGTCCCGTCGACATGTCAACCAGCGCAACACCAATGCGCGTCGGTCCGCTGTCCGGCGATCCGGTCGATGCCATCAGGCCGACCATCGACTGAATGATCGCGTCATAGCCCGGATGGCCGCCATGCGGGCCGTCGGCGCCGAACCCGGAAATCCGGCAATGAATCAGCCGCGGAAATTTCGCGCGCAGGAAATCGTTGCCGATGCCCCACTTGTCGAGCGTGCCGGGTTTGAAGTTCTCGATCAGCACGTCCGCTGTCTCGAGCATCTTCATCAGCACTTTGCGTCCGCCTTCGGATGCGAGATCGAGTCCGACCGAACGCTTGTTGCGGTTGGTGCCGATGAAATAGGCCGCGTCGTCCTCGTGGAACGGAGGACCCCAGTCGCGCGTCTCGTCACCTGCGGGCGGTTCGACCTTCACGACATCTGCGCCATGGTCGGCAAGAATCTGCGTGCAGTACGGACCGCCGAGCACACGCGTCAGATCGACGACGCGCAGTCCGGCCATTGCACCGGTCGCGGTTTGAGATGTCATGAGATCAACCTTCGATCAGCGAATTGAGAATGACGCTGCGGAACTGCAGCGCGCGGTCACATTGGAAGAATTCGCAATGCGCCGTCAATATCGCGGCCGTGTGGCATCCATGCGCACACGCATGCTGCGCTGCGTTCGTTCAGTGAGCGAACATGTGATGGCTGCGACAGCGCAATGCATCTTGTCTGCAGGCTGTGCTGTCTCGAGTTCGCGTGGCTTGCTGAGTCGTAGCTGGCGAAGCCAGCGGAGGTTGGTGGAGCCAGGCGGGATCGAACCGCCGACCTCTTGCATGCCATGCAAGCGCTCTCCCAGCTGAGCTATGGCCCCGAACACCTCACCGCACTTTGGGGAGTGCAGCGTCTTGCTTTTCAAACCTGTCCGGCTTGAGCGCGAAGCGGATGACCGCTTCGCGAATACGCGCCAAAAATCACACTTGAGAACTTATCTCAAGTCTCTTCATCGCCGGAGACGTCGCCGATGATGTCGGTGACGTCTTCATCGTCTTCCTCGTCCTCGGCGATGAAGGTCGAATCATCATCATCGTCGTCATCGAGGGTCTCATCGACTTCGATATCGTCCTCGGACTCCGGCATCACGGCCTTGACCTTGCCGGTTTTCTCCTCGGCATCGGCCTCTTCCAGCGAGACCAATTCTTCCGCATCCGCGGGCTCCGGCACGATGCTCGATGCATTGGCGGCCGCAGCCCGAGCGGCGGCATCCGCGCGGGTGCGCGGCGGCGGAACCGGAGCGATCGGTACGATCTCGCCAGTATAGGGCGAAATCACCGGGTTCTTGTTGAGGTCATAGAACTTTTTGCCCGTGGTCGGGCAAATGCGCTTGGTTCCGAGATCGGCTTTTGCCACGGCTTATAGTCCTGAGGATGTCTTGAAAAAGCGGTGCTTCACTTGGCTAGTTGCAACGCCGCTGTCAATAGCGGTCTGGGGGATAAATGACCGGCCCGTGACGTCCCGCGAACCCCGTGGTAGGAGCCGCCTACATTTAAGGAAAGTGCCAAATTGACCCATTCCAGCACCCCAACCCCGCTCGAATCGCGCGCTGCCGGGCCTCTCAGCGGCCGCGTCCGTGTGCCCGGCGACAAATCCATCTCCCACCGGGCGCTGATTCTGGGCGCTCTGGCGGTTGGTGAGACCCGGATTTCGGGGCTTCTGGAAGGGGAAGACGTCCTCAACACCGCCAAGGCCATGGCGGCGCTCGGGGCGAAGGTCGAACGGACCGGCGAAGGGGCATGGTCGGTGCGCGGGGTCGGGGTCGGGGGCTTCAAGGCTCCGGATGCGCCGCTCGATTTCGGCAACAGCGGCACCGGATGCCGCCTGTCCATGGGGGCGGTGGCAGGTTGCCCGGTCGCGGCGACCTTCGATGGCGACGCCTCGCTGCGCAGCCGGCCGATGCGCCGGATTCTCGACCCGCTCGAACTGATGGGCGCGAAGGTGACGTCGAGCGGCGACGGCGGACGGCTGCCGATGACGCTGCAGGGTGCACGCGATCCGATTCCGGTGACCTATCGCACGCCGGTGGCTTCCGCACAGATCAAGTCAGCGGTGCTGCTGGCGGGATTGTCCGCACCGGGCGTAACGACTGTGATCGAGAACGAAGCCAGCCGCGATCACACCGAACTGATGCTGGCGCATTTCGGCGCGGACATCGTCACCACCAAGGAAGGCGCGCATGGACGCCGGATCGTGCTCAACGGCCAGCCCGAACTGCGCGGTGCAAATGTGGTTGTGCCGGCAGATCCCTCATCCGCGGCATTTCCGATCGTTGCGGCGCTGATCGTGCCGGACTCCGATGTGACGCTGACCGACATCATGACAAACCCCTTGCGCACAGGGCTTTTCACGACTCTTCGCGAGATGGGGGCTTCGATTGAAGAGAGCCATCTGCGCGGCGATGCCGGCGAGCCGATGGCGCAATTCCGCGTGCGCGCGTCGCAACTGCGCGGCGTCACGGTGCCGCCGGAACGCGCGCCGTCGATGATCGACGAGTATCTCGTGCTTGCAGTCGCGGCTGCGTTTGCGGAAGGCGTGACGACCATGCGCGGCCTTCAGGAGTTGCGCGTCAAGGAGTCCGATCGGCTTGAAGCGACAGCGGCGATGCTGCGCGTCAACGGTGTCGAGGTGGAGATTTCCGGCGACGACATGATCGTCAACGGCAAGGGTCATGTCCCCGGCGGCGGTCTTGTCGCGACCCACATGGATCACCGCATCGCCATGTCGGCGCTGGTGATGGGCACGGCGTCGGACGCACCGGTGAAGATCGACGACACCGGCTTTATCGCCACCAGCTTCCCGGATTTCATTCCGATGATGCGCGGCCTGGGAGCGGATTTCTCATGATCATCGCCATCGACGGACCCGCCGCATCCGGCAAGGGCACGCTGGGCAAGCGGCTCGCGCACCACTACGGCTACCGCCACCTCGATACCGGGGTGATTTACCGCGCGGTCGCCTTTGCGCTGCTGGAGGCCGGTGCCGACCTCCGCGACGAGGCGCTGGCAGTTGCCGCCGCCATGGAACTCGACCCCGAAAAGTTCGGCAACCCGGTGCTGAAGACCCAGAAGGTCGGCGATGCCGCTTCGGTGGTTTCCGCCATCCCCAAGGTCCGGGAAGTGCTGGTGAATTTCCAGCGCCAGTTCGCCGCGGACCCGCCCGGCGCGGTGCTGGACGGCCGGGACATTGGAACCGTGATCTGCCCGGACGCCGATGTGAAGATTTTCGTGGTGGCGGACCCACATGTCCGCGCCCGCCGGCGCACCCTGGAGGCCCTCGGGCGGGGCGAGGCGGCAGACGAGGCGGCCGTTCTGGCTGACATCCTCAAGCGCGACGAACGGGACCAGAACCGTGCTGCCGCGCCGCTGCGGCGGGCTGACGATGCCCATGTGCTCGATAACTCGAACCTCGGCATCGAGGCAGGGGTGCAGGCCGCCATCGCCATTGTCGAGGCTGTGCGGGGCAGGCGGGGCTGAAGCCTCAAGAAGCGGCCTGAAATCGGCTTTTTGAGCTTATTCGGCGGGCGTTTGAGGCTTGCCCGCAGGCGTTCGCGGGGCTATATCCCCCTCGTCCGGACAGCCATCGACATTGTCGAGATCGTCCGAGCGGGCCGGCCGAGGGCATAGTCCCTGCCGTCATTGGAGGAATGTCCGCTCCCGATCTTCAGAGCAGTCGATTTTATTTCTGGCCCGGTCACCGTGTCGCGCGGCAATCGCGACAATCATTGAAATGCACCGTATCGTTCGTGCAGGCACAAGCCGGCCCGTTTTCGCAATCCTCTTTGCGGACACGGTCGTCAAAGGTTGCGGACCTTTGGCACTGGATGCGCGATACGCCCTTAACCCCGCTGCCGGCATTCCGCATCTGGAGATCAAATGGCTTCGACTGCTACTTCGTATAATCCTTCCCGCGACGATTTCGCCGCGATGCTCGACGAGTCCTTTGCAGGCGGCAACCTGCAGGAAAGCTCCGTCATCAAGGGCAAGGTTGTTGCAATTGAGAAAGACATGGCCGTCATCGACGTCGGCCTGAAGACCGAGGGCCGCGTGGCTCTCCGCGAATTCAACGGCCCCGGCCGTGAGAACGACCTCAAGGTCGGTGACGAAGTCGAGGTGTTCCTCGACCGGATCGAGAACGCGCTCGGCGAAGCCGTGCTGTCGCGCGACAAGGCGCGCCGCGAAGAAAGCTGGGGCAAGCTCGAGAAGGCGTTCAACGCCAACGAGAAGGTGCACGGCGTCATCTTCAATCAGGTCAAGGGCGGCTTCACCGTCGATCTCGACGGCGCGGTAGCCTTCCTGCCGCGTTCGCAGGTGGACATCCGCCCGATCCGCGACGTCGGCCCGCTGATGAACAACACCCAGCCGTTCCAGATCCTCAAGATGGATCGCCGCCGCGGCAACATCGTCGTGTCGCGTCGTACCGTTCTCGAAGAGACCCGCGCCGAGCAGCGCCAGGAGCTGGTGCAGAACCTCGAAGAGGGTCAGGTGATCGACGGCGTCGTCAAGAACATCACCGATTACGGTGCGTTCGTTGACCTCGGCGGCATCGACGGCCTGCTGCACGTCACCGATATCGCGTGGCGTCGCGTCAACCATCCGACCGAGGTGCTCTCCATCGGCCAGACGGTGAAGGTCAAGATCATCAAGATCAATCACGAGACCCACCGCATCTCGCTCGGCATGAAGCAGTTGCTGGACGATCCGTGGCAGGGCATCGAGGCGAAGTATCCGCTCAATGCGCGCTTCACCGGTCGCGTCACCAACATCACCGACTACGGCGCGTTCGTCGAGCTGGAGCCGGGCATCGAAGGCCTGATCCACGTCTCGGAGATGTCGTGGACCAAGAAGAACATGCACCCCGGCAAGATCGTTTCGACCTCGCAGGAAGTCGAAGTGCAGGTGCTGGAAGTCGATTCCGTCAAGCGCCGGATTTCGCTGGGCCTCAAGCAGACCATGCGCAATCCGTGGGAAGTCTTCGTCGAGAAGTTCCCGGTCGGCTCCACCGTCGAAGGCGAAGTCAAGAACAAGACCGAGTTCGGTCTGTTCCTCGGCCTCGAAGGCGACGTGGACGGCATGGTGCATCTGTCCGACCTCGACTGGAAGCAGCCGGGCGAGCAGGTCATCGACAACTTCAAGAAGGGCGACATGGTCAAGGCCATCGTCCTCGATGTCGATGTCGAGAAGGAGCGTATCTCGCTGGGCATCAAGCAGCTCGAAGGCGACCCCTTCGCCGAGCCGGGCGATGTCAAGAAGGGCGCTGTCGTGACTTGCGAAGTGCTCGACGTCAAGGATGGCGGCATCGACGTGCAGATCGTCGGCACCGACTTCCAGACCTTCATCAAGCGTTCGGAACTGGCGCGCGATCGCAACGACCAGCGCTCTGAGCGTTTCGCCGTCGGCGAGAAGGTCGATGCCCGCGTTATCCAGTTCGACAAGAAGGCCCGCAAGGTCCAGGTGTCGATCAAGGCGCTGGAAGTGGCGGAAGAGAAGGAAGCCATCGCGCAGTACGGCTCGTCCGATTCGGGCGCGACGCTGGGCGACATTCTCGGCAACGCGCTCAAGAAGCGCGACAAGTAAGATCGCTGCCGCGTCTCGCGGCTGCTGAAATAACGAAGGGCTCCGGATTTTCCGGAGCCCTTTTTGTTTGTGGATGCGCTCGCTGCTGCTGGTGCTTCAACAAATACTGCCGTCATGCCCGGCCTTGTGCCGGGCATCCACGTCTTGAGACGTGGATAGAAAGATGTGGATGGCCGGGACGAGCCCGGCCATGACGACGGAGCCTTTTTTTCCCGTCATTGCGAGGAGCGCTGGCGACGAAGCAATCCAGCCTTGAAGTCTTTAAAAAGTGGATTGCTTCGCTTCGCTCGCAATGACGGGGTGAATTTCAGTGTCCTCCCCATTCCACCCGCATGCCCGCAACCGCTCATGCAGATGTGCTGGCGCGGGCGCGACCACGCGCACCGGCGGCTTGTTCTTCGACAGCGGAATCACAATCTCGCGCGCATGCAGATGCAGCGAGGGTTCGCCGAATCTTGGTCCGTTGCCGTAGATGTTGTCGCCCACAATCGGCCAGCCGCTCGCCGAACAATGCACGCGCAATTGATGTGTGCGTCCGGTGATCGGTTCCATCGCAAGCCAGGTCAGCTTCGTGCCGTTTCGATCTGTGCCGCGGCCCATGACCTTCCATGTGGTTTTTGACGGCAGGCCGTTCGGATCGGGTTTCTGCCACCAGCCGCGCTCTGCGTCCAAACGTCCCAGCGGAATATCGATCTCGCCTTCGTTCGTCTCGGGGCCGCCTTCGACCACGGCCCAGTAGGTCTTGTCGATCTTGCCGTGCTTGAACAGCAGGCCAAGCGAGGCCGTCGCCTTGCGATGGCGTCCCAGCACGAGACAGCCTGATGTGTCGCGGTCGAGCCGGTGAGCGAGCACGGGCGGGCGCGGCAGGCCGTAGCGCAGCGCGTCGAACGAGGCTTCGAGATTGGCGCCGCCTTTCGGTCCCTTGTGCACGGCGATTCCGGCCGGTTTGTCGATCACCAGCATCAGGCCATCGCGGTGAAGCACGCGGGCCTGCATCTCTTCCGGGGTCGGCTGCGGCGTATCCATCAGTATCGAGCGTCTTTCGTTTGCAGTCTGAACCGGGTAACACACCCTCCTCATGAGTGACAGTCCGCAGGATCAACCCAAACAAAGCTGGTGGAAGCGCCTTTCCGCCGGCCTCAAGCGCACGTCGAGTTCGATCGGCGGCGCCGTCGCCGCGCTGGTGACGAAACGCAAGCTCGACCGCGCCATGCTCGAGGACATCGAGGATGTGCTGCTGCGCGCCGATCTTGGAACCGAAGTTGCCGCGCGCGTCGCGGAAGCTGTCGGCAAGGGGCGCTACGACAAGGACGTGTCGGCGGAGGACGTGACCGCCATCGTTGCGGCCGAAGTCGAGAAGGTGCTGTCGCCGGTGGCAAAGCCACTTGAAATCGATTCATCTCACAAGCCGTTTGTCATTCTGGTCGTCGGCGTCAACGGCTCGGGCAAGACCACCACCATTGGCAAGCTGGCTGCGAAGCTCACCGCCGAAGGCCGCAAGGTGATGCTGGCTGCGGGCGACACGTTCCGCGCCGCCGCCATCGAGCAGCTCAAGGTCTGGGGCGAGCGCAACAAGGTGCCTGTGGTCGCGCGCGCGCAGGGCTCGGACTCGGCGAGCCTCGCTTTCGAGGCGGTTGAGGCCGCCAAGGCGGAAAATATCGACGTGTTGCTGATCGACACCGCCGGCCGCCTTCAGAACAAGACCGAGCTGATGGTCGAGCTTGAGAAGGTGCGCCGCGTGATCGGAAAGGTCGATGCCACAGCGCCGCATGCTGTGTTGCTGGTGCTGGACGCGACGGTCGGACAGAACGCGCTGTCGCAGGTCGATGCGTTTCACAAGACGGCCGGCGTCACGGGGCTGGTTATGACCAAGCTCGACGGCACCGCGCGCGGCGGCATTCTCGTGGCTCTGTCGGAGAAGTATAAATTGCCGGTGCATTTCATCGGCGTCGGCGAAGGCATTGACGATCTCGCGCCGTTCACCGCGCATGAATTTGCCCGCGCGATTGCAGGACAGGATAACTGACCATGGCCGCTTCGGAAAAACCCGCGCCGCATCCGCTGTTCAAACTCGCCACCGAACTCGGTCCGCTGGTGATTTTCTTTGCCGCCAACGCGAAGTTCGGATTGTTCGTTGCGACCGGAGCTTTCATGGTCGCGATCGTCGCGGCCATTGCAGCGTCCTATATCGTCACGAAGCATGTGCCGCTGATGGCGATCGTCACTGCGGTGATCGTGCTGGTATTCGGCGGTCTGACGCTGTTCTTCCATGATGAGCTGTTCATCAAGATCAAGCCGACCATCATCTATGCGCTGTTCGCGTTGACGCTCGGCATCGGATTGCTGATGGGTCGATCCTTCATCGCCATCATGTTCGACCAGATGTTCAATCTGACGAGCGAAGGCTGGCGGCTTCTGACCATTCGCTGGATGGTCTTCTTCGCAGGCATGGCGGTGCTGAACGAGATCATCTGGCGCACCCAGAGCACGGACTTCTGGGTGTCGTTCAAGGCGTTCGGCGTGATCCCGATCACGGCGGTCTTTGCCATGCTGCAGACATCTCTGATCAAGCGTTACAGCATTGAGCCTGCGACCGATGAAGCCAGCGACGTTGAGCGCGGCGACATCACCAAGAGCTGAAAGTGCCGCCTGTCGTTCAGAAGGGTTACCTTTGATGCGTGGAAGCTGTCTGTGCGGTGGGATCAAATACCGGATCAACGGCCGGCTTTTCGACGCCATGAACTGTCACTGTTCGATGTGCCGGAAGGCGCAGGGGAGTGCCTTCCGCAGCCGTGCGGCGGTGAAGACCGAGCACTTCGAATGGGTCGCGGGTGAAGACCTGATGACGTTCTATGAATCCTCGCCCGGCAACCATCGGGGTTTCTGCAGGGTCTGCGGGTCGCCTATCCTCAGCAAGTTCGACGCCTATCCGGATTATCTGGGCCTGCCGCTTGGTCCGCTTGATGACGATCCGCAGGTCCGGCCGAAGCGCCATGTTCATGTCGCCAGCAAGGCGCCGTGGTTTACGATCACCGACGATCTTCCCCAGTTGCCGGAAGGGCCGCGCTGAACGATCAGCGGTCAGTATTTTGCGGGCGCAAACAAAAACGCACCGGCAGCGATGCCGGTGCGTTTTGTCAGTTGGTCGGCAGAATTACTTCTGCTTCGCGATGATCTTGTCCTTGATCTCGGCGTAGGTCTTTTCCGGGATGATCTTCTTCTGCACCAGCTCATCCTTGCCCTTGTAGGGGCGGCCCTTGATGATCGCGGCGGAGTAGGCGTCGCCAATGCCTTTCAGCGCCTTCAGTTCGTCGGCGCTGGCCGAATTGATGTCGAGCAGATCGGCCTTCGGCGCGGCCTTGGTTTCGGCCTTTGGCGCTGGCGCCATCTTCGAGTCGGCTTTCGGCGCGGTGGCGGCCGCGGGCGCCATCTTGCCGCCGGTGGCCGGCTGGGTCGCCTGCGAGAACGATGGCGACGACGCGAGCAGGCCGAGCGCAAGGGTCGCGGCAGTCAATGAAGCAAGTTTCGCATAACGCATGGGTGTCCCTCCAGGACGGGTGATTGCAACGCCCATAGCGTATGTTCGAATTCGTGGCTGCGCCATGGCTCCAAAATGAACGGCAGATAAAAGCGCAGAATTATTTTGGGGCCGCCGGAGAGGCGATCAGGGTTTGCGCAGCGCCTTCTCGATCTCTGCTTTCAGCACGCGGTCGATATTCTCCGGCGTGATCGGGCCGATCAGTTTGTAGGCGATCGCGCCGTCACGGCCGATGACGAATGTTTCCGGCACACCGTAAACGCCCCACTCGATCGAGGCCCGGCCGTTGGCGTCGGTGCCGACCGCAGCGAACGGATTGCCGTAACGGCCGAGGAAGCGGCGGGCATTATCCGGCGAGTCCTTGTAGTTGATGCCGATCACGCGGATGCGGTTGTCCTGCGCCAGGTTCACCAGGAGCGGCGCCTCGTCGTGGCACGGCACACACCATGACGCCCACACATTGACCACGCTGACCTGTCCCCTGAACGCTGCGGGATCAAGACCTGGCACCTGTGCGCCGTTGGCGGTGAGGCCTTCCAGCGGCGGCAGCACGGTCTGCGGTGCCGGGCGGCCGATCAGGGCCGAGGGGATGCGCGCCGGATCACCGGAGCCGAGCCGAAACCAGAACAGGCCGGCAAGCACGGCAAAGGCGATCAGCGGCAGCGCGACCAGCCATGAATAGCGGCGTGTCGAAGTTGCGTTGTTGTCGGTCATGACGATGCGCCGGGAGGCTGTGCCGAGCGGCGGGTGACGCCGCGGACTTCGAGGTCCCGCAGGATTTGCTTCTGGCGCCGGAAATCGAATCCCACCCATACGATCAGGCATGCGACCACGAAGCCGACCAGCAGATACGACGTCACGATGAAGGATGCATAGGGGCCGAGCGAGGCGAGAAGCGACATGACGATCAAACCGCCTGCCGGCTGGCTTGCATCATCTGCAAGCTGCGCACCCGCCGCCGCAAAATCTCGTTGCGCATCGCTGCAACATGCAGCGTCAGGAATAGCAGCGAGAACGCCACCGCCATGATGAGCAACGGAATCAGGAACGCGCGATCCATGGTCGGCCCGCCTGCGCGGATCACCGACGCGCCCTGATGCAGCGTATTCCACCAGTCGACCGAGAACTTGATGATCGGAATGTTGATCGCGCCGACCAGTGTGAGGATCGCGGCGGCGCGCGCCGCGCGCGAGGGATCTTCCACCGCACGCCACAGCGCCATGATGCCGAGATACATCAGGAACAGGATCAGCACCGATGTGAGCCGCGCATCCCATTCCCAGTAAGTGCCCCACATCGGGCGGCCCCACAGCGATCCGGTCACCAGCGCGAGAAACGTAAAGGCCGCGCCGAGCGGTGCGGCGGCCTTGGCGGCGACATCGGCCAGCGGGTGCCGCCACACGAGTGTGCCGAGTGCGGCGACGCTCATGATGCCCCACACGAACATCGACAGCCACGCATTGGGAACGTGGATAAACATGATCTTGACGGTCGCGCCCTGCTGGTAATCGTCGGGCGCCATCGCCGACAGATACAGGCCGGCGGCCAGCAGCACCGCGGTCGCAGCCGCAAGCCATGGCAGCATGCGCCCGGCAAGCGCAAGGAACCGTGTCGGATTGGCAAGATCGATAAGGCTCATGATGGTCCTGATAATGGCCGCACGCGCAGGAGGCAATGCGCGGTGACCTGGTCATGCCGCGTTTCTGCAAAAGTTGATCGGGCGCAATGTCGCATCAGTCGAGCCCTTGCCGGAGGCTGGCGGCGGCAGCAAACGGTCCGACTACAAGGGTGAACAGCGACAGCGCGCAGAGGATCGAGAACGGGGTGCCGAAAGACACCTGTTCGCTGAGGGCGGCGTTCGACGCCGCAACACCGAAGATCAAAATCGGAATCGACAGCGGCAGCACCACAACGGCCAGCAGCAATCCGCCGCGCCGCAAGGTCACCGCGAGTGCTGCGCCAATCATGCCGGTGAAAGTCAGTGCCGGCGTGCCGACAAGCAGCGTCAGTGCAACAGCGAATGTCGCGTTTGCGTCGAGGTTGAGCAGGATGCCGATCAGCGGTGTTGCGACAATCAGCGGAACGCCGGCGGCGATCCAGTGCGCCAGTGCTTTTGCCGCGCAGCTCAGTTCCAGCGGCGTGCGGCTCATCGCAATCAGATCGAGCGAGCCGTCGTCCTGATCGGCGGTGAATAGCCGATCGAGCGTCAGCAGGCTCGCAAGCATCGCGCCAAGCCAGAGGATCGCAGGACCAATGCGTTTCAGCAGCGCGAGATCGGGGCCGAGTGCGAACGGCATCACCACGACAACGGAAACGAAAAACAGCACACCGATCAGCGCACCGCCGCCCGCACGCAGGCCGACGCCGATGTCACGGCGAATGAGAGCGGCGAGGGGGGTCATGCCTCACTTCCGATCCGCAGGTCCTGCGCCGAAATCCCGAGCGGTCCATGGGTCGCGGCGAGAATGATCCCGCCGCTGCGCAGATGTGCATCCATCAGGCTGGCGATCATCGCCTGTCCAGATGTGTCGAGGGCCGATGTCGGCTCGTCCAGCAGCCAGACCGGACGGTTGACTGCGATCAGCCGCGCAATCGACAGGCGGCGGCGCTGGCCCGCCGACAGGAACGCCGCAGGCAGGTGTGCGGCATGGCCGAGACCGACGGTCTCAAGACTGGCCAGCCCATCGATGGATTGTCCGCCCAGGAAGTCCCGCCAGAAATCGAGATTCTCCAGCACCGTGAGTGCCGGTTTCAGCGCGTCGCGATGGCCGAGGTAATGCGCCTGTTCGGGCAGGGTGAGATCGGCTTCGCCACCCTCCAGAGTGACCGTGCCGCTCGCGGCCGGCAGCAGTCCTGCGATCAGCCGGAGCAGCGAGGACTTACCGGCTCCGTTGATGCCGGTGACAGCCAGCGCCTGTCCCGCGGGCACCGCGAAATCGAGACCGGAAAAAATCTCCCGACCACCTCTGACGCAGCCTAGCCCCTGTCCTGCAAGCCTCATGAGGGCTGCACCGATGGAGTGTAGCGGGGTGCTGCGGTTCCAGCCGTGACATGCATGACAGGGAGACAATCCATAGGAGGTGTGGTGGACAGACTGGAAAGATTCTATAAAACCGGAACTTGGTGCAGCACACAATCAGCCGCCGGAAACAGCACGGTTCAGCCCTGATTCCTTCGCTTTTGACGGTGTTCCGATACCTTTTGCCGGGTATCTCCAACTTCTGAACTGGGATCGTTCACATGCCCTCGCTCGACAGCTTCAAATGCCAGAAAACCCTCAAGGTCGGCGCCAAGACTTACGTCTATTACAGCCTGCCTACCGCTGAAAAGAACGGCCTCAAGGGCATTTCGAAGCTGCCGTACTCGATGAAGGTTCTTCTCGAGAACATGCTGCGCAACGAGGACGACCGCACCGTCACCAAGGCGGATATCGTCGCCTTCTCCAAGTGGGCGAGCAAGAAGACCCTCGAACACGAAATCGCATTCCGTCCCGCGCGCGTGCTGATGCAGGACTTCACTGGCGTTCCTGCGGTGGTCGATCTCGCCGCCATGCGCAACGCGATGAAGACGCTCGGCGGCGATGCCGAGAAGATCAATCCGCTGGTGCCGGTCGACCTCGTGATCGACCACTCGGTGATCGTGAACTTCTTCGGTGACAACAAGGCATTCGGCAAGAACGTCGCGGAAGAATACAAGCAGAACCAGGAACGCTACGAATTCCTCAAGTGGGGCCAGAAGGCGTTCTCGAATTTCTCCGTCGTGCCGCCCGGCACCGGCATCTGCCATCAGGTCAATCTCGAGTATCTGGCCCAGACCGTCTGGACCAAAAAGGAGAAGCTGACTGTCGGCAAGAAGACCGCCACGTTCGACGTCGCTTATCCTGACTCGCTGGTCGGCACCGACTCGCACACCACCATGGTCAACGGCCTTGCGGTTCTCGGCTGGGGCGTCGGCGGCATTGAGGCGGAAGCGTGCATGCTCGGCCAGCCGCTGTCGATGCTGCTGCCGGATGTTGTCGGCTTCAAGCTCGAAGGCCAGCTCAAGGAAGGCGTCACCGCGACCGACCTCGTGCTGACCGTCACGCAGATGCTGCGCAAGCTCGGCGTGGTCGGCAAGTTCGTCGAATTCTTCGGTGCCGGCCTCGATCATCTGTCAGTGGCCGACAAGGCGACCATTGCCAACATGGCTCCGGAATACGGCGCGACCTGCGGCTTCTTCCCGGTCGACAAGGCTGCGCTCGACTATCTCAAGACCTCCGGCCGCGCGTCGGCGCGCGTCGCGCTGGTTGAAAAGTATGCCAAGGCGCAGGGCCTGTTCCGCACCTCGAAGTCGCCCGATCCGGTGTTCACCGAATTGCTTACTCTCAACCTCAGCGATGTGGTTCCATCGCTCGCAGGTCCGAAGCGTCCGGAAGGCCGCGTTGCGCTGCCGACGGTTGCCAGCCTGTTCGACGATGCACTGACCAGCGAATACAAGAAGCCGACGGATCACAACGCGCGCTTCCCGGTCGAGGGCCGCAAGGAAGATCTCGGCCACGGCGACGTGGTGATTGCCGCGATCACCTCCTGCACCAACACTTCCAACCCGAGCGTGCTGATCGCCGCGGGTCTTCTGGCGCGCAAGGCCGCTGCAAAGGGCCTCAAGGCGAAGCCGTGGGTGAAGACCTCGCTTGCCCCGGGCAGCCAGGTGGTTGCCGGCTATCTCGCGGATTCCGGCCTGCAAAAGGATCTCGACAAGGTCGGATTCAACCTCGTCGGTTTCGGCTGCACCACCTGTATCGGCAATTCCGGTCCGCTGCCTGAAGAGATTTCGAAGTCGATCAACGACAACGGCATCGTTGCCGCGGCTGTGCTCTCGGGCAACCGCAACTTCGAAGGCCGCGTTTCACCCGACGTGCAGGCCAACTATCTCGCGTCGCCGCCGCTGGTTGTCGCTCATGCGCTGGCCGGTACGGTCACGAAGAATCTCGACATCGAGCCGATCGGTACCGGCAAGGACGGCAAGCCTGTCTACCTGAAGGACATCTGGCCGACCACGAAGGAGGTCAATGCCTTCATCAAGAAGTACGTCACCTCGACGATCTTCAAGAAGAAGTACGCCGACGTGTTCAAGGGCGACACCAACTGGCGCAAGATCAAGACGGTGGCGAGCGACACCTACAAGTGGAACATGAGCTCGACCTACGTGCAGAATCCGCCGTACTTCGAAGGCATGAAGATGCAGCCCGAGCCCACGACCGACATCGTGGAAGCGCGCATCCTCGCGCTGTTCGGCGACAAGATCACCACCGACCACATCTCTCCGGCCGGTTCGATCAAGCTGACCTCGCCCGCAGGCAAGTATCTGTCCGAGCATCAGGTGCGCCCGGCCGACTTCAACCAGTACGGCACGCGCCGCGGCAACCACGAAGTGATGATGCGCGGCACCTTCGCCAACATCCGCATCAAGAACTTCATGCTCAAGGGCGCGGACGGCAACATTCCGGAAGGCGGCAACACCAAGCACTGGCCCGACGGCGAGCAGATGTCGATCTACGATGCCGCGATGAAGTATCAGCAGGAGCAGGTTCCGCTGGTGGTGTTTGCCGGCGCCGAATACGGCAACGGCTCGTCGCGCGACTGGGCTGCGAAGGGCACGCGTCTGCTCGGCGTTCGCGCCGTGGTGACGCAGAGCTTCGAGCGCATCCATCGTTCGAATCTCGTCGGCATGGGCGTGTTGCCGCTGACATTCGAGGACGGCACCTCGTGGCAGTCACTCGGCCTCAAGGGCGATGAGAAGGTTACGATTCGCGGTCTGCAAGGCGAACTGAAGCCGCGCCAGAAGCTGACGGCGGAGATCGTGTCCGCCGACGGTTCGCTGCAGCAGGTGCCGCTGCTGTGCCGTATCGATACCCTCGATGAGCTCGAATACTACCGGAACGGCGGTATTCTCCATTACGTGCTGCGCAAACTGGCCGCTTGATCCAGGTCAAAAAAACGCATCCGTGAACAGGCTCACCGCGACGTGACTAGCGACCATCCAGGGGGCGGCCTATCAATGGGCCGCCTTCTGACTGATGGGGCATCATGCATTCGAGGGATTGACGGAATGTCTGATTTGCCAGAATCGAAAACGGCGACAGCCGGCGCGATGGTGTCGCGTCTGTCGCGGACTCTTGGTGTCTGTGCGATCTTCACCGTCGTCACGCCGGTCTGCGCCGATCCGCGCGCGGTGGTTGAGCTTTTTACATCGCAGGGCTGTTCGTCCTGTCCGCCGGCGGACAAGATTCTCGGCGAACTCGCGCAGGACAAGTCAGTCGTCGCGCTCAGCTTCCCGATCGATTACTGGGACTATCTCGGCTGGAAGGACACGCTTGCCGACTCCCGGTTCAGCGCGCGTCAGAAAGCTTATTCTCATATGCGCGGCAACCGCGGCGTCTATACGCCGCAAGCTGTCGTCAACGGCACCACTGATGTGCTCGGCAGCGACCGCGCGGGAATCGAGAATGCCGCGAACCGTACGCAGAATCTGGACGGCGTGATGTCGGTGCTGGTCACGGTGACGCAGGGCCGTGGCCAGATCAAGGTGTCGGTGGCGGAAGGCAGCGGCAAGAGCGGCGAGATCTGGATCTGCGCGGTGTCGAAGCAGGTGCCGATCACCATCTCGCGCGGCGAGAACCGCGGACAGCAGATCACGTATCACAACGTGGTTCGCAATGTGCTGAAGGTCGGCGACTGGAACGGCAAGGCCGGAAGCTGGACCGTGCCGCTTGAAAACATTTCGCGCGACGGCGTCGATGCGGCGGCGGTCTACATTCAGGATGGCAATCGCGACAAACCCGGCCCGATGCTGGGCGCGGCCTTCACCTCGCTGAACTGATTCGAAAAACCCGGAACCGGATAACGCGGCTCAAGACGGCTGCGTCATTGCGCGCGGCTGGATCGCTGTGTGTGCGAAACAAAAAAGGCCAGCTCGCGCTGGCCCGAAGGATGGGGATCCTTAAGTCACTGCGAAGAACTAGACCCGATCCTGACGACCCCGGGGGGCTGGGGGCTGAGGAATCCGGTGCCGAAAGGACCGGGTCAACGCAGTAGCCCTTCATCGCAGTCCACAAGGGCGGGGGATTGACCGAAATCGGGCGGCATTATGGTTTGTCTAACGTCCGCGTGATGCCCCGCATTTAGGGGAGCGATCCGGTGTGCAGCACCTGAAATCAGGCTTGCAGGTACCGCCGGACGGGGCGATCATGTCGGGTATGTGACAGGAGGCGCCGATGAGCTCAGTGTCGGGCGACATCGATCCAAGCGAAAGCCGGGGGCTGGAGCGCAGCACCACACAGCTCCCGCCCCAGAGCGTGACGTTCAACCGCGTCGAACTCAATCGCATTCTCAATCTGTATGGGCGCATGGTTGCGGACGGTGAGTGGCGCGACTACGCTATCGACTTCCTGAAGGACCGTGCGGTGTTTTCGATCTTCCGCCGCGCGTCCGAAGTGCCGATCTACCGCATCGAGAAAGATCCGCGTCTGGCGCGCAAACAGGGCGCCTACAGCGTGATCGGCGCCAGCGGACAAATCCTGCGCCGTGGCCATGATCTCGATCGTGTGCTGCTGGTGATCGATCGCAAGCTTGCGCTGGTCTAGAGCATGATCCCGAAAAGCGGGAACCGGTTTTCGGATCGGATCATGTTCAAGAAATCGAGTCCTTGGGCAGCGTCGTGCCGCCGTCGCCGAGCGCGAGCTGCATCATCACCGTGTCGAGCCAGCGTCCGAATTTGAAGCCGACATTGCGGTGGGTGCCGATCATCTCGAATCCGGCGCGGGCGTGGACGCCGACCGACGCGAGGTTGGCGGAGTCGCCGATCACCGCGATCATTTGACGATAACCCCGCGCCTCGCAGGCGGCGATCAGATCCTGCATCAGCCGGGTGCCGATCCGTTGTCCCTGCGCCGCTGGATCGAGGTAGACGGAGTTTTCGACCGTGAAGCGATAGGCCGGGCGCGGCCGGTAGGGTCCGGCATAGGCGTAACCGACGACGACATCCTCCCTGACAGCGACCAGATACGGAAAGCCGTTGCCGGTCAGTGTCTCGTAGCGGCGGGTCATCTCCGCAAGATCGGGCGGATTGAGCTCGAACGTCGCGGTGCCGTACAGGACCGCATCCCGGTAGATCGCGGTGATGGCGGGAAGGTCGGTGAGGGCGGCGGACCGGATGTGAACCTGAGGCATGTCGGGTCGCGGAGGATGGTACCGAAGCGGCTATCCCGCAGTCCTAGCAGCGAACCGCCGCAAAACAAAAGCCCCGGCTTTTAGCCGGGGCTTTCGCAAGTTCACCGATCAGCCACGATCAGATCAGTCGCGCTGTCCAAGGAGCTGCAGCAGCAGCGTGAACAGGTTGATGAAGTTCAGGTAGAGCGAAAGCGCGCCGGTGATGGCCGCCTTCTCCGCCACGTCGCCACCCTGTGCGGCGTAGCCATAGATGTAGTCGTTCTTCAGGCGCTGGGTGTCCCAGGCGGTGAGGCCGGCGAACACCAGCACGCCGATCACCGAGACGATGAACTGCAGCATCGAGCTTGCCAGGAACAGGTTCACCAGGCTCGCGAGGATGATGCCGAACAGGCCCATCATCAGGAACGATCCCATGCCGGTCAGGTCACGCTTGGTGGTGTAGCCGTAGAGGCTCAGCGCACCGAACGAGGCTGCCGTGATGAAGAACACGCGCACGATCGAGGTGTGCGTATACACCAGGAAGATCGACGACAGCGAGATGCCCATCAGCGCCGCGAACACCCAGAACAGGAGCTGCGCGGTTGCCGGCTTCAGGCGGTTGATGCCGAAGGAGATGGCGAACACCATCACCAGCGGTGCGAGAATGAACACCCACTTCAGCGGGCTGACGAACATCGCGACGCCGAAGGAGGTCAGATACTGCTTGCCGATCCGTCCGGCGGCGGCGGAAGCGTCGGGCGTCACGGCGCCCATATACACGCCGAGTGCGGCAAGGCCGGTGATGGCCAGGCCGATCGCCATGTAGTTGTAGACCTTGAGCATGTACGAGCGCAGGCCGGCATCGACGGTCGCGGCGTCAACGCGCCCGGCGGCCCGGCCGAAAGGTGACGTATAGTTGCGGTCCAAGTCCGACATCGTCGAAACCCCGTTGTTGACTGGCGATAGCGAAGGGTCTGCGCCGCCAGCTATAAGCTTTTCCCAGAATCGGTATTTGAAGCCATCTTTCGAAGGTATCAAGCCGGATTCTGAACCCGCTCGGTATGTGGGAAACTAACACATTCGACGCAACCTCGCCCGCGCGGCTGTTTGTCGCAAAACCCGCTGTTCGCTGCTACAAATTGTCATAAGTTTCGAAGGACGGAAGCGGGTTTTTGGTTAAGCGCAAGTAATGTTCCGGCAAGCCCGAGTCCGACGGTGACGGCGAGCGCGGCCAGCACCACAAGAGCCGCGCTGCCGGCCTGCCAGACGAAGCTCAGGGTCATCAGCCGGGTGACGATCTGCCATGCGGCAATCGACCCGGCCGCCACTCCGAACACCGCCGTCGCAAGGCCGATCAGCAGATACTCCAGCGCATAGGCGCCGAGCAGCCGCGCCCGGGTGGCGCCGAGAGTCTTGAGGATGACGGCGTCATAGACCCGGTGCCGGTGGCCGGCAGCGAGCGCGCCGCCCAGCACCAGGATCGCCGAGATCAGGGTCACCGAGCTGGCGCCCCGGATCGCGAGCACAAGGTTGGTGACCATCTTGCCGATCGAATCGAGTGCCTCGCGCACCCGCACACTGGTCACCATCGGGAAAGCGGCAGCGACGTCCTTGATGAGCCTGGCGTCGGTCGCCGCATTGGACTGTGTCTCCGACAGCGTTGCAATGTCGGTATGCGGCGCACCGGCGAAAGCGGTCGGCGAGAACACCAGCACGAAGTTGATGCCGAGGCTCTGCCAGTCCACGGTGCGCAGATTGCTAATCTTCGCAGTGATGTCGCGGCCGAGCACATTCACGGTGAGGTCGTCGCCGACCTTTACCCCCAGACCATCGGCGATCCGTTTTTCCAGCGACACCAGCGGCGGGCCGCTGTAACCCGCGTCCCACCAGGTGCCTTCGACCACCTTTGAGCCGCGCGGCACCTCGCCGGTATAGGTCAGGCCGCGGTCGCTCTGCAGCACCCAGGCGGAATCGTTTGACGGCTTGAGGTCCTCGGCCTTGATGCCCCTGGCGGCGACGATGCGTCCGCGCAGCATCGGCACGGTCTCTACATGCGCTGCCGGTGCAGCTTTCTGCAGAAATTCGCTGAAGCGTGGGGCTTCGGCGGCCGGAATGTCGATGAAGAAAAACGACGGCGCGTGTTCGGGCAAGGCGGCCATGAACTGCCGCCGCAGATTGCCGTCGATCTGGGTGATGGTCACCAGCACGGCGAGGCCGAGGCCGAGCGACATCACGACGGATGGCGTCAGCGCGCCGGGGCGATGAATGTTGGCGATGGCCAGCCGCAGCATGGTGAGGCGGGGCCGGGGCAGGCGCCGCGCCACGCTCATCAGGAGTGCTGCAATCACACGAAGAAGAGCGAACACGCCGACCGACGATGCGACGAACACGGCCGCGACCCGTTTGTCATACGCCAGCCCGATCGCGACGCTGGCGAGCACGGCGATGACCACCGCCATCAAAATCAAATAACGGCGGCGCGGCCAGTGAAATTCGGAGGTCACGCCTTCCCGGAACAGGGCTGCCACCGGCACGTCATGGACGCGGCCGAGCGGCCACAGCCCGAAAGCAAGCGCGGTCAAAAGACCATAGACAAACGACAGCGCCAGTTCGCCGGCGTGGAACGTGGCTTCCACCGGCAGCGGCAGGATGTTGCCGAACAGGCCGACGATGACGAACGGCAATGCCGCGCCGATGGCAAGACCGATCAGCGATCCCAATGTCGCGAGCGCCATCACCTGCGTGAGATAGATGGTGAAGACCTCGCGGCCGGTGGCGCCGATGGCCTTGAAGGTCGCGATCACGTCGCGCCGCTCATCGAGATGGCTCTTGATCGCGTTGGCCACGCCGACGCCGCCCACAAGAAGCGCCGCAAGTCCGACCAGCGTAAGGAACTGCGTGAAGCGCGTGATGTTGCGTTCAAGCTGCGGTGAGGCGTTGCCGCGTGTGCGGACTTCCCATCCTGCTTCCGGCAGCGCTTTTTGCGCCGCGTCGACAATGGCCTGCGTCGCGCGGTCATTGATCGCTGCATCGGGCAGCAGCAGACGATAGGTCCAGCGCACCAATGTGCCGGGCTGCAGGAGGCCCGTGGCGCGCAGCGCCTCCTCGCTGATCAGCAGGCGCGGTCCGAGGCCGACGCCGCCCGCAAGCTTGTCCGGTTCGGCAATCACGGTGCTGCGGACTTCGAACGGTGTGTTGCCGACGGTGATGCGGTCACCGATCTTCAGGCCAAGGCGCGCGAGGAGGACGGCATCCGCACCTGCGCCATATGCGCCGTCGCGCTGTGCCAGCAGATCCGGAATCGGCATCTTCGGCTCAAGCGAAACCGTGCCGAGCATCGGATAATTGCCGTCGACGGATTTCAGATCGACCAGCGCGAACTCGCCGCTGGCGGCGCGCGCCATGCCGCGCATGATCGCGGTGGCGGAAACCTTGCCGTTCGCCTCAAGGAAAGCGCGCTCGTCCTTGCTGGCTTCGCGCTGGATCAGCGCAAAGGATGCATCGCCGCCAAGCAGCGTGCGTCCCTGACGGTCCAGTCCCGCGCTGAGGCTCCCTGCCACCGAGCCGACGCCGGCGATGGCCATGACGCCGAGCGCGATGCAGGCGATGAAAACATAGAAGCCGCGCAGGCCGCTGCGCAGTTCGCGCAAGGCATAGCGAATCGCCAGCGATAATGTGCCGCGGCGGGAAACGTCTGCGATCTCGCTCATCGGGAAGCTGTCTCGATCCAGTGCCGGTCTGTTGCAGGCCCGTCGATGCGACCCGAGCGCAGCCGCACCACGCGGTCGCAGCGCTGCGCCAGCGAGGCATCGTGCGTGACCAGCACCAGCGTCATGCCGCGCTCAAGATGCTTTGCGAACAAGAGATCGACAATCTGCTTGCCGGTGGACTCGTCGAGATTTCCGGTCGGCTCGTCGGCAACGAGAATCGCAGGATCGGGCGCCATGGCACGCGCCAGCGCGACGCGTTGCTGTTCGCCGCCGGAAAGCTGCGAAGGATAATGATGCAGCCGCTCGCCAAGTCCGACACCCGTAAGTTCTTTCGCCGCGCGTTCGGTTGCGTCGGTGCGTCCCGCGAGTTCGAGCGGCACCGCGACATTCTCCAGTGCGGTCATGGTGGGGATCAGGTGAAACGATTGAAACACGATGCCGACATGGCGGCCACGAAAACGTGCGAGGCCGTCTTCGTCGAGGGCATTGAATGCCACACCGTTGACCACCACGTCTCCGCTGTCAGGACGCTCAAGCCCCGCCATCACCATCAGCAGCGTGGACTTGCCCGAGCCTGACGGCCCGATCAGGCCGACGGCTTCACCGGGGGCGACGCGCAGATCGACATCCTTCAGGATGTGAACGCGTGCAGCGTCTGAGCCCAGCGAGAGATTGACGTTCGAGATGGAAATGGTGTCCGGTTCGAGACCGGCGCGTTTTGAGGATGCAATGAGACTGTCCATGGGTCTTTCATATGGGGGCTTCGGCCGCGCGGTCGAGAGGTTCTCGCATGTGTTCTTCGTCGCAGCAGCGGGGGCAATGATGGCGATGTCGGGGCCGATGGGGTCTCCAGCCTGGGCTCAAACCGCAAATGTCGCAGATGTGAAGCCACTCAAGCTTGCCGTCCTGGGCGATTCCCTGACCGCGGGTTACGGGCTGCCGGCCACTGCGGCTTTTCCGGTCCGCTTGCAGAAGGCGCTTGCCGACAAGGGTGTCGCGACCACGATCCATAATGCGGGCGTATCCGGCGACACCACGACAGGCGGCCTTGCCCGCCTTGAGTGGTCGATTCCGCCGGGCACCGAAGCCGTGATTGTCGAGCTTGGCGCCAACGACGCGCTGCGCGGCGTCGATCCGAGCGTCGCGCGCGGGGCGCTTGACGAGATTCTCACCAAACTCAAGGCGCGCAACATCGCTGTTTTGTTGTGCGGCATGTATGCGCCGCCGAATTACGGCGCGGACTACACCACGAAGTTCAACAGCATTTATCCGGAACTCGCCGAGCGGCACAAAGTGCCGCTGTATCCGTTCTTTCTTGATGGCGTGGCCACGGTGGCGAAGCTGACCCAGCCCGATGGTCTGCACCCGACCGCCGAGGGCGTGGATGTGGTGGTGACGCGGATTCTGCCCACGGTTGAGGCGTTTCTGAAAGATCGTGCGGCGCAATTGAGCAAGCCTTCGGGAGGTTAATCACCGCTCGCGCGATGTCGCTTCGCACTGTCATGTGGCTGCGGTACAAACGATATCAGGGTGATTCGTTATCTCGTGATCCTCTCCAGCATCGAGGAGTTTCGTGATGCCTCGCTTGTTCACCGGGCTGGAAATTCCCCCGGATATTGGCCAGACCCTCTCCAGCTTGCGCGGGGGCCTGCCAGGCGCCCGCTGGATCGACCCCGAAAATTACCACGTCACATTGCGCTTCATCGGCGATATCGATCTGGCTGCGGCCAACGAGATCGCCTCGACACTGGAGCGGGTCAACCGCAAGCCGTTCGAGGTGGCCCTGCAGGGCCTCTCCAGCTTCGGCGGCAAGAAACCGCGGGCCGTCGTGGCATCGGTTGTACCAAGCCGCCCGCTGATGGAGTTGCAGGCTGAGCTTGAGCGGCTGATGCAGCGTTTCGGCTTCGATCCGGAAGGCCGGAAATTCATCCCCCATGTCACCCTGGCGCGGCTGCGGGATGCCTCAAATCAGGACGTCGCGGACTATCTGTCGGTACGGGGCTATTTCCCGACCCGCAGTTTCATGGCTTCCCGGTTTGTGCTGTTCTCGTCCCGGGCGTCGGTGGGCGGTGGGCCGTATGTGGTTGAAGACGCCTATGCGTTGAGCGCATAGAGAGCCATTCATCATCTTTGTAGTCTTGCATTTTCCGCGTCGTTCTGGCGGGTAGCGGGCCATGAACGCTCTCACCCCTGCCTCGTTCCGTCGGCACTATCAGGCGCTCGTTGCCGCGGGCACGATCGAGGCCGATCCGGCGCAGGCTCAGGCCGTTGAAGCCTTTACGGCGCTGGAAGCGCGGCTTGCCGGATACAAGCCCGGCCGTGGCGGGTTGCTGCAGCGTCTGTTCGCTGACAAGGACGCGGCGCCGCTGCGCGGGCTTTACATCCACGGCGAGGTCGGACGCGGCAAGACCATGCTGATGGATCTGTTCTTCAACGACAGTCCCGTCGCGCACAAGCGCCGCGCGCATTTCCACGAATTCATGGCCGATGTGCATGAGCGGATTCACGGTTTCCGCCAGAAGATCGCGCGGCAGGAAATTGGCGACAGCGATCCGGTGAAGCTGACCGCGCAATCGATCTTCGAGGAAGCATGGCTGCTGTGCTTCGATGAATTCCACGTCACCGACATCGCCGACGCCATGATTCTCGGACGGCTGTTCGGCCGCCTGTTCGAACTCGGCACGGTGGTCGTTGCCACGTCGAATGTCGCGCCGGATGATCTTTATAAAGGCGGTCTCAATCGTGCGCTGTTCCTGCCGTTTGTCGCGCAGCTCAAGGAGCGGATGGAGGTGCTGCGGCTCGATGCGCGCACCGATTTCCGCATGGAGAAGCTTGCGGGAATCAAGATGTGGCTGGTCCCCGCCGATGCTGCGGCGGATGCCGCGCTGGACAAGGCATGGACCAAGCTGACAGGCGGCACCGCAGATCGTCCGCGCGATATTTCCGTGAAGGGGCGCACGTTGCATGTCCCGCATTCAGCGCATGGTGTCGCGCGGTTTACATTCGCGGACCTGTGTGAACAGCCGCTCGGTGCGTCGGACTATCTGCGGCTGGCGCACGACTATCACACGCTGATCATCGACCGGATTCCGGCGATGAAGTATGAGCATCGCAACTTCGCCAAGCGATTCATCACGCTGATCGACACGCTTTACGACAATGCCGTGAAGCTGATGGCGTCGGCCGAGACCGATCCGCTCTCGCTTTACAGCGCGGGTGAGGGCGTCGAAGCCAATGAGTTCAAGCGAACCTCGTCGCGGCTAGTGGAGATGGGCTCGGAATCCTACCTGGCGCTGCCTCACGGGCGCAGCGACTCCTCCGCCAGCGGCTCGACCACCGGCCTGGTCGAAACCTGAAGAAGTTCGCTTTATGTTTCGACTTCGGACCCGGCGAAAGCCCGACATGAAAGCAGCCGGTGCTGCCTCCACTTTGGGCGATGGCGCGCGATTGCGCGAACGGCGACTTGAACGCTTGCCGCGAAAGGTCTAACCAGCCCTCCAGAGTTTTCCCACCCTCTCCCGTCGACATCCAAAGGACAGATTTCCCATGGCGCGTGACAAGATTGCTTTGATTGGTTCAGGTCAGATTGGCGGCACACTGGCGCACCTGGTCGGCCTGAAAGAGCTGGGTGATGTGGTGATGTTCGACATCGCCGAAGGCATCCCGCAGGGCAAGTCGCTGGACATCGCGCAGTCCTCCCCGGTCGATGGCTTCGATGCCAGCTTCACCGGCGCAAATTCCTACGAGGCAATCGAAGGCGCCAGCGTCGTGATCGTCACTGCCGGCGTACCGCGCAAGCCCGGCATGAGCCGCGATGATCTTCTCAGCATCAATCTCAAGGTCATGGAGCAGGTCGGCGCGGGCATCAAGAAGTACGCCCCCGACGCGTTCGTGATCTGCATCACCAACCCGCTCGATGCGATGGTCTGGGCGCTGCAGAAGGCCTGCGGCCTTCCGCCGAAGAAGGTTGTCGGCATGGCCGGCG
The DNA here is from genome assembly GCA_024508675.1 of Afipia sp. Lineage (GTDB taxonomy): Bacteria > Pseudomonadota > Alphaproteobacteria > Rhizobiales > Xanthobacteraceae > Afipia. Next base: position 47,006 of record JANINQ010000001.1, read on the forward strand.
TGCTCGATTCCGCGCGCTTCCGTTACTTCCTCGCCGACGAATTCAACGTCTCGGTGGAAGACGTCACCGCATTCGTGCTCGGCGGCCACGGCGACACCATGGTGCCGCTGACCAAGTATTCGACCGTCGCCGGGATTCCGCTGCCTGATCTCGTGAAGATGGGCTGGACCTCGCAGGCCCGCATCGACGAGATCGTCGACCGCACCCGCAACGGCGGCGCGGAGATCGTCAACCTGCTCAAGACCGGCTCGGCCTTCTATGCGCCGGCTGCGTCGGCCATCGCGATGGCGGAAAGCTATCTGCGCGACAAGAAGCGCGTGTTGCCCTGCGCCGCCTACCTCAACGGCGAATACGGCGTGAAGGACATGTATGTCGGCGTGCCGGTTGTCATCGGCGCGAAGGGTGTCGAGCGTATTGTCGAGATCGAGCTGGCCGGCAAGGACCGCGAAGGCTTCGACAAGTCGGTCGGCGCCGTGCAGGGCTTGGTCGACGCCTGCAAGAAGATCGCGCCCGATCTGCTCGGCAAGTAAGGCCGCAAGGACTGTTATCTGAACGTGTGATCCGGCAGCACTCGCGTCGGGTCACACGTTGAAGTTTCTTCGTTACTCTCTTCCCGATCCCTTTTTTGATCTCTGGGGCTATCCATGAATATCCACGAATATCAGGCCAAGGCGGTGCTGAAGGAATTCGGCGTGCCGGTGTCGCGCGGCGTGCCGATCCTGAAAGCATCCGAAGCGGAAGCTGCGGCCAAGGAGCTTGGCGGCCCGTTGTGGGTGGTGAAGAGCCAGATTCACGCCGGCGGCCGCGGCAAGGGAAAATTCAAGGAAGCCTCCGCAGGCGACAAGGGCGGCGTTCGTCTCGCCAAGTCGGTCGATGAGGTCAAGGAATTTTCCCAGCAGATGCTCGGCGCAACTCTGGTGACGATCCAGACCGGTCCCGCCGGCAAGCAGGTCAACCGCCTCTACATCGAGGAAGGCTCCGACATCGAGAAGGAGCTTTATCTCTCGGCGTTGGTCGATCGCGAGACCTCCGAGATCGCCTTTGTCGTCTCGACCGAAGGCGGCATGGACATCGAAAAGGTTGCCCATGACACGCCGGAAAAGATCGTGACCTTCTCGGTCGATCCGGCAACCGGCGTGATGCCGCATCACGGCCGCACCGCCGCGCAGGCGCTGGGCCTCAAGGGTGAACTCGCCAAGCAGGCGGAAAAGCTGATTACGCAGCTCTACACCGCGTTCGTCGCCAAGGACATGGCGATGCTGGAAATCAATCCGCTGATCATCACCAAGCAGGGCGATCTGCGCTGCCTCGACGCCAAGATCTCGTTCGACTCGAATTCGCTCTATCGTCATCCGGACATTGTCGCGCTGCGCGACACCACGGAAGAAGACGCCAAGGAAATCGAAGCGTCGAAGTATGACCTCGCTTATATCGCGCTCGAAGGCACCATCGGCTGCATGGTCAACGGCGCGGGCCTTGCGATGGCCACCCTCGACATCATCAAGCTCTACGGTGAAAGCCCGGCCAACTTCCTCGATGTCGGCGGCGGTGCGACGGAAGAGAAGGTGACGGCAGCGTTCAAGATCATCACCGCCGATCCCAACGTAAAGGGTATCCTCGTCAACATCTTCGGTGGCATCATGAAGTGCGACGTCATCGCGCGGGGCGTGATCGCTGCGGTGAAGGCGGTCGGCTTGCAGGTGCCTCTCGTTGTCCGCCTCGAAGGGACCAATGTCGAGGAAGGCAAGACAATCATCCGCGAATCCGGTCTCAATGTTCTGCCTGCCGACGATCTCGACGATGCCGCGCAGAAGATCGTCAACGCCGTGAAGGGAAAGTAAGCCGATGTCCGTCCTGATCGACAAGAACACCAAGGTCATCACCCAGGGCTTCACCGGCAAGAACGGCACCTTCCATTCGGAAGCCGCCATTGCCTACGGCACCAAGGTTGTCGGCGGCGTGTCGCCCGGCAAGGGCGGCACGACCCATATCGGCCTGCCGGTGTTCGAAACCGTTGCCGAAGCCCGCGACAAGACCGGCGCGGATGCGTCCGTGATCTATGTTCCGCCGCCGGGCGCGGCCGACGCGATCTGCGAAGCCATCGAGGCGGAAATCCCGCTGATCGTCTGCATCACCGAGGGCATTCCGGTGCTCGACATGGTGCGGGTGAAGCGCTCGCTCTCCGGCTCGAAATCGCGCCTGATCGGACCGAACTGCCCGGGCGTCGTGACGGCTGGCGAATGCAAGATCGGCATCATGCCCGCCAACATCTTCAAGCCGGGCAATGTCGGCATCGTGTCGCGCTCCGGCACGCTGACCTATGAAGCCGTGTTCCAGACCACCCAGGCGGGCCTCGGCCAGACCTCGGCGGTCGGCATCGGCGGCGACCCGGTCAAGGGCACCGAATTCATCGACGTGCTCGAGCTGTTCCTGGCGGACGACAAGACCCAGTCGATCATCATGATCGGTGAGATCGGTGGTTCGGCCGAGGAAGACGCCGCGCAGTTCCTGAAGGACGAAGCCAAGCGCGGCCGCAAGAAGCCGATGGTCGGTTTCATCGCCGGCCGCACCGCACCTCCGGGCCGCCGCATGGGCCATGCCGGTGCGATCGTGTCCGGCGGCAAGGGTGACGCTGAATCCAAAATCGCAGCGATGGAAGCGGCGGGAATCACCGTTTCGCCGTCGCCTGCACGGCTTGGAACGACACTTCTCGAAAGGTTGAAAGCGTAGTTCAGTCCTTGGTTCTTTTCCGCGCGAAGTTTTGCCCTAAATAGGGTAAAAGGTCCGGCACAAACACGATGCCGATATCAAATCGGACGATTTCTTCCGATTTCTCCGCGCGATAAACCTCAGGACGACCTCATGTCTCGCCAGGACGCGAACGCCAATTTCGCCCTTACCTCGTTTCTCGACGGCGCCAACGCCACCTACATCGACCAGCTCTACGCGCAGTACGAGAAGGACCCCTCATCGGTCGATCCGGACTGGGTGGACTTCTTCAAGTCGCTGAAGGATCAGCCGGCTGACGTCGCGAAAAACGCGCAGGGGCCGTCTTGGGAAAAGAGCAACTGGCCGGCCACGCCGAGCGATGACCTGACCTCCGCCCTCGACGGCAACTGGGCGCAGGTCGAGAAGGTCGTCGGCAGCAAGATCGCCGCCAGGGCGCAGGCCCCGGGCAGCAGCCTGTCGTCGGCCGATGTGCAGCAGGCGACGCGCGATTCGGTCCGGGCGCTGATGCTGATCCGCGCCTACCGCATGCGCGGCCATTTCCACGCCAACCTCGATCCGCTCGGCATCGAAGGCCAGAAGGATCACGAAGAACTCGATCCGCGGTCCTACGGCTTCACCGACGCCGACTTCGACCGCAAGATTTTCCTCGACCACGTGCTCGGTCTTGAGACGGCGACGCTCCGTGAGATCGTGGCGATCTGCCAGCGCACCTATTGCCAGACCCTAGGCGTCGAATTCATGCACATCTCAAATCCGGCACAGAAGAGCTGGATTCAGGAGCGCATCGAAGGTCCGGACAAGGAAATCAGCTTCACCCGCGAAGGCCGCCGCGCCATCCTGATGAAGCTGATCGAAGCCGAAGGCTTCGAGAAGTTCTGCGACATCAAGTTCACCGGCACCAAGCGTTTCGGTCTCGATGGCGGCGAATCGCTGATCCCGGCGCTCGAACAGATCATCAAGCGCGGTGGTAATCTCGGCGTGCGCGACATCGTGGTCGGGATGCCGCATCGTGGCCGCCTCAACGTGCTGACCCAGGTGATGGGCAAGCCGCATCGCGCGCTGTTCCACGAATTCAAGGGCGGCTCCGCCAATCCGGACGAGGTCGAAGGCTCCGGCGACGTGAAGTACCATCTCGGTGCTTCCTCGGATCGCGAATTCGACGGCAACAAGATCCATCTGTCGCTGACCGCAAATCCCTCGCATCTCGAAATCGTCGATCCGGTGGTGCTCGGCAAGGCGCGCGCCAAGGAAGACCAGAACGGCGACGCGCCGGACAACCGCATTTCCGTGCTGCCGCTGCTGATGCACGGCGACGCTGCGTTCGCGGGTCAAGGCGTGGTCGCGGAATGCTTCGCGCTGTCGGACCTGAAGGGCTACCGCACTGGCGGTTCGATTCACTTCATCGTCAATAACCAGATCGGCTTCACCACCTATCCGCGTTACTCGCGCTCGTCTCCGTATCCGTCGGATGTGGCGAAGATGATCGATGCGCCGATCTTCCATGTGAACGGCGACGATCCGGAAGCGGTGGTGTTCGCCGCCAAGATCGCGATCGAATTCCGGCAGAAGTTCCACAAGCCTGTCGTCATCGACATGTTCTGCTATCGCCGCCACGGCCACAACGAGGGCGACGAGCCGGGCTTCACCAACCCGGTGATGTACAAGAAGATCGCGACCCATCCGACCACGCTCGATCTCTATGCCAGGCGGCTGATTGCTGATGGCGTCGTGACCGACGGCGAGGTCGAGAAGGCCAAGGCCGACTGGCGCGCGCGTCTCGACGCAGAGCTGGAAGCGGGTACGGGCTACAAGCCGAACAAGGCCGACTGGCTCGACGGCAAGTGGGCCGGCTTCAAGTCGGCTGAAGTCGGCGAAGACCCGCGCCGCGGCAATACCGGCGTGGCGATCGACGAACTCAAGGAACTCGGCCGCAAGATTACGAAGGTGCCGGATGGCTTCCGCCTTCACCGCACTGTGCAGCGCTTCCTGGAAAATCGCCTGAAGGCGATCGAGAACGGCGAAGGCCTCGACTGGGCGACGGCGGAAGCGCTGGCGTTCAGCTCGCTGCTCAAGGAAGGCCATCGCGTCCGTCTTTCGGGACAGGATTCCGAGCGCGGCACCTTCTCGCAGCGTCATTCGGTGCTGTTCGATCAGGAGGACGAGAGCCGCTACACGCCGTTCAACCATCTTGGCGACAAGCAGGGTCACTATGAGGTGATCAATTCACTGCTGTCCGAAGAGGCGGTGCTTGGCTTCGAATACGGCTATTCGCTCGCCGAGCCGAATGCGCTGACCCTGTGGGAAGCGCAGTTCGGCGACTTCGCCAACGGCGCGCAGGTGGTGTTCGACCAGTTTATCTCCTCGGCGGAACGCAAGTGGCTGCGCATGTCGGGCCTCGTCTGCCTGTTGCCTCATGGCTATGAAGGGCAGGGACCCGAGCACTCCTCGGCACGTCTTGAGCGTTTCCTGCAGATGTGCGCCGAAGACAACATGCAGGTCGTCAACCTGACGACGCCGGCAAACTACTTCCACGCACTGCGCCGTCAGCTCAAGCGCGAGTTCCGCAAGCCGCTGATCCAGATGACGCCGAAGTCCCTGCTGCGCAACAAGCGCGCGGTGTCGAAGCTGGATGAATTCGGACCGGAAACCTCTTTCCATCGCATCCTGATGGATGACGCGGAAACCGGCGGCGAGATCAAGCTTGTTGAAGATGGCAAGATCCGGCGCGTCGTGATCTGCTCGGGCAAGGTCTATTACGACCTGTTCGAGGAGCGCGAGAAGCGCGGCGCCAACGACATCTACCTGCTGCGCATCGAGCAGCTCTATCCTGTGCCGCTCAAGACGCTGGTGCAGGTGCTCGAACGCTTCAAGAAGGCCGAAGTGGTCTGGTGCCAGGAAGAGCCGCGCAACATGGGCGCCTGGCACTTCATCGAGCCGTATCTTGAGTGGGTGCTGAACCAGGTCGGCTCGGCGCACAAGCGTCCGCGCTATGCGGGCCGCGCAGCTGCGGCGGCGACCGCGACCGGTTTGATGTCGAAGCATCTCCAGCAGTTGAAGGCATTCCTCGACGAAGCTCTCGGCTGACCAATCAGATGCCCGCATGTCGCGGGCATTTCCTTCCAGTTCAATTTGTTTGAGGCGCTGACGGCAGACGCCGCCGCTCACGACGCAAGAGGAATAAAGACATGGCTGAAATTCGCGTTCCGACACTGGGCGAGTCCGTCACCGAGGCCACCATCGGCCGCTGGTTCAAGAAGGCCGGCGAAGCGGTTGCGGTTGACGAGCCCTTGGTTGAACTCGAAACCGACAAGGTGACCATTGAAGTGCCGGCTCCGTCGGCGGGAACCCTGGCCGAGATCGTCGCCAAGGATGGCGAGACGGTCGCGGTCGGCGCGCTGCTCGGTCAGATCACGGAAGGCGCTGGCGGCGCAAAGGCTGCCGCCGCTCCCGCCAAGGCCGCCGAGCCGCCGAAGGCTGCTGCGCCCGCAACCGCAGCACCTGCGCCAGCGCAGAAGTCGCCGCCTGCCGATGCGCCGCAGGCACCGTCGGTGCGCAAGCTGTCCGCTGAATCCGGCATCGACGCTTCCACCGTTCCGGGCTCTGGCAAGGATGGCCGCGTCACCAAGGGCGACATGCTGGCCGCGATCGAGAAGGCCGCTTCGCTGGCGACGCCGCTCAATCAGCCCGCTGCCGCCGTGCAGGTGCGGGCTCCGTCGCCAGCCGACGATGCGGCGCGCGAAGAGCGCGTGAAGATGACGCGTCTGCGTCAGACCATCGCCCGCCGCCTCAAGGAAGTGCAGAACACCGCGGCCATGCTCACGACCTTCAACGAGGTCGACATGACCAACGTGATGGCGCTGCGTGCTCATTACAAGGATGCGTTCGAGAAGAAGCATGGCGCCAAGCTCGGCTTCATGGGCTTCTTCACCAAGGCTGTCGTGCAGGCGCTCAAGGATGTGCCCGCCGTCAACGCCGAGATCGATGGCTCCGACCTGATCTACAAGAACTACTATCACATCGGCGTCGCGGTCGGTACCGACAAGGGCCTTGTGGTGCCGGTGGTGCGGGATTGCGATCACAAGTCGATCGCCGAGATCGAGAAGAGCATTGCCGACTACGGCCGCCGCGCCCGCGATGGTCAGCTCAAGATCGAGGAAATGCAGGGCGGTACGTTCACGATCACCAACGGTGGTATTTACGGCTCGCTGATGTCGACCCCCATCCTGAATGCGCCGCAGTCGGGCATTCTCGGCATGCACAAGATCCAGGAGCGTCCGGTCGCGATCGGCGGCAAGGTCGAGATTCGCCCGATGATGTATCTGGCGGTGTCCTACGATCACCGTGTTATCGACGGCAAGGAAGCGGTGACCTTCCTCGTGCGCGTCAAGGAAAACCTCGAAGATCCGGCACGGCTTGTGCTCGACCTCTGATCGCGGGGGCGGTGATGGATAGCGTCGCCATTGTCACCGGAGGAAGTCGCGGCATCGGGCGCGCGACTTCGCTGGCTGCGGCGAAGCGCGGCTACAAGGTCGTGGTTGGCTATGCCAGCAACAAGGCCGCCGCCGACGAGGTTGTCGGAGCGATTGAGGCGAGCAACGGCAAGGCCATCGCTGTGAAATGCGATGTCGGGCACGAAGCCGACATTCTCAACCTGTTCAAGCAGGCGGACGCGTTCGGCAAGCTCGGCGTGCTCGTCAACAATGCGGGCGTGGTCGATGCCACCGCCCGCGTTGACGAGATGTCTGCCGAGCGGCTCGCCCGCATGATGAACATCAACATCGTCGGCAGCATCCTGTGTGCGCGCGAAGCGGTGAAACGCATGTCGAGCAAGCACGGCGGCACCGGCGGCGTGATCGTCAATCTGTCCTCCGTTGCGGCGACGCTCGGCTCGCCGGGTCTTTATGTGGACTATGCTGCGTCCAAGGGTGCCATCGACACGTTCACGGTTGGGCTGGCCCGCGAGGTCAGCACGGAAGGAATCCGTGTCGTTGGCATTCGGCCAGGTCTGATCGATACTGAAATTCACGCCAGCGGCGGCGAGCCTGATCGCGCGCACCGGCTGGCGCATACGGTTCCGATGCGGCGCGTCGGCACCGCGGATGAAATCGCCAATGCCGTTGTCTGGCTGATGTCGGACGAAGCATCTTACGTCACCGGCACCATCATTGACGTTTCGGGCGGCCGTTAATTTCCATTTCTCTGTGCGTACAGGATAAATCTCATGGCTTCTTATGATCTCATCGTTATCGGCACCGGTCCCGGCGGCTATGTATGCGCGATCCGCGCCGCGCAGCTCGGCATGAAGGTTGCGGTGATCGAGAAGCGCGCCACTTTCGGCGGCACCTGCCTGAACATCGGCTGCATTCCGTCCAAGGCGCTTCTGCAGGCCTCGGAGCGTTACGAAGAAGTGACGCATATGCTGCCGAAGATGGGCGTCAATGTCGGCAAGCCAAAGCTCGATCTGCCGACCATGATGAAATTCAAGACCGACGGCGTTGATGGCAACACCAAGGGCGTCGCCTTCCTGTTCAAGAAGAACAAGATCGATCCCTATGAGGGCACCGGCAGGATTCTCGGCGCGGGCAAGGTCGAGGTCACCGGCAACGATGGCAAGAAGCAGGTGCTGGAGACGAAGAACATTGTCATCGCCACCGGGTCCGATGTTGCCAGGCTGAAGGGTGTCGAGATCGACGAGAAGCGCATCGTGTCCTCCACCGGCGCACTGGTGCTTGAGAAGGTGCCGGAAAAGCTGCTGGTGATCGGCGCGGGCGTCATTGGCCTCGAGCTTGGCTCGGTGTGGCGCCGCCTCGGCGCGCAAGTGACCGTCGTCGAATTCCTCGACCGGATTCTTCCCGGCATGGATGGCGAGGTCGCAAAGTCGTTCCAGCGCATTCTGGAAAAGCAAGGTGTTGCATTCAAGCTCGGCGCCAAGGTCACGGGCGTCGATACATCCGGCAAGGTGCTGAAGGTCAGTGTTGAGCCTGCCGCGGGTGGCGCGGCTGAGGTCATCGATGCTGACGTTGTGCTGCTGGCCATCGGGCGCGTGCCTTACACCGAGAATCTCGGTCTGAAGGAAGCCGGTGTCGAACTCGATCAGCGTGGCCGCGTGCAGACCGACGGTCACTTCCAGACCAATGTGAAGGGCATCTATGCCATCGGCGACGTGATCGCCGGGCCGATGCTTGCTCACAAGGCCGAGGACGAAGGCATCGCCATCGCTGAGATTCTCGCAGGGCAGGCGGGTCACACCAACTACGATGTTATCCCGAGCGTGATCTACACGTTCCCGGAAGTCGCCTCTGTCGGCAAGACCGAGGAAGAGCTCAAGCAGGCCGGTGTCGCCTACACCGTCGGCAAGTTCCCCTTCACCGCCAACGCCCGCACCAAGGTCAACCAGACGACGGATGGCTTTGTGAAGATTCTCGCAGACGCGAAGACCGACCGCGTGCTCGGGGCGCATATCGTTGGGGCCGAAGCTGGCGAAATGATCCACGAGGCCGCGGTGCTGATGGAGTTCGGCGGATCGGCGGAAGATCTCGCCCGCACCTGTCATGCCCATCCGACGCGTTCGGAAGCGGTCAAGGAAGCCGCGCTTGCGGTCGGAAAGCGCGCTATCCATATGTGAGATCAGGCCGGCATTGCGCCGGTCATGCTGGATGAGAATCCGCCATGCGCCGGCTGCTTCGCCCGCTCTGGGTCCTTCTCGCGCTGATCTTTCTGGTTGAGGCGTGGCTTTGGGACCGCGTCGAGCCGATCATCGCGCGCGTTGTTGCGTTGATTCCGCTGCCGCGCCTGAAAGCGTGGCTTGCCGATCGCATCGCGCATCTGTCACCGGCGCTGACGCTGATCGTGTTCGCGGTGCCCGTGGTCGTTCTTTTCCCGCTGAATTTCGTCGCGGCGTGGCTGCTGGCGCACAAGTATTTTGTTGGCGCGACCATACTGATCGTTTTTCAGAAAGTTCTCGGTGTCGGCATCGTCGCGTTTGTGTTTGACGCGACGCGCGACAAGCTGTTGCAGATGGGCTGGTTTCGCGCGCTTTACACCTTCGTGCTGGATCTGCGTGCGCGGGCGCTGGCGATTGTCGCGCCGTTCAAGCGTGCCATTCAACAATGGATGGAGAGATTTCGCCGCCGCGCCTCGCCGGGATTCATCAGGCGCCTGCGCCGGCGGATGCAGGCATCGCGCTAGCGCCGACCATCAATATTCCTCATCCTCAATATTCCTCATCCTGAGGAGCGGTTCTCCACCGCGTCTCGAAAGATGAGGGTTTCACGCCCTCATGGTTCGAGACGGCGCAAGAGCGTCTCCTCACCATGAGGACTCAGTTACATCAGATGAACGGCGTGCGGGGCGAACAGGCCGATCGCGGTGAAGGCAAGGCCGGCCAGCGCCAGCGCGCCTGAAATCCATGCCAGAGCCACCATGCCGGTGATGATGGTGGCGGAAGCCAGCACGATGCCGATCTGGAATGCCGCGGACGCCACCTCGTAGTGATGATAGCGCGCCATGGCGAGGTCGCGGGCGTGCTCGGCTTCCTTGGCGCGCGCTGCCAGCTGTTCGGAGCCTTCGCCGGTTTCCGGCTCGGAGCGATAGCGCGCAGCGGTCTTGGTCCAGTCGTCGATCTGCTTGGCCAGCGCCGCTTTCTGCGCCTCATCGGTTGCTGCGCCAAGGCTGAGCTTGGCGTGTTCGGACACAGCCTGCACGGTGGTGCGCCGGATGCTTTTGGCCTGGAAAAACGCCCACAGGTTCGAGGCCTCGACGTTCTTGCTGATGGATTCGGTCTGGGCGCCCTTACCGAGGGTTTCGGAGAACGCCAGAAACAGCGCGATCACCGCGATCAGCAAGGCAATGCTCTTGTTCGAGCCGGAAGCATGCTCGGCGTGCTCCGCATGCTCCATGCTTTCATGTGCGCCCATATCGAGTATCCCTTCGGATCAAAATGTGCGCCACGATTGACCGAACTGCCGCCCGCGCGCAAGAGGCGAGGCTACGGCAAGACACGACTTATTTATGTCATGCGCGGGGATGGGCCGTCTTGTAGACGTCAAGCAGCCGGTCGGCATCGACGCCGGTGTAGATCTGCGTCGTGGACAAAGATGAATGGCCGAGCAATTCCTGAATGGCGCGCAGGTCACCGCCGCGGGTCAGCAGGTGGGTGGCGAACGAATGGCGCAGCGCATGGGGCGTGGCGCTGTCGGGCAGGCCGAGCGCGCCGCGCAGCCGCTCCATGGTGAGCTGGATGATGCGTGGCGAGAGCGGTCCGCCGCGCGCGCCGACAAAGATGGGGCTGTCCGGCGCAATGGTGTGCGGGCATGCCGCGACATAATCCTGCACAAGCGACAGGACATTCTGCAGAACCGGCACCATCCGCGTCTTGTTGCCCTTGCCGGTCACGGTGATCACGTCGCCCTTGCCGGGCAGCGGCACGTCACGTCGCTTGAGGCCGAGCGCCTCGGAAATACGCAGGCCCGATCCGTAGAGCAGCGCCATCACGGCGGCGTCGCGCGCCCAGATCCACGGTTCGCGATTTTCTCCGGCGCGGATGTCCGCGTCGGTCATCTGCCGCGCGGCGGTCATCTGGATCGGCTTCGGCAGGCTCTTGCCGATCTTCGGTGCGCGGATCGCCGACAGCGCGCCGACCTTGCCCTTGCCTTCGCGATCGAGAAATCTCCCGAATGAGCGCAGACCCGCCAGCGCCCGCATCAGCGAGCGCCCGCCGATGTCATCGGCGCGCCGCGACGACATGAAGGCGCGCACGTCGGTCGCCTCGATGGCGGCGAATTGTTTCAGGGTGACAAGGCCGCCCCAATGCTCGCTCAGGAAGATGAGGCATTGACGCAGATCGCGCGAATAGGCTTCCAGCGTCTTGGGGGACAGCCGCCGTTCGGCGCGCAGGTGCGACTGCCATCGCGTGATTTCGGCCAAAAGGTCCGGCGCAGCGCATGTGAGCTGACCGCCTTCCGGCTCGACTTCGGTTGCAACGGCGGCTTTGACCATCATATGTCTCGTGGTGCGCCCGTCCTTGACAGGAATCGGTTTATCGCACCCTTTTCCTTATCTCCCTCTTAATTCGGGCCCCTCTCACCATGGCAAGACGAGTTGTCGACGTCCTTGTCCCGGTGGCCCTGAACCAGACCTATTCCTATCGCGCTCCCGATGGCGCCGAGCTGAATCCCGGTGATGTGGTCAGCGTGCCGCTCGGGCCGCGCGAGGTCACCGCCGTGGTCTGGGCCGAAAATCCGAACCCCGATCCCCGGCTGCACAATCGCCTGAAGGACACTGGTGACAAGCTCGACGTGCCGCCACTGAAGCCGGAACTGCGCAGCTTCGTCGACTGGGTCGCGAACTACACGCTGTCTGCGCGCGGCATGGTGCTGCGCATGACATTGCGCATGGGCGAGCATCTCGGGCCGGAGCGTGTACGAATGGGCGTGCGGCTGGTCGGCACGCCGCCACAGCGGATGACATCGGCACGGCATCGTGTGATCGAGGTGCTGTCGGACAGGCTGCTGCACGCGAAATCGGAAGTCGCGAAGGAGGCGGGCGTCAGTCCCGGCGTGATCGACGGCTTGGTGGATGAAGGCACGCTCGCCACTGAACCGATGCCGCGCGATCTTGCGCCGACGCCGCCTGATCCTTCGTTCGCGGAGCCGGACTTTTCCCCTGAGCAGCGCATTGCGGCTGACGCGATGAAAGATCTCGTTGCGAAGAATGAATTTCACGTCGCCTTGCTCGATGGCGTGACCGGCTCAGGCAAGACCGAAGTCTATTTCGAGGCGGTGGCGGAGAATATCAGGCGCGGGCGTCAGACCATGATCCTGATGCCGGAAATTGCGCTGACCGGACAGTTTCTGGATCGCTTCGCATCGCGCTTCGGCGTGCGGCCGATCGAATGGCACTCGGAACTGACGCCGCGTACCCGCGCGCGCAACTGGGCAGCGGTCGCCTTGGGCGACGCGCCGGTTGTTGTCGGTGCGCGTTCGGCGCTGTTTCTGCCTTACGCTGATCTGGGTCTTATCATTGTCGATGAAGAACACGACCAGGCTTACAAGCAGGATGACGGCGCGCATTATCACGCGCGCGACATGGCGGTGGTGCGCGGATCGATTGCGAAGATTCCCGTGGTGCTGTGTTCGGCGACCCCGTCGGTCGAATCCGAAGTCAACGCGCGCAAGGGACGGTATCAGCGCGTGGCGCTGCCGTCGCGTTTCGGCGGCCAGCACATGCCGCACATCGAGGCTATCGATCTCAAGCGCGAAGGACCGCAGCGCGGGCGATTCATTTCGCCGCGTCTGGCGGAAGAGATCAAGATTGCGATCGAGCGCAAGGAACAGGCACTCCTGTTTCTCAATCGCCGCGGCTATGCGCCGCTGACGCTGTGCCGCGCCTGCGGACATCGCTTCGCCTGCACGATCTGCGATGCGTGGCTGGTCGATCATCGCTTTCGCCAGCGGCTGGTCTGTCATCATTGCGGCTTCTCGATGCCGCGGCCGCATCAATGTCCGCATTGCGGTGCGGAGGAATCGCTCGCCGCCATTGGTCCCGGTGTCGAGCGATTGCAGGAAGAGGCTGCGAGTCTTTTCCCCGAGGCGCGCACCATGGTGCTGTCGAGCGACCTCATCACCGACATTGAGACCATGCGATCCGAACTCAATGAGATTGCGGAAGGCCGTGTTGACATCATCATCGGTACACAGCTTGTGGCGAAGGGACATAATTTTCCGCGCCTCAATCTTGTCGGTGTGGTCGATGCCGATCTCGGGCTTGGCAATGGCGATCCGCGCGCCGCCGAACGCACATTCCAGTTGCTCAATCAGGTGATCGGCCGCGCCGGACGCGAGCAGGGGCGTGGCGTCGGCTATTTGCAGACCCATCAGCCGGAACATCCGGTGATGAAGGCGCTGGTCGCATCGGATCGCGAGGCGTTCTATGCCAGTGAAATCGAAGCGCGCGAACGCGCGCTGTATCCGCCATTCGGGCGGCTCGCGTCGCTGATCATTTCAGCTGGAGATCGTCCGACGGCAGAAGGTTTCGCGCGCAAGCTGGCGGCGGCGGCACCGCTTGACGAGCGCGTGCAGGTGCTCGGGCCTGCTGAAGCGCCGCTGGCGGTCATCAAGGGTCGTTATCGCTTTCGCATTCTGGTGAAATCGGTACGCGGCATCGACCTGTCGGCCTATATGCGCGACTGGCTCGCTGCCGGTCCGAAGACCAAGGGCAATCTCAAGCTTGAGGTCGATATCGACCCGCAGAGTTTCCTCTGAAGTTCTGAGGTGTAGTTCCAATGAAAAAGGCCGGTGCAACTGGCACCGGCCTTTTCAACGCTACGCTTTACGCAACTCTACTCAACGCAACGCTTACTGAACTTCCGCGACCACGTGGCCGACGCCGCGGCCGGTCAGGCCGACTGCGCGGGCGGCGCCCTTCGAGAGATCGAGCACGCGGCCCTTGATGAACGGGCCACGGTCATTGACGGTGACGACGACACTGCGGCCGCCGTGGGTCACCTTCAGGCGCGTGCCGAACGGCAGGGTGCGGTGGGCGGCGGTCATGGCTTCCTGATTGAAGCGCTGGCCCGAGGCGGTCCGGCTGCCGGACTCGTTGCCATAATACGAAGCCTTCCCGGAAAAGCTGCGGCCGGAGCCGATGGAGGCATTCGCATCGCGCCAGGACTTTTCATGTGAAGATTTGCGGTGGCCGGCTTCGCTTGCGGTGGCGCCAAGCGCCAGCATGCCGACGGCAATCAACGCGATAGAGGCATTCCGATTTTTCACGGGTTGCCCCGGCACGCGCTTGATAGCGGCGATCATATAGTGTCCCTCATTATTGGTATATCCATCCAACGGCTGGCTAAATCGAACCAGCAGTTACGTGGCCGGATGGATGTTTCCATAATAAGGCATAAGCGCGGCACGGAAAATCGTTCCATGTCATCTGAATATTCGTTCATTCTGAGAAGAATGACTTATTTTACTTGAAGTCGAGCGCTGTATTAAGTTGTAAGATGTAATATATACTTTTCTATACTGAATAGTTCACGGAACTGTCAGCAGCATGAAGTAAACGCGGGATTGCCCAATTGGTTTCCTTCATGCGATTTATGCAACGCTCTATGCGGCTAGCGGGTGACTTGGCGAGGCGAGAGGCCGTCTAAATCCGGATATTCCGGATCGTTCGGGTCAGTCGGCAGCGCCCAAGGTCTGTCGTGGAACGATTCGGGGTCTGGGTTCTGTCGATCTGTCTGCCCGGATATCGCGGGAGGGACCACGCGTGGAGCCGCGGCCGCGGGGCTGGTCGCGATGCCTTTCACGAGGGCGCTGTCCTGCGGGCAGATTTGTGCGGCGATGGTTCAAGTTGCGCGCCGCAGTCTGCGACAAACCGGCGCCACGAAAAACATATTCGCAATCGCCGTCATGTTGCACCTGCGCGCGCCCTATGATAGCAAAACCGCGATTTTAGGCTGCTGGGTCGATTGCTCCGGCCAGAAATCGAAGTCCCGCTTGAATTCCAAGGACTTGGATCGCTTGGTGTCGTCCTGACGCCGACTTCGCAGCGATGGTCTTTTTCTTGGGCATTCGACAGCTAGAAGAGATTTTTGTGGCAGCTGAAGATCCTTCCGTATCTGGTGTGTCCGGCCGCTATGCGACGGCCCTGTTCGAACTGGCGCGCGACCAGAAATCCGTCGATTCCGTCAAGGCGGACCTCGACAAGTTTTCCGCCCTTCTGAACGAAAGCCCGGACCTTCTCCGGCTCGTTCGCAGCCCGGTCTTTACCGCCGACGCACAGGCCAAGGCGCTTGAAGCAGTTCTGGCCAAGGCCGGCATCGGCGGCATCGCCGCGAATTTCCTGAAGGTCCTGACCAAGAATCGCCGGCTGTTCGCCGTCGCCGATGTGATCCGGGCATTCCGTGCGCTGGTCGCCCAGTTCAAGGGCGAGGCCACTGCAGAAGTCACTGTCGCCGAGCCGCTCAGCGACGCCAATCTCGACGCTCTCAAGGCCGCACTGAAATCAGTGTCGGGCAAGGACGTTGATCTCAACGTGAAGGTCGATCCGTCGATCATCGGCGGGCTTGTCGTCAAGCTCGGTAGCCGCATGGTCGACAGCTCGCTTCGCACCAAACTCAATTCGATCAAGCACGCGATGAAAGAGGCAGGCTGATGGACATCCGCGCCGCGGAAATTTCCGCGATCCTCAAGGACCAGATCAAGAATTTCGGCCAGGAGGCGCAGGTCTCCGAAGTCGGTCAGGTGCTTTCCGTCGGTGACGGTATCGCCCGCGTCTACGGTCTCGACAACGTTCAGGCCGGTGAAATGGTCGAGTTCGAGAACGGCACGCGCGGCATGGCGCTCAACCTCGAAACCGACAACGTCGGTATCGTGATCTTCGGCGCCGACCGCGAAATTAAGGAAGGCCAGACCGTCAAGCGTACCCGCGCCATCGTGGACACGCCGGTCGGCAAGGGCCTGCTCGGCCGCGTCGTCGACGCGCTCGGCAATCCGATCGACGGCAAGGGTCCGATCCAGGCGACCGAGCGCAAGCGCGTCGACGTCAAGGCGCCGGGCATCATTCCGCGCAAGTCGGTGCATGAGCCGATGGCCACCGGCCTCAAGGCGGTGGACGCGCTGATCCCGATCGGCCGTGGCCAGCGCGAGCTGATCATCGGTGACCGTCAGACCGGCAAGACCGCGATCGCGCTCGACACCATGCTCAACCAGAAGTCGCTCAATGCGACTGGCGACGAGAGCATCAAGCTGTACTGCGTTTACGTCGCGGTCGGTCAGAAGCGCTCCACCGTCGCGCAGTTCGTGAAGGTGCTCGAAGAGCAGGGCGCGCTGGAATACTCGATCGTCGTCGCGGCCACCGCGTCCGATCCGGCGCCGATGCAGTACATCGCGCCGTTCACCGGCTGCACCATGGGCGAGTACTTCCGCGACAACGGCATGCACGCGGTCATCATCTATGACGACTTGTCGAAGCAGGCCGTCGCCTATCGCCAGATGTCGTTGCTGCTGCGCCGCCCGCCGGGCCGCGAAGCTTACCCGGGCGACGTGTTCTACCTGCACTCCCGCCTGCTGGAGCGCGCCGCGAAGCTCAACGACGACATGGGCAACGGTTCGCTGACGGCGCTGCCGGTCATCGAAACCCAGGCCAACGACGTGTCGGCCTACATTCCGACCAACGTGATTTCGATCACCGACGGCCAGATCTTCCTCGAAACCGACCTGTTCTTCCAGGGCATCCGCCCGGCGGTGAACGTCGGTCTGTCAGTGTCGCGCGTCGGTTCGTCGGCGCAGACCAAGGCGATGAAGAAGGTCGCCGGCAAGATCAAGGGCGAGCTCGCGCAGTATCGCGAAATGGCTGCGTTCGCGCAGTTCGGCTCGGACCTCGATGCCTCGACCCAGCGCCTGCTGAACCGCGGCTCGCGCCTCACTGAACTCCTGAAGCAGCCGCAGTTCTCGCCGCTGAAGATGGAAGAGCAGGTTGCGGTGATCTGGGCCGGCACCAACGGCTATCTCGACGCGCTGCCGCTGAACAAGGTGCGCGCGTTCGAGGACGGTCTCTTGTCGCTGCTGCGCGGCAAGCACATCGATCTTCTCAATGCGATCCGCGACTCGAAGGACCTGTCCGACGACAACGCGGCCAAGCTCAAGGGCGTGGTCGAAGGCTTCGCCAAGACGTTCGCATAAACATCATCGCCGCGCCGATCGTTGATCGTGCGCGGCGAATTCGGGGTTGCGATCCGGCGTCAGGCTGGATCGGCAGGGTGAGATAAAGAATGGCGTCTCTCAAGGACATGCGTGTCCGCATCGCCTCCACCAAGGCGACGCAGAAGATCACCAAGGCCATGCAGATGGTTGCGGCGTCGAAATTGCGCCGTGCCCAGACCGCAGCCGAAGCGGCGCGTCCCTATGCCGAGCGCATGGACGCCGTGATCAGCAATATCGCAGGCGCGGCTGCCGGTTCGGGCTCCGCTCCGGCGCTGCTGTCCGGCACCGGCAGCGACAAGGTTCACCTGCTGCTGGTCTGCACCGGCGAGCGCGGCCTCTCGGGCGCGTTCAACTCGTCCATCGTGCGTCTGGCGCGCGAACGCGCGCTGTCGCTGATGAACCAGGGCAAAGAGGTCAAGATTTTCTGCGTCGGCAAGAAGGGCTACGAGCAGCTCCGCCGCCAGTTCGACAAGCAGATTGTCGGCAACGTCGAACTGCGATCGGTGAAGGTGCTCGGCTTCAAGAATGCCGAAGACATTGCCAAGAAGATCATCGCGATGTTCGACGCCGGTGAATTCGATGTCGCTACGCTGTTCTATTCGCGCTTCAAGTCGGTGATCTCGCAGGTCCCGACCGCGCAGCAACTCATTCCGCTGGAGCTTGAGGCGAAGGAAGCGAGCAGCGCGGCTGCAGTCTACGATTACGAGCCTGCCGAGGACGAAATTCTTTCGAGCCTGCTGCCGCGCAATCTTGCGGTGCAGATTTTCCGCGCGCTGCTCGAAAACAACGCGTCGTTCTACGGCGCGCAGATGAGCGCGATGGATAACGCTACCCGCAACGCCGGCGACATGATCCGCAAGCAGACGCTGGTCTACAACCGCACGCGTCAGGCGATGATTACCAAGGAACTGATCGAAATCATCTCCGGTGCCGAGGCCGTCTGAGCCTAACGCCGCCGAGACCGAGCTTTTAAGGAGATACTCTCATGGCATCAGCCAACCAGACCGGACGCATCGAACAGGTTATCGGCGCCGTCGTCGACGTGAAGTTCGACGGCCACCTGCCCGCCATTCTCAACGCGATTGAGACCACCAACAACGGCAACCGCCTGGTGCTCGAAGTCGCGCAGCATCTCGGTGAATCCACCGTGCGCGCGATCGCGATGGATACCACCGAAGGTCTGGTGCGTGGTCAAGAAGTCAAGGACACCGGCTTGCCGATCGAGGTTCCGGTGGGTGAAGGCACGCTCGGCCGCATCATCAACGTTATCGGCGAGCCGATCGACGAAGCCGGTCCGGTCAAGGCGGATGGCAAGCGTCCGATTCACGCGCCCGCGCCCGAATACACCGAGCAGTCAACCGAAGCCGAAATCCTCGTGACCGGCATCAAGGTCGTCGACCTCCTCGCGCCTTACGCCAAGGGCGGCAAGATCGGCCTGTTCGGCGGCGCCGGCGTCGGCAAGACCGTGCTCATTCAGGAACTGATCAACAACGTCGCGAAGGCCCACGGTGGTTACTCCGTGTTCGCCGGTGTCGGCGAGCGCACCCGCGAAGGCAACGACCTCTATCACGAGTTCATCGAATCCAACGTCAACAAGAAGGGCGGCGGCGAAGGCTCCAAGTGCGCCCTCGTGTTCGGCCAGATGAACGAACCGCCGGGCGCCCGCGCCCGCGTCGCGCTCACCGGTCTGACCATCGCGGAAGACTTCCGCGACAAGGGCCAGGACGTGCTGTTCTTCGTCGACAACATCTTCCGCTTCACCCAGGCGGGTTCGGAAGTGTCGGCGCTGCTCGGCCGTATTCCTTCGGCGGTGGGTTATCAGCCGACGCTCGCGACCGACATGGGCGCGCTGCAGGAGCGCATCACCACCACCACCAAGGGCTCGATCACTTCGGTGCAGGCGATTTACGTTCCGGCCGACGACTTGACCGACCCTGCGCCGGCAACCTCGTTCGCCCACTTGGACGCGACGACCACGCTGTCGCGCTCGATCGCGGAAAAGGGCATCTATCCGGCGGTCGATCCGCTCGACTCGACCTCGCGCATGCTTTCGCCGCTGGTCGTCGGTGAAGAACACTACGCTGTCGCACGTCAGGTGCAGCAGGTGCTTCAGCGCTACAAGGCGCTGCAGGACATCATCGCGATTCTCGGCATGGACGAACTGTCGGAAGAAGACAAGCTGACGGTGGCCCGCGCCCGCAAGGTCGAGCGCTTCATGTCGCAGCCGTTCCACGTCGCCGAAATCTTCACCGGTTCGCCGGGCAAGTTCGTTGACCTCGCCGACACCATCAAGGGCTTCAAGGGCTTGGTGGAAGGCAAGTACGATCATCTGCCGGAAGCGGCCTTCTACATGGTCGGTACCATCGAAGAAGCCGTCGAGAAGGGCAAGAAGCTCGCGGCGGAAGCGGCGTAATCACGATGGCCACCTTTCACTTCGATCTGGTTTCTCCGGAAAAGATCGCCTTCTCGGGTGAAGTCGAGCAGGTCGATATTCCCGGCGCCGATGGCGATCTCGGCGTGATGGCCGGACACGCGCCGCTGGTGGCAACCATTCGTCCCGGCATCATGACGGTGACCGCTGGCGGCAAGCACGAGAAGATCATCGTGCTTGGCGGTCTTGCGGAAATCTCCGACAAAGGCTTGACGGTTCTCGCCGATACTGCGACCTCGCTGCAGGAACTCGACCGCGAAGCTTTCGCGGACAAGATTTCCGAAATGGAAGAAGGTCTGAAGGAGCAGGAAGGCGACGCACTCGATCGCGCCATCGAGCGCCTCGATCACTTCAAGGCGATCCAGCAATACATCGTGTCCACCGCGATGCATTGACTGGAACCCTCCAGATGAATTGAAAAAGCCCCGCAACAGCGGGGCTTTTTTGCATTCGGGCCGGAGCGGATTTTATTGTCCGGCAAACTTCGTGAATTCGGCGACCACGCGCTCATAGACCGGACGCTTGAACGGCACGATAAGTTCGGGAAGGTTTCTCAGCGGCTCCCAGCGCCAGTCGATGAACTCCGCCTTGTGCCCGGCGGGGGAGGCGACATTGATCTCGCTGTCCTTGCCGGTGAAGCGCATGGCGTACCACTTCTGCTTCTGGCCGCGGAAGCGGCCCTTCCAGGCGCGGCCCGCAACAGTGCGCGGGATGTCGTAGGTCAGCCATTCGGAAACTTCGCCGAGCTTCTCGACCGAGCGGGCATTGGTCTCTTCGTAAAGCTCGCGTTTGGCTGCCGCCCAGGTGTCTTCGCCTGAATCCACGCCGCCCTGCGGCATCTGCCAGACATGCTGTTGATCGACATGTTCGGGTCCGCCAACGCGGCGGCCGATGAACACAAGTCCCTCAGGGTTGATCAGGGTAATCCCGACGCAGGTTCGGTAGGGCAGATCGTCGTAACGCGTCATTCTGCTAATGCCTTTGATTCCGACCCGCCCAAGCGCCAGCCGCACTCAATTACTTATCCGTGTGATGCCTCAACGTGCCGGTTCCGACCAGCCGGGCCTCTAGCTTGATTTTGGTTTCAGCATCGCAGTTGTCAACGGCACCAGGGCGAGCCCGCGTGCCTCCAGCTGCCGGGCCCAGCTTGCGATCCTCTCGATAGAGATCGGCAGGGCGGAGGCGACGCCGACGGCGGTTCCGCGCTCCTTTGCCAGCGTTTCCAGCTTGGCCAGCGCCCGGTCGATCTCGGCAGGGGTCGGCACGGTATCGATGCTGACATCGGCCCTGGCGAACGGCATGGCCTGGCCTTCCGCGATCACGCCGGCAATGCTGCGCGGTGCAGTACCGTCGTCGAGCCATGCGAGGCCGCGCCTGGCGGCTTCCTTGACCAGCGGCTGCATGGAAGCTTCGGTGGCCACAAAGCGTGCGCCCATGAAATTGGCGATGCCCACATAGCCCTGAAACCGGCTCATATGCCACGCAAGGCGATCAGCATTCTGCTCGGCGGAAAGCGTGGTCAGCAGCGTCTGTGGGCCGGGATCGTTGTCGGGATAGTCGAACGGCTCCATCGGGACCTGTAGTAGTACCTCGTGCTTCTGCGCGCGGGCACGCTCCACCAGTTTGCCGGGGTCCGAACCGTAAGGCGTGAAGGCGAGCGTCACCGCGCCGGGAAGTTTTGTGATCGCATCGGTGGTCTTTGCTGCGCCGACGCCGAGACCTGTCATCACGATGGCGATGATGGGTTTCTTGCCGATGGCGGCGCGGTCGGCGTCGCTGCCGGCAGCGTAGGCACGGAACGACTTCAACCCGTCGGCAGCGACCGGAATCATGCCATAGCGGGAAGGCTCCAGCAGTTTCGGGTTGATGCCGGACATCAGCGTCGTCTGGGTTTCGGCTTTGCCGCTATCAGCTGCTCCGGTGCCGACGATCACGTCCTGCCGTGCACCGCTGGAGCCGTCGATGATGGTGATGGTCTGCTGGCCGGCCGCAGGTTCCCTGGCAGCAGCCACGGCTTCCTTTTGCGCAGCCGGTGCGGGGCTTGTGGATTTTGCTGTCTTCTCACCCCGGAGGGTGGCGGGATCGTAGGACACCCGCGCCAGCGGCTCACCGCCCATCGGATTGTGGTTGAAGATTGCGAAGCCGAGAAAGGTCACAAGAAACAGCCCGCATGCGCCCGCAATGGCCTGCGGGGCGCTGAACGGCAATCTGTACCGCCGCTTGCGCGGCCGATCCTGCCCGAGCGGTGCACTCAGATCGTCGGTTGTCACGGCGTTTCAACCTCGCGAATCAATTCGCGAATCCTATCACGGCCCGGCGGGGGAGGGCGTCAAGGCATGTGTTCCATTGAGATTGTCCGGTAACCCGGAGCGCACGAAAAAGGGCGGCCCGAAGGCCGCCCTGATCCAATCGGAATACTTCGATCTTAGTTCGCGGCCTTGTTGGTGGCCTTGTCGGCCGGGGCCGGAGCGGATGTGGTCTGCTTGATGCCGTGGAGGAGATCGGCGGCCATCTTGAGCGCCTTGTCATCCTTGGCATCCGGCGGAACATAGGACTGCGAGCCGGTTTCTTCCTGGCCTTCGGCCTTGAGATGGCCGCGCAGCGAGGCTTCGCCCTTGGTGTCGGTCTTCGCCTTCAGATCCTCCGGCACATCCTGCAGCACCTCGATGTCCGGGATGATGCCCTTGGCCTGGATCGACTTGCCCGACGGCGTGAAGTAGCGCGCGGTGGTCAGGCGCAGCGCGCCGTTGCCCGAGCCGAGCGGGATGATGGTCTGCACCGAACCCTTGCCGAACGAGCGGGTGCCGAGCAGCGTGGCGCGCTTGTGGTCCTGCAGCGCGCCCGCGACGATTTCCGATGCCGACGCCGAACCGCCGTTGATCAGCACGATCACCGGCTTGCCCTTGGCGAGATCGCCGGGCTTGGCGGTGCGGCGCTGGGTTTCCTCGGCATTGCGGCCGCGGGTCGAAACGATTTCGCCGCGATCGAGGAATGCGTCGGAAACCGACACGGCTTCCTCAAGCAGGCCGCCCGGGTTGTTGCGCAGGTCGAGGATGTAACCCTTGATCTTGTCCGGACCGATCTGGTTGGTCAGGTTGGCCATCTCGCGCTTGAGGCCTTCGGTGGTCTGCTCGTTGAAGGTGGTGACGCGGATGTAGGCGATGTCATCACTCTCGACGCGCGCTCGCACCGAGCGGACGCGGATGTTGTCACGGGTCAGCGTGATCTCGAGCGGCTTGTCCTGACCCTTGCGGATGATCTTGAGCTTGATCTTGGTGTTGACCGGGCCGCGCATCTTCTCGACAGCCTGGTTCAGGGTCAGGCCCTGCACGGCTTCGTCATCGAGATTGGTGATGATGTCATTGGCCATGATGCCGGCCTTGGAGGCCGGAGTTTCGTCGATCGGCGAGACGACCTTGATCAGGCCGTCTTCCATCGTGACCTCGATGCCGAGGCCGCCAAATTCGCCGCGGGTCTGCACCTGCATGTCGCGGAAGCTCTTCGCGTCCATGTAGCTGGAATGCGGATCGAGGCCGGTGAGCATGCCGCTGATCGCAGTCTCGACCAGCTTGCTGTCGTCCGGCTTCTCGACATAGTCGCTGCGCACACGTTCGAACACATCGCCGAACAGGTTGAGCTGACGATAGGTGTCAGACGACGCGGCGCGTGCCGTCGATCCCACCAGCGCCGAGCGCGGCTGGGTGAGGAAAAGAGTAGCCGCGGCGCCGACAGCGGCGCTGAGGAGAACCAGGGAAGTCTTGCGCATCATCCGCGAACCTTTTGGCCTTCACTTGCGGCCCACCATGGACCAGAATCGATTGGAGTGCCGTCCTTACGGAACTCGATATAGAGCACAGGCTGGCTAGACGAGGCTGCCAGAATTGACGCGACCTGAGACGTGGTCCCCATGGTCGCGACCGGTTCTCCTGTCAGAACAAACTGCCCGATCGTGACCGAAATACGTTCCATCCCGGCGATAAGGACATGATACCCGCCGCCCGCATTGAGGATCAAGAGTTGTCCGTAGCTCCGGAACGGACCTGAGTAAACAACCCAACCATCACAAGGTGTTGTGACCTGCGCCCCCGGCCTTGTGGCGATGGAAATGCCCTTTTCCTGGCCTCCGGCGCCATCGGAACCGCCGAAACTGCGGATACGGGTGCCGTTAACCGGGATCGGCAAAAGTCCCCTGGCGGAACTGAAAGCGATGGCGGGGCTGAGCCGGGCGGGGTCCTTCAGCGCGGCCAGATTGGGCTTGCCGTTCGGGGCGGCCGGAGTGCCCTTTAATTCGGCAGCCGCGGCGGCCTGTGCGGCTGCCTTGATGTCCTGCTCCATCCTGGCGATCAGGTCTTGCAGGTTTTCGGTCTGCTTTGACAGCGCGATGGCCCGCTGCCGCTCCGCCTCCATGTTCTTCTCGGTGTCCGATTGCTGCTTCTGCCGCTCCTGCACCAGTGCGGCGAGGCGGGTGCTGTCGGCATTGAGCTTGTCGCGGTCCGCGGCCAGCCGGTCGCGCTCTTCGGCGATGTTCTTTCGCAAGCTGACGAGTTCGCCGAGGTCGCTGGCGAGCCTGGCGGCGCGCGCGCGCATGTCGGGAACGACGGCGCCGAGCAGCATCGCCGTGCGCAGCGACTGCAGCGCATCTTCCGGCCGCACGAACAAAGCGGGCGGCGCGCGGCGCCCTGCGCGCTGCAGAGCCGCGAGCACTTCGGCGATCTCGTCGCGTCGCGATTCAAGTGCCGCGCGAATCTGCAGTTCGCGCGCATCGAGCGGACGCAGGCGGCCTTCCGTATCGGCCATCTTGCCTTCGACATCGCGCACCTGCGCGGCAATCCCGATCAGCTGCTGGTTGAGTTTGGTGCGGTCCTGGCCGATGGCGGCGATCTCGGCCTTGAGTTTCTGTTCGAGTTCGGCGGCCTTCTTCTGCTGCTCACGCGCGGCTTCGAGTTCCTGCGTGCGCTGCTTGACGGCATCCGGATCGGGCGCGGCAACCTGTTTGGTTGCGGGTTGCGCGTGGGCGGCATCAATTCCCGCGACATGCAACGCAGCCAGCATCACTGACAGCGGCAGCACGGCACCGCGCGTCAGCCGCCGCAGGCTTGCGGGATTTGTCGCTTCGGAGTCGGTCGCTTTGACCACGGGCAGTTTGATCTTTCGAGATCGGATGATGGGCACCAGGCTTCCGAAAACCACGGGCAGCATTTCGGGAGCCTGTCCTACGCGCGATGGTACGGGTGGCCGGATAAAATCGTCGCGGCCCGGTAAATCTGTTCCAGCAACATGAATCGCACCATCTGATGCGGCCACGTTGCCTTGCCAAACGCAACGCTCACTTTCACCTTGCGCCGCAATTCAGGCGAAAGTCCGTCCGCTCCGCCGATCAGAAAAACAGCAGTTGGAACCGATTCGTCGCGCCAGCGGCCAAGATGCCGCGCAAAGGTTGCACTGTCGATGGTGTCGCCACGCTCGTCGAGGGCAATGATGGACGATTTGTCAGGAATCAGCGCTGACATCGCCGCGGCTTCATCCGCTATGCGGGCAGCCGCATCGCGTGCGCGGCTTTCCGGAATTTCATGAACCTCAAGGCCACGAAAGCCGAGCTTGCGGCCGATATCGTCGAACCGCTCGCGGTAGCGTTCGGCAAGCTCCCGTTCCGGACCTTGCTTCAGGCGGCCAATGGCGATGACGAGGATTCGCATGGCGCGCAAACTAGCATGCGCGCAAACGCCTGAATACGAGCCGCTTCAGCGCTCCTAGCGTGCCTTCTTTACCGGCTTGTCGGAGTCCCACATCTTTTCGAGATTGTAGAACTCGCGGACTTCCGGCCTGAACACATGAACGATCACATCGCCGGAATCGATCAGCACCCAGTCGCAATTGGCCAGCCCTTCCATGTGAGGGGCCGGGGCGCCGCTTTCCTTGAGACCCTTGGCGACATTCTCCGCGATCGCGCCGACATGGCGGTTCACCCGCCCGGTGGTCACGATCATGTAGTCGGTGATGGAGGATTTGCCGCGAAGGTCGATGGTGACCGTTTCTTCCGCTTTCATGTCGTCGAGGCGGGAGAGGATCAGGTTGAGTGTTTCGTCGGCGTCAGGCCTCGCCTTGAGGGCGGGAACCGGGTCGGCGGACACAGGCATCGCTTTGGCACGAGGCTTTGACGAGGCGGTTTTGGACAATACAGATGTGGTCAGGGACCATTCCTTTCACTGTATCGCGAGCGCCGAATCCTGACGCCCGCTGTGATCATACGCATGTGGGGTTAATGGTTTCAATCTTCCATATCGCGCGAGAATGATTTGCGCTGCGCTGTTGCCGGAAAACGTCATTGCGGGTTGCCGCCCTTCCAGCTTCCGTCCGGGTTCCGCAAGCGTGTCGAGGACAGACTCGATTTCAGGCCGGTCAGAAATGTCCAGGCCGGTGCCCGGCGGCTCGCCAGAGTTCCAGCTTTCCGTTCATCGATGCGATAGGGCATCAGCGTTTGTGCTGCGATTGAGGAGAGGGCGCGGAAGCTGTCTGGCGGGCGATCGACCACCGCGACCGGCACCATGCTGGCAATGTTCTGCCAGCGCTCCCAGCGGTTGAACTGCGCAAGATTGTCAGCGCCCATGATCCAGACAAAGCGCACACCGGAGCATCGGCGGCGCAAGTAAGAAATCGTATCAGCAGTGTAGCGTGTGCCAATGACGGTTTCGAGACAGCTGACGTCGATGCGCGGATCATGCGCAATCGTCTCGGCAGCGATCACGCGCTCGCGCAAGGCGTGCAGCGAGCCGTTATCCTTCAGCGGATTGCCGGGCGACACCAGCCACCAGATGCGGTCGAGCTTCAACCGCTTCAGCGCAAACAGGCTGATCGCGCGGTGTGCTTCGTGCGGCGGATTGAACGATCCGCCGAGCAGGCCGATCCGCATGCCGTCGGCATGGATCGGAAGGGTGCGAGGCAGAATGGTGTCGCTCACAGGCGGACAGTTCACGGACGTGTCTGTCCGGTGCCGTGCACGCGGTATTTGAAACTCGTCAGTTGCTCGGCGCCAACCGGGCCGCGTGCATGGAATTTGCCGGTGGCAATTCCGATTTCTGCGCCGAAGCCGAATTCGCCGCCGTCTGCGAATTGCGTCGAGGCGTTATGCAGTACGATGGCGGAGTCCACCTCGTTGAGGAATTTTTGCGCGACGTTCGTGTCTTCGGTGACGATGGCGTCGGTATGATGCGAGCTGTAGCGCGCGATATGCGCCAGCGCATCATTGATGCCATCGACGACCTTCGCCGAGATGATCGCGTCTTCGTATTCGGTGCCCCAGTCATCGTCCGTGACAGGCTTCACGCGGGCATCGACCTTGCGGATGTCGTCGCCGCCGCGCACCTCGCAGCCGGCGTCGAGCAGCATGGTCACCAGCGGCTTGAGTTGCGCATCCGCGACGGCCTTGTCCACCAGCAGAGTTTCCGCCGCGCCGCAGACACCGGGACGGCGCATCTTGGCGTTTAGCACGATGGTCTTGGCCATATCGAGTGATGCAGCCTTGTCGACATAGACATGATTGACGCCGTCGAGATGTGCGAACACAGGCACGCGCGCTTCATCCTGCACGCGGGCCACAAGTCCCTTGCCGCCGCGCGGCACGATAATGTCGATGGCGCCATCGAGGCCGCCGAGCATGAGGCCGACAGCGGCGCGGTCGCGGGTCGGCACCAGCGCGATCGATTCCTCGGGGAGTCCTGCATTACGCAGGCCTTCGGTCAGGCACTGATGGATCGCGCGGCACGAGCGGAAGCTGTCCGAACCGCCGCGCAGGATCACCGCATTGCCGGATTTCAGGCACAGCGCGCCGGCGTCCGCCGCGACATTGGGGCGGCTTTCGAAAATCACGCCGACCACGCCGAGCGGCACGCGCACGCGTTCGATGGTCATGCCGTTGGGGCGGGTCCAGGTTTCGGTGACCTTGCCGACGGGATCGGGAATCGCGCGCACCACGTCGATGCCGTCAGCCATGGCATTGATACGCGCTTGCGTGAGTGCAAGCCGGTCCACGAAGGCGCTGCTCATGCCGCCGGCCTTGGCCTCGGCAACGTCTTCGGCATTGGCTGCCAAAATTTCCTTGGTGTGGGCGCGGATCGATGCCGCCATGGCGGACAGCGCGGCGTCCTTCTGTTCGCTCGAGGCCAGCGCCAGCACCCGCGCAGCGCGGCGCGCGCCGGCACCAAGGTCGGTCATCAATCTGGTCAGATCGGACGCGCTCAGGTCCGGGCTGCGATCCGAGGCTTTATCGATGGTTTTGAGCGAGGCGGACATGTGGGCTATGTAAGGTTCAATTTCCGTAAGGCCATGCTCTAGCACAGAAATTTAGGCCGGGCGAGGCGCCGGGAACATGGCTGCCCGGCAAGTGGGCCAATGGCCGAGGACGGCCGCTAGGCCATTGGCCGGGCTGTTATTTCGCGCTGTCGGCACCGCCACGCGGGCCGCCGACGACGAGGTCGTCGCGATGGATCATTTCGGCCCGCCCGCTGATGCCGAGGATCTGTGCGGCGTCCGAGGACGAGCGGCCCTTGATCTGTTCGGCATGGTCCGCGTCATAGGCCACAAGGCCCCGCCCGATCTCGTGGGTATCCGGCCCGCGCACGATCACGGCATCGCCGCGTGCGAACTGGCCGTCCACCCGGATCACGCCGGCGGGCAGCAGGCTCTTGCCCGCACGAAGCGCTGCGACCGCGCCCGCGTCGATGGTGAGCGTGCCTTTCGGCTCCAGCGATCCTGCGATCCAGCGCTTGCGCGCGGTGACCGGATTGGCGGGCGTGAGAAACCATGTGCAAGGGCCGCCATCGGCGATGGCCTGCAGCGGATGCTCGATCTTGCCCGACGCAATGAGCATATGCGTGCCCGCGCTGGTCGCGATTTTCGCGGCCTCGATCTTGGTGCGCATGCCGCCGCGCGACAGTTCGGATTCCGCAGCCCCTGCCATCGCCTCGATGTCGGCGGTGACGGCTTCGACAACCGGAATGAGTTTCGCATTCGGATTGGCCGATGGTGGCGCGGTGTAAAGTCCGTTGATGTCCGACAGCAGGATCAGGAGATCCGAACTGGTCATGGTGGCGACGCGCGCCGCAAGACGATCATTGTCGCCGTAGCGGATTTCATTGGTGGCGACGGTGTCGTTCTCGTTGATCACCGGCACGGCGCGCCACTCGAGAAGTTTGGCGATGGTCGAACGTGCGTTGAGATAACGGCGCCGTTCTTCGGTGTCCTGCAGGGTGACGAGAATCTGTCCCGCGCCGATGCCGTGATCACCGAGCACGCCGGACCAGATGCGCGCCAGTTCGATCTGGCCCACCGCGGCGGCGGCCTGGCTCTCTTCCAGCTTCAGCGCGCCGCTCGGCAGCTTGAGACGGCTGCGCCCGAGTGCAATTGAGCCGGACGAGACAACGAGGACGTCCTTGCCTGCCTTGTGGAGTTTGGCGATATCGGCTGCCAGCGCGGCAAGCCAGTTGGCGCGGACCTCTCCGGCAGCGGAATCGATCAGCAGCGACGATCCGACCTTGACGACGATGCGGCGGAAGTTCTTGAGCTTGGGATTCGACATCGGAAATCAGCGTGGTGTGAGTATGTAGGAAATGCGGGCGAGGCTTTAGCGGCCGAGTGGCGACCAGCCCGATGGCTGCTCCGGCTCTGCATCTTGCGCAGGTTCAGTCGCTTTTCTGGCGTTCGTCGAGACCGGCGCTTCGCCGATAACGGCCAGCAACGCGCGCAGCGCTTCCGGGATACCCTCGCGCGACAGGCTCGACACCAACAGCGGTGTTTTCTTCGCCGCCCGCTTCAGCCGGGCCTTCTGGTCTTTCAGATGCTCGGGTGAGACAGCGTCGATCTTGCTCAGCGCCACGATCTCGATCTTGTCGGCAAGATTGATGTCATAGGCTTCGAGTTCGGCGCGGATGGTCTTGTAGTCCTTGCCTGCATGTTCGGAGGTGGCGTCGACGAGATGCAGCAGCACCCGGCAGCGCTCGACATGGCCGAGGAAACGGTCGCCGAGGCCTGCGCCTTCATGGGCGCCTTCGATCAAGCCCGGAATATCGGCCAGCACGAATTCGCGGCCGTCAGTGCGCACGACGCCGAGTTGCGGATGCAAGGTCGTAAACGGATAATCCGCGATCTTAGGTTTCGCCGCGCTGACGACCGACAGGAATGTGGACTTGCCTGCATTCGGCAATCCGACGAGGCCTGCGTCAGCGATCAGCTTCAGCCGCAGCCAGATCCATCGTTCCTCGCCGGGCTGTCCCGGGTTGGCATTGCGCGGCGCGCGGTTGGTCGAGCTCTTGAAGTGCGCGTTGCCGAAGCCGCCGTTGCCGCCGGTCGCCAGCACGAACTTCTCGCCGACCCTGGTGAAGTCGTGGATCAGGGTCTCGCGGTCTTCATCGAAAATCTGGGTGCCGAGCGGGACCTTGAGTACGATGTCCTTGCCGCCCGCACCATGGCGGTCGGAGCCCATGCCGTTGCCGCCCTTCTGCGCCTTGAAGTGCTGCTGGTAGCGGTAGTCGATCAGGGTGTTGAGGCCATCAGCGACCTCGATGATCACGTCGCCGCCGCGTCCGCCATTGCCGCCGGAAGGGCCGCCGAACTCGATGAACTTCTCGCGGCGAAATGCCACGCAGCCGTTTCCGCCGTCGCCGGAGCGGATATAGACCTTGGCTTCGTCGAGAAATTTCATCGGTTGTCCGTCATGCCGCGACCGGCAAAAGCCCGGCTTTTCCGGGCGGATCGCGCTTTTGTGTCAGGCCAGTGTATGCGCCATGGGTGCCTGAGCGGCAACCCATTCATGCAGGATATGGCGATAAAGGCTGCATTTGTAACGGTTGCCGAACCGCCATCCGCCTTCTAAACGACGTCATCCGTGCGCTTTTTTGACGAATTAACGCTATCCGGCGACACCCATGACCATGCTTGCCAAAATCTCCGCAGATGCGGGAAACCGCTCCGCCACGCTGGCGGGCATTGCGCTGATGCTGCTTGCCGTCTGGATGTTTTCATTTGGCGACGCGCTGGGGAAATTCATCGTTGCGACCTACACGGTCGGACAGTTGCTGCTGCTGCGCGCGGCCGCCAGCCTCGTGCTGCTATCGCCGGTGATCTGGCGCAATCGTGCGGCGTTCCAGAGCATCCAGCGTCCCGGTCTGCAGGTTCTCCGGGTGGCGCTGTCGACGCTGGAAGTCGCCGCGTTCTTCGCCGCGTCGGTCTATCTGCCGCTGGCCGACGTCATCACCTATTACCTTGCGGCGCCGATTTTCGTCACGGCGGCTTCCGCGCTCTTCCTCGGCGAGAAGGTCGGCTGGCGGCGCTGGAGCGCGATTCTTGTCGGCTTCATCGGCGTCATGATCGCGCTGCGGCCCTCGACACAGGCATTCAGCTGGCCGGCGATGATCGCGCTGGCGGGCAGCGCGTCATTCGCGGCGCTCATGATCATCACGCGTTCGCTGCGCGGCACGCCGGACGTGGTGCTGACCACAGCGCAGTTCTGCGGGACGCTGCTGTTCGGCATCGTGGTGGCGCCGTTCGGATGGATCACGCCGAGCCTGGCGGATTTCAGCCTGTTTGCGATCGCGGGCTGCATCTCCATCGTTGCTGCGATGGGAGTCAATCGCTCGCTCAAGCTCGCCCCCGCAAGCGTGGTGGTGCCGTATCAATATACGATGATCATCTGGGCCGTGATGTTTGGCTATTTCGTCTTTGGCGATGTACCGTCGATGGCGATGCTGATCGGCGCTGCGATCATCATTCTCGCGGGCCTTTACATCTTCCTGCGCGAGCGCGACCTCGTCCGAGAGGAGCCGGTGGTGGTGCCGCCGCCAGGCTGAGGCCCAAGGTCGGGGCTTGGGGCTTGGCCTCAAGCATGGCCGTGCGAAACGGGCTGCGTTTCTGGCAGTTGTGCAAAGTCCGATTGCTTTCTAATCAGAAAGCATTGCGTCGCGCCCTGTCGCGATCACACGTTGTCTTTCATCCCGTTCGCTCTCGCCATTGTTGATGAATTCCCCTTTCAAATTGCTGCGCCGCACGACGCCGCTTTCGTCCGCACTCTCCGGCATCCTGTTCATGCTGGCGGCGATGACGATCTTTTCGCTGGTGAATGTCTTCAGCAAAATGATGGTGGCGGCCTATCCCCCGGCCCAGCTCTTTTTCATCCGCGGGTTCGGTGCGATCGCGGCCCTGCTGCCGTTTCTGGCACGGAACGATTTTGCCGCTGTCCGCAGCGTGCGGCGGCCGGGGCTGCAGGTGCTGCGCATGATGCTGTCGGTCTCGGACGGAATGTTGTTTTTCACGGCGATCAAATACATTCCGCTGGCCGACGCCACGACCTGCTATCTGGCTGCGCCGATCTTTGTCACCGCGTTTTCCGCGATCTTTCTGCGCGAGCATGTCGGCTGGCGGCGCTGGAGCGCTGTCGCCGCGGGCTTTGTCGGGGTTCTGATTGCGCTGCGCCCGACCGGCGCGGCGATCTCATGGCCGGCCCTGATCGCACTGGCGGGATGCCTGTGCCAGTCGATATTCATGATCGTGACGCGCTATGTGCGCGGCACGTCGAATATCTTTCTTGCCACCACGCAGGTGGTCGGCTCGTTCGTGTTCGGCGGGATCGTGTCGGCTTTCATCTTCGTGCCGCCGACATGGATTCTTGTGGTTCTGTTGCTGATTAGCGGCGTCGTCAATGTCGCCGCCGTGCTTTGCCTCAACCGCTCGCTGATCCTGGCGCCGGCGAGCGTGGTCGCGCCATTCCAATACACCATGATTGTCTGGGCGATCGTGCTCGGATTTCTGGTGTTCGGCGATGTGCCGTCGCTGAACACCATGCTGGGCGCAGGGATCGTCGCTTGCGCGGGTATTTACATTTTCATCCGCGAACAGAAGGTCACGCATCGCGAGCCGGAGCCCAATCCGCCGACGGTGGTGTGAATGTAACGGTCACTCTCGTCATCCTTCGAGGCTCGCAAATGTGAGCGCCTCGGGATGACGAGACGGATTTCAGCGGCGAGCGGCGTTGTGCCAGCTCTTGATCGACGACCAAACGCCACGGTCCAGCTTGAAGCGATCGACGGGCGTCGATGATCCAAGCGTGAGGAAGCGGTGCAGCTCAACGCCGGTCCACTGGAAGCCGCACTTCTCCAGCACATGACGCGACGCCGGGTTCAGCACCCGTGCTCCGGCGAGCAACTGCTCGATGGCGAATTCCTCGAAAGCATAATCGATAACGGCGCGCGCGGCTTCCGTTGCGAAGCCCTTGCCCCAGTGCTCGACACCGAAGCAGTAGCCAAGTTCAGGCGCGTTTTCGTCTTCCCAGCTCACGCCGACAAGTCCGACCACGTCGCGCGCATGCTCGACAAGGAACACCGTGTCGATGGTCGCGGCGATGGTGGTCACAAAGGAGATGGCGTCCTCGGCCGAATAGGGATGCGGCACGCGGCGCAGATTGATCGACACGCGCTTGTCGCCCACGACACGCGCAATGGCTTTTACGTCCGCGAGTGTCGGCTGACGAAGGACCAGCCGATCGGTCTCGAGGACGACGGCTCTTGATTCCCGGAGGGTGGGTGTCGGCTTTTCCAGCAGCATGGTCAGGCTCCTTGATGTGCTCGTCCCCCACGAGCGCAAACGAAAAGGGGAGGCCGGTTTACCCGTCTCCCCTTTCGAGCCTTCTGGCGCTCTGCCGGTTCAACGAGATCCGGCAGACGCGATCTGTCTACCGTTTATTCAGCCGCGTCCACCATCGGAAGAACCGAGATGTACGTACGGCCGTTGGCTTTGGCGCGGAATTCCACGCGGCCTTCGGCCTTGGCGAAAATGGTGTGATCGGTGCCCATGCCGACGTTCTGGCCAGGATGCCAGGTCGTGCCGCGCTGACGCGCAATGATGTTGCCCGGAATCACATGCTCGCCGCCGAACGCCTTGATGCCAAGGCGCTTGCCAGCCGAGTCGCGCCCGTTGCGCGAAGAACCGCCTGCTTTTTTGTGAGCCATCGCTCCGTCTCCAAACTTGCGTCTAGCCTATAGACCGATTCCTTGACGGAATCATTTCACTTTTTGTCGCTCTTTGCTGCGGTCTTCTTGGCCGCGGCCTTCGGAGCTGCTGCTTTCTTGGCTGGAGCCTTCTTCGCAGCCTTGGCGGGTGCATCACCCTCAGCGGCTGGCGCTTCGACCTTTGCCTTCTTCGGGCGCGGACCCACGCTAGGGGCCTTGCCGTCGGTCAAAATCTCGGTGACGCGGATCACCGTGATTTCGTCGCGATAGCCACGCTTGCGCTTCGAATTCTTGCGGCGGCGCTTCTTGAAGGCGATGACCTTCGCGCCACGCTTGTGGTCCAGCACTTCAGCCGCCACGGACGCGCCGCTGACGAACGGAGCACCGAGGACCGGCGTGTCGCCGCCCACCACAAGCACTTCACCAAGCTGCACGATCGTGCCGACATCGCCGGCGATCTTGCCAATTTCAAGCACATCATCCGGAACGACGCGGAACTGCCGGCCGCCGGTTTTGATGACTGCGAACATCGTTTTTATCCTTCGTGTTCAATCCCGGCGCTCGGATTGATCCGGGCCGGCTTCTTGTTCAGTCGATAAGGGTTCAATGATCTGCGTCGCCACGACGTCGAGGCCATGGCCGCGCAAAAACAAACGGCGCGAGAAACCCCGCGCCGGGTTGCGGGGAGTTATAGCCGGGGCGACCTGTGAGTCAAGGAAAAGTGGCCCGAAAACAGGCCGTTTCTGAGCAATTTAGGCCCGATTTGCGGGTGGTTTGAGCCTTCCGCGCCTCTGGCCGGAAACCTTCCGGTTCCCTCCCCGTTATCACCCGCAACAGGCGAAGGGGCATTTGAATGGCTGAGGACGCGCCGACCACCGCCGGCATCGGCAAGCATGGGGCGGCCCGGCTGCCGTCCGTCGATATCGATAGCTACAACATCGAACTCAAAGATGAGGGTGGCTTTCTGGGCGACCGCGCCAGCAAGGGCGCGTTTCAGGACATTCTGGATAAGTGGCGGAAACCATTAAGAAAAAATGGGGAGGACCCGTTCGGGGCCAAATCGAGCGAGGACATCAGCAAGAAGACGCTCGATAACATCCTTGTCGGGGATGACGTGGAGGCCTCGGCGCTGGTCCATAGCGCCATCGAGGAGTTTGCACAGGAACTGGCGTACGTCACTGCCCGCTTTCTCAAGACCAAGGCCTGGGACAAGACCGAGGCCATCATTGTCGGCGGCGGCTTCCGGCAAAGCCGGATTGGCGAACTGGCGATTGCCCGCGCCGACGTCATTCTCAAGGCCGGCAGCGCAAAGGTCAGCCTGATCCCGATCCGGTTTCATCCGGACGAAGCGGCGCTGATCGGGTGCGCGCATTTGGTGCCGTCATGGATTTTCGAAGGTCATGACAGCATTCTCAGTGTCGACATCGGCGGCACCAATATCCGCTGCGGTGTGGTCGAAACCCGCCAGAAGAAAATGCCGGATCTGTCGAAAGCGTCGGTCTGGAAGTCCGAACTCTGGCGTCATGCCGACGATGAACCGACGCGCGAAGGCGCGGTGAAAAAACTCGCGGGGATGCTGAAGGGTTTGCTGAAACAGGCCGAAGACGAAGGCCTCAAACTCGCGCCGTTTATCGGCGTGTCCTGTCCCGGTGCGATTGACGCCGATGGTTCGATTGAAAAGGGCGCGCAGAATCTTCCGGGAAACTGGGAGAGCAGCAAGTTCAATCTGCCGGAGAGCCTGATCGAGCTGATCCCCAGCATCGGCGATCATGACACTGCGGTGCTGATGCACAATGATGGCGTGGTGCAGGGCCTGAGCGAAATTCCCTTCATGCAGGATTATGAGCGGTGGGGAATTCTCACCATCGGCACCGGGCTTGGCAATGCGCGTTTCACCAACCGCAGGAAGGCCGACAAGGCCGAAGCAAAGGAGAAGAAGACGAAGGAGAAAAAGGCTTCCTGACGGATGAGATAGGCATCCGGCGCGAGACGCCGGCAGTTTCGAATTTGTGATTTCTCACTTCATGATTTGGCGATTTTAAAAATCCGGGCAGACCCGCAAGTTGAAGCTGTTTCATTCAAAACGGGGGCTGCCGAGGTGTCGTTTAAATCTCTGGAATTCAAGGTCGAAAATTCAATTGCGCAGATCGTCCTGAACCGTCCGGACATCGGAAATCCGATGGACGGAGATTCGGTGAGCGAACTGGAACGCGTGGCGCATATTTGCGACAACGATCCGAACATCCGAGCCGTCCTGCTCACCGCCAATGGCAAGGTTTTTTGCGTGGGCGGCGATTTGCGCATGTTCAAAACGCTCGGCGATCGCACCAGTGTCCAGCTCAAGATTTTTGCCGATCAGCTTCACAAGGCGATTTCGATCTTCGCTCGGATGGATGCGCCTCTGGTGATTGCCGTTAACGGCTTTGCTGCCGGCGGCGGATTCAGCCTGTCGATGATCGGTGATTATGTCCTCGCTGCGGAGTCGGCCAAATTCACCATGGCCTATACCAAAGCCGGATTGAGTCCGGATGGAAGCTCCACCTATTTCCTGCCGCGGCTTGTCGGCATGAGGCGCGCGCAGGAGCTTGCGCTGGCAAATCGCGTTCTGTCCGCCAAGGAAGCAATGGATTGGGGCCTGCTGACGCGTGTTGTGCCGGATGAAAAGCTGCGCGAAGAAGCGCTCGCTGTATGTGCGTCGCTGGCGCAGGGGCCGAAGCATGCTCAGGCGGTCGTGAAAAAGCTGCTGTTCTGTTCGCTGCGAAATGGTCTTGAAGAGCAGATG
Source organism: Afipia sp. (assembly GCA_024508675.1). Classification (GTDB taxonomy): domain Bacteria; phylum Pseudomonadota; class Alphaproteobacteria; order Rhizobiales; family Xanthobacteraceae; genus Afipia. The sequence goes on from JANINQ010000001.1 coordinate 83,648, forward strand.
GAGATCGAGGGGCGGGAAATTGCGCGGGCGGCGGCCTCCCCGGATGGTCAGGAAGGCATTCGCGCATTCATCGAAAAGCGGGCTCCCAAATTTGACTAAGCACACCTGACGAGTTGCTCGGTCATGGATGATCGGGAGCGGGTGCACCTGAACCCGCTCCGTGTGTCCCGCGCGTCAAATCCGATACCAGACAGTTGAGACCAATGAACAGAGACAACAAAAATATTCCTCTGGCGATCAAGGCCGAAGATGCAGAACCGCGCCGCACGCCGTCGTCATATCCGGAGCCGTTTTTCAGCCGGATGGCAGGGCGGGAGAAACGTCCGCTGGGTGATTTGTTTGGACTCAGGAATTTCGGCGTGAACCTGACAAAGCTGAGGGCAGGCGGGGAGTCATCGATCCTTCATCGTCACAGCAGGCAGGATGAGTTCATTTACATCGTGAGCGGGACGCCCACTCTTGTCACCGATGCCGGTGAGATCGAACTGTCGCCGGGAATGTGTGCCGGTTTTCCCGCCGCCGGCATCGCGCATCAGCTGGTCAATCGCACAGACGACGCCGTGACCTATCTCGAGATCGGGGATCGGACGCCGGGAGACGAGGGGACCTATCCGCAGGACGACCTCAAAGCGGCCCTTGGGCCGGACGGGCGCTGGATTTACACGCATAAAGACGGGCGGCGGTATTAAATCGGTCCCGGTTGGCCGCGGGAGGTGATTCTCGGGCCTGAAAAGGCGTCCAGCGCCTTGTCTGGACGGGAATCCTCGCATAGAACTCCGCCCGCAACCCGGCGAACCCATCGCCGTCTTGGCGCCTGGAGAGGTGGCAGAGTGGTTGAATGCACCGCACTCGAAATGCGGCATAGGTGCAAGCCTATCGGGGGTTCGAATCCCTCCCTCTCCGCCAGTTCAAATAAATGATTGGTTTGATTGATTAAAAGTGCCTCGTGCGCGCTATCCAATGTCGCGCGCGCTGCTAGGTGATTGCGACGATCAGCCCTTGCGATGCTTCTTCTTGGGCTTCTTGCCAAAGCCCGGCTTTTCGACATCCGGCCAGTCCTTGCGATTTGCCTTTTTTCCGGGTGGCGGGTTTTTGCCGCGCGCAGGCGCGGCGTCAAAGCGGCGGGCATCGTCACGTTGAGGTTTTCCGCCGGGCTTCGGCTTGTCGAAGCGGGGCTTGCCCTCAAAACGCGGCTTGTCATCGTAACGCGGTTTGTCCTCGCGGGGCGGTCTGGCGCTGAAATCTCTGTCCTCACGTGCGGGCTTGCGCGAGCGTTTGTCGAGGCCTTCCGTCTCGCCCTGCGGCCCGTTCGGCAGCAATTCGATGCGGATATTGTCTTCCTTGTCGGGGCGCTTGATCCTGGCAGTGAATTCATCGACAGCATTGGCGGAAATCTGAAACTCGGTGCTGCTGCCGTAAATGCGGATCGCGCCGATATCCTGTTTGCCGATCCCGCCGCGGCGGCAGATCATCGGCAGCAGCCAGCGCGCTTCGGCGTTCTTGTTGCGGCCGATGGCGGCGCGGAACCACATGCTGCCTTCCGGCAGCTCTGCGCGCTTCGTTTTCGTTTTTTGCGGGCGGTCGTCGCTGCGTGGTTCGCGGCTGTCGCGCTTTGATCCGCGCTCATCGCGTGAACGTCCTTGCCCCGGATCGAGAATGTCTTCCGGTGCAGGGAGGCGCGAGCGGTAGAGCCGCGCCAGTGCGGTGGCGATGTCTTCCGCGGAGCGCTCGGCAAGCAATGCGCGCGCCAGCACGAGATCGTCATCGGTGGCTGTTTCCCCGAACAATCCATCCTGCAGCATGCGCTGCTGATCGAGTGTGCGGATTTCCTCGACGGTTGGCGCCAGTCCCCACGCAGCTTCAACTCCTGCGAGATCGAGCAGAAATTCCGCACGTTTCCGTCGCGCTGGTACCACCAGAAGAACGCTGACGCCCTTCTTGCCGGCGCGTCCGGTGCGGCCGGAACGATGCTGCAGCACTTCGGGATCGTTCGGCAGATCCGCATGAATCACGAGGCCAAGATTAGGCAAATCGATGCCGCGCGCGGCGACGTCGGTGGCGACGCACACGCGCGCACGTCCGTCGCGCAACGATTGCAGCGCCTTGGTGCGTTCGTTCTGGGTCAGTTCGCCGGAGAGTGCGACCACGGAAAACCCGCGTTCAAGCAGCGCTGCCTGCAAGTGGTTCACGGCGTTGCGCGTGTTGCAGAATACGATAGTGGTCGGGGATTCGAAAAATCGCAAGACATTGACAACAGCGTGCTCCACATCGCTTGGCGCAATACGGATGGCGCGATACTCGATGTCGGCGTGGCCGCCGTCGCCGCCTGCGACTTCAACGCGGAACGCCTCATGCTGATACTGCTTCGCCATCGTGATGATGGTGCGCGGCAGGGTTGCCGAGAACAGCAGTGTGCGGCGTGTTTCGGGCGTTGTCTCGAGGATGAATTCCATATCCTCACGGAAGCCGAGATCGAGCATCTCGTCGGCCTCATCGAGCACGACTGCTTTGAGTTCGGTAACGTCGAGGCGCTTGCGGCGGATATGATCGCAAAGACGCCCCGGCGTGCCGACAACGATATGCGCGCCAGCTTCGAGTTCGCGCTTCTCGCGCTGCGGGTCCATGCCGCCGACACAGGAGACGACACGCGCGCCGGCATAGGCATAAAGCCATTCCAGCTCGCGATGAACCTGCAAGGCGAGTTCGCGGGTTGGCGCGACGATCAGTGCGAGCGGTGATGCTGCACGGGGCAGGCGCTCGGCGTCACCCATCATGTCATTGGCGATTGCGAGCCCATAAGCGACGGTCTTGCCTGAGCCGGTTTGTGCCGACACCAGCAGATCGCGGCCGATGGCTTCCGGCACGAGTACGGCGGTCTGCACCGGTGTTGCATCATGATAATTGCGCTCAGCCAAAGCGCGGGCGAGCGGCGGACTTGCAGGCAGGGATTTCACGAACGTCAGACCTTGGTTGGCGGGATCGCCAGAAACAGCGGAGACGCATCGGTCATGCGCTCCCGAAGGGCGTGACCTGACTGAGGCATCGGCGTGAGGATGAATTTGATATGCTTTAGGGCAGTTCAGGCCAAAGAGCCATCAATATGTGCTTCTATTGCCATCAGAATAAGGCCATTCCGCGATCTGCCTCGTTAATGAGGAACAATTCGGCTGCCGGTCACTTGTCCTTCCCGGAATTCTTTAACCGGGAGTTTTGGACATGAAGAGAACAATGGTTGCCCTGGCGATGGTTTCTGCGAGCGCGTTGATTCCAGCCGTCGCTTCGGCACAGGGTGTTCCGGGCGGCATTGAACGCGGTGCCCGTGAGGGCGAGCGTATTGGCGGGCCGGTCGGCGCAGTTGTCGGCGGCACGGTCGGCGGGGTTGTCGGCGGTGTAGCGGGGGTGCTGGGCGTGGATCAGCGTCCGCGCTTCCACAGCTACGTGGTCGAGCAGCGGCGTCCGTCCTATCGCTATCAGAACGAACTCGCGGTCGGCGTGGTCCTTCCGTCAGAAGGTGTCACATATTACGACGTTCCGCCGGAGTACGGCATCCGCGATTATCGCTACACGGTGGTGAATGACCGCACGGTCCTGGTCGATCCGCGCACCCACCGCGTGGTTCAGATCGTCGACTAGTTCGTAAAAACAGAAAGGCCGCCCCGAAGGGCGGCCTTTTGCTTTGGGCCCTGTTAACCTGCGGCTGCAACAGCGCGCTGTGCCATCACCTTGATCAGGTTGGCGCGGTAGGGCGCAGATCCGTGGATGTCTTCCATCAGACCATCTGCGGAGATTTTCACGCCATCGATGGCACTGGCGGACCAGTTCGCTTTCAAAGCGGCTTCGATGGCCGGAACGCGCATCACGCCGTTCTGTGATGCACCGGTGGCGGCGACACGGACGTCTCCCGACTTCGTCTTGGCGACGAACACGCCGGTCAGCGAGAAACGCGACGCCGGATGGCGCATCTTCTCGTAAGCCGCCTTGGCCGGAATCGGGAACGAGACTTCGGTGATGATCTCGCCATCTTCCAGCGCGGTGGTGAAAAGGCCCTGGAAGAAATCGTCGGCCTTGATGCTGCGCTTGCTGGTCTTCACCGTCGCGTCGAGCGCCACCAGCGCGGCAGGGAAGTCTGCCGCGGGATCGTTGTTGGCGATCGATCCGCCGATGGTGCCGCGATAGCGCACGGCGGGATCGCCAAGCACCGAGGTCAGATGCACGATGGCGGGGATCGCCTTCTTCGCATCCGCGCTTGAGAGGATGTCGTAGTAGGTCGTCGCCGCTTTAATGACGAGCGCGTCGCTGGTGGCCGACACGCCGGACATTCCAGGAATGCGGGCAAGGTCGATCACATCCGACGGCTGCGCCAGCCGTTGTTTCATCACTGGCAGCAACGTCTGGCCGCCGGCGAGATATTTTGCGTCCGATCCCTTCTTGAAAAGATCGAGCGCGTTTTCGACGCTGGAGGCGCGATGATAAGTTGTCTCGTACATGGTCCTGCCTCCTTACTCTGCGGCCTGCTGTTGATGGATCGCGTGCCATACCCGCGATGGCGAGGCCGGCATTTCAAGATTGTTGGTGCCGATGGCGTCGGTGATTGCGTTGATCACCGCCGGTGTCGAGCCGATAGCACCGGCTTCACCGCAGCCCTTGATGCCGAGCGGATTGCTCGGGCACAGGGTCATGGTGTGCGAGATGTTGAACGACGGCAGATCGTCGGCGCGGGGCATGGCGTAATCCATGAAGGATGCCGTCACGAGCTGGCCGCTCTTGTCGTAGACCGCGCCTTCGAGCAGGGCCTGTCCCACGCCCTGCGCGATGCCGCCATGGACCTGGCCCTCGACGATCATCGGGTTGATCAGGCGTCCGAAGTCATCGGCGGCGACGAAGTTGATGATGTCGGTCTTGCCGGTGCCGGGATCGACATCGACCTCGCAAACGTAGGCACCTGCGGGGAAGGTGAAGTTGCTGGGGTCGTAGAAGGCGGTTTCCTTCAGGCCCGGCTCCATGCCGTCCGGCAGGTTATGCGCGGTGTAGGCGGCGAGCGCGACCATCGGCAGCGCAATCGCCTTGTCGGTGCCGGCCACCTTGAACTGGCCTTCCTCGATGACGATGTCGTTCTCGGAGGCTTCGAGTTGGTGGGCGACGATCTTCTTTGCCTTGGCTTCGACCTTCTCCATCGCCTTCACGATGGCGGACATGCCGACCGCGCCGGAGCGCGAACCGTAAGTGCCCATGCCGAACTGCACTTTGTCGGTGTCGCCATGCAGAATCGACACTTGCGAGATCGGAATGCCGAGGCGATCCGCGACAAGCTGCGCAAAGGTCGTCTCATGGCCCTGACCGTGGCTATGCGAGCCGGTGAGGATCTCGATGGTGCCGACGGGATTGACGCGCACCTCACAGGATTCCCAGAGGCCGACACCTGCACCGAGACTGCCGACGGCTTTGGACGGCGCGATACCGCAAGCTTCGATGTAGCAGGAGAAGCCGATGCCGCGCAGCTTGCCGTCCTTCTTCGCCTTTTCCTTGCGGGCAGGGAAGCCGGCATAGTCGATGGCTTTCAGCGCCGCGTCGAGCGAGGCGTTAAAGTCGCCGGCGTCATAGGCCATGATCACCGGCGTCTGGTGTGGGAAGCTGGTGATGAAGTTCTTGCGCCGCAATTCGGCCGGATCGACCTTGAGTTGCCGCGCCGCGGTTTCCATCATCCGCTCCATCACAAATGAGGCTTCGGGGCGGCCAGCGCCGCGATAAGCATCCACCGGTGTGGTGTTGGTGTAGACGCTGATCACCTCGGCATAGATGTTCGGGATGTTGTATTGGCCCGACAGCAGCGTGGCGTAGAGATAGGTCGGGACCGAGGACGAGAACAGCGACATGTAGGCGCCGAGATTGGCGTGGGTTTTCACCCGCAGGCCGATGATCCTGTTGTCCTTGTCGAAGGCCATCTCCGCCTTGGTGAGATGATCGCGGCCATGGGCATCGGTGAGGAACGCCTCGGTGCGGTCCGCGGTCCATTTCACCGGACGCCCGGTGCGCTTGGAAGCCCACAGCGCGACCATTTCTTCCGGATAAATGAAGATCTTCGAGCCGAAACCGCCGCCGACATCGGGTGCGATCACGCGCAGCTTGTTTTCCGGCGCGATATTGTAGAACGCCGAGAGCACCAGACGCGCGACATGCGGGTTCTGCGAGGTTGTATAAAGAGTGAAGTGCTCCTCGGCGGGATCATATTCGGCCACCGCGGAGCGCGGCTCCATCGCGTTCGGCACCAGCCGGTTGTTGGTGATGTCCATGGCCACCACATTGGCGGCCTTTTTGAAGGCGTCGTTGGTGGCGGCTTCGTCGCCAATGCTCCAGTCATAAATGACATTGCCGGGCGCTTCGGGGTGAAGCTGCGGGGCGCCGGAGGCAATGGCCGCGCGGATGTCGGCGGCTGCAGGAAGTTCTTCGTAAACCACCTCGACGGCTTCGGCTGCGTCGCGCGCCTGATTGCGGGTTTCCGCAATGACGACGGCAACAGCGTTCCCGACAAAGCGCACGACTTCCGGCGCCATCGCCGGCCATGCGCCCATTTTCATCGGTGAGCCGTCCTTGGAATGGATCATCCAGCCGCAGATCAGGTTGCCGACCTTGTCATCGACAATCTGCTGGCCTGTGAGCACATCGACCACGCCCGGCATGGCCTTGGCGGCGTCGACATTGATGCTTTTGATTTTTGCGTGGGCGTGGGGGCTGCGGACGAATGACGCGTAGGTCATGCCATGGAGGCGGACGTCGTCAGTGTATTTGCCCTTGCCTGTAATGAAACGCTTGTCTTCCTTGCGCGTAACCCGTGCGCCGATACCTTCAGCACTCATAATCTCGACCTTTCCATAATCGTCGCCTTGGTCGCGCGAGCAGCGCGGGCAACTGCACATCGATTTATTGAGTCGTCGTCGCGGATTATTCCGCGGCGGCAGCAACCTTCATGCGTCCGGCGGCATCGAGCACCGACTTGACGATGTTGTGGTATCCCGTGCAGCGGCAAATGTTGCCTTCCAGCTCGTGGCGCACGGTTGCTTCGTCGAGATTGCCCTGATGGCGATGCACGATGTCGATGGCGGACATGATCATGCCCGGCGTGCAGTAGCCGCACTGGAGGCCGTGGTTATCGCGGAAAGCGGCCTGCATCGGATGCAGCTCATCGCCCCTGGAGATGCCTTCAATGGTAGTGACGTTGGCGCCATTGGCCTGGCCGACCAGAGTGGTGCAGGATTTGACCGCGCGGCCGTCGATATGGACGATACAGGCACCGCACTGGCTGGTATCGCATCCGACATGCGTGCCGGTGAGACCAAGATGATCGCGCAGCAGATGGACCAGCAGCGTGCGATCCTCGACATCGGCGGACACCGCCTTGCCGTTGACCGTTAATTTGATTGTAGACACAAGCACCTCCCGAGTGATTCCGAAGTGATTTTCAGAAATCGTTTTTTGTAATTGTTCTAATTAACAACCGGCGCGCAAAACTTTGCAACGTCGATTTTAGTCGCGGGTGTCATCGCGCGATCATCTGGGCGTGAAGCGCAGGTGCGATTGGATTTCGAGTCGCCTGTCGCTTCGCAGAGGACAGTCATTTCGCAAGTGCGAAGGCGACCAGGCGAGTGGAATGCCGCTTTCTGCATTCCCACAATGCCGATGTTGCGTTTGATCGGTGCATTCTTTTTGCCTAGGCTGAATCGGCGTGAAGCAAGAAAAATATAACGCGAACAAGGAGTAAGGCGTGATCGACAAGCGCGTGGAGTCGCTGGAGGCTGCTGTCGCCGGCGTGAAGGATGGAGCGACCGTGCTGGTGCCCGGTTTTGGCGCAGTCGGGATCGCCGACAATCTCCTCGAGGCGCTGCACGATCAGGGGGCGAAGGAATTGACCATCGTCGCTAACAATTCAGGCAATGGTGATCATGGACTGGCGCGGCTGATCAACTCGGGCCGCGTGCGCAAGGTCATCTGCTCCTATCCGCGCTCGGGTGACTACAGCGCCTTTCTCAAGGCCTATCGTGCCAAAAGCCTTGAGCTGGAATTGGTGCCGCAGGGGACCATCAGCGAGCGCATGCGTTGCGCAGCCGCGGGTCTTGGCGGATTCTTCTCGCCGGTGTCGGCGGGGACCAAACTCGCCGAAGGCAAGGAGCAGCGCGAAATCGATGGCCGTCTTCATGTGTTCGAGAAGCCGCTGAAGGGCGACATCGCGCTGGTAAAAGCTGCGAAGGCCGATCGATGGGGCAATCTCGTTTACCGCAAGTCTGCCCGTAATTTTAATCCCGTCTGTGCCATGGCCGCGGAACTGACCGTGGTCGAGGTCGAGACCATGGTTGAACTCGGGACGCTCGATCCCGAAGCCGTGGTGACTCCCGGAATTTTCGTCGACAGGATTGTCGTTGCCGAACCGCTCAAGATCAGGAGCTGACACGTGACCGTTGATGCAACCGCCCGTTACACTCCGTTGACGCGTCATCAGATGGCGTGGCGTGCCGCGCAGGATTTGCCCGAAGGCGCTTATGTCAATCTCGGCATCGGTATTCCGACGCTCACATCGGGCTTTGTGCCGAAGACGCGCGAAGTGATCTTTCATAGCGAGAACGGTGTGCTCGGCATGGGCGGTCCTCCCAAGCCCGGCGAGGAAGATGAAGAACTCACCGACGCCGGCAAGAATCTCACAACGCTCGTGACCGGCGGCTGCTACGTCCATCATGCCGATGCGTTTCTGATGATCCGCGGTGGACACCTCGATTTCAGTCTGCTCGGTGCCTTCGAGGTGTCGGAGAAAGGCGACCTCGCCAACTGGACCACGGAAGATGCGGAATTTCCGCCCGGTGTCGGCGGAGCGATGGATCTCGCGGTCGGTGCCAAGGAAATCCGCGTGCTGATGGAGCACACCGACAAGAAAGGTCAGCCGCGGATCAAGTTCAAATGCAGCTATCCGCTGACGGCTGCAGGCGTGGTGAAGCGGATCTATACCAACTACGCGGTGATCGATGTCACGCCGCAAGGACTGATGGTTGCGGAAATGATCCCGGGCATGACGCTCGAGATATTACAGGCCATGACCGAGCCGAAGCTGCAGCTTGCACCCGGCTACAAGGACATGATGCCACCTGCGCGCGCGGCCTGATAGATCTGATGGAACCCGAGCGGCCCAACAGGTCTCCGGGTTCCGTATGGAACCACACTCTCCCTAGGACGTTGATGATGTGACGGCGGCGGATGTAATCGCCGCGCGGCGGAAGGGCATGGAACATCGCGTTCCGGGCTCTGCGCTTTACCGTTGCGCTTTGGGAAAACCCGAGGCGCGAATTAGCAATCGCTTGCCGTGGTGTTTCTGCATCCGGCGGTACCCGCCTTCATTTCGCCGGTCACGGCGTCCATCGCAGGGTTGAGAGTGAAACCGAGAAGGACGGCCGGATGTCAGCTTTGACAAACATCCAGATGTCCCCGGCGAAGATGTCATCGGAAAGTGCAGCCTCGTTCGCGCGCGTCGGTGCGGTCGTTGAGACGAATATCCCTGCGCGTCTGGATTCGTTGCCGTGGAGCGGATTTCATACCCGTGTCATCGCTGCGCTTGGCATCACGTGGATTCTGGATGGTCTTGAGGTAACCCTTGCAGGCGCGCTGTCCGGCGCACTGAAAAACAGTCCAGTTCTCCAGTTCACCAACACCGATATTGGAATTGCCACCAGCGCCTATATCGCAGGCGCAGTCCTTGGCGCGCTCGGCTTTGGGTGGCTGACCGACAGGATCGGGCGCAAGAAACTGTTCTTCGTCACGCTTGCCGTTTATCTCGTCGCTACCGCTGCGACGGCGTTTTCCTGGAATCTGGCAAGCTTTGCGCTGTTTAGGTTCTTCACCGGCGCAGGCATCGGCGGCGAATATACTGCGATCAATTCTACCATTCAGGAACTGGTGCCTGCGCGTTATCGCGGCCGCACCGATCTGATCGTGAACGGAAGTTTCTGGATCGGCGCGGCGATGGGCGCGATCAGCGCCATCGTGCTGCTCGATCCTGCGATTATTGATCCGGAGAAAGGCTGGCGTCTGGCCTTTCTGACCGGTGCAGGGCTCGGCCTGATTGTATTCGTGATGCGCTTCTGGATTCCGGAAAGTCCACGCTGGCTGATGATTCACGGTCAGCCTGAGCGGGCGATGGAAATTGCGGCTGACATCGAACGCTCTGCCGCGCGCAGTGGACAGGACGATGCCTCGCTGCCCAAGATCAGGCTGACCATGCGGACGCATACACCGATCCGTGAAGTGGCCGTCACGCTGTTTCGAACCTATCGCAGCCGTTCGCTGGTCGGGCTGTCGCTGATGGCAGCGCAAGCGTTTTTCTACAACGCAATTTTCTTTACTTATGCTTTGGTTTTGACAGATTTCTTCGCTATCCCTGCGGCAAATGTTGGCTGGTATATTCTGCCTTTCGCAGCGGGAAATTTTCTGGGACCGCTTCTGCTCGGATCGCTGTTCGATACGCTGGGCCGGCGCACCATGATTGCGCTCACTTACGGCGTGTCGGGTATTCTGCTGGCTGTGTCGGGTTACCTGTTCTCGATCGGCGTGCTGACGGCGCAGACCCAGACGATTGCCTGGATGGTGATCTTTTTCTTCGCGTCCCCGGCGGCGAGCGCGGCGTATCTCACCGTGAGCGAAACATTTCCGCTCGAGGTGCGCGCGCTGGCGATCGCGCTGTTCTATGCGATCGGCACCGGCATCGGTGGCATTGCCGGTCCCGCGCTGTTCGGAGTGCTGATCGACACCGGCTCGCGCGACAGCGTGTTCGCTGGCTATCTGCTCGGATCGATGCTGATGATTGCTGCGGCCATCATCGCATGGCGTTACTGCATCGATGCCGAGTGCAAATCACTTGAGGAGGTTGCGCGGCCGCTGGCTGCGCATGAATAGCTGATGGATCATCGTGTGATTGAAAATTCTCCAGCCAGGTCTGTGGGGGATGTGCTGCCCGCTCCGGCCGGGATCGTGCCGGATATGGACCAGACGGCGCTGCTTCTCGACATTGACGGCACGCTGCTCGAACTCGCGCCGACACCCCGCGATGTCGTGGTACCGCCGAACCTGGGCGCGACATTGCAGATGCTGCACGACCGGCTGGATGGTGCACTTGCGCTGGTGAGCGGCCGCTCGCTGACGGATATCGATGTGATCTTTGCGCCGCTGCAGTTTCCTGCGGTCGGTGGTCATGGTGCGGAGATGCGATTGTCCATCGAGAGCGAGGCCGTGGCATCGCGAGCGCCGCCGATGGACAACGATCTCAAGCGCCGTTTCATCGCGATCTCTCAGCTCAGCCCCGGCATTCTGTACGAAGACAAGGGTTACTCGATCGCGCTTCACTACCGGCTGGCGCCGCAGTTCGAAAAAGCCATTTATGAAGCGGTGTCCGCCATTCGCGCCGATTTGCCGCAAGCGCCGATCGAGGTGCTTCCGGGGAAGTTCGTCTGCGAGATCAAGCCTGCCGGCTTCACCAAGGCAACTGGCGTTCGCGAGCTGATGAACCGCGCACCCTTCTCCGGGCGCAATCCGATATTCATTGGCGACGATGTGACCGACGAGTCCGTGTTCGCCATCATGCCGGCGTTTCGCGGTGTGTCATTCTCCGTGGGCCGTCGCGCACACGGCGTCAACGGGCAGTTCAGGGCTCCGAAGGACGTTCGTGCGTGGCTTGCTCATTTGCTTGATGAAGAGGCGATGGCGGCACAATGAACATTCCCAAGGCAATCACAGCGTCACAGGCCGAAGCCGGTGTGAAGATTGATCACGGGCTCGATCTTGCGGTGATCGGCAACTGCAAGACAGCGGCGCTGGTCGATCCGACATCACGGCTGGTATGGTGGTGCTTTCCGCGGTTCGATGCCGATCCGGTGTTCTCTCGGCTGCTTGCGGGCGACGAGGAGAAGGGATTCAGCGACGTCGTGCTCGACGGGATGGTCGATTACAAATCCGACTATATCCGCAATACCGCGCTGGTTGAGACGATCCTGACCGATGCCCAGGGCAATGCGGTCCGCATTACCGATTTCGCGCCGCGCTTTCGCCAGTACGGCCGCATGTTCCGGCCGCCGCAGTTGTTTCGCATCATCGAGCCGATTGCGGGTCTGCCGCGCATCACCATTCGGGTCCGGCCGACTCACTCCTATGGCAAGCCTCTGAAAAGAAGCTCGCTCGGCAGCAATCATATTCGCTATGTCGAGGAGGAATCGACAGTCCGTGTCACCACGGATGCACCTATTGCCATGATCGAACACGAAACGCCGTTCGTGCTGAGGCGGCCCGTGCATATGGTGTTCGGACACGACGAGCCGTATCCGGGTGATCTCGCCGCGACTGCGACATCTTTCGCCGAGCAGACCAAGGCCTACTGGCTGCATTGGGTGCGGCGTCTCTACATTTCATATGACTATCAGGAAGCCATTATTCGTGCCGCAATCACGCTCAAGTTGTCGAATTTCGAGGAAACCGGTGGAATCATCGCGGCGCATACCACTTCGATTCCAGAAGCGCCGGGCTCAGGTCGCAACTGGGATTATCGTTTCTGCTGGCTGCGTGACGCTTACTTTGTGGTGAAGGCGCTGAACCGCGTGGGTGCCACGCAGACCATGGAAGACTTTATCGGATTCACGCTGTCGCTCGCGACCAGTTCGGATGGACCGCTGAAGCCGGTTTACAGTGTGGTGCCGAATCTTCCGCTGGACGAGTGGATCGCGGAAGATCTCAAGGGCTATCGCGGTGATGGGCCGGTGCGCATCGGCAATGCCGCCGTCGAGCAAAGCCAGCATGACACTTACGGTAGCGTGATCCTTGCAGCGCTGCCGCTGTTCTTTGACCGCCGGCTGCCGACGCCCGGCGGTGAACGATTGTTCCGCTTGCTCGAAGGTCTCGGGGAGAAGGCCGCCAGTGTCGCTCTCAAGCCGGATGCGGGCATCTGGGAGTATCGTGGGCGTCAACGCATTCACACGCACTCGGCAGCGATGTGCTGGGCAGGCGTCAACAGGCTAGCGTCGATTGCAACGCGGCTCGGCCTGCATGATCGCGCGGCTTACTGGAATTCCATCGCCGATCCCATTCACAAGGAGTTGCTTGAGCGCGCCTGGAATCCGAAGCGCGAGGCCTTTACGGCGGCGTTCGGATCGGATGACCTCGATGCCAGCGTTCTGCTGCTGCCTGATCTCGGTGTGTGCGAGGTCGACGACCCGCGCTTCGTCAAGACGGTCGCGGCCATGGAGCGCGATCTGCTGCGCGAGAAGCACATGATGCGTTATGCAGCGGAAGACGATTTTGGATTGCCGGTAACAGCCTTCATGATCTGCCGCTTCTGGCTGATCGACGCGTGGTGGCAGCAGGGGCGCCGCGAGGAAGCGCGCGAGGCGTTTATCGATGCGCTTGCACATCGCAATCGCTACGGTCTGTTATCGGAAGATGTTGATCCGAAAACCGGCGCGCTGTTCGGAAATTTCCCGCAAACCTATTCGATGGCGGGTTTGATTCTCACCGGCATGAAGTTGTCGCGCAACTGGGAGGATCGTTACTGGCGCAGCTAAGGTGCGATCGATCGATGCAGGTGTGAGTTCCATCGCACTTCGCTAGCTACGACTCAAGCAAGAGGTAATCTGCATAGGTTCGCGTTTTGTAATTAGAGATGTGTCAAGACTATGCAGATGGGTTTTAATCCGCCAACCTTTCGGCTCAATGGAACCTGGTTCCACCTTGCGCGCCCGAATTCGACATGAATCAGTCCACAGGGTGGCGAGGAACCATATTGATGAACAGGTGTTGGTTTTGCGTTCGCAAAACTAGGGAGGGGACCCTGTGGATCTTGTTGTCGTTTCCAATCGTGTCGCTCGGGCAAAAGCAAATGAACCGATGACCGGTGGACTGGCAGCAGCTCTGTTGCCGGTGGTTGAGAAATCAGGCGCGATCTGGGTCGGCTCGTCAGGACGCGTGCGCGACAACGTCTCGAAGGATTCTTTTGCTGAAATCGAGTCGCTCGGCGCCGGCGCGCTTGCGTTGCTCGATCTGCCTGCAGCGCATTACGGCGGATATTACGAAGGCTTTGCCAATTCTGCCCTGTGGCCTGCGCTGCATTCGCGCACCGATCTGATCAAGGTGTCGCAGGACGATTATCAATCCTATCGTGAAGTGAACGCCTTCATGGCGCGCGCCTTGATGCGGTTCAACAAGCCCAGCTCGGCGTTCTGGATTCAGGACTATCATTTCCTCACTCTGGGCGCGGATATGCGCGAACTTGGTGTCCGCAATCCGCTTGGATTCTTCCTGCACACGCCGTGGCCTTCGCGCCGGGTGATTGCAGGCGTCCCGCATCATCGCGATCTGGTCGAGTCGATGCTCGCCTACGATCTGATCGGATTCCAGACCGAAGATGATTGTGAGAACTTCGCGACCTATCTGCAGACAGAACTTGGTCTCGAGGTCGAAGGCGGCCTCGTCTCGTCGCATTTCGGCACGTCGCGCATCGCCGTGTTCCCCATCGGTATCGATGTCGACGGGTTTGCGGCGCAGGCCCAGCGTGCGTCGTCTCATCCTGATGTGTCCCGTTTGCGCCGGAGCCTGCATGGCGAGCGGCTCGCGATCGGCGTCGATCGCGTCGATTATTCCAAAGGCCTCGTGAACCGTATCAGCGCGTTCGATCGTCTGTTCGATATTCAGCCGTCGTTGAAACGCTCGGTCTCGCTATTGCAGATCGCGACCCCCTCGCGCGGTGGTATCGAAGCCTACAGCAATCTGCAGGACGAATTGTCCAGACAGGTCACCGATGTGAACGGTCGTCATGGCGAGGTGGACTGGACGCCGATCCGTTATCTCAGCAAGGGCTTCAGCCAGACTGTGCTGGCTGGTTTCTATCGTGCGGCGCAAGTCGGTGTGGTGACACCGCTGCATGACGGCATGAACCTCGTTGCCAAGGAATATGTCGCCGCGCAGAATCCGATCGATCCGGGAGTTCTGGTGCTGTCGAAATTCGCCGGCGCGGCGAACGAGCTGGATGCGGCGTTGCTGGTCAATCCGCATGATATTGACGGAATGGCGCGCACTCTTGCAGTCGCACTGTCGATGCCATCCACCGAGCGCCGGATGCGGTGGGAAGCCATGATGACCAAGCTGCGCGCCGGCACCATTCACAACTGGTTCGCCGGATTTATCGATGCACTGGAGGCGACCCGCTGTTCGGTGGGGCCGAGCCTCTTGCCATCGGTTGTCAGGCCATTGCGGTTGGCCAGTGGACCTGTCCTCAGCGGAGGCCGGATGCGTGATCCGGTGCATTTTGCACCCCGGCCGATGGCTAATTAGCGCAAAAGTCTCAAATATTTACGGAATATTTCGAGCGAGTGCCCGTGCTCTCTTGCAAATCGGCGCGCGTGCCTTCATGACAGGCGCCACGGAGAGGTGGCCGAGTGGTTGAAGGCGCACGCCTGGAAAGTGTGTATACGGGAAACCGTATCGCGGGTTCGAATCCCGCTCTCTCCGCCAGTCCCGGTTGTTGCTGTGGTTGATGGTCTCGGATCGCTGGCAGCCTTTCGCGACGAGAGATCGCGGGGCGCATCAGAAATCGATCAAATCAAGCATTCGACGATCGCTCCGCTGACCGTTGTCTTGTAGATAGTAACAATCTCGATGATTGCCGGACGGACCTGAGGTCTTGGGTTGTTACAATATAGCGGATCGACAAAAAATCCCGATCCGTGTTACTTCGATTACGTCGACTGAAAGAGAATTCAAAAGTGACATCGTCCGCTCGCATCTTTGGCTATGGCTTGCTGCGCATTCCGCGCAAGGCTTTGGTCGCGGTTATGCTGGCGGCCTATATTGTCGCGGGGGCCATGCATGGCCTCTGTGGGTTCGATGTCACCACTCCTTCCGGCACGGCGATCTTCTCGTTTGCACAGACGGGCATCGATCATTCGGACAAGGGAACCGTTGCGGACCAGCACTGCCACGGCTGTTTCTCGGTTTCGATTCCTGCTCCGATTGTCGTCGCGGTTTCCACGGAGATCGTGACCCGTCACGCCGTCCTTCATGAGGCCGTGCGCCGTGGCTTGCCGCGTGGCATCGACCCGCCCCCACCCAAATTCCTGATCTGAACGTGATCGCCGGGCGCATTGCGCCCAGACTCCGCCGTTCGTCAGGTTTCAATCATGTTTTCCAGGATCGCCGCGCGGTTTGCATGCGTGGCTGCGCTGCTCGTCAGCTCTTTGCTGACAGGGGCGGCTTATTCGCAAACCCTCACCATGGAGGCTGCGCTTCAGCGCGCCCTCGCCGCCAGTCCACGTCTCACCGCAGCCGAGCGCGACATCGGGATTGCGCGCGGTCAGCGAATCCAGTCCGGTGCCCTCATCAATCCGCAGGCGACGTACGAACAGGATAATTCGTTCGGGTCCGGCGCCTACAGAGGGACACGCTCGGCGGAATCCACGCTGCAGATCAGCCAGATGTTCGAACTCTGGGGCAAGCGGGACGCGCGCATCGCCGCCGGTCAGGCCGGACTGGACGCCGCGAGCATTGGACGGCAGGCAGTTCGTCTCGAAGTGCTGTCGGAAACAGCGATCGCTTTCGTGACTGTTCTTGGACTGCAGCGCCGAATTCATATTTTGGACGAGCAGATCGAAGCCATCGACAAGATCTCGCCACTGCTGCAGCGGCGGGTCGAAGCCGGTGCTTCCTCTGTCGCCGAAACCGGACGCGCCGAAGTCGCATCAGCGCTTGTGAAGGCGGATCGCGAGCGGACCAGATCGGCGCTTGCAAGCGCTCGCCGCGAGTTGGCGATTCTGATGGGAGAGCCGGCGCCGAAGTTTGCAATCGTCTCGGGCCGTCTCGAGGCGACCGGAAAGCCGCCGACGTTCCAGTCCGTGGTCATGGCGATCGATGCCAACCCTCAGCTTGTGCGCTGGAAAGCAGTCTATGCCCAGCGGAACGCCGAACTGCTGCTCGCGCGGCTGAAGCCGTATCCGGATGTGACCGTGTCCGCGGGCTGGCGGCGTTTCAATGACACCAGCGACAACGCGGTGCGTCTGTCGGTTTCGGTGCCCATCCCTGTGTTCGATCAGAATCAGGGCAACATTCTCTCGGCTCAGGAAAGCCTTGCGAAGGCCGCAACCGAGAGCAAGGCCAACCGCAACATGCTGATCGTCGTCGCGGGCCGGGCCTATGATTCCCTGCAAGGCTCGCTGCAAGAACTCTCCGTCTTGCGCGTGACGGCGATTCCGAAGGCGAGAAATGCCGCCGAGGCGATCTCGGAAGGCTACGGCCAGGGGCGTTATTCGCTGCTCGAAGTGCTCGACGCTCAAGCCAGCGTCGCGCGGGCGCGGCTGCGTGAGCAGGAAGCCCAGCAAAATTTCCATGTCGCCGTCGCTACCATTGAGGGACTCGTCGGCAATCCGTTTGCATTGGCCCGTGGGAGCTTCCGATGAAGAAGTCGACGATAATGTTGCTTGCGGGTGCCGCAGCTTTCGCGGCCAGTGCCGGCGTCTACGCAATTCCCTCCGGCAAGCCGCACATGCAGGCTGTGGCGGCACCCGGGAATGCAGGGCCGGGCGACAAGGCGCGCGGCGAAAAAGGCAGCGTGGAGATGAGCGATGCTCGCATCGCCTCATCGAACATCGAAATCCTCACTGCCAGGAGCGGGTCGCTGCATAATTCGCTGGTTCTGAATGGCATCCTGCAACCTAATCAGGAAATGATGGTTCAGGTGACTCCGCGCTTCCCGGGTATTGTACGCGAGATCAGGAAACGCCTTGGCGATGCGGTCGAAAAGAACGATCTCCTTGCGAAGGTCGAGAGCAATCAAAGCCTGAGTGTCTACGAGATGCGGGCGCCGATCTCGGGTACGGTGATCGATCGCCAGATATCGCTTGGCGAATATGCATCCGAGCAGAAGCCGGCCTTCATCGTTGCCGATATCTCTACCGTTTGGGTGGATCTCTCGGTGTATCGGCGGGATTTGCCGCGCGTTCGTATCGGCGACAGGATTCTCATCGACGTCGGTGATGGCGGGAAGCCGATCGAGGCCAGCCTGTCCTATATCTCGCCTGTCGGAAGCAGTGACACTCAAAGCGCTCTCGCGCGGGCCGTGGTGCCGAATGACGATCTTCGTTTGCGGACAGGCCTGTTCGTGAGTGCGCGGCTGATTCTGTCAGCGAAAAAGGTGCCGATTGCGGTCAAAGCCTCGGCGATCCAGAGCGTCGAGAATCGAAACGTCGTCTTCGTCCGTTACGGCAACGGGTTTGAGGTCCGCGATGTCGAACTGGGTTCACGCGATCCGGACAATGTCGAGATCCTGTCCGGGCTTCTCGATGGAGACAGGTACGCCGCGGACAACAGTTTCATCATCAAGGCGGAACTCGGCAAGGGATCGGTGTCCCATGACCACTGAGTTCACCTACGCTTCCTGCCGCGCCCACCGTTTATCGGCGGGAATGGTCATGCCGGGAATTCGTCCATGATCGATAAGATTCTCTCCTTCTCTGTAACCCAGCGCTGGCTTGTCATGATCGGCGTTCTGATAATGGGCGCCTTCGGCGTCTGGAATTTCACGCGGTTGCCGATCGATGCCGTTCCCGACATCACGAATGTTCAGGTGCAGATCAATACCAGTGCTCCCGGGTATTCGCCGCTTGAGGTTGAGCAGCGCATTACGTTTCCGATCGAGACGGCGATGAGCGGTCTTCCGAGCCTCATGAACACACGCTCGCTGTCACGCTATGGTCTCAGCCAGGTGACCGTGGTTTTCAAGGACGGGACCGACATTTACTTCGCACGCCAGCTCGTCAACGAGCGGGTCCAACAGGTGAAAGACTCGCTGCCGTCCGGGATCGAGACAGCCATGGGACCGGTCTCCACCGGTCTCGGTGAAATTTACCTGTATACGGTCGAGGCGAAGGACGGTGCGAAGAATAGCGATGGCAGAGCCTATACGCCGAGCGATCTGCGGACGGTTCAGGACTGGATCATCAAACCCCAGCTCCGCAATGTTCCCGGCGTAAGCGAGGTCAATACAATCGGCGGTTTCGAGAAGCAGTTCCATGTGCTTCCAGATCCTGCGAAGCTGATGGCTTACCGGCTGAGCTTCCGCGATGTCATGACATCGCTGGCCAACAATAATGCGAATGTTGGTGCCGGCTACATTGAGAAGAATGGCGAACAGTATCTGGTGCGGACGCCGGGCCAGGTTGCGAATGTCGAGGACATCCGGCAGGTCGTCATCGGCTCGCGCAGCGGAGTGCCCGTTCGCATCCTGGATGTCGCCGAAGTCACGGAAGGGACAGGTCTGAGGACTGGCGCGGCGACGGCCAACGGCAAGGAGGTCGTGCTCGGCACGTCGATGCTGCTGATCGGCGAGAACGGCCGAACGGTTGCGCAGCGCGTCGCCGGCAAGCTCGAGCAGATTCAGAAATCTTTGCCGGACGGCATCTCTCTTCGTGCGATCTACGACCGCACCCATCTGATCGACGCGACCATCGCGACCGTTCAGAAAAATCTGGTCGAGGGTGCGCTGCTCGTCATCGTGGTTCTGTTTCTCATCCTCGGAAACATCAAGGCAGCCTTTGCCACTGCGCTTGTCATCCCGCTGTCCATGCTCTTCACTATCACGGGGATGTTCGAGAACAAGGTCAGCGCCAACCTGATGAGTCTCGGCGCGATCGACTTCGGCATCATCATCGATGGGGCGGTCATCATCGTCGAAAATTGCCTGCGCCTGCTCGCGCATGAACAGGAGAAGCGGGGACGGTTGCTGACGCGCGAGGAGCGTTTCGGAACGATCATCGCGGGCTCGCGTGAGGTCATCAAGCCCAGCCTGTTCGGCACCCTGATCATCGCGGTCGTGTATCTGCCGGTGCTGACGCTGACCGGCGTCGAAGGCAAGATGTTTACGCCGATGGCGCTCACCGTTCTGATGGCGCTGCTCGGTGCCAGCCTTCTGTCGATGACCTTTGTTCCGGCGGCCGTTGCATTGATGGTGACCGGCAAGGTCTCCGAGAAGGAGAACTGGTTCATGCGCACGGCGCACCGGCTTTATGTGCCGCTGCTCGATCTCGCGATCCGGAAGCGGGTCGTCGTGGCGGCCGCGGCCGCTGTTCTTGTCGTCGTGAGCGGCTACGCCGCGATGCGCATGGGTGGGGAGTTCATCCCGAGCCTCGATGAGGGCGATGTTGCAATCCAGGCCGTGCGTATTCCCGGAACGAGTCTCACTCAGTCGGTCGAGATGCAGAAAGCGCTTGAGCGGAGGCTCGCGAAACTTCCAGAGGTGAAGGAAACATTCGCGCGCACCGGCACTGCCGAGGTGGCAACCGATCCGATGCCGCCGTCGATCTCGGACGGTTACGTTATGCTCAAGCCGCGCGAGCAGTGGCCGGACCCCAAGAAGTCAAAACTCGACATCATGAATGAGATTGGTGCCGCAGCCGAGGAGATTGCCGGCAGTCTCTATGAGCTTTCGCAGCCGATCCAACTTCGCTTCAACGAACTCATCTCAGGGGTGCGGAGCGACGTTGGCGTCAAGATATTCGGCGATGACCTTGATGTGCTTGCGCAGGTTGCAGGTCAGGTTCAGTCCGTGCTCCGGAGCGTGCAGGGCGCGGCCGACGTCAAGACTGAACAGATCGCCGGTTTGCCGGTTCTGACGGTCAAGCTTAACCGCAAGGCGCTGGCACGCTTCGGCATCAATGTGTCCGACATCCAGAACCTGGTCGAGATCGCGGTTGGCGGCAAGAGTGCTGGTCTGGTGTTCGAAGGTGATCGGCGTTTCGATCTCGTCGTGCGTCTGCCGGATAATCTCCGGACGGATGTTGAAGCGATCAAGGCGTTGCCGATACCTTTGCCGTCTGCCGAAGGACAGAGCAGCCAGAACAAAGCGACACCTGCGGTCTTCGGCGCGTCGCCATTGGTGCAGATGCGCTACGCGCCTCTTTCGGAACTCGCCGAGATTTCAGTGGTGCCGGGTCCCAATCAGATCAGCCGTGAGGACGGGAAGCGCCGCATTGTGGTTTCGGCCAATGTCCGTGGCCGCGATCTCGGTTCATTCGTTGGCGACGCACAGCAGCAGATCGCTGAACAGGTGAAGTTGCCGGCAGGTTACTGGATCGGGTGGGGTGGTCAGTTCGAGCAACTCGTCTCGGCGACTGAGCGTCTGATGATCGTGGTTCCGATCGCGCTGTTGCTGATTTTCCTGCTGCTGTTCATCAGCCTCGGATCGATGGCGGACGCGTTGCTCGTCTTTAGTGGTGTGCCGCTGGCGCTGACCGGTGGTATCCTTGCATTGCTCTTGCGCGGGATTCCGCTCTCGATCAGTGCGGGCATCGGTTTCATCGCACTCTCCGGTGTCGCCGTGCTCAACGGTCTTGTCATCATCACCTTCATCGAGCGGCTTCGTCTCGAAGGAAAGAAGATGATCGATGCCGTGCGTGAGGGGGCGTTGACCCGCTTGCGGCCGGTGCTGATGACCGCGCTGGTGGCGTCGCTCGGCTTCGTCCCGATGGCCATCGCGACGGGTTCGGGCGCCGAGGTGCAGCGTCCGCTCGCCACAGTCGTCATCGGCGGCATTGTGTCGTCCACCATCCTGACCCTTCTGGTTCTTCCGGCACTCTACATCCTGTTCCGTCGGGAACTGCCGTCGGCTGATCCGGAAGCGACGTCTGCTCGCGCTATCGGAGAAGCGCATTCATGAAGAAGGCCGGGCGACTTCTGGCGCCTCAGCTGAAGCGCGGCACGTTATGCTTAATGCTTCCTTTCGGAATCAGCCCAAAGAGTCTCTTTTTTGTCACGCTGTCAGGGAATGACGCTCGCGGCTCTCACGAACAGGAACCGAAACGCCCCGTGTCCATTTTTCATTAACTGGGGGGCCAATAGGGTCCCGTTCAATTCAACACGGGGAAAAACCATGCGTATTCGTTCTGCTCTTCTGGCCTTGTCCGCCACCTTGCTGGCTTCGACCGCTTCTCTGGCTGCGGACCTCGGCCCTCGCACCTACACCAAGGCGCCGGTTTATGCTCCTGCGCCGATCTACAACTGGACCGGCTTCTACGCCGGTGTGCACATCGGCGCTGCCTTCGGCGGCGACAACGGCTTCGCCACCACCGACGCGACCCTGACCGGCACCAACCGTGACGCAGCCTTCCTCGGCGGCGGTCAGATCGGTGCTGACTATCAGTTCGCTCCGAACTGGCTGGTCGGTATCGAAGGCCAGATCTCGGGTCTCTCGGATAACAACCGCACCTTCACCAGCGGCGCGAACGTCCTGCGCGACAAGTCCGACTGGCTCGCTTCGGTCACCGGCCGCCTCGGCTACACCTGGGGTCCGGGCCTGATCTACGCCAAGGGCGGTGTCGCGTTCCGTGACGACGCTGGCCTCGCTGCAACCGCCGGCTTCCTGCCGGCTGTGACCGATCGTGAATCGACCGGCTACACCGTCGGTGGCGGCCTCGAATACATGTTCGCTCCGGCCTGGTCGGCAAAGGTTGAGTACCAGTACTACAACTTCGGCACCACCAACGTGGCTTACACCAATGGTGGCGCTCAGGCCCTGTCCTACAAGGACGACCTCCACACTGTGAAGGTTGGCCTGAACTACCGCTTCAACTGGGGTGGCCCGGTCATCGCGAAGTACTGATTACTCTCCAGACAACTTAAGGCCCCGGTTTTCCGGGGCCTTTTTTGTTGGGCGAACATTCGTTACCCGAGCCGGGAGCGATCAGCTCTTGCTTGGGTTGATGAGAAACTTCTCGCCGGTCGCGCGCTTGGCATAGGCTGCGATGTTGGAAAGCTGCAGCGCCTCCTGCAGCGATACGACCTGCGTGTAATGACTGGCAAATGTCGTCTTGAGTTCTGCAGCGACGCGCTCGCGCAGCTTTTGCGCATCGGCAGGACCGATCTTCTGCAGGAACGGAAACAGCAGCCAGCCCCCGACGCCCCATGTCATGCCGAAGTTCCGGGTGATTTCGGTCGAGCGCGTATCGAGGCTGCCGTAAATATAGACCTGCTTGTGAACGGTCGAGCCGTAGCGGCTGTAGACTTTTGCGGTCTTGTTGGCGGCAACTTCCATGCAGGTGAGGATCTGTCCCGCGAGCTTGCCGCCGCCGATCGCGTCGAATGCCAGTGTCGCGCCTGTCGCGATCAGTGCCTGCGTCAGGTCCTCCATGAAGGTCGCACTGGTGGAGTCGCAGATATGCGTTGCGCCGATCTTGCGCAGGATCTCCGCCTGCTCGGCGCTGCGCACGATGTTCACCAGTCCAATGCCGTCCTTGATGCAGATCTTGTTGAGCATCTGGCCGAGATTCGAGGCTGCCGCGGTGTGAACCAGTGCGGTGTGCCCCTCGCGGCGCATGGTTTCGGTCATGCCGAGCGATGTCAGCGGATTGACAAAGCAGGATGCGCCTTCGGCAGCGGTGATGCCGTCGGGCAGGACCATGCAGTCCGCAGCCTTGATGCAGCGATACTGTGCGTACATCGCGCCCCCGATCATGGCCACCATCTTGCTCATCATGGACTGCGCCCGGCTCGAACTGCCTGCGGCTACGACGACACCTGCGCCTTCGTTTCCGACCGGCATCGAATCATCCAGTCGGCCGGCCATGGCGCGCATCAGCGGTTGCGGCACGGTTGCCGTGACCACGGTGTTATCGCCGGAGCCCGATGATCTGGCTGTCGTCATATCGGCCGCGCCCAGAAGGAGACCGAGATCCGAAGGATTGATGGGCGAACCCTCGACACGGACGACGACTTCGTCGGCCGCAGGCTCGGGAATCTTGACCTTGGCCAGCGACAGTTCGAGTTCGCCGCTCTTCTTGATCAAGGAGCGAAGCTCCAGTCCTTCCAAACCCATTGGGGTTCTCCCATGCAAATGATGTTTGTTTGAAACGCGCCCCCCGCTTGTGGGCTTCGGCACACTTTGCGCCGGATTCAACTGCGCAGGCAATGAGGGCAGCGGAATATATCGCGATTGACTCTGCGTACACCGGGAAGGTTAGCCGCCGTTACAAGAGAATGCGAGCTATGCCCTTGCGCCGCCGCTGAGAATGTCGCGGTCCGCGCGCGAGCGCTGCGTCACGAAGTTGATAACGGCGCGGACCGGCGGCAGATCGATCAGGTCCGGATGCGCAAGCAGCCAGATGTCGGAAATGCCTGCCAGCTTTTGCGGCGAGACGCGGATCAGGTCGTCATGCGCGTCCCCGACGATGCAGGACATGGCGCAGATGCCGATACCGGCGCGGACAGCCGCGAGCATGTCGGCCTGCGACGAGCAGCGCATCACCACAGAAGCTTGCCGCGCGACGTGATCGCTCCAGCGGCCAAGCTCGGCGTTGGAGGCGCGGTCCGCGAAGCCGATGATGTTATGGTGCTCCCAGTCGTCGCGATGGGCGGGCAGCGGATGGCGCGCAGCGTAATCGCGCGAGGCATAGAATCCGACGCCTAGCCGCGCGATCTTTCGGCCAACAAGGTTTTCGTCGCCGCTCTGATAGATGCGCAGCACGATATCGGCCTCGCGCTTGCGCACGCTGACCGGGAACGGATGGGTGACGAACTCGATCTGAACGTCGGGATGGGTTTCGATGAAAGATGCCATGTGCGGCATCAGCCAGTAGGCCGCGAGCGTCGGTCCGATGGAAAACTTCACCAGCCCGCGCGCCTTGTTGCCTCTGGCCGATACGGCAGCCTCGGCACGCAGCGCAGCTGCCTCCATCACTGCGGCATGTTCGCGGAAGCGGCGGCCCTGCGCCGTCAGTGTCAGGCCTTCATTGGAGCGAACGAACAGCTTGGTGCCGAGCTGGGCTTCCAGCGCGGCGACTTCACGGCTGACGGTGGGATGGCTCGAACGTAGTCGCCGCGCGGCAGCAAGATAGCTGCCGGATTCGGTGACAGCCAGGAATGTCCTGCAAAGGTCCCAGTCCATATGTTCAATCCTGAAGGCAGAAGTGTTCAAGATTGGACATCCAGTGGTCCGGGTCAAGATGTTATTGTTGCTTACATCCAAAACAGGAACAGTCCGATGCCGCTTCCAGCCTCGCTTACCGGTAAGCTTGAACTCCCCGTTCTCGGGTCGCCGCTTTTCATCGTATCAGGGCCAGAGCTTGTAATCGCGCAGTGCAAGGCCGGCATTGTGGGATCGTTTCCGGCGCTCAATGCGCGGCCGGTGGAAAAGCTCGGCGAATGGCTGACCCAGATTGAGGATGAGCTTGGCGAATATCAGGCGAAGCATCCGGACAAGAAGGTCGCGCCTTATGCGGTGAACCAGATCTGCCACGCATCCAACGATCGCCTGATGAAGGACATGGAGACCTGTGTGAAGCACAAGGTTCCGGTCATCATCACCTCGCTGCGTCCGCCGTCCGAGATCGTCGAAGCAGCGCACTCCTATGGCGGTGTGGTGTTTCACGATGTGATCAATGTGAAGCATGCCCGCAAGGCCGCCGAGCAGGGTGTCGACGGGCTCATCCTGGTGTGCGCTGGCGCGGGCGGTCATGCCGGCACGCTGTCACCGTTCGCGCTGGTGCGCGAGGTGAAGCAGTGGTTCAAGGGCACGATTCTGCTGTCGGGTGCGATCTCCGACGGCTGGGGCATTGCGTCCGCGCTCGCGCTCGGTGCCGACATGGCCTACATGGGCACGCGTTTTATCGCGACCGTCGAGGCCAATGCCGATCAGGCCTACAAGAAGGCGCTGACCGAATACGCTGCACACGACACCGTCTACACCAATCTGTTCACGGGCGTTCATGGCAACTATCTCGGCCCTTCGATCGCGGCCGCGGGGCTTGATCCCGACAATCTGCCGGTGGCGGACAAGACCAAGATGAACTTCGGCTCGGGCGGCAACATGAAGGCCAAGGCCTGGCGCGACATCTGGGGATGCGGACAGGGCATCGGCCAGATCACGGATATTCCGTCAGTGGCGGAATTGGTCGAGCGCCTGAAAAGTGAGTTCGCCGATGCGACCGGAGATTTCGCGAAGCGCATCAGTGCCTGAACGGCATCTGTTCGGGGCACGCGCATAAGCGCGTGCCTGTCATAACAAATCAACAAGGAGGGACTCATGAAAACGAGAGCATTGCGGACCGCCGCTGTCCTGACGCTTGCAGCTTGCATGCTGACGCAAGCGCAGGCGGATACGAAAGGTGAGATTCGTATCGGTCAGACATTGCCTTACAGTGGTCCGCTGTCGGGCTTTGGCATTATAGGTCGTGCTCAAGAGGCGTATTTTGAGAAGATCAATGCTGAGGGCGGCATCAATGGCCGCAAGATCAAGTTCATCAGCATGGACGATGCTTATTCTCCGCCGAAAACGGTTGAGCACACGCGCAAACTTGTCGAGCAGGACGAAGTGCAGGTGATGTTCAGCTCACTCGGTACCGCGACCAACAATGCCGTGCACCGTTATCTCAACGGCAAGAAGATCCCGCAGCTCTTCGTGCTGAGCGGCGCGACCAAGTGGGCCGATCCGAAGGGCTTCCCGTATACCATGCCGGGCATGGCGGCCTATGCGTCCGAGGGCGTGATTTACGCCAAGCATATTCTGACCACGAAGCCGAATGCGAAGATCGCCATTCTGGCGCAGAACGACGATTTCGGCCGGGACTATGTCAGCGGCTTTAAGCGGGCGCTCGGCGACAAGGCCGCGGCACTGATCGTCTCCGAGGTGAGCTATGAGGTGAGCGCGCCGACCATCAGCTCGCAGCTTGCGACGTTGAAGGCATCGGGCGCGGATGTGCTGTTCGGTGTCGTGCTTGGAAAGTTCACGTCGCAGCTGATCAAGGGCATCGCCGAACTCGGCTGGAAACCGGACATGACGTTCCTGCCGACCTCGGCTGCGTCGATCTCGTTTCTCGCTCCGGCGGGGCTGGAAAATGCCGTCGGTATGATCTCGTCCAGCAACCAGAAGGACGTCAATGACGTGCAATGGGCGAATGATCCAGGCGTGAAAGAGTATTTCGCGTTCATGAAGCAGTATCTGCCGAACGCGGATCTCAATAACTCGAATTATTCCGCCGGGTATCATTATGCGCAGCTCATGGTCGCCGTTCTGAAGGCCTGCAAGGACGACTTCAGCAGCGAGAATATCAAGCGGCAGGCCGCGTCGCTGAAGGACGTACATCTGCCGCTGTTGTTGCCCGGAATCACCGTCAACACAGGTCCCGATGACTACCTGCCGTTCCAGCAGCTCCTGTTGCGCCGCTTCGATGGCAAGAGCTGGGTGGGCTTCGGCAAGGTGCTCGACGACCAGTAAGCAAGGGCCAGTGACAGGCGCGCCTCATTCAAAGGGACGCGCCTGTTTTCGTCTTCTTTAAGCCGGAGCAGCATCATGATCATCAGCGGCGATCGCAGGGTTAGCTATCCCGAGATTCAGGAGCGCATCGCGCGGGCGGCAAATGGCTTCAAGGCGCTGGGTGTTCGCGATGGCGCGCCGGTGGGATTGATGCTGCGTAACGATTTTGCGTTCTTTGAAGCCTCGGCTGCTGCGGCGATGCTGGGCTCGCCGGTGGTGCCGATCAACTGGCATCTCAAGGCCGAGGAAGTCGCGTACATTCTTGCCGACAGTGGCGCGCAGGCACTGGTGTGTCATGCTGATCTGCTGCCGCAGATCAAGGACGGTCTGCCGAAGCGGTTGCCGCTGCTGGTGGTGGAAACGCCGCCGGAGATTGCCGCCGCATTCGGCGTTTCGCCTGAGCTTGCGCGCGTGCCTGATGGTTATGTGAACTGGGACACCTGGCGCGATGGTCATACGCCGTCGCGCGAATCGCCGGGCCGTGCCTCACCAATGTTCTATACCTCCGGCACCACGGGGCGGCCGAAGGGCGTGCGGCGTATGCCGATGCTGCCGGAGCAGATGGTCGCTGCAGAACGCGTCAGCGCCATTACCTATGGCGTGAAGCCGAATGAGGATCAGGTCGTTCTCATGAACGGTCCGATGTATCACTCGGCCCCAAACTCTTACGGCATGCTGGCATTCCGTCATGGTTGTACCATTGTGCTGGAGCCGCGTTTCGATCCCGAGGATCTCCTGCAACTGACCGAGCGCCACAAGGTCACGCACATGCATATGGTGCCGACCATGTTCGTGCGCCTGCTGCGGCTCCCGGACGACGTGAAGTCCCGTTACGACCTTTCGTCATTACGCTTCGTCGTGCACGGCGCCGCGCCATGTCCGGTTCCTGTGAAGCGTGCGATGATCGACTGGTGGGGGCCGGTGGTTCACGAATATTTCGGTTCGACCGAAACCGGCATTCCGATCTGGCATTCGGCGGAGGAAGCGCTGGCGAAGCCCGGCACCGTGGGTCGCGCCATCGAGGGCGGGGTCGTCAAGATCTTCGGGCCGAACGGAGAGCCGCGCGGGGTCAATGAGATTGGCGAGATTTTCATGCGCCAGACCGCGATCCCGGACTTCGATTATCATCGCAAGGCCGGCGCGCGCGAGGAGGCTGGCCGCGAAGGACTGATCAGTGTCGGTGATGTCGGTTATCTCGATGAGGACGGCTACCTGTTCCTGTGCGACCGCAAGCGCGACATGGTGATCTCGGGCGGCGTGAATATCTATCCTGCCGAAATCGAGAACACGCTGATCGGAATGGACGGCGTGCGCGATTGTGCGGTGTTCGGCGTCCCGGATGATGAATTCGGCGAACGGCTGATGGCCTGTATCGAAAAGGATGCCGGGGTGACGCTGACGCCGAAGGATGTGCAGGATTATCTCCGCAAGCGCTTGGCGAACTTCAAGGTGCCGAAGGACATCAAGTTCCTCGATGAACTGCCGCGCGAAGCCAGCGGCAAGATTTTCAAGCGCAAGCTGCGCGATCCCTATTGGGAAAATGCCGCAAGAGCATAAGCGGCGCGTTATCGCGCCGCTGTTGCCTTGAAGGTGACCGGAATCCGCAGGTAGCGCACGCCATTGTCTTCGGCCGGGGGAAATGCGCCGGCGCGAATGTTGACCTGAATCGATGGCAGCAGCAGCGTCGGGGCGGACAGCGTGGCGTCTCGCGTCTTGCGAGCGGTCACGAATTCGTCCTCCGTCTTGCCTCCGCCGATGTGGACGTTCCGCTCGCGCTGTTCGCGCACAGTGGTTTCCCACGCATAGGTGTCGCGTCCGGGAGCCTTGTAGTCATGACACATGAACAGGCGCGTCTCCGGCGGCAATGACAGCAGCTTCCAGATCGAGCGGTAAAGCTGGTGCGCATCGCCGCCGGGAAAATCCGCGCGGGCAGTACCGTAGTCCGGCATGAACATCGTATCGCCGACAAACACGGCGTCGCCGATCTTGTAGCTGAGGTCGGCAGGCGTGTGTCCGGGCGTATAGATGCATTCGACCGCGAGATTGCCGATCTTGAAAACCTCGCCATCCTTGAACAGGTGATCGAAATCGCCGCCATCGGGCTTCATGTCGGTTGCGTTGAAGATCGGGCGGAAGATTCGCTGCACATCCTTGATGTGCTCGCCGATGCCGATCTTCGCGCCGGTTTTCGCCTTGATGTAGGGCGCGCCCGAGAGGTGATCGGCGTGGGCGTGGGTTTCCAGCGCCCACGCGATGGTCAGCTTGCGGTCGGCGGCGGCCTTGAGAATCGTCTCCACGGAGCGGGTGTCCACCTCGCCCGACTTGGGATCGTAATTCAGCACAGGATCGATCACCGCGCTTTGCCCCGTCGAAGGGTCGGAGACCAGATAGCTGATGGTGTTGGTGGGTTCGTCAAAGAAGGCCTGGATGTCCGGTGTGACAGTCATGGAGTGCGCCTTTCAATTTTCGTCGGGTCAGGAGTTGACTTTTTATATTAGTAGATGCTAAATAAGCAATAGCTAATATATTGGGATGACGATGAGCGATCAGTTCTCCGATCTTGCCGCGTTTGAGGCACAAGCGACCGAGGTGGCCGCTATTCTGCGCGAACTTGGCAACGAGCGGCGGCTGATGATCCTGTGCAAGCTGGTCGAATGGGGCGAGGCAAACGTCTCCGCGCTGGCTGAGGCCGTTGGATTGAGCCAGTCCGCACTGTCGCAGCATCTGGCGAGGATGCGGGACGAGAAGCTCGTGACCTTCCGGCGGGAGTCACAAGTGCTCTGGTACCGGATCGCCGATCCGCGCATCGAACAGTTGCTGTCGACACTTCAAGTCCTGTTCTGTCCGCCGCCCAAGCGCCGGACACGGCGCTGACTATTTTAATTGGAGAAACATCATGACGTTGCGAACCGTCAGCCCCGAGAAAGCCCGCGACATGCTGAATGAAGGCGCGATTCTGGTCGACATCCGCGACCCGGACGAGCATGCGCGCGAGCGTATTGCCGCCGCCAGGAGCCTGCCGCTCTCCACCCTGGAGCAAGCAGACCTTGAACTTCATCGTGGAAAGCCCGTGATTTTCCATTGCCGGTCGGGTCAGCGGACCCAGATGAATGCAACGAAGCTGAAGGCCTGCGCGGGAGAGGATTGCGAGGCCTTCGTGGTGGAGGGCGGTCTCGATGCCTGGCGCAAGGCGGGATTGCCAGTCGTGACGGATCGCCGTCAGCCTATCGAGATGCAGCGGCAAGTGCAGATCGTTGCGGGCGCGCTGGGCCTTGGCGGAGTCCTGCTTGGTGCCTTCGTCTCGCCGGCGTTCTTCGCGGTGCCGGGGTTTATCGGCGCGGGCTTGCTGTTCGCAGGACTTACCGGAACTTGTGGAATGGCGAAGCTGCTGAAGCTGGCACCGTGGAATCGCGGCATACTGGGCAAAGTCTGATGATGCGCGAGCGCCTGCTCTCGCTGCGAGTGAGAATGCGAACATGATGTCCGTGGCGCAAGGATTGCTCGGAGCAGCATCGGGGTCGCTTGTTGGCTTTTCGTTGGGCCTTGTGGGCGGCGGCGGATCGATCCTTGCGGTGCCGTTGATGGTTTATCTGGTTGGCGTCCCCAATGCGCATGTGGCCATTGGCACCAGTTCGCTCGCAGTAGCGGCGAGTGCTGCCTTCAACCTGATGATTCATGCGCGCAGCGGCATGGTGAAGTGGGGATGTGCAGCGGTGCTGGCTGCCGCGGGCGTCGTCGGAGCCGCGCTCGGTTCTGTTATTGGTAAGATGGTGGACGGCCAGCGCCTGCTGACGATGTTCGCGCTGCTGATGTTGGTGGTCGCTTTCCTGATGCGCCGACGCCGGGATCATGGTGGCAACAAGTCGGTGCAGCTCAGCAAGACCAATGCGCCGGTGCTTGCCGGCCTGGGGCTGGTGACGGGCATTCTTTCCGGCTTCTTCGGAATCGGCGGCGGGTTCCTGATCGTACCGGCGCTGGTCTTCGCCACCGACATGCCGCTGGTCTATGCGGTGAGTTCATCGTTGGTAGCGGTGCTGGCCTTCGGCCTCACCACGGCGGCAAGTTACGCGATTTCCGGACTCGTGGATTGGCCGCTCACTGCGGTGTTCATCGGTGGCGGGCTTGTGGGCGGCTATATCGGTGTGAAGTCAGTGCATCTGCTCGCCGACCGGCGAGCGCTGCTCAATGATATTTTTGTGGCCGTCATTTCCTGCGTGGCGATCTACATGCTGATCCGCAGCGTGATCTGATCACGCCGCCGGCTTGATCCACACGCGGTTGTCGTGGAACGCAGCGCCGCCATAGGGCGCGATGGGGTCTGCGCCGGTCAACGTGTTGATGCCGCGCCCATCCTCATAGGCGTCGTTGGGCCAGATCGATTCCGCGATCAGCACGCCGCGCCGCACGCCGTCGAAGATTTTGGCGTGAATGCGCACTTCGCCGCGCTGGTTGCCGAGGATCACCTTGCCGCCGTCTGTAATTGACAGGGTTGCGGCATCGTCCGGATGGATCATCACCGTGGG
Organism: Afipia sp.; assembly: GCA_024508675.1. Lineage (GTDB taxonomy): Bacteria > Pseudomonadota > Alphaproteobacteria > Rhizobiales > Xanthobacteraceae > Afipia. Next base: position 115,475 of record JANINQ010000001.1, read on the forward strand.
GCGCTGTTCGCGGCCAAGCGATGTCGGCGTCTCATTGAAGGTCGTATTCAGGAAGTTGCGCGCTGGAGATGTGGCAAGACGGAACGGGTGGGGATTGTCTGCTTCCTCGATCACCGTCCAGTGGTCGGGCAGCTTCGGTAGATCGTCCACGGGACCTGAAAGTCCGGGACTGCGGAACGGCACAGTCGGCCAGTCCGGCTTGAAGCGGAATTTCCTGTCCGGCCAAGCAAAACCCGTTGTGTAGTGCGCAGTGTCGAAATCGGGCTGGCAGTCGATCCAGCGTTCGCGTTCGAGATTCTCCAGCGTGCCCCAGCCGGACTTCTGCAGCGTCCAGTCAATGATCTCGCGGGACGTCATGTCGAAGCCGCGATGCTGCGCACCGAGCCGCTTCGCAAGGCCGAGAATGACATCGTGATTGGAGCGGCACTCTCCCGGAGGCTCGATCAGCTTGGGGCCGAGCAGGATGTGCTGCTGTCCGCCGCCCTGATAGATGTCATCATGCTCCATGAACATCGTCGCCGGCAGCACGAGATCGGCGGCTTTCGCCGTTTCGGTCATGAACTGTTCGTGCACGCAGACGAACAGATCGTCGCGCGCAAACCCCTGCTTGACGCGCGTTTGATCGGGCGCGACCGACACTGGATTGGTGTTCTGGATCAGCATCGCCGTCACCGGCGGGCCGTTGAACAATGCATCCGCGTCGCCACACAGGATCGCACCGATGCGCGACTGGTCCAGCATGCGGATCGAAGGATCGATCATGTCGGTTCCTTCGATCAGGCTGCGGTCCCAGTGAAAGATGGCGCCGTTGTTGTGGAATGCGCCGCCACCTTCATGGCGCCAGGCGCCGCTGACGGCCGCGATGCAGCTTGCAGCATGCATGTTGGCTGCGCCGTTGCGCGAGCGTGAGAAACCATATCCGAGCCGGAAGTAGGTGCGCGGCGTATTGCCGACCAGCGCCGCGAATTCCTCGATGGTCTCGACCGGGCAGCCGGTGATTTTCGAGGCCCATTCCGGGCCGCGGCTTTGCAGGTGTTGCTCCAGTTCATCCGGAGCGTCGGTATGCTGCGCCAGAAAGTCGCGATCCGCCTTGCCATCGCGAAACAGGCAATGCATCACCGCGCAGGCGAGTGCGCCGTCGGTGCCGGGCCGCACCAGAACGGCAAGGTCTGCCTGTTCCATAGTGCCGTTCATGTAGACGTCGACCGCGACAATCTTCGCGCCGCGTTCCTTCCGCGCGCGCGTCGCATGGGTCATCACATTGACCTGAGTGCTGACTGCGTTTGTCCCCCAGATCACCACGCAATCGGACTTCGCCATTTCGCGCGGGTCGGGGCCGGCGAGCAGGCCGGTGCCTGCGACGAATCCGGTCCATGCCGGGTTGACGCAGATGGTGGAATGGAAGCCGGAATATTTTTTCGCGTGACGCAGGCGATGGATGCCATCGCGCATCACAAGGCCCATGGTGCCCGCGTACTGGTAGGGCCACACCGCCTCGCTGCCATAGCGGGCCTCGGTCTCGTTGAATTTCTCCGCCACCAGATCGAGCGCATCATCCCATGAGATCGGCGCGAACGTGCCGGAGCCTTTCGATCCGGTGCGGACCAGCGGCCTGATCAAGCGGTCGGGGTGATGAATGCGCTCTGCATAGCGCGCGACCTTGGCGCAGATCACCCCGGCGGTGTAGCTGTTGTCCCGCGCTCCGCGCACCCGGCCGATGGTGTGTTCGTCCAGCACATCCACTTCCAGCGCGCAGGTCGACGGGCAATCGTGCGGACAGGCGGTTGCGGCGACCCGTTGAGGCGCAGATTTTGACGGCGAGGATTTGGGGCGGAACATCTGGTTCATGACCCGACCTTAGTGGGCGCGGGCTGACATGCAAGGCTGCGGCATGGCTTTCAGGGGCAGGAAAGCCCCGATTCCCGCGCATGGCGGAAAACCAATTCACGGACTCAACTCCGGCCGCACGATTGTGCTATGCGGAACCGGCATTCGGGTCCGCGTCAGTGTGCGGCCCCGGGTGTCAGGCTGCATATCGCGAAGGAATATCCATGAACATTCTGCCCGCCAATCTGCGCTTCGGCGCAGGAAAATCCGTCAAGCGTCTTGAAGACCAGCGGCTTCTCACCGGGCAGGGACATTTCGTCGACGACAAGCCGCAGGATGGCGCATTGTGGCTTTACGTTTTGCGTTCGCCGCACGCACACGCGCGGATCAAGGCGATCGACACCAGCGCCGCGCTGGCCATGGACGGCGTCTCCGCGGTCTATACGGGAGCCGATCTGGTCGCCGACAGTATCGGGACCATTCCGACCCTGCCGATCTTCAAGCGTCCTGATGGTTCGCCGATGCAGGCACCTCCGCGCCGGCTGCTGGCGCATGAGGTTGTTCGCTTCGCGGGCGAGCCTGTCGCTGCTGTGCTCGCCGCCTCGCGCGCCGATGCCCAGACTGCGGCCGAGGCGATTGCTGTGGAGTATGAAATTCTGCCGGCGGTGATCAATCCGGCGGAGGCGCTTGCCTCCGGCGCGCCGGTGGTCTGGCCTGACGCGCCGGACAACATCGCGGCGGCAATGAGCTATGGCGATGCTGCCGCGACGGAAGCTGCTTTCGCGAAGGCCAGGCATGTTGTCTCGCTCGATATTACCAGCCAGCGCCTCGTGCCATCCGCGATGGAGCCGCGCAGCACCATGGCCGAAGTCGACAGGAAGACCGGCCGCCTCACGCTGCATGTTCAGAGCCAGACACCGACGGCCACGCGCGACATTCTTGCGGATGTGGTGCTCAAGCGCCCGAAGGACAGCGTCCATGTGCTGGTCGGCGACATCGGCGGCGGCTTCGGCCACAAGGTCAATCTCTATCCGGAAGACGGCGTTGTCGCCTACGCGGCGACGAAACTGAAGCGCACGGTGCGCTGGCGCGGCGACCGTCTCGATGACTTTGTTGGCGGTCATCATGGCCGCGATCTGACCTCCACCGGTGAGTTTGCGCTCGATGAAAAAGGCCGCGTGCTGGCGTTCCGCGTCCGCTCGCTGGGCGGCACCGGCGCCTATCTCACCGGCGCGGGCGTCATCATTCCGCTGGTGCTTGGGCCTTTCGTGGCGACCGGCGTTTATGATCTTCCGCTGATCCATTTCGACATCAAGGCGGTGCTGACACACACTGCGCCGACCGGGCCTTACCGTGGCGCCGGACGGCCGGAAGCGGTGTTCATTGTCGAGCGGCTGATGGATGCGGCTGCGCGCCAGATCGGGATGGACCCGCGCCAGATTCGCAAGGTGAACTACATCAAGCCGTCGCAACTGCCCTACAAGAACGCGGTCGGCGAAACCTACGACAGCGGCGCATTCGCACACATGTTGGAGCGCGCCTCGAAACTCGCCGACTGGGACGGGTTCAATGCGCGCAAGAAGGCTGCGAAGAAAAAGGGCCTGCTCTATGGCCGTGGTCTGACCAGCTACATCGAGTGGACCGGTGGCCGCGTTCACACCGAGAAGGTGACGCTGCATGCGACCGCCGAAGGCCGTATCATCCTGCAGTCGGGGACGCAGGCGATGGGGCAGGGATTGCAGACCAGCTATTCGCAGATGGTCGCCGGTGCGCTCGGCGTCCCGCTTGATCGCATCGATGTGATTCAGGGCGATACCGACAAGGCGACCGGCGGCGGCAGCGTCGGCTCGCGCTCGCTGTTCGTCGGCGGCACAGCAGCGGTCGTCTCGGCGGGCGATCTGATCCAGAAGGCGCGCGAGAAGGCCTCGCATGTGCTGGAAGCCTCTGTCGGCGACATTGAATATGGCGACGGCATGCTAACTGTGGTCGGCACCGACCGGCGCGTCAGCCTGTTCGATCTGGCGAAGGACGAGAAGGATTCGCGTCTCACCGTGAATAGTCAGGGTGACGTTGACGGCCCGACATGGCCGAACGGCACGCATATCTGCGAGGTCGAGATCGATCCCGAAACTGGCGTCACTCGCGTGGTGCGTTACACCACGGTGGACGATGTCGGCATCGCCATCAATCCGATGCTGGTTACAGGGCAGGTGCATGGCGGCGTGGCGCAGGGCATCGGTCAGGCACTGTATGAAGGCGTGGTCTACGATCCGTCGGGACAACTGCTTACCGCGAGTTATCAGGATTACTGCATCCCCCGCGCCAGCGATATGCCGCATGTCGAGGTCACGCTCGATGATTCCGCGCCGTGCAAGACCAATCCGCTCGGCGCAAAGGGTTGCGGTGAATCCGGCGCGATCGGCGGACCACCCTGCATCGTCAACGGTGTCATGGATGCCCTGAGTGAACTTGGCATCACCTCGCTGCAGACACCGCTGACGCCGGTGAAAATCTGGGATGCAATCCAGAAGGCGAAAGCAACGAAGGCGGCGTAAGGCGCCTTCAGCGTGGTCCTTCGCCGGCGTCGCGGAGCGCCTTCAAGCCTTCGCGATAGGTCGGATAGGCCAGTGTGACGCCGAGTTCATCGCGAAGCAGATTGTTCCGCACGCGTTTGCTTTCGTCATAGAATGATCGGCCCATGGCGGTGAGATTAGCGTCATCGATGCTGATCTCCGGCGGCGGCACAACGCCGCACAGGTTTGCGGCGAAGGCGACGACATCCTGCGGCGGCGCAGGCTCGTTGTCGGTCACGTTGTAGATCGCGCCGGGGCGGGGGCGTTCAAGCGACGCGTCCAGCGTGCGTGCGATGTCCTCGACATGAATACGGTTGAAAACCTGCCCCGGCTTGATGATGCGTTTGGCCGTCCCGCGTGCCAGTTGCACAAGCTGGCTCTGGTCGGGCCCGTAAATTCCCGCAAGCCGGAAAATCTGGACCGGCTTGTTGTTCGCCGCGCCGAAGGCAAGCCATGCTCGCTCGGCCTGTGCGCGCTCGATCGAGCGGGCGTTGGTGGGCATGGCAGGCGTCTGTTCGTCGACCCATGCGCCCTGATGATTGCCATAGACGCCGATGGTCGAGAGGTAACCGATCCAGCGCAGGTTCGGGGCGGCGGCAATCTGCGGCGCATAGGCCGCGAGGACAGGATCGCCATCGGCGCCGGGAGGTACTGAGATCAGCAGCGCGTCGGCCGCCGCGAGATCGGCATCGATGGCGCCGTCGCGGTGACCGGGCCCAAACACATGCGCGTTGATCCCGGCGGTAGACAATGCCTCGGCCTTTTCGCGTGAACGGACTGTTCCACTCACGCGATCCTTGCGCGCGACACGCCGCCCGGCAAAATATCCAGCGCTGAACCCGAGGCCGAAGACAAACAGATTCACACAAGACCCTGTTCAATCGAGACGATGCCACGTACCTATCGGCTCACATGCCGGTTTACAACACAGGGAGCGCCGGATTGGACGACTTCGATCCGCTTCGCGAGTATCTCGCGCAACAGACCAGGGTGGAGCTGGTTCTGACCTTCGATGAGATCGAGGACATCCTTGGTTTTGCGCTGCCGCGCGCCTCGCAGCGGGCATCATGGTGGGAGAAGGAGCGCAATCCAGAAAATGCGCGGCCGCAGCGTGACGCCATTCGTGACGGAGGTTACGAGGCAACACGGCTTGCCGATGGAAAAGGTGTGCGGTTCCGGAGACTGTCCGCCGGGCGGTTCAGGCCCGGCCGCTGAACGCGCAGAATATTCCTTGTGCACTGCAAAATCCTTGCGTGAAATGCAGGAAGCCGCTGCGAAAGTTCAATGCCCTGTGCAAACGCGATGCCGCTATAAAGTGGCATCTCAAACAAGAATAACTGGGAGCCCATATTATGACATCCAAGTTTCTGGCCGCAGCCGTCGCGGCATTCAGCCTGACGACAGTCCTGCCCGCCTCGGCACAGGGCGTGAAGATCGGCATTCTCAACGATCAGTCCGGCGTCTATGCCGACTACGGTGGCAAGTGGTCCTACGAAGCTGCCAAGATGGCGGTCGAGGATTTCGGCGGCGAGGTTCTCGGTCAGAAGATCGAAGTGCTCTCTGCAGACCATCAGAACAAGCCTGACCTCGGCGTCAGCATCGCGCGTCGCTGGTACGAGGTTGAAGGCGTCGACATGATCACCGAGCTGACGACATCGTCGGTCGCGCTTGCGGTGCATGACCTGTCCAAGCAGATGAAGAAGATCGACATCGTGGTTGGTGCCGCGACCTCGCGCCTGAGCGGCGATGCATGTCAGCCTTATGGCTTCCACTGGGCCTATGACACGCGCGCGCTTGCCTACGGCACCGGCGGTGCACTGGTGAAGGCCGGCGGTGATTCATGGTTCTTCATGACGGCCGACTACGCGTTCGGTCACGCACTTGAGAAAGATACCGGCGACTTCGTCAAGGAACAGGGCGGCAAGGTGCTGGGTGCGGTTCGCATTCCGCTGAACACCGCGGACTTCTCGTCCTTCCTGCTGCAAGCCCAAAGCTCGAAGGCGAAGATCATCGGTCTTGCCAACGCTGGCCTCGACACCACCAACTCGATCAAGCAGGCGGCGGAGTTCGGCATCGTTGCCGGCGGTCAGAAGCTCGCTGGTCTGTTGTTGACGGCGGCTGAAGTTCACGGCCTCGGTTTGCAGGCTGCGCAGGGCCTGGTGCTGACCGAAGGTTACTACTGGGACGTCAACGATCGGTCGCGCAATCTTGGCGAGCGTTTCTTCAAGCGCACCGGCCGTATGCCGAACATGATTCAGGCAGGCACCTATTCGGCGACCCTGCAGTATCTCAAGGCGGTCAAGGCCGCCGGCACCAAGGACACCGAAGCCGTGGCCAAGAAGCTGAAGGAACTGCCGGTGGACGACGACTTTGCACAGGGCGGCAAGGTTCTGGAGAACGGCCGCATGGTTCATGATCTCTATCTGTTCGAGGTCAAGAAGCCGTCCGAGTCGAAGAAGCCATGGGACTACTACAAGCAACTCGCCGTGGTGCCGGGCGACAAGGCGTTCCCGACCGCGAAAGAGAGCGGCTGCCCGCTGACCAAGTAATATGACTCCGCATCCGGTCCGGCATTTGCCGGGCCGGATGTTTCCAATGCTCGTTCAATTGATTTGACCCGAAGCCATTCTTCTTAAGCATTTCCGGCGGCGCTATCTTCTTGAAAGGGCTGCGTCGCGGTAGGATCAGGCCATGATCCGTATCTTCATGCCGTGCCTGCTTCTGATGTTCGGCCTTCCGGCCGCGGCTCAAACTGGTGCGGAGCAGAGGCCGCCGGTCGAGCAAAAGGCCTCGACAGACGCAAAGCCTGCCGTGCTCCAGTGCGTCTACAACAGCAAAAACTATGGCGAAGGCGCGAGCGTCTGTGTGCAGAAGGCCGCGATGCAGACATGCACCGTGGACAATGGCAAAGCCGTTTGGGTGACGGTCGCCGACGAAAAGCTCAGCAGCCGCTGTACGGCACCAAAACCGCGTCTCAACAAGTATCAGCGGGCGGCGATCTGGAATCGCCGCAATATCGCGCGGGAAATCTCGCCGCCGACGGATAGCTCGCCGTTCTGCTTTTACACGAACGGCGAGCGGTTCTGCGAATAGTTGCGCGGCTTTCTTAAAGAGAGGGGCGCGGCTCAATTGACCTTGTAGACTGAATTGGCCCAGGTGCCCCCGCAGATTTCATCGCGGTTGCCCGTGCATTTGGTGTCGCAGTTCGTGGCAGGCCCGGACGCTCCATACTTGTTGCCGCAGAAGCAATGGCCCGCATACTGTGTCGCGGCATAGCTAAAGCCCTTGTCGCGGCAGGTGGACACGCACAGTTGCGCGGTCATCTTGCCATCGTAAAAGGTGTGGCCGTCGAGATCGCGTTTCCCCTGATCCTTGAAACAGCCGAGATAACCGGTGGCTGCCGTGGCTGCGGCGGAGGGTGTTGGCACAGATGGCGATGCCGCAGGCTCTGCCGCCTTCTGCGCCGGATGCAGCGAACGCTCATCCGGCTTCGAAGCGATTTTTGTCTCCGGCGCCTTCAGGTCCTGCAGGCGCGCACGGGCGAGATCGCCATAGATGCTGTCGCCGAAGCGGCGCACGAAGGCTTCAAGAACCGCGGGGCTTGTGGTCGTGGAAACCGCGCGCCATGCCTCGGCAATCTCGCCGGATGACGGATTAACTGCAGGTCCGGCAGGCGCGCGCGGCGATGCGGCTGTCCCCGGATCAGCCGCTGCGACCTGTGCGGCCGCCGGTTTGTTGTCCGCCGAAGGAGCTCTGGCGGTTGCGGCATTCGCATCGACAATCGCGACGGTGTTGCCGCCGAGTGAGCCATAGACATACGGCTCCTGCTTCCGGCCGGTGCTGGACAGGACGGAGTCACGGACGCGACCGAATGCGATCCGCAGATCGACGCCCGGCGTGGCGATGTGTTCGAGCAGCGCGGTGGTGAACGGGCTGTTGCTGCTGTCGCCGTCGAGTGCAACCGAGCCTGCCTTCGCCGCGAAAGCGATCAGCGTGTCCGATACCACCGGTTCGATCTTGGCGAGGCCGCGGCCGACGGAGCGTGAGGCCACGGTGCGCTTCATGGTCTTGGCGAAGGGATTGTCGCGACAGGCATCGAGCATCACAAGGCGCAGGCGTTTCGCGGGCTCGATGGCTTTCAGCAGCCGGTCGAGCGAGAGCGCCTCATCTTCGATGTCGAAGTCGCGCGCGAGTTTCGCATCCGCCGGCACGAGATAGTTGGTGCCGTCAACTTCAATGCCGTGACCGGCGAAGAACACCACGGCAATGTCGGCATCTTGCGCCTTGTCCGAAAAATCGCCGACCGCGCGGCGGAGATCGGCAATGCCGACATCGCGCCTGGTTTCAACAACGTCAAATCCGGATTTGCGGAGAAGATCCGCCATCGCGCCTGCGTCATTCGACGGGTTCGGCAGCTTGGCGACATGCTGATAGGCGGAGATGCCGAGTACCAGCGCCACGCGCTTGCCGGCCTGCGCGGCGGTCGTGGACAACTGCGCCGCAGACAGCACGGCAAACAGCATCAGCAGGGAACGCAGCATGGCGCGCACAATATTCTCCGGGTTTCCGGCGCGTTATCTATCATAGGCGCGGAACCCCGGAAAAGAGCCAGGCTGTGGTAAAAAATCGCTGTTTTACTTGAACTTTCCGGGTCGTAGCGTAGACATCGCGCGCGCCGATAGCTCAGAAAGCCCGCATACAGGATCAGCCATCCATGTCCGTCCGCATTGTCGACATCCGCGAAATCACCAAGCCGATCGCATCGCCGATCCGCAACGCCTATATCGATTTCACGAAAATGACGACCAGCCTTGTCGCGGTCGTGACGGACGTAGTGCGCGACGGCAAGCGTGTGGTCGGCTACGGTTTCAATTCGAACGGCCGCTACGGGCAGGGTGGTCTGATCCGCGAGCGCTTCGCGTCGCGCCTTCTGGAAGCCGATCCGAAAATGCTGCTCGATGCATCCGGCGACAATATCGATCCCGACAAGGCGTGGGCGGCGCTGATGTCGAACGAGAAGCCCGGCGGTCATGGCGAGCGTTCGGTCGCGGTCGGCACTATCGATATGGCGATCTGGGATGCGGTGGCGAAGATTGCGGGCAAGCCGCTGTTTCGCTTGCTGGCCGAGCGTCACAACCGAGCCGCCGATCCGCGCGTCTTCGTCTATGCGGCGGGCGGTTACTATTATCCCGGCAAGGACAATTCGGCGCTGCGTGCGGAAATGCGCGGCTATCTCGATCGCGGCTACACCGTGGTGAAGATGAAGATCGGCGGTGCATCGCTCGGTGATGACCGCGAGCGCATTGAAGCTGTGTTGAAGGAGATCGGCAGTCAGGCGCAACTCGCGGTGGACGCCAACGGCCGCTTCGATCTGGAAGCCGCAATCGCTTACGCCAAGATGCTGCGGGAGTATCCGCTGTTCTGGTACGAGGAAGCGGGCGATCCGCTGGACTATCATCTGCAGGCATCGCTGGCGGAATTCTATCCGAGACCAATGGCAACGGGTGAAAACCTGTTCAGCCATCACGACGCGCGCAACCTCATTCGGTACGGCGGCATGCGTCCGGATCGCGACTGGCTGCAGTTCGATTGTGCGTTGTCGTATGGTCTGTGCGAGTACCTGCGCACGCTCGATGTGCTGAAGACCCATGGCTGGTCGCCGTCGCGGTGCATTCCGCATGGCGGTCATCAGATGTCGTTGAATATCGCGGCGGGTCTCGGTCTTGGCGGCAACGAAAGTTATCCGGACCTGTTCCAGCCCTATGGGGGCTTCCCCGATGGCGTGCGTGTCGAGAACGGCCACATCACCATGCCAGATCTGCCGGGCATCGGGTTCGAGGGTAAGTCGGACCTCTACAGGGAAATGAAGGCGCTGGCGGATTAAGACCACTTTCGAAGGGGCGTACGCGCCCGAAGCAGGTGGCCTCTTTATATCGAGAATGTCGATATTAAAGCGCAGAATTACTCGTTTGCTAAAATCGTGCGCAGACCTAGATTCGGGGAAAGCTGAACGCCGCCGCGTCCAGCAACCCGGAGGATCAGGCCATGCAGGTCGTCAAGGAAGTCCGTGAGCCGTTTCTGACCGCGCTTTTGGCGTGGATCGCATACCGGATCGCGCGGGCGCTTGCGGCAATGAAACCCGAACATGAGGCGCGCACGGTCGCGGCCATTGTTGCACGCAGCGGTAACCCATCGGGTGTGTGAAGGGTAATGGCTGCGTCCCGAAAAGGGAGCGGCTGTGGTGTTGAGTATTGATGTCGTCTGGGAGTGGACGCCTGATCTCACGGGCGGCCATTCTTCCTCAAACTGATGGCCGTCTGTTTTCAGCCGGCCATCTTTTTTCGCTTGTAGGGCGGCAATCACGAATTGACGTGAATGAAATCCCGCAGCAGCGGATAGATTTCGTTGTTCCACTTGCGGCCGCTGAACACGCCGTAATGCCCGACGCCGGCCTGCATGTGATGCACCTTGCGATAGGCGCGCACACCGGTGCAGAGATCCTGTGCAGCGAGCGTCTGCCCGATCGAGCAGATGTCGTCCTTCTCGCCTTCCACTGTCATCAGACCCATCTTTTTGATCGAGCCCGGATTCACGGTGCGGCCTTTGTAGGTCAGTTTGCCCTTCGGCAGCAGATGCTCCTGAAACACGTCGCGGATGGTATCGATATAGAAGTCCGCAGGCAGATCCATCACGGCGAAATACTCGTCGTAGAAGGTCTTGATGGTGTCGGCCTTCTCGGTTTCCCCCTTGGCAAGATGCTCAAGCAGATCGGTGTGAGACTTGACGTGGCGTTCGAGATTCATCGACACGAAGGCCGTGACCTGGATGAAGCCGGGATAAACCTTGCGAAACGCGCCCTTGCACTGCATCGGGACGTAGTTGATCAGATTGTCCTCGAACCACTTCAGCGGCTTCGATGTCGCAAACTCGTTGACCTTGGTTGGCTGGATGCGCGTATCAATGGGGCCGGCCATCAATGTGAGGCTCGCCGGACGCGCGCGATGATTGTCTTCCGACATGATGGCGCAGGCTGCAAGCGCCGACACTGACGGCTGACACACCGCGACCATGTGCGACTTTGGGCCGAGTTGGTCCATGAAGGTGATGAGATGCTCGGTATATTCGTCGAGGCCGAATTTGCCTTGATCGAGCGGAATGTCGCGCGGATTGTGCCAGTCGGTGATGTAGACATCGTGATCCTGCAGCAGCGTCTGCACCGTACCCCGCAGCAATGTTGCGAAATGACCTGACATCGGTGCGACCAGCAGCACCTTGGGTTGCTCGGGCGCGCCTTCTTTCTTGAAATGTAGCAATGAGCCGAATGGTGTCGCGAACGGCACTTCCTCGACCACTGGCCATTCACGATTGCCGACCGCGACCGGCTTGATGTCGTAGTCCGGCCGCCGGTACGTCAACGAACTGCGCGACATCAACTCAAGCGCCGCGGCCACGCGCCCGAAGACTTTGTCCGAAAAACCCTCCGGCAGCATCTTCAGGTAAGACAGTGCGGTTGCAGCTCCGCTCCGCCAGGGAGCGGTCATATCCATGGTGTTCTGATAGGTCTGGTACATCATCGGCGACATCCGGCGAATCCCTTTAGCTTTCCAACATGCAAACTTGACGCCAGAGTCCGGTCAATCGCCCGTGCGGACTGGCATGTCATTTGCTGTGTGTAAAAGGAGCAGGCGCTTAATCAGCAGGCAGGCGCGGCGGAATTGGCGGGAACCGGCCCGCCTCTTTGATGTGCAGCGTTCAGGAGGGCGATCATGGCCAAGGCCACTTTGACCATCAGCAGCAAGAATTACTCGTCGTGGTCGCTGCGTGGCTGGCTGTTGACCAGGTTCTCCGGGCTTGAGTTCGACGAAATTGTCATAGCGCCGGATGATCCCTCGGCCCGCGCGGAGATATTGCTGCTGTCGTCGTCAATTCTGGTGCCATGCCTGCGCCACGAAGGCGCGACGGTCTGGGACACGTTGGCGATCGGCGAATATCTCAACGATCTCATGCCTGATGCGGGTTTGTTGCCATCAGAGCGTATTCCGCGCGCGCATTGCCGTTCAATCTGCGGTGAAATCCATTCCGGGTTTGCGACGTTGCGTTCCTCGCTGCCGGTCAACATCAAAGGGCATTTCCCGGGATTCAAGATCTGGTCTCGTGCGCAGGCGGACATCGACCGGGTCTGCGCGATCTGGAGCGACTGTCTGGAAAAGTCCGGAGGACCGTTCCTGTTCGGGCACCGGTCCATGGCTGATGCGATGTATGCGCCGGTGGTGACGCGCTTTGTGACCTACGACGTGCAGCTCGGTCCGACGCTGGCGGCTTACGCAAAACGCGTATTAGCCCTTCCTGAAATGCAGGAGTGGATCGAGGCTGCGCGGCAGGAGCCGGCGGAAATCGAAGAACTCGAGGTGGAATATTAGGCAGCATACACGCGCAATTGCCTGATCGCTGGGCCGGCGGCGGGTTCGCGTGCGCCTGAAAATACGCCTCTCTCTGGGATGCCAGAGCTGAGCGATCTGCTCCAACGACGAGCTTCACGACTCGCCGGTTGGATTTGTGTCCGAATCCCTCACGGACTCAGCCACATCTTTCGCTGCGTAAAACTTCGCCATCGCAAGCTCGCTTCCGATGCGCATGCTGGCGTGGAATTCGCATGATGCATTGCAGAAGCAACTGCGCCGGGGCGCGCCAGCCTCGATTGGAGGATGCGATGAATGTCCACGCGACGATTGAAGCCAAGTCTGAGTCCAAGTCTGAGTCCAGGTCATCCGGCCTTACACGGCCGAACGGAAATCCCATTCGCCTGAACACCAGGGATTTTGTGGCGATCGATCGCCACAAGGATACGACCTATGAAGCGACCTATCGTCCGCAGGCGCTTTACAGCCGCGCTGATGAAGGCTTCCACGCCAACAATGAAAGCTTCCTCCTTCATGAGGTCGCGACAAATCTGCCGATCTATCGTCAGGACACCGGCCCTACCGACTTTCATCTCCATCTTCCGCCGGGCGGCTTCCAGCTTGTGCTGGTCACCTCGGGCATGTTCACTTTCGATTACGATGGCCGGCTGTATTACGTCGGTCCCGGATCGGTGATGCTGCAAAGCGCGATCGTGCATCGTCAGTTGTTCTATACGTGGTCGGGCTTGTCGACCGAGGAAAACCTGAAGACACCGCAGACGGTGGTGCCGGATGCAATTTCGATGGGTTACTCCGGCAAGTTTCTTGAGGCTTTCATCACCGACCCGACGACATTTCCCAATCCGACGATTGTGGGACCGGACCAGATCAACGAAGCCGAGACGCCGCGCGTGGCCTGGAGCCATCCTTTGCATGATCGCCCGGCAGATGCCGGCTTCTGGCTGCAGGACCCGCTTGAACTGGACGCGCTCTACAAGCCGCTTGCGGATGCATCAGTCAAATCGCCGTCGGCTGTTTATGTGCGCGATATCGGCATCGAGGTGCCGAGCGGCCATCTCGTCACCGGCCATATCATCGCGACCGATCCGCCCGGCCACTCACTGTTGCCGAAGAGCGCCCAGGGCGCGGCAGATTCAGCGAGCCTCGCAAAGGGCGAGGTTGTGATCTATCGCGTCATTCGCGGTACCGCTGAATTCAAGGACAGTGCGGGGAAGACCTTCGAACTTGTGACGGGCGATGTCGTGACGGCGGGCAAGAACTCCGTCAGTCTCGAAGGGGTAGGCGAAAATACGCAGGTTCTCCGGCTCGGGCTTCTGAAGGGCATGGAAAATCTTCGAAGCTGGACTCCGGTGCAGCGTGACGAGATTGACGGCCTCGCCGGTCAGATCATCACGCAAAAGGATGTCCGTCCGCTGCGGACCGAGGGCAAGCCGGTCGGATACCTTTACAAGTAACTCGCCGCAGAACGCCGTTCCGGCGCTCGCAAATTTGCAACAGATCGTGCGGCCTGCCGGTGGCAGGCCTCTCTGCGTGTGCTTATGTGCTCTCCGGTTAATGCGATCGGGGACAGGACATGCCGACACGCGCACGCGTTGATGAATTTATTGCACTGGTCGAGAGCGGGGACCACGCCGGCGCCATCGAGCGCTACTACACCGAAGATGCCAGCATGCAGGAGAACACGTCGACGCCGCGCGAAGGACGTGATCTGCTGGTGGCGCACGAGCGCGGCATTCTCGCCCGCATGAAAGAGGTTCGTTCCAGGGCACTGATCTCCGTGGTGGAAGGCGACCATGTCATGATCCACTGGAACTTCGATCTCATCGGTCTGGACGGCAAGACCCTGCATGTCGATGAAATCGCCATGCAGGAATGGCGCGGCGACAGGATTTTCCGCGAGAGATTTTTCTACAATCCAGCCAGGCCGTGAGGATGCCGCCGTCCTTATATGATCATTCGTCATGAAGGATGTGAAATTCCTTCGCTTGACGGCGCGATCCGCCTCCTGACAGATGGCGGGACTGCCTTCACTGGAATCGGCAGACAAAAAGAGCGTCAGGCTCATCGAGGAAGCGCCAGACTATGAATGTGCCTCACGCGGGTCCTGCCGCGCATGAGAAGATCATCGATGAAACATCGATCCGCTATGAAGGCTGGCCAATTGTCGGGGTCTGCTTTCTGGTCGCGACTTTCGCTTGGGGCGCCGGCTTTTATGGTCAGGGTGTCTATCTGGCCGAGCTGCAGCGCATGCATGGCTGGCCGGCTTCGCTGATTTCGACCGCGACGACCGTCTACTATCTGTTCAGTGCGGTTTTGGTGGTGTTTGTCAGTGAAGCGATCCGTGCGATGGGGCCGCGCCGCCTGCTGATTGGAGGCATTCTGTCCATTGCGGCGGGCACTGCGCTGGTCGGTCAGGTGACCTCGCCCTGGCAACTGTATGTTGCTTATGTGCTGATTGCATTCGGATGGGCCGGAACCAGTATCGCCGCGATCAACAACACGCTGGGACTGTGGTTCGACAAACGGCGCGGGATGGCGATCAGTCTTGCGCTGAATGGCGCGAGCTGTGGCGGCGTTTTCGGTGTGCCGTTGCTGGTCGGCGCCATCGGAAAGGTCGGGTTTCCCGCGACATTGATCGGTGCGGCGCTGGTGGTTGTAGCGCTGGCGGTTCCGGCTATCCTGATATGGGTAGGACAACCTCCGAAGCGTGCGGCGCAGCCTCAAGGCGAGGCCGAGAAACCATTCGTCACGCAGTCAGCCGCGCAGATCAGGGCGGCGGCTTTCGGCAGCCTTTCGTTCTGGACCGTCGCGATCCCCTTTGCGCTGCTGCTGATCGCGCAAGTCGGTTTCATCGTGCACCAGATCTCATTCTTCGATCCGATCATGGGCCGGGAGCGCGCCAGCATCGCGGTGGCGTTGATGACGGCAATGGCGGTAATCGGGCGCGTTCTGTTCGGGTTTGTCATCGACCGGATGAATCAGCGCGGAGCGTCAGCAGCTTTGGCGGTCAGTCAGGCGGCGGCACTGATTGTCATGATCAATACCCGGAACGAGGCGGCGTTGTTCGCCGCTAGCGCAGTGTTCGGCTTTTCGGTTGGCAATGTGATCACGCTGCCGACGCTGATTGTGCAGCGGGAGTTCAGTGCGGCGGCATTCGGAGTGCTGGTCAGTCTGGTGACGGCAATCTGCCAGTTCACCTATGCGTTCGGACCGGGCATTGTCGGATTGCTGCGCGATGCCTTCGGCAGCTACAGCGTTCCATTCTATGCCTGCGCAGCTGCCGAACTGATTGCCGCGGCCCTTGTGCTTGTCAAAGGCAAGGGGGAGCGGCCCGTCTGATCAGGACTCGCGTTCGCGCAACAGTGCTTCCACATCGAGCCGGCGGGTGAACATCGCCAGCGTTCCGTCCGGATGGCGGGGCCATTCCGCTTCGGGCCGGTCGCGATAGAGCTCAACACCGTTCTCGTCGGGATCGCGCAAGTAGAGCGCCTCGCTGACACCATGATCGCTCGCACCATCGAGTGTGATGCCCGCAGAAAGAACGCGGTGCAGTGCATCGGCCAGCGCAGCGCGTGTCGGGTACAGGATCGCTGTGTGGAACAGTCCCGTTGTGCCATCCGGCGGCGGCTTGCCGCCCTTGCTGTGCCAGGTGTTGAGACCAATGTGGTGATGGTAGCCGCCGGCTGAAATGAACGCCGCCTGATCGCCGTAACGCTGCATCAGCTCGAAGCCAAGCACGCCCTGATAGAAACCAAGCGCGCGGTCGAGATCTGCGACCTTGAGATGGACGTGACCGATGCGCGTCCCGGCGATGACAGGCTTGAAGGAATTCGCAGCGGTTTCTCCGGGCATACCAGGTTTCTCCAAATGACGGGATGCATCACTCTTCCAGAGGTATGCACCCGGCCATCACGGCACAAGGTCGCAGGTCTCGCCTTCCGGTACCTCCACTTCGAAAGTGTTGAGTGTCATCGACACCAGAGAATAATAGCCGAGCAATCCGATCAGTTCGACAATGCCGGTTTCCCCGAGGAGCTCGATAGCCTTCTGGTACAGCAGCGCCGGGACATTGTGGTTCTCATGCAGAGCTTCGCTGAATTCGTAGACCAGTTGCGCTTTCGGATCGTCGAAATCAGGAACGTGGCGGTGATTGATCGCGTCGATGATGACTGGATCGAGTCCCGCAGCGAGCGCCAACTTCTTGTGGGCATACCATTCAAAGCGCGCGCTCCAGTGCCGCGCAGTTACGAGAATGGCGAGCTCGGACAGTCGCGGCCCGAGAGTGGTATCGTAGCGCAGGAACGCGCCGAGACGGCCTGCGTGCCGCGCGATGTCCGGCGCATGAATCCAGGCGCGCAGCGGCGGCGTCACCGTGCCGCGCTTGCTTGAAACGGACTCCGCATAAATGTTCTTCTGGTCGTCGGTCATTTCGCTAGGCGGAAGGTCTCTCAGGCGCATGGCCGTTTCCTTTGTTTTAAACGTGCTTGCCGGGCCCGTGATAAGGTCCGTGCATGGCTACCATATCCCAGGCTGCAGGGCTTTTCGCGCCAGCGAGATATTGAAATCCGCCAAGCGGGCGATACAGTCCGGCCCGGAAAATCAACATTGGCCGCGCGTATCGTGCAGCGGCTCCGCCGAGGGAATGTCGAATGAGCGATCTGGAAAAATTCCGCAGTGAGACACGTGCCTGGCTAGAGGCCAATTGCCCGCCGGAGATGCGCAAGCCCGTCGCAGACGAAAGCGATGTGTTCTGGGGCGGACGCAATACGAAATTTTCCTCCGAACCCCAGCGTCTCTGGTTCGAGCGCATGCGCGACAAGGGCTGGACTGTTCCTGATTGGCCAAAGGAATACGGCGGAGGCGGTCTCAACGCCGAGGAAACGAAAATCCTGCGTCAGGAAATGGCGGCGATCCGTGCGCGGCTTCCCTTGTCGAGCTTCGGCATCTGGATGCTTGGGCCGGCGCTTCTGAAGTATGGCACGGAAGAGCAGAAGCGCGAACATCTGCCGAAGATTTCCGCCGGTCTGATCCGCTGGTGCCAGGGCTATTCGGAGCCGAATGCGGGTTCGGATCTGGCTTCGCTGCAGACACGCGCCGACGTGGATGGCGACGATTACATCATCAACGGCCAGAAGATCTGGACGTCCTATGCGAACTACGCCGACTGGATATTCTGTCTGGTGCGGACCGACTTCAGCGCCAAGAAGCATGATGGCATCAGCTTCATTCTGTTCGACATGGCTTCGAAGGGAGTATCGACCAAGCCGATCCTGCTGATCTCCGGCAAATCGCCGTTCTGTGAGACCTTCTTCGACAATGTGCGCGTGCCGCGCTCGCGTGTGGTCGGAACGGTCAATCGGGGCTGGGATGTCGCAAAATATCTGCTGCAGCACGAGCGCTCGATGATCTCGGGTCTGGGCGAGCGTGGCGGTGGCCGGCCGCTGGGGCAGGTCGCGGCAAACTCCATCGGCACGGATGATCGCGGACAGCTGGACGACGCGGTATTGCGCGGTCAGATCGCGGCCTTTGATGTTGATGAAGCGGCGCTCGCCTGCGCCGCGGAACGTGCGGTTGATCTGGCGAAAGCCGGGCAGGGACATCCGGCCTATTCATCGGCGCTGAAGTATTACGGCACTGAACTCAACAAGCGCCGTTATGAGCTTCTGATGTCGGCTGGCGGCGCCGATGCGCTGGAATGGGAAAGCGCGCGCTCGCATGAGGGAGCTTTGGCGCGTTCATGGCTGCGCACCAAGGCCAACTCGATCGAAGGCGGCACCAGCGAGGTGATGCTCGGCATTGTCGCCAAGCGCATTCTCGATCTGCCGGGCGCATAAAACGCTTCGTCATTGCGAGCGAAGCGAACCAATCCATTTTCCGAACTGACTGGATTGTTTCGTCGCTTCGCTCCTCGCAATGACGGTCTGCTTCAACCCAGGTTTATCTGTATCGATTGGAACACCTATGGCTCTCGTCCTCAACGAAGAACAGTCAATGCTGCGCGACAGCGCGCGCGGTCTCATCAGCGACAAGGCTCCGGTGACGCATTTGCGCAAGCTGCGAGACGACAAGGATACTACCGGATTCTCCCGGGACCTCTGGAAGACCTTTGCGGAGATGGGCTTCGCAGGCCTGCTCGTTCCTGAAGAATTCGGCGGCAGCGGGCTTGGTGCCGTCGAAGCTGGCGTGGTGATGGAGGAGATCGGCCGCACGCTGATGCCGTCGCCGTTTCTGTCGACCGGTGTGCTCGCTGCAAGCGCCCTGACGCGCGGCGGCAATGCCGGGCAGAAATCGGAATACCTGACGAGGCTGGCCAAGGGCGAATTGATCGCCGCACTGGCGGTGGACGAGGGCGCCAAGCACCGTCCGCTGAAAACGGCTCTGCAGGCGGTGCGCTCCGGGAACGGCTTCAAGCTGAAGGGTGCGAAAGCGTTTGTGATGGACGGTCATGTCGCTGACCTTTTGATCGTCGCAGCCCGCAGCGCGGGCAAGCCGGGCGATCGCGACGGGCTGACGCTGTTTCTGGTCGATTCGAAAGCCAAGAGCATCGAGATCGAACGCACCGCGATGGTGGACGCCCACAATGCCGCGCGGATCGTGTTTAATGACACGGACGTGACTTCGGATGGCGTTCTGGGTGAAGTCGATCAGGGTGGCGCTTTGCTCGAAGGCGTGCTCAACCTCGGCCGTGCAGCGGTTGCTTCGGAGATGACGGGTCTCAGTGAAGAAGCATTCTCGCGTACGGTCACCTATCTGAAAGAACGCAAGCAGTTCGGAAAACTGATCGGCGAGTTCCAGGCACTCCAGCATCGCGCGGCGCATCTCTATACGGAAATCGAGATCACCAAGGCGGCTGTGATGAAAGCGCTGCAGACGCTCGATGCCGATTTTGACAAGGCGGGCGCAGCTGTCTCCGTGGCCAAGGCAAAAGCGGGCTCGACGGCGACGCTTGCGGTGCAGGAAGCGGTGCAGATGCATGGCGGCGTCGGCATGACCGATGCCTTCGACATCGGATTCTTCATGAAGCGCGCGCGGGTGTGTCAGGAACTGTTCGGCGATGCCGCCTATCATGCCGATCAGCTGGCCCGGCTGAAGAGCTACTGAGCGTCATATCCCGCAAGAAAAATGGCCGGGACATCCCGGCCATTTTTTATTCTGGATGATCTTTAGCGGATCGGCGGCGCGTACTGGATGCCGCCTGCGTTCCAGAGCTGGTTGAGGCCACGCGGGATCTTGAGCTTCGATCCTTCGCCGACGTTGCGGTCATAGACTTCGGCGTAATTGCCGACATGACGGATAATGCGCGCGGCCCAGTCCTTGGTCAGGTCGATTTCCTCGCCATAGGCGCCTTCGGTGCCGAGCAGCCGCATGATGTCAGGCTTCTTCGATTTCAGCGCTTCGTCGATATTCTTGGAGGTGACGCCGAGTTCTTCGGCATTCAGCATGGCGTAGATCGTCCACTTTACGATCAGCAGCCATTCATCGTCGCGCTGCCGGACGACCGGCGCGAGCGGCTCCTTCGAGATGACGTCCGGCAGGATGACATGCTCGCCGGGCTTGCTGAGCCGCAGCCGCAACGCATAAAGCTGCGACACATCCGTGGTCAGCACGTCGCATTGACCGGAATCGTAAGCCTGCAGCACATCGTCAAGTTTCGGGAAATTCATCTCCTGATACTTGATGTTGTTGGCGCGGAAGTAGTCCGCGAGATTGAGCTGTGTCGTTGTCCCCGCCTGAACACAAACCTTGCTGCCGTCGAGTTCGAGGCCGGAGTCGATCTTGCGGGACTGGCGGACCATGAAGCCTTCGCCATCGTAATAGGCGACGGCGGCGAAGTTCAGGCCATACTCGGTTTCGCGCGACATGCTCCAGGTGGAATTGCGCGACAGGATGTCGACCTTGCGATTGCGCAGTTCCTTGAATCGCTCGCTGGCATCGAGCGGAATGAACTTCACCTTGTTCGGATCGTTGAAGATCGCGGCGGCGACCGCGCGGCAGATATCGACGTCGAAGCCGGACCAGTTGCCCTTGTCGTCAGGGATCGAGAAGCCGGGCAGGCCGGTGTTGACGCCGCACAGCACCGCATCACGTTTTACGGTCCGCTTGAGGGTCCGCGTATCGTAGCGCTCATAGGTGATAGCTGCGGCAGCGACCGCGACAGCGATCAACGCGCCGATCGTCAGACCGGTCCCGAAGGTGCGCGAAAAAATGGCCATGAAGTAATCTCGCTTCTGAAGGATGCGTGCAAGGAAAACAGGTGTGCCGGAAGATCAGATTTCGGGACGCTGGCGGATGATGACCTTGGTGCCCACGGGAACGCGCTCGTAAAGATCGGTCACATCGGCATTGACCAGACGGAAGCATCCGGACGACACGGCGCTGCCGATGGTCTGCGGCTGGTTGGTACCGTGAATGCGATAGACCGTTGCGCCGAGATACAGCGCGCGCGCACCCATCGGATTGCCCGGGCCGCCTGCCATGAAGCGCGGCAGATAGGGCTGGCGCGCGATCATTTCCGGCGGCGGCGTCCAGTCGGGCCATTCCTGCTTGCGCGAAATCTTCTGCAGGCCCTGCCACTGGAAGCCTTCACGGCCGACGCCGATACCGTAGCGAAGCGCGCGTCCGTTGCCCTGGATCAGATACAGGAAGCGCTCGGATGTGCTGATGATGATGGTCCCCGGCGGCTCGGAGGTCCGATAGAAAACCGCAGTGCGCTTGAATTCCGGCGCCAGTTCTTCCTCGGCTTCGTTCGGAATGTAACCCGGCTGATCGCCGATGTTCATTTCGCGCCCCTGTGCGAAGGCATGAGGTGCCGTGAACAGAAGGCTGGCTGCGGTTGCCGCAAAAGCCAGAGAGCGAAGGAGGTTCATGTCGAGAATCCCGCGTTATTTCGTGCCCCGGATGCATCAAACCCGAGCCGTGCCCTGCTGGCAAGGCGCTATGGGTGCGCCGGATCTCTCTCGTGTCACATAAATCCCTTAAAATTCGTTCGAATCGAAGGGCTTGCCGGAGCAGCCGCATACCTCATCGATAGTCTGGCCCCGATCCTGAGCCATCAGGATCGGGGCCAGACCGGGCATTTTTCCGGGATCAGTTTGCCGAGAATGGCAGGGTATAGGGACGCCCGAACGGGACGCCGCCACGGACAGTCTGTACGGCCTTGAGATAGGCTTTTCCGGTCCGCGGCTTGTTCGATGTGTCGGGCAGCTCGACCGGGCCTTCGACCAGTTCCAGAACCGCGACATCGGCAGGTGCGCCGATCTGCAGGGTGCCGAGCTTGGGCACGCGGTCGATCACCGTGGCGGGTCTGATTGTTGCGGCCGCGATCACGTCTTCAAGAGAAAAGCCAAGCGCCAGAAACTTGCTTAGCACCCAGGGCAGATAGGGCTTGCTCGGCGTATTTGCGGCTGCGACATGCACGTCGCTTGAGATCGTGTCGGGCAAGAGGCCCTGCTGGATCGCCGCTTCCGCAACATCGTAGTTGAAGCTACCCGCGCCGTGGCCGACATCAATGATGACGCCGCGCTTTTTGGCTTCCAGCAGCGCGGGCAATACCTTTCCGTTCTGCACGGTGTTATTGCCGAGGCTGCTGTATGGGTGGGTAAGGATGTCGCCCGGGCGCAGCGTATCGACAAGAACCGAGAGGTCGCCCGGCGCATTGCCGATGTGGCACATCACACGGCCCTTGGTGCCGGAGCGCTCCACCGCGAGGATCGCCCGCTTGAGCGGCTCGATGCCGTTGTCACCGACGAAGGCCAGCGTTTCGCGCACCTTGGCGCCGAGCACAATATCCGGGTTTTCAGCAATGGTGCGCGCTGCCGCGTCGACATTGGCGTAATCGATGTTGAGCAGCTCCCCTACGGGAAATCCGGCGAGGCCGATGCTCGAGATATGAACGAATGCGAACAGACGGCTGCGCGACTGCGCAGCGACCAGACGCTTGAAGCCAGCGAAATTATTCGCGCCGGCATCGCCTGCGCTGACATAGGTGGTGGTCGCCGAGTAGGGCACGAGTTCATCGGGCGGAATGCCGATCGCCGAGCCGTATGGATAGACGTGGGTATGCAGGTCGACGAGGCCGGGCGTCACCAGCTTGCCCTTGGCATCGATGGTCTGCTTCGCGCGTTCTGGTCCGATGGATGGTTCGACGGCTGCGATCTGCCCAAGCCGGATTCCGACGTCACGGATGCCGCGCAATTTCTGGCTGGGATCGATGACCTCGCCGCCGCGGATTACCAGATCGAAAGGCACAGCTTGCTGTCCGAAGACGTTGCCGCCGCCGCCGATCGCTGCCGTGCCGGCGAGCGCCGTGGTTTTCAAGAAATCGCGCCGTGTCGGATTATCCAAGATCACCCCCGAAAATGTTTCCGCCGTGTGGCGGTTGATCGAAGGCAGCTATAGCGCAGAGCGTCTGTATTTATTTTGCATTGATCGCGCGCGGGCGGTGGCTTTATGCCTTGCGACGATGCAGCGATAGCAAAGTCCATGCGCGGCGCGCTTGCGCGATCAATGCGGGGCGATCCAGAGCCGCAGGATATAGGCGAAGGTGGCAACAGTGCCGGTCCCCAGCAGCCAGAGTGCGACGAACCACAACAGGCGTTGCGTCAGGGGACGCGGTTGCTCTGGCGGGGAAATCATGACTGCCACACTAGTGATACCCGCTCGATGCATCGACCTTGCCGCGAAACACCCAGTAGGCCCATCCGGTGTAGATCAGAATGATCGGCACCAGCACCGCCACGCCGAAGATCATGAAGTTGAGGCTGTTAGCAGGCGCGGCCGCCTGCCAGATGGTGACGCTCTGCGGCACGATATAGGGATACATGCTGACGCCGAGCCCAGCATAGGTGATTGCGAACAGGACGAGCGAGAGAACAAAGGGTCGATAGTCCTGTTTGTTCGCGAGGCTTCTCAGCAGCAGCAGTGTGATCGCGGCGACCGCTACCGGAATCGGCGCGGTAAAGAGGATGTTCGGCCACTCGAACCAGCGGCGCCAGTATTCCGCCTGCAGAAATGGCGTGGCGAGACTGACGGCGACAATGGCGATCAGCGTGGCGATCAGCAGCCACCAGCTCAGACGATAGGCATGTTCGCGCAGTTCGCCCGTCGTCTTCATCACGAGCCATGTCGCGCCAAGCAGGCCGTAACCTGCGACCACGGCGCAGCCGGTCAGAATGCTGAAGGGCGTCAGCCAGTCCCACCAGCCGCCCGCATAATGCCGTCCCTCAACATGGACACCCTGCAGAATTGCGCCGAGCGCGATGCCCTGAGCCAATGCCGCAATCAGGGAGCCGCCGGCGAAGGCGATGTCCCAGCGGTTACGTTCGCTCTTGGTGCGCCAGCGGAATTCGAAAGCGACTCCGCGAAAGATAAGACCGATCAGCATGGCGATGATCGGCGTATAGATCGCTGGCATAAGGATCGCATAGGCCAGCGGAAATGCGGCCATCAGGCCGCCGCCGCCCAGGACCAGCCAGGTTTCGTTGCCGTCCCAGACCGGTGCAACGGTATTCATCATCACATCGCGGTCTTCCTTCCTCGGAAACATCGGAAACAGCATGCCCAGACCGAGATCGAAGCCGTCCATCACGATATACATGAAGACCGCAAACGCGATGATGAAGGCCCACAGCGTCGCAATGTCGAATGTGATTCCGGTCATGGCGCTCACCTCTGTCCATGCGCGGCGGGAGCGGCCTGCGCGGGCGTGATGCCTGCGGCTCGGGCCGGTGCATCCCGGCTCGGGCCTTCCTCACCATGATGCGGCGGCTGATGCATCAGGCGCAGGATGTAGAATACGCCCATGCCGAACACAATGAAGTAGACCACGATGAAGGCCAGCAGCGATGTCGCGACCGCAGGTGCATCAAGTGGTGATGCTGAATCTACCGTACGCAACAGGCCGTAGACCGTGAACGGCTGGCGGCCGGCTTCCGTCGTTACCCACCCGGCGAGTACGGCAATAAAGCCTGCCGGTCCCATCGCCAGCGCACACCGATGCAGCAACGCAGAGTCGTAGAGCTGGCCGCGCCAGCGCATGAACAGGCTGAGCAGGCCGAGGCCGAGCATCAGGAAACCGATGCCGACCATGATGCGGAATGACCAGAACACGATGCCGACCTTGGGCCAGTTCTCGCGCGGCACACTGTCGAGACCCTTCAGCGGCGCGTCGAGCGAGTGCTTGAGGATCAGGGACGAGGCCTTCGGAATTTCGATGGAATACTTCACCTTCGCTTCGTCCTGATCGGGAATGCCGAACAGGATAAGCGGTGCGCCGTTCGGGTGGCTCTGGAAGTGGCCTTCCATCGCCATCACCTTCACCGGCTGGTGCTCCAGTGTGTTGAGGCCATGCTGGTCGCCGGCGAGAATCTGGATCGGTGCGACCAGCGCGGCCATCCACATCGCCATGGAGAACATCACGCGGGCTCCCTCCAGCCGCGTGTTCTTCAAGAGGTGATAAGCGCCGACGCCGCCAACCACGAAAGCGGTGGTGAGATAGGCCGCCAGCACCATGTGCACGAGGCGATAGGGGAAGGAGGGATTGAAGATCACCTTCCACCAGTCGGCGGCGACGAACTGTCCCTGCGAGTTCATGGCAAAGCCGGTCGGCGTCTGCATCCATGAATTTGCCGACAGAATCCAGAATGCCGAAATCAGTGTGCCGATGGCGACCATCAGGGTTGCGAAGAAATGCGGCCTGTGGCCGACGCGATCCAGCCCGAACAGCATCACGCCGAGAAAGCCTGCTTCCAGAAAGAACGCGGTCAGCACTTCATAGGCCATCAGCGGGCCGATGATCGGGCCGGTCTTGTCTGCAAAGACGGCCCAGTTGGTGCCGAACTGGTAGGACATCACGATGCCGGAGACGACGCCCATGCCGAAAGCGACGGCGAAAATCTTCAGCCAGTAGTTGAACAGGTTGATGAAGACCTCACGGCCGGTCCATAGCCACAGGGCTTCAAGGACGGCGAGGTAACTGGCAAGGCCGATGGAGAAGGCGGGGAACACGATGTGAAAGCTCATCGTGAACGAAAACTGCCAGCGCGCCAGCGTGACGGCGTCGAAACCCTCGAACATCGCGGACCTCCGGTATGTCCAGTCCGAAGTCTATAGCACGCAAATCGTTCCCTTGAGAATGACTGCGGCTTGCAAACGCGCATGGCACGGGCGCGATTGCGCCTGCGGCAAATGGCCGTGATCCAAAGTGCAGCCTGAAGCCGCGCCGCGAAAGATAAATCAGGCGGCGGGCTTTTCCGCGGCGTCGCCGTTAGCAAGCAGATGGATCAGTGCACGCTTGATGGCGGCCTGCCGGGTGGGCGCGATGATCTGTGCGCCGAGCAGATCGGTCACATAGAAGACGTCACGGGCGCGCTCGCCGAAGGTCGCGACATGCGCGGACGCGATGTTGAGGTTGAGCTTCGAGATCGCGGTGGTGAGCTGGAATAGCAGGCCCGGGCGATCGAGGCCTGATACTTCGATCACGGTGTAGCGATCCGACCACTGGTTGTTGATGCTGACTTCCGGCTCGACGACGAATGGCTTCAGCCGTGTCTTCGATGCCGTGCGGCGCGCCATCACATCCGGCAGCCGCAGCTTGCCTTCCAGAACCTGCTCGATGGTGTCGCCGATACGGGTGGCGCGGCGGCCTTCGTCGTCATCGCGGTCGTATTCGCGGGTGATTGCGATGGTGTCGAGCGCGATGCCGTCGGTGGTGGTGTAGATCTGCGCATCGACGATGTTGGCGCCGGCGGACGCGCAGGCGCCTGCGATGATCGACAGCAGCCAGGGATGATCCGGCGCCATGATCGTCAGTTCGGTGACGCCGCGTCCTTCATCGAAGCCGACATTGACCGCGAGCTTGTGGCCGCCGGCTTCGCTCGCCTTCACGAAGCGTGCGTGGCGGATCTTCCGCGCCAGTTCGACCTTGAGCCAGTAAGCGGGATAATGCCGCGCGATGTAGGATTCCAGTTCGGCTTCTGGCCATTCCTTGAAGTTGGCGCGGAATTCCGCCTGCGCCACTTCGATACGCTGCGCGCGGTTGACCTCGGAGAAGCCGCCGGTCAGCACCGGTTCGGTTTCGTAATAGAGGGTGCGGATGAGCTGGGCTTTCCAGCCGTTCCACACGCCGGGGCCAACACCGCGGATGTCGGCGGTGGTCAGGATGGTCAGGAGCTTCATCTGCTCGACTGACTGCACCACAGCGGCGAAATTTTCGATGGTCTTGCGGTCCGAGAGGTCGCGCGACTGCGCCACCGTGGACATGGTGAGATGTTCCTCGATCAGCCACGCGATCAGTTCGGTGTCGGCGGCATTGAAGCCGAAGCGAGGGCACAACCTGCGGGCGACCTTAGCGCCCGCGATGGAGTGATCCTCGGGGCGGCCCTTGGCGATGTCGTGCAGAAACACCGCCATGTAGATCACGGCGCGGTGTTCGGGCTGGATCTTCCGCATCAGATCGCTGGCAACGGCGAATTCTTCGTTTCCACCGCGTTCGATATCCTGAAGGATGCCGATGCAGCGCAAGAGATGCTCGTCCACCGTGTAGTGATGGTACATGTTGAACTGCATCATCGACACGATCCGGCCGAACGCGCGGATGAAGCGGCCGAGCACGCCGGCTTCATTCATTCGCCGCAGCACGGTTTCTGCGTCGTTCGACGTCAGGATTTCCATGAACAGCTTGTTGGCTTCCGGCGTTTCGCGCAGCTTCGGCGTGATCAGCCCGAGTGAGCGTGTGGCCGCGCGCATGGCGTCGGGATGGAACGCCAGATTGTTCTTCTGCGCGAGACGGAAGATGCGGATCAGATTGACCGGATCGGCCTTGAAAACATCGGGTGCAGCAAGGTTGATGCGGTTGTTGTCGATGACAAAGTCATCGCTGCCGGGCACACGGCCGCGCTTGCGGCCCGGGCGCAGCCGCGCCATCACGCGGCTGAGCACCGGCGCAGGCTTGGTCTCCTGATCTTCGAGCTTGGCGCAGAGGATTGCGGTCAGGTCGCCGACGTCCTTGGCAATCAGGAAGTAGTGCTTCATGAAGCGTTCGACATCCTGCATGCCGGGATGCGAGGTGTAGCCGAGCCGTTGTGCGATCTCGCGCTGCATTTCGAACGACAGCCGTTCCTCAGGACGGCCGGTGTAGAAATGCATGTTGCAGCGGACCGACCACAGGAAATCCTCGCAACGGCGGAAGGTGCGGTATTCCTGCGGATCGAACACGCCTTGCTGAACCAGATCGGCGGCGTCGTGGACGCGATAGACGTATTTCGCGATCCAGAACAGCGTATGCAGATCGCGCAGGCCGCCCTTGCCGTCCTTCACATTTGGTTCGACCAGATAGCGTGACTGGCCCGCACGGCGGTGGCGTTCCTCACGCTCAGCCAGCTTCGCGGCGACGAACTCCGCGGCGGTGCCTTGCACCACTTCCTTGTCGAAGCGCATCACGAGTTCGTCGTAGAGCGCCTGATCGCCGGTCAGGAACCGTGTTTCCAGCACGGACGTGCGGATGGTCATGTCGGCGCGCGCCTGGCGGATCGATTCATCGATCGAGCGCGTGGCATGACCAACCTTCAGGCCCATATCCCAGAGGCAATACAGAATCGCCTCGGCAACTTGTTCGCCCCATGCGGTCTGCTTGTAGGGCAGGATAAACAACAGGTCGATGTCGGACTCCGGCGCCATCAGACCACGGCCATAGCCGCCAGTGGCGATCACGGCCATGCGCTCCGAGTCCGACGGCGTTGGTGAATGATAGAGATGCCGGGTCGCGGCATTGAACAGGATGCGGATGATCTCGTCCTGAACGTAGCAAAGCCGCTCGGCACAGCGGCGGCCATGCCGGTCTTTCAGTAGCTGGACCTGCGCCGCTTCGCGCGTACGTGCCAGTTCGCCCTTGAGCAGTTGCGCGACAGCAGCGCGAAACTGGTCGTCCTTGCCAGCATGCTTATCTGCCAGCGCATCGACCTCGCCGACGATACGCGCGGTATCGAACTGCACTTCGAAATCGGTGGGAAGAGTGACCGTCACACTGTCCATCCTATTCGGATAACGGACCGCAACAGCGGTGTCATCAGCGGATTGCAGCGGAAAGAGCCGTCCTTTCTGTTTTTCCCGCCATTGCGAAAAAGCGCTTCTCTCATCGGACGAGTCCGTGCAGTTTTTTTCTCGTTGACGATACCAAATAACTAATTGAAAAACATAGAGATTTCTTTCGTTTGGGACAATCCAATTCCGGCCCTCGGCGTCGCTTCTGGTTCATCCCGATCGAATCCCGTTCCCGGTCATCCAGATGGAGACGACAATGTTCAAGCTCTCACGACGCGCCCTCGCTGCCCTTGTTCTGGGCACGCTGCTGGCGCCAGGTGCCTTTGCGGCCGATGCGCCGAAACAGATTGCCATCGATTGGGCGACCTACAATCCGGTTTCCATCATCCTGAAAGAGAAGGGCCTGCTCGAAAAGGAATTCGAGAAGGACGGGATCAAGATCGTCTGGGTGCAGTCCGCGGGCTCCAACAAGGCACTCGAGTTCCTCAATGCCGGCTCGATCGACTTCGGATCGACGGCGGGCTCGGCAGCCTTGGTCGCGAAGATCAACGGCAATCCGATCAAGTCGATCTATGTCTATTCGCGCCCTGAATGGACCGCACTGGTGACGGCCAGGGACTCCAAGATCGCGAAGGTCGCCGACCTGAAAGGCAAGCGTGTTGCTGTGACGCGTGGCACCGACCCGCACATCTTCCTTGTGCGTGCATTGCTCGATGCTGGCCTCACCGACAAGGACATCACGCCGGTTCTGCTGCAGCATGCCGACGGCAAGGCTGCCCTGATCCGTGGTGACGTCGACGCATGGGCCGGACTCGATCCGATGATGGCGCAGGCCGAAGTCGAGGATGGCGCGAAGCTGTTCTTCCGCAAACCGGAAGCCAACACCTGGGGCATTCTCAATGTGCGCGAGCAGTTCCTGAAGGACAACCCGAAGATCGTGCAGCGTGTGCTCGCGGTCTACGAAGAGGCCCGCAAGTATTCGCTCGCCAACTACGCCGAGTTGAAGCGCGGATTCATCGGCGTGACCAAGCTGCCGGAAACTGTGGTCGACAAGCAGCTCAAGGAGCGCACCGAACTGACGCACAACCGGATCGGCGCGCCGCAGCGGGAGTCGATCCTGGCGGCGGGTCTCGCGCTTCAGCAGGCCGGCGTGATCCAGCCCGGTGTGGACGTGAAAGCGACGGTGGATGCGTTGATCGACGATCAGGTTCCGCTGCCGACGAACTGACATCGCCGCACGCGACGCGTTCCGGGGCCCGCCTGCGAAAGCTCGCGGGCCTTCGTTCTGTGAACCCTTGCAATCCTTTCCGATAAGCGGTCTTTGCCATGGCCATGACACTCGACACACCAGCGCCTGAAGTAATTGGGGAGGACACCCCATTGCGCCGAGGCGGACGCCTGCGCAGATTTGCGCGGCCCGCGCTGGGCTTGCTGCTGCCGATTGCGCTTGCGATTGTGTGGGAATTGGCGGTGCGCCTTGGTTATTCCAACGGACGTCTGGTGCCGCCGCCGAGCCGTATCTGGCAGACACTGGTTGAGCTCTCCGCAAGTGGTGAATTGAGCCGTCATACGGTCGCGACGCTCAGCCGTGTAGGTGCAGGCTTCGGCCTCGGGGTGCTGACCGGCACCATCTTCGGCGCGATTTGCGGATACTGGCCGGTGGCGCGGCGTCTGCTCGATCCGACGCTGCAGGCGCTCCGCGCGATTCCGTCCATTGCGTGGGTGCCGCTGTTTATCCTGTGGCTCGGAATCTTCGAGACATCGAAAGTGGCACTGATCGCGGTCGGTGTATTCTTTCCGATCTATCTTGGCGTCACCGGCGCGATCCTGAGTGTGGACCGCAAGATCGTCGAGGTCGGTCGCATCTTCCGTCTCAACGGCTTTGCGATGATCCGGCGCATTCTGCTTCCCGCCGTGCTGCCGGCTTATGTGATTGCGCTGCGGTCCGGCCTTGGGCTTGGCTGGATGTTCGTCGTCGCCGCCGAGTTCATGGGAGCGTCTGAAGGGCTTGGATATCTGCTCACGGATGGCCAGCAACTCGGCAAGCCCGCGCAGATCGTGGCTGCGATCATCGTGTTCGCTATTCTCGGCAAGATCACGGACTGGCTGATCCAGCTGATCGCCGCGCCGTTCCTGCGCTGGCAGGATTCCTTCAGCACGCAGGCGGGAGGCGTTTGATGCTGATTCTCGATCGCGTCGGCAAGACCTATCCGAACGGCGTGCATGCGCTGGAGAATTTTTCCGCACGTATTCAGCCCGGTGAAATCGTTGCCATCATCGGCGGCTCAGGCTGCGGGAAATCTACATTGTTGCGTACGATCAGTGGACTCGATCGTGCGACGACCGGCTCCGTCACCCTCGATACCATCTCCATCGCCGCGCCGCATGAAAAGGTCGGCATTATCTTTCAGGAACCGCGGCTGCTCCCGTGGCTCAGTGTTGCCGGCAATATCGGCTTCGGATTGAGCGATCTTCCGGCTGCGGAGCGGCAGCAGCGCGTGGCACGCGCGCTGGCGCGGGTCGGTCTTTCCGACAAGGCGGATACATGGCCGCGTGAATTGTCCGGCGGACAGGCGCAGCGTGTCGCGATTGCGCGGGCGCTGGTGCCATCGCCGGAGGTATTGCTGCTCGACGAGCCGTTCTCTGCCCTCGATGCTTTCACGCGCGCTGACCTGCAGGATCATCTGTTGAATCTGTGGGCCGATACCAAGCCGACCCTGATTCTCGTGACCCATGATGTTGACGAGGCCGTGGTGCTGGCGGACCGGGTGATTGTCATGCGGCCACGGCCGGGACGATTGTTCGAGGAGATCAAGGTTGATCTGACACGTCCACGCGATCGCGCTTCAACGGCTTTTGAGATCGTCAAACATCAGGTGCTGGCGTCGCTGGATCGTTCGCTTAACCGCGCTGCGCGCCCGGCGGACGATTTGCTGACCATCGGCGAGGGGATATAAAGCGGAATAAACCGCACGCGGCATTGTTAATGCCGCTGGAAACGGAGCAAGACAATGGATTCCACCGAACTGCGCGCCATGCAGGCGCCGATCAAGGACCGCTACAAGGCCGATCCCAAGGCGGCGTTCATCACGCTGAAAGCGAAGGGGTCGCTCGACAGTGAAGGCCTGTCCTGCAAGGTTGAAACCGGCAAGGCGGCGGCCGCCATCGCGGGTCTGCATCCGGCAACCGGCGGTTCGGGTCTGGAACTTTGTTCCGGGGACATGCTGCTTGAAGCACTGGTGGCTTGCGCCGGTGTGACACTCAAATCGGTGGCGACGGCTATCGATGCGCCGCTCAAATCTGGCAACGTCACGGCGGAAGGCGACCTCGATTTTCGCGGCACGCTCGGCGTCGACAAGGAAGCGCCGGTGGGCTTCGCTGAAATCCGCCTGCGCTTCGATGTGGACACTGATGCGCCGCAGGACAAGCTGGATCAGCTTCTGAAACTCACCGAGCGCTATTGCGTGGTCTACCAGACCATCAAGAACGGGCCGAAGACCAGCGCGTCGATCAATCGGGTGTGATTACTGCTTCGGCAGCTTGGCTTTCAACGCATAGAGCGCATCGAGCGCCTCGCGCGGCGACATCTCGTCGGGGTGTAGCGCGCTGAGTGCTTCCAGAAGCTGATCGGCTTCACTCGGCGGTTGCGGCTCCGGTGCTGCGCGTGATGGCACGGCGAACAGCGGCAGGTCGTCGATAAGCGCGCGGGTCGAGGTGTTGCGATCCTGCGCTTCGAGCTTTGCCAGCACGGACTTTGCGCGTGCGACAACAGCGGCGGGCAGGCCAGCGAGCTTTGCCACCTGAATGCCGTATGAGCGATCCGCTGAACCCGGCAGTACCTCGTGCAGGAACACGACGTCGCCCTGCCACTCCTTGACACGAACCGTCGCATTGAACAGACGCGGCAGGTTTGCCGAGAGTGCGGTCAGTTCATGATAGTGCGTGGCGAACAGCGCGCGGCAGCGATTGCTTTCATGCAGGTGTTCGATCGAGGCCCACGCAATCGACAATCCGTCGAAGGTCGAGGTGCCGCGCCCGATTTCATCGAGGATCACCAGCGCGCGCTCACCGGCCTGATTGAGAATCGCTGCGGTTTCGACCATTTCGACCATGAAGGTCGAGCGCCCGCGCGCCAGATCGTCGGCGGCGCCGACGCGGGAGAACAGCCGGTCAACGATACCGATATGGGCGAGCTTCGCGGGCACGAAACTGCCGATCTGCGCCATCAATGCGATCAGTGCGTTCTGCCGCAGGAAGGTCGATTTACCGGCCATGTTCGGACCGGTGATCAGCCATATCTGTCCGGACGATTGAGCCGGTCCGGGCGACAGGTCGCAGGCGTTGGCGATGAAGGGCTGGCCGTCGCGCTTCAGCGACTGCTCGACCACCGGATGGCGTCCGCCTTCGATGGAGAACTTCAGCGAATTGTCGACCACAGGCCTTGTGTAGTTCTCATCGACGGCGAGTTTTGCCAGCGCGGACGTCACGTCGAGCAGCGCGAAGGCGTGGGCGGCGGCGCGCAGATCGTCGCCTGCTGCGACGGCCTGCGCACACAGCTTGTCGAAGATTTCAAGTTCAAGGCCGAGCGCGCGGTCGCCGGCATTGGCGATCTTGGCTTCGATCTCGCCGAGCTCGGTGGTGGTGAAGCGGACCTGTCCTGCGAGAGTTTGGCGATGGATGAAGGTCGCATTCAGCGGCGCGGCCATCAGTTTGTCGCCATGCTGCGCGGTGACCTCGACAAAATAGCCGAGCACATTGTTGTGCCGGATCTTGAGGCCCTTGATCCCGGTATCGTCGGCGTAGCGTGCCTGCATCGCCGCGACCACGAGGCGCGAGGCGTCGCGCAGGTTGCGGGTCTCGTCGAGCGCGGCCTCATAACCTGTGCGGACAAAGCCGCCGTCACGTTTGAACAGCGGCAGTTCATCCGCAAGACCGCGTGCAAATTCCTGCGCCAGATCGCGTGACGGACGGCGCAAGGCTTCAACTGCGAGCGAAATGTCGCGCGGAAGATTATCGATGCGCGAAAGACGTTCGAGGATTTTGTCGGCGGCGAGAATGCCGTCGCGCAAGGCTGCAAGATCGCGCGGCCCGCCGCGCCCGACCGACAGCCGTGCCAGCGCACGGGAAATGTCCGGCGCCGCGCGGAGGATGGTGCGAAGGTCTTCGCGCACTGAACTGTCATCGGCAAGCATTGTGGCCGCATCGAGCCGATGCGAAATGGCCGCGCTGTCGGTCAGCGGTGCTGCAAGGCGTTGCGCCAGCAGCCGCGACCCGGCGGCGGTCACGGTGCAGTCGATGGCATCGAGCAGGGAGCCGCGCCGCTCGCCGGCCAGCGTCCGCGTCAGTTCGAGATTGGCGCGGGTGGCAGGATCGATCGCCATGGTGGTGCCTGCGGCCTCACGCGCAGGCGGAGACAGCGGCAGATGCTGGCCGACCTGGGTGCGGTCCACATATGTCACGGCGGCCGCAGCGGCAGTGGCTTCGAGCCGCGACATCGCGCCGAAACCGTCCATGGTCGCGACGGCGAAATAATCGCACAGCCGCCGCTCGGCGGTGGCTGCGTCAAAAATGTCGCGCGTCACCGGCGTCACGGCGGCAAGCGAGCGGAACAGCGCCGACAGTTCCGGATCGGAATAGAGCGCGTCGGTGACGATCACTTCATTCGGATTGATCCGCGCCAGTGTCGCGCCGAGTTCATTGGCTCCGCATTCGGTGACGCTGAATTCCGCCGTTGAAATATCGATCCATGCGAGGCCGATACGATCGTTCGCCGATGAAGACCCTCGCATCCGCGCAATCGCGAGAAGATAGTTATTCGTCTTGGCATCGAGCAGGGTGTCTTCGGTCAGCGTGCCGGGCGTCACCAGCCGCACCACGTCGCGCCGGACCACGCTCTTGTTGCCGCGCTTCTTGGCCTCGGCGGGATTTTCGGTCTGCTCGCAGACCGCGACGCGATGACCCAGCGCGATCAGCCGGTGCAGGTAGTCGTCCGAGCGTTCCACCGGGACGCCGCACATCGGAATGTCTTCGCCCATGTGCTTGCCGCGCTTGGTCAGCGTGATGCCGAGGGCACGCGAAGCTGTTTCCGCATCCTCGAAGAACAGCTCATAGAAATCGCCCATCCGGTAGAACAGCAGCAGCCCGGGATTGGCGACCTTGATCTCCAGGTACTGTTCCATCATCGGCGTGACGCGGCCCGCGGCCTCCGGTGCGGTGGCTTCAGGGGTTGGCGATGCGGGGGGCGTGGAATGGATGGTCATGGAGCGAACATTAGCAAAGTTCTTTCGCATGGTGGAATTGCAGGCAGCGTTTTCCACGTCTTGGAGGCGGCTGTGCATGGCCGCCCTGCCGGGCCATGAGGCTGTTCCGGCCATGGATCGTTTGACGCCCTGCGCATCGCTTCCTAAAACTCTGGCCAGCCGGAAGCGGACGCGTCAACGCCCGCAGGATTTTCAGGGAGAGTGACCATGCGTGATGTCTACATCTGTGATGCGGTGCGTACGCCTATCGGACGGTTCGGCGGATCGCTGGCCAAGGTGCGCGCGGATGATCTCGCCGCGGCCCCCATCAAGGCGCTGATGGATCGTAATCCCAAGGCAGACTGGGGCGCGCTGGACGAAGTGTCCTATGGCTGCGCCAATCAGGCCGGCGAAGACAACCGCAACGTCGCGCGCATGGCGCTGCTGCTGGCGGGCCTGCCGGAGACGGTGCCCGGCATGACGGTCAACCGGCTTTGCGCCTCGGGCCTCGATGCAGTTGGCGGCATTGCCCGCGCGATCCGCGCCGGCGAAATCGATTTCGCCATCGCCGGCGGCGTGGAATCCATGACCCGCGCACCGTTCGTCACCGGCAAGGCGTCCGAGCCGTTCCAGCGCAGCATGGAAAGCTACGACACCACCATCGGCTGGCGCTTCATCAATCCGCTGATGAAGAAGCAGTATGGCGTTGATTCCATGCCGGAGACTGGCGAAAACGTCGCCACCGACTATCAGATATCGCGCGCCGATCAGGATGCTTTCGCGATCCGCTCGCAGCAGCGTGCGGGCAAGGCGATTGCCGCCGGTTATTTCGCGGAGGAAATCACGCCGATCACGATCTCCGGCAAGGCGGGTCCAACCACGGTGGACAAGGACGAACATCCGCGTCCTGAAACGACCCTTGAGGGGCTCGCCAAGCTGAAGCCGATCGTGCGTCCGGACGGCACGGTGACTGCGGGCAACGCCTCGGGCGTCAATGACGGTGCGGCAGCGATCATCCTTGCATCTGAGGAAGCGGTGAAGAAGCACGGCCTGACACCGCGTGCGAAGCTGCTCGGCCATTCTTCGGCGGGCGTTGCTCCGCGCGTCATGGGCATCGGCCCGGTGCCGGCGGTGCGCAAGCTGCTGGAACGCCTCGGTCTCAAGATCGGTGACATCGATCTGATCGAACTCAACGAAGCTTTCGCGTCGCAGGGCATTGCAGTGCTGCGCCAGCTCGGCGTCAAGGAAGATGCTGATTTCGTCAATCCGCATGGCGGCGCGATCGCGCTCGGCCATCCGCTCGGCATGAGTGGTGCGCGGCTCGTTCTTACCGCGGTGCATGGCCTCGAAAAGCGTGGCGGCAAGTATGCGCTGGCGACCATGTGCGTGGGCGTCGGTCAGGGCGCTGCGGCAGCGATCGAAAAGATCAACTGATTTTACTACGACGTCCTCATCCTGAGGAGCGACCGTTTGGTCGCGTCTCGAAGGATGAGGTGTAAAGAACCTCATGGTTCGAGACGGCGCGAGAGCGCCTCCTCACCATGAGGTTTTTTGTTTCTGCATTTAATCGATCACAGCGGCATGATCCGAGCCTTGCGACTGCTGCCGGAGCGCCACCTTGGTCGAGCCGATCATCATCGCCAGCGGAATGGCGCAGAGCGTCACTACCATGACCATTTGATAGTCGTGCGAAAACGCGATGATCTGCGCCTGTGTCGTGATCAGGACGTCCATGATCGCGCGGCCTGAATCGGTCGTCATGTTGAGAATGCCGGCGACATTCGGCATCTGCATCGCCTGGTTGAACGGCGTGACGTGCTCGTTGAGGATGGCGTAGCTCTCCCGTCCGCCGGACGTCAGCTTGGCGATCACCACGGAGATGCCGATTGAGCTGGCGACATTGCGCATCAGGGTCAGCATGGCGGTGCCGTCGGTTCGTAGTTCGTTGGGCAACGTCAGGAACGAAACGGTGCTGAGCGGCACGAACACCAGCCCGAGGCCGAAGCCCTGCGCGACACTGATCACGACAATGGCCGACACACCGGTCTGGTCGGTCCACTGGGTCATGAAATACAGCGATACCGACATCAGCAGCATGCCGCTCGCGATCAGCGTGCGGGCTTCAAAGTATTTCATCAGGCGTCCGACCAGCATCATGGCGACGAATGTTCCAGCGCCGCGGGTTGCGAGCAGCAGGCCCGCGGTCATGATGGGATAGCCGATCACGTTCTGCAGATAGGGCGAAGCCAGCGCCATGGTGCTGTAGAGCACAAGGCCCATGATCGCCATGAAGATACAGCCGCTGATGAAGTTGCGGTCCTTGAAGATCGCGAACTGAATGAAGGGCCGCTCGGTCGTGAACGAGTGGGCGAAGAAATAGTAAAAGCCGATTGCCGAGATGATGGCTTCTGCCACGATTTCCGGCGATTCCAGCCAGCCGAGCTGTTCGCCGCGGTCGAGCGCAAGCTGCATCGCGCCGATGCCGATGGCGAGCGCGGTGAAACCGAACCAGTCGAAACGCAGTGTGTGATTTTGTTTGGTCTCGTCCATGAAGGCGATCAGGCCCAGCACGGTGACGATGCCGAAGGGCAGGTTGACGAAGAACACCCAGTGCCAGGAATAGGTTTCGGTGAGCCAGGCGCCGAGAGATGGACCCATGATGGGGCCGAGCATCACGCCCATGCCCCAGATCGACATCGCCTTGGCGCGCTCATGTAGCGCGTAGGAGTCGAGCATCACGGCCTGCGAGAGCGGCACCAGCGCTGCGCCGAACACGCCCTGCAAAAGGCGAAACAGCACCATCTGCGTGATGTCCTGTGCGAGGCCGCACATCACCGAGGCTGCTGTGAATCCAGCCGAGCAGACGATGAAAACCTTTTTCCGCCCGAACCGGTTGGCGATCCAGCCGACCGGTGCGGTCATAATGGCTGCGGCGACGATATAAGAGGTGAGAACCCAGTTGATCTGGTCCTGTGAGGCCGAGAGCGTGCCCTGCATGTAGGGCAGCGCGACGTTGGCAATGGTGGTGTCGAGCGCCTGCATGATGGTCGCGGTCATCGCGCAGATGGTGACCATGTTGCGGCGAAATCCCGGGACCGCCGCCATGGAGGCGGAGGCGGCGGTCACCGGGCGTTCTCCTGCGCAGTAGCGGAGGAGAATCCAAGGAGGCCGGCAAGTGTGCGCTGATGGCCGGTATCGACCCAGACGAATGTGCTCATGCCAGCCTTGAGCTTTTGAACGGCTGCATCATGGGCATCGAAATAGATGCGCACGGGCACACGCTGCACCACTTTCACAAAGTTGCCGGTGGAGTTCTGCGGCGGCAGGATCGCGAACTGCGCGCCGGTGCCGGGGCTGAGCGAACCGACGGTGCCCTTGAAGGTGTGATCGGGGAATGCGTCGATCGACATCGTCACCGGCTGTCCGTTGGCGACATAAGTCAGATCGGATTCTTTCAGGTTAGCATCGACCCAGGGATGCGCATCGTCGATGATGCTGAACACCGGAGCGCCCGCATTGACGAAACGTCCGAGCTGGATGCTGTCCACCTGCGTCGCGGTGCCGTCGATCGGCGCGCGAAGGATGGTGTGGTCCAGATTGCGCTGCGCCTGATCGAGCGCTGCTTTGGCCTGGAAGTAGGGCGGGAATTCCTCGAGCGGCAGATCGGAATTGCCGAGCAGTTGATTGTTGGCAGTGGCGAGCTGCTGCTGCAGCAGTTCGAGCTGCGCCCGCGCCATGACGAGGTTGGTGGTGGATGTGTCGAGATCGAGCTGCGATCCGGACTGCGATTTCACCAGCGACGTCTTGCGCTCCACGTCGCGCTGTTTCAGGTCGACGCCCTGTTTCGCGAGGTCGAGCATCTGCGCGTAGATTTTCACGTTGTCGCGCAGGTTATTGTAATTCGTCTTCGCGGTTTCGAGCGTGGCCCTGGCCTGCTGAAGCGCGAAGCGGAACGGCACCGGATCGATCTCGAACAGCTCGTCGCCGGCCTTGACCTTCTGTCCTTCCTTGACGAGCACCTTCTGGATTTTTCCGGAGATGTCCGGCGTGATCAGAACCTTCTGTGCGCCGACATAGGCGTCGTCGGTTGACGCATAACGTCCGCCTGACAGATAGAACGCGACACCTGCGACCAATGCGGCGAGCGGAACCACCACAAGCAACAGCGTGCGCCGTTTCTCTCGCGCGAACTGTTTCCAGTTTTTGCGCGGAGTTTTCGTTGCCGGGGACGTTGTTTCCGTCAGTTTCTGTTCGGCGGGGAACTTGACGACCTGATCAGCCATAGCGCGGCTCCTTGAGTTTTGCATCGCTGACGGCCTGAAGCGCGTCGCGGACATTGTCCTTGATGAGTTCGAGCTGGCCGGCCAGTGCATCGGCTTCCGCACCGGTGAGGTGGCTCAGCGCAGTCTGTGTGATCTCGGCGCGCAGCTTGGCGAGTTGTGCCAGCATTGGGCGTGCGGCCGGGCGCAGGTAGAGACGATTTGCGCGGCGGTCCTTCGGATCTTCGCGGCGCTCGATCAGGTCGTTGCTGCAAAGCCGGTCGATCAGGCGCGTCAGCGTGATCGGCTGGATTTCCATCATGTCGGCGAGTTCGGACTGCTTCAGCCCCTCGGTGCGCTCGAGCTTGGCCAGCACCGCCCATTGCGCGCGGGTGATGCCGTAGCGCACCGCCAGCTTGTCCGCGTAGAGCCGCAGCATGCGCTGGGTCTCGAACAGGGCGAACAGAAAATCGGGATTGGTCCGGGGCATGGCGGTTCCATCGATAAGCTGAGCTATAATAAGCTTGCTTACTAATTCAGGAAGCCGCAAGTTCGGATGTGACCCATGCAGCTCTGCATAGGCATCAGAATCAATAATCCAATCAACTAATTAGGAGATTAGGCCCACTCGACCCCGGATTCGGCGGCCAGATCGATCGTGCTCCGGCGGCCAATATCGTCGAAATGGACGTCCAGAAATTTCTTGGCGGCGCGTTTGCCGGCGCGGTGCAGCAGTTCAAAGAACTCGAAGTCGGTTTTCATCTTGCTGGAAGCCGCGAGGCGGTTGCCGAGAATTCCGAGGTCGATGCGGTGAATGTTGAGCCTGCGGTATTGATCCTTGCCGGTGCCGCGCGGCAGCCGCCCGTCGTCGATCAGTTGATTGACGAAATCCATGGTGCGCAATTCGGAGATCAGTGCCGAGTTGAACGTGATTTCATTCAGCCTGTTGATGATCTCGCCGGATGTT
This sequence comes from Afipia sp., assembly GCA_024508675.1. Classification (GTDB taxonomy): domain Bacteria; phylum Pseudomonadota; class Alphaproteobacteria; order Rhizobiales; family Xanthobacteraceae; genus Afipia. Next base: position 155,798 of record JANINQ010000001.1, read on the forward strand.
TTCGGCGTGGTGTCGCGCGACACCGGATTGATCTGCACCACCACGACATCTTCCGCTTCAGTCGTCTGCAGGAACGGGAAGATCGCGGGATTGCCCATGTAGCCGCCATCCCAGTAGGGCACGCCGTCGATTTCGACCGCGCGAAACATAAAGGGCAGGGCCGCCGATGCCATCACCACATCGGCGGTGATCTTTTCATTCGCGAAAATGCGCAAGCGTCCAGTATGGACGTTGGTCGCTGAAATATAGAGCGCAAGATCGGTGTTGGCGCGCAGCGCATCGAAATCGACAAGACGTTCGACAAGCTGGCTCAGCGGATTGATGTTGAGCGGATTGAGTTCGTACGGCGAGAAGTAGCGCGACATTGTCTCGAACCAGTTCTGCATCGGCGTGGCCGCGAACGGCATCAGCGAAATCATCCGGTCCGTCATGGCCCGCGGGATCGGCGGCAGGTCGCCGCCGGTGCTGGTCGCGCGCCAGAATGTCGCCAGGCGCTTGCGGGCTTCTTCGGGACCGCCGCGGGTCAGGCCATCGGCGAGCATCACTGCGTTCATGGCGCCGGCTGACGCGCCGGAGATGCCGGTGATTTCCAGACGGCCATCCGCAAGGAACTGATCGAGCACGCCCCATGTAAATGCACCGTGCGATCCGCCGCCCTGAAGCGCGAGATTGATCTTCTTCGCTCCGCTCGGCTTGCGCAGGCTGCCAAAATTCCACGGCGCGAGGTTGTCGAGGTAGGTCTTGAGAGCGGTCGCCATGAGCTTCTTTCTCTCCGAATGAGGCTTGTTGGCTTCGGTGTTGGTCAGCCCGGTTGTAGACCTGTCATTTGGGGCTTTTATGATGCGACGCAATAGAAAATGCTGCAATGCGCAAAAATCGGAGCCCGTTCGCTGAAATTATGAGCGGAATCGCGGCAACCGCACTACATATTGACCTGATGAAACCCGTGAAGCCGGCATTCCCTCATCCTGATCATGACCACGGACGTTGTGCCGAGGATGCTTTTTCGCATGCGGAAAAAGTCTGCGTCGGCCGCGGCCAGAAGTTCACGCCGATCCGGCGTCAGGTTCTTGGAGCGTTGCTGTCGAGCCATCGGCCACTCGGCGCTTATGAGGTGATCGACGAACTGGCCAAGACCATGCCGCGTCCGGCGCCGATCACGGTTTATCGTGCGCTGGATTTCCTGATGGACAATGGGCTGGTTCATCGCATCGAGAGCCGCAACGCGTTTCTCGCCTGTGCGCACAATCACGACGAAACGTCGGTGGTGGCGTTCCTGATTTGTGAGACGTGCGGATCGGTCGGTGAGATTCCTGCGGCGCCGCTGGCGCAAAGTTTCAATGATGCCGCGCGCGGAACGGGTTTCGCGCCGAAATTGTCGGTGGTTGAAATCACCGGCACCTGTGCGCATTGTCAGCGAGCGATTTAAAACAACAAGAACACGGCGGAAAGCCGGACGCGGAGAGTTATGCCCACAGACAGCATCAAGATTGCGCCGGCAGGCCGCCCCCTGGATGCGACGGCTGTCGCGCTGATGGTGATGCTGTGCCTGAGCTGGGGCTTCAATCAGATCTCGGTCAAACTTGCGCTGCCAGACATTCCGCCGCTGATGCAGGCGGCGATTCGTTCCGCCGGCGGTCTGGTCATCATTCTGCTGGTAGCATGGTTTCGTGGCGTTCCGCTGTTTCGCCGCGACGGCACACTCAAGGCGGGTCTGCTGGCCGGAATTTTCTTCGGCGTCGAATTCATCCTGATCTATCGCGGACTGGTCTACACCACGGCCTCGCGTGCGGTGGTGTTTCTCTACATCGCGCCGTTCATCGTGGCGCTCGGTTCCAAGCGGTTTCTCGGCGAGGCCTTGAGCGGATTGCAATGGGGCGGGCTTGCGCTGTCCTTCGCCGGCGTCGCGCTGGCGATCGGCGTGCCGCAGCCGTCGGTGGATGCCAAGGTCATTCTCGGGGACGTGCTGGTCATGGGTGGCGGCATTCTGTGGGCCGTGACCACGCTGGTCGTAAAGGCTACGCCGCTGTTGCATGCGCCCGCCGAAAAGACGCTGGCCTATCAGGTCGCAGTGTCGATCCCGATCCTGGCGCTGGGTGCGGCGGTTTCCGGGGAGAGCATCACCCATATGCCGGGGCCGCTGGCCTGGGGCCTGATGATCTACCAGACGGTCTGGATCGTTGGGACCACATTCCTGATCTGGGTCGCCCTCGTGAAAACCTATTCGGCGAGCAAATTGTCGTCATTTACCTTCATGACGCCTCTGTTTGGCGTCATTGGCGGCTATTTCGTCATGCATGACACCCTGACATTGGCCTTTGCGGGGGCTGCCCTTCTGGTCATGGCGGGCCTATATCTGGTAAACCGCCCCGGCGAACCGGCGGGGAACCCGCTGCTTCCAGCCACCGAAAACGACACCTGAGCCCAAAGAGATTTGACGTGAGCGATCTGAAAGAGCGGACCAAGGAAATCCAGGCTGGCCCCAAGGGGCGCCATCGGACGGTTCAGGTGACAGTCGGCAACGTCAAGGTCGGAGGCGGCGCACCGATCGTGGTGCAGTCGATGACCAACACCGACACGGCGGACATCGAGGGCACCGTCAAGCAGGTCGCCGCGCTGGCGCGTCAGGGCTCCGAAATGGTCCGCATCACGGTGGACCGCGAGGAAGCCGCCGCCGCCGTTCCGCACATCCGCGAAAAACTCGATAAGATGGGCGTGGACGTGCCGCTGATCGGCGACTTCCACTACATCGGTCACAAGCTGCTCGCTGAATATCCGGACTGCGCGGCGGCGCTGGCGAAGTACCGTATCAATCCGGGCAATGTCGGCTTCAAGAACAAGCGCGACAGCCAATTCACCGACATTGTCGAGATCGCGATCAAGAACAACAAGGCCATCCGCATCGGCGCCAACTGGGGTTCGCTCGATCAGGAACTTCTCACGAAGCTGATGGAAGAAAACGCCAAGTCGCCGAATCCGATCGACGCGCGCGCGGTCACGCGCGAGGCAATGGTGCAGTCGGCGCTGCTCTCTGCGAAGCGCGCCGAGGAAATCGGCCTGCCGAAGAACAAGATGATCCTGTCTGCGAAGGTCTCGAATGTGCAGGACCTGATCGCGGTTTACCGCGAACTGGCTTCGCGCTCGGATTACGCGATCCATCTCGGCCTGACCGAGGCGGGGATGGGCTCGAAGGGCATCGTTGCATCAAGCGCGGCGCTCGGCATCCTGCTGCAGGATGGCATCGGTGACACCATCCGCGTCTCGCTGACGCCGGAGCCGGGCGGCGACCGCACGCTGGAAGTGAAGGTCGGTCAGGAAATTCTCCAGACCATGGGCTTCCGCACCTTCGTGCCGCTGGTTGCTGCGTGTCCCGGTTGCGGCCGCACCACCTCGACGGTGTTCCAGGAGCTGGCGCGCGACATCCAGTCGTTCATCAACGAGGAAATGCCGAGCTGGAAGACACGCTATCCCGGCGTCGAACAACTCAACGTCGCGGTGATGGGCTGCATCGTCAACGGCCCTGGTGAATCCAAGCATGCCGACATCGGCATCTCGCTGCCCGGTACTGGTGAAACGCCGGCGGCGCCGGTGTTCGTCGACGGCGAGAAGTTCCGCACCCTGCGCGGTGCCACCATCGCCGCCGACTTCAAGGCGCTGGTGATCGATTATATCGAGCAGCGTTATGGCGGCGCTGGCGCCAAGGCGCCTGCCGTGACTGCGGCGGAATAATTTCAGCCGGTTTTTGAGAGTTCAGGATTTCCCGATGGCCGGGTATTGCCCCGGCCGATCTCGTCTGTTCGTGACCGATGACAGCGGCGAGTTCTTCTTGCGGTTGCGATGTGCTGCTACCGGACAGTACGGTTGCGTAAGTCGGAAGGTGTCGCCTGGAAGCGTTGGCGAAATGTCCGGTTGAAATAAGACAGGTCGCTAAATCCGCAGTCGAAGGCGATAGAGCTAATTGGCCGGCCGAGATGCAGCGGGTCTGTGAGCATGCGATAGGCGCGCTGAAGCCGCTGGCGCAGGACGAATTCCGAAAAGCTCGTATCTTCGGCTTCAAATAGCATGCGCATGTAGCGGGGCGTGATGCCATGTTTGAGCGCGATCGCCTCGGCGGAAAGGCGGCCGTCGCTCAATTGTGCCGCGATGTCGGCCTTGATTGCGCGCAGGCGTGCCGCGCGCACGCCGCGCAGGTTCGCAATGTCCGTCGCGTCCTTCGTCGCGCCGATGGCAAGAGCCGCGAGATCGTGAATATGTGTCGCCACCGCGCGGCGAAGCTCGGGCGTGGTCAGCGAGGCGGTGTCATCCAAAGATGCCGCATAGCCTTTCAGGAGATGCAGCGCGGGACTATCCGCGATAACGGGCGCTAGCAGCGCGCCGCCAAGATCGGCCAGATGGGGCGCGAGCAGGGCGCGGTTCAGGCGCAGGTTGACGACATGCGTCGGGCCATGGCCGGTGAACGTGCCGGGCTCGCTGTTGTCGGTCAGCGCGACTTCGCCTTCGCCGATCTCGACGCTGCGGCCGCGTTGCTCCAGCACGCCGACGCCCTTCCGGATCATGACCAGCACCAGGTCGTCATGGTCGATCAGCCCGGATGCGTGATGATTGCGCATGGGTGAAAGAACGCCTGACGCCATGCCGAAACCGGAGAACGCCCGCAGCGTCATGTCGGCTTCGAGCGGATGGTCCTGCACCGGCTCCATGTCGATGTGCAGGATAGTCCGTCCGAATATTTCGCGGAATGCGTCGACGGCGCCGCGACCCGGAAACTGCTTTGTAGAAAGACGCAGCGTCGTCAGGTCGTCGTTCGTTTCGCTCATGCCTGCTGCCTCATGCTCCCAGCGTAGCGGCAGATGTCGCTGATTTGCAACAAGGCATTATAAATAAAGGATAATTCCGCCCAGTCCGAGGTCGGTTCCGCATAATCCAAGATCGCGGTAGGCGGCATCGCTAGAGTCAGCTTCGAATAGTGCAGGCGATTTTGGGGGAGTTTTCATGACATTGCGCCGGGCTTATGTGGCCGCGCTCGCGGCTGCCGGACTCATTGCGTTGATGTCGGGAGCCGGGGCAGGCGAGGGGCCGCTCAGGGCGACACATGCCAAGCCGGTTTACGATTGGAGCGGTTTCTATGTCGGCGCGGCCGCGGGGGCGAGGCGCACCGACAGCAATCTGTCGATCAGGGCTATCGACGAATTCTACATGACCGGCGCCGGGCAATTCATCCAGCACGATTTTCCGGGCTGTACGCTGAACACGCCTCCGTGTGCGTCTGGCGCGTCGTTCGATACGACGGCTTTCAGGATGGCATCCTATGCCGGATATAACTGGCAGGTGGGGTCGCGATGGGTGGTCGGGCTTGAAGCCGACTGGGGCTGGGCCAACAACGCGAAGACGCAGAACGGCTTTGCGTTCTTCTTCGGCCCCGGCGTTGCGATTGCGCCGGATAGCACATACACGGTCAAATCGCTCTGGGATGCGAGTGCGCGCGTGCGTCTGGGTTACCGGCTCGCGCCTGCGTTTCTTGTCTATGCGACAGGCGGGGCGGCCTGGATGAAGACCGACGTGTCCTCTTTTTGCGGGGCGATGAGCTGCGACCCGATTGCCTTCTCATCGGGCGTTGTCAGCCAGTCCAGACTATGGAGCGGCTGGACGGCGGGCGGCGGCGTCGAGACGTCGCTCGGCGCGGGCTGGCTGGCGCGCGCCGAATATCGCTATGCCGATTTCGGTTCGGCGAGCTTCACCGATATTCATCCCTGTAATTTATCGCCTTGCTCCGTCGCACCATCCACCCTCACATCGGTGAACGTGTCCTACGATGTCTCGATGAAAACCCACACCGCGATGTTCGGGCTTGCGTATAAGTTCGGCGGCTCCGCCGCTGACTGATCGCCGCGTGGTCTTTCCGCTCCCATAAGCGCGTTTATACGTCGTCTTCTATGGACTACGGGAGAGAAGAAACGGGGCGTTACATCGGGCCATTTTTTTCGCGGTTATCGACGGCGGCTTCTTCAAGGTCGAGATCGCGTTCGATGCGGCGGCGGGTTTCGTCGGTGATCTTCCCCTCGCGAAGCAGCCTGTGAAGGCAAAGCCGCTCCATTGTGATGATCTCGCGAACCAGTGACGCGCCCTGCGTGGCAGGCGTGAACTGGCCTTCTTCTCTCGGCGGTTCGGGGAGCGCGCGCATGCGCGTTTCGTGACGGGCTTCCAGAAAACGCGCGAGTCCTTCAGGCAGGTTTCGTTCCTTGATGATCCGGTCGAGCGAGCCGCGTGCGGATTCGAGAATTTCGCGCCGCGCGGCGATCTCTGCTTCCCGTTCGCGGATCGCTTCAAGCTGTCCGTGTTCCGACAGGCCGAGCGCCTTGACGAGCATCGGAAGCGTCAGTCCGATCCCGACCAGCGTGAAGGCAATGACGCCGAAGGTGATCAGCAGGATCAGATCACGGTGCGGGAAGTCCTGCCCGTTGGGCAGTGTCAGGGGCAACGCCAGCGCGACTGCGAGAGAGACAACGCCGCGAATGCCGGTGAAGCCGATCACGACGATATATTGCCATGGGGGTTTCGAATCCCGCGCGGCGATCCGCTTGCTGACGAGCCGTGGCAGATAGGTTCCGGGGAAAACCCACAGGAAGCGAGCGATGACGACGATCGCGCAGATGATCGCGATGGCGGTGAGAATTTCAGGCACCGGAAGCGCCTTCGATTTTTCCATCAGCGACCGCAACTGGAAACCGATCATCAGGAACAGTACGCCCTCGATCAGCCAGATCACGAAATCCCAGAAGAAAATGCCCTGCAAACGCGTTTTGGATGAGATCAGCAGCGGGCCGTTCCAGCTCACATAGAGGCCCGTCACGACGGTCGCGATCACGCCGGAGCCGTGGAAATGTTCCGGCACCCAGAACGCGAGATAGGGCGTCAGCAGCGACAGTGATATTTCGACACGCGGATCGCGCGCCCATTGCCGCAGCCGCAGGCTGAGCCAGCCGACCAGAATGCCGAAAACGATTTCGCAGGCGATGATCGCGACAAAGGTTTCGGCTGCGGGTGCGAGCGAGAATGCTCCGGTCGAAACCGCCAGCACCGCGAACCTGTAGAGGATCAGCGCGGTCGCGTCGTTGGCAAGACCTTCGCCTTCGAGAATGACCAGAATACGATGAGGCAGCTTCAGCCGCCGGGCGATTGCCAGCGGCGCCACGACATCCGGCGGCGATACGATCGCGCCGAGCACGAATCCGACGCTCCATGGAAAGCCCAGCGCATAATGTGCAGCGGCAGCGACCAGCACCGTCGTGAAGATCACGCATCCGATGGCGAGCAGGCCGATCGGGCGCAGATTGGCCCTGAACTCGCGCCAGCTCATCGCGACGCCCGATGAATAGATCAGCGGCGGAAGCACCAGCAGCAGCACGCCTTCCGGCTTCATCTCGATTCGCGGGAACCCCGGCAGGAACGCCAGAATGATGCCGACGAACAGGAAGACAATGGCGGGAGCGATCTCGAGCCGTCTGGCGAGGATCGCGGAAGCGCCAAGCGCGGTCAGCACGAGGAGAAAGGTGAGAAACGTCGCTACCATGGAGGGATCATATCGCGCTGGCCGCGATATTGACCATCAGGGCCACCAGCGCGGTATTGAAGATGAATGAAATGACGCCGTGGGCCGCAGCGGTGCGGCGGATCATCTTGTCGGTGATGCCGACATCCGAAACCTGCGCGGTCATGCCGATCACGAAAGAAAAATAGACGAAATCCCAATAGTCGGGCTGATCGTCGCCGGGGAACGCGAGGCCGCCGGGCTTGACGCCGCGATAATAGTCATGGGCGTAGTGCAGCGCGAATGTGGTGTGGATCGCGGTCCAGGACAGCACGATGGTCACCACGGCCAGAATGAGCTGCGGGGCCTGCTGCGGCTTGATTGCGAGTTCCATGACAATGGCTGCGATGCTCGCAAACGCACCGAGGCCGGTCATGATGAGGATAAAGAAACGTCCGTCGTCCTGCCGCGCCGCCTGACGGCGGATGTCGTCGATCCCGCATGAGAATACGGTGATGAAGGCGAGTCCCATATAAATCGCGACGAAAATATCCCACGCCACCAGCAGGCGGCTCGCGGGACGCCACGACGGCGGAAGAAACAACAGAGAGGCCAGGCCGATCGCGAGCGAGATAAACGTCCGCGGCCGGGACAGCACGATGCGCAGCGGCTTTGGCATGCCTCTGAGGCGAAGAAGATACGGATCGCCGTCCTTCTTGCCCGGCATTCTGCTGCGCCTTCTAGTTCTGCCGCTCGGCGACGAAACGGGATGCTGCGCGCAGCACGTCGCCCTTTGCGCCGAACGGCGCAAGCGCCGCATCGGCCTGCTTCAGCAGATCGCGCACGCGTGCCTTGGCGCCATCAATTCCCAATAGTGTGACGAATGTCGTCTTGCCTGCAGCCGCATCCTGTCCGGCCGGCTTGCCGAGTGCAGTCGCATCGCCTTCAACGTCGAGAAGATCGTCCGCGATCTGGAAGGCTTCGCCGAGCGCGTGCCCATAGGTGTCGAGCGCGTCGTACTGATCCTTCGAGGCCTGACCGAGAAGCGCACCGGCGATGCAGCCGTATTTCAGGAGCGCGCCGGTCTTCATCTGCTGCAGCTTGGCGACATCCGGCGGTTCGGGATCGCCGAAACGGCCCTCACCAGCGAGATCCATGATCTGTCCGCCGACCATGCCGCCGACGCCGGCGGCACGTGCCAGCGCGCGTGTCAGCAGCAGGCGCACGGTTGGGTCCTTGTGCACTTCGTCGCGGGTGACAATGTCGAATGCGATGGTGAGCAGGCCGTCGCCCGCGAGGATCGCGGTCGCATCGTCGAACTTTTTGTGCGACGTCGGCCGTCCGCGGCGCAGATCGCTGTTGTCCATCGACGGCAGGTCGTCATGGATCAGCGAGTAACAGTGAATGCATTCGAGCGCCGCGCCAACCATCAGAGCGCTGTCGCGCGGCACATCGAACACCGCCGCGCTTTCCACCGCCAGGAACGGACGCAACCGCTTGCCGCCGTTGAGGCTCGAATAGCGCATCGCTTCCATCAGGCGGTGCGGCCGCAGAATCTCGCCGGGGAGCGGAACATCCGACAGAAGCCGCGTCAGCAGCGCCTCGGTGTCCGCGGCCGTGGCGTCGAGCCGCTTCATGAAATCCTGTGGGGACGTGCCGGTGGTCATCAAAAGCTCCAAAAGAACGCAAATTTCGGCGGACAATCGGTCATGGCATCGCCCGCGTCAATTCCGCAAAGGCTGTTTCTGACCGGGATTTGGCTAGAGCAGGGCGGCGGATTTCTGCTAGCTAGGCTAGGTCCGGTTGCTCGGACGATCTCCTAACAGGAGTGCTCATGCCTGCTTACGTCATTTTCGATGTCGAAATTCGCGATGGCGAGCGATACCAGAATTTCATGAGCCAGGTGAAGCCGGCGCTCGAAGAGGCAGGAGGGCGGTATCTCGCCCGCGGAGGTGCGCACAAGGTCCACGAAGGTGATTGGACTCCGCGCCGCATTGTTATTCTTGAGTTTCCATCGGTGGCGGCATTCGAGACTTTCTATCACGGTCCGCTCTATCAAAGCCTCAAGCATATTCGGGATGAATGCAGCTCGGCCCGGCTCGTTAGTGTCGAAGGGCTGTAGCTTGAATGCGACGACTGATCCGCGCGGTGATGCTGGTTGTGCTGGGGCTGGTGTTGTTGCCCTATGCGCTGACGCCGCTCTACAGCACCGGACATCCGGTCTCCACCCTGATGATCGGGCGTTATCTGACGGGCGAGCCTGTCTCCCGCACATGGGTCGATCTCGGTGAGATGTCCGAGGCCCTGCCGCGGTCCGTCGTCGCCGCCGAGGATGCCAAATTCTGCTTCCATCATGGCATCGACTGGGATTCGGTCCGGACCATCATCGAGGATGCGCAGGACGGCGAGGTCGCGCGTGGCGGTTCGACCATCACCCAGCAGGTGGCCAAGAACCTGTTCCTCTGGCCGGGCCGCAGCGTGATCCGCAAGGGGCTCGAATTTCCGCTGGCGATGTGGATCGATTTCGTCTTGTCGAAAAAGCGCATTCTCGAGCTTTATCTCAACGTCGCCGAGCTTGGTCCGGACGGACAGTTCGGCGCCGAGGCGGGTGCGCGTTATGCCTTTGGCCGGCCGGCTTCCGCATTGTCGCCTCGGGAAGCGGCCTTATTGGCGTCGATCCTGCCCAATCCGGTGACCAGAAGTGCCCGAAATCCGGGTCCGGGGGTGCGGCGGATGGCGGGGACCTATGTGGTCCGGGCCCGGTCGGCCGAAATCTCCGACTGCTGGGGCCGAAATCGCTGATTTCGGGCGATTTTAACCCATTTCCCGTCCGCTTCCGGTCTAGCTTTCACGGCAACCTTCCTCTATAAGCGCGGCCTCAATCCGGATTTTTGGAGAGCCCCCGCCCGGCGGGTGAGCCTTTTATAGGACGACGATCCCATGGCCGTTCCACGCAGGAAAACCTCGCCGTCTCGCCGCGGCATGCGCCGCTCGGCGGACGCGATCAAGAAGCCGACTTATGTCGAGGACAAGGACTCGGGCGAACTGCGCCGTCCGCATCACCTCGATCTCAAGACCGGCATGTACAAGGGCCGCCAGGTCCTCAAGGTCAAGAAGGACTAAGGTCCTGATTTCAGCGCGCTGCCGATCCGGCAGCGCCGCTGTTATCGCGATGTGGCCGGAGCGCCTGAGCGCGCCTTCACAAGAACGCCACAGACGCATGTGATGACGAGCGCATCACAGGATACTTCTCAGAGAGAGCCCGCCGACGATGATCGGTTTTCCGCTGCTTCTGATTCCGTTCGCGATCTACAACATCTTCGTCTTTCTGATGCCGGGCGTGGCGTTCACCGCGCCGATCACGTCTGTTCCGTTGATGTCGGGCGTGCAGTGGGCGCCGACGTTCGGCGATGCGCTGCTCGCGTTGACCGCTCTCCTGCTGATGTTCGAGGTCATCAAGGCTGCACGCCCCGGGGCGCGCTACCTGACCGATCACCTGCTGTCGCTGATCGCATCGGGCGCGGCGGTCGCTGAATTCCTGCTGCTTCCCCAATTCGGCACTTCGACGTTCTTCCTTCTGGCCGTGCTTATGGTGGTGGAGTTTCTTGCCGGTGTTTCGATCGGATTCCGCAACCGGCATCGCCGTGTGCCGGCATCTGTGCCTGCCGATGTTCAGCCTGTGCAGCCAGCCGCTCCAGTGGCTCCCGTGCCGGTCAGTCCGGTGCCTTCCGAGCCGAGGTTCGATCAGGTGCAGCAGGATGTGAAGCCTGTCGAACCGGCATTCCCTTCGCCGCAGTCTGCGCCGGTGTCCGACGCTGCACCGAAGCCGGTTCCGACCCTTGCAGTGGTTCGTTCGTCCGAAAGCGTATCCCCTGCGCCGGAACGCAAACTCTCCGACTGGAGCGTGAGTGATCTCGTGTCCGATCACGCACCGGACAATGCGGCCAGTCCGCAGTCGAAGCCCTGACCGGCCTATACCTTCTGCGACAGCACCCTGCCGAACGCGTCCGTGCCTCTCAGTGCGGCGCGGCCATAGACCCCGTGGGCGACGGCCGGTGCTTCGCGCCGGAATGGGCGCGTCTGCGGAGCCTGCTCAGCCATGGCGATAAGATGGGCGATGAACGGCGCGCTCGGCCGTGCGGCATATCGTTCAGGGGCGCGGGTCTGGCTCTGAACGGGAACCAGCGCCCCGCCGGAGACGGATTCTGCCTGCGCAGGGGCTTCCGCGCCTGACTGTCTTGTCTGGCCGGCTGTGGCCGGGGAAATGATGCTCGACACAATCATCATCAGGTGGCTCGCATGTCTCATATTGGGACGCAATGCGTCTTCTCGATGAGACATCGCAAGGGCCGTGCCGAACGTCCTTGGCAACCTGTTACCGACTTTGAAACATTGATAACAAAGCGGTTTGGCGGATTGTTCAGGAAATTGGCCTAGGCTGGACGGGTGTCGGCCAATTACTCTTGGCTGGCGAATCATTCACGCCGTCCCGGAACGAGGCATCCTTGACCCCCGCATCTGCTCAGGCCCCGCGCCCGCCCGGTTCGACTGAAACCGGCGACGTTGATCCTGCGAGCCATGTTCATTGGGCCGGCGATAACTTGCTGGCTTCCCTCGGTCAGGCAAGCTTCGTGTGGGACATCGCCAGCGACACGCTGCAGTGGAGCGACAATGCCCCGGCGGTCCTGCGCGACATCCCGCAATCCGCCCTGATGAAAGCGGGCGAATTCTCCAGACTGATCGAGCCTTCGCGCAGCATCCGCAACGATGCGGTGCTGAATGCGACGGGGAGCGATACCGGGGAAGGCGTGCCTTACCAGATCGAATACGGCGTGCGTGCCAGCACGTCGGTGCCGATGCTCTGGATCGACGAATGCGGCCGCTGGTTTGCGGGAGCGGACGGAAAGCCGGCGCAGGCGCGCGGTATCATCCGAATCAACAACGAGCGCCACGCCCGTGATGAGCAACTGCTGAAGCTCTCGCAGGACGATCCGTTGACCGGTGCATTCAATCGCACGCGTCTGACGGCGGCGCTCGCCGAAGCGATCGAAGAAGCGAACCGGTTTCGCTCATCCTTCGCCTTCATGCTGGTCGGGATCGACCGTCTCGCACAGATCAACGATGCTTTTGGCTATGAGGTCGCGGATCAGGTCATTCTCGAAGTCGCAACGCGGATTCGGGCGCGGCTGCGCGGCGGCGATGTGATCGGCCGCTTCTCGGGCAACAAGTTCGGACTGATCCTGAAGAATTGCTCGGTCGACGATATGCATGTCGCAGCCGAGCGATTTCTCGCCGGCATTCGCGATGACGTCGTGCCGACGCGGTCCGGTCCGGTGGCGCTCACGGCATCGATCGGTGCAATCAATGCGCTGCGGCATGCAAGCACAGTCGACGAGGCCATGAGCCGTACGCAGGAAGCGCTGGATCTCGCCAAGGCGCGGCGGCGTGGCTCGCTGATGGTCTGGCGGCCGAACGTCGAGCGCGAGGCCCAGCGCCGCGTCAATATCCGTGTCACCGATGAAATTGTGACCGCGCTGAACGAGCGGCGGATTGTGATGGCCTATGAGCCGGTCGTCTCGACCGTTTCGCGGCAGCCCGCCTTTCATGAATGTCTGGTGCGGATGCGTCAGGAAGACGGTGCCTATTCGCTGTCGCCGGACATCGTTCCGGTCGCGGAGAAGCTCGGCCTGATCCGGCTGGTCGATCACCGCGTGCTTGAACTAGTTGTTGCCGAACTGGCCGACGCCCCGCAGGCGCAGCTCAGCCTGAATATCTCGCCTGACACCACGATGGACCCTGACTGGTGGGCGAGCATCGAGTCCCTGATGCGGACCTATCCCGGCGTTGCCGAGCGGCTGATCGTTGAGATCACGGAGACGGTCGCCATTCAGGATCTGGACGATGTGCGCGGGTTCGTCACGCGGCTGAAGAATTTCGGCAGTCGCATTGCGATCGACGATTTCGGCGCGGGCTACACGTCATTCCGCAACCTGCGGAAGCTCGGTGTGGACATCGTGAAGATCGATGGCGCCTTCGTGCAGAACATCGCGCGCTCTTCCGACGACCGGGCCTTCGTGCAGACGCTGATCGATCTTGCGCACCGGCTTGGCATCAAGACTGTCGCCGAATGGGTGCAGGATGAGGAAGCCGCCGTGCTGCTGCAGGGGTGGGGATGCGACTACATCCAGGGACGGTTGACGGGGCTGGCATCCTTGGCCAAGCCGTGGGCGGTGGGTGCAAAGGCGCCGCTGCAGGGCACAAAGCCGATAGCGGCTGCGGCAGGGACTTGACGTGATGCAGCGGCAAGCCTGCCGCCGCACAAGAGTTGAGTCTTTAAAACAAGAGTTGAGTCTTTAAAACAAGACTGGCCTTGAAGGGCCTAGCCCTTGCTTTCCGTTTCCTTGGACATCCGCTCGAGACGGTCCTGCATCTCTTTCATCTGACGCTTGAGATCGTCGATGTCGGCTTCGGCAGGCTCGTTCGCGGTCGGCGGGGATTCGGACGGCGGCGTTTCCTTGCGCAGCGGTGCGCCGAACGGCTTGAACATCGCGAACGTGCGCTCGAACATTTCCATGTTGCGGCGGACGTGTTCTTCCAGCGGCGCGAACGGCGTGTTGCTGAATGTCGTCGTCATCTGCTTGCGGAACTTTTCCTGTTCGCGCGTCAGCGTGTCGATGGACTGTTCGAGATATTTCGGCACCACCATCTGCATGCTGTCGCCGTAGAAGCGGATGAGCTGCCGCAGGAATGTGGTCGGCAGAAGGTTCTGGCCCGCCTTGTTTTCCTGCTCGAAAATAATCTGCGCGAGCACCGAGCGGGTGATGTCGTCTCCGGTCTTGGCGTCATAGACAAGGAAGTCTTCGCCGTCCTTCACCATGGCGGCCAGATCCTCAAGTGTGACGTAGGTGCTGGTGCCGGTGTTGTAGAGGCGCCGGTTGGCGTACTTTTTGATCGTAATCGGCTGGTCGGATTTTGCCATGGACTCACTACCTAGATGAGGGAAGCCAGCGGACGGCGCCGGGGGCAGTGCAAACAATGCATCGCAATAAACTAAGCACTTTCAGGCGGGTACGGCTACCGTTTTGTGCAGGACGGTTAATGTGGGGGCAGGGCGGGAAACCGGAACTGCCTGTCTGGCAGCCAGAATGCCCTTTGGCCGATTGACATGGGACGGGTAGGTTAACAGGATACAGCCAAAGCCCGCCGGCCCATCCGGCAGCTTCCCCGCGGCCTCATAAGGTCCCTTCGACTTCTAAAATCAGGAGATGTCCATGTCAGACGATGTCGTCATCGTCAGCGCTGCCCGCACTGCGGTAGGCAGCTTCAACGGTGCTTTTGCCAATACGCCCGCCCACGATCTCGGCGCGGTGGCCATCCAGGCGGCGCTGGCGCGCGCCGGGGTTGAACCGGGGCGCGTCTCCGAAGTCATCATGGGTCAGATCCTGACAGCGGCCCAGGGCCAGAACCCGGCGCGCCAGGCCTCGATCAAGGCCGGCATTCCGGTGGAAAGCCCGGCCTGGGGGGTGAACCAGCTTTGCGGCTCCGGCCTGCGTACGGTGGCGCTCGGCTATCAGGCGATCCTCAACGGCGATTCAGAGATCGTGGTTGCCGGCGGTCAGGAGTCCATGAGCATGGCTCCTCACGCCCAGTACCTGCGCGGTGGCGTCAAGATGGGTGGCGTCGAGTTCATCGACACCATGATCAAGGACGGCCTGTGGGACGCTTTCAACGGCTATCACATGGGCAACACCGCCGAGAACGTGGCGCGTCAGTATCAGATCACGCGCCAGCAGCAGGACGAATTCGCAGTCAGCTCGCAGCAGAAGGCGGAAGCCGCGCAGAAGGCTGGCAAGTTCAAGGACGAGATTGCGCCCTTCACCGTCAAGACCCGCAAGGGCGATGTGGTGGTGGACTCGGATGAGTATCCGCGTCACGGGGCAACGATCGATGCGATGGCCAAGCTGAAGCCCGCTTTCGAGAAGGAAGGCACGGTAACCGCAGGCAGCGCCTCCGGCATCAATGACGGCGCCGCCGCCGTTGTGCTGATGAGCGCAAAGCAGGCCGCCAAGGAAGGCCGCACGGTGCTTGCGCGCATCGCATCGTGGGGACAGGCAGGCGTCGATCCGAAGATCATGGGCACGGGGCCGATCCCGGCCTCGCGCGCTGCCCTCAAGAAGGCTGGCTGGAATATCGCCGACCTCGACCTGATCGAAGCCAACGAAGCTTTCGCCGCACAGGCTTGCGCGGTGAACAAGGATCTCGGCTGGGATACGTCGAAGGTCAACGTCAATGGCGGCGCAATCGCCATCGGCCATCCTGTCGGCGCGTCGGGTGCGCGCGTGCTCGTCACGTTGCTGCACGAAATGCAGAAGCGCGATTCCAAGAAGGGCCTCGCCACGCTCTGCATCGGCGGCGGCATGGGAATCGCAATGTGCGTTGAGCGTTAAATTTTTCGAACGCACTGCACAATACAAAATCAGAATGCCCGGCAATTTGCCGGGCATTTTTTCTTGCCGTTATCGCAATTGACCTGAATACTTGCCTTCCAAAAAACACGTCACTGAACTGCGGAGGGGATACCTGATATGGCACGCGTGGCATTGGTTACTGGTGGAACGCGCGGCATCGGAGCTGCGATCAGCAAGGCTTTGAAGGCTGCGGGCTACAAGGTTGCGGCGAGTTATGCCGGCAACGATGAAGCTGCCGCGAAATTCAAGGCCGAGACGGGTATTCCCGTTTACAAGTGGGATGTCGCTTCGTTCGACGCGTGCGCGGACGGCGTGAAGAAGGTCGAGGCCGAACTCGGGCCCGTCGATGTTCTGGTCAACAATGCCGGCATCACTCGCGACGTGCCGTTCCACAAGATGTCGCTCGACCAGTGGAATGCGGTCATGAACACCAATCTTGGTTCGCTGTTCAACATGACCCGTCAGGTGATCGAGGGCATGCGTAGCCGCAAGTTCGGGCGTGTCATCAATATTTCATCGATCAACGGCCAGAAGGGCCAGTTCGGTCAGGTCAATTACTCGGCGGCGAAGGCTGGTGACATCGGATTCACCAAGGCGCTGGCGCTGGAGAATGCACGCGGCGGCATCACCGTGAACGCGATCTGCCCCGGCTATATCAACACCGAAATGGTGCAGGCTGTGCCGAAGGACGTTCTTGAGAAGAACGTCATTCCGCAAATTCCTGTGAGCCGTCTCGGCGAGCCCGAGGAAATCGCGCGCGGCGTGGTTTTCCTTGCGTCGGATGACGCCGGCTTTGTCACCGGCTCAACGCTCACCATCAACGGTGGACAATATCTGCAGTGACGCATGGTCCCACCACGGTGGGACGGCGCTGAAGGATATGGCGTTGTCGCGGATTGAGTGGCATTGATCCGCGATGACGACATCAACTGCCACTCTTGTCGGCCTCACGGCCATTGTAATGTGGTCGCTGCTCGCCGCGCTGACTGTCGCGACGGGCCGCGTTCCGCCGTTCCAACTGCTTGCGATGACCTTCGCCATCGGCGCCTGCGTCGGCCCACTGACATGGCTGTGGCGGCCCTCCGCCATGCGCGCGCTGCGCCAGCCGCTGCTTGTCTGGCTGGTCGGCATCGGCGGCCTGTTCGGTTATCACGCGCTGTATTTTCTGGCGCTGCGGCTTGCGCCGCCGGCCGAGGCTGGACTGCTGAACTATCTCTGGCCGCTGCTGATCGTGCTGCTGTCGTCGCTGCTGCCGGGTGAACGGCTTGCGCCGCATCATATTGTCGGCGCGATGCTCGGCTTCGCGGGCACGATCCTGCTGTTCGTGGGCAATGGCAGCACCGCGCCGAATCCTGCGCATATCCCCGGCTTCATCGCAGCCTTTGTCGCGGCCTTCGTGTGGGCGGGCTACTCGGTGATGTCGCGCAAGCTCGCGGCGGTGCCGACCGATGCGGTGGCGGGATTTTGTCTCGCAACGGCGATGCTTGCGGCGATCTGCCACTTCATTCTGGAAACAACAATCTGGCCGGAAACGGCGATGCAGTGGCTTGCCATTGTCGCGCTCGGAATCGGGCCGGTGGGCATCGCATTTTTTGTATGGGACATCGGCATGAAGCGCGGCGACATCCGCGTGCTTGGCGCAGCCTCCTATGCGACGCCGGTGCTATCAACGGCATTTCTTATTCTGGCGGGATTTGCGAAGCCCACAGCAGCGCTTGCCATTGCAGCGGCATTGATCGCAGGCGGCGGTCTGATCGCGGCGAAGGATATGATTGTTGGACGAAAGTCCTGATCAGCGCGGAGACGGTGACCAGCCTGGCGGCGCAAGTTCGAATGTCTTGAAATCGAATCCAGGCGCGACGGTGCAACTCACCAGAGTCCAGTCGCCGGTGCTCTCTGCAGCCTGCCATGCATGAGCAGGCACGATGGCCTGCGGTTGCTCGCCCGCCGCCAGATTTGCGCCGAGCTGGATGGTTCGTTCGCCGCTGCCGTCCGCGATATGCAGGTTGAGTGGATTGCCTGCGTGGTAGAGCCAGATCTCGACCGTATCGACGCGATGCCAGTGCGATCGCTCTCCCCATGCCAGCAGAAAATAGATCGCGGTTGAGGCCGCGCGTCCGCCTTCGATGGTTCGCGCGTCGCGAAATGTCTCGCGATAGTGGCCTCCCTCGGGGTGCGGTTGCAACCCGAGGCGCGAAATGATGTCGCTGGCAGTGAGACCGGAGACCCCGCTCATCACGACTTGTTTTTGCGTTCGCGGATTTCGCCGAACACATCGGCGGGGCTTTTGCCAGCCATGCCGAGCGCGGCCGCGACGGAAGGGACGTCCGCGCGCAGAAAAGTGTTGGCCTCCTTTTCGTCGCGGATCAGGGTCGGGATTGTCGGCTGGTTCGCGGCGCGCAACTTTGCCACTTCTTCCGCGCGTGCTTTCAGCGCCGGATTGTTCGGCTCGATGCCGAGGGCGAACTTGACGTTGGATGCTGTGTATTCATGGCCGCAATAGATCCGTGTGTCATTGGGCAGTGCGCGCAATTTCAGCAGCGACTCCCACATCATCGGATAGGTGCCCTCGAACACGCGGCCGCAGCCGATCGAGAACAGCGTATCGGCGCAGAACAGCGCGCGGTCGGCATCGAACATGTAGCTGATGTGATCGAGCGTGTGGCCGGGCGTTTCCAGTACGCGTGCCGTAAGGCTGCCGACCTTGACGGTATCGCCTTCCTTCACACGCACATCGGCACCGGGAATTGCCGTTCCCTTGTCGAAGGGAGCGACAACGCGACAATTATATTTTTTCTTCAGTTCGGCAATGCCGCCGACATGGTCGGCGTGATGGTGCGTCACCAGAATGTCGGTCAGAGTCCAGCCTTCGCGCTCAAGGGCCGCGATGATGGGGCCTGCTTCCGGCGCGTCGATCGAGGCGGTGGCCTTGGTGGCCGGATCGTGAATCAGGTAGCCGAAATTATCGGACAGGCAGGGGAACAGGCGAATCTCGGCAGCCATGACGTCTCCATTCATCGAGGATGATTGAGGCTAGCACGCCTCCTGTGACCAATGGAATGCGTTAACGCTGGCGCAGGATCGTCCTGCAACCGCTGCACGCGGCTGTTCCGCCGTGGTAGGCTTGTTTCATGACAATCGACGTCATCGATCTTCGCAACTTCTATTCGCAGCGCCTCGGAGCGGTGGCGCGGCGGCTGATCAATCGCGGCATCAAGCAGCACTGGCCGCATGCGGATGGCCTGCGTGTGGCCGGACTTGGTTACCCGACACCCTATCTCGGCCTGTTTCGCGAGGATGCCGAGCGGTGTATCGCCCTGATGCCTGCAGCGCAGGGCGTGCTGAAATGGCCGACGGCACGGCCGACGCTCTCGACACTGGTGGATCAGTTTTCATTGCCGCTCGCTGATGCAGCGGTCGACCGCATCCTTCTGGTTCATGCGCTGGAAATCTGCGACGACCCTGAAAGCCTGCTGCGCGAGGTCTGGCGCGTGCTCGCACCATCGGGACGGATGATGGCGATTATTCCCAACCGGCGCGGTGTATGGACGCGGACCGACAGCACGCCGTTCGGTCACGGGAGGCCTTATTCGCGCTCGCAGATCACGCAGTTGCTGCGGCAGACATGGTTCACGCCGACAGCGTGGGGCGAGGCGCTGTTCGTGCCGCCGTTCCAGAACGGATGGGTGCTGCGATCGGCGATGGCATGGGAACGGATGAGCGCGGCGGTCTCATCTCCGTTCGCTGGTGTTCATATCGTCGAGGCATCGAAGCAGGTCTATCGCGCGATTCCTGCGCATCGCGAACGCACGCGTCTCATTCCCTCGATGCCGCCGGTCCTGGTGCCGACGCCGACGCGGCGCGACGATCATCCCGCAACACGCTGATTGACTGGCCGAATACAAAAAGCCCGCCGGAGCAGAGCTCGGCGGGTTTTTTTATTCGTTCCGTCAAGTGATACGAAAATTTACTCGCCCGCGGTCTCAACCGGTGATGGCGCTGCGCCTTCGGGGCGCGGTCCGGGCGGACGGCGGCGGCGGCGATGACCGAAGCGCTCGCCACGGTTGCCGCCTTCTTCCCCGCTATTGCCGTTCGGCTGCGGCTGCGCGCCGCCGGTGATGAACGACGGAAGACGATCGACGTGATCGTTCTCCGCAGGCTGTGCGGACGGCTGCGGCTGCTGGCGATTGTCGCGGTCACGATCGCGGAAATTCTGTTCGCGTGGCTGCTGCTGATCGCGCGGATAGGGCTGCTGCTCACGCTGCTGGAACTGCTGCGGCTGTTGCTGAGGCACAAAGCCGGGCTCTGCGCCGAAGCTCGAATAGCCGTCGGCATCGTCGCCGTTGTCGTCGAGCGAATCGCCATCGGGGCGCTGCATCGGCTGCTGCTGTTGCTGCGGCTGGCTCTGGCGGAACTGTTCCTGCGCGGCTGCGATCAGACGGAAATAGTGCTCGGCGTGCTGATAGTAGTTTTCGGCGGCGACCGGGTCGCCGGAGGAGCGCGCATCGCGTGCAAGCTGCAGATACTTTTCCGCGATGTGGGATGCGGTTCCGCGAATCTTGATATCGGGACCGTTGGACTCGAACACCCGGGTCATCGGGTTCTGGCCGCGCCGGTTATTATTATTGTTGTTGTTATTGTTGTTCCGGCTGCGCATGCGCTTGTTGTTGTTCGGGCCGTTTCTCATGTGGTGCCTTTTACCGATTCTGGATCGAGGTGAAGGAAGTACGGACACGGCGCGAAGCAGTCGCGCGAGTGGCGATACCGTCAAAAGTCAGTCCGTGAGTGCCGTAAGTCGCGTTCAACAAGGACGCGTTCTCCAAATGCCCGAAGGCAATGAGCCATTGGGCCGGATCAGCCTGAGCCAACAGGCGCGATGTTTTGCAGTTGAGTATACAAGCGCAATATCAGGCTTTCGTTCGCTTCGCGGTCCCGGGCAGCGCAGCTCTTTCAGCCTTCGCGCTCGTCATGACCAGCCTTTTTGGAACCTTTCATCCGGCGGGCATCCCTTGCGGGATTTATGGTTTCAACCCGTCATTTCTGAACGGGATCCAAGGCCCTGAACCGATGGTGTGGCCGGAACGTAGTCGCTCCGGGGCAATATTCCAAGAGGTTTTTTCTGGACCTTGCCCCCTTTAAATGGCCGCTTTTCGCCCCATGACAGCCCGGTG
Source organism: Afipia sp. (assembly GCA_024508675.1). Taxonomy (GTDB): domain Bacteria; phylum Pseudomonadota; class Alphaproteobacteria; order Rhizobiales; family Xanthobacteraceae; genus Afipia. The sequence continues at coordinate 176,965 of JANINQ010000001.1, forward strand.
AATACCGCCGAAATCGGCCTTGGGCGGGTGTGAAAGGGTTAACCCCGCCAGGCGCATCAGGGTGCTCACATCAGCGCTCTGGTCGTGCCCGACCTCGAAGACCAGAAGGCCGCCAGGTGCGAGCAGCGCGGCCGCCTGAGGCGTGATGGTGCGATAGGCGTCGAGACCATCCGCGCCGCCATCGAGCGCCAGACGCGGGTCGTAGTCCCGCACATCGCGATCGAGCGCGGCGATGTCCGCTGAGCGGATATAGGGCGGGTTCGACACAATGAGATCGAAAGGTCCGGACAGCGCGGAGGCGTAATCGCACTGAACGAACGAGACTCGCTCAGTGAGGTCAAGCTGCGTTGCATTGAGCCTCGCTGTTTCCAGTGCATCCTCGCTGAGGTCGGTGCCGATTCCTTTTGCGGCGGGCAACTCGGACAGCAGCGCCAGCAGGACGGCGCCGGACCCGGTGCCAATGTCGGCAATGCGAAGCGCTTTTGCCGCCATGATGGGATCATTCCTGATGATCTCCAGCGCGGCGGCGACGATGGTTTCGGTATCGGGGCGAGGAACCAGTGTCGCCTCTGACAGCCGCAGATCGAGGCCCCAGAATTCCTTGTGGCCGAGAATCCGCGCGACCGGCTCGTGCGACAGCCGGCGCTCTGCAAACGAAGCGATGGTGCTTGCCTCGTTGTCGGTGATGAGCCGCGTTGCATGAACCGCAAGGCCGGTGTGATCGAGACCAAGTGCTGCACCGATCAGAAGCCGCGCGTCGAGCTCGGGCGTTTCGATGCCGCTGGTCTTGAACCGGGTTGCCAATGCGCGCCGCGCCGCCACGACAGTCAGTCCGGCGAGCGGGGCGCTGATGCTCACGACGCGCCGCCCTGTTCCGCAAGCAGCTTGGCCTGATGCTCGGTGGTGAGGGCATCGACCAGTTCGCCGAGCGCATCGCCGGCGATGACCTGCGGCAGCTTGTAGAGCGTCAGGTTGATGCGGTGGTCGGTGACGCGGCCCTGCGGGAAATTGTAGGTGCGGATGCGTTCGGAGCGGTCGCCGGAGCCGACCTGGCCCTTGCGTTCGGCGGAGCGTTCAGCATCCACGCGTTGCCGTTCGGCGTCGTAGATGCGCGAGCGCAGGATGTTCATCGCGCTGGCGCGGTTCTTATGCTGCGAGCGGCTGTCCTGCATCATCACCACGATGCCGGTCGGAATATGCGTGATGCGGATCGCCGACTCGGTCTTGTTAACGTGTTGTCCGCCTGCGCCCTGCGCGCGCATGGTCTCGATCCGCAGATCGGTTTCCTTGATTGCGACATCGACATCTTCGGCTTCGGGCAACACCGCAACCGTGGCCGCAGAGGTATGAATGCGGCCCTGGGTTTCGGTGTCGGGCACGCGCTGGACGCGATGCACGCCGGATTCGAATTTCAGCTTGGCGAATGCGCCGCGGCCCTGCACCTCGGCGATGATTTCCTTGTAGCCGCCCATGGTGCCTTCGGAAGCCGAGATCAGATCGACCTTCCAGCCCTGCAGCGATGCAAAACGCTCGTACATGCGGAACAGGTCGCCGGCGAACAGCGACGCCTCGTCGCCGCCGGTACCAGCGCGGATTTCGAGCACCACGTTGCGCTCGTCCATCGCATCCTTTGGCAACAGCGCAATGCGAATATCCTGCGCCAGCTCGTCACGGCGCGCTTCAAGCTCCGGCCGTTCGCTTTCCGCCATGGACCGCATCTCGGGGTCCGTCCCAGTATCCGCAATCAATGCGTCGATGCCGTTGATCTCATCGACGGCCGATCGATAGGCCTTCACCGCATCCACCACCGGCGTCAGCTCGCTCAATTCGCGGGTGATGCGGACATAGGTTTCCGAGTTGACCTGGCCGAGCAGTTCGGCCTCCAGCGCAGCATGACGCGCCAGCAGGGTGTCGAGTTTGGATTCGGGCAGTGCGGTCATGAGCTTCGTTCGATGAGAAAGGATTCAGCGGCGTGCGTCAGTCTGATGCTGAGCGTCGCTACAACGGAAGCCCTTCGGCTTCAGCGAATTCCATCAGCTTGCTGCGGATCGAAACGCTGCCCGCCGGCGCATTCAGCAGCGGCACGATCATCGCTTCGGCCTTCTTCGCATCGAGATCGAGGATTAGCGCTTTCACCGGGCCGTGCGCGGTGGCCGAGAGCGACAGCGAGCGATAGCCGAGCGCGATCAGCGCCAGCGCGCCGAGCGGCTGCGAGGCCATCTCACCGCAGAGCGAGACGGATTTTCCCGCGGCGTTGGTCTTCTGCGCGATGTCGCGCAAGGCGCGCAGGATTGGCGCGGACAGCGTGTCGAACCGCTCGCTGACCCGCGAGTTGCCGCGGTCCACTGCAAAGAGGAACTGAAACAGATCGTTCGAACCGACGGAAATGAAGTCGACCCGCTTGAGCAGTTCGTCCATCTGATAGAGCAGTGCAGGAACCTCGACCATGGTACCGACATCGACGCGCTCGGGCAGGGTGTGTCCGTGCTGGCGCAGATAGGTCAGTTCGCGCTCGATCACGAGCTTGGCCTGATCGAATTCATCGACCTGCGAGATCATCGGGAACATGACGCGCAGGTATCTGCCAGAAGCCGCGCGGAGCAGCGCGCGGATCTGTCCGCGCAGCAGCCCCGGCCGGTCGAGGCCGAGCCGGATTGCGCGCCAGCCGAGCGCCGGGTTTTCCTCGACGATCGTGTCCATGTACGGCAGCGCCTTGTCGCCGCCGATATCGAGGGTGCGGAATGTCACCGGCTTTTGTCCGGCGGCATCGAGCACCGCGCGATAGAGCGCGAGCTGTTCGCTGGTGCGCGGCAGGCTCTGCCCGACCATGAACTGCAGTTCGGTGCGGAACAGGCCGATGCCGGATGACCCGGTATCGTCGATATGCGGCAGGTCGATCACCAGACCGGCATTGATCATCAGATCGACCGGCTGTCCGTCCTTCGTGATGCAGGGCTTGTCGCGCAGCTCACGATACTGCTCCTGACGCCGCGCGCGGAAGCGGACGCGCTCGGCATAGGCCGACTGAATCTCGTTCGACGGGCGGATGTAGATCGAACCCGAGGTGCCATCGACAATGATCGCGTCGCCGGGATCGGCGATGCCGGCGGCGTTCGGCACTTCGCCAACCGCCGGAATGCCGAGAGCGCGCGCCACGATTGAGACGTGCGAATTGGCGGTGCCTTCTTCCAGCACAAGGCCACGCAGCCGCTTGCGGTCGTAGTCGAGCAGGGCCGCCGGACCCATCGACCGCGCGATCAGGATGGCGTTGTCGGGCAATTGTTCGCGCGAAGGCGCGTGATCCTGTCCGACCAGCTGCCGCATCAGGCGGTGGCCCAGATCCTCAAGGTCGTGCAGGCGATCGCGTAAATAGGGATCGGTGGAGCGCAGCATGCGCGCGCGGGTGTCCGACTGCACGCGCTCGACCGCGGCTTCCGCGGTGAGGCCGGTGGCGACCGCTTCATGCAGCTTGTGCTGCCAGCCCTGATCGTTCGCGAACATGCGATAGGCTTCGAGCACGTCGCGATGTTCGCCGCCCTCGGCGACATCGCCGCGCTCCAGCATGCGATCGAGGTCCGCACGCAGCTTCAGGATCGCGCTGTCGAGCCGCTTGAGTTCTTTCGGCAGGTCTTCGGCGATGTAATTGGTGATGACGACGCGCGGCTCGTGCAGCACCACATGGCCGAGCGCGATGCCATCCGAGAGGACCGCGCCGGTCTTGTGCAGCGAGTGGCGTGCCGCAGGCTCCGCGCCGGGGCGCGCGATCGACGACAGTTCGCCCGAGGCGATCATTTCCGCGACCACCATGGCGGTGGTCTGCAGCGCCTCGACTTCCTCCTCGACGTAGGTGCGGTGGGCGCGGTTCTGCACCACCAGCACGCCGAGCGTGTTGCCCGAGCGCAGGATCGGAACGCCGAGGAACGAGTGATAGATTTCTTCGCCGGTTTCCGGGCGATACGAGAACGCCGGATGCGATTGTGCGTTCGACAGGTTCAGTGGTGTCGCTTCGGATGCGACGAGGCCGACAAGGCCTTCATGGGCGTTCAGCACTGTCTGGTGGACAGCGTCGCGGTTCAGACCTTCGGTGGCATAGAGCTCAAGGGTGTTGTCGACGCGCAGCACGTAGGTCGAGCAGACCTCCGCCACCATATTGGCGGCGATCAGCACCACGATCTTGTCGAGCCGTTCCTGAGCGCTGACCTGTTCGGCCATCACTTCGCGGAGCCGTCTCAACAAGACGCGGGGGCCTCCCAGCGCGCTCCGCATCCGTTGACATCCTTACCCGCAACTCCAGCACGGCCCGCAACCGGCTGCGATAGCGTTAACTAGCAGTAAAACAACGACTTTTCAGGTCTCGCGGGCCGCTTGGCCGATTTTGGGACGCAGCAGACGGTCCAGAATCGAAAGGCGCGGGCGCGGGTGCCTTGTCCTGAGGCTATATCGAATTGAGGCGCGTTTTGCCAAGCAAAACACCTGCCAAAGATGAGAGGCAGTCCAGCAAAATGACCTCGGCAAAATGCCGCGGCGGAGTGACGGCGGGACCGGGCCTCAGGCCTGATCCAGCCCGTAAAGCGTATGCAGTGTCCGGACCGCCAGCTCGGTATAGGCGGCGTCGATCAGCAGCGAGAACTTGATCTCGGAGGTGGTGATGGCGCGGATGTTGATATTGCGCTCCGACAGCGCCTTGAACGCCTGCGCGGCGACGCCCGCATGGCTGCGCATGCCGATACCGATCACCGAGACCTTGGCGACGTCGGTGGCCGAATCCATCGCCTTGTAGCCGATCTTGTCCTTCGCCTTGGTGATGGTGTCCTTGGCGCGGTTGTATTCGGAGGCGGGCACCGTGAAGGTCAGGTCGGTGTATTTGCCGTCCTCGGACACGTTCTGCACGATCATGTCGACATTGATGCTGGCATCCGCCAGCGGCCCGAAGATCGCAGCCGCGATGCCCGGCTTGTCTTCGATCTGGCGCACGGAAATCTGCGCTTCATCCTTCGAGAAGGCGATACCGGTGACGACCTGGTTTTCCATGATTTCCTCCTCGCTGCAGATCAGCGTTCCCGGCGGCGTGCCGTGGGGATCGATATCTTCCGGCTTGTCGAAGCTCGAGCGCACGAACACCGGGACGTTGTGAACCATGCCCAGTTCCACGGAGCGGACCTGAAGCACCTTGGCGCCGAGGGACGCCATTTCCAGCATTTCCTCGAAGGCGACCTTTTCCAGCCGCTTCGCCTTGGGCACCACGCGCGGGTCTGTAGTGTAGACGCCGTCGACGTCGGTGTAGATGTCGCAGCGGTCGGCGTGGATCGCGGCTGCGATCGCAACGGCGGACGTATCGGAGCCGCCGCGCCCCAGCGTGGTAATGCGGCCGGTCGGTTCATGGATGCCCTGGAAGCCGGCGATGACCGCGACTTCCTTGCGCTCCTTGAAGCGCTTGATCAGTTCGGTGCCGTCGATGCCGGTGATGCGGGCCGAGGCATGCGCTTCGCTGGTCTGGATCGGAATCTGCCAGCCCTGCCACGAGCGCGCCTGAATGCCGAGCGCCTGCAGCGCAATCGCCAGCAGGCCGGAGGTCACCTGTTCGCCGGAGGCCACGATGGCATCGTATTCGCGGGCATCGTGCAGCGGCGAGGTCTCGGTGGCCCAGGCCACGAGCTCATTGGTCTTGCCGGACATGGCCGACACCACCACGGCGACGTCATGGCCGGCATCGACCTCACGTTTCACATGCTGTGCGACGTTGCGGATGCGCTCGATGTTGGCGACGGACGTGCCGCCGAATTTCATGACTAGGCGGCCCATGCTCTCTTTTCGCGACGAATGGCGCTGTCCCGGTTGGCTGATTTCGTTAAGGAGCCGGTTCCGTGCAAAACGGAGGCATGGCCCCGAAAAGGCGGCTATACATACCCATCAGGTCCGGGGCAAGCAACACGCTTGGTCCCGGGGACGCGGTTGAGGACGGGAATGGGCCGCTATATCGACGATATTCTGCAGCCGGGGGAGAAGGTCCTGTATTCGACCACGATTCACGGGATTGTCTATGTGCCGGGGCTGCTTTGCCTTGCCGGCGCGGGGGCCTGCTTCGTGGCCTCGGGCGGAGGCGTTATTTTCCCGCTGGCCGCCGTGGGCGCGCTGCTTGGGCTGGCCGGTGTATTTCTGGTGTTCAAGGCCTGGTTTCAGCGCTGGATCACCGAGACCGACGTGACCTCGCTTCGTGTGGTTCACAAGGAGGGGTTTATCCAGCGCCAGACCTTTGAAATCAGTTTGGATAAAATCGAAAGTGTCGACGTTACCCAAAGCATCCTCGGGCGGATTTTTGGGTGGGGAGATGTCAAGGTGAACGGTGTCGGGGAAGGCACGAAGACGATAAAGATGATCGGCGCGCCCATCGAGTTTCGCAACCACATCACGGCGCGCTAACCGGACAAGACCATCGGCATGACCACGAATTCTCCATCTGCGTCCACGGTCGATCCCGCCGAAGTCGCGCGATTCTCGGAACTGTCCGAGCAATGGTGGGACCCGAAAGGGAAGATGGCGCCGCTGCACAAGATCAATCCGCTGCGGCTGGCTTATATCCGCGATGCAGCGTGCCGGAAATTCGACCGCAATCCGAAAAGCCTGAACTGCCTTGCGGGATTGCGCATTCTCGACATCGGGTGTGGCGCGGGGCTGTTGTGTGAGCCTCTGACGCGCCTTGGCGCGCAGGTGATCGGTGTGGACCCGTCAGCGACGAATATCTCGGTCGCGAAGCTTCACGCCGAGCGCGGGCATCTCTCCATCGATTATCGCTGCACCACCATCGAAGAGATGGACCCGCGCGAGCGCTTCGACATCGTGCTGGCGATGGAAGTGGTTGAACATGTCGCCAATGTCGGGATGTTCCTCGATCGCTGCGCGGCGCTTCTGAAGCCGTCGAGCATGCTGGTGGCATCCACCATCAACCGGAACTGGAAGAGCTTCGCGCTCGCCATTGTCGGCGCCGAGTATGTGCTGCGCTGGCTGCCGCGCGGCACCCATCAGTGGGACAAGTTCGTCACGCCGGCCGAACTGACCCATCATCTCGAGCGCAACAAGCTCGCCATCAGCGATCAGGCCGGTGTGGTCTACAATCCGATTGCCGACCGCTGGAGCGTCTCGTCCGACATGGACGTGAATTACATGGTCGTGGCGGAAGCGGCGATTTAGGCCAGACGCAACACCGGCATGAGATCGCGCCGGTTGACCTCGGGCTTCAGACAAGGCCTTTAGGACCATGGCGCTATCGCCTTTTTGGTCCCTTCTTTCATGACCCAGCTTATTTGGCTCTGGATTCCCTTCACGCTGCTGGCCGCCGCGGGGCAGGTCGTGCGCAATGCGATGCAGCGCGGGCTGACGGCGCAGCTCGGCACGCTGGGTGCGACCCACATCCGCTTTCTGTTCGGCTTCCCGTTTTCGCTGATCTTTCTCGGATTGATCCTTGCTGTGAACGGCGATCGGCTGCCGTGGCCAGAACCCGGCTTCTGGGCGTGGCTGGTGGTCGGCGGCATGGCGCAGATTCTGGCGACCGCGCTGATGCTGATGGCCATGAACGAGCGATCATTCGTGGTGACCACGGCGTATCTGAAGACCGAGGCGATCCAGGCAGCGATCTTCGGCTTCGTATTCCTGTCAGACCATCTCACGGCATTGAAAGTCGCGGCCATTCTCGTCGCCACCGTCGGCGTCGTGATCACGGCGCTGCGGCCGGATGGTATGAAGGGATTTGGCGATCTGAAGCCCACGGTGCTTGGACTTGTTGCCGCGGCATTCTTCGCCCTGTCGGCGGTCGGCTATCGCGGCGCGATCCTCAACGTCACCGGCGTCAGCTTCGTCACCGCCGCCAGCGTCACGCTGGTGGCGACACTGCTGATGCAGTCCATCGTCCTGTCCGGCTGGCTGATCGTGCGCTCGCCGGGGACCATGACCGCGATCTTCCGGCTCTGGAAGCCGTCGATGTTCGCCGGATTCATGGGGTCGTTCGCATCACTGTTCTGGTTTCTCGCTTTTGCGCTGACAGCAGCGGCGAATGTGCGCACGCTGGCGCTGGTCGAAGTGCTGTTCGCGCAGGCTGTCGCTTATTACTCGATGAAACAGAAAATATCCCTTCGCGAGATGTCCGGCATCGCGCTGATCCTGATCGGCGTGGCGATGCTGGTTTCGGGCTGAGCTATTTCCTGATTGCGAGCAGCACTGCGCCCGCCGCGATGAGGGCAATCCCGAGCCAGCCGGTGGCGGAGGGGCGCTCGCCAAGGAACACAAAAGCGAACAGTGCCACCAGCACCACGCTCAGCTTGTCGATCGGTGCGACAAGCGTGGCGGGTCCGAGTTTCAGCGCTCGGAAGTAACACAGCCACGAAGCGCCGGTTGCGAGGCCGGACAGGACGAGGAATGTCCATGTCCTTGCCGAAACGTCGCCGAGCGCGCGAAACTGTCCGGTCGCGAAAAGCAGCACCGCGAAACTCGCAAGCACAATGACAGTGCGGATGAATGTCGCCAGATCCGGATTGATGTCCTCGACACCGATCTTGGCAAAGATCGCTGTAAGTGCGGCGAACACCGCCGACAGCACCGCCCACATCTGCCAGGACCCTGACAGTGAGCCGGACCAGGAGATCGAATCAGGGCTCATGTCGACCTCCCGGGATGTTCGCGGAATCTAGTTCCTGTCGCCCGGCAGTACGGGCAGGGCAGCCACATCGATGCCTTCGTCGACCAGCGAGCGGGCTTCGTCCGCGGTCGCCTCGCCGTAGATGGCGCGCTGCTCGATGTCGCCGTAATGCATCTTGCGGGCTTCTTCGGGAAACTTGTTGCCGACATCATCCGCGTTCTTGAGAACGTGGTCGCGCAGTTCCCGGAGCTTTGAGAGAAGCTCGCGCTCCTGCGGTGCCATCACCAACGAGGTCGACGATGTATCCTCGGTGGGCGCAGTCACAGGCTCCGTCGCCGATTTCGATTTGCCCTTGCGCGCAATGCGCGGCGCCATGATGGCCTTTTCGACCTTGGTAGAGTCGCAGGAAGGACAGGCGACCAGCCCGCGCTTGCGCTGGCTGTCGTAGGCCGATGAATTCTGGAACCAGCTTTCGAATGCGTGGCCGCGCTCACAGCGCAGCGAATAGCGGATCATGCCGATCCTCGCACGAGATGCAGATAGTCCGGCCCGCCTTTCGGGTCCTTGAGGCCGAAACGGCGGCCGTGCTGCAGGGACGGAATGCTTTTGCGGACCGCCTGAACCTTTGCAGGATCGATCTTCGCCAGCACGACGCCGGTATCGGTGCCGTTACCTTCTGCAAGGATTTCGCCCCACGGATCGACGATCAGCGAATGGCCGTAGGTTTCACGGCCGCTTTCGTGTTTGCCGGCTTGCGCGGCTGCGAAGATGAAGCAGCCGTTTTCGATGGCGCGTGCACGCAGCAGCGTGCTCCAGTGCGCTTCGCCGGTTCGCACCGTGAATGCGGACGGTACGGAGATGAAGGATGCGCCGGCCTCCGCGAGCGCGCGATAGAGCGCCGGAAAACGCACATCATAGCAGATCGTCAGCCCGAGCCGGCCCCATGGCAGATCGGAGATGACGGCGGTTTCGCCCGGCTGATAGTTGGCGGACTCGCGGTAGCTCTCGCCGCCGTCGAGTTCGATGTCGAACATGTGGATCTTGTCATAGCTCGCGAGGATGCTGCCATCCGGCGCGAGCAGGAACGAACGGTTGGCCGCGCGCTCCGGCGTGGCCCGAACCGCGATCGATCCGATATGCAGATAGATTTTCAGTTCGCGCGCAAGCTCGCGATAGGCCTTGAGCGAACGGTCGTCTTCGTCGTTCGCAAGAAGCTCGAACAGCGCCTTCCGGTTCTGCTGAATCATGTTGGTGACTTCGGGCGTCTGGACATAGTCCGCGCCCTTGTCCTTCGCTTCGCGGATCAGCGCGATGCCCTGCTCGAGACTCGTTTCCGGCAACATCGCGGTGCGCATCTGCACCATGGCTGCGGTGAACGGCGCGCCGCTTTCGATCTTGGCGGTCATGGCGTCACCTTCTGGCCGGCGAGAAGCTCGTCCAGCTTGTGCTCGCGGTCGAGGGCATAGAGGTCGTCGCAGCCGCCGATATGAACCTTGTCGATGAAGATTTGCGGGAAGGTTGCGCCCCCATTCGAGCGCTGGACCATTTCCGCGCGCCAGTCGGGATCGACTGCGACGTCGAACTCGGTGAAGGCCGCGTTCTTGCGCGTCAGCAGGGATTTCGCAGCGCTGCAATAGCCGCATCCGGGACGCGTATAGATTTCGACGAGTGCGGCCATGATGTGCCTTTGTGAAAAGAGAAGAGCCTAAATTATATGGGGGTTTAGAGCGTGTCCACAACCCGGGCGAACACCAGCACATCCACCGATGCAGCCCTGGCGCGCAGCAGCGCGCGTGCGCAGGCGTCGACGGTCGCGCCGGAGGTCAAAACGTCGTCAATCAACACGATCCTGCGGTCCTGAACGGAGGATTTGTCCTCTAAGGGCACTTTGAACGCACCCTGTACGTTGAGCGCGCGGTCGGCCTTGGAAAGACCGACCTGCTGCAGGGTCGGCCGCATGCGGCGCAAGGCGTTCCCAATCACTGGCAACTGCGCGGATTTACCGACCACCGCCGCCAGCGCGCCGGACTGGTTGTAGCGGCGGCTCCATCCTCGCCGCCAGTGCAGCGGCACCGGCACGAGGGCATCGGCTTCACCGAGAAGTTCCTGACCGGCGCGGACCATCCAGCGCCCCATGGTTGGGGCCAGATCGGTGCGGTCCTGGTATTTGAGTGCATGAACCATGGTGCGCGCAACGTCATCGTAGCGGACGGCGGCGCGGGCCCGGTCATAGGCCGGCGGACTGGCGATCGCCTGCATCGAGAGCAGGCCGGGCCCGGGATCGTAGACAAATGGAATGCCAAGTCGTGCGCAGAATGGCGGCGCGATGAACGACAGTTTGCCCCAGCACGCGGCGCAGACGCCTTCCCCCGCGACCGGTTCATGGCAGGAGACGCAGAGAGTCGGAAGCGCGATGTCGAGGGCTGCGCGTGGAAGCGAGGCGAGAGCCGCGCCACAGGCGTTCAGCGTGCCGCGAAACCGTTCGCGCCACCGGCCTGAAGGATGCGACGATGCCTGATCCAGTCCGGACATGATCTTCCCCACATCCAGAGGCTAGTTCCGGCGCGTGTGGGAGACAAGCGCGGCCGACAGGGAATTGCCAGATAGGTGTCCGAAGGCGTACCTACCGCCCATGAACTCGTCCCCTCCCGATCTGCCGCGCCTGTTCGATCGCGCCTTGCTGCGTGACCGGCAGAGCCGCGCTGCGCGGCAAGGCGTAGAGGCATTCCTGCTGGAGCGTGTTGCGGAGGATATGGCCGAGCGGCAGCAGGCGGTGCTGCGCGAATTTTCCGATGGCGTCGATCTCGGCACACCGGGTGATCAGGCGCGGGCTGTGCTGTCGGCTCATGTCAGACAGTTGCGCGCGGCGACGCTGCCGGTGTCCGATACCGAGCCGCTGGCGTTGACGCCTGCCTCTCTCGATCTCGTCGTCTCCGCGCTGGCGCTGCAGTTCGTCAATGATCTGCCGGGAGTGCTGGCGCAAATCCGCCGTGCGCTAAAGCCCGATGGCCTGTTTCTCGCCGCGATGATCGGCGGCGAGACGCTTACCGAGTTGCGGCAATCCTTTGCTGCTGCGGAAGCCGAGGTGGAAGGCGGTGTGTCGCCGCGTGTCGCGCCGTTCGCCGATCTGCGCGATCTCGGCGCTCTGCTACAGCGCGCGGGTTTCGCGCTGCCTGTCACCGACGTGGATCGTATCGTCGTGCGTTATGACAACGCGTTTGCCTTGATGCAGGACCTGCGGCGCATGGGCGCGACGAACATCCTGAATGAGCGCCGCCGTACGCCGTCGCGCCGCGCGACATTCCTGAAGATGGCGCAGATCTATGCGGAGCGGTTCTCCGATCCGGACGGACGCATCCGCGCGACCTTCGACATTGTCTGGATGTCAGGCTGGGCGCCGCATGACAGCCAGCAAAAGCCGCTGAAGCCAGGTTCGGCGAAGATGTCGCTGGCGGACGCGGTGAAGAAGGCGGGTGAGCCTAAGGTGTAATGGACGAGGGATTTTTCCCCAGTCGTCCCCGCGAAGGCGGGGACCCATACTCCCTGAATTTTCCATCTCAAAATCATGCCGGAGCAACCGTCTCGTCATTACCATGACGTGTGGTGGTTATGGGTCCCCGCCTTCGCGGGGACGACATCCCGTGTGTTGCCCCAAGTGTCGCTATTCTAACTGCAATCTACAGCAGCAAATCCGTCAGGTGCGCGATCAGCGGAATGTCCGCGGGTGGCATCGGATAGTTGCGCAGCTTGTTGGCGCGCACCCATGCGAGCTGTTGCCCCTCGCGCGCCGTAACAGTGCCTTCCCACTTGCGGCAGATGTAGAGCGGCATCAAAAGATGGAAAGTCTCATAGCCGTGACTTGCGAAGGTCAGCGGCGCGAGACACGGCTCTTCCACCTTGATGCCGAGTTCTTCCGCAAGCTCGCGGATCAGCGCGGGCTCCGGCCGCTCGCCCGGTTCGAGCTTGCCGCCAGGAAATTCCCACAGCCCCGCAAGCGCCTTGCCTTCAGGACGCTGCGCGATCAGGACGCGGTTGTCCGCGTCGATCAGCGCGCAGGCGACAACGAGGGTGAGCTTGATCACGAGCGGTAATCGCCATTGATGGCGACATATTCCTTGGTGAGATCACAGGTCAGCACGCGATCGCGGCCCTTGCCGAGGCCAAGCCCAACCTTGATCTGGATCTTGTCCTGCTTCATCAGCGCGGACACTTCCTTCTCATCGTAGGATGGATCGCGCGCACCCTTGGTGGCGACGCGGATGCCGTTGAACGCAATCGAGAGCTTGTCGCGGTTGGCGGGCTCGCCCGCCTTGCCGACGGCCATCACCACGCGGCCCCAGTTGGCGTCTTCGCCCGCGATCGCGGTCTTCACCAGCGGCGAATTGGCGATCGACATCGCGATTTTCCGCGCGGAGGTCTTTGACGTTGCGCCTTCCACAACGACCTCGACCAGCTTGCGCGCGCCTTCGCCATCGCGGGCGACCTGCTCGGCGAGATCGGCCAGAATGGCGTGAAACGCCTTGGTGAAGGCCTTCAGACGCGGATCGGAGGCGCGGGTGATCTTCGGAGCGCCATGTGCTGCTGCGGCGCCGGTGGCGAAAGCCAGCAACGTATCCGATGTCGACGTGTCGCCATCGATGGTCACCGCGTTGAACGTGTCATCTACACCGGTCTTGAGCAGCGATTGCAGCGCGGCTGCCGAAATCGGCGCATCGGTGAAGATGAAGGACAACATCGTCGCCATGTCGGGAGCGATCATGCCCGCGCCCTTGGCCATGCCGTTGATGGTGACCTTGGCCTTGCCGAGTCTCACCGTGGCGGTCGCGACCTTCGGGAAGGTGTCGGTGGTCATGATCGCGCGCGCGGCTTCGTCCCAGCCGCCCGGCACAGCCTTCTGCGCGAGATCATCGAGCACGCCGTTGAACTTCGTCGCATCGAGCGGTTCGCCGATCACGCCGGTGGAGGCGAGAAAAATCTTGTTCGCGTGGCTCGCGGTCGCCTTCGCCGCGATGGATGCGGTGAGCGTCGTTGCCTGCTTGCCGGTCTTGCCGGTGAAGGCGTTGGCGTTGCCGGAATTGACCACGAGAGCCCGCGCTTCGCCGCCCTTGAGCTTGTCGCGGCACCAGTCGACCGCAGCGCTTGGGCACTTCGACTTGGTGAACACGCCGGCCACCGTTGTACCCTTGTCGAACAGCGCCAGCAGCACGTCGGTGCGGTTCTTGTAGCGGATGCCGGCGGCGGCTGTCGCAAGGCGCACGCCTGCGATCTGCGGCATGTCGGGGACATTGGTCGGGGCGAGCGGGGAGACAGCGGTGGACATGAGGTCGGTGGCCCTGGATCGAGGAGTGTCGGTCGTCATGGCCGGATGATTCCGGCCATCCACGTCTTACGCCCATAATTGTGAAGGCCCCAAGACGTAAATGCCCGGGGCAAGCCCCGGGCACGACGTCAGGTTACTGAAGGTTCGGTGCGAAGTCGATTTACTTCTTCGCAGGGGCCGCCGGGGCAGCCTTTGCATCAGGCTTCGCCGCTGGCGCGGCGGCATCGGCCGGCTTGTCGAGACGCTCGACCTTGGCTTCGGTCCGCAGCTTGGTGACGTAGTCAGCCTGGGCCTTGCGCAGCACGAAGGTCTGGATCTGTCCCTTCACCTGCTCGAAGTCCGGCGGCTTGCGGTCGCGCTTTTCCTCGACCTTGATGACATGCCAGCCGAACTGCGACTTCACCGGGTCGGAAATCTTGCCCGGCTCCAGCGCGAAAGCGACCGCGGAGAATTCCGGCACCATCTGCTCCTTGGTGAAGAAGCCGAGATCGCCGCCATCGGCTGCGCCCGGGTCCTTCGACTTTTCCTTGGCGAGCTTGGCAAAGTCGGCGCCCTTCTCAAGATCGGCCTTGATCGCCTTGGCTTCCTCTTCGGTCGGAACGAGGATGTGCCGCGCGCGGACTTCCTTGTCGCCGGAGACCTGCTTGGTGGCTTCCTCGTAAACCTTCTTCATGGCGTCGTCGGTGACGGCGGCCTTGCCTTCGGTGGCGAGCAGGCTGTCCATCAGCAGGCGGTCGCGGGCGAAGGCGAGCTTCTGCTTGAAGTCTGGCGTGTCGCCGACCTTCTTGGCCTCAGCGGCCTTGGCGACGATCTTCATGTCGATCAGGAAGGCGATCAGGTTTTCGCGGCGGGTGACCGGGTCCATCTGCTGCAGGCTCGGCCCGAGTTCTTCCTCGGCCACCGCAAGGTCGCTCTGGCGGATCTCGGCGCCGTTGACCTTGGCGATGACGGCGTTGGCGTCCTGCGCGCGGACCGGCTGGACGGAGCCAAGGGCAACCGTGAGACAAATCGCAGCAGCGGATGTGAGCAGTCCAAGTCGCGCGCCCAGTCCATGGGAGGAGGACAAGCGGTTCTCGAAGACGGTCATGGAAAATCCTTATGGGTCAAAGCTGGTTACCGAGCCGGCCATTCGCGTCACGATGTCGCGAATCCTGAGCCGGACCGCCGGGCGGTTCGGGAGGCGGGACACTCGCCCAACCTCCGTCCCGACGCAACGTGAAAAAGCCGCCAAAATCATGAAATCCTTGACAGGTTGGCGCGTTGACAAGGCTTTGGACGGCCCATATCTCTGCCGCAAGGCGCGCCTGGCTGCCGCGGGTTTGCCGCGGCCTAGCGGGTGAACCTTGAGAGTTCGTTCCCGCACTCATCCACGAAGGACTTCGCGCCAAGGGTTTGTCCCCGCACGCAATTGCGAAAGATATGCCTCACACAGGCCTCAAATACGGGCCAAATGACGAACCTTGGTTAGGATTGCTCGGCTGTGGTGATCGCGGCTGCACTGCCAAACTGCAAGACAGGAATGTTTCATGCTCGGCGCGCTCGCCCGCAAGTTTTTCGGCTCCGCCAACGACCGGCGGATCAAGGGATACCAAGCCCGCGTCGATGCCATCAACAAGCTCGAGCCGGAAATTGCCGCGCTCTCCGACGAGGCGCTGAAGGCGCGGACGGAAGAATTCCGCAAGCAGATCGCGGAAGGCAAATCCCTCGACGATCTTCTGGTGCCCGCCTTCGCCACTGTGCGTGAGGCCGCCAAGCGCACCCTCGGCCAGCGCCATTTCGATGTGCAGCTGATCGGCGGCATGGTGCTGCACGAGGGCGATATCGCCGAAATGAAAACCGGCGAAGGCAAGACGCTGGTCGCGACCCTGCCGGTCTATCTCAATGCGCTCGCCGGCAAGGGCGTGCATGTCGTCACTGTGAACGACTACCTCGCCAAGCGCGACGCCGGGTGGATGGGGCAGATCTACGCCTTCCTCGGTATGAGCACCGGCGTGATCGTCCATGGCCTCGACGATGCCGAGCGGCAGGCCGCTTATGCCTGCGACATCACCTACGGCACCAACAACGAATACGGTTTCGACTATCTGCGCGACAACATGAAGTACCGTCTGGAAGACATGGTCCAGCGCGGGCATTTCTTTGCCATTGTCGACGAAGTCGACTCGATCCTGATCGACGAAGCGCGCACGCCGCTGATCATTTCCGGCCCGCTCGATGACCGCTCCGAATTCTACAACACCATCGACACCTACATCCCGAAGCTGGAGAAGGGCGCCGACTTCGAGGTGGACGAGAAGCAGCGCACCGTCACACTGACGGAAGCCGGCATGGAGAAGATCGAGAATCTTCTGCAGGAAGCCGGGCAGCTCAAGGGCGACTCGCTCTACGATGTCGAGAACGTCTCGGTCGTCCATCATATCAATCAGGCGCTGCGCGCCCATTCGCTATTCCAGCGCGACAAGGATTACATCGTCCGCGACGGCGAAGTGGTCATCATCGACGAATTCACCGGCCGCATGATGCCGGGCCGACGCTATTCGGAAGGCCTGCATCAGGCGCTGGAAGCCAAGGAGCATCAGCCGGTTCAGCCGGAAAACCAGACGCTCGCCTCGATCACCTTCCAGAACTATTTCCGCATGTACGAAAAGCTGGCCGGCATGACCGGTACGGCAGCAACCGAAGCGGACGAATTGTTCGACATCTACAAGTTGGAGGTTATCGAAGTCCCGACCAACGTGCCGATCGCGCGTCTGGACGAAGACGATGAGGTCTATCGCACCGCCGAGGAAAAGCATCGTGCGATTCTGGACGAGATCGAGCGGGCCAACAAGCGCATGCAGCCGGTGCTGGTTGGTACGGCGTCGATCGAGAAGTCGGAGGTTCTCGGCGAGTATCTCGCCAAGAACGGCTACAAGCAGATCGACTTCGGCAATCCGAAGGCGCTGGAAAAGCTTTATGCGGCGGCGCGTGCGGGTAAACCGGCCAAATTGTTCGCGGTGCTGAACGCGCGCTTCCACGAGCAGGAAGCCTATATCGTCGCGGAAGCCGGCGTGCCGGGCGCGATCACCATCGCCACCAACATGGCGGGCCGCGGCACCGACATTAAGCTCGGCGGCTCGCTGGAAATGCGCAGCCAGATCGAGACCGAAGGCGTCACCGACGAAGCCGAGAAGCAGCGGATCATCGACGGCATCAAGGCGGACATCGAGAAATTCAAGGAGATCGTGCTCAAGGCCGAGGAGACGGTGGATCTCAATCCGGACAAGCCGGGCACAAAGACCGTCCGCAAGCCGGGCGGCCTCTACATCATCGGCTCGGAGCGCCACGAGTCGCGGCGCATCGACAACCAGCTCCGCGGCCGCGCCGGACGCCAGGGCGACCCCGGCCGCACCAAGTTCTATCTGTCGCTCGAAGACGACCTGATGCGCATCTTCGGATCGGATCGCCTCGATACCATGCTGACCCGCCTTGGCCTCAAGGAAGGCGAAGCGATCATCCATCCGTGGATCAACAAGGCGCTCGAAAAGGCGCAGCAGAAGGTCGAGGCACGCAACTTCGACATCCGCAAGAACCTGCTCAAGTTCGACGACGTGCAGAACGACCAGCGCAAGGCGATCTTCGACCAGCGTATCGACCTGATGCGCGATCAGAATGTCGCCGAGACGGTCGCCGATATGCGTCATGCGCTGGTGGACGATCTCGTCGCCAAGCACGTGCCTGAGCATGCCTATGCCGAGCAGTGGGATGTCGCAGGCCTCAAGGACGAATTGAAGCGCGTCCTCGATCTTGATTTGCCAGTCGACGAATGGGCCAAGGAAGAAGGTATCGCCGACGAGGAGATGCTGGCGCGCATCGAGAAGCGTGTCGACGAGGTGATGGCAGCGAAGTCGGCGCAGTTCGGCCCCGAAGTGATGCGCTATGTCGAGAAGTCGGTGCTGCTGCAGACGCTGGATCATCTGTGGCGCGAGCATCTCGTCATGCTCGATCACCTGCGTCAGGTGATCGGCCTGCGCGGCTATGGTCAGCGCGATCCGCTGCAAGAATACAAGTCCGAGGCGTTCAACCTGTTCGAAAGCCTGATCGCGCATCTGCGCGAGGCGGTGACGGCTCAGTTGGTGCGTGTCGAGATCGTGCCGCCGGACGGGCAGCCGGAACTGCCGCAGATGGAAGCCCACAAGCTCAATCCGAATACCGGCGAGGATGAGATGGCGTTCGCGCAGGCCTCGCTTGCGCCGGTCGCCCCCGGGGACCGCGATCCGCAGAATCCGGCGACCTGGGGCAAGGTCGGCCGCAATGAGGATTGCCCCTGCGGCTCCGGCAAGAAGTTCAAGCACTGCCACGGCAGATACGCCTGAGCGGTCTTCAAATCCCAAAATGGAAAACGCCGCCCGAAAGGGCGGCGTTTTTATTTGATGCGAATTTATGTTGCTTAGCGGACTGTCGACCAGCGGCTGTCGAACGAGTTCGCGGGCACGGCCGGCTGAGCCCCCGCGAGTGATTGCTGAGGTGCGGCAGACGCGGGGGCAGGTGCTGCAGCGGTCACTGGCGCCGCCGGAGCGGCAGGCTTGGCCTGCTGCGGCTGGGCCTGGGCTTGCTGACGATCAAGCGGAATGACGCGCGGCGGTGCGCTTCTGGCCGCCCTGGTCTGGTCGGCCGGCTTCGCCTTTGTCTTCGCTGCGGCGGTCACGGGCGCTGCGGCCGGTGCAGGCGCAGGGTCCGAACCGCGCAGGCCGACGCTGCGCGACAGCTTGCTTAGGAAGCCTTCGGATGAGCCGGCGCTGGCGTTGGTCGACGCAGCAGGCGTGGTGCTGGTCACAGCCACCATCGGCTCGCTGTTCGAGTTCGACGACGCGAAGCTGAACGACGACGGCGTGCCTTCGGGTGCCCGTGGAATCGTCGCATGGGACGGCACGGTGCCGGGTGCGGGTCCGTTGGAGGCGATCGCATAGTCGGTGACGTCGCGATCGATCGCGGCTTCACCTTCGGGGAGTTTGGACGCGAAAATCGGATGCATGCCGCCGTCGATGCCGGCGCGCGAACGCGCGGTCGAGGTGCCGCGCGAGATCAGCTGCGCGGTCTTCAGTTCATCCTGACGCTGCTTGTCCTGCACAGCTTCGGCGACTTCAGGCGAGATTTGATAGGCGGGGCACTGCGCTGATGCGTTGAATGCCAGCGGGCGGGTCGCGCCGGCGGGCCTCTCTGCGTCGAAGACATACTTCTTTTCGCAGAAGTCGACCTTCGGCTCCTGCTTGGTGACCTCGAAGTGATCGTTGCCTTCCTTGATCATCTTCCAGAAAGGCATGTTCGGGTTGTTGCGGTGGCGGGCCATGTTCTGCGCCGTCATGCGGAACGGATAGGCCTGCACCTGAAATGCGTTCTGACCGCCGAAGAAGGACTCGCGGCCGAGCGCGTAAATTTCGGAAATCTGTTCGTCGGTCATCGCGTAGCAGCCGCGCGACGAGCAGTCGCCATGCACCATCAGTTGCGATCCGGTGCGGCCCCAGGCTTTGTCATAGGCGTTCGGATAGCCCATGTTGAACGACAGGTAGTAGCCGGAGTTTGGATTCATCTGCGCCGGCGTGATCGAGTAGAAACCCTCCGGCGCCTGCCGGTCGCCTTCCTTCACCTTCGGGCCGAGATCGCCGGACCAGCGGCAGATCGGATAGGTTTTCAGCAGCGCGAACTTGCCGTCGCGGTTCTGCTTCCAGACCTCAAGCTCGGCTTCCTGCTTGAACAGGCGGACCAGCATCGGCGAGCCCTTGTCCATGTTCTTCGCTTCGATGTCGGCGAGCAGCTTGTCGGGGATCGGGCGGTTGGCCTTCGAGCTTGGCGAGAGCTGTTCGCCGTTGCAGCCGGCCAGCAGAACGCCTGCCGCGAGCGCAGTCGCTGTGACAAGCGCGCGAATGGGCGTGCGGCCAATCAATGCAAGGCTTCCAGCGCCAAGACGTCCAATGCCAAGGCTTTGTGGCAAACCGGCAATCCCCATATTCCGGCGAGACTCAAGATCAATTCAAGCTCAGGACCGGTGGCAGACCGTCTTCCAGCAAAGTGGCGCACAATTGGCGGCTGGAAAACACTCTCCGTTTAAACAGGCCGCATGTGTTTTAGTCGTAAAAGCGCCGTTCGCTTTTTGGCTAAAAACATGCGTCAGCAATTGAGCAATTATTATCCTTAAATCGCCCCCGGTCGCAAGCTGAACGGGCCGCAGGGCGCGGCTTTTGACCGCGTTATGGTCAACGCTAAGTAAATCAAAAGACTGGTGAAAAACGGCTGGCGGCGGAAAGGGCCTGCCCCAAAAAGGCCACGATGTGGCGCGGCGGTCCGCTAACCGAGCTTGCGGCCGATGTCGAGGAACTTCTGACGGCGCTGGTTCCGCACTGCTGTCGCGTCCAGACTGCGCAGATCGTTGAAGGACTGGGCGATGGCATCGCCGGCCCGCGCGATCATGGCGGCCGGATCGCGATGTGCGCCGCCCGGCGGCTCCTTCAGGATCGTATCGATCACGCCGAAGCGGAGAAGATCCTGCGCGGTGATCTTCATGTTGATCGCCGCTTCCTGTGCCTTGGTCGAATCCCGCCACAGGATCGAGGCCGCGCCTTCCGGCGAGATCACGCTGTAGACCGCATGTTCGAGCATCAGCACGCGGTTCGCGGTGGCAATGGCGATCGCACCGCCCGAGCCGCCTTCGCCGATGACCACGGCGACATTGGGCACCCCAAGGTTCAGGCAGGCCTCGGTGGAGCGAGCGATGGCTTCCGCCTGTCCGCGCTCTTCCGCGCCGATGCCGGGATAGGCGCCGGCGGTATCCACCAGCGACAGAACGGGAATGCCGAAATGATCGGCCATTTCCATCAGGCGCACGGCCTTGCGATAGCCTTCAGGCTTGGCCATGCCGAAATTGTGCTTGAGGCGGGTCTCCGTGGTCGAGCCCTTCTCCTGACCGATCACGCAGATGCTTTCGCCGCGGAAACGGCCGAAGCCGCCGACCAGCGCTTCGTCGTCGCCGAACTTGCGGTCGCCGGCGAGCGGAGTGAATTCGGTGATCAGTTCCTTGATGTAATCGACGCAATGCGGACGCATCGGATGACGCGCGACCTGGGTTTTCTGCCAGGGCGTCAGTTCGGCATAGAGATCCTTGAGGGCCTGCGCGGCCTTCTCCTCGATGCGCGAAACTTCCTCGCTGATGTCGCTGCCGCCGGCGGCAAGCGCGCGCAACTCGTCGATCTTCGAATCGAGTTCGGCGACAGGCTTTTCAAAATCGAGATAACTGCGCATCGGGTCCGGCATGTCGCGAATATATAGGGATTGTGGCGCTCAGGCGAAGGGCGTCAGAAAAGGTAATTTCCGTTCCGGAGCGGAGTCTGGAGCGCCTTTCAAGTCAAGAAGCGGTCCCAAGTCAAGCACCGGAATGAAAAGTGCCAATTTTGCTGGACTTTCAGGGGTCATTTGTCTGCCAGCGGATGCAGGTCGCGCACCAGGCTCTTGAGCCGCTCCTCGACGATATGGGTGTAGATCTGTGTCGTTGAGATGTCGGTATGGCCGAGCAGAGTCTGAACGATTCGCAGGTCCGCTCCATTATGAAGCAGGTGGGATGCGAAGGCGTGGCGCAGCACATGCGGGCTGATGAGGCGCGGGGCAATGCCCGCCGCCGCGGCAAGCTCCTTGAGATCGCGCGCAAAATGTTGCCGCGTCAGATGGCCGCTTTCGCCCGATGAGGGAAACAGCCACTTCGACGTTGTCGATGATTTTTTGGATTCCTTCTGCAGGGCATCGAGTGCGGCGAGATAGTCCGCCATCGCCTGCTTGGAGGACTCGTTGAGCGGAACGAGACGTTCCTTGTTGCCCTTGCCGCGCACCACGATCATGCGCGCATCGCGCCGCGCGGCGGACAGCGGCAGCGCCACCAGTTCGGACACGCGCAGGCCGGTCGCATATAGGATTTCAAGCAGGCAGGAGAGCCGCAGCGCGCGCAGGGTCTGCAGCGGCGACTGATCGGAAATGTTGGCGGAGGCTTTCGCCCGGGTCAGCAGGCGATCGACATCGGCGATGGACAGGACCTTCGGCAGGGCGCGTCCGCGTTTCGGGCCGGACAGGATTGCTGCGGGATCGTCTGTGCGTACGCGTTCGCTCAGCAGGAAGCGAAACAGATGACGTGTGGACGAGAGCCTGCGCGCGACGCTCGACGATTTGAAGCCGCGGGTATCGAGATCGTCGAGGTAGTCGCGCAGCATCTGCGTGTCGGCTGTCTGGAATGATGACTTCTGCCGCGTGAGAAATCCGGACAGGTCTTCGAGGTCGCCGCGATAGGCATCGAGCGTGTTGACGCCCGCGCCCTGTTCCGCCGCGAGCATGTCGAGAAACAGGGAGATCAGCCGGACGTCGGAAGATTTTTCGCCAGCCATGATCCCTCGCGTTTATCGCTTGAGGAATCTGTCGGGCGGAACGCTGACCGTCATCTCGCGCGGCTTGGGATTGACGAAGTTGGCCAGCGCAAAGATGCCGCCATAGATCAGCCCGCCGATGACCGCGACAACCGTCAGGAAGCGAAACAGACTGGGCATCGCAGAAAGCCTCGAATTAACCTTCGGGGAGCCGCGTCAGCGGCGCGTTAACCAGCGGAACGACGATTCTGCCGTTCCAAAGTACCAACATGTTCGCGCCGTTTCGGCAAGAGTCTCTGGCGGCGGTAACCGCAGGAGTAGTATATGTGTCATTTAGTGCCCCCAACCGAGCCACAGATGACCGAGATTGCGGCCAGACAGCAGGACAGCACGACCCGTGAGGGCGACATTGTCGCAGCCCTGCACGGTCGTCCGGTCGTGCTTGTCGGCATGATGGGCTCCGGCAAGTCGACCATCGGGCGGCGTCTGGGTGCGCGGCTGCACATGCCGTTTCTCGATGCCGATCATGAGATCGAAGTTGCGCATGCGGGACTGACGGTCAGTGAAATTTTCGCACAGCATGGCGAGCCGTATTTCCGCGACGGCGAGGCGCGGGTGATCGCGCGCCTGCTGGAGAGCGGGCCATGCGTGATCGCGACCGGTGGCGGCGCCTTCATGCGCGAGGAGACTCGCAACAGGATTCACGACAAGGCCGTGTCGATCTGGCTGAAAGCGGATGGCGATGTGATCCTCAAGCGCGTCAAGCGCCGCGCCGACAGGCCGCTGCTGCAGACCGCGGACCCCGCTGCGACCATCGAGCGGCTGATTGCCGAGCGTGGCCCCTTCTATCAACTCGCCGATCTAGCGGTGGCGTCGCGTGACGTGCCGCATGAAAGAATTGTCGATGAATGTATCGACGCGCTGTTCGCGCATCTCGTGCCTGGCGGCGCGTCACACTCAAGCGGAACATGATGACAGCTTCAGTCAAGACTTCGAATCCGGTGACCGCAGATCCGGTCACTGTCGGCGTCGCTCTCGGCGACCGCGCCTATGACATTGTGATTGGCCGCAATGTGCTGTCCTCGCTCGGCCATCGTATTGCGAAGTTGCGCCCCGGTGCACGCGTCGCCATCGTGACCGATCGCACGGTTGCAAAGAACTGGCTGTCTCAGACTGAAGGGGCCCTGGCAGCCGCCGGCATTGAGTCCTCGCGCATCGTGGTCGGCGAGGGTGAAGCGTCAAAAAGCTATGGCGTGTTGCAGGATGTGTCCGAAGGGCTGATCGCCGCGAAGATCGAACGCAACGATCTCGTGGTCGCGCTCGGCGGCGGTGTGATTGGCGACCTTGCTGGATTTGCCGCGTCGATTGTCCGGCGCGGTGTCGATTTCGTGCAGGTGCCGACATCTTTGCTCGCGCAGGTCGACTCCTCGGTGGGCGGCAAGACCGGGATCAATTCGCCGCATGGCAAGAATCTGGTCGGCGCGTTTCATCAGCCGGTGCTGGTGGTGGCCGATACCGCTGTGCTCGATACCTTATCACCCCGTCAATTTCGGGCAGGTTATGCAGAGGTCGCCAAATACGGCGTGCTCGGCGATCTGGATTTCTTCAACTGGCTGGATGCAAATCATGCCGGGATTTTCTCGGGCGGTGCGGCGCGTGAACATGCCATCGCCATGAGCTGCCGCGCCAAGGCGGCCATCGTGGCGCGTGACGAGCGTGAAACCGGCGACCGCGCGCTGCTCAATCTCGGGCATACCTTTGGCCACGCGCTGGAAGCCGCGACCGGTTTCTCCGACCGGCTGTTTCATGGCGAGGGCGTTGCTGTCGGCATGGTTCTGGCTGCGGAATTCTCGGCCCGTCTGAACATGATTTCGGCGGCGGACGCCGCGCGCGTGCAGCGTCATCTCACATCGGTCGGACTGCCGACGCGGTTGCAGGACATTGCGGGCTTTCAGCAGGAAGGTCTCGGCGATGCCGATACGCTGCTGGCCCTGATGGGGCAGG
Organism: Afipia sp.; assembly: GCA_024508675.1. Lineage (GTDB taxonomy): Bacteria > Pseudomonadota > Alphaproteobacteria > Rhizobiales > Xanthobacteraceae > Afipia. Next base: position 201,299 of record JANINQ010000001.1, read on the forward strand.
ACAAGAAGGTGAAGCGCGGCAAGCTGACTTTCATTCTGCTGGAAGAGATCGGCAAGGCCGTCATCGTCAACGATGTCGACCCGGCAAAGGTGCGGGACTTCCTTCAGGAAAAACTGTCAGGGTAATGGATTATTGTCCGGGCGCATGAGGCCGGGACCGGGACAAGCATGAATTCAGCCATCGTCAATCTGCTGATCGCGGTTCTTTTGCTCGCAGCCAACGCGTTCTATGTCGCGGCGGAATTCGCGCTAGTGAAAAGCCGCGGGTTTCGCGTCAAGGCGATGGCCGAGCAAAACCGCTTCGGCGCGCGCCTGCTGCAGCAGATGATGGGCAATATCGAGGCCTATCTCGCCTGCTGCCAGCTCGGTATCACCATGGCCTCGCTGGGACTTGGCTGGGTCGGCGAGCCGACGGTGGCGGCATTGCTCAGGCCGGTGCTCGAGCCGCTGGGCCTGCCCGAATCCGCGCTGCATTTCACCGCTTTTATCACGGGCTTTCTGGTGTTCTCGTCGCTTCATATCGTGATCGGCGAGCAGGTGCCGAAGACGCTGGCGATCCGCGAACCTATTCCGGTGTCGCAATGGATCGCCTATCCGCTCCACGCGTCCTATCTCGTGCTTTATCCGCTGAACTGGCTCTTGAACGGCGCATCGCGCGCGATTTTGCGCGTGCTCGGCGTCAAGGAATCCTCAACGAGCGAAATCCTCACGGATTCCGAGATCGAAGGGCTGGTTGAGGAGTCCGCCGAGCACGGCAAGATCGAGAGCGGCGAGGCCGAATACATCCAGAACGTGTTCCGGTTCGGCGACCTGTCGGTGTCGGACGTGATGGTTCATCGCACCAAGATGGTTAGCGTCAATGTCGATGGCCCGCGCGATGCGGTCATCGAGGCCATTCTCGACTCGGAATACACCCGCATTCCGCTCTGGCGGGAAAAGCCGGAAAACATCATTGGCGTCCTGCACGCCAAGGATCTGTTGCGCGCGATCCGCGCCAACGACGGTGACCTCTCCAAGATCGATGTTGCGGCGCTCGCATTGCCGCCGTGGTTCGTGCCGGAGATGCGTCCGCTATCCGAGCAGCTCAAGGCTTTCCGCCGCCGCAAGACTCACTTTGCGCTGGTGGTGGATGAATATGGCGAGGTCGAGGGCCTCGTCACCTTGGAAGACATTCTGGAAGAAATCGTCGGCGATATTTCCGACGAGCACGACGTTGCGGTCGCTGGCGTGCGCGCGCAACCGGACGGCTCGGTCGTGGTCGATGGATCGGTGCCGATCCGTGATCTCAACCGTGCAATGGACTGGCATCTGCCGGATGAGGAGGCGACTACAATCGCCGGGCTTGTGATTCACGAGGCGCGTTCGATCCCCGACCGCGGCCAGAGCTTCACGTTCCACGGCTTCCGTTTCCGCGTGCTCCGCCGCGAACGTAACCGCATCACGGCATTGCGCATCGTGCCGCTGCCGCGCGACAGCGACGTGCCGGAAAAGAAGCCAAGGGCGGGAACGGCGTTCTAGTCCGCAACCAAGATTAGTGCTTGCAGGCTTCCGCGGGCGCGGGGCGGCGGCTGTTCTCGCCGGGGGTGTGGGCGTGGATCGCCAGCGCGTGAACGGAGCCGGACAGTTCCGGCGCCAGTAACGTATTTATCATGCGATGGCGGTCGATCCGGGTCTTCCCTTCGAACGCCTTCGATACGATATAAACCCTGAAATGCGTTTCACCGCCCGGCCTGTGCCCGGCGTGCCCTTCATGCAAATGGGATTCATCGGCAACGTCGAGGCTTTCCGGCGTGAAAGCTTCGCTCAACTTATTTGTGATCGTATCCTGGACTGTCATGATCCGCGCAATATCGTGCGTTATTCGCGAAGGTCAATAGCCGTTTCAATTGCGGTTCACCGGTGCGGCGATGTATACTCCGCGCTCCCGAAAATCCGCTTCGGAATCGAAGCTCGCATTCAGGCATTGTTATCATCCGCCATGGCCATCGACTCATCGAAGTTTTTCGACAGCATCCGCGTCAAGCCCACCAAGACCGCCGCGAAGCAGAAAGCCGCGCGGGAGGAGATGGTGATGTGCGAGGCTCCGGGTTGCAACAACAGGGGTGCGCATCGCGCGCCGAAGGGCCGCGGCCATGAAAAGGACTACTGGCATTTCTGCCTCAACCACGTCCGGGAATACAATCAGGGCTACAATTTCTTCCAGGGCATGAGCGATGAGGCCGTCGCCACCTACCAGAAGGATGCGCAGACCGGCCATCGTCCGACATGGAAGATGGGTCAGAACGGTGCCAAGGGTAAAGGCAAGTCCGGTCAGGCCAATCTCGATGACGCGGTCGATCCGTTCAGCGTCTTCAGCGAGATGAATGGCCGCGGCGGCCGCTGGCGTTCGAATGCAAAGGCGGAAGCGCCGAAAGCGGAAACGCGCAAGATCTTCAACGCCGAGAAGAAGGCGCTGCTGGTGATGGGTCTCGGGCCCGACGCCACGCTTGAGACAGTGAAGGCCAAATACAAGCTGCTGGTTAAGCAGCATCATCCCGATGCCAATGGCGGTGACCGCTCCACCGAGGATCGCCTGATCGAGATCATCAAGGCCTACAACTATCTCAAGACGGTCGTGCGCGAGGCTTGAGCGCGGTCGCTTTCCTGGTTGAGGTTGCCTTCTTCTTCACGCCGCCGTTGTGCGCAGGATTCTTGCGCGCGTGATAGGTCAGCGCCAGCCCGATGCAGTGACGCAGCGCCTTGTCGGGAATTTTATCCGAGACGTCGAACAGGATGCTGCGGTTACCGCCATAGGTCATCTGCGTCGGATAGAGTTCGCGAAAGGTCGCGACCAGATCGGTCTGGCAGTGGAAATACATCGCGATCCGTCCATCGGACTTCTCACGGTCGATCCGGATAGTGCTGCCGCTGCCGGATTCTGTGGTGAGATAACTCGGCTGTCCCCATTTCAGGGTTTCTTCCAGCGGTCCCACGCCATCGATGTTTTCGGCGGTGTCGAGGATGATCGCACGCAGTTTCATCAGTCTCGCGCGGACATCGTCAGGATAGGCGGCGAACACTTTCGCAACATTGCGGTTCGCGAAAGCGGGGCTGTTCTTTCGTTTCACTGAAAGCCTCCCGGAGGCTTGGAGTCTGCCGCCGCGTGTCGCCGGCTGCGCCATTGCTGCACGCCGACGATAAGGCATCCGATGGCGATGATCCCGCCCACCAGCGGCAACCCGTAGTGTTCGATTTTCATGCCCCATCGCTCGGCCGCAGAGCCTGCCAGTGTGCCGGACAGGACATGGATGGTTGCCCATATCAGCACGGCTGCGGCATTCACCGGATAGAACCGCTGCGGCGGCATGCCGAGTGCGCCGGCGGTAATGGGAACCACGGCGCGGACCGGCGGAACGAAGCGCGCAAGGAACACCGCGAGCGCGCCGTAGCGATAGAAGAAGTCTTCGCTCCTGGCCACCAGCGCCGGGTAATTCGACATCGGCCAGGAGGTCAGAACCCCGCGCTGGTTAATGCGGCCGATCCAGTAGGCCAGTCCGTCGCCCAGCAGTGCGCCGATGGTCGCGGCCGCCAGCACCGGAGCGAAGCCGAGGCTGCCGGACGGGACCAGGGCGCTGAGCGCGACAATGACACTCGATCCCGGAACGAGCGAACCCGCAATGGGCGCGGCCTCGAGCAATGCGGCCAGAAAAATCGCCGCATAGGCCAGCGCGGCGTGGAGCGAGACGAACCCGATCAACTCATGGAGGTACGAAGTCACCTGATGTCCGGCTCTGGCGCGATTCCTCAAAAATCCAGCATAGCCTCAAATCCGGTGCAAACGGCCAGCTCGCCGAATCCGCTGCGTTCCCCACCAATCGCAGGGCAGACCTACCAAAGCTGCGAAAACTGCCTATCTCAATGAAAATACGATGGAACTTTCATCGCGGGGTGGGCTTCTTCCGCTCGCATCTGTCTGCTAGGTTGAGCTACGCACCCCACCCGCAGCAAGTACGACTGGTTTCGGGAGCATCCGGGACCACGGAGGATTGATGAGCGCCGCCACGACTCTATCCCAGGAAGTCACGAACCTTCCCGACATGAAAGTGTCGGTTCGCCAGGTCTTCGGCATCGACAGCGACCTCGAGGTTCCTGCCTATTCCAACAGCGATCCCCATGTGCCGGACGTCGACTCGGATTACCGTTTCGACCGCGCCACCACGCTTGCGATCCTTGCGGGCTTTTCGAAAAATCGCCGTGTCATGGTCACCGGCTTCCATGGCACCGGCAAGTCGACCCACATCGAGCAGGTCGCGGCGCGCCTGAACTGGCCATGCGTGCGCGTCAACCTCGACAGCCACATCAGCCGTATCGACCTTGTCGGCAAGGACTCCATCGTCGTGCGCGACGGTAAGCAGGTCACGGAATTCCGTGACGGCATTCTGCCGTGGGCGCTTCAGCATAATGTCGCGCTGGTGTTCGACGAATACGACGCCGGCCGCCCGGATGTGATGTTCGTGATTCAGCGTGTGCTCGAAGTATCGGGCCGCCTGACGCTGCTCGACCAGAACAAGGTCATCAAGCCGCATCCGGCGTTCCGCCTGTTCGCCACTGCCAACACCATCGGCCTCGGCGATACGTCCGGCCTCTATCACGGCACCCAGCAGATCAACCAGGGCCAGATGGACCGCTGGTCGATCGTCACCACGCTGAACTATCTGCCGCATGACAACGAGGTTGAGATCGTGCTGGCCAAGGCCAAGCACTATCAGACCGATGCGGGCCGCGACATCGTCAACAAGATGGTTCGTCTTGCGGACCTGACACGCAACGCGTTCGCAAACGGCGATCTCTCCACGGTGATGAGCCCGCGCACGGTCATCACCTGGGCCGAGAACGCCGAGATCTTCGGCGACATCGGCTTTGCGTTCCGCGTCACCTTCCTCAACAAGTGCGACGAGCTTGAGCGTCCGCTGGTGGCGGAATTCTATCAGCGCTGTTTCAATGCAGAGCTGCCGGAATCCTCGGTCAACGTCGCGCTGAGCTAAGCTGCTTCCTCTCCCCGCCCGCGGGGAGGAAAGGTGTCATGAGCACGTCCAATATCAAGTTCAGGACCGGTTCGAAGGAATCGCCGACGGAGCCGTTCAAGCGCGCGGTGACGTCGGCTCTCCGCGCAATTGCCAAGCAGCCTGAGCTTGAAGTGACGTTCGCGGCGGAGCGTCCGGGCCTCTCGCCTGGCAAGGCGCGGCTGCCGGAACCGGCGCGCAAGCTGACCCGCAAGGATGCGGCGATCGTGCGTGGACATGCCGATTCCATCGCGCTCCGCATCGCCTGTCACGATCCAAAGGTGCATCGCAAGCTGGTGCCGGGCAATCCGCAGGCGCGAGGCGTGTTCGATGCCGTTGAGCAGGCGCGTGTCGAGGCGATCGGCTCCAAGCGCATGAGCGGTGTCGCCAAGAACCTGACGGCGATGCTCGATGACCATTTTCATCGCGGCAAGTACGACGAGATCACCGACCGTGCCGACGCGCCGCTGGCGGATGCGCTGGCGATGATGGTGCGTGAACGGTTGACCGGCCTCGCGCCGCCACAGGCCGCACGCAAAATGGTCGATCTCTGGCGGCCGATCCTCGAAGACAAGATCGGCGCGCGCCTCGATCGCTTGAAGGAATTCACCGAGGACCAGTCGCGCTTCGGCGACGTGGTTCACGATTTGCTGGACGCGCTTGAACTCGGCGACGAAACCAACGCCGATCAGGACGAGGACGACAATCAGGACGAGAACCGCGAGGGCGAGAAGGACCAGTCCGGTGCGGACGGCTCGCCCGACAGCGAAGCCGCCGAGGAGATGAGCGCCGACCAGTCGCAGTCCTCCACCGAGGAAATGTCGGAGAATGCGATGGAAAGCGCGCAGGCTTCTGCCAGCGATGCTTTCGACGACAACGAGATGGGCGAGGACGAGACGCCGGGCGAGGCGCATCGGCCGCCGGGCCGCGGCGGCAACGAGCCGCGTGGGCCGGAATATCACGCCTTCGCGCCGAAGTTCGACGAGGTCGTTTCGGCCGAAGACCTCTGCGAACACGATGAACTGGAACGCCTGCGCAGCTATCTCGACAAGCAGCTCGCGCATTTGCAGCACATCGTCGCGCGGCTCGCCAATCGCCTGCAGCGCAAATTGATGGCGCAGCAGAATCGCGCCTGGGACTTCGATCTCGAGGAAGGCATTCTCGATCCGGCGCGGTTGTCGCGCGTCGTCACCGATCCGTTCCATCCGCTCTCGTTCATGCACGAGAAGGAAGCGACCTTCCGCGACACGGTGGTGACGCTGTTGCTCGACAATTCCGGCTCGATGCGTGGGCGCCCCATCACGGTGGCGGCGACCTGTGCCGACATTCTGGCGCGCACGCTGGAGCGTTGCGGCGTCAAGGTCGAGATTCTCGGCTTCACCACGCGGGCGTGGAAGGGCGGGCAATCGCGCGAGGCGTGGCTCGCCGCCGGCAAGCCGGCCAATCCGGGCCGCCTCAACGATCTGCGCCACATCATCTACAAGTCGGCGGACGCGCCATGGCGGCGCGCGCGCAAGAATCTTGGCCTGATGATGCGCGAAGGCCTGCTCAAGGAAAACATCGATGGCGAGGCGCTCGACTGGGCGCACAAGCGGCTGCTCGGGCGCTCCGAACAGCGCAAGATCCTGATGATGATCTCGGACGGTGCGCCGGTCGATGATTCAACGCTGTCGGTCAATCCGGGCAATTATCTCGAACGGCACCTGCGGCATATCATCGAGGAAATCGAGACCCGCTCGCCGGTCGAACTGATCGCCATCGGCATCGGCCATGACGTGACGCGCTATTATCGCCGTGCGGTGACCATTGTGGATGCGGAAGAACTCGGCGGCGCGATCACGGAAAAGCTGGCCGAGCTTTTCACCGAAACGCATACCGAAGCTCCGACGCCTCGCCGCCGCAGACTTCATTCCTGAACCCATGACCACAGAGATCAGCCGCCGGCGGCTTCTGCAGGGCGCTGCCGCTGCGCTGCCGGTTGGCATGGCCGGCTTGAGTGTACGCTCCGCCGCCGCGCAGACGGCGCCGGCGGCTGTGGATGTGAAGTCGCGGCCGATCGAGTCGTTCGATCCGCGCGATCCAAGCCATGTTCGCTATGGTGCGCTGGAGTTTCGTAGCGGCTTGATTCTCACATCGCCCTTTCGCGGCTTCGGCGGGTTGTCGGGCTTGCGCCTCGACAAGAAAGGCGAGCAGTTCATCGCCATCAGCGACAAGGGCCAGTGGTTTACCGGGCGCATCGCCTATCGCGGCAAGCGTCTTGCGGGCCTTGCCGATGTGAAGTCGGCGCCGATGCTGGACAGCGACGGCAAGAAGATCACCTCGCGCGGATGGTTCGACAGCGAGTCGCTCGCGCTCGACGGCTCACAGGTTTACGTCGGTTTCGAGCGGGTCAATCAGATCGTGCGGTTCGATTTCGCCAAGGGCGGCATCCGTTCACGCGGCGAGGCGCTGCCGCTGCCGCCCGAGATCGGCAAGCTGCCCTTCAACAAGGGGCTCGAGGCGCTTGTGGCCGTGCCGAAGGGGCAACCGCTTGCGGGGACGCTGATTGCGATTTCCGAGCGCGGGCTCGATCCGTCGGGCAACATCCTGTGCTTTCTGATCGGCGGGCCGTCACCGGGTCAGTTCACTGCGAAGCGCACTGGCAATTACGACATCAGCGACGCGGTCCTGCTGCCATCGGGCGATCTGCTGCTGCTGGAACGCAAGTTCTCGCTGCTGGAAGGCGTCGGCATCCGCATCCGGCGGATTGCGATAGCGTCCATCGTTCCGAATGCGGTGATCGACGGGCCGACGATCTTCGAGGTCGATCTCGGCTATGAGATCGACAACATGGAGGGCATCGATGTGCATGTCACCCAGGACGGCGAGACCGTGCTGACCATGGTGTCCGATGATAATTTCTCGATGATCCAGCGCACACTGCTGCTGCAATTCACGCTCGTCGATCCATAAACAAAAAAGCCGGGCTTTCGCCCGGCTTTTTCGAAATCATCAATGCGGATCGATGGATCAGCTTGCAGCAGCAAGCTTCTTCTTTTCGATCTGGCGCTTCAGTTCAACGGCCTTCGGCGACAGGTCGCCGGCATTGGCCTTGAGCAGGAAGGCGTCGAGGCCGCCGTTGTGATCGACCGACTTCAGCGCGTTGGTGGAGACGCGCAGGCGCACGTTGCGGCCCAGCGTTTCCGAGATCAGGGTGACGTTGCACAGGTTCGGCAGGAACCGGCGCTTGGTCTTGTGGTTCGAGTGGCTGACCTTGTGGCCAACCTGAGGGCCCTTGGCCGTCAATTCGCAGCGCCGAGACATGGCGAAAATCCTTGTATCGCCCCGGACCGCCCAAAGGGGTCACGTGGGGGTTTGAAACCGTCCATTTCAGGAACGGCGGAGCTATAAGGGGCAAGCCGCCCAGCGTCAAGGTTCAGGGGCGATTTCAGCCATTTATCTGCGTGGCCGGAGGTGAGCCCATGCCTGCCAAAATGACAATTTTCCCCGTCAAACCAGTGGTTTCCTAACATATAATCGACGTATTCCCCGACCAGACAGGGTGCTACAGGCTTTCGATCATGACTTTCGCGGCCTTTGCGGGATAAATCCTCCCGCCGACGCCGTGCCCGGTGGCACCGGTTCATCGCCGGTCATTGCGCAACAGGATTTTGTCGGTGGATATGCCCCGGTTCCCGGAATTGACCTCGAAAAGCGTCTGGATCGCCTCCGCGGGGCTCTGCCTCACGGTTTGTGCGTTTTTGGCGGCAACTGCGGGGACGGCCAGCGCCCAGGGGCGGCTGGATGCCAAGTACGAGGCCTCGCTGGCGGGTCTGCCGATCGGCAAGGGGGCCTGGATTGTCGATATTGCGGACGATCAGTATTCGGCGGCGGTCAGCGGCGCCACCACAGGCCTGATGAAGTCGATCGGCGGCGGCAACGGCACGGGAACCGCGCAGGGCCGCATCGCCACGGGTCAGTTTTCGCCGTTGAGTTATGTGTCCACCATCAACTACGGCAAGAAAGCCGAGGTCATCCGCATCGCGCTCGGTGGCGGCAATGTGAAGGATTCCGCGATCGAACCGGAACCGCCGGAAACGCCGGGCCGTATTCCGGTCACCGAAGCACACCGGCGCAATGTTCTCGATCCGATGACGGGCGCGCTGGTGAAGGTCGCCGGCACCGGCGACCCGGTTGGCCCAGAGGCCTGCCGCAAGACGCTGCCGGTGTTCGACGGGCGGATGCGTTACGATCTGCGTCTCGAATACAAGCGCATGGAGAACGTGAAGGCCGAGAAGGGCTATCACGGCCCTGTTGTGGTTTGCGCGGTCTATTTCACGCCGATCGCGGGTTATGTCCCGGATCGCGTGTCGATCAAATATGTCGCGGCCCAGCGCAACATGGAAATCTGGTTTGCGCCGATCGCAGGCACGCGTGTGCTTGCGCCTTACAGGATCACCATTCCCACGCCGCTCGGCACCGGCATGATCGAAGCCACGGAATTCGTCTCGGTGCAGAAGACCGCCAAGACAAATTGAGCAAGACAAATTGAGCGAGACGAGCTGACCGCGCGTCAGCCGAGGACCGGGGAGCCGATTCCGGAACGAATCCGCCCATGAATCGTGTTGACTCTCCGGCCAATCCGATTCGACTCCGGCTTTAACGATTCAACCCCTTTGAGCAGTATGCGCGGAGCAACTTCAAACCCCATATGGTATTGTTGAGCAGCCTGTTGTGCGACATGTTGAGGTCATCAAAGCCATCACGCCGAGAGTCAGCGATTCGGGCCTCTTTCGTTCCTTAACCGTTCCAAATGTTAAATTGCAGCGTGAAAAGCGTTGCATTGTGAGACACTTCCAGAATCCTGCTGCGGCGTCCGCGTCGTGTGCGTCATGCGGACCTTGTGATAATGCCTCTGTCGTCTTCTGCCCCGCTGTTCTCCAACGATCGCGCGCCCGGCGCCGGTGTTACGGCGGTGCTCGGCCCGACCAACACGGGCAAAACCCATCTCGCCATCGAGCGGATGCTGTCGCATTCGTCCGGCATCATCGGCCTGCCGCTGCGCCTTCTGGCGCGCGAGGTCTACAACAAGATCGCAGCAAGGGCCGGTGCCGACGCGGTTGCGCTGATCACCGGCGAGGAGAAGATCAAGCCGCCGCGTGCGCGCTACTGGGTCTCGACTGTTGAGGCGATGCCGCGCGATCTCGATGTATCGTTTCTCGCGGTGGATGAAATCCAGATCGCAGCCGATCTCGAGCGTGGTCATGTTTTCACCGACAGAATCCTGAACCGGCGCGGGCGCGATGAGACGTTGCTGCTGGGTGCGGCGACCATGCGTCCGATCATCGAACGCCTGTTGCCCGGCGCCAACATCGTGACACGGCCGCGGCTGTCGCAGCTAGAGTTCGTGGGCGACCGCAAGATCACGCGTCAGCCTAGGCGCACCGCGATTGTCGCGTTCTCGGCGGATGAAGTTTATGCCATCGCCGAGCTGATCCGCCGCCAGCATGGCGGCGCGGCTGTGGTGCTGGGCTCATTGTCGCCGCGCACGCGCAATGCGCAGGTGGACATGTTCCAGTCCGGCGATGTCGATTATCTCGTCGCCACCGATGCTGTCGGCATGGGTCTCAATCTCGACGTCGATCATGTGGCCTTTGCGTCCGACCGCAAATACGACGGCTATCAGTTCCGCCGTCTGACCCCTGCGGAGTTCGCCCAGATCGCGGGCCGCGCCGGACGCGCCACGCGCGATGGCACCTTCGGAACCACGGGCCGCTGCGCGCCGTTCGAGCCCGAACTGGTCAATGCGCTGCAGAACCACACCTTCGACAGCGTGAAGATGCTGCAATGGCGGAATGCGCGGCTGGATTTCTCTTCGCTGGGCGCGCTTCAGGTTTCGCTCGCGCTGGTGCCGAACCATGAGGCATTGACCCGCGCGCCGGTCGCCGAGGACATCCGCGTGCTCGACCACGCCGCGCGGGACGAGGATGTCCGCGATATGGCCAAAGGCGCAGCCGCCGTGGAACGGCTCTGGGAAGCCTGCCAGATTCCGGATTATCGCAAGCTCTCGCCCGCCGCTCATGCCGAGCTTGTCACCACGTTGTACGGGTTTCTGATGCGCAAGGGCCGGATTCCGGACAACTGGTTCGAGGCCCAGATCGCGCAAACCGACCGCACCGACGGCGATATCGACACATTATCGGCCCGGATTGCCCAGATCCGGACCTGGACATTCGCGGCAAATCGTCCCGATTGGCTGGTGGACCCCGAGCGCTGGCAGGGAATTGCCCGCGCGGTCGAGGATAAATTGTCGGATGCCCTGCATGAACGGCTAACTGAGCGTTTCGTTGATCGCCGGACCAGTGTATTGATGCGGCGCTTGCGGGAAAACACGATGCTGAACACTGAGATTGGAAAGACCGGCGAAGTGATCGTAGAGGGCCATACCATTGGCCGTCTCGACGGATTCATGTTCGCGCCGGAATCGGCCGAGGCGGGATCGGATGCGAAGGCCTTGCAGGCCGCCGCACTAAAGGCGCTGGCGGGCGAGATCGATGCGCGCGCCGAAAAGCTTTCGAATGCGGGCGACGATCAGTTCGTGCTGGCCTCCGACGGAACGCTGCGCTGGACCGGCGACGCGGTCGCAAAGCTTGTTGCTGCCGACGACGTGCTGCATCCCCGCATCCGCATCATCGCCGACGAGCGCCTCACCGGGCCGTCGCGTGAGGCCGTGCAGAATCGCCTCGACCTCTGGCTCAAGACGCATATCGAGAAAATTCTCGGCCCGATGTTCGAACTCTCGAAGGCCGAGGACATCACCGGCATCGCGCGCGGCATCGCCTTCCAGTTGACCGAGGCGCTTGGCGTGCTGGAGCGCACGAAGATCGCCGCCGAGATGAAGGATCTCGATCAGCCGTCGCGCGCGTCGCTGCGCAAGTACGGCGTGCGGTTCGGGGCCTATCATATTTTCTTCCCGGCGCTGCTGAAGCCCGCGGCCCGTGGTCTCGCCTCGCTGCTGATGGCGCTGAAGAACGACAACACCGACTGGTCGGCGCTGACAGGTGCGCAGCATCTGGCGTCGAGCGGACGCACATCGTTCCCCGCCGACAAGGCGCTCAATCAGGACACCTATCGCACGCTCGGCTACAAGCTCTGCGGCGACCGCGCGGTGCGCGTCGATATTCTGGAGCGCCTTGCGGATCTCATTCGTCCGGCGCTGGCCTGGCGTTCAGGCTCGCCCGGCGAGAAGCCGGCGGGCGCGTTCGATGGCCGCTCCTTTGTCGTGACGCAGGCGATGACCTCGCTGACCGGCTCCGCCGGTGAGGATTTTGCGGCGGTACTGCGTGCGCTCGGCTATCGCATGGAGAAGCGTCCGCCGCTGCCGGTCGAGACTGCTCCGCCTGCTTTCACCGAGACGCAGGCCGACATCGCTGCTGGAGCCGAGCCCGCTGCAACTGATGCAGACGCTGCACCGGAGACGATTGCTGCGTCACCGGACGCTGCGGCAGCAGATGCCGCTGCTGACGTGACGGGCGATGCGGCTGCTCCCGTTGAGACTGCCGCGGCTGAAACGACAGCCGCGCGGCTGCCGGACGTTGAATTCGCGCCAGTGGAAGTCACCGCGCCTGTCATTGAAGCGGTGACGATTGAATCCACAGCGGAGCCTGTTGCTGCCGCCGAAGCTGTCATCGCTGAGGCTGCGGCCCCCGAAACAGAAGCTGCGCCGGCAGAGCCTGTTCTGGTGGAAGTCTGGCGGCCGGGCGGGCGTTCCGAGGATCGCCGTCCGCGCCATGATCGCAGCCGTTACAAGGGACCGGACAAATCCGCTGCGGCAGAAGGTGAAGCCGCCGCCGACGGTGAGAAGCGCGAGCGCCACGGCCGTCATCGCCGCGACCGTAACAACGAACATCGTCGTCCACGTGGCGATGCGCCTGCTGCCGACGCCGGCGCGGACGCACAGGCGCGTCCGCAGCGTGACGACAAGGGCGGACGTCCGCAGCGCGATCACTTCAAGAACAAGGATCGCAATCAGGACCGCGGCAAGGGCCAGTTCGACAAGCGCGGCCGCGATGGCCGCCGGGACGACCGCGGCGGTGGCTCGCACCGCACCTACGCGACCAGCGCTGCGCCGCGGGATCGTGATCGTCCCGCCGATCCGAACTCCCCATTTGCCAAGCTGGCAGCGCTCAAGGATCAGCTTTCAGGAAGCCGTAAGGACTGATCGGGACAGCGGTTTTGGACCGGCAACGCCTCGACAAGTGGCTGTGGCATGCGCGGGTGGTGAAAACCCGCGCCGATGCAGCGGCGCTTGTCACCAAGGGGCGTGTCCGGATTAACGGCGCACGGCAGACATCGCCCGGCCATGCAGTGAAAGCAGGCGAGGTCCTCACCATCGCGCTCGATGGCCGGGTGCGCATCCTCAAGATCACTGGATTTGCCGAGCGGCGCGGCGATTCTGCCGCTGCCCGAGCCATTTACGTTGATTTGCAGTCAGTACCGGAATGACGAATTGCCGGTCATCGTCCTCACGGCGTCCCTTGCGGCGGCGCACATCCTGCGCTACGCCAAGCCTGAAAATTGAGACGTTCCGGAGCTTTGGATGACTTACGTCGTCACCGAAAACTGCATCAAGTGCAAGTACATGGACTGCGTGGAAGTCTGTCCCGTGGATTGCTTCTACGAGGGCGAAAACATGCTGGTGATCCACCCGGACGAATGCATCGACTGCGGCGTCTGTGAGCCTGAGTGCCCTGCGGATGCGATCAAGCCGGATACAGAGCCCAATCTTGAGAAATGGCTTGAGGTGAACGCGGAGCACGCCAAGTCGTGGCCGAACATCACCCAGAAAAAGGATGCGCCTGCCGACGCCAAGGAATTCGACGGCGTTGAAGGCAAGTTCGATAAATATTTTTCTCCCAATCCGGGCTCTGGCGACTGATTTCGACTGTCGGCGGCGTGCCGATATCGCCTGCCCGGCGCCAGATTGCGGATAACTTTTAACCCTACCGGCGATGAATACCGTCCCCGGGGCCGCCTGAGGTGTGCCTGGGGTCATAAATCATTGATTTTTGCGGGAAATGTGCTATTTTAGGCACATTCAAGAGCTGAACCCTGCTTTGCCCCGTTTTGGGTTCCGATGGGTTCCCGCGAAACAATTGAACAGGGGCGTGGCAGTTCCACGCGTAGGCGCTGTGTCAGACAAATTGCGTCATAAAAAGAACTCCAAGATAGCCGACAAGGGTTCCAAGGATAAGGGCACCAAGAGCGCGTCTGCGGCCAGCCGTAGCGCGTCAAAGAAGGATGCTCGCGCGTCCGCCACACCCTCAAAAAACAAAAGAAGCACAATGCCGAACAAAAAAACTGCAAAGACGACCGCGAAGGCTGCTGCAAAGCCAGCGGCGAAGCCTGCGAAGACGGCGGCCAAGCCTGTTGCGAAGGCCGCTGCGCCCAAGGCTCCGGCCGCCAAGGCTCCGGTGAAGACCGTTGCCGGCAAGCCCGCCGCGAAGCCGGCTGCTGCCGCGCCGCGCGTGGAAGAGCCGAAGAAGCCGCTCACCCAGCGTCAGGGCTTCAAGACCAATGAATTCGTGGTGTATCCGGCTCATGGCGTCGGCCAGATTCTTGCGATCGAAGAGCAGGAAATCGCCGGAGCGCGGCTTGAGCTTTTCGTCATTAACTTCATCAAGGACAAGATGACGCTGCGTGTCCCGACGGCGAAGGTCGCCAATGTCGGCATGCGCAAGCTGTCGGACCCGGCGCTGGTCAAGCGCGCACTCGAAACCCTCAAGGGCCGCGCGCGTATCAAGCGCACCATGTGGTCGCGCCGTGCGCAGGAATACGAAGCGAAGATCAATTCGGGCGACATCGTCGCGATTGCCGAAGTGGTGCGCGACCTGTTCCGTTCGGAATCGCAGCCTGAACAGTCCTACAGCGAGCGGCAGCTTTACGAAGCCGCGCTCGATCGCCTGTCGCGCGAGATCGCTGTCGTCCAGCACGTCACCGAGACCGAAGCGGTCAAGGAGATCGAGGCGAATCTGGCCAAGAGCCCGCGCCGCGGCGCCAAGGCGGAAGCCGAAGCAGGGGCAGACGCTGTTGCTGACGACGAGTCGGATGATGACGGTGACGATTCGGTGTCGGCTGACGAAGCCGCCTGATCGACACGCTCTCAGAATTCGAAAAGCCCGGCCGATGTGCCGGGCTTTTTTGTTGTCTTCTCGTGAAATAGTTGCTGTCGATTTCTCGCAGCGAATGCGGCGCTGCTACAAGAAGCCGATTGTTTCAGTCCACGACGATCTTCACGCGCTCGCGCGGCTTGATGGATGCACGCGCGTCGAGGCCGTTGAGAACCCGGAACCGGTCAACCGGACGATCGACGCCCTGCATCCGCTGCGCCAGCGATTCAACGGTATCGCCGGGCTGCGCGGTGACGACCTTGATCCGCAGCGGACGGGCTGCCTGAATTTCCGCGAGGGTCAGGCGGCGGAACGAATTCACCGTGTCGCGGAAACTGCGGTCGCTCTCTGCCGTCTTTTTCTTCGCCGCGAAAATGAAGCGATAGACGTCGCTGCCGAAGCGCAGCGCATAGATCCTGAACTGCCACTGATCCCCGCCGGCGGTTGCGGTGGCGGACGGAAATCCGTTGATGCTGATGTCTTCCGTCGACGCCTTGTCGACATTCTCCATCCAGCCGGAATTGAGATAGTCGCCAAGAGTCTGCTCGGCGGGCACGCGCACCACATCGAAGCGCATGGCCTGGGTGCCGCCCTCGCGCACGCCGACCACCGCCTGCGCGGTGTTCTCTAGCACGAAGCTGTCGGGGACCTGGAAGGTGAAACCGAGCTTGGGGTGCAGGAAACGTCGCCCGCGCACAAAGCCCTCGCTCGGATCTTCGCCGTAAACAAGGCCGTCGATCGCGGAGAGGTAGGCATCGCGGTCGCGCTCTCCGCCTTCCGGGGACGAGAACTGGCGCGCGCTGGCCTGCGCATTCTGCACCCGCTCCGGTGTCGCCGGATGCGACGACAGGAAGTCCAGCGAGCGTGGATCGGCAGGCGCACGGCCGGCCTTCAGCGCGGCGTTGCGCTCCATCGCGGTGAGAAACCGCGATGCACCGAACGGGTCGAACTTGGCGCGCGCCGCGATGCCGACGCCGATGCCATCGGCTTCGAACTCCTGCGAGCGCGAGAAGCTCGCCATGGTCAGCTTGGTTTTCGCCAGCGCCAGCGCATTCATATCGGTGTCGTTGCCCATCTCGGCGACAACGCGGGTCACGACGGCAGCCTGCTTGGCCTGGTCCTCGCGGATGGCCGCATGCTTGGCGAGAACGTGCGCCATTTCATGCGCCAGCACCGAGGACAATTCCGATGTGTCGCTGGCGAGCGCGATCAAGCCGCGCGTGACATAAAGCTGCCCGGTGGGAAGTGCGAAAGCATTGACCGCACCGGAATTGAGGATCGTCACCTTGTAGGCGAGGTCAGGCCGCTCGGACGCCGCCACGAGACGGTCGACAGTCTTGGTGATCAGTGCTTCCAGCCGCGGATCATCATAGGAACCGCCATACGATGACAGGATGCGGCTGTGCTCGCGCTCGGTGGCGGGGGTCTGCGCCGCAGGCTTGTTCGGCTTGACCGGGACGAAGCCGGGATTGGACGCGGTCTGGAACCGGCCGAGATCGCCGCAGGCGCCGAGAGAGAGAGACGCGCAAAGAACCGCCGCCGCGGCCACGCGGCGGTATCGCTTCGGGTCTTGCTGGCTCGCTGATGCTGCCACGCCTCTATTTGCCCTCGTCCTCAGGCACTGTTGCCGTTGCCGTCAGGCCGTCCCCCGGCCTGGCCGTGCCAATCACTTCGATCTGCCCGGCATGCGTGACCTCGATCCTTGGTCCGCGTCCTGGCCCGCCGCGCGCCTCGATCCAGCCGCGGACCAGAACTCTCTTGTCTTTCAAAGGCTTGAGGTCAACTCCAGCGGCCTCCACCGAGGTCATCATGCGCCTTGAAATAGTCACGGCAAAGTCCCGTGTCCATCGGCGCCCGAAATTGACATAAAATGTCGCGCCAGCAAGCCGTGCCGACGAAACAGTCCCCTCAATGACGGTAAAACGTCCTCGTCTGGCCAAAATATCGTCGGTGCTTTTCGCGTTTTTTAAGGCAGCCGAACCGGCCCAGATGCCGCGTCTTGCCGCACGGGCCGTAGCCTCGGCCGCCAGCAGCGCGCGGGAACACGCCTGGTCGCGGACAGTGGGGGAGGCCATGGCGTCACCCCGCGCGAGCAGTTCGAACTGCACGGGCCTGTCCGAGCCATCCGGAATGACGAAAGCGGGCTGGCGTCCATAGCGGTCCGGGCCATCGTCGGCTGCGTGCAGCGTGACGGTGCGGCCTTCAATCAGTGCGGCAAGCGCCGACTTGCTGCGCCCGGCAATGTCTTCCGCGATCTCGATTCCCGCGAGGCGCACTTCACGTCCGTCGCCGAGGCGGAAGGTTCTGGCATCGGCGATGGCGCTGACCCGGCCCTCGCCCTGATGTGTGAACCCGCATGCGGCGTGCAGCGTCTCGCTGCCGCCTGCAACCAGCAGAAACGCGTAGCAGATTGTCTTTGAGATGCGGCGGTTCATCACCACGCTGTCAGTTCATGCGACGCTGAAACGGAGAGGGTTCGCAATCAGTTTCGACATGCGGAATGTCGTGCGGCTTGACAGCGCGAGTCAAGTGCGTGACGGCGAGATGCGCATCGCCGGTTGCTTGCTGCCGCTGCAACCTTGCGCCATGATGAAACCAATGAAAGATGCCGCCGCCGAAGTGCGGCATCGATAATGGGAGACCACATTGAAGAAAATTCTCGCGACCCTTCTGTCATCTGCTTTTGTCCTGGGATCTGGCGCTGTCATGGCGCAGGGCAAGCCGCCGCTCAAGCTCGGCGCGATCCTCGATATGTCGGGGCTTTATGCGGATATCACCGGCACCGGCAGCGAAACCGCAGCGAAGATGGCGGCGGAGGATTTCGGTGGCGAGGTGCTCGGCCGCAAGATCGAGATCATCGCTGCGGATCATCTGAACAAGGCGGATCTGTCGTCCAGCATCGCGCGCGACATGTTCGACAATCAGGGCGTTGAAGCGATTGTCGACGTCGCTGCATCGGCCACTGCGCTTGCCGCCAACGAGATCGCCAAGGCGCGCAACAAGATCATCATGTTCAATGGCCCGGGTTCGATCCGCCTGACGAACGAGGCATGTGGTCCTTATACGGTCCATTATGTGTTCGACACGTTCGGGCAAGCGAACTCGACGGGTCTCGCCGCCGTGAAGGCCGGGCTTGATACATGGTTCTTCCTGCAGGCCGACTACGCGTTCGGACAGGACCTGGAAAAGGATACGTCCGCCGTCGTGACCAAGATGGGCGGCAAGGTGCTCGGCACCGTCAAGCATCCGCTCAACACATCAGACTTTTCATCTTTCCTGCTGCAGGCGCAAAGCTCGAAGGCAAAGGTGATCGGCCTCGCCAACGCGGGCGGCGACACCATCAATGCCATCAAGCAGGGCGCGGAATTCGGCCTGATGAAGGGCGGGCAGAAGATGTCGCCGCTGCTGGCCTTCATCACCGACATCGACAGCATCGGACTTGAAACCGCGCAAGGCCTTGTGTTGGCCGAAGCCTGGTATTGGGACCTGAACGACGACACCCGCGCCTTCACAAAGCGCTTCCAGGAGCGCGTCAAGCGCGTGCCGACTTCCGCGCAGGCCGGGGTCTATTCCTCGGTGCTTCACTATCTGAAAGCGGTGAAGGAAGCCGGCACCACCGACTCGGCCGCAGTGATGAAGATCATGAAGTCGAGCCCGATCAACGACATGTTCGCCAAGGGCGGCAAGATCCGTGAAGATGGCCGCATGATCCACGACATGTATCTGTTCGAGGTGAAGAAGCCTTCGGAATCGAAAGCGCGCTGGGACGACTACAAGCTGCTCGCCACCATTCCTGGCGATCAGGCGTTCCAGTCGCTCGACGCGTCGCGCTGCCCCTTCATCAAGAAGTAGCATGATTGCAAGCGCCGGCACCCGCCGGCGCTTGCCCTCTGTTCAGCACAGGAAAATCCCATGAGCGGCACCGTCCTGCAAAGCCTCGATCGTGGTCTTCTGACCCTCACCATGAACCGGCCCGAGCGCCGCAATGCGATCAATGCGGAAATGTCCGCGGACCTGATCGAAGCGGTACGGCGGGCAGCGGAGGATACCGCGGTGCGGGCCGTGCTGCTGCGCGGTGCCAATGGCACCTTCTGTGTCGGCGGCGACGTAAAGTCGATGGCCGAGAACAAGTCCGAACTGACCTATGAGACGAAGCGCGCCAGCCTGCGCAAGGGCATGGAAATCTCGCGGCTGCTGCATGAGCTGCCCAAGCCCGTCGTGGCGCAGATCGACGGGGCGGCTGCGGGCGCGGGTCTGTCGATTGCGCTGTCCTGCGATCTGCGTGTGGCGGGCGCATCCGCCAAGATCACGACCGCGTTTGCCAAGGTCGGATATTCGGGCGACTACGGCGGCACCTACTTCCTGACGCAAATGCTTGGCAGCGCCAAGGCGCGTGAGCTTTACCTGTTGTCGCCTGTGCTCACGGCACAGGAAGCTCTCGCACTCGGAATGGTCACCAGGGTTGTTCCGGACGATCAGGTGGCCGATGCCGCGGCCGAACTTGCGATGTCGCTGGCGCAAGGGCCGAGCGTGACGCTCGGCTATATCAAGCGCAACATCAACAACGCGGAAACCCTATCGCTTGAAGCTTGCTTCGATGCTGAATCCGCGCATCACACCCGCTGCGGCGAAACGGAGGATCATCGTGAAGCCGCGAAGGCGTTCATGGAAAAGCGCAAGGCGGTGTTCAAGGGGCACTAAGGCGTCATCGCGGGTAGCGAAGAACTCTCCGTCAAAAACAAGAGCAACACAGGAGCGCCTTCATGACCGATACGACGAGGATGCGGCAAGTCTGTCTGGTAGCGCCGCATCTCGAGCCGGTGGTGGACGACATCGCCGCGATCATGGGCCTGAGTGTCTGTTACCGCGATCCCAATGTCGCGCATTACGGCCTCGAAAACGCGCTGCTTCCGGTCGACGATATTCTGCTTGAAGTGGTGGCGCCGTTTCGTGATGGCACCGCTGCCGGGCGGTTCATCGACAAGACCGGCGGGCGCGGTGGTTACATGGCGATCCTGTCCTGCGCCGATCCGCGCGAACGGCAGAAGAATGCCGAAGCGATGGGCGTGCGAACCTCCCATGTCATCGACCGCGCGCCCTATCTCGGTGTCCAGCTTCATCCGCGCGATTGCCGCGCGGCCTTCATCGAGTTCAATCACACAGCAAACAGCGACAACATTCGCGGTCCCTATCCACCGGCGGGGCCGGACTGGCACAGGGAGATCCGCGGTGATGTGACCGTCGCGCTGACGGATGTTATTCTGACCAGCCCCGATCCTCAGGAACTTGCGACGCACTGGAGCCGCATCATCGGCATTCCCGCGGACGGGACGAAGATCAATCTGATCAATTGCACAATATGGGTCGTCAAAGGGGAGAGCGAGATCATGAGCGGGCTCACCTTTCGCGTGCGCGATCTGGCTGCCGTGCTCGGCGCGGCGCAGGCGCGGGGACATGCGGTGACAGGAGACACGTTCGCTCTGGGCGGTGTCGACTTCCGCATCACGGCCTGAGCGCACATGTCTAAGCATCCGCTGAATACATTCTTTGCACCGGACAGCATTGCCATCATCGGCGCATCACGGGACGAGAAGAAGATTCCCGGCCTGCTGCTGACCTTTCTGCGCAGGAATGGATTCGCCGGAGAGATTTATCCGGTCAATCCATCCTATGAGAGTATCGGTGATCTGAAGTGCTATCCGTCGATTGCCGCAGTCGACAAGTCCATCGACCTCGCCATCGTCATCATTCCGGCGCGTGCGGTCCTGAGTGCGTTGCAGGAATGCGCCGCGGCCGGTGCGAAGAACGCTATTGTCATCTCATCTGGTTTTGCGGAGGAGGGTGGCGAGAGCGCCGACATGCAGGCGGAGATCGCAGAGCTTGCCCGACGAACCGGCATGCGCATCTCCGGGCCGAATGCGGAAGGCTTCTACAACGAACCGCAGCGGATCGCGGCGACATTCAGTCCGACCGTGGATGTCAGGCCGGATGCGCCGCGATTGCTTGCGAGTCCTCGCCGTGTCGGCATCGTCGCCCAGAGCGGCGGCATCGGTTTTGCGATCTACAACCGCGCGAAGGCGATGGGCGTTGCGGTCAGCAAGGTCATCAGCACCGGTAACGAATCCGATCTCGCCGCCGGGGAATTCCTCGATTACATGGCACAGGACGCGGACACCGATGCGATCCTGATGTTCATCGAGGGCATTCGCGATCCTCACATGTTCGTAGCCGCTGCGCGGCGTGCGGCGGAAGCGGGCAAGCCGGTAATCGTGACCAAAGTGGGCCGTTCGGGCGCAGGCGAGCGTGCGGCTGCATCGCACACCGCCAGCATGGCGGGATGGACGGCGGCCTATGATGCCGTGTTCGCCAAATACGGTTTCATCGTTTCGCATGATCTCGATGAGGCCGTGGCCATCGCGGCGGCCTTCGCCACCGCGCCGGTGCCGCGCGGCGATCGTGTCGCTGTCGTTACTGTCTCGGGTGGTGCGGGAGCCTGGGTGGCGGATACGCTCGCCACGGAGGGCCTGCAGGTTCCGGAGCTTTCGCAATCGCTGCAGGCGCAGGTTCGTGCGCTGATTCCTTCTTATGGATCACCGCGCAATCCGGTCGATATCACCGCGCAGGCGGTTCATAGCGGAGGCCTGCAAACCATCGTCGGGCTTCTCGAACAATCGGACGACATCGACGTCATTGTCGTTGTGGTGTCGCTCGCGAGCGAGACGCGCATTCCGGTGAAGCGGGAGGAAATCAAGCCGTTGATCGATGCGCAGCGAAAGCCAATCCTGTTCTTCACCTACACCTTGCCCTCGCAGTTCGCGCGCACCGAGCTGGCGGCTTCCGGCATCGTTGCATTTCCCGGCATTACGGCGTTGGGCCGTGCCGTCAGCCATCTTGTACGCCAGAGCCGGTTCAAGTTTCCGGGGCGCGGTGCGCCGGAATTGTCGGAGCCGGTTTCCTCGCTCAAGTCCGTGCCGGAAAAACTCTCGGAGCATGAAAGCAAGCTGCTGCTGCAGGAGACCGGCATTGCGGTGCCGCCAGGGTATTTGATACGCGACCGCTCGCAGCTTGCATCGGCGCTTTCCGGATTGATGTTCCCGGTGGCGATGAAAATCCAGTCGCGCGATATTCCACACAAGAGCGAAGCGGGGGGTGTGAAGGTCAACGTCCGCGACCTCGATGAAGCCGCCGCTGCCTTCGATGAGCTGATCGCCCGTGCGCGCACTTACAAGCCGGATGCAAAGATCGACGGCGTTCTGGCGGAGCCGATGGCGCGGCCCGGCGTCGAGATGATTGTCGGTACGGTCAATGACGATACATTCGGCCCCATCGTCATGGTGGGGCTGGGCGGCATTGCCACCGAATTGTTCAAGGATGTGGTCTATCGCCCCGCGCCGGTCGATGAGGCGGAAGCCATGGCCATGATCGGCGAACTGAAATCGGCTGCGCTGCTGAATGGTTTCCGTGGTGCGCCAAAAGTTGACACGGCCGCGCTGGCGGCACTGATCGTGCGCATTTCGCAATTGGCCGCGGGACTGAAGGACCGTGTCTCCGAGATCGAGATCAATCCTGTCCGGGTTCATGAGACGGGCGCGGGCATCACCATTGTCGATGCGCTGATCGCGGGGCGGGGATAATGAGCCTGTATCGCGTATCTGCCATTCCCGATGGATACGGCCTTTGAAATCGCTGTCACGGCCAGAAAACGACCGTTAGATTGCGCGCAACACCAGCTTCACAAGAAGGATACGAAATGGCCAAGGACGGATTGAATGTCATTGTCACAGGCTCGGCGTCGGGCCTTGGCGCAGCATCCGCGCTGCTGCTGGCGAAGCAGGGTGCGCGCCTTGTCATCAACTATTCGTCGAGCCAGAAAGAGGCTGAGCAGACCGCCGACGAATGCCGCAGCGCAGGCGCGGCCGATGTCGTTGTCGTGCAGGGCGATGTTTCGCGCGATGAGGATTGCAGGAAGATCGCCGCCGCGGCGTCATCTTGGGGGCGGCTCGATGGCCTGATCAATAACGCCGGAACGACCAAGCATGTGGATCACGGCGATCTCGATGGTCTGTCGGCGGAAGACTTTCAGCGCATCTACGCAGTCAATACCATCGGGCCGTTTCAGATGGTTCGCGCGGCGCGCGCGCTGCTGGAAGCGGGCGCAAAACATTCCAGCCGAAGTTCTTCTGTTGTGAACGTGTCGTCGATTGCAGGCGTCGCGGGGATCGGCTCGTCGGTTGCCTATGTCGGAAGCAAGGGCGCGCTGAACAGCATCACGCTGTCATTGTCGCGCGCACTGGCGCCGCTGATCCGTGTCAATGCGGTGTGTCCTGGCTATATCGACACACCATGGTTCACCAAGGGCCGCGGGCCGGAGCTTGCCGGGAAGATCCGCCATATGGTGACCACGCAGTCGCCGCTGCAGCTCGCAACAACAGCGCATGATGTCGCCGAACTGGTTTGCTTCCTCGCTAGCCCCGCATCGCGCAGTATCACCGGAGAGATCATGCGCATTGATGCGGGCGCGCATCTCGGCCCCGCCGTGCTGCCGAAGCGGAACTGATCGGGCAGACGCGAGCGCAGGAAATCTTCCTGCGGCTCAGATCTTGTTGCCGGGGTCGGAGACGACACCGCGCGCGACCAGCCTGTTCCAGATGAACAGCACCACCAGCGCGCCGATGGTTGCCGTGATGAATCCGGCGCCCTGGTTCGGGCCGTAATGGCCGATGGCCTGACCGATGAAGGTTGCGAGGAACGCGCCGACAATGCCGAGCACGATGGTCAGGATGAAGCCGGTCGGATTGTTAGGGCCGGGTGACAGCAGCCGCGCGAGAAAGCCTGCGACCAGTCCCACGATAAGGATGTAAAGCATTGCCGGTGTTCCTTGAGCTTAAATCAAATGAGCGGCTTGCCGGTCGGCGTGGAGCGAGCCGTACGCTCCACGCTTTGGCGTGATGGGATCAGATCCAGCGGGACGCTTCATGCTCCGTCGGCAGACGGCCGTTGGGCGTGAGCTGATTGATGATGTCCGGCAATTGCTTCGCCAGTCCGGAGAGCAGCTCATCGGGAGACAGGCCGGTCTGCGATGACAGCGTGTTGATCTGGTCGGCGCCAAGCGCCGATGCGAGGTCGCCGGGCGAAATCTGTTTGTTGGGGCCGCTGCCGACCCATGAATTCGCGGTCTCGGTGTGGCCGCTGTCCTGAAACTGTTTCAGAAGATCGTTCAGGCCGCCGCTGAGAACGCCGCCCGCAGCGCCGCCTGCCAGCAGGCCGCCCAGAGCGCCGCCGAGCGGGCCCTTCATCAGGTCGCCGAGGCCGCCGCCGAGCGCGCCACCCAGTCCGCCGGTGCTGGCGGTCGTCGTTCCCGGGAGAGGTATCGGTGTCGAGGGCGACGGTGCTTGTCCGGCAGGGTTGGCACCGGACTGGCTTCCGCCGAAATGTTTGACGGCCTTGTAGGCGAGAAGTGCGAGGATCGCCATGGTCATCGGTGACATCCCGCCGCTGCTTTCGCCGGGTGCGCTAGGCTCGCTTGGTCCGCGAGGCCCGTTCTGCATACCGTTGAGAATGTCGAGCAAACCCATTGTCGTCTCCTGTCGAACGCCCCTCTCCGCGAAGAGTAGTGTCTCGTTATGACGGTTACAAGGCGCTGCCGGTCGCACAATCCTCGGGAATTGCGAAAGTTTTAATCGCTCCGCTGTTCATGCGCGGTTCAGCCAGTCACGGGATGCGTGACTGGCGCGCAGATTGACGGGTATCTGGCGAAGGCTGTCGGCTACTTCTTGTAAGATGCGATCTCGATCAGGCTTCCATCGGGATCGCGGCAATAAACCGAGTTCAGGGTCCCCCGCGCGCCGTGCCGCTCAACCGGACCTTCCTCGATGGCGATGCCACAGCTTGTCAGATGATCGACGACCTGCTGCGGCGTCGATGTTGTCAGAAAGCACAGGTCGTCGCTTCCGGCGGCTTCGTGATCGGCCGTAAACCATTCGACCTTGCCTGTTGTGACCGGCCGCAGGTTGATCTTCTGATCGCCGAAGATCATCGCTATGCGTTTGGCGTAGCCGCCGCCCGGATCGAAATCCTGACGCACCATCCCAAGCGCACGCTCATACCAGACCGCGGACTTTTCGGCGTCCGTGACGTTGACCACAAGATGATCGAGCGCGTTGACCTTGATCGGCATGGGAAGTCCTTTGTTTTGCAGGCCGGATTATCAAGCCGGCTTATGGTGACGGTTCTCTTTGTTCTGCATCCGCCGCCGGGGTGGCGGTCGCGCGCGGCCTCTGGTATGGAGTTGCGAAAGGTTCAGTCGCTTGTGCCGTTCATTTGCGGCAGGAGTCCAGACCGGTCCCGTAGCTCAGCCGGATAGAGCGGCGGTTTCCTAAACCGCAGGTCGGAAGTTCGAGTCTTCCCGGGATCGCCATTCTTTCGCATTGATGTGTTCATTGTTCGCGCCGATCCGGCTGTGTGCCCGACCGGCGCGAACGAATAACGCGAGGGTGTCTATCAGTCGAGCTTGACGCCCGCCTCGGTGACCACCTTCTGCCAGCGCACAGTTTCGTCAGCGACCATTTTCGCGAAGGTCGCACCCGTGACATCTGGAACGTCGGAGCCGTTCTTCTCCCAGGCTTCCTTGATCGTCGCCGTCTGCATGGCCTTCTGCAGTTCCTTGGTCATGCGTTCGATAATCGCCGGCGGCGTGCTCTTGGGCGCGAAGATTCCATACCAGGTGGAAACTTCGTATCCCGGCACGCCGGCTTCCGCAGCGGTCGGAACGTCGGGGAAGCTCGGCACCCGCTTCGGAGCCGCGACCGCAAGCGCGCGCAGCTGTCCGCCGCGAATCTGCGGCGCGGACGAGCCGAGGCCGTCGAACACCAGTGGCACGTGACCGGCGACGAGATCGGCCATCGCCGGCCCTGCGCCGCGATAGGGCACATGCTGGATGCGCGTCTTGGTGAGGATCTTGAACAGCTCGCCCGCGAGATGGTGGGTCGTTCCCGCACCGGCGGAGCCGTAGTTCAGCTTGTCGGGATTTGCGCGCAGGAAGGTGATGAACTCGGAAAGGGTTTTCGCTTCCACCTTGCCGGGATTGACCACGATGACCTGCGGAGGCCGCGCGATCAGCGCCACCGCGACAAAATCCTTCTGAAGATTGTAGTCGAGATTGGGATAGATCGCCGGAGCGATGGCGTGGTGCGCCGCGCCGACGAAGAACGTGTAACCATCCGGCGTCGCCTTCGAGGCCTGCGATGCGCCCACGGTGCCGCCCGCGCCTGCGCGGTTTTCAATCAGCACACGGGTTCCGAGCTGATTGTCGAGTTGTGCGGCAAGCGGACGGGCGAAGGCGTCGGTGCCGCCGCCGGCTGCGAACGGCACGATGAAGGTGATCGGCTTCTCCGGCCAGTTCTGGGCTTGAGCATTGCCGGTCACAAGCGTGCCAGCGAGAAGTGCGAGCAAGGCGTAGCGACCAAATTTCAGAGTCACGTCATGTCCTCCCGAATATTGTTTGCGCTGCTGTGTTGCGGCGCTTTCTTTGCCGGATGTCTCCGGATTGATGATCTTAAACAAGGCGTTGCCCTGAGCGAGGCATCGCACATAACAGTCATGCATCATCACGGAAGGCGCTGCGCGCGGCAACAGGGTTTTTCACCGGTGTTCCGGTCATCTTGAGAGAACGATGTTACGGAATCGTCTGTATGATGAATTATTGACAATATCATACCGTGCATGCGAGCCTGAATGGCCGGTTCAGATCGATATGCGGGGGCATTTCCATTCAGCGGTTGAGTACGAAACGTCGCAGAAAGGCGGCGGGTTGCGTCCGCGCGCCGCTGACGATCGGTCTGGCGTGTGCAGGACTGATTGCAGTGCCGCAGGTCGCGCTATCGCAGACCGCAGGAGTATCTGCTGAATCGCCGTTGCCACCCGTCAACGTGACGGCACAGCGTGCCCGGCAGGAGCGCCGCGTTGCGCCACAGACAGTGTCCGCGCCGACGTCAGCCCCTGATGTAACCGAGGATGCCAATCAGGCGCCGGTGGCATCCGCGAGCGAAAAGAACGTGAGCGGCGAGGAGGTCAATGCGCGGCCATTTTCACGGCCTGCCGAGGCGCTTGAAGTGGTGCCGGGTCTCATCATCACCCAGCACAGCGGCGACGGCAAAGCCAACCAGTATTTTCTGCGCGGCTTCAATCTCGACCACGGAACGGATCTGGCGATCAATGTCGACGGCATGCCGGTCAACATGCGCACCCATGGTCACGGCCAAGGCTATGCCGATCTGAATTTCCTGATCCCGGAACTGATCGGGTCGGTCAATATCCGCAAGGGGCCGTATTTCGCCGATGAAGGCGACTTCTCGTCTGTCGGTGCCGTGCATATCGGCCTGATCGACACCATCCAGAAATCGATGGCACTGGTGACGGTCGGCAGCTTCGGTTACCGCCGCGCGCTCGGAATCACATCGACCAAGGTTGGCGATGGCAATCTTCTCGTGGCCGGAGAGGCCAACACCTACAACGGGCCGTGGGACACTCCGGACAATCTGCGCAAGCTGAACGCTGTCGTGCGATACACCGAAGGCACAGCGGCCAACGGGTTTTCGCTGACCGGGATGGCCTATTCCAATCACTGGAATTCGACCGATCAGATTCCGCTCAGGGCAATCGCATCGGGACAGGTCGGCCTCTATGGCGCGCTCGATCCGACTGATGGCGGACGTTCCGATCGCTTTTCGGTGTCAGGCCGATGGGCGCAGACCGACAAGGATGGATCGTCGAAAGTCAATTTCTACGCGATCAAAAGCTCGCTCGACCTCTACAACAACTTCACCTTCTTTCTCGACAATCCGGATCAGGGCGACCAGTTCCACCAGCGCGACGATCGCGTGCTGGCCGGTGTGAATGCGTCCCACACGTTCAACACAATGGTCGCGGGCTTGCCGATGCAGACCGAGATCGGATTCCAGAGTCGCTATGACGACATCAAGGTTGCGCTCTCCAACACCTATCAGCGGCAGTTTCTGTCCGGCACGCGAAACGACAAGGTGAAAGAGGGGAGCGTCGGTCTGTTCATCCAGAACACCGTTCACTGGACAAACTGGATGCGCACCACGCTCGGGTATCGCGGCGATTTTTACAACACCAATGTCAATTCGCTTTTGACGCCAGCGAATTCCGGCAATGCCAATGCGTCGATCGGCAGTCCGAAGTTCAGCCTCGTGGTTGGGCCATTCGCGAAGACCGAGTTCTTCTTCAATGCGGGTGAGGGCTTCCACAGTAATGATGCGCGCGGCGTGACCATCAAGGAATCGCCGTCCGATGGCTCACCGGTCGATGCCTCACCATTTCTGGTCAAGACACGCGGCGCAGAGGTCGGCGTCCGCACCAGAATCATTCCGGGCCTCGACAGTTCGCTCAGCCTGTTCGTGCTGGATTCGGCCTCGGAGATCCTGTTCGTCGGTGACGCAGGCGATACAGAGCCGAGCCGTCCCAGCCGCCGCTACGGCTTCGAGTGGAGCAATCACTACAAGCCGGTGTCATGGCTGCAGATCGATGGCGATCTTGCCATGACCCATGCGCGGTTTCGTGGTGACAACTCGGCACAGGCCACCGCTTATGCGGAACTGGCCGGTTATCCGGCAGTCCAGATCGGCAACGCGCCGGGGAATTACATCCCGGGCGCGCCGAACATGATCGCGTCCGCCGGGATCAGGCTCGGCGAAAAGACCGGCTGGTTCGGCGCGTTGCGCTATCGCTATTTCGGGCCGCGTCCGCTCACGGAGGACGGTGCGTTCAGGTCCCCGGGAACGGGCCTGCTGAATGGGCAGGTCGGCTATCGTTTCGACAATGGCTGGCGTATTCAGCTCGATGCCTACAACCTCACCGACAGCAAGTCCGACCAGATCACTTATGCCTATGGTTCGCTGCTGAAGACCGATGCACTGTTTGCGCAATGTCATCCGGTCCAGGTTGCGCCGCCTGCGGTTTGCCAGACCGGCGTGATGGACCGCGTTCTGCATCCGGTCGAACCGTTTGCTGTCCGGCTCACCGTCGCGGGCCAGTTCTGACAAAATGCTTTTCAGCAGTGTGGTATCCGGTATGGTCGCTCGTCACATGAGATCGACAGGCTAATGTTCGGAATTCTAGGCCTCGGCTTCCTCCTCGGCATGCAGCATGCACTCGAAGCCGACCATATCGCGGCGGTGTCCAGCATCGCCGCGCGGCGCTCAAATGTCCGCGACATTGTCAGGCATGGACTGACCTGGGGCCTCGGTCACACCATCACGCTGTTCATTTTCGCGGGTGCTGCGATCCTGCTCGGCCGCGTGATCCCGGAAAATGTTGCCGCTCCGCTCGAGACCGCGGTGGGGATCATGCTGGTCGGGCTCGGCGCCCATGTGCTGTGGCGGTTGTGGCGCGACCGTGTGCATTTCCACCAGCACCGGCATGGCGACGGCACGGCGCATCTGCATGTGCACAGCCATGGTGCTGATGTCGTCCCGCACCGGAATAGCCGTCACGATCACGAGCATGGTTTTCAGTGGCGGTCCCTTCTGGTCGGGCTGATGCATGGCATGGCCGGTTCGGCCGCGTTGCTGGTGCTGGTCTCCTCGCAGTTCGCCAATCCGCTTCATGGCTTGATCTATATTCTGTTGTTCGGAATTGGGTCGATGCTCGGGATGGGCGCATTGTCGGCAGTTGTCGCGGTGCCGCTGGCGGCATCCGCGCGGTGGCTGACATGGGCCAACCGCGGACTTCAGGCCGCCGTGGGAATCATCACGATCGCTATCGGCGCGATGACGATCTATTCCACGGCGCTGGCGTAGGGTCGGCCATTCCTGCGCGCGGCTTGTGGTGACACGCCGCGATGTGCAGAGTGTCGGCAAAAGAACAGCCGACGGGGAAGGCCTTGGCCCATCACAGCGAGATTTATGCGATCCGTTACGCCACAATGACGGGGCGCCAGCCGCATCAGAATTATCTCACGCCTGATATTCATAACGAAGGGACCGACCTCGACTATTACGTCTGGCTGATTCGCGGCAGGGACGGCGACATTCTGGTCGATACCGGGTTCAACGATGTGGCGGCGCGTGAGCGGTCACGCAACCTGACCGTCAACCCGGCGGATGCCTTGCAGCAATTCGGCGTTGCACCAGGCAGCATCGGCGATGTGGTCATCACGCACCTGCATTACGATCACGCGGGCAATCTCGATCGTTTTCCCAATGCGCGGTTTCACCTGCAGGACCGCGAAATGCGGTTCGCCACCGGCCGGTGCATGTGCCACGGTCTGCTGCGGCATCCGTTCTCCGTCGAGGACGTCACGCTGATGGTGCGTCATGTCTACAGCGATCGCGTCGTGTTCCATGACGGCGATGCGGAGATTGCGCCGGGTGTGACGTTGCATCATGTCGGCGGGCATTCGGATGGCTTGCAGGTGGTGCGTGTGGAAACCGAGCGCGGCCCTGTGGTGCTGGCATCGGACGCCGCGCATTATTACGGCAACATCCATCGCGGCAATCCGTTCCCCATTCTCTACAACATCGGCGACATGATGCAGGGCTGGCGGACTGTCGAGCGCCTTGCCGGTCATCCCGATCGTGTCATTCCCGGACACGATCCGATGGTGCGTGAACTTTATCCGCAGGTGGACACGGTCGCCGATGCTGTCGCCTTACACAAGGTTCCGAAGCGTTCATTCGTCAGGTAGCGGACGTTCGTCCCGAACAACCAATCTTGATTGCCCGGCCGGAAGGAGCGTTGCTATAAATCCGGCGTGACGCATTCTGCTGCGGTCACGGAGCCGAACGAAGGCGGCTGAGACTGTATGCACGGCAAGAGCAGCCCCACTGCAAAAAAGACAGCGTTCGTGTTCGCAGGTGGCGGAAGCTTCGGCGCGATTCAGGTCGGGATGATGCAGGCGCTCGCGGCTCATGGCGTGACCGCCGATCTGGTGGTTGGGTCAAGCGTCGGGGCGATGAACGGCGCTTACTATGCCGGGGCGCCGACGCTCGAGGGCGTGAGAAAACTCGCTGAAATCTGGCGCGGACTGACACGTCAGGATGTGTTTCCGGTGTCGCTTCGTTCGTTCGCATCGTTCCTCTGGCGGCGGGACTTCTTGATCTCGCATGATGGCGTGCGCAGGCTGGTTGAGGATCATCTTCCCTACAAGAACCTGGAAGAGGCCACTGTTCCGGTTCATATCGTCACGACCGACATCGTCTCGGGCGAGACAGTGGTGCTGTCGGATGGCTCGGCTGCTGAGGCGATCGTGGCTAGCACGGCCATTCCGGGGGCGTTTGCGCCGGTCGTTTACAAGAATCGTTTCCTCGCGGACGGCGCGATTTCCAGCAACACACCGATCCGCGTCGCGATTCAGAAGGGCGCGGAGCGGCTCATCATCATGCCGACCGGGTTTGCCTGCGCGGGACAGAAGCCGCCGGTCGGGGCAGTGGCCACCGCGCTGCATGCACTGACGCTTCTGATCGCCCGGCAAATGACGGTCGAACTGCAGTATCTCGAACCCGCCATTGAATACTGCGTGGTGCCGCCGCTGTGCCCGCTGGTCGGCTCGCCCTATGACTTCACGCGGACCGACGATCATATCGCGCGCGCCATCAAAAGCACCGAAGCGTGGATTGCCGGCGGCGGCCTTGAGAAGAGCGGCATCCCGGGCGAGATGCAGCCTCATCAGCACTGATCAGGCGCAGGGTCGGGGCGCGGCCGGATAGCCGATATTGCTTTGCAGCAAGGATGAGGATCAACTTTACGGGAGCGATATGACGCCATCACGTCAGGCACCCCGATAAACCCGATGGGCGTGATGTCGATGAATGTCCCAGGTTGATGTATAGTTTCCAGCTATCGGAGCTGTTTGTGACGCGCCATGGACCCGCGTCATGAAAAGCATCAATGTCCGTTGCCGGGTGATGTCCGGCTTCGCCAGCGAGGTTTTCATGCAGATTTTTGAGCTGATGTTCTCGCCTCGTTTTATTGTCCTGACATTGTGTATCGCTGTCACCGCGCTTCTGGTTTGCGGTGCGATCTACGATCCGGAAGACATCGTCCTGTTCGCGATCCCCATTGCCATCTTCGGATCGCTGTCGGTGCTCGGCATTCACGATATGCTCCAGAAGAGTCATGCGGTCCTGCGCAACTATCCGATCTCGGCGCATATCCGGTTTCTGCTGGAGGAAATCCGGCCCGAGATGCGGCAGTATTTCTTCGAGAGCGAGAAGGACGGCAAGCCGTTCAGCCGAGACACGCGCGCGGTGGTCTATCAGCGCGCCAAGATGGTGCTCGACAAGCGTCCGTTCGGCACGCAGGAAGATGTCTATGCCGAGGGCTACGAATGGATGAATCATTCGGTTGCGCCGAAGCCTCCGGCCGACGAGCATTTCCGCGTCACGGTCGGCGGCCCGGATTGCAGCAAGCCGTATTCGGCCTCGGTGTTCAATATTTCCGCGATGAGCTTTGGTGCGCTCAGTCCCAATGCAGTGCGCGCATTGAATGCTGGCGCGAAGAAGGGAAATTTCGCTCATGACACCGGAGAGGGCGGCGTCAGTCCCTATCACCGCGAGAATGGCGGCGATCTGATCTGGGAAATCGGCTCGGGGTATTTCGGCTGCCGCAATCCGGACGGCACTTTCAATTCCGATCTGTTCGCCAAGGTCGCCAGCGACGATCAGATCAAGATGATCGAACTCAAGGTCAGCCAGGGCGCGAAGCCGGGCCATGGCGGCGTGCTGCCGGCTGCGAAAGTCTCCGAGGAGATTTCGCGCATTCGCGGCGTGGCCATGGGCGAGGATTGTATTTCACCTGCCTATCATCGCGCGTTCTCCACACCGATCGAGATGATGCAGTTCATCGGTGAGATGCGGCGGCTGTCGGGCGGCAAGCCTGTGGGTTTCAAGCTCTGCATTGGCCATCGCTGGGAGTTCCTTGCGATCTGCAAGGCGATGGTCAAGACCGGCATCTATCCCGATTTCATCGTGGTCGACGGCAATGAAGGCGGCACCGGCGCTGCGCCGGCGGAGTTCATGGATCATCTTGGCATGCCGATGCGCGAGGGTGTCAACTTCGTCCACAACGCGCTGATCGGCATCAATGCACGCGACCGCATTCGCATCGGCGCGGCAGGCAAGATCGCAACCGGCTTCGATGTCGCCCGCGCCATGGCGCTCGGCGCGGACTGGTGCAATTCGGCGCGGGGCTTCATGTTTGCGCTCGGCTGCATCCAGTCGCTGAGCTGCCATACCGATCGCTGCCCGACCGGCGTGACGACGCAGGACCCGACGCGCAACCGCGCGCTGGTCGTTCCGGACAAGACCACCCGCGTCTACAACTATCACCGCGCGACCCTGCATGCACTGGCGGAGCTGATTGCCGCGTCAGGATTGAGCCACCCGCAGGAAATCAAGCCGATTCACTTCTCGCACCGAATCTCCGCGACGGACGTTCTGTCCTTTGCGCGGCTTTATCCCGAGCTTCGTCCCGGTGAATTGCTGGAGGGTCACGTCGACAGTCCGCGCTTCCATGCCTGGGCCTTTGCGCAGGCGGAATCGTTTGCGCCGCTCGCGACGGCTTCGCCGTCCGCGCCGGTCGTCGCAGCCGTCGCTGCGCAGTGAGAAGCTAGAACTCGCCGTGCAGGCGGCCTGAAAAGATCGATACCGGTCCGCGGTCCGCGTTGTAGGCCGGGTTCACGATCAGCTGGTAATCGGCTGTGAAGGTGAAGGCTTTGTTGAGCGCGAGGGCATAGTACGTTTCGAGAATGCGCTCGTTGCCATAGTTGAGGCGGCCATCCCCGATCAGCAGGCCCTTGCCGCCTGCGGCGAGAAAATCGCGATGCGCGCCGGACAGGCCATTGATGGCGCCGCCCAGTGCAAAGGTATCGGTTGGCCGGCCCCAGTAGCTGCCCTTGACCGACACGCCTCCGGACGCGCTGCGGTCGATATCGGTGAACGAGAGAATTTCGTTCTGGCCATCGTTCCAGCTTGCGCGTGCGAAGATCCCTACATCGGTCGCGATCTGCTGCTCGCCATTGACGTAGAACCCATACTTCAATCGTTCGCGCCGTTCGCCTATGACGATATCGTTGATGTCGAGACCGGGGTTCGCGGTGCTGATGCCGAGCACGTCGCGATAGCTTGCGGTATTGCCCTTGTTGGCGAACACGCCGACACGCAGCTTGCCGGGCTGGCTGAAGATGGTGTGGCGTTCCTCGAACTCGACCACAGCACCGCCAGACTTGAAGGTGAGCACATCGCTGTTGGGGGCGGACGGCACCTGGAACGCGCCGGCGCGGATCGCCCAGTCCTTGCGGTTGAGTTCGACCACAGCGCCACGTGTGTAGCCGGGCAGATCGGCCGGGAAATCATAGGCCGCGGAAGCCCATATCGCCCAGTTCATGAAGTCGGCGCGCGGGTCCTTCGCGTAGGAATTGCCGTCGAAGTAGTCGCCCACGGCAAAGCGGCCGACCGTCACCGTGATGCGGTCGATATCGCGCTTGCCCGGCAGCTGATTGGCAGCGTCGGCCACCTCTTCCTGTTCGCCGCCGAGGCCGAACGTCTGCCGGAAGAAGTAGCGCTGCGCGCGAAACTTCGGATATTCGCCGCCACCCTTCTGCGCTTCGCCGTTTGGAAAGCCGGCAATGCCGAGCGTGCTGCCGATACCGAATCCCTGCGCGAGTTCGGGATTGAAGTAGAACTCGCCGCCTTCCCACAACCGCCAGCCGAGAAATGCGCCGACGGTCCAGGTCTCGCGTGTGCGTCCGGCACCGGGCAGACTGTTGGGTCCTTGATAGGGCGCGCGGAACGATGGATAGCCCTGCGTGATCAGCGTGGTCTGTCCATGCACATTCCAGTCTGTCGATTCCGGAAGTGCAGGTGCCTTGAGCGCAGCGCCGCCTGTGGCCCATGGCGGCGTATCCCAGAGCCGGTAGTTGAGACCGACCTTGACGGTGTGAATTTTCGGATCGACCGCGACGTCGGGCAGCGGCACATCGCCAAGGCCGTACGTTCTCGCGCCGAGATCGATATAATTGTATTCGACCTTGCCGCTCCAGTTGCCGCCGAGGGCGACCTCGAGGCCTGTGCCTGCGACCCAGCCGAGATGCACGCGCGATTTGTTGCCGACGACATCGCCGGCCGGATCGTTGAGATCGACGCGGGTGCGTCCCCAGGCGAGGCCGCCGGTGACATAAGGCA
Organism: Afipia sp.; assembly: GCA_024508675.1. Lineage (GTDB taxonomy): Bacteria > Pseudomonadota > Alphaproteobacteria > Rhizobiales > Xanthobacteraceae > Afipia. The sequence goes on from JANINQ010000001.1 coordinate 236,689, forward strand.
GCCAGGTCCCGATCGCGTAACCCACGCGCCCGCGCACGGTGCTGAAATAATCGAACGTGGTGTTGAAGGGCGCCGGCACCAGTTTGGGGCGATCCAGCGGACTCGTGAACGAGATGTCGGCTTCGACGCCCAGCAGCCAGTTGTTCTGAAGCTGGACATTGTAGCCGGCCTGAAAGCCGCCGATCAGCCCGGTGATGCTGTGGGGGAAGAAGACCCCCTGTTGCGGCAGCGGATTGGTTCCCGGGCCGAAGCTGCCGCCACCGTAACCAGCATGCCCGCCGACATAGAGCCCGCTCCAGTCGAAGATCGGCGCAGTCCGCGGTGCTTTGACAGGAATCGCCGCGTCAGCCGCACGTGCGACATCCGCCGACACCGCTCCCAGCGCCAGTCCCGCGACAGCGCTTTTCAAAAGAAATATGCGGTGTTTGATCAGAGGCATGAAAAGGCCGGCGTGCAGGGACGTACCCGCGTGTTGCAGGATCAGAAAGCGCGAAGCTCCCTGACATTTGGCGGTATTTGCGACTGGTTCTCAAGTGCTTGTTTGGCTTATGAGCAGCCGTGCGAGGCGGCTGAGAATCGCCTGCGACCCATGACATCGTTATGTGACAGCTGGACGACAGCGAGCTGTGGCTTAGTGACACCCGCGACACCGCGCAAGCACAACAGCAGGCAGGTAAAACGAAATGACCCGCCCGGGGGGACAACCGGGCGGGTCCTTGGGTCGGTGCGGCGTGGATGAGGCGCCGCGCCGAACTCAACTCGAACTTTGATCAGTAGCAGCTGCGGACACGGCCGATGTAGTTGCCGTAGGCGTCAAACTGGCGGACCCAGCCGCAGCGGCGGTAGCCGTAATAATCATTCGCGTAGGCGTTGCTGGCGGCGGCGGCGAACAATGCGCCTGCGGCGAGGCCGACTCCAATGCCGACGCCATGGTGATGATGATGAAACTTGCCGGCATGTGCCTGCTGGGTGCTGGCTGCAATGCCACCGGTCAGGGTCAGGGCGGCAACGGCGAAAGCGGCAATCTTGGTCTTGATCGACATGAAACTCTCCATCCTTGATTTGGGGCGGGCCGTGTGGACCGCATGCCAATTGGTGGTGAGCACATCGGATTCGGTTCGAAGATTCTTTGCGGAATCTTTCAGTCAGTAAAAATCATTAATTATCAATGGCTTGCGTGACTATTTCAGGATTTGCGGCCGGTTTGCCAGCCGGGCGAGATCGAATTTGCTGACGTCTTCTAACAATTCGACGAACGCACGCGCGCCGTGATCGAGCAACGCACGGCCTTTCCCGGCGCTGGCCTTGGTCGCATCGCCAACCACGCCATGCGGATTGAGATCCTGCGCAGCCCAGGCGAAAGGTGCGGGACGCCCTGCGGAGAGCCAGCGAAACTCTTTCACCATCTGCTGTTCAGCTGATTCGAAATTCGCGATCCGGTTTTCTTTCACCTGCTCGGGGTATGCCGCCAGCATGATCGAGGTTTCGACGGCGCCGCCGTGAATGCCGAAGCGCAGTTCGTCAGCGGAGAACAATCCCTCCGGCGCGCCGAAGCGGCTCCAGCTTGTCGTGACTGCAAGCATGTCGTGCTTCGCGCGCAGATCCTGCGCGATCAGCGCCATTGCCGCGCTGTTGCCGCCGTGGCTGGTGACGATGACGATTTTGCGGATGCCGGTCTGCGCCACGGCATCGCATAGCGCCATCCATTTGTTCAGCGCGACATCCGTCGCCAGCGTCTGCGTGCCGGGGTAAGCGATGTGCTCGGTGGAAATGCCGACCGGCTCGATGGGGAGAAACGTCACCCGCAGATTGTCCGGCACGAGAGCACGGACCTGCGCGAGATAGGCTTGCCCGATCAGCACATCGGTTTCGAACGGCAGGTGCGGCCCGTGCTGCTCGGTGGCTGCCAGCGGCAGCACCGCGATCCAGCGGGAAGCCTCGGCCTTGCCGACGGCAGCGGAGCGAAACGCGGTCCAGTCACGCGGCGGGTGGGTTGTCATTCAGGGCGGGTTTCTTTGAATCGATTAGGAGAGTAGTTTTGCGAGGCCCATCATGGGCAAAACGCTCAACGGAGTCCAATCATGCCACCCAGCCGGTTGCTGTGCGCATTTGCCATCGGGATTGTGCTGGCGATGGGCGGTGCGGCGCGTGGGGAAACTCCGGGAGGACTGGACAAGGTGTCATTCGGCACCAACTGGGTCGCGCAGGCCGAACATGGCGGATTTTATCAGGCGGTGGCGGACGGCACCTATGCGCGTTACGGCCTCGACGTCAAAATCGTTCCCGGCGGTCCCAACGTCAACAACCGCATCCAGCTGATCGCCGGCAAGATCGACTTCTTCATGAGCGCAAATACGCTCCAATCCTTCGACGCTGTGGCCAACAATGTGCCGGTGATCGCGGTCGCTGCAATCTTCCAGAAGGACCCGCAGGTTTTCCTCGCGCATCCTGCTGCGAAGGTCACCAAGCTGGAAGACCTCAAGCCGTTGACGCTGTTCGTGTCCAAGGAGGGCATGCCGACCTATTTCCAGTGGCTGAAATCCGAATACGGATTCAGCGAGGACAAGGTGAAGCCCTATACGTTCAACGCGCAGCCGTTTATCACTGACAAGAACAGCGCGATGCAGGGTTATGTCACGTCAGAGCCGTTCGCCGTCGAAAAGCAGGCGAAGTTCAAGCCGACGGTCATCCTGCTGGCCGACTATGGCTTCAACGCCTATTCGACACTGATCGAAACGCGGATTGCCTACGCGGAAAAGAAACCCGATCTGGTGCAGCGCTTTGTCGATGCCTCGATCATTGGCTGGTACAATTATATCTATGGCAATAACGATGCCGGCAATGCGCTGATCAAAAAAGCCAATCCGGAAATGACCGACGATCTGCTGGCCTATTCGGTGGACAAGATGAAGCAGTACGGCATCGTTGATTCCGGAGACACTCTGAAAGACGGGATCGGCGCAATGAGCGACGACCGGATGGCGGTATTCTTCGGCAAGATGGTCCGCTCCGGCGTGACCCGCCGCGATATTGATTACCGCAAGTCCTACACCTTGCGTTTCGTCAACAAGGCGGTGGGTCTCGACCTGCGGCCCAAAAACTGACGCGCGGATTTAGGCATGTCCCTTCTCGAGGCGGATGACATGCGCGGCGGACCGCTGGGCAGCGCGGTGTCGCTGCGTGATGTCACCAAGGTCTACGACAATGGTGTTGTTGCCCTCGGCCCTCTCACTTTGACGGTCCGGACCGGCGAGTTCGTCTCGCTGCTCGGTCCCTCCGGCTGTGGCAAATCGACGGCGCTGCGCATCATCGCGGGCCTTAGTGATCAGACCGCTGGCAATGTGCAGATCGAAGGGCATGCGGCACGCGATCGTTCGCGCCACAACATCGGTTTCGTGTTTCAGGAGCCGACCTTGATGCCGTGGACGACGGTACGTGGCAATGTGCAGCTTCCGCTTGATCTCACACATCTGTCGCGCGGCGATGCGCGTGCCCGCGTCGATCAGGCGCTGGCGCAGGTCGGCCTTGCGGACTTCGCCGAAGTCTATCCGCGCGAATTGTCCGGCGGCATGAAGATGCGGGTCTCGCTGGCGCGTGCGCTGGTCACCGATCCGGATATTCTTCTGATGGACGAGCCGTTCGCCGCGCTCGATGAAATCACCCGCTTCAGGCTGAACAACGACCTGCTGACGCTGTGGCGCAAGTTGCGCAAGACCGTGGTGTTCGTGACTCATTCGGTGTTCGAGTCGGCCTATCTGTCGCAGCGTGTGCTGATTATGACGCCGCGGCCGGGGCGCATCGCGCGTGATGTCCGCATTCATGCGGACGAGCCGCGCGATGAGGAGTTTCGTACCTCGCCGGAGTATGCGGCGTATTGCCGGGATGTGTCTGCGGAGCTTGCGAAAGCCAGCAACGCCGGAGCTGGCGCATGACAGAGCGTGACATGCCGGACAGTTTCCTGAAGGTGGCGCTGCCGCTAATCGCGCTCGCAGCCGGGATTGCGATCTGGGAGGCTGTTGTCCGTATCAACAGTCTGCCGGCCTATGTGCTGCCGGCGCCGAGTGTCGTGTTCTCAACCCTTGTTCAGGATTGGTCGCTTCTGTCCGGATCGTTGCTGACGACGCTCCTGACCACGGTGCAGGGCTTTGTCGCGGCCGCCGTCGGCGGCATTGCACTTGCTGTTTTGTTCAGCCGTTCGAAATGGCTGGAATATGCGCTCCTGCCCTATGCGGTGATCCTGCAGGTGACGCCGGTGATCGCGATCGCGCCGCTGCTGCTGATCTATCTTCCCCAGCACGTCGCGGTGGTGACCTGCGCCTGGATCGTGGCGTTCTTTCCGGTGCTGTCGAATACCACGCTGGGACTGAATTCGGTGGAACGTAATCTGATCGGCCTGTTCGAACTCTATGGCGCATCCCGCGCGCAGACCCTTTATCGCCTGAAATTGCCTTCGGCGCTGCCGCATATTCTGGGAGGTCTGCGCATCGCCGGTGGCTTGTCGCTGATCGGCGCGGTGGTCGCGGAAATCGCCGCCGGATCGGCGGGAGCGGGGTCCGGACTGGCTTACCGCATCGCCGAGGCGGGCTATCGGCTCAACATTCCGCGGATGTTCGCGGCGCTGTTGTTGCTCTCACTTGCCGGAATTGTCATCTATGGGGGCCTCTCGCTGGCCTCGTATCTTGTGCTACGACGCTGGCACGAAAGTGCGCTTGGAAAGGATAGCTAATGGCTGCGAACGGGTCTCAGGAAAAGGTCGATGTGCTGATTTATGGCCCGTCAAAGCCGGTGGTCGACAACGGTTTTTCCGCGGACTTCGTCCTGCATAAATTCGAGAACCAGCGCGATCTCGGTCGCATCTCGCCGGAGGTTGCGGCGCGCATTCGCGGTATTGCCGTGACCGGTCTCGTGCAGGCCGATGCGGCGATGCTCGCGAAGTTCCCCAAGACTGAAATCGTGTCGAGCTTCGGCGTCGGTTATGACCATGTCGATTTCAAGTATGCCGCTGGCCACAACATCATCGTCACCAACACACCGGATGTGCTGACGGAGGAAGTCGCGGACACCGCACTCGGCCTTTTGATCGCAACCCTGCGCGAATTTATCGAGGCCGACCGCTATCTGCGCGCCGGCCACTGGAGCACGAAGGGCTTTCCGCTCAGCCGGGGTTCGCTCCGCGACCGCAAGGTTGGGATGGTCGGCATGGGCCGCATCGGTCAGGCCATCGCGCGGCGTCTCGACGCCTCGCTGGTGCCGGTGGTCTATCACTCGCGCAATCCGGCGAAGGGCGTCACCTACAAGCACTATCCGAACCTGATCGAGATGGCCAAGGACGTCGACACGCTGATTGCGATCACGCCGGGCGGTCCGTCGACTGCGAAAATGATCAACGCCGAGGTGCTGAAGGCGCTTGGCCCGCGCGGGGTTTTCATCAATGTCGCGCGCGGTTCGGTGGCGGACGAAGATGCGCTGATCGCCGCGCTCAAGGATGGGACCATCATGGCTGCCGGCCTCGATGTGTTCGCGAACGAGCCGGAAGTTCCGGATGCGTTGAAGGTGATGAAGAACGTGGTGCTGCTGCCGCATATTGCGTCCGCTTCGATCACGACGCGCAATGCGATGGATCAGCTCGTGGTGGATAATCTCAAGCTCTGGTTCGATGGCAAGGCACCGCTGACGCCGATTGCCGAGACGCCGCTGAAGGGCCGTTGACAGTGATGCGCACCGCGCCGAACGGACTCAAAAAATCACGGACGGGCATGCAGATATGTCTGCTTGCCGTCGCGATGATTGTCATGAGTATCCGGGGTGTCGCGGCACAGGATGCGCGTTCGCTGGCGGGTGAAATGGTCGGCCAGTGGGAGCTGTCCACGGCGGGGCGTGACAAGACCTGCGTGGTCACACTCAAGAACGAAACCTCTCCGCAGGGGTTGAAACTCGAACTGGAGAAGGGTTGCGGCGACGCGCTTCCCTTCGCCAAGGCCATTGTCGCGTGGAATGTCAAAGGCCTTGATCTTGTGCGCCTGCAGGATGCGAAAGGGGAGTCGGTCATCGACTTCACCGAAGTCGAGAGCGGAATCTTCGAGGGGCGCCGCGAGGGCGAGGGAATTTATCTTCTGCAGAATCTCGCGGCGGCTCGCGCGCTGTCGAAATCGACCGATCAACTGATCGGCGACTGGACGATGGTCCGGGGCAGCGGAAAATCGATCTGCGGGCTGACCCTCACCAACACCGAAACGACGCCTGAGAATTTCGCGGTGTTCCTCAAACCGAAGTGCGATCCGCTGGTGGCCGCGTTTGCACCGACGCTGTGGCGGATCGAGCGCGGTGAACTGCTGCTGCTGTCGGCCAAAGGTGAAATCTGGCGCTTCGAAGCCGATGACAATGCCCAGTGGCGGCGCATTCCCGATAGCGCCGATCCGCTGCTGCTGGTGCGGCAGTAGGTTCTGAGATTCATTTCGGCAAGAACGTCATTCCGGACGGGTCGCGAAGCGGACCCGAACCGGAATCTCGCAGGGATTGATCGAGATTCCGGGCTCGCTCGTTTCACTCGCGCCCCGGAATGACGTGCCGTTACTACATCAGCCGCAGCCCCTTGAGGCTGGCATGGCCGTTCTTGCCGACAATGATGTGATCGTGCACGGAAATGCCGAGCGGACTTGCGATCGCCATGATCGATTTCGTCATCTGGACATCGGCGGTCGAAGGCGTCGGATCGCCGGACGGATGATTGTGCACCAGAATAATGGCGGTAGCGGAGAGTTCGAGCGCGCGCTTCACCACTTCGCGCGGATAGACCGGCGTGTGATCGATCGTGCCCACCTGCTGCAATTCGTCGGCGATCAGTTGATTGCGCTTGTCGAGAAACAGAATCCGGAACTGCTCCTTGTCGGCGAAGGCCATTGCCGCGCGGCAGTATTCGATCACCGACGACCACGACGACAGCACGGTCTTCTGGGTGTTGATCTGGCCTCTGGCGACGCGGCTTGCGGTCGCCGCGATCAGCTTGATCTCGGTGATCGCCGAATCGCCAAGCCCGCTGATCTCCTTGAGGCGCAGTTCAGGGGCATGGACCACTTCCGCGAACGATCCGAATTTCGCAATCAGCGATTTCGCCAGAGGCTTGACGTCGCGCCGCGGTAGCGCGCGAAACAGCACCATCTCGAGCAATTCGTAGTCACTGAGCGCATCGGGGCCGGCATCGCGGAAGCGGTCGCGCAGCCGTTCGCGATGGCCATGGTAGTGCGGCGCTTCGGAAAAGCCGGTGGGGTCAGGTGGCTCTTTGGGCTTTGTCGGCATGGCGCAATGCGTGCTCAAGTATGCACAGAGCATCGCTTTGAGCCGCTCTATTTGCAACCGGCTTTATGCGGGTATCGATGGAAGCAATGCAGAGCTTCGCTGTCAGCGCCCGACATCAGGTCCGGTAAGGCGGCTTGTCCAGCTTGCCGGGCGAGAGCGTGAAAATTTCCACGCCGTCCGCTGTCACGCCGACCGAATGCTCGAACTGCGCCGACAGCGAGCGGTCGCGCGTTACCGCGGTCCAGCCGTCGGACAGCACCTTTACATGCGGCTTGCCGAGATTGATCATCGGCTCGATGGTGAAGAACATGCCGGGCTTCAGCGGCACGCCTTCGCCGGGGCGGCCGATGTGAATGATGTTCGGCTCATCGTGGAACATGCGGCCGAGACCATGGCCGCAGAAATCCCGCACCACGCTCATCTGCTGCGGCTCGACAAAGCTCTGGATCGCATGGCCGATGTCCCCGGTGGTGGCACCGGGCTTCACCGCCGCGATGCCGCGCATCATCGCTTCATAGGTGACATCGATCAGCCGTTCGGCACGGCGCGAAATCTCGCCGACCGCATACATGCGGCTGGAGTCGCCATACCATCCATCGACGATCATGGTCACGTCGACATTGACGATGTCGCCTTCCTTCAGCGGCCGGTCGCCGGGCATGCCGTGGCAGACCACATGATTGATCGAGGTGCAGGTCGAATAGCGATAGCCGCGATACATCAGCGTCGCGGGGTAGGCCTTGTGATCGAACGCGAACTTGCGGACGAAATCGTCGATCTGCGAGGTGAAGATGCCGGGCCGGACGATGGCGACCAGTTCGTCGAGGCACTTGGCAACCAGCGACCCCGCCTTTCGCATGCCGGCAAAAGCCTGCGGACCGTGCAGCTTGATCTGCCCGGTTTTGCGGAGGGAGGTATCGGTGGCTTCGACGTAGGTCATGCGGATTCTGGCTTCAGATCAGGGGATGGAGTGAATTTCCGCTCAATTTAATGGATGCAGGCTCGAGTGCAAGCGGCTCCCGTGCCGGGCTGCCAAGCCTTATCGGAAGGCCTGATTTCAGGGCTTTCTTGCACGTTTCAGCCCTCGATTGGAATGGAACGGTCGAGCCTGATCTCCTGGCGGGTCAATGCGCAGGTCCAGGCCAGGGCTTCGACGCCTGATTTGCGGGCCTTGTCGAAGGCACGCGCATAGGCCGGGTCGATATCGCGCGCGAGGGCGAACGATTGCGCCGAGCCGATCTGGATCACGAACAGCATCACCGCGCGGGCGCCGGAAGCGACCATTCTGGCCAGTTCGTCGAGATGCTTGGCGCCGCGCGCTGTCACCGAATCCGGGAATTCCGCGATGCCCGTGCGGCGCATCAGATGCACGTTCTTGACTTCCACATAGCAGGGTGGCCGCGCCGGGTCTTCCAGCAGGAAATCGATCCGCGAGCCCTTGCCGTTGATGATGCGGCCATACTTCACTTCGCGGCGGATGGTGGCGTAGCCCATCAGGTCAGGGATGACGCCCGCGGCAAGCGCCTCGGCGACAATCGGGTTGGGATGCATGGTGTTGACGCCGGTCAGCTCAAGGCCGCCGCCAAAATCCGCTTCGACAAGTTCCCACGAGTAAGGCAGCTTGCGCGCAAGGCTGGGCGATTTCGATAGCCACACCCGCGCGCCTTCCGCCTGCAGGCCTGTCATCGCGCCGGGATTGGCGACATGCGCGGTGATCACGCTGCCGTCGGCGAGCTGAACGTCGGCGAGAAAACGCTTGTAGCGGCGGATCAGGGTCGCCGGGATCAGCTCATTGGCAAAGCGCATGCGATGTCAGGTTCGCTCTTCGATCACTGTTTCGACCGGCAGCGCGCCGCCGCGCACACGGATTTCGCGCACCGGATACGGCACGCGGATGTTCTCGCTCTTGAACGCGTTCCACAGCTTCAGCATGACGTCGCTTTTGACGTTGTCGGCGCCGATGTCGAGATCGGCCACCCAGAAGGTCAGCGAGAATTTCATGCCGGTTTCGGCAAACTCCGTCAGCAGGCAGTTCGGGGCCTTGAAGGTCGCAACATTCGCGGTCTTCGATGCGATGTCGATGGCGAGCTTGCAGACGAGGTTCGGATCGGCGTCATAGTTGGTGGCGAAATTCACCTTCACCAGCATGTTCTTGTTGGTGTAGGTCCAGTTCACCACCCGCTGGGTCACCAGATCCTCGTTCGGAATCAGGATTTCGCGTCCGTCACCCGCTGCGACGGAAATATAGCGCGTGTTCATGGCGCTGATCTTGCCCGAACTGTCGCCGATGGTGATGAGATCGCCTGGCTTCACCGACTTGTCCGCCAGCAGGATCACGCCGCTGATGAAATTGGCGACGATTTTCTGCAGGCCGAAACCGAGGCCGACACCGATGGCGCCGGAGAACAATGCAAATGCGGACAGGTCGATGCCTGCCGCGCTCATCACCACGGCAAATGCGCCCACCATCAGCAGGAGGCGGACCATCTTGATCAGCAGCACCTGAACCGATGGCGTCAGATCGCGCGACCGCGAAATCCGCGATTCGAAGAAGTTGCCCAGCATGCCGACCAGCCAGAGCGCGATGCCGAGCGACACCACGACCTTCAGGATCAGCAGCGGTGTCACCCGCAGCGCGCCAAGCGGGATCGAGACCGAATCGAGCATCGCCGCCACATCGTCCAGCTTGCCGATGATGCTCAGCGCCGCGACGATCCATGCCGCCACGGACACCGCGCGGACCACGAACTCGTTGCGGATCAGCCCGGTCGCGATACGGATGATGACCCATGCGGTGGCGAGGCTGGCCGCGGTGGAGAGCAAGTAGCCGTGCCGCAGCACTTCAGTCTTCACGATGACGGCGCGGGATATGCTGATCAGCAGCGCAAAGATGATCGTTCCCGCGCGGTTCATCAGGACGCGGATCAGCACGCGCAGCGGCGCAGGCAGGCCCATTCCCAGCGATGTCGGATTGACCCGTGCGCGCAGGAAGCTGGCCGCAGCCAGCGACAGGCCCGCGGCGGCCAGGATGATGCCGGCCTGCATGTAGAACCAGGGCGACACGATATAGGCCTCGGCGGACTTGATGCTGGCCTTGAGCGCCTGCTGGATATCTTCCCATTCCATGGGCAATTGACCTTGCTGGAGAAGCGGGCGTTTGCCCGCCTGACGGTGCGACGGAAGACGGCTCTGGGGCGGATTCCGGCCCGATTCGCGAGTGCGCCAGAATCCCACATTCCGCGGCCGGTGTCCGAGAATCCCGCGTGCGGGGACTTACACCAGCAAATCCGGCACAATCGTGATCGCGCGACAAATCGGTTGGCGTCAGGCCGTCACGACGATATTCATGCAAGTGCAGGTAATTCGGATCACGCGGACGGAGACAGACAGCGCTAATGGCATCCCTCGACTCGGTCAGCATTGCCATTCTGCTTGGCTCGGTTCTCGTGATGGCGGGCATTCTGTCCAGCCTGCTCGCCCTGCGGTTCGGCGCCCCGCTGCTGCTGGTCTTTCTTTTTGTCGGCATCCTTGCCGGTGACAGCGGTCCGGGCGGCATCCGCTTCGACGATGTCAGGACGACGTATCTGGTCGGTTCGGTGGCGCTGGCGCTGATCCTGTTCGACGGTGGATTGAAGACGCGCTTCCAGAGTATCAGCGCCGTCCTTGCGCCTTCCGCCGCGCTGGCCACCATCGGCGTGCTGCTCTCGGCGCTGATCACCGCGCCGGTCGCCAAATATGCTCTCGGGATCGGCTGGCCGGAGGCGCTGATGGTGGGTGCCGTGGTTGGCTCCACCGACGCGGCTGCGGTGTTTCTTCTGGTGCACAGCCAGGGGCTTCGCCTGCGCCCGCGTGTCGGTGCAACGCTCGAGGTCGAGTCCGGTACCAACGATCCGTTCGCGATTTTTCTCACCCTGATGCTGGTGGAATTCCTGTCCGTCGGCCAGAGCTCGGCGGGGCATATCGTGCTTCAGCTCGCCCGCGAGAGCGTACTCGGCGTGGTGTTCGGAGCCTTGGGCGGCTGGCTTGTGGTGTTTGCGCTCAACCGCGTCGCCTTGCCGCAGGGGCTGCACGCGCCCTTCGTGACCACGGCGGCGCTGGTGATCTTCGGAATATCGCAGATCTCGCATGCTTCGGGATTCCTCGCGGTCTATCTCGCCGGCATGATCATCGGCAACCGCCCGACCCGCGCGCACAACTCCGTTGTCGCCTTTCTCGATGCTGCGACCTGGCTGGCGCAGATCGTGATGTTCGTGCTGCTTGGCCTGCTGGTGTCGCCGGAGCGAACCCTCGGGACTGTGCTGCCTGCCGTCGCCGTGGCGCTGGTGCTAATGCTGGTGGCGCGGCCCATCGCGGTGTTTCTCTGCCTCGCGCCGTTCCGGTTCAACTGGCGTGAAAAGAGTTTTATCGCCTGGGTCGGCCTGCGCGGCGCGGTGGCGATCTTTCTGGCGTCGATCCCGATGCTGGTCGGATTGCCGAATGCGCAGCTTTACTTCGATGTCGCCTTTGTGGTCGTGCTGATCTCCCTGTTGCTGCAGGGCTGGACACTTGCTACGGCGGCGCGATGGTTGCACGTGGCGCTGCCGCGCGCGGAGCGTGGCCCTCGGCGTGTCGAACTCGATCTGCCGGGGCAGCTCGAACAGCAGCTTGTTGGCTATCCGGTACGCGCCAACAGCCTGTTCCTGAAGCGCGGGCTGATCCCGTCATGGTCGAAACCGACACTGGTGATCCGTGACGAGAAAATTCTTTCGCCGGTTGAAGCCGAGCCGGTGGTGAAGGGCGATTACCTGTATCTGCTCGCTCCGCCCGAAAAGGCCGAAGCGCTCGACCGCTTCTTTGTCGATATGCCCGCGGTGCCAGCGCCGGACCCGCATCTGCTCGGCGACTTCATGATGCCGGGCGACGTGACGCTCAAGGACGTTGCCGATATTTACGGCGTCACGATCGCACCGAGCGACGCGCATCTGACATTGGCGGATTATTTCGACATTCACCTCGATCATGCGCCGCGTGTCGGTGCGACGGTGCCGCTCGATACCATCATACTGGTGGCGCGCAACATCGGCGGCAATCGCGTCAATGTCGTCGGCCTGCGTCTGCCGGAAGACGAGGAGCCGCTCGCCGTTCCGCAAACCCGCGCCGCCGTTGCCAGGCGCAAGGTGGCGCGCGCCTGGAGCCGGCTGCAGTCGCCGTAACTACAATGCGCGGGACGGCAGCAGCAGCGGTCCGTCCGGCGTATCGACGCGGTTGACCGAAATGCCGAACACCTCGGCGATGCGTTCCGGTGTCAGCGCCAGAACCGGTGTGTCATTGGCGACAATGCGGCCCTTATCCATCACCACAACGCGATCCGCGAACCGCATCGCCAGCGCAAGATCGTGGATGATGGCGAGCACTGCCGCGCCCTGATGCGCAATCCGCTGCAGCAGGTCCATCACGATCAACTGATGCCGCTCGTCGAGCGACGCCGTGGGCTCGTCGGCGATCAGCACGGCTGCTTCGGTGGCGAGCGCCCGCGCGATGGCCACGCGCGCCTGTTCACCGCCGGAAAGCGTCGTGATCAGCCGGGCGGAAAAGCTGCCGACGTCCGTCGACTCCATGGCGCGCTCGATGGCAATCCGGTCTTTCGCCGTGGTTTGCGAGAATGGATCGGCGTGCGGTTCGCGTCCGAGCGCCACGATGCTGTCCACCCGCATCGGCCAGTGGAATTCGTGTCCCTGTGGCAGATAGGAGATGGCGCGGGCACGAACGCGCGGCGCCAGTGTGTGCAGGTTCGCGCTATCAAACGCGATCGACCCTTCCGCCGCGATCAAGCCGGCCATGGCGCGCGCCAGCGTGGTTTTGCCTGCGCCGTTCGGTCCGGCGAGAATGGTCAGTTCGCCTGCATTCAATGTGAGGTCGGCATTGTCCACGATCCGGCGCGGTCCGCGAACAACCGTGAGACCGGAAGCGACGAGGCGCGGTGCGTCGTTGGTTCTCATTGTGGGCTGTCCTCCAACGCTCTGCGCTCATGGAAGATCATCGCAAGGAAGAACGGCACGCCGATCAGCGCCGTCACCACGCCGATCTTGATTTCGATCACCGCGGGGATCAGCCGCACCGCGATGTCGGCTGCCATCAGAAGGGCCGCGCCGGCGAGCGAGGCCGGCAACAACACGCGTGCAGGATCGGAGCCGTAGAACCGCCGCACCAGATGCGGTGCGACCAGGCCCACGAAAGAGATCGCGCCTGCGACCGAGACGGCAGCCCCGACACCGAGCGCGACACCGATCACCACCAGCACGCGCGTGCGCTCGACATTGACGCCGAGCGAGGCTGCCGCGTCTTCGCCGAGTGTCAGCGCACGAAAGGCCTTTGCATTGTAGGCCATCACGAACCAGCTCACGATCATGAAGGGCGCTGCGAGCCAGACATGCTCCATGCTGCGGTCCCGCAGCGAGCCGAGCAGCCAGAATGCGATTTCGAGCGCGATATAGGGATTGGGCGCGAGATTGAGGATGAGCGCGATGGCCGCACCTGCGAGGCTTGCAAGCGCGAGGCCCGCGAGCAATGTCACCGTCAGCGAGGCACGGCGTCCGGCGATCGCGACCAGCGCGCCGACCGAGAGCAGCGCGCCGGCGATCCCGCCGAGCGGCACGGCCAGCGAGAGTGCATTGGCGAGACCGAAAGCCATGATCGCGGAGGCCGCTGCGGCTGCAGCCTGCGGCGCGCCGAACAGGGACGGCTCGGCCAGCGGATTGCGCAACAGACCCTGCAGCGATGCGCCCGCCAACCCGAATGTGGCGCCGATCAGCAGCGCGAGGATGGTACGCGGCAAGCGGATGTCGCGCACGATGATCGAGGCGACGCCCTGATCGGAAAACAGTGCCGCGATGACGGTGCGCGGTGAGAAGTCGGCAGGCCCGGTCATCAGCGACAGCACGAACAGCACCGCGACCAGCATGACAAGCGCCGCGGTCAGCAGGGTACCCTGAACAGTGTTTCGGCGATCGCTTGTCATCCGGCTCCGGCAGATCGGCGCAGCCATCGGGGCCGCTGACGCCATGTAATTGGCGTGGCATAACAGGCTGTCATGATCAAGAAAACCACCTTTGCGGGCATGCTGGCAGCGATGTTGATGGCGCTGAGCAGCCCGGCGCAGCCTGTGCGTGCGGATGGGCGGCCAAAGCGCATCGTATCCTTCAATCTTTGCGCCGATCAGTTGCTGCTGGCGCTGGCCGATCCGGGCCAGATAGCAGGGCTCTCTCCTTATGCGGTCAATCCGCTGCTGTCCGTAATGACGGACAAGGCCGCGCCATTTCCCCGTCTGGACTGGGATGCCGAGTCGGTCGTGAATCTTGCGCCGGATCTGGTGCTCGGCGGTCCGAGTCATCGCCCGATCCACGCCATGCTGAGTGCGATGGGGATTCGGGTGGTAGATGTCGAACTCATTCGCAATCTAGCCGACGCGCGGCGTCAGGCCATTGAAGTGGGAAAGCTGGTCGGTCATCCGGAACGCGGCGAAGCACTGGCCCGCAAGCTTGAAGAGGCCGAAGCGCGGCTCGCTGCGGCTGCGGTGAGGCCGCCACTGACGGCCCTTGTCATTCAGCGCGAAGGTTATCGCGAAGGGCCTGCCAGTCTCGCATCGGGCATGTTGTCGATTGCGGGATTGCGCCCGCCGGATCGCAAAGCGTCAGGCGCGGGCGGATTCATGGCGGCCGAGCAGGGCGGATTCGTCTCGCTGGAACATCTGCTCACGAACGGACCGGATGTTCTGGTGCTGCAGGACCCGCCGCGCGAAGCCCGCGATCAGGGAGCGCTGTTCATCACCCATCCCGCGCTGCTGACACGCTACGGTCCGAACCGGCGGGTCGATCTGCCCGAGCGATACACGCTCTGTGGCGGCCCGCCGCTGATCGAAGGGCTGGACTATCTGGCGCGGGCGATCGAGACACTTAAAAAGTAACGGTCGGAAGAACCTCGACGCCGCCGAACGCGACGACCTTTCCGCCCTTCAGCATCACCACATTGGTCGCGAGTTGCCGCATCTCGCCGGCATCGTGACTGACAAGCACCATCGGCACGCGCGTTTCGTCACGCAACCGGATGAAGTAGGGCAGGATTTCCGCTTTCCTCTCGTCGTCGAGCGCCCCTAACGGTTCGTCCAGCAGCAGCAATTTCGGTTTTGCCAGCAGCGCGCGGCCAAGGGCGACGCGCTGGCGCTCGCCTCCGGAGAGTTGTGCAGGACGGCGAACGAGCAGATGCCCGATATCGAGAAGGTCGATGGTGCGTTTTTCAATCGCGTCGTCATGTGCGAGGCCATTCATGCGGCGGCCGTAATCGAGATTTTGCCGGACGCTGAGATGCGGAAACAGCCGAGCGTCCTGGAACACATAGCCGATGCGCCGCCGGTGCGGCGGCACATGCACGCCGGATGTGCTGTCGTCGAGTACGTCGTTGTCGAGAGAAATGCGTCCGCGGTCCGGCACGGTCAGCCCCGCGATCATGTTGATGATCGATGTCTTGCCGGCGCCGGAATTGCCGAACAGGCCTGTCACCAGCCCGTTGCTGGTGAAGGACGCTTCCAGTCTGAAATCGCCGAGCTGCTTTTCGATATCGACCTTCAGCATATCAATATCCGTGCAGCCTCGCCGTCGCGCGCCGCGCCAGAATTTCGGAGGCGATCAGCGCGGCCATCGCGATCCCGATGGACACGATGACCAGCCGCAAGGCCGCGGTGTCGCCGTCCGGTGTCTGGGTCAGCGAATAGATCGCCGCCGAGATGGTCTGGGTTTCGCCGGGGATATTCGAGACGAAGGTGATGGTTGCGCCGAACTCGCCGATGGCCTTGGCGAAGCCGAGCACCATGCCGGCGAGAATGCCGGGCAGTGCCAGCGGCAGTGTGACAGTGAGGAAAACGCGCCATGGCGCCGCGCCAAGCGTGCTGGCGGCTTGTTCGAGTTTGCGGTCTACCGCTTCGATGGAGAGCCGGATCGGGCGCACCAGCAGCGGAAACGACATCACGCCGCAGGCCAGCGCCGCGCCGGTCCAGCGGAATGCGAAGACGATGCCGAGCGTATCGGCCAGCCATCCGCCGACCAGTCCCTTGCGGCCGAAAGTCAGCAGCAGCAGGTAGCCGGTCACGACCGGGGGCAGCACCAGCGGCAGATAGATCAGGGCATCGAGTGCGGCCTTGCCCCAGAAATCATAGCGCGCGAGCAGCCATGCCACGGCAATGCCGAGCGGCGTGGCGACCAGCGTCGCGATGGAGGCGATCCGCAATGAAAGCAGGATCGCCGTCCATTCCTCAGGTGAAATCGCGGACACGTTGTCGTGGGATCAGGAAGTCGGCTTGATCAGGAAGGTGAAGCCGTACTTCTCGAAGATCGCTTTCGCCGCCGTCGAGCGCAGGAACGCGAGGTAGCCTGTCGCATCCGTCTTCGCAGCCGTTGTCGCCGCAACCGGATAGATGATCGCGGGATGCGAGTCTGCCGGGAAGGCTCCGATGATCTTCACACCGGAATCGACCTTGGCGTCGGTCTCGTAGACGATGCCGAGCGCCGCTTCGCCGCGCGACACCAGCGCGAGCGCGGCGCGCACGCTCTCCGCCATGGCGAATTTCGGCTCGGCCGCCTGCCATGCACCGAGCTTTTCCAGCGCGGCCTTGGCGTATTTACCGACCGGAACGGCTTTCACATCGCCGGTCGCGATCTTGCCGTCACCGGCGAGCTTGGCGAGATCGAAGCCCTGCCCGATCTTCACGTCTGCGAGCTTCGTATCCTTCGGCGCGATCAGGACGATCTTGTTGCCGAGCAGGTTGACGCGGGTCGGATCGCTGATGGTCTTCTTGCCAGACGAGTAATCCATCCAGTCGGTGTCGGCGGAAATGAAGATGTCAGCGGGCGCGCCCTGTTCGAGCTGCTTGGCGAGCGCGGAGCTGGCGGCATAGCTGGATGTGACCTTCACGCCGGTTTTCGCGGTGAAGGCAGCGTTTGCTTCGTCGAGCGCGTTCTTCATGGAAGCGGCGGCGAAAACGGTGAGGGTCTTGTCCTGGGCCGCGGCAGGCGGCGCAGCGGCTGGTCTGGCGTCCTGCGCATGCGCAAACAGCGGCGCGCAGACAAGCGCGGTCACAACAAGAAAACGGGACATAAGATTCATTGGGCGCTCCATGGCGGGGCGCGCGCGAAAACACGCACGCAATCCGGCTACGATCAGATCATCGACGACAAGCGGAAGCGCCGTTCCGGCAGCCCCGGCAGCGCACAGCATGCCAGAGCGTCGTTCGGCAGGATAATATCAGCCAAGCTTCTGGCGTGAAAGGCCTGTTCCGTTACTCGGTTACAGGCAGGACCGCGATTTTGATGCCGGGTTCTGCAACGCCGCTCACCTGAATGACGGCGGAGCCTGCCGCAAAATCGAATTTCACGGTCTTGCGGATGCCATCGCAGCCATGGACCCCGCTATGGGCTTTGGGCTTGAGAAAGCCGCCGGTCTGGATGACGTCGATCCAGGCGCCTGCCGACAGGGTCACGGAATAAATGCCATTCGCGGGAATGTTCAGTGTAGTGAAGCCTGCGAATGTGCCGGGCTTTGGCGCGCGCTCCGGCGGCGAGGGAAGTTTCGCGTCCTCCGGCGCTTTCAGATCCAGCGCAATGGTTTGCGGCAAGGCTC
Organism: Afipia sp.; assembly: GCA_024508675.1. Lineage (GTDB taxonomy): Bacteria > Pseudomonadota > Alphaproteobacteria > Rhizobiales > Xanthobacteraceae > Afipia. The sequence goes on from JANINQ010000001.1 coordinate 254,632, forward strand.
CTGTCAGGGCACTGCCGGATGCGAGTTTCGGAAGGTTCGCCTGGGCGAGCGCGGCGCGCTCGCGTGTCACGTCCCATTTGAACTTGTCGCAGCCGACAGGTTCCTGCGCCCATGTCTGCGATGCGCCAAGCACCGCCGAGGTGGCGATCACAACAGCGATGGCATGGCGTATCATGATCAGTCCACCGCGATCATGACGTCGGAGGCCTTGACGACGACGGTAACGGCGCCTCCGACCTTCAGCCCGAGTTCGTCGACGGCTTCATTGGTGATGGCCGACGTGACGATCTGCCCGCCGCCGATGTCCACGCGCACATGTGCGGTGGTCGCGCCCTTCTTGAGGTCGACGATTTTGCCCTTGATCTGGTTTCTGGCGCTGATGCGCATGATGATCCTTTCAGTGCCGTGCAACGGCGCAGCGATGCGTTGGTTTGAATGACGTTCAAAGCATGATGCGGAGATCGCGGCCTCCACATGTTCCGGCGACACTTACGGTATGCCGAAACCCATTCTAGCAACGCCCGGTGAGGTTCGAAATAGCGGAACCTTAGGGCGCCTGCAGCACCTGACGGCATTCGGCAGGCAGGTTCGCCATCGTCAGCGGCGGTTTCGGCTTGGGCGGTTTTGCAGGAGGCTTCGGATGCAGCACCGCGTCGCTGAACCAGTAGGCGAGATCGCCTGCGCTGCAGCCTTCGCCTTCGTTCGGCGGTGGCTGGGATTCGCAATGGGCACTGCCTGCCGGACATTTCATGCGGATATGAAAATGATAGTCGTGCCCGTACATCGGCCGGACTTTCGAGAGCCAGCTCCGGTCGCCTTTTGCTTCCCTGCAAAGCGCTTTCTTGATTGCGGCATTGACGAAGATGCGTTCCACCTGCGGCTCCTGCGCCGCGCCGCGGATCACAGACAGATGTGTCGGCGTCCAGGTGTTGGGATCGATGTCGAGCCGGTCTTTCCGCACCATCATCACCGCGGATGTTTCCTCGCGCTCCTCGCGCGAGAGCTGCCGGTTCGGCATCGGCGTCAGCCAGATGTCGGCATCGAGACCGATTTGATGACTGGCATGGCCGGTGAGCATCGGCCCGCCGCGCGGTTGCGACATGTCGCCAACAAGCAGACCCGGCCAGCCGGCGCTTTTCTGCGCCTTGCCTGCGACCCGCTCCAGCAGTGCGATGAGATCGGGATGGCCCCAGTTGCGATTTCGTGAGAGCCGCATGACCTGCCATGCCGGTCCGTTGATCGGCAATGCGACTGCGCCTGCGATGCATCCGTGCGCATAGAAGCCGATCGGCTGAGGCGGAAGCGCGGCGGGCAGCGGCTTGCGGCCGAACAGCTCCTTGGCAGGCGTAGCGGGATCGTTGGGATTGGCGAGTGGCGGAAGCGGCTTCGGATTGACGCTGCCCTTGTCCTGCGCCGATGCCGGCCCGGCCAGCATGATGCAAAGGATCAGGGCAGGCGTTAAAGTCAGGCAGTGCCGCATCGTGATGTCTCTGGCCATGAGAGCCGCATCGTCGACGCGGCGAGCGATTCTTTACGCCATGTTAGCCATGTCTGCGGGTGACGCAAAATGATGCGCGCTGCCATTTCACGCTGCATGAAGAGGCACTGGACCAACGGGATGTCACAATAGGGTTCCTGAAGGCAGGAAAACGCTGTGATAAAGCTGGCGTGGCCCGCAGCTTCCACCACGCCAAAGCCTCGCAATTGAGCAAATCGGTTATCCCTGCGTGCAGCATGTCCAGCCAGCTTTTCGGCCGGGTTCCAAGAGATACCATTTTTTCAGACACTTATAGGAAGACTGCTGCCCGCAGAATGCGAGGATGCGGGGCGATGCCGATCAATCGGCCAAAGTCAAAATCAAGAAACGGGACTGGGAAGTCAGTTCAGCGGCGAGGAAGGTTGCCGGTCCGGCGGCCCAAGGCCGTGCCGAAACTGATCAGCAAGGGCCGCAAGGTTTCCGAAATCAGCGAGATCGTACGCACGCGCGCGGAAGCCGAGGCGGCGATCGCCGATGCGGCGCGGTCGAATGCGCGGTTGCGCGAAGCGATCGACATCCTGCCTCAGGGCATCGTGTTTCTCGATGCCGAAGGCCGCTACATTCTCTGGAACAAGAAATACGCTGAAATCTACCACAAGAGCGCCGATCTTTTCGCAGAAGGCGCGAAGCTGCGCGACACGCTGAAGGTCGGCGTCGCGCGCGGCGATTATCCGGAAGCAGTCGGCCGCGAGGATGAGTGGATATCCGAGCGGCTTGAGAAGCTCTATCATCCCGGCCATCGCCACGAACAAACTCTGTCCGACGGCCGCTGCATCCTGATCGAGGAACGCCTGACCGGCGACGGCGGCGTGATCGGACTGCGCGTCGACATCACCGAACTGAAGCAGCGTGAAGCCTCGTTCCGCCTGCTGTTCGACGGCAACCCCGTGCCGATGATCGTTTGCAGCCAGGACACCGAGCGGATCATCAGCGTCAACGACGCGGCTGTTGCCCATTACGGCTATTCCCGCGAAGATTTCGAGAAGCTCAAGGTCTCGGACATTCAGGCCTTCGATCAGGCCGCGCCCTGGACCGGCGATCAGTCCACCGAGGAGCGCGCGGCGCGGACGTGGAAGCACGTCAAGGCCGACGGCTCCCTGATCGATGTCGCGATCTATTCCCGCCTTCTGGTGTTCGAGGGCCAGCCGGCGACGCTGCTGGCGCTGATGGATATCACCGAACGCAAGCGCGCCGAGGCGCGGCTTGCCTTCATGGCGCAGCACGACGGCCTGACCGGATTGCCGAACCGCATCCTGTTGCGGCAACGCCTCGACGAACTGCTGGCGCACACCCGCCGCAGCGGCGACAAGGTCGCGGTTCTGTTTCTCGATCTCGACAACTTCAAGGGCATCAACGACACGCTGGGCCATGCGATCGGCGACAAGCTGCTGAAAGGCGTGACCAAGCGCCTGCGCTCGTCATTGCGCGAGGAGGACGCCATCGCGCGTCTCGGCTCCGACGAATTCGCCATCGTTCAGGCCGGTGTAAACCGTCCGGAAGACGTGGCGTTTCTCGCGCGGCGCCTGATCGACGCCATCAGCGAGCCTTATCTGTTCGACGGCCACACCATCATCAGCGGTGCTTGCATCGGCATCGCCATCGCGCCCGGCGACGGCGACGACGCGGAGAAACTGCTCAAGAACGCCGACATGGCGCTTTCCCGCGCCAAGAGCGACGGCCACGGCACGTTCAGTTTCTTCGAATCGGAGATGGATGCACGCGCGCAGTCGCGACGGCGTATCGAGCTGGATCTGCGCAGCGCCATCGAGCACAACGTGCTGCAGCCCTATTATCAGCCGCTGGTTGACCTCAAGACCGGCCGCATCACCGGGTTCGAGGCGCTGGTGCGCTGGCCGGATCGCGAGCGCGGCATGATTCCGCCTTCAGAATTCATCCCGGTTGCCGAGGAAACCGGTTTGATCAATGCGGTCGGCGGGCTGATGCTGCGGCGTGCCTGCACGGACGCGGCGCAATGGCCGGACGATGTGCGTGTCGCGGTCAACCTGTCGCCGCTGCAGTTCCGCGTCGGCAACCTGTTGTCAGTGGTGATGGATGCGCTGAAGACGTCCGGCCTGTCGCCGAAGCGGCTTGAACTCGAAATCACCGAAACCGTGCTGCTCGACAAGAGCGATCAGGTTCTCGCCACGCTTCATGCGCTGCGCGCGCTCGGCGTGCGGATTTCGATGGACGATTTCGGTACCGGTTATTCGTCGTTGAGCTATCTGCGCAGCTTTCCGTTCGACAAGATCAAGATCGACCGCTCCTTCGTGCAGGATCTCGATTCCAACCACGACGGGCAAGCGATCATGCGTTCGATCATCTCGCTCGGCATGGGTCTCGGCGTGACGATCACCGCCGAAGGCGTCGAAACCGAAGCCGAACTGAGCTGCCTGCGCGCCGAAGGCTGTCACGAGGGACAGGGCTTCCTGTTCAGCCGCGCCCGGCCGAACGCGGAGATCACCGCCCTGCTGAAGGCCCAGCGCGCCGCCGGGCAGGCGCGTGTGGCGTAACGGCTGTTCGGCGCCGAACTATTGAAATGAAAAACCCCGGCGCGAAACCGGGGTTTTCCTTTGCGGCAATGGCCGCTGAAATCACTTCTTCTTGGACTTCTTCTTTTTCGCCGGCTTGGCCTTGGGCGCCTTGGCGGCCTTGGAGACGTCGTCGATCTCGGCCTTGGCGACATGCTTGACGATCGATTTGATCGTGCTCTTGGCGGATGCCTTGTTGGAATAGCCTTCCGAAGCGAACATCTTCTCGCCGTTCGGCGCGCGGAAGCGGAAACGGAATTCGCCGGACTTGTCCTTGTAGATTTCAAATTTATACGACGCTGCCATCATTCTCTCCGATGGTTGAAATATCGACGCGCACCACCGTCGATGGACGGGCGCAAAGAGTCAAGCGCGAGCCGCGCTTTCCCTTCACGGCGCATCCAGCAGATTCGGCGTGAACGGGCGATGAACGGCGATAAGTGATTGCACCCTTTTTAGACTCGGGTGGCGTCATAATCCGCCGTCTGCGATGTGCGGGTTGTGATTATTCTTGAAGAGTTGCAACGGGCTATCGTGATGTAGTGCCGCGGCATCGTCGCGATAGCGCGCGGTCTATGACTATCAAGCCGTCTCGCGAGATGAGCACGCTCCGATGCGAGCGATCTGCAAGGTCGCCGTTCGAATGCGACTTTTCGAATGCGGAGAGACTGGCGCCCCTCAACTATCCACCTTCAGCGCGGCAATAAAGGCTTCCTGCGGGATGTCGACCTTGCCGAACTGCCGCATCTTCTTCTTGCCTTCCTTCTGTTTCTCCAGAAGCTTGCGTTTGCGCGTGATGTCGCCGCCGTAGCACTTCGCGGTGACGTCCTTGCGCAGTGCGCGCACGGTTTCGCGCGCGATCACCTTGCCGCCGATCGCCGCCTGGATCGGGATCTGGAACATATGCGGCGGAATCAGCTCCTTCATCTTCTCGACCATGGCGCGGCCACGGCCTTCGGCGCGGGTGCGATGGACCAGCATGGAGAGCGCATCCACCGGCTCGTTGTTGACCAGGATCTGCATTTTTACGAGATCCGCGGCCTTGTAGTCGGTGAGATGATAGTCGAACGAGGCGTAGCCCTTCGAGACGGACTTCAGCCGGTCATAGAAATCGAACACCACCTCATTAAGCGGCAGTTCGTATTTCACCATCGCGCGGGCGCCGACATAGGTCAGCTCTTTCTGGATGCCGCGCCGTTCCTGACAGAGCTTGAGAACAGAGCCAAGATATTCGTCCGGGGTGAGGATCGTGGCCTCGATCCACGGCTCGTCGATCTCGGCGATCTTCACCACGTCCGGCATGTCGATCGGATTATGAATCTCGATCTCGGCGCCGTCGGTGAGATGCATCTTGTAAATAACGCTTGGCGCGGTCGCGATCAGGTTGAGATTGAACTCGCGGCTCAATCGCTCCTGGATGATTTCGAGATGCAGCAGGCCGAGGAAGCCGCAGCGGAAGCCGAAGCCCAGCGCGGCGGAGGTTTCCATCTCGAACGAGAAGCTCGCGTCGTTCAGCCGCAGCTTGCCCATCGCCGCGCGCAGCGTTTCGAAGTCGTCGGCGTCGACCGGGAACAGGCCACAGAACACGACCGGTACGGCGGGTTTGAAGCCCGGCAGCATGTCGGACACCGGGTTGCGGTCATCGGTGATGGTGTCGCCGACGCGGGTGTCCGCGACTTCCTTGATCGCGGCGGTGATGAAGCCGACTTCGCCGGGGCCGAGTTCATCGACATTGACCATCTTCGGCGTAAAGAAGCCGACGCGCTCGATGTCATAGGCTGCGCCGGTGCCCATCATGCGCACGCGCTGGCCCTTCTTCAGGGTGCCGTCAACGACGCGGACCAGAACTACGACGCCGAGATAGACGTCGTACCAGGAATCGACCAGCAACGCCTTGAGCGTCGCGTCGCGGTCGCCCTTCGGGGGCGGCAGGCGCGTCACGATGGCTTCCAGCACATCGGGAATGCCGATGCCGGTCTTGGCCGAGACCATGATGGCGTCGGAGGCGTCGATGCCGATCACGTCCTCGATCTGCTGCTTCACCTGCTCGGGTTCGGCGGCGGGCAGATCGACCTTGTTCAGCACCGGCACGATTTCGAGATTGGCGTCGAGCGCGTGATAGACGTTGGCGAGCGTCTGCGCTTCCACGCCCTGCGAGGCGTCGACCACCAGCAATGCGCCTTCGCAGGCCGCGAGCGAACGCGAGACTTCGTAGGCGAAGTCGACGTGGCCGGGCGTGTCCATCAGGTTGAAGATGTAGGTCTTGCCGTCCTTGGCCTTGTAGTTGAGGCGGACAGTCTGTGCCTTGATGGTGATGCCGCGCTCACGCTCGATGTCCATCGAATCGAGCACCTGCTCCTTCATCTCGCGCGCCTCCAGCCCGCCTGTGGTCTGGATCAGGCGGTCGGCGAGGGTGGATTTTCCATGGTCGATATGGGCGACGATGGAGAAGTTGCGGATGTTGGAAATAGGCATAGTGCCTTGCTTCCGAAGTTCGTCCGGCATCACGGTAACCTCTGAAACGAACTTCGGAAGCAAAAGGGCACTATCAACTCCTTGGTTTCCAGCGCCGCTTTCGATTTGACGTTCCTGTAAGGGATTGGCGGCTGCGATTGCAGGAACGTCAAATCGGCGGCGCTGGTTGTCATGGGCGCGGGATAGCATCCGCGCCTCAAAGCGGCAACAAAATTGGGGGTATTTCGTGCAGGCGTCGCGCGAAATGACGCGGTTTTCCTGTTGCCCGCGATCCGCCCGCGCTGCTAGCTACGACGGCTGCAGAAAGTGCCAGTTCCGACACAGGTTGACCGCAATGTCCGACGTTTCATCGACCGAGATCGCGCGCAGAACCGGCAAGAATCCCGGCCCGCGTACCGGATTGCGATCCCGCCAGAACGCGCGTCTGCGCCATGTGCCGGTTACCCGCCGCGTGGCGGCGTGGGTCGCGGCGATGGCGCACGATCCGGCGACCTCGTTCAAGTTTGTGATCGGCTTCGCTGTCGCCCACACGCTGCTCTGGACCATCATCCTCACCGCGCTGAAAAGCGCGCAGGATGTGCACATGGATGTCGCCGAGGCGTATGCCTGGGGACAGAAGTTTCTTCTCGGCTATGGCAAGCATCCGCCGCTGTCGGGCTGGATTGCCGGCGTCTGGTTCCGGATTTTCCCGGTCACCGACTGGGCCACCTATGCGCTGGCGATGACGGTCACGGGCCTCGGCCTCGTGATCTGCTGGCTGATCGCGGTGCGCGTGGTCGATCATCGCCGCGCGCTGTTTTCGGTGGCAATGCTGGCGCTCTATCCGATCTTCACCTTCAAGGGCTTCAAATACAATCCGGACCTGTTGCAACTCGTGACGCTGCCGCTGTTCGTACTGGCCTATCTCCATGCCTTCGAGAAGCGCACGGTGCGCGCGGGCATCTGGCTCGGGCTCGCGGTCGCGCTGGCGCTGATGACCAAATACTGGGTGCTGACCATGATCGGCGCCGCAGGCCTCGCATCGCTGCTTCACCCGGACCGGATGCGCTTCTGGCGTTCGCCCGCGCCATGGGTGGCGTTCGCCGCAGCCTTCGTCGGCATGCTGCCGCATCTGTGGTGGCTGAAGCAGGCGGACTTCCTGCCGCTGATCTATGCCGACGATGTCTATGGCGGGCGTACATTCCTCACCACGCTGCGGCTGGTGGGAATCTATTTCGCGCACAATATCGGACTGCTGCTGATCCCGATCGCGTTCGCCGCGATCGCGCTGGCGTGGAAGCTGCAGTGGTGGAAGTCGCTGCGCAGGAGAGGCTTGATCGGAGAGTTCATCGCGTCGGCGAAGCGCCCATGGGTACGCGGGCCGAACTCCGGCGTGTTCCTCACCCAGGCACGTCACATCTGGATCATCCAGATCATTGCCGGCGTGGTGCCGCCACTCGCCGCCATGGTGTTCGGCATCTACATGAAGACCGACTGGGGCATCTCGCTGTTCTTCCTCGTGCCGCTGGCGCTGGTCGCGCTTCCGACGCTGCGGGTGACGCAGATGGCGCTGATCCGCCTGATGTTCATGTGGCTGGCGTTCACGCTGATCATGCTGCTGGTGTCGCCGATCATCGCGGCGCAGACGGTGCGGCGCGACGGCGAGGCCGGGGTTCCGTTCGCGCCGAAGTCGGAGTTCGCGCTGCAACTGACGGAAGCCTGGCGCGCGCGCTTCAACAGGCGCTGGGCCGTGGTGGCGGGCACCACCGAAGTCGGCGAGCCGCTGACTTTCTATAGCCCTGATCACCCAGCGCCGCTGACGCCGCGCGAGGTCTGGGCTTCGGGCCTCACCAGTCTGGAAGCTGCAAAGCAGCTCGGCTTCATCGGCATCTGCGACACCAAGGATCTTGAGCTGAGCAAGTGCGAAGCCTGGATGGCCGAGAATGCACCGAATGCGGAGCGGCTCGACCTCACCTCACGGCGTTATTTCCACGGCAAGGCCGGCCCGGCGGTGAAGTGGAAAATCTGGATCGTGGCTCCGACCCGGCCGGAAGAGGAAGACGACAAGTAGAATCTGGTCGTCCTGGCGAAGGCCGGGATGACGATGATGTCGTCTGGTTGATTTCGGAGGGGCGCTAGCCCGCTTCCTCTTCGCCGAACTTGTTGGCGAGCAGTTCGGTAATGGCATCCATCGCGGCCTGCGCTTCGCGGCCCTTGGCGGCGACGGTGATGGTGGTGCCAATCCCCGCGGCAAGCATCATCAGTCCCATGATCGATGTGCCGCCGACGCTTTCACCATTGCGGGTCACGGTCAGTTCGGCGTCGAACTTCTCGGCGGTCTGCACGAACTTCGCAGACGCGCGCGCATGAAGGCCGCGCTTGTTGATGATGGGAAGTTCTCGGACGATAACGCCGGAGGACGAAGGCTGCTGCTCCGGCGCGGCGCTCATTTTCCGGCAAGCACCCGGCTGGCGATGGTCACATACTTGCGGCCTGCTTCCTGAGCGGCGGCGATCGCGTCGGGCAGCGGCTTGTCGTCGCGGACCTTAGCGAGCTTGACCAGCATTGGCAGGTTGATGCCGGCCAGAACTTCGACCTTCGGGCGGCTCATACAGGAGATCGCGAGGTTCGACGGCGTGCCGCCGAACATGTCGGTGAGAATCGCAACGCCATCACCGCTGTCCACGCGCTTGACGGCTTCGATGATATCGCTGCGGCACAGATCGGCATCGTCTTCCGCGCCAATCGTGATCGCTTCGATTTGTTTTTGCGGACCCATCACGTGCTCAAGAGCAGCCTTGAACTCGTCGGCGAGACGCCCGTGGGTCACCAGTACCAGACCAATCATCCAAAACTCCTCGCGGGCGCTTTGATGCACCGCACGAAAGGGCCACATGTTGACCATCCCGGGCCTCGGCGCAAGGGGGGATGTTGCCGCGTACCCCCTTAAAAAAGGTGTTGCGGCTGACCGTCATCAGTGGCGGGGTCTGGCTTATATGGCGAGCCGATGGCGTCCAGCAATCAGCCGAAGGTCGCGAGTTCGCTTTTGAAACCTTAAACTGTCGTAAGGAATCCCAGCACCAGCGGCAGGGCAGGATAGCCCCGGCCCACCGGAATTCGCGGGATTTCCAGCCCGGAAACCGTTGTTTTCAGGGCCTGGGGCGGCGGCAGGCGCTCGGCGTCAGCGGCCTCCAGATCGACCACAACCGCTACGCGAGCCTGTTCGGCAAAGCCGATGGAGCGGATGCCGAGACCGCGGATTTCGATTTTCCCGGCCAGTTCGGGGACGCCCCGGACAATCAGGCCGCCGTTGTTGACCGTCAGGCGAACGCGATCATCTCCGATCAGGGCGGCCGGGGGAATCTGTCCGGCCCGTCCCGCAAGGATCAGGTCGAGCGCGAGGCGGGATTTGCCCGAACCCGAAGGGCCGCGAATCAGGATGCCGCGGTCGCCGCTCACCACCGCCGTGGCATGAATACTTGCGCCTTCGCCGGTCATATCGCGGGCAGCCGCACCGTGAAGCGCGCGCCGGCGATGCGGGCATCGCCCTCCGCATCAATCGGGCCCGCACGGTTCTCCGCCCAGATGCGTCCGCCATGAGCTTCGACAATCTGCTTGGAGATCGACAGGCCAAGTCCTGAGTTCTGTCCAAAGCCTTGGTGCGGCCGGTCGGTGTAAAAGCGCTCGAAAATCTTTTCCAGCGCACCGGGCCGGATGCCGGTGCCGTCATCATCGACCACGATCTCGATGTCGGACTTCACGCGGCGGCAGACGATCCGCACCTTGCCGCCGGGATGCGAGAACGACTGCGCGTTGCTGAGCAGGTTCGCTATCACCTGGCCGAGCCGCGAGTCATGGCCGGGCACCGAGAACGTATCGTTCGGGCGGCCTTCGAAGCGGACTTCGACCGTGACGTCGGTGCCGTGCTGGGTTTCGTTGGCGACCGACACCAGCGTGTTCAGCAGGCGGCGAATGTCTACCGGCTCGACATCCTGACGCTGCAGTTCGGCATCCAGGCGGCTGGCATCGGAAATGTCGGAGATCAGACGGTCGAGGCGGCGCACGTCGTGCTCGATTACCGCAAGCAGCCGCGAACGGCTGTCGTCGGAGCGGGCGAGCGGCAGCGTCTCCACTGCGGAGCGCATGGACGTGAGCGGATTTTTCAGTTCGTGCGCGACGTCGGCGGCGAAACGCTCGATGCCTTCGATGCGATTGTAAAGCGCGTCGGTCATGTCGCGCAGCGCCCGCGACAGATGGCCGATCTCGTCACCACGCGAGGTGAAGTCCGGAATTTCCACGCGGGTCTTGATGCGGCGGCGGACACGCTCGGCGCTGTCGGCGAGGCGGCGCATCGGGCCTGCGATAGTCGAGGCGAGCAGCAGCGATAGCAGGATCATCACGCCCGCGGCGATGCCGAACACCTTGAGGATAGCGAGACGTTCGGCGGTGACCATCTGGTCGATGTCGTCGCCCTGTGTCGAAAGCATCAGCGCGCCATGCACCGCGCGGAAACGCTGCACCGGCACCGACACCGAGACGATCACCTCGCCGCGGTCGTTGATGCGCACCATGCTGGCCTTGCGGCCATCCAGTGCCTGCTGGACTTCCTGATAGCCGTTACCGTTCTCTGGACCGAGTTCGCGATACAGCGGCAGGTCGCCGCGATTGAGCCAGGTGCGGATCGCGATCATGGTCTTTTCGGCGAAGCCTGGTTTCTCGCTCGTCGGCGGCGCGAGTTCAAAGCGCATCACATCGCCGCGGCCATAGAGGTTGCGGCTGTCGAGCACCAGCACGCCGTCGCGGTCGTAGATGCGCGCGCGCGTCTTGGTGGGCGAGATCAGCCGCCGCAGCACCGGCGCGACACGCTCGGGATTGATCGGGAAATCGATGTTGCTGAGGGTTTCGTCGCTCGGCCCGTAAGTCTCGCCGGGCTTGAGATCGAGCAACCGCTCCGGGTCGACCGTGATGGCGTTGGTCTCGACGGTGGCTGAAGCCGCGATCGCGCCGGAAATGATTTCGGCCTGCACCAGCAAGCTCTGCGCGCGTGCGTCGATCAATCCGGCGCGGAACTGCGACAGATAGAGAATGCCCGCGAGCATCGCGAACAGGCCGATCAGGTTGAGGACGACGATGCGGCGCGTGAGACTGGAAAAGGTCAGCGCGGCGAGATAGCGGCCGGCACGCTTGATCAGGCCGGCCGGATTCCAGCCGCCCCGTGCAGCTTTGGTTTCCACGGGTGCATCTGCAACCGGCGCAAGCGGCGGCGCGCCGAGGTCGGCGTCGTCGTCAGACTCTGGCTGCGTTCGATCAAGCAATGATGGAACCGTTCGTTGTTCCTATTCGGACGGCTATTTATAGCACTACGGTATCGACGAAACTTCTCGCTTTTCGTCATGCCCGGGCGTGTCCCGGGCATCCACGTCTGTCGCGAGATTCCATAAAGGCGTAGATGGTCGGGACATAGGCGCTCTTTAGAACGCCGTTCTTCGAACGGCTATGCCCGGCCATGACAACTTGTTTGTCAGGTTTCCTTGAAGCGATAGCCGACGCCGTACAGCGTCTCGATCATCTCAAAATCGTCGTCGGCCGCCTTGAACTTCTTGCGCAGGCGCTTGATGTGGCTGTCGATGGTGCGGTCGTCGACATAGACCTGATCGTCATAGGCGGCGTCCATCAGCGCGTTGCGGCTTTTCACCACGCCGGGGCGGGTGGCCAGCGCCTGCAGGATCAGGAATTCGGTGACGGTCAAAGTCACCGGCTCGTTCTTCCAGGTGCAGGTGTGGCGCTCCGGGTCCATGCGCAGCAAGCCGCGCTCCAGCGCCTTGGCATCCATTTCCTTCGGCGCAGCCGCCGGGTCCTTCGGCACCGCGCGGCGCAGCACAGCCTTCACGCGCTCGACCAGAAGACGCTGCGAAAACGGTTTGCGGATGAAATCGTCGGCGCCCATCTTGAGGCCGAACAATTCATCGATCTCCTCGTCCTTCGAGGTGAGGAAGATCACCGGCAGGTCGGACTTCTGGCGAAGGCGGCGCAGCGTTTCCATGCCGTCCATGCGCGGCATCTTGATGTCGAGGATCGCAAGATCCGGCGGGCTCGTCTTGAAACCCTCGAGGGCCGACGCGCCATCCGTATAGGTCATGATGCGGTAGCCTTCGGCTTCCAGCGCAATCGAGACCGATGTGAGAATGTTGCGGTCGTCATCGACCAGGGCGATTGTGGGCATGAACCTGCTTTCCAAATCGAGTGTTGCGGACGTGGCGACTGGGTACTGACCGGACGGACCGGGAGAGCCGTGGAACAAGGCGTTCGCTTGGGTGCAACGAGCAATGCAAGCTGGGCTGAAATGTGACCGGTTCCGGCTTCCCGGGCGGTAACTGGAACCAGACGGTTATATAAGGCGATTGTTCCGGGGTATAACCCCTTTTGGCCGTAAAAAAGCCCGTTAACCAATGAAATCAGGCTGATAGATGGACCCCTCCGCTGACATCAAACCGGCCCGCCTGACCCGTTCGCTGCTGGGGCGCTCCCGTCAGGGTGCACTGGCGACGCTGACGCCGGGAAGCGGTGATCCCTATTGCTCGCTGGTCAATGTAGCTTCCCTGCCGGACGGCGCGCCGATTCTGCTGATCTCGCGTCTTGCGGTTCACACCAAGAATATTCTGGCCGATCCGCGCGTTTCACTGATGCTGGACGAGCGCGTGCCGGGCGATCCGCTGGAGGGCGCGCGCATCATGCTCGCCGGCATTGCCGAGGAAGCTGAGGGCGACGCAGACCTCCTGAAGCGGCGCTATCTCGCCGCGCATCCCTCTGCCGAGGATTTCGTCGGCTTCAAGGATTTCTCCTTCTTCCGGATCAGGCCGAAGGGCGTGCACCTGGTGGCGGGTTTCGGCCGCATCGTCGACCTCGCGCCGAAGGATTTCCTGACCGATCTCACCGACGCGGAAGCGCTGGTGGAGGCCGAGCCCGACATCGTCGCGCACATGAATGCCGATCATACGGACACGATGAATCTGTATGCGGTGAAACTTCTGAACAGCACGGACGGCGAATGGCGCTGCACCGGCTGCGATCCCGAGGGCCTCGATCTGCAGGATGACCGGCGTACGCTGCGGCTCGATTTCCCGGAGCGGATCGTCACACCTGCCGCACTGCGGCAAGCTCTGAAGGGCCTAGCCGACCGTGCACGGTCCCTGCCAAGTCCGTGATATTCAACCTGTTTTTTCCGGCCACGCGGTTCTTTACCGCTTTGTGACGGATCGGCTTGGCAAGCAGCCTGTCGGGCACTTATAAGTCGCCGGATCGAAGCCCGGGAGCTATGATCCCCGGCATCCGCGACAGGGGCGTTTGGCGAACAGCCGCGCGAAACGATACGCGGTCTTTGTGGGAGATTCTAAAAGTGCAAGAGACGGGTGTGCGCAACGGTGCCTATGGCGCCGACAAATTCGGTTTCAAAAATCTCAAACAGGTGAACTGGAATCTCGGCACCGCGCCGCTTTACGAATATTCGTTGCGCGCGAATGAAGCCGAACTGTCCGCTGGCGGCGCGCTGGTGGCGGAGACCGGTGTGTTTACCGGCCGCTCACCGAAGGACAAGTTCACGGTGCGCGATGCGCTGACCGATAAGACCATGTGGTGGGGCGGCAACCAGTCCATCACCTCCGAACAGTTCGAAGCGCTCCATCAGGATTTCCTCAAGCACTGCGAAGGCATGACCCTCTTCGCTCAGGATCTCTACGGCGGCGCCGATCCGAAATTCCAGATCAAGACCCGCGTATTCACTGAACTCGCATGGCACTCGCTGTTCATCCGCACGCTGCTGCGCCGCCCCGAGGCAGCTGACGTTGCGAGCTTCGTGCCTGAACTGACCATCATCGACCTGCCGAGCTTCCGCGCTGACCCGAAGCGTCATGGCTGCAAGTCCGAAAACGTGGTCGCCATCGACTTTACCCGCAAGATCGTGCTGATCGCGGGCAGCCAGTATGCTGGCGAAATGAAGAAGTCGGTGTTCACCACGCTGAACTACTTCCTGCCCGCCCAGGGCGTGATGCCGATGCACTGCTCGGCCAACGTCGGCCCGAACGGCGACAGCGCGATCTTCTTCGGCCTCTCCGGCACCGGCAAGACCACGCTGTCCGCCGATCCGAACCGCACCCTGATCGGCGACGACGAGACCGGCTGGGGTCCGGACGGCATCTTCAACTTCGAAGGCGGCTGCTACGCCAAGACCATCAAGCTCTCGCGCGAAGCCGAGCCTGCGATCTATGACGCCAGCATCTGCTTCGGCGCCGTGCTCGAAAACGTCGTGCTCGATCCGCTCACCCGCGAGCCTGATTTCGACGACGGCTCCAAGACCGAAAACACGCGCTCTGCATATCCCCTCGAGGCCATCCCGAATGCCTCGCGCACCGGCCGCGCCGGTCATCCGAAGAATCTGGTGATGCTCGCAGCCGACGCGTTCGGCGTGATGCCGCCGATCGCCAAGCTGACCCCGGCGCAGGCGATGTATCACTTCCTCTCGGGCTATACCGCGAAGGTCGCGGGCACCGAGCGCGGCCTCGGCAACGAGCCGGTGCCGGAATTCTCGGCCTGCTTCGGCTCGCCGTTTCTGCCGCGTGACCCGGCCGAATACGGCAAGCTGCTGAAGGAACTGATTGCCAAGCACAACGTCGACTGCTGGGTGGTCAACACCGGCTGGACCGGCGGCAAGTATGGCGTCGGCTCGCGCATGCCGATCAAGGTGACCCGCGCGCTGCTCACCGCTGCGCTGAACGGCTCGCTGCGCAATGCCCAGTTCCGCACCGACAAGTATTTCGGCTTCGCGGTGCCGATGGCGCTCGAAGGCGTGCCGAGCGACATTCTCGATCCGGTCAACACCTGGAAGGATAAGGCCGAGTTCGACAAGACCGCGCGCGCACTGGTCGGCATGTTCCAGAAGAACTTCGCGCAGTTCGAGAAGCAGGTCGATGCGGATGTCCGCGCCGCCGCTCCCGAGGTCAAGCTCGCGGCGGAATGATCGCTTCGGCGTGTTGCTGAATTGAAAAAGGGCGGCTCATCGAGTCGCCCTTTTTTTGCGTATTGTGGATAGCGAACTTAGCGCGCCGTCGCGGTGGTGGCGCCCGAGGTCTTGCCGGTGGCGACATTCAGGACCGAGCCGTTCGCAAGATCGATGCGGTAGACTTCGCGCAGTACGTTGCCCGCGAAGCCCAGTTCGACGATGGAGACGGTCTTGAACGACACCGGAATGCCATCGGGCAGGATCTGGTTGAACTCGACCGCGGCTTGATCGAAGTCCTTCTGCAACTCGGGCGTAAACTTCACATTGCTGTAGACCAGCGTGTTGTGCGGATTGTGCGAGCGCAGCTCCTTGCCATCCTTCACCACATTGACGCCGCTGACGCCGACAGTCTTCACCAGTTCCTTCGCGGCGTCGCTCATGGCGGCATAGACCGGGCCGGTGCAGCGCGGCAGCGGGCCGTCGCGCAGCGGCGCAAGAGCGGCGGTGGCGGTGGTGTTGAACGCCATCATCGATTCGAAGTCTGCGCCTTCCTTGACGATGCCGAGATCGAGCCACCACGGCTGGCCCGCGCCCTTGGCGGCTTCGGTGGTGTAGAACTTCTTCAGCGTGACGTTGAGCACGCCCGGCAGCTTCGGCAGCGCCTTCAGCATCTTCTCCGGGGTGGTGGCGTCGGCGTTGTGAATATGCACGACAGTGACATGCGGAATGTTGAAGCGCTGCGCTTCATCATCGAGCTTTGCGTTGAGCAGCTTCTCGCGCAGCATGCCGCGGGTGGTCAGATCGAGGGTGTCGTTGACTTCTTTCGGCAGGGTGTAGACGAGGCCGAAGGTGCGCACATGCGGACGGAAGTTGGGCGAGGACAGCGCGCTGTTGTCGATCTCGGCATGGGCCGTGACGGCAATCATGGATGCGGCTGCGGCGACGGCAACCGTCGCAAGACGGTGGGACAGTTTCTGGATCATGGATTATCTCCGGTTTGTCTGAGACGTGCTCGCGCGAGCCGGAAATCTGCGGCGGGGCCGCAGGCACACATGCTGAATCGCGAGCAGGTGGCCGGACCATGACCTGCGAATATGACAGTGGGATTGGGGTATGGCCGCAGCGTGCTGCGGCAATTCGCCCCTCTGAATAAGTACCGGTTTCAGGCCTTGAAGTAGACAGCCTGCGAGGTGGTGGCGAGCAGCCGTCCGTTCGGGCTCCACAACTCGCCGGTCTGGTCGCTGAAGCTCTTGTGAAAGATGTTCGCGTCGGCGACGCCCAGCACCATGGTGGTGTTTTCCGCGGCAAGGTCCGCGCTATCGGCGTGAAACACCGTGGTCATCGACACTGTGCCGATCGGCACGATTTTTCCGAGGACGTGAAAGATGCGGGCAAAGAACGAGTCGGACATCGACAGCAGCGACAGGAAATCGATCGGCCGGGGCAGGGCGTCGCTGAGCCACATCCGCGAATAGGCGCTGGCAGGAATATCTTTCTGCGCGGTGCTGTAATTCGTTGAGCCTTCCACGAAGCGGAACTGATACTGCTGCGCCCATGGCGCAATGACGCTGGTCGGGAGCGGTTTGACCTGATCGAACGGCGGTGCGTCCGGCATGGTGGCGGGCTGATGCGACCATGATGCGCGTCGCGCCGCGAACACCGCCGTCATGAAGGCGGCGACCTCGCCGTTCTGCTGCAGTTCGACCATCCAGTGCTGGGTCGAGCGTGTCGCCTTTATCAGGCGAGTTGCGAGATCGAATCCGCCGCCGCCGACCGGCGCGCAGAAATTCACCGTGACCGACAGCGGATCGCCGAGAGATTCCGGCTGCATCATGATCGCACGCAGCATCGTCGCGGCGGTTGCGCCTCCGAACGGGCCGACAAAGGCGAAATAATCCGCGCTGGCTTCGCCGCGCCAGCCGCCATCCACGACAATAACCTGCGTGGCGCGATCGAAGGGATGGACGGTGTCGCGCAGGTTGGTGTCGGGCGTCTTCTCAAGCATTGATGGCTCCTAGAATGCGGTTTGACTTTGCCGGGTGCCGGAGCCGACTTCAATGACGCGGGAGGTAATGCGGCTATGCATCGCGGGGCCGATGCGGACTCCCGTTCTGCTGTAACGGGATGTGGCCAACGGCTTTGGTATGAAACCGATGCGATGTGCGGCGCGCTGGCATGGACGGCTTTGGCGGGATGCGGAACCTGAATGCCGTGAAGGAGGGGTAGGCAACGCCTCTATCGGTCATTAAGTTGAACGGCTGTCCTGACGCACATGTGCGAGATTGGAGGCCCGATGGCTGTGCTTTCCAACGTGGATATTATCGAACGGCTGCTCGCGGCGGCAGCCTTCGGAAGCCTGATCGGCTTTGAACGCGAGCGTCTGCTCTGGGCCGCTGGAATCCGCACGCACATGCTGGTCTGCGTCGGTGCGTGTCTGTTCATGATCGTGTCGGCATTCGGATTCTCGCTGTCGCTG
Organism: Afipia sp.; assembly: GCA_024508675.1. Taxonomy (GTDB): domain Bacteria; phylum Pseudomonadota; class Alphaproteobacteria; order Rhizobiales; family Xanthobacteraceae; genus Afipia. The sequence continues at coordinate 272,622 of JANINQ010000001.1, forward strand.
TCGCAGGAGCATGTCGTGCTCGATCCCTCGCGTGTCGCAGCACAGGTTGTCTCCGGCATCGGCTTTCTGGGAGCGGGTGCGATTCTGGCGCGCGGCGAGATCGTGCGCGGACTGACCACCGCGGCCAGCATCTGGACCGTCGCCGCCATCGGACTCGCCGTCGGAGGCGGATTGTATTTCGCCGCAGGCGTATCGACCGCGATCATTCTGGTGATCCTTGCCGGGGTGAAGCCGCTCGAAGAGGCCTATCGCGACCGCAACCAGACCTGCCGTCTCAGGATCGAAAGCCAGCGCGGTGCGCTGACGCCGGAACTGCTCAAGGAGACGCTTGCGATCCGCAACGGTCAGATCAAGCGTTTCCTCGCCAAGGCGCGCGACACGGAGATCGACGATCTGATCGTGATCCTGACCAAGGTGTCGTCGAAGGACATCGCCCTGCTGGTCCCGAAGATCCGCGCCATGAGCGGGGTGACCGATGTCAGTATCGTCTCGCGAGGCAGCGGTGAGATCAGGGACGCCGCCACCTGAGGCTGTTATCGCGTCCGTTGGGATAAAAATTCGAGCTGGTTTTGCTGTCGCGAACAAATTAAGAACACTTTAGCAAGTCATTGATATATCATTATGATTCGCCCCCTTAGGGCCACCATATCTAGGGTCTGTCTGAGGTTTCGAGGACTACATGTCCACTATCGCTTTCGATAACACGGCGCTGACGCGCATTGCGGACTTCGCCCGGACGCTGTCCCGTCTCCATGCTGCCGCCCGGACGCGGCTGGTGGATGACGATCATATCGACCGCGAGTTCAACGCGGTCTGCATGTCGGTGTGGGGTTACACCACCGATGACTTCAGCGACGATCTGTTCTCGCTGAAGGACCATGCATTCCTCGATTCGCTGGATGAGGCGCGGGCGCGCATCTTCGCGGCCGAGCACGGCTACGATCTGGTGGACGACACCGGCATTCTCACCGACTGGTGGGGCTATTGCTGGATGATCCTTGCCGAACATCGCGGCCTGCTGACGCCGGAGATCAAGGCGCGGGCGCGCATGGAAATGGAAGAAAAGTATCTCGCCGCGCCCAACGTGATCGGCGTCATCGTCGGGCGGTGAGGTGTGCTGTCATTCCGGACCGATCCGGATTGGTGACAGGGTTCACGCACTGCGGCGTCCCGGCGAAGGCCGGGACCCACACTTCCTGAATTTCCTGTTCTGAAAATGAGCTGCTTCGGCGCCATGCCAACACCGCAATGTGCGGTGGTTATGGGTCCCGGTCTTCGCCGGGACGACGTGGACAGATCACATCATGCGCTTTGGCTTTGGCGTCGCGATCTTCGGCAGGGGCGCGTCCGGCGCCATCGGTTGCGCGTATCGCGGTTCCGGCACCGAACCCGTCACATCCTGCGATGAATAAGTGTCCTCGGGCAGGTCGGCGGTGACCGGTGCGACCTTCATTTCGCCGAGACGCGCGCGCAAATCTGCGGTTAAGCCGGGATAGTTGTTCACCGGCGTGAACTGCGCGGTCTGGTTGGTTGCGTTCGTGCCGGAATAGGCCACCAGCCCGCTGGATGTCGCGACGATATCGCCGGGGCGCAGCGTGCTGTCGAGGGACAGATCGACCGGCGCAAGGCCTGCCGGATCGCGGCCGTTGCAGGTGCAGTCCGCTTTCAGCGCCTTGCGATAGGCAAAGGCATTCGGCGTGTCGACATAGCGCTCGCCCATGTGACCGACGGCATAATCGATGCTGTTGCCAGAGAACACCTTGGTCTGGCTTGCGGGGCAGAACGCCTGACACATCTGGGCGGGCGTACCGTTGCCGCGTCCGGTGAGCGGGAAATAGCGGCCATCGCAGGTGCGCACGCAGTATGTTGTGAAGCGTCCTCCGCCGGAGGAAGCCGACGGCGCGGGTGCGGGATTTGGCGTGGAAAGGCCGAACGGATCGGCGAAGGCGTTGCTGGGCTGCTGTTGCTGCGGTACCTGCCGCTCCGGCTTGTCGCCGCCGAACAGGAAATCGAAAATGCCGGCGGAGGCCGCGTGTGGCGCGAGCGCCATCGGCATTGCCAGCATGACAGCGAGAACAAGCGTCATGCGGCGCCGCACGCGCGAAATACGCAACTGTTTACGCAACACGGGCCTCACTCACGCAACGCGGACGCCTGCGGCGACGATCGCCGCAACGTCAATGACCTTAAGTCGTGATGGTAAACGTGAGGTTAGGAGCGGGGCTGCTGCAGGTGCGCTTCGCGCAATTTGACCATGGCGTGCAAGGTCAGATTTGTTGGCGTGGCGATGCCAAGCGCCGCGCCTTTGCGCACCACGTAGCCGTTCAGGTAGTCGATCTCGGTCAGTTTCCCGCGCGCGAGATCCTGTGCGGTGGACGAATACTGGTTCGGGGCCGCTTCGCCGAGCGCAAAGATCGCCTGCTTTATATCCGCGGGAATCGTAACCCCCGCCGCCTTCGCCACCGAAAGGCACTCGTCGATAGCGTTCTCGATCACGTCGGGGACGCCCTTCACCTTGAGCATGATGCCGTAGGGAAGCTGGGCGATGGCGGACACCGCGTTGTAGGCGCAGTTGGTGATGAGCTTGGCCCACAGGTCGCTAATGACATTTTCGGACACTGTTGTCGGAATCGCAGCATCGATGAACTGCCGTGCGATGTCCGCGCTGGCCGGCGAGGCGCCGATAATCAGATCGCCGCGTCCGTTGTGCTTGATATGGCCTGCACCCGCCATCTCGGTGGCGACATAAACGATCGTTGGGATTGCGGTCCGTCCGGTCACCGCCTGCAATCGCTCGGCATTATCGACACCGTTCTGCAGACAGAGAATCGCGGCATCCGGTTTCAGGAAAGGCGCAATGGCGCGGCCCGCACTCTCGGTATCGGGTGATTTCACGCAGAACAGCACAACATCCGCGCCCTCGACGCCGGAGGGCTTGGTGGTCGCCTTCATCGGAATGTGTCCGTGGAAGTTGCGGCTCTCCAGCAGGAGGCCGTGCTGGTTCACGGCATCGACATGCTGGGGGCGTCCGATCAGAACGACATCGTGCGTCGCTCTGGCCAGCATCGCGCCGAAGTAGCAGCCGATGGCGCCGGCACCCATGACAGCAACTTTCATCGCGCTTTCTCCATGTCCGCTGCCGCGCCTATGGTCTGAAAAACAGGAACGTCGCCAGTACGAATGTGGGAATCAGCACCAAAGCCGACCAGATCATGTAGCCGAAGAAGCTCGGCATCTTCACGCCGGCCTGCCGCGCAATGGCGTAGACCATGAAGTTCGGCGCGTTGCCGATATAGGTGTTGGCGCCCATGTAGACCGCGCCGGACGAGATCGCGGCGAGCGTCGCGGCCTTCGCTCCCATCAGCACCTGCGGATCGCCGCCGGCGAGCTGGAAGAACACGAGGTAGGTTGGCGCATTGTCGAGGAATGACGACAGGCCGCCGGTCAGCCAGAAATAGGCGGCGGCATTGTTGCTGCCATCGGCGTTGGTGACAAGGCCGAGCAGGGCGGCGAACGGCCCCTGCGCACCCGCCTGCAGCATCGCCATCACCGGCACGATGCAGATGAAGATACCCGCGAACAGGATCGCCACTTCCTTGATCGGCCCCCAGGAAAAGCCATTGGCTTCGCGATCCGCTGTCTTGGTCCATGCCATGGACGCGATCGCGACCACGACGAAGATCGCATCGCGCAACAGATCCTGAAGTTCGAGATCGACGCCTGCGACATGGAAGGAGATGCCGGGCTTCCATTGCGCGCTCATCAGGATGGCTGCGATGATCACGGCGATCAGAGCGAGATTGACCTTGCCGTGCAGCTTGAGCGGTTTGTCGGGAGTCGGGTCCTTCAGGCGCGAGAAGCGTCCCTCGCGGTGATGGAAGTAGATGTCGAGGAACATGAAAATCGCCAGCACGATACCGCCGACCACCAGCGTCTCCTGCCACAGATGCACCGTGGTCCAGAAGAAATCGACGCCCTTCAGGAAGCCGATGAACAGCGGTGGGTCGCCTAGTGGCGACAGCGCGCCGCCGATATTGGCAACAAGGAAGATGAAGAACACCACGACATGGGCGTTGTAGCGCCTGTTGTCGTTGGCGCGGATCAGCGGCCGGATCAGGATCATCGCCGCGCCGGTGGTGCCGACGATGCTGGCCAGCACCGCGCCGACACCGAGCAGTACGGTGTTGGTGAACACGCTGTCGTGCAGGTTGCCTTCAAGATAGATGCCGCCCGCGGTCACGAACAGGGCCAGCAGCAGCAGGATGAAGGGCATGTATTCCAGCAGCGCGGTGTGCGCGAGCGTGGTGGTAACGGTGTGGATGTCGGCAGTCAGAAACAGCGGAATCACGATCAGCGCCGCCCATAGCGCGGTGAACTTGTCGAAGTGATGTTCCCAGACATGGGGATAGAACACCGGCCCGGTGGCGATGCAGAGCAGGATGCCAACGAACGGAAGCGCCCAGAGGACCGAGAGTTTCGCGCCGTTCAGTCCTTCCGCCGCGAAAGCGGGATCAGGAAGAAAAAGAAGGATACAGGCAAGGAGACATGTCACGGCGGTGCCGGAGATCGCTGAAACCTGTCTCCGGCCGATACGCTGAAGTGTCTGCATCCTGGTTCTCATTCCATGGGTTGAGAGTTTCGGTTCGCGTTCGCTGGCTTCACTCAGCCGGGCAACCGGACCTGTTTCCGGTGCGTCGAACAGGAAGCGGTGATCAACTCTTGAGGAACTCGCCCGCCTTGTAGAGCGCGCGGAACGGAATCCCGGCTTCGGTAAAGGCCTCCGTCGCGCCTTCGTCGCGGTCGACCATGGTGAATACCAGCACGACCTCGCCGCCAGCGTCCTTCACCGCATCGACGGCCTTGATCGCGGAGCCGCCGGTGGTGGTGACGTCCTCGACAATGACAATGCGTTTGCCCGCGAGGCTCTCGCCCTTGGCGAGGCCTTCCACGGCCAGCCGCGCGCCGTGTTCCTTCGGCTTCTTGCGCACGAAGAAGGCGGCGATGGGCCGGCCCTTGAGCCAGGAGAGCTGCGCAATGGCGCCGGCGATCGGCACCGCGCCCATCTCAAGTCCGCCGATGTAATCGATCTGGTCGTCCTTGAGCGCATCCAGCGACAGTTCGGCGAGCAGCGCCGCGCCTTCGGGGTCGAGCATGGTCGGCTTCAGGTTGAAATAGAAATCGCTCTTGCGGCCCGACGCCAGCGTGATTTCGCCGCGCCCGAACGAGCGCTTGTTGATGATGTCTTTGAGGCGGGCGCGGGACGCTGATTTGGACAAGGCGGTCTCTTCGAGCTATGGGGAATTTGCGGGAAATTATCCTCTGCTTTGTGGACAATCCACATTGGATTGCTCACCGTCAACAGCGCAAGACCAACAAAAGGCAGCAAATGACCATCGATTTCTATGCCTGGAATACGCCCAACGGCCGCAAGATCAGCGTCGCACTCGAAGAAATGGGCCTGCCCTACAAGGTGCACCCCATCAACATTTCAAAGGATGAGCAATTTTCACCGGACTTCCTCAGGATCAGTCCGAATAACAAGATTCCCGCCATCGTCGATCCGCAGGGGCCGCACGGCAAGCCGGTCAGCATTTTCGAATCCGGGGCCATCCTGCTTTATCTCGGCGAGAAGACCGGGAAGTTCCTGCCGAAGGATCTGGGCGAGCGCATTCCCGTGCTGGAATGGCTGATGTGGCAGATGGGCGGCTTCGGGCCGATGCCCGGGCAGGTGCATCATTTTATCGCACTGGAGAACGAGCAGGACCGTCGCTACGGGCTGGAGCGCTTCTCCAAGGAAACGCGCAGGCTTTATGGTGTGCTGGACCGGCGGCTCGCGGAACATGAGTTCGTCGCGGACAAGATTTCGGTCGCTGACTTCGCGATCATCGGCTGGGCATGGCGGCACGAGCGCCACAAGGTGCCGCTGGAGGATTTTCCGCACGTCAAGCGCTGGTACGAGACGATGATGGCGCGGCCCGGTGTGAAGCGCGGCTTCGAGGTGAAGATGGGCTAAGGTTCATCGACTGGTGCTGAAAGCGAACCAGATGGCGATACCTGCCAGCAGCACGGCAAGGATGCGGCGCACGGTGCGGCGCTGCTCGGGTGTTGCGATCACGCTCTGCAGCCGCGACGCCAGCAGCACGATGACGAGATGGATCGCGGTGGCGATGCCGACATAGATCGCTGACAGCACCAGCGTCTGCGCCGCCACCGCGCCTTTGCCGATCTGGATGAAGTCCGGCAGCACAGCGACATAAAAGACCGCGGCCTTCGGGTTGAGAAGATTGGTGATCAGTCCGCGCCGGAACGCGGTCCACGGATCGATCCCGCCATCGACGGTTTCCGGAGCAACCTCGCGCTCTGCGGCCCATGCTTCCCATGCCAGCCAGAGCAGATAGACGACGCCGCCCCAGCGCAACGCTTCATAGAGAAACGCCGAGTTGTCGATGATCGCACTGAGGCCGAGTGAGGCGGCCACGCCGTAGACCGAAAGTCCGAGTGCAATCCCGGCAACGGCGGCGAGGCCTGCGCGGACGCCCTGCGAGAGCGACAGGGCAGCGAGATAGGCCATGTTCGGGCCGGGCGTGATCTCGATGACGAAGCAGGTCAGCGCGAAGGCGAGCAGGGACGTGGACACGTGTTATGACCTTCTGCGCTTGATCAATGCGCCTCGTCCCAGTTGCTGGCGGCTCTTGCATCGACCTGCAACGGCACCGACAGCGATACCGCCGGGAACGGCGCATCCTGCATCACATGCTGGATCACCGGCAGCGTCTTCGCCACCTCATTCTCGGGCACCTCGAAGATCAGTTCGTCATGGACCTGCAGCAGCATCTGCGCTGACAACCGATGCTCGGCGAGCGCATCTTCCATCCGGATCATGGCGCGGCGGATGATGTCCGCAGCGGAGCCCTGCAGCCGCGCGTTGATCGCGGCACGCTCGTTGAATGAACGGATCGAGGGATTGCTGGCCTTGATGTCCGGATAGTGACACTTGCGGCCGAAGATCGTTTCGACATAGCCGTGCTCGCGGCAGTATTCGCGCGTCGCGTCCATGTAGGCGCGGATGCCCGGGAAGCGCTCGAAATACTTCTTGATGTAGGCGCCGGCTTCCTCGCGCGGAATGCCGAGCTGGTTGGCAAGGCCAAAGGCCGAGATGCCATAGATGATGCCGAAGTTGATCGCCTTGGCGCGGCGTCGCACTTCGCCGGGCATGTCCTTGATCGGCACGCCGAACATTTCTGACGCCGTCATCGCGTGAATGTCGAGCTTGTCGTGGAACGCCTGCTTCAGCGAAGGGATGTCCGCGATCTCCGCGAGCAGCCGCAATTCGATTTGAGAATAGTCCGCCGAAACGAGCTTGTTGCCTTTGGTGGCGATGAAGGCCTTGCGGATCTTGCGGCCGTCCTCGGTGCGCACCGGAATGTTCTGCAGGTTCGGCTCGTTGGAGGACAATCGCCCTGTGGTGGTTGCGGCGAGAGCGTAGGTCGTATGCACGCGCTGAGTCTGTGGATTGACGTACTCCGGCAGCGAATCCGTGTAGGTCGATTTCAGCTTGGTGACCTGCCGCCATTCGAGCACGCGGGCGGGGAATTCGTGCCCGGCCTCGGCCAGTTCGTCCAGGATTTGCGCGGAGGTGGACCACGCGCCGGTCTTGGTCTTCGCGCCGCCCGGCAGGCCCATCTTGCCGAACATGATGTCGCCGAGCTGCTTCGGGCTGCCCGGATTGATCGGCTCACCTGCCATCTTCTGAATATCGGCTTCGACGCGCGCGGCGGTCTGCGCGAACTCGCCGGACAGCCGCGACAGCACCTGACGATCGATGGAAATGCCGCGCCGCTCCATGCGGGCGAGCACCGGCACCAGCGGGCGCTCCAGCGTTTCGTAAACGGTGTTGACGCGATAGGCCAATAGGCGCGGTTTCAGCACGCGCCAGAGTCTCAAGGCGACGTCCGCGCGCTCGGCGGCGTATTCGGAGGCCTTCTCGACCGGCACCTGATCGTAGGTGATGCGGTTCTTGCCGCTGCCCACAAGATCGACGAAGCCGATGGTCTTGTGGCCGAACCAGCTTTCGGCCAGCGATTCCTGATCGTGCTTGGAGCGGCCTGCGTCGAGCACATAGGAAATCAGGATGGTGTCCTCGATCGGCGCCATGTCGATGCCGTGCTGTGCCAGCACCACCGTATCGAATTTCAGATCGTGACCGATTTTGAGAACGCCAATATCGGTGAGCAGCGGCTTGAGCACCGCCAGCGCGTCTGCGGTCGTGATCTGGTCCGGCGCAAGGCCGCCCGCGAACAAGCCCGCGCCGTCGCCGGGCTTGGTATGCGCGAGCGGGATGTAACAGGATTCATTGACGCCGGTTGAGAGCGAGATACCTGCGATCTCGGCCTGCATCGGATCGGCGCTCGCCGTCTCGACCGTGAGCGCGACCTGGCCGATGTCGAAGGCGCGCGCGGCCCAGCGCTTCAGCTCGTCGACGTTTTTGATGGTCGCGTAGGCGGCGCGGCTGAATTTTGCGCTGCGCGCTTCCTCGGCGCGTGCGTCCGCGAGCGCCTTCGGCGTCTGAGGTCCGTTGGTGGATGCGCTGGCCTGCTTCGGCTGCGAGCCGGTCCATTGCCCGGCGCTGGATGTTTTCGCAGGAGTGCTTTGCCCGAAAAGATCGGGTTCTCCACCGAGCGGCGGTGTGACGGGAGAGCCCGCCGCAACATCGGCAGGCGCGAACGCGCTTTTCATGGCGGGATCGGCATCGATATCCGACGGATCGATCTGCGAATACTCCGCCACGCGCCGTGTCAGCGTGGAGAATTCCATCGCCTTCAGGAAGGCGATCAGTTTGCGCGAATCCGGCTCATGCACGGCAAGGTCGTCCAGCGGCACGTCGAGCGCGACACGATCGTCGAGCTGCACGAGCTGTCTCGAGATACGCGCCTTCTCGGCGTTCTCGATCAGGGCTTCGCGCCGCTTCGGCTGCTTGATCTCGGGCGCGCGGATGAGCAGCGTTTCGAGATCGCCATATTCGGTGATGAGCTGCGCCGCGGTCTTGATGCCGATGCCGGGGACTCCCGGCACGTTGTCGACCGAGTCGCCCGCCAGCGCCTGCACTTCGACGACCTTCTCGGGTGGCACGCCGAATTTCTCGATCACTTCGGGAATGCCGATGCGGCGGTCCTTCATGGTGTCGTACATCGACACGCAATCCGTCACCAGTTGCATCAGGTCCTTGTCGGAGGACACGATGGTGGCCGTCGCGCCGCGTTCGCAGGCCTCGCGCACGTAAGTCGCGATCAGGTCGTCGGCCTCGAAGCCGGACTGCTCGAGGCAGGGCAGATCGAATGCGCGCACCGCTTCGCGGATCAATCCGAATTGCGGAATGAGATCGTCCGGCGCGGGAGGGCGCTGCGCCTTGTAGTCGGGATAGAGCTTGTTGCGGAACGTGACTTCGGACTTGTCGAAGATGATCGCGAGGTGCGTCGGCCGGTTGTCCGGCGGCATGTCGCGCATCAGCTTCCACAGCATGTTGCAGAATCCGAGCACGGCGTTGACCTGTAGTCCGTCGGACTTGCGGTTCAGCGGCGGCAGGGCGTGGTAGGCGCGGAAGATGTAGCCCGAACCGTCGACCAGAAAGACGTGATCGCCGCTGCGCGGAGCGCTGGCGGAACCCTGCGCGGGCGCAGCCTTGGCGGCGGGTTTCGGGGCGGCGGGCTTTTCAGCCTTGGCAGCAGGGGATTTTTTGGCGGGTGTCGCGGGCTTTTTCGGCATGGCCGCAACTTAAGGATTTTGGCCGCGAATAACACCCCTCTACGGGGCAGATGCGCACGGGATTCTTTGTTGCCGTTGCCGGCAATCCGGGTCCCCGCTTTCGCGGGGACGACATGGTGCGTGGTTCTATTCCGCCGCCTGCAGCGCCGGACGCTTCTGCTTCGGTGCGATCCAGAACATGGCGGGCCGCTCGAACAGGAAGTTCAGTCCGGCGCGCTTGGCGCCCCACCACATTAGCAGCGCACCGACCACGCCCGCGATGGTGTCGATCAGCGAGACAAGCCCGATGTCCGGGACGATGCCGGTCTTGAGCAGCACCACGCGGGTGATCGCCATCGGCAGGAAGAAGGCGAGATAGATCACGATGGAATGTTCGCCGCAGTAGCGCAGGAAGCCGAGCCAGTTGGCGCGCGCCAGCAGCGCGCCGGTGACGATCACGGCGCAGGCGCCGGCAAACCCGAGTACCAGCGAGATCACCGGACGGTCGCCGAAGCCCGCGAAGACCAGAACGCCATTCGCCACGGCCCAGGCGGCGAGCCCGAACAACGCAGCGCCCGGCTTTTCACGGGCCCGGTCAGCCAGTGCGAACACATAGTTCGCGAACAGGTATCCAGAATAGAAATAGACAAAGCGTGCAGCGAATTCGTCGATGACGGTCCAGCCGGTGGAGACATGCGCGGCTTCAAGCCCGGCGGCCATGAGCCAGATCAGCGCCGCGGGAATGCGCAGCGTGGCCTTGGTCACCACAAAGAACACCGGCAGCAGGTAGATGAACCACAGCGTGCCGAACGGCTCGATGAAAGATTGCAAATACATGACACCGACATGGGCCCAGCCCTGTTCGGCGGCGAAAGCGGGAGCCTTGAAGCCGAACTGGATGGTGACCCAGAGCACATAGAAGTAGGCGAAATGGACCACCTTGCGGTCGAGATAGGTGCGCCAGTCGCGGTCGATGACCCGCGCCAGGAACAGGCCCGAAATCAGGAAGAAATCCGGCATCCGGAACGGTTTCGCGAATTCGACGAACAGGTGCATGAAGCCCTGCTTGCCTGCCGCCGCCTCGACGCCCAGCGTCGAATGCATCATCACCACCATGACAATGCAGATGCCCTTGGCATAGTCGACCCAGTCGATCCGCTCGGAGGCGGGCAGGGCGCGCGTACCGGATGTGCCGTTGCTGCTCATGATGTCCCGTTTCGGTCCAGTTGCGCGCCATCCTGAGGCGCAGGGGTTTCATTCTCCTTTATTCATACAAATGTTGTGCCCCCTTCACGCCGATTTGCGCTAAAAGCCCCGCGAAACGGAACATCGTTAACGAGGCGGTATATGCGGATTGCCATGATCGGCACGGGGTATGTGGGGCTGGTGTCCGGCGCCTGTTTCGCGGATTTCGGCCATCGCGTGACCTGCGTCGATACCGATGCCGGAAAGATCGATGCCCTGAACCGGGGCGAGATCCCGATTTTCGAGCCCGATCTGGACCGGCTGGTGGAGGCATCTGTCAGCGCCGGGCGGCTCGATTTCACCACGGATATTGCGGGCCCCGTCGGCAAGGCGGACGCGGTGTTCATCGCGGTCGGCACGCCGTCCCGGCGCGGCGACGGCCATGCCGACCTGACCTATGTCCATGCCGCGGCGCGCGACATCGCAAAAGCGTTGCAGGGTTTCACCGTGGTGGTGACCAAATCCACCGTTCCGGTCGGCACCGGTGACGAGGTCGAGCGCATCATCCGCGAAACGAACCCGCAGGCCGACTTCGCTGTGGCGTCGAATCCGGAATTTCTGCGCGAGGGCGCGGCGATCCGCGACTTCAAGCACCCGGACCGCATTGTGGTCGGCACCTCGGATGAACGTGCGCGGAAAGTGCTCGGCGAGGTCTACCGCCCGCTCTATCTCAATCAGGCGCCGATCATGTATACCGAGCGGCGCACGGCGGAATTGATCAAGTACGCGGCCAACGCATTTCTCGCCACCAAGATCACCTTCATCAACGAGATGGCCGACCTGTCCGAGAAGGTCGGCGCCGACGTGCAGGAAGTTGCGCGCGGCATCGGCCTCGACAATCGCATCGGCTCGAAATTTCTCAATGCCGGTCCGGGATTCGGCGGTTCGTGCTTTCCGAAAGACACCCGCGCGCTGGTAAAGACTGCGCTGGATCACGATGTGCCGCTGCGGATTGTGGAAGCGGTGCTCGCGGTGAACGACAACCGCAAGCGCGCGATGGCGCGCAAGGTGTCCAATGCGCTCGGCGGCAACCTGCGCGGCAAGACTGTCGGCGTGCTGGGTTTGACCTTCAAGCCGGATACCGACGACATGCGCGAAGCGCCGTCGATCCCGCTGATCACCGGTCTGCTCGATCTCGGCGCGAAGGTGCGCGCCTACGATCCGGAAGGCATGGAACAGGCGAAGAGCGAGCTGCCCGAGATCACCTATTGCGAAGACCCTTATGCTGTTGCGAAGGATGCCGACGCACTGGTGATCGTCACCGAATGGCGGCAGTTCCGTGCGCTGGACCTGAAACGCCTCAAGCGCGAGATGGCCAATCCCGTCATCGTCGACCTGCGTAACATCTACCGCCGCGACGAGATGGAAGCCCTCGGCTTTATCTATGAGAGCGTCGGGCGGGGTGCGGTGTGAGTTTCTTCACCTCTCCCCGTTGACGGGGAGAGGTCGGAGGCGAAGCCTCCGGGTGAGGGGCAACTTTCGAGGCTTGTATTGGCCGTCGAGTTTCTCTTTATGTTTATCGCCCCTCACCCCAACCCTCTCCCCGCAAGCGGGGAGAGGGAGCAGATCGTGCCATGAACTTCTCCACCCCCCTCCCCATCGATGCGGTTCTGGACGGCCTGACATCGACGCTCGCGCGCAGCAGCACGGCCGTGCTGGTCGCGCCGCCGGGCGCGGGCAAGACCACGCGCGTGCCTTTGACGCTGCTTGATGCGGATTGGGCGAAAGGCAAGAAAATCATCGTGCTGGAGCCGCGCCGGATCGCCGCGCGCGCTGCCGCCGAACGCATGGCGCAGACATTGGGCGAGAAAGTCGGGGAGACGGTCGGCTATCGCGTGCGCTTTGGTTCAAAAGTATCGCGCGCAACGCGGATCGAGGTGGTCACCGAAGGTATCTTCACCCGCCAGATTCTCGACGATCCTGAACTGTCCGGCATCGCCGCCGTGCTGTTCGATGAATTCCATGAGCGATCGCTGGATGCCGACCTCGGCCTTGCGCTCGCGCGTGATGCGCAGACCGGGTTGCGGGAGGATCTGCGCATTCTCGTGATGTCCGCGACGCTCGATGGCGCGCGCGTCGCCAAACTGCTCGGCGACGCGCCGGTGGTCGAGAGCGAGGGCCGCGCCTATCCCGTCGAGACGCGCTATCTCGGCCGAAAACCCGACGTGCCAATCGAACGCCAGATGGCGGATGCCATCGCGACAGCGTTGCGCGCAGACAGCGGCTCGGTGCTGGCATTCCTGCCGGGCGCGGCGGAAATCCGCCGTACGCAAAACTTTCTCAGCGAGCGTGTCGGCGATCCGAACACCGAGATCGTGCCGCTGTTCGGTGCGCTCGATGCCGGCGTGCAGGACCGTGCGATTTCGCCTGCGCCCAAAGGCCAGCGCAAGGTAGTGCTCGCGACCTCGATCGCGGAAACCTCATTGACCATCGAAGGCGTGCGCATCGTTGTCGATTCCGGTATGGCGCGGGTGCCGCGCTATGAGCCCGACATCGGCTTGACCCGGCTCGAAACCATCCGTGCGTCGCGCGCGGCGGTCGACCAGCGCAGGGGCCGCGCGGGCCGCACCGAGCCCGGCGTCTGCTACCGGCTGTGGGACGAACCGCAGACTGCCTCGCTGGAAGCCTACACGCGGCCCGAGATTCTGTCCGCCGATCTGTCGTCGCTGGTGCTCGATCTGGCGCATTGGGGCGCGACCGATCCGTCGGCGCTGGCGTTTCTTGATCCGCCGCCGCTGCCTGTGCTGACCGAGGCGTGCAATCTGCTGCGCGAACTGAATGCGCTCGATGATGCAGGCCGCATCACGCTGGAAGGCAACAGCCTGCGTGCGCTGGCGTTGCCGCCGCGCCTCGCGCGCATGATTGTCGATTCGCATCGGCTTGGTTCAGGTGATGAGGCAGCGCTGATCGCTGCCGTGCTCACCGAACGCGGGCTTGGCGGCGACAGCGCCGATCTCGATGCGCGGCTAGACAATTTCCGCCGCGACCGCTCGCAGCGCGCGCAAAGCGCGCGGCAACTGGCCGAGCGTTGGGCGAAGCAGGTCGCGGCGAATGAGCCGTTCGATGCGGTGGACCGTTCGCTCTCCACGGGACTCATGCTCGCGCTCGCCTTTCCCGATCGCGTGGCGCGCAATCGCGGCAACGGATCGTTCGTGCTGGCCAACGGGCGCGGCGCGAGCGTCGAGCAGACCTCGGCGCTGGCGAAGTCGCCTTATATCGCTGTGGCCGAACTGACCGGAACGGCAGCAAACGGGCGTATCCTGCTGGCTGCGCCGATCACGCAAACGGAGATCGAGCAGCAGTTCGCGGATCACATCCAGAGCGATGACGAGATCACGTTCGATCGCAATGCGATGGCGCTGCGCGCCCGACGCAGGAGGAAACTTTATGCGATCACGCTGTCGGAGCAGACCCTTCAAGTCTCGCCGTCAATGGAGACGGCGCGCGTGCTGGCCGATGGTCTTGTCGCTGCGGGGCTTGATCGGTTGCCATGGTCGAAGGCGCTCAGGCAGTGGCGTGATCGCGTGATGTTTCTGCGCGCAGCATCTCCGGAAGACTGGCCGGATTTATCCGACGATGCGCTTGCAGAGACACGCGCCGATTGGTTGGTGCCTGCGCTGTACGACAAGACGTCGCTTTCGAATTTTTCCGCCGGCGATCTCTCCGATGCGCTGGTGAATCTGCTGCCGTGGGATGCGCGCTCAAAGCTCGACCGCGAAGCGCCGACGCATTTCGAGGCGCCCACAGGAACCTCGCTGCCGATCGACTATGAGGCCGAGCAGGGGCCGACCATTGCGGTGAGGCTGCAGGAGTTGTTCGGGCTTAATGTCCATCCTTCCATTGCCAAGGGGAAGATTCCGCTGGTGCTGGAACTGCTGTCGCCCGCGCATCGCCCGGTGCAGGTGACGCGCGACCTACCGGGCTTCTGGCGCGGGTCCTATGCCGCCGTGCGCTCGGACCTGCGTGGGCGCTATCCGCGCCATCCCTGGCCGGAAGACCCGGCCTCCGCGCTCCCGACCCGCCGGGTCAAGCCGCGCGGGACCTGAGAATTAACTCTTCCCTCACCCTTATTTCGGAAAAAGCCCTGTTTGCGCGCGTCGGCCGATTGAGCTTCGGCCTGCCGTTGTGCGGTTCGCGTAAGGTTCACGCGGGACCGGGTGAATACAGGTGTAGGCGTATGCGTACCATCTTGATTCTGGCGGCCGTGCTGATCGTGTTCGGAACGTCCATGGCCAAGGTTGCGGACAACATGACCAGCGAACGGGCGCAGGCCAAGGCCGCCGACAAGGCGCGGTCTATGAATGCCTTTGCTTCCGTGCAGCCGCAGACCACCGGCAACGCCGGCCGCCGCAGCGTCACCATTGCGCGCGACAGCCGCGGCCACTTCCAGACCGATGCCCGTGTCGATGGCCGCCGTCTCGCCTTCATGGTCGATACCGGCGCTTCGGTCATCGCGCTGAACGAATCCTCCGCCGCGCAGATCGGCGTCCGCCCGCGCCCGAGCGACTATACCGCGAATGTTTCCACTGCGAACGGCTCGATCAAGGCCGCGCGCACGCGCCTCGCGATGGTCGATATCGGCGGGCTTGTGGTGCGCGATGTCGATGCGTTGGTGCTGCCGGATGAAGCGCTGTCGGAAAACCTGCTTGGCCTGTCGTATCTGTCCAGGCTGCGGCGCTTTGAAATGGCGAACGGCAAGCTGGTGATGGAGCAGTAAGTTCCTCACATTCGCCGGAACACGACGCTCAGATTATTCGCGGGCATCTCGGTAACGACCGGCCCGGAAAATCCGCTGTCCCTCGCCAGTGCTGCGACGGTTTCCAGATCGCGCAGCCCCCATTCCGGATTTCGCGACTTCAGGCTTTCATCGAACGCTTCATTGCTCGGCGCGGTGACCACATTTGCGCGGCGATAAGGCCCATAGAGATAAAGCGGCGCTCCTGCGGGCAGGAGCTTTGCAGCGCCGTGAAACAGGCCCTCGCTCGCCCGCCATGGCGCGATGTGGATCATGTTAATGCACAGGATGGCATCCGCTGCATTGACCGGCCATTGAGCTGATGTCGCGTCCAGCATCACCGGGGGCCGGATATTTGTCAGGCTGCTATCCTGCGTCCACGCCGCGATGCTTTGCAGGGCGGCGTCCTCGGGATCGGATGGCTGGAAGGTGAGGTCTGGAAACGCCCGCGCGAAATGCACCACATGCTCGCCCGATCCGCTGGCGATTTCCAGCACAAGCCCGGAGGCAGGAAGCATGTCGCGCAGCAGGGCGAGGATGGCGTCGCGGTTGCGCGCCGTGGCGGGGTATTCAAGGCGGCGGTCGGTCATGGCGTGCTCGATGTGAATGCTGGCTAAACGGGATCGCTGCCAATATGCCGTAATTCGCTCCTAAATGCGTGGCTCCCGCCTTTCCACGGTTCCATGCATTCGCTAAAGCTGCTGGATATTGCCCGCCCTGCCATGAGGCCCCTTGAATGTTTCCGAAGCCCAAGCCCGAACTGATTCCGAACACCTATGCCTACGAGTCCGAGCCGATGGTGAAGGCGACCGGCTTCCGCGAATACGACGCGCGTTGGCTGTTCGGCAAGGAAATCAACCTGATGGGCATTCAGGCGCTGGGCATGGGCCTCGGCACCCTGATCGCCGAGATGGGCCAGAAGCAGGAGATCGTCACCGCCCACGATTTCCGCGGCTATTCGGCCTCGATCAAATACGCGCTGATCTCGGGCCTTCTGGCCTCCGGCTGCAAGGTGCATGACATCGGCCTGGCTGTGACGCCGATGGCGTATTTCGCGCAGTTCGATCTCGACGTGCCATGCGTCGCGATGGTCACCGCCTCGCACAACGACAACGGCTGGACCGGCGTGAAGATGGGCGCGAACCGTCCGCTGACTTTCGGGCCTGACGAGATGGATCGCCTGAAGGACATCGTGCTCAACGCCGATTTCAAGCTGAAGCCCGCAGGCGGCTATCAGTTCCACGAGAATTTCCCGGCGCGCTATATCGCAGACCTCACCAACCGGCCGAAGCTGAAGCGCAAGCTGAAGGTCGTGGTCGCCTGCGGCAACGGCACTGCGGGTGCGTTCGCGCCGAAGGTGATGGAAGCGATCGGCTGCGAGGTGATCCCGCTCGATGTTGATCTCGATCACACCTTCCCGAAATACAATCCCAATCCCGAAGACATGGAAATGCTCCATGCCATTCGTGATGCGGTGCTGGAGCACAAGGCCGATGTCGGCCTTGGCTTCGACGGCGACGGCGACCGCTGCGGCGTGGTGGACAACACCGGCGAGGAAATCTTCGCCGACAAGGTCGGCGTGATGCTGGCGCGCGACATGTCTGCGATCCACAAAAACGCGCAGTTCGTGGTGGACGTGAAGTCGACCGGTCTCTTCGTGACGGACCCGGTGCTGGAAAAGCAGGGCGCGCATACGACCTACTGGAAGACCGGCCATTCCTACATGAAGCGCCGCACCCATGAACTGAAGGCACTGGCCGGCTTCGAGAAGTCCGGTCACTTCTTCTTCAACGCGCCGATCGGCCGCGGTTATGACGACGGCCTCGTGTCGGCAATTGCCGTGTGCGAGATGCTGGACCGTGCGCCGGGCAAGACCATGGCGGACCTGAAAGACGCGCTGCCGAAGACCTGGTCGTCGCCGACCATGTCGCCGCACTGCGCGGACGAAACAAAATATGGAATCGTCGCGCAGGTGGTGAAGCATTTCGAGGACGTGAAGGCCAAGGGCGGCAAGGTTGCCGGTCAGCCGATCCGCGATCTTGTCACCGTCAATGGCGTACGCGTCACCTGCGAGGACGGAAGCTGGGGCCTGGTGCGCGCCTCATCCAACAAGCCGGAGCTTGTGGTGGTGGTGGAAAGCCCAGTCTCCGAAAAGCGGATGCGCGACATGTTCGAGGCGATGGACTCTGTGCTGCGCACCCATCCGGAAGTCGGCGAATACAATCAGAAGATCTGAAGCATTCCGGCTGCTGCAGGAATTGATGTCGTCGTGCCCGGCCTTGTGCCGGGCATGACGTATTAAAGAGCTATCGACAAGGAAGACGTGGATGACCGGGTCGATTCCGGCCATGACGAATGTATCGTTTGTCATTCGACCAGCTTCACAAATTCCTTTTCTGCCTGCGTCTGATGCCGTTCCTTGTGGCGCAGCAGGTAGAAGCTGCGCGATGGCAGCGGCATTTTGAGCGAGACCAGCGTCCCCGCCATCAGGGTGTTGGCCGCGACCAGTTTTGACAGGATGGTGGCGCCGCCGCCCGCGATCACGGCACCGCGGACAGATTCATTGGACGGCAGTTCGAGCGCGATCCGAATATCGTTCTTCTTCAGCCCGAGCCCGGCCATCGCCATCTCAAAAACCTTGCGCGTGCCCGAGCCATGTTCGCGCGCGATCCAGCTCGCGGCTTTCAGCTCATTCAGCGTTGGCGCGCGCTTCCTCGCCCAGGGATGAGAGCCGCCGACCACCAGCACAAGCTCATCTTCGGCAACAACACGAGCCGACAGCG
Organism: Afipia sp.; assembly: GCA_024508675.1. Lineage (GTDB taxonomy): Bacteria > Pseudomonadota > Alphaproteobacteria > Rhizobiales > Xanthobacteraceae > Afipia. The sequence goes on from JANINQ010000001.1 coordinate 291,126, forward strand.
CGGGCTCGTCGATCCTGCCTTCGGCAAATCCGAGATCGGCGCGGCCATCGATGACCCACGCCGCTACCTGCTCGGTGTTGCCGATCTTCAGATCGAGGGTGATACCGGGATAGAGCGCGTGATAACGCTGGATGAATGGCGGCAGCCAGTAATTGCCGACGGTCTGGCTTGCAGCCAGTGACAGCGATCCGCGCTTCAGACCGGCCAGATCCGCCAGCATCGCTTCGGCGGCAGTCGAACGGGCCAGGACTGCTCGGGCCTCGATCAGAAACAGTTTTCCTGCGGAGGTCAGCTTGATGTTGCGCCCGACGCGGTCGAACAGCCGGACGACATGACGCTCCTCGAGCGCGGCGATGGCCGCGCTGGTGGCCGATTGCGTCAAATGGAGCGCTTCGGCCGCGCGCGTCATGTGCTCCTGCTCCGCGACAGCGACGAAAATCCGCAACTGCTCCAGCGTCATGATGTTTCCCTAGGATGTGATCTTCACCAGCATCAAGCTGAATGTCGCGATGAAGAGAAAGGCCACCGCGCCGAGAAGTAGCGGACGCAGCCCCTTGGCGCGAAGTTTTGCAATGTCGGTCTCCAGCCCCATTGCCGCCAGCGCCATGGCCAGCAGGATGGTCGTGATGGTGACGATGATGCTCTTCACGTCGGGTGGGATGGTGATGACGCTGTTGACACCGACCATGGCGACAAAACCCAGCACGAACCACGGCATCGGCGGACGTACGGCGGTATGTGCTGCACTGGACTTCGCGTTGCGCCGGGTTGCCATCAGGCCAAGCGCAATCACCATGGGCGCTAGCATTGCCACGCGTGACAGCTTGGCGATGGTGCCGAATTCGCCCGCTTGCTTGCCATCCTGAAAAGCAGCAGCGATCACCTGTGCGATCTCGTGGATCGATGCGCCACTCCACAAGCCATAGGCGCGTGGATTGAGATGCAGCAGGCCCGGCAGCAGCGGATAGACGAACATCGCAACCGAGCCGAACACGGTGACGCAGGCCACGGCATAGGCGACGTCCTCGTCATGGGCGCTGGTGACCGTGTTGGTGGTGATGACGGCGGATGCCCCGCAGATCGAGGTGCCTGCCGCGATCAGTTGTGTGAGTCCCTTCTCGACGCCGAGCAGGCCGCCAAGCCATGTGGTGAACAGAAACGTCGCGATCAGCGTCAATGCGATCACAGCCAGGCCTGTCGCGCCGACTTCCACGATCTGCGCCGCAGTTAGTTGCAATCCGAGCAGGATGATGGCGAAGCGAAGAATCTTGCGCAGCGCGAAGGTGACGCCGGCTTTGGCCCGCGCAGGTGTGCCGACCATGTTGTGAAACAGCATGCCTGCGACAATCGCGAGAATGAGCGGGCTGAATGTCGAGGCCTCCGGCAATTCACGCAGACCAAAGGCCGCAGCGGTGATCAGGCCGGTGAGAACCAGCCCCGGCCAGATGCCGGAGGTGAGCGCTGCCGGATGAAGGCGGATGGCTTGATAGCGGGCTTGGCCAGTGCCGGGCACGACGGTGTCGTGTTTGCGATGGGCGAGTAGCGTTTGCGTTGTCATGGCCGAACTCCGGGTTTCCGGCCAAAGCATCGGAGATCCCGATAGATTAGTATAATTGATTATATATGTATTTCTGATCGATAAAAATGATTATTTGGAAATGAAAAATGCGCGGCCATGTTGAGTGGCCGCGCATCATGAAAGTTGATCCGGGAAGGAAGGTCAGGCCGCGCGGATCGAAGCCAGGAAGCCTTCAACTTCCGCTTTCAGCCGTTCCGACTGTGACGAGAGGCCGCCGGCTGCGTGAAGCAGCTGGGTGACCGCCTGTCCGGCTTCCTGCGAGGCGGTGTTGACCCCTGCAATGTTCTGATCGACCTCGCGGCTTCCGCTTGCGGCCTGCTGGATGTTGCCGGCGATTTCGCGGGTCGCGGCATTCTGCTGTTCGACCGCCGCGGAGATGGCGTTTGAGATTCGGTTGATCTCGGAAATGGTTTCGCCGATGGTCTGGATCGCGGTCACGGCTTCAGCGGTCGCGGACTGGATGTCTCCGATCTGCAGCGAGATGTCCTCTGTTGCCTTCGCGGTCTGGGTCGCGAGCGCCTTCACTTCACTGGCGACCACTGCAAAGCCCCGTCCATGTTCGCCCGCGCGGGCGGCTTCAATAGTTGCGTTCAGCGCCAGCAGATTGGTCTGGCTGGCGATGGTCTGGATCAGGGTGACGACCTCACCGATCTTCTGGGTGCCGGACGCAAGGCTCTCGACCACGGTATTGGTCTTGCGCGCTTCCTCGGCGGCCTTGCTGGCGATCTGCGATGACCGTGTGACCTGGCTGCCGATCTCGCCGATCGATGCCGTCAGTTCCTCTGTGGCGGATGCGACCGTCTCTACATTCTGCGACGCCTGTGCGGACGCGGCGGCGGCGGAGGCCGCCTGCCGCGCTGTCTGCTCGGCGCTGCTGCTGATGGCCGATGATGTCTGATGCATGTCCCTGGCCGCGTCGGCAACTTCGCCGACGATGCGTCCGACATTGCGCTCGAATGTTGCGGCGAGTTCGCGGCGCGCATTGGCGCGCTGCGTACCGGCGCGGGATTCCGCTTCGCTGCGCTCAATGCTTGCACGCTCGACAGCGGCGCGTGCCGCTTCAGCTTCACTGGTGTTGCGCGCGGCGACATCGAACAACTGGGCGAGTTCGATCACGATCCACACCAGCACGGCGGTTTCGAGAATCAGAATCGTCGCATGCAGGACAACACGGCCGAGATCGGCGCCGCCGGGATAGAGCGCGGCAGGGAGCAGGAAGTTCAGTGCAAGGTGATGCACCGCGACGGCAACGGTTCCGGCAAGGATCGCGCGATAGTCGCAGTAGGCGACGAGCGCGGCCAGCGCGGCGAAGAAATACATGTGCATGTCAGGCTGCCACGGATGGCCGGACATCTGGTAGACGAGGAGCGAGACGTCGCCCATCAGCGCCACCGCCACGATCAGCCGCGTCGCGAGTTCGCTGCCCGCCGTTCGCCATGACCAGGTCGCGACGATGGCAAGGCCTGTCATGGTTGCGACCGGCACCATCCAGTCGGTGCCGCGCAGAAGGCCGACCGCGGCCGAAATCGGCACATGGAGCCACAGCAGGGTGATGAGCGCCTTGCTAGCGGTTTCACGCAATGCATGGAGATCGGCGGCTTTCGTTGTCATACACCGGATCCTTCTGGTCTGGTTGCCGTTAAATTTGAGAAACAAGCCGCGACGGCCTGCGGATCGAGCGCAAACCACGCGCCGGCCTCACGCAGCCGCGTCAATCCGTCGCCGGGTGCGGGCTGCACGATGATGATCGCGGATACCGCTCCGGTGCGGACGACTGACGCGCCCGCAACCGCGATTGCCGACATGGACTGTTGTGCGCTCCACCAGGGTGGAAAGATCGCCGCGACTGCCTTCGCGTCCGCGCGGGCCTGCAGCGAGATCGTCGCGATGATGGCCGCGCTGACAAACAGCAAGGCTCCAGCCTGCAACCAGGCAGACCTGCTGCTCGCAGGGATTTTTGGCGCGGGCTTCATCGGCCGGAAAATACGGCGGTAAAGCTAACTTCGCGTAAATTTGCAGTACGGGCCTTGTTTCGCAGTGCGAGACGCGGCGTATCTGACGCGGAAATGCAAACGGGCCGCGCTTGTGGCGCAGCCCGTTATATGCGTCAAAGCTCTGGCGTTAAGCGGCGGTCAGCGCAGGCACCGGCAGCGCCGTCACCGACTTGATCTTTTCCATCGCAAAACGCGAGGTGACGTTTTTCAGCGCCACCGCGCTGATCAGTTTCTTGTAAAAAATATCGTAGCTCTGCATGTCGGCGACGACCACGCGCAGCATGTAATCGACGTCGCCCGCCATACGGTAGAACTCCATCACTTCGGGCATGGCGCTGACGGCGTCGGCGAATTTCTTCAGCCAGACGTCGGAATGGTCGCCGCTCTCCACCGAAACGAACACGGTAATGCCGAGGCCGATCTTGTTCTGGTCCACCAGGGCCACCCGGCGCAGGATGATCCCTTCGGCCTCCATGCGCTGGATGCGCTTCCAGCATGGGGTCGAAGACAGGCCGACCCGGTCGCCGATTTCGGCCACGGAAAGGGAGGCGTCATCCTGCAAAACGGTCAGGATCTTGCGATCTATAGCGTCAAGGCGGCGTGGAGCATCAAGAATTGCTACAGCAAGGTCAGACATTAGAAGAACTTTCTTCCATAAATGATGGTTGAATACCTCATATATAGAAAATCATTCTAAAGCAAGCTCAAATCCCGGGCTTTAGAGGCGCTCTATATGGTCGCACCCGCCGGGCTGGCGGCCAGAAATTCTTCAACTTCAATGCGTTGGGGTGACCCAAAGGCGCCGCCGAAGCGGGTGCATTTGAGCGCGGCCGTGGCCGATGCGAATCGCATGGCCTGTTCCAGCGCCATGCCCTCGGCGATCCCCAGCGTGAACGCGCCATGGAAGGCGTCGCCTGCGCCCAGCGTATCGACGGTGTGAACCGGAAATGCCGGCATCTGTTTCGGCTCGCCGCGCTCATCGAGCCAGATCACACCTCTGGCGCCGGACGTGACGCCGAGCAACGCGGGGGTCACCTGCGCGAGTTTGCGCAAGGCGGCAACGTCATCGCTTTCGCCCGCGGTGGCGTGCAGCGCCTCAGCCGAGAACACGATGTGGGAGGCGACCTGCAACAGCCCTTCACGCATCGACATCATCCGGTCGCCGTCGATGACGACGGGAATGCCGCGGCGCTGTGCCTCCGCGCAGACATCGGTGCCGAATTCGGCGCAGCGGCTTTCGATCAGGATTGCATCGCAATCCGCGAGCAGCGTCTCCGACGGCGGCAGTGTCACGGTCCACAGTTTCGGATCGCGGAAGGTGGCGATGGTGCGCTCGCCGCTCGGATCGATCAGGACGCTGGAAATCGGCGTCACCACATCATCGACCGTCACAAGTCCGCTGGTGTCGATCCCTTCGGCTCGAAACTGCTCGTCGATGATCGCATTGCTTGCGACCAGCGCGCCGCCGATCGGGCCCGTGAGCAACACGCGGCCGCCGAGCCGCGAAATCGAGATCGCGGCATTGGGTGAATTGCCGCCGGCTACCTCCACGAATGCGCTGGCATATTCCTTCTGGCCGCGCGCGGGCACTTCCGGCACGCGGAAGATGAGGTCGCGCACCGGCATACCGATGCAGACAATGCGGGGCGATTTTTCAGGTACTTGATTGTGGGGATTCACTGACGTGGTGCCTCACCAGACATGGTCGGGATTGAGACAATCGATGACATGCCATGCGGTTCCCGTTCAAGGGAACCGTCACGACTATCAGGCCGTTTCCGCGATCCAGTTACCAAGCAAGTGATGCGCGATGGCGACCGGATGCGGTCCCGTCAGGCCCTCGGGGTGGTTGCGCGCCAGCATGGCGACAGACTCCTCACGCGTGAACCAGCGTGCGTCTTCGAGTTCGTTCCGGTCGACGGTGATGTCGGTGGTGGTGGCCCGTGCCGTGCAGCCGATCATCAGCGACGACGGATAGGGCCATGGCTGGGTCATGTAGTAGCGTACATCCTCGCAGTGGATGCCGGCCTCTTCGAGGATTTCGCGCTGGACCGCCTGTTCGATGGTTTCAGCGGCCTCGACAAAGCCTGCAAGGCACGACCACATGGTCGGCGGAAACTGTGACTGGCGGCCCATCAGGCATCTGTCGCCATCCGTCACCAGCATGATGACGACGGGATCGGTTCGCGGAAAATGCTCGGTCTTGCAGGTCGGGCAGACCCGCTTCCAGCCGCCGTCCGCCATCGAGGTGCGCGCGCCGCAATTGGCGCAGAAGCCGTGGCGCTGATGCCAGCCGACCAGCGATTTCGCCATGGCGATGGTGGAGAGTTCGCGCGCGGGAATGGCGCCGCTCGCCGCGACGGCGCGCAGGTTTTCCACGGCCACATCCTGCCGTCCCATCAGGTCTTCGGCTGCTGCCGCGGCGATCCCCATGCCGAAAACCGGCGCGCCTTCCTGCAGCCCAAGAAAGATGGTGCCGGGGTTGGCGCCGAACTTCCGCGCCTCGTCCAGTGTCAGCAATGCGCGCGCGCCATCAGCACCCTGCGTCACCAGCAACGAATCGCGATGCATCACGTAGGCCCGCGCCTTGCGGTCGCCTTCCAGTGCAAACAGCTTGTCGGCATCGGTGCGGATATGCGCCGCGCGGTCGATCGGATGCGATACGAAGCCCGGCTGCCCGAGCGGAAATGGATTTTCTTTTGGTGTCATTGATTGTCAGCCTGCGTCTTTCAGTATCGGGCACGATCTTTTCTGAAAGCCGGTGCCCATCTTTCGGGATCGTGTTCTCAGCTCAGCCAGATCTTGCGGCGAAGCGCGGCGATGAATGTTTCGACTTCCTGTGGATCGTGCGCCAGCGGCGGCACCACGCCCCAGACCGGGCGGGGCCATGCTGCATCCGAGGTCCGGCGCGCGATGACGTGCACATGCAATTGCGGAACGACATTGCCGAGCGCTGCGATGTTCAGCTTGTCGGGCTTGGTGATGTCCTTCAGCGCGCGGGCGACGCGGTTGATCTCGGTGGTCAGCTGCGCCTGCTCGATTTCGTTCAGGTCGATGAGTTCGACGGCATCGGCACGGCGCGGCACCAGCAGCAGCCACGGATAATTGGCATCCTTGATGACAAGCACGCGCGACAGCGGCAGGTCGCCGATGTTGATGGTGTCTTTTTCGAGTTGAGGGTGGAGCGACCAGGCAGAGGCGGACATAGGGATTCCTGAAACAGTTCCGGCAATTTTGCAGAGAGCAGGGCCGGTAACAACACTTCTCATGACTGGCCGTGCGCGGAGCTTCCATGCTTTGCGTAATCGGGGCGGGGAGGCGTCCGGCTCAAGGCAGGCGGCCCTGAAAACGGCCGATTTAGCAAGCCGAAACAAGGCGGTGCGAACCGACGCCCGGAGCTTGCTTTCCGCCGGTTTTGGCCCCAAATAGGGACCGGGAGATTGGCGGTGGACGAGCCACTCGCCAACCGGGTCAGGTCCGGAAGGAAGCAGCCCTAACGAGGTCCGGATCGGGTCGCTCGTCAGTCTCCTACCTCTCTTTTCGTGCGCCCGCGGCGGCGCAATGCGCGCCTGATGCCTAGCGTGCTCAATCGCGGATCGATTGATGACCGAAGCTGACATGGCTGGTGCCGACATTGCCGGCGCGACCTCGGACGATCAGCCCGGTTTCGCGCTTGGCGGCGAGCCTGCCGCTTCGCCAGCCTCCACCGCCGGTTACCGCGTTCTTGCGCGCAAATATCGCCCTTCGACATTCGACGACCTGATCGGCCAGGAGGCCATGGTCCGCACCATCTCGAATGCGTTCGAGACGGGACGCGTGCCGCAGGCCTGGATTCTCACCGGCGTACGCGGTGTCGGCAAGACCACGACCGCGCGCATCCTTGCCCGCGCGCTGAATTACGAACTGCCGGATGGATCGGTGAAAGGGCCGACCATCCACATGCCGAGGATGGGCGTGCATTGCCAGGCGATCATGGAAAGCCGGCATATCGACATTCTCGAAATGGACGCGGCGTCGCATACCGGCATCGACGATGTGCGACAGATCACCGACGGCGTGCGCTATGCGCCTTCCAGCGCGCGCTACAAGGTCTACATCATCGACGAAGTTCACATGCTGTCGGAGAAGGCGTTCAACGCCTTTCTCAAGACGCTGGAAGAGCCGCCCGAGCACGCCAAGTTCGTGTTCGCCACCACTGAAATCCGCAAGGTGCCGGTGACGGTGCTGTCGCGCTGCCAGCGTTTCGATCTCAGGCGCGTCGATTCCGATGTGCTGATGACGCATCTGTCGAACATCTCGGCCAGGGAAGGCGTGCAGGCCGAGCCTGAAGCCTTGGGGATGATCGCCCGCGCCGCCGAAGGCTCGGTGCGCGATTCCCTGTCGCTGCTGGATCAGGCGATCGCACATGCGGCCGGCGTGGTGCGTGCCGAAGACGTGCGGCAGATGATGGGGCTTGCGGATCGCACCCGCGTCATCGATCTGTTTGAGGCACTGGCGAGCGGCGACATTGCCGCGGCCTTCAAGGAATTTCGCGACCAGTACGACACCGGCGCCGATCCGGTGGTGGTGCTGAGCGACCTCGCTGAATTTGTGAACTTCGTCACCCGCGTGAAAGTCGTCCCCGCAACGGCGGACAATCTGGCGCTGGGCGAAACAGAGCGCACGCGCGGCCGCGATTTCGCAACCAAGCTCTCGATGCGAGTGCTGTCGCGGATGTGGCAGATGCTGCTCAAGGGCATCGCCGAAGTGCAGGCGGCGACACGGCCGCAGGCCGCCGCCGAAATGGTGCTGGTGCGGATCGCCTATGTCGCTGATCTGCCGACGCCGGACGAAGCGATTCGGATGATCGACGCCAATGGCGGCAGCTCGCCTGCGCTGAGTGGCAATGTCACCGGCAACGCTGCGCCGCGCGGTCCTTCCGCGAGATTGTCATCCTCCGGCGATGATGGATCGCAGGTGCGCGTGGTGGCGTCCAGCACGCGGCCCGCGCTCGACATCTCGCCGCGCCCGCAGATGAGCGCGCCCTCTCCCGCGCCGGCTCCTGCTGCGCCGGTGCGGCGGCTTTCGACCTTCGCCGAAGTCGTGGCACTTGCAAGCGAGAAGCGCGACATTCAGTTGAAGTCTGCACTGGAAGCCGACATGCGGCTGGTGCGCGTGGAAGATGGCCGGCTTGAAGTGGCGCTGGAACGCAGCGCGGCGCGCTCCGTCGTCAACGATCTCTCGCGCAAGCTCGAGCAATGGACCGGACGGCGCTGGACCGTGATCGTCTCCAACGAGGCCGGTCAGCCGACCCTGCGCGCACAGGCGCAGGCGGCGAAGGAAAAACTCACCGACGGCGTGCACGCCGATCCGCGCGTGCAGGCCGTGATGGCGAAGTTTCCGGGCACGCAGGTGATCGATGTGCGGCGTATTGCACCGGATACCGATTCGGGCGTGGACGAGTCCGGGCCTGTGGCTGCAGCCGAAGAAGACGACGACGACGATCTTTAGGACCACAATTCCGGAATATGAGAGCCGGTTTCCGGGCCTCGTGTCCGGAGATCAACGATAAGGAATCCCGTTCATGGCTGACTTCCTCGGCATGATGAAACAGGCGGCGCAGCTTCAGTCCAAGATGAAGGCGCTGCAGGACGAACTCGACACCATCGAGGTCGAAGGCCTGTCCGGCGGCGGACTCGTCAGCGTGCGCATGACCGCGAAGGGCGAGGTCAAAACGGTGAAGATCGATTCGTCGCTGATGAAAGCCGAGGAGCGCGAGGTTCTTGAGGATCTTCTGGTGACCGCGCATGGCGATGCGCGCCGCAAGGCCGAAGCCGCGATGCAGGAAAAGATGCAGGCCCTGACTGGCGGCCTCGGCCTGCCTCCGGGACTGGGTCTCGGCTAGAGACGTGATGCGCCTTCTCAAAGTGAAAATACCCTGAATGGTATCCTCGGTCGCCGGTCCCGAAATCGAACGTCTGATCCAGTTGCTGGCGCGGCTGCCGGGGCTCGGCCCGCGCTCGGCGCGGCGCGCCGCGCTGCATCTGATCAAGAAGCGCGAGGCGCTGATGACGCCGCTGTCGGCGGCGCTGCAGGTCGCGATCGACAAGATCCAGGTCTGCAACACCTGCGGCAACATCGATACGCAGAATCCCTGCACCGTCTGCACCGATACGCGGCGCGATCCCTCGATCATCGTGGTGGTGGCCGATGTCGCCGATTTGTGGGCGCTTGAACGCGCTCATGCCACAAATGGTTTTTATCACGTGCTCGGCGCGACGTTGTCGCCGCTCGATGGTGTCGGCCCGCAGGACCTGACCATCGATGCACTGGTGCAGCGCGCGCTCGACCCGCGGGTCACCGAAATCATCCTTGCACTCAATGCGACGGTCGATGGCCAGACCACGGCACATTACATCACGGACCTGTTGCAGGATGCCAATGTCAAGGTCACGCGGCTGGCGCACGGTGTGCCGGTCGGCGGCGAACTGGACTACCTCGACGAAGGAACCTTGTCGGCTGCCATGCGGCAGCGGACGCTGTTCTGATTGAAGTTCACCTGAATTCACGAAAATGGAAGCCGAATGATTCTCCGTCTGTTCGCGAATGTCCCTGCAATGCTTGCCGCTGGCTGCTTGTCCGTGCTTGTCTCGTCCGATGCTTTTGCGCAGCAGAAAGCAAAGCCGCTCAATACGGGTGAGGTGCTGTCGGGTGAACTGACCGCGATGCGCTCCGGCCCGAAGAAGAAGCGGACCATTACCTATCAGCTCACCAGCGAGCCGCGCCGTCTGCCGCCGCCGTCCGGTATGTGCAATCTGGAAACCGGCCCCGAGACGTTTCAGATCGTCACCAACAGCGACGCCGAGGCCGCGGCACTGAAGCCGTTCATCGGCAAGAGCATTGCGCTGAAAGCGAATGAACTGTCCTGCGCGCAGGCCGCCGGCCAGCTCAGTGACGCCATCGTCTCCAAGTGGAGCGTCGTCACCAGGCACTGACGCGCTTGACGGTGCTCCGACACCCGCCCTAGTCTTCTGATTTTAGACATCAGTTTTGGGGCGGATCATGTCATTGCAGCGTCATCTGTTTGCTCCCTTCGTTCTTGCGGCCATGTTCTTCTTGTCTCCGGCCACCGTTCATTCCGCACTTGCGCAGGTGCAGGTCGCGGTGATCGGCGACAGCAATGTCTATGGCAAGGGCATTTCCTCATCAGAGAACTATCCGACCCAGCTTCAGGCCGCGCTCAATGCCCGTGGCCTGAATGTCAGCGTCAGCAATGGTGGCATCAATGGTGACACCAGCGCCGGGCTGGCCGGGCGTCTGGACTCGGCTGTTCCATCCGGCACGCGGGTTGCGGTGATCTGGATCGGCATCAACGATATTCGCCGTGGCGTCAGCATGGCGGAGGTTCAGGCGAATGTCGCGGGCATCGTCAGCCGTCTGCGGGCGAAGGGGATCGAGAGCCATGTGATCCGCCCGCCTGTTTACAACGTGGCGGATCACAAGAACCCCGCGCTCATTGTCGGCGGCGGCGACGGGCATTTCAACGCGGCGGGCTACAGAAGGATGGTCGGAAAGACCATCGGGCCGATTGCGGCGCTGGTCATCAAGGCGACCAGAAAGAAAGCTGCTTGAATGCTCAGGCTTCGGCGGTTTCGCGCCGCCGGAGCGACGCGAAATGGCCGCGCCGCTGCAGCCATGCCAGCAGGATCAGGCTCGGCACCGCAACCAGCACGCTGAGCACAAAGAACGCGGACCAGCCGGTGGCCTGCGCGACATAACCCGCGCCCGCCGAGAGATAGGTTCTGCCGATCGCCGCAAAGGCGGTGAGCAGCGCATACTGGGTCGCCGTGTGCAGCGGGCTTTGGCACAGCGATGACAAATAGGCGACGAAGATCACGGTGCCGATCGCGCCGGTGAAATTCTCCACCGTGATCGCCAGCGCGAGTGCCCATTGGTTGTGGCCGACAAAGGCCAGCCACGCGAAGGCGAGATTCGAGATTGCCTGCAGCACGCCGCCGGTCCACAGGCACGCTTCCAGCGACCACGCGCGCGCCAGAAAGCCGCCGGCGAAGCCGCCGATCAGTGTGGCGGCAAGACCGACACCCTTGACGATGGCCGCGTAGTCATTGCGCGTGAAGCCGAGATCGATCACAAACGGCGCGGTCATGGTGCCGGAAAACGAATCCGTGAACTTGTAGAGGATGACGAAGGCGAGCACCGCCCAGACATCCTTGCGGGTCAGGAATTCGGTGAAGGCGCCGATGGCCGCGTTGATGACGCGGGAGATCGCGCTTTCTCCGGAGGTTGCTTCTTCCGCGCGGCGCGATTGCTCGGGCTCGGTGGCGGCAAGCGCCGCGGTCATGCCGATCAGCACCATCGTCGCCATGGCGATGTAACCCCACATCCATGCGGCGGATTTGGTCAGGCCGGTGGCTTCAAAGCCGCTGACCAGAAACAGCGCGCCGGCTGTTGAGATCAGCATGCCGACGCGATAAGCGGCGACATACGACGCCATGCCGGCTGCCTGCTCGCTCTCGGGCAGGCTTTCGACACGGAAGGCATCGACCACGATGTCCTGCGTTGAAGATGCCGCCGCCACCAGCAGCGCGCCGAGCGCGACATAGAACGGCGACTTTGCCGGATCGGTCACGGCCAGCAGCAGGATCGCCGCGATTAAAAGCAGTTGCGCGAACACCAGCCAGCCGCGCCGACGTCCCAGCAGGCGCGTGAGCACCGGCACATGCAGCGCGTCGACCAGCGGCGCCCAGAGGAATTTCAGCGTGTAGGGCGTGCCAACCAGCGCAAACAGGCCGATGGTGCCGAGATCGACGCCGGATTCCCGCATCCACACCAGTAGCGTCGAACCCGACAGCGCCAGCGGCAATCCCGACGAGAAGCCGAGGAACAGCACGATCAGCACGCGCTTTTGCAGATAGACCGCGAATGCCTCACGCCATGAGGGGCGGGGAGCAGGGGCTGTTTCGGCGCTATCGGGTGCTGTCATGCGACGGTGTTAGCAGATTCGGACCTTCCCCTCCCCCCTTGTGGGGCGATGAGCGCCCAACGCACTCTGTCGTCATCACCGGGCTTGTCCCGGTGATCCACGTCTTCATCGCGTGATTTGGGCAAAAGGCGTGGATGGCCGGGTCAAGCCCGGCCATGACGGGCGATAGATTATGGCGGCTTGTCAGTGAAAGGGTCCCCGCCTGCGCGGGGACGACATCGGATGTGCGGCGAGTGCTGCAGCAGAGCAATAGCCGCTGAAAATCACTCCCCCGCCTGCAGCTTGCGCAGGGAATGGGTCGGGAACAGATCGCTGGACGAGACCACGCGCGCCGCCTCCGCAGGCTCGCTGCTCTTGCTGAAATCCAGTTCCTCGATGCGTCCGGCACGTTTCTCGATCTTGTCCGCCGTAATCAGGATCTGGCGGACATCCTCGTTCACGTTGCCAAAATCCTTCTGCAGCTTGAGCACGCGCTCGCGCAGCCGGCCGAGATCGTCCGACATATGCATCACCTCGGTACGGATCAGGTCAGCGGCATCGCGCATCCGTGCGTCCTTCAGGATTTGCTGCATCACCTGGATTGCCAGCATCAGCAGCGACGGCGACACCAGCACGATGCGCGCGCGATAAGCCTTCTGGATCACGTCGTCGAAGCTGTCATGAATCTCCGCGTACACGGACTCCGAGGGCACGAACATCAAGGCTGTGTCCTGTGTCTCGCCGGGAATGAGATATTTGTCGGCGATGTCGTTGACGTGCTTCATCACGTCCTGCCGCAGCCGCTGCGTGGCGATTTTCTTTTCCTCATCGCTGCGTGCATCGCGCAGCGCGGTGAAGGCTTCCAGAGGGAATTTCGCATCGACGCAGAGCGGGCGCTGGTCGGGCAGGAAAATCACGCAGTCAGGGCGAGTCCTGTTCGAGAGGGTGTGCTGGAAAGCATAGGAATCCTTCGGCATGCCGTCCTGCACGATGGCTTCCATCCGCGCCTGACCGAACGCGCCGCGTGACTGCTTGTTGGCGAGTACGTCGCGAAGCGTCGTCACCTGCGAGGTGAGGTCGGTGAGATTCTTGTGGGCGCTGTCGATGATGCCGAGGCGTTCGTGCAGCGCGCGCAGGGAATCCATCGTGTTGCGCGTCGTCTGCTCCATGGACTGCCCGACGCGATGAGTCACCGAGTCCAGCCGCTCGTTGACGGCGCGTGCCATGTCGGCCTGTCGCCCGGCTAGCGCCTGTCCCATCTCGTGCACGCGGCCTGCGGCTTCGTTCTGGATGCGCAGCACTTCCGCGAGCCGCTCTTCCAGTTCATCCGCGCGCACCGCCTGCGCCATCGCCGCTTCCGCGCCCTTTCGGCCTGAGCGGGCGATGACGACTGCGATAATCAGAAGCAGCAGCAGCGCCAGCGCGCCGAAGGCAATCAGGGCGGCGCTCATGCGGACCGGCACATCACCGGCGATGAAAAGGATCTCGTTCATGTCTCCCTTGTAACCCGATTCGGCAGTGAATGCGAACGAACAGGGAACATTTATGGTTAATAAATCACTGATTTTTATGGTTAATCGGCGGTTAACGGCCGGGAACCCGCTGGGCAAAGGCTTGGCGCGACAACATGTTTGACCCCGGCAAGCGCGCCCATTACATCGCGCAGCATGGCCAATCCTCGTGACATCATCATCCTGCCGGACAAACAGTTGCGGCTGATTTCGAAACCCGTTGAGGCGATCACGCCGGACATCCGGACGCTGGTCGACGACATGTTCCAGACCATGTACGACGCGCCGGGCATCGGCCTTGCGGCGATTCAGGTCGCGGTGCCGCTGCGGCTGATCACCATGGACCTCTCCAAGAAGGAGGGCGAAAAGGAGCCGCGCGTCTTCATCAATCCGGAGATTCTCGCCTCGTCCGACGAGATGTCGGTCTACGAAGAGGGCTGTCTCTCGATTCCCGAATACTATGAAGAAGTCGAACGCCCCGCGCGGGTGCGCGTCCGCTTCATGGACATCGAGGGTGTGACGCGCGAGGAGGATGCTGAAGGACTCTACGCCACCTGCATCCAGCATGAGATCGACCATCTCAACGGCGTGCTGTTCGTGGATTATCTCTCCAAGCTCAAGCGCGACCGCGTGATGAAGAAGTTCACCAAGGCCGCCAAGCTCGCGGCGAAATGAGCCGGAGCTTTTGATGCCGCTTCGTCTGATCTTCATGGGCACGCCGGAGTTCGCGGTGCCAACGCTGCTGGCGCTGGCGGATCACGGCCATGAGATCGCGGCGGTCTATACGCGCGAGCCGAAGCCTGCCGGGCGCGGCATGAAATTGCAGGCAACGCCGGTGGAAGTGGCCGCGCGCCAGCTCGGCATTCCGGTGCTGACGCCGAAGACGCTGAAAACGCCGGAGGCCGAAGCAGAGTTTCGTTCGCATAATGCCGACGCCGCTGTTGTGGTGGCGTATGGCATGATCCTGCCGAAAGACATTCTCGAAGCCGTGCCGCTCGGCTGCTTCAACCTGCATGCATCGCTGTTGCCACGCTGGCGCGGCGCTGCGCCGATCAATCGCGCCGTGATGACGGGCGATGCGGACTCCGGCGTGATGGTGATGAAGATGGATGTCGGGCTCGACACCGGTGATGTGGCGATGGCCGAGCGTCTGCCGATCACCGATGCGATGACGGCGCAGGATTTGCACGATGCACTCGCGCCGCTGGGCGCGGATCTGATGGTGCGCGCCATGGGCGCACTGTCGCGCGGTGGCCTGCAACTGACCAGGCAGAGCGAGCAGGGCGTCACCTACGCCGCCAAGATCGACAAGGCCGAGGCGCGGATCGACTGGTTGAGGCCCGCGCGCGACGTGTTGCGGCATATCCACGGCCTGTCGCCGTTTCCCGGGGCGTGGTTCGAGATTGCGATTGATGGCGAGCCGGTGCGGATCAAGGTGCTGCGCTGTGAACTCGCCAAGGGTTCCGGTGCGCCGGGCGATGTGCTGGATGATAAACTCACGTTTGCCTGCGGCGAAAGCGCGATCCGCATTCTGGAATTGCAGCGCGCCGGAAAGCCGCCGATGAAGGCCGATGCGTTTCTCAACGGGACGCCGCTCAGGCCGCCGGCGCGGGCGAGCTGATGCCCCGCTACAAACTCCTCATCGAGTATGACGGCGCCCCGTTCTGGGGCTGGCAGTATCAGGACAAGGGCCCTTCCGTTCAGGGTGCGCTGGAAGATGCCGTGAAGGCGATGACCGGCCAGCAGGTGAGGGTCAACGGCGCGGGCCGCACCGATGCCGGCGTCCATGCGCTCGGGCAGGTGGCACATATCGATCTCGCGAAAGACTACCGGGCGGATCGTGTTCGCGACGCGCTGAACGCGCATCTGAGGCCGCATCCCATCGGTGTGCTGTCGGCGGAGATCGTGCCGGAGACATTCGATGCGCGGTTTTCGGCAACCAAGCGGCATTACATCTATCGCATCGTCAATCACCGCGCCAATCTCGCTCTGAAAGCCGGGCACGCCTGGCGCGTGCCGCGTGTGCTCGATGTTGAAGCGATGCAGGATGCCGCGCAGGTTCTGATCGGCAAGCACGACTTCACGACGTTTCGCGACACCGAGTGTCAGGCGAAGTCGCCAGAGAAGACGCTCGATGCGCTCGATGTGACGCGTGACGGCGATGAGGTGAACATCACGACGTCCGCGCGCTCATTCCTGCACAGTCAGGTGCGTTCGATGGTCGGCTCGCTGGTGTGGGTCGGGCATGGCCGCTGGACGGCGCAAGATTTGCGGAAAGCGCTTGAAGCGCGGGATCGCTCCGCCTGCGGTCCTGTCGCTCCGCCGGACGGGCTCTATCTGGTGCGGGTGGAGTATTGATAGCCGTCATTGCGAGAAGCCATTAGCGCATTTACGCGCGTCTTCGACGCGCTATGGCGACGACGTAATCCAGCTTTCTTTAAGAATGGATTGCTTCGCTTCGCTCGCAATGACGATTGGCTAAATGTTTACGCGATCCCCTTCATCACATCCCAGAACAAATCCTCGCCATTGGCGACATTTTCATTCCAGTGATCCGCGGCGTTTTCGTCTGCAGCGTCGGTGATGAATTTGAAGGCGCGCCACGGAATCGCGTGGCGCTGGCTGACATGCGCGATGGCGAACAGCTCCATGTCGACAATGTCGATGTTGTTCTCGACCAGCCACGGATCGGTGGCCGTAACGAAACTGTCGCCGGTGCCACAGACCACGCCGTCGAAGCCCGATGAAATGCGATCCATCTCCGGCGCGAACGGCGTGCGTCCGCGCGGCGCCAGCGGCATCGCCGCCATGTCGCGTTGAACGCTGTGCGCGACTTCCACGAGGCCATTGTGAATGTGCGCGATCTTGCCGGCTGTGCCGAAGTTGATGATCAGCTTCGGTTGCAGCGCCAACACTGTCAGTGCCGCGACATGGGCGGCATTGACCTTGCCGACGCCGGTGTAGATCACCTCGACGCCGCCGGGCGCGCGCTCTTTCTTCAGTTCGTTATCGATGGCGGTGAGGACGACGATGGGGCCGCTCATGTCCGGACCTTCATGCGAAATAGCGATCCAGCACGCCGCGATAAATTTTCGTGAGCTTTTCGAGATCAGCGACCGGCGTGCGCTCGTCGATCTGGTGCATGGTCTGGCCGACAAGGCCGAATTCCAGCACCGGACAATAATGCGTAATGAAGCGCGCGTCGGAGGTGCCGCCGCCGGTGTTCAGTTCGGGCCTGCGGCCTGTTACTTCTTCAATGGCGGCGGAGACGAGATCGGTGAACGGGCCGGGCTGGGTCAGGAACGCATCGGAATTCGACGGCTCCCATACGACATGCGCCTTGATGCGGTTGCCGCTCGCCCTGGTGACGCGCTCCTCGATCAGCGCGCGCAGCGACTCGCGTGTGTGGCGGTCGTTGTAACGGATGTTGAAGCGCGCCCGCGCCTGCGCCGGGATCACGTTCCATGCGGGATTGCCGACATCGACCGAGGTGAATTCAAGATTCGACGGCTGGAAATGTTCGGTGCCGTTGTCGAGCGGATCGCCGCTGACGGCTGCAATGATCGCTGCGATGTCCGGCACCGGATTGGAGGCGCGGTGCGGATAGGCGACATGGCCCTGTACGCCGTCCACGATGATCGTGCCGCTTTGAGAACCGCGCCGCCCCGCCTTGATGGTGTCGCCGATCTCGTTGACGTTGCTAGGCTCGCCCAGCACGCAGTGATCGAATTTTTCGCCGCGCGCCGCTGCCCATTGCAGCAGCTTGATCGTGCCGTTGACGGCAATATCTTCCTCGTCGCCGGTGATGAGGAAGGAAATCGAACCCTTGGGCTTGCCGCCGTTGGCGGCGAGATAGTCGAGGACGGCGGCGACCGAACAGGCGATGCCGCCCTTCATGTCGACCGCGCCGCGGCCATACAACATGCCGTCCTTCACATCGCCAGCGAACGCGCCGTGGGTCCACTTCGTCTCGTCGCCTGCGGGGACCACATCGGTGTGGCCCGCGAAGGTAATGTGCGGGGCGTCCGTGCCGATGCGCGCATAGAGATTGTCGATATCGGCCGCGCCGGGCTCTGAGAAGGTGACGCGATGCACCTCGAATCCGGCATCGCCGAGCAGCTTCTCCAGCACGCCGAGCGCGCCCGCATCTGCCGGCGTCACCGAGGGACAACGCAGCAGATCACGGGCGATGGAGAGGGCGTCGGTCATCCGCGTGGATCAGTCCCGCAGCAGTTCGTTGATGCTGGTCTTCGAGCGGGTGCGCTCATCGACGCGCTTGACGATCACGGCGCAGGCGGTGTTCGGGCCGGGCTGGCCGTTCTTCAACGGCTTGCCCGGCAGTGTGCCGGGAACGAGCACCGAATATTCCGGCACTTCGCCGATGAAGGTCTCGCCGGTTTCTCGGTCGACGATCTTGGTCGATGCGCCAAGGAACACGCCCATCGCAAGCACCGCGCCCTTGCGGACGATAACACCCTCGGCGACTTCGGAGCGCGCGCCGATGAAGCAGTCGTCCTCGATGATGACCGGGCCGGCCTGCAACGGCTCGAGCACGCCGCCGATGCCGACGCCGCCGGAGATGTGCACGCGCTTGCCGATCTGGGCGCAGGAGCCGACGGTGGACCAAGTGTCGATCATGGTCGCTTCATCGACATAGGCGCCGAGATTGACGAACGACGGCATCAGCACGACGTTCCTTGCGATGAAGGCCGAACGGCGGACGATCGCGCCAGGCACGGCGCGGAAGCCCGCATCGCGGAAGCGGTTCTCGCCCCAGTCCTCGAACTTCGACGGCACCTTGTCCCACCACTGCGCGCCGCCGGGGCCGCCGGTGATCGGCGCCATGTCGTTGAGACGGAACGACAGCAGCACGGCCTTCTTCAGCCACTGATTGACATGCCATTTGCCGTCCGCCTGACGTTCGGCCACACGCGCCTCGCCCTTGTCGAGCAGGTTGAGCGCCAGCTCGACAGCGTCGCGGACCTCGCCCTTGGTATTGGCGTTGACGGTATCGCGGGCGTCGAAGGCGGCATTCAGCGTGTTTTCAAGCGCGGAGAGGGACATCGAATTTCCTTGGGTGTTCCTTGGGAAAATGCAGTTCTAGAAGCCGCTTTTGTCGGGATTTGGCGGCGGCAAGTCAAGTTGAACGGGTCAGTTTGAGGCCCTTATCGCCGCCAAAAACCCGGTCAGGTCGTCAGTGATGTGATCCACATACGCCGCGTCGCGGCCCTCCAGCTCCCAGTCCTCGCGGACCACATTCCTGGTGCCATCGGGGACGACCAGAACGGTGGTCATGCCGAGATCATGCGGCGTCACCAGATTGCGGGCGAGATCCTCGAACATGGCGGCTTTGCCCGGATCGACGCCGTGCAGCTTGAGGA
Organism: Afipia sp.; assembly: GCA_024508675.1. Taxonomy (GTDB): domain Bacteria; phylum Pseudomonadota; class Alphaproteobacteria; order Rhizobiales; family Xanthobacteraceae; genus Afipia. The sequence goes on from JANINQ010000001.1 coordinate 310,553, forward strand.
ATTTCATATAGGTCTGGCGGGCGGGCTTCGGCTCCAGCTCGGCGGCGACAATGTCGAACACATCCTCGAAATGATTGCCGATGCCGAGACGCTCCAGCACCGCGCCGGCGTGGGCGCGCGAGCCGTTGGTGAGGATCAGCTTGCGGCCGGGGAGCTGCTCGATCGCCGCGCCCATCGCCGGATTGGGCTCCAGCGGCGAATGGTCGATCTTGTGCACGTATTCGAGGAAGTCGTCGGCGTGCAGGCCGTGCTCGGTCATCATGCCGCGCATGGTGGTGCCGTAGCGGCGATAATAGTCCTTCTGGATCTTGAAGGCCTCGTCCTTCGGCACATTCAGGTACTGCGCGACGAAATCGCGAATCCGCACATCAACCTGCTGCCACAGATTGACATGATGCGGATAGAGCGTGTTGTCGAGATCGAACACCCAGGTCTCGACGTGTGTGAAACTGCGTTTGTCTTTCATCATGGTAGTCCAAACCGGATGGTCTTGCCGGCGCCTGCGGTCATGTCGACGCGCTCATAGCCGCTGGCGTTGAGTCCGCGCGCACCGCAATCGCCCTGTTCGGTGAACTCGAACTGTGCCTCGCGTGTGCAGAGCATGGTCGAGCCGCCCCAGTTGAGCGGCCGGCTGTTGATCTTGATCGTGCGGCCGGTGGTGTCGACCGCTTCGGCGAAACTGAAAATCCGGCGCGGTTGTCCGCTCACGTCGGGATGCAGGCACTTGCCCGGCTCGATGCGATACCAGCCACGGCTGGTGATCGCCTTGCCGTCGTCGGTCGCGATGGAAGCCATCACGCGGTACTGCGTGTCGTTGCACCAGGTCAGGCCGGTGGCGGATGGTGCTTCCACCGCGGCGATCATGGTGTCGAAGAAGCCGGGGGCCTCCGCCGCATTGGCCGCAAGGCCACGCGCTTTCAGGAATGCGGCGAGCGCGTTCTGGGTCTTCGGCCCGTCGACGCCGTCAATCGGCGCGGCATCATAGCCCGCGATCACGAGCAGGCGCTGGATCGCGGCAAGCCGTGCCTGCTCGTCGTCGTACTCCGCGCCTTCGGCGAGATACGCCACCTGATGGCCGTCTTCCGACGTGCTCGGTTTGATTTCAGTGAACGGCACGGAGGTCTGGCTGCTGTTGCATTGACGGCCGGCGATGACGAAATTCTTCGGCGCGACGCAGAGGTTGTCGGTGCCGTTCTGCGGCGCAGGCGATGCGCCATACACAGGCAACGAGCGCGCATGCAGCAGGATGCGGTCGGCGGTGATGTTGCCCTGCGCGACGATACGGCATGTCGCCGGATCGATCCGGAACCAGCCGCGCGTGGCGGTGGCGGTCTTGTCCTCGATGCCGATGGCGGCTTCGACGACATAGCTCATGCGGTTGCAGATTTTCAGGTCGGCGCGGGCGGGGGAGGCGCAGAGCAAGGCTGTCATTGCGAGGAGCGCAGCGACGAAGCAATCCATCTTTAAGTGCGTGGACTGCTTCGCTTCGCTCGCAATGACGGCCTGAGCTGGCATCACTTGTGGATCAGCGTTCCCGTGCCCTGGTTGGTGAACAGTTCAAGCAGCACCGCATGCGGCGTCTTGCCGTCGATGATGACCACGCCCTCGACACCGGCTTCCAGCGAGTAGATGCAGGTTTCGACCTTCGGGATCATGCCGCCGGAAATGGTGCCGTCGGCGATCAGCTTGCGCGCATCCTTGATCGACAGTTCCGGAATGAGCTTCTTCGACTTGTCGAGCACGCCCGGCACGTCGGTGAGCAGCAGCAGGCGCTTGGCTTTCAGCGCGCCGGCGACAGCGCCCGCAAAAGTGTCGGCATTGACGTTGTAGGTCTTGCCGTCGGCAGAGGAGGCCAGCGGCGCCAGCACCGGGATCAGTTCATAACCGATGAGCTGGTTGAGCAGCGTGAGATCGACCTTGTCCGGTTCGCCGACAAAGCCGAGGTCCACCACCTTCTCGATGTTCGAACCGGGATCGACCATGGTGCGGGTCGCCTTGGTGGCGGTGACCATGTTGCCGTCCTTGCCGCACAGGCCGACGGCCTTGCCGCCCGCCTCGTTGATGTGGCTGACGATCGATTTGTTGATCGAGCCCGCCAGCACCATCTCGACGATTTCCATGGTCGGCGCGTCGGTGACGCGCAGGCCCGCCGCGAATTCCGACTTGATGCCGAGCCGCGACAGCATGGACGCGATCTGCGGGCCGCCGCCGTGCACGACCACAGGGTTGATTGCGGTCTGCTCCAGCAGAACGATGTCGCGGGCGAACTGCTTGGCGAGATTTTCCTCACCCATGGCATGGCCGCCGTATTTGATGACGATGGTTTCGTCGTCGTACTGCTGCATGTGCGGCAGCGCCTCCGACAGGATGCGGGCCTGATCCTGCGGGCTGATATTCGTCGGCAGATCGATCATGGGGAGTTCTCGTTCGCGCGGGGCTTACTCAAGATGCCGAGGGTTTAGCCGATTGGCGCGGGGGTGCAAAGCACCCGCCGCGCGGATCAGCCGGCCCGGCGCGGCAGGATCGCGGCGATGGCCAGCACCAGCCAGCTCAGGATCAGCAGCGTGCCGCCGGTCGGCGCGGCCATTGTGAACAATCCGTGACCGGCATACTGGCGCAGGACGAGATCGCCGGCGAACAGCGCCGCCCCTGCGACGAACCCGAAAGTCGCGGTCAGGCCGAAGCCGCGGCGGGCAATGCCGTGCCCGGTCAGGAGCGCAGCGCCGATCACCGCGCTGGCGTGGAACAGCAGCATCGACGAGGCGGAGGCGAGGCGCGATGCGTCGGGCTGATGGGCGGAGGCCGCCGCCAGCGCCACACCGGCGGCGCCCATGAGGCCGGCCAGGACAACTGCGAGGCGCAACACACTATTCTCGGTCATCAGATTCGTTCTCTCAAAAGGCGGATCATGGCGGCGCGCAGTTCGGGCATGCCGTCGCCGGTGCGTGACGATGTCACTAGCACTTCGGGAAACGCCGCTGGGTGTTTCACAAGCGCCGCCTTGGTCGCCGTGATGGTGTTTTCAAGCTCGGACGTCTTCACCTGATCGGCCTTGGTCAGCACCACCTGATAACTGACGGCAGACCTGTCGAGGGTCTTGAGCACGTCGGTATCGACGTCCTTGAAGCCATGGCGGGCGTCGATCAGCACATAGACCCGCGCGAGATTGGCGCGGCCCTGCAGGAATTTGTGGATCAGCGTGGTCCACGATGCGATCTGCGATTTGGGGGCGGAGGCATAGCCGTAGCCCGGCATGTCCACCAGCCGCAGCCCGGCGTCCTTGCCGTCCGCAGGCGTCGGTCCGTCGAAGAAGATCAGTTCCTGCGTGCGTCCTGGTGTGTGCGAGGTGCGCGCGAGGCCGTTGCGGCCCGTCAGTGCATTGATGAGGCTGGATTTGCCGACATTGGAGCGTCCGGCGAACGCCACCTCGACGCCCTTCATGGGCGGGAGCGTTTCGATGGATGGCGAGGCCCAGATGAATTGCCAGTCGCCGGCGAAGATCTTTCGTCCGGCTTCGATCAGCTCCGCATTGGATGTGTCGGTCATGCGAAGGCATCCGGATAAGAAAGCGCCCGGCAGTGCGCCGGGCGCTTAAAGTGTAATGACGTCAGGTCGTTTTCTTCGAACCCGCGAAGGTTGCCTTCACGTTGTCGAACAGTTCGATCTTCGCGCCGTTCTTCTTCATGATGTAGCCCTGCTGCAGCACCGACAGAAGGTTGTTCCAGGCCCAGTAGATCACGAGACCGGCCGGGAAGCCTGCGAGCATGAAGGTGAAGATCAGCGGCATCCAGTCGAAGATCATCTTCTGCGTCGGGTCCGGCGGCGTCGGATTCAGCTTCATCTGAATCCACATCGTGATGCCCATGATGATGGGCCAGATGCCGAGATGCAGATAGTAGCCGAGAACCGGAAGCTGGGTCGGATCGAATGCGAACAGGCCGAACAGGTTGAACAGGTTGGTCGGGTCCGGCGCAGAGAGGTCCTTGATCCATCCGAAGAACGGCGCGTGCCGCATTTCGATGGTGACGAACAGAACCTTGTAGAGCGAGAAGAACACCGGGATCTGGATCAGAATCGGAAGACAGCCCGCGATCGGGTTGATCTTCTCCTTCTTGTAGATCTCCATCATCTCCTGCTGCTGCTTCATCTTGTCGTCAGGATACTTGTCCTTGAGTGCGGCAAGCTGCGGCTGCACGGCCTTCATCTTCGCCATCGAGGCGTAGGACTTGTTGGCGAGCGGGAAGAACACCAGCTTCACCAGCACGGTGACGAGCAGGATCGCGACGCCGAAGTTGCCGACGATGTGGAAGAACCAGTCGATCATGAAGAACATCGGCTTGGTGATGAAGTAGAACCATCCCCAGTCGATCAGGCGGTCGAACTTGTTCAGGCCGAGCTGCTTGTCGTAGGCGTCGACAGTGGCGTTTTCCTTGGCGCCGGCGAACAGGCTGGTGGTCGTCGTCGCATTGCCGCCAATTGCGATGGTCATCGGATCGAGCAGGTAATCGGTCTGGTAGGTGCGCAGCGTGCCGACGAGGTTCGACGAGAAACGCGCCTGCACATTGGCCTTCGGATTCGGCAGCAGCGTGCCGGCCCAATACTTGTCGGTGATGCCCATCCAGGCGTTGTTCACCTTGAACTCGACCGCCTTGGTCTCGTCCATCTTCTTGTAGCCGTATTCCTGCAGGCCCTGATCGCCCAGAACGCCGATCAGGCCTTCATGCAGGATGTAGTAGCCCGACACATGCGGCGTGCCATGGCGCGAGATCAGGCCGAACGGATAGATCGTCACCGGCGCATCGCCGACATTGGCGACGTCGTCCTTGATCGTGAACAGGTACTTGTCGTCGATCGAGATCGTGCGCTTGAAGGTGAGGCCCTGGCCGTTGTTCCAGGTCAGCGTCACCGGCGTGGTCGGCGTCAGCGCGCCGGTGCCTTCCTGCGACCAGAGCGTATCGCGGGTCGGCATCTTGATGGTCGAGCCTGCCGACGGCACGAAGCCGAACTCGGCGTAGAATGGCTCCTTGGTACCTGATGGTGAGAACAGTTCGATCGCAGGCGATTTCGGATCGACGGTCTCGCGGTACTTAACCAGTGCGACGTCATCGATGCGCGCGCCGGTCAGCGAAATGCTGCCGGAGATATTGGGCGTGTCGATCTTTACGCGCGGGGAAGCGGCAATCGCGGTGGGGCGGCTCACCACAGGAGCGGCGGTCGCGGGTGCGCCGGGAATCGGGGCTTGCGTGCCCGGTGTTGCAGGCGTGCCTGCCGGATTGGCCGGCGTTGCCGGTGTCGCGGCCGGATTGGCGGCCTGCTTCTGCGCCAGCTCGGCCTGCTGCGCGGCGCGCTGCTTTTCCATGGTGGGAATGTTGTAGAAATACTGCCACGCGATCAGCACAAGGCCCGACAGGATGACGGCCAGGATGGTGTTGCGATTTTCGATCATCGTTCAGGTCTCGTCATTCAGTCGGACGTGTGCGTGAAGGGTCTGGGTTCCGGGTGGTATTGCCGGAGAGTTTTGGCGCTTGCCGCTCGAGGCGGCTGAGCGCCGAGCGCAGATCGTTGAACATGGTTTCGAAGCCGCGGTCCAGCGCGGCGCGTCGTCCCACGATCACATAATCATGGTGCGGGCGCACGGCTGCGGCATCGAGCCGCTTCACGAGTTCGCGCAGGCGGCGGCGGACGCGGTTCCGCTCCGTGGCGGTGCCGACTTTTTTGGTGACGGTAAAACCGACGCGCACCGGGCCGTTATCGTCGCGGGCTCGGCTCTGCACCACAAAGGCGGGGCTGGCCATGCGCGGGCCACTGGCCGCGGCGAGGAAATCCGCGCGCTGCCTTAACCGGTCCATGATTCCAACCGGCGCATGGGAAAGGGTCTCGGGTGAGGTCCGCTTAGGCGCTCAGACGCTTGCGGCCACGCGCGCGGCGGGCGGCGAGAACCTTGCGGCCGCCGGCGGTCGCGAGACGGGCACGGAAGCCGTGACGGCGCTTGCGCACCAGTTTGCTGGGTTGATAGGTCCGCTTCACGGTCGTTCTCCGCTGCGAAAAGCGCGTCCGGCAGGCTCGCCGAAGGCCATTCGCCAATAAATTAAGGTGACATCCTGCGATGGCGGCCCTGAAGTGGACCAATTCCGGTCCAAAATGAACCGGCCCGGTCAAGCCGGGCCATCGAGGACAGTTGGCGCGGCTTATACGGGAGCAGGCTGTTTTCGTCAATCTTGGGGTTTGGTCCAGCGGGCGGCTTACAAAGCGCTGTCACAGGCTTAAACCATAATAGTTTCGGGGGTTTGACCCCGGCCGCACACAGGCGCATCCTGTGGCGGCAAATCAATAAAACGGGCGGGCGGTCGATCAATGGCAGTATCCGGCCAGGACTCTGATCGGACGGAAGTGCGGCCCCAGCAGGGGCTGGGCTTCGGGCTGTCCGGAAAGCTCCTGTTGCTGACGATCCCGTTGATCCTGATCGTCGAAATCCTGATCTACGTTCCCTCCATCGCCAACTTTCGGGTCAATCGCCTCAATGACCGGCTGGCGGCGGCGAGCACCGCGGCGCTGGTGCTGGATGCCGCGCCGAGCGGCATGGTTCCGGATGCCCTCGCGCGCCAGATTCTCGCCAGCATCGGGGCGCGGGCGGTGGCGATCAAAAGCGGTCAGCAGCGCCGGCTTCTTGCGGCGGCGGATATGCCGCAGAAGATCGACCATGACATCGACATGCGCGATGTGAGCGCATGGTCGGCGATTGTCGATGCGTTCCAGGTCATGCTCGACAGCGGCGACGAGATGATGCGCATCATCGGACCCGCGCCGGGCAGCGGACAGTTCATCGAGGTCGTGGCCGACGAGAAGCCGCTGCGCGACGCGATGTTCCGCTTCTCGCGCAACGTGCTGCTGCTGTCGCTGGTGATGACCAGCATCACCGCGGGCCTGATCTATTACGCGCTGCATCACCTGTTCGTGCGGCCGATGCGGCGCGTGACCGCAAATCTTGTGGCGTTTCACGAGAATCCGGAAAGCACCGCGCGCATCATCGAGCCGTCGAAGCGCACCGACGAAATCGGCGTGGCGGAGCGTGAACTGTCGGACATGCAGCGCGACCTCGTTTCGATGCTGCATCAGAAGAGTCATCTTGCCGCACTCGGCCTTGCCGTGTCGAAGATCAATCACGACCTGCGCAATCTGCTGGCCTCCTCGCAATTGCTGTCGGATCAGCTCGCGAGCGTGCCCGATCCACGCGTGCAGCGGTTCGCACCGAAGCTGATGCGGTCGCTGGAGCGCGCCATCGCGTTCTGTCAGTCGACATTGTCCTACGGCAAGGCGCAGGAGGCTGAGCCGGACCGGCGCATGGTGCTGATCGAGCCGGTGGTGAAGGAAGTGCGCGAATCGGCAGGCCTCGCTTCCGACACCTCCATCGAGTGGATCAACGCCATCGAGCGCGGCCTGATGGCCGATGCCGATCCGGATCAGCTGTTCCGCGTGCTGCTCAACCTCGTTCGCAACGCCGCGCAGGCGTTGGAGAGCGACAGGTCGAAGGTTGCCACCGCCAAACAGGTTCGGGTCACCGGCCGCCGTGAGGGTGCGGTGACGATCCTGGAAATCTCGGATACAGGCCCCGGCATTCCGGAGAAAGCCAAGGCGCATCTGTTCGAGGCGTTTCAGGGCTCTTCACGGGACGGCGGCACCGGGCTGGGCCTTGCCATTGCCGCGGAGCTGATCCGCGCCCATGGCGGCGAACTCAGTCTGGTGGAGGGGACCATCGGCGCCACCTTCCGAATCATGATTCCGGATCGCGCCGTGGACCTTCACCGGCTGCGGGATGCCCGGGTCCGGGCCTGAAAAAACTGACGTTTCGGCTGAAAATCGGTGCCTTATCGACCTTGCAAAGCTGGCCCGGAGCCGGTAGCTATGGCGCTCTTTCGCGGCCCGGCCTCCGGCCCCTTCGGCCAGCGAAATGCGCGCCCGTAGCTCAGCTGGATAGAGCACCAGACTACGAATCTGGGGGTCAGGAGTTCGAATCTCTTCGGGCGCGCCATTCTTCCCAGACTTGATTCAACAATGAGCCGATGGACGTCCGGTCTGCCCGATAGGGAAGCCGCAGGAATGCGTTCCCGGATGCGGCATTGTGCCCGGCTCGTTGTGATGACGCCGTGCTCCGGTTCGAAATGAATCTGCTTCACTTGCCGGCGATGGTTACTCGCAAGGCGGCGGAGATGGATGCAGCGCGGTCGTTTCGCGGACGCAACTCCATAATTGTTTGCCGCAAGAAAGACAGTCTCGAAATCTGCCGCGCGCGAACAGGTGTCGTTGGTGAAAAGCTGAAGCATCTCGTGATCTGCCGCGGCGTTTGAGCAGACACCGGCAGGTTGATTTTGTGTGACACGTCGCTTTAGGCTTCGCGCAGTTCGGACAAGGACTGCTGGGATATGCCCATCGAACATGATCCGACGCTGGTTGCCCTGTCACTGCTCGTGGCGATTCAGGCAAGCTACGTCGGTTTGAATCTGGCGCTTCGCGTTTCGCAGGCGTTTGCGCTGAATCGCCGCCTGCTCATTGCCGGCGCCGCGCTGTCATTTGCGGTTGGCATCTGGGCGATGCATTTCGTCGGCATGCTGGCGGCACGGTTGCCCGTGACCGTTGACTATGTCGTGCTGCCGACGCTGCTGTCGTTTCTGGTCTGTGTGCTGGTGGTCGGCATTGCCGTTTATCTGGCCACCTTGCGTTCGCAGCGGCTGCTGTTCATCGCCGCGACGGTAATGGGCGTCGGGATCGCGTCGATGCATTACATCGGGATGCTGGCGCTCCATGCCAGCGCCCACATGATCCATAACCCGGTCTATGTGCTGGCGAGTGTGCTGATCGCTGTTGTCGCGTCGGGACTGGCGCTGTGGCTGGCCTTCGCATCCGAAACGAGACCGCCCCTGCTGGTCTGCGCCGCGGTTCTCGGCTGCGCGATCTCGGGCATGCACTACACCGCGATGGCGGGACTGACGCTGCATCCGATTGTCGGCGCGCCGCCGACGGGCACGCCTGCGATCTCGGGCGATCTGCTTGCGGTGATCGTCAGCGTGGTCGCTTTCATGGTTTCGGGTGTCTTCATGTTGGCGCTGGTTCCAGATCAGCGCGAGGCCGCAGCGGACCCTGTGATCCTGCCCGAGTCCGGCGAATCCGTTTCGGCGCCGGCTCCGGTCACATCGGAAAAGGCAGTCCCGGCTTCGGTGGCCACGGCGAAAGCGGCGGTGCCGGATAATCCCGCACAGACTGTGCCCGAGGCGCGGGCCTATGAGCCGACCCTGCCGGTCGAGAAATATCGCGGCAACAAGACGATCGACATCACCGACATCTTCTCCGTCCATGCCAACGCTCATTATACCTATGTGTTCAATGGCCGGGAGGACATCTTCTGTCCGCTGTCCATCGGCGAGATCATCGAACGGTTGCCGCCGGACATTTTCTCTCGTGTGCACCGCAGCTACATCGTCAATATCCAGCGCGTGACCCGTTTGAAGCGGGCCGGCGATAATGGTGTCGCCGATCTCGACTCGCCGGTGCGCCGCTCGGTGCCGGTGAGTCGCAGCCGGCTCCCGCAATTGCGAGAGCAACTGACCGTCTATCTTCAAAGCAAGGACAACTGAGACAGAAGTGCTGACGCAGTTCGTGCAGCGGTGCCGCTTTTGGTGCTGAAAAGCGATGACTGGTGCGCGCGTTCTTGAATGTTTCTAAAGCGATTGGCCTCCTTGGCGTTGCGCTGATGTGAACTGGACCCGTCAGAGGTCCGGGGCGCAGGTAACCTGGGGAGGTCGCCGTGATACCTGGTTCATTCGATTATCATCGTCCGAAATCCGTGTCGGACGCCGTCGCGCTTCTGGTGAAGCTCGGTGAAGACGCCCGGCCGCTGGCCGGCGGCCACAGCCTGATCCCGATGATGAAAACCCGGCTGGCCACGCCGGAGCATCTGGTCGACCTGAGGGACATCGGAGACCTCAAGGGCATCCGGGAGGAAGGTGGTGACGTCGTCATCGGCGCGATGACCACACAGCACACGCTGATTGCATCCGATCTCTTGGCTGCGAAGCTGCCGATCATCCGCGAGACCTCGCTGCTGATCGCCGATCCGCAAATCCGTTACTTGGGCACCATCGGCGGCAACGCCGCCAACGGCGATCCGGGCAACGACATGCCGGCGCTGATGCAGTGTCTCGGCGCGGCTTACGAGCTCACCGGCCCGAAGGGCGTGCGCAAGGTTGCCGCGCGGGATTACTATCAGGGTGCCTATTTCACCGCGATCGAACCCGGCGAAATACTCACTGCGATCCGCATTCCCGGGCCGCCCGCCGGCCATGGTTACGCCTACGAGAAGCTGAAGCGGAAGATCGGTGACTACGCCACCGCGGCCGCCGCCGTCGTGCTGACCATGAGCGGCGGAAAATGCACGGCGGCCTCGATCGGCCTCACCAATGTCGCGGATACGCCGCTCTGGGCGGAAGAAGCCGGCAAGGCGCTGGTCGGTACCGCGCTTGACAAGGCGGCGCTCGACAAGGCCGTCGCCGCAGCCGAGGCGATCACCAGTCCCGCCTCGGACGGACGCGGCCCTTCGGAATACCGCACCAAGATGGCGGGCGTGATGCTTCGCCGCGCGGTCGAACGGGCAAAAGCCCGCGCCAAAAATTAGAACATCAGGGAGAGCCCCAACATGGCGAAAGCCCATATCGAGCTGACGATCAACGGACAGCCGGTGGAGGCGCTGGTCGAACCGCGCACGCTGCTGATCCACTTCATCCGTGAACAGCAAAATCTCACCGGTGCGCATATCGGCTGCGACACCAGTCATTGCGGCGCCTGCACCGTCGATCTCGACGGCATGTCGGTGAAGAGCTGCACCATGTTCGCCGTTCAGGCCAACGGCGCATCCATCACCACGGTGGAAGGCATGGCGGCGCCGGACGGCACGCTCAGCGCGCTGCAGGAAGGGTTCCGTATGATGCACGGCCTGCAGTGTGGTTACTGCACGCCGGGCATGATCATGCGCTCGCATCGCCTGCTGCAGGAAAATCCGAATCCGACTGAAGACGAAATCCGCTTCGGCATCGGCGGCAATCTCTGCCGTTGCACCGGCTATCAGAACATCGTCAAGGCGATTCAATACGCGGCCGCCAAGATCAATGGCGTGCCTTTCCAGGAGGCCGCAGAATGAACATCCAGACCCCCGTTGAACCGACCAGCGCCGAGCGTGCCGAGAAACTGCAGGGCATGGGCTGCAAGCGCAAGCGCGTCGAAGACATCCGCTTCACGCAGGGCAAGGGCAATTACGTCGATGACCTGAAACTGCCGGGCATGCTGTTCGGCGACTTCGTGCGCTCATCCCATGCCCATGCACGCATCAAGAGCATCGACACTTCGAAGGCCAAGGCGCTGCCGGGTGTGCTCGCGGTATTGACCGCCGCCGACCTCAAGCCGCTGAACCTGCACTACATGCCGACGCTTGCCGGCGATGTGCAAGCGGTGCTGGCCGACGAGAAGGTGCTGTTCCAGAATCAGGAAATCGCCTTCGTGGTGGCGAGGGATCGCTACATCGCTGCCGATGCGATCGAACTGGTTGAAGTCGAATACGAACCGCTGCCGGTTCTGGTTGATCCGTTCAAGGCGATGGACCCCGATGCGCCGCTGCTGCGCGAAGACATCAAGGACAAGATGACCGGCGCGCATGGCGCGCGCAAGCATCACAACCACATCTTCTTCTGGGACATCGGCGACAAGGACGGCACCGACGCAGTGTTTGCCAAGGCTGATGTCGTGTCCAAGGATATGTTCACCTATCAACGCGTGCACCCGTCGCCGCTGGAGACCTGCCAGTGCGTCGCCTCGATGGACAAGATCAAGGGCGAACTGACGCTGTGGGGCACCTTCCAGGCGCCGCATGTGATCCGCACCGTGGTGTCGCTGATCTCGGGACTTCCGGAGCACAAGATCCACGTCATCGCGCCAGACATTGGCGGCGGCTTCGGCAACAAGGTCGGAGCGTATTCTGGCTATGTTTGCGCGGTGGTCGCGTCCATCGTGCTCGGCGTGCCGGTGAAGTGGGTCGAGGACCGGATGGAGAATCTCTCCACCACGTCATTCGCGCGCGACTATCACATGACCACGGAGCTTGCGGCCACCAAGGACGGCAAGATTCTCGGCATGCGTTGTCATGTGCTGGCCGATCACGGTGCGTTCGATGCCTGCGCCGATCCTTCGAAGTGGCCCGCGGGCTTCATGAATATCTGCACCGGATCCTATGACATGCCGGTGGCGTATCTGTCGGTGGACGGCGTCTATACCAACAAGGCATCCGGCGGCGTCGCCTATCGCTGCTCGTTCCGGGTGACGGAAGCGGTCTATGCCATCGAGCGCGCCATCGAGACGCTGGCGCAGCGGCTCGGGATGGACTCCGCCGATCTGCGCATCAAGAACTTCATCCAGCCGGAGCAATTCCCCTACAAGGCGGCGCTCGGTTGGGAATACGACAGCGGCAACTATCCGCTCGCCATGAAGAAGGCGATGGACACCATCGGCTATCGCCAGCTTCGCGCCGAGCAAAAACAGAAGCAGGAAGCCTTCAGGCGTGGCGAGACCCGCGAGATCATGGGCATCGGCGTCTCGTTCTTCACCGAGATTGTCGGCGCTGGGCCATCGAAGAACTGCGACATCCTTGGTGTTGCGATGTTCGACTCGGCGGAAATCCGCATTCATCCGACCGGATCGATCATCGCGCGCATGGGCACCAAGAGCCAGGGGCAGGGTCATGAAACGACCTATGCCCAGATCATCGCGACCGAACTCGGCATTCCCGCCGACGACATCATGATCGAGGAAGGCAATACCGACACCGCGCCTTACGGTCTCGGCACTTACGGGTCGCGTTCGACGCCGACGGCTGGTGCTGCGACCGCCGTTGCTGCGCGAAAAATCAAGGCCAAGGCGCAGATGATTGCGGCGCACATGCTCGAAGTTCACGAAGGCGATCTGGAATGGGACGTGGATCGTTTCCGGGTGAAAGGTCTTCCGGAAAAGTTCAAGACCATGAAGGAGATCGCCTGGGCGTCCTACAACAGCCCGCCGCCAAATCTGGAGCCGGGTCTTGAGGCGGTGAACTATTACGATCCACCGAACCTGACCTATCCGTTCGGTGCGTATTTCTGTGTGATGGACATCGATGTCGATACCGGCGTCGCCAAGACCCGGCGTTTCTACGCGCTGGATGATTGCGGCACACGCATCAACCCGATGATCATCGAAGGACAGGTCCACGGCGGCCTCACCGAAGCCTTCGCCGTCGCGATGGGTCAGGAGATCCACTACGACGAGCAAGGCAATGTGCTCGGCGCATCGTTCATGGACTTCTTCCTGCCGACAGCGGTTGAGACGCCAAAGTGGGAGACGGACTACACCGTCACGCCGTCGCCGCATCATCCGATCGGCGCCAAGGGTGTCGGCGAAAGCCCACATGTTGGCGGCGTGCCGTGCTTCTCGAATGCCGTGAACGACGCCTATGCGTTCCTGAACGCCGGTCACATCCAGATGCCGCACGATGCCTGGCGGCTGTGGAAGGTCGGCGAGCGGCTCGGCCTGCACGTCTAACAGGTGCTGCCGCCCGCGAAGGCGGGCGGCACGGAAATCGCCCATGCGTCATCATGCTGAACGAGACAGGATCGCCGAACGGCTGGCCCACGCGGGCTATATTCCCGATCGCGATCTTGCGACCGCCGTCTGGCTGATGGAAAGCCTGTCGCGTCCGCTGCTGCTGGAAGGCGAGGCGGGGGTCGGCAAGACCGAAGTTGCGCTGACGCTGGCGCGGGCGAATGACACCCGGCTGATCCGTCTGCAATGCTATGAAGGACTTGATCAGAACGCCGCGCTCTATGAGTGGAACTATCAGCGGCAACTGCTGGCGATCAAGGCGCGGGAAAGTCATGCCGATGCCGCGGATGTCATCGAAGATCACATTTTCTCTGAAAAATTTTTGCTCGAACGGCCTCTGTTGGCGGCGATCCGTCAGCCCAAATCGCCTGTCCTGCTGATCGACGAGATCGACCGCGCCGACGAGGAGTTCGAGGCCTTCCTGCTCGAACTGCTTTCGGTCTATCAGGTGTCGATCCCCGAGCTTGGCACCATCCGTGCAACGACAATTCCACAAGTGGTCCTGACGTCGAACGGCACGCGCGAACTGTCCGATGCTCTGCGCCGCCGTTGCCTCTATCACTATGTCGATTTTCCGGACGTGGAGCGCGAGGCACGCATCATCACCGCGCGGATGCCGACTATCGATGTGGCGCTGGCATTGCAGATCGCCCGGATGGTCGAGGCCATTCGCAAGGAAGACCTGCGCAAAAGTCCCGGTGTCGCGGAGACGCTCGATTGGGCTGCGGCGCTGGCCGGGCTCGGCATCGACGATCTGCGCGCGGAGCCCGAAGCGGTGTTCGAGACCATGATGTGCCTGATCAAGACAGCCGAGGACAAGTCGCGCGTGACGCGCGAAGTGTCCGACCGGCTGCTGGGCAAGGTGGCCTGATATGACAAGCGCCGTAGCCATTCACGAGGCAATCGCTGCACCAGCCGGCGCGGGCGCACGCCGCAAGCTTGGCGATTTTGTCCGCGTTCTGCGCGACAATGGATTCGTTGCCGGACTGGCCGAGACCAGCGATGCGCTCACGGTGCTGAACAGCCCGGCATCGCTGACGCCGTCGCGCCTGCGACCGGCGCTGCGCGCATTGTTCTGCAGCAACAAGGCCGACTGGGAGAAATTCGACGAGATTTTCGACGCGTTCTGGCTCGGTCGCGGCATGAAATCCGCCACGCGCATTTCCGGCGTGCTGCAGAAGAACCCGCCGGGCATGGACAGCTCAAAGAGTGGCGATCGTCCCGGCAATCCCGATGGCGCGCCGGATCATGTGCAGCGGCGTCGCGGTGCCGACAGTGAGAACGACGACAATGCGCCCGGCCTGCGCGAAGGCGCGTCGCGCTCAGAGGCGCTGGCCAAGACCGATTTCCGTCATCTCGCCAATTCGGCCGATCTCGCCGAGGCGCACGCGGTTGCGGCACGGCTCGCAAGGGCTATGCGCGTGCGGCTGACCCGCCGCGAGCAGGCGCGCCGTGCGGGCCGCCGCATCGATCTGCGCCGCACGATTCACAAGAGCATCGCCCATGGCGGCACGCCGATGGAACTGGTGTGGCGGCAGCGCAAGCACAAACCGCTGCGTCTGGTCGTGTTGCTCGATGCTTCCGGCTCCATGAGCATGTATTCCGCCGTGTTCCTGCGCTTCATGCACGGCATTCTCGACAATTTCTGCGAAGCCGAAGCCTTCGTGTTCCATACGCGCCTCGTTCACATCTCGCCCGCGTTACGCGAACGCGACGCCACGCGTGCGGTGGAGCGTATGTCGCTGCTGGCGCAGGGTGTTGGCGGCGGCACGCGGATCGGCGAGTCGCTTGCGACCTTCAACCGCTGGCACGCGCGGCGCGCGATTCATTCGCGGACCTGCGTGATGATTGTGTCCGATGGCTATGACACCGGTCCGGCGGACCAACTGGGCCGTGAAATGGCCGCGCTGCACCGGCGTTGCCGCCGCATCGCCTGGCTCAATCCGATGATCGGCTGGCGCGACTATGCACCGGAGGCAGCAGGCATGAAAGCGGCGCTGCCCCATGTCGATCTGTTCGCGCCGGCGCACAACCTTGAAAGCCTGCAGGCCCTCGAACCTTATCTGGCGAGGATTTGAACCATGACACTCGCTCCCGATGTCCTTGATCTTGTGAATAACATGAAGGCTCGCGGCGAGCCGTTCGCGCTGGCGACGGTGGTGCGCACGGTGTCGCTGACCGCAGCCAAGGCCGGCGCGAAGGCGGTCATCCTCAGTGACGGTACCATGACCGCAGGCTGGATCGGCGGCGGCTGCGCGCGGGCCAATGTGCTAAAGGCCGCGCGACAATCGTTGTCCGATGGCCAGCCTCGCCTCATCAGCGTGCAACCAAAGGATGTGCTGGAAGAACATGGCTTGAAAGCAGGCGAGGCGCATGAAGGCGTGCTCTATGCCAACAATATGTGCCCGAGCCACGGCACCATGGATATTTTTGTCGAGCCGATCCTGCCGCGCCCGCAGCTTTACATTTGCGGTGCATCGCCGGTGGCGGTGGCGATTGCAGCGATCGCGCCGCGCATGGGATTTTTCGTCTCGGTCTGCGCGCCTGCCTCGGATCATGCGCTGTTCGGTGAAGCAGACCGGCTGATTGAGGGTTACGAAGTTCCGGCTGACGGCGGCCCCGGCCGCTATGTGATCGTTTCCACGCAGGGACGCGGCGACACCGCGGCGCTGAAGTCGGCGCTGGCCACACCGTCTGCCTATGTGGCTTTCGTCGGCTCGCGCAAGAAAGCTTCCGTGCTGAAGGACGAACTGGCCGCGGCGGGCGTTCCGACATCTGAACTGGAAGCGTTGCGCGCACCGGCCGGACTCGATCTTGGCGCCATTACGCCTGAGGAAATAGCACTCTCGATTGTCGCGGAGATGGTCGAGGTGCGTCGCCGTGGCCAGCGGCGGCCGGACGATCAGAAAGAAGAAGGACGCACCTGATGGATATGAATGGTTCACAGCGCATCGAAGCTTCGCGCGAAAAGGTCTATGCGGCACTCAACGACGTTGAGGTGCTCCGGCAGTGTATTCCGGGCTGCGAGTCTATCGAGAAAACATCCGACAATGAGATGAACGCCAAGGTCACGTTGCGGGTCGGGCCGGTAAAGGCGTCGTTCACGGGAAAGGTGCTTCTCTCCGACCTCGACCCGCCGAACGGCTACACCATCACTGGTGAGGGCGCGGGCGGCATGGCGGGGTTCGCCAAGGGCAGCGCTGCGGTGAAGCTGGAAGCCGACGGCGATGCCACGATCCTGCATTACACGGTAAAGGCGGATGTCGGCGGGAAGCTGGCGCAGCTTGGCGGCCGTTTGATCGACGCCACGGCGACAAAGCTTGCGGGAGAGTTCTTCGAGAAATTCGGCAGCATTGTCGGTGGACCAGCGGTGGCGGCGTCCGAAGCGGAGCCTGCGGCGAAAAAGGGCTGGCTTGGCAAGATTGCGGCCTCTCTTGGCGTGATCGCTCTGGGCCTTGTGATCGGTGCGCACTGGTGCTGCATCGGCGGTCATGTTCATGCACAGAACGATCCGCTGATGATGCAAATCTGCTCGTCCCGCATTTAGGGAAGACTAAAGCTTTCGCGGCTGACGGGCATGTTTTCCGTCAGCATCAGGCGCTGCTATCGCAAGGGCTACGACCGGCGAAACTGGAACGGGGCAGCCGGTCGTTTCGTATCCTCGTATTCCCGCAGGGCTTTGCGCAACTGCCTCGCGTCGATCAGCGCTTTCTGGACATTCTTGTCGGGCGTGCCTTCCTCGAAGAACAGGACGCGTTCGCACAGGGGACACTGCCTGGAATATCCATTCTGAACCCTCCGCGCCTTGTCGCGAAAGCTTCCCTTGCACTTGGTGCATCTGATCAGAAATGAATCGTCCAAAGCGAAATCCTCCCAATCGGGAGAGTTTCGCAAGCAGACATTAACGGAGGTTTTCGATTTATGCGGTTGTTGGCGTCTCTGGCCCGCTAGCCCGATAATCCGCAGCGGCATTTTCCATCCATACGGATTGCGCCTTCAGGACTTCAAGGAAAGCATTCCCGGACGCGCGGAGCGGGCAGCGGACTGAACCAAACCCGCTCCAATGAGCCTCAGTCCCAGGACAGCGCGCCGCCGTTCTGATACTCGATCACGCGCGTCTCGAAGAAGTTCTTTTCCTTCTTCAGATCCATCACCTCGGACATCCACGGGAACGGATTTTCGGTTTCCGCGAACACCGGCGCGAGGCCGATCTGCGCGCAGCGGCGGTTGGCGATGAAGTGCATGTATTGTTCGCACAGCGCCGCGTTCAGGCCAAGGAAGCCGCGTGGCATGGTGTCCCGGCCATAGGCAGCTTCCAGTTCGGCGGCTTCCTTGAGCATGCCGCGAACCTCGTCTTGGAAATCCTTTGTCCACAGATGCGAATTTTCCAGCTTGATCTGGTTGATCACGTCGATGCCGAAGTTCAGGTGGATGCTCTCGTCGCGCAGGATGTATTGGTACTGCTCGGCGATGCCCACCATCTTGTTGCGTCGGCCGAGCGAGAGGATCTGCGCGAAGCCGGTGTAGAACCACATGCCCTCGAACACGACATAGAACGCGACGAGATCGCGCAGGAAGGCCTGATCGCTTTCCACCGTGCCGGTCTTGAAGTCCGGGTTGTCGAGGTTCTGCGTGTGCTTCAGCGCCCACGCGGCCTTGTCGGTGATCGACGGCACCTCGCGGTACATGTTGAACAACTCGCCCTCGTCGAGGCCGAGGCTTTCAACGACATACTGGAAGGTGTGGGTATGCACCGCTTCCTCGAACGCCTGCCGCAGCAGATACTGCCGGCATTCCGGATTGGTGAGATGACGGTAGATCGCCAGCACGATGTTGTTGGCGACCAGGCTTTCGGACGCCGCGAAGAATCCGAGATTGCGCTTGATGGCGCGGCGCTCGTCCTCGGTCAGTCCGTCGCGCGACTTCCACAGCGCGATGTCGGCCTGCATCGAGACTTCCGTGGGCATCCAGTGGTTGTTGCAGCCGGCGAGGTATTTCTCCCAGGCCCATTTATACTTGAGCGGGAGAAGCTGATTGACGTCGGCGCGGCAGTTGATCATCCGTTTTTCATCGACAGAGACGCGTCCGCCGCTGCGGTCGATGGTGCCGAGGCCGGTCTGTTCGGTGCCGGACGGCGTGTTGAAGATGGCGACGGCGGATGGTGTGACGGATGACGTTGAGTCTGACCAGTCGAGCATGGGAGGTTATCTTTCGTGTTCGATATATGCGGTGATCGTCATTGCGAGGAGGCGAAGCCGACGAAGCAATCCAGTTGACAGGTTGTCGGAGATGGATTGCTTCGCTTCGCTCGCAATGACGGCGAGGGTTACTGACACGCCTCGCAGTCGGGATTGTCGATCGAGCAGGCCAGCGCTTCCGCGAAGTCCGCCTGCTTCGCCTGTGGCACGATGATGGGTGCTGCTGCGGCGGGCGCCGTTGCGGATACCGCGTTCAGTTTTCCGTCGGTGCCTTTGAGCGTCGATTTCTCGACATGGGTGGCGCTGCGCGAACGCAGGTAATAGGTCGTCTTCAGGCCAAGGCTCCAGGCAAGGCGATAGAGCTGATCCAGCTTCTTGCCCGACGGGTTGGCGATATAGAGATTGAGCGACTGCGCCTGATCGATCCACTTCTGGCGGCGCGCGGCAGCTTCGATCAGCCATGCGGTATCGATCTCGAAGGCCGTCGCGTAAAGCGCCTTGAGGTCGTCCGGCACGCGGTCGATCTGGCCGACGCTGCCGTCGAAATATTTCAGGTCGGAGACCATCACCTCGTCCCACAGCCCGCGCGATTTGAGATCGCGCACCAGGAATTCGTTCACCTCGGTGAAGTCGCCCGACATGTTCGATTTGACATAGAGGTTCTGGTAGGCGGGTTCGATCGACTGCGCGACGCCGCAGATGTTGGAGATGGTCGCGGTCGGCGCGATGGCCATCACGTTGGAGTTGCGCATGCCGGTCTTGCGGACCCGCTCGCGCAGGTCCGACCAGTCCAAAGTTGTCGAGGTGTCGAAATTCGCGCCGCCGCGCGCATCGGACAGGATCGCAATCGAATCGATCGGCAGGATGCCGCGCGACCACAGCGATCCGTCGAACGACGGATAGCGTCCGCGCTCGGCTGCCAAATCCACCGAGGCCGAAATGGCGTGATAGCTGATCGCTTCCATGCTCGCATCGGCAAAGGCGACAGCCTTGTCCGATGCAACTGGAATGCGCTGAGCATGCAGCGCGTCCTGGAAGCCCATCAGCCCGAGGCCGACCGGGCGGTGACGCAGGTTCGAGCGCCGCGCTTCCGGGATGGTGTAGAAGTTGATGTCGACCACGTTGTCGAGCATCCGCACGGCGGTGGAGACGGTGCGCTTCAGCTTGTCGTGGTCGATGCCATTGCTGGTGGTGTGATTGAGCAGGTTGACCGAGCCGAGATTGCAGACCGCAACTTCATCCGCCGAGGTGTTCAGCGTGATTTCGGTGCAGAGGTTGGAGGAGTGTACGACGCCGACATGCTGCTGCGGCGAGCGCAGGTTGCACGGGTCCTTGAAGGTGATCCAGGGATGACCGGTTTCGAACAGCATGGTGAGCATGCGCCGCCAGAGATCAGTGGCGCGCACGCGCTTGAACACGCGCATCTCGCCGCGGTCGGCCCTGGCCTCGTAGGCTTCATAGGCGGTCTTGAACTTGGGGCCGTAGAGGTCGTGCAGGTCAGGCGTCTCGTCCGGCGAGAACAGGCTCCACTCGCCGTCCTGCTCGACGCGCTGCATGAACAAATCCGGCACCCAGTTGGCGGTGTTCATGTCGTGGGTGCGGCGGCGATCATCGCCGGTGTTCTTGCGCAGATCGAGAAATTCCTCGATGTCGATGTGCCATGTTTCGAGATAGGCGCAGACCGCGCCCTTGCGCTTGCCGCCCTGATTGACTGCGATCGCGGTATCGTTCGCGACTTTCAGGAAAGGAACCACGCCCTGACTCTCGCCGTTGGTGCCCTTGATATGCGCGCCGAGGCCGCGCACCGGCGTCCAGTCGTTGCCGAGACCGCCGGAATATTTCGCCAGCAGCGCGTTGTCCTTGACCGACTTGAAAATGCCGTCGAGGTCGTCCGCCACGGTCGTCAGGAAGCAGGACGAAAGCTGCGGGCGCAGCGTGCCGGAATTGAACAGCGTCGGGGTCGAGGCCATGAAGTCGAACGAGGAGAGCAGGTTGTAGAACTCAATGGCGCGCGCCTCGCGGTCGATCTCGCGCATAGCAAGGCCCATGGCCACGCGCATGAAGAACGCCTGCGGCAGTTCGATGCGCCGGTTGCGGACATGCAGGAAGTAGCGGTCATAAAGCGTCTGCAGGCCGAGGAACTGGAATTGCAGATCGCGTTCGGGTTTCAGCGCCGCCGCGAGGCGCGCGAGGTCGAAGCGGCTGAGTTCCGGATCGAGCAGTTCGGCCTGGATGCCGACCTTCACATAGGCTGAAAAATATTCTGTATAGCGCGTGGCCATTTCGGCCTGCGTCGCTGTCGTCGGCGTGCCGTGCACGAAGCTCAAAACCTCGCCGCGCAGCTTGTCGAGCAGCAGGCGCGAGGAGACATAGGAATAGTTCGGCTCCTGCTCGACCAGCGTGCGCGAGGCCATGATCGAGGCGAGGGCGAGTTCGTCCTGTCCGATGCCGTCGTAAAGATTGCGGCGTGCCTCCGCGAGCACAAGCGCAGCATCGACGCCGTCGAGCCCGGCGCAGGCTTCGGCAATGACGGCTTCGAGACGCCTGATGTCGAGAACGACGCGCGTTCCATCGGCAAGTGTCGTATGCAACAGGGGTTCGGCCGGAGCCTTCTGCGCGACGATCTTCTCGGCGCGTTCGCGGGCACGTTCTTCGCGATACAGCACATAGGCACGGGCAACCTTGTGATGTTCGCTGCGCATCAGCGCGAGTTCGACCTGATCCTGCACGTCCTCGATGTGGAAGGTGCGGCCTTCGCCGACGCGGCGGGTGAGCGCGGCGGTCACCTCCTGCGTGAGTTGCTCGACCACTTCATGCACGCGGCGCGAGGCGGCGGCGGTGTGACCCTCGACCGCAAGGAATGCCTTGGTCATGGCGATCGAGATTTTCGACGGATCGAATTTCGACACAGTGCCATTGCGGCGGATCACCTGCATCGCGGGCTCGCTTGGCGCGGGCTGCGCAAGGGACTCGAGACTCAACTGAATGATCGGCTGGTTTTCGTTTTTGGTGGTGTGCAGGTTGAGCGACATCGAATGACCCCGTGATGTTTTGCTGACGGGGATCGAAGGCGCATGAGCACACGGCATGACGCCGTTTGCACGCGGCCGCCGGACACCCCGTCCGTGGACGTTTTCTCGGTGTCGCGGCAGTTCTTCTGACTTGCGGGTCGACGCCGCTGTCCGCCTTCCCAAGACTTTCGCCTCAGTGGCACGCGTGGACAGAAGCTCGCCGCTTACAGTTGCGGGGGCAGTGCCGGAATCGCTGCAGGTGATGCAGCCCACCGGACTTCTCTCTTAGCTACCACGCCTTGTGACGCGGCAGACCGTGACGCCTACATCTGGTGTGCTTCGCGCGCCGATGTCAAGTGACCGGTTTGGGGATAGCGGGACAAACACGTCAAATGCGCGCGAAATCGTGGACGATATTTTTTCCGCGCCAATCATCGGGACGGCTCCGCAGGCAGACGGGCCGAACTGCCCCGCGAATCGGTCGCGTGACGGCGGTTCCATTGTTGCCCACTCGTTGGTCGCGCGCGTCTCGGGCCGCGGCAGTGGGAAGCTTTCCCTTTGACCGGGTTTGCGGCGTTCCCCCATAACTTTCGTCATCGTGGTTCTTCCGGTCCTCCGGGATCAGGAAGCTAAGAGGGAATCCGGTGAGCGGAGAACATCCGCGATTCCGGAGCTGCCCCCGCAACTGTAAGCGGCGAGCCTTGTCCATGGATGCCACTGCGGCGCGAGCCGCGGGAAGGCGGATACAGGCTGCGACCCGTGAGTCAGGAGACCTGCCGCGATCACAATACGTCCACGGGCGGGGTGCCCCGGTGTGTCGCTTGCGAGAGGACGGCACGGCCGTCGCTGTTGTTCGCGCATGTCCGGCCCTGCCCCAACATCACGGGGTTTGCCGATGTCGAATTCGTCCACTTCCATTGCTGTCGCCACGCTGGGCACGCCACGTATCGGCCCGCATCGCGAATTGAAGACCGCGCTCGAAAGTTTCTGGTCGGGCAAGATCGACGAGGCTGCGCTCGTCAAGACGGCGGCGCAGCTTCGCGCCGACAACTGGGCGCGTCAGAAGGCGCGCGGCATCACCGTCATCCCGTCCAACGACTTTTCTTTCTACGATCAGGTGCTGGACACAAGCGTGATGGTCGGCGCGATTCCGCAGGTGTACGGCTGGACCGGCGGCGCGGTGCCGCTGGCGACTTACTTCGCGATGGCGCGCGGCTCGCAGGGCGACGGTGAGGCCTGTGAGCATGGCCATGCGCATCACCATGGCCATGGCACACCGGCGCAGGAAATGACCAAGTGGTTCGACACCAATTATCACTACATGGTGCCGGAGTTTTCGAAGGATCAGACCTTCGCGCTGTCATCGACCAAGCCGATCGACGAATACAAGGAAGCCAAGGCTCTGGGCTATCAGACCCGCCCGGTGCTGGTCGGCCCGGTGACGTTCCTCAAGCTCGGCAAGAGCGAACTGTCCGACCGAATGGTGCTGCTGCCGAAACTGTTGCCGGTCTACATTGATGTTCTCAAACAGCTTGCCGCGGAGGGTGCGGATTGGGTGCAGATCGACGAGCCATGCCTCGTTCTCGACCTCAATGCCACGGAAAAAGCTGCGCTCAGGACCGCCTACAGCGAGATTGCGTTGAAGACGCCCGGCTTGAGAATCATGCTTACCACTTACTTCGGCGCGTTGGGCGACAATGCCGAGCTTGCGGCCAGATTGCCAGTGGCAGGACTTCACCTCGATCTCCTTCGCGGACAAGATCAGATCGAAACGATCATTCGCGAGCTTCCTGCTGACGTCGTGCTGTCGCTCGGTGTGATCGATGGCCGCAACATCTGGCGCGCGAACCTGCCCGCGATTCTCGATCGTCTTGAACCAGTCGTCGCCAGGCGCGGTGCAAACCTGATCGAGGTCGCGCCATCGTGCTCGCTGCTGCATGTGCCGGTCGATCTCGACCGTGAAACCAAGCTTGATGCCGATCTCAAGAGCTGGCTGGCCTTCTCGCTGCAGAAGATGAGCGAGCTGTCCACCCTCGGAAAGGCGCTCGCCGGTGGCCGCGAGAGCGTGAAGGATAAACTCGCGGCGTCCGCTGCCGCTGCCGCCGCGCGCAAGGCCTCGCCAAAGGTTCACAGCAAGGCGGTCGCCGATCGTGTTTCCGCGATCACCGCGGACATGGCCAGCCGCCGCAGTTCTTTCGCGAAGCGTGCACAGATCCAGCGCGGCCGCTTCAAGCTGCCCGCATTCCCGACTACCACCATCGGCTCGTTTCCGCAGACCAGCGAGGTGCGCAAGGCGCGCGCCGCCTTCACGAAGGGCACGATCAATCAGGCCGAGTACGACCAGTTCCTGCGCGAGGAGACAAAACGCGCGGTGGCGTGGCAGGAGGAGATCGGCCTCGATGTGCTGGTGCACGGCGAGTTCGAGCGCAACGACATGGTGCAGTATTTTGGCGAGCAACTGTCGGGCTTCGCCTTCACCCAGCATGCCTGGGTGCAGAGCTATGGCTCGCGCTGTGTCCGTCCGCCGATCCTGTTCGGCGACGTGTCCCGGCCGAAGCCGATGACCGTCGAATGGTGGAAGTATGCCCAGTCGCTGACCAAGCGGCCGATGAAGGGCATGCTCACCGGCCCGGTGACCATCCTCAACTGGTCGTTCGTACGTGATGACATTCCGCGCAGTGAATCCTGCCGCCAGATCGCGCTCGCGATCCGCGACGAGGTGGTCGATCTCGAGAAGGCCGGCGCGACCATGATCCAGATCGACGAGGCAGCGCTTCGCGAAGGTCTGCCGCTGCGCCGTTCCGAATGGAAAACCTATCTCGACTGGGCGGTGGGCAGCTTCCGCATCACCGCCTCGGGCGTGAAGGACGAGACGCAGATCCACACCCACATGTGCTACTCGGAGTTCAACGACATCATCGACGCCATCGGCGCGATGGATGCGGACGTCATTTCCATCGAAACCTCGCGCTCAAAGATGGAACTGCTCGATGCGTTCGTGACCTACAAGTATCCGAACGAGATCGGCCCCGGCGTTTACGACATCCACTCGCCGCGCGTGCCCGACGTGTCCGAGATGACCGAACTTCTCTCGCTTGCGCGCAAGCGGCTGTCGGAAGACCAACTCTGGATCAATCCGGATTGCGGTTTGAAGACCCGAGGCTGGGCCGAGGTGCGGCCTGCGCTGGTCAACATGGTCGAGGCGGCCCGCGAAATGCGGGCGCGCGCCTGAACAAAAACATCTGCGGCGCTTTGGAAACAGGGCGCCGCAGGTCGTTCAGCTTTTCCGGATGCTACTGCCGCATCTCCGCCAGCAGCCAGTCGCGGAATGCGGTGACCTTGGGCAGGTTGGCCTTGTCGTGCGGCGCGACAAAATAATAGCCGGCATCTTCCGGCAGCGTCATATCGAAGGGCGCGACAAGGCGGCCTTTCGCGATGTCGTCCTGCACATAGGCCGTGTGACCGATCGCAACGCCGATCCCGTCGACGGCAGCCTGCACGGTCATGAACGACAGATCGAAGGTCAGGCCGGGGTTCTTGACGATGTCGGTGGGCAGCCCGGCGGATGTCAGCCAGAGCCGCCAGTCGTCGCCATAGCCGGTGGTGTGGAGCAGGGTGAAGCGTGCAAGATCTTCCGGTTTTTTCAGCCCGTTCTTGCCCTCAAGTAGCGCGGGGCTGCAGACCGGAAACATCAGGTCCGTCATCAGCCATTCCGCGCGCAGGCCCGGCCATTGTCCGCGTCCGTATCGGATGGCGCCGTCAACCGCGCCGCGGCGGAAATCGACCAGCTCGGTCGATGTGGTGATGCGCACGTCGATGTCGGAATGTTTTTCCTGAAATGGCGCGAGCCGGGGCAGCAGCCACTTCACCGCGAATGAGGTCAGGGTGCTGATGGTCAGCATCCGGTCGTTGCCGTTGCGCAGCAGGCGGTCGGTGGCGGTGCGCAGGTCCTGAAAGGCCGCGCGGATGCCGGGGAGATAGTCGGTCGCTTCAGGGGTCAGCGCCAGCGCGCGGCTCTGCCGGATGAACAGCTTGAGGCCGAGCTCTTCCTCCAGCCGCCGGATCTGATGGCTGATCGCGGTCTGGGTGACGTTCAGTTCCTGCGCGGCCAGGGTGAAGCTGAGATGCCGCGCTGCGGCCTCGAAGGCGCGCAAACCGTTCAGGGAGGGCAGCCGGGCGGTCATGAGGTCCCTCGTTCATGAGATTATCTCATATAACGGGGGACAACGTGTCGTTTGTCAATGGGGAATTGCGGGCAGATATTCCGATCATCAAATCCGTTATCGGAGGCTACCATGTCCGCCTGCACCACCAATATGATGACAAATCATCATCACGATGTCGTCCATCATCCGATTACATCGCTCTCCGACCTGCTGCATGTCTGGGGCCAGCGCGCCAAGCGGCGGCGTGAGCTCGCGCGGCTCAGCGACCGCGACTTTCACGACGTCGGCGCGAGCTGGAGCGACTTCGCTTACGAGGCCAACAAGCCGTTCTGGCGTGAGTAATGATCTCCTGCGGGGTCCGGTGCGCTGATCCGGCCCCGCAGCGTTTTCCTTTGAGGCCATCCCGGCAAAGTCGGCCAGATCAGTTGATGGATAGCGTCATGCTCGCCCAGCCCGATTACAGCGCTCTTCTCACCAATCTTGGCCGTTACACCGACATCGTGCGGCTGAAGGGCGGGCGGCCGCTGACAGTCCGCTTCATCGAGCAGAAGGACGCTGACGCGCTGATGGCCTACTTCCGTGGGCTGTCGCGGCAGTCGCGCTACAATCGCCTGATGGGGGCCGCCAGCGAGTTGCCGCCGTCGGAACTCGACAGGACGCTGCATGTCGGAGAAGGCAGCCGTTTCGCGGTGATCGCCGAACTGAAGGTCGATGGCGTCGACATGATCGTCGGCGAAGCGCGTTACAGCTACAGCGCCGAAACGCAGAACACCGAGTTCGGGCTTTCGATCGGCGATGCATGGCAGGGCCAGGGTATCGGATCGGCGATGGTGTCAAATCTTGAATGCCGCGCATCGGCGCTGGGTTCGCTTCGCCTGTTCGGTGAAACCTTCCGCAACAACGAGCAGATGATCGGTCTTGCCCGCAAGGCGGGTTATACCTTCGGCGGCGCTGCGAGCGACTGGCGGCAGGTGCATTTCGAAAAGCAGCTCTATCGCGCAACCGACATTCCCTGCGAAAGCTGGAAGCAGGCCGCGATGACGGGCTGGCTGCAGAACGAAGCACCGCTGGCGGTGCGCTGAGCCCGATTGCAGAGCGGAGGCGCATGCCGTCGGCTTGTATGCCCTGCTGGTGATCGAATAGTCTCCGGGCGCGCCTGAAGTGGCGTTCGATCCTGGAGTAAGGCGTATGGCGCAATCTGCAAAAACCGAGATCTGGCTGGCTGCGGGTGTCCGCACGCCATTTGCGAAGGTGGATGGTCCGCTCAGCAATGTCGACGCCATTGCGCTGTCGGTGCCTGTGGTCAAGCACATGATAGAACGTCTTGGCGGAGCCAGGCCGGATTTTGCGGTGTGGGGCAACGTCGTGCCCAACCTCACCTGGAGCAATATCTCGCGCGAAATTCTGATGGACGCCGGCGTCGATGCCACCGTTCCGGCGTACTCCACCGTGATGGCGTGCTCCACCAGCATGATGGGCGTGTTCGAGGCTGCCGGGATGATCGACGGTGAGGTGCGCAACCTTGCGCTGGTCGGCGGTGTCGACAGCCTCAGCCAGGTGCAGCTTGGTCTTGGCATGTCGCTGTCGAACTGGGTGCGTCAGTTCCAGACCGCGCGTTCGCTCGGACAAAAACTCACCCATGCGATCGATCTCAAGCTGAGCGATGTGCGGCTTTACATTCCGGCGGTCAGCAATCGCACCACCGGCATGAGCATGGGCGAGCACACCGAAATCACCGCCAAGGAGTGGAACATCTCGCGCGAGGCGCAGGACCAGATCGCGTTGGAAAGTCATCAGCATGCGGTGGCGGCATGGGATCGCGGCTTCTTCGACGATCTCGTGATCCCGTTCGACGGCGTGCGCCGGGACACCATTCCGCGCAAGGACACGTCACTGGAAAAGCTGGCGCGGCTGCCGCCCTCGTTCGACCGCAAGAGCGGCAAGGGCACGCTGACCGCGGGCAATTCATCGCCGCTCACCGACGGCGCATCCAGCATCTGGGTGGCGTCGCAAAAGGGACTGGAGAAACTTCCCGCGAACACGCCGCGTGTGAAACTGGTCGATTGGGAAATCGCTTCGGTTGATTTTCGCACCGAAGGCCTGTTGATGGCACCGCCCTATGCGATCCCACGTCTGTTGGTGCGCCATGCGCTGACCTATGCGGACATCCAGCTCTGGGAAATCCATGAGGCGTTCGCCGCGCAGGTGCTCGCGCATATCAAGGCGCTGGAGAGTCCGGAGTTCATCCGCGACAAGGCGGGCGTCAACGCTGCGTTTGGAAAATTCCCGCGCGATCGTTTGAATCCGAATGGTGGCTCCACCGCGCTCGGTCATCCGTTCGGCGCGACCGGCGCGCGCATTCTCAGTCAGGCGGTGAAGGAACTGGCGGCGATGCCGAAGGGCAGCCGCGCCATTGTCAGCATCTGTGCCGATGGCGGGCAGGGCACGGTGGCGCTGCTGGAAGCTGCGTGAGGTTCACGGCGTCCACGCCATGCCCCAGATCTTGCGTCCCGACACCGGATTGACGTCGTCATGGGTGTGGACGAAGCCGTTGCGCTCGTAGAAGCGGATCGCGCGGGCGTTGTCGGTGTTGACCAGCAGCGTGATGCCGCGCGGCGACATCGCCTTCGCTTGTGCGATCAAGAGATTGCCGAGGTCCGATCCCCAGGTTTCGGGAGCGACCACAAGCTGATCGAGATAGCCGGATGAATCGATGGTGACGAAGCCGGCCATCGCGCCGTCCCGCTCCGCCACGATGATCTGCGCGATCGGCACCAGCTCATTGCGCCAGCGTTCACGCCAGCCTTCCAGCCGCTGCGCGAAGTCGATTGACGGATAGGCCTGCTGCCACGTGCGATGCCACAGATCGATGGCGGCATCTTCATCACCGGCAGCATAAGGCCGCAGCGTGAAGGGCGCGCTCATGATCGTGGCACGCCGATCATCGCTCGGTCAGCTTGAGTTCGATACGGCGGTTGCGCTTGAAGGCCTCTTCCGTCTTCTCCGGATCGAGCGGCTGGAATTCCGCGAAGCCCGCAGCGACCAGACGCTGTGCGGGAACGCCGAGCGAGACGAGATACTGCACCACGGAGATCGCGCGTGCCGATGACAGCTCCCAGTTCGACTTGAACTGCGGACTGTTGATCGGCCGCACGTCGGTATGGCCGTCGACCCGCAGCACCCAGGCGATTTCTGGAGGAATCTGTTTGTCGAGATCGATTAGCGCGGTCGCGAGCTTGTCGAGTTCGGCGCGTCCTTCCGGCAATAGCAGCGCCTGTCCGGTGTCGAAGAACACTTCGGACTGGAACACGAAGCGGTCGCCGACAATGCGTACATCAGGACGGTTGCCGAGAATGGTGCGCAGGCGGCCGAAGAACTCGGAGCGATAGCGCGACAGTTCCTGCACGCGCTGCGCCAGCGCTACGTTCAGCCGCTGGCCAAGGTCAGCGATCCTGGTCTGGGATTCCTTGTCGCGCTTTTCGGAGGCATCGAGTGCTTCCTCGAGCGCGGCGAGTTGCCGGCGCAGCGCGCTGATCTGCTGGTTCAGCACCTCGATCTGCGCCAGCGCGCGGGCGGACACCTGCTTCTCGGAATCCAGCGCTTTGCCGAGTTCTAAGGCGCGGCCCTGCGCGCTCGCGCCCGCTCCCGCGAGCCCATCATAGAGACCCTTCACGCGATCACGCTCTGCTTCTGCCGACGCAAGCCCCGCGCGCATCTGCGAGAGCTGGTCGTCGAGGTTGAGCTTGCCGAGCTTTTCCAGCGACAGAAGATCGTTGAGTTGGGCGATCTGCGCATTCAGGCGTTCGAGCGCCTTGTCCTTGCCGGTGACTTCCTGCGACAGGAAGAACTGCACCACCAGAAACACCGACAGCAGGAACACGATCGCGAGCACCAGCGTCGACAGCGCATCGACGAAGCCCGGCCAGTAATTGAAGCCGCTGTCGCTGCGGCGTGAACGCGAAAGCGCCATCGGCTATCTCCGGTTCAGTTGGTCTCGGGCTGGCGCGCAAGGCGCTCCAGCAGCGCCTTGATTTCCTTGTTCTGCTCACCCTGGCTGTCGGCCCATTCGCGGATCAACTGTTGTTCGGTGCGCATATGATGCACGAGACCTTGAATCGCCTCCGCAAGATTGGCCATCGCCGCGGTGGAGGCGCGGTTCGATCCCATGTCCTCCACGGCGGCACGCAACTTGTCGAGCGCGGGATTGAGATCGCCGTTCACGCCATGACCGTCACCGGCATATTCCTGCACGGTCTCCGCCAGCCAGTCTTCGAGGTCGGTGTAGAAGCGGTTCTGAGCCTGACTCGATTGCAGGTCGAGGAAGCCGAGAATCAGCGAACCGGCAAGGCCGAACAGCGAGGACGAGAACGAAATGCCCATGCCGCCGAGCGGAGCGGCAAGGCCTTCCTTCAGGGTGTCGAACACCGAACCGGCATCGCCGCCGACCTTGAGGCCTTCGATGACCTTGCCGACGGAGCCGACGGTTTCGATCAGACCCCAGAACGTGCCGAGCAGGCCGAGGAACACCAGAAGGCCGGTCATGTAGCGCGACAGGTCGCGCGCTTCATCGAGACGCGTTGCGATGGAGTCCAGCAGATGCCGCATGGTCTGCTGTGTGATGGTCATGCGGCCGGAGCGGTTGCTCAGCATCGCGGCCATCGGAGCAAGCAGTGTGGGGCGGCGCTCGATGGCAAGGCCGGGATCGGAAATGCGGAAGCTGTTGATCCAGGAGATTTCAGGATAGAGCCGGATCACCTGGCGGAACGCGAGGATGATGCCGATGGCCAGAACTGCGCCGATCAGGGCGTTGAGGCCGGGATTGGCAAGGAACGCCTGCCAGATCTGCTTGTAGAGAACGAACCCGATCAGACCGCACAGGATCAGGAACACCAGCATCCGGACCAGAAAGATGCGGGGCGTCGACAGTTTTGTGACGCTGATGTCAGCGACTGCGCTGGGAGTCTTGGCCATGGCGGATCGTCAATCCTTGTCCGTGGAACGTGTCAGCCGACAATATGGCACAGCTCGGGCCGGAAAAAAGACAGACATGGGATAAAGGCGGGGGAATCCGCCTCGCGGAAAATCAGTTCCCCCGTACCGTTATTCCGGACAACGCACATGGCGTGGTGATCCGGAATCCCGACATGTTCTGCTGGATTCCGGGGTCTCGCTTTGCACGCTCCGGAATGACAATTCAATTCAGTCTGTTTCGCCTGTCACAGCGGCTTGAGAATCTTCACCAGCTCGCGCTGGATCGTCTCGTTGCCGCAGACCACATGGCCCGTGGCCATTGCGGTGTCGCCGCCTTCGATGCCGCTGACCACGCCGCCGGCTTCGCGCACCATGAGCAATCCCGCCGCGATGTCCCATGGCTGCAGGTTGCGTTCCCAGTAACCGTCGAGCCGCCCGGCCGCGACAAAGGCGAGATCGAGCGACGCCGCGCCGAAGCGGCGCAGGCCCGCGACGCGATTTTGCATCTCGGTCATTTCCCGGCGCGACAGCTCATGGTCGCCGCGTCCGATATGCGGCAGGCCGCAGGCGATGACGCATTCGCTGAGCTGCTTGCGCCCGGCGACGCGCAGGCGCGTGTCGTTGAGGAATGCGCCCTTGCCGCGTTCGGTCGTGTAGAGCTCATCGTTGGCCGGATTGTAGATCACGCCGGCGACGATCACGCCTTCGCGTTCCAGCGCGATCGAAATCGCGAACTGCGGAATGCCGTGCAGGAAGTTCGTAGTGCCGTCGAGCGGATCGACGATCCATGTGTTGGACTTGTCGGTACCTTCGCGGGTGCCGCCTTCCTCGCCGAGAAAGCCGTAGCCCGGCCGCGCCTTGGTCAGATCGTCATAGAGCATCTGCTCGGCGCGCTTGTCGGCCAGCGAGACGAAATTGGCCGGTCCCTTTAGCGACACCTGAAGGTTTTCGATCTCGCCGAGATCGCGCTTGAGACTGCGGCCCGCGCGCCGCGCGGCCTTGACCATGACATTGATGAGCGCTGACTGAAGCATTGTCTCGGCTTGATGGGATCGGCAAAGGGCCGGATCGGGACGGGGACAGGAATTGAAGGGCGATGCTTGGCGTCAAAGCGCAGGCGCGTCAAGGGCGTTCGCGGCGTTTTCGAGCGGAGCGGGGGCTCCGGTTTCGCATTGATAAATATGTTCAAAATGAGCTTGATCCGCGCGGCGCACGCATCAGGCTATTTGGTGCCGAACCACTTTTTGGCGAGGTCTTCGGCCTTCGCCCTGTCGACCGGAGACAACTGCGCGAACTGCGCATCGAGATCGGGGTCGCCATTGCCGGCGGTTTTCGCGATCAGGTGCCACTTGAAGCCCTGAACCTTGTCCATGGGCGCGCCCAACCCCTCGACCAGAATGCGGGCGAGACGGTTCTGCGCAATCGGGCTGTTCTGCCGCGCGGCCCGGGTCAGCAGGGCAATCGCTGTCGGAACATCCTTCGGTGTGCCGGTGCCGTTATAAAGCGCGATGGCGTATTCCACTTCGGCATCGAGATTGTCGACCATCGCGGCGAGACGCATCAGCTTCGCGGCTTCGACAAGATCTTTCTCGACGCCGCGGCCTTCCTTGTAGAGTGTCGCGAGCGCGTACTGCGCTTCGGGGTTGCCTGCTGCGGACGCTTGCCGGAACAGTTCCGCGGCGCGCTTGACGTCCTGCGGGAAGGTCTGTCCTTCGAGATAGAGCAGTCCGAGATTGTAGGCCGCAGCTGCCTTGCCGAGCTTGGCGGATGAGGCGAGAAGCCGCGCACCTTCCTCGCGATTGACCGGACCGCCACGTCCGGCGATCCGCATCATGGCAAGCGCGAACATCCCCTCGCGGTCACCGCGGTCAGCGGCCTGCTTGTACCATTCCGCGGCCTTGGCGTCGTCGCGCTTGATGCCGAGCGCATTGGAATAAAGCTCGCCCAGAAGCGTCATCGATTTCGGATCGCCCATCTCCTGCGCGCGCTTCAGTGCGATGTTGAACGCAGTCCGGTAGAGGCCTTGCTGATAGGCGCCGTAGGCGAGGTCCTTGTTCGGATCATCGGGAGCAGCCGGCGCGGGTGCAGGTGTAGCTGCCTTCGCAGGCTCGCTCTTTTTTGGTTTCGGTGCTTCGGCTTTCGGCTTTGGCGCAGCGGCTTTTGGCGCTGCTTTTGGAGCAGGTTTTTCGGCAGGCTGGATCGGCGCCGGAAATGGATTCGGGCCGCCCTGCGCCAGCGCATTCGCAGCGAACGCGACAACACCGGCCATGACCGATGCAAGAAATCTTGCATGAACAGTGGCAAGCAATCCGGCCCGGCGAAGCGCGGTCATCGCGGTCTTATCCTTCCGTGGCCGCAGCCTGCGCGACCGACTTTTCGAATCCGCGCGTGACCGCCTTGCCGGCCTCGATCAGCGCGGTCCTTGCGCCGCGCGCATCCTGCCAGATGAAATCGCTGAGCAGAACGAAATCCGCGCCGGCCCCGGCGAATGCCTCCGCTTCCTCGATCGTGGCCGCGAAGCCGACGCAGGGCGGTTCGAACAGTTCGGCCCACCAGTCCAGCCGTTCGCAGATGGCGTCCGCGGAAGGCCGCTCGCCCTTCGCGTCCGGCTCACCAAACAGCACGTAATCCGCACCCGCTTCACCGGCGACCATCGCATCGTGACGGGTGACAAGACCGCCGACGCCGATAATGCGGTCGGGATGAAGACTCGGCATCGCCTCCTGCATGGCCGCGATGCTGCTGACATTGGCGCCATCCGCGCCCGCGCGCGCGACCTGTCCGAAGTGCTGATCGATCAGCAGCGCTGCACCAGCCTTCTGAACCGGCGGCGCGAGCGCCTTGGCGCGCTGGATAATGCTGCGCTCGTCGCTAGGTGCAAGACGCAGCAGGACGGCGGCGACATCTGCCGCAGCAAGCAGCGCCGGAAGTTCAGATACGAGCTGCGCAGGGTCGGCAACGACGGGCGTTGCGAGATAGAGACGAGGCGCGGGGCGCGGCGGGGGAGGTTTGGTGGCCATGGTGCCGGTATCTGCCCGTTGACTGCGGCCAAAAAAGGGGCGGGATCATGTCCCGCCCTCTTGGTGATCGTCAGGCGATCTTCGGGTTGAGTTCGCCCTTGGCATAGCGCTGCGCCATCTGGGCGGTGGTCAGCACCTTCTTGATCTTGCTGGCTTGTCCGGCGGTGTTGAACTCTTCGAGGCGCTGCTTGCAGAGCCTGGTCATCGCTTCCATTGCCGGCTTGAGATATTTGCGCGGATCGAACTCGCTCGGATGCTCGCTCAGAATCTTGCGGATCTGGCCGGTCATCGCCATGCGGTTATCGGTGTCGATGTTGATCTTGCGCACGCCGTTCTTGATGCCGCGCTGGATCTCGGAGACCGGCACGCCCCAGGTCGGCTTCATCTGGCCGCCGAATTTGTTGATGATGTCCTGCAGGTCCTGCGGCACCGACGACGAGCCGTGCATGACGAGATGCGTGTTCGGCAGCTTGCGGTGGATTTCCTCGATCACGTTCATGGCGAGGATGTCGCCGTCCGGCTTGCGGGTGAACTTGTAGGCACCGTGCGAGGTGCCCATCGCGATCGCGAGCGCGTCGACCTGGGTTTCCTTGACGAATTTCACGGCTTCATCGGGGTTGGTGAGAAGCTGGTCGTGGGACAGCTTGCCTTCCGCGCCGTGGCCGTCTTCCTTGTCGCCCATGCCGGTCTCGAGCGAGCCGAGCACGCCGAGCTCGCCTTCCACCGAAATGCCGCCGAGATGCGCCATGGTGGTGACGGTTTTGGTGACGCCGACATTGTAGTCCCAGTCGCCGGGGGTCTTGCCGTCGGCCTTGAGCGAACCGTCCATCATCACCGAGGTGAAGCCGGCCTGGATCGCGGTCATGCAGGTGGCAGGCTCGTTGCCGTGATCGAGATGCACACAGACGGGAATATGCGGATAGATTTCCGTCACCGCGTCCATCATATGCTTGAGCATCACGTCGTTGGCATAGGAGCGTGCGCCGCGTGAAGCCTGGATGATCACCGGCGCATCCACGGCGTTGGCGGCTTCCATGATGGCCAGCGCCTGTTCCATGTTGTTGATGTTGAATGCGGGCACGCCGTAGTCGTTCTCGGCGGCATGATCCAGCAATTGACGCAACGTGATGCGAGCCATGGGTGCGTATTCTCCGTAGTCCTGAAGGCAGCGCCGAGGGCGCCGGATTTATTGAAACTAGCGTACTCTCAAAACTTCGACGCCGGGCAAAGGTTTCCCTTCCATCCACTCGAGAAAGGCACCGCCTGCGGTCGAAACGTAGGTGAAATCCGATCCCACGCCAGCGTGGTTCAGTGCCGCAACGGTGTCGCCGCCGCCGGCAACCGACACCAGCTTGCCGGCCTTGGTGCGTGCGGCGGCGTATTTCGCAGCCTGCACCGTGCCACGGTCGAACGGCGACATTTCGAATGCACCGAGCGGGCCGTTCCACACCAGCGTTGCGGCATCATCGATCGCTGCATCGATCCGCTTGATCGACTGCGGGCCGACATCGAGGATCATGCCATTGGCCGGAATGGCATCGAGGCCATAGGCGTGGGACGGCGCGTTGGTTTCGAATTTCTCGGCGACCACGGCATCGACCGGCAGGATGATCGCGCAGTTGGTGGAGTTCGCTTTCACAAGGATGCGCAGCGCGGTCGCGGCGAGATCCTTCTCGCAGAGCGATTTGCCGACATCCACGCCCTGCGCGTGCAGGAAGGTGTTGGCCATGCCGCCGCCGATCACCAGCGCATCGACCTTGGTGACGAGATTCTCCAGAAGATCGATCTTGGTCGAGACTTTCGATCCGCCAACAATGGCGATCACCGGATGAACCGGCTCTTCAAGGGCTTTGCCGAGCGCGTCGAGTTCGGCCTCCATGGTGCGGCCGGCATAGCCGGGCAGCACGCGGCCGAGGCCTTCGGTGGAGGCATGGGCACGGTGCGCACAGGAGAAGGCGTCGTTGACCCAGATGTCGCCGAGCTTCGCAAGCTGCGCGACGAAGGCAGGATCGTTCTTCTCTTCACCGGCGTGGAAGCGGGTGTTCTCAAGGCAGAGAATTTCGCCGTCCTTCATCGCGGCGACGGCCTTCTCGGCAATCTCGCCGACGCAATCGGGCGCGAAGTCGACATGGCGCTTCACCACATAGCCGAGCGCGGTGGCGACGGGCTTGAGCGAATCCTTCGGGTCCGGTCCCTTCGGGCGGCCGAAGTGCGCGAGGATGATGACCTTGCCGCCGGCTTCCGACAATTCGATGATCGTCTTGGCAATGCGCTGCAGGCGGGTGGTGTCGGAGACACGTCCGTTGTCCATCGGCACGTTGAGATCGACGCGCAGCAGCACGCGCTTTCCCTTCACGTCGACATCATCGAGGGTGCGAAATCCGGACATGGCGATTGTGTTTCTTCCCCGTCGTCACCCTGAGGCATTTGCATCCCAGATGCGGGCCTCGAAGGATGGAGTCTGCTCAAGGCCATCCTGCGAGGTGCGCAAGCGCACCTCGGGATGACGTTGTTTTTAGATCAGCTTGCTCATCGCCACGGCGGTGTCCGCCATGCGGTTCGAGAAGCCCCACTCGTTGTCGTACCAGGACAGCACGCGCACGAGATTGCCGCCCTGCACCTTGGTCTGGTCGAAGGCGAAGGTGGAGGAGTGCGCATCGTGGTTGAAGTCGATCGACACGTTCGGGTGGCTGGTGGTGCCGAGAATGCCCTTCAGCTCCTGCGCGGCGGCGCGCTTGATCGCGTCGTTGATCTCTTCCTTGGTGGTGTTCTTCTTGGCGACGATCTTGAGGTCGACCACCGAGACGTTCGGCGTCGGCACGCGGATCGCGACGCCGTCGAGCTTGCCCTTCAACTCCGGCAGCACCAGGCCGATCGCCTTGGCGGCGCCGGTCGAGGTCGGGATCATCGACATCGCCGCCGCGCGGCCGCGATAGAGATCCTTGTGCATGGTGTCGAGCGTCGGCTGGTCGCCGGTATAGGCGTGGATCGTGGTCATGAAGCCGGTCTCGATGCCGACGGTGTCGTTCAGCACCTTGGCGACCGGGGCGAGGCAGTTCGTGGTGCACGAGCCGTTCGAGACGACGAGATGATCCTTGCTCAGCTTGTCGTGGTTGACGCCGTAAACGATGGTCGCGTCAGCGCCGTCCGACGGTGCCGAAACCAGCACGCGCTTGGCGCCTGCTGTCAGATGCGCGGATGCCTTGGCCTTGGCGCTGAAGATGCCGGTGCATTCCAGCGCGATGTCGATGCCGAGATCCTTCCACGGCAGCGTCGCCGGATCGCGCACCGCGGTGACCTTGATCTTGCCCTTGCCGAGATCAATGGTGTCGCCATCGACCGTCACCTCGCCCGGGAAACGGCCGTGGACCGAGTCGAAGCGGAGCAGGTGGGCGTTGGTTTCAACCGGACCGAGGTCGTTGATGGCGACGACGTCGATGTCCGTGCGCTTGGATTCATAGATGGCCCGCAGGATGTTGCGGCCGATACGGCCAAATCCATTGATCGCGACACGGACTGCCATTCTCAAGTTCTCCTCGATGTGGTCGGAAATGACGATTTTCGAGGCGGTTTTTGCCCCGAATGACGGTTTGATGCAATCACTTGAATCCCGAATGTTGGGCCAAGGTTATCGAACCCGGAGCCAATCCGGCTCCAGTCCATGAAACCGCGCATTGTTGCCATGCGAACCGGTCCCGGCTCGCACGGAAATGCGGTTAAACCCGGGCCTGCGCGGCGTCCGCCACGGCTTCCGGGGTGATCCCGAAGTGCCGGTACAGGTCCTTGTAGGGGGCGCTGGCGCCAAAGCCGTCCATGCCGACGAAAATGCCGTCCGAACCGATGATGGCATCCCAGCCCTGACGGATCGCGGCTTCGACGGCGACCTTCACCGGAGCCTTGCCGATGATGGCGGCGCGTTTGTCGGCGGGAAGTTCGAGCAGCAGGTCCATGCAGGGCACCGAAACCACCCGCGTCGGAATGCCGCGTGCGGCCAGCAGCTTCTGCGCCTCGACGGCCAGCGAGACTTCCGAGCCGGATGCGAAGATCGAAACCTTCGCTTCGCCGTCAGCCCTGGAGATTTCATAGGCCCCATTGGCGCACTTGTTGTCGGTGTCGTTGGCGAGGCGAAGCTGCGGCAGGTTCTGGCGGGTCAGCGCCAGCACGCTCGGACGCTCTTTCGCCTCCAAGGCGAGCTGCCAGCATTCCAGCGTTTCGACGGTGTCGCAGGGCCGGAACACGTTGAGGTTCGGAATGGCGCGCAGCGCCGCCACATGCTCCACCGGCTGATGGGTCGGGCCGTCTTCGCCAAGACCGATCGAGTCGTGGGTCAGCACGTGGATCACGCGCTCGCCCATCAGCGCCGCGAGGCGCAGCGCCGGACGGAGATAGTCGGAGAACACGAGGAACGTGCCCGAATACGGAATGAGGCCGCCATGTAGCGCCATGCCGTTCATCGCCGCCGCCATGCCATGCTCGCGGATGCCGTAGTTCACGTAGCGCCCGCCGTAGTTGTTGGCGGAGATGGCGACCATGCCCTTGACGCGGGTGTTGTTGGAGCCGGTGAGGTCCGCCGAGCCGCCGATCATTTCCGGCACGGCTGCGGTGAGAACTTCAAGCGCGTGTTCTGACGCGGTGCGGGTGGCGATTTCCTTCGGTGCAGCGGCGAGCGCGGCCTTCATCCTGGCAACGGCATCGCTCAGCGCCTTGGCCGGAAGGTCGCCCTTCATGCGGCGCTCGAATTCGGCGCGGGCAGCGGCGTCCTTGGTGCCGAGCGTCTTGGCCCAAGCGTCGTGCGCGGCCTTGCCACGCGAACCGGCCGCGCGCCAGGCGTCGAGAATATCCTGCGGAACTTCGAACGGCGCCGAATCCCATTTCAGGTTCTTGCGGGCGCCTGCGATTTCATCGGCGCCGAGCGGCGAGCCATGCGACTTTTCCGAGCCCGCCTTGTTCGGCGCACCGAAGCCGATCACGGTCTTGCACGCAATCAGGGTCGGGCGGTCGGATTTCTGTGCGCGGGTCAGTGCGTCGGCAATCGCCTTCGCATCGTGGCCGTCGACACGTTCCGCGGCCCAGCCGGCGGATTCGAAACGCTTCACCTGATCGACCGAATCCGACAGCGAAATCGCGCCGTCGATGGAAATGCCGTTGTCGTCGAACAGCACGATCAGCTTGTTGAGCTTGAGATGTCCGGCAAAGGCGATGGCTTCCTGGCTGATGCCTTCCATCAGGTCGCCGTCGGAGGCGAGAACGTAGGTGTGGTGATCGACAACATCACCGCCGAATTCCGCCGCCATGTGGCGCTCGGCCAGCGCCATGCCGACGGCGGTGGCGATGCCCTGGCCCAGCGGGCCGGTGGTGGTCTCGATCCCCGGCGTGACGAAGTTTTCCGGATGACCCGGCGTAAGCGAGCCGAGCTGACGGAAATTCTTGATCTGGTCGATGGTCATCGACGGATTGCCGGTCAGATACAGCAGCGCATAGAGCAGCATCGAGCCGTGGCCGGCGGAGAGCACGAAGCGGTCGCGGTCCGGCCAGGTGGGGTCGCTGGCGTCGAATTTGAGGAACTGCGTGAACAGCACGGTGGCGACATCGGCCGCGCCCATGGGCAGGCCGGGATGGCCCGATTTCGCCTTTTCGACGGCATCCATGGCAAGTGCGCGAATCGCATTGGCCATACGGGAGGGATCGACACGCACAGTCATGGAAGGTCCGCCTGACATTCGGGTGTGGGAAGTGGGCGCGTGTCTCAAAAATGCCACGGCCGGGGAAGCTTTCGCAGGGTGGATAGCATCGCGAAACCCTTGAGTCCAAGGGCATTAGGCTGTTTTCGCCTAGTGGAGTGGATTTGACATTCGCTATCGACGATCAGCGCGCTAGGAAAGCGAATGTCAAATCCAAAACTCCACTAGAAACTTATACTTGCTAGTGGTCCGCCGGTTCTAACATTCGCAAGAATGCCTGCTGAAAAGGGGTGCGAATGTTAGAATCGGACCACTAGGCGTTTTCGCTTTGTGTGCATAGCTTGCCCCCAGCGTTGCGCGGGGCTCGCCCTCGCCGTAAATTTATCCGCCTAACTGCTTGCCGGTTCGCCAGTTTTGCGCCGCCGGCCCGACGACAAAGGCTGCCGTTCCGTGATGACCGACCGCACCGCCAACGGTTTTGCCAGTTCCGAGCCCGCGCCCAGCGGCCCGAGCGAGATCGAACTCGCCACAAGGCGGCTGGCGGCGGCGCTCGATGCGCTGGAAAGCGCGGTGGAGCGGCGGCGGGAAGCCGACCGGATCGATGACGATCTTGGTGCGCGGATTCAGTCGCTCGGCGCGGATCGTTCGCGGCTCGCCAATGAACTCGACGGGACGCTGGTGCGCTCGCGGGCGCTGGAGCGGGCCAACCGCGAAATCGCGGAACGTCTCGATGTCGCCATCGACACCATTCGCTCGGTTCTTGAAACCGGAGAAACCCCATGAGCCACATCAACGTGACCATCAATGGCCGCCAGTACCGCATGGCCTGCGAGGCCGGGCAGGAAAACCGGCTGCTGCGTCTGGCCGAAAGCCTTGAGGCGCGCATCGCCAACCTGCGCGGCAAGTTCGGCGAGATCGGCGATGGCCGCCTGACCGTGATGGCGGCGTTAACTGTCGCTGATGAACTGGTCGATGCCGGGCAGCGGATTCGCGCGCTTGAGGAAGAACTGAATGCCCTGCGTGATGTGCGCGTGGTCGCCGCCGACCGCGCCCGCGCCACGCAGTCTGCCGTCGCAAATGCGCTGAATTCGGCGTCTGAACGGATCGAGAAGATGACCCAGGCGCTGAATCGCCCGGCCCGCAATGGCATTGCGCTCGGGTGATGATCGCGTTCCCTGCTGGCGCTCCGGCGGGATCATGACTACATTGGTCCGGCGAGGCTGCGTCGCGCGTCAGAAACCATATAATCCCCGGGGCCTTATCGATCCTTTAGGGAACTGTCCCTGGCCGGGTCCGTGGACCCGATCACATGGTGCCCACCTACTTTCGTAGGTGCTCCGGGATCGAGTGTTTCAACGGCCACTGTGGCTTCGCACTTTCTTTTCGCTCCGGCCCTTGGCGCAAGGGTGACAGGAACTTCCGCCAGTGGATGGAAACCGGTTCCTCGCAAATCTCAAAGACGATTTCCGGAGCGGTGCGCTCGCGCAGCGTAACGCGCTGACCGTTGAGGCGCGCGCGGAGGCCGCAGCGAAAATCGCGGCGCGCCCGCTGCCGATCGAACTGCCGCCGGGCGCCATCGTGGCGGGTTATTCTCCGATCAACAGCGAGCTCGATCCGTTTCCTCTGATGCGCGCGCTTGCGGATCGAGGCGCGAAACTGGCGCTGCCGGTGATCATCGCCCGCGATCACGCCCTGATCTTTCGCGTGTGGGAAGCGGATGAGGGATTGGTGCGCGGACCGTTCGGAATTTTCCAGCCGTCATCCGACGCGGACGAAGTCGATCCGGACATTGTGCTGGTGCCGCTCGCGGCCTTCGACCGCGCCGGTCATCGCATCGGCTATGGCCGCGGCTACTATGACCGCACGCTGCAAAACCTCCGTGCCACGAAGAAGATAACCGTGATCGGCGTTGGATTTGCCGTGCAGGAAATCGAGACCGTGCCGCGACTTCCACACGACGAGCAGCTCGATTGTGTGCTAACGGAACGCGAGTTGATTGATCTGCGGAGTTTATAAAATTGCGTATTCTGTTTGTCGGCGATGTGGTGGGACGAAGCGGCCGCGCGGCTGTGAACGAGACGCTGCCGGGCCTGATCCGCGACTGGAAGCTCGAACTCGTTGTCGTCAACGGCGAGAACGCCGCCGGCGGCTTCGGCATCACCGAGGCGATTTATCACGAACTGCTGGAAGCCGGCGCGGATGCGATCACCCTCGGCAATCATTCATGGGATCAGCGTGAGGCGCTGGTGTTCATCGAGCGCGCGCCGCGCCTGATTCGTCCGGCGAATTTCCCGCCGGGCACGCCGGGGCGGGGCGCCGCGTTGATCGACAC
The DNA here is from genome assembly GCA_024508675.1 of Afipia sp. Classification (GTDB taxonomy): domain Bacteria; phylum Pseudomonadota; class Alphaproteobacteria; order Rhizobiales; family Xanthobacteraceae; genus Afipia. Next base: position 352,606 of record JANINQ010000001.1, read on the forward strand.
CAAGAGTGGCAAGCGCGCGCTGGTGATCAATGCTATCGGCCGCATCTTCATGCAGCCGTTCGACGATCCGTTCGCGATTCTGGATCGCGAATTGAACGCCTGTCCGCTGCGCGAAGCCGCCGACGCTGTGCTGGTCGATTTCCATGGCGAAGCCACCAGCGAGAAGCAGGCGATCGGTTATTTCTGCGATGGCCGCGCCAGTCTGGTGGTCGGCACACATACGCATGTGCCGACGTCCGATCATCGTGTCCTGCCCGCGGGCACGGCCTACATGAGCGATGCCGGTATGACGGGCGATTATGAGTCCGTGATCGGCATGCAGCGCGAGGAGCCGCTGGGACGTTTCCTGCGCGGCTATCCGGCGGGACGTTTCGAAGCCGCCGATGGTGTCGCGACGCTAAGCGGCGTTGCGGTCGAAACCGACGATGCCACGGGGCTTGCGACGCACATCGCGCCGGTGCGCATCGGTCCGCTGCTGGAACGCGCCGTTCCGGGGTTCTGGTAAAACTCGTCATTGCGAACGAAGCGAGGCAATCTAGAGCAACAAGAAAGAGCTGGATTGCTTCGTCGCTTCGCTCCTCGCAATGACGAGATGAGAGTTCTCGCTCAGGACCGCTTCAAATCTTGTACGCCGTCCGGAAGCCGCCCCAGTGGCGGCCGTTGACGCGGATCGGCACGTCGATCTCGCGCATCATGACCGTGGTGCCGTTGCCCATGTCGCGGGCGTAGCTCTGGATCAGATAGGAGCGGATGTTGCGGCCTGCGGCGAGGCCTGCCGGATCGTTGAAGATCCGGCGGTTGCGGCAATTCGCGGTATTCCAGGCGGTGTCGCCGGGGCGCTGCGGCTGCGAGTAGATCTTGTTGTGCACCGGCAGGTAGCCGTTGCGGTCGATGGTGGCGCAGAACGCCGCGCGTGCGTCGCGCACCAGCATCGCCTCCTGGATTTCAGGAAGCGCCCGGTCGGCCCAGTCGAGGAACCGCGTGCGGTACTGCACCGGATCGGAGCCTTCGATCTTCACATAGTTCTCGTCGAACAGGTCATCGATGCTGATGTCGCCTTTCGCGACGGCATTCTCGAAGATCTTGGTGATCGCGTCGCCGGCTTCCATCGCGCGGGTCACGAATTCGGTGTTCTCGTCGTGGATGTTCCAGACCTTGTCTTCGATCCGGTCCTTTAGCGCCGCATCCGGTGAGACGAACTCCGCCTGCGCACCGCCTGACGTGTGACCGGTGACGCGGAGGCTGCACGCGCCGATGTCCTGAAGGTTCGCCTTCATGACCTGCTGCAGCGGCAGGGACGCCGCGCCCGCGCCGCCGATCAGGAGCCCGTCGACGGAAATCTCGAACACCTCGGCCTTGAGAGGTGAAGCTCCGGACGCAATTTCGATCTGGAGGCGGCAGGGCATCCGTTCGGCCTTGCGTTCCTCGTTTTCGTTCTGACGCAGCAGGACGGCACAGCGTGTCTTCAGCTTCTCGGCGAACATCGTCACGGCCTTGCCGGCCTGCGCGACGCTTTCGCCGTGGGTTTCGGCTTCCCGCGCCGCGTTGTCGATCTCGGCGCTGCTGGTGCCGACCGAGACGATGAACTGCGAGGCCGACGCGGCATTCTGCGTGATCTCGCCGGTGGTTTCGTTCTGCTCGGCCACCGCGCCGTTGACATGGGCAAACACCGGCTTGATGGCATCGATCGCGGCGGTGATGCGGTGCACCGCATCGAACGATGTCGCGGCATCCTGCTGCAGGGCGTCGATCTTGCGCTTGATCTCCTCGGTCGCGTTCTGGGTCTGGACGGCGAGCGCCTTGACCTCGGAGGCGACGACGGCGAATCCCTTGCCGGCGGAACCGGCGCGTGCGGCCTCGATGGTGGAGTTCAGCGCCAGCAGCGTGGTCTGCTTGGCGATCATCGCGATCAGGTTGACCACATTGCCGATGGCGGCGGACGATTCGCGCAGCCGCTCGACATTGAGGCCGGCTTCGCGCGCGGCTTCGCTGGCTTCATCGGCGAGCTTGCTGGCGTCGCGCACCTGCGCGCCGATGCCGTGGGCCGACTGGGTGAATTTGTCTGCCGCCTGCGAGAAGGTTTCCGCGGTTGCCTGCGCGCTGCTGGTGCGGTCGGAGAGGGCGTCGGCGCGATGGCGGATGGCGGACAGTGTCGAGGCAGTGGACTGCGCGCCGCTGGCCACGGAGTTGGCCGCCCGCTCAAGCTGGCGGATCATGGCCGCGAGTTCGAGTTCCAGCAGTTCGAGAATCTCGCGCGCTGAGTCATGATGGGGAGCCGCAATTGGCTCGAGCACCTCTAACGGCGCATCAGGGGAAATATCCGGCGTAGCCTGTTCTGGCAGCCGCTTCCGAAAAAGACCGAACGCCATAAGGAGTGCTCTGAAATATGAGTAATAGGAGGCATTATCGCACTCCGGCGTGAACTCATGGTTAACTGGTGCCTCTGTCCTGGGCAGTTGGACGTACCGCCATACCGAAAATTGGCCGTTCCGCCTTTAATTTTGATTGTTCCCGGAATATAACGCCGCCCCGCCGGGCTTTTGCGTTAACGCTGCCCGGGATTCATGCAACGCATTGCCGAGCACCCGAGAGGCTTCCGATGGCCGGACATTCCCAATTCAAGAACATCATGCACCGCAAGGGCAAACAGGATGCCATGCGGTCCAAGATGTTCGGCAAGCTCGCCCGTGAAATCACGGTGGCGGCGAAACTGGGAACCCCGGACCCGGCCATGAACCCCCGCCTGCGGCTGGCCATCACCGCGGCGCGCGCCGAAAACATGCCGAAGGACAATATCGAGCGCGCCATCAAGAAGGCGATCGGCAGCGACGGCGAGAACTACGATGAAATGCGCTACGAAGGTTACGGTCCCGGCGGCGTCGCGGTGATCGTCGAGGCGCTGACCGACAACCGCAACCGCGCGGCTTCCGATATCCGCTCCTACTTCACCAAGTCCGGCGGCAACCTCGGCGAAACCGGCTCGGTCTCCTTCATGTTCGACCGCGTTGGCGCGATCGAGTACGACGCCAAGGTGGCGTCCGACGATGCCATGCTCGAAGCCGCCATTGAGGCGGGCGCCGACGATGTGGCGTCCAGCCAAGACGGCCACGAGGTGTTTGCGTCGCCGGAGTCGTTCCGTGATGTGGCGAAGGCACTGGAAGCCAAGTTCGGCGAGGCACGCAAGGCGGCGCTGATCTGGAAGCCGCAGAACACCATCACGGTCGATGACGAGACCGGCGAGAAGCTGTTCAAGCTGCTCGACCTGCTCAACGAGCATGACGACGTCCAGAACGTCTATGCCAATTTCGAAGTGTCGGACGCGCTCGCTGCCAAGATGAGCGCTTAAGGCCGGACCAATCCCGCGTCTTTCGATTTTTTCTTGACGCCGCGCCGCTGAGGGATCATGTCAGCCGCAGGGCGGCTGTTCCTCGCGTGCGCCGCCCGTCACCGGAAACCAATCAACTATGCCAAGCGACAGTCCACGTATTTCGCCGACAACGGTCCCAGTGGTCTAGAGCGCTCGCCAGCTCACCGACCCTGCTGTTGCCGGCAGAACCCGAAGGTGAGCCATGACGGAAATCCACGCGCCAGAGGGCGAGTTCAACGCGGCTGTTCTTGCTGCCGGCCTGACCGGCGAGCACGTCGCCGACATTGTCGAGGTTCTCAACACGCTTGAACCCGCGCAGGCCGCCGACGTGGTGCGGCTGCTGCCCCGCGATGTCGCCATCGACATTCTCGACAAGCCGGAACTGTATTTCGGCGCCGAGATCATTGAGGCGTTGCCCCGCTATGTCGCCGCGCCGCTGCTGGCGGGCATGTCCGCCGACATGGCCGCGGACATCGTGCAGCTGCTTGAAGAGCCTGCGCGGTCAGAGCTGCTGACCAGTCTCGACGATGTGTCGCGTGGCGCAATTATTGGCCTGCTGGCCTATCCGGAAAACACCGCCGGCGCGATGATGACCACCGAGTTCGTCAGCGTGCCGAGCAACTGGACTGTCGATCAGACGCTTCAGCACATCCGCCGCGTCGAGCGGTCCCGCGAGACGGTTTATGCGATCTATGTGCTGGACCCTGTCACACGGCGTCTTCTCGGCGCGGTGTCGCTGCGGCGGCTGATCGCGGGCGAACCCTCAGCCAACATCCTGACCCTGGTTCCGGACCATGAGACGATCACGACCCTTCCCCTGATCGACCGCGAGGAGGTCGCCCGCGTCATCACCCGGCACGATCTGCTGGCGGTTCCGGTGATCGACAAGGCTGGACATGTGCTCGGCATCGTCACGGTGGACGACATCATCGACGCGATCATCGAGGAAAGCACCGAGGACGTGCAGAAGTTCGGCGGCATGTCCGCCACCGAAGAGCCTTACATGCAGATCGGGCTGTTCGAGATGATCCGCAAGCGCGGCGGCTGGCTGTCGGTGCTGTTCGTCAGCGAGATGCTGACCGCAAGCGTGATGCAGCATTTCGAGGGCCAGCTTGAGAAGGCGCTGGTGCTGACGCTGTTCATTCCGCTGATCATGAGTTCGGGCGGCAATTCCGGATCGCAGGCGACCTCGCTGCTGATCCGCTCGCTGGCCTTGCATGACGTGAAACTGGCCGACTGGTGGCGGGTGATGATGCGCGAACTGCCGACGGGATTGATCCTCGGCGGTCTACTTGGCCTCATCGGCTTTGCGCGAGTCGTGATCTGGCAGAAGTTCGGTATCTACGACTATGGCGAGCATTGGGTTCTGGTGGGATTGACCGTGGCGGCGGCGCTGGTGGGCGTGGTCACCTTCGGGTCGGTCGCGGGTTCGATGCTGCCCTTCGCCCTGCAGCGGGTGGGATTCGACCCGGCCAGTGCATCGGCGCCGTTTGTCGCCACCCTCGTCGACGTCACCGGCCTGATGATCTATTTCAGTGCGGCGCTGCTGATCCTGCGCGGCACCCTGCTGTGATGCCGGACGCATCCGCTCGTTTCGGGTAAACTGCCCGCATGACATCGCATGCGATTCGCATTCTCGGGATAGATCCCGGCCTCCGCCGCACCGGCTGGGGCGTGATCGATGTCGACGGCAACCGGCTGATCTATGTCGGCTGCGGCTCGGTGGAATCGTCCGAGGCTGCGCCGCTGGCCGAGCGCCTGCTGGCGATTCATGAAGGTCTCGCCCGGGTCCTTGGCGAGTTCAATCCCCTCGAAGCCGCGGTCGAGCAGACCTTCGTCAACAAGGATGGCGCGTCGACCCTCAAGCTCGGACAGGCGCGCGGTGTCGCCATGCTGGCGCCTGCAAAATTCGGCATTGTGGTGGCGGAATATGCGCCCAACCAGGTGAAGAAGACCGTCGTGGGGGCAGGGCACGCCGACAAGAACCAGATTCGCGTGATGTTAGGTGTGCTGCTGCCGAAGGCTGCACCCAAAACGCCCGATGCGGCGGATGCATTGGCGATTGCGATCACCCATGCCCATCACCGCCAGAGCGCGATCCTGAAATTGAAGGTGGCCGCGGCGCGTTGAAGCGATGCCGCCGAGGGTGGCGGCAGGGCCGGTTCGATGCGAAGATGGGCCGCACAGGGAACAGACGATGACACTCACCGCACTGACCATTTTCGCCTTCGCCATTCTGGTGGCGGCGGCTTCGCCCGGACCGGCGATTGCAGCCATTCTTGCGCGCGTAATCGGGCGCGGCACCGCAGGCGTGCCGGCTTTCATCGGCGGCATCGTGCTGGGGGACATCACCTGGCTTGCGGTTGCGGTGCTCGGCCTGTCGTTCGTCGCGAGCAGCTTTGAGATGATTTTCGCTGTCATCAAGTATGCCGGCGCAGCCTATCTCCTGTTCATCGCCTACAAGCTCTGGACCGCGCCGGCGAAACCGGTCGATCTTGAGGACGTGAGTAATGTCGATGGCCAGCCGCTGCGCTCGTTTGTCGGCGGGTTGTTGCTGACGCTGGGCAACCCCAAGACCATCGCGTTCTATCTCGCGCTGACGCCGACCCTGATCGATGTCTCGCGGATTGATCTTGTCAGCTACGCCGAGCTTGCCGCGATCATCGCGGTGGTGCTGGTGTTCGTGCTCGGCGGTTACGCGCTGGCGGCGGCGCGGGCGCGGAAGGTGTTTCGCAGCACGCGTGCGATGAAAATGCTCAACCGGATCGGCGGCAGCGTCATGGCAGGCGCTGCGGCGGCCATCGCGACACGGCAGGCATAACAGTGATTGGGAAACTGAAGGGCCTGATCGACTCCTACAGTGAGGACTATGTCATCCTCGATGTGCAGGGCGTCGGCTATCAGGTGCATTGCTCCGCGCGCACGCTGCAGGCATTGCCGCAGCCGGGCGAGGCCGCTGTGCTGTCCATCGAGACGTATGTCCGCGAAGACCAGATCAAGCTGTTCGGCTTCCGCACCGATATGGAGCGCGAATGGTTTCGCCTGTTGCAGACGGTGCAGGGCGTCGGCGCGAAGGTCGCACTCGCGGTGCTCTCGACCTTGCCGCCGTCCGATCTCGCCAATGCCATCGCGTTGCGCGACAAGGCTGCGGTGGCGCGCACGCCGGGCGTCGGCCCGAAGGTGGCGGAGCGCATCGTCACCGAATTGAAGGACAAGACGCCGGCTTTCGCCAGCGTCGATCCGGCGGTGGTGCATCTCTCTGGCGCGCTGGATGACAACCTTGCGCCGCGCCCCGTGGCTGATGCCATTTCCGCGCTGGTCAACCTTGGCTATGGTCAGCCGCAGGCGGCTGCGGCCATTGCCGCTGCATCGCGCAGCGCAGGTGACAAGGCGGAGACCGCACAGCTTATTCGGCTGGGCCTGAAGGAATTGGCGAAGTGAATGTCGTCCCGCCGCCGCTTCCGGTGTCTTCGCCTCCATCGCCGTCGCGCGGCAGGCGGATCAGTTGCGCGGTCGCGATCTTTCTGGTGTTCGTTTTCGTCGGTCCGCCGGTGGGCGCGCTCGCCTTCATGCTGTCTATTGCGTTGATCGGCATGGGATTGAAGGTCGATCTTGCCGGTCTGTCATGGATCGGTCTGTTCGCGATGATCTACGCCGTGCCATTGAGCTACTTCATCGGCATAGGGCCCGCGGCGGTCGGCGGCCTGGTGGTGGGAATCCGGCAGGCGTTCTATGGGTCCATCAGATGGCCGGTTGCTATGCTGATCGGGCTCGGCATTGGCATCGGCGTGATGATCCTGTCCGGCAAATCGATGCCGCCCGGGCTGACCGATACCGAGCATCCCGATTATCTGCCCGTGATGGTGATCACCTGCTTCATCGCAACCATGGTATGCTGGGCGATCGTCCGCACCTGGCATTTCGGGCCACAGGGCCGAGCTGAAGCGATCGCATGACCGACACATCCCGCATTGTCACGCCCGAGCGACGCGCCGACGATATTGGCGACACTTCGCTGCGTCCGCAGAACCTGTCGGAATTCGTCGGGCAGGCGCAGGCTCGCGCCAATCTCCAGATCTTCATCGATGCCGCGCGCAAGCGCAGCGAGGCGCTCGATCACGTGCTGTTTGTCGGCCCGCCCGGTCTCGGCAAGACCACGCTGGCGCAGATCGTTGCGCGCGAGCTTGGCGTAGGCTTCCGCGCGACCTCCGGTCCGGTAATCGCCAAGGCGGGCGATCTCGCCGCGCTGCTGACCAATCTCGAAGAACGCGATGTGCTGTTCATCGACGAAATCCATCGCCTCAGTCCGCAGGTAGAGGAGGTGCTCTATCCCGCGATGGAGGATTTCCAGCTCGACCTCATCATCGGTGAGGGGCCTGCGGCCCGTTCGGTGAAGATCGATCTCGCCAAATTCACATTGGTGGGCGCGACCACCCGCGCAGGTCTCTTGACCAACCCGCTGCGCGATCGTTTCGGCATTCCGGTGCGGCTGAATTTCTACACCGAGGACGAATTGGAAAAGATCGTCACCCGCGGCGCGCGTGTGCTGGGCATTGGTATGACACCGGATGGTGCCAACGAGATCGCACGCCGTGCGCGCGGTACGCCGCGCATCGCGGGACGTCTCCTGCGCCGCGTTCGCGACTTCGCAGAAGCAGCCGATGCCAGCGCCATCGACCGCAAGATCGCGGACAATGCGCTTGGAGCATTGGAAGTGGACAAGGCGGGCCTCGATGCGATGGACCGCCGTTATCTGACGACGATTGCGCTGAACTATGGTGGCGGCCCGGTGGGTGTCGAGACCATGGCGGCTGCGCTGTCCGAGCCGCGCGATGCCATTGAGGATATCATCGAGCCGTATCTGATCCAGTGCGGCTACTTGCAGCGCACGCCGCGCGGGCGGCTTCTGACCTCGCATGCGTTCCGGCATCTCGGTCTCGCCGAGCCATCGCGTGATCCGGCGCAATTCGGCATGTTCGACCGCGACGAAGACTGAACAGGATTCCAGGATGCTCGACGGATCGATCCGCGACGGCAAACACGTCATGCAGGTGCGTGTCTATTATGAAGACACCGACTTCACCGGCATCGTCTATCACGCCAACTACCTGCGCTTCATGGAGCGCGGCCGAACCAATTATCTGCGGCTGCTCGGCGCTGACCAGCGCGCGCTGTTCGCGGAAGCCGAGAACGAGGCGCCGGGCTTTGCCTTTGTGGTGCGCGCTATGCAGATCGAATATCTCAAGCCCGCGCGGATGGACGACATTCTCGATGTCGTCACCGTGCCGGTGGAAGTGAGGGGTGCGTCGATCACGCTCGGGCAGGAAGTCCGCCGCGGCGACGACGTGCTGATCGAGGCGAAGGTCAAGGTCGCGTTCGTGTCCGGTGGCCGCGCCCGTCCGATCCCGAAGGCGCTGCGCATCGCCATGAAGGCCGATCAGAACGCGACCTGAATCTTCCTGCTTGACGCTCTGTACCGATTGGTACAGTCTTGTACCTATCGGTACAAACAGGAGCTGCGTCATGTCCCGTCCGCCGTTGCCGCCATTTACCAGAGAGACCGCTGCGCAAAAGGCGCGCATGGCGGAAGACGCCTGGAATTCCCGCGATCCGGTCAAGGTGTCGCTGGCCTATACCGAGGACAGCATCTGGCGGAATCGCTCCGAATTCTTTCAGGGCCGCGAGGCCATCGTCGAATTCCTCACCCGCAAGTGGGCGAAGGAGCACGAGTACCGGCTGATCAAGGACCTGTGGGCGTTCGACGGCAACTTCATCGCTGTGCGTTTCCAGTATGAATGGCATGACGATGCCGGGCAGTGGTTCCGTTCCTACGGCAACGAACAGTGGGAATTCGACGCGCACGGCTTGATGAAGCGCCGCGAAGCCAGCATCAACGATGTCGCGATCAAGGACAGCGAGCGCCGCTTTCACTGGACCGCGCCGGGTCCGCGGCCGGCGGATGTGCCGGGTCTGGCGCCGGTTCCGAAGTGAGCCTGCTTCAAAAGGATTGATATGGCGAAACGGGAGACCGCGCGCGACGATCTTCTGGCTGCTCTGGCCGAGGTGTTTCGCGCGCACGGTTATGAGGGCGCGACTCTCTCGCTAATTTCGGAAGCCACCGGTTTTGGCAAGGGCAGCCTCTATAATTTCTTTCCCGGTGGCAAAGAGCAGATGGCGAATGAGGTGCTCGCCGCCATCGACTGCTGGTTCAATGAGAAGATTTACACGCCGCTGCGCACTGCATCCGATCCCGCAAAGGGAATCGTGGAGATGTATGCTGCAACTAGCGACTACTTCCGCTCAGGCCAGCGGGTCTGCCTTGTCGGTGTGGTCGCGCTCGGCGCCTCGCGCGATCTGTTCTCCGGGAAAGTGAAGGTTTATTTCGCCGGATGGGTCGATGCGCTTGCCGCAGCGCTGCGGCGTCTCGGCGATGGCACGGCGGAAGCACGCCGCAAGGCGGAGCAGGCGGTGCTTGAAATCCAGGGTGCGCTGGTGCTCGCCCGCGCGTTCGATGACCCAAAGGTGTTTTCGCGTGCGCTGAAAGAATCGGAGCGCAGGTTGCTTGCAACATAGCCGGTCATTCCGGGGCGCGCATAGCGCGAGCCCGGAATCCAGCAGAGCTCATCGAGATTCCGGATCAACACGCAAGCGCGTTGTCCGGAATGACGAAGAGGCCTTCTATGCAGCTGCCTTGTGGCGCGCGATCTCGGCCTTGTAGAGTTCGAACTCCTCGGCCAGCGCCTTCGTCACGCTCGGGCGTGTCTTGAAGCGCGCCAGATAATCGCTGATCGCCGGCCATTTCTTGAGATCGATCTGAGGCGTCCCCATGCTCCAGTTCAGCACGGTGCCGAGATAGGCGTCCGCCACGCTGAAATGATCGAGCAGGAACTCGCGGCCTTCGAGATAGCTGTTGAGATAGTCGAGCCGGGAAAGCCCCTTGGCGAGCGTGTAGGCGTGCACGTCGGCGGGCGCTTTGCGGTCCAGCAGGGTGACGAACAGGCCCTTGTGCAGTTCGGTGCCGATGAAACACAGCCACTGATGCAGCCGGCTGCGCTCGATGCCTGCGCTTGTGCCCAACCCGGCTTCAGGAAAGCGATCCGCGACATACTGGAGAATGGCGGCGTTCTCGGTGAGGACGAGGCCATCTTCGGTGCTGACGGTCGGCACGAGGCCGAGCGGATTCACGCTGCGAAAATCCGAATTGTCCTGCAGCACCTTCTTCGACTTCGGATCGACCTCGAGATAGCGCGCATCAGCGTCGGCTTCATAGAGCGCGATGCGGGTTGCCATCGAACAGGCGAGCGGGGAAAAGTAGAGGTCCATGATGCGTCTCCGTGGCTTGGAACCGGGGCGTTCTTGATTTTTATACCGTTCCGCATAAATTAAATGCGGTCAAGAGAATTATTTGCAATATGGTACAAAAAAAGAAAAATCCGCCTAAAGCTGCGGCTGATGCGCCGAAAAAGCGCGGACGTCCGCGCGCCTTCGAGCCGGATGTCGCGCTGGCCAAGGCGATGGACACATTTCGGGACGGGGGGTTTGCCGCGACCTCGCTGGACGATCTCAGCGAGGCGATGGGCATCAATAGGCCGAGTCTCTACGGGACCTTTGGAGACAAGCGGGAGCTGTTTCTGAAAGCCTATGAGCGCTATCGCGCTGAGATGGCGGCGAAGTTCGCCCACGCTTTCGATCCGAAGCTGACCCTGCGGCAGATGCTGGAAGCGATCTACGCCACCGCGCTGGATGTGTATCTCGCAGGCGAGAATGGCCCGCGCGGCTGCTTCACGGTGATGACGGCAACGTCGGAAGCGATGGCCGATCCGGAAATCCGCCCGCTGGTGCAGAAGGCGCTCGGCTCGACCCAGCGCACGCTCGCCAGACGCTTTCAGGCGGCGGTGGAAACCGGCGAACTGCCGCCCACCGCGAATGTTCAGGTGCTCTCCCAGATCGCCGCCTCAACGGTCGAGGCGCTGGCGATCCGCTCCCGCGCCCGCGTGCCGCGCGCGGAACTGGAAGCCATCGCCAAGGGCACGGTCGAGCTGATCTGCGGCCCGCCGCAGAGGTAATGGCTTGGTGACGGCGGCAAGCAACTCATGTAAAATGACTTTACATGAGTAAGAACCCGACATGAGCTGGCACAAGAACCGCGGCCGCCGCGAAGGCGGGTACCATCATGGCAATCTGAAGGAAGCGCTGGTGCAGGCCGCGCTCGACCTGATTGCCGACAAGGGGCCGGCAGGTTTCACCTTTGCGGAAGCGGCGCGGTCTGCCGGTGTCAGTCCGGCTGCGCCCTATCGCCATTTCCGCGATCGCGACGAACTGCTGGCCAGCGTTGCGCAGCAGGGTTTCGAGCAGTTTGAGGCGCAACTGTCTGCGGCGTGGGACGACGGCCGTCCCGATACGCCGACGGCGTTTCAGCGTATCGGCAAGGCCTATCTCGCCTTCGCGCGCGAGAATCCCGCTTATTACTCGGCGATGTTCGAATCCGGCGTTCCGGTCGAAACCAATCCAGCTTTGTTGCTGGCGGGCGAGCGCGCTTTCGCGGTGATCCGCGCAGCGTCCGAACGGCTGGTGGCGATGGCGCCTCCCGGTGTGCCGCGTCCGCCGGCGATGATGATGGCGCTCCACATCTGGTCGATGTCGCATGGCATTGCCTCGCTGTTCGGGCGGGGCGATGCGGCGCGGCGCAAGCTTCCGATGTCGCCGGAAGACCTGCTCGAGGCAGGCGTGCTGATCTATCTGAAGGGTCTGGGGTTCCCGACCGACCAGCATCAGCATCATCGGCCGCCGGAACCTCCGCGAAAATAATCTGCCCGCTGCGGCAACCGCTCCGCTTGACAAAAACCCTGCTTGGTCTATTTATGTAAATGTTATTTACATTCACGGAAGCGTGAGAACTGGAGGACGCCCATGGCGAACACAAGCGCCAACACTGCACGCCTCGACCGCTGGGGCCGCCCGGACTGGGCGGAACCGCGCCACGACAGTTACGACTCGCGGCACGACTGGCAGCCGCGGTTTCATCCGGGACGGATCATCCTGATCGTTGCCGGTTTCATCATCTGGTGGCCGCTGGGTCTGGCCGCTCTCGCTTACTCACTCTGGAGCAGAAACATGGGTTGCTGGTCTCACGATCGTCACGGCCGCTGGGCCGACAAGATGGAACGCATGCAGTGGAAGATGGAGCGGATGCGCAGCCGGATGGAAGGCCGCGGTTTCTATGCCCCGTCGAGCGGCAACCGCGCTTTCGACGAATACCGCATGGAGACGCTGCGCCGTCTCGAGGAAGAGCAGACCGAGTTCAAGGATTTCCTCGATCGCCTGCGTCACGCCAAGGACAAGGAAGAGTTCGACGCCTTCATGGCGCAGCACAAGCAGCGCCCGACGCCGCCGAACGATCAGCCTTCGCAGGGCTAAAGGCAGCCCCGGCTTTCTGACTGGCTAACGAAGCCGCCCACTTCTCGCGAAGTGGGCGGTTTTGTTTGTGCGGATTGCTGTCATCCCGAGGTACGAGCGAAGCGAGCCTCGAAGGTTGATGCAGCATCCACTGATCCATTGTGAGGCTTTCGTATTCGGGAAATCTGATATTTGAACTTTCAAATAGTCAGTCGCGTTTGCCTTACGCGAATGTTCCGGTTGCTGAGCCGATCGAGGATAGGACTCTGAAACCCTTGACCATGCGATTTCTCATTCCGGCGATAGGCGGCTGCAATTGCGGCAGGCTTCGATACCGCATCACAAGAGAGCCGCTGACGGCATATATTTGTCACTGCCATTTATGTCAGAAGCGAACCGGAAGTGCGTTTAGTATGTCCGTTGTTTGCCGGGCGGATAGCTTTCATCTTGAAAAAGGTGAGCCGGTAAGCACCTTTCGCATCCTGGCGAACGGCTCAAAGAATTACTCTTCCGTTTGTGCAGATTGTCATTCCCGCCTTTGCACGAGGCAGGACGGTTCGCCGACAATCAATGTCCGGGCGGGAACGCTGGACGACACCAGCCGCATCCGTCCTGTTGGCCAAATCTGGACGAGCAGCGCCCAACCTTGGGCGATAATGCAAGAAGACGGGATTCTAAGTTTCTCCAAACAGCCGGACGATTTCCGACCTTTCATCGAAGCGTGGAAGGCCGCATATCGAGCGTAACATCTGGATGTCGTGTTCGGGTCATGGCGCTTGATGGCGTTTGCCAGAGGCGTGATTCCAGTTCCACAATCAGAGCCGATGGCAGGATCTGTGAACGGACGTGGTGCCGATTGCCAAGAGTTCTTCCATCGCCACATCTTGACATTTCCCTGATCTAGGAATATATTCCATTTGATCCTGCCTACGAGGGGCGCTTTCTAGAGGCGTCTTGAAAGCGGAGCAGGATGCGGCGCCTGCGCGCACGGTTCGCACCCGTTGCGTCCGGGAGGCTGGGGTCAGCGCCCGGGCCAACTACGTGGCTCTGCCTTTAATGGCTGGACGTGGACAGGAACGAACGCGGCGAAAGCCGCCGGATCGGGGCGTGAAAGCGTCTGTCCTGTCCCGGAAGAGCGCTCCCTTCGCCCAAAATCGCTGCTGATGGCGCGCTGTGAGGCGACGCGCTTTCCTCTCGCACAGGGAAGCGAAACAACATCCTTTGCGCCTTTCGGCGCGCCACGCCCCTCATGAGGCGAGGGGCACAACGACAATTCACCTCGCGCGATGCGCGGGAACGATGAGGCATGCGTAAATGGACTTGGCTGTTTGAAAGTCGAATCCGAAGCTGCGCTGTTCGTCAACCGCTATGGCGGCGATGACAGGGCACTGACGCTCCGCGCCTTCATCTGGAAGCGGATTTCAATCGTGATCTTGAGCAGCACGAGAACGATCAGCGGCGCAACAGTTCCGATCGCCTGTGCGACAAACGCGCCGCCCAGGATCGCGACATGCATGATCACAATGCGCTTGTAGAAGCCGCCCACGATTTCGCCGGTGTCGGTGCTGGCCGGAGCCTTTCCGAACACAAAGCGGTTGACTGCATCGTTGATGAAAATCGCGCCCTGACCGACGAACAGCGCCACAAGCGGAATCCATAAATCCCTGCCGATCACGATCAGGCGGATGAAATCCCGCGCGTCGTGAATGCGGCTCGCCCACGGCCCGGCGAACAGTGAAAAGATGAAGAGCATGTGCACGGACATGAACAGCCCGGAATGCACGGTGAAGAATCCTGCCAGTGCCAGCGACCCCGCGATGCTGCGGCTGGTTGCAGACCCCGGATCGCGGGACATCGTTGCCGCCCGGGCGATGGTCCAGAATCCGATGACCGCGGTTTCCAGACAGTAGAGGCATAGCAGGACGAACGTGTCCCAGCCCCAGAACAGGATTCCCAGCAGCGGGACCAGGTTTGAAAGGATCAGGATCGCGGAGGCCGCCGTGGCGGGTCCGGGCGGGGCACCTCCCGCCGGGGGGACGAGAGCCGTCATGCCTCGCCTTCGGGAAGGAGGACAGCCCCGGGACGTGCCTTTTTGGGACGGTTTGCGATCATTTTACCTTTGTTAAGGTTGTATTTGATAAAAATTGCAACCGGGCGGTTCGAAGCTGGCGGGGGCGCCGGCCAACAGGAGCGAGCGATGAACGGTGAAAGCACGATCTCACGGCGGTTAAGCTTCAACATGATCGACCCGGCGATGGGCGACACGCTGCGGCAGGGGAAATCCTTCGTGCTCGCCGAAATGGCGCCTGTTCTGGACACCTTCTACGACCACGTCGCCAAGTTTTCCGAAACCTCGGCCTTTTTCAAGAACCGCGCGCACATGATGCATGCCAAGGACATGCAGCTGAAGCACTGGGCCATCATCCTGGATGGCCGCTTCGACTCCATCTACGAATCGTCGGTGACAAAAATCGGTGAGGTTCACAACAAGCTCGGCCTCGAGCCGCGCTGGTATATCGGCGGATACAACACGCTGGTGTCGGGACTCCTGACCGCGATCAGCGAGCGCTTGCCGGTCGGACGTTTCGACTCGAAGGCCCCGGCGAAAAAGGCGGCGCTGCAGCAGGCCGTGGTCAAGGCGGCCATGCTCGACATGGATCTGGCGATCGCGGTTTATATCGACGCCGGACGGCGCGACCGCAAGGAGACGCTCGAACGTCTGGCCATGGACTTTGAAAAGGCTGTGGGAGGCGTCGTGGACATGGTGGCGTCCGCCGCCACGCAGCTCGAAGCCTCGGCGAAAACGATGGTCGCTACGGCCGAGCGTGCCGCGGGTCAGTCGAAGGTCGTGGCGGGCGCTTCGCAGGATGCGACGGCGAACGTGCAGGCCGTTTCCGTCGCCGCCGAGGAACTGACCAGCGCTGTCACCGAGATCAGCCGGCAGGTCACCGACTCCACCCGCATGGTCGCCCAGGCTACCACGTCCGCCGACAACGCCGGCACCACCATGAACAAGCTGTCGGAAGGCGCGCAGAAAATCGGCACCATCGTCGATCTGATCACCAACATCGCGGCGCAGACCAATCTGCTGGCGCTCAATGCCACGATCGAGGCGGCACGCGCCGGAGATGCCGGCCGCGGCTTCGCCGTTGTCGCACAGGAGGTCAAGTCGCTCGCCGAACAGACCGCGAAGGCGACGGCTGAAATCGCCGCGCAGATCGGCGAGATCCAGAGTTCGACCTCGGACTCCGTCGAGGCGATTTCCAGCATCACCAGCGTCATCAAGTCGATCAACGAGGTGTCGTCCGCCATTGCCTCGGCGGTCGAAGAGCAGGGCGCCGCGACCAACGAGATTTCCCGCAACGTCCAGCAGGCGGCGCAAGGTACGGGCGAAGTCTCCCGGACCATCTCGGAAGTGACGGTGGCCGCCGGAGAGACCGGCGCCGGGGCCAAGCAGGTTCTCTCCGCCGCGGGCGACCTGACCCAGCAGTCCGAATTCCTGCGCGGTGAGGTTGTGAAATTCCTGCAGACGGTGCGGGCGGCCTGAGGCCCCGCAAGACTGAATTTTCGCGGAACGTGTCTGGGGCGGCCGGTTCAACCGGCCGCCTTTTGATTGCGTGCATATCGACATCGCGAATGATCCTTTGCGCAGGTCTGCCTTTCGGCAGCCGACGATGCTTTGCGGTTGCCAGCGCCGCCCGGCTCCTCCTATGAATCGGGAATGATCGAGCGCGTGACATCCCTTCGCCGCCGCTGGTGGCGATCCGTCTCCTGCAGCGGCATCTGGCGGCCTGACGCCATCTGCTGAGCGCGGGGCCTGTCTGCCCGGCCTCTCAATCCGTCCTTACAATCTGGCCGTTCGGCCCGGACTGCTTTCGGAGAGATCATGTCTGCCCTCATGCAGTCGTCGCTTGCCCCGCTTGTGGCGGCCCTGGCGTGGCTCGGCCGTCAGGGCACGCGCGCCATTGCGGCGCTGGTGTTTATCGGGATCGCGATTCCGCCGCTCGGTGCCGTGCTGAAGCCCTATGTGACCGAAGCCGTATTTGTTCTGCTCTGCATCTCCTTTATGCGTGTCGATGTTGCCGCTATGCGCGGTTACCTCTCGCGGCCCGCACTTGTGATTGTAGCGACTGTGTGGAGCGCGGTCGTGGTTCCCTTGCTGTTCGGTTTGGGCGGTGTCGCGAGCGGCTTCGACAAGGCATCTCCCGATCTGTTTCTCGGTTTGATGCTTCAGGCGGTCGCCTCGCCGATGATGGCGTCGCCTGCGCTGGTGGCGTTGATGGGCCTCGATTCAACGCTGGTGCTGATCACGCTGGTGACCTCGACGGCGCTGGTGCCGCTTACCGCGCCGCTGTTCGCGTGGTTGTTCTTTGGCAGTGCGCTGACGTTGTCGCCGCTGGCACTGGGACTGAAGCTGCTGGCGATGCTGACCGGCGCGATCCTTGTTGCCGCGCTGATCCGCCGCTGGGTGGGCGCCGAGGCGATTGTCCGCCACAGGCAGCCGATCGATGGCATTAACATCCTCGTGCTGCTTGTCTTCGTCAGCGCGGTGATGGGAACGGTGGCGGCGAGTTTCTGGGCCGAGCCCGGCCGTGTTCTGCTGCTGACCGCGTTTGCCTTCGCGGTGTTCGCAGTGCTGCTTGGCGTGACTTTGCTGGTGTTCCGCAAGGCCGGGCAGGAGCGGGCGCTGGCCCTCGGTCTGATGGTCTCCCAGCGCAATATGGGCCTGATGCTGGCGGCGACCGACGGCGCGCTGCCGGGGCTGACATGGCTGTATTTCGCCCTCAGCCAGTTCCCGATTTATGTCTCCCCGCAACTGCTCAAGCCGCTGGCGCGGAGGCTGCAGGAGACATCCACCGCGCCGCCATAATTTACGCCGGTGCCGGTTCCGGAGATGACGTGACGGCTTGGGATTGGGGCCATTTTCCGGCCCTGATCCGGCCGTGGTAACCCCGCCTTAACCCTGATTAGCGTTTGGTTAGACGGGCCAAAGCGGTGCGGACAGCCCTCGTTTTGACACGTTAGCAGGGGATGCAGACCCCGGCCTCAGGGACAGGCCATCCCACGCGACACGAGACCGGAACGGGGCGATCGGCAGCGTTGGCGTTTCGCTGCGACGGTCGCTGTCGGCGGCGGCAATGCCAGCCGGCGCAAGCCGCGTGGAACAGGATAATCGCCGTGAGAGGATACCGATCATGAATCCAGCAGACGTCGCGCAATCAGCCTTGCCGGTGGCATCCGCTGACGTGTCGCTGATCTCGCTGTTCTGGCATGCGCACTTCGTCGTGAAGACGATCATGCTCGGCCTTCTGGCCTGCTCGGTGTGGGTCTGGGCTATCGCGATCGACAAGATGCTGCTGTATTCACGCACGAAAAAGGCCATGGACCGCTTCGAGCAGGCGTTCTGGTCGGGTCAGTCGATCGATGAACTGTATCGCGCGCTGGCCGCCAAGCCGACGCAATCGATGGCGGCATTGTTCGTGGCGGCGATGCGCGAGTGGAAGCGCTCGTTCGAGGGCCATTCCCGTTCCTTCGCAGGCCTGCAGATGCGGATCGACAAGGTCATGAGCGTGTCGATTGCCCGCGAGGTCGAGCGGCTGGACCGCCGCCTGCTGGTTCTGGCCACGGTCGGTTCGGCGAGCCCCTTTGTCGGCCTGTTCGGCACCGTCTGGGGCATCATGTCGAGCTTCCAGTCCATCGCGGCGTCGAAAAACACCTCGCTGGCGGTGGTCGCCCCCGGCATCGCCGAGGCGCTGTTTGCCACCGCCATCGGCCTGATCGCCGCAATTCCGGCGACAATTTTCTACAATAAGTTCACCTCGGAGGTGAACCGGCAGGCCCAGCGGCTTGAAGGGTTCGCCGACGAGTTCTCGGCGATCCTGTCGCGCCAGATCGACGAGCGCGCGTGAAGTTGGACGGCGGTTTGGGACATTCGTCATGGGCATGAGCTTAGGAGGCGGTTCTGGCGGCGGCGGACGCCGCGGTTATCGCCGCGCCAACGTCATGGCCGAGATCAACGTCACGCCCATGGTGGACGTGATGCTGGTGCTGCTCATCATCTTCATGGTGTCGGCGCCGCTGCTCACGGTCGGCGTGCCGCTCGATCTGCCGCAGACGGCGGCCAAGAGCCTCGATCAGGACAAGGAGCCGCTGACGGTCTCCGTCCAACTCACCGGAAAGGTGTTTCTCAACAACACCGAAATTCCGATGAACGAACTGGTGCCGAAATTGACGGCCATTACCCAGGCGCGCGGCGGCATGGATGAGCGTATCTTTGTTCGCGGCGACACAAAGGTGGATTACGGTACGGTGATGCGCGTGATGGGCCGCCTGTCCGCCGCAGGATTCAAGCGCGTGGCTCTGGTGACCGAGGTCGAGCAGGGAAACTGACGTGAAAATCGACAAGACCCTCGCAGCGTCTGTCGCATTGCATGCCCTGGTGATCGGCTGGGGCCTGGTGTCGTTCTCGACCAAGGCCTTTGAATCGATGCCGGAGGATTCCGTTCCAGTCGACATCGTGTCCGCGGATCAGTTCGCCAAGGCCATGGCCGGCATGAAAACCGGCAAGAAGGAAAATCCGAAACCGATGGTGGAGAAGGTGGCCGAGCCGAAGCCGCCTGTTGATGACGCCGTCGGCAAGATCGACGACAAGAAGCCGCCGGTGGTGACGGAGGCTGCTCCGCCGCCGACGCCGAAACCCGAGCCGAAGCCTGTCGAAAAGAAGCCCGATCCGCCGAAGCCGGTGGTCGAGAACAAGCCGAAGGAAGAGCAGAAGCAGGCTGAAAAGAAGCCTGACAATGCGAAGGTCGATCCCATCGCCGAAGCGCTGAAGAAGGAAGAGGCCAAGAAGCCGCCGAAGCCGCAACAGGTGAAAGCGACGCCGCCTCCGCCGGACAAGCACAAGGCCGAGCGCGTGTTCGACCAGTCGAAGATCGCGGCATTGCTCGACAAGCGCGATCCCTCGCGCGAATCCATTACGGGCGCGGCGCTGAATTCGCAGGCGGCGCTGGGCACGGCGCGCGGCAAGGCCGCCGACAACTCTGCGACCTGGGGCGCGATGTTCCGCCAGCAGGTGGAGCGCTGCTGGAAGAAGCCTTATGGCGGTGTCGAAGCGCAGAAAGTCGAAGCGGTTTTCACAATCAAACTGAAGCGCGACGGAACGCTGGAAGCCAATCCGGTGCCGATTTCCAGTGCTTCAACCGGCTATTTCCGCGTCTATCAGGATAGCGCGCTACGCGCGATTATCGAGTGCCAGCCGTATAATCTGCCCGCGGCTTATTTCGACGAATGGAAATTCTTCGAACCGGCATTTACCGAGAAATTTTCGTGACGGCATGATCCCGAAAAGTGGAAACCGGTTTTCGGGTCAGATCATGCCGAGACATATAACGAGCGGCACCGCCGGAATGAGATTTGAATAGGATGCAGGATTTGAACAACGAAGGTCCGGACGAGTTGAACACCAAGTCAACAATGACGATCTCGGCGCCCGCCTTGAAACTCACCCGTCGGCATATGATGACCGGAGCCGCATCGGCAGGGCTGCTGCTTGCGACGCCGATGGGCCGTGCGCTGGCGCAGGCCCGCGTCACGGTCACCGAAGGCAATTTCCAGCCGATCCCGATCGCGATCCCGAACTTCGTTCCGGGCGGGCAAAGCGATGGCGACGTGTCGGCCGGCATCGCGCAAGTCATCACCAACAATCTGCGCCGCAGCGGACTGTTCGCGCCGATCGATCAGGCGGCGTTCATCGAGCGCATTTCCAATATCGACGTGCCACCGCAATTCGCGAACTGGCGTCAGATCAACGCGCAGGCGCTGGTGACCGGCCGCGCCACGCGGCAGGGCGATGGCCGCCTCAAGGCGGAGTTTCGGTTGTGGGACGTGCCGCAGGCGCAGCAGCTCACCGGCCAGCAGTATTTCACCTCGCCGGAATCCTGGCGGCGTATCGCGCACATCATTTCAGACCAGATCTATGAGCGCCTCACCGGCGAGAAGGGCTACTTCGACAGTCGCGTGGTGTTCGTCGACGAGACCGGTCCGAAGGACCGCCGCGTCAAGCGTCTGGCGATGATGGATCAGGATGGCGCCAATGTGCGCTATCTGACGCGCGGCGCCGATCTCGTCATCACGCCGCGCTTCTCGCCGTCCACGCAGGAAATCACCTACATGGAATACGGCCAGGGTGATCCGCGCGTCTATCTGTTCAACGTCGAAACCGGCCAGCGCGAGATCGTCGGCAACTTCCCCGGCATGTCGTTCTCGCCGCGCTTCTCGCCGGATGGGCAGCGCATCATCATGAGCCTGCAGCAGGGTGGCAACTCCAACCTGTTCGTGATGGACCTGCGCTCGAAGTCGACCACGCGCCTGACCGATACGCCGGCCATCGATACGTCGCCATCCTACGCGCCGGATGGCGGTCGCATCTGTTTCGAGTCCGATCGCGGCGGCAAGCCGCAAATCTACGTCATGGGCGCGAATGGCGGCGCGGCGCAGCGCATCTCGTTCGGCGAAGGCAGCTATTCGACGCCGGTGTGGTCGCCGCGCGGCGATTACATCGCCTTTACGAAACAGGGCGGCGGGCAATTCGCCATCGGCATCATGAAGCCCGATGGTTCCGGCGAACGCATTCTTACCTCGGGCTATCACAACGAAGGACCAACGTTTGCTCCGAATGGCCGCGTCGTGATGTTCTTCCGTGAAGCCGGCGGCGGGCCGTCGCTGTTCACGGTAGATATTTCCGGTCGCAACGAGCAGAAGGTGCCGACGCCGGGCTTTGCATCCGATCCGGCCTGGTCGCCGCTGCTATCGTAAACGAAGCGTTAAGAGCGCGCCCCGGATTGCCGCGCATTGCGGCAATCATTTCCTAATTCGATGACTTTGCAGGCAGATTTCAGTCTTCGCCGAGCGCGGCAACACATCGGTAACGATGTTCGCTCAGAAAGACTTCATCTGCGGTGGGTAAAGGTGTGCTGATCCAAAGGACGCGCGCACCGCTGATGCAACTGATCAAACCGCGACCAATCGACCGTGAGGAACTGCCGCCGCGAATCTACGCGGCGCTGGTCGATTCGATGTGCCAGAATTCCTGGCCGATGCTGTTCGGGGCGATCTGTGCTGCCGCAGCGGCTTTGATGACGGCGCTGAAGACCGGCTATGCTCCGATCTGGCCATGTGCTTTGCTGATTATGGTGATCGGCATCGCGCGCGCGATCCAGATGCGCAAATACGAAACGCGCACCACGGTTCTCACCCCCGAACAGGCCGCCGATTTTGAGCCGCGCTACATGGTTGGCGCGATGCTCTATGCCGGCGTGCTCGGGCTCTGGTGCGCGGTGGTGCTGCTCGGCACCGACGATCCGATCGCCCACATGCTCTGCACGACGGTGACCATCGCCTATACCGGCGGCGGCGCTGCGCGCAATTACGGCCGCCCGCGTATCGTCCAGCTTCATATCCTGCTGTCGTGCGGGCCGATGTCCGTTGCGCTGGCGATCCATGGCGACCTTTACCACATCGGGCTGGCCGGCCTGCTGGTGCTGTTCTTTCTCGGGCTGAAGGACATCAACCTGAGCCTGCACTCGATCTTCGTGAAGGCACTGGAAGCGAGCGAGCGCGAAGCTGCGCTGGCCGCGCAGTTCGACACCGCGCTGAACAACATGCCGCACGGCCTTTGCATGTTCGATGCAAGCGGTTGCCTTGCGGTGATGAATTATCGCTTCCATCACATGATGGGGCTGAAGGCGGATCTGATCGGCTCCGGCTCATCCGCTGCCGAGGTGGTCGCTGCCTGTCTCAAAGCCGGAACGCTGACATCGGCCAGCGCCGACATCATCATTTCCCAGGCCGGGAAGGGGCAGAAGGCCGAGATCGTCACGGTATACTCGGCAGATTCCGAAGAGCGCGCTCTGGCATGGACCTTCCAGCCGATGGCGGATGGCGGCACGGTTGTGCTGGTCGAAGATATTACTGCGCGCCGCAACGCCGAAGCCAAGATCGGGCACATGGCGCGGTTCGACGAACTCACGGGCCTGCCTAACCGGGTGCACTTCCGCGACGAGATCGAGGAGATGCTGGCATCGGGCAATGCACCGCTGTCGGCGCTGCTTTTCGTCGATCTCGATCAGTTCAAGCAGGTCAACGACACGCTCGGCCATCCGAGCGGCGACAAGCTGTTGTGCGCTGTGACCGCGAGGTTGCGCCGTTTGCTGCGGCCGGAAGATTTTGTTGCACGCTTCGGCGGCGACGAGTTCGTCGTATTCCAGCGCGGAATTCATTCCGCGGAGGATGCGGCGTCGCTGGCCCGTCGAATTGTTGATCGCCTCAGCGAGCGATACGAGATCGACCATCACCTGGTCGAGATCGGCGCCAGCATCGGCATTGCGATGACATCGCCCGAAGCCAGCGTCGACGTGTTGTTGAAGAACGCCGACATGGCGCTCTACCGCGCCAAGGCCGATGGCCGTGGCACCTTCTGCTTCTTCCGCGAGGAAATGGCGCATACCGTCGAGGCGCGGCGCGTGCTCGAACTGGATTTGCGTCACGCCCTCGCGCACGAGGAATTCGAGCTCTACTATCAGCCGCTGGTGAACCTGAAGTCCGGCCGCATCTCGACCTGCGAAGCGCTGCTGCGCTGGAATCATCCAACGCGCGGCGCCGTATCTCCTGCGGACATCATCCCCGTTGTTGAGGATATGGGTCTTGTGGTCGATCTCGGCCGCTGGATTCTGCGCAAGGCCTGCATGGAATGCATGAAGTGGCCAGATCCGGTCAGTGTCGCGGTCAATTTCTCGTCTCAGCAATTCCATCAGCGCGACGTCATGACGGAAGTCCGCTATGCGCTCGAAGTCTCGGGCCTGCCGCCGCATCGTCTGGAGATCGAAATCACTGAATCGTCGCTGCTGCGGAACACGCAGTGGACTCTCGATGTGCTGTCGCAACTGCGTGAGCTTGGTGTGCGCATTTCGCTCGACGACTTCGGCACCGGATATTCAAGCCTCAGCTATCTGCATAATTTCCCGTTGCAGAAGGTGAAGATCGATCGCTCGTTCCTCGAGGACATCGGCAGCCACCGGCCGCTGACGCTCCTGCGCGGCGTTGCCCGCCTCAGCGCCGACCTTGGCATGTCCGTGGTGGTCGAAGGCATCGAGACCAACGAGCAGCTCGAGCTCATCAGTGCAGAAGGCACTGTCACTGAAGCGCAGGGCTTCCTGTTCAGCCGCCCGGTTCCGGCACCGCGCGTGCGCGAACTGCTGAAAGCCTCGCACGGTTCGTCGTCCAAGGACGTTATCCCGATCCGTCAGACCTTGCGCTGATTGGCAGTCGCTTCTCTCCAAAGCCGCGATACAGAAAAGAAGACACTGTGATGCAGACAAATGTGCGTTCGTTGCTGCGAGTTAAGGTTAACTCAGGCAATGCTTTGCGATTTTGTTAAGAAGGTATTAACCTCTGTTCATGTGATGCGGTACTGTCGTATCGCCTGTCGGAGCATCGATAATGGTCTCTGCTGTCCGATCGACCGGCCGTGCGTCGGAGCGGCTCAGCTATCCGCTGGAATCCGTTGACTACAAACTCGCTGAAACGAAGACCGACAAGGAACAGCTCTATCGGCTGCGCTATCGTGCCTATCTGCGCGAAGGGACCATCGATCCCAACGCCGAGCAGATGATTTACGACGAGTATGACGAGCTTCCGAATTCCTGGAATTTCGGTGTCTATCTTGACGGCGTGCTGATGAGCTCTCTGCGCATCACGGTATCGTCGCCGGAGATGCCGGCATGCCCGTCGCTGGGCGTGTTTGCCGATCTTCTCGATCCTGAAATCGCCAAGGGACGTATCCTGGTCGATCCGACCCGGTTCGTTGCTGATCCGGATCGCGAGGCGCGCGCGCCCGAACTGCCGTACGTCACTCTGCGTCTGGCCTATATGGCATGCGAGTATTTCGCTGCGGATATTGGGCTTGCCAGCGTTCGCGCCGAACATCAGGCCTTCTATCGCCGTGTGTTTCTGCACAAGTCCATCAGCGAGCCGCGGCACTATCCCAGCCTGACCAAGCCGATCTGCCTGATGGCGGTTGACTATCCGGCGATGCGTGAGCGGGTCTATGAGCGCTATCCTTACTTCCGCTCCAGCTTCTTCGAACGGCGCAAGCTGTTCGAGCGCGGCCAGCGGGCGGTGGAAGCAGCCCCGGTTGTGACCTTGCCGCAGTTTCCGTTCGCGCAGGCGACCATCGCGCCGCGGTCCTGAGCCGGTCTCGCCGCGAAATCGCGAATTTCCCCGAAAATGAAGGGCTTCTGCCATGCGCAGGAGCCCTTTTTGCTTGGCGCATTCACCGTCGCGCCATATTCATACGGCATTAACCATCGGCAACGGTTTTGCCGGATGTGTGGCATTTGAGCGTGTCCGGCAACGCCTCATCAAGGTTGACGAAATGTTCGCTTAACCAAGCCGCTGTAGACCGGATCAGTCATTGAATAACCAGAGCGTGGAGGCTCCGGAATGGAACATCAGATGCGTATCCTCCAGGGATTCGGGCACGGATTGAAGCTGGCCGCGGTTTTGGCTGTAGCGCTGTCGATGGGCGCTTGCGCCAACAAGAACGGCACTGGTGCTGATGGCGCCATGGCGAGCGCGGCAGTGCCCGGCAGCCAGCAGGATTTCGTCGTGAATGTTGGCGACCGCGTGTTCTTCGAGAGCGACCAGACCGAACTGTCGCAGCAGGCGATTGCCACCCTCGACAAGCAGGCACAGTGGCTGCAGCAGTATAACCGCTACTCGTTCACCATCGAAGGTCACGCCGACGAGCGCGGCACCCGCGAATACAACATCGCGCTCGGCGCCAAGCGTGCCCAGTCGGTGCGCAGCTTCCTCGCCTCGCGCGGTATCGACCCGAGCCGCATGCGGACTATCTCCTACGGCAAGGAGCGCCCCGTCGCGGTGTGTAACGACATCTCGTGCTGGTCGCAGAACCGCCGCGCGGTCACCGTGCTGAACGCCAGTTCGTAAAGGCGTTGTCGATAGCTTCTAAAAGCGGCGCCTGCGGGCGCCGTTTTGTTTTGGAGCGGGTGGAGATATGATCTCGAAAGAGAGTGCGCTGAGGCGTCGCGCCGCTGTTCCAAGCCATATTTTTGGCGTACTGAAACGGTCAATCTTGGTCGCTTTCAATAGCGATGCCCTTACTGTTTTCCGGGTCAAAATGTCATCCAGATTTCAAATGCTCGCCTGTGCGGTCCTCGTGTCCGCGCCATTTTGGCTGTCCGCCGGCGCGTCAGCGCAGCAGGATATCGATCCTGAACTGCGTATCGAGCGGCTGGAAAACCAGCTCCGCACCCTGACGGGACAGAACGAGGAATTGCAGTACCGCAATCGCCAGCTTGAAGAGCAGTTGCGGGCGCTTCAAGGCGCGCAGCCGCAGCCCAATCAGGCAGGAGCCCCGCGTCCTGCCGCACCCAATGTCGTGGCTGCACCGCAGCCTCAGTCCAATCCGGGCTATCAGCAGCCGCTGCCGCCGGCGGGTGCCGGTCAGGCTCCGCCGGTCATCGCTGCGCCTGTCGGCAGCAGCGGCCGCCGCGGCGATGCCTTCGATCCGAGCCAGAACCCGAATGCGCCGGGCGTGCCGCGTGCGCTCGGCGGCGGCCAGGCGCCTCTGTCCGGCAATCAGGTCGGCGCGCCGGGTGGACGCGATGCGGGAGAGCCGCTCAATCTGTCGAATGTCGGTGGGCCGCGCGATCCATATGGCACCGGTGCGCCGGCGCAGCGTCCGGTTCAGCAGGCGCCGAACACCACGGCTTCGCTCACCACGTTGCCGCCGTCCGCGACGCCGCGTGACGAATTCGATCTCGGCATCGGCTACATCCAGCGCAAGGATTATGCGCTGGCTGAAGAGACCATGCGCAACTTCGCGCAGAAATATCCGACCGATGCGCTGCTGCCGGATTCGCAATACTGGCTCGGCGAGAGCCTGTATCAGCGTCAGAAGTACCGCGATGCGGCCGAAGTTTTTCTCGGCGTGACCACCAAGTACGACACCGCGGTGAAAGCACCGGACTCGCTGCTGCGCCTTGGCCAGTCGCTGGCCGCGCTCAAGGAGAAGGAAGCTGCCTGTGCGGCGTTCGGCGAGATCAACCGGAAATATCCGAAGGCGTCGAATGGCGTGAAACAGGGCGTGGCGCGCGAGCAGAAGCGCGTCGGCTGCTAGTATCATCCGTCATTGCGAGGAGCGCTTGCGACGAAGCAATCCATTCTCCTCAAAGGTGGATTGCTTCGCGGAGCCTGTCATCGGGCGTCGCATTTGCGCCGGCCCGTTGGCTCGCAATGACAGCGTAGAACGTCTATCCTGATGCCCGCAGTTCTTTCCCCATCGGGATGAAAACCGGGCTTCCGAACACCATGCTCTCCGTCGAAACGTCGCCTGTTTCAGTTCAGGACGCGAAACGCCTGTTCTCCGATTGGAAGGCTTTGCCTGCGCTCGTGCTCGCCGTCTCCGGCGGTCCGGACTCGGTTGCCTTGATGTGGCTGGCTGCGCGCTGGCGAAAGGCCTTGAAAAAGGGTCCGCGTCTGGTGGCTGTGACGGTCGATCACGGTTTGCGCAAGGAGGCGGCGCGCGAGGCCCGTGACGTCAGGCAGTTTGCGACCGCGCTGGAGATCGAACATCGCACGCTGCGCTGGCGCGGCGACAAGCCGAAAACGGGATTGCCGTCGGCGGCTCGTGATGCCCGCTACCGTCTGCTCGCACGCGCTGCGAAAAGTTGCGGCGCATCGCACATCCTTACTGCCCACACGCGGGATGATCAGGCCGAGACGGTCGTCATGAGGCTGTCACGCGGCAGCGGCATCGCCGGTCTCGCAGCCATGGCGCGTCAATCGGATCGCGATGGCGTGGTGCTGGCCCGTCCGTTTCTGGATGTGCCGAAAGCGCGGCTGGTCGCGACACTCGAAAAAGCCGGAATCGCCTTCGCTGACGATCCGACCAATCACGATCCGCGCTTCACGCGCCCGCGGCTGCGCGCGCTGATGCCGGTGCTGGCGGCGGAAGGTGCCGATGCCCGCGGTCTGGTCCGCCTTGCGATGCGTCTCGCCCGCGCCAACGAAGCGCTCGATGTGATGACGGACGGCGCGGAGCGTTATCTGGCCAGCATCGGCGGCGATGCCCCGATGACCGGGTTTGATCTTGCGGCTTTCGCGGCGCTGTCCGCCGAAATCCGGGTGCGGCTTCTGATGCGCACGATCAATCGTGTCGGCCACGAAGGTCCGGCGGAACTCGGCAAGGTCGAGGCGCTGCTGGAGGCGATCGATCAGGCGGTTTCGGGAAATAGGCCGGCGGCTGGCGGAGCCCGCCTGAAGCAGACATTGGCTGGAGCCGTTATCAGCATCGCCAAGGGCCGGATTCAGTTCGCTCCGGCTCCGCCTAGGAAACGCCAGATGGCTGGGTTGCCTTAACCGTTATTGAAATAGCCCGGCCAAACCGCCCTTATTTCACCCGGAATGGCATTAAGATGCGTTAAATAGTCCCGAGAGGTTCCCTTGGCATTGGGGGGAGCCGCACCTAGATTGGTATGCAACCGGCACCCAATAAAGTGTTGCAGACCCAAAGACCTGCTTAAAGAACATCAGGCCGCTATCCGTGCGGTCACGAAGGAAGCCCTATGAACGCCAACCTGCGCAATTTCGCCCTCTGGGTCATTATCGTCTTGCTGCTGTTGGCACTGTTCACGCTGTTCCAGAATCCCGGACAGCGTGCCGCCTCCCAGGACATTTCGTTCTCCCAGCTTCTGACCGAGGTTGACCAGAACCGTGTCCGCGACGTTGTGATTCAGGGGCCGGACATCAACGGCACCTTCACCAACGGCTCGACCTTCCACACCTACGCGCCGAACGATCCGACGCTGATCAAGCGCCTGTATGACGGCAAGGTGTCGATCACCGCCAAGCCGCCGGGTGACAACGTACCGTGGTTCGTGTCGCTGCTCGTCTCGTGGCTACCGTTCATCGCGCTGATCGGCGTGTGGGTGTTTCTGTCGCGCCAGATGCAGGGCGGCGCCGGCAAGGCGATGGGCTTCGGCAAGTCGCGCGCCAAGATGCTCACGGAGGCCCATGGTCGCGTGACGTTTGAAGATGTCGCGGGCGTCGATGAAGCCAAGCAGGATTTGCAGGAGATCGTCGAATTCCTGCGCGATCCCGGCAAGTTCCAGCGCCTCGGCGGACGCATTCCACGCGGCGTGCTGCTGGTCGGCCCTCCCGGCACCGGTAAGACCCTGATCGCGCGTGCGGTCGCGGGTGAAGCCAACGTGCCGTTCTTCACCATTTCGGGTTCTGACTTCGTCGAAATGTTCGTCGGCGTGGGTGCCTCCCGCGTGCGCGACATGTTCGAGCAGGCGAAGAAGAATGCGCCGTGCATCATCTTCATCGACGAAATCGACGCGGTCGGCCGTCATCGCGGTGCGGGTCTCGGCGGCGGTAATGACGAGCGCGAGCAGACCCTCAACCAGTTGCTGGTCGAGATGGACGGTTTTGAAGCTAATGAAGGCGTGATCCTGATCGCGGCGACCAACCGTCCCGACGTGCTCGATCCTGCGCTGCTGCGTCCGGGCCGCTTCGACCGTCAGGTCGTGGTGCCGAATCCCGACGTACAGGGCCGCGAGCAGATCCTCAAGGTTCACGTCCGCAAGGTGCCGCTGGCGCCGGATATCAACCTCAAGACCATCGCCCGCGGTACGCCCGGTTTCTCCGGCGCGGATCTCATGAACCTCGTCAACGAAGCTGCGCTGACCGCCGCCCGCCGCAACAAGCGGATGGTGACCCAGGCCGAGTTCGAGGAGGCCAAGGACAAGGTGATGATGGGCGCCGAGCGCAAGTCGCTGGTGATGTCCGAGGAAGAGAAGATGCTGACGGCCTATCACGAGGGCGGTCACGCCATCGTCGGCCTCAACGTGCCCGCGACCGATCCGATCCACAAGGCAACGATCATTCCGCGCGGCCGTGCACTGGGCATGGTTATGCAGCTGCCGGAGCGCGACAAGATGTCGATGTCGCTGGAGCAGATGACCTCACGCCTCGCCATCATGATGGGTGGTCGCGTCGCCGAAGAACTGATCTTCGGCCGCAACAAGGTCACCTCCGGCGCATCGTCGGATATCGAGCAGGCCACGCGTTTGGCCCGCATGATGGTGACCCGCTGGGGTCTGTCGAACGAGCTTGGCACCGTGGCTTATGGCGAGAACAACGATGAAGTGTTCCTCGGCATGCAGGTGAACCGCCAGCAGAACGTCTCGGAAGCCACCGCGCAGAAGATCGACTCGGAAGTGAAGCGTCTGGTCGAGGACGGCTATAACGAGGCGACGCGCATTCTCACCGAGAAGCGTGACGATCTTGAAACGCTGGCCAAGGGCCTGCTCGAGTTCGAAACCCTTTCGGGGGATGAGATCGGCGATCTGCTCAATGGCAAGAAACCGAACCGTGAATCGGTGCTGGAGCCGACCGGCCCGCGCACCTCGGCGGTTCCGCCGGCGGGCAAGCCGCGCCCTCGTCCGGACACCGGCCTCGAGCCGCAGCCGCAGGCTTAAGCGGCGCCACGTCGAATATGAAAAAGGCCGGTCTTGGGACCGGCCTTTTTATTTGTGTTGTCCGGCCTCCGCGCCTGCCGCATGGATTTCTGCCGGAGACCTCCAGCCGAACATAGGTCGTAGTCGAGCGGCTTGACGCTCGGTCGCATTCACCGCACGCATGAATTCTCTCGCGGATGAATCGATGACCACCCCTCCGACACCTGATCATTTCCACGCGCCGGCTTACTGGTCGCGCAATGCCATCATGCCCGGCATCTACGCGATCACGCCGATGCTACCGGGGACCGTTGCGTTCGGCATGGCGTTCGGTGCGCTCTGCGCGCAGAAGAATTTCACCCTCACCGAAGTGCAGGTGATGATGGCCTTCGTCTACGGCGGCCTCTCGCAGTTTGTCGCGGTCTCCTCATGGCCGGGCACGCTGACGGTGTCGTCGATCGCGACACTGGCGCTGCTGACGGCGACTGTGAACATCCGCTTCTCCCTGATGAGCGCCAGCCTACGGCCATGGTTCGGCACGTTGCCGTGGTGGCAGTCCTATCCGTCGATGCTTCTGGTCACCGACGGCGGCTGGCTCGCCGCCACCCGCTATCGCAATCATGGCGGTGCCGATGCATGGTTCTTCGTCGGCGGTGGCATCGTGCTTTATGTGCTCTGGTTTCTCTCGTCGGTGCCGGGATATCTGCTCGCGGGCCAATTGAGCGATCCGAAGAAGTACGGTGTCGATCTGGTGGTGCCGGCGTTTTATGCGGCCATGCTGGTCCCGGCCTGGAAGGGGCCGCGGCGCGCCATTCCATGGGCGGTGTCAGGCATTGTCGCGCTCACGGTTCATTGGCTCGTGCCCGGCTGGTGGTTCATCATCGCCGGCGCGGTGTCAGGCGCGATCAGCGCCGGCCTGATGGATGATCCGCCAACTGACAATGCGAAGGCGCACGGAGGCGCGGCATGAGCGAGTTCATGCGCTCCGATGTAATGATCGCTTTCGCGGTGATGACTGCCGTGACGGTTGCCTCGCGTCTCGGCGGCTACTGGCTGATGGGCTATGTCACCATCACTCCACGCGTGCGCAGAATGCTCGACGCGCTGCCGGGTTCGATCATCGTTGCGGCCTCGCTTCCGGTTGCGGTGAATGGCGGCGCAGTGGTGCTGTTCGCCATTGGGGCTGCGGTCGCGATCACCATCATCCGGCGCAACGAATTCGTCGCGGTGATCACCGGCATGGCGGTGGCGGCGCTGGCCCGCGCGCTGGGATTCAGCGGCTGAGCTGTGACGAAGGCGAGGGCCAATTTCCGGAACGCAGCCAGGCCGGAGCAGTGAGATTTTTGCTGCACTGCGAATTTGAATCGCGACTCACCGAAACGCTTGTCAGCGCTTTTGAACTGGTGTTCACTTCTTTTCGGGAGATAAACGCCGTCAATGGTTTACAGGCGAACTCATCAGGTCGTGAAACGCCTTGCGGCGCGCCGCAATGCGATCCTTGCAGCAGCCCGCGACGCGGCTGCTGAAGGCGGAATGGCCGCAGTCCAGATCGCGCCGGTCGCCACCCGCGCCAATGTCGCGGCGGGCACGGTTTATCGCTATTTCCCCTCGAAAGCCGATCTGATTTCCGAATTGATCGCTGACGTGTCACGGGCGGAATTGACCGCGATCCGCCGTGCCGCCGATGCCGCGCCGGGACCGTCCTCGGCACTCGCGGCCGCAGTGACGACCATCGCGGTTCATGTGGTGTCGAACCGCAAGCTCGCCTGGGGCATCCTGGCCGAGCCGGTCGATGTCGATGTGACCGAATCCCGCGTCGCCAGCCGCCGCGAGATTGCCGCCGAGGTCGAAACGCGCATTGAAGCCGCAGTGCGGGCAGGGCATCTGCCGGCGCAGGACATCTCGCTGGCCGCGACCGCGCTGATCGGGGCGCTCCACGAATCCCTTGTCGGCCCGCTCGCGTCCGCCGACATCGACGATCCGATCAAGCTGCGTGATGCCGTGCAGGCGATCACGCTGTTCGCACTGCGCGCCGTGGGCGTGCTCGATGCCCGTGCCCGCGGCCTTGTGGTGCAGGCGGTGATGCCGGTGATGCCCGCGCGGCGGGAACTGGGTGCGCTGGTCGGCTAGACCGCGCAGCCTCACACCCACCCGAACGCTTTCAGGACAGGGGAAATGCAGCGAACTCAGATTCGCTATTCCTGTTTGGAACTGTTCAAATAGTGCGTGCTGATATATCAGAACGGCAAGGCGTGATACGACGCGCCGTTTTTTTGGAGTGCGCGTATGTCCATCATGATGCCTGAAGCGGATCAGGCAGTGCTCGCTCGCCGTGACGAGATCGTCGCGGCCTTGCAGAAAATCGTGCCGGGTGAGGGCGTGATTTCCACCACGCGGGAAATGCAGCCCTACGAATCCGACGCGCTGACCGCCTATCGCCAGCCGCCGATGGTCGTGGTGCTGCCCGACACCACCGAGCAGGTCTCGCAGGTCCTGAAATATTGCCACGACAACGGCATCAAGGTGGTGCCGCGCGGGTCCGGCACCTCGCTCTCGGGCGGTTCGCTGCCGCTCAAGGATGGCGTTCTGCTCGGGCTCGGCAAGTTCAAGCGTATCCGCGAGATCGATTTCGAGAACCGCGTGGCGGTGGTCGAGCCGGGCGTCACCAATCTCGCCATCAGCCAGGCCGTTGCGCACGAGGATTTTTATTACGCGCCCGATCCCTCATCGCAGATCGCCTGTTCGATCGGCGGCAATATCGGCGAGAATTCCGGTGGCGTGCACAGCCTGAAATACGGCATGACCACCAACAATGTGCTCGGCTGCGAGATCGTGCTGATCACCGGCGAGATCCTGCGCATCGGCGGCAAGGCGCCCGAGACCGACGGCTACGACATCATGGGCGTCATCACCGGCTCCGAGGGCTTGCTCGGCGTCGTCACCGAAGTGACCGTTCGTATTCTGAAAAAGCCGGAGACGGCGCGGGCGCTGATGGTCGGCTTCTCGGAAGTCGAGGCAGCGGGGCGTTGCGTGGCCGACATCATCGGCGCAGGCATCATTCCGGGCGGCATGGAAATGATGGACCGCGATGCGATTCATGCCGCGGAAGCTTTCGTCCACGCCGGTTATCCGCTCGACGTCGAAGCGCTGCTGATCATCGAACTCGATGGTCCCAAGGCCGAAGTCGATGAACTGATCGACCGGGTTGAGAAGATCGCGCTCGGCTGCGGCTCGACCTCCTGCCAAATCTCGAATTCCGAGCAGGAGCGGCTGCTGTTCTGGGCCGGGCGCAAGGCTGCGTTCCCTGCCGTCGGCCGCATCTCGCCGGATTATCTCTGCATGGACGGTACCATTCCGCGCGGTAAGCTGCCGGATGCGCTGGCCGGCATTCGCGACCTTGGCAAGAAGTACGGCCTGCGCTGCGCCAATGTGTTTCACGCCGGTGACGGCAATCTTCACCCTCTCATTCTGTACGATGCCAACATCCCCGACGAGATGGACAAGGCGGAAGCCTTCGGCGCCGATATCCTGCGGCTGTGCGTCAAGCTCGGCGGCGTGCTGACCGGCGAACACGGTGTCGGCGTCGAGAAGCGTGACCTGATGCCGGAAATGTTCAGCGACATCGATCTCGCGCAACAGCAGCGATTGAAATGCGCGTTCGATACACAGGGACTGCTCAATCCGGGCAAGGTGTTTCCGACCCTGCACCGCTGCGCCGAACTCGGACGTGTCCATGTCCACCACGGCAAGCTGGCGTTCCCGGATATTCCGCGATTTTGAGGCTGTGATCCGGCGCGCGCGAGCCGCCCGCCGGATCGGCCGAACATGCAAACAAGACAGGATTTGGCGTGGATACGTTGAAAGTACGCGACGCGAAGGATGTTGAGGATGCGGTGCGCGCTGCGCTCGTGGCGGAACAGCCGCTTGAGATCATTGGTCATGGCAGCAAGCGTGCCATTGGCCTGCCGACGGCGACCAATGCGGTGCTCGACCTGTCGGCGCTCAATGCCATTACCTCCTATGAGCCGCATGAGCTGATCGTGACGGTGCAGGCCGGTGCGCCGATGGCCGACCTGCTGTCGCTGATGGATTCCAAGAACCAGCAGTTCGCCTTCGATCCGATGGACACTTCGGTGCTGCTCGGCACGCCGCGCGGAGCCGGTACGGTGGGCGGCATGATCGCGGCGGGCCTTGCCGGCCCGCGCCGGATCAAGGCGGGCGGCGCGCGCGACCATCTGCTCGGCGCAAACGCAGTCTCGGGCTTCGGGGATTCGTTCAAGACCGGCGGCAAGGTGGTGAAGAACGTCACCGGTTACGATCTCTGCAAGCTGCTGGCCGGATCGTGGGGCACGCTGTCGGTGATGACCGAAGTGACGCTCAAGGTACTGCCCAAGGCGGAAACCGAGCGGACGCTGGTGCTGCGTGGCCTCGACGACGTCACCGCGAACCGGGTGATGACCACGGCGATCGGGTCGCCTTACGACGTGTCGGGCGTGGCCCACATTCCAGCATCGATCTTCCGCGACACCGGCGACGGCTTGTCCGGTCTCGGGTCGTCGCAACAGGCGGTGACGCTGATCCGGTTGGAAGGGATCGGCGCCTCGGTGCCGCATCGCGCGGGATCGGTGAGCAGCGCCCTCGCATCGTTCGGAACCGCCGAGATGATTGCGGACGAGGCGTCCGCCGCGCTCTGGGCGGCGATTCGCGATGTCACCCCATTCGCGGCATCCGGCCCGCTGGGCGCATGGCCGGTGTGGCGCATCGTCTGTCCGCCGGCGTCCGGCGGCGCATTCGGTCAGGCGCTGGCGCGCGATACCGGCGGCGATGTGATCTACGACTGGGGCGGCGGATTGATCTGGGCGGCGCTGCCGCCTGCGCCCGATGCCCATGCCACGCTGCTGCGGCAGCGTCTCAAACCCATTGGCGGACACGCCACGCTGCTGCGGGGCACCGATCAGGTGCGTGCCGCCATCGATGTTTTTCATCCGCAGGAAGCCGGCGTTGCGGCGCTCGGCCAGCGCGTGAAGGCGAGCTTCGATCCCAAACACATTCTCAATCGCGGCCGGATGGTGCGCACATGATCCGGAACCGGTGATCTCATGAAGACCGAATTTTCTCTCGCCCAGCTTGCCGATCCGGACATCCGGGAAGCCGACAAGATCCTGCGCGCCTGCGTGCATTGCGGGTTCTGCACCGCGACTTGCCCCACCTACGTCCTGCTCGGCGACGAACTCGATAGCCCGCGCGGGCGGATTTATCTCATCAAGGACATGCTGGAGAACGACCGCGCCCCGACGCAGGAGGTGGTCAAGCATATCGACCGCTGCCTGTCGTGCCTCGCCTGCATGACCACATGCCCCTCGGGGGTGAACTACATGCACCTCGTCGATCAGGCGCGGGTGAAGGTCGAGGAGGAATATGCACGGCCGCTGTCCGAACGGTTTCTGCGCGGTGTCCTCGCGCTGGTTCTGCCGCGTCCCGGTCTGTTCCGCATCAGCATGATGGGGGCCCGTCTGGCCCGTCCGTTCGCGGCTTTGTTGCCGGCGTCGCCCAAGGGCCGCACCACGCCGTCATTCTTCGACCGGCTCCGCGCCATGCTCGCGCTGGCTCCTGGCAAGCTGCCTGTGCCGGGACCCACCGGCGGGACGATCTTTCCTGCCGAAGGTCCCAGGCGTGGCCGCGTTGCGCTGTTGCAGGGCTGCGCCCAGCAGGTTTTGTCTCCCGGGATCAATCAGGCGGCGATCCGGTTTCTGACCCGCAACGGCATCGAGGTCGCACTGGTGTCCGACGAGCAGTGCTGCGGCTCTCTGACCCATCACATGGGCCGCGACAACGACGCCCTGGCGCGGGCGAAGGCCAACATCGATGTGTGGACAAGGGAGATCGAGAGCAGGGGGCTCGACGCCATTCTCGTGACCACGTCCGGGTGCGGCACGACCATCAAGGACTACGGTTACATGCTGCGCGAGGACGCTGCCTTTGCAGCAAAAGCCGCGCGTATTTCGGCCCTTGCGAAGGACGTGACCGAATACGTTGCGAGCATCGACATCGCCTGGCCGAAGGATAAAAGCGATCTCGTCGTCGCGTATCACTCAGCATGTTCGTTGCAGCACGGACAGAAAATCACACAGCTTCCGAAAGAATTGCTTTTCAAGAGCGGATTCGTGGTGAAAGATGTGCCAGAGAGTCATCTGTGTTGCGGTTCGGCGGGAACGTACAACATCCTCCAGCCCGACATTGCGAAGCGACTGCGCGAACGGAAGATCGCCAACATCGCATCGACGAAGCCGGACGTTATCTCCGCCGGCAACATCGGTTGCATGGTGCAGATAGGCTCGGTGGAACGTGCCGATGGAGCGTCAGTCCCTGTGGTGCATACGATCGAACTGCTCGACTGGGCGACAGGCGGACCTCGGCCGGATTTGTTGACGGGATCAATGAAGGGCTCCCGCGTCGGGAGTGCTTGAGCGCCGGTTCAGCGTCTGACTGGCGGTAACAGGAGGACCACAATGGCTAA
This sequence comes from Afipia sp., assembly GCA_024508675.1. Taxonomy (GTDB): domain Bacteria; phylum Pseudomonadota; class Alphaproteobacteria; order Rhizobiales; family Xanthobacteraceae; genus Afipia. The sequence goes on from JANINQ010000001.1 coordinate 389,426, forward strand.
GGCGAAGAAGAAGAAATCGAAGGCCAAGAAGGCGAAGAAGCTGGTAGCGAAGAAGGCTGCCAGGAAGGCTTCCAAGAAAACATCCAAGAAGGCCGCGAAGAAGTCCGCGAAAAAATCAGCCAAGAAGTCAGCGAAGAAGGCCGTGAAAAAATCGGCCAAGAAGGCTGCGAAGAAGTCCGCCAAAAAGGCCGCTCCGAAAAAAGCCGCCGCTCCGAAGAAGGCCGCGAAGAAGCGGGCTGCGAAGCCGGCTCCCGCCCCGGCGCCAGAGCCGGCTCCCGCCGTCGAGTCGAGCTGGTCGAGCCCGGCTCCGGTCTCGGCTCCAAGCTGGGGCTCCGGCGACGAGAACAACACCTGAGCCTTGGAAGCCTGCTTTGGCAGGCTGGCCAAACCCTCCTGCAGAGCCGCCGCATTGCTGCGGCTCTTGCCGTTTGGGGACGAATCAGGCCGGGCGCTTCCGCGGGCCGTTGGCAAATGGCTTGCAGGGCTGTGGAGCGGGCTCGGGATCTGCGTTGTATTGCGCGCGAGGCGCTGATTGGGGCCGAAATTTGTTGTCCGAATGCAACACTATGACACAACCGTATTTAGATCGCTTCAAACGCCTAAAAAGGCGGCAATTGCTTGGGTTTTTTGCTTCTCCGTTTCGGGTTTGGCCAGCACTGTGGGGACACCAAATTGAATTCCACGCAGTCGATTAACGCTTGTCACTCAGACCTTCGGCAATCGGACTGGATTTTTAACGATGATGGGGATCGTCATGAAGAAAGTAAGTTTGTCGATCGCAGCGGTTGCAGTTGCTGCGATGGGTATCGGTTCGGCCTCCGCTGCCGACCTCCCGGCCAAGGTCTACACCAAGGCTCCGGCACCGGTGGTTGTCTCTCCGTGGGACGTTGCGTTCGGTGCGGCCATCACCAACAACTACGTGTTCCGCGGCATCTCGCAGTCGAACCGCAATGCGTCGGTCTCCGCTTACTTCGAGCCGCGCTATAACCTCACTCCCGACCTGCAGCTCTACGCTGGTGTCGCGGGCAACAGCATTTCCTTCACCAACCGCGCGGCTGCTGAAATCGACGTCTACGGCGGTATCCGTCCGACCTTCGGCGCTCTCGCTCTCGACTTCGGTGTCTGGGGCTACATCTATCCGGGTGGACAGTGCATCGACTATGTTGCCGGCGGCGGCGTGGTCTGCCCGCTCGGCGCCGACGCGCTTGTGAACGGAAACGCGATGAAGAGCGACGTTTCCTTCTACGAAGTGTACGGCAAGGCGACCTATACCTTTAACGACATGTTCGCCCTCGGCGGTTCGGTGTTCTACTCGCCCAACTTCCTGAACTTCGGCTTCGACTCGACCTATGCGTCGGTCAACGCCAAGTTCACTGCTCCGAGCAACCTGTTCGGTTCGTCGGGCATCGGCGCCTATCTCTCGGGTGAATACGGCCATCAGTGGCTCGGAACCACCGACGCGTTCTACCTGAACACGGCTCTGCCGGACTACAACACCTGGAACGTCGGTATCGGCTTCACCTACAAGGTCTTCACTCTCGACCTGCGTTACTCCGGCACCGACCTGTCGAAGGAAGCTTGCAACGCGATCACCAGCGACTTCACGGCCAAGCTGAACCCCTCGACCGGTACGTTCCAGTCCAAGTGGTGCGGCGATCAGTTCATCGCCAAGCTCTCGGCCGACGTGACCCTCGGCGCGCTGAAGTAATCCTCTCCATCTGAAGACTGAGGGCGGCAGAGGAATCTGCCGCCCTTTTTCTTTTTCCGGCCGGAAAAGAAGGTTGTGGTGAGAAGGAAGTGGCGGGACAGATCGTCCGGGTTTCTGAACGAGGCGGAACGACGCCGATGGAAGGCGGGCGCGATCGCCGGGCTCGGCGCTGCGCTGGCCATCGGTGTGATGGAGCTGTTGTCGGCTGAATTGAATTATCCGCTCGCCGTTATTCCGTTCGCGACCTCGATCGTGCTGGTGGTCGGATCGCCGGATGCCGTCCCGGCGCAGCCCCGCGCGCTGATCGGCGGCCATCTGGTCTCAACCCTGGTTGGACTGATGGTGCTGCATGCGGCGGGACCGCAGGCATGGGCTGCGGCGATAGCCGTGGGCCTGGCAGTTCTGGCCATGTTTGCAACCCGGACTTTCCATCCGCCAGCCGGAATCAATCCCTTGCTGGTGGTGTCGGCCAATCTGCCGTGGACCTTCGTGCTTGCTCCGGTTTTCGCCGGCGCCTTGATGCTGACGGCGTTTGCCTTCGCCTGGCACCGCTGGGTGCGGCGCGAGGTATGGCCGGAGCAGTGGCTGTAATGGTCAGGTGGCCGCCACGGGCCGCTCCTTATCTCCAATCGTGAACCGATCGCCGGACTGCACCAGCGAAACCTCGCGCTGGTGGAACGCCTCGAGTGTGGAGCGGTGTCCGATCGAGACGATGGTGGTCTGCGGCATCTTCTCCACGATCAATCGATAGAGCAGAGCTTCCGACGGCTCATCCAGCGAGGCAGTGGCTTCATCAAGGAACAGATATTGCGGCGTGTGGAGCAGGGCACGCGCGATGCCGAGCCGCTGCTGCTCGCCGAGCGACAGCGTCCTGTTCCAGTGTCCTTCCTCGCCGAGCCGAGCGACAAGGGCGGGCAGGCCAACAAGCTTCAGCACCTCGCCGAGTTGTGCCGCGCTGTAGGTCTCGTCCTTCGACGGATAGGTGATGGCCGATGCCAGCGAGCCGACGGGAAAGTAGGGCCGCTGCGGCAGTATCATTAGCGATGCACCCTTCGGGATTGCGATCGTGCCTTTGCCAAACGGCCAGATGCCCGCGATGGCGCGGAATAGCGTGGACTTTCCGGAGCCGGACGGGCCGGTCACCAGCGTGCGCTGGCCGCTGCGTAAGTTGAAGCCGGAGGCCTCGACCAGCGGCTTGCCGTTCGGCAGCGTGAGCAGCAGGTCGTTGAGGGCGATGGGGCTGCCATCTGCCGCCGCGACCGGTCTGATCGAGCCGGAGTTGTCGGCAAGCGCTTTCGCGGCGGCGATCCCCTGTTCGAAACCATCAAGGCGGGCGACCACGGCCTGCCATTCAGCCAGCGTTCGGTAGGTCGACACGAAGAAAGACAACGCACCCTGTACGCTGCTGAAGGCGGAAGCGGTCTGCATCATGCCGCCGAGCTGCATCTTCCCCGCGAAATAGGCGGGCGCGACCATGAGATATGGAAAGATCACCGAGGCCTGCGAATAACTCGCGGTGAAAGCCGTGATCTTCTTGGTACGGCTCATGATGCCGAGCCAGTTCTCGACCACGAAGCCGAACCGGGTCAGCAGGCGCTGGCGCTCTGCGTTGTCGCCGCCCAGCAATGCGATCTGCTCGGAATTCTCGCGTACGCGCACAAGATTGAACCGGAAATCCGCCTCGTATTTCTGCTGCCGGAAATCGAGGCCCACCAGCGGACGGCCGATTAGATGCGTAAGCCAGGTACCGAGCGCGGCATAGATCAGTGCGCCCCACACCATGTAGCCCGGAATATCGATGTCCTTGCCGAACAGATGCAGCGGCGCTGCGCTTGAAAGTGTCCAGAGGATCACGACGAACGACGCCAGCGTGACGATCGAATTCAGAAGGCCAATACCGATGTTCAGGGTGCGATCGACGAACAGCTTGACGTCGTCGGTGATACGCTGGTCGGGATTGTCGGCGGCGTCGCCCTGAAGTTGCATCCGGTAGTGGTTGGCATCGCTCAGCCAGTCGCCGAGATAGCGCTCGGTCATCCATTTGCGCCAGCGGATCTGCAGCCATTGGTTCAGGTAAAGCTGATAGACCGCGATGATGATGAAGATCGTCACGATCACCGTGAAATAGATGATCTCGCTGACGAACGCGTCCCAGTTATGCTCCTGCAGCGCGTTGTAGAAGCGGTTGTTCCATGAGTTGAGCAGCACATTGATTCCGACGGTCGCAAGTTCGATCACGACCACGGCGGTCAGCAGCGCAAGGCCCGCCCATTTGTCCTCGGAGCGGAAGTAAGGTGCTGCAATCCGCCACACCGTTTTGAGCGTCGAGCCAATGCCGTTCACAGAAAAATTCTCCTGAAAGGAACCGTAAGCTTCTCAGAAATCAGCAGAAATTTCACATATACGACTAAAGTCGTAAAATGATGACCCTGCGACATCTTGTCCAATATGTGGCGTTCACTCTAGCATGCCGCCGCTAACGAGAGGGCTGGGGAGCCGTTTCATAGGGCATTGTGAGCGTTTTGGGGCCTGAACCCGCGCCCGCGATTTTCATCACAGGCTTGTGCTCTCCGACTCGCAGACGCGTTGACTAGCCACGTTCTGGCCGGGCGTCGCCAACAATGAAGTGGGAGTAACCACAATGTGGAATCAAATCTATAATCCGCTGGGGAATGCCGGGCTGTCGACGATAGCCGCAGCGATCCCTGTTGTGACGCTGCTGGTGCTGATCGCAAGCGGCAAGGTCAAGGCGCATATCGCGGCGATCATTGCGCTGATCGTCGCCAACATCATCACGATCTTCATTTTCACCATGCCGGCGAACATGTCGATCCGGGCCTCGCTGCTCGGTGTCGTGGTCGGATTCTTCCCGATCGGATGGATCGTGCTGAACGTCATTTTCCTCTACCGCATCACAGTCGAGACCGGGCGGTTCGAACTGCTGCAACGCGCGATTGGCGGCGTCACCACCGACCGCCGCATCCAGTTGCTGCTGATCGCGTTCTCGTTCGGCGCGTTCTTCGAAGGCGCGTCGGGCTTTGGTACACCGGTCGCCATCACCGGCGCGGTTCTGATCGGCCTCGGCTTCTCGCCGCTCGCCGCATCGGGCCTGTCGCTGATCGCCAACACCGCGCCGGTCGCTTACGGCGCGCTCGGCACGCCGATCCAGGGCCTCGCCTCGGTGACGGGTCTCGATCCCTACATCCTCGGCGCGATGGTCGGACGGCAGTTGCCGGTGTTCTCGCTGCTGGTGCCGTTCTGGGTGATCTGGGCGTTCGCCGGATGGCGCGGCATGATGCAGGTCTGGCCTGCCATTCTGGTCACCGCCGTGTCGTTCGCGATCCCGCAGTTCGTGATCTCGAACTACATCAACCCGTGGATCGTCGACATCGGCGCCTCGCTGATCTCGATGGGCGCGCTCATCCTGTTCCTCAAGGTCTGGCAGCCGAAGGAGTTGTGGACCTCGCCGGCGCTGCGCGGCAAGGATGAGTCTGCTTCGACCATGAAGGCCGCCAAGCCGCTCGACACCACTCCGCTGACGCAATCGCAGCTCTGGAGCGCCCTGCTGCCGTGGATCATCGTCTGCATCGTGATGCTGATCTGGGGCAATGGTGCGTTCAAGACCTGGGCGAACTCGATCTTCACCTGGAACTATCCGGTTCCTGAACTGCACAACCTGATCAACAAGGTGCCGCCGGTGGCTGCGAAGCCGACGCCGGAAGGCGCGGTGTTCTCGTTCACCTACCTGTCCTTCACCGGAACGGGCATGCTGATCGCGGCGATCATCTCCGGCGTCCTGATGGGCTTCTCGCCCTTCAAGCTGATCGGTGAATATGGCCGCACCATCAAGGTCTGCGCGATCTCGCTGATCACGATCTCGGCAATGCTGGCCATCGGCACGCTGACGCGCCTCTCCGGCGTCGATGCGACGCTGGGTCTCGCCTTTGCTGCAACCGGCGTGCTGTATCCGTTCTTCGGCACATTGCTCGGCTGGTTGGGCGTGGCGCTGACGGGCTCCGACACGGCATCGAACGTGCTGTTCGGAAACCTGCAGAAGATCACGTCGGAACAGCTCGGCCTGTCGCCGATCCTGATGGCGGCAGCGAACTCGTCCGGCGGCGTGATGGGCAAGATGATCGATGCGCAGTCCATCGTGGTCGCGTCCACTGCAACCAACTGGTACGGCCACGAAGGCTCGATCCTTCGCTATGTATTCCTGCACTCGATTGTGCTGGCGTGCCTGGTCGGCGTGCTGGTGACGCTGCAGGCTTACGTCTATCCGTTCACGGAAATGGTATTGAAGTAACCCTCCACGCGGTTACACATGAAAGCAGCCCCGCGGCGCAAGCCGCGGGGTTTTCATTTGTCTTTTCTGTCCTCACAGCCGCGTTCAATTTGGGCAGCGCGCGCACTGGAAAGTCCGGGCGCAACCGTCTAGAACCGCGCGCGGTTTGAAAACTCGTGAGGTCATCATGACGGTTCTGCGACGCGCCCTTGCCGGTCTTGCCCTTGCTGTCGGCATCATCGGTCAGGCTCATGCAGCCAGCGAATTTCCGTTCGGAGCGGAGATGACCCTCGAGGCGCGGCCGCAGCCCGGATCGAAACGAATTCCAACGCTCGAAATCGGCGACAACGGGCAGGCGCAACTCGACCTCTGGTGCAAGTCGGGCAAGGGGCAGTTCTCCGTCGCCAACGACACTGTGATCTTCGTGCCCGGCGCAATGAGCGACAGCGGCTGTACGCCTGAGCGTGCGCAACTCGATGACACGCTGATTGCCGCCCTCGGTGCCGCCGCGACATGGAAGCGGCAGGGCGATTTTGTCTCGTTCATTGGTGCGACGACGCTGCGATTCCGGATCAGCACGAACTGAACGATCTCTAGCGCTCCCGCAGGATCATGTCCGCACATGCGGCGCCGGACTGGATCGCGCCGGTATAGCCGCCGAACGCCGTGTAGGCTGACGCAAGATAAAGCCCCGGAATGATCGTCGCGGGAGTGCGCTTGACGGTGCTGAGCAATGAGCGCGGCGGCGTCGGCGCAAAGCCATAGACCGAGCCTTGCGGTGCGCCGAGGTACTGCTTCACGGAAAATGCGGTGTTGAATGTAGAAGCCGTCACCGAGGCTGCAAGCCCCGGATAGTATCCGTCGAGATAGGTCACAATGGCATCCTGCCAGCGCGCACGTTTGGCGCGGTAGTTGTCCAGATCGGTGCCATCCCAATTCGACAATTGATCGGGGCCGACGACCGACAGGACATAAGGCGGCACGGGAACGCCCGAGTCGATGGCGGCATAATCCACAACGGCCAGCGGCGGCATGCGGTGACCGGGCTCATCAGCCATCAGCACCGTTGCCTGCGCATAGTCATCAAGACGTTTCATCCAGTCCGGCAGCAACTGCGTTGAATAGCCGGTGATGCCGAATTCGCGGGGTGGTTTCGACAGGCCCAGTGTGAGCGCGAACAGCGAAATCGAAGGCTTCCGTTCCGCGTAAGCCGCGAGCAGCTTTGCGCTGCTTGCTGTGGGTAACAGTGACGCCAGCGTTTCCGGTGCGGCGTTGCTGATGATGCGTGACGTCTCCACCATCTGCGGGTTGCTGCCGTCCTTGGCTGTATGCCTGAGATTCGCGATGCGGCCATGTGCGTCAAACCCGATCGCGCTTGCGGTTCGCCGCAGGATGACCTCGCCGCCAGCGGCTTTGATAGCGCGAGCGAGTGCACTGGAGAGACGCTGCGAGCCTCCCTGCACATAGCGCCCGCCGCTCAGAAGATAACTTCCCTGCGCAGCGGCGAAGAACACCCACCAGGTCGTGGCCGGATCGTCGTGGTAGTAGGAGAGGTTTGCAGCGAGTGTCGCTTTCACCGCCTCGTTGTTTCCGAAGATACGATCCAGCTTCTGTGACAGCGAAAGATTCCAGTCGCGGATCGCAGGCAGCATGTTGCGCAATGCGCTGAAGGCCTGCGATGGCGATCTGAACATGCGCGATCCGCGCGACAGCCCGCCGACGGCGGAAGCGATCTGCTCCATCTCGCCAAGCAGCCGCACGATGCCGTCGCGCGCCTCCGGGAATCGTTCAACTAGGACCTGCCGGGCCGTGTCGAAATTATCGGGCAGGGTGAGCGGAGTGCCGATCGGGCCACCGCGTGCTTCATAGAATGTGCCGGACGAAATCCATGTCACCGCGTCGATCACGCCGGCGCGCGTAAGGGGATCGTGCTTGGCATCGCGCGGGTCGTGCGGGTCGCTGGTTTCGTGCAGCGAGCCTTCAACAAACAGATCGCCGACCTTGTAGCTTGACGCCGCACCGCCGACGGAATTGCCGCGCTCGATCACCAGCACCTTGCGGCCCGCGCGCGCGAGAATTGCGCCGGCGGTGAGGCCGCCGAGGCCTGCGCCGATAATGACAGCGTCATAGCGCGTCATGCGTCGTCAAGCCTGTGGCGGCGGGGCAGGGAGCGGCCCACTATTTCCAGGCCGCCTTGTCGGTGTCCCAGCGCTGGCCTTTCAGCTCGGTCGCGATCGCCTTGATCATTCCGTCGTCGTCGTTGAACGTGCTTTCTTCCTCGCCGCCGGCGTTCTCCGAGAACTGCAATTGAGGCGCAGCCGTCTCGTCCGTGGTCTTGCTGGATGGAATGCCCAGCCAGACGACGAGTCGATCCGATCCGCCGGGCTTGTCCGGGCTGACGAGCGCCGTGATTTCCAGCGTTTCGGTGAGATCGAGCGCCGGTGCAAGCTGGCTCGGGCGCTTGAGGGTGAAGGTGAGTTCGCCAGTCGTGTCATTCCAGGCTGACGATGCCGGTTTTGCGCCCATGGTCTTTGCGGCAATGCCGGTCAGTGCCGTTGCCAGCTTGTCACGGTTGAGCTTTCCGTCTGGACTCCAGTCGCCGGTGGCGAAGCGGATCGCGCGCTCCATGTCATAGGTGCCGGAGGTCCAGCCCGCCGCGGCAACGCCGGGAGCGGTCTTGACGCTTGCGATCAGTGCGGGCGCACGCGCCGGATCGATGAAGAGGCGCAGGATCTGATGACCGGAACGCAGCGCATTGCAATCGGTCGCGATGCTGTCGAGGGCGATCTGGACGTTCTGGCCCTTCAGGCTTTTGACGAGATCGGCGAAATTCTCGCGCTTGACGCGGACCGCAAGCGATTGCGGCGAGACTTGCGTGAAATCCTTCGGCGCTTCGGCAAGATCGTCATCGACCACCTGCGACTGCTGGAATTCCTTTTCATCGACGTCGGAATTGTCCGGTGACGAGACTGAGGTGAGGTTGCCGCCCAGCGTGATCTTGCCGTCGAACGACACCGACTTGCTGCCCTTGCGGGTCAGGCTGACCGTCACAGGCGTCTTGTTTTCGATGCTCTGTCCGCTGCCGGAGAGCTTCTCGCCTTCGACTTTCAGGTCGAGGATGAAGCGATCCTTGCGGTCGGAATGAGTCGATACGGAATAGCAGACATCGAGCAGCGCGCCGGTCACCTTGCCGCCCTGACGGGTTTCCTTGATGAACGCGTCGACCGGCAGATCGCCGAGAATGTCGCCCAGCGAATTGAAGTAGCGCACGTCGCTTGTGGCCGGCGCGGTCTTCGCATCCCTGGCCGTCTGGGCCTGAACCGGCAACACGCCTGCCAGTGCGAGAGTGCAGCCAATCATCAATGCGCGCATGGATCTCATCCTGAGTCGAAATGGAACCGGACCATCTCAAAAGTGAGCCGGATTGTCGCGGTGATTCTTGGAGTTGAGACAACAAAAAAGGCCGCCCGCAGGCGGCCTTTGATGTCTCTTGGATGAACGCGGTGGCTTAGAAGCCCATGCCACCCATACCGCCCATGCCACCCATTCCGCCGCCGCCCGGCATTGCCGGTGCTGCTTCCTTCGGCACATCGGCGACCATCGCTTCGGTGGTGACCAGAAGGCCGGCGACCGAGGCTGCGTCCTGCAGGGCGGTGCGAACCACCTTGGCCGGATCGATGATGCCCTTGGCGACGAGGTCGACATATTCCTCGTTCTGCGCGTCGAAGCCGAAGGTTTCGGTCTTGTTGTCGAGGATCTTGCCGACAACGATGGAACCTTCGACGCCGGCGTTCTCGGAGATCTGGCGGATCGGAGCTTCCAGCGCCTTCAGCACGATGTTGATGCCGGCCTGAACGTCGGCATTATCGTTCTGAATGCGGCCGACAGCTTTCTTGGCGCGCAGCAGCGCGGTGCCGCCGCCGGGAACGATGCCTTCCTGAACCGCAGCGCGGGTCGCGTTGAGCGCGTCCTCGACGCGATCCTTCTTTTCCTTCACTTCGATTTCGGTCGCACCGCCGACGCGGATCACCGCAACGCCGCCTGCCAGCTTGGCCAGACGCTCCTGGAGCTTCTCGCGGTCGTAGTCCGAGGTGGTTTCCTCGATCTGCGCCTTGATCTGGCCGACGCGGGCCTCGATGTCGGCCTTCTTGCCGGCGCCGTTGACGATCGTGGTGTTCTCCTTGTCGATCACCACCTTCTTGGCGCGGCCGAGCATCTTCACGGTAACGTTCTCGAGCTTCATGCCGAGTTCGTCGGAGATGAGCTGGCCGCCGGTGAGGATGGCAATGTCTTCCAGCATGGCCTTGCGGCGGTCGCCGAAGCCCGGCGCCTTGACGGCGGCGACCTTAAGGCCGCCGCGCAGGCGGTTCACCACCAGCGTCGCGAGCGCTTCGCCCTCGACGTCTTCCGCGATGATCAGCAGCGGCTTGCCCGACTGCACGACGGCTTCGAGCACTGGCAGCATGGCCTGAAGACCCGACAGCTTCTTCTCGTGCAGCAGAACGTACACGTCCTCGAGTTCGGCGGTCATCTTCTCGGCGTTGGTGACGAAGTACGGCGACAGGTAGCCGCGATCGAACTTCATACCCTCGACGATGTCGACTTCGGTTTCGAGCGACTTGTTTTCCTCGACGGTGATGACGCCCTCGTTGCCGACCTTCTGCATCGCCTGGGCGATCATCTTGCCGATGGCGGCGTCGCCGTTGGCGGAGATGGTGCCGACCTGCGCCACCTCGGCGGAGGAGGCGACTGGCTTGGCGCGCTTCTCGATGTCCTTGATGACGGCGGCGACCGCGAGGTCGATGCCGCGCTTGAGGTCCATCGGGTTCATGCCGGCGGCAACCGACTTGGCGCCTTCCCGGACGATGGCCTGAGCCAGCACCGTTGCAGTGGTGGTGCCGTCGCCGGCCAGATCGTTGGTCTTGGAAGCGACTTCGCGCACCATCTGCGCGCCCATGTTCTCGAACTTGTCCTCAAGCTCGATTTCCTTGGCGACGGTCACGCCGTCCTTGGTGATGCGCGGTGCGCCGAAGCTCTTGTCGATGACGACGTTGCGGCCCTTCGGACCGAGCGTCACCTTGACGGCGTTAGCGAGGGTATCGACGCCGCGCAGCATGCGGTCGCGTGCGTCTCCGGAAAATTTTACGTCTTTGGCAGCCATGGGGTTTGCTCCTGATGTGACCCTCATCCTGAGAAGCGGCTTTGCCGCGTCTCGAAGGATGAGGTTGATATGAATGGATTGTCCTCGCCCTTCGAGACGGCAGCTTCGCTGCCTCCTCAGGGTGAGGATGGAAAGACGTGCTTAGTTCAGCACGCCCATGATGTCGGACTCCTTCATGATGAGGAGGTCTTCGCCGTCGAGCTTCACTTCGGTGCCGGACCACTTGCCGAACAGCACGGTGTCGCCAACCTTGAGGTCGATCGGGATCAGCTTGCCGGCTTCGTCGCGGCCCCCCGGGCCGACGGCGACGACCTTGCCCTGCGAGGGCTTTTCCTTGGCGGTATCGGGAATGATGATGCCGCCTTTGGTCTTTTCGTCAGCGTCGATGCGCTTGACGACGACGCGGTCATGCAGCGGGCGGAAAGTTGTCTTGGCCATCGGGATGTCCTTTGGGCGTTGGTGGGTCAGATTTGACGTGCGGTTGAGCGCGGGCCGTGAATAATGAGCAAGGCTTCCCGGAAGGGTGGTGCCTTGCCTTTAGCAATCACGCTCCTAGAGTGCTAATGACGGGCCGGAAATATGGGTTGCCGCCGATCCTGTCAAGCAAGGCTCTTAAGGCCTTGGTGAGGCCAATATAGGATGATCTGGAAACCATAACGGGAGCGCTGCGCGGAGACGGGGGTTAGCCCGCGCAGTGTGACGGCGGTCTGTCGGGTCTGGCAGGCAGCCACATATTCTTGCCGGGAGACAGCATGACCAAAATGAACGAACCAACCCGCGCCTCCAGGGTCGCTACACTTGCAGCGGTGTCGCTGCTCTCGGGCTTCCTGGGCGCCTGCGGCGGCGGCGGTTTTGGCGGATTCAGCGGTTTTGGCGGCGGACAGCCCGCGGTGCAGGAGCCGGGGGTGGCTCCTGAAATTCCCGCGACCATCCGGGCCGATGAAATCGTCGGCCGCTGGGGTCTCGCCTCGTTCCACAAGCCCGAAGATCGCGCCCGCACGGAAGCTGCGGCGCGGGGGCAGTGCAAGAATCCCTATGTCATTGGCCAAGGCGCCACCGGCGGCGTCATCATGCATCTGCCGGACGAAGCCACGCCGCAGGAATTGCGCCTGAAGGGCAGCCAGAGCGGCAAGAACTATATCGGCCCTGCGGGTCCGGTGGGCGGCGAGAAGGACCGCGAGATCGTCTCGTTCGACGGGCGCGTACTGATGACCCGGTTCATCGATAAGGACGCCTCCAGCCGCTACGGAACTATGGTTTATGTCCGCTGCGCGCCGCGCGCATAGGACTCTCGTGTGGTGGTTCGCAAGTCCGCATTGCTTTTGCAGCACACTCTTGTGCGGACTTGCGAACCAGAACCACACGAGAATTATTAGTTCCCAGGGTCCTTTTGAATCCGAAGTTCGCTCAGGAGTGTGCTGCAAAATAAAGCGAACTTCGGATTCAGGACACTGGTTTATAGTTCCCGAGGAAAAATGATTCTCAACCTCGGGGACGTGAACGCGCAATGGCCGGGCTGCAAGGATTAAGCTCCGGCCCAAGCCGCGCCGTTATCGTTCTTTGCATCACGCAGATTCTGGGCTGGGGCGCGCTGTTTTATCCGCCCGGCCTGACCATGCCGCACATCGCCGCGGCCCATGGCTGGTCGCTGGCGCAGTCCCTGCTCGGATTTTCCATCGCGATGGGTGTTTCCGGCCTTGTCGCGCCGTTCACCTGCAGCCTGATCGAGCGGCATGGCGGGCATTACATCATGTCGGGCGGCGCGCTGATCGGCGCGCTCGGCCTGCTGATCCTGCCGTTCGCCAGCCATTACGGGCTTTACCTTGCAAGCTGGGTTCTGCTCGGCGTGGCGATGGCCTGCAATCTCTATGACCCCGCCTTTACGGCGCTGGCCCGGATTTTCGGCACCGCCTCGCGGCGGCCGATCACGCTGGTCACCTTTGTCGGCGGGCTGGCCTCGACGCTCTCATGGCCGACGACCCAGATGCTGATCGCCAGCGGCGGCTGGCGCACAGTCTATTTCGTGTTCGCAGGCGTCATGGCATTCATCATCGCGCCGCTTTACGCGTTTGTGCTCCCGCGCAATGCTGTCTATGTCGCGCCGCCCGGGAAGGAAGGCGCACCGGCGGTTTCACCGGTGAAAACGGTTCCAGCGGTGGGCGCGCCGTTTCTGCTGATGGCGGCCGGCTTCGCCTGTCACGCCCTCATGCAATCGGGAACGCTGGCGCATCTCCTCACCATCCTTCAGCGCGGTGGGATCGACGCCAGCACCGCTGTTTTCATCGGCGCGCTGTTCGGCCCCGCGCAGGTACTGACCCGGATCGCGGACTTCGTTTCGGGAGGCAGGCTGCATCCGCTTTGGCTGGTGCGGATCGCGATGGGCACGATGGCCTTCGCGTTCATGTTGCTTGTGGTCGCGGGGTTCTCTCCCGGCGTGGCGATGGCATTCGCGCTGATGTTCGGCGCGGCCAATGGCGTGGTGACGATCGCGCGCGGTGCGTTGCCGCTGGCGATGTTCGGGGCCGTGGGGTATGGGCGCGTGGTGGGGCGGGTCGCACGCCCGGCGCAGATCTGCCAGGCGGTTGCGCCTTTCGTTCTGGCCTATGTGATCGACCGGTGGTCGGGGCTGGTGGCGCTGGAAATCCTGATCGCCGTGGCTCTTATGGCGCTGGTCTGCTTCGCGGCCCTGAGGCGGCCCGTCTGAAAGAACAAGGCCCGGAGCGATGCTCCGGGCCTGCCTTTTACATCAGATGAAAAGCGTTCAATTGAACAGCGCGTCGATATCGTCCTGCGAGACATGGCCTTCGTCATCCATGCCCTTGGGGCCATTGAGAAGGCGGGCATCGCCGGTGCGGGTGTCGACGATCGCAGGCGCATGCTGCTTGATCGCGTCGACGCCGCCCCAGATCTCCATCATGACGTTGATGTGATGCTCGATGAACTTCATCGTCGTCATCACCTTGCTGATGCGCTGTCCGGTCAGGTCCTGGAAGTTGCAGGCTTCGAAAATGCCGACAACACGCTCCTGGATGTCTTCACTAAGCTGCGCCTGCTGATCCAGCGGCATGGCCTTGCCCAGCGCGCTCGCAGCCTGATCGATGGCTTCCGCCGCTTCGAGAATCTGCTGGGTGGCTTCTTCGGTGCCGCCGACCACTGCGCCGAGTTCGCCGGTGACCTTGGCCATTTCGTCGCCGCTGAAGCTCTTGCCGTGGAGGACGGCGATTTCCTGCTTGGTGCGGTTGATGGCATCGTGAATGAGATCGAGCTCGACCTTCAGCTTCTCGCACTGTTCGATCTGTGCGCGATAGCTTCCGAGCAACTGCTGGGCTTCGGTCAGTTCCTGAGCCGTGGGAGTTTCACCGGCTTCCGTAACCGGGCTGTGATGATGGGAGGCCATCTGCACGCGAATGGCGCGCAATTCGCTCATGATCTGGTTGTGATGCGGAGCGGCGTCGCCCTCTGCCTGATCGATTGTCGGCATCTCGCCGGACTGAATTCTTTCAATACGGAATCGCTTACGCTGGACGGCCATTGGTCTCCCCATTCTTGAGGAGGCTTTTGTAACCTGCCGTCGTTTAACGCGAAGTTTCAAACGGGAACACTGTTGCGGTGATGTCAGGCGCACTACACACCAACGATTAACCATGCGGCCGCTGTCTTCATCGAAAATAAACGCTACCGCGAAGAACAGGCCCTGCACGCCGACGTGGTGAATCGAAAGCGCGGTTTTGTTTACCAAACCGACGCGCTTTTAACCTTAAATGTTCGTGTTCACGGCGCGCTGTCCGCGCGTCAACGACGAAACAGTGCAGAGTACGTCGATGATCAGAAACATGTCTTTCGCGCTGCTGGCCGGCGCGGTGTCTTTCAGTGCCAGTTCAATCCCGGCTGTTGCATTTGACGAGGATGTTCCCGTCGAGCCGCGCGTGATCTACGCGCAGCAGACATCCACACCGCCGATGCCGATCCGTGTTGCTTACAACGAGCGCTCCAATATGGGCGGCGGGTTGATCGAAGCCCTGTTCGGTGGCGGACAGTCCGCCGATCCGAATTATCAAGCTCCGCGCTACGAGCAGCGCTACCAGCAGATGCCGTCACGGGGTGGCCTGCCTCCGATGGACCCGCAATACCGCTATGAGATGCAGCAGGGTGACATGGGGATCGAACCCGGCCGCCCCGGTATGGACCCGAAATATGAAAAGCAGGTCGTGGAATACGATGGCAGGCATGCGCCGGGCACTATCGTGATCGATACGCCGAACAAGTTCCTCTATCTGGTGCAGGGCGGCGGCAAGGCGATGCGTTATGGCATCGGCGTCGGCAAGCCGGGTTTCACATGGTCTGGCGTGAAGACGATCTCCGCCAAGAAGGAATGGCCGGCCTGGACACCGCCGGCGGAAATGCTCAAGCGCCGTCCCGATCTGCCGCGCCACATGGAGGGCGGTCCGGAAAATCCGCTCGGCGCGCGTGCCATGTATCTCGGCACATCGCTCTATCGCATTCATGGCTCCAATGAACCATGGACCATCGGTACCAACGTGTCCTCCGGTTGCATCCGGATGCGCAATGAAGACGTGATCGATCTCTATGGCCGCGTGCCGGTCGGCACCAGAGTCGTCGTGATCTGAGTTTGTCTGAACTCCTGAAATAAAAACGGCCGCTCAATCGAGCGGCCGTTTTCGTTGGTCTGGCGATGAGATCAATCAAGCGTAATCGCTGTCGCCGCCGTCATCGAAGTCGTCATAGTCCTCGTCGTCGTCCTGATCCTGGTCTTGATCCTGATCGGCATCAGCCTGCGCCTGATCGTAAGAACTCTGCCGCTGGCTGTCGCCGCTGCCGCTCTTGCCGACATCGTTGAGACCGGCGTCACGGGCGAGGCTGCCTGACGACTGATCGTTGCCCCACGGCATTTTGCTGCCGCCGGACTCTCCGGTATTGCCAAAACTCTGCTGGCTGCCGCCGCCCATCATGCCGCGGATGCTGTTCATCAGCATCGAGCCGCCGATCACGCCGGCCGCTGTCGCCGCCGCCGTTCCGAGGAACGAGCCGCCGCCACCGCCGAACATGCCGCCGCCGGGATTGCCGGCTCTTGGATCGTTTCTCGGGTCGCTCATGCGAGGATCGCTGTTGAAGCGTGCATCGGCCTGTCCCAGCGCCTGACCGCTGTTCCAGACCGGACCGCCGCGCTGCTCACCCGGGCGGATGCTCGGCACCGAACCCTGACCTCGATTTTGGCTCTGGCCGGGGCCGAGAATCGCGTCGCGCATCGAATCGAGAAAACCACCGGACGGCTGCTGCGGCTGTGGACCGGCTTCAAGCTCCTGAATGCGGGCTTCGGCATGCTTGAGTGCTTCGTCCTGCACCAGCACGGTCTGCACCAGCGCATAGACAGCGTTGGGCGCGCGGCGCAGGCCCTGCATGATCGCCGCCTCCGCGTCGGCCTCGCGCGGTGCATTCTCCACCTTTGACAGGCGTTCGAACAGATCGTCAACGAGTTGGCGTTCCTGTGGCGTCATGACGTCCTCCTGAAGCACCCGGCATGCGAATGCGCGCAAAGATGTAACGCTGCATTGTGTCGGGGTAAGTCCCGGGACGAATTAAATTTAGGAAAGCTCGCGCTTGCGGTGCGACAAAATGACTCTTCTCACCTCTCCCCGTTTACGGGGAGAGGTCGGATCGCTCTTACGATCCGGGTGAGGGGCGTTTGAAAATTCGAGTGATCTAGGTGGCCCCTCACCCCAGCCCTCTCCCCGCCGGCGGGGAGAGGGAGCGCCTCACGCGCGGTCCAGCGTGACGCTGCTGTCTGCCAGCAGGCGCGGGAAGCCGTCGCTGTTCAGGAATGCGAACTCCCGCTCGCGCTGGTGGGTCACGTTGTCGAGGCCGACGAGCACTTCGTCGACAAAGCCGGGGTGGCACATGATGAGTCCGCCATCGGGCAGACCGGAGAGAAATCCTTGCAGCGCATTCGAGAAGTCCCCGCCGCGCACCATGTCATAGGCTCCGGCGAATCCGGTGTTGAATGTGATGCCTTTGCGCTCGGCTTTCTTGCGGAATGTTTCGCTGAGTGTGTCGAGCAGCAGCGCCTTCGGATTATCGAGCCGCTGCGACAGTGGCAGGCTGCGGCCGCACTGGCGCACCCAGGCGTTTGGCGTGGCCTCTTTCACCGCAGCGAGAAACGCATCGCGAATTTGCGGAAACAGCTGCACATGCTGATGGCCGTCGATGTAGTCCGGCGCACGGCCGAACATCTGCTTGAATGCAGCGATCTGTGCCAGCAGTTCAGCGTGCACGATTTCCGGATCGAGTCGTCGCAGCAGGCTTGCGCGGAGCAGTCTGCCAAGGGGCAGAAACTGGCCACCGTCGAGCGGTTTGAAGTGCATGGTCAGCGGCGCGAACGGCGCGGTCAGGGTCGCATGCAGGCCGACGGCGCAATTGGGATTGGCGGCAACAGCCTGCATCAGGCCGTCGATCTCGCTGCGATCGATGGCCGCGCCGACCACCATCACCGACGTTGCATTGAGTCTCGTTTTCTCGATCAGCTCGCGAATCGCGCGATTAACGCCGGGGCTCATGCCGTAATCGTCGGCGCAGAGCCAGATGCGGCGCGGTGAGGCGCCGCTCATTCAGCAGCAGACTGCGGCTTGTTGTCGGCGGCTGCCGAGGCATCGGCGTTTTTCACGCTGTGCTCCGCGACAAAGTAGATCGGCCGCGCCTTGATCTCCGACAGGATCTTACCGATGTATTCGCCGACCACGCCGATCATGATGAGCTGGACGCCGCCGATGGTCATCAGGCCGACCACGAGCGAGGGATAGCCGGGAACGGATTTCCCGCTCACGACGGTCTCCCACAGGATGGACAGACCAAAGAGAAAGGCGACGAAAGCGAGCAGCAGGCCGAGCAGGCTCGCGGCGCGCAGCGGTGCCACCGAGAATGATGTCAGGCCCTCGATCGACAGACCAAGCAGCCGCCCCGGGCTGAAAGATGTGACGCCATGGGCGCGGGCTTCCGGCTCGTAGTCGACGCGAATCTGCTTGAAGCCTATCCAGGTGGCGAGCCCCTTGAAGAAGCGGTTGCGCTCCGGCAGTTGCCGAAGTGCCGCCGCCGCGCGGGGCGACAGCAAACGGAAGTCACCGGCATCCTCGGGAATCTTCTGCCGCGCACCCCAGTTGATGAGCACGTAAAATGTGCGCACGGCGAGCCGCCGCAGCGCGGATTCGTTATCGCGATGTGCCTTGGCGGTATAGACCACGTCAAAGCCGTCGACGATCCAGTGCCGCACCAGTTGCTCGACGAGTTCGGGCGCATGCTGGCCGTCACCATCCATGAACAGCACGGCGCCGCGGCGGGCATGGTCGAGCCCGGCCATCAAGGCGGCTTCCTTGCCGAAATTGCGCGACAGCGACACCACCTGCACATCGAGCGCAGTCGCGGGCAGGCTGCGCGCGATGCTGAGGGTGTTGTCGGCGGAGCCGTCATCGACATAGACCACTTCGCAGGAAAGACCGTAATCCTGCTTCAGCTTGCCTGCGAGGGTGCCCAGCCGTTCATGCAGGAGCGCGAGACCGGCCGCCTCGTTATAAGCGGGCACGACGATCGACAGACCCGCGCGCGCAGCATCCTGCGCCGCTGGAATGCGGTTGCCTGACAGGTTGGAAATGTCCGCACTCGGCGTCATCGGTCGGTTTCCAGCGCGTTACGTCTGATCATCATATGGTCATCGCCGCGTGCTCGCCAAGATACTGCCGAGGCGTCGCGCATCTGCCGCTTATGACCCGAGGAATGTCTGAAGTTTGGCGAACAGCGGGTTCTCGCGGTCGAACACATAGTTCAGCGAGGCGACCGAAACCGTCTCCGCGCCGTTGTCGCGCAGGAAACTGCTCAGCGCATAAAGCTGGTTTGGCGGACAGTGCAGGGTCACCATGCCGGACGAGGTCGGTCCGCCGAACGGCGAGACGACGCCATACCGATTGTGCGCCTCGGCCAGCAATTCGGCGTTGCACGCGGCAAAGCGGGTGCGGACTTCCTTGTATTTGCGGGCGCGGGCGCTGGCGGCGATGTGGTCGAGGATGATCCGCGCTGTCTCGCGGGCGTTGCCCGACCAGTCGGCATCGCGCGAGGCCACGAGATTGGCGTGGCTGCGCAGCATCACGCCGTCGTCGAGCACCTTCAGCCCGTTGGCAGCAAGCGTCGCCCCGGTGGTGGTGATGTCGACGATCAGTTCGGCGGTGCCCGCGGCGGGCGCGCCTTCGGTCGCGCCGGCGCTTTCGACGATGCGGTAGTCGACCACGCCCTGCGCCGCGAAGAAGTTGCGCGTCAGGTTGATGTATTTGGTCGCCACTCGCATGCGGTGATTGTGGCGCGCGCGGAACGAGGTCGCGACGTCGTCGAGATCCGCCATGGTGCGCACATCGATCCATGCCTGCGGGACCGCGACCACGACATTGGCGCTGCCGAAGCCGAGGCTTTCGATCAGCATGACGCGCTTGTCGGCGTCGTGAATGTTTTCGCGGATCAGGTCCTCGCCGGTGATGCCGAGATGCACCGTGCCGCGCGCAAGCTGCGCCGCGATCTCGCTCGCGGAGAGATAGGCGATCTCGACATTGTCGAGACAGGGCATGGTGCCGCGATACTCGCGCGCGCCGCGGGGTTTCGCGAGCGTCAGATTGGCCTGCGCGAAGAAGGCTTCTGCGTTTTCCTGCAGACGTCCCTTGGAGGGAACGGCGACGACGAAAGGCGTGCTCATGCGGCGCTCCCTTGCGAAAGCGCTTCGATCCAGATCGAGAAACCCACGGCGGGGATCGGTTCGCGCGCGCCGAGCCGGGTCAGCAGTCCGTCGTAGCGTCCGCCGCCGACCAGCGGCTCCGCGCCGTTGCCCTTGGCGTGCAATTCGAATTCGAAGCCGGTGTAATAGTCAAGGCCGCGTCCGAACGCGGTGGAAAAACGAATAGTCTTTGTGTCGATGCCGCGTGTGGCCATGAATTTGGTGCGGCTTTCGAACTGGTCGATGGCAGCACTCAGATCGAGCTTCGCGTCCGAGGCCAGCTTGCGCATTTGTTTTGCCGCGTCATCAGGCTCGCCCGCGATGCCGAGGAAGCGCTCGATCAGTTGCAGCGCGTCGCGTGGCAGCGCGCCGCCTTTCAGAGTGGATTGTTCAAGGAAGCGGTCGGCGATTTCCGACACCGTACGTCCGCCGACATTGCTGGTGCCGGCGATCGACATCAGGTCGGTGACCAGTGCCAGCGCGGCCTTGCGGTCCGAGCCTGCGAGGGCTGCGAGTACGCCTTCATATTCATTGCGAGTCTTGCCGGTTTCCAGCGTCAGGCGCTGCAGGTCCTGCGCCAGCGAAATCTTGCGGTTGAAATCCTTGATCAGCCGCCGCTTCCACACTGGATAGAGATCAAGCGCCTCGATCAGCGCCGCAAACAACGCGACGTCGCCGGTGCGGATGTCGAGACTGGTGACACCGAAGGCACGCGCGGCTTCCACACCGAGCGCAAGCATTTCGGCATCGGCTGCGGCGCGGTCCTGCCGCCCGAACGATTCCACGCCGGCCTGATTGAATTCACTGGCGCAGCCGCCGCGATAACGGAACACGGGGCCAAGGTAATAGAAGCCCGCAGGCGCGCCCGCGCGGGGGGACGCGAGATAGTCGCGGGCCACCGGAATGGTGAGGTCCGGCCGCAGGCACAGTTCTTCACCAGTCACGTCGGTGGTCAGGTACAGGCTCTTGCGGATGTCCTCGCCGGACAGGTCGAGAAAGGGTTCGGCCGGCTGCAGGATCGGCGGGCGCGCATGAGTGTAGCCAGCCCGCGCAAATGTCTGCAGCAAGGCCTCCGCCCGTGCGGCGGACCCGGTCGCGGATGCGGCACTGGTCTGGCTCATTTTTCAGGTATCCAACGCGTGTAAAAAGCTAGAATCGGCAGTCCCTTAACACGGGAATGTGCGGGTTTCGACGACGATCCGGAAAAGGGCTTAATGAGAGCTCGCCCGGAATGCAACCTCAGCGTGCAATCGTGCTGCCCCAGTCGCCGAGCGCGGTCTGTACCACAGCCAGGGCCGCAACAGCAGCGGTATCCGCGCGCAGGATTCGCGGACCCAGCGCCAGGCGGACCACATGAGGCTGCTTCAAGAGCAGGGCGCGTTCGTCTTCGGCGAATCCGCCTTCGGGACCGATCAGCACGTCCGTGCCATGGCTGGCGTCGGCGCCGGCAAACGCCGCCATCGGATCGGAGATCGGGGCGTCCTCATCGCAAAACACCAGCAGGCGCTGGCCATCGCGCGATCCGAGCCAGCGCTCGAGGGATTCCGGTTCATGGACCTCTGCAAGGCTGAGAATGCCGCATTGCTCCGCAGCCTCGATCACGTTGGCGCGCATCCGCTCGACGTTGATGCGGCTTGCCTGGGTATGCCGCGTCGTCACCGGCCGCAGCGCTGCGGCCCCCATTTCAACGGCCTTTTGCGCCATGTAATCGAGCCGCGCGTGCTTGAGCGGCGCGAACACGTAGTGCAGGTCGGGCAGGGAGTCCTGTGCGCGAACCTGGCTGACGATTTCGGCACGGTCCGGCCGCTTGCGGCCAGCGAGCGTTGCCTGCCATTCGCCGTCGCGGCCATTGAATACCAGCACGGTGTCGCCTGCATTCAGCCGCAGCACGTTGCCGAGATAGTTGGACTGGTCGCGGTCGAGCGCGATGCCTGTCCCTGCTGCAAGCGGGGCATCGACGAAAAGCCGGGGGCTGCGAAAATCGAGTTTGGGCATCGGGCCAATCCGTTAATTTCCTGCTTTCTAGCCGAATGATTGCAAATTGGCAGCCGATTGGGCGGCGAACTGCCGCGCTGCTGCCGGATTCATCGGGTTGTTAAGCGACAGCGAGAATCGTAAAAGCCCTTCCTTAAGGACACCGGAACCCGCCGGAGGAGAATCCGTGACCGCCACCCGTTCCATCGCATTGCTGGTTGCCGCCGCGTTCGTCATGCAGGCTGCGGATGTCCGCGCCCAGGGCGCGTTTCCGGCGCCGCTGCCCGGACAGTCCGGCGCCCCAGCTCCTGCGAACAACGCGTCTCCGTTTCCCCCGGTGAACAGTGCGCCGGCGGCCTCGCCATTTCCGCCGGTCAACGGCGCCACGGCTGCGCCGATGCGGCCAGCGCCGTCGCCGAGCGCCTTTACGAGCGGTGCGCCTCCGGTCGGAGGCACCGGCTTCGGCCCGCCGCAAGGTGGCCCGCCTCCCGGCGCAGAGGAATGTCAAAAAGGCTTCCTGCCGCTGCGCGCGGACGCCGAAGCCAAGGCCAAGCTGATTCAGGCTGCCGGCAAGCGCAAGGCGCCGCCGCAGGAGGCCTGCAAGCTGATCGGCAATTTCGCGCAGGCCGAAACCAAGATGATCAAGTTCGTCGAAAGCCACATGCAGAAGTGCGGCATTCCTGCGCAGGTCGCTGATCAGATGAAAAAGGGCCACGCCAATACCACCCAGCTTCAGCAGCGGGTCTGTTCGGCTGCGCAGCAACAGCAAGCTGGACCGGCAGGTCCGAGCTTGAGCGAAGCGCTCGGCTCGGCGTCCTTGCCCGAAGCCAAGCCGCTGAAGCGTGGCGGCAGCACCTTCGACACGTTGAACGGCAACGTGCTGACCCGCTAAATTGCTCTGACCGAAAAGGGTTGCGATGAGCAACGCCGCAGCCCCCGTCGCCGACTCCACCGCCAACTGGGTCGATACCCACGCGCCGGTCTGGATGCGGCCTTACCTTCGATTGTCGCGCTTCGACCGGCCGATCGGCTGGTGGCTCCTGCTGATGCCATGCTGGTGGTCGGCTGCACTGGCAGCAGGCATTGCGCGCGATCTGCACAGTCTGCCGCTGGTTATTGTGCTGTTCTTGATCGGCGCGATGGTGATGCGCGGTGCGGGCTGCACATGGAACGACATCACCGACCGCAAACTGGACGCCAAGGTCGAGCGCACGCGCTCGCGGCCGATCCCGGCGGGGCAGGTGAGCGTGGCGCAGGCCGCGGCATTTCTTGTGTTGCAGGCGCTGGTCGGATTGGCGGTGCTGCTCCAGTTCAACCGCTTCGCGATATGGACCGGGATCGCATCGCTCGTCATTGTCGCGGTCTATCCCTTCATGAAGCGCATCACCTACTGGCCGCAGGTCACCCTTGGTCTTGCGTTCTCATGGGGCGCGCTGATGGGGTTCGCCGTGATTCTCGGGCGGATCGATGCCACGGCGCTGGTGCTGTATGCCGGATCGATCGCATGGGTGATCGCCTACGACACGATCTATGCGCATCAGGACACCGAAGACGACATTCTGGTCGGGATCAAATCGACTGCGTTGCTGTTCGGCGAACAGACGCAACTGGCGCTGACGATTTTCTACAGTCTGGCCGTGGCGCTGATCGGCGTCGCGTTGTGGCTCGGCGGATCGGGATGGTTTGCGTGGATCGGTCTTGCAGCCTTTGCCACGCATCTGGTCTGGCAGGTGCGGACCATCCGGATCGATGATTCCGCATTGTGTCTGCGGCTGTTCAAATCGAACCGCAATGCAGGCCTGATGCTGTTCGCAGGCCTGCTCGCCGATGCGGTGTTGCGCAGCGCCTGATCTTAGTTTCGTGCGATGATCTCGCGCTCGCCGCGATGGACAGCCTGTGCCGCGGCAGCACGTCCGGCCTTGCGGCGGACAAGAAACTTCGGGCGGCGATCCTTGATGATGTTGCGGCGGCGGCGACGCGGCGCCGGTTCACGCGCGGCATCGGTCTCGTCCTCGATCTGCGGCAGGGCGAACAGGTCGCCCCACATCTGCCAGGCGAGATCGAGTTGCAGCTCATCTGCAGTCACCAGCAGCGGCACCGACAGCGACGGATCGCTGTGCACCATAACGAGTGCACGCCCGTCGTTGGTTTCGCGGCAGGCGATACCGAGAAAATCGCGGACACGAACATTGATCGCCATGCGGATGCCGCCGACGGCACGGCGCACGGTAACGCGTTCGCGATGAATTTCGATATGCCTGACGCCGCCATCGGCGCGGCCATCGCGCGCTTGAAAGCTGACGGGCAGGGAATGGGGGTCGAGCTGCAACATGCAGCTCGACCCGGCGGGTTGCACCCCACCGACTCCGAATTGACGCCTCACGGTCTTATCTCCCACGCCGGAATTATGTTCCCGGTCGATGGGAGGAGCATGCCAGAGCGATGTCCGAATCCGCTTAAGAAGGCTGGTTAATCGTCTCTCACTGCGATTGCTTCAGTTCTCATGATTGACGGGAGGTTGGCGCGGATGCTTGACGAGATGTTGCCAGGGGGCGGCAAATATCTGCCCTGCGGGGCCGGAAAATGCTTGAAGTCCGCGTAAAACAGGCACATCTCATGATACGTTGCATTCGTCTTCAAGCCTCGGGAATCTGTTTGTGAACTCTTCACCAAACGCATCATTGTCGCCGTCGCAAAAATCAACCGCATCCGGATTGCTCGATCAGACCGCTTTGAGCGAACTCGCGCAGCGTCTTGTCGAAGCCGCGAAGCGCGCGGGCGCGGATGCCGCGGATGCCATTGCGGTGCGCGGCGTGTCGCAAGGCGTTGAAATCCGCGAAGGCAAGGTTGAGGAATCCGAGCGATCAGAAGGTGACGACATCGGCCTGCGTGTGTTTGTCGGAAAACGACAGGCAGTGGTGTCGAGCAGCGACATCGGCGGCGATGTTGCAATACTTGCCGAGCGCGCGGTCGCGATGGCGAAGGTGTCGCCCGACGATGAATATGTCGGTCTCGCCGATCCGGCGCTGCTGGCCAGACAGTTTCCTGATCTCGATCTGCTCGATCCGCAGATGCCGTCTGTCGCTGAACTCGAGCGGCGCGCGCTGGAAGCGGAAACTGCGGCGCTGGCGGTCAAGGGTGTGTCGAAGTCCGGCGGGTCATCCGCCTCGTCCGGCATCGGCGGCATGGTGCTTGTGACATCGACCGGCTTTCACGGATCGTATCTGCGATCGAGCCAGAGCGTCTCAGCCGTGGCGATTGCCGGTGAGGGCACCGGCATGGAGCGTGATTACGACTTCACCTCCGCGATCCATGGCTCCGATCTCGAACCGGCTTCGAGTGTTGGCAAGCGTGCGGGCGAGCGCACCGTGGCGCGGCTTAATCCGCGCAAGGTCGCGACCTGCAAGGCGCCGGTGGTGTTCGATCCGCGCGTCTCGAATTCCCTGGTGGGCCATCTGGTCGGTGCGGTGAACGGTGCCTCGATCGCGCGCAAGACCAGCTTCCTGAAAGATCGTCTCGGTCAGCAACTGTTCGATAAAAGTATCCGTATCATTGACGATCCGTTGCGCGTGCGCGGGATGCGTTCGCAGGCGTTCGATTCCGACGGTGTCGCGACAAAGAAACTCGCCATCATTGACGAAGGCGTGCTGACCACATGGCTGCTGGATTCTGCGACCGCGCGTGAACTCGGCATGGCCACAACGGGTCACGCCCATCGCGGCGTCTCGTCATCGCCGTCCCCGGGTCCGTACAATCTTCATCTTGAAGCGGGCTCGGTATCGCCGGAGGACCTGATCTCCGACATCAAGGATGGGTTCTACGTCACCGACCTGATCGGCTCCGGCGTCAATGGCGTGACCGGTGATTACAGCCGCGGCGCCGCCGGCTTCTGGATCGAGAACGGCAAGCTCACCTATGCGGTGAGTGAAGTGACCATCGCGGGTCATCTGCTTGAAATCTTCAAGGCGATGGTTCCGGCCAACGATCTGACATTCAAGTACGGCGTCAACGCGCCGACCGTTCGAATCGGGGAATTGACGATTGCTGGACGCTGATACCGAGATCGCTCATGCGGCGCTGACGCGCGACGCCGCTCTGCTCGAAGATGTGGTGCGGGAGGCGGGGGCGCTGGCGCTCGGCCTGTTTCGTACCGAGCTGAAGTCCTGGATCAAGGGAAAGTCGTCGCCCGTTTCGGAAGCCGACATCGCGGTGAATGACCTGATCGAGGCACGCCTGCGCGCGGCGACGCCGGACTATGGCTGGCTGTCGGAGGAAAGCGCCGACGATTCGGTGCGGCTTGGAAAATCGCTGACATGGATCGTCGATCCGATCGACGGCACCCGGGCCTATCTGGAGCGCCGGGACGACTGGTCGGTCTCGATCGCGCTGGTTGCCAATGGCATGCCGGTTCTGGGCGCGGTGTTCGCGCCGGCCAGCGGCGAATTTTTTTTCGCAACGCGCGGGCAAGGGACCAGACTCAACGGCGCACCGGTGGCGGCGGCCCCGGGCGCGGCGATCAATTTTCCAAAAATTGCCGGGCCGAAGCCGCTGGTCGAGCGTCTTGGCGGCATGAAAGAGGGCGAAAGCCTCTATCCGCGGATCGGCTCACTGGCGCTGCGGCTGGTCAAAGTGGCGGAAGGGCGGCTCGATGCCGCATTCGCAGGCGGGAACAGCCGTGACTGGGACCTTGCAGCGGCCGACTTAATCGTGCACGAAGCGGGCGGGGAAATGACCTCACTGGCCGGCGAGCGTCTGGTTTATAATCAAACCGATGTTCGCCACGGATTGCTGGTGGCGGCGGGGCGTGCGCGGCACGCGCATATCGTGAAACATTTTCGGGAAAACCCGATTCCGTGGTGATTGCGAGCATGCTTTTTGCTTGAGTTCACTCGTATCGCCTATTGGAAGCTCCTGCGGCAGCAAGCTGCGATTCTCGTTCAGGAGCTTCCAATAGATAGCGATACGAGAATCATAAATTTGCTCGTGTCCCTTTGGCTCTGACATTCGTAAAAGAATTCGCTGCGATATGATACGAATGTCAGAGCCGGGACACGAGCCGGTCCTTGGTTTTAGGAAAGCACCCTTATGTCCGAAACTGTGCAACCGCAGTTGCTTCACCTTGTCATCGGCGGCGAGCTTCTCGACCTCGATCATGTGACATTCAAGGATCTCGACAAGGTCGAGATCGTGGGACTGTTCCCGAATTACGCGACCGCCTATGCGGCGTGGAAGGGCAAGGCGCAGCAGACCGTCGATAACGCGCACATGCGTTATTTCATCGTCCATCTCCACCGGCTGCTCGATCCGGGCCAAGACACGAAATCTTCCACTTGAGAGCCGCACTCCGAAAATTGGGCCGCGCAAGCTGGCTGCAGCATGTCGCGGGCTTCATCGCGGCCGAATTCCTGCGCTTTGTCTGGTTGACCAACCGCTTCACGCTGGACCCGCCCGAGGTCTACAAGCACATGGAACCGGAAATGCCGCTGATCATCGGTTTCTGGCATGGCCACCATTTCATGATGCCGTTTCTCAAGCGCAGGGAATACAAGGCCAAGGTCCTGATCTCGCGCCATCGCGACGGCGAGATCAACGCTATCGCCGCAGAGCGCCTCAATGTCGGGACGGTGCGCGGCTCCGGCGATCATGGCACCGAATTTCATCGCAAGGGCGGCGTTACCGCATTTAAGGCAATGCTGCGGGTGCTGGAAGACGAAAAGGTCAACATGGCGCTGACCGCTGACGTGCCGAAGGTGGCGCGCAAGGCGGGCCTCGGCATCATCATGCTGGCGCGGGAATCCGGCCGGCCGATCCTGCCGGTGGCGATTGCCACCAGCCGGTTCAAGCGGTTGAATAACTGGGACCGCTCGGTCATTCATTTGCCATTCGGACGCGGCGTGATCGCAGGCGCTGACCTGATCTGGGTGCCACGCGATGCGGACAACGAAACCATGCAGGCGTTGCGGCTGCAGCTCGAAGAACGGTTGAACGAACTGACGCGCCGGGCCTATACGCTGGTCGGCCGTCCGGACGAGGGCCTTCATGCCTAGCGCGCTCCCGGCGACGCTCGCGACCTACCGGCGGCTGTCGGCGCTTGCTGCGCCGTTCGCGGCGCCGCTGATCGCGCGCCGGCTCAAGCGCGGCAAGGAAGATCCCGAGCGTCTTGGCGAGCGCCGTGGCATCGCGAGCGTGGAGCGTCCTGCAGGACCGCTGATCTGGATTCATGGCGCGAGCGTCGGCGAAGTGCTGGCGGCGGCCGGGCTGATCGAACGGCTGCGGGCGCTGAATGTCCGCATTTTGTTGACATCCGGAACGGTTACGTCGGCGGCGATCGTGGCGCGGCGTTTTCCGCCGGACGTGATCCATCAATATGTGCCGTTCGATTCGCCGCGCTTCGTCTCGGCATTCCTCGATCACTGGAAGCCGGGCCTCGCGCTGTTCATCGAATCCGATATCTGGCCGAATCTGATCCTGTCGAGCGCCGAGCGGCGCATTCCCATGGTCATCATCAATGGCCGGATGTCGCCGCGCTCGTTCCCGCGCTGGCAGAAACTGCGCGGCACCATTTCGGCGCTGCTCGAATGTTTCGATCTCTGCCTTGCACAGTCCGAGCGCGACGCCGAGCGCTTCGCGGCGCTGGGCTGTCCCAATGTCGTCACCTCCGGCAATCTGAAGCTTGATGTCGAGGCGCTGCCTGCGGACGTGTGGAAGCTCGAGCGCATGAAGGAAGCGACACAGCGCCGCCAGATCTTTGTCGCGGCCTCGACCCATCCGGGCGAAGATGAAATCATTCTCGATGCGCATCGCCGTCTGGCGTCGCGGTTGCCGCAACTCCTGAGCATCATCGTGCCGCGCCATCCCGATCGCGGTCCGGCGATCGCGCAGATGGTCATGAACGCCGGGATGCAGGTTGCCTTGCGCTCGCAGGATGAACTGCCGGGCGGCGCGACGGACATTTATGTCGCCGACACCATGGGCGAACTGGGACTGTTCTACCGGATCGCGCCGGTGGTGTTCATGGGCGGATCGCTGGTGCCTCATGGCGGACAGAATCCGATTGAAGGCATCAAGCTCGGTGCCGCGATCCTGCACGGGCCGCATGTGTTCAACTTCAGCGACATTTACGAGTCGCTCGATCAGGCGGGCGGTGCCGTTCGCGCCGAGACCGGTGAGGACTTCATCAAGTCGCTCGGGCACCTGCTGGTCAATCCGATCGCGCGTCAGCGGGCGGTGGAGGCCGCGGAAGGCGTCGTGAACAGGCTCGGCGGCGCGCTGGACAAGACGCTGAGCGCGCTGGAGCCGTATCTGCTGCAGTTGCGGCTCGAGGGAGGAAGTGCCGATGCGTGAGCCGGCCTTCTGGTATCGGCCACCATCGTCGATCTCGCGACTGCTGACGCCTTTGGGCGCGATTTATGGCGCGATTACCGCGCAGCGCATGGCGCGCGGAGGCGTGCGCGCCGAAACCCCGGTTTTCTGCATCGGCAATTATCATGTCGGCGGTGCAGGCAAGACGCCGACCACGCTGGCGTTTGTGAAACTGCTGCGTGAGCTGGGCGAGCAGCCGTTCGTTGTCAGCCGCGGCTATGGCGGCGCGCTGTCGGGGCCTGTCCGCGTCGATCCGGTGGGACATACAGCCGCCGACGTCGGCGACGAGCCGTTGATGATGGCGGCGCAGGTGCCTGTCATTGTGTCGCGTGATCGCGTCGAGGGCGCAGCACTGGCGCACGCCCAGGGCGCGACCATCGTTCTACTCGATGACGGCTTCCAGAATCCGGCGCTGATCAAGGATACGTCGCTCATTGTTATCGATGCGTCGCGTGGTCTCGGCAACGGCTGCGTGTTTCCGGCAGGACCGCTACGCGCGCCGCTGCCGCCGCAGATCGCGCGCACCGATGCGCTGGTTGTGATCGGTTCAGGCGATGCGGCCGATGGCGTCATCACTGACGTGACGAAACAGGGCGCGTCCGTGCTGCGCGCACGGCTGGTGCCCGATCAGGCTTCGCTGGACCAGTTGCGCGAACAGCGTGTGCTGGCCTTCGCCGGGATCGGCGATCCGGCACGGTTCTTCGCCACGCTACGTGCGAGCGGCGTCGAGGTGATCGAAGAAAAGATCTTTGCCGATCATCATCCGTTCACGCCGGACGAGATCGAGCGGCTTGTTTCGGAAGCTGCTGCGAAGTCGTTGATGCTGGTCACGACGGAAAAGGACATGGCGCGCATCCGCAGTGATGTTCGTCTCCGAAAGCATGCGGACAGGATCGCAGCCTTCGCGGTGGCGCTGGCGTTCGACGACGAAACGAAGCTGAGGGATTTCGTGACAGCGCGGCTCGCCAGAGCGCGCCCGAGATAAGTTTCAGGCTTTCTTCAACTGAGCCGGATAATGCCGCTGCAATACGGCTTCCGGCGTCGCATAGGCTTCCTGCCGGTCCACGCTCCAGTATTTCAGTTCATCCAGCGGGATGTGTTCGCCGGTGATGGCGCAGCGGACATAGGAGCCGGGGGAGGTCACGCGAAAATCGCCGTCGAGATATTCGACCTGCGCTTCGCCCTGGCCGGAGGGCCCGAATTTGTTGAGCACGATCACTGTCCTTGTCGGGGTCCGGCAGATGTGGTCCGGAGAGATGGTTCAATTATAGGTTGGCCGACGGCCTCGGGAAACCCCTGATTGAGATGCCCGGCGATGTGCCGGCATGGCGGAATCTCAGAAAAGGTCGCCCTGGACCTTTTTCACGCCGAAATCGGTGGTGCGCTTTGACGCTGGCTTTGCCGTTGCCTTTGGCTTCTCGGCAGGCGCTCCTTCACCATCTGCGGTCGCGGCGACGCGTCCGTCGGCGAACTCGATGCTCAGGCGTTGTCCGGAGCCGACATTCGCTGCGGCATGCAGCGGCTGGCCATGTTCATCGCGCACCAGCGCGAAGCCGCGATCCAGCACGCCCTTGTAAGAGAGCGCGTTGAGAAGCTGCGAGACATACTTCAGCCGCGTCTCGCGCTGCTGGATGTGCAGACCGGCGCTGCGCCGCGCGCTTGTTGCGAGCCGCACCACCTTCTCCTTGCCGCGATCGATCTGGGAGCGCAACGTCGTCACTGTGAGCCTTCCGCCGATGGCGGAGAGCCGCCGCTCGTAGACATGCGCATTGGCGCGCAGCGCGCGCGGCAACTGGGCGCTGGCGCGGTCAAGGCGCTGGCGCGGGATAGCCAGCAGATCGTGCAGTTTTGGAAGTGCACGCGAGGCGCTGCGCAATTCGCTGCGGCGGTGCTCCTGGATGCGTTGCCATGAGGCGAGACTGCGCCGTGCAAGCGAAGTGACTTCCACAAACAGTTCGGCGCGCACCGGCACCGCCATTTCCGCTGCAGCGGTCGGTGTTGGCGCGCGCTTGTCGGCGGCGAAATCGATCAGCGTCACGTCGGTCTCGTGTCCGACTGCCGAAATCAGCGGGATCATGCTCTCGGCTGCCGCGCGCACCACGATTTCTTCGTTGAACGACCAGAGATCTTCCAGCGAGCCGCCGCCGCGCGCGACGATCAGGAGGTCGGGCCGCGGAATCCTGCCGCCTTCCTCCAGCGCATTGAAGCCATGGATGGCGGCTGCGATCTGCTCGGCGGAGCCTTCACCTTGCACACGCACCGGCCACACCAGCACGCGTCGCGGGAATCTGTCCTCAAGGCGATGCAGAATGTCGCGGATCACCGCGCCGGTGGGCGAGGTCACGACACCGATCACCTCCGGCAGCCAGGGCAGAAGCTGCTTGCGCGCTTCGTCGAACAGGCCTTCGGCAGCGAGCTTCTTCTTGCGTTCTTCCATCAGCGCCATCAGCGCGCCGACGCCGGCGGGCTCGATGGCTTCGATCACGATCTGATACTTGGATGAGCCGGGATAGGTGGTGAGCTTACCGGTAGCGATGATCTCGAGGCCTTCCTGCGGCTTGAACCGCATTCGGCCATGAACACCCTTCCAGATCACCGCTTCGATCTTGGCGCTGTCGTCCTTCAGCGCAAAATAGCAGTGGCCGGAGGAGTGCGGCCCGCGAAAGCCCGAGATTTCGCCCCGCACCCGCACATGGCCATAGGTGTCCTCCACCGTGCGCTTCAGCGCCGAGGACAACTCCGAAACGGTGAATTCCGGTGAGTTGGACAGGAGATCGGCGGCAGCTTGTGGCATCGAATCGCTACGGTTTGCGGGGACGGAAGGCATTGTACGGGTTCTGCCCTCAGGGACCAATTGCCCAGCTTGATCTTAATAGATTGCTCTGTATTATAGAGTAATCTATTGGAGGCGAGTATGCTGAGACTTATCAGGCGAGTGGCTGTGTTCGGGCTGGCGGTGGCAGGGTTTCTGGCCCTTGTAATCGGAGGACTTGTCGCAAACCCGGTGTCGCGAACCCGGGAACTGCGATCCATTGGGGATACGGTTCGGGCAGCAGATCGGAACGGCATGCCACCCCTGTCGTACTTCCAGGCGCGCGACGGGACGAGTCTCGCTTATCGCCGCTACCCGGCCCGTTCGTCCCAGACGTCAGGCGCGGCCATCCTGATCCATGGATCATCCGGATCGAGCGTTGCCATGCATCCGCTGGCCAGGGCGCTCGCCGAGCGGGGGGTCGAAAGTTTCGTGCCCGATATGCGCGGTCACGGCTCGTCCGGCACCCGCGGCGACATCGGCTATATCGGCCAGCTCGATG
The DNA here is from genome assembly GCA_024508675.1 of Afipia sp. Taxonomy (GTDB): domain Bacteria; phylum Pseudomonadota; class Alphaproteobacteria; order Rhizobiales; family Xanthobacteraceae; genus Afipia. Next base: position 421,994 of record JANINQ010000001.1, read on the forward strand.
ACGATCTTGCGGACATGGTGGCGCATATCCGCGCCGGCGGCACCGCCTTGCCGCTGACCCTTGCCGGGCATTCGTCCGGCGGCGGTTTCGCGCTGCGCGTCGCTGGCTCGGCAAATCAGAATCTGTTCACGCGGACGGTGTTGCTTGCGCCCTATCTCGGCGTCAAAGCCCCCTCGACACGCCCGAATGCGGGCGGATGGGCGAGCCCGGATGTGCCGCGCATCATCGGCCTGAGCGTCCTGCGATCCATCGGAATTGTGTGCTGTGAGCAGTTGCCGGTGATTGCGTTTGCCGTGCCGGAAGGCTCCGCGCGCATCCTGACCGCGGAATATTCCTATCGCCTGTTGATGAACTTCGGGCCAAATCGCGATTACCGGGTCGATCTCGATGCCGCGAAGGGCCGGGTTACGCTCATTGCAGGCGCCGATGACGAGCTGATGCTTTCGGCCAAATATCCGGAGGCCATGCAGGGAAAGGCGAATGTTGACGTCCGCATCCTTGACAAGGTGAACCATATGGATGTGGTGAGTACGGGCGCGGTCGTCGCTCTTGTTGCTGACGACATCGCGACACGATGAAGGACACGACCGTGATCGACAGCCGCGAGGCCAGCGCCGCACTATCGGACATTGAAGATCTGGGCCGCCGGGTGCGCCAGTCGCAGACGTACCGGCGTGCGAGCTCGATGCTGATTCTGTGGGGGCTCGCGACGTTCGCGGGCTATCTGATTTCGTTCATTGCTCCGCCGTCCGCGCGCGTCGTCTGGCCCGGAGTCTTTGTCGTTGGCATTGGCGGATCGATCATCATCGGACTTCTGAGCGCCAGACGCAGCGGCGTCAGCACCTTCGACACGCGGATGTTCGCGGCCTTTGCGGCGTTCATCGCATTCGGGTGTCTCTGGAGCGTTGGCATCGGCCAGTTCACGCCGCGGCAGCTCGGTGCGTTCTGGACCACGTACTTCATGCTGCCCTATGTGATGGCGGGTCTCTGGTTCGGCTGGGTCTTTGTTGCCATTGGCTCCGCTGTGATTGCGCTGACGCTGATCGGATATTTCTTTGCCGGCGACTGGTTCAATCTCTGGATGGCCTTTGTCAACGGCGGGGGAATACTGCTCGGCGGCCTGTGGATGCGCCGGAGCTGAGAATGGCTGACTTCGACGACATCATTCACCAGCCGCTGCGGTTACGGATCATGGCTGCCCTCAATGCGTTGCCGCAGAAGGAAGGGATGGAGTTCGTGCGGCTCAAGAAGCTGACGGGGGCCAGCGACGGCAATCTGGGCGCTCATATCGAGACCCTGGCGAAATCAGGTTATGTATCCGTGGAAAAGGCCTTCGTGGCCAAGCGGCCTCAGACCACGGTGATTGCCACACCGGCCGGTCGTGCGGCATTCGCGCGTCATGTCGCCCTGCTGCGCGAGATCATCGAGACGGACCGTTGAGCTTTCCCGTCCGGCGTCTTGTCTCGCCGCGCCCGACCCGCTAACTCACGTGTCGGGAGTTATCCATGAATATCCTTTTGATCGGTTCCGGCGGGCGTGAACACGCGCTGGCGTGGAAAATGGCAGCCTCGCCGCTGTTGACCAAACTGTGGTGCGCGCCGGGCAATGCCGGCATCGCGCAGGATGCCGAATGTGTCGCGCTCGATGTGGCGGACCATGCCGCGGTGATCGAATTCTGCAGAGCGAACAAGGTCGATCTTGTGGTGGTCGGGCCGGAAGCGCCGCTGGCGGCAGGGATTGTCGACGATCTTGCAAGCGCGGGCATCAAGGCGTTCGGGCCGAGCAAGGCCGCCTCGCAGCTCGAAAGCTCCAAAGGGTTCACCAAGGACATCTGCAAGGCGAACAACATTCCGACCGCGGCCTATGAGCGGTTTCGCGATGGTGACACAGCAAAGGCCTATATCCGCAAGCACGGCGCGCCGATTGTCGTGAAGGCGGACGGCCTTGCCGCGGGCAAGGGAGTTGTGGTGGCGATGACCTTGGGCGAAGCGGAAGCGGCGGTCGATGCGTTGTTTGCGACCGCAGGCGCTGAAGCGGTGGTCGAGGAATTCATGGAGGGCGAGGAGGCTTCGTTCTTCGTACTCTGCGACGGTGAAAATGCGCTGCCGCTGGTGGCTGCGCAGGACCACAAGCGCGCCTTCGACGGCGACAAGGGGCCGAACACCGGCGGCATGGGCGCCTATTCACCGGCGCCGGTCTTCACGGACGCGATCCGCGAACGCACCATGAGCGAGATCATTCTGCCGACGCTGCGCGCCATGAACGCCAAGGGCATGCCTTACAAAGGCGTGCTGTTCGCCGGACTGATGATCACGAAGGATGGCCCGAAGCTGATCGAATACAATGCGCGCTTCGGCGATCCGGAGACGCAGGTGCTGATGATCCGCCTGATGTCGGACATTGTCCCCGCGCTGCTGGCCTCTGTCGATGGCGAATTGAAGCATTTCGATCTGCGCTGGCATCCGGAGCCTGCGTTGACCGTCGTGATGGCTGCGAAGGGGTATCCTGGCGATTATGCCAAGGGCACGCGCATCGAGGGTCTAGGGGAGGCGGCGAAGGTCGAAGGCGTCGAGATTTTCCATGCCGGCACCAAGGCCGACGGCGATAAAATTCTCGCCAATGGCGGCCGCGTGCTGAACATCACCGCGACAGCCAAAACCGTGAGTGAAGCCCAGCGCCGCGCCTATGATGCGATCGATCGCATCAGGTGGCCGGAGGGTTTCTGCCGCCGCGACATCGGCTGGCAGGCGGTGAAGCGGGAAGAGGCGATTTAGAACGTCATTCCGGGATGGTCCGAAGGACCAGTCCCGGAATCTCTTGGTTGAACTCATCGAGATTCCGGGCTCGCTCATTTCATTCGCGCCCCGGAATGACGTGAAGGGAGAGCACGATGTCCGATCTCGCCGATCTGTTTCCCGGTTTTGCTTCCGAATGGATCAGCACGCGTGGCGGACGCATCTTTGCGCGTGTCGGCGGCAAGGGGCCGCCATTGCTGCTGCTTCATGGTTATCCGCAGACCCACGTGATGTGGCATCGCGTCGCGCCGATGCTGGCGGAGAGGTTCACCCTCGTGATTCCGGATCTGCCCGGCTATGGCTGGTCCGACGTGCCGAAGACCGACGAGAACCACACGCCGTTCACCAAGCGTGCCATGGCGAAGGTGATGGTCGAGGTCATGGAACAACTCGGCCATGTGCATTTCGCGCTGGCGGGTCACGACCGTGGCGGGCGCGTCGCCTACCGGCTTGCGCTCGATCATCCGGGGCGCCTGTCGCGCCTGGCGACACTGGATATTTTGCCGACCTATGATTACTGGCAGAAGATGGACCGTAGCTTTGCGCTGCGCGTCTATCACTGGGCGTTCCTCGCGCAGCCGTATCCGCTGCCGGAAAACCTGATCGCATCGAAGCCCGACGATTACTTCGGCCGCACCTTCAAAAGCTGGGCGAAGAAGGATGCGCCGAACCCGTTCGATCCGCGCGCGGTCGAACATTACCTGACGGCGCTTCGCGATCCGCTGCGTATTCATGCCGCATGCGAGGATTATCGCGCCGGTGCCTATACCGATTTCGAGCAGGACAAGGCGGACATCGAGGCGGGCAACAAGATCACAGTGCCGCTGCTGGCATTGTGGGGCGGGGCGGGGATTGCGGCCTCTGCCAGCAGTCCGCTTGACGGGTGGCGGCGCTGGGCGACCAACGTCAGCGGACACGCCATCGATGCCGGACATTTTCTGCCTGAGGAGAATCCGCAGGCGACTGCAGACGCATTGTTGAAATTTTTTTCGGAGACTTGAATGCCATTACGTGAAGCGCGCCGCGAGGATATCCGCCGGATCGTTGAGATGCTGGCGGACGATGAGGTCGCGCGCGGGCGCGAGGATTTCTCCGGGGACATGGCGGCCTATGAAGTCGCCTTCGATGCGATCGCGGGCGACCCCAACAACACGCTCTATGTGTGGGATCACGAGGGCGCGGCGATGGGCTGCCTGCAGCTCACCTTCATTCCGGGCATGTCCTATCATGGAAGCTGGATCGCGAAGGTCGAGGGCGTGCGGGTCGACCGCTCGTTGCGTGGTCTTGGCATCGGCGAGCAGATGATGGATGCGATGATCGCCAAGTCACGGGCGCGCGGCTGCAAGCAGCTGCAGCTTACGACCGACAAGCGGCGGGAGGCTGCGCAGCGGTTCTATGCCCGGCTGGGCTTCGATGCCTCGCACGAGGGCATGAAGATCAATCTGCTCTAACGCCGGGCCTTGAAGAAATTCGTCAGCAGCGTGCTCGCCTCGGTTTCACCGACCGAAGGATAGATTTCGGGCACATGATGGCAGGTAGGCGAGGCGAAGAAGCGCACGCCTGAGTCCACCGCGCCGCCCTTGGGGTCGCTCGCCCCGTAATAGAGCCGCCGGATGCGGGCGAACGAGATGGCCCCGGCGCACATGGTGCAGGGTTCCAGCGTGACATAGAGGTCGCAATCGGTCAGCCGCTCGCTCCCGATGACGCGGGCGGCCTCGCGGATCGCCAGGATTTCGGCATGAGCCGTCGGATCGCGGTCGGCCAGCGTCCGGTTGCCGGCCTGCGCGACCATCTTGCCGTCCCGCACGATCACGCAGCCGATCGGCACTTCCCCGGCGGATTCGGCGATTTCGGCCCGTTTCAGGGCCAAATCCATGAAAGATTGTGCCGTCATGCCTCGTTTCCGGCGATAAACTCTGTTAGGAGAGCGCCTTCAGCAAACGCGAGAACCGGTTTTGCGCGAAAATGCGTCCCGATTTACAAGGGCGCGTGCCGCCAGCCATTCTCGCGTTGCGCGACCGCCCGATATTCCGCCAACGCTCTGAGAGATCATTCATGCCCCGCGACAACGATAAAAACAACGGCCGTCCGCCGCGCCGTGATGGCGGAGCGGGCCGAGGCTTCAAGGGCGGCAGCAGAGGGCGCGCAGGCGGTGAAGGTTCGCGTGGCGAAGGACGTTCGCGCGACGAGCGCCCGGCGCGATCTTCGGGGCCGCGTGGCGGTAAGACATTCGGTGACCGGAAGTTTGGCGACAGCCGTTCTTCGGGAGAAAAGCGCCCGTATGGCGAGAAGCGCGCCTATGCTGGCAAGCGGGATGATGGTGCCGAGCGCGGACCGCGCAAGGATTTCGGTTCGCGCGATCGTGGCGAGGGGCGTTCGTTCCGGCCGCGTGAAGATCGGAGCGAAGGGCGCTCGTTCAAACCGCGCGGAGACCGCAGCGAGGGACGCGGGTTCAAGCCACGTGAGGATCGCGGCGAGGGCCGCTCCTTCAAGCCGCGAGACCGTGATGACCGCGCGCCCCGCAGCGCCGGACGTTTCCAGGACAAGAAATTTGGAGACAAGGAATTCGGGGACAGGAAGTTTGGCGAGAAGCGGCCTTATACGCCGCGCGGCGAGGGTGATGAATCACGTCCCGCCCGCTTCAATCGGGACGATCGCCCCCAACGCGATGAGCGCCCGCGTTTCAACCGTGACGACCGTTCACGTTCTGGTCGCGACGATCGGCGCGGCGCGCCGGATCGTGGCCCGCGCAGGGATTTCAGTCGCGGTGAAGATCGCGGCAACGATAAACCATGGCAGAAGCGTGGACCGTCACGCGATGATGATCGGCGTGACAGCCGCCCGCCGCGCCGTGAAAGTGGTTTCGACAGGCCCCGCTTTGGTCGTGACGACCGCGAGCAGGGCGAGCGTCCGCGTTTCTCCCGTCCTCGCTCCGACAAGCCGCGCGATGATCGCGCGCCGCATGGCCGCAGCGCAGACCGAACTGACTGGCATGAACATCCGCGCAGCGAGAAGCGGTGGGATGATCGCCCGCGCCGCGATAACGAGGATGACACCAAGGTCTTCGCCAAACGCCCCGCTTTCGGCGGTCGTGGCGAATACCGCGAGCGGAAGGCAGATGCTGACAAACGCGCGCCACGCGCTGCGCCGGAAAAGAAGAAGTCCGGTGAGCGGATCGCGAAAATCGTGGCCCGCGCAGGCCTCTGCTCGCGCCGTGATGCCGAGGAGTGGATCACGCAAGGCCGCGTTGCGGTCAATGGCCGCGTGATCAATTCGCCCGCGCTCGACATCACTGCCAACGACGTTGTCACCATCGACGGCAAGCCGCTGCCGGAGCGGGAACGCACGCGGTTGTTCCTCTATCACAAGCCGCGCGGATTGATGACGACCCATGACGATCCGGAAGGGCGTCCGACCGTGTTCGACAATCTGCCGGAAGGATTGCCGCGTCTCATCAGCATCGGTCGCCTCGACTTCAACACAGAGGGCCTGTTGCTGCTGACCAACGATGGCGGCCTGTCGCGCGCGCTCGAGCATCCCGACACCGGCTGGCTGCGGCGCTACCGCGTGCGCGCCCATGGTGAAGTCACGCAGGCGCAGCTCGATCAGCTCAAGAACGGCGTCGAGGTCGATGGCGTCAAGTATGGCTCGATCGATGCGACTCTGGAGCGCGACCAGGGCTCGAATGTCTGGATCGTGTTTGCGATCCGCGAAGGCAAGAACCGCGAAGTGCGCAACGTCATGGCGCATCTCGGCCTCGAGGTAAATCGCCTCATCCGTGTGTCCTATGGTCCGTTCCAGTTGGGCGAGATCGAGGAAGGGCAGGTCGAGGAGATCAAGTCGCGGGTACTGCGCGAGCAGCTTGGCGAGAAGATCGTGGCGATGTCCGGTGCGCAGTTTGACAAGCCGGTCAAGCAGGCCGCTGAAGATGACGATACGCCTCGCGGCAAGGGCCGCAAGCCTGCTGGTACTAAAAATGCGCTGATCGCGGATCGCAAGGGCCGGAAGATTCTCGTCACGCGCGCGGGCAGCGATGAAGCGCGCGCTCGCAATGAGGATGAATCCGGCGGCTATGGCGCGCCGCGCCGACCGACGCGCGGCTATAAAGGCAAGCGCGATCTGAAGCCGCGAGACACTGCGGAAGACTGATGCATGATCCGGAAAAGTGGAAGCCGGTTTTCCGATAAGATCATGCTCGGAGTCTAGCATGCGAGTCGTCGGGGGTCGCCTGAGGGGCCGGAACATTGCCTCGCCGTCGTCGAACGAAATTCGTCCGACGCAGGATCGCCTGCGCGAGTCGCTGTTCAACATCCTGATGCACGCTTACGACAACCCGATCGACGGCGCGCGGGTGCTCGATCTGTTCGCAGGCACTGGCGCGCTTGGCATCGAAGCCATCTCACGCGGTGCGGCGTTCACGCTGTTCGTGGACAATGGCGCGGAAGCGCGGGCGCTGTTGCGCAATAATGTCGAGGCGCTTGGCCTGGGCGGCGTTACAAAAGTCTATCGCCGCGACGCGACCAATCTCGGCCCGGCCTATCCGGTCGAGCCATTCTCGCTGGTGTTTCTCGATCCGCCCTATGGGCGCGGACTTGCCGAAAAAGCAGTCACTTCGCTGCGCGATGGAAAGTGGCTCACGCCCGGGGCGCTTGTGGTGGTCGAGGAATCGAAGGCGGCGGCATTTGCCGCGCCGGACGGTTTTGAAGAACTCGATCGCCGCGCTTACGACGAAACGGAATTTGTGTTTCTGCGGGCGAATTGAGATAATCGGCATATTGCGAATTTTGCGGGCCGATCAGAAATGACATTTTAGGTCGTTCCGGCGTCTTGGTAGACGTCTTCATAATCAAGTGAGATTGCGTTGAAGATAAGCGTTATCGGCTTGGGATTTGTAGGTACCGTGACCGGTGCGTGTCTTTGCGAACTGGGACACGACGTGGTCGGCGTCGATCTCGATCCCGGCAAGGTCGATCTCTTCTCCCGCGGGCGTGCACCTGTTCTTGAACCCCATCTTGATGCGCTTCTCGCAAAGGTTTGGGTCAGCGGACGGTTGCGTGGGGTATCCGATCTTGCCGCGGCTGTTGCAGAAACCGATTTGACATTTGTTTGTGTCGGCACATTCCGCCATGCGGACGGTACGCAGGATCTATCTGCGGTGGAAAAGGTCGTTCAGGGCATCGGCAAGGCTATCGCCGCGAAAAAGAAATTTCATTCGGTCGTCCTTCGCTCAACCGTTTTGCCCGGCACGACACGTGGCCGCATCGTGGCTTTGCTGGAACGGGAGACGGGCGGCTCCGTGGGAGAGACTTTTGGATTGGCGAACAATCCGGAGTTTACCCGCGAAGGCTCGGCGATAGCGGATTTCCGCAACCCTTCGCGCATTGTCATCGGTGAAATTGACAGCCGGACGGGTGACCGGCTGGCGTCTATTTACTCCGGGATCGATGCATTGCTTGTCCGCACCAGCGCCGAGGTCGCTGAAACCGTCAAATACGCGGATAATTCCTGGCACGCCCTGAAAGTGGTGTTTGCAAACGAGATGGATGCGATTTCCCGGGCTGCGGATGTGGATAGCCGCGAGGTGATGAACATCTTTTGCGCCGACACGGTGCTCAATATCTCGCCAGCCTACCTCAAGCCTGGCTTTGCTTTTGGCGGACCATGCCTGCCCAAGGATGTCGATGTTCTAACGCAGTGGTGCCGGTCGAACGGCGTGGATATTCCGGTTCTTGCTCATGTTGCAGAGAGCAATGAACGCGTCATTCGCCGGGCCTGCTCTACGGTCATGGATGCCGGACTGTCTCGCATCGCTTTTCTGGGACTTGCCTACAAGGCAGGGGTTGGAGATCTTCGTGGCAGCCCATTCGCGGTTCTGGCCCGGCAGCTTCTTCAGGCCGGCCGCAGTGTTCGCGCGTTCGACCCGGATGTGTCACGCGGACGAAGACTGGCCACCCGGCATGACTATACGGACGATGCGGTGGAAGGCCTCGATAGCTTGTTGACGGACGATGTTGATGAACTGATGGCGTGGGCGGAGGTGGTTGTTGTCACATCCTATGCCGATCAGTATGCGACGGTGTTATCGAAACTTGATTCAAGGCGAGTTGTGCTGGATCTGGCTGGCAGTCGGAGCATTGGATAGCGCTGACCGTAAGCTAGGGCTACGGACAATCTAATCGGGTCTGGTGCGAGCGAGATGGTTGCAAGTCCGCGTCTTTTCATCGTTGACTTTGATCTGGTCGGATATCCCGGCCATTTCTTCAATCAGGTGTTCGGCTTTCGTGAAGCGGCCCGGGCTCGCGGGATCGCAACCAGAATATATATTTCCCGGCGAGCGGAGCCGGCGATTGCCGCCGAACTCGATGCGCAAGCGATTCTTCCTGTTCTTGAATGGTTGAATGGTGATCTCGGCAGCGGGCTTGAGAGCCTTGCGGACGCTCATCATTTCTTGACGCCTCTTTGGGACGATCTTCGCGCGGAAAAAATCTTGGAGAGTGATGTTCTGGTGGTGACATCATCGCGGCCTCAGGCGATTTACGGAATTGCACAATGGTTGCGCGAGCGCCCGCCGGCAGAGAGGCCTGCTGTCTTTTTCAGGTTTCTTGGTCCAGAGTTCTATGACTTTGAAAAGAGGACATTCGGCAGAGTGGCGTGGACTTATCGTTTCGTCTCCCGCGTGATTCACACATCGCCCGGCGCCGAGCGAATGTTCTTTACGCTGAACAATGTCAGAGCTCTCGCTCATCTCGAAGCGCTAAGCCTGCGAAAGGCGTTCTATCTGCCCGTTCCAAAATATTATGGAGCGGTCGGTCCCGCAGAGATCCGGCCAGCGGGGCCGATTACGATCTACATTTATGTCAACGTCAGATCGGGAGAGATATCGGACCGGATCGTCGATCTGATCGGCAGCATCCTGTCACGCCATGACGATGTGCGCTTCCTTGTGCGGTTCAGCAAGGACGCGCCCGGTGAAGGCAATGTTCGCAGGAAAGCGGCGGAGGCCTTGGCCGATGGCCGGGTGGAGATCGTTCCTTCGGAACAGGATCATGTCGATTATCTCGCGACCATTGCGCGATCCGACGTGCTTCTGCTGCCTTACGGGCCCGTTGAATACCGGGGAATCGTGTCCGGTGTGTTCTGCGAAACGGCCGCCATGGGAAAGATCGGAATCATCCCCGCCGAAACATGGATGGCCGATCACGTTGAAGACGGCCGGGCGTCTGGTGTCTTATTCGCCAGCAACACCGTTTCCGACATGGTCGCTGCTGTTGAAAAGGTGATTCTTGAGCGCGGCAAATTGCAGGCGCTTGCAGATAGCTGCGCGAAGCCTTTCCGGGAAGAAAATAGTTGCGCGAGCAATCTCGACGGGATGATTGCGTTGGCTGCAAAAGCCGCCGACATGCGCCTGCCACAGGTTCCCTTGACCGACGCGACCGATGCTCTCGGCTCCCGGCATTATTTTGGCGAGGGCTGGAGTGTTGCTGACGAAGGTTTCGGCACCTGGTCCGATGGCGAACGCGCGGAGATGAATTTCACTATTGCACCCGACGCTCCACCGCTGTTTTTCAACGCGCTCGTTCGGCCCTTCCTGGTGAAAGGCCATTCACGACTGGACGTTTCCCTGACGGCGAATGGCGTGTCGGTGGCTGAGTGGTCGTTTGACATAAGCCGGACTGCCGACCGGGACTGGTCGTGGCGTCATGTGCAGCTTCCCGCAGCGGTCTCCGCGAGCGGTGAAATTCAGATCGCGATGCACATCCGCTCGCCTGCGTCGCCAAGGTCGCTGGGCTTGTCGACCGACTCGCGAAACCTCGGTATCGCGATCCGGCAGTTCTCGCTCGAACCTGAAGCATGTGCTCCGGGTGGCGATCAGAGCGAACGTCCCACTGTGCTTGCCCGGTTACGACGGCGGATTCGGCGAAAGCTGAGACAGGTGTTATCGCCGTCCGAATAACTTCTCGATGTCCGCGAGCTTGAGTTCGACATAGGTCGGGCGGCCGTGGTTGCACTGGCCGGAATTCGGCGTCACTTCCATCTCGCGCAGCAGCGCGTTCATCTCCTCCGGCTTGAGGATGCGCCCTGAACGAACCGAGCCGTGGCAAGCCATGGTTGCGGCGACATGCATCAGCCGTCGTTCGAGCGGCAGAGCCTCGTCCCATTCCGCCATATGCTCGGCGAGGTCGCGCAGCAGCGAAGCCGCGTCGGTCTTGCCGAGCAGCGACGGCGTCTCGCGCACGGCCACCGCTCCGGGACCGAAGGATTCGATACTGAGACCGAACTTTTCCAGTTCGTCCGCGCGCGCCACCAGTTTTTCAACGGTGGGTTCGTCCATCTCGACGATTTCGGGGATCAGCAGGATTTGCCGTTGCACGCCGTTCTGTTCGAGCGAGGCTTTCAGCCGCTCGTAGACGATGCGCTCATGTGCAGCGTGCTGGTCCACGATCACAAGGCCGTCGCGAGTCTGCGCGACGATATAATTCTCATGAATCTGCGTGCGCGCGGCGCCGAGCGGGCTGTCGATCAGGTTGCTTGCAGGCGTCGGCTCAGTGCGCACGTCCGCCGTGGGTGTACCGGTGTCGAACGCTGCCTGCGCAGCTTCGGCGAAGGCATTCGAGGCAAGCGCGTTGGCATAGGCGGGCGCGGCGGGAGCTGCCGGAAAACTTGGTGATCGCCGCCAGTCCCATCCGCCGCCGGGGCGTGGAATGCTGCCGGGCCGGAACGCCATGATCGCCGCGCCATCGGAATTCGCCGCCGTGCGCTTGCCTTCGCGTGCAAGGCCATCTTTCAGCGCATGCACGATCAACGCGCGGACCAGTCCGGCATTGCGGAAGCGCACTTCGGTTTTGGCCGGATGCACGTTGGCATCGACCTCCTGCGTATCCAGCGTGACGAACAATGCCACGACAGGGTGCCGGTCGCGCGGCAGATAATCGGCATAGGCGGCGCGCACCGCGCCGAGAATGAGTTTGTCGCGGACCGGGCGCCCATTGACGAACAGATACTGGCCGAGCGCGTTCGCGCGGGTGAGTGATGGTGCCGCTGCAAAGCCTTCAACAATGACGCCGTCGCGTTCGGCGTGCACTTCAATGGCGCTGGCGCGAAAATCCGCGCCGAGAATGTCACCGAGCCGCGTCAATTGTCCGGGCGCACCGGGTAGCGCTGCGGCCCATGTCACCGGCGCACGTTCTTCGCCCGAGAGGGAGAATGCAATGTCGGGCCGCGCCATGGCGAGGCGGCGCACGACCTCGCGGACAGCTTCTGCTTCCGTGCGGTCGGTCTTGAGAAATTTCAGGCGTGCCGGTGTCGCATAGAACAAGTCGGTTACTTCGACTCTCGTTCCCGCGCTCAATGCAGCCGGCACGATATCGGACTTTACGCCTGCATCGACATTCAGAGCCCAGGCATGAGGTTCGCCGGCATGCCGTGTGGTGATGGCGAGCTTGGACACCGCGCCGATCGATGGCAGCGCCTCGCCGCGAAAGCCGAGCGTGCGGATGCTCAGCAGGTCCTCGTCATCGAGCTTGGAGGTCGCGTGACGATCGACCGATAGCGCAAGATCATCGCGCGTCATGCCCGCGCCGTCATCGGTGATGGCGATCCGTCGCCGTCCCCCGCCCTCGGTGAAAATATCGACGCGGGTGGCGCCGGCGTCGATGGCGTTTTCCACCAGCTCCTTCACCGCGCTTGCAGGCCGTTCCACCACTTCGCCGGCGGCGATGCGGTTGACGACCTGAATGGGAAGCTGGCGGACGGGCATGAAATTCCGGGCGATTCGCTGTTCGGGCGCAGTTTATCCGGGGACCGGATCAATTGTACCTGCGAACAGATATGTTTTACCCGCTAATTCTCAATCGTCGAAGCCGCGCGAGGTACGTCTGGCCTTGATGTCACTGCGGCGCTTCTTGCCGTCGAGGCGGCGCATTTTGGAGCCGAGAGTAGGCTTGGTGGCGCGGCGCGGCTTGGGGCGGATGCTGGCCTCACGCAGCAATTCCAGCAGCCGGTCGATGGCATCGGCGCGGTTGCGTTCCTGGGTGCGGAAGCGCTGCGCGTGGATGACGATGATGCCTTCCTTGGTCATGCGCTGACCTGCAAGAGCTGTGAGGCGCGTCATCACATCGGGGGCAAGCGAGACGCGGTTCACATCGAAACGCAACTGCGCGGCAGTCGAGAGTTTGTTGACGTTCTGGCCGCCCGGTCCGGACGCACGGACGAAGGTGATGTCGAGGTCTTTCTCGTCAATCGTGATGTCGCGGGTGACTCGGATCATGCCAGACACCTAGCATGATCCCGCTCAGCCGTGAATGCGGACCACCATCTCGCCTGCGAGATAAATCCCGAGCAGCAGCATCGCGATCAGAAACCAGCGGCGGAAGGTGTCCGCGTCCATGCGCGAGCGCACCAGCTGCCCGACATACATGCCGACGAATGCGGCGATCATGCCGATCGTTCCCGGAATGAGGGTCGAGGTATTGAGCAGTCCGGCGCCGGTGAGATTGTAGGCCTGCGCCACCGTTGCCGTGGTGAAGAACACGCCGAGCGCCTGGATCAGTTCGTCCTTCTCCATGCCGATGGCCTGCATGAAGGGCATTGAGGGAATGACCTGAACGCCGGTCGCGGCGGAAATCACGCCGGTGATGACGCCGACAATGCCGCCGATCCATGTCTCGTTCCGGCGCGGCACGCTGAAGCGCACCTTGGAGAGGCCGATGATCGCGTAGATCACCAGCAAGATGCCCAGCACGATGGTCCCGTAACGGGCATAGGGGCCGATCAGCAATCCTCCGCCTGCCCAGACGCCGAGCACCGTTCCGATGAGCAAAGGCCACAACCGCCGCACAATATCGCGCAGGTAGGGGCCGACAAACGTCTGCCAGATGTTGGTGACAATAGCTGGCACGATCACGATGGCGAGTGCGTGCGCAGGCGTCATACGTGTCGCGAGCAGGCCCATTGCCACCGTCGGCAGGCCCATGCCGATGGTTCCCTTGACGAACCCGGCCAGGAGAAACACTGCAGCAATAATGATGAGGAGCGGATCTGACAGCGAGCTGGACATGGCGCCACATTGACCTGAAGCAGGAGACTGCACAATCTGGAGAATACGGAGTTAGCCTTCGGGTCTGGCGAAGGCGGTGTAAAGGGCGCGGGCCATGCATTTCGATCTGGTGGATATGCGTCTGTTCGTGGCAGTCGCCGAGGCGCGCAGCATCACCCATGGTGCCGAGCGCTCGGCGCTGGCGCTCGCATCAGCCAGCGCGCGGATCAAGGGCATGGAAGCGGCATTGGGTGTGCCGTTGCTCGAACGGCAGCGGCATGGCGTCCGGCTCACAGCGGCGGGCGAGAGTCTGCTCGATCATGCGCGTATCGTGCTGCATCAGGTGGCCACGATGCAGGGCGAACTCACCGCCCACGCACGTGGTCTCAAGGCGCGGATTCACATGCTCGCCAACACCTCGGGCGCGAGCGAACACCTGCCGAAGGCGCTCGCGGCGTTTCTTGCAAAATATCCGGCCATCAGTGTCGATATCGAGGAGCGCGAGAGCGCGGAGATCGCCACTGCGCTGGCCTCGGGTGCTGCCGATATCGGCCTTGCAGTGGAAGCGATGCTGCCGGATGGACTTGAACGCTTTCCATTCTGCGATGATCGTCTTGTTCTGGTCGCCCCGGCGAATGACGAGATCGCGTCACGCCGTCAAACTGGTTTCCGCGATGTTGCCGAACGCGACTTCGTCGGACTCACCGAGGTCAGCGCACTGCAGACCCATATCGCGATGCAGGCAGCGAAGCTCGGTGTGCGGCTTCGGATTCGCGCGCGACTCCGGGGATTCGATGCGATCTGTCAGATGGTGGAGGCGGGTGTCGGCCTTGCGGTCATTCCGGAAGCTGCCGCCCGCCGTGTCAGCCGTTCGGCGCGGATCAAGACGGTGCGGCTGACCGATCCGTGGGCCAGCCGCAGGCTCGCGATCTGCATGCGTCGCCGTCCGTCATTGCCGCGACCGGTACAGCAGTTTGCGGATCATCTGAAGGCATTTGCGAAGATCTAGAATGCGGCGGTGTTGTCGTCAGGTCCCCTGAAGCAGCTTCATCGCGGCTTCGTGGATGCGCTTGTCGCCGGCAGCGATAATGCGCCCGCCGGACTGCGCAGGCGCGCCTTCCCAGGTGGTGATGATGCCGCCCGCGCCGGTCACGATCGGGATCAGGGCTGCGACGTCGTAGGGCTTCAGTTCGGTCTCGATGATGAGGTCGAGGTGGCCCGATGCCAGCATGCAATAGGCGTAGCAATCGCCGCCATAACGTGACAGCCGCACACTGGCTTCGACGCGTTCGAACAGCGCGCGATCCGGCGCCTGCATCAGGCGCGGGCTGGTGGTGAACAGCGTCGCCTCGTTGAGCGAAGCACATCGCCGCACGGACAGCTTGCGCTTGCCTGACGCTCCCTCGTAGCGTGCAGAGCCGCCGTCCCCGCTGAAGCGCTCGCCGATGTAAGGCTGATGCATCATGCCGAACACCGGCGTGCCGTGGTGCATCAGCGCGATCAGCGTGCCCCAGATCGGCAGACCTGCGATAAAGGATTTGGTGCCGTCGATCGGATCGAGCACCCAGACATATTCCGCATCGGCGCGCTCGGACCCGAACTCCTCGCCGACAATGCCGTGCAGCGGGAAACTGTCCTTGATCATCCGCCGCATCACGGCTTCCGCCGCGCGGTCGGCTTCGGTGACGGGATCGAGATCGCGCCCGGTATTCTTATTGTCGACGCTCAGCGAGGTGCGGAAAAAGGGAAGGATAGTATCGCCGGAGGCCGTTGCCAGTCGTCCGATAAAAGCGGTGAAGTCGATAACCGTCACGGGGAGTCCTTTGTGCGCTGTGCGTGCCTGAAGTGTAAATGCGAACCCGTTACGGCCCTAATGCGGTTGGCATGATCACCAGAAATTTTGACCAGCGGCACTAATCCGATTGTTCATTCCTTACTTCGCGATTCAATGTGAAGACGAAAACGAAAGCCTCTTCGCTCAAGAATAGAATTTAATATTCACTTCATGGGGGCGAAAACAGGCTTTTTCGACAATTATGACAAAGCCTATTTTCGCCTAACGTACTGTGAATAGAGGATTATTTCGCTCCGACGGGGATTTTGAACCGCAAGTCTGTTATGCATCCAGAGCATGGCGATTCCTTTAAAAATACTTGCTCTTAGTGCGCTGCGGTTGCATATTGTTGCGGTGCGATAGCGCCTCGCGTTATCGCTGCCCTCCTTGGGCGTTTCCTCCCTAGACTTGGGCCACTTGCATCATTTGCGAGTGGCCCTTTTTTCTTGGCTGCCCTTAGCCGCATGCCGGGAGGCTGATCAGCCAGCACAGCGCTTCAGAAATTCTATTCGGCGGCGGCCTGGAATGGTCCGAGGCTGTCCAGCGGAATCGCAGCGAGTGCATCGGCAAGCACGATGAAGTCGTCAGCTACCTTGCGGAAATGCGGGCTGCGCTCGCGCCGCCGCTCATCCATATAGATCGCGCGATTGAGCTCGAGCTGAATCGTATGCAACCCGCTGGCAGGGTTGCCGTAGTGTTCGGTGATGAAACCCCCGGCGTAAGGTTTGTTGCGGCCGACCGAGTAGCCCTGCGCCGTCAGCGTTTCCTCCACCACATCGGGCAGCAGGCCTGCGCAGCTCGTGCCGTAGCGGTCGCCGATCACGACATCGGGGCGCCTGGGTTCGTCGCGCGTTACGCCGACCGATGGCATCGAATGGCAATCGACCAGAATGACGGTACCAAAGGCCTGATGCGCCTTGTTGAGCAGGCGGCGCAGCGCGCGGTGATAAGGCTTGTAGAGCGCTTCGATGCGGTTGAGCGCCTCTTCCACATCAAGGCGCTCTGAATAGATTTCCTGCCCGTCGCCGACCACGCGGGGAATCGTCCCGAGGCCGCCGGCAACGCGCATCGAGCGGGTGTTGGCAAAGCTGGGCAGGCGTCCCGCGAACATTCGCGGATCAAGCTCGTAAGGCTCGCGGTTGACGTCCACATAGGAGCGCGGGAAATGCACGCGGACGACGGGAAAACCGCGTCCTGTCAAATCCGCGATGATTTCATCCATGAAGGAATCTTCCGAGCGCCGCAGTGCGGCCTCGTCGATGCGGGAGGCCGCGAGAAATTCACGCGGATAGACCGAGCCCGAATGCGGGGAATTGAAGATGATCGGCGCGCGCCAGATCGCCGGCTCGATGATCTCGAAAGGAGGCGACAACGCGTCCTCGAACTGGGTCATTGCCACCTCGTCTCCTCACCACTCTCACCCGCGGCGTTATCCTCGCCGCTGCTGAAATGCCCGGCCGGCCAACACATTTCCGCCGGAAAAGCAGGTGTTTCGTTGATCATTATTGAACGCAAACCGCACCGATCTGCCAATAGGAACTTCACCTTCACCCGAAATTTACTCTCCTGCGGGCAAATAGAGGGCAGGGGACTTCTCCATTCACGCGATCAGACCACCAGTGACAGGCCATGCAGCACAAAATTCTCCTTGCCGAAGACGATAACGACATGCGCCGCTTTCTGGTGAAAGCGCTGGAGAATGCCGGCTTCCAGGTCTCGTCCTACGACAACGGCCTGTCAGCCTATCAGAGACTGCGCGAAGAACCTTTTGAAATGCTTCTAACCGACATCGTGATGCCGGAGATGGACGGGATCGAGCTGGCGCGCCGTGCCTCCGAGCTGGACCCCGACATCAAGATCATGTTCATCACCGGTTTTGCTGCCGTAGCGCTGAATTCCGACTCCGAAGCGCCGAAAAACGCCAAAGTGCTGTCCAAGCCGGTCCATCTGCGCGAACTGGTCAGCGAAGTGAACAAGATGCTGGCGGCCTGATCGGCCGCCGATTCGGGGCAAATTTGCCCCAAAACACGGTTTCCTGTCCTTGCCTGCGGCTGCTCAAGCCGATATAGGGACGCATCCCGACACTGATGGTTTTTCAGGGCGCGTAGCTCAGCGGGAGAGCACCTCGTTGACATCGAGGGGGTCACAGGTTCGATCCCTGTCGCGCCCACCATTCCTTACCCTCCCAATCCAGACGGAACCCCGGACGATCCTGCGGCGTTACCCATGCCGGAGGACGATCAGATGCGGACATTTTTTGGAATGGTGCTGGGCTGCCTGCTCACCATCGGTTTTGTTTACATTCATGATTCGATGGCGACATCGACCGTGGCCAGTGGCTCATCTGCCGGTACGTCGCGCCAGATCGTGAACTGGGATGTCGCCGCCAGCGAGTGGGGACAGGTCAAGCAGAATGTTCACACCACATGGCTGAAGCTGACAGCCAATAACGGCTGACATTCGACTCATGCGATGCGGCGAGTCCCGGCAGCGATGCCGGGATTTTTTTACGGCTCATACGTCTGTGGTTTTCTTTTCCAGCATGCGTGTGGCGCGTGCCCGGATCGTGGCCTGAACGCCGTGAGCAAGGCCCGCCAGCAGCCAGGGCAGCATCACTTCCAGCCGAACGTGATCCTCCGCCACATCAATAGTTCCGCCGACCTGCTGCTTTAGCGCCGTGAGCTGGAAGGCCAGCCGGTCGCGGCTCCAGATTTCCTCGTTGATCTGAAGAATTTTTCCGTATTCCGAGCGGACGCTGCCGAGCCCGGCTTTCAAACGGCGCGTGGCTTCCTCCTTGCCGAGCTTGTGGGGAATGGAAACGATAAATGGTTGGGCCAATGCCGTGCCTCGGAAATGGAACTCGCCTGCAAGACTATAATAATTCGGACCTCGCAGGCGGCAAATAGCCGTCAGCAGGCCGCGCCGTTTCATGTTCATTAACGCTGGGATTCGTCCTGACGCGCGAGGGAGCCGATCTCGTGCTAACTTTCCGGAATGCTCCGCCTTGTGACAGTCGCCTCTGTGCTGTCGTCGAATCTCGGTGCGCGTCCGGCACCGGTGATCGACACGACGGATGATTCTGCGACCACCTATTGGGCAACCAGACTCAACGTCTCCTCCGACGATCTTGCCGCTGCCATTCAGGAAGTCGGTCCCTCGGTCGCCGCCGTGCGCCGGCATCTCGGCAAGTAGGCCAACGGCTCAGTAAAATTCGGAAGGTGGAGGAGACGCGCGTTGCCGCGCGCCTCTCGCTGCATCTTTTGGTCAGCACACTTAGTAGTAGTCACGCAGCCGGCGGCGGCGCGGTTGCCGGTTGAGCATCAGGGCCAGCGCGAAGCCGACTGCGCCCGCGATGAGCAGCGAACCGAGCGGCTGTTCGCGAACCGCGGACGCGACCGCCTTGTTGCCGCCGCGATAAATTTCGCTGCCGGTATCGAGCGCCTCCCTGGCATAGTCACTCGCAGCATCGCCAATATCCCGCGCTGCATCTTTCGCCTGTCCGTAAAGATTTTGCACGGTTCCCGCGGCTTCGCGCGCACGGCCCGATGCCTCTGTAGCCGCATCTCCCGTTGCCCGGCCGAACGCGCCTTCCACCTTGCCTGCGGCGTCCTTTGCGGCGCCGGTGATCCGATCCTTGTCCATTGTAGTGCTCTCCGGAAAATGATGGACGAGTAACGATCCGATGGGCCGCGAGTTCCACTCTACGGCGAAAATGCGGGTGATGACATGCAAGTGATGATGAACAATCCGCACGTTGCGCCGTTAACGGGGCTCAGCAATGGAGGCGCATATGGCAGACGTGTCGAAGATCAAGGAACATATGGATGTGATCGATTCCACCGGGAAGAACATCGGTCAGGTCGATCATCTTGAAGGCAATGACAAGATCAAGCTCACCAGGTCCAGTTCACCGGACGGACAGCATCACTTTGTCCCCGTGGCGTGGATCGATCACGTGGATACACATGTCCATCTGAAGAAGCCGGTCAACGATGTCAGTGCATTGCAGGCAGCGTCGTAACGCCGGGCGAGATGCAGAAAGGCCCGCTCAACGAGCGGGCCTTTCGCTTTTTGGATTAGATTGCTGCTTTAGCCTTTGATGAAGGCCAGCAGGTCGGCGTTGATCGTCTCGGCTTCGGTGGTGGGCATGCCGTGCGGGAAGCCTTTGTAAGTCTTCAGCGTGCCGTTTTTCAGAAGCTTCGCGCTCAGCGGTCCTGAATCGGCATAAGGCACGATCTGGTCGTCGTCGCCGTGCATCACCAGAACGGGCACCGCAATCTTCTTGAGGTCTTCGGTGAAGTCCGTCTGCGAGAAGGCGACGATGCCGTCATAGTGCGCCTTGGCGCCGCCCATCATGCCCTGCCGCCACCAGTTCTGGATGATGCCTTCCGACGGCTTCGCACCGGGGCGGTTGTAGCCGTAGAACGGTCCGGCCGGCAGGTCGCGATAGAACTGGGCGCGATTGGCCGCCACCTGCGCTTGCAATCCATCGAAAACATCTTTCGGGAGGCCGCCGGGGTTGGAAGGTGTCTTCACCATCAGCGGTGGAACGGCGGCAATGATAGCCGCCTTCGCGACCCGGCTTTCGCCGTGGCGCGCGATGTAATGCACGACTTCGCCGCCCCCTGTGGAATGGCCCACGTGAATGGCGTTTTTCAGATCGAGGTGCGCGGTGAGTGCAGCAAGATCATCGGCGTAATGATCCATATCGTGGCCGTCAGCTACCTGAGCGGAGCGGCCGTGTCCGCGGCGGTCATGGGCGATGACGCGGAAGCCCTTGCCGAGAAAGAACAGCATCTGAGCATCCCAGTCATCCGACGAGAGCGGCCAGCCATGACTGAATACGATGGGCTGCCCCGAGCCCCAATCCTTGTAGAAAATATCGACGCCGTCCTTGGTCTTGATCATCGGCATGACGCGTAACTCCCGTGACGTGAACAATCTGAATAAGCCCGGCGGCGGAAGTTTAGCCTTTTCTGATGGCAATTGCGCGACCGCCATTGGTCGCAGATGCATTGCATGACGGGCAGAAGCGGCTGGCAGCGGGTTCTGCAAAGGCCGCGCTGCGCAGGCCGCGGCACATCCAGTGCCGTGCCAACGTCCGCAGCGGTCCGCGCACGAGATGAAACAGATGGATCGCGTCGATCATTGGCGTTTCTCTATTTCATATTCCAGAAATGAGAACGGCGGTGCTGTCGGTCAGCACCGCCGTTTGCTGTCAGCCGTGAAGCTTCTTCGCGGTTTCCGCGATGGTCTTGCCCTGATAGCGGGCCGCGGCGAGTTCATTGGCGCTTGGCTGGCGGCTGCCGTCGCCGTCGGTGATGGTGGTTGCGCCGTAAGGCGAGCCGCCGGTCACTTCCTTCACGCCCATCTGTCCTGCGAAGCCGTAGTTGAGGCCGACGATTACCAGACCGAAGTGCAAGAGGTTGGTGATGATCGAGAACAGGGTGGTTTCCTGTCCGCCGTGCTGCGTGGCCGAAGAGGTGAATGCGCCGCCGACCTTGCCGTGCAGCGCGCCCTTCGCCCACAGGCCGCCGGCCTGATCGAGGAAGTTGGCCATCTGCGAGGCGATGCGGCCGAAGCGGGTGCCGGTGCCGACGATGATCGCATCGTAGTTCGCCAGATCTTCGATCTTCGCGATCGGGGCCGCCTGATCGACCTTGTAATACGAGGCCTTCGCAACCTCGGGCGGCACCAACTCGGGCACGCGCTTGACGTCGACGGTTGCGCCGGCTTCGCGGGCGCCTTCCGCAACGGCATTCGCCATCGCTTCGATGTGTCCATAGGCGGAGTAGTAGAGAACGAGAACCTTGGCCATGATGGCCTCCTTTGAATTTGCAGTTGAGTGGGTGAGTGGAAGGGAATGGATGCGGCTACGCCGCGTCCACCAGGACGAGTTCGGTATCTTCGAGCGCGGTGATCTTCACCGAGGCTTCTTGCTGTACGGCGACGCCGTCGCGGGTGTTGGCGTGCACGCCATTGACCTCGACGCTGCCGGTGGCCGGCACGAGATAGCCGTAGCGGGTCTCGCCGATGGCATATTCGGCGGTCTCGCCGGCTTTCAGCGTGGTGGCGAGCACCCGCGCATCGGCCCGGATCGGCAGGGCATCGTTATCAGCCTTGAAGCCGCTGGCGATGGTGACGAACTTGCCGGACCGATCGGCCTTCGGAAAAGGCTTCGCACCCCAGCACGGCTGTCCGCCCTGTTGCGTCGGTTCGATCCAGATCTGGAAGATCTTTGTCGTCACCGGCTCGAGATTGTATTCGGAGTGGCGAATGCCCGAACCGGCGCTCATCACCTGCACGTCACCGGCTTCGGTGCGGCCCTTGTTACCGAGCGAATCCTGATGGGTGATCGCGCCTTCACGAACGAAGGTGATGATTTCCATGTTGGCGTGAGGATGCGCCGGGAAACCTGTGTTCGGCGCGATCTCGTCGTCATTCCAGACGCGCAGGCTGCCGTGATTGAGATTGTTCGGGTCATAGTGGCTACCGAACGAGAAGTGATGCCTGGCCTTGAGCCAGCCGTGATCGGCGCTGCCAAGTTTGTTGAAGGGGCGAAGTTCAATCATGGGATGTCCCTCGGGTGAATCCGTTTGAAGAAGCGCCGGGAGCAAGGACTGCTCCCGGCATTATCGATCTCGTTCAGGCGCCGAACCCGCCATCGACATTGAGCACGGTGCCGGTCACGAACGAGGCGCCGGGGCTGGCAAGGAAAACCACACCGGCAGCGATTTCTTCCGCCGTGCCGTAACGCTGGAGCGCGTGCTGTGCGCGCTGCGCTTCCGCGAATGCGCCGTCCTTCGGGTTCATGTCGGTATCGATCGAGCCGGGCTGCAGCACGTTGACAGTGATGCCGCGCGGGCCGAGGTCGCGTGCCGCGCCCTTCGAGTAACCGACGATGGCTGCCTTGGTGGCTGCGTAGTCCGCCATGCCGGGGAAGGTGGCGCGGGTGGCAATACCCGAGCCGATGGTGACGATACGGCCGCCTTCGCCCATCAGCTTCGATGCGGTGCGGATTGCCGCCACGACGCCGTCGACATTGATCGCGTTCTGGCGCTCGAAGGCAGACGTATCGCTGTTCGGATCGTCCACCGCGCCGTTCACGGCAACGGCGGCGTTGTTGATGAGAATGTCGAGATGCCCGAAATCCCTGGCGACGTCGCGCACCAGCTGATCGACTTCGGTGGTCTTGCCCTGGTCGGCCTTGTAAGCCCTGGCTTCAACGCCCCTGGCTTTCAGTTCGCGAACCACGGCATCGGCCTTGTCGGCGGATGCGCTGTAGCTGATGGCGACATTTGCGCCTTCATCGGCGAGCGCCTTTGCGCTGGCTGCACCGATGCCACGCGATCCGCCGGTAACGAGAGCGACTTTGCCTGTGAGTGACTTGGTCATGGGAGGCCTCCGTGAGTGCCTGTGCTGAATTCCGATGGGCTATGGATAAGCACTCCCGAATGATGCATAAATAGAAACTATCGAAATTCATTGTTTCTAAAATTGACCAATCGGAGATTTGCCCAATGTCCCGGCTTCCGGACTTCGAAGCCCTCGCGATTTTCGCGAAAGTCGTGGAAATGCGTTCTTTTGCGGGGGCCGCCAGCGAACTGGCGCTGTCGAAGGCAACTGTCTCCAAGGCGGTCAGCCGTCTTGAGGAGCGGCTCGGCGCGCGGCTGTTCAACCGTACCTCGCGGCAGCTGGCGCTGACGGATGCCGGACAGCGGCTGTCCGAGCGCGCCGCGCAGCTTCTGATGGATGGCGAGGCCGCCGAGAATGAAGCATTGGCGCAGTCGTCCGCGCCGCGCGGGCTGGTGCGGCTCGCGGTCCCGATGACATTCGGCGTGAATGTCATCGGCCCGCTATTGCCCGAATTTCTCAGCGCCTATCCGGAAGTGTCGATCGACCTGCATCTCAGCGATGCGACAGTGGATCTCATCGGCGAGGGATTCGACGCAGGTGTTCGCATCGCGCGCTTGCCGGATTCATCGCTGGTGGCGCGCAGGCTATGCGGGATGCGGCGTTACACGGTTGCGGCGCCGTCCTATCTGAAGAAGTACGGGCGCCCGACGCATCCGATGCATCTCGCCGAACACAAATGCTTTGGTTACGCCTATCTCTCGACGCCGGGCGTCTGGCACTATGTCAATGCGGCCGGCGAACAGGCAACGGTACGTCCGTCCGGGCAATTGCGTGTCAACAATGGCGAAGCCACCATGCCGGCGCTGCTGGCCGGACTCGGCATCGCCGACCTGCCGGATTTCATTGTTGGTGAGGCCATTGCTGCAGGGCAACTCGAAGTCATCCTCAAGGACTGGAAGCAGCCCGAAGGCGCGGTGCATCTGGTGATGCCGCCCGGCGGGCCGCGTCCGGCGCGCGTCGAAGTGCTCGCGGATTTTCTCGCCGAAAAACTCGGCCGCGCGAAACGCGCGGGGCGATGAATAAATCACAATCCTGTTCTGCTCTGGATCGGCGTGGCAAGTTTGTCTACGATGCGGCTCCATCCTCGAAGGTTTTCCTGAATGCGCAATTTCATCTCGCCGGCCCGCTCCATCGCAGTGGGGGAACGCGGCATGGCCGCGACCTCGCATCCACAGGCGACACTCGCCGCGCTCGGCATTTTGAAAGCTGGCGGCAACGCGATGGATGCTGCGATTGCAGCTGTGGCGCTGCAGGGTGTGGTCGAACCGCAGATGACGGGGATCGGCGGCGACTGCTTCGTGATCTATTCGCCGAAGGCAGGCACGCCGGTGGCGCTGAACGGTTCAGGCCGCACACCTGCCAGGACCGATCTGGCCGCAACGATGGCCAAGGGCGCGAAGGCACTCACGCCGACCTCCATCGAAGGCATCACCGTTCCCGGCGCCATCGATGCGTGGTGCGCCCTCGCCACAAAGTACGGCAGCAAGCCGCTGGAAGAAATCTTCAGGCCCGCGATCGATGCCGCCGAAAACGGTTTCCGCATCACGCCGCGCGTGGCGGCGGACTGGTCACGCAATCGCCCGCGTCTCGAAAGCAATCCGGCTGCGAAGGAGCAGTATCTGCCCGGTGGTGCCGCGCCTTCCATTGGTGATCGCCGCAGCCAGCCTGCGCTCGGCAAGACGCTGCGCCGGATCGCGCGCGAAGGCCGCGCCGCGTTCTATGAAGGCGAAGTCGCCGAAGAACTCGTGGGCATCCTGCAGGGTCTCGGCGGCGCGCACACGCTTGCGGATTTTGCCGCGAGCACACCGGAAGATGTGACGCCGATTTCCGCAAGCTACGGCGGTCATGATGTGCTCGAATGTCCGCCGAACGGGCAGGGGCTGGCGGCACTGATGATCCTGCGTACGCTCGCAGGCTACGACATCAAGTCGCTCTCGGAAGTGGATCGCGTGCACCTTCTGGCGGAGGCGACCAAGGCAGCCTATCGTACGCGAGACGCGTTCTTCTGCGATCCCGCGCATGGCAAGGTCGATGCAGCGCATTTCCTGTCGGATGCCTATATCGGTGCAATCCGCAGCAAGATTTCCATGACGCGCGCCAGCGCGGCTGTCGACTGGGACGACATCGAGCACAAGGACACCGTCTACGTCACGGTGGTGGACCGCGATCTCAACGCGGTGTCGTTCATCAATTCGCTGTTCCAGCCGTTCGGCAGCGGCGTCTATGCGCCGAAATCCGGCGTGCTGCTGCATAATCGCGGCTGGGGTTTCCGCTTGCAGCCCGGCCATCCCAATGCGCTCGGTCCGAACAAGCGGCCGATGCACACCATCATTCCCGGCATGGTGATGAAAAATGGACGCTGCGTGATGCCGTTCGGCGTGATGGGCGGACATTATCAGGCAACCGGTCACGCCAACTTCCTCTCCAACGTGTTCGATCTTGGCATGGACATTCAGGCGGCATCCGAAGTGCCGCGTTCGTTCGCGTTCGAAGGCGTGCTGTCGCTTGAGCCGACCTATGGTGAAAAGATCGGTGCCGAACTCGCCGCGCGCGGGCACGACGTGAAGTGGGCGGACGTCGCGATCGGCGGCTGTCAGGCGATCTGGATCGATCACGAGCGCGGTGCCCTGCTCGGCGCAACCGACCATCGCAAGGATGGTGTCGCGCTCGGTCTTTGACATTCATTTGTCATTCCGGGGCGCGCGAAGCGCGAACCCGGAATCCCGCAGAATTCATCGGATTCCGGATCAACGCGCAAAGCGCGTTGTCCGGAATGACCCGGCGCTGGAATCGTTGCGCCCTATGTATTCCCGTACTTCATGAAGAAGCACCGCCTCTCGCCGGAGAGGTTGTGGCATCGCCATGTTTTGCCGTCTTCGCTCGGCGTCGCCTGTTCGAACGGAACCAGCTCCTTGAATCGTATGAGCCAGATTCCATCGGGCCGGACCTGAACTTCCTCGGAACTGAGCTGTTCGCAATCGCTCGGGCCGCAGCAGTGAACGCCATCAGCACCCTTATAGGAACCTTCGGCGATCCAGTTCGGACGTCCATCCGCGTCATGCGCGAAGCAGACGCGGGATACCAGCAGTCCCATTGCCAGAAACAAGAAAATGACTGATCGCATCACATCACCTCCTTGAGGAATGCGAAGCATCAATCGTGCCAAGCGGACTCGCGCCAAACGCAATTGCGAGTCAATTTTACAACAGTGCGAAGATGCCGGTCAGGCGTGCGCAGCGACCAGCCGCGGCAAATCTGCCAGCGCAGCAATGCGATAGTCCGGTTCCAGTCCATATTCGTCCATCTGCATGCGGATGGCCTTGAACATCGACAGCGGCCGGATGAGGTTCGCCTTTGCGAGTTCCGCTGCCATTGCCTGCGGCGTGACGCGCTCGATCCACGCCACTTTCAGGCCGAAGGATTTTGCGCCGCAGGCGTCGAATGGATTCGATGAAACGAAAAGAACGTCCTGCGGTTTCTCGCCGAGATTTGCTTCGATAAGTTCGTAGGTGCGAGGCGAGGGTTTGAAGATCCGCCTTGAGTCGATGCTGATGGTCGCGTCGAGAATTGTTTCGAGTCCGGTGTTGCGGACAAGTGCGTTGAGCATCTCCGTGCTTCCGTTCGACAGGATCGCAAGCTTGCGGCCTTTCAATCCGGCCAGCGCCTGTTTTGCATCGGAATAAAGATCGAGATGGACATACTTGTCCATGATGCGCTCGAAGATCGCCGCATCGAATGGCAGGCCGAGCGTCTTTAGCGTGAAGCTGAGTGAATCGCGGGTGATGACCGAGAAATCTTCGTAGCGCCCCATCAGCGAGCGCAGCCAGGTATACTCAAGCTGTTTCATGCGCCAGATCTGGCTGATCAGTTCGCCGTAACCGGGAAACGCCTCGTCTGTCACGGCGGCGACCGATTGCACGTCATACAGCGTGCCGTAAGCGTCGAATACAACGGCCTTGATCGTCATCTCTGCTTCCTTCAGGGTGTGGCAACAAAGAACAATAAACAAACTCTCAGGGAGGCACCATGAATCGGCGTGAGGTTCTGAAAGCAGCCACGATCCTGCCGCTGTCGCAAGTTGCACTGCATGCTTTATCCGGCAGCGCTCATGCACAGGCGGCATGGCCGTCACGCAACATCACCATGATCGTACCGTTTCCGGCAGGCGGGCAGGCGGACCTCGCGGCGCGGCCGGTGGCTCTGGCGCTGGAGCGCATCCTCGGCAAGCCTGTCGTGGTTGATAACCGCGCGGGCGGTGGCGGCGGCTCCGTCGGCAATGCGGCGGCGGCCCGTGCCGAGCCCGATGGCTACACGATCCTGATGACCCTCTCTTCGCTCGCGGTTCTGCCGGAAGCGGATCGTCTGTTCGATCGCCCGGTGGCTTATGAAATGTCGCAGTTCGCGCCGGTGGCGCGCGTGCTCGCCGATCCGACCATACTGGCGGTACCGGCGTCTGCGCCATGGAAGACGGTGAAGGACTTTGTCGAGGATGCGAAAGCGCGGCCGGGCCAAATTCCCTACGGCTCATCCGGTCCTTACGGCACGCTGCATATTGCGATGGAAATGTTCGCGGCCAGCGCTGGGATCAAGCTGCTCCATGTGCCGTTTCGCGGTGCTGGGCCTGCATTGACAGGATTGCTCACCGGCACCGTGCAGGCGGTGGCGTCTGCGCCGGGTACGCTGCGTGCGCAGGTCGATGACGGCAAGATGCGCGTGCTGGCGGGTTGGGGCGCGAAGCGGGTGGCGAGCTTCCCGGATGTGCCAACATTTCAGGAACTCGGCTACAAGGATGTCGAGTTTTATATCTGGGCCGGACTGTTCGCGCAGGCAGCATTGCCCGCGCCGATCATGACCCGGCTGCGGGCCGCGGTGGGCGAGGCGGTGCGTGCGCCGGAAGTGGTGAAGACGTTCGAAACGGCGGGAAGTCCGGTCGCCTATATGGACGCGCCGGACTTTGCGAAGTTCGTCGAGGCGGACAGCGCGCGTCTGATCGCGGCGGTGAAGAAGATTGGAAAGGTGGAATAAAAGGCAGCCGCCGTCATTGCGAGGAGCGTATCGACGAAGCAATCCAGTGTACGCTTGCGCGGTGGATTGCTTCGCTTCGCTCGCAATGACGGTCGCGTCACATGGCAGCAGCTTCGCTCTGCTCCCTGATCTCGCTCACATCTACCCATTCGGCGTTGGTCAGTTCGGCCATCCGTGCGGGTGAAATGCGCACAGCGCTGTTGATCGAGCCTGCAGCAGGCACGACTTCGTTGAACGATTTCAGCGAGACGTCGCAATAGACCGGCAGCTGGGTCTTCAGTCCGAACGGACAGATGCCGCCGACCGGATGGCCGGTGGCTTCGAGCGCTTCCTCGGCGTTGAGCATGCGTGGCTTGCCGCCGAACACGGCGCGCGCCTTCTTGTTGTCGAGCCGTGCGGTGCCGCAGGTCACGACCAGCAACACCTTCTCGCCCACGCGCAGGGACAGCGTTTTTGCGATCTCCGCAGACGTGACGTTGAAGGCCTCGGCGGCCAGAGTGACGGTCGCGGAACTTTTGTCCGATTCAATGACGGTAATATCCGGGGCATTTTTCGCGAAGAATGCGCGAACCGTTTCGACGCTCATGCTTTGTCCTGTCCGGCGAACTGAAATCCGGGAAAGGACGTACCATGACCAAGGCCGCGCGCAAATCGTCTGCGAGGCGGACGCGAAAGACATTGGTGAGAAAGACATCGGCAAGAAAGGCGCCGACAAGAAAGGCCGGTTCAGGACGGAGGGTTGCCAAGCGCCCCGCCCGAAAGTGGTCGGGCCGTGTCACCGCCACCAGCGATGCGCTCGATCTGAAGCATCATCTTTTCAGGCAGCGCAGTCCCGCCGCTATCGCACAATCGCTGAAGCACTCTGCCGAGCGCAGCCATCGCCGCAAGGCAGGCCCGTATCAGTCAGCAATGTCGATGCTGAATTTCTACATCAATCGTGGCGGCAAGAATCTGTCGGCGGCAGAGAAGAAGAGGCTCAATGCTGCGAAGGGCGAACTGCGCAAGGCGTTCGGGCGGGCCGCATAAGGCCGCTGCGTGGTTCTGCGTCAGGTATGGCCATGGCCGCGTTTGACCCGCCAGAGCATGATGGTCAGCGCGATCACCACGAACGGGATGGAGATGCCGGTCGCGACGGTTGGGCTGACCGGCAGATGATGCTCCAGGGATTCGAACACATAGTGCAGCAGGCTCGCGACATAATAGCTGATGGCTGCAACCGAGAGTCCTTCGACGGTCTGCTGCAGGCGAAGTTGCATTCGCGCGCGCTCGCTCATGGCCGCGAGCAGGTCGCGGTTCTGCTGTTCGATTTCGACATCGATGCGGGTGCGCAGCAGGTTTGCTGCGCGGGTCAGCTTTTTGTTGAGATCCTGCATGCGCGTGTTCAGCGTCTGGCAGGTGCGCATTGCTGGATTGAGCCGCCGCCCGAGGAATTCGGCCAGTGTCGGCCATCCGCCGAATGATTTTTCGCCGATCACGTCAAGGCGCTGGCGTACGATGTCGTCATAGGCTGCGCTCGCAGCAAAGCGATAGCCGGCGATCGCCGCTTCTGCCTCGACACGGGCGGCGAGCGAGGTGATTTCGTCGAGCAGCTCGCGGTTGATTTCAAGGCCGCCGCCGTCCCTGGTCATCGTTGTCATGATGTGGGTCAACCGGTCTTCGGCGTTGCGGATGATCGGTGTTGTCCGCTGTGCCAGCGGCAGACCGAGCAGCGCGAAGCAGCGATAGGTCTCGATTTCGAGTATCCGCAGCACGAGGCCGCCGGTTTCAACCGGCGTCAGCCCATGATTGTGAATCAGGAAGCGGACGAACCCGTCGCTATCGGCCTGAAAATCGGTGGCGACTGTGGCGTGATCCTTGAGGACCTGCGATGCTGCAAGCGATGCCGGATCGAACAATCGTGCAAGATCGGGCGCATCGCCGCTTTCCACGCGCAGGTCGATCGAAACCAGATGCGGTCCCGGCTGGCCGATCTCTTCCATGGCCGCGGCGATAGTATCCGGCACTGCTGGGCCACGCGTGGCGTCTGAACCTTCCAGCAGCCAGGTATAGGTCGTGAACTCGCTGTGTTGCTCCCAGCGCAGGATTGCACCCGGCAGCGCGATGCGCCGATGCTTCGCAGCCGTCGAGAGGGCAGTCAGATGATGGGCTTCACAATAGCGTGCGAGAGCGTCGGCGTTGGCGCTCATCTGTGCCGCGTCGGTGAGAAAGGCGAAACGGATCGCGCGGCAGGGCGAGGTGACGGCTTCGAACGGCCGCGCATGCAGCTCGCCGAGCACGACATTGCGCTCGGCATGCGGCGACAGCGCAAGTCCGCCCGGCTGCGGATTGATGCTGTCGGAGGTGTCATTCTCGCGGATGGTGGTCATCGCGCAAATCCCTTCCTGCCTGCCGCAATCATGCAGGGGAGGGACGCGCGTTTGCAACCGGACTTGTGAGAGGACGGAAACAAAAACGGCTGCCTGATAGGCAGCCGAATTCCTGTTTCAGGTTGTCACGCGGCCTAGCCGTTGGCGGCGGTCTGGGTGCGGATGTCCTGCGCGGTCCGCTTCAGCGTCACCAGGAACTTCGCTTTCGCCTCTTCCTCGGTGAGGGTGCCAGAGATGGTGTTGATGCTGACGGCCGCGACGACGTTACCGGCCTGATCGCGCACCGGCACGGCGATGCCGCAGATCGCGGGATCAAGTTCGCCGTCGATCCAGGCATAACCCTGCTGCTCGACCCGGGCGAGTTCTTCGGTGAGCTTGGCTGCGGTGGTCACCGTGCGCGGCGTGATCTGCTTGAAGTCGATATGGGAGATGATGTCCGCACGCCGGTCCGGCGGCAGGGCGGCGAGCAGCACGCGGCCGAGCGAGATCAGATGCGCGGGCAGGCGGCTGCCGATGCCGAGATTGGCGGAGAGAATGCGGCGCGCGGGCAGGCGCAGCGCGTAGACGATCTCTGTCTCATCGAGCACGGCAAGCGCGCAGGATTCGCCGATGTCGTTGCGCAGGTCTTCCAGCGCGCGCTGCGCGTAGCCCCAATAGGGAAGCGCGTTGAGATAGGACAGTCCAAGTCCGAGCGCGCGCGGGCGCAGGCTGAAATAGCGGCCATCGGCTTCGCAGTATTTCAGCGCCACCAGCGTCGCCAGCATGCGTCGCGCGGTTGCGCGCGTCAGGCCTGCAGCAACGGCAGCTTCCGACAGCGTGTGCCGCCCGGGCGGACGCCCCAGCGCTTCGACCACGGAAAATCCGCGGGCAATGGCACGGACGAAACTGTCGCTTTCCTTGGACATCAAACTTCCTCTCATTTTCTCGCTTGTCAGATCCGAAAAGCCGGACCATAGTGTTCGTACAGTGATTATAAAGTTCGCCTGATGAACAATAGACGAGAGAACGCCATGGCGCAAGCTCAAGCTTTCGAAACCGACTTCTGGAAAGACGCCAACCTTCGGAAGGTGTGGGACGACATCGTCCCCGGCGAACCGCGCAAGACGATGCCGTATCTTCTGACCAAGGAAGCTATCCAGCTCTATTGCCGCTCGGTCGGTGAGGACAATCCGCTCTACTTCGACGAGGCCTATGCCAAGACCACGCCTTACAAGGGCCTGATCGCGCCGCCCTCGATCCACATCCTGCTGATGTTCGCCTGCACGCCGACCGACGACTGGATGCGTTCGCCGGGCACCGTGAACGCCGGTCAGTCGTGGAGCTACAACATTCCCGCGCGCCCCGGCGACACCATCACGCTGCAGGCCCGTGCGCTCGACAAGTTCATCAAGCGCGAGCGGTTGTTCGTTGTTCACGACAACGTCTTCTTCAATCAGCATGGTCAGGTGATCTGTTCCGGCCGCGGCCAGACCATCCGCCCGGCATAACGCAGACGAGGAGTGCAACACATGACCACGACATTCGACAGCCTCTCCGTCGGCGACACCATCGACGGCCCGAAGTTTGCAGTTTCGCGCGAGTCCATCCGCCTCTTCTGCGACGGCTCGCTCGACTACAATCCGCTGCACCTTGACGACAACTACATGAAGGGCAACTTCGGCAAGACCAACTTCGGCGGCATCATCATGCACGGCATGAACAACTTCGGGCTGATCACCCGGATGCTGACCGACTGGGCCTATCCCGCCGGCGCCATTCATCGCCGCCTCGAAACGCGCTGGGTCAAGCCGGTGAAGCCGGGCGACACCATCCAGCCGGAAGGCATCATCAAGGCCAAGCAGGTGACGCAGAATTCGCGCTGGGTTCTGATCGACGTGCTGGTGAAGAATCAGGCCGGGGAAAAGGTCGCCGTCGGCGAAGCGATGGTCGAATTCCCGCGCGCTGCATCGGCAGCCTGACGGCGACATGTCGGTCGCGATCATAGGCGCAGGAGTTGGTGGACTGACGGCGGCGTTGTCTTTGCACGCCGCCGGCCAGAGCGACATTCTCTTGCTGGAAGCGACACGGGAAATTCGCGACGTCGGCGTCGGCATCAACCTGCCGCCGCACGCCGTGCGTGAGCTGACCGAACTCGGCCTTGGTGACGCGCTCGACAAGGTTGGCGTGCCGACAAAAGAGCTGTCCTATTACGATCCGAAGGGCCAGTTGATCTGGGCCGAACCGCGCGGTCTGGATGCCGGCTATAAGTGGCCGCAATATTCCATTCATCGCGGCACGCTGCAGCGGCTGCTGGTCGATGCCGTGCGCGACCGCCTCGGCCCGTCAGCGATCCGGATCGCGCAGCGCGTGAACAATGTCGGCACCACCGACAACAAGGCCGTTATCGCGGCGACCGATCTGACCGAAGATCGTGCGATATCTTATACCGCCGATGTTGCCATCTGCGCCGACGGCATCCGCTCGCCCTCGCGCGACAGTCTCTATGGCGCGGTCACGCCGCTCGCCTCGAATGGCTGGGTGATGTATCGCGGCGTCACGAAGTCCGGGCCGTTTCTCAGCGGCCGCTCGATGGTGATCATCGGCGATGAAACGCAGCGCGTCGTGGTTTATCCCATCGCGGATGGCGTCATCAATTGGCTGCTGGTCCGCCCGAAGGATACGGCGCGCGGTGAAACCGAACTCGGCAACTGGAATCTTCCGGTATCGACCAGCGTGATCGCGGAGTTCGTGAAGGATTACCGCTTCGACTGGCTTGATGTGCATGGTCTGGTGTCGGCGTCATCTGAGTCTTACGAATATCCGATGGCGGACATCGATCCGCTGCCGCGCTGGGTCTTCGGGCGCTGCGCGCTGCTCGGCGACGCCGCCCATGCCATGTATCCGTTCGGCTCCAACGGTGCGTCGCAGGCGATTATCGATGCCCGTGTGCTGGCTTATGAACTCGCTACCGCCGCGAATCCCGACGATGCGCTGCGCGGCTATGAGACACAGCGCCGTGAAACGGCAAGCGGCGTACAACTCGCCAACCGCCGTCAGGCCGGTGACGTGATGGCGCGTGTCAGCGCGCTGGCGCGCAGCGGCGCGCATGGCGATGCGAAAGCCGAGCTTCAGGATGTCGAGCGCCGCTACAAGCAGCTCGCGGGCTTCGATGTCGATGCCCTGAACACCCGAAAATCATGGAGCGTTTCCAGCGTTTCACGATAGCGGACAGATCAAAAACCGGAAACAATCCGGAGCAAGAGGGAGACTTGAATGCGCTGGTATTTGGATGTGATGCGGTCCGCGTTGATCGCAGCCGGATTGATTGCTGCAACATCGCAGATCGCGACCGCTCAGGATGCTTATCCGACCCGGCCGATCCGGTTGCTGGTCGGCTTCGCCGCAGGCGGGGCGACCGATACGACATTCCGCAAGCTTGGCGAACTTGCCGCCAAGGATCTCGGTCAGCCGATCATTGTCGAAAACCGGCCGGGCGCAGGCGCAACATTGGCGCCGTCGACCATGGCGAAAACCGATGCGCCGGATGGTTACACCATCGCAGCGGCGACAGCGGGATTGCTGCGCTATCCCTACATGCAGAAGGTGGACTGGGACCCGATCAAGGATTTCACTTGGATTACGGGCCTCGGCGGCTACACCTTCGTGCTGGCGGTGAATGCCGACTCGCCGCTCAAGACGGCCGCTGATTTCGTCGCCTACGCCAAGAAGAATCCCGAGACCTTGACGGTCGCGACCGCGGGCGCGGGCACGACGATGCATCTGCTTGCGGAAGCACTCGCCGGAATGGCGGACGTGAAGATCACCCATGTCGGATACAAGGGCAGCAGCGAAGCTGTCACCGCGATCCTCGGCGGTCACACTATGGCGACGGTCGATGCCATCGGCACCATTCTGCCTTACGTTCAGTCCGGCAAGATGCGCGTGCTGCTCTCGTTCGATCCGCAGCCGGTGGCGTCGCTGCCCGGTGTGCCGACGGCGAAAAGCCTCGGCTATGATCTCGTCTATCCGGCGCCCTATGGTCTGGTCGGCCCGAAGGGCATGCCGCCCGCCGTGGTCGATCGGCTTTACAAGGCGTTCAAGGCAGCCGCCGACAGCGACGAATACAAGAAACTGCTTGTGCAACTCGGCCAGACCGAGTGGCAGAAGCCGCCGGGCGAATATCAGAAGTGGGCGGGCGAGTTCTATGTGTCCGAACGCTCGCTGGTGGAGCGCGCAAAGCTGCTGCGTCAGCCGTAAGGCTGACGTGCAGATGACAGAAATTCTATCAACGTGAGTCCGAAACCATGAAATCAGTTCTTGCCGCAGTCCTGTGCGTATTCATGCTTGGCGTCGCCGCTGGCGACGCCAGGGCCAACGACCAGTTTCCGCCGGGCAACATCAAGATCATC
The DNA here is from genome assembly GCA_024508675.1 of Afipia sp. Lineage (GTDB taxonomy): Bacteria > Pseudomonadota > Alphaproteobacteria > Rhizobiales > Xanthobacteraceae > Afipia. Next base: position 456,853 of record JANINQ010000001.1, read on the forward strand.
GTGCCGTTTCCGGCGGGCGGCACCACGGACATTCTGGCGCGGTTTGTCGCGCAGTATCTTGGCGACAAGCTCGGCGTCACGACCATCGTGGAAAACCGCGCCGGCGCATCCGGTACGATCGGCTCCGAGATGGTGGCGAAGTCACCGAACGACGGCAGTGTGCTGCTGTTGACCGCGACCCACCACGTCATCAACCCGAGCCTTTATGCGAAGCTGCCTTACGATACGCAGAAGGATTTCTCGCCGGTGGCCGTGGTGGCGAGCGCGCCGAACGCGCTGGTCGTGAACAAGGATTTCCCGGCGAAGACGGTCGCGGACCTGATCGCGATGGCGAAGAAGGAGCCGGGCAAATATTCGTTCGGCTCGGCAGGGATCGGCGGAGCCAATCATCTCTCCGGCGAGCTGTTCAAGCAGATGGCGGGCGTCGACATCGTGCATGTGCCCTATAAGGGAGCGGCGCCTGCGATGAACGATCTGATCGGCGGGCATATTCCGATCATGTTCGACACGTTGCCGACAGTGCTGCCTGCGGCCGCGGCCGGAAACATCCGCGTGCTGGCCGTCACCAGCAAGGAGCGCGCGGCGTCGCTGCCCAACGCTCCGACGCTCGATGAATCGGGCGTGAAGGGTTTTGAGGCGACTGCGTGGTTCGGTCTTTACATGCCGGCCGCGAACAACAACGTGGCCTACACCAAGCTGGTTGCTGCGATGAAGGACATCCTCGCGGCGCCTGAGACGCGCGAAAAATTCGCCACGCAGGGCGTCGAGCCCGGCAAGCTGACGGGCGCGGAGTTCACCAAGTTTGTGGACGCTGAAATCAGCAAATGGTCGGGTGTGGTGAAGACCGCGAAGGTCCCGCAGCAGTAATTGCTGGCTCCAAGATCGCAGAAAGCCCGCTTCGGGATTGTCCGAGGCGGGCTTTTTATTGGTTGGGCTTACCTAGTGGGTCGGAGTGCCGTCGGGGCCGTGCGTGGTGATGGTCTGGCCTCCCGTGGCTCCAGCCTTCGCCATGACATAGGGGCTTGGCCCGACAACATCGGTCGCAAGACCAAGCTTCTCGAACAGCCGGATGGTCAGCCATGTGGTGTCGAACTCCCACCACTTGTGACCGTGCTTCGCCGAGCGTGGATCGGCATGATGGTTGTTGTGCCAGCCTTCACCGTGGGCAAGGATGCCGACGAAGACATTGTTCCGGCTGTCTTCGTCGGTCTGGTAGTTTCGATAGCCCCACAGGTGGGTCACTGAATTCACCGCCCAGGTCTGGTGCCAGACGAACACGGTGCGCACGAACACGCCCCAGATCAGAATGCTGAGCCCGAACTGCAGGGCCTGCATCGTCGTGCCGCCCATCGCCAGTTCGGCGAGGAAGCCGAGGCCGAAAAACACCACCCACTGAATGAGGATGATCTTGAGCTGAAGCCAGTTGCGTTCGAGCGCGACGTAGAACGGATCGCGCAAAATGTCCTTGGCGTAGCGGTCATAGATGCCGAGGCGATTGAGCTCCGGATTCTTGATGATCAGCCAGCCGATATGACCCCAGAGGAAATTCACCAGCGGGCTGTGCGGATCGGGCTGCTCGTCGGCGTGTTGATGATGGCGGCGGTGCACCGCGACCCAGCGCGCCGGCGTATCTTCCACACAGCAAATGGCGACGACCACGAGCATATGCTCCAGCCATTTCGGGCAGCGGAAGCCACGATGGGTCAGCAGGCGATGATAGCCGATATTGATGCCGAGCAGCCCGCTCAGCCGGGCAGTGACGACGGCGACGATCACGCCGGTCCAGCTGAAATACCAGGGGATGAAGGCGAGCAGAGCGACCAGATGGTAAAACAGGATGGGCGCCGCCTGCCCCCACTCGATGCGGTTCAGGGTGACGCCGGCGGGCAGCGGAAGGCGGCCGGATGATCCCGGCTCGGCGGCGGCCAGGGGAATGGCCTTCGCGGCGGCGGGGCGGCTGGGTGTCATTTCAGCGGTCAATGGTCCAGATCTTCCTTCCGGGCGTGCCAAAGCCGAATTTCGGCCTGCTTTACACCAAATATCGGGTCGCTGATGTGAACAGGCGCTGAAGCCTGCTTTAGAGGCTGATTCGGGCGGCGAAAAGCCGGAAAACGGGTTCCGGCGGGGTCATTTTGCCCCGGATCGCACCGTTGAATTGGCCTGTTTGGATTGACATTTGTGCCCTCGATGGCATAAAAACCGCCCTGTCCCGCGCGGCTCGGCCTGCGGGATATGCCCATCAACCAATGGTTTTCAGAACTCGGCCTGCACGCGGCCTTCCAGAGAGCATTGTCCCATGAAGGTCCGTAATTCGCTGAAGTCCCTCCGCGGCCGTAACCGCAACAACCGTCTGGTCCGCCGCAAGGGCCGGGTTTACGTCATCAACAAGGTCCAGCGCCGCTTCAAGGCTCGCCAGGGCTAATGACGTTGTTTCAGGGAGCGGTTGTCCGCTCCCTGGCAGGTTCCGCTCCGATCACTGCTGTTTGACGCCGCTTGCACTTTGCACGCGGCGTTTTCCGCGTTTAGACTTTCCGTCATGGCATTGCGATCGGCAATCGGGACCAATGGAGCGCGGGCGTTGAAGCTCGCAATGAGCATTGCGGTGCTGGCGACAATTGCTGCCGTACCTGCCGCCGCGCAGGAGCCCCGGCAACCACCAGCCAAGCAGAAAAAACTCCCGCAGCCGCCCGCCAAGCTACCGCGCGTGATCGGCGACAAGGCCAAGAATCTCGATTTTCTGTTCGGCGCGTTGAAGGCCGCACCCGATCAGGAAAGCGCCAAGGCCGTCGAGGCGCGGATCTGGGCGGTCTGGACCGCGACGCCCAGCGACACCGCTGCGCTATTGATGGCGCGGGCGAAGCTGGCGATGGACGGCAAGGAAACCGATGTCGCGCTGAAACTGCTCGACGCGGTAATCAAGCTGCGGCCGGATTACATCGAAGCCTGGAACCGGCGCGCCACGGTCTATTATCTGCAGAACGATTACAACCGTTCGATGGAGGATATCCGTCAGGTCCTCATCCGTGAGCCGCGCCACTTCGGCGCTTTGGCGGGGCTCGGCATGATCATGCAGGAGACCGGCGACGACAGGCACGCGCTGGAGGCCTTCCGCAAGGCGCTCGCCATCAACCCCTATCTCGAACGCGTTCCCGATCTGGTGAAGTCGCTGACCGAGAAGGTGGAGGGCCGGGATATTTGATCCGGTCCGGCTGTGGGCCGGATTGCGTTTGATGCGAAACCTGTTCATCAAGCCGCCGTACTTCCTTCGTGCGAACAGTTTCCCGGATTTCCTTCATGATCGTACTGGCTGTGGTGGTCGTGCTGGCAGTGCTGGCCCTGATCACACAGGTGAGCGTCCGTGCGTTTGAGCGGAACTATCCGCCTGAGGGCAAGTTCATCGACGTCAAAGGCGCGCGGCTTCATGTGGTGGAGCTTGGCCCGGCGGATGCGCCCGGTCTGCCGATCGTTCTTGTGCATGGCGCGAGTTCGAGCCTGCAGACCATGCGCAAGCCGCTCGGCGACCGGCTTGCGAAAGATCATCGCGTCATCCTGATCGACCGGCCCGGCCATGGCTGGAGCACGCGCGACAACATCGCGGATTCGACGCCTGCGATACAGGCCCGAATGATCGATGAAGCGCTGGGCAAGCTCGGTATCGACCGCGCGATCCTTGTCGGCCACTCGTGGGCGGGATCGCTGATGCCGGCGATGGCGCTGGATTATCCCGGACGTGTGGCGGCAATCGTGATGCTGTCGCCGGTGGCCTATCCGTGGACTGGTGGCGTCGGCCGTTTCAACAAGGTGGCGTCGATCCCAATCGTCGGTCCGCTGCTCGCCTATACGATCACCGTTCCGCTTGGCACGTTTCTGGTCGACAGCGGAACGCGCTATGTTTTCGCGCCGCAAGCGATGCCGGATGGCTATGTCGAGGCGACTGCGGTGCGGCTGGTGCTGCGGCCGCGGGTTTTTCTCAACAATGTCTGGGATCTGACAACGCTGAAGGCGGAAATGGTGAAACAGTCGCCGCGCTACTCCGCGATCAGGGTACCTGTGACCATTGTCACCGGTGATACCGACAAGACGGTTTCGACCAATATTCATTCGCGGCCATTTGCCGCTGCCGTTCCACAGACCAGGCTCGTTGTGCTGCCGAACGGCGGCCACATGCCGCAGGTCTATGCAGCCGATGTCATCATCGGCGAAATCCAAGCGATTGCAGGGAAAGTGCAGGCCGGATCATCCGCGTCTGCGGTGTCGCGCTGATCCGTCACCATCGCTGACCTTTGCGCACTTGATGCACATCAAGGCGTTTCATTTTCACTCACGATGCAATGAGCATCATACTGCTGCCATCGATCGGTGATGGAGTATCGCCGTTCGACGTGTCCTTTCTTGCTCCAGCACAATGAAGGTCCGATCATGACAACTCCATCAAACAGCGACAGCGCATTCAACAAGATATCCGAGACGATTCCATTTCCGGATCTCGCGCGGGTGAGCGAGGTGAACGGAACCATGCTGAACGAAACCTCGAAATTCAACGCGCAGCTCGGCACGGCGATGCAGAATATCGGCAAGGAGTGGTCCGAATTCGTCGGGATGCGGCTGCGCGAGGATATCCAGCTGTTCCGGACGATCCATGATTGCCGCTCGGTGCAGGATTTGCAGCGGGCCTATGCGCAGTTCTGGCAGACCGCGTTCACGCAGTATGGCGAGGAAGCGCAGCGCCTGATGCGGATGACTCAGGGAACGGTCGAGGATGCCGCGCGCACGGCGCAGGCCACCAGCGATGTTCTCATTCACACCGACAAGGCGGCCTGAGCCGGATTACATGTCGGCGTCGCCCGACGGGCCGACATAGGCGATGCGGACCATGTTGGTGGTGCCGGGTGTGCCAAGGGGCACACCGGCGACGATGATGACGCGCTGTCCGGCCTTCGCGAAACCATCGCGGAATGAAATACGCGCCGCACGATCGATCATGTCGTCCTGATCGTGGGCGTCTTCCGCGATCACGCAATGCACGCCCCACACCAGGGATAGTTTTCGCCCGGTATTGACGTTCGGTGTGATGGCAACCACCGGAGGCTTCGGTCGCTCGCGCGCGACGCGCAGCGCGGTCGAGCCCGAACTGGTCCAGCAGATGATGGCAGACAGGTCGAGCGTTTCGGCGATCTGCCGCGCTGCATCTGCGATGGCGTCGCCTGCGGTTGCTTCCGGCTCGGGCCGCTGCGCGGCGATCACGCCGCGATAGGTCGGATCGCGTTCGCATTCCTCGCCGATGCGGTTCATGGTCATGACCGCTTCGACCGGGAATTTACCGGCTGCTGATTCCGCCGACAGCATGATGGCGTCAGCGCCTTCGAACACCGCGGTTGCGACGTCGGACACTTCCGCACGGGTCGGCACCGGCGATGTGATCATCGATTCCAGCATCTGGGTCGCGATCACCACCGGCTTGCCTGCCTTGCGCGCCATGCGCGTCATCTGCTTTTGCAGTCCCGGCACGCGTTCCGCCGGCAGTTCGACGCCGAGATCGCCGCGCGCGACCATCAATGCATCGGACGCCTCCATGATGTCGGCAAGGCGGTCGATTGCCTGCGGCTTTTCGATCTTCGACATGATCGAGGCGCGGCCGCGCACCAGCTTCTTTGCTTCGAGCACGTCGTCGGCGCGCTGCACGAACGACAGCGCAATCCAGTCGATGCCGGTCTCCAGCGCGGCTTCAAGATCGGCGCGGTCCTTCGCCGTCATGGCAGATACCGGAAGATCGGTATCGGGCAGGCTGACGCCCTTGCGATCGGACATCTTGCCGCCGGTCACGACACGCACCAGCGCATGATCGGGCGAGGTTTCCTCGGCGATCAGGCGAAGTTTGCCGTCATCGATCAGCAGCGCGTGGCCCGGACGCAGCGCTTTCAGAATTTCCGGATGGGGAAGGTGGACGCGGGTCTTGTCGCCTGGCGCAGGATTGGAATCGAGCGTGAACATCGCGCCGTTGTTGAGTTCGACAAATCCGTTCTCGAAATTGCCGAGGCGCAGCTTCGGTCCCTGCAGGTCGACCAGAATGCCGATCGGCCGCCCGTAGCTGCTTTCCACATTGCGGATCGTCGCCACGAGCTCGCGCATTTTGTCATGCGGCGTGTGGCTCATGTTGATGCGGAACACGTCGGCGCCCGCCTCGAACAGCTTGCGGATGGTCGCGCTGTCAGAGGAGGCCGGTCCGAGGGTGGCGAGGATCTTGATGCGTCGCAGACGTCTCATTTCGGATTTCCAGGAGCTGCACCGGGAAGTGCGCCGGGTTGTGCAGCACCCGGCGCATTCGGCATGCCGGGTAGGCCTGGAGTACGCGGGTTCTGTTCATTGGATTCAGTGAGCTGGACGGTCCAGGCGCGTTGTTCGCCGGTGTCCACCTCGAAATATCCGGTGCGGTCGAAACCGCGTGCCAGACAGTCTTCGGTTCCCTTGATGGTGAATTCCTTATCGCGCGAACACATGAAGGCCTGCCCCGACCATTCACCGCCGCGGTCATAGTCGATGGCGTAGATATAATAGAAACGTGCGACAAGCGTTCCGCGCAGCAGGGTTTCGCAGGCGCGGGACGAGACGTTCCACCAGCCCTCGGTCACCCAACCTTCATTGTCCTTGTAGCCCAGCGCGATGCCGACGCGGCTCGAGGTGTTGTTGCAGAGCCGGAAGTCGGCAGCGGCGGGCTCGCTCCACGCACACAGAGCTGTCAGTGCGACAAATCCGGTGAGAGCGGCGATGAGGGTGCGGTGCAGTGTCATGCGGCGGGAAATCGTGGCTGTCATGTAAGCAGATACTATCAACCGTTCGTTGATTTCGCGTAACACATTGAGCATGATCGGCAAAAGCGGAGTTCCCGCATCCGGTCAGGCCCGATCACTATAGAGCGGGTTGGCGGTTTCGCCAAACCCGCACAGGCCTTCATAGGACAGTCGGCGGATCATGGCATGGATCGGTTTGGTTTTTCTCGCCCTGTGGAAATGCGAGGCGGGAGATTGCGGGCTTAAAATCGCGGGATCAGGGCCTATGTGAGGGTCCTGTGACATCCAGCGGGACCTGAAACAGCGGAATATGATGATGGCCATCGACGAGACAACCCGGACCGAACTCGAAGCAGCGGCTTTCCGCCGCCTTGTTGCACATCTGCGCGAACGAACCGACGTGCAGAACATCGAGTTGATGAATCTGGCGGGCTTCTGCCGCAATTGCCTGTCGAACTGGCTGAAGGATGCCGCCGACGAGAAAGGCGTGCCGCTCAGCAAGGATGAGAGCCGTGAAGCGGTCTATGGCATGCCGTATGAAACCTGGAAGGCGACGTATCAGAGCGAAGCAACGCCGGATCAGGTCGCTGCGATGAAAAAGACCCATCCGGGGCACTGAACACGCAAGCGAAAACGGACCTTGCCGCTACGGCCTTTCTTTCGCCTGTGGGTCGCTGTGGATGACGGCTGCTACGCCTTGACGCGGCAGGCCGCACTCTTGAGTGTGACCCGCCAATGACGTGCCGCGCACGCTCCCTTCAAGCCCATAATGAGTTCAGGAGTATCTCCAATGGCGATGCCTGCCGAGAAAGACAACGACGATACCGCGCACAGCTTCGCCAAGGGGCAGCTCAAGGCCATCATCGAGCGGATCGAGAAGCTTGAGGAAGAAAAGAAGGCCATCAGCGACGACATCAAGGATGTCTACGGAGAGGCCAAGGGCAACGGTTTCGATGTGAAGGCGCTGCGCACCATCATCCGCATGCGCAAGCAGGACGCCGACGAGCGCCAAGAGCAGGAAACCATCCTGGAAACCTACATGCAGGCGCTCGGAATGCTGTGAGGCAATCAGCCTTATATTCCATTATCATGCGCGGGCTTGACCCGCGCATCCATCAAAGAATTCTTCAGCGAAGAGATGGATTGCCGGGTCAAGCCCGGCAATGACGGCTTATCGCAGCGAAGCGGTGCGCATCGCAAATGCGGTGGTCGACAGCGTCGCGGTCGCGGGGCCGGTAAACTTCTCGCAGACGATGCCCATCTGCGGATCGTTCGAGAACGTCATCGCCACCGCCGTGTTCGGCTTGACGAAATGCGTGCGCAGCACGGTCATGTCCTGATCACCGAGGGTCGATGTCGAGAGCGACCTGCTGACATTCGGCGCCAGGATCATGGCGCGCAGCCAGAGATCGTTCATCGACGCCTGCTTGATCCGGCGCGAGGTTGTGATCGCGCCCTGCGCGGTCTTGCCGATGGCCGTATCGGGCGTGGTGACGTCGGCGCCGGACATCGGATTCGGCGCAAGCGCTGCGACACGCGGGCTGCGCGGGATCGGCGCGCTGGCAGCGACGACCTTGGCGCGGTCGAGCGGCGCTTCGGCGGGCGCATAGGCCAATGCCTGCGAGATGTTCTGCGGCAGGCTGGCGGTGGATTGCGGATCGGCGGCGACGACGGCGCCGCGCGCCTTGAGTGCAGCGATCTGGGCCTGCTGCGCAGCGGGCTTCGGCGCCGGTTCGTTATCCCAGAAGCCGCGGGCGTTGATGATGTCGATCGGCGACTGAGGCGCGTATTCGTCGGCGGGCATCGGCCTGAGCGCGACCTGCTGTGGCTTCGGCGCCGGGACGGCCTTGGGCTCGGCAGATGCGACCTGATACGCCGTCGCGCCCGCTGGCTTGGCGCGCGGGAGCGGCACGCGCTCGAGAACCTTTTCGGCGGCGTTGACGGTGGCCTGCGCGGCATCCTTGGCCTTGTCCGCGGCGGCCATCGCCACCTGCGTGACCTTGCCGCCGCGAGCGGCATCGTCGTTGCCGACCTCTTCCTCGTCGTCCGCCGTCTTGCGGCCGAACAGCGAGGCCAGGAAGCTCTTCGATTTCGACGGCGCGGCGACGTCTTCGCCATTGCCGCGGCGCTGAATGTCGGCGAGCGCAAGTTCGTAATTCTTCAGCGGCTTGCCGTCGGACGGCACGTGCACGGTGCGCCCGTCGGGGAACACGCGCGCAAGCTGATCATGAGTCATGCGCGGCCAGTGCCGGATGCTGCCGACGTCGAGATGCACGAACGGCGAGCCGGAGGTGGGGTAGAAGCCGACGCCGCCGCGCTGCAGGCGAAGACCGGCGAAGCGGATCTGTTCGAGCGGCACGCCGGGGATGAAGAAATCCATCGCGTGGCCCTGCATGTGCTGGCTGTGACGCGCAACGCCCGAGGAGCGGCGGCGGAGCATGGCGTTGGTGGCGGGCGAGCGATAGGCGGAAATGATCTTGATCGGCTGCTTGCCGTCGACGTCGCGGTAAACCTCCCAGACGATGTCGAACAGGCGCCGGTCCATGGTGGTCTGGTCCTGGCTGCGCCAGTCGCGGAGGAAGTAATTGAGTTTTTTCAGTGCAGCTTCGTCATAGCGGCCGTTGCGCTTGAACGTGACGGTGAGATCTTCGCCGGAATGGGTGTGATAGAAGGAGAGGGTGCGGGTGTCGCCGTCGGCGGTGGCGTTATGCACCGAGCGGGCGTTGGTTGCGATCAACAGCAGCGAGGCGAGGCTGACCCGCACAGAGGTGCGCGAGAGCCAATCAAAACCAATGCCGCGTGGAAAACCGCCCGCCACTCAGAATCCCGTCAGCCGTGTGTCTCTTGGTGATCCCCCGCTACCCCACGCAACGGGAGAGGATGAACGTAGTCTTAAGGCACGGGGGTTAAGCGATATTTACCAATCCCCGCGCCGTGTTTGTGAGTGTTCCCAAGTCTTTACCAGTCTGAAGTCTAGCAGTCCGAGCCCGGCCCGAGTCTATCGCAAAGTCTGTCACAGGCTCGTGAAGGGTGAAGTATGCCCCCCGGAGTATGGCAAAAAAGGGCCGGTGGGCAGACCCAAGGGGAAATGCTTTGGGGAGAATGGTTAACGAAAAAGGCCCCGCCACCGGCGGAGCCCTTTGAATCGTAAAAATTCGAGTTCTTTGAAAGATTTAACCTAGCGGACCACCCGGCGCTGGCCACGGACCGGGGCCGGCGGCGGGGTCGGCGCTCCGAACAGCCGTTCGAAGAAGCTCGGGCCCGAGTTGCTGGCGAAGCTGTCGCCGGGCACCCGCACATTGGTCGGGCGGACATAGTTCGGCTGGGCGTGCGAGACGGCCATTTCCATGTCGCGGCCTTCGCCGCCCTTCAGCATCGAGATCACCTTGGCGTCGCGGCCGTAGATGTCCTTGCGGAATTCGAGCTTGCCGGCGCTGTCCACGAACGCGGTCTGATAGGTGATGTTGACCGGGATCGGGGTCGGGAAGTTGATGTTGATCTCGTTGCGGCCATACATCGCCTTGATCTTCTCGGGCGTGTAGCCCTCCTTCGGCATGGCGATGCTGAGCAGGTTCGCCGCGTACTGGTCGGGATTCTGCACGCGCATGCAGCCGTGGCTGAAGGCGCGCTCTTCCTTGGCGAACAGGTGCTTGTCCGGCGTGTCGTGCTGATAGACCAGGAACTTGTTCGGGAAGTTAAAACGGATGCGGCCGAGCGCGTTGGCTTCGCCCGGAGGCTGCGAGATGCGGACGCTGCCGTCTGGCGCGCGCGCGAGCTTCAGGCCCATGCGGTCGAGCACGGTCGGGTCCTGCTGCAGCGCCGGCAGATATTCGTTGTAGATGATCGAGGGCGGCACGTTCCAGGTCGGATTGACCGTGATGAACTTCATCGTCTCCGTCAGCTCCGGCGTGGCGTGCTTGCCCGGCTTGCCGACCACGACGCGCGTGGTCCAGACCTGCTTCTCGCCCTGCATCAGCTTGAGCGTGTAGTCTGGAATATTGAGGATCACATAGGCATCGCCGAGCGCCTTGGCGCCGAGTTCGCGCGGCAGCCAGCGCCAGCGCTCCATGTTGGCGCGGACGATGTCGATCTTGCGGTCGTTCTTCGGTCCGTTGAGTGCGCGCACGGTGGCGTTGTCGAGCACGCCGGTCGCCTTCAGATCGTTGAGCGACTGGAATTTGCGGACCGCCTCGGCAACCGCGGCATCGTACTGCCTGCTGTCCGCGTTTTCCGCGACATGAAGCTTTGCACGTAGTGCAGGCACGCGCTCGTCTTCTACCGCCGCCGGGTTCGGGTTCTTCTTCGTCGGCTTGGTGAATTTCAGCGCGTCGCCTTCGGCGATGTGCTTGGAGGTATCTTCGGTGATGCCGCGCAGTTCGGCGAGCTTTGCCTTCAGGCCCTTGTAGCCCTTGTGCGAAGGATTGTAGCCCTCAAGTGCCGCGGATGCGTCACGCGCAGTGGAGACGTTGACCAGCACGTCGACCGGATCGACCGGATGTTCTGGATAGGAAATGTCCGCGCTGACGCGCGACCAGTGCATACGGCCGCTCTGCGCATGGCGTGCATAGTCGAGCATGCTTTCGGTGAGGCGCAGTTCGGCTTCGGCCTGTGCGTCGGGTGAAGTCGCTGCTGCGAAATCCGGTGTCGGGTAATCGGCGGGATTGAGGCCCTCGCTGCCCGCATCCTTGAGACGCGCGATCACGCTCTTGGCGCGCGCGGTTGCGGCGCCGCCTTCGCTCCAGAGCGGCGCGTAGTTGCGGTCCTTGTAGAAGTTCTCGACGGCGGTGCGCTCGTTCTTGCGGTCGAAATAGCGCGCACCTTTGGTGGCGATCAGATCGCGCAGCTTGTCGGCAACCGGCTGATCGGCAGCAGCAACGGCGGGAGCGGCCTTCGCAGGGTCGGTCTTCGCAGGTTCAGCGGCTGCCGCGGCGGGAGCCGGTGCTGCCGTCGGCGCGGTTGCAGCCGGAGGGACCGTTGCGGTGGTAGCCGGAGCAGCGGCTTCGTCCTTTTTCGCCGGTGCAACTGCGGGGGCCGCGGCCGCGGCGGTGCCAGGCTTCACCGGGTCGGGCTTGAAGTCGTTGACCGTCGGAGGCGGGACGTTGGCGGGTTCGGGAAGAGGGACTGCGGCATCGATCGCAAGGTCGGCGGGGTTCTTCGATGGACCGGATTGCGCATGGGCGCTGGTCGCGGCGACGGAAAGGAATGTGGCGGCAACGGCCATCAAAATCCGGTCGAAGCCCTGCGGGCTCTTGCGGCGGCCGGTCGAAAAGTCACGCATTCTCGCACCCCAATTTCACACCCGTGTCGGGCGGTGCTGCCCCGGCATGGAACAGCTCATGATGGTTTCCGTCATCGCCCGACAAAGCGCCGGCCTGATCGGATTTTGCTTACGCAATCTCGCATTCAAAACGCTGCGAAACGCTACACGCACGAGCCGGATGCGGCCAGCCGCCGCCAATCAACTCGAAGTCATCGCGTTCGAAGTGACTTCAATTCAACATTTCTTGCAACGGCTTGCGCGCATTGCCGCGTGCTTTTCCTCTGTCTGTCACCGGACCGCAACGGTTCAGGGAGAAAAGCGAAAAAGCCGTGCATTCGTTCCATGCGAGCGCATGATTCGTGCTCTTAGCGTACGGGGCCGTCGGGTTCCGGTTCAGAGGCGGCGGCTTCGTCCAGTTTCCGGTAGAGCGTCGAACGGCCGATCTTCAGCCGGCGTGCCACTTCGGACATCTGGCCCCGATAATGGGTGATGGCGAAACGGATGATTTCCGCTTCCATCTCCTCAAGCGTGCGCATTTCGCCGTTATCGCCGACCATGGCCAGCGCGCCGTAGGCGGACATGGGGGCAGCCAGCGGTGCTGCCGGTGCAATTGGTATTTCAATACCTGAAATTGTATCGGCCGGAGATGATGGCGGGCTGTCGAGGACGACCGGTTCCCCGATGCCTTCCGCGGCTGATGCCGCAAGGGCGCCTTGCGGAAAATCGTCCGGGCCGAGCTGGCCGCCGTCGCTCATGACCACCGCGCGATAGACGGCATTCTCGAGCTGCCGGACATTGCCCGGCCAGGGCAGTTGTCCAAGCAGCGCCATGGCCTCGCCGCTGACGGCGGTGACCGGGCGATTTTCCTCGGCGGCGATGCGGGCCATGAAATGGCGGACCAGATGCGGGATGTCCTCGCGCCGCGCGCGCAGCGGCGGGATGGTCAGCGGCAGCACATGCAGCCGGTAGAACAGGTCCTCGCGGAAAGCGCCCGCCTTCACCTGATTGAGCAGGTTGCGATTGGTCGCGGACACGATCCGCACATCGACCTTCACGGGCTTGCGGCCGCCGACGGCTTCGACCTCGCCCTGCTGCAGGGCGCGGAGCAGCTTCACCTGTGCTGCGAGCGGCAATTCACTGATCTCATCGAGAAACAGCGTGCCGCCATTGGCCTCAAGGAACTTGCCCGCGTGGCGCTCGGTGGCGCCGGTGAACGCGCCCTTCTCGTGACCGAACAGGATCGATTCCACCAGATTGTCCGGGATCGCGCCGCAGTTGACGGTGACGAACGGTCTGGCACTGCGCTCGCTTGAGCCGTGAATGGCGCGCGCAATCAGTTCCTTGCCGACGCCGGATTCGCCTTCGATAAGCACCGGGATGGTGGAGCCGGCAGCTTTCTTGCCCATCGCAATGACGTGATTCATCGTCTCCGAGCGGGTGACGATGTCGGTGAACGTGAGCTTGCCTTCGCGGCGATGGCGGATGCGCTGCAACTCGCCTTTCAGGGCGCTGGTATTGAGCGCATTGCGCAATGAGACCTGAAGCCGCTCGATCCCGACTGGCTTAACCACGAAATCCTGCGCGCCGGCGCGCATCGCGGAGACCACATTGTCGATGCCGCCATGGGCGGTCTGCACGATCACCGGAACATCAAGGCCGGCATCGCGGATCTTGGCCAGCACGCCCATACCGTCGAGACCCGGCATCACGAGATCCAGCACCAGCGCGTCGATGGCGGGCGCATCGGGGTCCGTCAGGTGCGCGATGACGGCATCGCCGCTGTCGACCGTCACGGCGGCGTAACCACAGCGTTGCACCATGTTCTCGACGAGGCGGCGCTGTACGGCGTCGTCATCGGCAATCAGAATGGTCGCAACCATGGCATTCCCCGCAACTCTGGACTATCTCAACAACATGTCTCGAATCGGGGCACTCTGGCCGACGCAGATTAACGACCTCTTAAGAGTTGGCTTTGTCCGGCCAATGGAGTGGATTTGACATTCGCGCCTCACTTGCAGGGAATTCGCAACGCGAATGTCAAATCCAAACTCCATTGGAAGTTTATAGTTGCCAGTGGTCCTTTGATTCTAACATTCGCAAAAGATCGCTGTTGAAGCGGGTTACGAATGTTAGAATCGGACCACTGGGCTGCAATCGTCACGCGTCTCGCACGATCTTGAACCTCACGGATTGAAATATGGCTTCGCGCTCCTCGGCTCTCCGCAAATCCCCGGCAAAATCCAAATCAGCAGCCAAGGCGAAGGCGCCTGCCAAAAAGGCAGCGCGGAAGACCGGCAAGCTGCCGGAATGGAATCTGGCCGATCTCTATCCGGCGATCGATGCGCCGGAGGTGACGCGCGACCTCGACAAGCTCGATGCCGACTGTGTGGCCTTCGAGAGCGCCTACAAGGGCAAGATCGCCGAGCGCGTGGCTCAGCCTGACGGCGGCGAATGGCTGGCGGAAGCGATCCGCAGCTATGAATCGATCGACGATCTGGCCACGCGGCTGGCGTCTTTCGCGCAGCTCGCGCATGCCGGTAATACCGTCGATGCCGCGATCTCGAAGTTCTATGGCGATGTGTCCGAGCGCATTACCGCAGCGTCGACCCATCTTCTGTTCTTCGCGCTTGAACTCAACCGCGTCGATGACGGCGTGATCGAACGCGCGATGGCGGTGCCGTCGCTCGGCCACTACCGTCCGTGGATCGAGGATCTGCGCAAGGACAAGCCGTATCAGCTCGAGGATCGCGTCGAGCAGTTGTTTCATGAAAAATCGCAGACCGCCTACGGCGCCTGGAACCGGCAGTTCGATCAGACCATCGCGGCGCTGCGTTTCAAGGTCGGGGGCAAGGAACTCGCCATCGAGCCGACGCTGACCCTGCTGCAGGACCGCGCGCCGGACAAGCGCAAGGCGGCGGCGCAGGCGCTGGCGAAAACCTTCAAGGCCAATGAGCGCACCTTCGCGCTGATCACCAACACGCTGGCCAAGGACAAGGAAATCTCCGATCGCTGGCGCGGCTTCCAGGACATCGCCGACTCGCGGCATCTGAACAACCGCGTCGAGCGCGAAGTGGTCGATGCACTGGTGGCGTCGGTGCGTGCGGCCTACCCGCGGCTGTCGCATCGCTATTACAAAATGAAGGCGCGCTGGTTCAAAAAGAAATCGCTGCCGTTCTGGGACCGCAACGCGCCGCTGCCGTTCGCGGCCAAGAGTCAGATCGAATGGGGCGACGCCCGGAGCACGATCCTGAAAGCCTATGGCGACTTCTCGCCGCAGATGGCGAGCATCGCCGAGCGTTTCTTCACCGACCGCTGGATCGATGCACCGGTGCGTCCGGGCAAGGCGCCGGGCGCATTCTCGCATCCGACCACGCCGTCGGCGCATCCCTATGTGCTGATGAACTATCAGGGCAAGCCGCGCGACGTCATGACGCTCGCCCACGAACTCGGCCATGGCGTGCATCAGGTGCTCGCGGCGAAGCAGGGCGCACTGATGGCGCCAACCCCGCTGACGCTTGCGGAAACCGCCAGCGTGTTCGGCGAGATGCTGACCTTCAAGCGCCTGCTGGCGCAGACCAGGAACGCGAAGGAGCGTCAGGCGCTGCTCGCGGGCAAGGTCGAGGACATGATCAACACGGTGGTGCGCCAGATCGCGTTCTATTCGTTCGAGCGTGCGGTCCATACCGAGCGGCGCAATGGCGAGTTGACCGCGCAGCGCATCGGCGAAATCTGGCTCAGCGTTCAGAGCGAAAGCCTCGGACCTGCGATCGAGATCAAGCCGGGCTATGAGACATACTGGATGTATATCCCGCACTTCATCCACTCGCCGTTCTACGTCTATGCCTACGCATTCGGCGATTGCCTCGTGAATTCGCTGTATGCGGTCTACGAGAACGCGTCCGAGGGATTTGCCGAGCGCTATCTCGCCATGCTCTCTGCCGGAGGCACGAAACATTATTCCGAACTGCTCAGGCCGTTCGGACTGGATGCGAAAGATCCGGCATTCTGGGATGGTGGGTTGTCGGTGATCGAGAACCTGATCGCCGAATTGGAAGCGATGGGGTAGGGCAGTTTTAAACGGCTGCCTAATTCCGCATCGCGGAAAACACTGTGCGAAACCATTGCATGACTTGCATGCCGGTGGTTTTAATCGGCGGTATCGGGGAGCCGCGACGTTGCCCTTGGCCCGCAATTGGGCTAATTCGCGCTACCTTTTTATATGGTGCTGGAGGGGATCAATGGCTAGCCATAACGAAGTTGCGTACACCACTGCAGACGGCAATGACTATCCCGCGCACGAAGCCACCTATGAGGGCTTCCTCGCGCTGACGAAGTACGGCACCCTGGCCGTCATCGCCATCCTTGCCTTGATGGCGATTTTTCTCCTCTGATCGAATTCGGTTGGACCGGCTGACCGGCTGGTGATTAAGTCATGCGCGGCCGAACGGCTGCGGGAGGCGTCATGAAGATTGCGATTGCTAGGGAAGTGGATGGATCGGAGCCGCGTGTCGCGGCGACGCCGGACACGGTGAAGAAGTTCAAGTCACTGGGGATCGACGTTGCGGTCGAGCCGGGTGCAGGTATCAAGTCCGGCGTGCTGGATGCGGACTATGAAGCCGCGGGCGCTGTGGTCAGCGCCGATGCGGTGAAGGATGCCGACATCGTCATCAAGGTGAAGCGCCCGGACGTTTCCGAAGTTGCCAAATACAGGAAGGGCGCGCTGGTCATCGCGATCATGGACCCTTATGGCAACGAAGCCGCGCTGAAGGCGCTGGCCGATGCCGGCGTTTCCGCGTTCGCCATGGAACTGATGCCGCGCATCACCCGCGCGCAGGTGATGGACGTGCTGTCCTCGCAGGCGAACCTCGCTGGCTATCGCGCCGTGGTTGAGGCTGCCGAAGCTTTCGGCCGCGCCTTCCCGATGATGATGACCGCGGCGGGCACCGTGCCCGCGGCGAAGGTCTTCGTGATGGGCGTTGGCGTTGCCGGTCTGCAGGCGATTGCCACTGCGCGCCGTCTCGGCGCGGTGGTGACCGCGACCGACGTGCGCCCGGCCACCAAGGAACAGGTCGAGTCGCTCGGCGCGAAATTCCTTGCCGTCGAGGACGAGGAGTTCAAGAACGCGCAGACCGCTGGCGGTTACGCCAAGGAAATGTCGAAAGAATATCAGGCCAAGCAGGCCGCACTTACGGCAGAGCACATCAAGAAGCAGGACATCGTCATCACCACGGCGCTGATCCCGGGCCGTCCCGCGCCGAAGCTGGTCTCGGCTGACATGGTCAGCTCGATGAAGCCGGGCTCGGTGCTGGTCGATCTTGCGGTCGAGCGCGGCGGTAACGTCGAGGGCGTCAAGAGCGGCGAGGTCGTCGAGGTCAATGGCGTCAAGATCGTCGGCTTCCCGAACCTTGCCGGCAAGGTCGCGGCCTCGGCTTCCAGCCTCTATGCGCGCAATCTGCTGTCGTTCATCGAAACGCTCTACGACAAGGCGGCCAAGTCGCTCGCCGTGAAGTGGGACGACGAACTGGTGAAGGCCACCGCGCTGACCAAGGACGGCGCTGTCATCCATCCGAACTTCCAGCCGAAAGCATAAGGAGAGCCGACATGCATGGGATTGAGGCTGTCGACCCGTTTGTTTTCCGGTTGTCGATTTTCGTGCTCGCGGTGTTCGTGGGCTACTTCGTGGTGTGGTCGGTGACGCCCGCGCTGCATACGCCGCTGATGAGTGTGACCAACGCGATCTCGTCGGTGATCGTGGTTGGTGCGCTGCTGGCGACGGGCGTGGCACTCGCCACCAACGATCAGGGGCCGCTCTGGGCGCGCGCCTTCGGCTTCGTGGCGCTGATCTTCGCGTGCATCAACATCTTTGGCGGTTTCCTTGTCACCCAGCGCATGCTGGCGATGTACAAGAAGAAGCAGAAGTGACGGGGCGGGGCATATGAACGCGAACCTTTCGGCGCTGCTCTATCTGGTCGCAGGCGTCCTCTTCATCCTCTCGCTGCGCGGGCTGTCGAGCCCGGCGTCCTCCCGCCAGGGCAATTTCTTCGGCATGGTCGGCATGACCATCGCCATCGCCACCACGCTGGCGGCGCATCCGCCGGCCGACACGCTCGGCTGGATTCTCGTGATCGGCGGCATCGTGATCGGCGGCGGCATCGGTGCCGTCATCGCCCGCAAGGTGCCGATGACCTCGATGCCTGAACTTGTCGCGGCCTTCCACTCGCTGGTCGGCATGGCGGCGGTGCTTGTCGCGGCCGGCGCGTTCTATGCGCCAGCGGCTTTCGACATTGGCAGCCGCGGCAACATCCACGCCTCCAGCCTTGTGGAAATGTCACTCGGCGTCGCCATCGGCGCGCTGACCTTCACCGGCTCGGTGATCGCGTTCCTCAAGCTGTCGGGCCGTATGAGCGGCGCGCCGATCATTTTGCCGGCGCGTCACATCATCAACATCGTGCTCGGCCTCGCGCTGGTGTTCTTCATCTACGGTCTGGTGCATTCGCAGAGCCAGCTCGACTTCTGGCTCATCACGATCATCGCGCTGGTGCTCGGCGCCTTGCTGATCATCCCGATCGGCGGCGCGGACATGCCGGTCGTGATCTCGATGCTCAACTCGTATTCGGGCTGGGCGGCGGCGGGCATCGGCTTCACGCTGGGCAACTCGGCGCTGATCATTACCGGCGCGCTGGTTGGTTCATCCGGCGCGATCCTGTCCTACATCATGTGCCACGCGATGAACCGCTCTTTCATTTCGGTCATCCTCGGCGGCTTCGGCGGCGACAGCGGCGGTCCCGCTGCGGCCGGCACCGGCGAAGTGAAGCCGGTGAAGCTCGGCTCTGCCGACGACGCGGCCTTCATCATGAAGAACGCGCAGAAGGTCATCATCGTGCCGGGCTACGGCATGGCGGTGGCGCAGGCGCAGCACGCCCTTCGTGAAATGGCCGACACGCTGAAGAAGGAAGGCGTCGAGGTGAAGTACGCGATTCATCCGGTTGCGGGCCGCATGCCCGGCCACATGAACGTGCTGCTCGCCGAAGCCAACGTGCCTTACGACGAGGTGTTCGAGCTTGAGGACATCAACTCGGAGTTCGCGCAGGCCGACGTCGCCTTCGTGATCGGCGCCAATGACGTGACCAACCCGGCGGCGGAAGAAGATCCGAAGTCACCGATCTATGGCATGCCGGTGCTTCAGGTCTGGAAGGCCGGCACCGTGATGTTCATCAAGCGCTCGCTGGCCTCAGGTTATGCGGGCGTCGACAACCCGCTGTTCTATCGTGACAACACGATGATGCTGCTCGGCGACGCCAAGAAGATGACCGAAAACATCGTCAAGGCGATGTAAGCGTCTCGTTCTGTTCCGCGAAAGCAAAGAGGCCGTGCACTGCACGGCCTCTTTTTGTTACGCCTCTTTCGGGAGCCGATGCAGCGCACAGAGCTTGTTGCCGTCCGGATCGCGCAGATAGGCGATGTAGAGCTTGACCCCGCCGCCTTCGCGGATGCCCGGGGGATCTTCGCAGGTCGTGCCGCCGTTCGCGATCCCGGTCGCATGCCAGGCATCGGCTTCCGCAGCCGAGGCGGCCGTAAATCCGATGGTGCCGCCATTGGCAAACGTGGCGGGCTTGCCATCGATCGGCTTCGAGACGGAAAACGTCCCGGTCTTGGTGCGATAGAAGATGCGATGGCGGTCGACCGCTGCCGGCGGCACGCCGAGGGTCCCCAGCAGCTTGTCGTAGAATGCCTTGGCGCGATCGAGATCGTTGGTCCCGATCATGATGTGAGAGAACATTTTTTCGTTTCCTTCCCAAAAACAGTCCTTTTTGGTTACGGCATCTGGTTCTCGCGTGCAAATTTTCTGCGGACTGGCTAGGCGTTTTGCCGCCTCGCCGGTAGTATCGCGCCATGAGCGCACAGACACACGTCCCCCGGTCAGCATGGATATTCCCCCTGCTGGCCGTTTTACTTTTTGCGTCGACATCGTTGCCCGGCATCGGGTTCAGCCATTCGGCCGGCGGTTACGCCTTCGCGGTCGTGCTTCTGATCATCTTGTTCGGAACGGTGTTTGCGGCAGTCCACCATGCTGAAGTGATCGCCCATAGGGTGGGTGAGCCTTACGGCACACTTGTTCTGACGCTGTCGGTGACGATCATCGAGGTCGCGATGATCGCAAGCATCATGCTCGGTGGCGAGAAGGGTGTGCCGACGCTGGCGCGTGATACCGTCTTCGCGGTGGTGATGATCGTCTGCAATGGTCTGATCGGCTGGGCCATCCTTGCCGGAGGCATCCGCTTTCGGGAGCAGGACTTTCAGATCACGGGTGTAAAGGTCTATCTCTGTGTTCTGATCGTTATCTCAACCATCACGCTGGTCCTGCCGAATTATACATCTACAACGCCCGGGCCAGTCTTTGCGTCAAGCCAGCTCATCTTCGTCGGCATCACGACGTTGCTGTTGTATTGCGTGTTCGTTTACACACAGACCGTTCTGCATCGCGATTATTTCATCGTCGAGAGCGAGGGCGACGGCGGAGACCATGCCGCCGCGTCGAATCAGGTCATGCTTGTCAGCACGGTGCTCTTGCTGGTCTCGCTGGCGGCTGTGGTTCTGCTGGCGAAGAAATTCTCGCTCGTGGTGGATGCCGGTGCGGCTGCCATCGGCGCGCCGCCGGCCTTCGCCGGCGTCGTGGTTGCGTTGCTGATCCTGATGCCTGAAAGCGTCGCGGCGCTTGCGGCGGCCCGCAACAATGATCTGCAGAAAAGCATCAACCTTGCGCTCGGCTCGTCGCTGGCCACAATCGGCCTCACCGTACCCGTGGTTTCCGTCGCGGCCTATGTGCTGAAGGAAACGCTGATCCTCGGTCTTGATCCGCGTGACATGGTGCTGCTCGCGATGACGCTGCTGGTGAGCATGATGACCTTTGCGACGGGGCGTACGAACGTGCTGTTCGGCCTCGTGCATCTGGTAATTTTCGCGGTCTATATCTTTTTCGTACTGGTGCCGTAGGAACGTAATTCCGAAAAGCGGGAAGCGGTTTTCGGATTGTGCGCGGCTGGAAATCGCGCAGCGCTACTGATACGCCGCGACGATGTCGGTGATGGCGCGCTCAAGCTGCTTGGCCGTTGCACATTGGCGCACCACGCTGCAGAAGGTGGCATAGCGCGGCATCTCGGAATCGCCCCAGCCCCATACCATGCGGCCTTCGGGGTTGAGCCACACCAGCCGTTTGCAGCGCTCGGAAACGCGCTTGAGAATATCGGCCCGTGGATCGAGATTGTTGGTCCGCGCATCGCCGAGCACGATCACCGTGGTCTGGGGCGTCACGGCACTGAGCGCGAGCTTCTCGAAATCCTCAAACGACTTGCCGTAATCCGACGAGCCGAAGCCAACCTGCGTCATGATCTCCTTCATCGCCTTGTCGGCATCCTCGTTTTCGAGGATGTCGCTGACCTCGATCAGGTGGCTCGAGAAGGCAAAGGAGCGGACGTCGGACACCACCTCGTGCAGGCTGTAGATCAGCAGCAGGAAGAAATCCGAGACCCGCGCCACCGATCCCGAGACGTCACAGATGGCGATGATCTTCGGCTTGTCGCGGTGACGGCGCTTCCAGGTGGTGAGGAACGGCACGCCGCCCCATGCGGCGTTGCGCCGGATCGTGCGACGCACATCGAGATGGCCGCGGCGCTGGCGCTTGCGCGGTTTGCTGTAGCGTTCGCGCAAGCGGCGCGCGATCTGGCGGATCAGCACGCGCATCTGCTGGATCTGGCGCTGGTCGAGCTGCGACATCGGCGCGTTGCGCAGAATGTCGTTGCGCAGGTTTTCGCTTTCCTCGCGGCCGTAAAGCAGCAGCGCCTGCGAAACGGTATCGCGCACATTCTCGCGCAGGGCCTCGACCGCTGCGGCCAGCCGCTCGGCTTCCGCCGGGTTGCTCGCGTTCAGCGCGTCGAGATCGTCGCGCAGTTGCGAGATGCCGAGTTCGTTGAGGATGCGGCTGGAAAAGATGCCGCGCTGGGTGAAGAACCTGATCTCGGACAGCCCCGCCGCGCTCGATGCGTTGGCGATCGCGGCGGCAATGCCGTTCTGGTCCTGCGACAGCAGCATCTGGGCCATGGGGCTGAGGCCCGGGGAGGGCGCGGAGGCAGCGCCGCCGGACGGCGCCTGTCCCTCCTGCGTTTCGCTGCTTTCTCCGGATTCCCCGGGTTCATTGTCGTTGTTCTGGGCCGGGGGCGCCGTGATTTCCGGCGGCTTGAAGAACAGGTCGAAGCATTCGCCGAGCGCCCGCTTGTCGTCGGTGTTCTTGGCAAGCGTCAGCAGGAAGGTGTCGCGCAACACCTCGCGGTCGGCAAAGCCGATCTCGGAGACGGCGCGCATCGCATCGATGCTTTCGGAGGGCGAAATCCGCACCCCGGCCCCGCGGGCCGCCCGAAAGAACCGATGCAGGTTTTCTCTCATCCGGTTTAACCGAAGACATTCTCGCGGCGGGTCTTGCCAATGAAGGCGGTGACCTGCGGCATGGTGGTCTCAATATCGGCTTCGTACTTGAGCAGCACGTTGAGCGTGTCCTTGACCATCTCATGATCCAGTTCGCTGGCCTGCAGCAGCACCAGCACGCGCGCCCAGTCGATCGCTTCCGACACCGACGGCAGCTTCTTCAGATCGAGCGTGCGTACATCGTTGATGAAGCTGACGATCTGCCGCTGCAGGGTCTGCGAAATGCCGGGGACACGGCTTTCCACGATCCGCTCTTCCAGCCGTTGCTCGGGGAAACCGATATGCAGATGCAGGCAGCGGCGCTTGAGTGCGTCGCCAAGATCGCGTTCGCTGTTGGAAGTCAGGATCACCGTCGGCGGCGCGATCGCCGAGACAGTGCCGAGTTCGGGGATGGTGACCTGGAAATCGGAGAGGATTTCCAGCAGCAGCGATTCAAACTCAGCGTCGGACTTGTCGATTTCGTCGACAAGCAGCACACAGCCCTTCGGCTGTTCTAGTGCCTGCAGCAGCGGACGCGGCTCGACAAATTCCTTGGAGAAGAACACGTCGCCGAAGTCGTGCAGCTTGTTCAGCGCGGCCGGGAGTGTTTCGGCCTCGCCGAGCACTTCGCCGAGCTTGTCTTTCAGGATCTGGGTGTAGAGCAGTTGCTTGGCATATTTCCACTCGTACAGCGCCTTGGCTTCGTCCAGCCCCTCGTAGCACTGCAGGCGGATCAGCTTGAGGCCGCGCCATGCGGCCAGCGCCTTGGCAAGCTCGGTCTTGCCGACGCCTGCCGGTCCTTCGACAAGGATCGGCTTTTCGATTTGCTGCGACAGATAAACCGCGGTCGCGATCTGACGGTTGGCGATGTAGCCTGCCGAGGCCAATCCCTGTTCGACCGCGTCGATGGAGGCGGCAGGCTGATGTTCGGTCAAGATTGTGAACTCCAAGAAGGCTTTGCGGTCGGGGATGGAACGCGCAGCCGAAATCCGGCAGCGGTGGAACTCTACCCATGTGCTACGCCGCTGCGAGGCTTTCGTCCATATCAGCCCGGCCATGCGTCAGTGCAGGCCTGACCCGCTGTGCGAAATCGGGCAGGTCCCGGCTTTCTCGCGTTGCTGTGACCGCGGAACGTCTTGCCTGTTTGAAACAGGAACTGTAGGTCTGGCGGGATGCTGATGCGGTTGACCAGTGGATTCAGGGTGAAGGCGGCGCGTGTTCTTGTGGCGCTCTATGCCATTTGCCTTGTCGTGCCGGTCGCCGGATTTGTGCTGGCGGACAGTGCGCTGGCCCATTGCCTGACGCCATCCGCGCCGGTCCAGCATGTAAGCGAAGCCGTTCACGATCATCACGCCATGCATGCCGGGGATGATCATCATGCCAGCGCCGGAACCGCTGCTGCAACGGACGATCATGCCGGAACGGATCACACCGGCGGCAAGTCCACGCCTCCCTGTTGCGGCGTGATGTGTGTCAGCGCCATTCCAGCCAGCCCGTTCGAGCTGTCACCTCGGGCCGTTGCTCATGCGGCGGTTCTGGCCGTGTCCGACGCAGGCATTTCCGGCGAAGCGCCCGACAGTCTCTACCGCCCCCCGATCGTCCTCATGTCGCTCTGATCGCCGGCGCCGTGGCTGAATAGCCGCGCGCCTCCGACCCTGTTCGACATTCGAGGACATCATGCTCGCGCAATATCCGGCGAGGCCCGCTGCCGTTGGTTCGGTGGCGACGGCACGCGTGCCGCTATCATTCAGATCGTTGTTTCTTTCATCCACCTTGCTGCTTCTTACGGGGTGTGCGGCGCAGCCTCCCGTCCCGGCGGGTCCTGATCCATCGGAGCCGAATGCACGGGCGCCGCGCGTGGATTACCGCTCAACGGTGAGCGGCTACACCAGCCAGCGGCCCGTGGCTCCGTCCGCCTGGAAGAAACAGAACGAGCAGGCCGCGCCTGCTCCGAAGTCCGGTGGGTAGGTGCACCATGACCCATCCGGATTTCACAAATTCCGTTCTGAACGGACGCCGCACCGCGTGCGGTATCGGGCGATGGCTGATGGTGAGTACGGCGTTGCTGCTGTCGGGCTGCGCCCCGTTCTCGTCCGATGGCGGCATGGGCATGGTCACCGCCACCGTGTCGCAGGATCTCGGCAAGGAGGCTTCCGCACAGCGCACGCCCGATGATGCAGCCGCGGCCCGTAGCACCGTGACGAGGCTTCTCGCCAGGCCATTGTCGGCGGAGGCGGCCGTGCAGATCGCGCTGCTCAATAATCGCGGACTGCAGGCGGCGTATAATGAACTCGCCATCGCGGAGGCGCGGGCCGTCGAGGGAAGCCTGCCGCCGAATCCGGCGATCTCGCTGTCGCGGATCGCAGGTTCGGTGGAAGTCGAGGTCGAGCGCAAGATCGTTGCCAATGTGCTGGCGCTTGCGACGCTGCCGATGCGCTCGCAGATCGCAGCCGATCGCTTCCGGCAGGCGCAGATCATTGCCTTGAGCGAAACACTGCGGATCGCAGCGGAGGCGCGTCGCGCTTACTATCGCGCTGTCGCCGCCCGCGAATTTGCAGGCTTTCTTGCACAGGCGCAGTCCGGCGCGGAGACAGCGGCAAAGTTCGCTGCTCGTCTTGGCGAGACCGGCGGCATGAACAAGCTCGATCAGGCGCGCGAGCAGGTGTTCTACGCAGACCTGACCGCACAGCTTGCCACTGCGCGTCAGCGCGCGGCGAGCGAACGCGAAGCGATGATCCGCACCATGGGCCTTTGGGGCGATGATCTGGCGTTCAAGATGGCGGCGGCTCTGCCGCCGCTGCCCTCGCGTCCGCAAGCATTGCCGGACATCGAAACCGAGGCGGTCCGCCGTCACGTCGATCTGAAGATCGGGCGGCTTGAGCTGGATGCGCTGGCGAAGTCTTACGGGCTGACCCAGGCGACGCGTTTCATCAACGTGCTCGATGCGGGCCTCTCCGCAAAGACCACGCGCGAGAAGGCGACCGGCGAGAAAATCCGTGACCGTGGTTTCGATGTCGAATTGCAGATTCCGATCTTCGATTTCGGCGAGGTGAGGGTCCGCGAGGCGGAAGCCACCTATATGCATGCGGTCAATCGCCTGACGGAGCGCGCAGTCAATGTCCGCTCCGAAGCGCGCGATGCGTATCGCAGCTACAGGTCGGCCTACGACATCACCATGCATTACCAGAAGGAGGTGTTGCCGCTGCGCAAGATCATCTCCGATGAAACCCTGCTTCGCTACAACGGCATGCTGATCGATGTGTTCGCGCTGCTGGCAGAGGCACGCCAGCGCATCGCGGCAACGACCGCGGCGATCGAGGCGAAGCGGGACTTCTGGCTTGCGACCACGAACCTCAACACTGCCGTGATGGGCGGAGGCGTGTCCGCACGCAGCGAAACTGCTCTGGCGTCCGGTGCGGCCGCCGAGCCAGCGCAGCATTGAAGGAGAATGACAATGATTTCACGTCGCGCAATTCTCGGATCGGCTGCGGTGCTGGCAGGCGCAAGCGCCGTCAGCGGCCGCGTTCAGGCCGCCAGCATCCCCGAAGCACCAACATCGACTACGAACACGATGCAGGCGCCGCTCGTTCCCACCAGCGGGCCGGACTATCAGCCTGTGGTCACGCTCAATGGTTGGACGCTGCCATGGCGCATGAATGGCGACTGGAAGGAATTCCATCTCGTTGCCGAACCTGTGGTGCGCGAGTTCGCGCCCGGCATGGTGGCGCATCTGTGGGGCTATAACGGCCAGTCGCCCGGCCCGACCATCGAGGCGGTCGAAGGCGACAAGGTGCGCATCTTTGTCACCAACAAGCTGCCGGAGCACACGACCGTGCATTGGCACGGTCTGTTGCTGCCGAACGGCATGGATGGCGTGACGGGCCTGACGCAGCCGCCGATCGGCGTCGGCAAGACCTTTGTTTATGAGTTCGTTCTGACCAAGAGCGGCACGTTCATGTACCACCCGCATGCCGACGAGATGGTCCAGATGGCCATGGGCATGATGGGCTTCTTCGTGGTGCATCCGAAAGACCCCGCCTTCCGGCGCGTGGACCGGGACTTTGTGTTCCTGATGTCGGCCTACGACATTGATCCCGGCACCTATCTGCCGAAGGTGTCGGAGATGACCAATTTCAACATGTGGACATGGAACAGCCGCGTCTTTCCCGGCATCGATCCTTTCGTTGCAGCAAAGGGCGACAAGGTTCGCATCCGGTTCGGCAACCTCACCATGACCAACCATCCGATCCACATGCACGGCCATGACTTCAAGGTGTCGTGCACCGACGGCGGCTGGGTGCCGGAAGCGGCAGCGTGGCCCGAGGTCACCGTCGATTGCGCGGTCGGCCAGATGCGCGCCTTCGATTTCGTCGCCGACAAGCCCGGTGACTGGGCGATCCACTGTCACAAGTCGCACCACACCATGAATGCGATGGGACATGACCTGCGCAATTTCGTCGGCACGAAGAAGAGCGATCTCGTCAAATCGGTGCGCAAGCTGGTGCCGGACTACATGCCGATGGGCAATGCCGGCATGGCCGACATGGGCGAGATGGAAATGCCGCTGCCGGACAACACGCTGCCGATGATGACCGGCTTCGCGCAATTCGGTGCGCTCGAGATGGGCGGCATGTTCTCGGTAGTGAAGGTGCGGGAAGGACTCGCATCCGGCGACTACAGGGACCCCGGCTGGTTCAAGCACCCGCAGGGCACGGTGGCCTACGAGGTCGCGAGCGTGGACGCGCCGCCGCCATCGAAGAAGGCTGCCCCGCAGTCAAACTCAAAACCTGCGGTCGAGATGAATGTCGTCAAGCCTTCCAAAACTCCTTCCAAGATTCCTGCCATGAACCACAAGGGACACTGAAGATGCACATGTTGCAAAATTCCAGAATGATCTTGATCGCAGCTGCGCTCGCACTGTTGCCAATCCCGGCTGAGCGCGCATCCGCGCACGACAATCATGCGTCCTATGCCGCCGGAGAACCCGGCGATCCGAAGAAGCCGTCGCGCGAGATCATCGTGGAGATGGGGGATCGCTACTATCACCCGAAGCAACTCCAGGTGAAACGCGGCGAACAGGTTCGCTTCGTGCTCCGCAATGACGGGCACGAGGATCACGAATTTCTGCTCGCCACCACAGCAGAGAACCTCAAGCACGCCGAGATGATGAAGAAGAATCCCGGCATGGAGCACGCCGAGCCGAACGGCCTTCAGCTCGCGCCGAAGAAATCCGGCGAGATCGTCTGGAAGTTTACCAAGGCGGGGACTTTCGAATTTTCCTGCCTGATCGAAGGCCATCGCGAGGATGGCATGACCGGCACCGTCGTCGTGAAGTGATCGAAAGCAAAAGGAAAAAGAAACATGCGGAAGTTTGCAGTTGTCGTGTCGTGCCTCGCGCTCCTGTCTGGTCAGGCGCTTGCTCAGTCGTTGCCGGTGGAGGGGACTGTTGTGAAGATTGACGAAGGGGCGGGGAAAATCACCCTCCGGCACGGGCCGATCAAGAAGCTGGATATGGACCAGGGAATGACCATGGTGTTCAGGGCTCAAAGTCCCGAACTGCTCAAACAGGTGAAGGCGGGCGACAAGGTCCGTTTCGATGCAGAGAAGGTTAACGGGCAGATGACCGTGACCGGAATTGCCAAGGCGAAATAGACGGCGAAACAGCTTTCGAAAGCCGCCGGGGCCGCGCTGACAAAGCCGTGACCCGGCGGATTCTACCTGTTTGCCACCGATCCGTCGCAGTTGATCCCTCAATCGGCCCAAAAGTTCCCGCATGCAACGTCGCGCGGGGAATTCAGATGATCAAGAAGCTGTTCAGCAAATACTTTCTGGAAGTCATTCCGTCGATCGTGGCGACGGTGGTCGGGGCGTATATCGTCACCCATTACATCAACGCCAAGTCCGATACCGACAAGCCGAAGGCGGCCGTCTCAGCGCCTGCGGCGGCCTCGAAAGATGCTGCTCCGCAGACCCTGAAAGCCGACGAGGCTGGTGACCGCTCCGCGGCTGCAGCGAAGGCCGAGGCGGCACGGCTCAAGGCCGAGAAGCTGGCTGCCGAGAAGGCCGCAGCGGAGCGCGCGGCGACTGATCGGGCCGAGAACGCCAGGAGGGCCGCGGAAAAGGCGGCTGCGGAAAAGCTCGCCGGTGAGAAAGCCGAGAAGGCTGCAGCCGACAAACTCGCCGCCGAGAAGGCTGCGGCTGAGAAGCTTGCTTCTGAGAAGGCCGCTGCTGACAAGCGCGACGCCAACGATCTGGCGCGGGCTGCGATCGAGCGCCTGCGCAAATCCGGCCCGCAGCCCACCGAGCAGTCGCGTGCGCCGGACGTGGCGCAGGGTCAGGAGCGGGCGAAGGTCAACAGCGTGGTTTATGCACCGGCTGTGCAGCAGCCTGCGGTCCAGCCATTGCCGCCTGCGGTCAACGTGGCGCCGCAGCCGAGCGAAGCTGCGGTGACGGCACCGCCGAAACCGTTTCCCGAACCGATCTCTGGTGAGTCCGAAGCGCGTGCTGACGATGGATTGCGGCTGACCCCGCCGGCGGACATACCCTCACGCCCTGTCGATCTGCGCGCGAAACAGCGTTCGTCGGTGACGGAAGATGTGGTCTCGGCTGCGAAGTCGGTGTTCCACGCCGTAGTGCCGGAATCGTCCAACTAGCGCCGTCCAGCCAGCTATTCTTGCTAGCTGTTTTTGCGGACGCGGCCTTTGGCTGCTCCGCCATCGCCCTCCGCTGCACCTTCCACGATGTCGAGAAATTCCTTCACGGTGCTGACCGTTCCGGGATTGACCGCGACATAGCCCGGCAATTGCGCGATGGCGCTGTGAAACGCCTCCCCCTTCATGATGTCGAGCACGCGGCGCATCGGTTCGGTTTCGAGGAATGTCCTGCGGCAGACGAAGAAGTAGTCCTCCGTCAGCAGGCGCACGAAATCGAGGCCGAATTGTTTGGCCGCCGCTTCGACGCCGAAAGCAGCATCCGCCATGCCGCTCGCGACATAAGCGGCCACAGCGGCATGAGTAAACTCCATTTGCTGCGCGCCATTGATCTTCGCTTCGTCGATCTTCTGCTGGGCCAGCAACTGGTCGAACAAGATGCGCGTTCCGGAATCGTGGTCGCGGTTGACGAACCGCGCCCTGGTGGTGACGAGATCTTTCAGCGATCCGATGTTCAGCGGATTGCCTTTCTTGACCATCAGGCCCATCTCGCGGGTCACGAAGGAGATCACGCGATCCTCTCGCGGATCGAGCCACTCCCGGCAGGCCTTGATGCTCTGCGCGCGAAGTTCGCCGCGCGGAATGTGCACGCCGGAGAGATCGCAGGCGCCCTGCGCCAAAGACACCAGCGAGTTCTGGTTGCTGACATAGCGCAGGTCGACGCCGATACCCGGTTCCTTGTCCAGCAGTTCACGCAGCTTTGAGACCGCGAAACCGTGGCTGGCGTGAACGCGGATCACTGACGGGCGTTGATGCAGGAACGGCTTGATCTCGGTCGCCAGTTCCTGCGCGAGATTTTCGAGCTGCGGTCCGAGGCGGGCCTGCATGCGCTGTCCGGCCCAGACCAGTTTCTCGCCGAACGCTGTCAGCGTCGTGCCTTTGCCGCGATGGGTTTCCACCAGCGGCACGCCGAAGAAGTCGGACCATTGTTCGACCAGATTCCAGACATGACGATAGGACAGTCCGGCATTGTCGGCGGCGCTCGTGAGTTTGCCGGAGGTGCGGATGTCGTTGAGCACGCCCAGCATCACGGCGACGGTCTGCGGGCTGCCTTCCTTGTGGAAGCGCCAGACGGGTTCGATCTCGATCTGCAGCATCGTGACGGCCTTATGAAATTGATTTCATATCATCGTGAGCCATTGGCACATCATATCATATTTACTCTGGCATTTTGAATACACAAACTTGCAGAAACAACAGGAGGAATATGATGTCGATTGCATATGACCATGCCCTGGATACCGCGCGTGACGCGGCTGTCGTTCTCCGCAAGCAGCTCCTGATCGACGGTCAGCATGTCGAGTCGATCTCGGGGAAAACCTTCAACACGCTCAACCCCGCCACCGGACAGGTCATCGCAACCATCTCCGAAGGCGGCGAGGCCGATGTCGAGCGCGCGGTCGCTGCCGCCCGCCGCGCCTTCGAAGGCGTCTGGAGCACCATGCGGCCCGCCGAGCGCGGCCAGATTCTGCTTCGCTTCGCAGAGCTTCTGAAAAAGCACGGCGCTGAAATCGCCGAGCTTGAAAGCCGCGATGCGGGCAAACCCATTGCAGCCGTGCTGCGGCAGGATCTTCCCGCCGCCATCGACACGCTGACCTATTACGCCGGCTGGGCCGACAAGATTCACGGCGACACGGTGCCGACGCGCAGCGATGCGCTCACCTACACCGTGCGTGAGCCGGTCGGCGTGGTCGCGGTGATCGTGCCGTGGAATTTCCCGCTGATGATCGGCATGTGGAAGCTGGCGCCTGCGCTCGCCTGCGGCTGCACCATTGTGATGAAACCCGCCGAACTCACATCGCTGTCGGCGCTGCGCCTCGGCGAACTCGCGCTGGAAGCCGGTCTGCCGCCGGGCGTACTCAATATCGTGCCCGGTCCCGGCCGTGTGGTCGGCGATGCGCTGGTCAATCATCCGGGCGTGGACAAGGTGACATTCACCGGCTCGCCCGGCGTTGGCCGCGGAATCCTCAAGGGTGCTGCGGGCAACTTCAAGCGCGTTTCGCTCGAACTCGGCGGCAAGTCGGCCAATGTGATCTATGACGATGCCGATCTCGATGCGGCCACGAAAGCTGCCGCGGCAGGCATCTTCTTCAATGCGGGTCAGGTGTGTTCGGCAGGGTCGCGCGTGCTGGCGCAGGAAAAGGTCTATGACGAAGTGGTGGCGCGGCTCACCGCGCGTGCCGAGGCGCTGCGCATGGGCGACACCGCCGACAAGACCACGGCGCTTGGCCCGGTGATTTCCGAAAAGCAGATGAAGTCGATTCTCGATTACGTCGACATCGGCCAGAAGGAGGGTGCCACGCTCGTCACCGGCGGTCAGCATGTCGGCGATCGCGGCTATTACATCAGCCCGGCGGTGTTCGCGAATGTGAAGCACGAGATGCGGATTTCGCAGGAAGAAATCTTCGGCCCCGTGGTCAGCGTCATCAAGTTCAAGGATGAAGCTGACGCGATCCGCATCGCCAACGGCACGGCGTTCAGTCTCGCGGCGGGCGTATGGAGCCGCGACATCGGACGCACGCAGCGTTTCGCCAAGAAGGCGAAAGCCGGCACGGTCTGGATCAACACCTATGGCTATACCGATGTGCGGTTGCCATGGGGCGGCGCGGGCGATTCGGGTTTCGGCCGCGAGCACGGCACCGAAGCGCTGGCGAATTTCACCGAGCCGAAGGCGGTCTGGGTGAATTTGAACGTGTGAGCCAGTTCATTTGAGTCAGGTTCGTTTGAGCCTCGTCTCTTCCCGAGCAGACTCAAACAAAAACGCGGGCCGAAAGGCCCGCGTTTTCTTTTATGGCGCACCGTCCAGTGTCGCCGAATTGCCGGATCCAATTATTCGTGGTTCGATGTAGGGCGGCATGTCGCCGCTCTTGCATCACCGGCATTGTGGCCTGATGAAAACCGCTCAATGGATCGCGGCGCTGGCCGTCACGGGATATGTGGCGGCCGTGGTTGTGCTGTATGTGTTTCAACGGGCGCTGCTCTATCCGGCGCCTCAAACCACTCGCGCCGATCCTGCGGGTGCGGGATTCCCTGAAGCGCAGGAAAACATCCTTGAAACCAGCGACGGCGAAAAGGTCATCGTTTGGCATGTGCCGCCGAAAGACGGCAAGCCGGTGGTGCTATTCTTTCATGGCAATGGCGAAGTGCTTGCATGGCGTGTGCCGCGCTTTCGCGCCATCATCGCCGATGGTACCGGCCTTGTCGCATTGTCGTTTCGCGGTTACGGCGGCTCCAGCGGCAAACCAACGGAAAGCGGATTGCTGAACGACGGGGCAGCCGCTTATGCGTTCGCAGCGGCGCGTTATCCGTCCGAGCGGATCGTGCCATGGGGATATTCGCTCGGTACCGGTGTTGCGGTCGCCATTGCTGCAAGTAAGCCGGTCGGCAAGCTCGTTCTTGAAGCGCCTTACACATCGGTCTCCGACGTCGGCGCGGGATTGTTCTGGTACATGCCGGTGCGCTGGCTGATGTGGGACAGCTTTCGCTCCGACGAGCGCATCGCCGCCGTGAAAGTACCCCTGCTGATTATACATGGCGAACAGGACAGTGTCGTTCCTGTACGGCTCGGGCGGCGATTGTACGATCGCGCGCCCGGCCCGAAATGCTTCGTGCCGTTTCCGCAGGGCACACACATCAATCTCGATGATTACGGTGCGGTGGACATCGTGCGCGCGTTCATGGCCGGCAGGGACTGACAACGACACAAACAAAAACGCGGACCGTGAGGCCCGCGTTTTCGTATTCAAAATTTTTGAAGTCGCTTAGCGCGGTCCACGCGGGGCGCCTGCGCCACCACGACTACCGGCTGCGCCGCGATCCGCACCGGGACCGGCGCCGAACACCGGCTTCGGCTTCATCGGCAGCAGGCCTTCGCGCTGCAGCTTCTTGCGCGCCAGCTTGCGTGCGCGGCGAACGGCTTCCGCCTTTTCGCGGGCCTTCTTCTCGGACGGCTTTTCGTAATGACCGCGGAGCTTCATCTCGCGGAAAATGCCCTCGCGCTGCATCTTCTTCTTCAGCGCCTTGAGAGCCTGGTCGACATTGTTATCGCGGACGAGAACCTGCACGCGGCATCCTCTTTGGTTTCAATCATGAAATTCTGGAGACGACGAAGGGCCGACAAAGGCCACGCCCTTCCCATCGAAGGCGCGGATGTACCAGATCAAACCGCGAATGTCCACCTGCCGGCAGGGCTTTTTCAGGGGCCGGACGGACCGATTTTCGGGCAAAATCGGGATGCCGGGCCGCGATTCGGAGGGGCTGGAAAGCCCCGGATACCGGGTTCCTGTGGGCCCCGCCGCCGGATAGTCCTGCGGCACGATCAGGGGAGAATCGATATGAGCGCGAAGAAATACACGGCGGAGGCGATTGGCACGTTCTGGCTGACCTTTGGGGGCTGTGGCAGCGCTGTCTTGGCGGCGGCATTTCCGCAAGTCGGTATCGGGCTGCTGGGTGTTTCGCTCGCCTTCGGCCTGACCGTGGTGACCATGGCCTTCGCCATCGGGCACATTTCGGGATGCCATCTCAATCCTGCGGTGACCGTCGGGCTCGCGGCCGGGGGCCGTTTTCCGGCCGGGCAGGTCGTTCCCTACATCATTGCCCAGGTTATCGGCGCGGTTCTGGGAGCCGGGCTGCTCTATGTCATCGCCAGCGGCAAAGCCGGTTTTGACCTTGCGGGCGGCTTCGCTTCCAATGGCTACGGCGACCATTCGCCCGGCAAATATAGTCTGATGGCAGGCTTTGTCTGCGAAGTAGCGATGACGGCGATGTTCCTGTTCATCATCATGGGCTCGACCCATGGCAAGGCGCCCGCCGGTTTTGCGCCGCTCGCCATCGGTCTTGGACTCGTCCTGATCCATCTGGTCAGCATTCCGGTCACCAACACCTCGGTGAACCCGGCGCGCAGCACCGGCCCCGCGCTGTTCGTGGGCGGCTGGGCGATTCAGCAGCTTTGGCTGTTCTGGGTCGCACCGCTGATCGGCGGCGTCATCGGCGGCGTGGTCTATCGCTGGCTGAGCGATGAGCCGGACGGCATTGTCGCCGGCAACAAGTAGGTTCGGTTCGGGCGAGGCATGATCCCGAAAAGTGGAAACCGGTTTTCGGAAAAGATCATGCCCGAACTTTATAGGCTGCCGCGAGTGATCGCGGCAGCCTTTTACTTTTGCGAGGGCTTCACTTCGGTCACATGGCCCATCTTGCGGCCGGGGCGAGGCGAGCCCTTGCCATAGATGTGCACCGTAGCGCCGGGCACGCCGAGCCACTTGTTGTAGTCGAGGATGTCATCCCCGATCAGGTTGGTCATGGTGACATTGCCATGGCGAACAGGATGCGCCAGCGGCCAGCCTGCGATGGCGCGGATATGCTGTTCGAACTGCGACACTGATGCGCCGTCGAGCGTCCAGTGTCCCGAGTTGTGCACGCGCGGCGCGATCTCGTTGACCATCAGGCTCAAACCATCCTTGCCGGGGACCACGAACAGTTCGACCGCGAACACGCCCACATAGTCGAGTGCTGCCGCGATCTTTTCCGCGATGGTGCGGGCCTGCGCGGCAAGCTCGTCGGAGATGCGCGCGGGTGCGTGGGAATATTTCAGGATGTGGTCGCGGTGTTCGTTTTCGGTGACGTCGTAGCAGACCACTTCGCCGCTGGCGCTGCGGGCTGCGACCACCGACACTTCGCGCTCGAACGGCACGAAGGCCTCGAGGATCGCGGAGCGCGTTTCGAGATCGGCCCACACCTTCTCCGGATCGTCGCCCTCGCGGACCACGGCCTGACCCTTGCCGTCATATCCGAAGCGCCGGGTCTTGAGCACGGCGGGCAGGCCGATCTGTGCAATCGCTGCCTTGAGGTCTGCCGCGGACGACACGTCGGCATAGCGCGCGGTGGCGATGCCGAGCTTGGTCACGAAGTTCTTTTCCGCGAGCCGGTCCTGTGTGGTTTCCAGCACTTTCGGGTCCGGCAGCACCGGACGTCTCGCCGAAAGGATCATCGCCGTCGACGACGGGATGTTCTCGAACTCATAGGTAATGACGGAGACGTCCGACGCGAACAGTTCCAGCGCCTCGACATCGGCATATTCCGCGCAGGATGCATTTTGCACCACGTCGAAGGCGGGGGAGTCCGGGTCGGGAGAGAAGACCTGTGTCTTGAGGCCGAGCCGCGCGGCGGCGAGCGCGAGCATCCTGCCCAACTGTCCGCCGCCGAGAATGCCGATGGTGTCGCCGGGCTTCAGCGTCACCCGATTTGAAGATGTCACTTAATTTCGTCCTCTGGGCGCTCGCGCACGGCGTCGGTCTGTTGCTTGCGCCACGCCGCCAGCCGGGTCGCAAGACCGGCATCGGTCAGCGCCAGCACGCTCGCTGCGAGCAGGGCGGCATTGATAGCCCCGGCCTTTCCGATCGCCAAGGTGCCGACCGGAATTCCGGCGGGCATTTGCACAATGGAGTAGAGGGAATCGACGCCCGACAGCGCCTTGGATTCCACCGGAACTCCGAAGACCGGAAGTTCCGTCAGCGAGGCCGCCATGCCGGGCAGGTGAGCCGCGCCGCCTGCGCCTGCGATGATCACCTTGAAGCCTGCCGCCTTGGCGCCCTTGGCGAAGGCATACAGCCGTTCGGGGGTGCGGTGCGCGGACACGATCCGCGCCTCGTGGGGGACGTTCAGAGCCGTCAGGGTCTCTGCGGCATGGCGCATGGTCTCCCAGTCGGACTGGCTTCCCATGATGATGGCGACGGGGGCGGTCATTCGGAATCTTCAAAAGAGCGGAAAAGAGGGCGGATTATAGGGTTGCATACTTGCATAGCAAGATAACGCGAATCCGGTATCCTTTCATGGTCAACGGCCATGCCGGTCAAGCGGATTAAGGGCAGAAACGTGAAGAAAGCGCGCGGCAAAGTGGCACGACGGGGCTCGCCTGCAAGAAAGCCGTCCCGTTCCGCCGGGGGTGGGAAACAAACCCGTAAATCCGCAGCCAAATCCGTCACCAAGCCCACGGTGAAGAAGGCGGCCAAACCGGCTCCGCCGAAAGCCGGTCGCGGACGGGCGGCGGCGCCACTTGCGAAGGCGAAGCGGCAGGTGGCAGTCCTCAAGGCCGAGCTTGCGGCGGCGCAGGCCCGGATCGACGAACTGCAGGCCTGGGCCGATACCGACTTTCTGCTCGACATCTACAACCGCCGCGGCTTCGAGCGTGAGCTGGAACGCTCGATCGCCTATCTCCGCCGCTATGGCGCAACCGCCGTACTGATCGTGCTGGATGTTGATCGCCTCAAGCCCATCAACGACACCTTCGGCCATGCCGCCGGTGACATCGTGCTCAAGGGCGTGGTCGCGGTGCTGATGCGCCACGTCCGCTCATCCGATGTGGTGGGGCGGCTGGGCGGCGATGAGTTCGGCGTGTTGTTGTGGAATTTGACGCAGGCCGATGCATTGGCGAAAGCGCGTGCGCTCGAGGACGCCATCGACCAGCTCACATTCATGTTCAAGGCCCGCTCCGTCGTCGCCGGTGCCTCCGCAGGCATCGCGCTGATTGGCCCTGCTGACGATGCGGCTGCGGCCATGGAAGCTGCCGACCGCGCGATGTATGCGCGCAAGAGCGCGCGGCGAGGCAGTTTGCTCTCTGCGCTGTGACGCCTTGATCAGGCGATGATGTCGGGCGTGATCTGATCTTCGATGAACGAAATGCGGTCGCGCAGTTGCAGCTTGCGCTTCTTCATGCGTTGCAATCGAAGCAGATCCGGTGCGGGAGATTCATGCAGCGCTTCGATCGCGGCATCCAGATCGCGATGCTCCTGCTGCAACTGCGCCAGTTCAAGCGCGTATTCGTTGTTGTCCTGGTCTATCATAACCATCGTCGACTAAATCGCCCGGATAGTCAGCTAAGCATAGCTGAAAGCATCTGCATGATTGTCATTGCAGAAAATTGTTACCAACTCTACCGACGGTATCGCGGGACGGGTTCCCTCACAATTCGTTTCCTGTGTGCAAAAAAAATTTGAACGGTTGTTTGGACTTCGCTGTCGACAGACGGCTCCTGTCATGTAGACTTCATCGTCCGGAACGGGTTCGGCAAAAGTGGATACCGGTTTTGCCGCGGAATTCGTTCCTGCTGAAACAAGGAGCGCGTTTTCTTCACGCGAACCGGACGCCACTTCGCTTGAAATCGTGCTTTGTCCGATCTGAGGTCCACTTGTAGAGGAGACTTCTAATGGCAATTCAGGCGCATCTCGTTGAACTGGAACGCAAACACGAAGTTCTGGAAAACGAATTGCACGACGCTCTCCAGCACCTTTCCACCGACGATCTCCAGATTATCGAACTCAAGCGCCGCAAGCTGGTGCTCAAGGATCAGATCGAGCGTATCAAGAGCACGACGGTCCACTGACCTCCATCCTCGACGGAATCCCTCCGGCAGTTCAACGCGATGCTCGTGACGGCAGAAGTTGCCGTTGCGGGAATCGCTGACGGCCCGGTGTCACGTGCGACAACGGCTATGCTGGCAGGTTTGCGACGCGCGCCACTTCATCCGCGATGGCGAGGGATGAGGTCAGGCCGGGGGACTCGATTCCGAACAGGTTGATCAATCCCGTCAGGCCATGATCTTGCAGCCCCTGGATCACGAAATCCTGCCGGGCGATGGCGGGGGGCACGATTTTGGGCCGGACGCCGGAATAGCTCGGTGTCAGAGCGCCGTCCGGGAGGGCGGGCCAGTAGCGACGGATCGCCGGATAGAACCGCTCGGACCGTGCCGGGTCCACCACATAGTCCAGGCTTGCCACATCAGGGCTTTCCACCCATTCGACATCGGGGCCGAACTTCGCCTGGCCGCCAAGATCGATGGTCAGATGGACGCCGAGGCCGCCGGGTTCCGGCACCGGATAGATCAGGTGCGAAAACGGCGCGCGGGTGCTGCAGCTAAAATAATTGCCCTTGGCATAGTAACTCGTCGGAATGTGCTCGGGCGGCATGCCATCAATGGCGCGGGCGATGGCGGGCGCGCTCAGTCCCGCCGAATTGATCAGCATCCGGCACTGCAGCGCCATCGGCGTCTCGCCGCCGATCTCCACCTCGAAGCCGCCGGAAACCGCTTTCGCGCGCAGCAGCGGCGCATGAAAGGCCAGTGCGCCGCCTGCGTCTTCGATCTCCCCGCGCAGCGCCAGCATATAGGCGTGGCTGTCCACAATGCCGGTCGAAGGCGACAGCAGGGCGCCGACGCAGTTCAGCGCCGGTTCGAGCGCGCGGGCTTCCTCGCCGGTCAACACCCTCATGTCGTCGACGCCGTTGGCTTCGGCATGGGCCTTGATCGACGTGAGCTTGTCGCGCTCGTTGTCAGCCGTTGCGACGATCAGCTTGCCGCAGCGGCGATAGGGAATGCCGCGCTGGTCGCAATAGGCGTAGAGAGCCTTCTTTCCGGCCACGCACATCCGGGCCATCAGGCTTCCGGCCGGATAATAGATTCCGGCGTGGATCACCTCGCTGTTGCGTGAAGATGTTCCGGTCCCGATGTCACCGGCAGCCTCGACCACGATGACTTCGAGTCCGGCCTGTGCCAGTCGTCGCGCGGTTGCGAGGCCGACCACACCGGCGCCGACAACGACGCACTCAACCTTGTCCATGGACGATCCGCTTGACCGGAGAGGTTTTTGGGTTGCTCATTTTTTGTCCAGTTCGCGGCGCTGCATTGCACCTAGCGTTAGGGCTTGGTTAAGCATAGCAAGCCAATTGCTCGCATTTAAGCCACATTGACTGCAGCGTGGGCTTACGCGTTTACCCGATCCAAACAGGTACAGCCAGAGACTGCGGAAGAAGAATTCCGTGGAATGGTAATGAGCGGCTGGCAGAAGCAAGCACGAGCTACCACAGCGAGCCGGGCATGGTTTGCTGCGTGTCTGTGCGTCTCGATTTTGACGTCTGGAAGCGCGGTTGCGCAGATCGTTGCCAATCCCGATGGCACATTCTCCGCCGTGGCGGTGGAAGGTCCGCAGACCGCGCTGATCTGGCAAGTGGTGATCGGTGGCCTTGTGATTGTCGCGTTTCTTGGCGCGATCATTGTCTGGGTTTCCGCCGCGCTGCGCCGTGCGCGCCACGCCAACATCCGCCGCGCGAGCTTTGTTTCCGGCGCTCTCAACAGCCTGACCACCGGCATCGTCATGGTGGATGCGCGCAAGCGCGTCGTGTTCTGCAATGATCGCTATCTGCAGATGTACGGGTTTGCCCGTGCGGAAATCACGTCCGGAATAACGGCGCGCGAACTGACCGAACTGCGTGCCGGGCGGGGCATGCTGTGCGGCGACATTGACGAATACTATCGCAATGTCAGGCGCGAAAACGGGTATGTCTGCGAGCTCAAGGACGGTCGCTCCATCCTGATCAAGCATCGCGATCTGGCCAATGGCGGCATCATCTCGACGCACGAGGACTGCACCGAACAGCGCCGGATGTCGAAGAAGCTCGCCACCACCACTCATTTCCTCGAGTCGGTGATCGACAACATCCCGGTCTGTGTTGCCGCGAAAAGCATCGAGGATGGCCGTTACATCCTGGCCAATCGCGCTTTCGAGCAGTTTGCTGGCATCAGCCGCGACCGGATCATCGGTCATACGGCGGAGAAGGTCTACGTGCCCGAGGCTGCGAAAGCCGTGGCGCAGGCCGATCATGACGCTATCACGTCCCCGACCAGCCAGACGCGGACCGAGCTGCTGATCGAGCACCACGGCGAAAAGCGCCTCGTGGCCTGCAACCGGATGATCGCGCGCGACGAAAAGGGCAAGCCGGAATTTCTTGTCGCCCTGTTTGAAGATGTCACCGAGCGCCGGTCGCTCTCGCGCGAAGTCCAGAGCGCGAAGAAGTTCCTCGAAACCGTCGTCGACAACATCCCGGTTTCGGTGGTGGTGAAGCGGCTCAGCGACGGCCAGTATGTGCTTGCCAATCGCGGTGCCGCGGCAACGCTCAATCGCTCGCGTGAGGATCTCATCGGCCGCACCATCGAGGACATTTATAGTCCTACGGATGCTGTGTTTATCCGCAAGCGCGACGACGATGCTGTCCGCAAGCAGGGCATCGTCACCGAAGAGCACCCGATCCAGACCGAAAACGGCCTGCGTCTGTTCCTGATACGCCGCGTGACCGTGCTCGATGACGAGGGCAAGCCGCAATATCTGATCAAGACCAATGAGGACATCACCGACCGGCGCGAGACGGAATCGCGCATGGCCCACATGGCCTACCACGACACGCTGACGGAGTTGCCGAACCGCGCCGCGTTCCTGCAGGCGCTGGAGCAGATGATCGACGCCTGCGAGAGCACCGATGAGGAGTTCGCGGTTCTGTCGCTCGATCTCGACCGCCTCAAGGAAATCAACGACGTCTTCGGTCACGAGGTCGGCGACCAACTGCTGATCGAATTCTCGCGCCGTCTTGAATCCGTGATCGCGGGTGGTGTTGTCGCACGTCTTAGCGGCGACGAATTCGGCCTGATCATCGATGGCCTGCAGCCCGACTCCGCGAGAGCGCTTGCCGCACGGCTGATGCAGTCGATGCAAACCGAGTTCATCTTCGACGGACGTGCGGTCCGCATCGGCCTCACCATCGGCATCTCGGTCTATCCGCGCAATGGCCGCGATGCCGAGACGTTGCTCACCAATGCCGATGCCGCGCTGTTCCGCGCCAAGACCACGGCGCGCGGGTCGATCAATTTCTTCGACATGGAGCTGGACCAGCAGTTGCGCGACCGCCGCGCGCTGCATCAGGATCTGTCGACGGCGATCCGCAATGGCGAACTGTCGCTGCACTATCAGCCGCAGGCGCGCGCCCGTCACAAGATGAAGTCCGATCACGTTCTCGGCTTCGAGGCGCTGGCGCGGTGGACGCATCCGGTGCGCGGCTTCGTTCCGCCCGGCGACTTCATCCCGCTGGCGGAAGAGAGCGGCCTCATTGTCGAGATGGGCGAGTGGATTCTGCGCAAGGCCTGCCACGAGGCGGCATCCTGGCCGAAGGACTTGCAGATCGCGGTCAACCTGTCGCCCGCCCAGTTCTTGCATGGCGACCTCGTCGGCCTCGTTCACTCCATTTTGCTCGAGACCGGGCTGGCTCCTGGACGGCTGGAACTCGAGATCACCGAAGGCGTGCTGATCGAGGATTTCGACCGCGGCCTGTCGCTGCTGCGGCGTCTGAAGGCGCTCGGTGTGCGCATTGCGATGGACGATTTCGGCAGCGGCTATTCCTCGCTGACCTATCTGCAGGCGTTCCCGTTCGACAAGATCAAGATCGACCGCGCGTTTGTCATGAATCTGGGCCGCAACCCGCAGTCGGCGGCGATCATCCGTGCGATGATCGGCCTCGGCCATGGCCTGAACATTTCCATCGTCGCCGAAGGCGTGGAAACGCAGGAACAGCTTTCGTTCCTCGCGGACGAAGCCTGCGATCAGGTGCAGGGATACTTGCTTGGCAAGCCGGCGCCGATCGAGACCTATGCCGAATGGATCGGCCGCGCCCGAATTCCGTCCGGCAAGTCCGTCGTCAGGATTCCGCGCAAGGTGGGTTGACGCCCGCCAACCGTCCGCACAAGCCGTCAGACTTGACTCGCGCCGATCGCCATCGGAGATCATCGCGGCATGGCGGATGTCGACATCGCGATCATCGGGGGCGGTCTCAACGGTGTGTGCATTGCGCGCGATGCCGCTGGCCGCGGTCTGCGGGTTGCGCTGTTCGAGCAGGGCGATCTCGGCAGCGGTGCCGCCATGGCGGCTCCGCATCTGATGCACGGCGATTTCATCGATCTGGAGCGCGGCCGCGCCCGCCGCGTTCGCGCGGCTCTCACCGAGCGGGGCGCGGCGCTGTGTGTCGCGCCGCATCTGGTACGCCCCACGCGCTTTGTGCTGCCGCTCCATGCCGATGAACGGCCGCCTGCGATGCTGCGGGCCGGGCTTTTCTTTTACGACAGGCTTGCAGGACAAAGCCGGTTACCCCGTCCAGAGATTCTCGATCTGACGATCGACGAGGCCGGCCATCCGCTGAAACGCTCGCTCGGTCTGGCGCTGGCATGGTCCGATTGCACCGTGGATGAATCACGCCTCGTGGTTCTCAACGCGGTCGATGCTGCTGCGCGCGGCGCCGCCATCCGGACGGGCGCGCGCTGCGTCTGGGCCGAGCGGTCCGAAATCTGGAAGCTCTCCATTGTCAATCGGGGCCGCCGCGAGAGCGTCACGGCGCGGGCGCTGGTCAATGCGAGCGGAGCCTGGATGCCACAGGTTGCGGGAGCCGTCTTGCATTTGCCTGCCGTTCAAGCGAGCTTTGTGAAAGTCAGCCAGATTGTCGTGAGGCGGGTGTTCGATCACGACAATGTCTATGTTCTCCAGAATGACGATCGCCGGATGATCTACGCCATTCCCTTTCATCGCGATTTCTCGTTGATCGGTCTGTCCGAGCGCGGCTTTCACGGCGATCCGGCGGCGGTATCGGCCGGTGCGGACGATCTGGCCTATCTTTGCGCGGCGGCCAGCCGCTATTTTCGCGAGCGGGTCGCGCCTGCGGATGTGTTGCATGCGATGGCTGGCTGCATCCCGGATGACCGGCGCGACGGCTTCATAAAATTGAGCCGCAGGCGCGGCGAGGCTCCGGTGCTCACCGTTGTTGGCGGTGCGACCACGATGGCGCGGCGGCGAGCGGCGCAGGCGCTGGCG
The DNA here is from genome assembly GCA_024508675.1 of Afipia sp. Lineage (GTDB taxonomy): Bacteria > Pseudomonadota > Alphaproteobacteria > Rhizobiales > Xanthobacteraceae > Afipia. The sequence continues at coordinate 499,742 of JANINQ010000001.1, forward strand.
AAACTGATCCGGTTCTTCGCAGTTCTGCCGCCGTGGACGGCGAAAGCGCCGCTGCCCGGCGGAGATTTTCCGCACGATGCGTTCGACGATCAGGTCGACGATGCGCGCCGGCGCTGGACGTTTCTTGGCGAACGCCATGCCAGACGGCTGGTGTCAGCCTACGGCACGCGCATCGGCCAGATCCTGGGTGCGGCAAAAAGCATGGATGATCTTGGTCCGCTCTTCGGCGATGACCTCACCGGTGCGGAGGTCCGTTATCTGATGAACGAAGAATTTGCCCGTTTTGCTGACGACATTCTGTGGCGTCGGTCCAAGCTCGGTCTGACCATGTCAGGTAAGGATCGCGAAGCCCTCGCAGCCTTCATGGCGGCGGCATGATGGGACTTGCTGCTGGCGAGCCGTTGTTGCGGATCAGTTCGGTGGTGAAGCGCTTCGGCGGCTTCACCGCCGTCGATAATCTGTCGCTCGACATCGCGCCCGGCGAATTCTTCGCGCTGCTCGGGCCAAGCGGCTGCGGCAAGACCACGCTGCTGCGGATGCTGGCCGGTTTCGAGACGCCGGATCAGGGTGCGATTACTCTCGATGGTCATGACATCGCGCAGGTGCTGCCGCATGAGCGGCCCATCAACATGATGTTCCAGAACTATGCGCTGTTTCCGCATCTGACCGTGGAAGGCAACATCGCGTTCGGTCTGAAGCGCGCAGGAATGCCGAAGGACGAGATCGCAGCGCGTGTCGCCGAGATGGTGGCGCTGGTGCGTCTTGAAGGCTTGGAGAAGCGCCGCCCGGATCAGTTGTCCGGCGGCCAGCGTCAGCGTGTGGCGCTGGCGCGTTCGCTCGCGCGCCGCCCGCGCATGCTGCTGCTCGACGAGCCGCTCGCTGCACTCGACAAGAAACTGCGCGAGAGCACGCAGGCCGAACTTCTGGAGGTGCAGCGCCGTCTCGGAATGACCTTCATCATCGTGACTCACGATCAGGAAGAGGCGATGACGGTTGCCGACCGGATCGGCGTGATGGACAAGGGCAGGCTTGTGCAGGTGGCGCCGCCGCGCCAGCTCTATGAGGCGCCGAATTCGCGCTGGATCGCGGGCTTTGTTGGTGACATCAACCTGATCGAAGGGCAGGTGGCCGCGCGTCAGGCCGGGCACTTCACCATTGCGACACCGGGCGCGGGCACGGTCGTTGCTTCGCAGGTGCCCCAGTCAGACACCAGCAGCGTCTGCGCGGCGATCCGCCCCGAAAAAATCCGGCTGTCGCGGGCCGCGCCCCATGATCCGAAAGCGGTGAACACGTTCACAGGCGAAATCGTGTCCGCAGGTTTCCTTGGCAGCGCATCGGTCTACAGCGTGAAGCTCGATCAGGGCGCATCGCTACGGGTTGCACAGGCCAATGCCACGCGTGTCGCGGCTGATGAATTCTCTGTCGGACAGCGCGTCGATGTCTCGTTCGCGCCCGACGACGTCGTGGTGCTGGACCGATGAGCGGGCGGCGCATCTTCACCCGTCCGGCGCGGTTCGCCGCGCTCGCACCGTATCTCTGGATGGTGCTGTTCTTTCTGGTGCCGTTCGGCTTTGTGCTGAAGATCGCGCTGTCGCAGACGGCCATCGCGCAGCCGCCTTATGTGCCGGTGTTCGATCTTGCCGGGGGCTGGGACAAGTTCTCGGCTGCGTTGGGAAGTCTGTCGACGGAGAACTTCCGGTTGCTGGCCTCTGACAACCTCTACGTTCTCTCTTATATCCGCAGCCTGGTTGTCGCGATCACGTCCACCGCGATCCTGCTCGTGATCGGCTATCCGGTGGCTTACGGCATGTCACGGCTGCCGCAACGCTGGCAGCCGATTGCGATGATGCTGGTGATCGTGCCGTTCTGGACCTCGTTCCTGATCCGCATTTATGCCTGGATCAACGTGCTCCAGCATGACGGCCTGCTCAACAAGCTGCTGCTGGCGCTTGGCATCATCGACAAGCCGATGGCGTGGCTGTCGACCGATTCCGCGATGTATCTCGGCATCGTCTATTCGTATTTTCCGTTCATGATCCTGCCGCTCTACGCCACGCTGTCGAAAATGGATGGTGCGTTGCTGGAAGCCGCCGCCGATCTCGGCGCGTCCCGGCTGAAAGCGTTCTGGCTTGTGACGTTTCCTCTGTCGCTGCCGGGTGTCGGCGCAGGGCTCTTGCTGTGCTTCATTCCGATTGTCGGCGAGTTCGTGATTCCCGATCTCCTTGCCGGATCGGACCGCATGATGATCGGCCAGACGCTGTGGCTTGAGTTCTTCACCAACAAGGACTGGCCGGTGGCGTCGGCCATTGCCATCGTGCTGCTCGCCATGCTGCTGATCCCGCTGCTGGTCTACGAGAAGCTGCAACGCCGTCATCTGGAGACGCAGTGATGGCATCGCGCAATGTCGTCCGCTTCTCGGCTTTCAACATGGCGTCCGTCGCGCTTGGCCTGGCGTTTCTGTATCTGCCGATCGCGATCCTTGTGATCTATTCGTTCAACGCCTCGCGCCTCGTCACGGTGTGGGGCGGCTGGTCGCTGCGCTGGTACACCGAGTTCTTCAACGACGAGGCGATGCTCTCGGCGACATGGATGAGCCTGCGTGTTGCATTCTGTTCGGCCACTGCGGCGACGCTGCTCGGCACGCTGGCGGCACTGGCGCTGTCGCGCGGCGAACGCTTCAGGGGACGCACCCTGTTCTCCGGCATGCTCTATGCGCCGCTGGTGATGCCCGAAGTGATCACCGGCCTGTCGCTGCTGCTGCTGTTCGTCGCCATCGACGCGGGCCGCGGGTTCTGGACCGTCACCATCGCGCACACCACGCTGACAATGTGTTTTGTGACCGTGGTGGTGCAGTCACGGCTTGGGGCGCTCGACCGCAGCCTTGAGGAAGCGGCGATGGATCTCGGCTGTTCGCCGGTAAAGGCGTTTATCGCGGTGACGCTGCCGTTGATGCTGCCGTCGATCGCGGCGGGCTGGATGCTGGCCTTCACACTCTCGCTCGACGATCTGGTGATCGCGAGTTTCACCACCGGACCGGGATCGGCCACGCTGCCGATCCGGATTTATTCGGAGGTGCGGCTCGGCGTGAAACCCGAGATCAATGCGATCTGCACGCTCGTTGTTGCCGCGGTAGCGCTGGTGATCATTGCTGCATCGCTGGCGTCGAAATTGTCGAGCGATCAGGGTGAGAGTGCCGCGCCGCTTTGATAATTCCTGCGGCCTGCGCCAAGATCACCAGAACGGTTAATCCGCTTTTTCCGGGCGGCTCTCCGTCGCCGCAGGCGGCGAAGGCTGGTTTGCGGCATCCGTCGATGGTGCGGCCGGCGCGGGTTGAGGGGCTTCGGCTGACGGTGGCGTTTCCGCAGGTGGGATCGGTGCAGGCAGCACCGGCGTCGGCAGAACCGCCGTCGAGGGACTGGAAGGCGGAGCTGCGGCCTGTGGCTGCGCCGCTGGTGCGGCGGGCTCCTGCCTCTTGCCGCCGGTGAAGCGTTCGATCACCGACTTCACCGCGTCGCGCGTCTTGCGGTCCTTGATGGAATCCAGCAGCGGCGCGGAGGCCGGTGAGCGGCGGATCAGCGAATCCGAATCCGGGAACACCAGCGGATCGTCCCACGGTCCCTGCACCACGAACGGCAACTGGAACGCAGGCGGCGCATCGCTGGCGGAAATCAGGCTGGCGACGCCCTTCAAATCGTATTCGCGCGACGGCACCGATGCGGTGCCGGTGAGCAGCACGCGGGTGGTGGGGCCTTCGATCCGGGCGTCTTCCGCTGTCGCAACGCCGTCGTTGAAGCGGATCGCGATGTTGAGCGAGTCGAACGACGTCGAGCCGCTGCGGAAATTGCCTGCGCCCGACAGCGGCCGGCGCTCCAGGCGCTTGAGAAGCTGCTCGATGTTCAATCCGGCAATCGCGCCGTCATGGCCCGTCAGCGTCGCTGTGCCATCGAGCGATTGCGCCAGCGTGAACGGGCTTGCGCCTTTCGCTTCCAGCGCGAAGTTGAGATTGCCGCGCCCGCTGAGCTTGTTCACGCCGAACAGCTCGTTGACGCAGCTTGCCAGATCGACATCAGTGAACTGGAACTGGGCTTTCACATCGGCGTCTGCGTCGGCGCGCGTGATGCCGAGCGAGCCTTTGAGAATGCCGCCGTAAATCTGCGCTTCGCCGACGCTCAGGGCCAGCGTGCCATTGCGCAGGTTCGCACCGATCGCGGTGCGCCCCAGCTTCGATGTGCCGATAGTGACCTTCGCGGCCGACAGGCGCATGTCGAGATCGGTGGCGGTGAGGCCGCGCAGGTCGAACAGTTGCCGGTTCCATTCGCGTGCGCTGCTGGCGACAAGTCGAAGCGTGTCGATATAGGGCGTGAAGTCGAGCGCGTCGGCGGCGAGCGTGGCCTGCACCGTCTGGCGATCGCTGTTGCTGTAGGTGATGACGCCTTCGGCGGTGTTGCCGTCGAGTTCGAGATTGACGTTGGTCAGCGCGATCGACTCGCCGACCACATTGGTGCGAGCCTTGAGCGCAAAGCGCCCTAGTCCGTTGTTGCCCGGAGGGGCCTGTCCCGCCCAGCGCAACGCATTGCGCAGCGACGGGCTGTCCGCGCTCACCGTGCCTTCCATCAGCACGCTGGTCCGATTGGCGATTGCGCCGTCGAACGCGAATTTCAGCGGCGTGCTGGCGACACGGACCTTGATGCCGGATCGCTCGCCAGACAGCGCAGCGATGAAGTCGGCGACGCTGAGGCTGCCGTCCACCGGTTCGCCCCGCCAGTTGAACTGGCCGGTCGCCGCAAACGAGCGAGAAATTGAAGGCCACGCCAGCGAGAGATCGATGCCGTTCACCGTTTCGGCGATCCCGCGGGCGTCGTTCTGGTAGGTGAGAGTGCCGTCCTTGACGCGGATTTCGGAGAACGACACCGGACTGTCGACACCCGGCTTGATGGTGCGCGCCAGCGTTTCGACGATGGCCGACCAGTTGCTGCGGCCATCGGCGCCGCGCTTCACGTTGATCCGCGGATTCTGCAGGCTGACATCGGCGATTTCATAGCGCCGCATCAGGAGCGGGATCAGTCGCAGGTTTGCGGTCAGTTCCTCGACGGTCAAAGGTTCGTCAGCGATGCCGCTGCCGCGCGACGCCGATCCTTTCAGCCCGACCTGCCGCAGGGTGATGGCGCTGCCGGGGAAGATCGACACGCGGACGTCGCCATTGACCATGAGATCGAGGCCGGTGGCGGCGCGAATCTGCCTCTCGACCGAAAGGCGCACGGCGTTCGGGTCGATCATCCAGGACAGCGCGGTCAGGCCGAGCAGCGCGACAGCCAGGCATGCCGCAATCGGCATCCCGAGGCGCTTTATCCCTTGGGCCATCGTCAATGAGTTCATCCGGTAGGTTTGCGGTCTGAAAGCACGGGGCCAATGTCCCGTTGCGGCGCAGGCTGCAACTTGATGGCTTTTCTTGACGCTTTCAAGGCCACCCCGCCCCCGGACGCCGGTGAACCCACCGGAAAACCAGAGGTATTTTGACAATTCGGGCAGAGGCCGAAGCGGCGAAAAGCCGCCGCTGTGCAGCCGCTGCGGCGCGATTGACGGCCCTTGAAGGTTTCGCCTAATAATCCCCGACCCGTCGCGGCCCGCCGCCATTTTCCTCCATCAGGTTGCATCCTCATGAACAAGGTTTATCCGGACGCGAAGTCCGCGCTCGAAGGTGTTGTCAAAGACGGCATGATGGTCATGTCCGGCGGTTTCGGTCTGTGCGGCATCGCTGAAACCCTATCCGACGCCCTGCGTGACACCGGCGTCAAGAATCTGACGGTGGTGTCGAACAATGCGGGCGTGGATGGCATCGGCCTCAGCCGCCTGCTGGAAACCCGCCAGATCAAGAAGATGATCTCGTCCTATGTCGGCGAGAACAAGCTGTTCGCGCAGCAGTATCTCGCGGGCGAGCTTGAACTCGAATTCAACCCGCAGGGCACGCTGGCCGAGCGCATCCGCGCCGGCGGCGCTGGCATTCCGGGCTTCTACACCAAGACCGGCGTCGGCACGCTGATCGCCGAAGGCAAGGAAGTGAAGGAATTCAACGGCGAGAAGTATATCCTGGAAACGGGTCTCGTCGCCGATCTCGCCATCGTTCACGCCTGGAAGGGCGATACCGCGGGCAACCTCGTGTACCGCAAGACCGCCCGCAACTTTAACCCGATGATGGCGACCGCCGCGAAGGTGACCATTGCCGAAGTCGAGCATCTGGTCCCCGCGGGCGAGATCGATCCCGATCACATCCATACGCCGGGCATCTTCGTTCAGCGCATCATCGCCGTCGATCCCGCGCTGAAGCGGATCGAGCAGCGCACCCTGCGCAAGCGCGCGTAACCGATTTTCAGAGGAGAGTCCCATGGCCTGGACCCGCGAACAGATGGCAGCGCGCGCCGCGAAGGAACTGCGCGACGGTTACTACGTCAACCTCGGCATCGGCATTCCGACGCTGGTGTCGAATTACATTCCCGCAGGTGTCGACGTGTCCCTGCAGAGCGAGAACGGCATGCTCGGCATGGGTCCGTTCCCTTATGAAGGCGAGGAAGATCCCGACCTGATCAACGCCGGCAAGCAGACCGTGACCGAACTGCCGGACACCAGCTACTTTTCCAGCGCGGATTCGTTCGCGATGGTGCGCGGCGGCCATATCGACCTGTCGATCCTCGGCGCGATGCAGGTTGCCGAGAACGGCGATCTCGCCAACTGGATGATCCCCGGCAAGATGGTGAAGGGCATGGGCGGCGCGATGGATCTCGTCGCCGGCGTCAAGCGCGTCGTCGTGGTCATGGAACATTCGGCCAAGGACGGCCCGAAGCTGCTGCATCGCTGCAACCTGCCGCTCACCGGCGAGCGCGTGGTCGACATGGTGGTAACGGACCTTGCGGTGTTCACCATCGACAAGACCGGTAACGACGGCATGGCGCTGATCGAGCTTGCCGATGGCGTGACGCTCGATGAAGTGAAATCCAAGACCGAGGCGACCTTCCGCGTTGCGCTCAAGAACGCCTGAGCGAACTGACGTTATCGTCGGCCGAAGATGCCGGGATTGCGCGCGAACGGCGATTGCGCGCGCAAATCGGTATCGAGGGTCGGGGACGACTGAACGAAACTGCCTGACAGCGACAGAGTGAGGTTGGAGGTCGGTTTGAATTCGACGCCGGCGTTGACGCTGGTGGCAAGCGTATCGCTCTGCTGCAGGCCGGGCGTGACAATCGATGTAAAGACATCCGGCGTCGTTCGAAGCGAACTGACGCCTCCAAAGAGTGTCACCGGCGTGTCGCCAAGGCCCTTGAAGCTGTAGCCGTATTGCGCGCCATCGGACGATAATCCGCTCCCGCCGGTGAATACGCCAGCGCTGAACGGGACGGTGAATGAATTTGCCGGCAGGCTGTAGCTGCTGAACGAGAAGCCTTTGCGGAAGCCGTCCTCGTCCGGGACGCTTCCCCAATATTGCGTCGTTGTGTCGCCGCCGAACCCGAAAGGTCCGCCCGGAAACCAGTACCGGATGGGTGCGACCTGGGCCTGTGCAGCAGACACGGCGAGAGACAGCACGGCGGCGAGAGCAAGGGCGTGCGTGACGGCGATTCGATGTTTCAGAAGTTCCATCATTTCACGCATTATAGGGTCGCAGCGGGTCAAGGCACAGCCGGCTCAGAACAAATTATGCTAGGCCTGAAGGTAAATCCGAGGCCCTTTCGATGCTGCGACGTCGTTGCGGCGTTTTTTCGGCAGCGCGCTCAACGGCAAAGGACAATCGCATGCGCGGCAGTAGTATCGAAGACAGGGTTTTCCTGATCCTGATCGTCGTGGTGTCGCTGGCCTTCGGCTGGATACTCACCTCGTTCTATGGCGCGATCCTGTGGGGCGTGGTCATCGCCATCATGTTCGCGCCGCTCTACCGGCGTCTGCTGCGGAGGATTCCACAGCGGCCCACGCTGGCTGCGCTCACCATGATCGTGCTGGTGGTCATGATCGTGATCCTGCCGTTGACGCTGATCGCGGCATCGCTGACACAGCAGGCCGCCGCGGTATTCGCGAAGGTGCAGTCGGGGCAGCTCGACTTCGTCAAGCTGTTCCAGCAGATTCTCGATGTCCTGCCGCAATGGGCGACCGGTGTGCTCGACCGCTTTGGCGTCGCCAGTCTCGGCGGGATGCAGGAAAAAATCTCCGCTGGCCTCGTGAAAGGAAGCCAGCAGATCGCGACGCAGGCCCTGAACATCGGCCAGAGCACGTTCGAGTTCATCGTCAATGCGGCCATCATGCTTTATCTGCTGTTCTTCCTGTTCCGCGATGGCGGCACGCTGTCGCAGCGGATCAAGAACGCCATTCCGTTGCGCGCGGAGCTGCGCGATGCGCTGCTGGAGAAATTCACCGTCGTGATCCGCGCCACGGTGAAGGGCAGCATTCTGGTCGCCATGGCGCAGGGCGCGCTCGGTGGCCTGATCTTCTGGATTCTCGGCATCAACGCCGCGCTGCTGTGGGCGGTGCTGATGGCCTTCCTGTCGCTGCTCCCGGCCGTCGGCGCCGGTTTGGTCTGGATGCCGGTCGCGCTTTATCTCCTCGCCACAGGCTCGTTTCTGCAGGGCGCGATCCTGATCGCCTACGGTTTTCTGGTGATCGGCCTGGTCGATAACCTGCTGCGCCCGATGCTGGTGGGCAAGGACACCAAACTGCCGGACTATGTGGTGCTGATCTCGACGCTCGGTGGCATCGAGGTCTTCGGGCTGAACGGCTTTGTGATCGGCCCGGTCATCGCGGCGATGTTCATCGCGGTGTGGGACATCTTCTCGATCTCGCGGCAGGAGAGCCAGGCCGAGACGGTGTGATCCCGCAGCGGCCTAGACAGGCCCCTTCGGCATGTCGGAGAAACGCGTCAGCCATGCCACCGGGCCGATGCTGGCGCCGACAATGAGGAGCGCGGCCAGCGATCCATCCTCGAAGCTGCCGCGGCTGGCATATTGATAGATCGAGGTTGCCAGCGTTTCGACATTAAGCGGCCGCAGCAGGAGGGTCGCGGGCAGTTCCTTCAGGCAGTCGACGAAGACGACAATGGCCGCGCCGACCAACGCCGGGCGCAGCAGCGGCAGATGGATTCGCCGCATGGCGGTGATCTGCCCTGCGCCTGCGCTGCGCGCGCTGTCGTCGTAATCGAAGGGGATGCGCTCGAAGCCTGCGCGTAGGAAACCGGTCGGTACGGCAAGGAAGCGGATGACATAGGCGGTGACCACGGCAGCGCCGGAGCCCATCAGAACAAGGCCGGGCAGCGTCAATCCGAACCACGCTGCGAGTGTGTTCAGCGCATTGTCGATGGTAAGCACCGGCGTGAGCAGGCCGAGCGCCAGCACGAGGCCCGGCAATGCATAACCTGTCTGTGCGATGTTGGAGGCGAACGTACGCCATGCACCCGGACGCCAGCGCGTGGCAAGGATCGTCGCCAGTCCGAGGGCGAGCGCCGTCAATGTCGCCAGCGCGGCGAAGATCACCGAGTTGAATGCATCGCGCCAGATCGCAACATCCATCGTGATGGACGCACGATGGATGCTCTGCTGCAGCAGGAACAGCAGCGGCACAACGAAGCCCAGCAGCACGGGCACAGCACACGCGGAAAAGGCCAGCCAGCCCTTGATTCCGGTGAAGGGCACGCGCGGCGTCAGCCGCGGGCTCTCGGAGGAGAATTCGGTGACGGCATTGCGGCGGCCATAGCGCTCCAGCGCGATCAGTCCGCCGACGATCGCCAGCACAAGGCAGGAGAGCTGCGCCGCGCCCGCAAGGCTGCCGCGATTGAGCCAGGTGGTGAAGATCGACACGGTGAGCGTGCGCACGCCGAGATATTCGCTGGCGCCGATGTCGTTCAGCGTTTCCAGCGCCACCAGCGCGAGGCCGACCGCGAGCGCTGGCCGCGCCATCGGCAGGGAGATGCGGCGGAAGATGTTCCAGCGGCTCGCGCCGAGGGTGCGCGCGGCTTCCGCGAAGTCCGCGCTCTGCAACTGAAATGTCGCGCGCGCGGACAGGTAGACATAAGGATAGAGCACAATGCCGATGATGAGGATCGCGCCGGGCAGCGAGCGCAGGTTCGGCAGCAATGCGAGCGCGTCGCGCGGCGCGAGCCACAGCGTCAGCGTGCGATGGATCAGGCCGAGCGGCTCGAACAGGTCGACATAGACATAGGCTGCGATGTAGGTCGGGATCGCCAGCGGCAACGGCAGCAGCCAGAGCAGCAGTCCGCGTCCCGGAAAATCATGGGCCGAGACCAGCCACGCGGTGCCTGCACCTGCGAGCAACGCGACCGCGCCGACACCGAGCAGCAGCGTGGCCGTGTCGCGCAGGGCCAGCGGCAACACATAGTCGATCAGATGCGACCAGAGGTCAGGCGCAGGCTGCGCGGCGATCACCACAATCGCCAGCACCGGCAGCGCCACAAGCGCCGCCGTGAAAACGGCGAGCGCGGAGACGATGGGTTCGGCGAGACGCGCGCTTGTCACGTTCGAGATAACTGGTGGCGTTCAGACCTCAATTGTCGAACCCGACCTTGTCCACCAGCGTGGAGGCCGCCTTGCGGCTGGCCGCGATTTTCGCGATCGGCAGCGTATCGGGCTTGAGCGTGCCGTAGCCCGCGATGGTCGAATTGACGGCGACACCGGCGCGCACCGGATACTCATAGTTGGCGTCGGCGTAGATCTGCTGCGCTTTTTCGCCGGCGAGCCATTCGATCAGCTTGATCGCATTGGCCCGGTTCGGTGCATTCTTCGCCAGTAGTACGCCCGACAGGTTCACATGGGTGCCGCCGCCTGCGAAGGTCGGCAGGATTACCTTGGTGGCTTCCGCCCACGGCTTCTTGTCGGCGTCGTGATTCATCATCAGCGCCCAGTAATAAGTGTTGCCGATGCCGATGTCGCACTTGCCCGCAGCGACGTCGCGCGCGGTCTCGCGGTCGCCGCCTGACGGCTTCTGCGCCAGATTGGCCTTCACGCCGCGCAGCCATTCCTCGGCTTTGGCTTCGCCATGATGCGCGACATAGGCTGCGAACAGCGCATTGTTGTAGATGTGCTGGCCGGAGCGGATGCAGATCTTGCCCTTCCACTTCGGATCGGCGAGTTCTTCATAGGTGATGGCGTCCTGCTTGACGCGGTCCTTCGATGCATAGATCACGCGCGCGCGCATCGAGATGCCGGCCCAGTGGCCATCCGGATCGCGGTACTGCGACGGCACGATCTTGTCGAGCGCGTCGGACTTGATCGGCTGGGTGATGTCCGCTTTGACGGCTTCATCGATGCGCCCGATGTCGACGGTCAGCAGCACGTCGGCGGGGCTGTTGGCGCCTTCCGCCTTGATACGCTGTTCGAGCCCGGAGCTGGCCGAGACGACATTGACCTTGATGCCGGTGTCCTTTGTGAAAGCGTCGAACAGCGGCTGCACCAGCTTGGTCTCGCGGTAGGTGTAGACATTGACGTCGCCGGATTGCGCGGGGGCCGCGCAGCTCATGCCCAGCACGGATGCGACGGCAGTTGCGGCGAGAATGCGGGTGCGTGACATGGGAAACTCCGGCGCTTGATGAAGAGCGCTGACAGGCAGCGCGTTGCTGCTTCTGTAGCGCAGCGGACGTTGATATTCGCGTGGCGCTATGTCGCGAAGATGGGGATTTAGAGCGATTCCAGATTGATCAGGCGATCGCGCTGGCGTGGGAGAACACAACCTCGATCAGCGTGCCGGAATGCGGCGCGGTCTTGATGTGGAATTGCGCCCGGTTGGCTTCCACCAGCGCCTTGGTCAGCGACAGGTTGACGACCGATCCATCGGCGGTCTGGTCCGACACGTCGGATGTGCGGAATGGCGCCATTGCGGCTGCGATCTCGTTGTCGTTGAGGCCATGCCCGGTGTCGCGGACTCGCAGCACGATGTCGCCGAAATCCGTGGTCGCGGTGGAGACGATGACCTGTCCACCGGCATTGGCGAGATGGATCGAATTGCCGATCAGGTTCATCGCGATCTGGCGCAGCGCGCGGGCGTCGGCCTTTACGGTCGGCAACGCATGCGCCAGCGAGGTGCGGATGATGATGCGTTCGCGATTGGCCTGCGGCTGCATCACGGCGACGCACTGCTCGACCATGCTGTTGAGGTCCTGGCTTGCGAACGACAGCTCCATTTTGCCGGATTCGATCCGCGACAGATCGAGCAGGTCGTCGATGATCGCGATCACCCGCTGGCCGGAGGCGCGGATGTCCTTCATGTATTCGACATAACGCTCGTTGCCGAGCGCGCCGAAGCGTTCCTCGATCATCACATCCGCGAAGCCGATGATGGCATTGAGCGGCATGCGGACCTCGTGGCTGATCCGCCCGAGAATATCCGCCTTGGCGCTGGTCGCGCGCTCCGCCTGGCGCTTGGCCTGAACAAGGTCGCCTTCGCCCTTCTTCGTTTGCGACAGGTCGCGGAAGATCGCGAAGAAACGCGGGCAGCCGGGCCGTGTGCGCCCGATGGTCATCGACAGCGGAATGGCGTGGCCGTCGCGGGCGCGTCCGATCAGTTCGCGGTCGTGACGGACGAGGCCCGTCACGGCCGCCGCCCGGACCTCGCTGATATAATCCTGCACATCGCGCTGGCTTTCCGGCGCGAACAGGTCGGCGACAGTGAGCGCAGCCATGTCGTTGTCGTCGCGGCCGAACAGGGTTTCGGCACTGCGGTTGCAGGAGAGCAGGCGGCCGCTTTCGTCGAACACCACAACGCTCTCGGCGGTGTTGTCGAGAATGGTGGCGAGTTCTTCCGCCTGTGTATCCTCCTCGTGCGTCACGATCACCGGCGGGATGGCCGCGGGTGCGACTGCTTCGATCCGCGGCTCGGCGCGGGGTCCGGAAAAGATCAGCGCATGGGCCGGTTCGCCGTCCCAGGTGATCGCGAACAGGTTCGCGTCCACGGGTTCGCCTCTATTCGGGCCGCTCTTGCTGGTGGCCGCGATCACCACCGGCGTGCCGGTTTCCGATGAACTGCTGGCGGAGCCCGCACCGGCTTCGACGGTGAGCGCATCGAGCCCGCCGGCTTCGGTCAGGGCATGAAGGTCGTCATACCCGGTGGAGGCGAAGAACGCCTTGTTGGCATAAAGCAGGCGATCGAGACGATAGACCAGCACACCGACCGGCAGGCGGTCGAACAACTGCAGGTCCTGTCCGGCATTTGCGCGCGGCAGAACGGGCTCCGGCTGCAGGAAGGCAGGCGGATGTTCGAGCGCGGGCGGCTCGGACACCGGCTCCCGCTGCGGCTCGTCCTCATCGGACGCAAACAACTCGGCCACCGAGGCGTCGGTCAGGGTTTCGCCTCCGCCGTTCTCCAGCTGTGCGGACAATCGCCGCGCCAGTTCGTCGAAGGCGTTGCTCTCGACGGCGGTGAGCGTCGGCGTTTTCGATTCGGTCACGGGAAACGGCACGACGTTCTGCGGAATGTCCACGGGCGGTCTCGTTTCGGTTCGCGGTGAAGTCTCGGGCGGGAGATTGTCCTGCGTGCTGGCGTCGGCGTGCGCGCTTTCCGCAAGTCCCGGCTCATCTGTTTCGGGCGCGGGCGGAGCGTGCTCCTGCAGCCGCTCCTCACTCACTGCATGCTGACCGGTCAGGTCTTGCGTGCTTGTTTCCCCGGATGCGGACTCCGGCTTGAACGAATACAGCACATCGTCTCGGCGCTGCGCGGCAAGCCGCGCCATGCCGTCGATGTCACGGCAGACGCCGAATCCGCGATAGCCGAGAAATTGTCCGGTGTGGTCGTAGAGCGGCAGGCCCGACAGTTCGACCGGCAGCCGCGCGCCGGTGCCATCGGCTGGCCAGTTCACGACGATGTTGCTCCAGCTCTCGCGTGTAGCGACCGCGTCCGCCACCCGGTGGCCGGGATCGAGGCCGAGCTCGCCTGCGATGTCCTGCCAGGGCCGTCCGAATGCGGAAGCGGTGCGCGTGCCGATCAAGCGGCTGAATTCATCGTGGCCCAGCGAGAAGCGGTGGTGTTCGTCCATGTGCCAGGTAAAGCGCAGCGGTTGATGCGGCGCTGTCACCGGTTCATCGTGCATCTCGATCGATGCTGCGGCGGTATCGCTCGCGGCACTCTCTTGGCCGGGAGACTTGCGCGCGTCGTCGAAAAAGATTCGTGTGACGGGAGCTTCCGGCTCCTCATGATGCGCGGGCTCACCATGGGCCGGAGATTCGGTGGAGGCATCCGTCGCCTCAGGTTGCAGCGATGATGCCGGTGTATCTGCGATGTGCTGCACGGGCGTTTTCGCGTCAGCCTGATCGTCGAACACCGATCCGAACACATCGCTGGGCAAGAGCCTGGCAGGTGCTTCAGGCGGTACCGGTGTGTCAGACGAAGCATGCGCTTGCGGTGTCGTGTTCGCAGGCTCGGCCGGGCTTTCGTGCTGCACCGGAGACGGCGGTGCGGCCGGTGTAGCGACGGGTGCTTCGGCTGGCGCGGTTGCAGCAACAGGCTCAACCGGCTCGACGATCACAGCAGCAGGCTTTGGCGCGGGCCGCGGCGTGATCACGGTGTCGATCAGCGCCACCAGCGCAGTTGTTTCGCCGGTGCCGACACGATGCAGCGTGACGCGGCCGAGATCCATTTTCAGCGCGGCCTGTCCGTCGCGCAGCGCAATCTTGCGCGCGTCGTCGAAGCCCGGTCCGTTGAGATTGCTGAACAGGCCGGGGACGTTCTTCGCGGCATCGTTCGCGCCGGCCAGCGCGCCTTCCGGTGTGAACGTCATCGCAGGCATCTGCACGCTGTCGACAAGATGCGCGAGACGTTCGGTGAGCGGCAACGGGCGTCCGACCTGATCAGCCGCCGCGATGAGAATTCCGGCACTGCCGTCAGCGAAGGTGAGGCGCGCGCATGTGCAGGTCAAAAGGCGCCCGAGCGGCGCGCCGAACCCGCGCAGCCGTTCGAGCCGCGGCGCGCCGGTTGGCGACAGCCGTGCCGCGAGCTGCGCAGCCTGACGGCGATGCGGGTCCGCGGGTCCAATGGTTTTTTCGGAGAGCGAGGCCGCGTTGCGTTCGCCGAACAACCGCGCGCCGAGAGTGTTGGCCCAGAGAATGTGCGCGCCGTTGAGCGACCAGACCCATGCGGGCGATGCGCTCGTCGCAAGAGCCGCAAGGCGCGGATCGCGGATGCCGTGGAGCTGGAAGTCGGCTTCGCTCATGGTCGACAACGGGCCTGTCACTCGCTTTTCAGGGCGCCACGTCGCGGCGCGGGTTGGATTGCCAATCTTAACAAATGATTAGTATGGCGCGCTTGGCACAAGGTCCACCAGCGCGGTGTCAGCCTAGCGGCCGAAACCGGCAATAACCTTAATTCCGCGGGTCATCGAACCCTGACGCGGCTCGGACGTTGGGTGTTGCAAAAGATATTCAAACGGTCACGATGGACGTGCAGGAGCTGTCGTTGCGCTGCGTCATAAGTGGTGTCGCCCGGCGGTGAATTGCGGACACGGATCGGAAAGATCCGGCAACAGGAGGGTGCGACATGGCAGGCAATCAGTTCGAGATTCCGAAGGAGATGCGGTCGATGGCGGAGGCGAGTCTGGATCAGGCGCGCAAGGCGTTCGAGTCCTTCATCGGCAGCGCGCAGCAGACCGCTGCGGCCTTCGGCGGCGCGTCGTTCGGTGCGCCTGGAGAGGCCGCCAAGGAAATCAGCGCCAAGGCCATCGCCTTCGCCGAGAAGAACGTGCAGTCCTCGCTGGCCTACGCACAGCAGTTGATTCACGCCAAGGACCTGACCGAGGTGATGCGCCTGCACACCGAATACGTTCAGGGCCAGATGCGTGCGCTGGCGGAGCAGGCCAGCGAGATGGGGCAGGCGGTCACCCGCGCCGCCATGGACGCCACCAAGCCGAAATAGGCCCGTTTCAGACTGCTCGGCGCAGTCAGCAATGCCTGATCCGGCGAGCTGCCGGATCAGCTATGCGCCGGGGCGGGCGGTATTTTGTTGCGTCGCACAAATTCTTGCCTATAGTGCCAAACCGAAACTGACTTTGCGCGTTGCCCTGAGGCCGCGGCCTGGCTGGCGCCGTTCCGGCCGTTCCCATTTCCAAAAGACAAGGACTGCCCATGAGCGCGAACGATCCCTTTGCCGTTGTCCCTTTCAAGCTGCCGGAACAGTTTCGCGTTTTTGCGGAGATGGGCGTTTTTCAGGCGCAGGACAGCTATCAGAAGCTCAAGGATGCGGCTGTTTCCAACAACGGGGCGCTGGGGGCCATCTACGCGTCGGCTACCAAGGGTGCCAGTGACCTCACTACGACGGTCATCGGCATGGCCCAGACCAACACCGAGGCGGCCTTCGCCTTCACCCAGAGCCTGATGGGTGTGAAATCGCTGCCGGAAGCTTTCGAGCTAATGAATGCCCATGCCCGCAGGCAGTTCGAGGTTTTCAGCACCCAGACGCAGGATCTGGCCACGCTGACCCACAAGGTTGCCGTCGAGGCGGTCGAGCCGATTGCCACCGGTGCGGCCAAGGCGTTCAAGCCCGGTCTGTGAGCGCCGGAGCGGCCCCGACAGCGCATCCGGTTGAACCGGATGTGCATCCGGGGTCACTCAAATCAGGGTTGTTCGCGACACGCATTCGGCAGTCAAAGCGTCTTGCCAAAGCGCGGCGTTGCACCTAGTTTCCCGCGAAATCGCCGCCCGGTGCGGGGCCGCCCTGAGGCGGCCGTTCGATCAAAAATGCAGTTGTAGCTCAGCTGGTTAGAGCGCCGGATTGTGGATCCGGAGGTCGGTGGTTCGATCCCACCCAACTGTACCACTCATCCCCATCCCCAATCCGGGCCGTCAGGCGGATTTCGCCAAGCGGACCTGAACTTCATCGGCGGTTGCCGGTGTGCCGCCCTCATGGGTCAGCGCCGTGAAGGTCGTGATCGGAGCAGGGCGTCCGACCAGATAGCCCTGAACCTCGTTGCACAGTTCGGACTGCAGGAAGGCCAGTTCGGCCGGCGTCTCGACGCCTTCCGCCAGCACCGGCAGGCCGAGGCCACGGCCGAGACCCAGCACCGCGCGCACGATGGTCGCGGCCTGTTCGTTGGTGTTGACCGACTTGATGAACGATCCGTCGATCTTGATCTTGTCGAACGGGAAGGCGCGCAGATTCGACAGCGACGAATAGCCGGTGCCGAAATCGTCCATCGCGATATGCACACCGAGCGACTTGATGCGCCGGAGCGTATTGAGCGCGCGGTTGAGATCGCGCACCAGTGCGGTTTCGGTGATCTCGAGTTCGAGCCGGTTCGGTGCAAGGCCGGTCGCAAGCAGCACTTCATGCACCAGTTGCACGAAGTTCTCGTTGTAGATCTGCACGGCGGAGACGTTGACGGCGATGGTCAGCGGCTTCGGCCAGGTCGCGGCCTGCCGGCAGGCTTCCCACAGCACCCATTCGCCGATGCCGAGAATGGCGCCGGTTTCTTCCGCGATCGGAATGAACACAGCCGGCGAGATCGAGCCGCGAGTCTTGTGAGTCCAGCGCAGCAGCGCCTCGAACCCGACAACACTGCCGGTCTGGATGTCTCCCTGCGGCTGATAGACCAGACTGAACTCGCCGCGGCTTACCGCCTGACGCAGATCGTGCTCCAGCACGCGCCGGTCGTGGACTTCGGCGGCCATCTTCGCCTCGAAGAAACGATAGGTGGCGCGGCCTTCCATCTTGGCGCGATAGAGCGCCGTGTCTGCATGATTGAGCAGCGTCTCGCGGCTGTCTGCGTCATCCGGGCAGATCGCGATGCCGATGCTGCATGATGTCATGTTGTCGCTGTCCGACTTGTCGTCGTCGGGCCGCAGCGCATCGAGAAGCGTATCGGCGAGCTTGCCTGCTGCTGCGGGATTGGACAGGCCCGGCACCAGAATGGCGAATTCGTCGCCGCCGAGGCGCGCGACCATGCAGCTCTTGTCGAGGATCGCGGTGATACGCGCGGCGACGGATTGCAGCACCTTGTCGCCGGCGGCGTGTCCGAACAGATCGTTGACTTCCTTGAACCGGTCGAGGTCGAAGCACAGCACCGCGCACTTCTGTCCGCTGTCTTTTGCTGCCGCGATTTCATGATCGAGCCGCGCATGGAAGGTGCCGCGGTTCGGCAGCGAGGTCAGCGCATCGTGATGCGCGAGATAGCGGATGTGCTGTTCGGCCTGCTTGCGGGCCTGCAGGTTGCGCACGGCGATGACGTGATGCGCCTCGCCGGCGAAATCGATCGGGCGCAGGATCAATTCGACCGGGATCATCGATCCATCGGTATGGCGCAGGTCGGCTTCGACAGGCTGGTTCGGCGCGTTCTGCAGTTTCGCGCGGACATCGGCATCGGGAATGAAGGTTTCGAGCTTCGCGCCGATCAGCTTGTCGGACGAGGAGCCGACCAGTTTGGCGAAGCTGGTGTTGGCGGTAACGGCAATGTCGCCGTCGCAGACCAGCAGGCCTTCGACCGCGGCATTGGCAAGGCCGCGCATGCGGTCCGCTTCGCGTGCCGACCGGCGTTGGTCGTGAATGTCGAGAGCGGCCGCGCCCACTGCCAGCAGGATGATCGCGAAGCTCGAGACGGCGACACCGATGGCAAGCCAGCCGGTGGGGATCGCGGCCTGAGGGATCGCGATGCTCGGGTCGGGAATGATCGTGACCGCGCCCATCGCCGTGAAATGATGGCTGCAGATCGCGAGCGTCAGCAGCAATGCGCCTGCTATCCGCCAGCGCTGTGAATTGCCGTGAAGGCCGGCCGGCAGCGCAGCCGCCCCGATCACCGTGCCGAGCAGGATGGAGGCGGCGACAAGCGCCCCGTCCCACAGGATGACGCCGCCGATCTGGAACGCGGCCATGCCGAGATAATGCATCGTGGCAATGCCGCCGCCGACAACAGCGCCGCCGAGCCACGGACCCAGCCGCCATCCCGGCAGCATCGCCATGGCAAGGCCCGCCGCGGTGAGCAGGATCGCCGCCGCAAGCGACATCGCAGTGAGCGCGATGTTGTAGCCGCTTGGAATGCCGGGCGAATAGGCGAGCATCGCGATGAAATGCGTCGACCAGATGCCGAAGCCGGTCGAAATGGCGGAGATCGCGAGCCAGACCGGGCGCATCTGCCGTGTCGCATGCCGCGCATGCCGCAGCAGGCCGATGGCGGCGAGCGAAGCCAGGGTACAAATGACAGCCGCGAGACCCACGAGCCACAGATCGTGGGCAGTGGCGATACAATTGTAGATCTGGAACATCGAACAGCCTGCACGCGAAATAAAACAAGAGCGTCGGCAGGTAGGGGGCAATTGCGTAAGAACGCGTAAATTCCCGGGACGGTGTTTGATCGATGCGGATGCGCGCGATCCGGATTTGTCAGATGCGGCGTGTGCGCGAGGCGAACAAATCAAAAAGCCGCTGCGGCGCAGGCGTTACTGTCGTGAACAGATCGTCAATGCGGACTGCTGGATGACTAACGCCCGATCAACCATGTTGCGAACAGGTCATGAGACCTGTCGTTTTCTCTAGCGGTCGGCGCGGCTGACCACATCCATCAGTTCGGCGATCTTGCGTCGCTGGTCGGCCTTGTCGCCCGAGTTGATCGCATGTTCCACGCAATGCGCGACGTGATCGCGCAGGATTTCTTCCTCGACCCGCCGCAGCGCCGTGCGCGCCGCCGCGATCTGCGTGACGATGTCGATGCAATAGCGATCGTCCTCGACCATTCCCGCGAGTCCGCGAACCTGGCCTTCGATCCGTTTCAGCCTTTTCAGGCACGATGACTTGATTTCCTGTCGCATGGCGTACTATATACCCCTATAGGGTATAGATTGCAAGCGAGGATTGGGTTGATGGCTTCACCGGTGAATCAGGAAAAGCAGGCGGGCAGTTGCTGCGGCGGCCACGGCCACAAGCACGCTCACGCAGACCATCATTCCCATGCAGCAGGCCACGGTCACACTGATGCAGATCAAGCCGGCAAGGCGATCGACCCTGTCTGCGGCATGACCGTCACCATCGCGACGGCGAAGCATCGCTTCACATACAAGGGGCAGGAGCACTTCTTCTGCTCCGCAGGCTGCCGCACCAAGTTTGAAGGCAACCCGGAGAAATATCTCGCGCCGAAGTCGGCGCAGCCGGAAGAGAAGATGCCGGAAGGCACGATCTACACCTGCCCGATGCATCCCGAGGTGCGTCAGGTCGGGCCGGGAAGCTGCCCGATCTGCGGCATGGCGCTCGAACCCGAGACTGTCTCGCTGGACGACAAGCCCGATCCCGAACTGATCGACATGACGCGGCGGTTCTGGATCGGGCTCGCGCTGACATTGCCGGTGTTCGTGCTGGAGATGATCGTACATCTCGGCGGCATCCAGCTTCTGGACCCGCAGACATCGAACTGGCTGGGCTTCGCGCTGGCGACACCGGTGGTGCTGTGGGCCGGATGGCCGTTCTTCGTGCGCGGCTGGCAGTCGGTGAAGACGCGCAATCTCAACATGTTCACGCTGATCGCGATGGGTACCGGCGTCGCCTACATCTACAGCGTGGTGGCGACATTCGCGCCGCAGGTGTTTCCGCAGGCTTTCCGCGATCATCACGGCGCGGTCGCGGTGTATTTCGAGGCCGCTGCCGTCATCACCGTTCTGGTGCTGCTCGGGCAGGTGCTCGAACTGCGCGCCCGCGCGCAGACGTCAGGTGCGATCCGGGCGCTTCTCGGGCTTGCTCCGAAGACAGCGCGGCGCATCGGTGCCAATGGCGACGAAGACATCGACATTGAAGCCATCGCGGTCGGCGACCTGCTCCGCGTGCGCCCCGGCGAGAAGGTGCCGGTGGACGGCGTGGTCACGGAAGGCTCCTCGCTTGTCGATGAATCCCTTGTGACCGGCGAGTCGATGCCGGTGAAGAAAGCCGTCGATGCGAAGGTGATCGGCGGCACCGTCAACCAGAGCGGCGGGCTTGTGGTCCGCGCCGAGAAGATCGGACGCGACACCATGCTGGCGCGGATTGTCGATCTGGTGGCGCGGGCACAGCGCTCGCGCGCGCCGGTGCAGCGTCTGGCCGATCAGGTCGCGGGCTGGTTCGTGCCGGTGGTGATCGCGGCGGCGCTGGCGGCTTTCGCGGCGTGGGCCGTGTTCGGTCCCGATCCGCGCTTCACTTACGCGCTGGTCGCCGCCGTCACCGTGCTGATTATTGCTTGTCCCTGTGCGCTGGGTCTTGCGACGCCGATGTCGATCATGGTTGGTGTCGGTCGCGGGGCGCGCTCCGGCATTCTCATTCGCGATGCCGAAGCGCTGGAGCGGATGGAGAAGGTCGATACGCTGGTGATCGACAAGACCGGCACCCTGACCGAAGGCAAGCCGAAGGTGGTGGCGGTTGTTGCGACCAGCGGAATCGAGCGCAGCGAATTGCTGCGGCTTGCCGCCAGCGTGGAGCGGGCGAGCGAACATCCTCTGGCTTTCGCGATCCTGAATGCGGCGAAGGAAGAAAACCTGGCACTGTCCGACGTGCAGGACTTCGACTCGCCGGTGGGCAAGGGCGCGATGGGCACGGCCGATGGCCGCCGCATTGTGATCGGCAATGCCGTGATCATGCAGCAGGACAATATCGATACGTCTGCGCTGGAAAATGATGCGCGCGAGCAGCGCGAACGCGGCGCCACCGCAATCTATGTCGCGGTCGATGGCCGCGCCGCGGGCGTGATCGCGATTGCCGATCCGGTCAAGCCGAGTGCGCCTGAAGCGCTGAAGCAGTTGCGCGCGAACGGCCTGCGCATTGTCATGCTGACCGGCGATAATGTCACCACGGCGCAGACGGTGGCGAAGACGCTCGGCATCACCGAGGTGGAGGCCGACGTGCTTCCGGAGCGCAAGAGCGATGTGGTCACAAAGCTGCGCGGTCAAGGCCGCGTGGTGGCCATGGCCGGCGACGGCATCAACGATGCGCCGGCGCTCGCGGCTGCGGATGTCGGCATCGCCATGGGCAGCGGTACCGACGTCGCGATCGAGAGCGCGGGCATCACCCTCCTGCGCGGCGACCTGATGGGGCTTGTGGAGGCCCGGCAATTGTCGCGCGCCACCATGCGCAACATTCGCCAGAACCTTGTGTTTGCATTCCTCTACAACGCCGCGGGCATTCCGGTGGCGGCGGGCGTGCTCTATCCGGTGTTCGGCATCCTGCTGTCGCCGATGCTGGGGGCGGCGGCCATGGCGCTGTCGTCGGTCAGTGTGATCGGGAATGCGCTGCGGCTGTCGCGGTTGCGGCTGCATTAGCGCGGGCGGCAATCTCCCGGTCGAGCTGCATCGCAAGCTCCGGACTGACCTCCGTCATCGGCAGGCGCAGTTCGGGGCTGTCGATCAATCCGGTTCGCCACAGCCAGTGCTTGATCGGCGCCGGGCTCGGCTCGGAGAACAGCAGCTTTGTCAGGTGAGAGACGGTCTGCCAGCGCCTGAGCGCGGCATCGTGGTTGCCTGATGTGAGCAACTGGATGACCGACGCAAACGCATCTGTTTCGATATGCGCCGACGCGAGAATGGCGCCGTCCGCACCATCGACGAGCGCATCATAGGTGTGCGCATCCTCGCCGCTCAGCACGGCAAACCGGGCCGGACGCTTGCGCTGCAATTCGATGGATTGTGCGCGGATGGCGCAGCAGTCCTTCAGTCCGGCGATGTTCGGATGCTCCGCGAGTTGCAGCATGGCGTCGTTGCCGAGATTGACGCCGGTCCGGTAGGGGATGTTGTAGATCATCACCGGATGGGTGGCCTGATCGGCCAACGCGCTGAAATGCCGGATCATCCCGGTTTGCGTCGGCCGCGAATAATAAGGGCAGGAGATCAGGTAGCCGTCGATCGGCCATCCGGCCGTTCGTTCCAGCGTATCCAGCAGTTCCCGCGTGTCGCTGCCGGACAGCCCGAGGCAGACCGGAAGTTCCTCGCGAATGCCGCTGACTTCGTCGCGCACGATGGTGACCAGCCGTGCGGTTTCGTCCGGCGCAAGCGTGAGGCCTTCGCCGGTCGTGGCCGCGAGAATCATGCCGTCGATCGGCAGGCTGCCGTAGTGGCGGACCAGCCGCCGCAGCGACACCTCGTCGAGTTCTCCGTTGCGGAACGGCGTAATCAGCGGCAGCCACAGGCCCCGCAGGTGTGTTCGAAGGTCGGTCATTATTCCATCTCCATCAGGAAAAGCGGAGACGGGACAAAACAAAAACCCCGTCCTCGCGGCGGGGTTTGGGATCGGGCTTGAGCGAGACAATTATCGCGCGCGTCGATCTCCAGTCCCCGGGCGGGGACCTTTTTTCGACAGCATTGCGGATGACTTCACGATCATGTGCCGAGAGTGGTTTGAAGAGGCTACGTTGTCAACGTCATGAAAAAAGGCCGGGCTAAAGAGCCCGGCCTGTTTAGTTTTTGGCCACGTGAGGCCGACACAATCACCTTCCAAGAGGGATAACTGAGCGCGCGTCTCGCTGGAGGAGGGGGACAGTGCGCAAAACGCTCATTCAGTGTGAGGAGAGTATGGTCCGCGATTTCCCATGCGGACAACTCCGATCCCGGTATGTCAGTCATGCTCAGGGTGCGGGCTCAAACATGCGTTTGAACCCGCGAATGAGCCGTCAGGACGGCCAACGCTGCGCCTTACTCACGATAAAATCACGGAAAACCTGCACGCGCGCGACGGACTTCAATTCTTCGGGATAAACAAAATACGTATCCAATTGAATCGAGTCGGCCTCGCTGAAGAGCTGCACAAGGCGGTTGTTATCTTCAACCAGATAATCTGGCAGCGCAGCAATTCCGAGGCCCTGCTGGCAGGCCCGCACGAGGCCCAGAATATTATTGACCTTGAACACGGGATCGCGCGGGCCGGAGCCGTTGCGGTTGGCGTCGATCAGCCAGTTCCGGTTCTGCAGGTGCTGCGGCACGTTCTGGTCGCTGAGCACGATGATGCGGTGCGAATCGAGTTCGTCCAGCGTGCGCGGCGTGCCGTGGCGCTTGACGTATTCCGGCGAGCAGTAGGCGTGGAAGCCCATCGAGAACAGCTTGCGCTGGATGAGATCCGGCTGCGTCGGCTTGCGGGTGCGGATCGCCACATCCGCCTCGCGCATCGACAGGTCGAGTTCCTCGTCGGTGACGATCAGCGAAATGCGGATGTCCGGATAAAGCGCGGTGAATTCGCCGAGCCGCGGAATCAGCCAGTTGATGCCGACGCCCGGCGTGGTGGTGACCTTGAGGTCGCCGCTCGGCCGCTCGCGGCTGTCGGTCAGCTTGGCGCGCGCCGCCTGCAACTGCATGAACACATCATGCGCGGTGCGGAACAAGAGGTCGCCCTGTTCGGTGAGGATCAGGCCGCGGGCGTGGCGGTGGAACAGCGAAACCGCCAGTTCCTGCTCCAGTGCGCTGACCTGACGGGACACCGCCGACTGCGACAGCCCGAGCTGTTCGCCTGCATGGGTAAAGCTTCCCGCTTCAGCAGCGGCGTGAAAGACCTTCAGCTTGTCCCAGTCCATATCACTTAATCCATCGCGTGTTCGAGGCATGGTCACTCCGCCGCTGCGCGTTCGGTGGCGCTGTGCGCCAGGAAGCGTTCCGCTTCCAGCGCCGCCATACAGCCGAGGCCCGCAGCCGTGACGGCCTGGCGATAGGTTTCATCTGCGACATCGCCTGCGGCGAACACGCCGGGGACCGAGGTCGCGGTGGAATGCGGAGCGATCTCCACATAGCCGGACGGTTTGAGTTTCAGCTGTCCGGCGATCAGTTCGGTTGCGGGTGCATGGCCGATGGCAATGAACACGCCGTCGGTGGGATACTCGGTGGTGGCACCGGTCTTGATGTTCTTCAGGCGGATATGTGTGACCTTGGAGGGATTTTCCTCGCCGCGGATTTCGTCGATCGCGCTGTCCCAGATCACGCTGATCTTGGGATGCTTGAACAGTCGGTCCTGCAGGATGCGCTCCGCGCGCAGGCTGTCGCGGCGATGAACCAGCGTCACCTTCGAAGCGAAGTTGGTGAGGAACAACGCTTCCTCGACCGCGGTGTTGCCGCCGCCGATCACGAACACTTCCTTGTTGCGGTAGAAGAAGCCGTCGCAGGTGGCGCAGGCGGAGACGCCGAAGCCCTTGAACTTCTCTTCCGACGGCAGGCCGAGCCAGCGCGCCTGCGCGCCGGTGGCGAGGATCACGGCGTCGGCGAGATAGACATCGCCGCTGTCGGTGGTGATGCGGAACGGGCGCTGGGCAAGCTCGAGCTTGTTGACATGATCGGTGACGATCCTGGTGCCGACATGCGCCGCCTGCTTTTCCATCTGCTCCATCAGCCAGGGACCCTGGATGACGTCGGCAAATCCCGGATAGTTCTCGACGTCGGTGGTGATGGTGAGCTGGCCGCCGGGCTGGATGCCCTGGATCAGCACCGGCTCAAGCATGGCGCGCGCGGCATAGATCGCGGCGGTATAGCCAGCAGGGCCTGATCCGATGATGACAACCTTGGCATGAATAGAAGCGGCCATGACGCGACCTTCGGTGACTTTGTTGCGTGGGTGATCAGCGAAGAGGCGGGAAATGCCCGCAAAGGCATCGCTGGGGCGTTAAAAGTGCATGACCGAATGTAGGCCATCCAGCGAGCTATGCAAGATATGCAACCCCTGTCGCGAAATTTTCCCCAATTAGCCAGAAGATAGGCATCTCACGAAATAAAATTGCGCAACGGCTGTTCGATGGCTAGAACAGTCCGGAAAGCCGGCCGGACAATCCCAGCCTACGGATGAGACACGCGTGTCAAAGAGCCTCGACGAAATCGACCTGAAAATACTCCATGAGATTCAGGCCGACGGCCGGATCACCAATGTGGAACTGGCCAAACGGGTGGGAATCTCTCCGCCGCCCTGTCTGCGCCGGGTCCGGACGCTGGAGGAAGAGGGCTATATCCTTGGCTATCGCGGGCTGCTCAACCCGGCCTCGCTCGGCTTCGATGTGACGGTGTTCGCGTCGGTCCATCTGTCCAGCCAGGCGGACGCGGATCTGCGCGCCTTCGAGGAATTCGTGCGCAAGGAGCCGCTGGTGCGCGAATGCTGGATGCTGTCGGGCGAGATCGATTTCATCCTCAAATGCGTCGCGCCGGACATGGGGACGTTTCAGAATTTCGTCTCGCATCTCACCGCCGCGCCGCATGTGCGCAACGTGCGCACCTCGCTGGTGCTGCACAATTCCAAGGACGCGCCGGATGTCCCGCTGGAATTGAAGGTGCCGCAGGGCTGAGGCTGGTCGTGGTTTTCGGTTTATGGGTCGTCCCGGCGAAGGCCGGGACCCATAGCCCCTACACTCTCGTTTTTTAGCGAAACGGCTAACGTCTTCCCAGAACAATGCCGGCAGGGAGTATGGATCCCGGCCTTCGCCGGGACGACTGAGAGACATAGAGGGCATTCGGCGCGAGACGTTTTTCTTCGCGATCCATTACTCTAAAAGCCCTTTGCCGGGCGCGTGACTTGCGCCTCATTGCGTAAAGGGGCTGACGTGACTTTTTTTCAAGCGCTGGTGCTGGCAGCCGCCGGGTTCGCTGCAGGCACTATCAATGCTGTTGCCGGTGGCGGCACATTCATCACATTCGCTGCGCTGGTCGCCGGAGGGCTGCCGACGCTCGATGCCAATGCCACCAGCGCGGTGGCGTTGACGCCGTCAAATCTTTCCAGCGCCGTCGGGTATCGCGCGGAGATACGCGCCCATTTTCGCGAGATGATTCCGTTCGCGATCTTCGCGCTGATCGGTGGCGGGATCGGCGCGCTGCTGCTGATCTGGCTCGGCGATGGCGGCTTCCGTCCGCTGGTGCCGTGGCTGCTGCTGGTCGCGACCCTGATGTTCGCTTTCAGCGCGCAGATTCGCCGGTTCGTGGCGCCGTGGTCGCAGGGCCAGCACACCGTCGCGAAAACCGTCGCCTATGCGGTGATGAGCGTGGTCTCGGTCTACGGCGGATTCTTCGGGGCAGGCGTCGGCATCATGATGCTTGCCGCGCTGGCGATCGTTGCGGGTGGCGATTTTCACAAGGCCAATGCGATCAAACTGCTGATGGCGTTTCTGATCCAGATCGTTTCCGCGGCGCTCCTGATCGCAGGCGGTCTGGTGCACTGGCCGCAGGCGCTGGTGACAGTCGCCGCCTCGGCGCTCGGCGGATATTACGGCGTCAGTCTCGCGCGCATGGTGCCGGAAAAAATAATCCGCGCCGTGGTGGTGGCCATCGGCGCGGTTTTGACGGTGGTGTTCTTCGTTAAATAGCGGCTTCGCCTTTCAGCGATCACGCCTTGCCGCGTGAGGCATCGACACTCCACGGGCCGGGACCGGCGCTCGCCAGATAAAGGCACACGAAGCAGAACAGCGCGGCGCCGGTGCCGCCGTTGTTCAGCGGATGCCAGACCGGCGTGCCGGTCTTGAAGACGTGGCCGAGAAAATAGGCGAAGGCCATCTGGCCGGAGAGAATGAATGCACTGAGCCGCGTGAACAGACCGATGATCAATAGCGCGCCGAGGATGAGTTCGATGGTGCCTGCGACCGTGATCAGCGGCGGAATGTTGGCGAAGTAAGGCAGAACCGGAAACTTCAAAATCTTGGCCACGCCGTATTGAAACAGCAGCAGGCCGGTGAAGATGCGCAGCAGGCTGAGCAACTGCGGCCGGTACGGTTCGAGAAACCTGAAGTCCATGGAAAGCCCCCTGTTTGATTCCACGTACGTTGTTATCGCGCCGCCGGTCCAAGCGAAAGCGCGGCGCGTACGCGAAGCGATGACGATTTCGTCAGACGATCCGGAATAAACCGGGGAAGTCAGTGTTGCGGATGTGCCCTGGTTTCCGCGCGGAAACCATCCATCACTTCTTGTCCGGATCACTTTGCGGACTGTCGCCAACGCAGCGGATCGCTTTCGGCTGGCAGGCGAAGCCGATGTTGGAACAGGTCGGTGCCTTGCCCTCGTCGCCGCGCGAGCATGTCACGCACTCGTCGGTCCAGCGCGTGCAGTTCGGCTGGTTGACGTAGATGGATAATTCTTTCGGCTTGCCGGGCGGTGGAATTTCAAGTTCGGCGGCGCGTGCGCCGGTCGCCGCCAGCGCAGCGGCCAATGTCAGCAGGATCAGGCGGGAACGCGGCATCGTGTTTCTCGCGGCGGCGATACTTTCATCCTACATCAAACAAAACAAAATGGCCGGGCAATGACCCGGCCATTTTTGTCAGATGTTTTTATGAACGGGCGGACGTTACTTCCAGTCCACCTTGGTGATCTCGTAGGCCTTGGCGCCACCGGGCGCGACGACTTCCACCGAGGTGCCCTTCTTCTTGCCGATCAGCGCGCGCGCCAGCGGCGAGGTGATCGAGATGCGACCCTGCTTGGCGTCGGCTTCGGATTCGCCGACGATCTGCCACACGGCTTTCTTCTCGGTGTCTTCGTCGATCAGAGTCACGGTCGCGCCGAACTTGATGGTGTCGCCGGACAGCTTCGAGACGTCGATGATGTCGGCGCGCGCGAGCTTGTCCTCAAGCTCGGCAATGCGGCCTTCATTGTGCGACTGCGCTTCCTTCGCGGCGTGATACTCGGCGTTTTCCGACAGGTCGCCATGCGAGCGCGCCTCGGCGATGGCTTCGACAATGCGCGGGCGCTCCACCGACTGACGCTGCTTCAATTCAACTTCCAGAGCGGCGTAGCCGCCCGGGGTCATCGGTATCTTTTCAACCATTTCGTCGTCCTTCGCCTCGTGCAGCAGTTGGTTTCTGATGCGCGAAACATCTTGTTTGATCCCGCCGGTATCGCCGCCGGGCAACGAATAAGAACCGATTGCGGCGGGCGGTTCCCGCCGCAAGTTCCACTTATACTACGCCGGCCCCACGGACCGGCTAACAATTTCAGAGATCGGGAAAGTAACCTTGCAGGGTCTGAACTTCGAGATCCCCGCCCAGATAGGCCCGGATGCCCTGTGCGGCTGCCAGCGCACCTGAAAGAGTGGTGTAATACGGCACTTTATGCAAGAGGGCAGCACGTCGCAACGAACGGCTGTCGGCCAGCGCCTGCGGTCCCTCGGTGGTATTGAAAACGAGTTGCACCTCGCCATTGGTGATGGCGTCGACGATGTGCGGCCGGCCTTCCAACACCTTGTTGATCTTTTCCGCCGGAACGCCGTTCTCCGCGAGGAAACGCTGCGTGCCGGAGGTCGCGATCACCTTGAAGCCGAGCGACGAGAGCTGCTTCACGGCATCGAGAATGCGCGCCTTGTCCGTTTCGCGAACAGACACGAACACCGTGCCCTTGCGCGGCACGCGAGTACCGCCGCCGAGCTGGCTCTTGGCAAAGGCCACGGCGAACGAAGTGTCGATGCCCATGATCTCGCCGGTCGACTTCATCTCCGGGCCGAGCACGGTATCGACACCGGGGAAGCGCGCGAACGGGAACACCGATTCCTTGACGCCGACATGATTGAGCTTGCGCGGCTTGAGCTTGAAGTCCGCGAGCTTTTCGCCGGCCATGATGCGCGCCGCGATCTTGGCAACCGGAATACCGACCACCTTGGCGACGAACGGCACCGTGCGCGAGGCGCGCGGATTCACTTCCAGCACGTAGATTTCGCCGTCCTTGATGGCGTACTGCACGTTCATCAGGCCGACGACGTCGAGGCCGAGCGCGAGTTCGCGGGTCTGGCGTTCAAGTTCGGCGATGGTCGCGGCATCGAGCGAGTAGGGCGGCAGCGAGCAGGCGGAGTCGCCGGAGTGAATCCCGGCCTCTTCGATATGCTCCATGATGCCGACCACGAATGTGTCCTTGCCATCGCACAGGCAATCGACGTCGACTTCGGTGGCGTCGGACAGATAGCGGTCGAACAGCAGCGGATTCTTGCCGAGCACCGTGTTGATCTGGCCGGTCTTGTCGTTCGGATAGCGCGCCTTGACGTCGGCGGGCACGAGTTCCGGCAGCGTGCCGAGCAGGTAATCGCCGAGCTGTGACTCTTCACGAATGATCTGCATGGCGCGGCCGCCGAGCACATAGGACGGGCGAACGACGAGAGGAAGACCGAGATCGGCGGCGACGAGGCGCGCCTGCTCCACTGAATAGGCGATTCCATTCTTGGGCTGCTTGAGGCGCAGCTTGTCGAGCACGCGCTTGAAGCGGTCGCGGTCTTCGGCAAGATCGATGGCGTCCGGCGAGGTGCCGAGGATCGGCACGTCGGCATCTTCAAGCGCGCGGGCGAGCTTGAGCGGCGTCTGGCCACCGAACTGTACGATCACGCCATGCAGCGTGCCGTTGCTGCGCTCGGTGTCGATGATTTCGAGAACGTCTTCGCCGGTGAGCGGCTCGAAGTAGAGCCGGTCCGCGGTGTCGTAGTCGGTGGAGACGGTTTCCGGGTTGCAGTTGACCATGATGGTCTCGTAGCCCGCGTCATGCAGCGCGAAGCAGGCGTGACAGCAACAATAGTCGAACTCGATGCCCTGACCGATGCGGTTGGGGCCGCCGCCGAGAATGATGACCTTGTTCGCGGCCGACGGCGCGCTTTCGTCAGCGGTCTGGCCCGCGAACGGCGCTTCGTAGGTCGAATACATATAGGCCGTGGGCGATGCGAATTCGGCGGCGCAGGTGTCGATGCGCTTGAACACCGGGCGTACGTTGAGCGCGCGGCGCGCGGCCTTCACCTCGGCTTCGCTTGTGTTGGTCAATACGGCGAGGCGGGCATCGGAGAAGCCCATCGCCTTGAGCATCCGCATGCTGTGGGCGTTGCCGGGCAGGCCGTTCGCCTTGACCTTCGCTTCCATCTCGATAATGCCGCGCATTTCGGCGAGGAACCACGGATCGATCTTGCACGAGGTGAAGATGTCTTCATTCGACCAGCCGAGCCGCATCGCCTGCGCCACCTGCAGCAGGCGGTTCGGGGTCGGCGTGCCGAGCGCGGCGCGCACCGCGTTCTTGTCGTCGCCCTGGCCGATGCCCTCGATCTCGATTTCATCGAGGCCAGTGAGGCCGGTCTCAAGGCCGCGCAGCGCCTTCTGCAGGGACTCCTGGAAGGTGCGGCCGATGGCCATCACTTCGCCGACCGACTTCATCGACGTGGTCAGCGTGGTGGAGGCGCCGGGGAATTTCTCGAAGGCGAAGCGCGGAATCTTGGTGACGACGTAATCAATGGTCGGCTCGAACGACGCGGGTGTCGCGCCGCCGGTGATGTCGTTGGCGATTTCATCGAGCGTATAGCCGACCGCGAGCTTCGCCGCGACTTTCGCAATCGGGAAGCCGGTGGCTTTCGACGCCAGCGCGGAGGAGCGCGACACGCGCGGATTCATTTCAATGACGACCATGCGGCCGTCGGCCGGATTGACGCCGAACTGCACGTTCGAGCCGCCGGTCTCGACGCCGATCTCGCGCAGCACCGCCAGCGAGGCGTCGCGCATGATCTGATATTCTTTATCGGTCAGCGTCAGCGCGGGGGCGACGGTGATCGAGTCGCCGGTGTGCACGCCCATCGGATCGAGGTTCTCGATCGAGCAGACGATGATGCAGTTGTCCTTCTTGTCGCGGACGACTTCCATCTCGTACTCTTTCCAGCCGAGTACCGACTCCTCAATGAGGACTTCGTTGGTCGGGGAGGCATCGAGGCCGCGTTCGATGATGTCGAGAAATTCCTCGCGGTTATAGGCAATGCCGCCGCCGGTGCCGCCCATGGTGAAGGACGGGCGGATGATCGCGGGCAAACCAATTTCAGAAAGCGCCATCATGGCCTGACCGAGCGCGTATTCCTGATAGCGCTTGCGGCGGTCGCCTTCGTGCAGCACCCACTGGCGCTCATGTTCGGCAAGAGCCTCGCCGGAGAGCTTTGCTTTCTCTGCCTGATGCTGGTCGCGATACTGCTTCTTCAGCGCTGAGGCATTGGCGAGCCGCGACTTTGGCGTCTCGAGCCCGATCTTGGTCATCGCCTCGCGGAAGAGCTGGCGGTCTTCCGCCTTGTCGATCGCCTCGGCGGTGGCGCCGATCATCTCGACGTCGAATTTCTCAAGCGTGCCCTGCTGGCGCAGGCTGAGCGCGCAGTTCAGCGCGGTCTGGCCGCCCATGGTCGGCAGCAACGCGAAGCCGCCGGGAACGACATGGCGCTCCTTCTCGATGATCTTGGCGACGATCTCGGGGGTGATCGGTTCGATGTAGGTCGCGTCCGCCAGTTCCGGGTCCGTCATGATGGTCGCCGGATTGGAATTGACGAGGACGATGCGGTAGCCCTCTTCGCGGAGCGTCTTGACCGCCTGGGTGCCGGAATAATCGAACTCGCAGGCCTGACCGATCACGATGGGGCCGGCGCCGATGATGAGGATCGTCGAGATGTCTGTACGTTTAGGCATTAAGTCTCACGGGCAGGAGCCGAGCAGGAATTTGGGCATAAAAAAAGGGCGCGCGTTCGCGCGTCCTTTGAACCCGGCGCTTGGGAACAGCCATGCGCGCGAGGTGTCTTTAGACCAGATTCCGGGACGGTGAAAGACCTTAAAAGCCGCATCAACCGCCATTTTCAGGCGGTTTTCCAGGCTCGCGGCCTGCGGGATTGCAGATCAGGGAAATTGGAGGCCCAGCCTGGATTTGAACCAGGATGTGAAGCGTTTGCGGCGCCTCCGCGTAACATTCCGCCACCGGGCCATGAGGGCAGACTACCCCGCCGCCGGGCAGAGTCCATGAGCGGTCCGGTTTAACCTTAATGGTTGCAGTTGTATCGATCAGGAACGCGGCGTGGCCACGAACGTCATTCGCGCGGGATTGTAGCCGACGTTCCTGGCGGCAAGCCTCGCCTCGAAGCCCGCCGCCGTCAGTTTCGCCAGCATGTCCCGTTCACTGTAGCGCTGCAGTCCGATGCTTTTACGCAATTGCCAGTAATCCGACAGCGCGGTGCGGGCGAGGCCCCACAGCGCATCCGTGAGAAAGCCGTTCTTCACCGCAAGTTTCAGCAGCGCAGCCACATCCGTTGCAGCGCCGACTTCAGGACGCAGGATGTCGCCCAGCACCAGCCTGCCGCCGGGCTTGAGCACACGCCGCATCAGGGCGAAGGCGGCGTCGAGTTCAACCGGCGTCATATATTGCGCGACCGAGATCATCACCGCCAGATCGACCGACCGGTCTGGCAGTTGCGTCAGATCATCGAGCGAGCGCACGGCGATCTTCGGATTGGGGCCGAACCGCGCGGTCAGGCGTCCGCGCACGCCGGGGGCGGGTTCGGCAAGAATCAGTTTCTGGCAGGCGGCGGCGACCTGCGCGGCGAACAGCGCCTCGCCGCAGGAGTAATCGAGCACGACCGCATCGGGCGAAGGGACATAGGACAGAATGTCATTGGCGATCACGCGGAAATGCACGTCGCGATGCAGCTTGCTGACATAAATCGTGTGGGTCGAATCGTAATAATCGATCCAGTCGTCCATCGTCATCAGTCCGGACCGGCATGGTCCCGAAAAGTGGAAGCGTTTTTCGGGGCAGTCATGCCTTGTGTTAATGGCATGTCACGGAAACCAAACGGTTTTCCGGATGATCATGCCTCCAAAGAGGGGGTTCCCGCCGCGGAACTGGCGGGCATAAGAGGCGTTAGATTGGTTGGCGGCACATGTCCATCGCCGTCCATTCTCCGGTTACCTAACAGGAAGCCCCGCCGTGAGCAAAACCAAGTCCAGCGTTTCCCCCGACCTCGACACCCCCACCGATCTCGACGCTGCGGCCGTGACCAAGGTGTCCGCCGCGCTCAACACGCTTCTGGCCGATGCCTTCGCCCTTTACCTGAAGACCAAGAACTTCCACTGGCATATCAGCGGACGTCATTTCCGCGATTATCACCTGCTGCTGGATGAGCAGTCCGACCAGATCTTCGCCACGACCGACGTGCTGGCGGAACGTGTCCGCAAGATCGGCGGCGATACGCTCCGCTCGATCGGCCAGATCGCCAAGCTGCAGACCATCAAGGACAATGACGAGAAGTTCGTGCCGCCGCGCGAGATGCTGCGTGAACTGATGAACGACAACAAGAAGGTCGCCGCGGCGATGCGCAAGGCTCACAAGGTCTGCGACGACGCCGAAGACGTGGCGTCCGCCAGCATCCTTGAGAACTTCATCGATGAGACCGAGCGGCGGACCTGGTTCCTGTTCGAGGCGACACGTCAGGAAGGCGGCAACGAGGCGTAGGGGCATGATCCCGAAAAGTGGAAGCCGGTTTTCGGACCAGATCATGCCCAAATAAGAGTTTCACTCCTGCATCTGAACGATGTGGCAGGTTGTTGTGCCATGGGCCAGCAGCTTGCCACTCGAGTCGAACAGCCGCCCCTCCGACACACCCGACTGCCGGCCGACATGGATGACGCGGCCTTCGCCGCGCACCAGGCCGGTTTTGGGCGACATCGGCCGCATGAAATTGATCTTGTATTCCAGCGTCACCACGCCTTGCCCCGGCTTGAGCGCCTAATGGATCGCGCCGCCCATGCAGGTGTCGAGCAGCACCGCCGCATAGCCGCCGTGGGTGATGCCCATCGGATTGTTGTGCTCGGGTTGCGGCGTCGCTGTCAGGACGATATGGCCGGGCGCGGCCTCGACGATCTCGATCCCGAACAGCTTCGGCATCGGCGGCGGCTCGATGGAGCCGTTCTTGATGCCGTTGAAGAAATCGAATCCGGACAGGGGTGCAGAGGTCATCTGATCGTGCCTTCAGCTATTAAATGATGATTATCATATCAAGCTAGAGTTTTCGTCCGCTGTCCGCAAGTCAGTGCGGCAGCTCACCTGCGCATTTTGCCCCTGACATTCTGATCGCGTAAGCTGCCCCTCATCGGGAGAAGGACGTGCACGCATTCGAATGGCTGATCGGTCTGCTGCTCGGAGCCTTGCTGTTGTCGGCATTGGCCCGCCGTCTCGGCGTGCCATATCCGACGTTTCTCGCGCTTGGCGGCATCGGCATCGCGTTCCTGCCGCATGCGCCGAACTGGACGCTGGAGCCGGGCCTTGCGCTCGCGCTGTTTGTTGCGCCGGTGCTGCTCGATGCCGCGTTCGACACCTCGCTGCGCGATCTGCGCGACAACTGGCTCCCGGTCACCATGCTGGTGCTAGCCGCGGTCGGCGTCACCACGGTGGCGGTGGCTATTGTCGCGCACTGGCTGGTGCCGGCGATGCCATGGGCTGCTGCGATCGCGCTCGGCGCCATCGTCGCGCCGCCTGATGCTGCTGCGGCGACGGCAATCCTGCGCAGCGTCAAGCTGCCCTATCGCGTCCTGAAAATTCTCGAAGGCGAAAGCCTTCTCAACGATGCCAGCGCGCTCCTGATCTACCGCGTGGCGGTGGGCGCGGCGATGGCGTCGTCCCTGAGTGTCACCCATATCGCGCCCATTCTCGCCTACGCGATTGTCGGCAGTCTGGTCGCGGGATTTGTCTTCGCGAAACTGTCGATGCTGTTCATGGAGCGTATCAAGGATGCTCCGTCGTCCATCATCATGCAGTTCGCCGGCACCTTTCTGGTCTGGATCGCCGCCGAGCAGCTTCAGCTTTCGGGCATTCTCACCATCGTGGTCTATGCCATCACCATTGCCCGCAGCGCGCCGGCACAAATGTCCGCGCAATTGCGTGTGCCGTCCTTTGCCGTGTGGGAAACCGTTGTATTCCTGCTCAACATCATGGCTTTCGTGCTGATCGGAATGCAGCTGCGGCCGATCTGGGCCAATCTCGATGCATCGGTGCGTCATGATTACGTGCTGGTCGCGGCTGCCGTACTCGGCACGGTGATCCTGGTTCGGATCGCCTGGGTGACGAGCTACACAGCCGTCCTGATCGCAGCCATCGAACGGTTCAAGCTGCGTCCGCGGCGCGCAACGATGGGCCGGCCGACCATACAGGGCGCGGTTCTGATCTCATGGTGCGGAATGCGCGGCATCGTCACGCTGGCGACGGCCTTTGCGCTGCCCGAGGGCTTTCCCTATCGCGAACTGATCCTGCTGACGGCCTTCGGTGTCGTGCTCGGTACGCTGGTGCTTCAGGGACTGACATTGCGGCCGCTGATCGCTTGGCTTGCGCTCGATGACGGCGATCCGGTGGGACACGAAGTCGGATGGGCGCGGCGCGCCGCGTTTCATGCCG
Source organism: Afipia sp. (assembly GCA_024508675.1). GTDB lineage: Bacteria > Pseudomonadota > Alphaproteobacteria > Rhizobiales > Xanthobacteraceae > Afipia. Next base: position 535,795 of record JANINQ010000001.1, read on the forward strand.
CGCTGGAGGCCATTGACGGCAACACGTCGCCGGAAGCGGAACTGCTGCGGCTCGAATACCGCCAGTTGCTCGACAGGGCCGAAAACAATCCCGACGGTCTCACCTCAAGCGAATTGCCCGCCGATCCGCTGCGGCGGCAGGCCATCGGCGCGGCTCGACGGGTGCTGTTCGAGATGCGCGATTCGGGGGAGATCGGCGACGACGCATTTCATCTGCTGGAAATGGAATTCGACTGGGCCGAACTCAGCGCAGCGTGACAGTTATCCGGCTTTCGGCGTGTCCATCACAAGACATGTGGTGGTGCCGTGGGCGAGCAGGCGGCCTTTTGAATCGAGCAGGCGTCCCTCGGCCGTGCCGACGCGGCGGCCGACATTGAGCGCGCGGCCCTCGGCGCGCACTTCGCCGGTGTCGCTGCTGATGCCGCGCACCAGCGAGATCTTGAATTCCAGCGTCGTATAGACCATTCCGGCGGGCAGCATCGACTGCACCGCGCAGCCCATCGCCGAATCGAGCAGTGTCGCGGTGAACCCGCCATGCACGCTGCCGATCGGATTGTAATGCTGCGGTCCGGGAATGGCCTGGAACACCACAAGCCCCGGCTCTGCGCTGCCGCGCGTGAAGCCCACCTGCTGCATCATGGTGGCGTGCGGCACTTCACCGGCGAACATCTTGCGCAGGAAATCGATGCCGCTCATGGCGGCCAGTTCCGCAGCGGGCGTGAGGCCGTAGGAAATGGGCGGGTTGCGGCCGCTGTCCATGAAGAACCTTGCGTTGGTCTGTCATTGCGAGGAGCGAAGCGACGAAGCAATCCAGCTTTGTATCAGAATGGATTGCTTCGCTTCGCTCGCAATGACGATCGTGGACGTTACGCCCGCTTCTTCTCGCGCATCAGGTCCGCGAAGCGCGTGAACAGGTAGTGCGAGTCGCGCGGGCCGGGCGAGGCTTCCGGATGGTACTGCACCGAGAACACCGGCTTGTCCTTCAGTGCGATGCCGCAGTTGGAGTCGTCGAACAGCGAGATATGCGTCTGTTCGACATTGCCCGGCAGTGTGGTCTTGTCCACCGCGAAACCGTGGTTCATCGAGGTGATCTCGACCTTTCCGGTGGTGAGATCCTTCACCGGATGGTTCGCGCCGTGATGGCCCTGATGCATCTTCATGGTCTTGCCGCCCAGCGCGAGGCCGAGCATCTGGTGGCCCAGACAAATGCCGAATGTCGGCGTGCCGGAGTCGATCACCTTCTGGATGACGGGCACGGCGTACTTGCCGGTTTCCGCCGGATCGCCGGGTCCGTTCGACAGGAACACGCCGTCCGGCTTCATGGCGAGAATGTCTTCGGCAGATGTTTTCGCCGTAACGACCGTCACCTTGCAGCCTTCACCGGCGAGCAAACGCAGGATGTTGCGCTTGATGCCGTAATCGATGGCGACGACGTTGAACTCGGGCTTGTCCTGCTTGCCGAAGCCCTTGTTCCATTCCCATGGCGTCTCGTCCCAGTTGAAGCGCTGGGTGCTGGTCACCATCGGCACGAGGTCCATGCCCTCAAGGCCGGGCCATTCGCGGGCTTCTTCCTTGAGGCCGTGCAGATCGAACTTGCCGTCCTTCGCGTGCGCGATCACGGCATTAGGCATGCCCTTGGTGCGGATCAGCGCGGTGAGCGCGCGGGTGTCGATGCCGGAGATGCCGATGATGCCGCGCGCCTTCAGCCAGGCATCGAGATGCTTGGTAGCGCGGTAGTTCGACGGATCGGTGATCGAGGCGCGCAGAATCACGCCGCGCGCACCCGGCGTCGCCGCCATGTTCACCGTTTCGATGTCTTCGTCGTTGGTGCCGACATTTCCGATATGGGGAAATGTGAAGGTGATGAGCTGCCCGGCATAGGACGGATCGGTGAGGATTTCCTCATAACCGGTCATCGCCGTGTTGAAGCAGACTTCGCCGACCGCCTGACCTTCCGCGCCGAGGCCGAAGCCTTCCAGCACGGTGCCGTCGGCAAGCACGAGGAGCGCGGTCGGCTTGAGGTCCGGCCAGGCTGAGGAATTGTCTGATGTCGTCATAAGCCCATGACATAACTCCTGTGCCGCGGCGCGTCAAAGGCAGAAAGGCCCCAAATTCATGTGATTTGCACATATTTGACACCCGGCGGACGCCGCCTAATCTGCGCTCCCCGCGGCCATCAAAAGAACTGCGGTCAGGCAGGAGACATAGGATGAACACGGCGACGAACGCGCCCGATTTGCGGCACCTTCATTCGGGCGGAACCATCGGCAATCTGGTGGTGAACGCCATTGCGCGGTTCGGCGACCAGCCGGCCATCGCCGACGGCAAGGTGCGGTGGAGCTACCGTGAATTCGGCGACACCGTGGGCCGGTTCATCAGCCTGTTCCGTTCGCTCGGCCTGAAGAAGGGCAGCGCGCTTTCAATTCTGGCCAGCAACCGTGCGGAATCGTGGGCCGCGATCTGCGCCGCGCTGGTGATGGGCGTGCGCTACACGCCGCTGCATCCCATGGCCGCCGAGGACGATCACGCCTTCATCATCGAAGACGCCGAGATCGATCTTCTGATCGTGGAGGGCGCGAAGTTCGGCCCGCGCGGCATGGCGATCAAGAGCCGGGTGCCGACCCTCAAGAATCTCTATTCCATCGGCCCGATGGACGGCGTGCGCGACATCATGCCGGACCTCGCCACAGTGAAGGCCGCGCCGCTGGTCGATGAGAGTTCGTCCCACGAGATCGCGTTCCTCGCCTATACCGGCGGCACCACCGGCCGCTCCAAGGGCGTGATGCTGTCCCATCGTGCGCTGGTGACCATGACGCTGCTGCTCTACTCGGACTGGGACTGGCCCGAGCAGATCCGTTTCCTCGCCGCGACCCCGATCAGCCATGCTGCGGGCGTCACGCTGTTTCCGGTGATGATGCGCGGCGGCCTGATGCGTCTGGTGCAGGGCTTTGAGCCGGAGGTTTACGCGGGTGTTGTCGCATCCGAAAAGATCAATGCCACCTTTCTGGTGCCAACGCTGATCTATGCGCTGATCGACAACGAGGATTTGCGCAAGCGGCACGACATGTCGTCGCTACAGATGATCGTCTATGGCGCTGCGCCGATGTCGCCGGATCGCTTGAAGGAAGGCATGAAAATCTTCGGCAAGGTGTTCGTGCAACTCTACGGACAGACCGAAGCGCCGCAGGTCATCACCTCGATGCGCAAGATCGATCACGACGAAACAAAGCCCGGACGCCTCGGCTCCTGTGGCCGCGCAAGTCCGGGCGTGGACGTGAAGTTGTTCGATGCGGACATGAAGGAAGTCGGCATCAATGAGCCCGGCGAAATCTGCGTGCGCGGGCCGCTGGTGATGGACGGTTACTGGAAGCGGCCGGACGCCAATGCGGAAACGCTGCGCGGCGGCTGGCTGCACACCGGCGACGTGGCGGTGAAGGATGAAGACGGTTACTTCTATATCGTCGACCGCACCAAGGACATGATCATCTCCGGCGGCTTCAATATCTATCCGCGCGAGGTCGAGGATGCGCTGATGTCGCATCCGTCGGTGGCGTCCGCTGCCGTGATCGGCATTCCGGATGACAAGTGGGGCGAGGCGGTGAAGGGGTTTGTTGTGCTGAAGGCCGGCGCGAATTCCGGCGCGGCCGAACTGCAGGCCCATGTGAAGGACAAGCGCGGCGCGCCGTGGTCACCCAAGACCATCGATTTCGTCGAGACGATCCCCGTGACCGGACTTGGCAAGATCGACCGCAAGGCGCTGCGCGCGCCCTATTGGGAAGGCCGCACGCGCGGGGTGGCTTGATGGTTCTTTCGTCATTGCGAGCGTAGCGAAGCAATCCATTTTTATGGGAGGATGGATTGCTTCGTCGCTTCGCTCCTCGCAATGACGAGAAACGGTGATCGTTCTGAGAGGAAATCTCATGCCCCATTCGCTTCCCGTCGTGCTCGTTCCCGGCCTCGCATGTTCGCCGCGCATTTACGATCCGCAGATTCCCGCGTTGTGGCGGCAGGGGCCGGTGTTTCTCGCCAATCATGCGCGGGGCGGCGACATGGCGACCATCGCGCGGCGCATCCTTGCCGAAGCGCCGCTGCGGTTTGCGCTCGCCGGTCATTCGATGGGCGGCTACATCATCCTGGAAATGTTCCGGCAGGCGCCCGAACGCGTCGCGCGGCTGGCGCTACTCAACACATCGGCGCGGCCGGAGACGCCTGAAGCCAGCGATCGCCGCCGTGGTCTGATCGCCGAAGTGAAAACTGGCGGCTATCATAAAGTCATGGAAGCCTTGTTCGGAAAATTCGTCCATCCCTCGCGGGCTTACGATGCAGATTTGCGGAAGATCGTATTCGACATGGCCGACGATGTCGGTCCTGATGCCTTCGTCTGGCAATTGGAGGCGATCATGACCCGCGCCGATTCCCGCCCCACGCTGGCGCAGATCAAGTGTCCGACGCTGGTGCTGACCAGTGATACGGATAACATGGTCCCCGTCGAGGCCTCGGTCGAGATGGCAGCCGCCATTCCCGGTGCGAAGTTTGTGAAGATTCCCGATTGCGGCCACCTTCCGCAGCTCGAGAAGCCGGATGCCATGTCCGAAGCGCTGCTCGACTGGCTGGAGATGTAGCCTGTCGGTTGTGCCGAAGCGCGAAACGCCCTAAATCAGCGGCAAATCGATTTGAAGCAGGAGAGACCGATGCTGCGCGATGCCATCAACAATGCCGTCAAGGACGCCATGAAGGCGAAGGATGAGCGCAAGCTGTCGACGCTGCGCATGGTCAATTCCGCGTTGAAGAATGCCGACATCGATGCGCGCGGGCAGGGCAAGCCGCCGCTGAGCGACGAGGACCTCCTTGGCCTCTTGCAGAAGATGATCAAGCAGCGTCAGGAATCGGTCGCGCTCTACGACAAGGGCGGCCGCCCCGAACTCGCCGCGGCTGAGCGCGAGGAGATCGCCGTGATCTCGGCCTATCTGCCCAAGCAGATGTCGGACGATGAAGTGAATGCCGCCATCGCGGCCATCGTTGCGGAGACCGGCGCCGCGGGCATGAAGGACATGGGCAAGGTGATCGCCGCGCTGAAGGCGAAGTACGCTGGCCAGATGGATTTCGGCAAGGCCAGTGGATTGGTGAAGGCCGCGCTGACGGGTTAGAAAAATTTCGTCGTCCCGGCGAAAGCCGGGACCCATACTCCCTGTGTTCTCTTTTGATATGAGCGGTTGCAACGTCCCGCTGGGTTGATCGAATTCGGTGGTTATGGATTCCGGCTTTCGCCGGGATGACGTTGAGGAAGCAGCCGCGGCTATAACGAAAGCTCCCGCCATGCTCCCTCAAGCCGCCACTTACGACGATCTCTATAAAAACTTCCGCTGGGACATTCCCGCCACCTTCAACATCGCAACCGCCTGCTGCGACCGCTATGCCGACGGCAGCGGGCGGCTGGCGTTGATCTATGTGGACGAAGACGGCGGCACGCAGAAGCTGTCGTTCGATGAGATCAGCGGACTGTCAAAGAGCTTCGCGAATGTGCTCAAGGCCGATGGCCTGAAACGCGGCGACCGCGTCGCGGTGTTCTTGTCGCAGTCGGTCGAACTGCCGATCGCGCATCTGGCCGCATTCCGCTCCGGCATGATTTCCGTACCGCTGTTCACGCTGTTCGGCGAGGACGCGCTGGAATACCGGCTGTCGAACAGCGGCGCGAAAGCTGTCATCACCGATGAAGGCGGCTGGGAGAAGCTCTCCAAGATTCGCGACCGGCTCCCGCATCTGCAGGACATCTACATCACCAGCGGCACCATCCATGCGGGTGCGAAGTCGTTCTGGCAGTCGATCGAGGATGCGTCGGAAGATTTTCAGACCGTCGCGACCAGTCCGGACGATCCGGCGATCATCATCTATACGTCAGGCACCACGGGAAATCCAAAGGGCGCGCTGCATGCCCATCGCGTGCTGCTCGGCCATCTGCCGAACGTCGAAATGGCGCATGATTTTCTGCCCAAGCCCGGTGATCTGATGTGGACCCCGGCAGACTGGGCGTGGATCGGCGGGCTGTTCGATGCGCTGTTTCCCGCCTGGTATCACGGCGTGCCGATGCTCGGCTATCGCGCCAGGAAGTTTGAGCCGCAGGCTGCGATGCAATTGATGGCCGATCACGGCGTGCGCAATGTGTTTTTGCCGCCGACCGCGCTGAAGCTGATGCGTCAGGCCGACGTCAAGCACAGCGGCGTGAAGCTGCGGAGCATTTTCTCCGGCGGCGAGTCGCTCGGCGCGGAGCTGATCGAATGGGTGCGCGCCACCTTCGGTGTCGACGTGCACGAGATCTACGGCCAGACCGAATGCAATCTGGTGCTGGCCAATAATTCGAACCTGTTCCCGATCCGGCCTGGCTCGATGGGCAAGCCGACGCCGGGCTTCGATGTGCGCATCGTCAATGAGCAGGGCGAGCAGCAGCCGCGCAACACGCGCGGCATTGTCGGCGTACGCGTGCCCAATCCTGTGACCATGCTGGAATACTGGCAGAACCCGGACGCGACCGCGAAGAAATACGCGAACGGCTTTTTGCTCACCGGCGATCTCGGCGTGCAGGATGACGATGGCTATTTCTGGTACGTCAGCCGCGAGGACGATGTGATCACCAGCGCGGGCTATCGCATCGGCCCGGCGGAGATCGAGCACACGTTGATGAAGCATCCGGCAGTGGCGATGACCGCCGTGGTTGGCATTCCCGATCCGATCCGCACCGAGGCGATCAAGGCATGGATCGTGCTGCGGCCCGGTTTTGCCGCGAGCGATGAACTGGCCAAGGAGATTCAGGATTTCGTCAAGGTGCAGCTCGCCGCGCACGAATATCCGCGCCACATCCAGTTCGCGGACTCCTTGCCGATGACCGCCACCGGCAAGGTGCTGCGGCGAGAGCTGCGGGGATTGGGTTAGGCCTCTTTCGCCGCCCCGCTTGCGCGCCCAAAATCATTCCGGCGAATTTGAACCGCTTGCTTTCCCGCGGCGTCTCATTCTTTGATGCGGCCTCAACGCATCGGGGATATTTATGTCGCTTCAGGTCTATCTCGCCTATGTCGCCGCCTGTGTCGCGCTTGCGATCCTGCCGGGGCCGATCGTCACGCTGGTGATCGCCAACGGCTTGCGTTACGGCACGCGCGCTGCGCTGACCAACATCGCCGGTGCGCAGCTCGGTCTGGTGATCATCATCGGCATCATTGCCGTGGGCCTGACATCGCTGATGGCGACCATGGGTTACTGGTTCGAATGGGTGCGCTTCGCCGGCGCGGCCTATCTGGTGTGGCTCGGCATCAGGCTGGTCCGCTCCAGCGGCGAAATGTCCGCGACCGATGCGCCACCGCCACCGCGCGGCGGATTTTTCCTGCAGGGCTTTCTGGTCCTGCTCAGCAATCCAAAGGTGTTGGTGTTCTTCGGTGCGTTCATCCCGCAGTTCGTGGACATGAAGCAGGATCATCTGCCTCAGGTCGTGCTGCTTGGCGCGACATTCACCGTCATCGCCGCGTTGTCGGATGGCGCTTACGCGTTGCTGGCCGGGCGCGCAGGTAAATTATTGTCGGCGCGGCGGGTGCGCCTAGTGTCCCGCATCTCCGGCGGGTTCATGATCGGCGGCGGCATCTGGCTCGCCCTGACACGCGCGAGGTAAGTATGCTGCCGGATATTCCGTGGTTCGTTTATGCGATGTTGCTGGCTCCGGTCGGCCTCATCGTCGTTGCCGCGATCTACAAATATCTGGAAGTGCGCGCCGCCAGCGACTGGCCGAGCGTGCCGGGCAAGGTCGTGGTTTCGAAGCCTGAGACGCGCGATGTGAGAGTGATCGATAGTGACCGCGAAGAGGGACATTACTACGAGGAGCGTAACTTCGCCAACGTCACCTATGAATATGTGATCGCGGGGCAGACCTATCGCAACAACCGCGTCACCATCGGCGAGGATCGCGGCAATTTCGAAGTCGCGGAAACCCTTGCGCGTTATCCTGTCGGCACAGCCGTCACCGTCTATTACAATCCGAACAAGCGCGGTGAGGCTGTGCTGGAGCGGGACATGCCGAAGGGCATGTGGGGCTGTATCGGCTGGATGGTGGTGATCGCCGTCGTGCTGGTGTTCGGCGGGGCGATCGGCTTTCACAAGCTGACGGATTTCGTCTCGACCAAGCTGCCTCATCCGCAGATGTCGGCCATGACGGTTGCGCTCGGTGCCTTCGGCGCGGCGATCGCACTGTTCGCGATCGGTCTGCATCGCCATGCGGCGCTGGCGCGGACATGGCCGGTGGTCAAAGGCAGGATCAAGACGTCGGGTCTGGATCGTTTCCGCGCGCGCGCGGATGATAACGGCTCACGCGGCCAGATCATGTTCAGGGCGAATATTTCCTACACCTATCGCTATGAGAATGCGGACTACACCGGCCTTGTCGCCAGCATGAACGGGCAGGTGTCCTCCACTTCCGACTGGGGCGTGCAGCGTTACGTCAGGAAGTATCCGGAAGGCGCGACTGTCGATGTGTATGTCAATCCGCAGAATCCCACAGAGTCCGTGCTTGATCCGCGCGCGAAGGCTGCGTGGTTTCTCTGGGTGGTCGTGGCGGTGATCTGGGCGCTGGCATATTTTGTGGCGACGAAGGGATAGCTGCGGCGCTGGGTCAAGAGGCCGATTGTCGCCGCGCTAGCCGGCGCCACCCGGCTTCGGCTCCGTATCGGTGTGCCCCATCACGCACTTCTTGAGCACGGTGCTGTAGGTTGCAACGATGTTGTTGAGGTCATCGAGCACAAGCCCGGACAGGGTAGCCATCAGCATCGGGCGCTCCTGAGGGAGCTTGGCCAGCGCGGGCTCCAGCCTGTTCTGACACTCGATCAGGAGCAGACGGTAGCCGTCGATGAAGAAGGTCATCGGCACACCGATCCGCGCGTGCATCGGGCCGATGATGCTGAGGCGGGCACGGTAAGCATCACCGTCACCATCCTGTAGCCGCTTGCGCCAATGATTATGCAGCGCTCCGGTCAATCGTGCGGCGATCTGGTCCGCGCGCTCTCCGGTGGAAGTCATGGTTTTTTCGATAAACGACTTGAGCGTGGGCGTGGTCAGCATCCACGCATGAAAGGCTGTGAGGGAGGCCGGGAGGATCGGGTCAAGGTAAGTCAGGAGAAGTAGTTCGGCGTCGCGTAGTGTGAAGTCTTTCGAGTTTATCCGCCAAAACACGGCCGTTCCTTGGTTCTTATCGTCTGATAACTAGCTCCGGAATCTTTACGTTGTAATATATCAAGGCGCACGCCTACGTTGTCCCGCTTTGCGTGCGCTGAGAGCCGGATTCGTGCGCGGAATGAGACTCCCGAGCAGTGCTGTGTTTCGCTGAGCGAACATTCGTGATGCTGGGCGGCTCTGTCGAAGAACATCCGGCCGGTGACACAGGCGACTCACAGCATCCAGAGCAAAAATGGAGTCGTTGCTGCGGTTGTCGCAATCACGCAGATCGCAAGCGTGTGTGCAAGCCTTATGCGGGCATCAGCTTCCTGGCATGCAGTTCTTCCTCGATCTCGCGCAGGATGCGCGCGAGACGCTCCGCCCATTGATGCTGGCCGGATTGATCGCCGATCAGATCCTGCCGGATCTCGATGCCGGTGTGCATCAGCCCGCGCCGCTCGCCATGCACCGGGATGGTGTAGTCGGTGGTATCGCTCACTGCATAAGGTTCGTTGTCGCCGACCACGAGATCGCCTTCGAGCCGCAGCTTGTCGCGCAGCAGATGCGGCAGCCGGTCGTCGCGGTGATACAGCGTGCCGATGTGCCAGGGCCGGGCGATGCCGGCATAGACCGGTGTGAAGGAATGCAGCGACACCAGGATGGTCGGCAGGCCGCGCGCCTTGCGTGCATCGAGCGCCTGCGCGATCCGGGTGTGATAGGGCACGAAGATCGCCTGCCGGCGCGCGGCGGCCTGCGCGGCATCGAGGCCGCCATTGCCGGGAATTTCGGTCGCTTCGCTGATCAGCGGAATTGAGCCCGCGCTTTCGAACGGCCGGTTACAGTCGATCACGAGGCGCGAATAACGCTGCGCGATGAGATGGACGTCCATCTCCTTTGCAAGCAGCGTCGCGACGCCGGCAATGCCGATGTCCCAGGCAATGTGCCGCTCCATCTCGCTGGCGGGCACGCCGAGATCGTGAAGCGCGCGGGGGACCAGCCGGCCATAGTGATCGCAGGTGAAGAAGAAGGGCGACTGACTGCCTGCATTTTCCTCAAGGACCGGCGGAACTTCGTCGTCGTCCAGGAGTCGTAAGGTGTCGGCTGAAGCGGGCAGGGCCATGTGTGCGTTGGGTGCTCTCGTTGCCTGTCTCAGCGGCATCCAAGCCCAACAATAAGCCGGAAATGCAGCAAAAACAGCATGTACGATTCGCAGACGAATTCAATCGGCCTGTTCGAGACGATGCCGCTCCTGACGATTCATCACAAGACCGAGTATCGCTACGACCGCCCGGTGGCGTTCGGCGAGCACCGGCTGATGTTTCGTCCGCGCGACGGCCACGACATTCATGTGCTGTCGGAGCGGCTGGACATTTCCCCAAAGCCCTCCTCGCTGCGCCGCATCCATGATGTGTTCGGCAACAGCGTCGCCATCGCCGATTTCGACACCGCATCCGACCGGCTGGTGTTCGACTCCACAGTCACCGTGGAGCACTATCCGCTCGAGAACATTGAACTGATGGCCGACGACGAGGCCTATTACTATCCCTTCGTCTACGAGCCGGATGAACTCGCCGATCTCACCACGTCGATCACGCCGCAATATAGCGATCCGGACGGCGCGCTGGCGGCATGGGCGCGGCAGTTTCTCTCTGAAGGCAGCCGCACCCCGACGCTGGAGTTGCTCACCGGCATGACTCATGGCGTGCGGCAGTCGTTCAGTTACCGCAAGCGCCATGAACATGGCACCCAGCATCCGCTCGATACGCTCAGTATCGGCTCGGGCACCTGCCGCGATTTCGCGCTGTTCATGATGGAGGCGTTGCGGCGTCTGGGCATCGCCGCGCGTTTTGTCAGCGGCTACATCTTCATTCCCGGCGACGAAGCCCATGGTTATGTCGGCGGCGGCAATACTCACGCCTGGGTACGTGCCTATCTGCCGGGCGCGGGCTGGGTCGAGTTCGATCCGACCAACGGCATTGTCGGAAGCCGCGATCTCATCCGCGTTGCGGTGGCGCGTGAGCCGCATCAGGCGATCCCGCTTCATGGCAGCTATCTCGGACCGGCCGACGCGCATCTCGGCATGGATGTCACCATTCACGTCCTCTCCGTGGGCGGCGAACCATGCTGATCCGGGTGGGGTTCGAGATTTCCTACGGCGCTGTCGCGGAAACGCCGATGGTGGTGATGTTGCGGATTCATCCCTCGCGCGCCCGCGACATCGTCGGCGAAGAGGTGATCGTGACCGAGCCGGATGTCCGCATCCGCTACTTTCACGACAGCTTCGGCAATATCTGCGGGCGTCTCACCGCGCCGCCGGGCGGTATCACCTTTCGCGGCAATGCGCTGGTGCGCGACACCGGCCTTGCCGATGCTTTCGTGCCGGAGGCGCGGCAGATGCCTGTGGACGAACTGCCCGACGAGGTCCTGCTGTATCTGATGGCGAGCCGCTATTGCGAAACCGACCGGCTTGTCGATTTCGCCTGGTCGCAGTTCGGCAACACGTCGCCGGGATGGGAACGGGTGCAGGCGATCAACACCTGGGTGCACAACCATGTGCGATTCGATTATCAGCGTGCGCGCCCGACCAAGTCGGCGTTCGACGTGTTTCAGGAGCGCGAGGGCGTGTGCCGCGATTTTGCGCATCTGGCGCTGACGCTGTGCCGCTGCATGAACATTCCGGCCCGCTACGCGACTGGCTACATGGGCGACATCGGCATTCCGCCCGATCCGGCGCCGATGGATTTTTCAGGCTGGTACGAAGTCTATCTTTCAGGCAAATGGTATACGTTCGATGCGCGTCATGACGTGCCGCGCATCGGCCGCATCCTGATGGGCACTGGCCGCGACGCGGCCGATGTGGCGCTGTCCACCACCTTCGGGCGGATGGTGCTGAACAGGTTCGTTGTCGTCAGCGATGAGGTGGCGGAAGCAAAGGCGGGCTGAATGCGATGACAGAGCGTCTGTTTGTCTACGGCACCCTGCGGCGTGGCTCCCGCCATCCGCTGGCGGGGCAATTGGCGGCCAAGGGCAGGCATGTGGGCGAAGCACGCTACAACGGACGGCTCTATCGCATCACGCATTATCCCGGCGCCGTTCCCTCGCACATGGCCGACGAATGGGTGTTTGGCGATGTGTACGAACTGCGCGATTCCGATCTTCTGGCTGCGCTCGACCGCTATGAAGGATGCGGCCCCGACGATCCCAAGCCGACGCAGTACCTGCGGCTCAAGCAAAATGTCGTTCTTGCGGATGGCACCGCCTCCGAAGCCTGGATGTATGTCTACAACCGGACGGTGGAGGGACGCGAGTGGATCAAGTCCGGCCAGTTCGACGACGTGGACCTTTAACCGGGCGTTGCCGCCGGCGCTTTTCCGGCTGAAAGCGGTCCAAAGCCCGCGGCGTTATGCTAGTCTTGCGCGCCATCAACCGACGGCGGGTGAGAGCAATGCTGGAAGCCGACAAGGTATTCGCTGGCTCGATTCCGGAGAACTACGACCGCTATATGGTGCCGCTGATTTTCGAGCCGTATGCGGCGGATCTCGCGCAGCGCGTCGCGGCTTTTTCGCCACGTGCCGTTCTGGAAATTGCCGCCGGCACCGGGGTCGTTACCCGTGCTCTGGCGCCAAGGCTCGCGCCTGATGCCAGCTATATGGTCACCGATCTCAACCAGCCGATGCTCGACTACGCCGCGTCACAGCAAGGTCCCGACAGCCGCATTCAATGGCGGCGGGCGGACGCCATGGCGCTGCCGTTTGAAAATGCGGCCTTCGATGCCGTCTGTTGCCAGTTCGGGGCGATGTTTTTCCCCGACCGCGCGAGTGCCTTCCGGGAAGCAAGACGGGTGCTTCGGCCCGGTGGACATTTTCTGTTCAGCGTGTGGGATCGCCTCGAGGAAAATGACTTTGCGGACGATGTCACGAATGCGCTGGCGGAGATGTTTCCGGACGACCCGCCACGTTTCATGGCGCGCACCCCGCATGGCTACCACGATACGGCGCTGATCCGCCGCGATCTGAAGGATGCGGGGTTCTCCGACGTGATCATCGAGACGCGGGCCGAGCAGAGCCGCGCGTCCTCGCCGCGCCTGCCGGCCGTTGCGTATTGTCAGGGAACACTGCTGCGCACCGAAATCGAGGCCCGCGGTGCCGATAAACTTGAAGCTGCGACCGACCGCGCCGCATCCGCGATCGCGCGCCGGCATGGAGCCGGCGCGGTGGCTGGAAAAATCCAGGCCCATGTGATCGTGGCTGCGGTCTAGCGGCTGTAATCCGGGACGTGCCTTAGGCTTTTGCCGTCAGCGCCGCCGTATCCTTCACCACAATCGCAAAACGGTCCGCCAGTTCGGTCAGCGCCACGCGATGGACCACGCTGGCGGGGATCGCGCCGCCGAGCGGATCGGGCAGGTCGCGTGTCGCAGCCGCATTGGCGACAACGGTGGTGCGGTATTTCAGGTCGAGCGCGGCGCGCGCGGTGGCGCTGACGCACATATGGGTCATGAATCCGGCGATGATCAGTTCGGTGCGGCCGGTGCTTTTCACCAGCGCATCGAGATCGGTGCCCGCGAATGCGTTCGGCAACGTCTTGCGCACCACCACTTCACCGGCCGCGGGGGTGAGCAGCGGCATGATCGCGCCCTGCGGCGTCGTTTCGTCGAACAGCGGCGCGCCAGCCGGGCCGTGATGCACGACATGAAACACCGGCACGCCGCGCTCGCGCGCCAGCTTGAGCAGCTTGGCGGCCTCCAGAACGGCGTTGTCGACGCCGTCGAGCGGCAGCTTGCCGTTCTGGTATTCGAGCTGGGCATCGATGATGACAAGGGCGGATTTTTCCAGCGGGCTCGGATGCAGCGGGGCCTTCACGAGCTGAAGAAGCGATTGGGCGGTCATGGTCGGGTCCTTGTGAAACAACGTACGCAGACAATAGGTCATGGATCGCCTGTGCGAAATTGTCTATATTTGCGTCATGGCTGTGCAAAAACGATCAGACCCGGATTGGGAAGACCTCCGCTATTTCCTCGCTTTGGCCCGTCACGGCAGCCTGTCGGCGGCGGCGCGGGCGCTGAAGGTGAGCCATGCCACGGTGGCGCGCCGTGTCGCGAGTCTTGAGGCTGCGTTGCAGGCGCCGCTGTTCGACCGCAAGGCGGATGGCTATGCGCCGACTGCGCGCGGCCGCCGTGTCGAGCAGCTCGCGCGCACCATGGAAGATGCGGCGCGGGCGAGCGCCGACCTGACCTCGCCGGATGCCGGATTGTCCGGTCTCGTGCGCCTCACCATGGCGCGCTCGATGGCCGAGCGCTTCGTGGTCGATCGTCTGGGTCATTTTCACAGGCAGCATCCCGGCATCGATCTGGAGATCATCGCGGATTCGCGGGTGATCAGCCTGTCGCGCCGGGAAGCCGATATCGCCATCCGTTTCGGACGTCCGAAGGACAGCGATCTGCTGGCGCGGCGGCTGTCGAGCGTCGCCTTCTCGTTCTATGCCTCGCGCGGTTACGCGAAGGCGCTGGGCAAGAACCCGTCACCCGCCATGATCGGTTTCGACGACGAGAACGAATTCATTGCCGATGCCGCATGGCTCAATCGCGAATTTCCGCAGGCGCGTTTTATTGTCCGCACCAACAGCCAGTCCACCCAGGCGGCAGCGGCGCGCGCCGGGCTTGGCGTGGCGCAATTGCCGCTCCATGTCGGGAACGATGATCCGCGGCTGGTGCCGGTGAAATTGACGAAAAACCCACCGGATCGCGAGGTCTGGATGCTTTTGCGCAAGGACGTGGCCCGCCTGCCGCGGGTGCGGGCGGTGGCGGATTATTTGGCGGCCATGTTCCGCCGGGACCGGCGGGTGCTGACCGGCTGATTCCGCTGTGTTCAATGGGGACAACTCCGTCCGTATGCCCCCTTATGGAGGGTTCGGGGCGGAGACCCTATATGGATGATCGGTTGGCAAACCCCTGAGTCTTAAACCTTGCGCTTTACGCCCCAATTTCTCGAAGAGCTGCGCGCCCGGCTTCCGGTTTCGGAAGTCGTGGGCAAGCGCGTCAAGCTCAAGCGCGCGGGCAAGGAGTTCAAAGGTCTGTCTCCGTTCAAGCAGGAGAAGACGCCCTCGTTCACTGTGAACGACCAGAAAGGCTTCTATCACTGCTTCGCTTCCGGCAAACACGGCAACATCTTCGACTTCATCATGGAGACCGAAGGCCTCGGCTTTGTCGAAGCGGTGGAGGTCGCCGCCTCGCAGGCGGGGATGCCGTTGCCTGCGGTGACGCCGGATGCCGCGCGCCACGAGCAGCGCCGCAAGACGCTGTATGACGTGATGGACCTCGCCGCGAAGTTCTATGCGGACACGCTCGCGTCGCGGCTGGGTGCGAAAGCGCGCGGCTATCTTGCCGACCGCGCGATTACGCCTGCGACACAGCTTCAGTTCCGTCTCGGCTATGCACCGCCCGAACGCTTTGCTTTGAAGGAGCATCTCGGCGGCCTCGGCGTCTCGGTCGAGGACATGATTGAGGCGCGGCTGCTCAGCGCGGGTGAAGACATTCCCGTTCCCTACGACCGCTTCCGCGACCGCGTGATGTTTCCCATCACCGATGCCCGCAATCGCGTGATCGCCTTTGGCGGCCGCGCGATGGAGAAGGACGCGCCGGCGAAGTATCTCAACTCCGCCGACGGTGTGCTGTTTCACAAGGGCGACAATCTCTACAACATCGCCACTGCCCGGCAGGCCGCGCATGAAGGCGCGCAGGTCGTCGTCGCCGAAGGCTATGTCGATGTGATCGCGCTGGTGACGACGGGATTTCCCGGTGCGGTGGCGCCGCTCGGCACCGCGCTGACCGAAAACCAGCTCGCGCTGCTCTGGAAGATGGCGGATGAGCCGATCCTGTGTTTCGACGGCGACGGCGCGGGCCAGCGCGCTGCGCTGCGCGCTGCAGATTTGGCGCTTCCGCATCTCAAGCCCGGCAAGAGTCTTCGTTTCGCGATCATGCCGGAAGGACAGGACCCGGACGATCTCGCCCGCAGCGGAGGCCGCGCCGCCATCGACGAGGTGCTGAGCGCAGCGAGGCCGCTCGCGGATGTCCTGTGGTCGCGCGAGATCGAAGGCGGCAGCTTCGCGACGCCGGAGCGCCGCGCGGCGCTTGAAGCGCGCATTCGCGAATTGACCGGCGGCATTCGCGACGACGTCGTGCAGCGCTATTACCGGCAGGATTTTGCCGATCGTCTGCGCAACGCGTTTGCACCGCAGGGTTATCGCGACGGGCCGCGCGGCGGCGGGTTTCGCGGTCAGGGGCAGGGCGGTTTTGCCGGCGGCTTCGGGAGCGAATCGGGCCGTGCTTTTCCGCCACGCGCCCCGTTTGCCCCCGGCGGCGCCCGCCGCAACGAGGCGCGCGGCGGGCTATCCACAGGTGCGCGATCCTTCACCCGCGGGCCTTATCAGGTCGCCAGCCCCCAGCTCGCATCCTCTCCGGTGATGCGCGGCCAGCGCAGCGCGCTGTCCCGGCGCGAAGCCCTGATCCTGCTGTCGCTGCTCAATCACCCGTGGCTTTTGCACGATCATCTGGAGGACATCGCCGCGCTGGAACTGGCCCATCCCGAGGCCCACAAGCTGCGGGCCGGGATCATCGGCGCGTTTTCAAATTATTCGCATACCGACGATCCGGCGGCGGAAAGCGCCCGGCTGCGGGCCTCGCTGGAGAGGGCTGGATATTCCGAGCAAATTCAACGGGTTGAGCGATCGATCACGACCAAGAACGTCTGGGGCGCCCAGCCGGGCGCGGCGCAGGAGGACGTTCTGGCCACCTGGCACCAGCTCGTTGCCTTGCATCGCCAGTCCCACTCCTTACTTAGGGAATTGAAGGACGCAGAGCAGGCGCTCGCGCAGGACGGCAGCAAATCCAGCGAAGCTTGGCTGATGGACGTCAAAAGGCGACTTGCCGAAATGGATGGCCTTGACGCCCTGATCGAGGGATTCGGAGAATCCTCGGGCAGGTTCCAGAGCAGGAGTTGACGAAACCGCCTCCGGGGGCCTTTAAAGCCGCTGCCGAGGTCTTAAAAAGACTCGCCAAACCGGGTTTTTGGCCGCAAAAACAGGGTTAATCAGGGCTTAACGGCCTTGCATTAGAAGTTTGGGACACAAGTCAATCCGGCCCGGGTGGTGCCTTCAAAAGCGCCGCCCTTTCCGCATCAAAGCGGTATCAAATTCCACGCGGGCCATGGGCCCACGTCGTGAGCGTGTTTCAGGAGCAGTGAATGGCCACCAAGGCAAAGACGGCAGTGATCAAGGATAAAGACAAGGATCAGAAGGCCGCCGATACGCCTGAGAAGGATTCCGCCGACGCCCCGTCGCCGTTGCTCGATCTCTCCGACGCCGCCGTCAAGAAGATGATCAAGCAGGCCAAGAAGCGCGGCTTCGTGACCTTCGATCAGCTCAACGAAGTGCTCCCCTCCGACCAGACCTCGCCCGAACAGATCGAAGACATCATGGCGATGCTCTCCGACATGGGCATCAACGTCTCCGAATCCGACGATGACGCCGACGACGAGGAAAAGCAGGAAGACGCCGACGACGAGACCGATAACGAACTCGTCGAGGTTACCTCCAAGGCCGTCACCGAAACCAAGAAGTCCGAGCCGGGCGAGCGCACCGACGATCCCGTGCGCATGTATCTGCGCGAGATGGGCACCGTCGAGCTGTTGTCACGCGAAGGCGAAATCGCCATCGCCAAACGCATCGAGGCTGGCCGCGAAGCGATGATCGCTGGGCTCTGCGAAAGCCCGCTGACCTTCCAGGCCATCATCATCTGGCGCGACGAACTCAACGAAGGAAAGATCTTCCTTCGCGACATCATCGATCTTGAAGCGACCTATGCCGGCCCCGAAGGCAAGAACGGCATCAACCCTGCGATGATCGCAGGCCCCGTCGGGCCTGATGGTCAGCCGACCAATGCTGTCATCAATGCCGACGGCACCGTGCAGGTGATCGCCGCCGTGCAGCCTGCGCCGCCCGCCGCGCCGCCGTCGCCAACGCCGTTCCGTCCCGCGCCCGCCGGCGAAGCCAAGGACCCGGGCGAGTCCGCCGCCGAAGCGGACATGGACGAGGACGACGAGTTCGAGAACCAGATGTCGCTCGCGGCCATCGAGGCCGAGCTGAAGCCGAAGGTTGTCGAGACCTTCGACAAGATTGCATCCGAATACAAGAAGCTGCGCCGCCTGCAGGAGCAGGACATCCAGAACCAGCTTGAGAGCGGGCCGCAGGGTCCGTCGCTCTCGCCGTCGCAGGAGCGCAAATACAAGAAGCTCAAGGACGAGATCGTCGTCGAGGTGAAGTCGCTGCGCCTCAACCAGGCACGTATCGATTCACTGGTCGAGCAGCTCTATGACATCAACAAGAAACTGGTGTCCTATGAAGGCCGCCTGTTCCGCCTCGGCGATGCTCATGGCGTCGGCCGCGAAGACTTCCTGAAGAACTATCAGGGCTCGGAGCTTGATCCGCGCTGGCTCAACCGCGTTTCGAAACTCGCCGCCAAGGGCTGGAAGAATTTCGTCGCGGTGGAGAAGGACAAGATCAAGGAACTGCGCCAGAGCATTCAGGAACTGGCGGCGCTGACCGGCCTCGAGATCGGCGAATTCCGCAAGATCGTGATGGGCGTGCAGAAGGGCGAGCGCGAAGCACGCCAGGCGAAGAAGGAAATGGTGGAGGCCAACCTGCGCCTCGTCATCTCCATCGCCAAGAAATACACCAACCGCGGCCTGCAGTTCCTCGACCTTATTCAGGAAGGCAACATCGGCCTCATGAAGGCGGTCGACAAGTTCGAATATCGCCGCGGCTACAAGTTCTCGACCTATGCGACGTGGTGGATTCGTCAGGCCATCACCCGCTCGATCGCCGACCAGGCGCGCACCATCCGTATTCCGGTGCACATGATCGAGACGATCAACAAGATCGTGCGCACCTCGCGCCAGATGCTGAACGAGATCGGCCGCGAGCCGACCCCGGAAGAACTCGCCGAAAAGCTCGGCATGCCGCTGGAGAAGGTGCGCAAGGTTCTCAAGATCGCGAAGGAGCCGCTGTCGCTCGAAACCCCGGTGGGCGACGAGGAGGATTCACACCTCGGCGATTTCATCGAGGACAAGAATGCGGTGCTGCCGATCGACGCGGCGATCCAGTCGAACCTGCGCGAAACAACGACGCGCGTGCTCGCCTCGCTCACCCCGCGCGAGGAGCGCGTGCTGCGCATGCGCTTCGGCATCGGCATGAACACCGACCACACGCTGGAAGAAGTCGGCCAGCAGTTCTCGGTGACCCGCGAACGTATCCGTCAGATCGAGGCCAAGGCGCTGCGCAAGCTGAAGCATCCATCGCGGAGCAGGAAGCTGCGCTCTTTCCTGGATAACTAAGCGGATTTCACGATGTCGTCCCCGCGAAGGCGGGGCCCAGAAACAAAAAACGGCGGGCCGAAAGGTCCGCCGTTTTTTGTTTGGTTTGAATGTGTGACTTTATTCAGCAGCGGCGCTGAGCAACCCGGTGCGGAGTGTCAGTTGAACCGGTGTGGGATTGCGAAGAATATCCAGCACCGGGCAGTGACGATCGACAATCTTCTTCAATCGCGCCAAGTCGGCCTCTGGTGCGGGGCTATCGATAACCACCTCCGCCTCGATCGCTTGATAGCCCGGTCGCACATCGTCCTGCACATTAAAGAAGCCACGCAGGTCGATAGAGCCGCTCAATTGCACCGATACACCGTTGAGCGGGATACCAAGCGCGTCTGCATAGAGACGGTAGGTGATTTCCTGGCATGAGCCGAGTGCAGCGAGAATATATTCCACGGGGTTGGGCGCCGTGTCTTCTCCGCCGAGACCCGGAGGCTCGTCCACGCCAACATTGAACTGCCGGATTGTGACTGCGCTGTTGAGGCCGCTACCGAGGCGTGATTGCGCGCTGAAGGCGGCTTGCGCTTGGCCGGGATCGGCGCCGAGGGCGGCTTGCGTGCCGGTGAATACATCCTTGAATTTGAAGCTCATCGCTTAACTCCCGAAACATCCTGCAAGGGCGGTTATGCTGGCGGTGTTGGCGCTTGCCTGCAATTGCTGCGAAAGAAAAACGATAAGCGTTGCGCGGGAGGCGGCATGCATGGCAGTTCGTTTCATGACGGTGCCCCATTGCAGGGCAAACCGGCTTCGCCATGCCGGTCGGTTGATACGTCGTTTTTCAAGGTCTCATTCAGGCTGTCCATGACCAGATTTGAAACGAAGATTCTTCATTTCTCAGCTATGGTCCGGTATTCCCTCCCTTAGAGTCCTCCGATGCCTCTTCTCCGCCTGCTTCTGATCTCGCTTCTCGCGCTCGTGCCGGTCAGCGCCTTTGCCTCCAGCCAGCCGGTCGACACCGTGCCGCGCGTCGCGCTGTTCTCTGCCTTCGAGCCGGAATGGAAAGCGCTGCTGGCGATTGTCGAGCAGCCGGTGTCGCATCGTCAGAAGGGCGTCGATTTCGTCACCGGCCGTGTCGAAGGGCATGACGTGGTGCTGGTGCTGTCGGGCGTGTCGATGGTGAACGCGGCGATGACATCGCAGATGGCGGTCGACCGTTTCAACCTGCGCGCCATCCTGTTTTCCGGCATCGCGGGCGGGGTCGATCCCTCGCTCAACATCGGTGACGTTGTGGTGTCGCAGCAGTGGGGCCAGTATCTCGAAACGATCCTGGCGCGCGAGACCCCGCAAGGCTTTCAATTGCCGTCGTGGTCGAAGCAGGAGTTTCCGAACTACGGGATGATTTTTGCGCGCGGAGTCAAAGTGCCGCGCGATGGCGTGGACAAGCCCGTGCGGCAGTTCTGGATTCCGGTGGATGACAAGCTGTTCGAGATCGCACGCACCGCCACCTCCGGCGTCGAACTCAAGCGCTGCATCGAGGCGGCGTGTCTGGTTCATCCGCCGAAAGTGGTGGTTGGCGGCAACGGCGTGTCGGGCAGCGCGTTTGTCGATAACGCGGCGTTCCGTACCTGGGCGTTCGACACCTTCAAGGCGCAGGTGCTGGACATGGAAAGCGCCGCCGTCGCCCATGTGGCGGTGACCAATGCGGTTCCGTTTCTGGCGTTCCGTTCGCTGTCGGACCTTGCCGGCGGCGGCGCGGGCGAGAACGAGATGCAGACTTTCGAAAAGCTGGCGTCGGAAAATTCCGTCGCGGTGCTGCGGGCGTTTCTGAAAGCGATGCCAAGATGAACGCGAGTGCCTGTCCTTAAAAAGCAATCAAAGTAAGGCGGCGCGGGCCGGGACAAGCTAGGCGCCGGCGTGTAGACTCAGCCGCATATTGCAACGGAGTCTCTGATGCCCATCCTCCGCCTCGCCGTCATTCTCGCCGCCCTCGCCATCTCCATTCCCGCGCAGGCCGCGCGCTGCGGCGGGGACTTCAACGCCTTCGTCGCGGCGATGTCGCAGGAGGCGGCGGCCGCGGGGATTTCGCAAAGCGTGATCTCGCAGGCTTTCGCGGGCGTGACGCAGGACCCGGCGGTGCTGTCGTTCGACCGCCGCCAGCGCGGCACCTTCAACAAGACGTTCGAGCAGTATGTCTCGACCCGCGTCGGGCCGGGCCGCATCAACACCGGCAAGGCGATGCTGCAGCGTCATGCCTCGCTGCTCTCGCGCATCCAGCAGCGTTTCGGCGTGCCGCCGGAAATCGTGGTCGCGATCTGGGGGCTGGAGTCGGATTTCGGCAAGGGCGACATCGGCAAGATGCCGGTGATCCGCACCCTCACGACGATGGCGCATGATTGCCGCCGCACCGAGCTGTTTCAGGGCGAACTGATCGCGGCGCTGAAGATCCTCCAGCGCGGCGACCTGCCGCAGCGCGATCTGATCGGCGCTTATGCCGGTGAACTTGGGCAGACCCAGTTCCTGCCGTCGTCCTACATCAAGTACGGCGTCGATTTCGACGGCAACGGCCATGTCGATCTGCGCCACAGCATTCCGGACGTGCTGGCCTCCACCGCGAACCTGCTCAAGACCGCGGGCTTCCGCGGCGGCGCGGACTATCATGAGGGCTCGGCGAATTTCGAGGCGATGCGCGAGTGGAACAGGGCGACGATCTATCGCAAGACCATCGCGTATTTTGCCGATCGGCTGGCGGAGAGGTAAGGGCGAGGCCCGCCTTCATCTGCGTCTTCGCACTGAAAGATGAAGAGAGAAGGGCGGCTCGCAGCCGCCCTTTCGCATATCAGGCGGAAGGTGGCGGTTCGACCATCATGGCCACGATCCGGCGCACCAGTGGGAGCACCGCAAGCAGGGTGGGGAAGGCGACGACCCACGAAATCGCCCATGCCGCAGGCCATGTGGAGAGGAAGGCGGGCGTGAAGCCGAGGCTTTTCAGGGTGGAAATCCCCGAGACCACGAAGGTCATCAGGATGGACAGCACCAGCGGCATGACGATGGAGGCATAGCGTGCAGGCAGCCTGCGGCGGGCGGGTGAAGTTGGAAGCGTTGTCATCAGATTACTCTTTTGAAGCGAAGGTCGCCTGCCCGCAGAGACGCACGACGACAGTTGCGGAAATCCGCAACAGGGCAGCTTGGAGACGTGATGTCGGGGGCTGCGTCTGGTCCGTCATGGCATTCTCCGGGCCGGAT
Organism: Afipia sp.; assembly: GCA_024508675.1. Lineage (GTDB taxonomy): Bacteria > Pseudomonadota > Alphaproteobacteria > Rhizobiales > Xanthobacteraceae > Afipia. Next base: position 558,581 of record JANINQ010000001.1, read on the forward strand.
GGCCTCGGTTTGAATGCGTTGCCTGACGTGAGACGCTTACGGCGCGATTGCGCGGGGCCGTTCTAGCGGGGGTGAATGCGGGATTCAAGTGCCGCGGGAGCGGATGGATCGCCGGAGAGTGGCCGGCGGCGCATCTTGTGCGGATGGAGAGGCGGCGTGCTTCCGAAAGAGACAATGGGCGGAAGGCGATCCCAAAATTAGACGGTCCTGAAAATAGGCGGTCCTGAAAATAAATGACCCGGGCGAAGCAGCTCCGCCCGAGCCACTTCAAATCAATAAAACTACTTCTTCTTGGCCTTCTTGGCCTTCTTCACTGTCTTCTTCGCCGCCTTCTTCGCCTTCTTGGCTTTCTTCGCCATGGCATCCTCATGGGTTCGAGTTGACGTCAACGTCACGAGGCATGCTCGGCGATGGGCCAGTATGCAGCCTCGATTCCAATCCGAACCGATTCGCAGAAATTTGTCGCCTGTTTTTCAGCTTTGTGGAGCCTTCACGACATTGCCGCTGTCTTTTTCTGTGGACGGCGGCTTGCGCAGCAGGGTTAACAGCCAGCAAAGCCTTTCACTTCGCTTTCATCTGCACCGCGGTTTGCAGCAGAACGCCTTTCGTTTGGGCATGAACGTGGCGTTGTTCATGAATTCACAACCACGGCGCGGTTTATCCGGCGCCGGTCAGATTCCGTTAAGTGCGCGCCTGCAAGGATGCATCCGGCTTCGGGGGAGGCAGATTTCGGACGATCCGGAATTGGGAGTGGGTTCATGCATCGGGCAGCGAAGAGCTTCAGGGACAGGGCACAAGACGCGGGCTACCGTGCACCCTCGGTCCGCCCATGCTGAGCGTTCCGACTCTCTGGATCATCTTCGTCGTCAATTTCGTCGCTATCGGGACTGTGTGGGCCTTCGTGGTCCGCAGCTATCCGAATCTTGCCGCCACGCGATACTGGTGCGCGGGAGCATTTGTCGCGGCGCTGGGTGCAGCGATTGCGATGTCGCGCAGCGCGATCGATCCGCAGGACAAGGCTCTCATTCTCATTCCGCTGCTGCTCGGCGGCTCTGTTCTGGTTCTGGCGGTTTGCCTTGCATCGATGGGCATCCGCCGGTTTTACGGCGAGCCTGTGTCGTGGCGCTTCACCGCGCTGGTGGTGACCCTCCATTTCGCCGGGCTGTCGTATTTCGTCTGGCACGACAATATGGTCATGCGCATCGTGATCTATTCGGCCGCCCAGGCCATTCCGATCGCGATGACCCTGCCGCTGCTGTTTTCCCGCAAGCGGGGCGCTGCCTATCCCGGCGCGCGGATGTCCGGTTACATCGCCATCATGATGATCGCGGTGTATATCGCCCGCTCCCTGGGCGCGGTCCTGCAGGTCGGTGGCCCGATCTCCCTGATCGAGTTCAATCAGTCTCAGGCGGTGATGATCCTGAGCCTCGTGTTCCTGTCGATGATGTGGAATTTCGGCTTCCTGCTGATGACCATCGACCGGCTGCGCGCCGAGGTCGCGGATCTCGCGCTGTTCGACGATCTCACCGGCGCCGCCAACCGCCGCCAGTTCCTGGCGCGGCTCAATGAGGAATGCGTCCGCTCCGGCCGCAGCGGCGAGGCGTTCGCGCTCCTGATGATCGATCTCGACGACTTCAAGGACATCAACGACAGCCACGGCCATGCTGCCGGCGACGAATGCCTGCGGGTGTTCACCCGTGCGGCCACCACCCGGCTGCGCGCCGGCGATCTTCTGGCGCGCATGGGCGGCGACGAGTTCTGTGTGCTGCTGCCTTCGACCACCCTGCGCGAGGGCGCGATGGTGGCACGGCACATTCTGGAGGCCTGTCAGGGCGAAGCCGTGCAGGGCAATGGCATCGCGCTTCCGCTGTCATCGTCCATCGGTGTTGCGCAATGGCGGCCCGAGATCGGAATGCATGCGGAACGGCTGATCGCCGCCGCCGACCGCGCGCTCTACACCGCCAAGAAGGACGGCAAGAACGGCTATGCGGTGTTCGATGTGACGCCGCTCGAAGCCGAGCCGGTCATGCGCAAATCGGCCTGAGGCCGCGCAGCTTTCATCAGTCGAACCAGTCGGTCCGCTCGCCTGCAGGTTTTCCGCGCGCACGGCTGTTGGTCACGGCCTTGAACATCTCGCAAAGCTCGTACTCCAGAAATTCGTTGGCGAGGATCAGCGCGCGGATCGTCGAGCGCATGTTGCCGCCGCAGGCCGCGATCGCCTGATCCGCTGCAATATCCAGCCGCTCCGATTCCGACTGCGGGCCGGAGGCGAGTTTGTCCAACATGCCGATGTTCCGTGTTGACGGGTGAGGATGCATGTTCTCTATTTGTTCTTATGGAGTCAAGCAGCATCGCCGGAAATGTCGCAATGAAAGCCAGGCAAGTGAAGTCATGCAATCCAAGCCTTGGACAATGCGTTGCCGGAAAACCGGATCGCGGCGCGAGAAATGAATGATGCACCGTGCGCGCTGCCGCAACGCTGCGGGGAGAGATCGTGTGTTCACTTGTGAACTGTCGGACCACGCACGCCGATGCAAGGAATAGCGCGCATGTCCCGATCCGGGACGCACCGCATCACTGCACGCGCCGCAAATTGCATGTGTCGCATGTCATGCGCTGTGCCAGTGCGCCGCGCTTTGCGGGTGTGATGTTTTATGGAAGACTTCGTGCGGGCAGGATATTCCGTGAACAGCAGGTGGCGGCAGCTTTTTCTTCAGCGGATTGATCTGGGTCTTCCGGCCTCGATCGCGCTGTGTATCGTTTGCGTGGTTGTCGCGGCGCTGGCGCGGGTGCTGCTCGGCGTGCTCGGACCGACGCTGCCGTTCGCCACCTTCTTTCCGGCAGTGCTGATCTCCGCGCTGTTCGGCGGGGTGTTCGCGGGTCTTCTCGCCATCGTGCTGTCGATCTTCACCGTGTGGTGGGTGTTTGCCGAACCGGCGTTTTCCTTCGCCATGCCGGACCGCGTGCATCTGGCCAACTTCATCCTGTTCGGACTGTCGGGCCTGCTGGTGGTGGCGCTGGCGCTGGTGCATCGCCAGCTTCTGTTCGCGGTGGCGGCGAAGGAGCGCGAACGGCAATTGCTGGTCGGCGAGATCGAACATCGCAGCAAGAACGTCCTGGCGGTGACGGCGTCGCTGATCCGCCAGACGGTGAAGGATGCCGCGCTCGCGGATACGCTGATCCGGCGGGTGTGCGCGGTGGCCGACACCCGCGGTCTGATGGAGGAAAGCGGAACGGACGCCGTCAGCCTGCGCGCGTTGCTCGATGCCGGCGTCGTGCAGCCTCACGGCACCGAACGCATCGTACTCAGCGGTGAGGATGTCGACCTCAGCGCGCGGCAGGCGCGGGCACTGCAGCTTGTGGTGCACGAACTCGGCACCAACGCGCTGAAATACGGCGCGCTGTCGCAGCCCGGCGGACATATTGCGATTGACTGGCGCATCGATGAGGACGGCAGGATCGCCATCGACTGGCGCGAGCTGGACGGTCCGAAAGTCGCCGCGCCCGCCAGTCACAATTTCGGCTCGCGTCTTATTCTGGCGACGCTGCAACAGATCAATGCGGAGCTGACGCCGTCGTTTCCCGAAACCGGCTATTGCTACCGGATCGTGCTGCCGCGCGAGGCGTAACGCCGCGCATGTACGCGCAAAAAAGCCCGGAGCAGGCTCCGGGCTTTTCGCATTCATCAATCCGCCGTTACCAGGGATTGTAGGGATTCATGTCCACCGGATTCGGATCGTTCCTGTGATTCCGGTTATAGGCGCGGGCGCGGTAATAGCCCGGCCCGTAAACCGGCTCGGCATAGACCGGGCCGCCATAGGCATAGGAATCGTAACCCGGTCCGGCGTAATAGGCCGGCGCGCCGTAGTAGCCGTAATTATTGTAGGAACTTGCGGCGGCGGCGCCGGCAATCAGCGCGCCTGCGGCAAGGCCGAATCCGAGAGCGGCATTGCGGCCGCCACGGGCTTCAGCCGCGGGCGCGGACAGCACGGCAACGGTGGCAACCGTCGCGAGAGCAACTGCAATCTTTTTCATGATCTCAATCCTTATCTGACCACGCGATCAACCGGCGAGATGCGGAAAAGTTCCCGCATCTCCGGCGGCGCGCAATCTGCCCTTGTGAAGATGAACGGGAGTGGAACGAAATCCGCACCCGGTGTTTATCTTTGCAAGTGCAGGCACCTCGAAAGAGATGCAGGCATGAAGAACCCCGTCATCGGCTTCGGCATATGGCGGGGTTTTTTCATTTTGCGGCTAAGGCGGGCGAGGAGGCGCACATGCAGTTTCATTTCAGCCTGGCGGACGGCAAATCCGTCGCCGACAAGGGCGTGCAGGAGCTGGAAGACGCGGTGCAGGCCAGCGAAGCCGCCGACGTTCTTGCGAAGCGCGTCGCGCGTGAAAAGCCGGATCTGGTGACCAGGAATTTTGCCATCGTGGTCAGCGACGAGGATGGCGAAGAGGTGTACCGCGCCCGGCTGGCGGAAAACGCCAGCTAACGAAGCCTATTCAAGAACCAATTCAGGAAAAAGCCCGGAGGTGTGCTCCGGGCTTTTCGCGTCAGTAGTAGCGATAGTAACGGTGCCGGTAGTAACGCGGCCCGTAATAGCCATAGGGGCCCGGCCCGTAGACATAACGCGGCCCATAGTAAGGCCCGTATCCATACGGCCCGTAGGCGCCGTAAGCTCCGGCCGCGAGCGCGCCCGCGGCGATGCCGAGGCCGATGCCCGGTCCCCAGCCCCAGCCGCCACGATGATAGTAGCGGGCTTCGGCGGGAGCGGCGGCCAGCGTCACGCCCAGCGTGGCGACGGCTGCCGTGATCAGGACTGCTTTTCTCATGATGCGTCTCCTGTCTCGAAGCTACGACAACGCATCCATGGCGAGTTGGTTGCTGAAATATATCGCCGGGGAGCGGAACGAAACCGTTGCCACGGTTTTGTCCAAGTTGATTGGGCAGAGCCGAAAGGCTGGAATCAAGGGCTGACATCATGAAGCTGATCGAGAAAATCGCCGAAGACCGTCCGCTGCGTTATGCCTTTGCGGGAATGGCGGTGCTGCTGATGTTCGGCATGGTGATGAGCTAAGCACGCCTGAGCCGGAACCCTCGGCGCCGCTGCGGCGTTGACTGTGATCGGGCGCCTGCGCCCGGACAGCATCAGCCTGACAGCACACCCGTGCAGCATACTTGCGGAGCCGCATCATGCCCTATGCGCTTTTTGTCGACGATCAGCAGATCAGCCGCGCGCTGCCGACCGAACATGATGTCTGGCACTATGCCGACGATGCCGGCCTTGTGGTCGATGCGCTGATTCAGGATGAGACCGGAAAGCCCGAACGCATCCTTGAGCAGGGCTACAGCATTCGTCAGGCCGAGCCGGAAGAGGCGAAGCCGCTGGCGAGCATCGAGATGCCGAAGCGCGTGGCTTGATGACCATGGCCTGAAAGCCGCGCGGCTCTCCGCACATCCGCAGATTGCCCCGCCTTTGAATATCGCCGCATGGCGACAAACGCCGCGCCTGCTGTAAGCTGCTCCGGGCAATTCGGGCGGGGCATCCAATGACATTCCTGATCGTCGCTCTGTGGAGCATCATCGGCATGGCCGCCGGTGCGGTGATCTTCGGTGAGCTTGGCCCGCTGTTCGGCTTCCGCAACATGGAAGGCTCGTCGGCGATCTTCGGCGCCTTTGTCGGCGCGCCGCTCGGGCTGATCTGCGGCGGCGTCTTCGGCTACCGGATGTCGAAAGGCTATGGCGAGGACATCGCGAAACGGAAGCGGTTTCTCATGATGACGCTTGGCGGCATCGCGGCGCTGACCGCGGGCGGCTTTATTGTCGAGACGATCCGCACCCGCGACTACATCGACACCAGCAATCAGGGCGCGATGTTTCTCAACGCGCAGATCCGCCTGCCGCTGGGCGTCGCCGCGCCGGACAAGAGCAAAAAGATCGTGATGGAGCTGCGCAGCGACAAGGAAACGCGCAAGTCGTCGCCCTACAGCGAGCCGGACTGGAAACTCACGGACGGCCGGATGCAGGCGTATTCGAGCGTCGAGGTTTATCGCGCCACCGACAAGCGCACGCTGGCGGTGACCATTGGCGACGGCCCGACGTATGTGTTCAATCTGAAAGTCCCCGCGCGCCCGAAGAAATATTCATATGAGGGCGTCTGGCAGAAGCCGGATGGCATTGAGGGCGCAGCGAGCGGCACGGGCGAGGGGATCGAGATCAAGGTGGCGATGTGAGGGGTAATAGGTTGACGTTTTTCTTTTCGGCCGCCGAACACATAATCCCGAATCTTTGCTAAAATCACCGTAAACCCAGCTGGAATAACTCTTTAAATGAATTTTGACAGGCTCTCAGTCCAATCGCCAAAGCGTGACCGTCAAGCTCGAACGGGTTGGGAGGGCTTTTTCCCATATTATGCGGGCTATCCCGAGACCTTTGCCCGCAAAATAATCGAAAGCTCCGATCTTAAGGCTGGATCCCTTATCTTCGACCCTTGGAATGGGAGTGGTACTACAACGTTTGCCGCTGCCCAACTTGGATTTAAAGCCATTGGTTTGGATTTAAACCCTGTCATGGTGATTGTTTCGCGTGCTCGCATTTTACCTTTTAGCGAGGCCGACGCACTCCAGCCTCTCTCCCGAGCAATTCTTGCAAGTGCAGATTATTCGATCTGTGCTGATTCTTCTGATCCTCTACTCAATTGGTTCGACAGAAATGCAACTAATACTATTCGCGCCATCGAGCGCAGTGTATGTGAGCAATTGGTTGGTACTCTAACCATTTCACAGAATGGGATTAATCTTGACAAGTTGTCGAGTATTGCCGCCGCATTCTATGTTGCACTATTCGCCGTTTGCAGAGATTTAACGCGATCTTTTCAATCGTCAAACCCGACTTGGTTGAAGTTAGCGAAAGCTGGCGAGAGACGCATTTCTTTAAGGCGAAGCTCTATTGAACGTCGCTTTCAACAGCACATAGACGAAATGGCCAACGTTCTCTCTGGGAAGTTGGTTGAGGCCGCGCGAGATTGTTTCCCTGCAGAAATTATGCTCGCAGACAGTACATCCTCTACGCTGCCGAAGGAGAGTGTTGATTTCATTCTGACGTCTCCACCATACTGCACTCGCATCGACTATACCGCTGCAACCCGTGTTGAATTAGCTGTCATCGCTCCTCTTGTAGAAGAAAACATAATAGAACTAGGCCGCAATATGATTGGCTCCACTCGTGTACCGAAGCGCGAAATTCAATTCGAGAAAAGCTGGGGCCCGACTTGCAAAAGATTTTTGCACCAAGTGAAGTCCCATCCATCCAAAGCATCAGGTGGATACTATCTTCGTACGCATCTAGATTATTTTGATAAGCTGGCTCGATCAATCGATGCGATCGTTGAAGTTCTTCAACCATCTGGTGCGGCTATCTTGGTTGTGCAGGATTCTTTTTATAAGGAAGTGCACAACGATCTTCCTACTATTGCTGGGGAGATAGCCGCTGGGCGGGGGTTGGTTTTGAAGAGAAGAGATGATTTTTATTTCCGCAGATCGATGTCTGGTATCAACAAGAACAGCAGGACATATGGACGGAAGCCGGGAGCTGTCGAATCAGTTCTGTGCTTTCAAAAATAGGAGAAAATCGTGGCGGGTGGGTCTCAGCTGATAGATGAAATTAGCGGAACATTAAAGCGCGCGAGTACCCAGGCACTCGATATATCTTTCAACGAACTTTTGGATATGGCTGCAGCCGATCCTCCCGAGCTAAACATTACTCCCGATTATCAAAGACTTTTTCGTTGGAGTGAGGGGCAGCGATCTCGCTTTATCGAATCTCTAATTATCGAGATGCCTATTCCATCAATCTTTGTGATCGAGGAGGATGATGGGCGCTATCAACTTATAGATGGGCTGCAGCGTATTTCGTCTTATCTGCATTTTCGAGGTGGGTTAGACGCGCCTCATCTTGATCCGCCGGTCGCCAAAGGACAAAGGCTGGTACTAAGCGATTGTGATATTGTTGATGGTTTAAATGGAAAAAGTTTTGACGATCTTCCGGCATCTCTGCAGATACGACTTAAGCGTGCGTTTATTCGTGTTGAAGTGGTTCGGAAAGGAACTGATCCTCATTTTAAGTATCACATGTTTAAGAGGCTAAACACTGGTGGAGAAGGCCTTTCCGAACAGCAGATAAGAAATTGCGCTATTCGGATGTTGAGCAGCGAGTTTCCCGACTTTATCGTTCGTATGAGCGAAGAAGAAAGTTTTGGAGTCTGCACTGAAGCGCTGACGCAGGCCCGCGTGCTTTCTGCCGTCGATCAGGAACTAGTGCTCCGCTTTTTTGCATTAAAGAATCGTCGCAATCGATTTAAGCACGAAGTCTCTGACTTTCTTACTGAGTATATGGAGGATATTGCTGATCCCGATAGGCCGGAGCGGTTTGATTATCGGTTAGAGGAACATATTTTCAGAAAGACATTCGAGATTTTAAAGAACACTCTGGCTGAAAAATCGTTTGCATTTCGCAATAAAGCTGGAACTGCGTTGGCTGCAGGTTTCAGTATGTATCATTTCGAAGCTGTCGCTATCGGTCTTCTTTCGGTGATTGATAAGCTAGATCCTGCCAGTGTTCAGCAGATGGATTTATTACGAGAAACTTTGCTAGCTATTAAGCTAGATGCCGATTTTGTTCGGATGACGCAGGGGGGCGGTAAAAATTCTCCTGGGCCGCTCAATGACCGAATTGGCTTTGTTGAGCAAAGGCTTCTGCATGCCTTCCCCTGAAGCTGTCTATGCTGACTTGGAGGGAGATCGGAGTAGCCGTGAGAGCGAGATAAGGTTGCTCGATCGAATGTTTCAAGCTTCGGTTTCTGAAATGGAGCGCAATATGCTTAAGCGCTCGATTGTGTTGGTGACCTATTCTCATCTGGAGGGGTTCTGCAAATTTTCCTTGCTATCTTATGCCGGAGCACTAAACGCCTTGCGTATAAAGTGCATGGAGGCATCTTATCCAATAGCTGCCGCGAGTCTAAATAAAGTTTTTTCGGCGTTGCGTGACCCCCAAAGCAAGCATCCTGTCTTCCGTCGCGCGATGCCTGATGATGCACAGTTACATTTGTCCGCTCGCGAGCAAGTCTTTCTTGAGTCATATGAAAGCGTGACTGCAGGCTGGTTGGATATCCCCGATAAGGTAGTTGATACTAAATCGAATCTATCTCCTCAGATTTTAAAGAAGATGTTGTTTCAGTTGGGTTTAAACTATCCTGCGGTTGAAGTTCATGATTCCAATATTGCGAAGTTACTAGGGGTGCGGAACGCTATATCTCATGGAGATAGATTGAAGGTGCCCTCTGATAGAGATTTGGGCGATTACATAGCTACGGCGTTTGAGGTGATGAAATTTCTCCAAGAAGAAATTTTCAAAGCTCTTCAGAATAAGATTTATCTTAGAGTCGCTCCAGCAGAGACCGATCTTTCATTTGCCATACCAATCATGGCTGATCAGTCGTAGTTGACATTAATGCGGTCTTTGATTATATTCCTATTCATCCCGCCTCACTTGAGGGGCGTTGCCAGGGACGCTTGAGAGCGCGGGGCGGGATGCGGCGCCTGCGCGCGCGAGAAGGGACGTCCTTCTGCGCTCCCGGGAGGCCTCGGGTCATCGTCCGGGCTCACTACGGAGCTCTGCCGTTCGCGGCTGGACGGTGGACAGGATGAAGGCAGGCGAAAGCCTGCCGGATCAGGATTCGTCCGTCCTGTCCCGGAAGTACGATCCCGAGGACAGAAATCGCCGCGGCGGAGCGTCGAAAGGCGTTTCGCGGCCAGCCTCTCGTGGCGACACGATGCGGGCCGCGCACTTTAACAATGAAGGCGCGTCTTTCGGCGCTCCTCCTCCCTCTCTTCTCAAGAGAGGCACTCAAGGTCTGACGACATCGCTGAACGGACATCCGCGTTATCCGCGCGGGAAGGCAATCGCGCGCGTCACATGATGAAGGAGAGAGGCATGAGCCGGATGGCGGACGACAACGGTGGCGGCGCATGGCCTGCGTTCACCGACGAGGAGCGGGACTATCTGCTGTCGGAGGAAGGCATCGCGGAGGTGATGCGCGCGCTCTCGGACCGGTATCAGAATTTTCGCAGCTGTCCTGTGAAGCGGTGCCTGCGCGCGCGGCGCTGCCTCGGGCCGGACATGATCTGCCAGCTCAGGGAGCCGTCGCGCACCGCGCCGCGCGCCGATGTCGAGGCCATCAATGCGCGGATGCGGCAGATCGTGCTGCGGCGGCTGGAGCGGCAGGGTGTCTGGTGAGGTGCATGGATGCGACATTTCGCCGGGTTCAGGTCCGGTCACGCAACTTGCGCCGCAATCTGGCGTTCCTATCTAGGGCTGCTGCCTATGGGCATGATCCCGAAAAGCGGGTACCGGTTTTCGGACCCGGATCATGCCCGAACCAACGAGGTGTGAGCCACCATGACGAGCGCCAGGATGACCGACGACATCTTTGTGGACCGGACCGCAAAGCCCCGCACCGGCGGCAAGCGGCCGCCGATCATCGATCAGGACGGCAACGAGGTGCATCCCGGCGGTTTCGGTGGCGCGGGGCGGTTTGGCGCGGGCGCCGATTTCGAAAAGCTCTCCGGGGCGCTTGGGGGCATTTCCTTCGGGCCGCTCACACGCGAGCAGCGCTTCGCGCGCATCGATGCGCTGTCGAAGCTGCTCGATGTCGCCTTTGTGCTGCCGGGCACCAACATCCGCTACGGCATCGACGGCCTGATCGGCCTCATCCCGGTGTTCGGCGATGTGCTCACCACCGCGATCTCGCTTTGGATCGTACGCGAGGCGCGAGCGCTCGGCGCGCCGAAGCATGTGGTGGCGCGCATGCTCGGCAATGTGGCGGTGGATGGCGTGGTGGGACTGGTGCCGTTCGCGGGCGATGCGTTCGACGTCATGTTCCGCGCCAATGTGCGCAACATGCGAATCCTCAAGCGCTGGATGGACAAGCAGCCGAGAGGCGCATGATCCCGAAAAGCGGGCGGGTTTTCGGATCGGATCATGCGCAGAGGATGCATGATCCCGAAAAGTGGGCACCGGTTTTCGGATCGGATCATGCGCAGAGGATGCATGATCCCGAAAAGTGGGCACCGGTTTTCGGATCAGATCATGCGCAGAGGAGTCGTGCGAAAGCGGCGCGGGATCAGCCCGTCGCGGTCTGCTTCTCGTCTTCGGGGGCTGCCACCGGCTCCGGCCGGTTGCGCTCAAGCGGGAACGCTTCGCTTTCATACAGCGTGCGGATTCCGCTCTGGTCGAAGCGGGCCTCGTCCACCTGGAGGTATGCGCCGTTCAGCGAGTCCGCTGGAAGCTGCTCGATGGCGAATTGCACGGCCTCGGCTGCGGTCGGGAACCGGCGATACGCAAAGCCGGCGCGCTTTTTCTTGCGGATCGCCGCAGGAAACAGTTCGGCTTCGGTGTTGTAGTTGAACGCAGCCATGATCTCCGCCTTCTCGATTGGGATTCAATGGAAACGACGGCCGGAAGACGGGTCAATGGGACAACCGCGCGGCCTGTGTCATTCATTTTATAAGAGACCCTAATATAGGCCTTTTTTCGCCAATTGCGACCCGTCATAGGGCGTATGATAAACGGCGCGGCGCGGCCTTCGCCGATCTCAAGAAATGCTTGATTTTCAATGCCCTAGCGCAGCCGATAGCCCGGCGGCCTGAACCGGCGCGTTCGCATGGCGGTCTGAGTGTTTTGCAGGCCGGGATTTTGCCGGATTTCGCCCCGGAAACCCGGGGATTGCGGCTGCGCGGTTGTCCCCGCGCCAGAGTGCTACTGGATCGCTTCGGTGAGGATTTCGTCGGAGATAGACACCACTTTCAGCGGGGTGGTGTAGGGCTCGATATGGGTGGTGGGCTCATCGGCGATGGCGATCTTGCGCACCGGCGCCTGCTCCATCTCCCCGCTGATGCCGCGGCGGACGCCATATTGCCAGACCTGCAGCGAGCCGGTGGTGCGCAGCGCCTTCTCCACCGCGTCGGGAGTCTTTCCCTTCATCTGCGCCAGTTCCGCCTTGGTAAGGCCGATCACCACTTCATTCTGCGGCGAGACGACCTTGAACAGCGTGACCCTGCCGACAGCGAGCGCGGGGTGGGAGGCGATGGCCTCGGCAAGAAGGCCGGCAAGGCCGAGAGCCAGCACGGTCTGGCGCGATCGGGTGGACATCGTGAATTCCTTAAGACTGCGAAGTTGGCGCGAAGCGTTTCTTGTGTCGGAGTGTTTTTGCCGGCGGGCATCGTTTGTATGCAAACGGGAAGCGAGAGATAGGCGCCGCGCGGCTTTTGACAAGCCGCGCGCCCTAAATTTTCCACCAGACAGAGATGAAATTTCCGCGAGTTGACTTTTCCGCGAATATGCTCGCCGCGAGATTTATTTCGGCTGATGTTTCAGTGCCGCGGAATTGATGCAGTAACGCAATCCCGTCGGCCCCGGCCCGTCGGGGAAGACGTGGCCGAGATGGCCGTCGCATTTCGAGCACAGCACTTCGGTGCGGATCATGCCGTGAGAGACATCGCGCTCTTCGGCGATGCTGCCCTCGCTGGCGGGCGCGGAGAATGCCGGCCAGCCGCAGCCGGAATTGAACTTGTCGCCGGACTCGAACAGCGGCTGTCCGCAACCGGCGCAGACATAGGTGCCCGGATCGAACGAGTGATCGTATTCACCGCTGAACGGGCGCTCGGTCGCCTTCTCGCGCAGCACGGCGTACTGCATCGGCGTCAGCTCCTTGCGCCACTCGCTCTCGGACTTCTGCACGGTGCCGGAGCCGGTGGTCGTTTTGGTGTCGGTCATGTCGCTAGCTCCTTTCGTCATTCGTTGTCGATGTGGTGCGTCTCACATTAAGGCGGCGAACCTTGCGGGTCCGCCGCCTTATTCCGTTCAACGCCGCGCGTGTTCGCGCGTCAATTGTTCGCCTTGGCCTCGCGCACCAGCGCTGGCTTGTCGCGATAGTTCTCGGCGAAGATCTTTTTCAGGTTCTCGATCTTCGGCAAATCGTTGAACACTATATAGGGCTGGTTGGGGTGCAGCGTCAGGTAGTCCTGATGATAATCTTCCGCCGCATAGAAGCCCTGCAGCGGCTCGAGCGTGGTGGCGATGGTCTTTTTATACACCTTCGCGGCGTTGAGCTGGGCGATGTAGTCCTGCGCCAGCTTCTTCTCCGCAGGATCGGACGTGAAGATGGTCGAGCGATACTGCGTGCCGGTGTCCGGTCCCTGGCGGTTGAGCTGGGTCGGATCGTGCACCACCGAGAAATAGATCTGCAGCAGCTTGCCGAGCGAGACCTGTTTCGGATCGTAGGTGATCTGCACCGCTTCGGCGTGTCCGGTATTGCCGCGCGTTGTCGCCTCGTAGTTCGCGGTCGAGGCCTTGCCGCCCGCGTAGCCGGAGACGGCATTGGTCACGCCCCTGGTGTGCTGATAGACGCCTTGCACGCCCCAGAAGCAGCCGCCCGCAAGCACGAAGGTTTTCAAGCCGTCGCCCGGCGCGATGTCGGAGGCGGGCGGCGGGATCACCACCGCGTCTTCCGCCGCGATCGATGGCGCGACGTACCACACCATCGCCAGCAGGGCGGCCGAGGCGAGGGCGATGATCTGGCGGGCTGGCTTGCGGTCCATGATGATCCTCTTCACGTTGCGGCGTTTCCGCCATTGCCAGAGATACGCGGAATAGACCCCGCCGTTACGGCAAAATTCCACACAAAAATGTGAGATGAAACGGCCTTGCGCGCCTTCATGCGCAATTTCCCTTCCGGTCGTCCCGGCGAAAGCCGGGACCCATAACCACCGAATGCGGCGATGATAACGAGAAGGCCGCTCCGACATTTCCGCCCAATCGATGATTCAGAGAGTATGGGTCCCGGCTTTCGCCGGGACGACGATTGAATGTTTGGCACGTGTCTGCGCCCTCTCGAACTCCCGATTCAATTTTCAAACAGCCACGTTGGAAATTCGCGCGCGCCGATGCTCCCGCGCATCGCGCGGGTTATCTCTCCAGGATGTGCCCCTCCTATCATGAGGGGAAGTGGCGCGCCGAAAGGCGCAAAGGGTGGTGTTTTCGCTTCCCTCAATGAGAAGGAAGCGCGTCGCCTCTCGGCGCGCCAACAGCGGCGATTTTGGGCGTCGGGATCGTACTTCCGGGACAGGACGGACGTATCCTGATCCGGCAGGCTTTCGCCTGCCTTCATCCTGTCCACCGTCCAGCCGCGAACGGCAGAGCTTCATAGTGAGCCCGGACGATGACCCGTCGCCTCCCGGGAGCGTGGCTGCGAACCACGTGCGCGGGCGCCGCGCTTCATTCCACTTCAGGATCGCCTCTAGAAGCGCCCCTCACGAATGAAGTTATAGGAATATAAGCCCAAGAAGAGAATTTGTCAATACGCATGCGAAATTCAATCTTCGTAGTCTAGTTCAAAAGCGAGATTGTGCTGAACTCGGATTTCAGCTGCTTTAGCTCTGAGTGCTTGGCGTTCAACAAAACCCGTTTCGACGAGGTCCGCCTTTAGTTCATAAATTCGGGCTTGTAAAAGCTGATCCTCGCTGCCTTTGAATCGAATTTTTTCCAGAAGTTGCTCGGCGCCAGCGAGGTTACCCTGCTCTGTGAGCAATCCAACTTCAAGACGCATGGCCGCAGTTTGTCTTCCGGAAATGCCCTTGACGTAATCTATGTCTCGTCGCGAAAGTTCAAAATCATGGTCTTTTGCAGCAGCAGTAGCGCGAAGAGAGCGAATGTGAAACCTGCTCTTGGTATGTTCGGTTAGCAGCTTTGTTAGCAATTGTTTTGCAGGTTTATACTGTTGGCGCCGTATGAGAAGCTGTGCTCTACGGATGTCCGACTTTCCGTCATCATCTGGCATTCTGGATAAATTTTCGATGCCAAGCTCTGCGGCTGCTAAATCACCTCTGGCTAAATCCATTCCGATCTGAAAATCAGCAAACATAGCGCTATCCTTCACTAGGTCGCCGCGCTGTGAAAGAAGTGTCCGAAGCTTGTTAATTTCACCAGATTTTTTGTAGGCAAGCGCGAGTTCATGAGCTGCCGATCGTTGATACTTCTTCTCCCGAATTGCATCTTCTAAAATTGGAATAGCCAAAGAGTAGCGTTCTTGTTTCCTAAGCGAGTGTCCTCGTAAAAATAGAACAGATCTGTTTCCGCGCTGGCCCATCAGATCAAGGATTTTATCTGCGGCCTCATGTTGTCCAAGCCGAATTCTGGCTCGGCAAACTGTTGAAAGAATTTCCTCACGAGTAGCTTCGCTCATGGGCATTTTTTCTGCGATGTCAGCCCATGAGGCTACCCGTTCCAATTCCTCCGGATCGTCAGCGTCTTTACCTCTAGCGTATGTCTCTCGCACTACATCGAAGAGCGTTCCGGGTGAAAGAAGAGAGCGCAATTCTGCTGGAAGCGATTTTCCTTCCAATACATGCATATACACAAAGGCATCAAACAGATCGGTCTGGAAATGACCGTCCTTTTCAGCTTTTTTCCATTCATCTGATAGTATTTCGGCAAAAGCTTTCAACAAGTCAGGTGGTGTGACATGCCAACGCCGGAAAAGCTGCCGTATGGATGGAGATATGCTGAATGTATAGCCACTAGCTGTGATCAGGCAGCTCAATAAAAGAGCCTCGACAGCTGCAACAAATTTTTCTGAGCTGACTTTTCCATCTCCGCAAATGATTTTTTCAAGAATCGCCCCACTAAGAAGAGGCACCCAGCTGAGCACGTTTAGAATTCTTTTTTCAGCCTCGTTGAGTGAACCATCTTGAATATTCTCGCCGAGAATTGTTTGTTGAATGTTGAAAAGTTGCCGAGGGTCGCGTTCTAAAATATGTGTGCCTTTCAAGGCGGCAAGGCGGACGGCCGCATTGGCGACGTCAGGGTGGCCGCCAATAGCTCGTACTAATTCATCTGAAATAGCGAAATTTTTAACCCGCAGTCTGTCTGCTGTGAATATCATCAAAGTGCGAATGTCTTTGTCACTCAATTCGTCAATGCGCATTTGAACGGAATTATTGGTTCCCGACACCCAGTCGTCTGGGAACAGTCTGTTAGTGACAACGAAGATACGAGTGTCTCCCGAAATTGATGAAAGAAGAGGAGCGGTCCAATTTTTTGGAGCTCCTCGATCCTCAAAAAATCCATTAGTTGAGACAAGTGTTACAGCTTGTCCAAGAGATGTGAAGTGAGCCAGTAGACGTTTGATCTCTTCGATCTGAGCGCGTAAATCGGCTTCTTGGAAGCCTGCAAGGTCTTCGCCAAAAGCTTTTACGTCAATGTCGTCTGTTATGGCAGTTCGAAGTTCTCGATAAACATCTTGGATATCTGCTTGGGGAGACAAAACTATTGATGGGCCGTAAACAAGGTTCACTTCCGCCGAGAGCGCGTGGCGCTTATAATATGACGTGAAGGTCCGCCGTCCGATCCCGGAAAATCCGCCCAATACATATACGTTTGGCGACTTTCTATTTCGAAGTAAGTGATCGCCGGTCAGTTGCTCCAATTTATCTAGGGCTTTTCCACGTCCTACAACCCGTATGGTGCTTGCTGAAATTCCAATATCTGGCTCGAGTATTACCGTGGTGATGTATCGAGCAATATCTGCTGCAGTCCAGTTAGAACTTGGTATCCAGTAATCTTGCAGCCACTTTGGTAAAGTTGAAATTTTGAACGATGGATTTGTGGGAAATACTAAAATTCGATGATTGGGTTTGATTATCTGCTGGATGCGCGCAAGATCAATTTCGAAATTGACCCAAGGTGATGCGATGGAGCTGTCAGAGGCGAAAAGAACAAAGACAGCGGCGTCACTCACTGACCGTTCCATGGCCGTGATCAAAGATTCACCGTTTTCAAAACTCATTTCGTAGAAAAAAGCTAAGCCGACAGGAAGCCGCCGCTTTACATCAGAAACAAGCTTTTTGTCCGCATGCGAAAGCGATAAAAATACTTTTGTTGTCATCTGAGCCCCCAAATATCTGAGGGAACTTTAACTACCTTAATTCAAATGTCTCTTGGATTTTCGCAGCTTTTCTTACGATTTTATTTAAGCCGGTGCAAACATCACCCCTCACACCCACTTCTTCATCTCGCTCAACAGATCGCTTCGCAAATCCTCGCGGTCCATCGCATACGCGATGTTTGCGGCCAAAAATCCCGACTTCGAGCCGCAGTCGTAGCTCTTGCCCTTGAACTTGAAGCCGTAGAACGGCTGTGACTTCGCAAGGTTGAGCATGCCGTCGGTGAGCTGGATTTCGCCGCCCGCGCCCTTCGGCTGCGTCTCGAGGATGTTGAAGATTTCCGGCTGCAAAATGTAGCGCCCGGTGATCGAGAGGTTCGACGGCGCGTCTTCCTTCTTCGGCTTCTCGACCATGCCGTTGAGTTCGAACATGTCGCCCTTCGGCTTGCCGACACCGACCACGCCATACATGTGGACCTGATCCATCGGCACTTCTTCCACCGCGATGATGTTGGCCTTGTCGGCGCCTGCGGCGTTGGCGGCGTCGATCATCTGCTTCAACCCGCTCGGCCTGTTCTTCACCAGCACGTCCGGGAGCAGCACGGCGAACGGCTCGTTGCCGATGATGTCGCGCGCGCACCACACCGCATGGCCCAGACCAAGCGGCGCCTGCTGGCGGGTGAACGAGGTCGCGCCCGCTTCCGGCTGGTCGCGCTCGAGGATGTCCATTTCCTTCAGTTTGTTGCGCTCGCGCAGCGTGTCTTCAAGCTCGTAGGGGCGGTCGAAGTGATCCTCGATCACGCCCTTGTTGCGCCCGGTGACGAACACGAGATGCTCGATGCCCGCTTCCAGCGCCTCGTCCACCACATGCTGGATCAGCGGGCGGTCCACCACGGTGAGCATTTCCTTCGGCATCGCCTTGGTGGCGGGCAGGAAACGGGTGCCGAGACCGGCGACGGGAAACACAGCTTTGCGGACTTTCATGAGGCTCTTTGCGGGGCTTGGAAGGATTTTATGGGTGGTAGCAGGTTTTGCGGGCTTGAAAAACCGCTGGATGACGAAGGAGTTCCCTAAAGGTGAACGGATGAACGGCGCGTGAGTGAGTTGGGGATTTTTTGTGGCGGGTGTGCCCCTACCCTCGAATTGGCCCCTCACCCCAACCCTCTCCCCGGCGTAAGGGCGTTCACGCCCGTCTTCGACGGGCTATGCGGGGAGAGGGAGCGACGGAGCCTCTTTCACCTCGCCCCGTTCTTACGGGGAGAGGTCGCGAGCGAAAGCGAGCGGGTGAGGGGCTTTTGCCGGGACACCGTGACGCGCCCCGCGTCATCTCGCCGCCAAAAAATGCCGCGTTGTTAATCGGGTGGAAACCCTGTCCGGGCCTCCTGTAAGCGGGATAGTGTTGAGTGGGTGTGACTTAAAATGGCTCGGTTCGAACGTGAAGAAAGCCCCTGGCTGATGGTGGCGGGCGCGGCGCTGACCTTGTCTGTGGTCGGGGCGATGTCCCTGATCGCCGGACCGGCGTATGGCCAGACTTCGTCCGGGCGCGGGCCTTTGTCGTGGATCGGCGACATCACCGGCGCGATCAACCAGCCCGCTGCGGCTCCGCCGCGTCAGCTTGCACCGGCGCCCGCGCCACAGGCCTCGCCTTCGCGCCGGATGGCGCAGGCTGGATCGCCGAAGGAATGGAGCGGCGAGGACGGCGCATCCGGCCATCCCCTGATGACGGCCGATGCGATCCGCAATTCGGCGGCGAATTTCGATCGCTGCGTCGCGGGCTTCTGGCCCGAGGCGCATCGGCGCGGCGTGTCCGAAGCCAGCTTCCGCCGCTTCACCGCAGACCTGTCGCCGGACCTGCGCATCATGGATCTGATGGACTCGCAGCCGGAATTCACCAAGTCGGTGTGGGACTATCTCGACATTCTGGTGACCGATGCGCGGATCGCGCGCGGGCGCGAGGTGCTGGCGAAGAACGCGGCGACGTTTGCCGCTGTCGAAAAAGCCTATGGTGTCGACCGCTACATTATTGCTGCGATATGGGGCATCGAATCCAACTACGGCACGCAGGGCGGCGACCGCAGCGTTTTGAATTCCACCGCGACGCTGGCCTGCGTTGGCCGCCGTCAGGGCTATTTCAAGGACGAGTTTCTTGCGGCGCTTGAGATCCTGCATCACGGCGACCTGACACCGCAGCAGATGCGCGGCTCATGGGCCGGCGCGTTCGGCGCGACGCAGTTCATGCCGACCGCGTTCAAGAAGTTCGCAGTGGATTTCGACCGCGACGGCAAGCGCAACACCGTCGACGACGTGCCGGACATCATCGCCTCCACCGCGGCGAAGTTCAAAAAGGACGGCTGGTCGCAGGGGCAGACCTGGGGCTATGAGGTCGAGGTGCCGCGGGGCTTCAACTATCTCCACGCGGATCGCACGAAGACTTACACCATCGGGCAGTGGGAGCAGCTTGGCGTGCGCCGCGCGGGCGGCAAGCCGTTCCCGCGTACCGGCGACAAGGCGTTTCTGCTGGCGCCTGCGGGTGCCGACGGTCCGGGATTTCTGATGCTCGGCAATTTCCGCTCGATCATGCGCTACAATCCGTCCGAGGCTTATGCCCTCGCCATCGGCCACTTCGCGGACCGGCTGCGCGGCGGCCAGCCCTTCGTGCAGCAATGGCCGCGGCAGGAGCGGGTGCTTTCGCGCGACGAGCGGTTCGAATTGCAGCAGTTGCTCGCCCAGCGCGGCTTCTATCGCGGTGAGCCCGACGGCACGCTCGGCAGCGAGACCAAAAAGGCGCTGCGGAGCTATCAGGCCGCCGCAGGCCTGCCGGCGGACGGCTTTGCCTCGTCCGGCGTGCTGGCGCGGCTGCGCGGGCGGTAAAATCGCCGTTCAGGCACGGTTCCGGCCCTTGACGGGCCGGCGGCATCCCCTGTTTATGGGCGGCGATTTCGCCCTGTTGGGGCCTGAATCTGCTATTATTTTGCAGGATCGCTTGAGACAGCCGTGACCCGCATGCCGAACCCGAAATCCTTCCTGCGCGTATTGACTGAGCGCGGACCTTTAACGGTCCTCGCGGTCGCGGGCGCCATGCTGTTCGGCATTGTCGCGCCGGCCTCGGCGCAGTTCTTTGATTTCGGCTTTGGCCGTCCGCAGCGTCCGGCGCCGCAGCGCCCATCGGGCGGCGGCGGGTTCTTCTCGCCGTTCGGCGATGCCTTCGGCCCCGCGCCCCAGCAGGCGCCGCGTCCGGTGGATTCCTCGCGCGCGCCCGCGCCCGCCAAGCGCGAGGCGCCTGCCGACCGCAACGTGCTGGTGCTCGGCGACGCGATGGCGGATTGGCTCGCTTACGGTCTTGAAGACGCATTGTCGGAAACGCCGGACCTTGGCGTGATCCGCAAGCACAAGACGGTGTCGGGCCTGATCAAGTATCAGCCGAAGGGCGATCCGCAGGATTGGGCTGCCGCCGCGAAGGGCATTCTCGCCACCGAGAAGCCGGATGTGATCGTGGTGATGCTCGGTCTGCACGACCGCGTGCCGATCCGCGAGCCTGTCGTGGAAAAGAAGGCCGATGCCAAGCCCGGTGAGAAGCCGGGCGATAAAGCGAAAGGCGCGAAGAAGGATTCCCGCGCCAAGCCGGGTGAGAAGCCGAACGAGCCGGACGCTGTTGCGAAGCCAGGCGACAAGCCTGCCGAGAATAATGCCGATAACAAACCTGCCGACACCAAGACGTCGGACAACAAGCCGTCCGATGCGGAAGCTGCTCCCGATGATGACGATCAGCCGCAGATCATGGCGACGGAGAAAGGGCGCTCCGGCGGCGGCATGCATGATTTCCGCGAAGAGCGCTGGGTCGAACTTTACGCCAAGAAGATCGAGGAGATGATCGCAGTCCTCAAGTCCAAGGGCGTGCCGGTGATCTGGGTCGGTCTGCCTGCGGTGCGCGGCCCGAAGGCGACATCGGACATGCTGTTCCTCGATGCGCTGTATCGCGACGGCGCGGGCAAGGCCGGCATCACCTATGTCGATGTGTGGGATGGCTTTGTCGATGACGCCGGACGCTTCGCACAGCAGGGCCCGGACTTCGAAGGCCAGATCCGCCGCCTGCGCTCGAGCGATGGCGTGTTCTTCACCAAGGCCGGTGCGCGCAAGCTCGCACATTACACGGAACGCGAAATCCGCCGCGTGCTCGCCGCGCACACCGATGGGCCGCTGGCGGTGCCGAGCGAAACCTTCGCGCCGGATTCCAACATTCGTTCGGGAGAAGCCGGGCCGCGTCCGCTGATGGGACCGGTGATGCCGCTGATCGCCTCGCAGGTCGGCACCGATGAATTGCTCGGCGGCGTCGGCACGCGGCCAGCGTCCGTCGATGCGCTTGCCGCGCGCACGCTGGTGAAAGGCGAGCCGCTCGCCGCGCCTGCGGGACGCGCCGATGATTTTGCATGGCCGCGCCGCGAGGTGGGTGTGCTCAGCGCGCCGCCGAGCGATCCGATGGTTGCCAGCGCTCCGGCTGATGGGACTGCGCAAGCAAAGCCCAAGCCCAAGAAGCAGCAGGTCGTGGTGCAGGGCCTGTTCAATCCGAACGCGCCGCCGCAGCAGCAACGGCAGCGGGGCGGCCCGCGTGACGGATTCGCGCGGCCCCCGGGGAATGTCAGCCCGTCACCGTTCTCGGGCTTCTTCGGGTTCGGGCGCTGGTAATCCACACGGTCCTGCGTCTGGATCGCATCACATCGATGCAGTAGTGTCCGCGCCGCTGATCCAGAAACACCCGTCAGGTCGAGATCGTGAACAGAAAACAGCGCCGGGCTGAAGGAAAGACCGGCAAGGACGCCGCGCGCTCATCCAGTCTGATCGAAGACACCCTGTTCCGGCAGGCGATCACGCATCATCAGGCCGGGCGGATGCGTGAAGCCGAAATCAGCTATCGCGACGTGCTCGCCGCCAATCCGCGTCATTCCGGTGCGCTGGGTTATCTTGGTCTGCTTGCGCATCAGGCGGGCCACAGCGAGGCGGCGATCGATCTGCTGCACAAGGCCATCGCGTCGGACCGGCGCAATCCCGAACCGCACTACAATCTGGCGCGCATTCTCTCGGATACCGGGCGGGACGATGAAGCGATCGTGCACAACCGGAAGGTGCTCGAGATCGATCCGGCCTTTCCCGGCGCGCACAACAATCTTGCGGCCTTGCTGCTTTTGCACGGCCGCCCAGCTGATGCCCTCGCGACTGCAATTCAGGGCTTGCGGAAGGACGATGCGCCGGGTCTCAAATCGACCTTTGTCATGGCGCTGCGCCAGCTCGATCCGGCGTCGGTCAAACGCGATCCCGCTCTCGTTCAACTTCTTGTCCGGGCGCTGCGCGAGCCATGGTGCCGCCCGCGCGATCTGTCTGCGACCGCAGGTGCGATCCTGCTGCGCACGCCGGCAATGACGCGCGCCGTCGAACGGGCGTCGCGCGCGGGAACGGCGCATCTGGCGGAGATGTTCGGCCCGGCCGATCTTGCCGCGCTCGATGCCGATGGCTTGCTGAATGCATTGCTGACGTCGTCGCCCGTCGCTTCGCTTGCGGTCGAGCGCATTTTGACGGCGATCCGCCGCGCGGCGTTGAACGACATTGCAACAGGTGTTTCTGGCGGTGATGTGTGGCTGCCTCTGATAAGCGCACTCGGCCAGCAGGGTTTTCTCAACGAATACGTCTTCGATGTGTCCGACCCTGAAGACGCGCAACTCGAAACGCTTCGCAGGGAAGTCGCTGGAGCTGCCGCGCAAGGCGCGGCGATTGCGCCGATAAAACTTGCGATCCTTGCCAGCTATCTGCCGCTGCATTCCATCGAAGATGCAGAGAAACTTGCGGCACAGTCCTGGCCTGATGCGGTGGCCGCGCTGATCAGGCAGCACATCACCGACCACCGCGACGAAGCGGATATTCGCGGCTCGATCGAACGGCTGACGGCTATCGAGGACGGCGTCTCGGAAAAGGTCCGTGCGCAGTACGAGGAAAATCCATATCCGCGATGGAGCAGGGTGTTCGCGGAGACGCAGGCGTTGCCGGTCGATGCCTATATTGGCATGCGGTTTCCCGGTGTGCCGTACCGGCCGCTCGGCAACCGTGCGCCGGAGATTCTGATCGCTGGCTGCGGCACCGGCCAGCATGCCATCCAGCGCGCGCAGCAATTCCAGTCAGCCAATGTGCTGGCGATCGATCTCAGTCTTGCCAGCCTCAGCTACGCGATCCGGAAAACAAAAGAACTCGGATTGGCCAATCTACGCTATGCGCAAGGCGATATTCTCGCGCTCGGCGGCGACAGAATTTTCGACATCATCGACTCGAGCGGTGTGCTGCATCATCTGAAAGAACCGCTAACCGGTTGGCGCAGGCTGGCCGGTCTGCTGCGGCCCGGCGGGCTGATGCATATCGGCCTCTATAGCGCGACAGCGCGGCGCGACATCAATACGGCGCGCGATCTTCTTGCCAGGCAGGGCAGGGAGTATTCGGTTTCCGAGGTTCGCCGCTTGCGGGCGGAGGTCGCTGCACGCGCGCCAGGCGATGAGCTGCACAATCTTGCGAATTTCAGCGACTTCTTCAGCATGAGCGAGTGCCGCGACCTGCTGTTTCATGTGCAGGAACATCAGTTTTCGATTCCGCAAATCGGGGATTTCCTGCACGAGAGCGGATTCGCGTTCCTCGGCTTCGAAACGCCGGCACGGACGAGCTATCTGCGGCGCTTTCCGGGCGATCGTGCAGCGACCAATCTTGCGAATTGGGCGGTGTTCGAAGCGGAAAATCCGTCGACCTTCGCGACGATGTATCAGTTCTGGATTCAGAAGGCTTGAGCGGAGCTGATATGTCCAAAGGCGCCTTGGCTCTTTTGATTCGCAGCGGCGACGAAAATTGGGCTCCTGAACGATGGCGTGATCGTTTCCGGGCGGCGCTTCCCGGTCGCGATGTCGTGTCCATTCCAGATGATGCACATGATCCGCTTGCGATCGATTACGCCGCGGTCTGGAAGCCGAAGCATGGTGAGCTTGCCGCGTTTCCAAACCTCAAGGTGATATTCAATCTTGGCGCAGGCGTGGATGCCGTTCTTTCGGACCCGCAGAGGCCGGATGTGTCACTCGTCCGCGTGGCGGTTGATGACCTGACGTTCCGCATGACCGAATATGTTGTGATGCACACGCTGATGCATCATCGGCAGCAGCCCTATCTCGCTGGTTGCCAGACGCGCCGCGAGTGGGCGCCGCGAGAGCAATGGCCGGCGTCGGCGGTTCGCGTCGGCGTGCTAGGATTGGGAGTGCTTGGCCGGCACGCCGCCGCGATGCTGCATGCACTCGGCTTTCAGGTCGCGGGCTGGAGCGTGACGCGGAAAAGCCTGGCTGGCATCAGTTGCTATGCCGGACATGGTGAACTCGGCGCCTTCCTCGCCAGAACGGATATTCTCGTTTGTCTCCTGCCGCTCACGCCGCAGACAAGCGGATTACTTTGCCGGGAGCTCTTCCTTCAGCTCGCAAAGAACGGCCCGCTCGGCGGCCCGGTCGTTATCAATGCGGGCCGGGGCGGTCTTCAGAACGAAAGCGACATCCTCGATTGTCTGGATAACGGCGTGCTCAAGGCTGTGACGCTCGATGTATTCGAAGCGGAGCCTTTGAATCCTGCCAGTCGTCTGTGGCGTCATCCCGCGGTGACCATCTCGCCGCACAATGCGGCTGACACCGATCCGGACACGATTTCTTCTTATGTCGCTGGACAGATTCTGAATTTTGAAATGGGCGGCGCCCTTGAGAACGTCGTCGATCGGGCCCGCGGGTATTGAAAGTCAGGGCGATCGGGCGGTCCGTCTCGCGATTGAGACAATTTGTTCTTAGACCGATCGCGGCCCGAACAGAATGACGGCGGCGCCGATCAGGCAAAGCATCGCGCCCGCGATGTCCCATCGGTCGGGACGCACGCCTTCCATCGCCCATAGCCACACAAGCGAGGCGACGATGTAGACACCGCCATAGGCGGCATAGGCGCGGCCGGCGGCATCGCTCGGCACCAGTGTCAGCAGATACGCGAACAGCACCAGCGACAGGACGCCCGGAGCAAGCCACCAGATGGACTTGCCGAGTTTCAGCCACGCCCAGAAAGCAAAACAGCCCCCGATTTCGGCGAGGGCTGCTGCAATATAGATGAGAGCGGTCATGAGGGCATGATCCCGAAAAGTGGAAACCGGTTTTCGGACCAGATCATGCCCAAACTAATGTCAGCGCGGCAGGGTGGTCGCGCCCATCAGGTGCTGGTCGATGGCGGCGGCGCATTGGCGGCCTTCGCGGATCGCCCAGACGACGAGCGACTGGCCGCGGCGCATGTCGCCCGAGGAGAACACCTTCGCCACCGACGTCCGGTAGTTGTTGGTCGAGGCGCGGACATTGCCGCGCGGATCGAGTTCGACGCCGAGCTTCTTCAGGAGGCCCTCGTGCACTGGATGGACGAAGCCCATGGCGAGCAGCACCAGCTCGGCCTTGATTTCGAACTCGCTGCCCGGAACCGGCTGCATCTTGTCGTCAACGCGGACGCAGTGAAGCTTGGTGACCTTGCCGTCGTGGCCGGAGAATTTCTGGGTCAGCACGGCGTATTCGCGATCCGCGCCTTCGGCCTGGCTCGACGAGGTGCGCATCTTCAGCGGCCAGTTCGGCCAGGTCAGCGCCTTGTTCTCGCGCTCAGGCGGCGCGGGCATGATTTCAAGCTGCGTCACAGACTTCGCGCCCTGACGAATCGAGGTGCCGATACAGTCGGAGCCGGTGTCGCCGCCGCCGATCACCACCACGTCCTTGCCGCCTGCGAGAATCTCGCGGACGTCGCCGAGCGGCTCGTTGCCGACACGGCGGTTCTGCTGCGGCAGGAATTCCATGGCAAAGTGAATGCCGTCGAGATCGCGGCCTGGGATCGGCAGGTCGCGCGAAGCCTCCGCGCCGCCGGTCAACGCTACGGCGTCGTAAGCCTTGACCAGATCCTGCGGATCGACTGCGCCGGCATAAGAGCCGCCGACCGGGGTGTTGTAGTGGAACACGACGCCTTCGCCTTCCATCTGCGCCACGCGGCGGTCGATGATGTTCTTCTCCATCTTGAAGTCCGGAATGCCGTAGCGGAGCAGGCCGCCGGCCTTGGCGAACTTCTCGAACACATGAACCTCGTGACCGGCGCGCGCGAGCTGCTGCGCGCAGGCAAGGCCCGCGGGACCGGAGCCGACCACGGCGACCTTTTTGCCGGTCTTTGTGGCAGCGACCTCGGGCTTGAGCCAGCCGCGATCCCATGCGCGATCGACGATAGCGCATTCGATGGTCTTGATGGTGACCGGGTTGTCGTCGATGTTCAGCGTGCAGGACGCTTCGCACGGCGCCGGGCAGATGCGGCCGGTGAATTCCGGGAAGTTGTTGGTCGAGTGCAGGTTGCGCGCGGCTTCTTCCCAGTTGCCGTTGTAGACGAGGTCGTTGAAGTCCGGGATCTGGTTGTTGACCGGGCAACCGGGCGTGCCGGGCGCGACCGATCCGGTGCCGTGGCAATAAGGAACGCCGCAATTCATGCAGCGCGCGGCCTGATCGCGCGTGTCCTTCTCGCTCAGCGGAATGACGAATTCCTTGAAATCCTTCACGCGTTCCGCGACAGGCGCGTACTTGCGGTCGTGACGTTCAATCTCAAGAAAACCTGTAGGCTTACCCATGGTGACTCTGACGCCCCTTCAAAGTTTCGTTGTCATTGCGAGGAGCGTAGCGACGAAGCAATCCAGCTTTTGTTTTTAGGATGGATTGCTTCGCTGCGCTCGCAATGACGTGGAATTTGCTGCTTACGCCCCGATCGCGATTTTCGGTTCGTCCGGCTCGCGCGATTTCATTTCTTTCAGCGCGCGGCGATATTCGACCGGCATCACCTTGCGGAACTTCGGCAGGTAATCCTTCCAGTTCGCAAGGATGTGCTGCGCGCGTGCCGAGCCGCTGAGCTTCGCGTGGCGCGCGATCAGCACGTGCAGGCGCTCCACATCCTCGCCGAGAAGGTTCTTGAACACGTCGACGCGGCCGTGAGCCTCGAGATCGTTCAGCGCGCCGAACGCGGTCTCGTTGATCATCTCCTCGGAGAGCACCGGCTCGAGTTCGACCATCGCCATGTTGCAGCGCTTTTCGAACGTGCCGTCTTCATCGAGCACGTAAGCCACGCCGCCGGACATACCCGCCGCGAAGTTGCGGCCGGTCTTGCCGAGCACGACGACAATGCCGCCGGTCATGTATTCGCAGCAGTGATCGCCCGCGCCTTCGACCACGGCGACCGCGCCGGAGTTGCGCACGGCAAAGCGTTCGCCCGCGACGCCGCGGAAGTAGCACTCACCTTCAATGGCGCCGTACATCACGGTGTTGCCGACGATGATCGACTCTTCCGGCACGATGCCCGAGTTCTTCGGCGGCTTGACGATGATGCGTCCGCCGGAGAGGCCCTTGCCGACATAGTCGTTGCCTTCGCCTTCGAGATCGAAGGTGACGCCGCGCGCCAGCCACGCGCCGAACGCCTGACCCGCCGTGCCCTTGAGGCTGACATGGATCGTGTCATGCGGCAGGCCGGCATGGCCGTAGGTCTTGGCGACGAGACCCGACAGCATCGCGCCCGCGCTGCGGTCGGTGTTGTGGATCTCGGCCTGGATCTTCACCGGCGCGCCGCGGTCGATCGCCGCCTTCGCTTCCTTGATCAGGGTGCGGTCGAGCACCTTCTCGAGGTGATGGTCTTGCGCCTCGGCGTGATAGATCTTCTGGCCGGGAAGAGCAGGCTGCTTGAAGAACAGCTTGGAGAAGTCGAGGCCCTTGGCCTTCCAGTGTGCCACCAGCTTGGACTGGTCGAGCATCTGGCTCTGGCCGACCATTTCCTGGAAGGTGCGGAAGCCCATGGAGGCCATGATCTCGCGCACTTCCTCGGCGACGAAGAAGAAGAAATTGATGACGTGCTCGGGCTGGCCGGTGAAGCGCTTGCGCAGCACCGGGTCTTGCGTCGCGACCCCGACCGGGCAGGTGTTGAGATGGCACTTGCGCATCATGATGCAGCCAGCCGCGATCAGCGGCGCGGTGGCGAAGCCCATTTCATCCGCGCCGAGCAGCGCGCCGATCACGACGTCGCGGCCGGTGCGGAAGCCGCCATCGACCTGAACGACGATGCGTGAACGAAGACGTTCGCGCACCAGGGTCTGGTGGGTTTCGGCGATGCCGAGCTCCCACGGCGAACCCGCATGCTTGATCGAGGTCAGCGGCGATGCGCCGGTGCCGCCTTCGAAGCCGGAGATGGTGACGTGGTCCGCGCGCGCCTTGGCGACGCCTGCGGCAACGGTGCCGACGCCGATTTCCGAGACCAGCTTCACCGAAACCTGACCGTCCGGATTGACGTTCTTGAGGTCGTAGATCAGCTGCGCGAGGTCTTCGATCGAGTAGATGTCATGATGCGGCGGCGGCGAGATCAGGCCGACGCCCGGCGTCGAATGACGCACGCGCGCGATGGTCGCGTCGACCTTGTGGCCGGGCAATTGGCCGCCTTCGCCGGGCTTGGCGCCCTGCGCCATCTTGATCTGCATCATGTCGGAGTTGACGAGGTATTCCGTCGTCACGCCGAAGCGGCCCGACGCCACCTGCTTGATGGCCGAGCGCATCGAGTCGCCGTTCGCCATCGGCTTGAAGCGGTCAGCTTCCTCGCCGCCTTCGCCGGTGTTGGACTTGCCGCCGATGCGGTTCATCGCGATCGCGAGTGTGGTGTGTGCCTCGCGCGAGATCGAACCGAACGACATCGCGCCGGTGGCGAAGCGCTTGACGATGTCCTTGGCCGGTTCGACTTCATCGAGCGGCACAGGCTTGCGCTTGTCGTCCTCGGCGGACTTGAGCTTGAACAGGCCGCGCAGGGTCAGGAGCTTCTCGGACTGCTCGTTCAGCACCTTCGCAAAGGCGCGGTAACGGTCCTGCGAGTTGCCGCGTACCGCGTGCTGCAGCAGCGACACGGTTTCGGCGTTCCACGCATGGTCCTCGCCGCGGGTGCGGAAGGCATATTCGCCGCCGACATCGAGCGCGCTCTTGTAGATCTGCACATCGCCGAACGCTTCAGAGTGACGGCGCGTGGTTTCCTCGGCGATCTCGGCAAGGCCGACGCCTTCGATGCGGGTGTGGGTGCCGGCGAAATACTTCGCAACGAAATCCGCCTTCAGGCCGACAGCGTCGAAAATCTGCGCGCCGCAATAGGATTGATAGGTCGAGATGCCCATCTTCGACATGACCTTGAGCAGGCCCTTGCCGATCGACTTGATGTAGCGCTTGACGATTTCCTTGTCGTCGAGCTTCGCAGGCAGATGGTCCTTCATCGCGATGATGGACTCGAATGCCAGATACGGGTTGATCGCTTCCGCGCCATAGCCCGCCAGACAGGCGAAGTGATGCACTTCGCGCGGCTCGCCGGATTCGATGACGAGACCGACGGAGGTGCGCAGGCCGGTGCGGATCAGGTGGTGATGCACGGCGGCGGTCGCGAGCAACGACGGAATCGGAATCCGATCCGAGCCCGCAGCGCGGTCCGACAGGATGATGATGTTGACGCCTTCGCGCACCGCGGCTTCCGCGCGGCCGCACAGTTCTTCCAGCACCTGCTCCATGCCCGAAGCGCCGAGGCCGGCGTGGAAGGTGGTGTCGAGCGTGCGCGAGTTGAAGTGATTGTCGGCGACGTCCGAGATTGAGCGGATCTTTTCCAGATCCGTGTCGGTCAGGATCGGCTGGCGCACTTCGAGGCGCTTGGTCTTGGAGAGGCCCTCGATGTCGAACAGGTTCGGGCGCGGACCGATGATGGAGACGAGGCTCATCACCAGTTCTTCGCGGATCGGATCGATCGGCGGGTTGGTCACCTGCGCGAAGTTCTGCTTGAAATAGGTGAACAGCGACTTCGGCTTGTTCGACAGCGCCGAGAGCGGCGTGTCGGTGCCCATGGAGCCCGCGGCTTCCTCGCCGGTGGACGCCATCGGCGTCATCAGCACGGTGAGGTCTTCCTGGCTGTAGCCGAACGCCTGCTGGCGATCGAGCAGCGACAGGTTCGAGCGCGCGGCCTTGGCCGGTGCGTCGGCCATTTCCTCAAGCACGATCTGGGTGTTGTCGAGCCACTTGCGATAGGGGTGGCTCTTGGCCAGCTCGGCCTTGATTTCGTCGTCGGGAATGAGGCGGCCTTCCTGCAGGTCGACCAGCAGCATCTTGCCGGGCTGCAGACGCCACTTGGTGACGATCTGGTCTTCCGGAATCGTCAGCACGCCCATTTCCGACGCCATGACGATGCGGTCGTCCTTGGTGACGAGATAACGGGCCGGACGCAGGCCGTTGCGGTCCAGCGTCGCGCCGATCTGGCGGCCGTCGGTAAATGCAATCGCTGCCGGGCCGTCCCACGGCTCCATCAGCGCAGCGTGATACTCGTAGAACGAGCGGCGTTCTTCGCTCATCAGCGGATTGCCGGCCCACGCCTCGGGCACGAGCATCATCATCGCGTGCGAGAGCGAGTAGCCGCCTTGCACGAGGAATTCGAGCGCGTTGTCGAAGCAGGCGGTGTCGGACTGGCCTTCATAGGAAATCGGCCACAGCTTCTCGATGTCGTCGCCGAACTTCTCGGACCTGACCGAAGCCTGACGCGCAGCCATCCAGTTGACGTTGCCGCGCAGCGTGTTGATTTCGCCGTTATGCGCGACCATGCGGTAGGGGTGCGCCAGCGACCACGCCGGGAAGGTGTTGGTGGAGAATCGCTGGTGCACCAGCGCAAGCGCGGTTTCGAAATCCGGCTCGTGCAGGTCGGGATAATACTTGCCGAGCTGGTCGGCGAGGAACATGCCCTTGTAGACCACCGTGCGGCACGACATCGACACCGGATAATAACCGGCGAGGGCGCGCTCGCGGCGCTGATAGATCGCGTTCGAGATCGCCTTGCGCAGGATGTAGAGACGGCGCTCGAAATCGTCTTCGTCGGCGCAGTCGCCGCAGCCGATGAACACCTGCATGCAGTGCGGTTCGGTCGGCTTCACGGTCTCGCCAAGCGAGGAGTTGTCGGTCGGAACGTCACGCCAGCCGAGATGCAGCAGGCCTTCCGACTTGATCTTCTCGACGACGATGCTCTTGATCACCTCGCGCCAGGACTTGTCGCGCGGCATGAACATCGCGCCGACGGCGTACTGGCCCGGAGCGGGCAGGGTAAAGCCTTCTTCCTTCGCCTTGCGCGCGAAGAAGGTGTGCGGAATTTGAACGAGGATACCGGCGCCGTCGCCAGCGCGCGGATCGGCGCCGACGGCGCCACGATGTTCGAGATTGCAGAGAATGCTGATCGCGTCGGAGACGATCTGATGCGACTTCTTGCCTTTGATGTTGGCAATGAAGCCGACGCCGCACGAATCCTTTTCCAGTGCGGGGTCGTAGAGACCTTCAGCAGCGGGACGCCAGTTATGCTCGCGGTTTTTCGAGCCCGAGTCCGCTGCCGGGATACCATCTTTGATTCCGTCACGCTCGATAGCTGAACCGCTCATTCTCATCCTCACGCCTCACTTTAGAGGCAGTCTATTTTTACTCATTTTGGCCGCAGCTTCGGCGTTCACGGCACCCGTCGGAAATTTCCGGGAGAGGAAACCTCGGGGCCACCGCTCGCGTTGTTACGAGCCTTGCTTTCGAAAGTGCAGTTCGCGCGCACCGTTTCCGGCTGCTGTGCGGCCTGCCCGATATTACCGGCGCTGCAAACGCCATGCCGGGATTGACCCGGAAATTGGGACAGTGATCCTGTCCTAACATCCAGATTGCCAAACTTTTTCCTATCATACAAGCGCGCGGGAGTCCCTCGCCAGTATGCTGGTTTGCAGGGCTGGACCGTGTTTAGCGCTGGATGTTGTCCGGCGAACGAACGCTGCAAAACCCCGCTGGAATCAGCGTTTTCAGGAAGGGGCGAAATTCGGAACCCGGCAAGCTGAGCGCCTGCCGAAGCCGCCGCTATTGAGCCGGAGACAGGAATCCGCAGGCCCATCCCGGACATCCCCTCATCTGCGCCCACGATGCCCCACGATTACGGCAATCCCGCCGCGATCCGGTCCTAGCTCCGCCGAATTCCGAATCGACGCTGCGGCCTGGACCTCAGGCGGCCGGAGAGCTGCTCAGGGACAACAGGGGAGCAATGCGTGATGATGCTGTTTTCAAGGATGATCCGGCCTGCGATCGCGGTCGGCGCGATTTTGGCCGCCGGAGCAATGGCGGTGTCTCCGGTTTCGGCCGCGGACGATCTGCCGATTGTGGACGACATCCGGATTCCGATGCCGCGCGTGCTGGAGGATGACGGCCCGCTGCCGCCCCCGGCCTATGAACCGCGCAGCGAGCGCTATTATGAGGAAAGGCCTTATGCACCAGGGCCTTATGGGGCAGGCCCTGTAGCCGCTATTCCGTCGGCGCGGTATGTCCGGTCCGGCCCGGCCGCCCGCCCGATGCTGCCGCCGGAGCAGGTCATGTCCGTGCTGCGGTCGAGCGGATTTTCGCCTCTGGGCCGGGTCACCCAGCGCGGCTGGATCTACACTGTCGCCGCGATGGACCGGAGCGGTGAGGATGGCCGCCTGATCATCGATGCCCGTACCGGGCAGATCATTCGCTTCATTCCGGCGCAGGCTGTCGATGAGCGGCTGATGGCGGCTTATGGCACGCCCGGTCCGCCGCCGGTAGCCTATGCCGGATATGAAAACCGCCGCGGCTCGCTGCTGGATCTGCGTCATGCGCCGCGTCCGCCGGTCTCGGTGCCGAAGGCAGCATCGCGCCCGGCGCCGAAGACGGCGAACCGCAATGCGCAGCCTGCACCAGCCAGCCCTGTGGCTACGGCGCCCGCCGCCGCGCCTGCGCAGCAGGCGGCTGCCCCTTCAAGCACGGCGTCGGCGGAGAGCAAGCCTGCGGCAACGGTCGGAGTTGCCGGAGCATCCGCGCCGCCGACCCTGAAACTGTGGCCGACCCAGGCGATGCCTGACGTTCAGCCGCTGGAATAGTTTACGGGCAACCCACCAGCGTCGCGCTGCGGACGTACTTGCCATGTCCGCGCGTGTTCGCCCTGTTGTTGCGCCCGAACTCCGGGGCATAGGTCAGATCGTAGCGGCAGCCGGATTTCATCGCGGCGTAGATGGCGTTGCGTTCGATAAAATAATTGTCGGCGGGTTCGGTCTTCAGCGCCACCTGATTGCTCATTGCCACCTGACCGTGATCGGGGCCGAGATAGGTCACGCGGTCGGTCTTGCCGATGATCCAGAACACGGCGAGCACGGCCATCGCCAGCACAGCGGCAATCGTGACATTGCGGGTATCGGTAACTTTCGCGGCAAGCGAAGAGGCGTCGGTCATGGCCCTTTGTCGCGCGATGCGTGGCGGACGTTCAAGCCGCGGCTGTCCTCACGGCGCGCAAAAAAACGCCCCGGGGCACCGGGGCGTTCGCAGTCGGGGGAGGTTCGATAAGCCGGAGAGTTAGGCAGCGGCCTGCTCGGCGACCTTCGGCGCGGGAGCCGAAGTGCTGATCGGAATCTGGCGCGGCTTGGCGGCTTCCGGAATCTCGCGGACGAGATCGACATGAAGCAAGCCGTTCTCGAGCGAGGCGTTCTTCACCTGGACGAAGTCGGCAAGCTGGAACTGGCGCTCGAAGGCGCGCGACGCGATGCCGCGATAGAGCACCTCGGAGGTCTGGCCGTTCTCGTTGGCGGCTTTCTCGCCCTTGATCGTCAGGGTGTTTTCCTTGGCGACGATCGAAATTTCATTCGGGGAAAAGCCGGAGACGGCGACGGAAATCCGGAAGGTGTTCTCTCCGGTGCGCTCGATGTTGTAGGGCGGATAGCCCGGCGAGCTTTCGCTGGCGGATTGATCGAGCAGCGAGAAAAAACGGTCAAAGCCGACGGTGGAGCGATAGAAGGGGGTGAGATCGAAATGACGCATGTTAGTCCTCCAAAGTGAGCGACCAGCGCGTTCTCAGGCGGGACGGATAAGCCTCCGCGCAGCGCCATGGCTGCCTCGGGGATCGTCTCGCATGCACAACGCGCCACTCTTTTGCAAAGAGCAGACAACCCGCCATTGGGCCGGGTTTTCGTTCTGCGTGCAGCCTTAACTGGCCTGCACGAAACTGATATGGGAGGGGCCTTTCGACGTTCAAGAGGCTATCCAGCCCAACTTTTTTGCCCTCAATATCCCTCCGTTCCCGATTCCTTGCCCCGGTCCCATCCCACGGTCCTCATGACGCTCGTTTCCATTCCCGCCAATCCCGTTCCGGACAATGTCGTCAGCGGCACCATCAAGACGCCCGACGGCGCCGAACTGCGCTTTGCGCGCTGGCAGCCGCCCGCGGGCCGCAAGGGTACGGTCTGCGTTTTCACCGGACGCGGCGAGAGCATCGAGAAATATTTCGAGACGGTCCGCGAACTGCGCGAGCGCGGCTTCGCGGTGGCGATGATCGACTGGCGCGGGCAGGGGCATTCATCCCGGCAACTGCGCGATCCGCGCAAGGGCTACGTGCACAGGTTTTCCGACTTCGAGGTCGATGTCGAAACCTTCGTGCAGCAGGTGATGATGCCGGACTGTCCGCCGCCTTACTATGCACTTGCTCATTCAATGGGCGGCGCGGTGATGCTGCGGGTGGCGCATGCCGGCAAGCGCTGGTTCGACCGCATGGTGCTCTCCGCGCCCATGATCGACCTGCCGGGCTATGCCACCAAACTGCCGACGCGCATTCTGGTGCGGACGCTGCGCTGGCTCGGCATGGGCGGCAACTACGTGCCCGGCGGCACCAGTGAACTCACCGGCACCAACAGCTTCGTCAACAATCCGCTGACATCCGATCCGGTGCGTTATGCGCGCAACGCCGCGATCTATGAGGAAGACCCGACGCTCGGCATCGCATCGCCGACGATTGCGTGGGCCGACAGCGCGTTCCGGGCCATCGTGGATTTCCGCGAGGCGAGCTATCCGTCGCAGATCAGGCTGCCGATCCTGATGATGGCCGCGAGCAGCGACACCATCGTCTCCACCGCGGCCATCGAGGAATTCGCCTATCACCTGCGCGCGGGATCGCATCTGGTGATCGCGGGCTCCAAGCACGAAATCCTGCAGGAGCAGGATCGCTATCGCCAGCAGTTCTGGGCGGCGTTCGACGCGTTCATTCCCGGCACGCCACTGTTCTAGTTCGCGTCAGTTCGCTTTCGGCGCGGTGCTGGTCGCCGGCTGTGTCGCCGCCTGCGCGGCGCGGCCGACGCTGACGCTGAGCAGGCCCTGTCCCCAGATCCGCTTGGCGACGCGCTTGGTGTCGTCCAGCGTCACCGCATCGACAATGGCGTTGCGCTTCTCGATATAGTCGATGCCGAGTTCGTCGGTCTGGTACTGCAACAGCGCGGTGGCGAATTTCGACGATGTGTCGAGCGCCAGCATCTGCGAACCCTTCAGATAGGACTTGGCCTCATCCAGTTCCTTCTGTGTCGGGCCTTCGCTGCCCATGCGCGCGATCTCGCTGGTGATGGTGTCGAGCGTTTCCTTCGCCTTGTCGGCGCGGGTCGCGGTGGAGCCGGCGAACAGTGAGGATTTCTTCATCCAGATCAGAGATTCCGACACCGAATAGACCAGCCCGCGCTTTTCACGGACTTCCTTGTAAAGCCGCGTCGAAAGTGTGCCGCCGCCGAGAATGTGATTGACGATGTAGGCGGCCATGAAGTCGGGATCGTTGCGCGCCACGCCGGGGCCGCCGAAATTCACCGAGGTCTGCGGGACATCCACGATGGCGGATGTGTGTTGCGGCGGCTTCGCCGCTTCGACCGACGGCACGGGCACGAGGTCCGCCTTGGCGGGCAGGGCGCCGAATGTCGAGTCGAGCAGCTTGCCAAGCGCGTCCGGCGTGATGTCACCGACCACGGCGATCTTCAGCGTGTCACGGGCGATCACGCGTTTGGCGTAGTCTTTCAGGTCAGCCGCCTGAATCGCGGGAAGGCTTTCCAGCGTGCCATTCGGCGCGCGAGCATAGGGATGCGTGCCGTAGGCCTGTTCCCAGAACTTGCGGCCTGCGATCGACACCGGATTGGTGCTTTCGCGGCGTGCGTTCGATAGCATCTGCGCGCGAACGCGCTCCAGCGGTTCGCTGTCGAACCGCGCGGACGTCAGCGCCAGCTTCAGCAGGCCAAAGGCCTCGTCGCTGTTTTCCTTGAGCATCCGCATCGAGCCGCGCAGATAATCGCGCGTGACCGAAAAGCTCATTTCGATGGCGCGCCGCTCGAGCCGCTCGTGAAACGCTTTCGAATCCAGGTCGGCAGCGCCTTCATCCAGCATATTGGCGGTGAACGACCCGGTGCCCGGCTTGTCGGCGGGGTCTTGCGACGAGCCGCCGGCGAAGGCGTATTCCATCGCCACCAGCGGCACGGTGGCATCCTGCACGAACCAGGCTTCGATGCCGCCGGGCGAAACGATGCGCTGGACCTTCGCGGCAGCGGAAGCTGGCGTCACGAACGCAGCAAGCGAGGTTGTTGCGGCAAGAAGGGCAACAGCGAGAGACGGCAACTGGCGGCGGGTGACGGTCACGAGCGTTTCTCCTCGCGCTTGGCTGTTGCCGCCGCAGGCTCCTTGATGAGGTAGCCGGTCGCGGAGCGCTTCTTGTCGAGCCAGGTCTGTGCGGCTTGGCGAACCTGTTCGGCGGTGACGGCGCGGATGCGATCCGGCCATGCACGGATGTCCTCGACGCTCTGTCCGACAGTGATTGCCGCGCCGTACCAGCGCGCCAATGTGGTCTGGCTGTCCTGTGCGTAAACCGCCTGTGCGATC
Source organism: Afipia sp. (assembly GCA_024508675.1). Lineage (GTDB taxonomy): Bacteria > Pseudomonadota > Alphaproteobacteria > Rhizobiales > Xanthobacteraceae > Afipia. Next base: position 595,383 of record JANINQ010000001.1, read on the forward strand.
ATCTGCGTTTTGGTGCGCTCGAGGTCTTCGGCGGACACCGGAGCCTGCGCCAGCTTCGCGATCACGTCATCGATTGCCTGCTCGACCTGCGGAAACTCCACGCCGGGTTTCGGCGAAGCTGAAATGCCGAACTGGGTCGGATCGACTCCCGTGCCCTGGTACCAGGCACCCGCGCTCACCGCGAGCGGCTTGTCCACCACAAGCGCGCGATACAATAGCGAATTGCTGCCGGTGCCCATCAGTTGCGCCAGCACTTCGAGCGCAGCGCCTTGTTCGGGCGCGGCGGTGACCGAAGATGGAACGAGGTAATAACGGCGCACGCTCGGCTGCTCGACGCGCGGATCGGCCAGCGTCACGGTGCGCGGACCGGCGGGCGTCGGCTCCTGCGGCCTGATCCGGCGCGGCGGGATCGAAGGTTGCGGCGGAATCTTGCCATAGGCGGCTTCGACCATCGGCCGCACGTCTTCCACGCTGACGTCGCCCGCGAGGATGAGTGTGGCGTTGTTCGGTGCGTAGAACCGCTTGTAGAACTCCAGCGCATCCTCGCGGTTCAGCTTCTCGATCTCCTGATGCCATCCGATCACCGGACGGCCATAGGGGTGATTGAGATACAGCGCTGCCATCACCTGTTCGGTCAGCCGCGCGTCCGGGCTGTTGCCGACGCGCATGTTGTATTCTTCGAGCACCACGTCGCGCTCCGGCAGAACATTCTCGTCCTTGAGAATGAGGCCGGTCATGCGATCGGCTTCGAATTGCAGCATGGTTGCGAGCTGGTCGCGCGCCACGCGCTGGTAATAAGCCGTGTAATCGTAGGAGGTGAACGCGTTCTCGTTGCCACCGATGCGTGACACAAGCTGCGAAAATTCGCCGGCCGGGTGCGCGGCGGTGCCCTTGAACATCAGGTGTTCGAGGAAATGCGCGAGGCCGGACTTGCCCGGTGTCTCGTCGGCGGAGCCGACCTTGTACCAGATCATCTGCGTGACCACCGGCGTGCGGCGATCAGGGATGACCACGACATGGAGGCCGTTGCTGAGCGTGAAGGTCGCGGGCGCCGTCGCCGTTTGCGCGGCTGCGCCATTGAATGTGGCCGGTGCAAAAAGAAGGCCGAGCGCAGCAACGGCCTGAACGATGAATGAGCGGGACATTGTCATGATGGTTTACCGGATCGCAGATTTATCGCCCGGGCAACATTCAAATCCGCGAGAGGCGACGCTGCGGGATCTGACACGATCACACTATCGAACGATTGAGGAATGACGGATCGCGATCGCGAGACCGCGGCGATCAACAGGACGTTGCCGCCGCAGCGATCAATCCCAGCGCTTTTCGCATTTGCCGCTGGCGGAGTCGCAGGTTTCCTTCGGAGCCTTCAGCTTGCCGACGCCATAAGCGTAATTCGGCGACGGCGTCTGGTATCCGCTCGGCGGCTGGGTGAGTTCAGTGCGCTCCGGTTCGGACGTGAATTTCTCGGTTTCCGTCTGGGTGCTGCCGAACGGATTGGAGAACAGTCCGCCGGAATATCCGAGCTGCGATGGCAACATCATGATCGGCGAATTCGAATTGTTGCTGCCCGGCGCATTGTTTTCCGTCGACCTGCTGCGCGGTGCGCGCTTGTTGAGTTCGCTCGGCATCAGCGGCATGCGCGCTTCTTCCGGACTCATTGCCTTCTGCTTGGAGGCTTCGCGCGCGGCCTTGCGCGCGGCTTCATCCGGGTCCTTCGGCCAGTTCGGGGCGAGCTTCGTCTTGCCGGTCTGCGGCGGAGGAAGATCGATCTTGGACGGGACCACCAGCGGCGAACGCTCGCGGTAATCGATGGTGCCGTCTTCAAGCTTCCGGCCGCCGAGGCCGCTCATCAGGTTGTCCATGAGCTTCTGCTCGAAGCTCTTGCCGTCGTCTTCTTCCTCGTCCTGCGCATGGACAGGACCGGAGCCCAGCACCAGGCCGACGCCGAGCAGAATGGCGGCGACCTTAAGCGCGCGCGCTGCGCGGCGTGGCGAGAGATGCAAACCTGAACCGGTGCCGCCCGTCATTGCGTTCATCCTGATCCGTTGTCCAAACGCGTTATCGAAATCTCTGGTCAAGGACGCGGTGAAATCACCGCAAGCCATTGTGTCGCAAGATAATTGCGAGCGCCCAAGCGTATCCCCTTCTATCGGGGCCTTTTTGCGGCATCCGGGGTTACAAAGGAGTCATACAGGAGGGCCGCGACCCCGGCAACGATGGCCACGTCCGCAAGGTTAAACACGTACCAGTTGTAGGTTTTGCCCCCGATTTCGATGTGAAACAGGGCAAAATCGACCACCGCCCCATAGGCCAGCCGGTCGATGGCATTGCCGATGGCGCCGCCGATGATCAGGCCGAGACCGATTACCGCAAGGCGGGTGCCGGACCGGGCCATCCAGATGCCCAGCACGATCACCGCGGCCGCCTTGAAGGCCAGCAGGATGGTCTGGCCGACCGGGCCTGAGTCCTGGAACCAGCCGTAGCTGATCCCGGTATTCCAGGCGAGTACCAGATCGAAGAACGGCGTCACCGGCACTGTGCCGCGCGGGCCAAGTTCGAACACGTTCAGCAGCCAGAGTTTCGAAGCCTGATCCAGCACAAGGGCTGCGATGGCGGCGATCAATCCGGAGCGGAACAGGGGGCTCACGCGCTCAGAGCCTTCCATTCACGCAGCGCCTGGGCGTCACGCGGCGAGACATCGGGGAATTCAGGATCGTCACCCACCGTCGGCAGGATCTTCCACGACCGCGCGCACTTTGTGCCCACCGCTTTCTCGACCACGACGGCTACGCCCGGCACATCGCTGAGGGTGAAGGCACCGGCTGGCGCATCCTCATCGGTGACCATGGCGTTCGAGGTGATGCACACTTCGGCAAGATCAATATCAAAGAGCGTGGCGAAGGTCGCCTTGTCGGAGACATAGACCAGCGGCGAAGCCTCCAGCGACGAGCCGATGCGCTTGGCGGCGCGCTCGACTTCCAGCGCGCCGGTGACGACACGGCGCACGTCGCGGATCGTCTCCCACTTCTTGGCGAGGGCCTCGTTGCGGAAGCGGCCGAGATCGTCACGGAACGTGGTCAGGTGCACCGACGGTTCGGCATCCGGGCGATAGAGGCGCCAGGCTTCGTCCGCGGTGAAGCTGATTGCGGGTGCGAGCCATTTCAGGATCGCGTCGCAGAGAATGTCCACGGTGGTCAGCGCGGCCTTGCGAGCGAGCGACGACGGTGGATCGCAATACAAAGTGTCTTTTCTGATGTCGAAGTAGAACGCCGACAGTTCGGTGTTCATGAAGTTCGCCAGCGTCGCGATCACCGTCTTGTAGTCGAAGTTCGCGTAAGCATCGCGCACCACGGCATCGACTTCGCTGAGGCGATGCAGCATCAGCCGTTCAAGCTCGGGCATCTCGCTGAAGGAGACGGCCTCATTGCGCTTGAAGTGATGCAGCGTGCCAAGCATCCAGCGGATGGTGTTGCGCAGCTTGCGATAGGTCTCGATGGTGTTCTTGATGATTTCCGGGCCGATGCGCTGGTCGTCGGAATAATCCGTGGCGCAGACCCAAAGGCGCAGGATGTCCGCGCCGGAGTCCTTGATGACCTTCTGCGGCTCGGTGGTGTTGCCGAGCGACTTCGACATCTTGCGGCCGTTCTCGTCGAGCGTGAAGCCGTGGGTCAGCACAACGTCATAGGGCGCGCGGCCGCGGGTGCCGCAGCTTTCCAGCAGCGAGGAATGGAACCAGCCGCGATGCTGGTCGCTGCCTTCGAGATACATGACGGAGTCCTTGCCGCCATCGACCTTGCGCTTGATGCCCGCAAGACCCGGGAAATGCACCGGGTCTTCCAGCACGAACGCGTGGGTCGAGCCGGAGTCGAACCAGACGTCGAGAATGTCGTCGACCTTGGTCCAGTTCTCGTTGGCGCGGGAGCCGAGGAAGCGTTCGCGGGCGCCTTCGGCGTACCATGCGTCGGCGCCTTCGGTCTCGAAGGCATCGGCGATGCGTTTGTTGATCGTCTCGTCCTGCAGGATTTCAGCGGAGCCATCGCCGGTCTCGCGCACGAACACGGCAATCGGCACGCCCCATGCGCGCTGGCGCGAGATCACCCAGTCCGGGCGGCCCGAGATCATGCCGGTGATGCGGTTCTGGCCCTGCTCGGGCACCCAGCGGGTGACGCTGATCGCCTGCAGCGCGCGGGCGCGCAATGTGTCGCCGTCCTTCGCCTTGCCATGGACTGTAATATCCTTGTCCATCGCGATGAACCACTGCGGCGTGTTGCGGAAGATCACCGGCTTCTTCGAGCGCCACGAATGCGGATACTGATGCTTGAGGCGGCCGCGCGCGAGCAGCATGCCGCGTTCGACCAGCGCCTTGATGACGCTTTCGTTGGCGTCGCCCTTCTCGCCCTTGTCGGTGAGCACGCGCTTGCCGGTGAAGCCGGGAGCCTGGTCGGTCAGCGCGCCGTCGGCATCGACGGTGTAGGGGATGGTGGTCGAGATGCCGCGTGCTTCGAGATCGCGTGCATTCGCCATCCAGACGTCGAAGTCCTCGCGGCCATGGCCCGGCGCGGTGTGGACGAAGCCGGTGCCGGTGTCGTCGGTGACATGGTCGCCCGCCAGCAGCGGCACAACGAACTCGTAGCCGCCGGCGAGCCCCTTCAGCGGATGGCTGCACTCGAAATCCTCCAATCCGCGTCTATCGCCGCCAGACGGAATCATTCGTAAAAGCTCAAAAGAATTGACTTTTGCTTGCTTGAAAACGCTCTCTGCAAGATTGGTCGAAAGAATTAGTTTGTCACCCGGCTTTGCCCAATTGTCGGCGGGCGCATCCGTGACTTGGTACAAGCCGTAGTTGATTTTCTCCGAGAAGCTAATGGCTCGATTACCGGGCAAAGTCCAAGGAGTTGTTGTCCAAATTACAACTGCAGCACCATGTAGATCGTCGGTTGCGGAAAAATTTTGTGATGCTTTATCTCCGGAAGCCCCAAATGTTGCCAACGGAAACTTCACCCACACCGTATCGGAGGTGTGGTCTTCATATTCCACTTCGGCTTCGGCGAGCGCGGTCTTCTCGACCACGCTCCACATCACAGGCTTGGAGCCGCGATAGAGCGTGCCGTTGGCGGCGAACTTCATGATCTCGCGCGCGATCTGCGCTTCCGCCGGGAAGCTCATGGTGGTGTAGGGATGATCCCAGTCGCCCACCACGCCGAGCCGCTTGAATTCCTCGCGCTGCACGTTGAGCCAGTGCCTGGCATAGGCGCGGCATTCCTTGCGGAAGGCGAGCATTGCCGCGGAGTCCTTCAGGTTCGGCTTCTGCTTGCCCTTGGAGCGGTAGTTTTCTTCCTCGATCTTCCACTCGATCGGCAGGCCGTGGCAGTCCCAGCCCGGCACGTAGTTGGAATCGAAGCCGAGCATCTGCTGGCTGCGCGTCACCACGTCCTTGAGGATCTTGTTGAGCGCGTGGCCGATATGGATGTTGCCGTTGGCGTAGGGCGGGCCGTCATGCAGCACGAACTTGGCGCGGCCCTTCGCGGTCTCGCGCAGCTTGCCGTAGAGGTCGATCTCGTTCCAGCGCGCCAGGATTTCCGGTTCGCGCTGGGGCAGGCCCGCGCGCATCGGAAATTCCGTCTGCGGCAGATAAAGAGTGCTGGAGTAATCGTTGCCGTCGGCTTTGGGGGCGGCGGGCTTTTGAGGCTTGTCGGACATGAATGCTCTGGCTTTGCTCGAATAGCGGCTTGGCTCGAATAGCGCTGATGCGCACGGGGTGTGCAGCGAAGGAAATCGATCCCGGTCTTGCGCCGAGCGGGTCGCTCAGGCGGAAGCCGGGCCGCTAATGCCGATTATGGTGCGCCGCGCCAACATGGGGCCTAGATAGCAGGCATGGGGGGCATCGGAAAGGGCCGTAAGCCGCTCAATCCGTGACAATTCCGAGTTTCGGAAATGCATCGGGCGCCGCCGCCAGCATGGCGCGGGCCTTTGCGCTGTCGTCGTCCATCTGGCGCACCAGCGCGTCGATGCCGTCGAACTTCAATTCCTCGCGGATGAAGCCGATGAAGGCGATGTCCAGTTGCTGGCCGTAGAGATCGCCCTTGAAATCGAACAGGAAGACTTCCAGCAGCGGCGCGCCGTTGTCGAAGGTCGGGCGGCGGCCGAACGAGGCCACGCCGCCGATGCGCCTGTCGCCGATCCCGGCCCGTACCGCGTAAATGCCGTGTTTGAGGCCGCAGGCCGGATCGAGCCGGATGTTCGCGGTCGGATAGCCCATGTCGCGGCCCCGCTTTTCACCGTGGACGACCTCGCCGGAGACGAACCATGGATACCCGAGCAGGATGTTGGCTTCGTCGATCTGTCCCTGGCCGAGCGCGTTGCGGATCGCGGTGGAGGACACCGCGCGGCCATCGGCGTCGATGTGGTTCTGGATGTGCACCTCGATGCCGAGTTTCGGCCCTTCGGCGGCAAGCAGGGCGGGAGAGCCGGTGCGGCCTTTGCCGAAATGGAAGTCGAAGCCGACCGAGATTCCGCTGACGCCGAGCCGCCCGATCAGATCGTGGTTAATGAAATCCTGTGCCGTGGTGCCGGCGCGTTTGGCGTCGAATGTCATGACCACCGCGCCGTCGAGGCCGGTCCCCGCCAGCAGCCGCAGCTTGTCGCGCAGGTCGGTGAGCTTGAACTGCGGCGTATTGGGGCTGAAGAAACTGCGCGGATGGGGCTCGAATGTCACCGCATAGGCCGGTGCGCCGCGCCTGTGGGCCATGTCCATGGCCGCTGAAATCACGGCCCGGTGGCCGAGATGCACGCCGTCGAAGTTGCCGAGCGCGACCGCCGCACCCCTGACGATCGCGCTGGCGGGTGTGGTGTCGCGAATGACCGTGAAGCGTTTCGTCATGAGGCCCGGCGGGAAGATATTAAAGACATTGCAAAATCCGCCCGGACCTGACCCCGGGGCGGTATCGGAGTCAAGCCGCCCGCTCCCGGCAGTTTGGGCACAACTTGCAGGTATTCCGCGCCCGCCGGATTAACGGGCTGTTTAAGCAGCCAGTGCTAGGTTCCCCCCGACTGCGGTGTCAGAAGACCTCCGCAAGGCTACATAACGCATGCCGGTTGCTGCGTTCGAGGGAGAAAATCAGCGATGGCCATGGATTTGTCGATGCCGGTTCTGGTTGTGGACGACTACAACACGATGATCCGCATTATCCGCAATCTGCTCAAGCAACTCGGTTTCGAGAATATCGACGACGCCAGCGACGGTTCAGCGGCCCTGAACAAGATGCGCGGCAAGAAGTACGGCCTCGTGATCTCCGACTGGAACATGGAGCCGATGACCGGATACGATCTGCTCAAGGAAGTGCGCAGCGACCCGAACCTCGCCACCACGCCCTTCATCATGATCACCGCTGAATCGAAGACGGAAAACGTGATCGCGGCCAAGAAGGCCGGCGTGAACAACTACATCGTCAAGCCGTTCAACGCCGCGACGCTCAAGACCAAGATCGAGGCGGTGTTCCCTGACAACGTGCCGGCGTAACAGCCGCCGCTATCGTCCGCAGAGTTTCGATGCCCGGCCTTCGCGCCGGGCATTTTGTTTTTCTCCCTCTCCCCGCGAGCGGGGAGAGGGTTGGGGTGAGGGGTGCTGGTTTCGGCGAGAAGTCTGCGGGAGTTTTGGTGAAGTTGCCCCTCACCCGACCGCTTATGCGGTCACCTCTCCCCGTAAGGACGGGGAGAGGTGAGGGAAACGCCTACCACACCAAATCCTGCATCAGCGCCAGCGGCGGCTTGACCTCGCCGAACACGCGCCGCACGGAAAATTCATCCGCGACGTCGAGGCCTTCGAATTCCACCGCGTGGATGCCGCGGGTCAGGAACAGGCAATCAAGTCCCATCCGGTTCGCGCCGGTCAGATCGGTGCGGACGGAATCGCCGATGGCAAGCACGCGGTTGAGCGGCGTTGTCCTGCCGCGCTTTTCGGCGGCGAGTTCAAGCGCGCGATCATAGATCGGCTGGTGCGGCTTGCCGTAGAAAATGACCTCGCCGCCAATGCTGCGATACAGTTCCGCAATGGCGCCGGCGCAGGTGATGAGGCGATGGCCGCGCTCGACCACGATGTCCGGATTGGCGCAGATGAAAGTGAGGCCGCGCTTGCGCGCCTCTTCCATCATCGTGCGATAGTCTTCCTCGGTTTCGACTTCGTCGTTGTACGGGCCGGTGCAGATGATGGTGTCGGCCTTATCGATCGTGGTGAGATTCACATCGAGGCCGCGCAGCATCGGATTGTCGCGCTCGGGACCGATCATCAAAAATGACTGGCCTAGATGCGAGGCGACGTAATTGCGCGTCAGGTCGCCGGATGAGACGATGGCGTCATAGGTCTCGTCGGAAATGTCCATCTTGCGCAACTGGCGCTGCACGGAATCGGCGGGGCGCGGCGCGTTGGTGATCATGATCACCGTTCCGCCCTGTTCGCGGAACGATTGCAGCGCCTGACACGCCGGCGGGAAACCATTCACACCATTGTGGATCACGCCCCAGACGTCGCTGAGGATGACGTCCACGTCTTTTGTGAGTTCGCGCAAATTGTCGGCGAAACGCAAGGCAGTGACGTCAGGCAAAGTCATGGAAACGGATCACTTCTGTGCGGATGCCCGGCGAGCTAGCGCGGCATTGCCGGTCACGCGAGTGGCCTCGGCCCTCGCTTCGAATTTGACGCCGGCTTTTTCTTCTTTTTGGGCCGGGGCGTCAACCGCCGAAGCTGCTGGTTCCTGCGGATTGGCTGCGCCTTCCGGACGCAGCGGGCGCGGCGGGGCAAACAGGAAGCCCTGGCCGAAGCGGACATCGTAATCCAGCAGGTCCACCACGGCGCGCTCGCCCTCGATCCGCTCGGCGACAAGGTCGATGCCAAAGCGTCCGAGCAGGTCGGAGAGATCGGCCGCGTGAATGTCGGCGGAAGACAGCTGCTTCTGGTCGAGCAGCATCGTGGCGGGCACCTTGACGAACTTCACGCCGCGATCGGCCATCTCGCGCGGATCGAGCCGCAGGTCGGTGACGTTGTCGATCGAGAAGCCATAGCCGAGCCGCTGCAGGGAGGCGAGATGCTCGCTCTCCACCGGGCCGAGATGGCGGAACGTGCTCTGCTTGAATTCGAGCACCAGCGACGGCGCAAGAATGCGGTTGGCTTCGAGAAAATCGAGGCACTGGCCGAACACCGACGGATTGCTCAGCGTCGCGCCGGAGATGTTGCAGAATACGCCGACATCCTTCGAGCGCACCATCAGCCGCCGCAACACCTGCACGCAGCGCAGGATGACGGTGTGATCGATCTGGCCCATCAGGCCGGCATTTTCCGCAGCGCCGACGAACTCGTTTGCGGTCAGCAGCTGGTCCTTGTCGTCGCGCAGCCGCGCCACCGCTTCATAGAAGCGTACCTTGCGCTGGGGCAGCGTCACCATCGGCTGCAGGAACAGATCGATGCGATTGGCCTCGATGGCGTTGCGCACCGCGACCAGAAGCTGGGTGCTACTGGCAGCGGGGGCTGCTTGCGGCGCCGCAGCCACCGGCGCTTCGATGCTCATCACCGGGGCAGGCTCAGGCGATGTTTCCTGCACAACGGTGGGTGCCGGCGAGGGGGTCTGCTGCGCCTGAATTGCGCTCGCCGCATTGGCGAGAATGTCGTCGTGGGCGGCGACCGAGGATGCGATCTGCCGGACCAGCGATCCAAGCTCGCTGATTTCACCGGCCACGGTCTGCACGCGTTCTTGTCCGTTGGCGTCGGTTGCCGAGACGCGCGCTTCAAGCGCGCTCATCCGGCGTCCGAATTCGGCGACCTGACGGGCAAGGTCCGCAGTGCCGCGCGACAGATCGGCGATCTGGCCGCCGACATCGGTACGGTCGCGCAGCCGCATCGAGACGGCGTTGTAGAGGATCAGGAAGGTCAGGGCAGTCAGGGCGACGATGGCGGATTCTGAGATCGTGAAGCCCGCCAGGGAATGGACCATCAGGCCGAGCGAGGCCGCGATCAACACCATGCAGATGGCGATGAAAATCGTGGAAATGCGGATCATGAAGTTTGCCCAACCCCGAACGGGCGGAGCTTAGCATCACATTTGATTCGGCGCGAAAACTCTTCCCCTCTCCCCTTGTGGGAGAGGGTGGTTTCGAGCGCAGCGAGAAGCCGGGTGAGGGGGCTGGCGATGAGGCAGCGACCCCTCACCCGGCTCGATCTCATTGCATTCGATCTCGCCACCCTCTCCCACAAGGGGAGAGGGGATAAGAATGCGTCCGCCTCACGCTACCGCGCGGATCACCTTGGCGATCTTGTCCATGATCTCGCCGACCTGGGCGTCGGAGACGATCAGGGGCGGGGTCAGGCAGAGGGTGTCGCCGGCGACCCGGATCATCAGGTCGTGGTCATGGAACGCCGAGTCGAGCGCCTCGAAGCCGCGTTTTCCCACACCGCCCTTGTTCGGCGTGAGGTCGATGCCGGCGGTAATACCGACGGTGCGGATGTCCACCACGTTCGGCTCGCTGCGCAGGCTCATCACGGCGTCGGCCCACTTCGGCTCCAGCGCCCTGGCCCGCTCGAACAGGCCTTCGTCGCGGTAAATGTCGAGGGTGGCGAGACCGGCGGCGCAGGCCAGCGGATGGGCCGAATAGGTGTAGCCGTGGAACAGTTCGATGACGTGTTCCGGACCCTTCATGAAGGAGTCATAGATCTCGTCGCGGATCAGGACACCGCCCATCGGCACCGCGCCGTTGGTGATGCCCTTGGCGAAGGTGATCATGTCCGGCAGCACGCCGTAGCGCTCTGCGGCGAAGGCGTAGCCGAGGCGGCCGTAGCCGGTGATGACTTCGTCGAAGATCAGCAGGATGCCGTGCTTGGTGCAGATCTCGCGCAGGCGCTGCAGATAGCCCTTCGGGGTCACGACAACGCCGGTCGATCCGGCCATAGGTTCGACGATCACGGCAGCCACAGTGCCCGGACCATGAATGCCGACAATACGTTCGAGTTCGTCGGCAAGGTGCGCGCCCCATTCCGGCTCACCCTTCGAGAACGCCATCTTCTCGCGGTCGTAGGTGGTCGGCAGATGATCGACGCCGGTGAGCAGGGTGCCGAACATCTTGCGATTGTTGACCATGCCGCCGACGGAAATGCCGCCGAAGCCGACGCCGTGATAGCCGCGTTCGCGGCCGATCAGGCGCGTGCGCCCGGCTTCGCCGCGGCCGTTGTGATAGGCGAGCGCGACCTTCAGCGCGGTATCGACCGCTTCCGAACCGGAGTTGCAGAAGAACACATGCTCAAGACCCGCGGGCGCCAGCGCGGCGATGCGGCTTGCGAGTTCGAAGGCCTTGGGATGACCGAACTGGAACGGCGGTGCGTAATCGAGGGTCGCGGCCTGCTTCTGGATCGCCTCGACGATCGGATCGCGGTTATGGCCGGCGTTGCTGCACCACATGCCGGCGGCGCCGTCGAGAATGTTGCGGCCGTCGGTGGTGAAGTAATGCATATCCTTGGCGCCGGCGAGCATGCGCGGCCGTGCCTTGAATGCGCGGTTCGCAGTGAACGGCATCCAGTAGGCATCGAGATCGTTGGGCGTCGCGACAGTCGGGCGAGGGTGCTGAATATTCAAGGGGCGTTCCTTCCGGCAAGGAGCAGTTTCTTTCTTGAGAGAACAGCTTATCAGCTTCCGCAGCCGCCCGGAACGCACAGCGACGCATGGTCGCCAGTAAGTGAATTCACGAGGCGCGGGAGCATGATAATACACCTGATAGTTGTTTTGTGAATTAGTTTGCTCTTAAAAGTTGTGTGCGTAAATGCCCCGCGTCAAGACGGGGTTGCGCCATGCTGAAGAAATCAGTTTTCGGAAGAGCGGCTTTCGCAAAATCCAGAATCGGAAAATTTCTCGCCGCACGCGATGGCGCCATCGCTGTCGAATTCGCGATCGTCGCGCCGGTGTTCCTGATGATCGTGTTCGGGATCGTGATGTACGGCTCCTATCTGTCCGTCGTTCATGGCGTGCAGCAACTGGCCGCGGAAGCCGCACGCTCATCCGTCGCGGGCCTGAGCGAGGGCGAGCGTAGTTCGCTCGCGAACAGCTACATCACCGGCAACGTCAATTCCTATCCGCTGATCGATCCCGCCAAGCTGACTGTCAACGCCGCGACATCGAACTCCGATGCCAACGTGTTCATCGTGTCGGTCAACTACGACGCCTCCGGCATGTTCATCTATTCGCTTCCGACCTTCGTGCCCGCGCCGTCATCGACCATCGTGCGCTCGGCCGCGATCCCGCGCGGAGGGTATTGAGATGGCCGCAACGAAGCTCTGGCAAAAAATCAGGCGCTTCGCCGCCGACGAGCGCGGCAACATCGCGATCATGGGCGCGACGAGTTTCCTGATGATCATCGCCTGTGCTGCGCTCGGCATCGATGTCGGTTCCATCTTCGCCGACAAGCGCCGCACCCAGAGCGCCGCCGACCTCGCGGCTATCGTGGCTGCGAGCGATCTCACCAATGCTTCACGCGCTGCTGCGGCGACTGTCGCCAGGAACAACTATCCACCGGACTCGCTCGTGGCTGTCGAGCCTGGTGTTTACACGGCGAAAGCATCGCTCTCGCCGCAGCAGCGCTTCGTGGCGGGGGCGGCGCCCGCCAACGCAGTCCGGGTCTCTCTCAAGACAAAGACGCCGCTCTATTTCGGCAAGGTGCTGACCGGCGAAAGCCAGTGGGACGTCAGGGCGACGGCGATCGCCAGCACCACGCAGCTTGCGACCTTTGCCATTGGTTCACGCCTCGCGTCGCTCAACGGCGGGCTGCTGAATTCGCTGCTCGGCGGCATGCTCGGCACCACGCTGTCGCTCTCGGCGATGGATTACAACGCCCTGCTCGGCGCGAAGATCGACGCGTTCGATTTCCTCTCCGCGCTGGCAACGCGCGTCAACCTCACCGGCGTGACCTATGACACGCTGCTGAGCAGCAATCTGAAAGTGACCGATATTGTCGCGGCTCTGCAGACCGCGGCAGCCGGCAACAGCGGCGCGATTGCCGCGCTGTCGAGCATCTCGTCAGCTGTCTCCGGCCTGACCACGAAGATCACGCCGACGTCGCTGATCAGCGTCGGGCCTTATTCGAACCTCACCGTCGGGCAGAAACCGAAAGTCGGCGCGAACGTCTCGGCGCTCGACCTGCTTTCCGCCATGGCCGCGATTGCCAACGGCACCAACCAGATCGCGGCGGGTGTGAACCTGTCGCTGCCCGGCATTGCGGGCGTGACGCTGCAGGCAACGGTCGGCGAACGGCCGGTCGGCACAAGCTGGGTCACGGTCGGGTCGGCAGGCGCAAGCGTGCACACTGCGCAGACCCGCGTGCTGCTCAAGATCCAGTTGGTCGGCTCTGGCTCCGTGTCGGTGGTCAATCTGCCGGTCTATGTCGAGATCGCCGCGGGCACCGCGACACTGAATGCCGTGTCGTGCGGTTATCCGAGCATGAACGCGTCCACGGTCACGCTCGGCGTCTCGCCCGGTATTGTCGATGCGTGGATTGGCGACGTGACGCCCGCGATGATGACGAATTTCTCCATCAAGCCGAATCCGCCGGCGGTGAACATTGTCAATCTCGGTGCCATTCAGGTGACGGGGCGGGCGCATGCCACCATGGCGAACGCATCGCCGACCCCTGTGACATTCAGCTACGCCGACATTCAGGCGCAAACCAAGAAGACAGTGAATACGACCTCGTTCACATCGTCGCTGACGACGAGTCTGCTCGGCGATCTGCAGCTCGGTGTGCAGCTTGGGCCGCTCGGCCTGCCGATCCCCGGCATCGGCGCGCTGGTGGCCAGCATCATCAGCGGCGCCACCGGCTCCATCGACACGCTGCTCAATTCGGTGCTGCAGACCCTCGGTGTCGGCCTTGGGCAGGCGGATGTCTGGGTCACCGGCATCCGCTGCGACGGCGCGGTGCTGGTGAATTGAGACCTCCCTCTCCCCGTCCTTACGGGGAGAGGGTTGGGGTGAGGGGCAATTGGTCCGAAAGGGCTGAGTGAATTGTTTCGATAACACCCTCGATGTTGCCAAGAACATCTGTGTTCCAGAAACGCAGGATGCGATAGCCATCGTCAGCGAGGCTACGATCACGAATTTCATCATAGCGGGATTCGGAATGCTGCCCGCCGTCAACCTCGACGATCAGCGCGTGTTCACGGCATACAAAATCACAAACATAACGACCGATTGGTTCTTGCCGCACAAACTTGCAGTGAGCGATCTGTCGGTTACGTAAGCGATGCCAAAGTTTTGTTTCCGCATCGGTCTGATCGATGCGCAGCCTGCGTGCTCGCAAGGTCGATTTGCGATTTGGTCCGCGCATCCGCCTAGCCCCTCACCCGGATCGTTTCACGATCCGACCTCTCCCCGCAAGCGGGGAGAGGTAAGGCTTTGCGTGCTTGCCGTTGGTTTTGTCGGCTGATACGACGGACATCCGACAACAACCGACAAGCCATGTCCGACAAAAAGCCCAAAAAGCCCCAGAAACTGCGTGCGCGACTGCCGCGCGGCCTTGTGGATCGCACGCCCGCCGAGATCGCCGCCACGCGGCAGATGGTGGAGACCATTCGCGAGGTCTACGAGCGCTACGGCTTCGAGCCGGTAGAAACCCCGGCGATGGAATACACCGATGCGCTCGGCAAGTTCCTGCCCGATCAGGACCGGCCCAACGAAGGCGTGTTCTCGTTTCAGGACGACGACGAGCAGTGGATCTCGCTGCGTTACGACCTGACCGCGCCGCTCGCGCGCTATGTCGCGGAAAATTTCGACACACTGCCGAAGCCGTATCGCTCCTATCGCAACGGTTATGTCTACCGCAACGAGAAGCCCGGTCCCGGCCGCTTCCGCCAGTTCATGCAGTTCGACGCCGACACGGTTGGCAGCGCATCGCCCGCCGCCGACGCCGAGATGTGCATGATGGCGGCGGACACCATGGAGGCGTTGGGCATTCCGCGCGGCCAGTATGTGGTGAAGGTCAACAACCGCAAGGTGCTCGATGGCGTGCTGGACAGCATCGGGCTCGGCGGCGACGAGAATGCGGGCAAGCGGCTGACAGTGCTGCGTGCGATCGACAAGCTCGACAAGTTCGGACCGGAGGGCGTGCGCTTGTTGTTGGGCGAAGGCCGCAAGGACGAAAGCGGCGATTTCACCAAAGGCGCGGGCCTTGCGAACGACGCTATCGAACAGGTGATTGCGTTCACCGATGGCAAGCCTGCCGGTGAATCGAAGCTGCTGAGTGAAGGCCGCGATGAACTCGAACAGATTCGTTTGCTGGTCACAGCGAGCGGCTACGGTGACGACCGCATCAAGATCGACCCCTCCGTCGTTCGCGGCCTCGAATACTACACCGGCCCGGTCTACGAAGTTGAACTGCTGCTCGCTACCTCGGACGAGAAGGGCCGCCCCGTGCGCTTCGGCTCGGTCGGTGGCGGCGGACGCTATGACGGCCTCGTGTCGCGCTTCCGCGGCGAGCCGGTCCCGGCGACCGGCTTCTCCATCGGCGTGTCGCGGCTTCAGGCTGCGCTGACCTTGCTCGGCAAGATCGACACCACGCCCGAGTTCGGTCCGGTCGTTGTCGTGGTGATGGATCGCAACGAGATCGCGCAGTACCAGAAATTCGTTGCGACGCTGCGCAGCGCTAGCATCCGCGCCGAAATGTATCTCGGCAATCCGAAGAACAATCTCGGCGTGCAGTTCAAGTATGCCGACCGGCGCAATTCGCCCTGCGTGATCATTCAGGGCGGCGATGAAAAGGCGAAGGGCGAGGTTCAGATCAAGGACCTGATCATTGGCGCGGAAATCGCCAACGCCAGCGGTGACCGGGACGACTATCTGCAGAAGCAGGCCGAGGCGCAGTTTGCCTGCAAGGAGAGCGAACTGGTCGAGAAGGTCCGCGAGGTTCTGGCGCGGCACAATGTCGGCTGGAGATAATCCACTCAGTCATTCCGGGACGCGCTGTTGGCGCGGACCCGGAATCCATGCGCCCGGAGTTCTATGAATTCCGGGTTCGCTCGCTCTGCTCGCGCCCCGGAATGACATCCATTTGAGTTAGGTTCATGCAGTTCGACACCAAGGTTGCTCTCGTCATCCGTCACAATCTCGAAGCCTGGCAGAAGCTGAATGTCGCGGCGTTCCTTGCCAGCGGTATCGCGGCGGCATTTCCCGAATGCGTGGGCGCGCCTTATGCGGACAAGTCCGGCACGAACTATCACGCGCTGATCGGCCAGCCGATCCTGATCTATGGCGCGGACCGGCCGGCCCTGTCGCGGGCGCTTGAGCGCGCACTGGCGCGGGATGTGAAAGCGGCCGTCTATACCGAAGACATGTTTAAAACAACGCATGACGAGGCCAACCGCGCCGCGGTGCAGGCCGTAATCCGGGCGGATCTCAATCTGGTCGGGCTGGCCTTCCGCGCCGAGCGTAAAGTGATTGACAAGATCGTCGATGGATTGAAGTTTCACGCCTGATACTTTGTGCTCTCAAGAAAAAAGGAAACGAACATGCCTGAGGTAATCGT
Source organism: Afipia sp. (assembly GCA_024508675.1). Lineage (GTDB taxonomy): Bacteria > Pseudomonadota > Alphaproteobacteria > Rhizobiales > Xanthobacteraceae > Afipia. The sequence goes on from JANINQ010000001.1 coordinate 611,931, forward strand.
GAACATGGCCGCCGGCCGCACCGACGAGCAGAAGAAGGGCATGATGCTCGACATCACCCAGGCACTGGTGAAGAACCTCGGCGTCGATGCGGAAGTCGTGACCGTCCAGATCAACGAAGCGCCGCTGACCCACAAGATGAAGGGCGGCAAGACCTTCCTCGAGCGCAAGGCAGCGGCAAAATAAGCCCGGCTGAACTGGAAGTTCGCGATGGAGGGTTTTGCCAGATGAAGCGGACTTCGGATTCAGGGCATTGGCATGAGCGCGCTTGAAAAGGTCGTTGCCGGTATCACGGGCGAAACCGTCGTGACGGTGACGCATGACATGACGGTGCAGCATTTCCTGTCGACCATGCCGGCGGTCTATTCGACCCCGGTCATGATCCTTCATATCGAACAGGCCTGCACATCCTCGATCGCGGGCCTGCTGCCGGAAGGTCATGTCAGTGTCGGCATGGAGGTGAATGTTCGGCATCTGGCGGCAACCCCGGTGGGCCGCACCGTGCGGGTCGCCTCGCGGGTCAGGCAGGTGGATGCCAAGAGCGTGCTGTTCGAGGTCGAGGTTTGGGACGGGTCGCGCAAGATCGGCGACGGCACCCACCGGCGCGGCGTGATCAATGTCGCGGCGTTCGAAAAGCGGTTCGGGGTGGTCTGATCGGGCACACCGTCCTGCAGTCTCGAGCATTTCTGATTGTGACAGGGCCGGGAATGGCGCTAGTTTCCCGGCGTTCGGCCAACGGAGACGCCCGATGAGACTGCTATTGATTGTCGCTGCGGCAGCGCTGCTGTTCTCGGCTCAGGCTCACGCGCAGATGAAGGGGCGCCCCAGCGGCGATACGGGCGCTTCGTCCCAGCCGAAGGGTGAAGATCCGCAAAAGCGGATGGCGCGCGAGGAAGCCGCAGCCAGGGCCGCGATGAAGAACGTCCCGGACTCGAAAGAGAAATACGATCCCTGGAAGATCGGGAAGTAGGGCGCCGCGATTACTGCTTCGGCCGTGCGCCCTTCATGGCTTGCATGTCCTTGATGTTCATCTTGATGCCGCCGGGCATGACGATGTCGCCGGGCTTCTGGTCTGCCTTGCAGGCGCCCATCCACTTCGCTTCCATTGTGGTGAGGGATTCGGGAATTTTCCCGTCGCCCTTGGTGGACACTTTCACCGTATAGGCCGAGTTGAAGTCGCCGACGATCTCGGTGTGCGAGGTCGAGGTGATGCCGCTGACCGTGCAGGTCGAATCGATCGTGAGCCCGGTCGCCGTCTTCTGCATGTCCTGCTTCGCGCACATCTCCTTCGCCGTCGGGCTGAAGGTGGAGGACATGTCCTTGTCGGTGGTGGCGTCGGTGCATTGCTGCATGGTCATCGCGGGCATCTGCGGACCGGGGCTGACCTTGATCTCCCACAGGCCGGGCTTGCGGTTCGGCATTTCCACCGGACCTGCCAATGCGGGAAGCGCGGCCATGACGGCGCAGAGCGTCAGCGCCGTCACACAGGATGAAGGCGTTCGCATCATGGGTGCCCTTCAGTGCGGGGTGTCAGTAGCCGACGCGCAACGGCCGGTCGGCGTGGCCCGGATGGACCCAGACGCAGGCGAAGGAAATGTAGCCGCCGTACTGGGCATCGACGCCGGTCAGCTTCACCGACTTGCCGTAGCTGGCGCAGTGATTGACGGCCATCGCCTTGATGTCCGCGCCTTCCTTGTAAAGCGAATAGGCAATGATGCCGCCGGTGTCGTTGCCCTTGAAGGGCGGCACCGTGTCGAGAAAGGCGCTCGCCGGCGTCAGCGCAAGACATCCCAGAGCCGCTGTCAGGGCCACTGTCCGGATCGCCGTTCCAGTCGTTCGCATCGTGCTCTCCATTCGATTCCGCCGCCACCATAGGCTGCCCGGACCATCATGGAAAGAACGGCGGCATGGATTGGCCAGGGTTGGCGGCCGAGTGTTGCCGCGCTGCACTTGACCGGGTGGCGGCTTCGCGGCACCTTCCGCGCAACATCATTCCCGGATTCCGGCGGACCGCTTCATGCGCGACCTTTTCTCGACATTTCGCAAGCTGACTTTGGCCGTGGCGCTCGGCGCTGCGGCGGCACTCATGACATTCGGCCCGGCGGCTCAGGCCGCTGGCGTTCTGGAGCGCGGCATCTGGCTGTCCGGCCCGCGTTATGACGGTGACATGCGGCCCTGCAACGAGGCGCTTGGCACGATTGTCCAGCAATTCGCGGAGAAAGAGAGCAAGTTCTGGAATTCCGCTCTCGAGATCACCGGCTTCGCCGATGTGCACGAAACGGCTTTCCGTCCCTGGGCTTCCAACAGCATTCCGCGCCGGTTCTGCACCGCGAGCGCCATGCTGAACGATGGCCGTGCGCGGCAGGTGCATTACTCGATCATCGAGGACGGCGGCTTCGCCGGATTCGATTCGGGTGTGGAATGGTGCGTGGTCGGCCTCGACCGCAACTGGGCCTACAACCCGTCCTGCAAGGCCGCGCGGCCCTGAGCTGCCGACAGCCGGTTCTGGTCATCCCGTTCACCGCCCGGTGGACGGGATTTTCTTTTGTTCTTGAAATGTTCCTTCTTGCTGGCTAGGCTGGAAACATTGGGGTGAGGGCGTTGTCATGTCGTATTTCAGGTCAGGCCGGACGGTTGCCGGTTTTTCATTCCGATTGTCACTGATTGCCGGTCTGCTCGGCCTTGTGCTGACCGGAATTACGGGAAGCTCCGCCTCGGCGCAGGATCGCCGTCAGAACGCGCCGGGCGAATTCGATTTCTATGTGCTGTCGCTGTCATGGTCGCCGTCGTTCTGCGAGGCGGCGAGCGAGCGCGGCAATTCCAGCCGCGGCATCCAGACCCAATGCGCGGGCCGGCCGTTCTCGTTCGTCGTGCATGGGCTGTGGCCGCAATACGATCGCGGCTTCCCGAATTATTGCCAGCGTCCGTCGCCGCGGCTCGACCGCAATGTGATGGCGGCGATGCTCGATCTGATGCCGGCGCCGGGCCTGATCTACAACGAGTGGGACAAGCACGGCACCTGCTCGGGCATGGGCGCGCGGGGCTATTTCGAAACCATCCGCAAGGCCCGCGCCGCGGTGAAGATTCCGGCGGAGTATCTCGAACTCTCCAGTGCGAAGACCGTTGCGCCGCTCGACATCGAGGAAGCCTTCATCAAGGCCAATCCCGGTCTTTCCAGTTCGGCCATTGCAGTGACCTGCGACAGCAAGCGCCTCAGCGAAGTGCGCATCTGCATGAGCAAGGATCTGCAGTTTCGTGCGTGCGATGAAATCGACCGCCGCGCCTGCCGCCGCGACAAGGTGGTGATGCCGCCGGTGCGCGGGGGCTGATTTGTGGTGGTGTTTATGTCGTCCTGGCGAAAGCCGGGACCCATAAGCACTGCCTTCTCATTTTGAAAAGATAAGCTGCGATCTTCGTAAATTCGGAGTGCGGGGAGTATGGGTCCCGGCTTTCGCCGGGACGACTCGTGAGAATGCGTTTCCTTTAAGGAGGCGATGTCGTAACAGTCGCGCCATGAACTACCGCCACGCCTTTCACGCCGGAAACTTCGCCGATGTTGTCAAGCACATCGCGCTGGTCCGCATTCTGACCTATCTGCATGAGAAGCCGGCGGCGTTTCGGGTGATCGATACCCATGCGGGCGCGGGACTGTACGATCTCACGAGCAGCGAAGCCGAACGTGGCGGTGAATGGCGCACCGGCATCGCGCGGATCATGCAGGCGCGGTTTTCGGATCAGGTGATGGCGCTGGTCGCGCCCTATCTCGACATCGTGCGGGCCTTCAATCCGCATCGCGATCTCACCGCCTATCCCGGATCGCCACTTGTCACGCGTGCATTGCTGCGGCCGCAGGATCGTCTTGTCGCCTGCGAACTCGAGCCGAACACGCGCCGGAAGTTGATCGACGCGCTCTACAACGACAAGCAGGCGCGTGTGGTCGATCTCGATGGCTGGACCGCGCTGCCGGCTTTCGTGCCGCCGAACGAGCGGCGCGGGCTGGTGCTGATCGACCCGCCGTTCGAAAGCCGCGACGAGTTTACCCGCCTTGCGGACGGCTTCAGCGTTGCGCATGCGAAGTGGCCCACCGGCATCTACATGCTCTGGTATCCGGCGAAAGATCGCCGCGCCACCGACTCCCTGGCGGATCATGTGGCGCGCGTGGCGAACGCGGGCAGCCGCGATGCGCGATGTTTGCGTATCGAATTCAGTGTCGCGCCGCAGACGGCGGAGTCCGGCCTGATGTCCGCGGGCCTGTTGATCGTCAATCCGCCATGGACTCTGGCAGAGGACATGAGAGCCATTCTTCACGAGGTTGAAAAGCCGCTCGGTCTTGGCGGCGCCGGACGTTTTCGGGTGGAAGCTCTGCGCGCGTGATGCGGTGCACGCGCGTGACTGCACAAAGTTCGGGCGAACTTGAAATGCACCCAAATGCGGCATGGTCAATTTACCGGGAACCGTATTATGCTGTTCCCGTGAAGGTCGGCTTTTACGTCCCGCGTCCGCGAATGGTCGCGGCGGAATGACGAGAGGCCCCGGGCGCTTCGCTGTTTGAAGATGCTCTCCAAGGCCGCCGCTTTCCGGCATGAATGCCGGACCTGGCTGGCGCGCAGTGCGCGCGCCAGAGGTGCATTGCGGGGAGGGGTTCCCGATGGCCATGACAGGTGTCGTCAAGTTCTTCAATGCCGAGCGCGGATACGGCTTCATCAAGCCGGATGATGGCGGACGCGATGTGTTCGTGCACATCACTGCGGTCGAGCGCGCGGGACTGAAGGATTTGATCGAAGGGCAGCGTATCTCGTTCGAAGTCGAGCCCGACAAGAAGGGCAAGGGACCGAAGGCGGTCGACCTGGTTATTTCGCCTTAGTACGTTTCGGGATCTTTATCCTGCAAACGAAAATCCCGGGCGCGAGGCCCGGGATTGAGAGAGTGCGATTGCGCCGCCGATCAGAAGCGGTAGTTCACGCCGAGGCGAACGGTGCTGAACTGGTAGCCGTTTGGCAGACCGGTGAGCATGTAGTTCTTCTCGCTGAGATCGACATAAAGATATTCGACCTTGGCGGACCAGTTCTGGTTGATCGCGAATTCCGCGCCGGCGCCGATGGTCCAGCCGGCCGAGGTGCTGCTTTCGGAGAAGCCGCCGGGCGTCTGGACCTTGAGCGAGCCGAAGGCGAGGCCGCCCGTGCCGTAGAGCAGCACGTTGTTGAATGCGTAACCGACGCGTCCGCGCACGGTGCCGAACCAGGGGTTGGAGAACTTCCATGCCGCGAACGTGTCGTCCGCCGAATTGAGCTGAAGATCGCCTTCGATGCCGGCGACCCATGCGCCGTTCTGCCAGTTGTAGCCGACCTGAAGACCGCCGAGTACGCCGGACGGCTTGGCGCCGCTGTTGGAAACCTCACCCCAGCCGTAGCCGAGATTGCCGCCGATGTACGGGCCGATCCAACTGTTGGCGAGCGGCTGGTTGACCGTATAGGGCTGCTGCGGATACGGGCGGCGGCCGTACATGTCAGCGGCCTGCGCCGATGCGGTCACGCATGTCGCGGCAACGATCGCGCCGAAAATTGTTGTCTTCATCGTACTCTCCTCACGCGCACACCGGTGCCCCCACGCGGTTCTGCGGACTGTCGTGGTTACGAAAGTCCACCCTTTCTCCGTAAAATTTATCGAGAGTTTTACGTTAAACAGTCGTTAAGCCGGCTCGTGACCCGAGTCCCATCCTTAAGAAAGTGTTACAAGCGAGGCAGCGGCGACGCCGGGGCCCGGTTCCTCCATTAAAGATGCGCCTGCTGGATGAATGGGTTCGCAGCTCTTAAGTTCTGATCATGATTCACGACACCTCAGATCCCGCACAGCCGCCCGATCAGCCGGCGCAAACGGCGCTTCCTCAGGAACCCGCGCCGCGGAACCTGCGCGGGCAGGATGTCGATCCAGCGTCGATCGCCAGCGACGAAGACGAAGAGGCGCGGCTTCCTGAACAGGAGGACGAGTCCGCCGAGCCCGCTGGCGAGGGAACGCTCGCGGTAGGCCGCGCCGCCATCGAGCGCGCGGTGAAACTCGCGCCGACCTCGCCCGGCGTCTATCGCATGCTCAATGCGGCCAACGATGTGCTTTATGTCGGCAAGGCCAAGAGCGTGAAGAAGCGCCTTGCGTCCTATGCGCGCCCGACCGGACAGGTGGCGCGCATTGCGCGGATGATCGCTGCGACCGTGAATGTCGAAGTCATCTCCACCGCGACCGAGACCGAAGCGTTGCTGCTCGAAGCCAATCTGATCAAGCAGCTTCGCCCGCGCTTCAATGTGCAACTGCGCGACGACAAGTCGTTTCCCTATATCCTGATCACCGGCGACCACTGGGCGCCGCAGATTCTCAAACATCGCGGCGCGCAGACACGGCCGGGCCGTTACTTCGGGCCGTTTGCTTCGGTGGGGGCGGTCAACCGCACCATCACTGCGCTTCAGCGCGCATTCCTTGTGCGCTCGTGCAGCGACTCGTTCTTCGAAAGCCGGACGCGCCCGTGTCTTCTGTATCAGATCAAGCGTTGCTCCGGCCCTTGCACCGGCGAGATCGATTTTCCCGGCTATACCGAACTGGTGCGCGAGGCGAATGAGTTTCTTTCCGGCCGCTCGCGGCTGGTGAAGCAGGAACTCGCGGGCGAGATGGAGAAGGCGTCGCACGAACTGGAGTTCGAGCGCGCGGCGCTCTATCGCGACCGTCTGGCCGCACTCTCCGCGATCCAGTCGCAGCAAGGCATCAATCCGCGCACCGTGGAAGAAGCCGACGTGTTCGCGATCCATCAGGAGGGCGGCTATTCCTGCGTCGAGGTGTTCTTCTTCCGCACCGGGCAGAACTGGGGCAACCGCGCCTACTTCCCGCGTGCCGACAAGGCCATGCCGCCGGAGGAAGTGCTGGGCTCGTTCCTCGCGCAGTTTTACGACGACAAGCCGCCGCCGAAGCTGATCCTGTTGTCCCATCGCGTCGACGATCAGGAACTGCTGTCCGAAGCGCTCGGTGTGAAGGCTGGACACAAGGTCGAGGTCTCGACGCCCCAACGCGGTGAGAAGAAGGATCTGGTCGCGCATGCCCTGACCAATGCGCGCGAGGCGCTGGGCCGCAAGCTCGCCGACACCGCGACGCAGACGCGCCTGCTCGAAGGCCTGTCGAACGTGCTCGGTCTGCCGCGTGTGCCGAAGCGCATCGAGGTTTACGACAACAGCCACATCATGGGCACCAACGCGGTCGGCGCGATGATCGTCGCCGGGCCGGAAGGTTTTCTGAAGAACCAGTACCGCAAGTTCAACATCAAGTCGGAAGGCCTGACGCCGGGCGACGACTACGCCATGATGCGCGAAGTGCTGGAGCGCCGCTTCAAGCGGCTGCTTAGCAATGCGGCTGACGACAAGAAGGACAAGGATGACGACGCCGTGCCGCAATGGCCCGATCTTGTCATCATCGACGGCGGCCAGGGCCAGCTCAACGCGGCGCGGGAGATTTTCACCGGCCTGAACCTGACGGATGTGTCGCTGATCGCGGTGGCCAAGGGGCCGGACCGCGATGCCGGGCGCGAAACCCTGTTCATGCCGGACCGGCCCTCGATCAAGCTCGAGCCGCGCGATCCGGTGCTGTATTTCATCCAGCGGCTGCGCGACGAAGCGCACCGTTTCGTGATCGGGTCGCACCGCAAGCTGCGCAAGAAGGACATCCGCGAAGCGGGCCTGCAGGAAATCCCCGGCATCGGGCCATCACGCAAGCGTGCGCTGCTCCATCATTTCGGCACCCTGAAGGAGATCGAGCGGGCCTCGGTTGCCGATCTTGGCAAGGTTCCGGGCGTCAGTGCTGAAAGTGCGCGTAAAATCTTCGATTTCTTCCATCCCGGCAGCAGTTGACCATTCCCGCTGTCATCTTCGCGTTGAGGGCCTCAAATGCGCAACCTGGGCTGTTGACGCGGACACTTTCGCAGTATTGGTAATGCCATGACCAGTGTCGCCGCCCCGAAGCCAGCAAAGCGCTCGCTGTCTTTGCCCAATATCCTGACTTACTCCCGGATCGCCGCGATTCCGGTGGTGATCGGCTGCATGTATGCGCAGTCCATCCTCGGTGCGCCGCTCTGGCTGCGCTGGGTGGCGCTGTTTGTGTTCATTGCCGCGGGCGTTACCGACTTTCTTGACGGTTATTATGCGCGGATCTGGGATCAGCAGTCGTCGCTCGGCAAGATGCTGGACCCCATTGCCGACAAGCTTCTGGTGGCATCCTGCCTTTTGATGCTGGCCGCGGACGAGACCATCAAGGGATGGTCGCTGTGGGCTGCCATCGTCATTCTGTGCCGCGAGATTCTGGTGTCGGGCCTGCGTGAATATCTCGCTGCCATCCGCATCAGCGTACCGGTGTCACAATTGGCGAAATGGAAGACCACGGTGCAGCTCGTCGCCATTGGCTTTCTGATCGCGGGCGAGGCGGGCGAGATGATCCTGCCGCCGACGGTGCTGATCGGCGTCGTGCTGTTGTGGATTTCGGCGATCCTCACCATCTACACCGGATGGGATTACCTTCGTGCGGGAATCCATCACCTGACCGAGGAAGACCGGTGAAGGTTCTCTATTTCGCATGGGTGCGCGAACGTATCGGCAAGACCGAGGAAACGCTCGATCCGCCAGCGGATGTGCGCACGGTTGCGGACCTGATGCAGTGGCTGGTGGCGCGCGGCGAGGAATATGCCAATGCTTTCGCATCGCCAAAGACCATCCGTGCCGCGATTGACCAGACTCATGTGAAGCCCGAGACCGCGATCGCGGGCGCGCGCGAAATCGCGTTCTTCCCGCCGATGACCGGCGGCTAATTTTTATGACGACGCCCGTCACCATTCGCATCCAGTCCGCTGATTTCGACATCGCGGCGGAGATCGCGGCGCTGACCAAGGGCAACACCGACATCGGCGCAGTCGTGACCTTCTCCGGCATCTGCCGGGGCGGTGAGGGTGACGGCGCCATCGCGGCGATGACGCTGGAACATTATCCCGGCATGGCGGAAGCGGAGATCGGACGGCATGTGTCCGAGGCCGTCGCACGCTGGCCGCTCGATGGCGTCACGGTGATCCATCGTTATGGCCGCGTGGTGCCGGGCGACAACATCGTGCTGGTGCTGGCAGCCTCGAAACATCGCGAAGCGGCGTTCCAGGCGGCGGAATTTTTGATGGACTATCTCAAGACCAATGCGCCGTTCTGGAAATCCGAGGAACGTGCGGGCAATACGCAGTGGGTCGATGCGCAGGCTCATGACGATAACGCGGCGGCGCGGTGGAACAAGTAATGGCGAAGACAACGAAATCCTCTTCTGCAAGGAAGGCCCCTGCAAGGAAGACCGCCGCCAAGCGTGGCGCATCGCGTGCGGCAACGAAGAAAATCCTAAAGCCGTCGTCGTCGAAGGTCTTGTCACCCAAAGTCCTGCCGGGCGAACTCGTGACCCTGCTCGACCTGATGCGCTATGGCGTCAGCCGTTTTGTCGAAGCCGGTGTGGTGTTCGCCCATGGCACGACCGATCCGGTGGCGGAGGCGGCCTTCATCGTCTGCGAGGTTTTGCATCTGCATCCCGACCAGTTTGAAATGTTCGCGACTGCGCGCGTCACTGCGCATGAAGCCGCGAAAATCCTCGCGCTGTTCGACAAGCGCATTGCCACCCGCAAGCCCGCCGCTTATCTCGTGAACAAGATCTATATGCGGGGCCTGCCGTTCTATGTCGACGAGCGGACCATCGTGCCGCGTTCCTTCATCGGTGAGCTGCTGGATTCGCATTTCGGTGGCAATGTCGAGGAGGAAGGCGGCTCGCTGATCGATGATCCGCTCAATGTCATGCGCGTGCTCGATCTGTGCACGGGTTCGGGATGCCTTGCCATTCTCGCTTGCCAGAGTTTCCCGAATGCCACCGTGGACGCGGTGGACATCTCGCCGGATGCGCTCGCGGTGGCCGCGCGCAATGTCGCCGATTACGGGCTCGAGGATCGCGTCTCGCTCTATGAGGGCAATCTGTTCGATGCGGTGAACGACGCCCGTTATGATCTCATCATCACCAATCCGCCCTATGTCGATGCCGAGGGCATGGCCGGGCTGCCGCGTGAATGTCTGCACGAGCCGTCCATCGCATTCGATGGCGGCGATGACGGCCTCGACATCGTGCGGCGGATTCTCGATGGCGCGAAGGATCATCTGACGCCGGATGGCGGGCTGCTCTGCGAGATCGGCCGCGGGCGCGATGTGCTGGGTGATGCTTATCCCAACCTGCCGCTGCTGTGGCTGGATACGGAAGACTCCGACGGCGAGGTGTTCTGGATTCCCGCCGAGGCGCTTTGATTCAATCGACAGGGAGAGAGCCCATGCCGGCTGAACGCTTTCTGTGCGAAGCGATCGAACTGGCGCGCGACAATGTTCGCCGGGGCGGACGGCCTTTCGGCGCGGTGCTGGTCAAGGATGGAAAGACCATCGCAACCGGCGTGAACGAGATCGGAGCCACGGGCGATCCGACCGCCCATGCTGAACTGCAGGCGATCCGCGCGGCGAGCCGCGTGCTCGGGTCACCGCGTCTCGATGGCTGCGTGATCTATGCCAGCGGCCATCCATGCCCGATGTGCCTCGCCGCGATGCATCTCACCGGCGTGGCCGAGGTTACCTACGCCTATTCCAACGAGGACGGTGAGCCCTACGGCCTGTCGACCTCCGCGATCTATAGGGAAATGGCGCGGCCTGTGGCTGAACACCTGACGCTCAAGGTGGCGCATGTGCCGGTGCGGCCCGAAGGCGATGACATCTACGACCTGTGGCGCAAAGCGCAGCGCGCCTAGGCCAGCAAAAAAGGCCATGTGCGGTGTCGCACATGGCCTTTTGTAAAGCGAACGGTTCTCGCGATTAGAAAACCTTCCGGATCCAGTTGTGTGGATCGGCGGCGCGGCCGTACTGGATGTCCACCAGCTGCTTGCGCATCCCCATCGCTACCGGGCCGGCATTGCCGCCGTTGATGGTGAAATCGCCGCTTGTGGAGCGCACCTTGCCGATCGGCGAGATCACGGCCGCCGTGCCGCAGGCGAAGGCTTCCTTCAGCTTGCCGCTCGCGGCGTCGGCGCGCCACTGGTCGATGGTGTAGGGCGCCTCGCGCACGGTCGTGCCTGCGGCCTTTGCCAGTGCGATGATCGAGTCGCGGGTGATGCCGGGCAGGATGGTGCCGAGCGGCGGCGTCAGCAGCGAGCCGTCGTCGAACACGAAGAAGACATTCATGCCGCCGAGCTCTTCGATGTAGCGGCGCTCGACCGCGTCGAGGAACACCACCTGATCGCAGCCGTGCTGGATGGCTTCGGCCTGCGCGCGAAGGCTCGCGGCATAGTTGCCGCCGCACTTCACGGCGCCGGTGCCACCGATGGCCGCGCGTGTATAGTTCTCTGACACCCAGATCGAGACCGGCGCGGGGCCGCCCTTGAAATAGGAGCCGACCGGCGAAGCGATCACCGCGAACACACAGTCATTGGACGGCTTCACGCCGAGGAAGACCTCTGTCGCAATCATGAAGGGCCGCAGATAGAGGCTGCCTTCGCCGCCGGGAATCCACTCGCGGTCGATGCGCACGAGCTGTTCCACGGCTTCAATGAAGATGTGCTCGGGCAGTGGCGGCATGGCCATGCGGTCGGCCGAATCCTGGAAGCGCCGCGCATTGGCGTCGGGGCGGAACAGGTTCACCCCGCCGTCGTCGCGCTTGTAGGCTTTCAGGCCTTCGAAGATTTCCTGAGCGTAGTGCAGGACGGCAGTCGCCGGATCGAGCAGGAAGCTGGCGCGGGATTCCACCCGCGCTTCGTGCCAGCCGCGCGCCTGATTGTAATGAACCACAGCCATGTGATCGGTGAAGACCCGGCCGAAGCCCAGGTCAGCGAGCTTGGCGATGCGCTCCTGGTCCGGCGTCGGATTCGGCGTGGGCCGCGTTTCAAAATCGATCAGCACCGTGCCATCGATTTTCTCGAACGAAACTCCCGATATGCCCATTGGGTCTTCTCCCGGATTTTTTGCAGTCCACGCGGCGGCGGGCTGGTCGATTCAAGTGTCTGGTCCCTAGCCCGCCGGCCCGAGGGCCGGTTTCCGCTTTGGCGGAAGGCGCGAAGTCCAGTATGTTTGCCGAAATGCCGCTCGACAATCGTACGATGACAGAAATTCCAGCCTGGACCGCGGTTACTGCACAGGCCTGTGCGAACTTAAGGACCAAGGATGGCGATGAAAACGAACTAAAATTTCTTCGTCATCGCGGTTTTTGTAACATTGAGACTTATATACGTCAATATGGCTGACATAAAATTTATGAAGGCAGGCGAACCCACTGTTGGCGGCCCCGCGGCGTCTCCGGCCGAAGGCCCTTTGCGCTGGGACATTATCGAACTGCTGTTCTTCGCATATCGGGACTTCGTGGGCGATGCCGATCATGTGCTTGAGGAATTCGGCTTCGGCCGCGCCCATCACCGCGTGGTCCATTTCGTGACGCGCTATCCGGGCCTCAAGGTCGCGGATCTGCTTGACGTGCTGCGGATCACCAAGCAGTCGCTCGGCCGCGTCCTGAAGCAACTGCTCGACGAGGGCTACATCATCCAGAAGGCGGGCGACAACGACCGGCGGCAGCGTCTTCTTTTCGCCACGCCGAAGGGCGAGGCCCTTGTGGTGAAACTGGCCGGCTTGCAGACCGCACGCATCAATCGCGCGCTTGAAACCATGAACTCCGAAGGCGCGGAGATTGTGCGCCAGTTCCTGCTCGGCATGATCGACAACACCGATCCCGACAAGGTGCTGGAAGAGATCCTGCGCGGCCGCAAGACGGCGAAGGATGCAAGGTGATCGACATCGCGACATCGGAGCGCACCCGCCAGCAACTGGCCGACGATGCGCCGCACCTGCTGCTGGTCGATGACGACCGCCGCATTCGCGACCTGCTGTCGCGCTTTCTCGGCAATGAAGGCTATCGCGTCACCACCGCCAAGAGCGCGGCGGATGCGCGCGCCAAGCTGAGCGGGTTGCATTTCGATCTTCTGATTCTTGATGTGATGATGCCCGGCGAAACCGGTTTCGATCTCGCGCGCTCGATCCGCACGACATCGGCGGTGCCGATCATCATGCTTACGGCGCGGCACGAAGCTGAAAGCCGGATCGAGGGATTGCAGATCGGCGCCGATGATTATGTCGCCAAGCCGTTCGAGCCGCGCGAACTGGTGCTGCGCATCGCCAACATCCTCAAGCGCGCTGCGCCGGTGATCGCGCCGCCGGTGGAGTCGGTGGCGTTCGGGCCTTATGTCTATCACATCGAGCGCGGCGAACTGCGCGACGGCGACAAGGTGATCCATCTCACCGACCGCGAACGCGACATGCTGCGCATTCTTGCGGCGACACCGGGCGAAACGGTGCCGCGCGCGGCGCTGACCGGCGGCGACGGCAGCGTCAACGAGCGCGCCGTGGACGTGCAGATCAACCGGCTGCGCCGCAAGATCGAGCGCGATCCCGCCAATCCGCTGTTCCTGCAGGCGGTGCGCGGCATCGGCTATCGCCTCGTGGCCTCGCCGTGATTTTTCCGGACGCGCCGTCATGAGCACGCTCGACACCGGCCTGACCTTCATCCGCACGGCCTCAAAGCGCGTTTCCAGCGCCAGCGAATGGATGGGACGCTGGTTCAAGGAGCTGATGCCGAAGGGTCTCTATGCCCGCGCACTGCTGATCATCATCGTGCCGATGGTGATCCTGCAGTCGGTGGTCGCCTTCGTGTTCATGGAGCGGCACTGGAACACGGTGACGCGGCGTCTCTCTGCTGCCGTGGTGCAGGACATTTCCGCGCTGATCGACATTTACAGGACCTATCCGCAGGACAAGGACCGCACCCAGATCAAGCGGATCGCGCAGCAGCGGCTTGGCCTCGTGGTGGATTTTCTGCCCGTCAACGATATGCCTGCGCCGGGGCCGAAGCCGTTCTTCTCGCTGCTCGACCAGACCCTGTCGGTGCAGCTTGGCCGCCAGATCGGACGGCCATTCTGGATCGATACTGTCGGGCGCTCGTCGCTGGTGGAAATCCGCATCAGGCTCGATGACACGGTGATGCGCATCTTCGCGCAGCGCAGCGCAGCCTATGCATCGAATTCAGAGATTTTCATTTTCTGGATGCTGGGCACGTCATCGATTTTGCTGATCGTGGCGGTGCTGTTCCTGCGCAACCAGATCAAGCCGATCCTGCGGCTGGCGGATGCGGCGGAAAGTTTCGGCAAGGGCCGCGAGGTGCCGGACTTCCGTCCGCGCGGCGCGCGGGAGGTGCGGCGCGCTGCATACGCGTTCCTTGAGATGAAGGCACGCGTCGAACGCAGCATCGAGCAGCGCACCGCGATGCTGGCTGGCGTCAGCCATGACCTGCGCACCATCCTGACCCGCTTCAAGCTGGAACTGGCACTGATCGGCGACAGTCCGGAAGTCGAAGGCATGCGCAGGGATGTCGACGAGATGAGCGGCATGCTCGAGGCGTATCTGTCTTTCGCGCGCGGCGACAGCGGCGAACAGGCGCAGCCGACCGACATGGAGCAGGCGCTGGAGGAACTGCGCAGCGATGCCGAGCGTCACGGTCATGCGGCGACGGTCACGTTCCACGGTTTGCCGGTGGTGATCGTGAAACCTGCTTCGTTCAAGCGCTGCATTGCGAATCTGGTGTCGAATGCGGGGCGACATGCCAATGCGATTGCGATTACCGGTCATCGCGACCATCGCTATCTCACGGTGACGGTGGATGATGACGGTCCCGGCATTCCGCCGGACATGCGCGAGGAAGTGTTCAAACCGTTCCTGCGGCTTGACGATGCGCGCAATCAGGATGAAGGCGGCACGGGACTCGGCCTTGCGATTGCGCGCGACATCGCGCGTTCCCATGGCGGCGACATCACGCTCGGTGACAGCCCGATGGGCGGATTGCGCGCGACGGTGCGCGTGCCGGTCTGACTACTTCGCCAGTTCCTTCGAACGCCTGGTCGCCGCTGCGATCGCTTTTGTCAGCAGCGGCTGGAATCCGTTCGCGCCCATCAGCACGTCAAGCGCCGCGGCGGTCGTGCCGCCGGGCGAAGTGACGTTCTGGCGGAGCGTAGCGCTGGTCTGATCGGACCGATGCAGCAACTCACCCGAGCCAGCGACGGTTTCGCGCGCGAGTTTTGTTGCAAGCGCTTCCGGCAATCCGGCCGCGACGCCGGCGCGCGCCATCTCCTCCGCAAGCAGGAACACATAGGCCGGGCCTGACCCCGATACAGCGGTGACGGCATCCATCAGCGCTTCGTCATCGACCCACTCGACGCTGCCGGTGCCACGCAGCAGCGCATCGGCCACGGCGCGCTGATCTGCCGTCACATCGCCCGCAGGCACGGCAACCGTGATGCCGCGCCCGATCGCGGCGGGCGTGTTGGGCATGGCGCGGATCACCCGGCCGCCGCACACCTCGGTGAGGGCCGCGATGGTGGTGCCGGCCATGATGGACACCACGAGTGTCGATGCACCGACAATGGATCGCAGTTGCGGTCCGGCATCGCGAAACATCTGCGGCTTGACTGCCATCACCAGCACGTCGGCTGTGCCGATGCTCTTGAGGTCAGGATTGAGTTGCACGCCGCGTGCCACGAAGCCGCGCGTGTCATCCGACGGATAGGGCTCGATGATCGTGACGCATTTGGGATCGAGGCCGCCGTCGAGCCAGCCGGACAGCATCGCGCCGCCCATCTTGCCCGCGCCTGCGAGCACGAGGGAGCCGGTGAAATTCTTCAGCGCGTCGGAGGAAGTGGGCATGAGGTTAGCACTCGCGTCGTCCCGGCGAAGGCCGGGACCCATAACCGCCGACTTTCCATTGAATCAGGAAATTTGCAACACGCCGTATTCAATTGCACGACAGGGAGTATGGGTCCCGGCCTTCGCCGGGACGACATCTCAAGTGTTGCGTAGCTGTGCCTTACGCCTCGCCGACGGTATCGAACATCGCGGCGTCCATGGCCTCGGACGCGGTCTTGCCGGCCCAGATCACGAACTGCAGCGCCGGATAATAGCGCTCGCAGGCATGCAGCGCGCCTTCCAGCATCAGTTCGCACTGCGCCGGGGACGCGATCAGTCCGCCGGGCAGGATCAGCGCCTGCCGGTACATGACCGAGCCGGTGGCAAGCCAGACATCGAAATGGCCGATCCACAATTGCTCGTTGATGGTGGCGACCAGGCGCTGCACTTCGGCGCGCCGCGCCTCTGGAATCTTCATGTCGAAGGTGCAGGCTAGATGCAGCGCGTCGATGTCGCCCATCCAGGTGAAGGCGAGCTGATAGTCCGTCCACTGTCCCTGCGTGAGGATGGTGATCTCGTCCTGGCCCGAACGCTCGAACGACCACTGATTGGTGGAGGCGATTTCCTCGACCACCGACAGCGGGCTGCTCTGCGAATCCGATGTGATGTCCAGATGGGACATGCTTGCCTGCATCCTCTGTTGGGGTGGGATGTGAACGCTGAACGAAACGCAAAGAACGAGCGAGAACTGTCGCTGCAAGTTCTCCGTTCACGATCATGACGACCCGGCTTTCAGGACGTGCGCCGCAACGGCAACCTTGTGTCAGAATTGATCGGTGATTTGCGGAATCGGCGCAACGCCGCGCCGAATCCCGTCCACAGGCAATGGGTTAATTTCCTCAGTCTTCAACAGGAAGCGGGAAGGAATGAAAACGCTCCGTGCGATCTTGCGCGATGTACGTCAATTCATGAGTCGGCACAGACTCTTAACCCGCTTCGCGCCGCGCCTTGCGTGTTGCACGGATGAGAACAAAACGGAATCGGATTCGCGAATTGCGAGTCGCGCGGATGCGTTGCTCGTACACAATAAAAAATATTTTTGGAGTTGAGGCCTGGCCCGCGACCAGCCTCAGTCGAACAGGCTCGACACCGACTCCTCGGACGCAGTGCGGCCGATGGCTTCGCCGATCAGCGACGAGATCGGGAGCAGGCGGATGTTCGGCGCCTTGCGCACAGCTTCGGTCGGCTGGATGGAATCGGTAATGACCAGTTCCTTCAGCTTCGAGCCGGTAACGCGCGCGACCGCGCCGCCGGAAAGAACGCCGTGGGTGATGTAAGCGTAGACGTCCTTGGCGCCGTTGGCGAGCAGGGCGTCGGCTGCGTTCACCAGCGTGCCGCCGGAATCGACGATGTCGTCGATCAGGACGCAGGTGTAACCGGCGACATCGCCGATCACGTTCATCACTTCGGATTCGCCAGCACGCTCGCGGCGCTTGTCGATGATGGCCAGCGGCGCGTTGATGCGCTTGGCGAGGCCGCGCGCGCGGATCACGCCGCCGACGTCGGGCGAGACCACCATCACCTCGGAGAGATTGAACTTCTCCTTGATGTCGCGCGCCATCACCGGCGCGGCAAACAGGTTGTCGGTCGGAATATCGAAGAAGCCCTGGATCTGCGCAGCGTGCAGGTCGAGCGTCATCACGCGGTCGGCGCCGGCATGGGTGATCAGGTTTGCAACCAGCTTTGCGGAAATCGGCGCGCGGGAGCCGACCTTGCGGTCCTGCCGGGCGTAGCCGAAATAGGGGATCACCGCTGTGATGCGGCGCGCCGAGGCGCGGCGCAGCGCGTCGGTGATGATCAGCAATTCCATCAGGTGGTCGTTGGCCGGAAACGACGTCGACTGGATAACGTAGACGTCCGAGCCGCGGACATTTTCGAGGATTTCGACGAAAACCTCGTTGTCGGCGAAGCGCCGGACGCTGGCCTTGGTCAGCGGCAGGTTCAGCCACGCGGCGATCTGGGCGGCCAGTTCGGGATTCGAATTACCAGCCACCAGCTTGATGGAGCCGTTTTTCGCTGAAATCGCAGCTTCACCTTTTGACGTGGGGGAAACGCTTTTCAACATGTCGCTGCCTATGAAACGGAACCGGGGCCTGACGCCTTCACAGGCGCGCGTGATAACAAGGACATGACAAGGCTGGCAATACGGAGCCGGGGATTCAGATGCGTTTTCCTGCAAAAACCGGCGCGGGACCGCGGCTGCATCCCTAATGGGCGCTGAACGCCAGCGTTTGCATTTGCCGGGGCGCCGATTCCGGCTGATTCTCATCAGCCTGCGCAACGGCCGGGCCTGATCGCGGCGTGGCCGGGGCAGGAGAATCCGGAACGCCGGACCCGCTGATCAGACCGTTGAGGCCGTTCAGCCCCGCGAGTGCGATCCGGCGCATCATCTGGTCGTCGGCCATGGCCCAGGCGTCGCGGCCCTTGCCGGCGGGTTCCTCGCCACTGAGGCGGAGCGCCCGTTCCTGGTCCCGGTCGTAGACATCCCAGACCCAGGCGATCGTGGTTTTGCCGCCGCGGCGGACCTGCGCCGACAGATAGCTACGGACCCGGTAGGAGGCCTGCGCCTCGCGGGAGACGATGGTGAAGCTGCGGGCGGTGGACTCAGCTTCCAGCGCGCGCACCAGCTTGTCGAACACCTGTGGCGGCGGTCCGTCCACGGATTCGAAGGCGACCGTCGGTCCGAAAGAGGATGTGGAGGCCACCGGGCCCGAACCATTGGTGGTGCAGGCGGCGGTCAGGCTCAGCAGGGCCAGCAGCAGCGAAGCCCGGACCAGCCGCGGGGCTGCCCGAGAGGCTGTCCAAGTGACTGTTCGCCCTGTGAAATCCATGCCCGCCCCGATGTCTCGCCGGCAGGGTTGTGCCCTGCGCAGCGGGGTTCGGTCCAGCGATATCGTTAATGAGCGTTAACGTCTAGGGCGGGCTGTGGGCAGGGTTTGCGATCGGCAACCGGAATTATCGGCTTTTGAGCCAAATGCGGAAATTCTAGCCATCCAGCACGATGGCGTGGATGTTACGGCCGTAGTCCGGTTCCTTGCGGTGGGTGGTGCGGCGATAACTGAAAAAGCGCTCGTCCGCATAGGTGTCGATGCCGACATCGTCGATCATCAGGATGCCCGCGTTTTCCAGCCGCATCCGGATATAGCCTGCGAGGTCGAACATCGCGTGGTCCGCGCGGGTCGACGGCACGAAGAAGCGGGCATTGTCCGGTGCGCCTTCCGAAAAGCGGGCGACGAATTCCGCGCCGACCTCGTAGCTCTGCTGCCGGATCAGCGGGCCGATGGCGGCGATGATCGCGCCGCGCGTCGCGCCGAGCTTTTCCATCGCTGCAATCGTGTTCTCCAGCACGCCGCCGATCGCGCCTTTCCAGCCTGAATGTGCTGCGCCGATCACCCGCGCTTGCGGATCAACGAACAGGATCGGCCCGCAATCGGCAGCGGTGACACCAAGCGCGAGGCCCGGCACGTTCGTCACCATGGCGTCAGCGCGCGGGCGCGTCTCGGTTTCCCACGGCGCGGTGGCAACCGCGACATCAGGGGAATGAATTTGGAACACGGTGAGAAACTGCGCGGGCGCAACGCCGAGATGCCCGGCCATGCGGCGGCGGTTCTCGGTCACGTCCGACGGATTGTCATTGGAGCCAATGCCGCCGTTGAGACTCTCGTAAATCCCCTTCGACACGCCGCCCTCGCGCGAGAAGAACGCGTGGCGCAGGCCGGGCACGGCCGAGAGCAGGGACGACGAGACTGTCATGATTTGGCTTCCTGATCGGACAGCGCCGCCAGCGTCTGGATGGCGGGATGCGAAATGCCGAGCACCTTGAACAGCGAGCCCATGCCTTCGGGGCTTGGGCCGGTGAGGCGCGCGAGACCTGCGGTGGTGAGTTTCTGGCTGTCCTCGTCTGCGTTCTTCATCAACGCCTGCGCGCGCGTTTCGATCCCGAGGCTTTTCAGGAATGCGCCTTGCTCCACCGGGCCATGGGCGCGGGCGCCGACATCCTCGGCGGCACGCGCAAGCGCTTGAAAATCCACATGCGCGGTCAGGTCGGCGAGACCGGCATTGCGCAGCGGATTGGTGTAGTTGTGCCGCGCCACCGCCTGGAAGGTTTCGCCCGCATCGCTGCGGAGATGGCCATAGTCGATGATCAGCGCCGCGCCGCCCTGATCGCGCACGCGCCGCGCCAGCGTGATGATCTCGTTGTCCGGACGCCACTCGAAAATCGCGCCGACGGGGGCTGCGCGCACCACCGGCGGCAGCAGCACATCGAACCGCGGCATCGGATTCGGCGCGGTGGTGAAAGCGAGCGCATCGTCGCCATCGATCTCGATAGCGCGCTCATGCCATCCGGTTTCCTTGCGCACCGCCTGATGAATCGGCAGCGCATCGAAGAATTCGTTGGCGAGAATGATGGCCGGACCCTCGGGAATGTCCTCGATCTGCTCGTACCATTCCACATGCGCGGCATCGGCGAGCTTCTCGCGCTGCTTGTCGCGTAGGGTGGGACTTTTCTCGACGAGATGAACGCTGATCGCCTCACGAAACGCGGGAAGGATTTTCACAGCGCGCAGTGCGTCCGCCATCATGGTGCCGCGGCCAGGGCCAAGCTCGATGAACTTGACCTCCGCGGGCATGCCCATGGCGTGCCACACCGAGGCGGCCCACAGCCCCACCAGTTCGCCGAACATCTGGCTGATCTCTGGCGCGGTGACGAAATCGCCGTCGCGGCCGAGCGGATCGCGCTTGAGGTAATAACCGTATTGCGGGTGTGTCAGGCAAATTTGCATGTACCGCGACACCGGCATCGGTCCGTTGGCTTTGATCTGCTTCCGGATCAGGGTTTCGAGCGGCGAATAATCGGACACGGCAAACTCTCGGATAAATCGGGAATGGCAAATTCAAATATGATTTTAAGTATTAGGCCGCTTTGGCGGCGGCGTCACCCGCCGCGCGCGGTCCGCGCCGCCATGCCGCGGCGATGAAGGCGAGGCCGGCAATGATCATCGGCACCGAGAGGATCATGCCCATGGTCAATCCGCCCCAGAGGAATCCGAGCTGCGGATCGGGCTCGCGGAAAAATTCACTGGTGATGCGCGCGACGCCGTAGAGCGCGGCGAACGCGCCGATGATCAGGCCGGGGCGCTTGAGCGCGCCGCCCCGGATCAGCAGCGCGAGGACGATGAACAGCACGATGCCTTCGAGCCCGGCTTCGTAAAGCTGGCTCGGATGGCGCGGCAGCGGTCCGCCGTTGGGGAACACCATTCGCCATGGCACGCTCGCGTCGGCGTGGCGACCCCACAACTCGCTGTTGATGAAGTTTGCCAGCCGCCCGAGCAGAAGGCCGATCGGTCCGACCGCGCAAGTGACGTCGCCGAGCGACAGCACCGAGATGTTGCGCTTCCAGCCGAACAGCAGCACGGCGATCACACAGCCCATGAAGCCGCCGTGGAACGACATGCCGCCGGTCCACAGCTTGAAGATTTCGGCGGGATGCTGCGCGAAGAAGCTGAGGTTGTAGAACAGCACATAGCCGGTGCGGCCGCCGAGAATGATGCCGAGCGTGACCCACAGGATGAAGTCATCGAAATCTGTCACCGTGAACGGCGGCGTGCCTCCCCACAGTTTCTCGCTGTGGATGATCCTGCGGGCGTAGAGCCAGCCCAGCACGATGCCGCCGATATAGGCCAGCGCATACCAGCGGATCGCGATCGGCCCGATGGCGATGGCAACGGGGTCGAATACGGGGAATGCGATGGTCAGAAACATGAGCTGGCGGTGTCCGGCGGATTAGTGGAGTGGATTTGACATTCGCGACCCGCAGGCAGCGAGTCCGCAACGCGAATGTCAAATCCGAAACTCCACTAGAAAGCTATATTTACCAGTGGTCCTTTAATTCTAACATTCGCAGAAAGGTCTGCTGCAGCGGGGTGCGAATGTTAGAATTGGACCACTAGCGAATCCCTGCGTCGCAAGAATTAACCCCGGTTTGCGACAAGAATGCGCGTTTCACAACTCACGAGTGTCTTACATCTTGCATCCGGGCAGGGCCATCACCATTGTTTCGTTGTCCTAACTGCGGTATTCGGCCTCTTCCGGAGTGTGATGATGACCCAGACCAGCAACCGTTTCTTCGACGAGATCGCGCGCCTGATGAACGACGCCGCGGGCGCCGCCTCCGGCGTCAAGCGCGAGGTGGAAACCGTCGTGCGCAGCCAGGCCGAGCGCATCCTGCGCGACCTCGATCTCGTCAAGCGCGAGGAGTTCGAGGCGGTGAAGGACATGGCTCGTCTCGCCCGCGAGGAGAACGAGGCGCTGAAGGCGCGCCTCGATGCGCTGGAGAAAAAGGCCGGTCCGGTCGCCGAGACCTGAGGCCGCCGGTCATCACGCCTATGGTGTGAGGCCGATGCGGAGGATCGGTTTCCTTCTGTCATTTCCATCAGAGTGATAAAGACGCCCTCGCGGCGAGTATTTGGCTGCGCGCGAAGCAGACCATTTGAATTGAAACGTCGGCTTCCCGTTGGCGTCTGCGACATTCACCGATCCGTTTTTGGAACCATTTCGATGGCGACGGAGTAACTTATTGCGACCTGACGTTGTGAGGTGGCCATGACTCCGTTCGACCGCACAAGTTTTCCGGAGGTTGAGCACGTCATCAAGGCGCCGGCTTCGCGCTGGGACAAGAAGATCGCCGCCGATCTGATTTCCGAAATGGAGGCCTTTTTCGGGAAGGTGGATACGATCCCGCAGATGAAGCAGGCGCTTGCCATCGCGGGCTATCAGGGATTGCGGCGGCAGATTGAAAAGGCGGTGGAGGGGAAAACCGGCCCTGATGCCGTGCGCGCCATGGCGCATGCCATGCGCGGCTTTGCGCTCGGCAGTCCGGGGCTGGCCGTTGCGTCGTTTCGCGATCCGGACGTCGATAACCCCGAATATCAGAAGGCGGCGGGGCAGTTGGGTCAGACCGTTCTTCGTGTTTTCGCGGGAGCCGGCCTCTCGAATGAGGAGACAAAGCACGCGATCCGCATCCTCAAGAGTCTCGTTCGCGGATTTGTGCTGGGTGAAATGTCCGCGCCGGTGGCGCGGCCGATCGAATATCAAAGAAGCTATGTGTTCGCTGTCGAGATGTTCGTGAGCGGTCTCGGCACGCTTCAGGAGATGTCAGCGGAAAAGGACTGATATGTTCGGATCGCAGCGGCAATGTAAGCCGCTCAGTCCAGCTTGATGCCTGCGGTCTTGATGACCTTCTCCCACTTCGCCGTTTCCGATGCGACATAGGCCGCCATTTCCTGCGGCGTGCTTTGCAGCGGATCGATACCCGCTGCGATCAGCTTCTGCTTGATGTCCGGATCGTTGACAGCTTTCAGATAGGCATCGCGAAGCTTCGCGACGATTTCCGGCGAAACCTTTGCCGGCGCGGAAAATCCCTGCCATGCCCAGGCCTCGAAGCCCGGCACCGTGGCGGCGACCGCGGGCACGCGGGGCAGGCCGTAGAACTCACCGGGCGAGCACACACCGATCGCCTTGATCGATTTCAGGCTGAGCTGCGAGCGCGCGGTGGCGAAGTCGACAAACATCATGCCGATCTGTCCGCCCGCGAGATCCTGCAGCGCCGGGCCTGCGCCCTTGTAGGGCACATGATTGAGCTTGATGCCCGCCGATTGCGCGAACAACTCCGCCGCAAGATGAAACGGCGAGCCGACGCCCGCGCTGGCATAGTCGATGGTGCCAGGCGCTTTCTTCGCCGCATCGATCAGGGCCTGCGGTGATGTGACGTTGAGCTTGTCGGTGTTCACCAGCAGCACGATGGCGAAGCGCCCGGTCAGCGAGATCGGCGCGAAGTCGTTCTGCGGATCGTAGGGCAGCTTCTGATACAGGCTTTTGTTGGAGGCGTAGGTCGAGGTGTCGCCGAGCAGGAAGGTGTAGCCGTCGGGCTGCGCTTTGGCGGCGGCTTCCGCACCGATCTGCGTTCCTGCGCCGGGGCGGTTCTCCACAACGATCTGCTGGCCCAGCGTGGTGCTCATGGAGGCTGCAACCAGCCGCGCGAAGAAATCGGTGCCCCCGCCGGCGGCGTAGGGGACGATCAGATGAACCGGACGTGCGGGATAGGCCTGCTGCGCGAAGGAGGGTGCTGCCAGTCCCGCACCGAGCGCAGCGGTTGCAGTCATGAATGCGCGGCGGGTGAGCGGGCTCTCGATCGGCATGGACGTTCTCCCTGCGCGGCCGATGCATGCCGGCCCGCGCTTTAGTTGCAGATGCATCTAATCGCGCAGGAGGACGAAAAGCAATGTCGTCAAGAGTGGCGACGGGAGGACGCGGAAGACTGTCTTACGTCCCGAGCGCAACCGGCCGGAACGCCTGGCGCAATGCGCCGTCGAGCTTGTCGCCCATCAGTTCCAGAATGCCGAAAGCCTGTTCCGGTGTCATCGCGGATGTCGTGGCATCGGGTTCGAGAAGGCTGGCATAGGTGTCCACCAGCGTCATGATACGGACGATGTCGCTGATCTGCTGTCCGCGAAGGCCCTCGGGATGGCCGGTTCCGTCGAGCATTTCGTGATGATGCAGCACGACGTCGAGCACCTCGCGGGGAAAGCCGCGCTGCTCCTTGAGCGCATTGTAGCCGAGCCGGGCGTGCTGGGCGAGAACCACGCTTTCCTCGTCGCTCAGGTCGCCTTGCTTGTCGAGGATCGGCAGCGGCACGAAGGCCTTGCCGACATCGTGAAGCAATGCGGCGCGCGTCAGACGGCGCTGGTCGTCCTCGCGCATGCCGAGATGATGTGCGAAGGCCACGGCGTAGCCGGTGACATGCAGGGTGTGGCGATAGGTTTTATTGTGGTGCTTGTTGACCGCGATCAGCCATTGCCGCAGCGAACAGCGCTTCAGCGCGCGCAGGACCTGCGTTTCCGCCTGCATCACATCGTCGAAGGAAAACGGAATGCCGGCCGGCAACCGGCGGAAGAGTTTCGAGATCACGACCAGAGCGGCGGTGACGCCGGTGCTCAGGATGCGTGCGTCGGTGGCCTGTTCGTCTTCCGGTGTTTCCGGAAACACCTGACGGATGCGATGCAGGATGCTTTCGGGATGAAACGGCCGCTGGATCGTATCCGTCGCGCCGAGCGCCCAGGCCTGTGCCGATCCGTGATGCAGCGCATCGGCCAGCACGAAAAGCCGGGGCAGCGATTGATAGGGTTTTCCCGTTAGCTTGCTGCGCACACGCTGCACGGCTGCCGCGGATGTCAGATCGATGTCGATGATGACGCCGGCGAAGTCGCTTGCTGGCTGATCGGGCAGATCGAAAATCGAGATCGACTCGACGCTGCCGGCGTTGCGCAGGATGCGCGCAAGTTCCTCGCTCTGGTCTTCGCAATCCGATGCGAGCAGCAGGCGTCGCGCCGGTTGTGGTGCGTCGTTCAAGCCGGGAAGTCTTGCCAAAGCGGCCATGTCCGTCCTCTACGGGGCGTTCGGTGGATATGTACGCCCGTAGATGTAACGAAAAACCGGTTCCCGACCCTTAACGTGCGTCGTTAATGGAACCTTGAGACGATCGCGCATTTTGCCTACGTGGCGTTGCCTGCCTGCCGCCATATGGGAAAGGGATCGGACAGTTTCGCCCATGCTGCGGTGTCCATCGTCTCCTTGCCGTTGTCTGCGACAAGACATGCGTCGAGACGGCGTTTGATTTCCGCCGTGTCCATGCCGGTGCCGATAAAAACGATCTCCTGCCGCCGGTCGCCCCATACGTCCGACCAGCTTTTCGCAATGGCGGCGCGCCATTCGGAGTTATCAGGCCAGCGCTCCTTCGGGATCGCCGCCCACCAAAAGCCCATCGCCTCGTTCCGCACGATGGCACCCGCCTGACTTAACTCGCCCACCCATTGCGGCCGTGTTGCCAACCAGAAGTGACCCTTGGCGCGGATCACGCCGGGCCAGCTCGAGTGAATGAAGGCGTGGAATTTCTGCGGATCGAACGGTCGCCGTGCGCGGTAGACGAAATTGCGGACGCCGTATTCTTCCGTCTCCGGCACGTGATCGGCAAAGCCATACAGCTCCTTGAACCAGATCGGATGCTGCTGGGCCTTCTCAAAATCGAAACGGCCGGTGTTGAGGATTCTCTCCGGCGGGACGTGGGAAAAATTCGCCTCGATAATGTCGGCGTCGGGATTGAGCGCGATCAGAATCTGCCGGGCGGTTTCGCGTTGCATGGGCGTGGCATCGTCCACCTTGTTGAGGACGATGACGTCGGCGAATTCGATCTGTTCGACTAGCAGATCCACCAGCGTGCGCCTGTCATCGTCGCCGAGCGACTCGCCGCGGTCGCGCAGGAAATCGTGCGAGGCGTAGTCCCGCAGCAGATTCACGGCGTCCACGACCGTCACCATGGTGTCGAGCTTGGCCACGTCACTGAAGCTTTCGCCGTCCTCATCGCGGAAGTCGAAAGTGGCGGCCACCGGCAGCGGCTCGGAAATCCCGGTGGATTCGATCAGCAGGTAGTCGAAACGGCTGTCGCGGGCCAGCGTGCGGACCTCTCGCAGCAGGTCGTCGCGCAGGGTGCAGCAGATGCAGCCATTGGTCATTTCCACCAGCGTCTCATTCGTCCGCGACAGGTTCGCACCGCCAGCGCGAATGAGGTCGGCGTCGATGTTCACCTCGCTCATGTCGTTCACGATCACAGCCACCCTCAGGCCCTGCCGGTTGTTCAGCACATGATTCATCAGGGTAGTTTTCCCGGCTCCCAGAAAGCCGGAGAGCACGGTGACGGGTAGTTTTTTCATGGGAATCGAACAGCCTTTTCAGTGCGATACGGGACAGTCGGCGAGGTGGCATAGGGTTCGCTTTTATATGTTATGTTATAACATAACATATCGATACAGGCCGGAACAAGGCGGGCGCTAATAGTGCTGTCCAAGGGCGGCAGACGGGGACGGAATCGGGGCGGAGGGGCGTCTTCAAGCGGTTTCAGGACGCCAACAAAATCGCCTGCTTTCCTTGTGTTTCGGGTGCTTTGGGGCTAAGAACCCGCCACGTCTGCGGCCCCCGCACCCCTGGAGGCTTGCTGCGGCGTGAAACCGGGCCGCTTTGCGGCCCTTCACTTTTACATCTTAAGGAACTCAACAATGGCGACCGTCAAGGAATTGAAGGCGACCGCTCGTCCGAAGGCCGGCAAGGGGGCCGCCCGGGCAGAACGTCGCGCCGGCCGTGTCCCGGCCGTGATCTATGGTGACAATCAGGCCCCGCTGACCATCTCGCTCGACGACAAGGCTGCGCGTCAGGCGATTTTCGCCGGCCACTTCCTCACTACGATTTTCAGCATCGAACTGGATGGCAAGAAGCACCGCGTGATTCCGCGCGACTTCTCCCTCGATCCGGTCAAGGACTTCCCGCTGCATGTCGATTTCCTGCGTCTCGGCGTCGGCGCCAAGATCCGTGTCAGCGTTCCGCTGCATGTCACCGGTGCTGAAGTTTCGCCGGGCGTGAAGCGTGGCGGCACGGTCAACATCGTCAACCATACCGTCGAACTGGAAGCGGATGTCGAGCACATTCCGCAGTTCATCGAGGTCGACGTCTCCAAGCTCGAAATCAACAACTCGGTTCACCTCAGCGACGTTCAGTTGCCGCAGGGCGTGAAGGCTCTTCGCGACGACCAGACGCTGGTGACCGTCGTGCCGCCATCGGGTTACGGCGAAGAAGCCAAGGCGGCCGGTGCCGAAGGCGCCGCGCCTGCGGCTGGTGCTGCTCCCGCAGCCGGTGCTGCCGCTCCTGCTGCTGGCGCCAAGGCTCCGGCTGCTGCCGCCGCCAAGGCCCCTGCCGGCGGCGACAAGAAGAAGTAAGGAGCCGCGGGTACCTGGTGGAGTAGATTTGACATTCGCACCCTCGCTTGCGTGGGTTCGTAACGCGAATGTCAAATCTGAAACTCCACCAGAATTATTATTCGCTGGTGTCCTTTCGAATCCGAAGTTCGTTCGGAAGATGCTGCGAGCTCAAACGAACTTCGGATTCGGGACACTAGTGCCATGCGCCTGTTCGTCGGACTGGGAAATCCCGGCGCGAAATATCAGGGCAACCGGCACAATATCGGGTTCATGGCTGTCGACGAGATCGCACGGCGTCATGGTTTCGCACCATGGCGCCGTCGTTTTCAGGGCGAGACCTCCGAAGGCAATCTCGGCAACGGGCGCGTCATTCTGCTGAAGCCCACGACGTATATGAACGAGTCGGGCAATGCGGTCGGCGAAGCCGCCAAATTCTTCAAGATGAGCGTCGGCGACATCACGGTGTTTCACGACGAGATCGAACTGCCGCCTGCAAAACTGCGGGTCAAGATCGGCGGCGGCATCGCGGGACATAACGGACTTCGTTCGATCTCGGCGCATGTCGGCAACGATTATCGCCGTGTCCGGCTCGGCGTCGGGCATCCGGGTGTCAAGGATCTGGTCCACGCCCATGTGCTGAACGATTTCGCCAAGAGCGAAATGCCGTGGGTCAAGGCGCTGTGCGAAGCGGTGGCCGACAACGCGGCGTTCATCGTGACCGGTCAGGACGCTTCGTTCGCGAACAAGGTGCATCTGGCGATGGATGCAAAGGGATTTGGCGGCAAGGAAGAGAACGGCAACGCCAAGCCGTAGTTAAAGTTCATCGTCATGCCCGGCCTTGTGCCGGGCATCCACGTCTTCCCTTTCGCGAAGGAAACAAGGCGTGGATGGCCGGGACAAGCCCGGCCATGACGAAATTGAGGTTTTGAGGATCACATGGGTTTCAAATGCGGCATCGTCGGACTGCCCAATGTCGGCAAGTCCACTCTGTTCAATGCGCTGACGGAAACAGCGGCGGCACAGGCGGCGAACTATCCGTTCTGCACCATCGAGCCGAATGTCGGTGCGGTGGCGGTGCCCGATCCGCGGCTTGAGAAGCTTTGCGCGATCGCGAAATCGCAGACGATCGTCCCGACGCAGCTCACGTTCGTGGACATCGCAGGACTCGTGCGCGGCGCATCGAAGGGTGAAGGCCTCGGCAACCAGTTCCTCGCCAACATCCGCGAAACCGACGCGGTGGCGCATGTCGTGCGCTGCTTCGAGGACTCCGACATTACCCATGTTGAAGGCAAGATCGCGCCGCTGGCCGACATCGAGACCATCGAGACCGAACTGATGCTGGCAGACCTCGACAGTCTCGAGAAGCGTGTCGATAACCTGAGCAAGAAAGCCAAGGGCGGTGACAAGGATTCCAAGGAGCAGCTCGATCTGGTCGAACGCGCGCTGAAGCTGCTGCGCGACGGCAAGCCGACACGCGGCATGGAGCGCAAGCCAGAAGAAGAGCGCAACTTCCGCATGCTCGGTCTTCTGACGTCCAAGCCAGTTCTGTACGTCTGCAACGTCGAGGAAGGCTCGGCCGCCACCGGCAACAGCTTCTCGCAGGCGGTGTTCGATCACGCCAAGAAGGAAGGCGCGGTCGCGGTGGTGATTTCCGCCAAGATCGAATCCGAGATCGCGACCCTCTCACGCGAGGAGCGTGTGGACTTCCTCGAGACGCTGGGTCTGGAAGAGGCGGGCCTCGACCGCCTGATCCGCGCCGGCTACGAACTCCTGCACCTCATCACCTATTTTACAGTGGGGCCGAAGGAGGCGCGCGCCTGGACCATCACCAAGGGCACCAAGGCGCCTGCGGCGGCGGGTGTGATCCACACCGATTTCGAGAAGGGTTTCATCCGCGCTGAAACGATCGCTTATGATGATTATGTTTCGCTCGGCGGCGAAGCGGGTGCACGCGATGCGGGCAAGCTGCGGCTGGAAGGCAAGGAATATGTCGTCGCCGACGGCGACGTGATGCACTTCCGGTTCAATAACTGATTGTCGCTCTTTCTTCGCCCCGTATCTGCGGGGCGAAGTGCATGCAGGCGCTCACATCCCCCGGTCGCGATCGCGGCCCTGATCGCGGATCGCACCGAGATTTTCGTTGATCCGGAACACGATCAGGATCAGTTCGGCGCTGATGCGCGACATGATGATGCCGACCACGATTCCGGCAAGCGCCGCCAGCAGCAGGATGAAGCCGCCGAACGGGCTGATCGCCATCGTCGTCAGCGCGGAGAAGATGCCGGAGATGCCGAACAGGATCACCAGCGCGATGGCCAGCCAGTAGAATGCCTTGATGATTGCTGGCGTGATGAATCTGTCCCACTGGAAGAGATCCTGAAACTGAAACATGGTTTGTCTCCAGATGAGCCGTAAGGATGGATAACGGCAGGCGAACGGACGTCTGTTGTCGCATATCGCCGAAAAGGACGGAAGGCGGCGGGCGAAACCCTCGCTTGAGGTGTTCCCAAATAACGGCCAAACTGCGCCTATCCACAACGCGATTGAAAAGATGAAACTGACATTCGAAGATTTCAAACCGGGACACTTCGGTACATTCGGCCCGCACCATGTTTCCCGCGAGGACATTATTGCGTTCGCCTCAGAGTTCGATCCGCAGCCGATGCATCTGGACGACGAAGCCGCCAGCCGCTCGCTGCTCAAGGGCCTCTCCGGCTCTGGCTGGCACATGTGCTCGCTGCTGATGCGTATCTGCTGGGATGGCTTCATCCATAACATTGCCTCGGCGGGGGCGCCGGGCGTCGAGGAAGTCCGATGGGTTTCGCCGTTGCGGCCCGGTGACGATCTGACCGTTTCGGTCGAGGTGCTGGATACCCGTCCTTCGAAAAGCCGCTCGGATGTCGGCTTCGTGCGGATCAAGAACGACATGCGCAACGCATCGGGGCAAACCCTGCTGCTTGGGACGTTGCCGCTGATGGTGCTGCGGCGCTCCGCGGCCGGCCAGAGTTGAGGAACTCCGATGCCATATTTTGAAGACATCAAGATCGGCACGCGCCGCGAACTCGGTTCGTTTACGTTCCTTGCGGACGATATCAAGAAGTTCGCCGCGAAGTTCGATCCGCAGCCGTTTCATCTTGACGAAGAGGCGGGACGCAAATCGGTGTTCGGCGGTCTTGCCGCGTCGGGCTGGCACGTCTCGGCGATTTTCATGAAGCTCACGGTCGCGAACTTCAAGCGCGAAGCCGAAGCGGCTCTGGCGCGAGGTGAAAAGCCCGTCGCTCCGGGACCGTCGCCGGGATTTGACAATCTGAAATGGATCAGGCCCGTACTCGCGGGCGATACGCTGACCTATGTGTCCGAAATATCCTCGCTGCGGGTGCTGGACTCGCGCCCGCAATGGGGGCTTGTGGGATTTCTCAACACAGCCACCAATCAGCGCGGAGAACTGGCGTTTTCTTTTGAAGGGAAGGCATTTGTGCCGAGGAAGCCGGCGTAAGCGCGTCGGGCTTGCCGTGAATAAAAAGTGCCGCCCACTCGTGTCACGGAGAGGGCGGCAGCAAGTCTCAGGGAGAGCCTGCCCGCATGGTCCTGCGGGATCATGCGGACAGGAAATTACATTCAGTCCTGGCGCGGTTCGGGAGCGGTACGCTTCCACTGCGCGAGGTTGTCGGCAATCATGCGCGTCGATTTCATCGCGGTCTGGCCGAGCTGAGCGTAGCCGGCGAGTTCGCGCTGAATGCGCTGGCCTTCGTTGTGCATCAGCGTGCGCAGCCCTTCGAGCTCCGTGATCAGATTTTCGATCTCGCTCAGCGAGGCACCGGCAACGCGGTGAATCAGCGTGTTGACGCTGCTGACCGCGGCTTCGGCTGACGTATCTGTCGGTGCATCGGCGGCGGAAGCGGCAGGCGTGCGGCGCAGATACGCGACATCCTTGCGGACGAAGTCGCGAATGCCGGCTTCCACTTCGGTTACGGCGGCGAGGTTCTTGTCCTCATCGGTGATTTCGGACTTTTCGGCCTGAAGAGCGTTCATCGGCTGTTCCTTGTTTCGCAGGTTGAGCGAGCGCGGATGTCCCCCGCACGACGATTGACCGGTATATCAGTCCAGCCGATCGTGACCGAAACGCGGCGGCGATGCGGCGATGGCAGATTCATACGGTGGACAAAGCGGGAAAATGCGAGATGGTAGCCGGGAGGTTAAGGGGAACTTTACCAACGCGCCTTGAAGCCGGCACTCAAGCTGCGGTTTGCGAAGCCGCTCGGTGTTTCGCTGACAGAACCCGTGACAAGAAGACCGCCGAAAAATTTCTGTTCGGCGGCGATGCGGCGCAGCCACTTGTCGTCCGTGGTTGAATGCGTCTGACCTGCGATGAAGCTTGTGCCTGTCTCGACGATGCCGATCTTCGCGGTCTGATCCGTTTCGTAAATCCGTTGCGATGCGCCAAGCCCGAACACCGGCACCAGCGTTTGCTGCGTGACATTGTATCCATGCCGCAGCGTGAGCGCGTATCGGTCGCCGCCGAACGGCACGGACTTGGTCAGTGCGGTCGCGAGCTTGCTTTGCTCCTGCGAGGGATCGGTGCGTGCCTCGACGGCGGTCTGGTCCCATACCGAGCCGACACCCGGCGCGGTGATCGCGGCCCACGCGCTGCCCGACGATTGCGTGAGACTGTCGCCGTGTTCGATTTTTTGCATCAGGAGAGCGGACGCGGTTGTCGGTGCCTGCGGTGTTACGTTGAGGTCGGCACCGACGCGGGTGTTCAGAAATGGCGTGATCGGTTGTTTGATCGTGACCGCGGACGATCCATCTGGCCGGTCGTTACGGCTCCACGACCAGGGGTCATCGATCGCGGCGCGAACCTTGCGGTCGATGGCTGCGGGCGATTCCTCATAGAGTGAGGTCGGGTCGGAATTGAGAATGCTCCAGTCGATATCGGAGTCGGCGGGCACGATGACTTCGGCCTGCGTGCTTTCGGCGGCGGCCGGTTCATCGTCTTCCGCCTGCGCCATACCGGGAGCTGCGACAGCGAATCCGCACACGAGCGCCAGCATGATCGACATCCAGCGTTGGGGCGTGGGATGCGGCATTCGCGGCGTCATGGCATTCCAGGTTATTCAGGGCCGGTCGGAGGTCACGGACTCAGCAACGTGTCGGGCAGGGCGTAGCGGTGATGATGCGGCCTGCCGCGGTCTTGTCTCAATTCTGTTTGTCGCAATTATGACTGTTGAGGTGCAGGCCTTTGCGCGGGTTTTTACGTCACATGAAAAAGCCCCGCACGAGCGGGGCTTTTTCGTCACTGCAATGTCATGCTGCGATCAGGCGATCTTCGGCAGATGAATCTGCCGGCCCAGCGCCTGTTCGACCAGGTCGAACGTATCGATCACCGCGCGGAGGCTGGTCAGGCGGCCGGCATTGAAGGTGGCGAAAATGGCAATCCGGACGCTGATCGGCTGGCCCGAGGCCGTCGGTGTCAGGGAATAGCGCATCAGGGAGGCGGCCGAGTTCTCGCTCAGCATCACCGATTCCCGCTCGAAGCGGTGGAGATTGACGATGTCGGAGATTTCGCGAACGACGTCGATGACGGCGCGCTTGCCGTGACGCGGCCCAAGGAAAGCGAACATGTCGATGGGGCCGTAGATTGCCCAGTCGATCTCGTCATCCAGAATCGATTCGAGGTGATCGGTCTGACGCTCGTTCAAGGCGCGATGAAACGCGCGTGAAAAACGCCAGAGGCTATGCTCTGTCATTCTGAGGTCCTGAAATGTCACCTAACAGCAGCAGTGCGTGGCCCACGGGGCGTCATCGATGATGCCCGGGCCAAAATGCTGAATTTTCTAATGTTGGTATTCCAAATATCAGGCTTTTGCCGGATGACAACTCACAATATTGCAACGCACAAATGTGAGAAACGCGGGTTTGACGCCCAATCTTCAATCAGGGCGTGCGTTCGCACAAGGCTGCGGCAAACTTCAAGCTAGAGTCAGGCGTCGCTTTCCATGCGAAGGCGCTTTCGGGACGCCAGATAGGCGGCCCAGATCGCCCCCGTGAGTCCACCCAGAACCGCGCCGATCGGCGCGAAGGTGAAGAAGACCAGCATCGCGCTGTATCCCTCGAAATCGGTGGTCTTGAAAATGCTGGTCCAGGCGACTCCCGCCAGGATACCGAGCGCGGCTCCGAGAATGAGACCCGCAATGGTCCCCAGAGCGGCGATAATAACTGTTTTCATTATGTCCCTCGTGATCCGGGACCAGGTCCCGGGGCAAAGTTTTGTCGAGCAGGGAGGCCAACCGGTTCATTCGGGAGGCGGCTTGAACGCCGTCTTGTCTCGCGTCATCCTCGGGATGAATTGGGCTGACCTGCTGCTTTCATAAAAAATGTTTGGGAAACGCCGATGACTTTTCTCTCCGCCCTGTGCCGGCTGAGCGCGGCGGTGGCGGTCTGCGGTCTGATAACCGGCTCGGGTGCCAAAGCGGAGGTATCCGGCGCGGCTCCGGCCAAACCCTGTGAACCGTCGTTCTCGAAATCGGGGCCGGATGCGGAGGCTTATGGCGCCGGCCGCAACTATCCGCTTGGCACCATCGCGGACCGGACCAAACAGGACTACATGGTCGCGACCTTCAGCAATTTCGACCGGCTGCTTCCGGCGCATGTGGTCACCCCGCCAGATGCGCCGTCATCATTGGCGCGCGCGTGCGACAGCGGCGGCTGGCGCTATGATTTCGAGGGCGAACGCCGCAACATCGATCAATATCTGGCGCGGCATCCAACGACCGGCCTTCTGATCGTGCGGGACTCGACCATCCTGTTCGAGCGCTATCAGTACGGGCGGCGCGATACCGATCGCCTGCTGTCCAATTCCATGGTGAAGACCATGGTGGCGATGCTGGTCGGTATCGCCATCAAGGAAGGCAAGATCCGCTCGATCAACGATCTGGCGCAGGACTATGTGCCCGAGATGAAGGGTAGCGCCTACGGCCAGACCTCGCTGCGCGCGCTGCTGACCATGAGCGCGGGAATTGAGTTTTCCGAACGCTACGACGGCACCGACGACGCCTTTGCCTTCAGCCGCGATCTGCGCCGCTCCGATCTGCCGAACGCTGCCAATCTGCTGCGGCGTTACAGCACCCGCGCCGCGTCGCCGGAAACGAAATTCGCCTATGCCGGCTCCCAGACCGAAACCCTCGGCCTCGTGCTGATGGCGGCCACCGGCAAGCGTCTCGCCGATTATCTTTCGGAGAAAATCTGGAAGCCGATGGGAGCGGAGGACGAAGCAAGCTGGACCGTCGATGGCCACAATCAGGAGCAGGCTTTTTGCTGCCTCGCCGCGCGGCTGCGGGATTACGCGCGCTTCGGCCTTCTGCTCGCGCGCAACGGCGGCGGCGTCATTCCGGAATCATGGGTGATCGAGGCGACCACCGCACCGGAAGGATCGTTTCGCGCGCCGCGCGTGGCGACGCCATTCTACGGTTATGGCTACCAGACCTGGATCATGCCGGCAAAACGCCGCATGTTCGCGATGCTCGGCACCAACGGTCAGGCGATCTTCGTCGATCCGGCCTCGAAGCTGGTACTGGTGCACACTGCGGTCCGCCTCAAGCCGAGGCAGGACCCCGCGGCGCGCGAACTGACGGCGCTGTGGTTCGGCCTTGTGCGCGAACTGGGCGTTTCCGCTGCGCGCTAACCGTTGTTGCGCATGACGTTCTTCATGCGCGTGGTGAATTCGTCGGTGAGGTCGTGCCCGAGCAGCTGCTGCACCAGATCGAACGAGTCGAACATCGAACGATGCTCCGTCACGAGGCTGTCGCGCAGCGTGAAGAATTCCCCGACGTAAAGTGTGATGACGCGCTGGTCGCTGCGCTTGATAAGCGCCGCCTGCGTCAATGTCGCCGCCTGCGTTTCGTTCGCGATGATGAATTCGAGGGTGTAACGCCGTTCGGAGTAACGCTCCTGCTGAATCCGGATCGCCTGCGCGATCCAGTCCTTGCCCTGATGGAAGCCGAGATGGGGAAAGATTTCGACCGGCGCATGCGTCAGCGACACAAAGGCGTCGGCGCAGCATGCTTCCATGCGGGCAACGTCACCGGCATAGTAGGAATCGAGAAAGGCCCGGACGCATTTTTCGGATTGTTGATTGTTCATTGCGTCGTCGTCTCCCCAAGCTTGCGGTTCCGTAAGTGGGAACCGGATCGGGATCAAGCAGCACGCGACGGGAAGTTTAACGGAATCTCTCCAAGGTTGCGATGATTGTCTGCGCCCGATCCGTCAGTGGTAATGGATGCTCCATTGCTCGACCTGCGGGCGCACGCGGCGCAAAACCAGATTGGTCGAGGCGATCAGCACATCGCCGGTCACGGAGGCGAAGCGCGAGGGAAGCGGACTGGCGATGCCCGGCGCGAAACGAATCTTCAGCGTGCAATTGCCCGGCAGGTTTACGAACGGGCCGCCGAGCTTCGATGCCTCACCGCCGCCGATCCCGCCAAAGCCGGTGACGCTGAAATTTCCTCCGTTGAGCCTCTCGAGGTCTCTCAGTGTCAGGCCGTTGCGCACACCGCCGGGGCCGGTCCAGGTCGAGGGCGCGTCGATGGTGACCGCGATCGGCCTGGTCCGCGATTTCTCGTCCTTCCAGAACACCACCAGCCGCCGGGTCGGATCGGCATCGAACAGCACGGTGGCCTTGGTCAGCACATTGCTGGTGACGTCCACATCCTTGAAGGCAACATTCTTGGCGCCGAACGTGGCGACCAGCTTGTCATGCGTCGTGTCCTTCGCGAACGGCCCCTCGCAGGCCAGCGACGGAGCTTGCGGCGCATCCTTCACATTGTTCAGCGATGTATCCTGCGCCATCGGCTCGGCCGGTTTGGCGGACTTTCTGGCAGCCTCGGCGCCGGTGATCGCGAGGCTGCAGATCAGCAGCGCGCCGGACAAGGATTGGATGCAGGTCATTCGGTGGTCCTGTCATAAACCTGTGCAGGTATGCGCGGCGACTATACCGCAGGATTGTGAGGAACGGTTTCCGCCGGAGCGCATTATCCACCTCCGATCTGGCTTGGGGCTGTGCACGTCCACCCGGGCGCGCATGGACGGCAGGCAAATCACACCCTAAAGTTCTTCAATGAAAGCAATTGCGATTCTGACCAGCGGCGGCGACGCTCCCGGCATGAATGCAGCGATCCGCGCGGTCACGCGCAGTGCGCTCAATCGCGACATCGCGGTCTATGGCGTGCGCGAGGGCTGGCAGGGCCTGATCGACGACCGCATGACGCGCCTGAACGCGCGCGATGTCGGCGGCATCATCCAGATCGGCGGTACGTTTCTGGGGAGTGCGCGCTCGAAGGAATTCCGCGAGGAAGGCGGGCGCTCCAGGGCGCTGCGCAATCTGGCGACGCGCGGCATCGACGCTTTGGTGGTGATCGGCGGCAACGGCTCGCAGACCGGTTCGGCCGCGTTGCACGGCCTCGGTTTTCCCGTTGTCGGCATCGCGTCGACCATCGACAACGATCTTTACGGCACCGACGTCACCATCGGCTGCGACACCGCCATCAACGTCACGCTGGAAGCCATCGACAATCTGCGCACCACGGGCTCGTCACACACACGCGCGTTTCTGGTCGAGACCATGGGGCGCAACTGCGGCTATCTCGCCATGATGGCCGGACTCGCCGGCGGCGCGGAAGTCATCTCGACGCCGGAGTTCGAGGTGTCGTCCTTCGAGATCGCGGAGCGGCTGCGCGCAGCCTATGAGCGCGGCAAGACCCACGCGATTGTCGTGATCGCGGAGGGCGTCAAGGAGAATGCCGCGCATATTCTTGCCCATTTCGAGAAGGACCGCAGCATGGTCGGCTTCGAACTGCGAGCCACTGTCCTCGGTCATGTGGTGCGCGGCGCGCCGCCGACAGCGTTCGACCGGTTGCTTGCGACAAAGCTCGGCGTTGCCGCGCTGACATCGCTGGCGGAAGGTGTGTCGGGCGTGCTGGTCGGCGAGCAGCGCGGCGAGATCACGCGCACGCCGCTGGCCGAGATCGCCGGGCGAACCAAACCGATCTCCACCAATCTCATCGACCTTGCGCGCGTGCTCGCGCAATAGACCGCGGGCGCGTCAGTAGACTTTTGCGCCGGGGGCAACGATGTCGCGGCCTGCATCGTCCTTGCGCGGCGACAGCAGGATCACCTTGCTGTCCTGATCCGGCGCGCCGAGGATCAGCACCTCCGACATGAAGCCTGCGATATTACGCCGCGGGAAATTGCAGACACAAACCACCAGCGAGCCGGTGAGCTGCTCTGCGGTGTAATTCGTGATCTGCGCGCTCGACCATTTCTCACCAAGGGCGCCGAGATCGACACGTACCTTCCACGATGGATTGCGCGCCTTGGGAAACGGCTGCACTTCGAGAATGCGTCCGACACGGAGGTCGACCTTGGCGAAGTCGTCATAAGCTATGGGAGAAGTCGTTACAGTCATCGATTGCATTCGCGTTCTGGAAACAAGGTGTCGGCAAGCCGGATGGAACACCGGTGTTCCCGATAGACAGGATGAAGTCCGGTGCTAGTATGTCGTTGCTCCCGACGGGACGATGGGACCGCTGTCCTTAACCAGAGACAGCATGATCGCTGCAAGACGTCCAGTCCGGCGCACCGAGTTTTCTCGGAGCAAGCCCGCGATGACGCGGCGCGAACTGAGAACCCAGGCGAAAAACGTGGCGACGAAAAACGTCGGCGGCGGAATTTGTGATGAGTTCCGACGCCCTGCCGGTGTCGGCGATTGCCATTGAGACACCAGCTTGTCATTGCCGG
Source organism: Afipia sp. (assembly GCA_024508675.1). GTDB lineage: Bacteria > Pseudomonadota > Alphaproteobacteria > Rhizobiales > Xanthobacteraceae > Afipia. The sequence goes on from JANINQ010000001.1 coordinate 650,375, forward strand.
GCTTGTCCCGGCAATCCATCTTCAAAGACTTGCTGCGTGGCGGCCCAATTTAATTCAGGCTCAGGATTTCGCCGGCGTTTTCTTCGCGGCGGCTTTCTTCGGTGTCTTCGGCTTGCCGGCTTTCGCTTCCGCTGCAGCTTTCTTCGCGGCCTCCCTGGCCGCTTCAGTCGCTTGCCGCATTGATCGGGCGTGGCTGTAGGCGGCGTTGTCGGCGGACATCTGCAGGCGCTTCACCGTGGCAGAGCCGATCTCCAGTGCGTCCTTTGCGAGCTGCTTGTAGAGCTGTTTGCCCTGCGCGTCCTTGGCCTTGGCGGCCAGCGCGGCATAGCGGTCCCGCTGCTTCTTGACGGCGGTGGTCAAGGTCTTGTGCTGCTGCTTCGCAAGCTGCCGGATGATCGCATCCAGATCGGCGTCGGCCATTGGTCAGTCCCCCAGAGTCAAACTCAGAAATCCGATGATGACCTAGCAGGGGGTGCGGGGTCTTTGCAATCGATGCGAGATCGTCGCCTTTTTATTCCGGCCTTGTGCCTCTCGCCAGTTTCGGCGGCTGTCCGTGGCCGGAGAGGATTTGTGCTGTGCCGATCAGGCCGTTGCGGAATGCATCGTCATAACTGACGCGCTCGATCCGCCACCGGGTGGTCTTGCCATTGGCCTCGAGCTGCCAATCGGTCCGCCAACCCAGCGCGTTGTCATCCCAGACAGCTTCGCCGGTCAGGACCACATGATCGCCATCGGTGGCCGGCGCGATGATCGCGGCGAGAGCTTCGCGCTTTCCGGGCGCCTCCCTGAGCGGCTTCGCTCCATCCAGACTTGCGCGGAGCTGTTCGGCCGACGGCAGGACGACATCGAGACCGGCGCGTTCGCTCGCGCTGTGGAGAGCTTCGCGTGGACCGAGGCTGCGGATGTCATCCCGGGACACCATGTAGGGCGTGCCCTGATCGAGGCTGAAGAAGACCGCCACCCTTGGCCGCGCGGCGTTCCACGGCTTGCGGCCGAGCGTTTTCAGGATGTCATTGATCCTCGCCGGATCGAACCGCAGCGTCAGGTCGTAGGGACGGTCGCGCGTGCCTTGTTCGTCGCGGACCGGAATGCCGGCCATCTGGTCACGATAGGTAAAGCCTGCGACCAGATCGATCGCCCGGTTCGCATACGGCTTCAGCCGCCGGTCCAGAGCGACGGAAGGATCGCCGGAGATTTTCACCAGCACACGGGGGAGAGCGATCCTGGCCGCGGTTGAGCGGTTCGGCAATTCCTGGCCGGTGACGATGGCAGCACTTTGATAGAGGTGTGGCGACGGCTCCGCCGCGCGGGACGGCTGCGTAGGCGAGAGAGCCACAGCGACAATCGCAAGGATTGCTACACGAGACATCGAAAGCGGTTTCGTCACCATCATTGGCTTTGTAACGGGCGGACAGTCCGGAATGCAGACCGGCAAGGAATGATCAGAATCTGAAATTGAAGAGATGCCTTTATCGCTTCTTCCATCCGCCCCTGCGTCCCGGTGCGCCGCCGCTGGAGCGCCCGGACGGGCCGAACTCCGGACCTGACTGACGCGAATTGGTCGGCTGGAAAATCCTGCTTTCGGTGCCGGGACCCATCTCGTCCAGTGTCGGCTTGCGTGCGCGGGACTTGTTGCGGGCCGCGGCGCGGTCGAGTTGCGCGGGAAGGTTGGCGGCATCGCCGTATTTCTTTTTGCCTGCGTAAGCTCCGGCCTTCGCCTCGACGCCGCGCTGCTTGATGGTCGGATCGTCCACCACGGCCAGTTCAGTCGCGCGCAGGCGTTTCACCTCGTCGCGCAGGCGTGCGGCTTCCTCGAAGTTGAGATCGGCGGCAGCCTCGCGCATCCGCGTTTCGAGATCGGCCAGCACGGCTTCGAAGTTGTGGCCGATGGCGACCGCATCGTCGGCCATGCCGCCGTCGCCGATTTCCACCAGCACATGGTCACGTTCATAGACGCTGCCGAGAATGTCGCCGATGTCGCGCTTGATGCTCTCCGGCGTGATGCCGTTGGCGGTGTTGTATTCGACCTGCTTTTCGCGGCGGCGATCGGTTTCGGCGATGGCGCGCTCCATCGAGCCGGTGACATGGTCGGCGTAGAGAATAACCTTGCCGTCGACATTGCGCGCCGCACGGCCGATGGTCTGGATCAGTGAGGTTTCCGAGCGCAGGAAGCCTTCCTTGTCGGCATCGAGGATCGCGACCAGCGCACATTCCGGAATATCGAGGCCTTCGCGCAGCAGGTTAATGCCCACGAGCGCATCGAACGCGCCGAGGCGAAGATCGCGGATGATCTCGATGCGCTCGATGGTGTCGATGTCGCTGTGCATGTAGCGCACGCGGATGCCCTGCTCGTGCAGGTATTCGGTGAGGTCTTCGGCCATGCGCTTGGTCAGCACGGTGATCAGTGAACGGTAGCCGTTGCGCGCGGTCTCGCGCACCTCGCCGACAAGATCGTCCACTTGCGTGCGCGCGGGGCGGATGTTCACCGGCGGGTCGATCAGGCCGGTCGGGCGGATGACCTGCTCGACGAACACACCGCCAGCCTCGTTCAGTTCCCAGCCGCCCGGCGTCGCGGACACCGCGACCGATTGCGGGCGCATCATGTCCCACTCCTCGAAACGGAGCGGGCGATTGTCCATGCAGGAAGGCAGGCGGAAGCCGTATTCGGCCAGCGTCGCCTTGCGGCGGAAGTCGCCTTTGAACATCGCGCCGATCTGTGGCACGGAGACATGGCTTTCGTCCGCGAACACCAGCGCGTTGTCCGGCACATATTCGAACAGGGTCGGCGGCGGCTCGCCCGGCTTGCGGCCGGTGAGATAACGTGAATAGTTCTCGATGCCCGCGCAGCTTCCGGTCGCTTCCATCATTTCCAGATCGAAGGTGGTGCGCTGTTCGAGGCGCTGCGCTTCCAGCAGGCGGCCCTGCGCATGCAACTGGTCGAGCCGCCACTTCAACTCGCTCTTGATGCCCTTGATCGCCTGGATCAGCGTCGGCCGCGGCGTCACATAGTGTGAGTTCGCGTAGATCTTGATGAACTCAAGCTCGTCCTGCTTGTGTCCGGTGAGCGGATCGAACTCCTCGATGCTCTCGATGGTGTCGCCGAACATGTTCACGCGCCACGCCCGGTCTTCATAGTGCGCCGGGAAGATGTCGAGGGTGTCGCCGCGCACGCGGAAGGTGCCGCGGGTGAAGTCCGCCGACGTGCGCTTGTATTGCAGGGCGACGAGATCGGCGATGAGCTGGCGCTGATCGACGCGCTCGCCCTTCTTCATCGCGAACGTCATCGCGGTGTAGGTCTCGACCGAGCCGATACCGTAGATGCACGACACGGACGCCACGATGATGACATCGTCGCGCTCCAGCAGCGCCCGCGTCGCGGAATGGCGCATCCGGTCGATCTGCTCGTTGATCGAGGAATCCTTCTCGATATAGGTGTCGGTGCGCGGCACGTAGGCTTCGGGCTGGTAATAATCGTAATACGAGACGAAATACTCCACCGCGTTGTCGGGGAAGAAGTTCTTGAACTCGCCGTAAAGCTGCGCCGCTAAGGTCTTATTCGGCGCGAGGATCAGCGCCGGGCGCTGCGTCGCCTCGATCACCTTGGCCATGGTGTAGGTCTTGCCGGAGCCGGTGACGCCGAGCAGCACCTGGGTGCGGTCGTTGCGCTGGATGCCTTCCACCAGCTCCTTGATCGCCTGCGGCTGATCGCCCTTCGGCTCATAGGCGGACTTGAGTTCGAAGCGCACGCCGCCCTCGGATTTCTCCGGGCGTGGGGGGCGATGCGGTGTCCAGACCTTCAGCGAGCCGTCGTCCTTGCGGAATTCCGGACGGCCTTCGCGCAGCAGGTTTTCCAGCGACTCCGCGGTGGCCTTGACGCCAAGCGATTCCATCTTGTTGCGCGCGGGACGAAACTGGTCGTCGTCATCGACATCGTAGCCGAGCTGTTTCGCCAGCTCGGGATCGAGGGTCGGGATCGGCGCGCTGGTGCCGTAGTTGGCTTGCGGGGCTTCCTCGAAGCCGCCTTGCTTCCCCTCCGCGCGGGGGGAGGATGAAATGCCGAGATCCTTTGGTGTCGATTTCCGCGCGCGATGGATCGCGGCTTCGCCGCCGGAACGCCGGTCCTTCGAATTATCCGGCGGCGGCTGAAGGCCGGTGCCAGAGCCCATGCCGGCGTCGCCGCGGTTGATGGCCGGATTCAACAGCTCCGCCAGCGCAGGGCCGATCGGCTGCACATCGGGCCTGGAAGCCCTGGAATTTGGGGCTTTCGACTTCGGGGTTTTGGGAGGCTTCTTCGCGGAATCGGGGTTCTTCGCCATGGGCGGAATATGGGGCGCGGAGTGCGGAGAGAAAAGGGCATTTTCTTCGCCGCGCGCAACGAAGTTTGCGATGAAATTTACGCGTTTGTCCTGATAGGCTGGAACCAACGCGTGGCACATGTCGAGGACCACGCGGCAGTCGGGGAGTGTTTCATGCCGTCGTTGCGTATTGCCAGCCTGTTGGCCGCCGCTTTGCTGTCCGCCGCGCCTTTTTCATCATCATTCGCACAGTCGAAGGACGCCGAACCGGCCAGCCGGGCCGTCAACGATGCTTTCCTCAAAACGCTGCCGTTCAGTGACCGCGCCGATTTCGAGGATGCGAAGCGCGGCTTCATCGCGACGCTGCCGGATGGAATCGTGCCCGGTCCCGGCGGCAAGCCGGCATTCGACACCAAACAATATGATTTCCTGAAAAGCGACCAGGTGCCGGCCACGGTCAATCCGAGCCTGTGGCGGCAGGCGCAGCTCAATGCCATCAACGGCCTCTTCAAGGTCACCGAGCGCGTTTATCAGGTGCGCGGGCTGGACATCGCCAATCTGACCATCATCGAGGGTGATACGGGACTGATCCTGATCGATCCGCTGCTGTCCAACGAGACCGCGAAGGCCGCGCTCGATCTTTATCTGCAGAACCGGCCCGCGAAACCCGTTGCGGCGGTGATCTACACTCACAGCCATGCCGATCACTTCGGCGGCGCCAAGGGCGTTATCACCGAAGACGACGCTAAGACCGGCAAGGTGAAGGTGATCGCGCCCGACGGCTTCATGGAGCATGCGGTGGCGGAGAATGTGATTGCGGGCAACGCGATGTCCCGCCGCGCGCAATACCAGTTCGGCAGCGCGCTGCCGGTCGGCGACCGCGCGCAGATCGATACGGGGTTGGGCAAGGCGCTTGCGCGCGGCTCGATCTCGCTCATTCCGCCGAACGATGTGATCAAGCAGGTCTCCGAGAAGCGCACCGTCGATGGCGTCGAGATCGAGTTTCATCTGGTGCCGGGCTCGGAAGCCCCAAGCGAGATGGTCATGTATTTTCCGCAGTTCAAACTGTTGAACATGGCGGAAGACGCCACTCACAACATGCACAATCTCTACACCATCCGCGGCGCGGAAATCCGCGATGGCCGGTTGTGGTCGCGTTACATCAGCGATGCGATCGAACGCTATGGCGACAAGACCGATGTGGTCATCGCACAGCATCACTGGCCGGTGTGGGGCAACGAGCGCATCGTCGCGTTCCTGAGCAAGCAGCGCGATCTTTACAAGTTCATCCACGACCAGACCGTGCGGCTGCTCAATCACGGCCTGACGCCGACCGAGATTGCCGAGCAGTTGAAGCTGCCGCCGTCGCTGGCGAACGATTGGGCCTCGCGCGGCTATTACGGCACGCTCAGCCACAACGCCAAGGCGGTCTATCAGTTCTATCTCGGCTGGTACGACGCCAATCCCGCCGATCTCAATCCGCTGCCGCGCGCCGAAGAGGCGAAGAAGACGGTGGAATATATGGGCGGCGCGGACGCCGCGATCAAACGCGCGCGCGACGACTACAAGGCCGGACAGTATCGCTGGGTTGCCAGCGTGATGAGCAAGGTGGTGTTCGCCGATCCTGCCAACAAGGATGCGCGCGAACTCGGCGCCGATGCGCTCGAACAGCTCGGCTACCAGAGCGAGGCTGCGACCTGGCGGAACGCCTATTTGCTCGGCGCGCTGGAATTGCGAAGCGGCGTCGGGCCGCAGCCGCCCGCATTGGTGAATGCCGAACTGCTGAAAGGCATCTCCATCGATCTGGCGTTTGATTTCCTCGGTGTACGGCTGAATGCGGCGAAGGCCGAAGGCAAGAAGATCGTCATCAACTGGACCTTCACCGATCTCAACCAGACCTATGTGATGAATCTGGAGAATTCGGCGCTCACCCACATCGCGGGCAAGCTCTCCGACAAGGCCGACGCCAGCGTGACCCTGACCCGCGCCGCGCTCGACGCCATCACGCTCAAGCAGCGCACGTTCCTCGGCAGCGTCTTGACCGGCGATGTGTCGGTCGGCGGCAATCCGCTCAAGCTGCGCGAACTGTTCGGTCTGCTCGATGAGTTCTCCACCGGCTTCGAGGTCGTGGAGCCGAGAAAGGCCGCGGTGGAGTAGTGCCTCCCGTCACAGGATGCGCGAAAGCGTCCTTATGCATTTGCCGGACGCAGGCGCTTCAACGGCTCCGGCAGATGCAGGTCGACCCAGTTGCGGATCGCGTCCTGATGGCGGTGATAGTAAAGCCCGAGCGCGATAATGCCGACACCGATCAGTGACAGGGCAAACGGGAACAGGAGCGAGTCCTTGAAGACCTTCTCCGCGAGGTCGCCGAGATAGATCGCGATGCCGATGGTTCCGAATATCGCGAACACGCGACGGCCGAGAAACACCGCAAGGAACAGGAAGCCGACATTCATGGCGCAATACAGCGCCTTGTCCAGCGCGGTGCCGTTGGATGTGGCGGTGATTGCGCCCCAGAACGTCATGACGCCGAACAGATAGAGCCAGAATGCGAAATCGCCGGAGCGCTGTCGCACGTTGACGAGCATGGCAACAGCCACAATGCCGAGGCCAAACCAGATCGAGACCTTGCGCGAGACTTCCCAGTTTCCGAATTGCGAACCGGTGATCCAGGGCACGATGTCCATCGACAGGAACCACAACGCAAAAGCCGCGATGAAGACGATGAAGGGAAACCGGTAAAAGCGCAGCGCGATGGCCGCAGCTGCAATCGCGGCGATTTCCATGAACATCCAGCTGCCCTTGACCCAGATATAGAAATCGCGGGCTTCGCCGGGTTTGCCGAACTTGCTCCAGAGCCCGAGCGCATCCTGCACGCCATAGACCGCGAGCGGCGCCATTGAGACCGCAACCGCGATCAGCAATCCGCCCGGCGTTTGAAGTTTTCGCACCGACCACAGGTGGTCGCCCGCCCAGGCGAACAGGGCGGCGTAGACAAGGGCGGTGAGGGCGAGGGCGCGGCCGCCCATTTGCGAAAACGCCAGCGTGCTGAACAGGCCCATGGCGCTGATGACAATCAGCGCGCCCGCGTACCACAGCACATGCACGAGATCGAATTTCGGGCCGGTCGCCTGCGTTGCGGCGGGGCGGGTACCGAGGAAGGCGAGCAGGCTGTCGAGCTGCGCGGGCGTCAGAATGCCAGCGCTTGAGGCTGCGCGTAAATCGTCCACCGAGTATTGCATAGCCATGCTCCGCCACGCCGACAGCGGCGCTTCCGGGATTAGTCACACCAATCGGTGAAAGGTTCAATGCAAGGGCAGTCCTGTGTCTGCCGGATGCACAGGCATCTATCGCTCCGGGCCGCCCTTGAGATGAGGCCGGATCATTTCGACCAGCCGCGGCGCATCCGTGCCCGGTGGGAAGAAGCCGAGATATTTTCCGTCGCGGTCGACGAGATAGATGAAAGCGGTGTGGTCCAGCGTGTAGTCGTCCGGCTTGTCGCCGGTTTTGACCCGCTTGTAGAACACCCGATAGGCATCCGCCGCCCTGGCAACGTCCGACAGGCTCCCGGTCAGGCCGATCAGGCGCGGATGAAACAGCGGCACATATTGCGCGAGATGTTCGGCGGTGTCGCGTTCGGGATCGAGGGTGATGAACAGCGGCTGCACTTTCGGTGCATCCAGCCCGAGCTGATCCATGGCGATGCTGATGGCCTGCAGGTCGGTCGGGCAGATGTCCGGGCAATAGGTGAAGCCGAAATAGACCAGCAAAAGCTGACCGCGGAAATCCGCATCGGTTCGCGTCTGGCCGGTCTGGTCCTTGAGCGAGAAGGGGCCGCCGATCGGTTCGCGATTCCACATCACCGCGTCCATCAGCTCGGCGGCGGAACGCGTTGAGCCTTGCGCCGATGCAGGCGGCGTGAGCCAAAGGCTGCACAGCAGCGCGGCCAAGACGGCCGCGCCGCGTATCGGGGGATTGCGCGCGCTCACGCGCTGAATGTCAGGCGGCTGCCGGTCGAGACATTGATCACGTTGTCCGGCATCTGCGCCCGCGCTTCGAGCAGGAAGTTCAGCCCGCTGCAATGCATCGGGATCACCACGTCCGGCTGCAGCGCCTTGACCTCGCCGACGATCTGCTTGAGGTAATCGGCGGGCGCGGGGCCGAGATGGAAGCCGCCGACAATGGCATGCACCTTCTGCACGCCGGAGACTTCCTGCGCCTGCCGCACCGAATTGACGATGCCGACATGGCCGCAGGAGCTGATCACCACAAGGCCCTTGCCGCGGATGTTGAAGCAGGTCGCATGTTCATGGACGTGTTCGTCCGGAGTGAACTTGCCCTGCAGTTCGGCGGGTGTGTAGTGGCCATAGTCGCAGCCCGCGCTGGCCGGGGTGTAATCGACGAAGCTGTTCGGCAGGATTTTCTCGACGCTGCTGCGCTTGATCTTGCCGGTGGTGAAGGCATGGCCTTCGATCACGGTCGGCGTCTCGCACAGCACGGTCTGCACCTTGTTTGCGGTGATCTGCTTGCGGTCGAGGATGCCGAACTCGCCGTATTGCCCGGTCGAGGTGCGGCTGACGCGGTGGCAGAAGTTGTCCTCGCCGCCGGCATAGAGCTTCACGTCGGCGGGAAGCACGCTGCGATACTTTTCGAGGAAGCCGATCAGGCCGCCGTAATGGTCGATATGGCCGTGGCTGACGATCATCGCGTTGATCTTCGCCGGATCGACCTTCAGCAGGCCGATATTGTTGATGATCGCGGGCGAGGTGTAGCCGAAATCGAGCAGGATGTTGCGCAGTTCCTGCTCGCGCTGCGATTCCAGGAACAGCGACAAACCCCATTCGTTATGCAGGACGTTGCGCGCGTCGGCGCTACGGCCGCCGCCCGGCGCATCGTGCACCACGCCGTTCACCGTGCTGCCCTTCAGAAACTGATCGTGCTGCTGATCGACCAGCACGCGGATCGACAACTTGTCGATGGTCGGCACCTGGATCGGCGCGGCGCTGGCGATGCTGACGCAGGAGAAGCCACTGGTCGCGGCCAGCCCCATGGCGGTGGAGAGTTTGAGGAAATCACGCCGTGCGAGTTCTTTTGTCATTGTCGGCCTTTCTTGATCCGGAATCTGGCTTGCGGGAACTCTATCGTCAGGACGTGAGAGGGACAGTCTCTTGTTGGAAGTGAAGCGGTGAAAATCTTTCACGGGTCTCCGCCTGGAGCGAATGAAATATGCTTGATATGCGCGGTGCGGCATTGACTTCGCAGACGCGAAGCGCAAGTTTCATGCAATCGCATTGACTTTACGCCCCTGCCTGACATGCCCAGCAACAAGGATAGCAAGATGATCGACCTTTACTACTGGCCGACGCCGAACGGCCACAAGATCACGATGTTCCTGGAAGAGACCGGCCTTCCCTATACGATTCACCCGGTCAACATCGGCACGGGCGACCAGTTCAAGCCCGAGTTTCTGGCGTTCTCTCCGAATAACCGGATGCCGGCGATGATCGATCGCGCGCCCGCGGACGGCGGCGAACCGGTGAAGATCTTCGAGTCCGGCGCGATCCTGATCTATCTCGCGGAGAAGACCGGCAAGTTTCTGCCATCCGATCTGCGCAAGCGGTTCGATGTGATCCAGTGGCTGATGTGGCAGATGGGCGGCCTCGGTCCGATGCTCGGCCAGAACCACCATTTCAGCAACTATGCGCCGGAGAAGATTCCCTACGCCATCGACCGCTACGTCAACGAGACCAATCGGCTCTACGGCGTGCTCAACCGCCGTCTTGCGGATCGCGACTATGTCGCTGGCGAGTATTCCATCGCGGACATGGCGGCGTATCCGTGGATCGTGCCGTATGAGCGGCAGGGCCAGAAGCTCGAAGACTTTCCGCATCTCAAGCGCTGGTTCGAAGCCATCAAGGCCAGGCCCGCCACCGTGCGCGCCTACGAACTCGGGCCGAAGATCAATTCGAACCTCGGCAAGACCTTTACCGACGAGCAGAAGAAGGTTCTGTTCGGGCAGACCGCCGCAGTCGTGAAGGGCTAAGCCGATGGCCGTCGCGCGAAAACTGTTCGAACTCTGCGGCACCGAAACCGAGCGTGTGTTCAGCCCTTACTGCTGGCGTACGCGCATGGCTCTGGCGCACAAGGACCTGCAGGCCGAAACCATTCCGTGGCGCTTCACCGAGAAGGACGCCATCGCGCCGCATCAGTCGGACAAGGTACCGGTGTTCATCGACGGTGAAACCTCTGTCGCGGATTCATGGGCCATCGCGAATTATCTTGAGGACACTTACCCGGACCGGCCGTCGCTGTTCGGCGGCGAGGGTGGCCGCGCCATGGGCCGGATGCTGAACTGGTGGGGCGACACAGTGGTTCTCATGGGCGTTTTCCCGATGATCGCCAGCGACATTCACGGCCATCTGCGGCCGGTGGATCAGGCTTATTTCCGCAAGACCCGCGAAGCACGTCTCGGCAAGACTCTGGAAGAAGCCGCAGCCAGTCGCGACACGGCGGTCGAAGGGTTTCGCAACGCATTGACCCCGATGCGGCTGACACTCAAGACGCAGCCTTACCTTGGCGGCGCGTCGCCGAACTATGCCGACTACATTATGTTCGGCACCTTTCAGTGGGCGCGCGCCACCAGCCCGTTCAGGCTGCTGAAAGAAGACGATCCGGTTTACGCCTGGCGCGAAAAGCTGCTGGATGCGTTCGGTGGCATGGCGCGGAAGTCGCCGGGATATGCAGTGTAGATAATACACCATGTCATTCCGGACAGCCCACAACGTGGGCTGATCCGGAATCTCGAAGAGTTCTGCCGAGAAAGATTCCGGGTTCGCTCGTTTTACTCGCGCCCCGGAATGACTCGCGGGGATAGCCGCTCCGCCTCCGCACGCAGACAATCCCGGCACAGGCAATCTTCGCCCTTGGCGGGCATAGGCAGCTTCGCGGCTTCGTCCATGCACCAGCAATGGCCGGAGAGGTCGCAGCTGAACGGTGTCCCACAGCGCGCGCAGTTCAGTGTCCGCTGTCCCACGGGTTTTTCTGACGGCTTTGTCACGATCCTGTTCACGATTCTGCCGAAACCTTCATGTGACGTTCACGCGCGGCAAGCGCATAGTCCGGTGATCGAGTCATATTCGGCCAAGCCGCCTTTGAGATCAATCGTGAGTTCCAGCCATGGCGCGTGACCCGCAAGGCGCTCTTGTTGCACTGAACCGCTTCGGCTTTGGCGCGCGCGGCGGCGCGGCCAGCGATTTTTCCAGCGCAGCGTCCGATCCGCGCGGTTTTGTGAAAGCGGAACTCGGCCGGCCGAATGCCGCGCTGCTCGACGCGCCGGGTTTGCAGCCGTCCCCTGCGCTGGCGCAGGCCGTGTTCGACTATCAGAAAGATGTGAAGCAGCAGCGCGAGGCCGCGAAGGTTGCACAGGCGGCCTTGCCGGCGGACAAGCCTGACGTGAAGGCGGCGAGCGCCGACGGGATGCAGGACGGTGCAAAGACGGACATGATGTCCGGCGGCGCCGCGCCCGACGCGATGCAGCCGGCGGTGACGCCACGCAAGGAGCCGCCAAAACCGCTCAACGTCATCCAGAAAACCTTTCGCGCCGAGGCGCTGGCACGGCTGCAGCGCGCCACCATGGCAGAATGCGGATTTGTCGAGCGGCTGGTGACGTTCTGGTCCAACCATTTCTGCACCTCCGCCAGCAAGGGCGAACTGGCGCGGATGTGGTCCGGCGCGTTCGAACGCGAGGCGATCCGGCCTCACGTGCTCGGAAACTTCGGCGAGATGTTGCGCGCCGTTGAACAGCATCCGGCGATGCTGTTCTTTCTCGACAACCAGCGCTCGTTCGGCCCGCAGTCGAAGGCTGGGCAAAATCGCAAGCGCGGCCTCAACGAGAATCTCGCACGCGAGATCATGGAGCTGCATACGCTCGGTGTGAACGGCGGTTATACGCAGGCCGATGTGACGTCGCTGGCGCGCATCATCACCGGCTGGACCTTCGCCGGGCGCGACGGCAAGCTCGCGCCGCCGGGCACCTTCGTCTTCTTTCCCAATGCACACGAGCCGGGTCCGCAAAAGCTGCTTGGCAAGGTCTATGAGGATACCGGTGTGGCGCAGGGCGAGACGGCACTGGCCGACATCGCGCGCCATTCAGCGACCGCAAAGTTCATCGCCACCAAGTTCGTGCGTCATTTCATCGCTGACGATCCGCCGCCTGCGCTGGTGATGAAACTGGAAACCACATTCAAAAAGACCAATGGCGATCTGCGCGCAATGACACTGGCGCTGGTCGATGCGGATGAGGCATGGCGCACGCCGATGACCAAGATCCGCATGCCTTATGAATATCTGGTGGCGAGCGGGCGCATGATGGGCCGCATTCCCGAAGACCCGCAGCGTTATCTCGGCGGATTGAACGTGCTCGGCCAGCCATTGTGGGCGCCCGCCGGTCCGAACGGTTTCGCTGACACCAACGCAGCCTGGGCCGCGCCGGAGAATATCAAGCTGCGGCTCGACATCGCTTCGCAGATTTCGTCGCGCATCGCAGACACGATCGATCCGCGTGCGCTGCTCGATGTGGTGGCAGGCGAGGCGGCATCCACCGAGACACGGCAGACCATCGAGCGCGCGGAATCGAAGCAGCAGGCCTTTGCGCTACTGCTGATGTCGCCCGAATTTCAGAGGAGATGAGCATGTCCGGCTTTTCATCCGACTGCTGCGAAAGCCATACCGCGCAAGGACTCACGCGCCGCTCGCTCCTGATGGGTTCGGCGACCTTCGCGGCCTGGGCTTATCTGCCGAAATTCGCGCGCGCGAAAGATGGCCGCGATCCGCGCTTTGTCACCATCATCCTGCGGGGCGCGCTGGACGGTCTCGCGACCGTCGCGCCGGTGGGCGATCCGGATTACGCCGGACTTCATGGATCGATTGCGCTGTCGCTGGACGGTCCGCATGCCGCGACGGCGCTGGATTCATTTTTCGCGCTGCATCCCTCGATGCCGGAATTCGCGCGGATGTATAAGGAGAAAAAAGCCGCTGTAGTTCATGCGGTGGCGACGTCGTATCGCGAGCGTTCGCATTTCGACGGGCAGGATGTGCTGGAGAGCGGCTTCGCCGGGCCGGGGCGGGTGCAAAGCGGCTGGCTTAACCGCGCGCTGGAGGCGTTGCCGCGCGGCGAGCGCGTGATGAGCGGTCTTGCGGTCGGGCCGACCACGCCGCTGGTGCTGCGAGGTGCTGCGCCGACGGTCGGCTGGGTGCCGCCCTACATTCCGCAGGCGGCGGACGACACCGCGATGCGCCTGATGAATCTTTACACCCACCGCGATCCCGCGCTGGCGGCGGCGTTGTCGCAGGGCTTGCAGATCGACAAGATCGCAGCGCGCGACGACAGCATGAAGCCGAAGCCGGGAATGAACGGCGCAGCCGGAATGAAACTCGCAGCCAGGGGCGCGGCGCGGTTGATGGCGGCGGATGACGGCCCTCGCATCGCGGCGCTGGCTTTCGACGGCTGGGATACTCACGCCAACGAAGGCGGCCCTGTCGGGCGTCTCGCGCAATTGCTGGGTGGTCTGGATGGCGCGCTGGTGGAATTCGAAAGCGGCCTTGGTGAACGCTGGCGCGACACGGTGATCGTGGTTGCCACCGAGTTCGGCCGCACCGCGCGCATCAACGGCACCGACGGCACCGACCACGGCACCGGCACGGTTGCGTTGTTGGCTGGCGGCGCGGTCAATGGCGGGCGCGTGATCTCGGACTGGCCCGGGCTGAAAGCCGCAAACCTTTATGAAGGCCGCGACCTCAAACCGACCACTGATCTGCGCGGCGTCATCAAGGGCGTGCTGCGCGATCATCTCGGCCTTGGCGAGCGCGTGCTGGCGGACACGGTGTTTCCGGACAGCGCGAATGCGAAGGCGGTGGGTGGATTGGTGGTTTAGCGTTGCGGAAGGGCGTCATTGCGAGGAGCGTAAGCGACGAAGCAATCCAGTTTTGTATGTTTGCTAAAAGGTGGATTGCTTCGCTTCGCTCGCAATGACGGAAGTCAGCAGAACTTCTAGCCCTTCGTGATCCGATCAATCTGCGCCATCTCGTCCGCCGTCAGCTTCCAGCCGATGGCTTTAACGTTCTGCTCGATCTGTTCGGGACGCGTTGCGCCGGCGATCACGCTGGAGACCTGCGGCCGCGCGGCGAGCCACGAGAATGCTAGCTCCAGCATGGTCCTCGCGTGGGCATTCGCGAAGTCCTGCAGCTTCTGCACCAGATCGAAGTTTGCCCCGGTCATGTAACGGTCGCTGAGAGACTGCATCTTGGCGAAGCGCGTATCCGCTGGCGCCGCTTCGCCGCGCTTGTATTTTCCGGTCAGTAGGCCGCTCGCCAGCGGGAAGAACGGCAGGATGCCGAGATTGTAGGCTTCCGCTGCCGGAAACAGGTCTTTCTCGTTGTCACGCACGATCAGGCTGTATTCGTCCTGGCACGACACGAAAGCGTGGGTGTTGATGCCGCGTGCGGTGAACTGCGCCTCGGCGACGCGCCAGGCCGGGAAATTCGAGCAGCCGATATAGCGCACCTTGCCCTGACGGATCAGGTCTTCCAGCGCGCGCAGCGTTTCCTCAATCGGTGTCAGCGGATCGAAATCGTGCTGCTGATAAAGATCGATGTAGTCGGTCTTGAGGCGGCGCAGGCTGTCTTCCACCGCGTTCATGATGTAGCGCCGCGATGCGCCTTGCTTCGTGCCGTCATCGCTCATCGGCTTGCAATACTTTGTGGCGAGCACGATGTCCTTGCGGCGGTTGCCGAGCACCTCGCCCAGCACGGTTTCCGAGCCGCCGCGTCCGGCATAGATGTCGGCGGTGTCGAACAGCGTGATGCCGAGGTCGATCGCCTTGTGGATCACCTTGCGCGAGGTTTCCAGATCGGTGCGCTGGCCGAAATTGTTGCAGCCGAGGCCGACAGCGGACACGCGCAGGCCGGAGCCGCCCAGATTCCTGATTTCCATGATCTTTCTCGTCAGGTTTGTTCGAAGGCCGGGACGGCGGATGCCGCCGCTTCCTCACTACCTGACGGCTGCGCCGCAGGCGAGCGCAAAGCGCGCGCCGTCATGCGCCGCACCGCGTTTTCGGCGTCCCGCGCGATCTCCTTGCGGTTCGCGTCCATGCCGTAGCTGACCGCGGCGCCCCAGCTCACCGTGACGTCGACCGCGCCCGAGGCGAACACGCCGAGCAGATGCGGCACCAGATCGACATCGCCATACCATGCCACTTTCTCACGCAGCGCGCGGCCCACCGGCACGCCGCCGAAGCGGACATAGGCCAGCGATACCGGCTGCACCACGACGCTGTCGTGATGGGTGGAATCGCCGATGGCGTGATGCACCGAGCCGATCAGCGCGGAACGGAACGGCAGGATGCGGATGCCGTCGCTGGATGTGCCTTCGGGAAACAGCACCACGGCATCGCCGCCGAGCAGGCGTTCGCTCATGGCGCGCGCCGCGTCTCCAGTTTTATGGCGGCGTTCACGCTCGACGAACACCGTGCGCTGCAGTTTCGCGAGCTGGCCGAACAGCGGCCAGCTCGCCACTTCGGATTTGGCGACAAACACCACCGGCGCGATGGCGCCGAGCACGATGATGTCCAGCCACGAGGCATGGTTGGAGAGGATCAGCGCCGGGCTTTCGCGCGTGCGCTCGCCGACCTGCGTGATGCGGATGCCGATCACCGCGCAGGCCGTGCGATGGAACAGGTTCGGCACGATGCG
Source organism: Afipia sp. (assembly GCA_024508675.1). GTDB lineage: Bacteria > Pseudomonadota > Alphaproteobacteria > Rhizobiales > Xanthobacteraceae > Afipia. The sequence goes on from JANINQ010000001.1 coordinate 666,418, forward strand.
CTGCAGCCGGTTGTTGAGCAGGATGCCGGCGAGCTGGAACGGCAGCAGGACAAGGGCAACCAGGGCCATGACGATGGCCACATAGACAGAGCGGATCATGAAACCTGTGCCGGGATCGAAGAAACAGCCAACGCGTGAGGCCCGTTATAGCGGATGCAGGACGATGATCGAAAGCGATAACGCGAATGGAACAACGGCGGCATCGTGAAGGAAAAAGTGCGGCCCCGGCCGGATACAGCGCAGAGGGGATTTACGCGGCCGGGGACCGCCCGAAGCGCGCGACCTGTGACGGGGGCAGGTCGTGCGCCCGAACGCTAGGTGACAACGGCAACAGTGATGTGACAGGGCGGGTTGTCCACAGGGGTGGGGATTCGCGATCAGATACCGAATGATCAAAGCTTCTGGCGTCGTCCCGGCCCTTGCCGGGACGGCATTGCGTGTGGAGTTGCGCCTTCGCCGGAACGACATCGCAGTGTGTGGCCACGGTCTTTGTCGCGCAGGATGACGCGTTTAGTATCGGATCATCCGCCTTGCCCCGAAAGGACCTCCATGCCCACGACGGTGTCACCGTTTCTCCTGCCGATCCTGATGTTGCTGCTCTCCAACATCTTCATGACCTTCGCCTGGTACGGGCATCTGAAGTTCAAGGAACATTCGCTGCCGCTGGTCATCATGGTGAGCTGGGGCATCGCCTTCTTCGAATACTGGCTTGCGGTGCCTGCCAATCGCTGGGGCAGCGCAGTCTATTCGGCGGCGCAACTCAAGACGATGCAGGAAGTCATCACGCTGGTTGTGTTTGCCGGATTCTCGGTACTGTATCTGAAAGAGCCGCTGGGCTGGAATCATGCCATCGGCTTCGCCTTCATCGCCGCCGGCGCGTTCTTCATTTTCCACAAGTGGTCGTGAGCGCGGTCGCGACACAGCGCACGCGTAGCGGCTCCGTGGTCTGGCCGCGCGCCTGCGTTGCGATCAGAAATCCTGCAACGAGGACGATCGCAAGCGTCAGGGTCGCTGAAACCACGACAAGCGGTGTTTTCATCCGTGTCTCCATCGCGCGCGCCTCTGTGCGGTCGAAGGATTTGTTCTGTTGAAAAGGGAGGGTGCCTCAGCCGGCAATCGGCATGGCGGCGACCACTTTGATCGACAGCACTGTGACGGTCACGAGCAGGCACACCGACAGCGACGCCACCGCGAGCGAGGCGGCAAGCGCGTTCGACAATCGGGCTGACGCAAGGCGCGCAGACCGCAATCCGAAACCAGGTCCTGAAACGGGCGACCGAAGCATGGTCGTGAATCCTCAAACGGGCGGCGAATCACCCCCATCGCAAAATCTCAGGAATCGCTGTCAACATTGCGGCGCGGCCGCGCCAAACGTGGCGGAAGCGGGGCAAGCACAGAAAAATCAGCAGGTTATGCTCGCTATCCCGGCAATGAACAGGGGGGTCAGGCTTCGGCGGTCAGCCCGGTTTCGTTGCCGGGAGCGGTTTCGGGGGCCACCACCTCCGCCGGCTTCCACGCCATCGAGACGAATTTCGGCTCGCTTTCGACCCGCTTCAGCCAGGCCTTGATCGCCGGATAGCCGGAGAGGTCGAAGTCGCACTGGTTGGCGACATGGGTGTAGCCGTAGAGCGCGATGTCCGCGACGGTGAGGTGTCCCGCCGCGAAGTAGTCGTGGGTCTTGAGGTGATTTTCCATCACCCGCAGCGCCGCGTAGCCGCGTTCCATCCAGTCTTCCAGCGAATGGGTCTGCAGGTCGCGTCCGCCGCGCACCAGCACCAGCCAGAAATAGGCCGCGCCGACGCTCGGCTCCAGCGCATGCTGTTCGAAGAACATCCACTGCAGGGCCTGCGCGCGATCGATGCGGTCTTCCGGCGCCAATGACGTGCCGATGGCGACGTACCACAGGATCGCATTCGACTCCGCAAGGTAGCGTCCGTCGGCGACTTCCAGCAGCGGCACCTGGCCCGACGGATTGCGCGCGAGAAATTCCGGCGTGCGGCTTTCGCCGCGCAGAATGTCCACCTCGATCGCCTTGTAAGGCGCGTTCAACAGCGCCAGCGCAAGGCGGACCTTGTAGCTGTTGCCGGAGCGCTGCATCGAGTAGAGCTTGTACATGCGGGCTTTCGCGTGATGCCTCAGTGAACCGCCGAGTGCGGCCTAACAATGAGGTTCCGGGGCCTGTGCCGCAAGGCCTTGGCGTTAGAAAAAGTCAAATCGATCACAGCTATGCGCGTGCCCGCGATTTTATTCTGCGGAACGCGGGCAGGCGCGTCAATTTCGCGCAATTCGGCGTGAGGAAAATACCGCCGATCCGTGATCGTCAGGATTTGTTCGCAACTGCGTCAAGATCGAGATAGCGCATGCGCTTCGCCTCGCGGCGGCCCTGCGCGATGGCTTCCAGCACGAGGCCGATGGCGAGCGAGAGAAAGCCGAGCTGCGCGATGGCGGCAGCGAGAATCGCGGTCGGAAAACGCGGCACCAGACCCGTTTCGAGATAGGTGACGATCAGCGGTGCGCCGAGGCCGACGCAGATCATCAGCAGCATCGCGCCAATGGCGCTGAAGAAGCGCAGCGGGCGGGTTTCCTTGTAGAGTTTGATCAGCGTCAGCAGGATGCGCGTGCCGTCGCGATAGGTGCGCAGCTTGCTTTGCGATCCTTCCGGACGCGTCGCGTAGGGCAGCGGCATTTCGCCGGTCGCGATCTTGAGGTCGAGGGCATGCACCGACAGTTCCGCCTCGATCTCGAATCCGCTGGATGTGACCGGAAACGATTTGGCGAAGCGCCGCGACAGCACGCGATAGCCCGACAGGATGTCGGTGAAGCCGTCACCGAACATGTGCGCCATGATGCGGTTGAAGAGATGATTGCCGAAACGGTGCCCGCGCGGAAACGCGCCGTCGCCGCCGTTGCGGGTGCCGACCATCATGTCGAGATTGCGCGTCACCAGCGCCTCGATCAGCGCACCGGCCGCGGTCGGATCGTAGGTCGCGTCGCCGTCGGCGAGGATGTAGATATCGGCATCGATGTCGGCCAGCATGCGGCGGACGACATTGCCCTTGCCCTGAAGCATCTCGCGCCGGACGATGGCGCCTGCCGCGACGGCGGCGTCATAGGTGCCGTCGGTGGAATTGTTATCGTAGACATAGATACGTGCGCCCGGCAGCGCGCGCTGAAACCCTTCGATCACCGAGGCGATCGCGGCTTCCTCGTTGTAGCAGGGGAGCAGCACCGCGATGGAGCGGTTGCGCACCATCGCGCTCTGCGGAAACAGGTCGCCGATTTCGTCGCGAACGCGATCAAGCTTTGACAAGACGGTGGCTCCCGATTGCATGAATGCCGAGATCGCTCGCCGCGCGCCGCAGCGTCATGGCGTAGAGCGCAAGCATGACGATGAGGCCGAGCGGAATGCCGCTCAGGCCCGCGATGCTGCGGGTGAGGAAGGGGGCGGCCCAAGCCAGCGCCAGCAGTGAAATCTCGTAAGGTTGAAAGCCGCGCGCCAGTCCGTGACGGACGAGGAATGCAATGGCGATGCCGAGCACCACCATGTCGTAGTCCAGCACATAGGGCGTCGCGAGCAGGCACGCGATGGCCAGCGCCGCGGCCTTGAGTTCGAATGCGGCCTGCGAGCGCCACAGCCAGACAATGCTGGCGGCGAGGCTCAGCGCGAGCGCGCCCTGCGCGGCATAGGCTGCATCGATGCTGCCGCCCCACATCCGCACGGCGGAGAACAGCGACTGGATTTTCTCCCAGCCGGTGCCGCCGGCTTCCAGCACGATGGTTCGGGTGAATGTCGCGGACTCGGCGAAGGCGTGCCAGACGCTCATGCCGAATAGTAGCGTCGATGCGCCGATCAGCGCGGCGACGGTCGCCGTCGCGCTCAGGATTGTGGACCAGCGGCCGGTGACCAAGAGCACGAGCGGGATCAGCACGCCGAATTGCGGCTTGTAGGACAGAAGGCCGAGCAGCACGCCCGCCAGCACGGGGCGAGGGTTCAGCAAGGTGAGAAATCCGCCGAGCAATGCAGCGGTGAAGAACGCGTTCTGGCCGTGCCCGACATTGACGAACACGGCGGGGAATGCCGCCGTCGCCAGCCAGGTTTCGCGCCGTGGCACGATGGCATGAACGGCGGCCATGAAGGCGGGGAGCGAGACCGCGAGCCAGCACAGCAGCGCGAGCGCATAGGGCATCAGCGCGAGCAGGGCGGCGATCATCAGGAAGAACGGCGGATAGTGCCAGCCGAAGAAGGGCACATCGCGGCCTTCGAACACGGCGATCTCAGCGGCGTGCTGGAGCGCGGGATCGTAGGCGTCCGGCGCCTTGCCGGACAGGGTCAGGACCCCGGCGGCATAGACGTTGGAGAAGTCGGTTCCGATCGGCTTGCCGTTACGGTCGATCAGGTGCTGCGAAGTCGCGAGCAGTCCGATCAGTCCGGCGAGCGAAATGGCGAGGACCAGCAGGGCATAGCCACGGATACGCCCTGGCGTGAGCCAGTCTCCGGTCCGCAGGGCTTGCCAAATGTGGCTCATTTTCTCGCCAGAATTTACGAATGTTGCAGAGGGCTGATATGCGCGTTGACCCTAGGCGGCGCGCTTTAAGGTTTTCTTAGTCCGCTGCGCAATTTCCTGTGTTTTTGGCGAAGTTTCTTGCGATGCAGCGTCGCCCGCTTTAGGGTGCCCCGCCCGCCAAAATCCGCGAATCCGGGCCTTCGCGACCCTCAGCATCCTTAGGAGAACATGATGCCGTTTCTGTCCGCTGCGCTTGACCGTGTGAAGCCGTCCGCGACCATCGCGGTCACGGATAAAGCACGTCAGCTCAAAGAGGCGGGCCGCAACGTCATCGGCCTCGGCGCCGGCGAGCCGGACTTCGACACGCCCGCCAACATCAAGCTGGCGGCGATCCACGCCATTGAAGCCGGCAAGACCAAGTATACCGCGGTCGACGGCATTCCCGAGCTGAAGGACGCGATCATCGCGAAGTTTCAGCGCGAGAACGGCCTGACCTACAAGCGCAGCCAGATCACGGTCGGCACCGGCGGCAAGCAGGTGCTTTACAACGCGCTGATGGCGACGCTGAACCCGGGCGATGAAGTCATCATCCCGGCGCCATACTGGGTCAGCTATCCGGAAATGGTGTCGCTGGCCGGCGGCACGCCGGTGGCTGTGGTCTGCACGGCGGAGTTTGGTTTCAAACTGCAGCCTGAGGCACTGGAAGCGGCGATCACGCCGAAGACCAAGTGGATCATCCTGTGCTCGCCGTCGAATCCGACCGGCTCGGCCTATACGCGCACTGAGCTGAAGAAGCTCACCGACGTGCTGGTCAAGCATCCGCATGTCTGGGTGATGACCGACGACATGTACGAACATCTCGTCTACGACGACTTCGAATTCACCACTCCTGCGCAGGTCGAGCCGAAACTGTTCGATCGCACGCTGACGGTGAACGGCGTCTCGAAAGCCTACTGCATGACTGGCTGGCGCATCGGTTACGCGGGCGGCCCGGAGCAGCTCATCAAGGCGATGGCGACCATCCAGTCGCAGTCGACCTCGAACCCGTCGTCGATTGCGCAGTGGGCGGCGGTCGAGGCGCTCAACGGTCCGCAGGATTTCATCCCTGCGAACAACGCCGTGTTCAAGGAGCGCCGCGACCTCGTTGTTGCCATGCTGAACCAGGCGACCGGCATCGATTGCCCGCGTCCGGAAGGGGCGTTCTACGTCTATCCGTCGTGCGCGGGCACGATCGGCAAGACCGCGCCGTCGGGCAAGACAATCGAGAGCGATGAAGATTTCGTGACCGAGCTTCTGGAGACGGAAGGTGTCGCGGTGGTGCAGGGCTCTGCCTTCGGCCTCGGCCCGGCGTTCCGTATCTCCTACGCCACGAAAACCTCGGACCTTGAGGAAGCCTGCAAGCGCATCCAGCGCTTCTGCGGCAACCTGCGGTAACGCAGCACTTCAAAGGCACACTGCCCGAATAATGACGGCAGTTTGATTGGAAATAAAGGAAGCGCCATGTTTTTGACACGGCGCTTCCCTTTTGTCCGCTCGCAAATCAAAACCTGCAATCCGGAGTTCAATTCCATGCGTCTTTCATCCCTCCTCGGAGCCGCTGCCGTGGCTCTCGTCGCCTCTTTCGCATCCGCGAATGCGCAGCAGCCGCAGGCCGTGCGCATCGGCGTGCTCGAATGCCATGGCGGCCAGAACGTCGGCATGGTGGTCGCATCCGCGACCACGCTTGAATGCGTCTTCCGCAGCGAAGGCCGCCGGCCCGAGCCGTATCTGGCGCATGTCACCCGCTTCGGCGTCGATCTCGGCGTTACCGAGAACACCAGCCTGGCCTGGGCAGTTCATGCGCCGACCCGCCGTGTCGGCCGCGGCGACCTCGCCGGCAATTATGGCGGCGTCGGCGGCAACGTCTCGTTCGGTCTCGGCGGCGGCGGCAACCTGCTGTGGGGCGGTTCGCAGAATTCCTTCGCGCTTCAGCCGCTCAGCCTGCAGGGTCAGACCGGCGTGAACGTGACCGGCGGCGTTGTCGGTCTCGACCTCGAGCCGGTGACCTTCCAGCGCGCCAAGAAGCGTCATCATCGCCGTCACCGCCACTAAGCGGTTGGGTTAACAAACCTGAACGGAAAAGGCCCGCAGATGCGGGCCTTTTTTGTTGCTCTTTAAGGGCTATTGGAAGAGCGGCAATTGAACATTCATGGCCGGTATGACTAGATGCGCGGACCTCTTTCGGGGTTCTTTTCAGACCGTCAGTTCTGTTCGCGCCATCCAGCCGGAGACATTCCATGCGCCGCCTTACGACCATCCTGTCCGTTGCCTCGGCCGCCCTCGTGGCCGCCGCTGCTCTCGCTCATGCACAGTCGGGGCGCACCCAGGTCGGCGTGCTTGAATGCCGCGGCGGTCCGAATGTCGGCATGATCGTCGGCTCGGTTTCCAATCTCGGCTGTGTCTTCCGCTCCGATGGACGCCCGGACGATCTCTACACCGCGCGCATCACCAAGGTCGGCATCGATCTCGGCATCACCACCGAGACGGCGCTGTCCTGGGCGGTGTTCGCACCCACCGCGCGTCTCGGCATGGGCGATCTCTCCGGCAACTATGCGGGCGTCGACGCCAGCGCCGCGGTCGTCGTCGGTCTTGGCGGCAATGCCATGATCGGCGGTTCGGCCAATTCCTTCGCGCTTCAGCCGCTCAGCGTGCAGGGCCAGACCGGCCTCAGCGTTGCCGGCGGTGTGCAGAGCATGGAACTGCGCCCCGGCCGGTTCTGATCCTCGTACAAAATTTTTTAGCGAAAGCCCGCCGTCATGGCGGGCTTTCTGTTTTCGATAATCTCTTCAATGCACAGCAAATTTAGGTGATCGGCTGATGCTGCGCAGCGGCATGTTTCCCGCTTGCCAACCGCATCGGCGCTTGAGACGATCAATAGTGCCGACCCGCATGAGCGCATTCCGCAGAAGTGGGCTTGGCGCGAGCGGAATGCGCGCAACATTGAAGTAAGGGCGTTCCGGCGGCGACCGGATGCACTTCGCCGGGACTGCTCGATGCGGGCCGTGCTCCAGACAGGAGACGGCAAATGGGACAAGACGCTCTACGGCAAGACAACCTGAGAAGTCCCCGAGGTCCCCGGTGCATCGCACTGGTGGGCCCATTCCAGAGTGGCAAGACCTCGTTACTTGAAGCAATCCTGGCCCGGACCGGGGCCATTCCCAAAGCAGGCAGCGTCGAAGCAGGCACAACCATCGGGGATTCGTCTCCGGAGGCGCGCAGCCATCGCATGAGCGTCGGCATGACCGCCGCGACCACCACCTTCATGGGCGACAGCTACACCTTCATTGACTGTCCCGGCTCCGTCGAATTCGCGCACGACATGCGTGCCGCGCTTCCGGCGGTGGATGCCGCCGTCGTGGTCTGCGAGGCCGACGAGCGCAAGCTGCCGCAATTGCAGATCATCATGCGCGAACTCGAGGATCTTGGCATTCCGCGCTTCCTGTTCCTGAACAAGATCGACAAGGCCAACAAGCGCATCCGCGAAACGCTGGCGACCCTGCAGCCGGCCTCGCGCACGCCGCTGGTGCTGCGGCAGATTCCGATCTGGAAAGGCGACCTGATCGCCGGTTTCGTCGATCTCGCGCTGGAGCGCGCGTTTGTCTATCGCGAGCACATGCCCTCGGAGGTGATCGATCTCGACGCGGGCGATCTCGACCGCGAGAAGGAAGCCCGGCTCACCATGCTGGAAAAGCTCGCCGATCACGACGATCGGCTGCTTGAACAATTGCTTGAGGACATTCCGCCGCCGCGTGATGCGGTGTTCGACGATCTCGCCAGCGAACTGCGCGAAGGGCAGATTTGCCCGGTGCTGCTCGGCTGCGCCACGCGCGAGAACGGCGTGCTGCGGCTGATGAAGGCGCTGCGCCACGAGGCGCCCGGTATTGCCGCCACGGCTGCGCGGCTCGGTGTCTCCGATGAAAAGACTGCGCTCGCCTACATCATGAAGACCACGCATCTTCAGCACGGCGGCAAACTCTCGCTGGCGCGCATTCTGCGCGGCCACATCGCCGACGGTGACACCGTGCAGTCATCGGGCGGCGGCAATGGACGCGTCTCCGGCATCCTGACGCCGAACACCGGCGCGGACGCCAAGCGCCCATCTGCCGCGACAGGCGACACGGTATCGCTCGGCAAGCTCGATGCGGTTCACACCGGCGATACCTTGACCACGGGCAAGACGGCGCCTGCGTCGCTGGTGGATGTTGCCGCGACCCCCCCGGTGCTGGCGACCGCGCTCGCGGCCACGGACCGCAAGGACGACGTCAAGCTCGGTCAGGCGCTGGCGCGTCTTGTCGAGGAAGACCCGTCGCTCAGTGTCGTCCACAATCCGCTGACCCATGAAATGGTGTTGTGGGGGCAGGGCGAAATGCATCTGCGCGTCGCGGTGGAGCGGTTGCAGGATCGCTTCGGCGTCAGTGTGAAGCAGCACGCGCCGCCGGTCGGCTATCAGGAGACCATTCGCAAGACCATCACCCAGCGGGGGCGTCACAAGAAACAGTCCGGCGGTCACGGCCAGTTCGGCGATGTGGTGCTGGATGTGAAGCCGTTGCCGCGCGGCTCGGGCTTCGCTTTTCGCGAAAAGATCGTGGGCGGCGCGGTGCCGAAGAACTACATCGGCGCGGTGGAGGAGGGCGTCGGCGACGGACTGGCGCACGGGCCGCTCGGCTTTCCGGTGATCGACATCGAGGTGACGCTGACGGATGGCTCCTATCACAGCGTCGACTCCTCCGATCAGGCGTTCCGGACCGCGGCGCGGATCGGCGTCACCGAAGCCCTGCCGCAATGCGCGCCGGTGCTGCTGGAGCCGATCCATGTGGTCGAGATCGTCTGTCCCACCGATGCGACGGCGAAGATCAACTCGATCCTCTCCGGACGGCGCGGCCAGATTCTCGGCTTCGACACCCGTGAGGGCTGGAACGGCTGGGATCTGGTGCGGGCGATGATGCCGGAAGCGGAGATTGGCGATCTCATTGTCGAGGTGCGTTCCGCCACTGCCGGTTCGGGCGGCTTCACCCGGCAGTTCGACCATATGGCCGAAGTGACCGGCCGGGCCGCTGACCAGATCATCGCCGCCCACCGCGCGGCGGCGTAGCGGGCACGGTGGCTGAGATTCTCCCTCTCCCTGCCTGGGGAGAGGGAACGCCTCGCGCGTGAGGGACATCCTTCGGGGGTGTGCGAAAACCCGCTCCTCCGGAAGGTGAGTTCACACAAATATCAGCGTGCAAACGGCCTTAAATGATGTATAATACATCATTAAGGCCGTTTTTTAGTTGCATACTGGCTTATAAAAATGGAATTCTGACCTTGATCACGTCATCGCAGATGCGCGCAGCGCGGGCCCTTTTGGGCATCGACCAGAAGACCCTCGCGGAATTGTCCGGCGTGTCGCTTCCGACCATTCAGCGGATGGAAGCCAGCGGCGGCAATGTGCGCGGCATCGTGGATTCGCTGACCAAGGTCGTCGAAGCGCTGAACCGCGCGGGTGTCGAACTGATTGGCGATAGCGCCAGAAGCGAAGGCGGCGGTCGCGGCGTCCGGTTCAGGGAGCCGCCCCAGAAGTGAAAGCCGGCGGTGCGCCGGCACGAAACGCAGGCGCAGATTCATGGACGCAACGAGCGCGCAGCCGAGCCAGTCGCAGCCGACATTCGCCGAACTGTTCACACCGAAATCCATCACGGTGCTGCGCGAGGGTTACGGCCGTGAAGCCTTTCGCGCCGACGTCATCTCGGGCCTGACCGTCGCCATTGTCGCGCTGCCGCTGTCGATGGCGATTGCGATCGCCTCCGGCACCACACCCGACCGCGGACTTTATGCCGCGATCTTCGGCGGCTTTCTTGTTTCGCTGCTTGGCGGCAGTCGTTTTCAGATCGGCGGTCCCGCGGGCGCGTTCATTGTGCTTGTCGCAGCATCGGTGGCGCGTCACGGCATCGAGGGCGTGCTGCTCGCGACCATGATTGCCGGGCTGATCCTGATCGTGGCGGGTTTCCTCAAGCTCGGCACCTACATCAAGTTCATTCCCTATCCGGTGACGGTGGGATTCACCGCAGGCATCGCCGTCATCATCTTCGCGAGCCAGATCCGCGACCTGCTCGGCATCACGCTGACGGGCAAGGAGCCGGGCGAACTCGTTCCGAAACTCGAAGCTCTCGGCCGCGCCATCGGCACCACCAATGCAGCGGCGGTGGCGATCTCTGTCGCTACCATCGTCATCATTTCCGTTTTGCGAAAATGGCGGCCGGCGTGGCCGGGCATGCTGATCGCTGTCGGTGTCACGGCCGTGGCTGCGGCGCTGCTGTCGCTGCCGGTGGAAACCATCGGCACGCGGTTCGGCGGTATTCCGCAGTCATTTCCAATGCCGGCATTTCCCGCGATTACGCTGACGAAAATTCAGGCCGTGCTGCCCGACGCGGCGGCGTTCGCGCTGCTCGGCGCCATCGAGTCGCTGTTGTCCGCGGTGGTCGCCGATGGCATGACCGGCCGCCGCCATCGTTCCAACAGCGAACTCGTCGCGCAGGGCTTCGCCAATATCGGCTCCGCGCTGTTCGGCGGCATCTGTGTCACCGGCACCATCGCGCGCACCGCCACCAACGTCCGCGCCGGTGCGCGCAGCCCGATCTCGGGAATGCTGCATTCGGTGTTCCTGCTCGCCTTCATGCTGCTGGCAGCGCCGCTCGCCAGCTACATTCCGCTGGCGACGCTGGCGGGCGTGCTCGCCGTGGTGGCGTGGAACATGGCGGAGAAGCATGAATTCGCGACCCTGATCCGCTCGTCGTGGGGCGATGCGGTGGTGCTGCTGGCGACATTCCTGCTCACCGTGTTCCGCGATCTCACCGAAGGCATCGTGGTCGGCTTTGCGCTCGGCGCGCTGCTGTTCATTCACCGCATGTCGCAGATCACCGGCGTCGACACCTATGCGCCGCTTGTCGTTGACGACAAGGCGGACACCTCGAATGGCGAGCGCGAACGCTACGATCCGGCGCTCGCCACGGACCGCGACATCATGGTCTATCGCATCTCCGGCGCGTTCTTCTTCGGTGCGGTCGCTGCCGTGGCGTCGGTGCTGGACCGGTTGTCCGGCTACAAGGCGCTGGTGATCGACTTCAAGGCAGTGCCGCTGCTCGACTCCACCGCCGCCAATGCCATCGCACAGATCGCGATGAAGGCGCGGCGGCAGGGCGTGCGCGTGTTCGTCACCGGCGCGTCGCCGTCGGTCCGTCGCACGCTGCTGTCCTATGGAGCGCGGCCGCCGCAGGCAAAATACCGTTCCGATATTGCAAGTGCCGTTTCGGAAATCAAACGGCTGGATCAGGCGATTGACAGCGCCGGGCATCGCGTGATTTGACCAATCCACATGTGGATTTAATCCATACGTGGATCGATTGAACCGGAGCCGGAATTTCGTGAGTGTGACACCCGCCGCATGTCTGATCGGCTGGCCCGCGGCGCATTCGCGTTCGCCGCTGATTCACAAATACTGGCTGAAGTCGTTCGGCATCGACGGCGACTACCGCATCGAGGCGGTGGAGCCGAATGCCTTCGCGAAGTTTATCGCGAGCCTTGAAGCGCGCGGCTATCGGGGCGCCAATGTCACCATTCCGCACAAGGAGCAGGCGCGCGCGCTGACGCTTGCGGACGCGCGTGCAACGGCAGTCGGCGCAGCCAACACGCTTTACTTCGACAATGACGGCGAGCTGCGTTCGACCAACACCGATGTCGAAGGCTTCATCGGTAATCTCGATGCCAGCGCCCCGGGCTGGGATGGCGCGGACGATGTGCTGGTGCTCGGCGCGGGCGGCTCGGCGCGCGCGGTGATCTTTGGCCTGATTGAGCGCGGCATCGCGCGCGTGCATCTGGCCAACCGCACCGCGTCGCGCTCGCAGGCGCTGGCGGAGCAGTTCGGCGCGCAGGTGAAGCCGCTGGCGTGGGACGCGATCGGCGATGTGCTGCCGCGCGCGGGCCTGCTGGTGAACACCACATCGCTCGGCATGAAAGGTCAGCCGCCGCTTGAGATCGACATCGGCGCCCTTCCATCCGGAGCGACAGTCGCAGACCTTGTGTATGTGCCGCTTGAAACGGAGCTTTTGAAAGCTGCAAAGGCACGCGGCCTCAAAACCGCCGACGGCCTTGGCATGTTGCTGCATCAGGCGGTGCGCGGATTCGAATTGTGGTTCGGGAAGCGTCCCTCTGTCACACCGGAATTGCGCGCGCTGGTCGAAGCGGATCTGGTGAAGTAGTTTGCCTGTCTGGCAGGATATTCGCCGTCATTGCGAGCGAAGCGAAGCAATCCACTCTTTTCGGTATTATGGATTTCTTCGTCGCTGCGCTCCTCGCAATGACGAGAAGATCTCAACACGTTTCAGCAAGGGATTGGCCTTGAACAGAACCGGAAAAATCATCGTTGTTGTCGCGCTCGTCCTGGTGGCGTTCAGCGCCTATACGAGCTATCGCGGCACACAGGGTTTCAATCCTGCCGAAATCGATGACATCAAGAAAAAGATCACCGACGATTTCACCGCCAAGGGCATGACGGTGGCGGAGGTCAGCATGCTTCGCCGCGCGCCGCGCGAGCTTGCCGGCTATGTGAAGTTCAAGCCACCGGGATCGGATCAGGTCCAGCAGAAAAACTGCACCGCCGCGATGACGAGCGACAAGGCGACGACGTGGAGTTGTCAGTGACGAAGATGTGCGCCGGGTTCGCCTCTGTTCTCCCCTCTCCCCTTGTGGGAGAGGGTGCCTGAGCGAAGCGAAGGCGGGTGAGGGGTTCTCTCAGTGTCCGCTTCAACCCCTCTCCCGGCTCAATCTCGTTTCACTCGATTTCGCCGCCCTCTCCCACAAGGGGAGAGGGGAAGAACTGCTCACGCATTCGTCTGCATGTGATCCGTCAACACGTGACGGTCGATCTCGCTGATGTGGTTGATGCCGGTGAGGCCCATGGTGGTGCTGAGTTCCTTGCCGATCAGGTCCAGCGCCAGCTCCACGCCCGCCTGTCCGCCCGCGCCGAGGCCGTAGATATAGGCGCGGCCGATCATGCAGGACTTCGCGCCGAGCGCCAGCGCGCGCATCACGTCCTGCCCGGTGCGGATGCCGCCGTCGAACATGATTTCGGTCTGCGATCCGACATCCTGCACGATCTCCGGCAATACCGAGATAGACGACGGCGCGCCGTCGAGCTGACGCCCGCCATGGTTCGACACCACGATGGCTTCCGCGCCCGCCTTCACCGCTTCGCGCGCGTCGACGATGTCGAGAATGCCCTTGATGATGAGCTTGCCGGGCCAGATCGAGCGAATCCACTCGACGTCTTTCCAGTTCAGCGACTGGTCGAACTGCGCCGCGACCCACTCCGAGGTGGAGCCGAGATCGCCCGCGCCCTTCACATGGCCGGTGATGTTGCCGAAATTCCGGCTCTTGCCTTTCAGCATGCCCATGACCCAGCTCGGCTTGGTCGCGAAGTCGATCAGGTTTCTGAGCGTCGCGAGTTTCGGCGGCACGGTCAGGCCGTTCTTGACGTCGGCGTGGCGCTGGCCGAGCACCTGCAGGTCGACCGTGAGCACCAGCGCGCTGCACTTTGCGGCGATGGCGCGCTCGATCAGCGCTTTCGCGAAACCGCGGTCCTTCATCATGTAGAGTTGGAACCAGAACGGCTTCTCGACATTGGCGGCGACGTCTTCGATCGAGCAGATCGACATGGTGGAGAGTGTGTAGGGAATGCCGACCTTCTGCGCGGCGCGGCAGGCGTAGATCTCGCCGTCCATATACTGCAGTCCGCCAGAGCCGATCGGCGCGAGGATCAGCGGAAGCGCGGCCGGTTCGCCAAGAATGGTGGTATTGAGCTGCCGCTTCGAGATGTCCACCAGGATGCGCTGGCGGAACTTGTATTTCTGCATGTCGCTGATGTTGGCACGCAGGGTTTCTTCCGAATAGGAGCCGCCGTCCACGTAATCGAAGAAGGGCTTTGGCACGCGGCGCTTGTGAATCTGCCGCAGGTCCTCGATGCAGGTAATGTTCTTCATGGACGCGTCCTCATTGAAACTTCTTGTTCCCGCAATCATCTATCATGGTTGAAGAGTGTGCAAACACTGCCGGAAGCGTGTGATGACCACGAAAAAGGCCGATCCGGAAGCTGTCAAAAAGGCGGAAGCCGAGAAGCGCAAGCTCGACGAAGAACTGAACGAGGCGCTTGAGGAGACCTTTCCGGCCTCCGACCCGGTCAAGCTGACCCAGCCCGATCCGCATCCCGAGCCTGACCCGGAATAGCCGCCGGTTTCCGCCGGAACATGGGTCGTTCCCGGACGTTGACCCTGCGAAACCGACGCAGGAGCAGATCATGGACGCGGACACCAAGCCGAAGGATGCCCACAAGCCCAAGGACCCCGAGAAGAAGAAGCTCGACGACGCCCTCGAGAAGGGGCTGGAGGAATCGTTTCCCGGCTCGGATCCGGTGAATGTGACCCAGCCGCCGCCCTCCAGGCACGATCAGGAGATCAAGCGGAAGGGCTGACGCCCCCGTTCAGGCGAGCTTTCCTTGAAAATATCATTATAAATCAAAAGGATAACTGTTACTGCCGCCCTTGGGCGGCAGTAATGATTCATCATATTATTTGAAGAAATCCGGGCCGCAGAGGCTTTATAACAGCCATTCCGCTAGAATGGGGCGTTCGCCAGAGCCAAGCAGGTTTCAGAGCCTGGCCAGAGACTCGGCGGAACAGGGGAATTCATGGTGCGCAAATATTTCGGGACCGACGGCATTCGCGGCCGCGCCAATGGTCTGATCACGCCGGAGCTGGCGCTCAAGGTCGGGCAGGCCGCCGGGCTGGTGTTTCAGCGCGGCGATCATCGTCATCGCGTGGTGATCGGCAAGGACACCCGCCTGTCCGGTTACATGATCGAGACCGCCATGATCGCGGGCTTCACCTCGGTGGGCATGGACGTGCTGCAGCTCGGCCCGATGCCGACGCCTGCCGTCGCGATGCTGACCAAGTCGATGCGCGCCGATCTCGGCGTGATGATTTCCGCCTCGCATAACCTGTTCGACGACAACGGCATCAAGCTGTTCGGCCCTGCCGGGTTCAAGCTGTCCGACGATGTCGAGAAGCATATCGAACAGCTGATGGACGAGAACCTCGACAAGCGGCTCGCCCAGAGCGCCAGCCTCGGCCGCGCCCGCCGCATCGACGGCGTGCATGACCGCTACATCGAATTCGCCAAGCGCACCCTGCCGCGCGATCTTAGCCTCGACGGCCTTCGCGTGGTTGTCGATTGCGCCAATGGCGCCGCCTACAAGGTTGTGCCGGAAGCGCTGTGGGAGCTTGGCGCGGACGTGATTTCCATTGGCGTCGAGCCGGACGGTTTCAACATCAACAAGGACTGCGGATCGACCTCGCCGGAAGCGCTGTCGCGCAAGGTGCGCGAGATGCGCGCCGACATCGGCATCGCGCTCGATGGCGACGCCGACCGCGTCATCATCGTGGATGAGCGCGGCCATGTGGTCGATGGCGACCAGCTGCTTGCGGTGATCGCGCAGAGCTGGAAGGACGACGGACGGCTGGCCAAGCCCGGTATCGTCGCCACCGTGATGTCCAATCTCGGCCTCGAGCGTTTTCTGAAAGAGCAGGGCATCGAGATGCTGCGCACGCCGGTCGGCGACCGCTATGTGCTCGAACAAATGTTGAAGGGCGGCTACAATCTCGGCGGTGAGCCGTCCGGCCACATCATCATGTCCGATTTCGCTACCACCGGCGACGGCTTCGTGGCCGCGCTGCAGGTGCTGGCCGTGGTGCAGCGCCTCGGCCGCCCGGTCTCGGAAGTCTGCCACCGCTTCGAGGCGATGCCGCAGATCCTCAAGAACGTGCGCTACCGCGCCGGCAAGCCGCTCGACAATCCGGGCGTCAAATCGGCCATCGTCGATGCCGAGAAGCGTCTCAACGGCAGTGGTCGTTTGCTGATCCGCCCAAGCGGCACCGAGCCGGTGATCCGGGTGATGGGCGAGGGTGACAACCGCGATCTCGTCGAGGAGGCCGTGGATATGATCGTCTCGGCGCTCGGGACGGCTTCGGCGGCGGCCTGATCGTCTTTCACCTCTCCCCGTTTACGGGGAGCCGTTTTTCCATCGTCATTCCGGGACGCGAGCGCAGCGAGCGGACCCGGAATCCAGGCGAAGCGAGATGTGGTGGGAAAGACCGCGATGGATTCCGGGTTCGCGCGAAGACGCGCGCCCCGGAATGACGGTGGGGCTGTCGAATAGGCACAGTCTGGCCAATCCGGCACACCAGCCATGGGTAATCGTGTCTGGCGACCTCGCCGCCGAATTTGTATGTCACGTCCATTCACTGTGACATTTGCCGGAAAGCTGCCGTGAACAAGCCCGTTATCCTGTCGGAAGATACTCTCGTTGCGCCGATCGTGGTGGACGCGCCGGTCGCGCCGTCCCCGGTCAAGCCGGCTTTCGCTGTCATCGGCGCGATCAGCTTCTCGCATTTGCTGAACGACCTGATGCAGTCGCTGATCCCCTCGGTCTATCCGATCCTGAAGGAGAATTACGCGCTCGACTTCGGCCAGATCGGCATGATCACGCTCGCCTTCATGTTCACGTCGTCGCTGCTGCAGCCGCTGGTCGGCGCCTACACCGACAAATATCCGAAGCCGTTCTCGCTTGCGCTCGGCATGGGCTTCACGTTCGCCGGGCTGATCCTGCTCAGCGTCGCCCATCATTACTGGGTCATCCTCACCGCAGCCGCGCTGGTCGGCACCGGTTCCGCCGTGTTCCATCCGGAATCCTCGCGCATCGCGCGCATGGCCTCCGGTGGCCGCGTCGGCATGGCGCAGTCGGTGTTTCAGGTCGGCGGCAATCTCGGGACCGCGGTGGGTCCCGTGCTCGCGGCGCTGATCATCGTGCCGTACGGGCAGGGCAGCATCGCATGGTTCTCGCTGGTTGCGGCGCTCGCCATTGTCGTGTTGTGGCAGATCGGCCGCTGGTACAAGCCGCGTGTCGCGCAGCGCAAGAGCGCGCATACTTCGCTGCCGGATGACGGTCCGTCCTCGGCGCGCATCATGGTCGCGCTCGGCGTCCTGATGGTGCTGCTGTTCTCCAAGACCTTCTACACCGCGAGCATCAGCAGCTATTACACCTTCTTCCTGATGCAGAAGTTCGGCATCACCACGCAGGCCTCGCAGATCTATCTGTTCCTGTTTCTCGGCGCGAGCGCGGTCGGCGTGTTCTTCGGCGGCCCGCTCGGCGACCGGTTCGGCCGCAAGTATGTGATCTGGTTTTCGATCATCGGCGCGCTGCCGTTCACCCTCGCGCTGCCTTATGTCGATCTGTATTGGAACGCCGTACTCAGCATCCTGATCGGCTTCATCATCTCGTCGGCGACGCCCGCGATCATCGTCTACGCGCAGGAACTGATGCCGCATCGCCTCGGCATGATCTCCGGCCTCTTCTACGGCATGACCTTCGGCTTCGGCGGTATCGGCGCTGCGGTGCTCGGCCAGCTCGCGGACTGGAAGGACATCTTCTTCGTCTATCAGGTCTGCGCGCTGTTGCCCGCCATCGGTCTGCTTGCGGTGTTCCTGCCGCAGATCAAGCGTCACAAGCTCTGATACAAACACGAGTCATCCCGGACGGCCCGCATCTTGCGGGCCGATCCGGAATCTCGCAGCGATTGTCCCCGATGAGTGCAAGAGATTCCGGGTTCGCTTGTTTCACTCGCGCCCCGGAATGACACCGGTTTATAGCCGCCACTATCCCGTCAGCATCCCTGACACATCCATCAACACATCGTTAGGATTTGCGGCGTGCTGCGGCGCGCGTTGTGTAAATATTTACCGTCCCGCTTAAGCCAGATTAAAAATCGCGGTTAAAAATTAGGGTTAAGTGGCGCTTAAACATTTGGTGCCATGGTCCGCCCATGAGTTTTGAGCGTGAGGCCCGTATCCCGCCTCACCGGTGAAAGGACCGGACCAATGCGTACTCTGAAGAATCTTATTGCCGCAGGCGCGGCGTCGTTCATTTCCTCGGCCGCGCTCGCTGCCGATCTTCCGCCGCCCCCTCCGATGTATGTTCCTCCTCCGGTCGAAGATTTCGGCGGCTGGTATCTGCGCGGCGATATTGGTTTCAGCAATCAGAAGGTCCAGCACCTGAGCAATGCGCTCGAGGCGGGTCTCATTAGCCAAAGCCAGAAAGCAGACTTCAACAGCGCCGGCATCTTCGGCCTCGGTGCGGGCTATCGCTTCAACAACTGGTTTCGTGCGGACGTGACCGGCGAATATCGCGCCAGCTCGACGCTGAACGGCTATGAAGTAAACACGTTCACCGGCGCAGGCGTCACGCAGAACGGCTTCAACAAGTACACCGGCAACAAGTCCGAATGGCTGATCATGGCCAACGCCTATGCTGATCTCGGCACCTGGTGGTGCGTGACGCCGTTCATCGGCGCCGGTGTCGGTGCGGCCCGTGTGCAGATCGGGAACTATACCGATGTCGGACAGACCACAAGCCTCAACGGCTTTCCGGGCGGTCCTAGCTCTGCCTACGCAGCGGACGCATCGAAGTGGAACTTCGCCTGGGCAGTTCACGCCGGTCTTGCCTACAAGATCAATCCGAGCCTGACGCTGGAACTGGCCTATCGCTATCTTGATATGGGCGACGGCATCACCGGCGATGTCATCACCTACACGGGCACCAACAACATCAACAATCCGACCACGTTCAAGCACCTCACCTCGCACGACCTGAAGCTCGGCGTGCGCTGGGCGATCGATCCGGTGCCGGCTTACGTTCCGCCGATGCTGCCTCCGCTCATCCGCAAGGGCTGATCGGAATTCTTCTCTCTATCTCCCTCCTTCAAACTTCAACGGCGCGGAATTTTCCGCGCCGTTTTCTTTTGCGCAAAAAGCACGGCGATAACGAATGATTAGGGTTAACGCGGCATGATCGAACGTAGTTAAGAGTTGGTGACGGGAGTTTCGTGATGCGTCGGATTATGTTGGCGATGATGCTGGCGGGCGTTGTGCAAGGTGCACAGGCCGCGGATTTTCCGGATGATCTGCCGATCCTGCGCGGAATGCTCCGCGAAAGCCCGCGCTATGTCAGATGGCAGGGCGTCTACGTCGGCGGGCAGGCGGCTTACGGTTCATCCGATCACAACTTCAACGGCGCGACAAAGGACATTGCCCAGCAGCAGCTGGCGCTGACCACTGTTGAACAGGTTCTTGGTGTATCGACCTGGCCGGTGATCGGCGGCAAGGTCTCGCACCAGAACAGTGCGTTCGGCGGCTTCGCTGGCTACAACGGACAGTGGGGCGATGTGGTGATGGGCGTCGACGCCAGCTACATGCATGGAAATTACGGCGGCAAGGCCAGCGGCACCATGTCCCGGCAGATTACCGTCGATAGCATCAATTATGCCGCGACAGCCAACTCTGCTGCCTCGATCAACTATACCGACGTGCTGACTCTCCGTGGCCGCGCGGGATATGTGATCGGCAGTTTCCTGCCTTATGCCTTCGGCGGCGTCGCCTTGGGTCTTGCGGACAGTGTCCGGTCGAGCACCATTAGAAGCCAGGGTACTTACGTCGGCGCTCCGCCTGCGACGATTACGGACTATGATGTGACTTACAGTACGACCGAGAGCAAGAACAAGCGCCTGATGGTTGGATACACCTTCGGCCTCGGCACCGAAGTGATGCTGTTCGGAAATGTCTTCGGCCGCGCCGAATGGGAATATGTCCGCTTCACCGGTCCCATCGACACCAACATCAACACGGTGCGCGGCGGCCTCGGTTACCGGTTCTAATCCATTCACCCACCGTCCTAACTTATTCATCCGATACGGTTTGCTTCTTGCGGCTCCTGTCGTTGACAGGGGCCGCTTTGCTTGTTGGACTACGGTTCAACGCAGTGCAGAGGAAGCGAACATCGAGATGAAGATCTACGGCGACCTGAATTCCGGCAATTGCCTGAAGGTGAAGTGGGTGTGCGACAGGCTTTCGCGCCGCTACACCTGGATCGACATCGACACCATGAAAGGCGAAAGCCGCACGCCGGAATTCCTCAAGCTCAACGGCGCAGGGCAGGTGCCGGTACTCGAACTCGACGACGGGCGCACGCTGGCGCAGTCCAACGCGATCATCCGTTACCTCGCGCGCGGCACCGATCTCATTCCGGCCGAAGCCTTCCTCAGCGCGAAGATGGACGAGTGGTTGTTCTGGGAGCAATACAGCCACGAGCCTTACATCGCGGTCTGCCGCTTCATGATGTTCTATCTCGGCAAGTCGCAGGGCGAGCTCGATCCGGAAAAGGTGAAGCGCGGCTATTTCGCGCTGGCGCGGATGGAGCATCAGCTTCACGACACGCGCTTTCTGGTCGATGACACGCTGTCCCTCGCCGACGTGGCGCTGCTGGCCTACACGCGCGTTGCGCATGAGGGCGGCTTTCATCTCGACGGCTACGCTTCCGTGCGGCGCTGGATCGCAGACTGCGAAAAGGTGCTGGGGTTTTGAGTTTTTCACCTCTCCCCGTTCTTACGGGGAGAGCTCGGATTGCTATGGCAATCCGGGTGAGGGGCCCTTCTGGATCAAGGCGATTTTGCCCCTCACCCCAACCCTCTCCCCGTAAAAACGGGGAGAGGGAGCGCATGTGCCCCGTGCCATACTGTTCTCCGCATCCCAGCCTTGTGATTGCCGCCCGCCGAAGTTTCTTGACGAAATCCGGAAGCTCCCATATTGACGGCGGCGGGACACCTCCCCCCAACGGGAGGCTCACTATCTGGAAGGATAGACGATGACTGTAGCGAAGCCCGGCTCCAAGCCGAACGTGCCGCATTTTTCCTCCGGCCCCTGCGCCAAGCGCCCCGGCTGGACCCCCCAAAATCTCAAGGACGCAGCCCTCGGCCGCTCGCACCGTGCGAAGGTCGGCAAGGTCAAGCTCAAGCTCGCGATCGATCTGACGCGCGAAGTGCTTGAAGTTCCCGCCGATTACAAGATCGGCATTGTCCCGGCCTCCGACACCGGCGCCGTGGAAATGGCGCTGTGGTCGCTGCTCGGGCCGCGTCCTGTCACCGCCATCGCTTGGGAGTCGTTCGGCGATGGCTGGGTCACCGACATCATCAAGCAGCTCAAGCTGAAGGACGTAGTCAAGCTGACCGCGGGCTATGGCGAAATCCCGGACCTGTCGAAGGCCGACAAGAATTCCGATATCGTCTTCACTTGGAACGGCACCACCTCCGGCGTGCGTGTGCCCAACGCCGACTGGATCGCGGCCGACCGTGAAGGCCTCACCATTTGCGACGCCACGTCCGCCGCTTTCGCGCAGCCGCTCGACTGGCCGAAGCTCGATGTCGTCACCTTCTCCTGGCAGAAGGCGCTGGGCGGCGAGGGTGCGCACGGCATGCTGATCCTGTCGCCGCGCGCCGTGGCCCGTCTCGAAAGCTACACGCCGCCGTGGCCGCTGCCGAAGATTTTCCGCATGACCAAGGGTGGCAAGCTTAACGAAGGCATCTTCGTCGGCGAGACCATCAACACGCCGTCGATGCTCTGCGTCGAGGACTATCTCGATGCGCTCGGCTGGGCCAAGTCAGTCGGCGGCCTCAAGGCTCTGATCGCCCGCGCCGACGCCAGCACCAAGGTGCTGGGCGACTGGGTTGCGAAGACGCCGTGGATCGATTTCCTCGCGGCCGATCCGGCGATCCGCTCCAACACCTCGGTGTGTCTGAAGGTGGTCGATCCCGCGATCACGGCGCTCTCCGCTGACGCACAGGCCGACTTTGCGAAGAAGCTGGTCGCGGCTGTCGAGAAGGAAGGCGCAGGTTACGACTTCGCCCACTACCGCGACGCGCCTGCCGGCCTTCGCATCTGGTGCGGCGCGACGGTCGAAGCGAAGGATGTCGAAATCCTCACGCAGTGGCTCGACTGGGCATTCGCCGAGACCAAGGCCTCGCTGGCGAAAGCGGCCTGACTTGTCATTCCGGGGCGCGCAAAGCGCGAACCCGGAATCCAATCACATCATCACTTAAACCTCGTCTGGATTCCGGGTTCGCTCGTTTCACTCGCGCCCCGGAATGACGAAGATGGATCAAAATCATGACCAAACCAAAGGTTCTCATTTCCGACGCTCTCTCTCCTGCCGCCGTGCAGATATTCAAGGATCGCGGCGTCGAGGTCGATTTCCAGCCGGATCTCGGCAAGGACAAGGACAAGCTGGCCGAGATCATCGGCAACTATGACGGCCTCGCGATTCGCTCGGCCACCAAGGCGACTGCGAAGATTCTTGAGAAAGCTAAAAACCTGAAGGTGATCGGCCGCGCCGGCATCGGCGTCGACAATGTCGAGATTCCCGCCGCCACGGCGAAGGGCATCATCGTGATGAATACGCCGTTCGGCAATTCGATCACCACCGCCGAACACGCGATTACGCTCATGCTCGCGCTCGCCCGCGAAATCCCCGCCGCCGACGCCTCCACCCAGGCCGGCAAGTGGGAGAAGAACCGCTTCATGGGCGTTGAAATCACCGGCAAGACGCTCGGTGTCATCGGCGCGGGCAATATCGGCTCGATCGTCGTGGATCGCGCGATCGGTCTGCGCATGAAGGTGATCGCGTTCGACCCGTTCCTGTCGCCGGAGCGCGCCAAGGACATCGGTGTCGAGAAGGTCGAACTCGATGATCTGCTCAAGCGTGCCGACTTCATTACCCTGCACACCCCGCTCACCGACAAGACCAAGAACATTCTCGACGCAGCAGCGCTCGCCAAGACCAAGAAGGGCGTGCGCATCATCAACTGCGCGCGCGGCGGTCTTGTGGATGAGCAGGCGCTGGCTCTGGCGCTCGACTCCGGCCATGTCGCAGGCGCAGCCTTCGACGTGTTCGTGGAAGAACCCGCCAAGGCCAACGTGCTGTTCGGCCGTCCGAACGTGATCTGCACCCCGCATCTCGGCGCATCGACCACTGAAGCGCAGGAGAATGTCGCACTGCAGGTCGCTGAGCAGATGTCGGACTATCTGCTCACCGGTGCGATCTCGAACGCGGTCAACTTCCCCTCGATTACCGCGGAAGAAGCGCCGAAGCTGAAGCCGTTCATCGAACTGGCGGAAAAGCTCGGTTCGTTCGCGGGCCAGCTCACCGAAACCGGTATTTCCAAGGTGACCATCACCTATGAAGGTCATGTCGCAGAGATGAAGATCAAGGCGCTGACCTCAGCGGCTCTGAGCGGCCTGCTGCGGCCGATGCTGGGCGACATCAATGTCGTCTCCGCGCCGGTGGTGGCGAAGGAGCGCGGCATGATTGTGGACGAAGTCGTCCGCGCGGCGGAAGGCGATTACGAAAGCCTGATCACGGTGACGGTGGCCACCGAGCGGCAGGAACGCTCCGTGTCCGGCACGGTGTTCGCGGACGGCGTGCCGCGTCTCGTCGATGTCAAGGGTATCCGCGTTGATGCGGAGTTCGGCAAGTCGATGATCTACGTCACCAACGAGGACAAGCCGGGCTTCATCGGCAAGTTCGCTTCGCTGCTCGGCGATGCAGGCGTCAACATCGCGACCTTCAACCTCGGCCGCCACAAGCAGGGTGGCGACGCCATTGCACTGGTTGAGGTCGATGGTGTGGTTCCCGCCGATGTCCTGGCCAAGACGCTGACCCTGCCGCACGTCAAGCAGGCCAAGGCGCTGACGTTTTGAGCAATTTTTCGCTCGTTCCCGCGTGAGCGGGAAACCGGTCTTGCAACAGTTACGGGTCCCTGCGGGGGCCCGTTTTGCTTTGAGCAAAGGAGCTTTGTCGGGGACGCATAGGTAACCATGCTGAAAGAAACTTTGGGTACTTCATATGGTCGAATCCGTGCAGAAGCGCGGCCCCGCCCCGGAGAAGCCCTGTGAAATTTCTGAAGAACCTTCCGATCACCCCCAAGCTCGGTATTCTTGTGGGGGTCGCCGTCGTTGGCCTGTGCGTTGCCGGCCTGTTTGCCGCCTTCATGATGAAGAGCGAACTTCTGAGCGCCCGCATGGACCAGACCCGCGCGATTGTCGAAACCGCGCGCAACATGGCGGTTGGATTGCAGAAGCAGGTCGAAGCCGGAAAGCTGACCAAGGAAGCCGCCATCGAGGAATTCCAGCGCCGTGCGCTGACGATGACCTATGACAACGGCAACGGCTATCTGTTCGCCTACACCATGGACGGTATCACGGTCGCCACGCCGGATCTCAAGAAGATCGGCGCCAATCAGCTCGATATCGAAACCAACGGCCGCAAGCTGGCGCGCGAACTGCGCGACGGCGTCGCCGCCAAGGGCGATGTCACGCTGCGCTATGAATATTACCGGCCCGGCGACGATACGCCGATCCGAAAGGTGTCCTATGCCGTGGCCATTCCGGGCTGGAACATGTTTGTCGGCACCGGCGCCTATCTGGACGATCTCGATGCCAAGCTGATGCCGATCGTGTGGGCGCTCGGCCTCGCCATTCTCGCCATTGCCGCCTTCGCCGGTGCGATTGCGTGGCTGATCGGCCGCAGCATCACCGTTCCGCTTGGCCAGCTCGGTACGCGCATGCAGTCGCTTGCCGATGGCAAGCTGGACGACGCCATTCCTGCGCTCGACCGCCGCGACGAGATCGGCAAGATGGCCGCGACGGTTCAGGTGTTCAAGGACAACGCGCTGCGCATCCGTGGCCTGGAAGAACAGGAAGCCGAGCGGCAGAACCGCGCTGCTGCGGAGCGGCAGGCGATGATGAACAGCATTGCGAGCACGTTCGAAAGCAGCGTGAACGGCATCGTGCGTTCGGTGGCGGCTTCGGCGGCCGGCATGCAGACCACGGCCCAGTCGATGACCCATTCTGCATCGGACGCCAGCTCGCGCGCGGCAACGGTGGGCGCAGCCTCCGAGAAGGCCTCGAACGACGTCGGCACCGTTGCGGCGGCGGCGGAAGAACTATCCAGCTCGGTCGCGGAGATTTCGCGCCAGGTCAACCAGTCCAACGAGATCGCCAGCAAGGCCGTGGCCGATGCGGAGCGCACCAATGCGACGGTGCAGGTCCTGTCGAGCGGCGCGGAGAAGATTGGCGAAGTGGTGCAGCTCATTCACTCCATCGCGGCGCAGACCAACCTTCTTGCGCTGAACGCGACCATTGAAGCTGCACGCGCCGGCGAAGCCGGCCGTGGCTTCGCCGTCGTCGCGTCGGAAGTGAAGGCACTGGCCAACCAGACCGCCAAGGCCACCGAGGAAATCTCGGCGCAGGTCGCGGCGATGCAGGCCACCACCAGCGAAGCGGTGGTGTCGATCGGCGGCATCACCGAAACGATCACGCGCATGAGCGAGATCACCATGAACATCTCCAGCGCCGTTGAAGAGCAGGGCGCTGCAACCCGCGAGATCGCGCGCAACATCCAGTCGGTGGCGGCGGGATCGAGCGAGATCAGCAATCACATCGGTGGTGTCAGCGCCGCTGCGGCGGCGACGGGTACTGCCGCGTCGGACGTTCTCACCAGCGCCCGCGACCTCGATCAGCAGTCGGGCATGCTGCGTTCGGCGGTGGACGAATTCCTCGGCAAGGTGCGCGCGGCGTAAGTTTCACCTCTCCCCGCCAGCGGGGAGAGGTGAGAAGAGCTACTGCTTCTCGATCTTGGCGTCGCGGATCAGCTTTTCCCACACCACGAGCTGCTCCTTCAGGAACTTGTCGAAGCTCTCCGGCGTGCCGGAGAATGCTTCCATGCCGCGCTCGGCCAGCTCGTTTCTGACGCTCGGCGTCTCGACGACCTTGCGGATTTCGGCATTCAGCTTCGTCACGATGTCCTTCGGAAGATTGGCCGGGCCGAGATAGCCCTGCCATGAGGTGATGTCGAAGCCCTTCACACCGGCTTCATCCATCGATGGCAGGTCCGGCAGCAGTGCGGAGCGCTGCTTCGTGGTGACCGCGAGCGCCTTCAGTGCGCCGCCCTTCACATGCGGCAGGCCGGTGAGCACGTCCACGAACATCATGCTGACGCGGCCCGCGATCACGTCGGTCAGTGCCGGCGGCGAACTCTTGTAGGGCACATGCAGCAGGTCGATGTTCGCGAGGGTCGCGAAGGTCGCGCCGGAGACGATGGCCGACGAACTGCCGCTGGCATAGGAGTATTTGCCCGGCTCCTTCTTCGCCAGCGCGATCAGGTCGGCGACCGAATTGACCGGCAGCTTGGGATCGATCACCAGCATGAACGGCAGGTCGCCGGTGCGCGCGATCGGGGTGAAATCCTTGATCGGATCGTACGTCATGTTCTTCAGCAGATACGGATTTGCCGAATGCGACGTGTTGGTGGTGACGAAGATGGTGTAGCCGTCCGGCTCGGAGCGCGCGACGAAGCTCGCGGCGATCGAGCCGTTGGCGCCCGGCTTGTTCTCGATCACGATGTTGGCGCCGAGCGCCTTGGCGAGGTCCTTCGAGATGATGCGTGTGGTGGTGTCGGTGCCGCTGCCTGCCGCGAAGGGAAGCACCAGCGTGATGTTCTTGCCCGGCGCGGGCCAGTTGCTCTGCGCCGATGACGGTCCGGTCGCCAGAACGCCCGCCGCGAGGACCGCGGCCAATGGTGAAATCGTCGATTTCAGAAAATTCATTGAAAGTGTCTCCGCCCCTGGTTTTTTGGTGTGCGGTCGTCAGGTCACCTCGCGGTGGCCTGCGCCGCTTTTCTTAGGATGGGCAGATTGCGCGAAGTCGCGGCGGATTGCCAGCGAGGGAGGCGGATTTTAGGAGGCGGAGCGTTTCCCGGTCGAGCCGCGCCGCGACGCGGCGAAAATGCCTGCCAGCACCAGCACGTAGCCGGTCAGATGAAACAGCTCGGGCTTTTCGCCGAGCAGCAGGATCGCCATCACCGAGCCGAACACAGGCACCAGATGGAAGAACGGTGCTGCCCGGTTCGGGCCGATCAGCTCGATGCCGCGGTTGAAGAAGATATAGGCCAGCGTCGAGGGAAAGATCACGACGAACACCACGGTGGCGATGGTCAGCGTGTCGATGATCAGGAGATTGCCCGCGGAGACCTCCCAGCCGACCAGCGGCAGCAGCATCAGGGCGCCGGTGCCGGTGGTGAAGGCGATCAGCGACAGCGGATTGATCTTCGGCCGCTTCGCCATCAGGGCCGAGTAGAGCCCGAACACGAACAGCGCGCCGGCGAAGCTGATGTCGCCGGAATTGACCTGGATGTCCGCGAGCGCCGAGAGATTGCCGCGCAGGACGATGACCAGCACGCCGAGCAGCGACACGAGGATGCCGATGGCCTGCATCCATGACAGCCGGACGCCGAACAGCACCAGCGCCCACAGCGCGACGAACAGCGGACCGGACGACTGGATCAGTAGCGCGTTGAGCGCCTGGGTGTGCTGCAGTCCCCAATAGGACAAAGCGTTGTTGAGCGCGAAGCCGGTCAGCGCCAGCGCCAGCAGCAGCGGAATATGCCGGCGCATCGCAGGCCAGTCGCGCTGCAGATGAGGCCAGGCGAAGGGCGCCACCACAAGGAAGGTTCCGGCCCAGCGCAGGAATGTCAGCGTGAACGGCGGCACATGACCGGCGACATAGCGCCCGAGCACGATGTTGGCGGCCCAGAACAGCGCCATCAGGCTCAGCAGCACATAGGGCTGATCGGCGAGCCAGGTGATGAACGATGGCTTGCGCAAGGGCGGGTCGATAACCGTCATGAAATCTTCGGGAAAAAGGACACGTTCAGTTGTGCCATTATTTCCGGTGTTCACAACCGCCAATCCCGGATTGCTCCGTTGCGCCAGATGGGCAGCGGATGCGTTCGTCTTTGCCTGTTCGGCTCGTCATTCCGGGGCGCGAGCGCTTGCGAGCGAACCCGGAATCCAGAAGCTGTATGGGATGAACTCTTCGGGATTCCGGATCAGTCCGCTTCGCGGCCTGTCCGGAATGACGTGTCTGGGGAGCGTGGATGAGCCGGCCTGCGCGCGGCGATAACGACGCCGGCAAGGACCAGCGCGTAACCGACCAGATGAAAGAGTTGCGGCTTTTCACCGAGGAAGATGATCGCCATCGCCGATCCGAACACCGGGATCAGATGGAAGAACGGCGCTGCGCGGTTGGCCCCGATCAGTTCGACGCCGCGGTTGAAGCACAGATACGACAGGATCGACGGGAATACGGCTACATAGGCCAGCACCGCAAGATTGTGCGGCGTGAACTGCACTATGGGACGTGTCGCCAGTTCAATGGCAAACATCGGGATCAGGCACAGTGCACCGAAGCCGAACGTGAAGGCGAGAAACGACAGGTTGTGAATCGCGGGCCGCTTCGTGGACAGTGCCGAATAGAATCCGAAGATGGCCAGTGCCACGAGATAGATGATGTCGCCTTTGTTCAGGGTGATCTTCGACAATGCCGCAAGATCGCCGCGCAGCAGGATCACCAGCACGCCGCACAGCGAGACCAGAATCCCGGCGGCCTGCGCCCAGGTGAGGCGGACGCCGAGCAGCACCAGCGACCAGATCGCCACAAACAGCGGACCTGATGACTGCATCAGCAGCGCGTTTAACGCCTCGGTATATTCCAGCGCCCAGTATTGCAGCGAATTGAAAATGCTGATGCCGGTGAACGACAACACCGCCATCAGGCCAAGACGCTGGCGGATCGCGGCCCAGTCGCGCACCAGATGCGGCCAGGCGAAGGGCAGCACCAGAATGAAGGCCGCAGACCAGCGCAGGATCGAGAGCGTGATCGGTGGAAACTGGCCCGCGACGGCCCGGCCCACCACGGCGTTGCCCGCCCAGAATAGCGGCGTCAGCGTCAGCAGCAGGTACGGCTTGTCCGTCAACCATCCGATGGCGGAGCGCGGGGCGGGGGCGTTCATCTTGCGAGGGATTCGAGAGTTTGCGGGAATGGCCGGGTCTGGCCGGAATTATTTGGGGATATCAATGATTTGGACCCCATTCGGCGCCGGCGTCAACAGCCGTTGGCGCTTGCGTCCCATGCGCGCATCCGTTATCCGGTGACATGCCTCGCAAGCGATGAGCCCTGCTGCAAGGCGCTGGGTTTCCAGCGGATTTGCGGGTTGCGGGAGATTGTCTGGAAATGGCCAATGTTGTCGTCGTCGGCGCCCAGTGGGGCGACGAAGGAAAAGGCAAGATCGTCGACTGGCTCTCGGAGCAGGCCGACATCGTCGTCCGTTTTCAGGGCGGCCACAATGCCGGCCATACCCTTGTCATCAACGGCAACACCTACAAGCTCGCGCTGCTGCCGTCGGGCGTGCTGCGCTCCTCGAAGCTGTCGGTCATCGGCAATGGCGTGGTGTTCGACGCGCAGGCCTTTGTCGCCGAGCTTGAGAAGCTGCGCTCGCAGGGTGTTGCGATCACGCCGGACAATCTGCGCGTTGCCGAAAACGTCACACTGATCCTGCCGCTGCACCGCGAGCTCGATGCGATCCGCGAGAACGCCAACAAGGCGACCGCCATCGGCACCACCCAGCGCGGCATCGGCCCCGCCTATGAGGACAAGGTTGGCCGCCGCGCCATCCGCCTGATGGATCTCGCCGATCCGCAGACGCTGCCGCACAAGATCGAACGCCTGCTGACCCACCACAACGCGCTGCGCCGTGGCCTCAACCTGCCGGAAGTGGATGCCAGCGCACTCCTGAAGGAACTGGTGGCGGTCGCGCCGCAGGTGCTGCCGTTTGCGGACTCGGTCTGGAATCTGCTCGACCACAAGCGCCGCGAAGGCAAGCGCATCCTGTTCGAGGGCGCGCAGGGCGCGCTGCTCGACGTCGATCACGGCACCTATCCCTATGTCACGTCGTCGAACACGGTCGCGGCGCAGGCGGCGACCGGCACCGGCATGGGGCCGGGTTCGGTCGGCTACGTGCTCGGCATCTGCAAGGCCTATACGACTCGCGTCGGACAGGGACCGTTCCCCACCGAACTGACCAACGAGATCGGCGAAGAGATCGGACGCCGCGGCAAGGAATTCGGCGTCAACACCGGGCGCAAGCGCCGCTGCGGCTGGTTCGATGCAGTGCTGGTGCGGCAGACCGCCCGGACCAGCGGTATTCACGGCCTCGCGCTGACCAAGCTCGACATTCTCGATGGCTTCGACGAGATCCAGGTTTGTGTCGGCTACAAGCTCGACGGCAAGGAAATCGATCATCTTCCGGCTGGCGAAGGCGCCCAGGCCCGTGTCGAGCCGATCTATGAAACCATCGAAGGCTGGAAAGAGCCGACCGCGAATGCGCGGTCATGGGCCGATCTTCCCGCGCAGGCGATCAAGTATGTCCGCCGCGTCGAGGAACTGGTCGGTTGTCCGATCGCGCTGTTGTCCACCAGCCCCGAGCGCGAGGATACGATCCTCGTTCAGAACCCGTTTGAGGCTTGAATCTGAACGCGGCACTGTTGATTGACGTTTTTTAAGTTCAGGGTTTGCAAAGAATCCTGCAAACTGGGAGCCGGGACAGCAAGGCAAGAATGGCAGATTACTACCCGCTCATAGCCCGCGCGATTTCGGGCCTGGACCCCAGCGCTCCCGCCGAAAGCCGGCGGGCGCTCTATGAGCGTGCGCGCACGGCGCTGATTTCCCAGTTGCGCGGTGTGCAGCCTGCCCTGAGCGAAGCCGAAATCACCCGCGAGCGGTTGGCTCTTGAGGACGCCGTGCGCAGGGTCGAGGCTGACGCGGTCCGCCGCGCCGCTGCGCTTGCCAGCGAACGTCCCTCAGCGCCTCCGCCGCAGGCTCCGTCGGCGCAGCCGCGCGCACCCGCGCCGGGCCGCCGCGATGGTCCGCGCCCCGGTGATGCCCTGCGCGAAAGCGCACGCAACGCCCGCACCGGCAATGTGCCCCCGCCGGCACCGGGCCGGGCACCGGCACGGCCGGAGCCGAACGGAGCGGGCGAGATGCGTCCGCCGCGCAATCTTCGCGGCGATCAGCCGCCGCCGCTGACCCGCGCCCAGCCATCGGTGGAGCAGGGCCTGCCGGCCTCGATGCGTGATGTCCGTGCGCGCGACCAGCGCACCGACGACACCCGCATGCTGGACGACTTCACCGAAAGCGCCCGCGCGCAGCGCCGTCCGCCGCAGGGTTCGGGTTTGCGCGATGTGGTCGCCGACGCCAACGATCTCGGCGGTGCGACCCGTTCGGCCCGGCGCAGCCAGGCGCAGGACTTTCCGGATCAGCGCGGTCCGTCGCCCTACAGCTACGATGAGTCCATCGAGGAAGCCGGTCGCTATCAGCCGAACGACCGGCCCCGTGCCCGCATGGCGCCGCGCGACGAGGAAGAAACCACGCGGCGCGGCTTTCCGCTCAAGACCGCCATCTGGGTCTGCGTTGCCGTGATCGCGATCGGCGGCGCGGTGTGGGGCGGACCGAAGGCCTATTCGCTGATCAAGTCGCTGACCATGAAGCCGGTGCAGCAGCAGGCCGACACTACGCCGAAGGATGCGTCGGGCACGCGGCCGAAGATCACCGATCGCGTCGGCCAGCCCGGCTCGCAGCAGATCGCGCCGGTGGCGCAGCGCGTGGTGCTCTACGATGAAGACCCCTCGGCGCCGCAGGGCAAGCAGTATGTCGGTTCGGTGATCTGGCGCACGGAACCGGTCAAGGTGCCCGCCGGGCAGCCGCCGGATATTGGCGTGCGCGCCGACATCGATATTCCCGAGCGCAAGATCAAGATGTCGCTGTCGATCCGTCGCAACACCGATGCGTCGCTGCCGGCGAGCCATACCGCCGAACTGACCTTCGTGCTGCCGCCGGACTTCGGCACCACCATCGCCAATGTGCCGGGCGTATTGATGAAGTCCAACGAGCAGGCGCGCGGCACGCCGCTGGCCGGCCTTGCGGTGAAGGTCACCGACGGCTTCTTCCTGGTCGGGCTGTCGAATGTCGAAGCCGACAAGCAGCGCAACCTTCAGCTTCTGAAGGAACGCTCATGGTTCGACATTCCGCTGGTTTACGCCAACCAGCGCCGGTCGATCATCGCCATCGAGAAGGGCGCGCCGGGCGAGCGCGCCTTCAACGAAGCATTCACAGCCTGGGGGCAGTAACTCCATGAAGATCACCCTTGCCGGCTCGCGTCATTTCGGCGTCGAGACGTTGAACATGATGCGCGGTCACGGCATCGAGGTGATCCGCGTTGTGGTCGCGGATGGCGAGGACCGCCTCGCTGCGGCGGCGCGTGCGGCGGGCATCGAGGTCGTAGTGCAGGCGAAGCCGAAGCTGATAGTGGCGTCGGAAATCGCGCCCGGAACCGATCTCATCGTCACCGCGCACAGCCATGCGCTGGTCGGCGCGGACGCGCTGAAAGCCGCGAGGCTCGGCGGCATCGGCTATCATCCCTCGCTGTTGCCACGTCATCGCGGCATCGCCGCGGTGGAGTGGACCATCAGGGAAGGCGACGCCATCGCCGGCGGCACGGTCTATCATCTGTCGGACCGGCTCGATGCCGGTGCGATCGCCGCGCAGGACTGGGTGTTCGTGAAGAAGAACGAGACCGCGCGCGAACTGTGGGAGCGGGCGCTCGCGCCGCTCGGGCTCAGGCTGCTGGCGCAGGTGATCGATCAGGCCAAGACCAGCGGCGTTCTGCCGTCGATGCCGCAGGACGAACAGTTCGCGACCAATGCGCCGCGTCTCGACAAGGAAGTGCCGCACGCCGCGCCGAAGAGCGCGGCGTCGTAACTCGTAACGATTTCAGGAAAGCGGTCACGCCGCGCGCGTCTCGCCGACACGCACCGCGCTGGACACAAGATCGTTGGCATCGGTGACGCCGCCCGCGGCGCGGCTGACGATGGTTTGCGCCATCTTCGCCTTGGTCGCGGGGGTGCGGTTCTCCAGCGCGATCTGTTCGACGGCGATGTCGAGAATCTTTCTTAACGTCGCGACGTAATCCGGATCGAATTTTTCGTTGAGGGTTTCCTGCGGGCGATCGACCATGCACTTCTCCTCTTCGGGCATTTCAGGGCGCGACGGCATCAAAGTCGTCTCTGCGATCGCGCCTTCGGTGAGCGGGCGGACCATGCGTGTGCAATGGGGCAGATGTGAGTCAGCACCGCGATTTGCAACGCACATACACCGATGTGAATTTGGAAAAGCTCCAGTCACATTTCCTTCAAGGTCATGAAGATTTTGCAACCCGCGTTGACGCTTCGCTCACGCAATCGCACCACATCTTGTGTCGCGGAATGGACAATCGTTGTCTCACGCGGCATGGTTCCACACCGGCGACAAAATCGTAAACGCCGCGCGTGCAGGATTTGTTTTTCCGGCGCTGCGCAGCGGAAAAAATCAGAAAAATTATTTTGAGCGGAGACGTTGGATGTTCCCGAAAATGAGTTCGCATGCCGCATGGTGCCGCCTTGCCTTAATTCCCGTTGCGGCGCTGGCGGTCATGGTATTTTCGCTGGCGAGCGAGCCGCTTGCGGCGCAGCGTGCTGCGCCGAGCAAGCCGTTCCTTGAGAAGAACGCATTCTATCTGCGCTCGGCGGGATTCAGGATTCAGCTTGCCAACGATGCCGTGGGCCAGCGCGCGCTGAAGGCGCTGCCGCCGCATCGCTTTGTCATTCACAAGGCGGGCGGCACGCCGCGGTATGTCTATGCCGATCCCGGCATGTGCAGCTGCATTTTCAGCGGCACGCGCGACAACTACGAGTCCTATCTGGCGATCCTGCGCCAGCCGCTGCCGGGCGCCGACGATGTATCGCCGGATTACAAGACCGAAGCCAGCGCGCTGCTGATGGAACAGCCGATCGACTTCGGCATGACCGGCGACAACGACAGTCTCGCCGATTACTTCCGCGATTATCTGTAACCGCGACAGCCTGTAACCCGGTACGCTTGTTGTGCGCTGCCATAAGCGGGCTGCGCGCATCCTTCGCCTTGTCCGCCGCCGTTTCTTTGTTACGCTTCGCGTGTTGTCCATCAACACACGCTGACCGCGCGCCAAGTCGCGGCAGCCGGGGAGAAACAAGGGGTAACACGACATGGCTTCACGACGCGCCGCGATCGGTCTGATCGCGATGGGCTTTGCTGCATTTCTTTCGACCGGCGCTGCGGCGCAGGATTATCCGACGCGTCCTGTGAAGTGGGTGGTGGGTTATCCGCCGGGCGGGGCGACCGACATTCTCGCGCGGCTGATCGGCCAGCGCCTGTCGGAGCGGCTGGGCCAGCAGTTCATCATCGAGAACAAGCCGGGCGCGGGCAACAATGTCGGCACCGAGTCCGTGGTGAATGCCGATCCCGATGGCTATACCGTGCTGCTGGTCAATCCGGCCAACGGCATCAATGCCTCGCTCTATGCCAAGCTCAGCTTCAATTTCATCCGCGACATCGCGCCGGTAGCCGGTCTCGCGCGCGTGCCGAACGTGATGGTGGTGCCGAAGGATTTCCCGGCCAAGACCGTGGAGGAATTCATCGCCTACACCAAGGCCAATCCGGGCAAGGTCAACATGGCTTCATCCGGTAACGGCACCTCGATCCATCTCTCGGGCGAACTGTTCAAGGCGATGACCGGCGTCGAGATGCTGCACGTGCCCTATCGCGGCTCCGCGCCCGCGATCACCGATCTGCTGTCGGGCCGCGTGCAGGTGATGTTCGACAACATGCCTTCGTGCATTTCCCATGTGCGGGCGGGGACGCTGCGCGCGCTGGCGGTGACGACGGAGGCGCGCTCGCCCGAACTGCCGGATGTGCCGACTGTCGGTGACACCGTGAAGGGCTATGAGGCCAGCGCGTGGTTCGGCATGGGCGCTCCGGCGAAAACGCCGAAGGACATCATCGCCAAGCTCAACAAGGAGATCAACGCCATCCTCGCCGAACCCGAGATCAAGAAGAAGATAGCGGAAATGGGCGGCGTCACGCTCACGGGTTCACCGGAAGATTTTGGCAAGATCATCCAGTCTGAAACCGACAAGTGGGAGAAGGTGGTGAAGTTCGCGGGCGCGAGGGTGGAGTAGGGCTTGGCGCTGTTGTGCACGATCAATGATCGTGAGTTCGTCCTGCTCCCTCTCCCCGCTAGCGGGGAGAGGGTTGGGGTGAGGGGCGCGATTTCAACATATGCGATGGCGCGTCTCTCAAGGAAATAGCCCCTCACCCGGATTGCTGCGCAATCCGGCCTCTCCCCGTAAGAACGGGGCGAGGTGAAGAAATCGGTCGTCATTCCGGGGCGCGCGAAGCGCGAACCCGGAATCCATTGTCCCATGTGAGATTCCGGCAGATATGGATTCCGGGCCTGCGCCTTCGGCGCATCCCGGAATGACGAGCCTTGTGGATCGGATAAAGCGAAGCGAAATCCGGGGCTATCTCTGGCTAATCAGTGAGAAACGACGACAGCAAGGCGTCTACGCGTGTGCGTATCTCCCGCCAGTTCTTCAGATACCCTTTGCGATACGAGAGCTTTACCCGTGCCGTTAGTTTTTCGACGGTAAAGAAGTGCTCGCACATATGATAAGGGCCATTCTCGGGGTCGAGCGTGCCATCTGCGCGTTCATCCGAGCCGCAAACAATAACAGAATGGGAATCCTCGGGCGTATTACCGTCGAACCACATATCGCGGTAAAGTCCGCCTCCGAGGCGAGTATTTTTTCGCCATTCTTCGACGACAAAGCGCTCAGGCCCAATTCTGTTGAGATCGAACCGAGTGGATTTCGGTACAAGAGCAATTTGAAGCCGCTCGGGGCCTGAGTATAGTTGGGATCTGTAAATGTCTATGAATGATGTAAAGACCCTCCGCTCGTCCCACGTCGGATATTTTTTGTTGACTACATTGTAGACTAAACCTCTCGCGATCTCGCCGCGCTTCTCGCGATCCAGCAGGTGCGGCTCAATGCCCGTGTGAGGTTTAATCTCGGGCAAGATTGCTGAAAAAGAAAAGACACCGGCATATCCGTTGTCGCGGCTTTCTTTGTGAACATTGTCGATCAGTTGGGCACCGTCGCTCGTGCCGAGCAGGAGAGAGCGATAGTTCCAGGGGATGCGGACGATCTTGATGTTCCCAAGACTCCGAACGGTCCATTTAACCTCAACCAC
The DNA here is from genome assembly GCA_024508675.1 of Afipia sp. Classification (GTDB taxonomy): domain Bacteria; phylum Pseudomonadota; class Alphaproteobacteria; order Rhizobiales; family Xanthobacteraceae; genus Afipia. Next base: position 702,927 of record JANINQ010000001.1, read on the forward strand.
CTTTTCGCCGGTGGGATCGCGTCCAATTCGATATAGCCAATCGCTGCTTTGAAGGGGTTCGGTTGCGGAAGCAAAATCAGCTAAAGAAAAAGACGCGAGCGCAGATAACATCGCGAGAAGGAATCCGAACTTGGGGCGCATTGAGGTTTCCAGTATTTCTGACGTCTTTCGCTGAATTATCATAATTCGTCGGCTTACAGCTTCCTTGTTAATGCTAAGGAATAAATTCCTTGACATTTTCCGCCGCATCACCCATCTTCATGCCATCCCGCCTCACTTGAGGGGCGTTGTCCGGGACGCTCGAGAGCGCGGGGCGGGATGCGGCGCCTGCGCGCACGGGAGAGACGGTCTCTCGTGCGTCCGGGAGGCTTCGGGTCATCGTCCGGGCCAACTACGTGGCTCTGCCTTCAATGGCTGGACGCGGACAGGCACGAAGGCGGGCGAAAGCCCGCCGGATCGGGGCGTGAAAGCGTCCGTCCTGTCCCGGAAGAACGATCCCGAAGACACAAATCGCCGCGGCGGAGCGCCGAAAGGCGATGCGTGGTGCGGTTTATCCGCATTGCGTCTCCACCATCTGTGCGCCTTTCGGCGTTCCGTCCCCTCATGGTTGCGAGGGGACGAAGTGAGGCGATGCCGCCGTGCGCGCTGCGTGCGACAGACGGCGCGTGCGCTCATTCCATTTCACCGCATTCAATCCATCACATCATCAACGGGAGCGTGGCCGATGACGGCGCGGTTCAGGCTGGAAGGTCCTTACGGTTTCGACGGCACGGAGAATCCGCGCCTGCATGGCGAGACGCGCGCCGCGCACACCGCGCGCGATTACGATTATTGCAGTCTCATTGTTGCGCGTACCGAGATGGAGTTTCTGCGCGCCTGCCGCGAATGTCCCGACCGTGCCTGCCGCCGCGCACGGCGCTGTCTCGGGCCGGAGTTTTCCTGCCGCCGGGAAAACCGCAATCCGCGCCTGCTTGGATTTCTCGAACAGGGCGCCGCGATCGATTTCGCCTATGACGAATTGCAGCGGATGCGGCGGGCGAGGGCACGTTCATGAACGGTTTCTCAGCTTCGTCATTCCGGATGGCGCGTAGCGCCAGTCCGGAATCCATACGAACAGGAACTGGATTCCGGGCTCGCGCGCAAAGCTGCGCGCGCGCCGTTACCTCTCCCCGCTGGCGGGGAGAGGTCGGATTGCGTAGCAATCCGGGTGAGGGGCATAATTCCGAACATTGCAGCCCCTCACCCGGTTCGCATCTGACGATGCTCACCACCCTCTCCCCGCAGGCGGGGCGAGGGTTAAAACAAAAAAGCCGGCCCGAAGGCCGGCTTTCGTATTCTGCGATGTGCAGGAAGTTAGTACGCCGCTTCCAGCGCGGCGTGGTCCTGCCTGGCGATGGTGCTCTTCACCGCGGCCTGCACCTTCTCGAAGGCGCGGACCTCGATCTGCCGCACGCGTTCGCGCGACACGCCGAATTCGGCGGCGAGGTCTTCCAGGGTCATCGGCTCTTCCGCCAGACGGCGCGCCTCGAAAATGCGGCGCTCGCGGCTGTTGAGCACGCCCATCGCGCCGTTCAGCGCGCTGCGGCGATGATCGAACTCCTCGTTCTCCGCCATGATGGCTTCCTGGTTGGGCGAGGTATCGACCAGCCAGTCCTGCCATTCGCCGGGCTCGCCGTCGTCGCGGATCGGGGCGTTGAGCGACGCATCGCCGCCGAGACGGCGGTTCATGTCGACAACGTCCTGCTCGGTGACGCCGAGAGAGGTCGCGATCTGCTTGACCTGATCGGGGCGCAGATCGCCCTCCTCAAGCGCGGAGATCTTGCTCTTCGCCTTGCGCAGGTTGAAGAACAGCTTCTTCTGGTTCGCGGTGGTGCCCATTTTCACGAGCGACCACGAACGCAGGATGTATTCCTGGATCGACGCCTTGATCCACCACATCGCATAGGTGGCGAGGCGGAAGCCCTTTTCGGGCTCGAAGCGTTTCACCGCCTGCATCAGGCCGACGTTGCCTTCGGAGACAACTTCGGAAATCGGCAGGCCGTAGCCGCGATAACCCATGGCGATTTTGGCCACGAGCCGAAGATGGCTGGTGACGAGCTGATGCGCCGCATCGCGGTCGTCATGCTCCCGCCAACGCTTGGCCAGCATGTATTCCTGCTGTGGCTCAAGCATCGGGAATTTACGAATTTCAGTCAGGTAGTGAGCAAGTCCGGATTCTCCGTTGAGAACCGGAAGAGTAGCGGCACGGGCCATGTTGCGCCCTCCAGAGTTCAGGCTCCCGATAGCGGCGAGCCAGGCAGGCTAGCTGCTGTGTCAAAGCCAGCGGCACTGCATTGTTCCGCGCCGGGACGATCCCGAGCGCAGGTGCAACATACTCCAAAACCCGAGGGGGAGGGAAGAACAAAACGTGGTCACGAACCCGTGACCCGGGTTAAATGTCTGTAACCATGCGGCTTTTTAGCGCACCGCCTTTAGTCTGTTCTACGGAGGGCGGCCTCAAGCAGAACCAAATCCTCCGGCAGGCCGGATTCCCAGTGGAGAATTTCTCCCGAGCCCGGGTGCTCCAGAACAAGGAGGTAGGCATGCAGCGCCTGCCTGCCAAGAGCGGTCAGCACTTTCTGGCTCTCCGGCCCGAGCTGGCGGGCCTTGGTCCTGAATCCGGAGCCATAGACTTCGTCGCCCAGCAGGGGATGGCCGAGATGGGCGAGATGGACGCGGATCTGGTGGGTCCGTCCGGTTTCGAGCTGGCAGGCAAGGAGCGAGGCGACCGGCTTGCCGTCTTTTCCGGTGAAGGTTTCCAGCACCTCCCAGTGGGTCACGGCTTCGCGGCCGCCTTGGCGCACCGCCATTTTCTCCCTGTTGTGCGGATGCCGGTCGATCGGCTCGTTGACAGTGCCGCGCGGCCGGTCCGGCGCGCCCCAGACAAAGGCCATGTAGCCGCGGCGCATCTCGCCGGTCCGCCCATGATCGGCGAACTGCGCCGAGAGCGACTGGTGGGCGCGGTCGTTCTTCGCCACGACCATCAGGCCGGTGGTGTCCTTGTCGAGCCGGTGGACGATGCCGGGCCGCTTCACCCCGCCGATGCCCGAGAGCGAAGCCCCGCAATGGGCGATCAGCGCGTTGACCAGCGTGCCGGTTTCATGGCCGGCGGCGGGATGGACCACGAGGTTCTTCGGCTTGTCGATGACGATGAGGTCGTCGTCCTCGAACACGATGGTGAGCGGAATATCCTCGCCCTCCGGCTCGGCGGGGGCGGCGGGCGGAACGTCGATTGTGATCGTATCCCCGGCATTGACATGATAAGCGGGGTCGCGAACCGGGCTGCCGCCAACCTGCACCTGGCCTGCGAGGATCAGCGCTTTCAGGCGCGAGCGCGACAGGTCGGGGCTGCGCACGGCGAGCACGCGGTCCAGCCGCCGCGATCCCTCGTCGCCCCGGACTGTCACTTGGACCGTGACCTCGTGCCGGCTGGTTTCGTGATCGGAAGAGTGAGAAGAGCTTTGCATGTCTGAGACTGTTGCGCCCGAACCGACGCCCGAGCAAGCCGCGCTGATCGCGCGGGTGCGCAGGATGATGCTGATCGCAGGCCTTACCACCGCGATCGGGGTGGGGGCCTTGCTGGTCGCCATCGGCTACCGCCTTTTCCGCAGCGATGGAAGCGTGCAGATCACCGACGTCACCGCCACCCTGCCGAAGGGTGCGCGAGTTATCTCCATCGCCACCGCCGGGGACCGGCTGGCCGTGACCGTGGATATCGGCGGCGCGACTGAAATCCGCACCTTTGATGCGAAGACCCTCAAGCCGGCGGGGCGTCTCAGGTTCGCGGTTGAGCCGTAAACGCGGCGCGGACGGATTGCACCGCCTGCGCAACGGGCAGGGCGAGCTGGCGAAGAAAGATCAGCGGCATCCGGTACCACGCGGCGCCGCGCTCATCGGGGAAGCCCTCGACGCCGGTGCGGATGGTGCGTTCGCTGCTGGTGAGGAAGGTGCCGAAGATCGTATCCCACAGGGAGAGATAGACCCCGTAGTTGCGGTCATGCAGGTCGGGGTCGATTGCGTGATGCAGGCGGTGCACGCGCGGCGACACCAGCACCCGGTCGAGGGGGCCGTAGCTGATGTCGACATTCGCATGCAGGAACATCAGATAATATTTCTGCAGCAGGACAAAAACGAACGCCTGCTCGATGGGCACCAGCACCAGAACGAACACGAACGACATGGTGAGCGTCCGCGCCAGCAGATCGCATGGATGCAGCCTGAATTCCGTCATCAGGTTCATGGCGCCCTGCGAGTGATGCAGCGCATGGAAATGCCAGAGGGCCGGGACCTTGTGACGGATCACATGGCTGAGCCACCCGGCAAAATCCACCGCGACAAACACGACAATCACGCGTAGCCAGTTCGGCCAATGTCCGATCAGGTTCGAGAGTGGCGGAACATGGCGCTGGAAGAAATTCAAGAACAGCAGGGCGAAGAGCGACACGAACAGGAAATGAACCAGCAGCGAGACGACGGAAAATCCGGCGTCGAAAAACAGCCCGCGCGACAGCAGCGCCTGATCCGGATCGGCCGGCCGTAGCCGCTCGAGAATGAGGATGACGGCGAAGAACACGATGAACGACGCGGAAATAAAGACGGTGGCGAAATAATCGCGGAAGTTCGTCGCAGCCATTGCGAAATGAGACACCAGCGCTGAAGGGCCGGTTTCCACCGCGGCGATCACGAGGATCGCGAACGGCACGGCCAGCGTCACAATCGATACCGCTCCGGGATGCGCGGCGATCCAGTCCTGCAATGTGCTCCGGTTCCTCATGTGTTGGTCCTATATCCAACCTGCGGGGCGGCAAATAGGCGATTGATGAATTCGGCGGATTAAGGAGGCGTGGGCCGCACCAAGGTGCCGGAATAGGGCTTCGGGATTGCCTTGGCGGGATGTAATGCATGGATATGCCAGGGCATCCCGACCGACCTATTTGTGGCCCGGCGGTCCGTGCGCCCGCCCGCGCTTGCAGTCGCGCCGTTTCGAGGCTATTCCCTCTCCAGCGCTTGCTCCCTTCGTCTAGCGGTTAGGACGCGGCCCTCTCAAGGCTGAAACAGGGGTTCGATTCCCCTAGGGAGCGCCAATCATTTCAAATAGTTGCACGGCATTTGTAAGTTGGACGTCATCGCGTCTTCAACTTTTCTCCAACTCTTGAAAATTTATCCTCGCAGTCGCCTGGCGCTTTTAGGTTTGTAGGGATAACTCGAACCAAACCACTCGAGATCCGTCTTCTCGTGCTGGAGTGCAAAACTCCAAATCTCGAGCTTCTCCCTCTTCACTAATGTTCGTAGAGCGCGAAGCACCGCGACGCGGTGCTTCTTCTGGACGACCTGTCTCAGGTACACGGCTCGGCAAAGTTCGGACGTCGAGAATGTACTCATCGGTTGGCGAGACATCACTTCCTTCAGCCGCAACGCGACAACTCCTAACCCTCTGCTCACGTTAGTAAGCCCCGATTTAAGTGTTTCCCAACCACACGTCTAATGCGTAGGTTACGTGGGCGCAAACCTCGAATTTAGGCGCTCGGAGTGGCTCAACAGGGGGTTTTGCGGTGGGGATTACCTTGGCGGGTGCAGGAAGCACGAAGTCTTTCAAGAACGTCGAGCTGGCTGCCGAATGGCTGTTGGCGCAAGCAGGCGTTCAAAAGCTCTCGATAAATAAACAGGCTCACGGTATCTGGGCATTGTGCGAAGTCAGAGTCGACGGCAGCAGGCAAGTGCTGGTCGAAGTCAGGGATTGCAACGGAGCCTCGATTTCTTCGCTGCTGCTTAGAAAATTTTGTGATGACTGGTCGAGAGCGCTCGGTTTTGAGCGCATTGTCCCGCAAGATCAGTCTTTGAGCTGGAAAGGACCTCGCCGGTCGCGGGTACCAGATTATATGCGAAACGAAGCGGCGCACATTGCTGCGTTTGGATATTGAGTTTGTTACCGGCCAATTTCGTTTCATCGAACAAGTCACAGTTAATCGTTTCCGCTCAGTCAGCGCGAGGCAAATGTATATTTCTTAAAGGGGGCAGGCAGTGGCGAAAGCAGTTCAAGACTTATCCGACGACGAACTCAGCAACATCATTGAAAATCACCGGCGAAAAAGAGCTACGGATTCTGATTACTTTCGTGAGGCTTTGGCAGAGCAAGCAACGCGAAAAGGGAAAGGCCTTAATTTCGAAACGACAATTTCAGCGATTAGGGCGGCTGCCCAGCAGGGGCGGTTCATTAGTTACGGAGAAGTTGCGAGTGCTAGTGGCGCCGAATGGAACAAGGTCTACCACGCGATCGGCCCCCACCTCGATCGACTAATTGAATTCTGTCACCTCAATGACATTCCGCTTCTTAGTTCGATCGTCGTAAATCAGCCAAACCTTGAGAGCGGTAGGCTTGAGCCGGACTCTTTGAAAGGCTTCATCGCGGGAGTGCGCGGAGTTGGAATAGTTGTAATCGACGAGGAAGGCTTCCTTCGCGCCGCCCAAGCAGAAGTTTTCACTTGGGCCGGCGCAACAAGGCAAATCGGCTCCTAGGGAACGTGGGGGATTCTAGGCAAAGCGTTGCAGAGGCACTTCTAAACAATCGGCGCGCTGACGGATCCAATCAATCGCACGTTTTCGAGAGCTCGGGGAATGCTCTGGGAGCGGTGAGTGCCGCCGATCGCAGCGACCAACAATTTTCAAACAGAAATCGATGAGGGGGTAGATGCGCCGAAAAGGAAATGAGAGCAAGTCGCCTGAATTACAACAGCGCGCGGTATTGGCACCCATCACACTGGAGCAGTGTTTGCCGGTCGTGCGTGCGTGCTCCGACGACTTTGCGGAAACGTGCGGCCTGAAGGCTGAGCATACCTCGCATAGCTGGTGGGTCCGAGGTATAGCGCAAACATTGTCGAATTCCGGCTGCTCAGTTTTGACTGACGTTCGAGATCATTCGTTTCGAAGTCACCTGGGAAATTTCTTTTATGCAGTTCAATCGGAGTTTCCCTCTGGCATCGACGTGCTTGCCTGTCCGAGGTGGAGCCGCCATGAACTCGGCGAGGAGGAATATGGTAAAGATGAGCCTTATCTCCCGGCATTTCACGCCGTGCGAATTTTTCGCGGTAGGAAGGTTTGTTCCGGCAAAATGGAAGGTTGGGCCGACTTCTTTGAAATCGGTGATTCACTTCGCGGCCCGTTAACAGCGAGCATTGTGGGTGTCGACGTATTCGAGGGGGGAGAAGGATATTGGGAAACGGCCAATCGTTTCAGGCGCGAGATGGAGCGGCTTGAAATCTCGCACGAGGTTTCAACAAAAGAGATGAATTCAGGCATCCTTGCGTCGGTCACTGTATTTGAGCCGGCTGATCCGTTTCAAATCCTCGTGGCTAGCAAAGTCATAGAGCGTCCTGCCATCGACAATCCGGATTACGCGGGGCGTCGTCGCCGCTCGCCGAACATTTTCCGATCGCTATAACATGCATGCGAGGAGTTTGGATTGGCGCGAGTGAGGCTCTAAGCGAGGTTTGTATCCTAGGGACCGCGGACTTCAGTCGGGGGAGCCTGGCAAACGATCATTTCTAAACAATCGTCGTCCCATTGTCGCGACGAGAGCTGTGGCAGTCGACGATGATGCAGCTCCTTTCACCGCCTTAGTCAGCTTCTGATGATGTGGCGCCTCCAAGGATGCCTTGGGCGGCCCTGAACGTGTCAGTTGTGCCAAATCACTACGGGCCCTCGGTTCGGCCGAACTCGTAACTCGTGCGTGTAGATATTGCAGCGCGAAGGCCCGGCCTTGGCGCGCCTCGCCTTCTTCCACTCTTTTACCATCGCATTGGCGCGCAATTTGGTTTGGATTCAATCCTAAGTCGTGTGAGGATGAGGCAAAGGCAGGGCGTTTTTTGAATGGTTTCATTTAATTCTGGCCAAGTTGAAGACCCAATCGATTTCGCGACTCCGGGGATCCAAGTTCGATCGATCTTTGATCCGGCGAAAACCGGCCGAACGACGGGCGAGATTATGCGTCTAGGCGGCCGAAGCTACGCGCGGGTGCGGCTGAAAAGCGGCGAGATCAGCCAGGTCCTCTGCGACCAGCTCGAGCGTGTTCCCGAAATGGAAAACCGTGTGGACGCGATCGCCGCACTCCGCCTTTCGGGTCCAGAGCACCTGCACCGGGCGATTCTCACCGAAAAGGTGCGGGGACGCCTCACCGACGTGTTCTACTCGATGGGGACGGGCGACGCGGATTTTTATCCGCACCAATTTAAGCCCGTACTCAAGCTGGTCTCTTCGACCAGCGGGCGCATCCTGATCGCCGACGAGGTCGGTCTGGGCAAGACCATCGAGGCCATTTACGTCTGGAAAGAACTGCAAGCCAGGTTCGGCTCTCGGCGGCTGCTAGTGGTCTGCCCTTCGATGCTACTGCAGAAATGGCAAACCGAGCTGCGCAATCGCTTCTCGATTGATGCGAATATCGTCGATTCGAACGAGCTGCTTCAGCAGTTGGAGAGAGTGGCGGAAGACGCCACCACTTCTTTTATTTCCATTGGTAGCATCGAGTCCCTCCGCGCGCGGAGCCCTCGAGCAGAAGATTCGGAACGTCCGGTTGGACCCCGACAACGGCTTGCAGCGTTTTTAGCCGAGCGTGAATCGTCTGACGAGAGCGAACTCGTGGATCTCGTGATCATCGATGAGGCTCACTACCTGCGCAATCCCGCGACCGCCGCAAATCATCTCGCTACTCTGTTGGCGAGCGCTTCGTCCCACTTGGTCCTGCTGACGGCTACTCCAATTCAACTCGGCAGCGAAAACCTATTTCAATTGTTGACCCTGCTCGACGCCGATCGCTACGCCAATCTAGATGTCTTCAATGCGATGCGGCGTGCAAATGCACCGATTACGGAAGCTCTCAACGCCGTGATGCAAATACCCGCTGAGCCAGCTCGCTTCCGGAATGCGGTTCAGGAGGCCTTGAAAAGCCCATTCTTCAGCCAGGACCAAGTGTTGAGGCAGCTCGCGGTCGAACAAACTGACCTGCAGCAACCGAGCGACCGTACGCGAATCGCACGGGTTCTCGAGGGGCGCTCGTTGCTAAGTGATGTGCTCACACGAACGCGGAAACGCGATGTCATTCAGAACCGAGTCGTTCGCAACGCCTCGGTCGTCCGAATAGCCTTTTCTCCTGCTGAACGTCAGGTCTATGAGGCCATAAAGAACGCGCTCCGGGCCCAGGCGTTGTATTCTGCCAGTGCACGGACATTGATGATCATCGGGCGGCTCAGACAATTAGCTAGCTCGATACCGGCGGCGATAAATGGATGGAAGGAAAACGACACTCTTTCAGAGTTGCTCTGGGAGGACTTGGGAATAATCCTGGACGAAGTGGGCCAAACCGATTTATCGCTTGGGAAGGTTGCGCCCGAAGCCAGCGCATCATTAGAGCGCGAGGACACCAAATATAAAGAGCTGCTCAAGCTCATCAAACAGCGCATCGCTCAGGATCCGCGTGAGAAGATCATCATTTTTAGTTTTTACCGAGGTACGATCAAGTATCTCGAAAGGCGGTTGAGGGCGGATCAGCTGAGCTGTGCTGTGATCCTAGGTGGGATGGGGCACGAGAAAGACGCTGAACTAAAAAGATTCGCGGATCCAAATGGACCATCGATTTTGATTTCTTCCGAGGTCGGCAGCGAAGGCATCGATCTTCAGTTCGCGCGGGTGCTGATCAACTATGACCTCCCGTGGAATCCGATGAAGGTTGAGCAGCGCATCGGACGCATCGATCGGCTCGGGCAAGCATCCGACCGGATTCATATTATCAGCTTCGTCGCTAAAGATACGATCGAGGAAATTATTCTAGATCGACTGTTTCAAAGACTGGACATTTTCCGCGAGTCGATTGGAGATCTCGAGGAGATTTTCGGCGAAACATTCGATGGGCTCCTCCTGGAATATCTCAGAGATGGCCTGAGTGACGAAGATCTCGCAAAGCGCTTGGAGCAAAATGCACTAGCTGCCGAGAGTCATCGTCTTGACGTGAAGCGGTTGGAAGAAGATGCTCCGGAGCTCGTCGGACATACTGACTTTATCCTGTCCAACATACAGAAGAGTCGCGACGAGGGCCGCTGGATTAGCCCAAGCGACATCGTTGAGTTTATTACCGACATACTCGACGAGTTCTTTGTTGGTTCGCGGGTCGAGCGGCACGCCACGAAACACGATCTTTTCGATATTTCGTTGAGCACAGACGCTCGTGCGTCGCTGGCGGCATTTATCGACACCACCCGACCCGCACGTGCCACCCGGCTTCACGCTCCTGGCCAGACAGTCGCAGTTGTCTTCGACATCGCGAATCAAGCCGATCGCCGACCAAAGCCGGAGCTGGTCGATCTCACGCACCCATTGGTCCTGTGGTTGCGGGCGGAGATCGAGCGTCGCGAGGCCAAGTCGGCTCCGGCAGTTGCCATTGAGCTGTCCGAACAAAGCGCCGATGCGCCAGCCGGGTTGTACGTCTTTGCGACCGACTTTTGGAGATTTGAGGGTCTGCATCGTCAAGTAGTCGTTCGAAATGCTGTGATGGGCTCGCACGACCTAAGCTTGCTTGAACAGGATGCGGCCGAACGTTTGATCCTGACCGCTGCCCGGTTCGGGAAAAAGCTCGACATGTTTCCCTACGCTGAGATGGCGGACCCGCTGCGGGAAAGTCTTGCGCGTTGCGAGCAGTCTTTGCTGGAGCAGTTCAGTGCTGATGCCCATTTTTTTCAGCTTGAGAACGAGCAGCGAGTGCGCCAAGCCGAGCTGATCGCAGAGGAGCGCGCGAAGAAGAAGCTTAAGATGCTGCAGGAGCGCCTACATGGTCAACGGACCTCACCCGATGAACGTCGCCGCCGGGCGGCTCAGCTGACCGAGGGCCAAATCAAGCGTCTGATCGCCGACCGTGACCAGCGACTGGCTCGGATCGCATTAGCCCGGAATGCCGAGACGGCTAGCCGGCCGGTATCCGGCGGCATTATTTTGGTTCGATAGTCATGCCGAACGATTGGCAAGAAGCGCTACGGAAGCTGCATGAACAGCTGCTGAAGGACAAGGGCAGCAACAGCGCAGCTCCAAGCGTGAAGGATAAGGCTAGGGCGGCGACTCCTGGAGTTAACTCGCGACCGGCCGCTCCGCGGATGCCCGCTGTGGAAGCGGTGCTGGGAATTGATTTTGGTACAAGGTTTACAAAGGTCGCGTTGTCCCTCCCGCATATCGGTCGACGGGTCTTGTTGGCAGTACAGGGCAACGAAAAGGTCGTGCCCTCTCGGTTGGTTTTGGGAGACGATGATCGCCTTTACTCAATCACTTGCGGATCCCAAACCAAGCCACGCGTCCCGCTTGAGTATCTAAAGAACAGGCTGGCTGATCCACAGGCCGGAGCATTCGGAGGGTACGTAGCGGTAGGCAAGTTTCAGCTGAGTGAAATCATCAAGCCGGCCTGCGCCTTCTACTTGGCTGACATTCTTCGCAAGGCAGAAGCCGCGGCGCGCGCGGTGTTTCCGACCGAGCTATCGAGCAACAGACAGGTCAACTGGTCCGCCAACGTCGGCGTTCCGACCAAGCACTTTGATAGTGACATGGTTGGAATCTTTCGAGAAGTCGCTGCTGTCGCATGGATGTGGCGGACAAAGCCGGCGGGACCCATTTTTCCGGCACAGCTCGCCGCTGAATACGAGAACACTACTCGCGAGGTTAACCTGAACGATATGCCGATCCAAGTGGCGCCCGAATTGACGGCCGCGCTTGCGCATTTTGCTGAACACCGCAATACCCCATCGGGCGCCTATTCGTTTTTCGATATCGGGGGAGGTACGCTAGATGGTTCTGTGTTCCGGCTAAGGCGGGACAGGGATGAGTCCTCTTTCGACATTCTGTCGGCCGATGTGGATGAGCTGGGGACCATGGCGATCACGCGCAATCTCGTCGTTCATGTCTACAAGTCAATGGCAAACCTTGTTGAAGGTCCGATCATTTTGGGAGGCGTCTCTCCACACATAGGCTTCCCCATACCCAAGCAAATCGAGGAGCGGATTCAAACATTCTTCGCAACAGTGATCAGCCGCGCCGTGCAGAGAGGATTGTTTCCACCAAGCGCGCAATCCAGTCGCCGTGGACTCAATGAGGCTCCCAAACCCACTTTGCCGGTTTTTGTCGGCGGTGGGGGATGCCGATCCGAATGGTATCAACGATTGTTTGTTCGGACCTGCGAAGAGTACAGGCATTCAGCGCAATGGGGCGTTACGGGCTACGACGTGAAGATCGTGCCTGCCCCGAGCGGCATTGTCGATGACGATTATCCGCGGTTCGTGATTGCGCTTGGATTGACCAGTCCGAATCTTCATTTCAATCAGTATCGACTGCCGAGCCGATATTCGCGGTCTGCAAATCTACCCGATCGAAAAATTTCTGCTCCAAATTATGCGGATACGAAGGACCTTACCTAAGTCAATCTTACTACAGTCTTGTCGGGAAGGGCAGGCTTCCGGTAGCTAACCAAGAAAAAATTGCAGGAAACAAAATGAATTCTGGATCAATCAGTCATCTCAATTTGCGCGTTGCTTGGCATGACAATCGCTGGAACGGGAAAGTCTGCAGCGCGCCCTCGAAGAACGCATTCTGTATCGACCTCGACCGCGTCCGGGCGGAGAGGGATGTCGTCAAGGAAGAAGGGCTCAGCGGACGAGACTTTTCGGAACTAAAGGAGGGTGAGTTCCCGCCGTGCCAGGCGGACTCCGGTGCCTTCATGAACGACAAGACGTGGTGGAGATTCTTCAACCATCCCTATCAGAACATTGAGAAAGCACAGAAAACCCACGGCAAGCTGATCCGCACACCAATAAAGGTCCCGCCTTATTCCACGTTCGCGGTGCCCTTTTTCTGGATGCTTCGCCAAAACCAGCAGGAGATCGAAGAGGGTCTTCCGTCGTCGTTGCCGCGGGACGAGGAGCCACCATTTGCCAGCGCTTGGGTTTTCTCAAGGGAGCGCCAGGAAGCCCTTTGCGAACTTTTTTTCAATCGAATTGTCGCCAAGCGCTCACTGATCTTCTTCTACACCAAGAGCGGGCACCCCCTAGATGAGTCGATCAACCGGCTGATTGTCGGAGTCGGCAAGATCGATTGGATCAGCGGGTTGCAGCACTATGACTCGTCGGGAGGCTCTCGCTACCCGCTTTGGGATCGGCTGCTGACGCATTCAATTCGCCTCGACGGACCGAATGGAATGTTACTGCCGTATCATGATTATCTCGAAGACACCGGCGATACCGACGAAAATCAGCGCCGGCGCGAACTCCTCGAAGACATCGCTGTCGTTCCAGAGCGCAGTCAGCTCAGATCCTTCACGCATGTTGGCGAGCATGCGGCGAACGATGTAGCGCTCTCCTCATTGGTCCGCAGTCTTGAGGCGGTCCGTAAAATCCGCACGCATGGTATAGCCGCGGGGCCGTGGGAGCGGCGGGAGGAGTGGCTCAATGAACAGATTCATAGCGTCTGGCAGGACCGTGGAGCTTTCCCTGGGGTGGGAGCTGCGCTGGAAGCGCTGGGGATGCGCCTTGGTACAAGCATGGTGCTGGAATTGACCGGTCAGGGTGACATCAAGGCGGGCGATGATCCTTGGCCGGTCCTTGACGCCATTCTGCGTGGGAAACGTCCCCCGCCGCAAAAGGCCTACAAGAGCGATGTCGACGCGGTCGCTGGCACCTGGAATGCGCTTTCCGAACAGCGACGGTCGCTTCTCACGCTTTTGTCGCGGTTTGAGCTGAGCCCCGCACAGGCACAACGATGGTTTGTTCAGAATGAACGCAACAAAGCGACCCGCGGTCAGGTCGATGATGCCGCGATTCTGGCTAATCCCTACCGCATTGTGGAGGCCGACCTGGGCGATGCAGACGAGCGCCCCGTTGCGCTTGGAATGATTGATCGCGGGATGCTGCCTGATCCGACAGTCGCGGCCGCACATCCAGTGCCCCCGCCGTCGTTAGTCAAATCACCGCTGGATTGGAGGCGGGTCCGCGCTGCATTCGTGACCCTCCTTCGGAATGCGGGTCAGCAAGGTGATTCGCTTTTGGCCGAAGACGAAGCATTGGAAGCTCTTTCCTCTTTGGATTTGAGCCAGCCGTGCAATGTCACTTCGGACTGGATCAACGGAAATCTCAACCAAATGGACGGCGAGATCGCTCGCTTCAATGTGGTGAGGGACAGGAACTCTGGACCGGTTAAATGTATTCAGCTTGTCGATGTCATGAAGCGAGAGCAGCGCTTATCCAAACTTTTGCTCAAGCGGGCCGAATCGAGATTGGAAAGCCTGGGCGAGAGCTGGACAGGTCTTCTCCGCGAGAGCGTCGGCGAACAGGGCGTAAAGGTTGATTTCAAACAGAAGCGTTACGCGGACGCCCTTGCCGAACAGAGCCGCATGCTTGAGACCATCACGACCCGAAAACTTAGCGTTTTGGTGGGCGGCGCCGGCACAGGCAAAACGACAGTTTTGGGAGCTCTCAAGAAGTCCAAGGTTCTTTCAAAGCAAGGCATTCTGTTTTTGGCCCCGACCGGCAAGGCTCGCGTGCGTCTCGGGCAAAAAACGGGCGAGTCTTCAATGACAGTTGCGCAGTTCCTGTATCAGCGCGACAGGTACGATGCCTTGAGACAGCGACCATTGTTTGAAGGCGATCCTCCTTACGCCAAGGAAAAAACCGTCGTCATCGACGAATGCTCGATGCTCACGATGGATGATCTGCTTGCGGTCCTGCTCGGACTCGATCTCGCGCACGTCCAGCGCATCATACTTGTGGGCGATCCAAATCAGCTTCCGCCGATTGGGATGGGGCGGCCATTTGCCGACCTGGTTGCTCATCTCGACGAAGAGGCCGACAAGCAGCACGATGCTGGCAACGCGCTCGCCCGCCTGTCGGTCGAAGTGAGAACGAGTGCCGGCGGCCCGTCAGACAGCCTTCGTCTCGCCTCCTGGTTCACCAGGGAGCCGCAGCCGGTCGATGCCGACAGGGTTCTTAACGATCTTGAGGCAGGAGAGACGTTCAACGATCTTGAAGTCCACTACTGGAAGACGCCGAAAGATTTGCATCAGCAGCTTTCCGACTTGTTCCAAAAGCATCTGAACCTAGAGAGCCTCGACGATATCAAGGGATTCAACGTCGCACTCGGTCTGACCGAGGAAGGCTGGGTTCCGTTTGACAATCATGATGGTGCGGAGAACTTTCAGCTGCTCTGCCCGGTGCGGAAGAATGTTCACGGCGTATATGAACTCAATCGCTGGATCCAGCGCAGGTTTCGCGCCGCCCAATTGAAAACTTCGCGGCAGCCTTGGGGACTAAGTCTTGGCGATGAGGAAATCGTCTGGGGAGACAAGGTCATTCTGACCCGCAACGGTAGCCGAGGCGGCTGGAATGGAAAGGACAAGCAGAAGGTTAAGGAATATCTCGCGAACGGCGAGATCGGCGTCGCCGGACTAGGACGTGGTGCTGTGAAGAACAAGCTCCTCAATGTTGCTTTCGTCGGACGCCCGGACGTCGAGTTTGGATTCGGTCCAGAGAGTTTCGGCCCAGAGAGCGCGCCCCTTGAGCTTGCCTATGCACTGACAGTGCACAAGGCGCAGGGAAGCGACTTCAGGAAGGTTTTTGTGATTCTGCCGCAGCGATCGCGCCTTTTGACCCGTGAGCTGATCTACACGGCATTGACTCGGTCCAAGGATCGCTTGGTGCTGCTGATGGAGGGCGATAACCCGAGCTTCCTGTATGAACTGATACGGAGCTCTGAAACGGCGCGGCGAAGCACGAACCTTTTCGCGGTCGGCATCCGCTCCGAGGATCCTCGCACCGAAAGGAGCGGCAAGCCGACAAGAGACCGCTATGCGGCTCATCTGATTTACCGAACAACCCGTGGCGAGCTTGTCCGCAGCAAGTCTGAGCTTCTGATTGCCGAAAAGTTGAACTCGCTCGGCATCAACTATCAATATGAGCGTCCGTTGGACGGAACGACGAGGCCAGGGCGGCTACGGCCGGACTTCTCGTTCATTGACGATGCTGGCGAAGTCGTCCTTTGGGAACACTTGGGCCAACTGGATCACGCGAAATATCGCGAGGGCTGGGAATGGAAACAGCAATGGTATGCTCAGAACGGCTTCACGGAGGGAAAGAACCTGTTTACGAGTACCGAGCAGCAGATTCGTGATATCGGCTTTATCGAGAAAACCGCGCAGGCAATACATGCTTTGCTCTAAGGTCTCGATACCCGAAGCGAGCGAGTTCGCTCATGGGTATTTCGCTGCGCGAGTGTGCTGATGCACTCAAATCTTCTCCAGTCGGTGGCAGTCGGAAAAGGCTCGTGATGAAGGACAGTGCCATCGCCGCGTCAAAGCTTCACATCCCGCAAGTGGGCGTCTTCGTTAAGGTTCGAGGAAAAACCTGGATTGTCGAAAGTTACGAACAGAAGGGGCCCGTTCAAGCTTTCACTCTGATCTCCTGCGAAGACGATTCCCAAGGTGAAGCCATCGAACTCGCTTACGCGGCCGAACTGCAGCCGGAGATTCTTGATCCGAACGACTGGTCGAAGCTGCTGACTAAGACTTTCGAGGGGCCGCAGCGGCTCAGCGCTTATCTTCGATCGACCGAATGGCGGACCGCCACGGCGGCTGACCGCAAGCTGTTCCAGGCGCCGTTCCGCGCTGGGATCCGGCTCGAGTCCTATCAGCTACTGCCGCTCAAAAAGGCGCTGGAGCTGCCCCGCGTCAATCTCCTGATCGGCGACGACGTCGGGCTCGGCAAGACTGTCGAGGCTGGTTTGATCGTGCGCGAGCTGCTGTTGCGGCGCCGAGTCGACACCATCGTTGTCGCAGCCCCCGCATCGATGCTGCTGCAATGGCAGGACGAGCTTGCGCAGAAGTTCGGCCTCGATTTCACGATCGTTGATCGCGAGCATCTGCTGGAGACGCGGCGTACCCGCGGCTTCTCGGCCAACCCGTGGAGCGTCGGCTCTCGCTTCATCGTCTCGCACAGCGTGCTCTCCGACGAGACCTATACCGGTGGCCTGCGCGAGCTGCTGGCGCCGTTCCGCGCGGGCTCGATGTTCATCCTCGACGAGGCGCACCACGCCGCGCCATCGTCGGGCGCGGCTTGGGCGGTGGAAAGCCAGATGACCAAGGCGGTGCGCGACATCGCTTCGCTGTTCGAGCATCGCCTGTTCCTGTCGGCGACCCCGCATAACGGCCACTCCAACTCGTTCGCGACGCTGCTGGAGATCCTCGACCCGCAGCGCTTTACCCGCGGCATTGCGGTTGAGGCGAAGGACCTGGAGCCTGTGATGGTGCGCCGGCTCAAGGAGGATCTGCGTCGGCTCGGCCACGCCTTCCCGGAGCGCATCGTCGATCCGATTTCAATCTCCGGCTTGCCTCCGGATGCGCCCGAGCTGCGGCTTGCGTCGATGCTCGACGACTACAGCACTTCAGCGACCGGGTCACGGGCGCGCTTCCTGTTTGCGAATCTGCAGCAGCGTCTGTTCTCGTCGATCGCGGCGTTCCATCGCACGTTGACGACGCATAGGCAGAGCCTTGCTAGGAAGAGCGAGGAGCTTGCGCCCGACACAGGCGAGACGGCGCCCGAGCTGATCGAAGATAACGAAGACATCGAAGCTGCAACCCATCACGCCCGCGGCGAGCTCGGCGATCTCAATGCTGCCATCGCCCATGTCGACCGCATGCTTGCCATCAGCGTCGCTGCGCGCGATGAGCCTGATGCCCGTGTCGCGGCGATGCTCGACTGGATCGAAGAGCATATGCTCGACGGCGGCTACGCTTGGCAGGACCGCCGTCTGATCCTTTTCACCGAGTGGGAGGACACCCGCCGTTGGCTCGTCGAGCGCCTCAGGGAGGGGCTGCTGCAGCGAAGCGCCGGCCGCGTCGATCTCGACGGGCGCATCCTCAACTTTACCGGCCAGACCAGCTTGGCCGAGCGCGATCGCATCAAGATCGCCTTCAACGCGCCGTTCGACAAGGAACCGGTGCGCATTCTCGTCTGTACCGATGCCGCGCGCGAGGGCCTCAATCTGCAGGCCCGCTGCCACGATCTCATCCATGTCGATCTGCCCTGGAATCCGTCGCGTCTCGAACAGCGCAACGGCCGCGTCGATCGCAAGCTGCAGCCGTCGAAGACCGTCACCTGCCGCTATTTCGTCTACACCCAGCGCGAGGAGGACCGGGTGCTCGACGCTTTGGTGCGCAAGACCGAGGTAATCCGGCAGCAGCTCGGCGCCTCCGGAGAGGTGCTGCGCCAGATTATCGAGACGACGCTCGCGCGCCAGGGCATCCGCCGAGGCGATGCAGCGAAGCTGGCCGACAGCATCAGCGGCGCCACGTCAGACCGCGTCGGCATCGCCGCGCGCGAGCTGGATGATGACGCCGACCGGCGGGTAGCTCGCTTGAAGCAGGAAGAGGAGCGCCTGCAACGCGCGCTCGAAGACGCCAGGAAGCGCGTCGGGGTCGACGGCGCCGACGTTCGCCACCTCATCGAGGTCGCACTCAAGGACGATGGCGCCGCGTTGCAGCCGGGGCATTTCAGCGTGCCGGAAGCTGTGCTGCTCGATCCCGACACGCCTCATTTTGCCAAGGATCCGAGCTGGGCCGCGCTGTTCGACGAACTTCGGCCGGGCCGCCCGGCGACGTCGAAAGAGCGCGCTCGCTGGCGGCGGGAAACGCCGGTCCGCGGCCTTGTTTTCGAGCCGCCGATCGTGAAGGAAGGCGATCCGGAGCCGCAAGACGTCGTCCAACTCCATCTTGAGCATCGTCTCGTCAAGCGCCTGCTGTCGCGTTTCGTCAGCCAGGGCTTCCGAAGCAACATTGGACGGGTCACCGCCATCGTCAGCTCGGGCGCGCAGCCGCGCGTTGTCTTGCTCGGGCGCCTCTGTCTGTTCGGACCGGGGGCGCGACGCCTGCATGAAGAGCTCATCCCGGTGACGGCGGCCTGGCGCGACACGCGGAGGGAAGAGAGCTCGCTTGCCCCCTTTGCCGAGGCTGGCGAAGCCACCACGATCCAGCAGCTGGATGACGCTCTGCGCATCGGCGTATCGCCCGCAAGCGGCGTTCTTGAGCGTCTGGCCCAAACGGTCGAGCGCGACATCGCCGAGCTTCGCCCTCATATCGAGACCCGTGCAAAGCTTTCCGAGCAGGAGGCCATGACCGATCTTGCCGAGAACGGCCGACGCGAGGCCGAGGCTTTAGCCGCACTGCTGCAACGCCAGATCGACAAAGTCCGCGAGGCGATGCGCACCAAGCAGCCGCCCGCCGCCCCGGAGCAATTCGAGTTGTTCGGCCCGAACGAGGACGATATCCGCAAGCAGCATGAGCGTGAATTGCGCCAATTCGAGGCCGATCGCCGCTCGTGGGACGGCAAGCTGCTGCGTCTGCAGCAAGAGCTGGCCAGCGAGCCCGAAAAGGTCCGCCGGAGCTACGAGGTGCAGGCGCGCCGGTTGGAGCCGATCGGTCTGATATATCTCTGGCCGGCGACGAATTGAGCGCGATCATGACTTTTCATTCTCGACAGGACGAAACCTCCGAGTGGCTGAACTACCTGCAGCCCGAAGGCTTGGTCGTCGGCGCCAACGTGCTCCGCGAGACCGGTGTCACGCCCATCCGCCAGACACCGCTCGATACTGAGGCGGCAGCGAAAGCGCTCCATCTCGACCCTGACGCACCGCTCGATCAGGATCGCCTGTTCGAACTTCAGGACGTTTGGGCTTTCTTCGAGCAAGTACTCGGCTGGCCTTCGAAGCTGGTGGCTGGCAGCCCGGGTGGGCCGGCGGTCGATCCAGCGCTCAACGTAACCATCCCCGAACACGAGACCTTGCTGGCGCCCGACCTCGCGCTGCTGTGGAATGGCGAAGCCCCCGAAGGCGTCCCGGCGCAAGCGCTCGTCATGCTGCATCCGGGTCTCGACGCCGATGACCGCAACCAGTTTGCTGCCGGCGAATGGGAGGCGACGCCGCATCAGAGGCTGGAGCGCTTGCTGCGCGAGACCAACGTCGGCGTCGGCATCCTCGTCGCTCAAAACATGCTCCGACTGGTCTACGCGCCGCGCGGCGAAACCGCGGGCTGGCTGTCATGGCCGCTCGCGGCGCTCGGCCGCGTGGAAGGCCGTCCGATGCTGGCAGGGCTCAAACTTTGCCTCGGCCGCAACGCGTTCTTCACCGGCGCGCCGGAGACGCGACTGCGCAAGCTGCTGGAGGCCTCGCGCGAAGCGCAGAATGCCGTCTCCGAGAAGCTCTCGGGCCAGGTGCTCGGCGCACTCTATGAGCTGCTGCGCGAGCTGCACCGCGCCGCGCCTCAGGAGATCGAAGGCATCGCCGAGCGCGATCCGCATCATCTCTATGAGGGGCTGCTCACCGTTCTGATGCGGCTCGTGTTCCTGCTTTATGCCGAGGACCGCGACCTGCTGCCTTCGTCGCCCGATCCGCATCTCAAGCAACTGTGGGAGAACGGCTATTCGATCAAGACGCTCTACGCGCGCCTGCTGGTCGACGAGGCCCTGAACCCCGACACTATGGATGAGCGGCGCGGTGCCTGGGGCCAGCTCTTGGCCGTGTTCCGGCTGGTGCATGGCGGGCACCCGGATTGGGTCACCGGCCGTGGCGGCAAGCTGTTCGATCCCGACTTGTTGGCCTTCCTGGAGGGGCGTGAGGGCGGCAGCAGCCGGGCCGACAGCACGATCCTGCCTGTGTCAGACGGGACCATCTTGCGCATCCTCCACGGGCTGATGACCATCGACGGCCGAGGCCTCTCGGGCGAGAAGATTCGCGAGCGTTTGTCGTATCGCTCGCTTGACGTCGAATCGATCGGCTCGGTCTACGAAACCGTAATGGGTTTCACCGCGTCGCGCGCCACCGAGCGCATGATCGCGCTGCGCGACGAGAAAAAGCTGCCGAACTTCGTTGGGCTGGATGCGCTGCTCGCGCAAAAGCCGGGCGACCGCCAGAAATGGCTCAAAGAGCGCGGCATCAAGCTTTCCACGAAGCAAGCCAAAGGCATCAAGGACGCGCGCGACGTCGCCGAGCTGATCGAGGCGTTCGGTTCGCTGGTCGACGAGCGCGCCTCGCCCAAGGCGACGGCGATCGGTCCGGGTGTGCCTTACCTGCAGCCCACCGACGAACGCCGCCGCTCCGGCTCACACTATACGCCGCGCTCGCTGACCGAGCCGATCGTGCGTCACGCGCTGGAGCCCGCCTTCCAGCGCCTGGGCGACAAGGCCTCGCCCGAGGCGGTGCTGTCGCTGAAGGTGCTCGATCCCGCTTGCGGCTCCGGGGCCTTTCTGGTCGAAGCCTGCCGCCAGATCGGCGCGCGGCTGGAGCAGGCCTGGAATATGTACGGCGCCGAGAAGCCGAAGATCCCGCCGGACGAAGACGAGGCGCTGCACGCACGCCGGCTCGTTGCTCAGAAATGTTTGTATGGCGTCGACCGCAATCCGATGGCGGTCGATCTTGCGCGGCTGTCGCTTTGGCTCGCCACGCTCGCCCGCGATCACGAGTTTACGTTTCTTGATCACGCGTTGAAGGCTGGCGATAGCCTCGTCGGCCTAACACGCGCGCAGATCCAGGCTGTTCATTGGGATCAATCCAAGCCGGGACTACCGCTGTTTCGCGAGACGATCGGGCAGGCCGTCGAACGCGCCCGCGAAGGACGGGAAGCGATCCGTAACGCAAGCGACGATGTGCGACTCGAAGCGCAGGCGGCGCGTTACACCCGGGTGCAAGATGAAAGTGAGCCCGCCCGTATCGTGGGTGATACTGTAGTAGCGGCATTTTTCGCAGGAGACAAACCGCGCATTCGTGAGATTGAGCGTGCATCTGTTGAGAGTTTGATTGCCGGCAGTCTTCAGCCGCAATGGAATCTTCTCAATGCCAGGGCAAACGCCCTCCGAGCGGAAAAAGATTGGCATCCTTTTCACTGGGAGATCGAGTACCCTGAAGTATTTTCCCGAAACGAACCGGGATTCGATGCGATTGTTGGCAATCCGCCATTCTTAGGCGTCACATCACTCGGAATGTCGCAGAGCGAGTCCTACACTGCTTTTTTGCGAGCGACTAATCCTGGCTCCGGAGGAAAGTGTGATCTTGTTGCCTTCTTCTTTAGGCGAGCCTTTTCCTTGCTACGAGACCATGGGTGTTTGGGAATGATCGCAAGCAAATCCATTGCTCAAGGCAACACTCGTGTCAGTGGATTGGCACATATCGTTGATCAAGACGGAGTTATCGTCCGCGCTACCAAGCGACTAAAGTGGCCCGGAACGGCAAATGTTGTCGTAGCTGTCGTTCATCTCGTCAAAAAAGTTGAATGGAGCAGCCAGCGCTGGCTTGATGATCGGCCTGTCGAGAGGATCAACTCCTTCCTAGTGGAGGGGGGAGAGCCTAACGTTTCCAAGCTTTTTACAGAAACGCCTGCTGCGTTTGTCGGCGCTGTTGTCAGGGGAGGTGGCTTCATTGTCGATCCTGAGAACGACCTTATTGGAGGGCAACCTCTAGCGAGATTTCTTGCTCAGAATCCAAATTATCTGGATGTAATAAAACCCTTCTGGGGAGGAGAGAGCCTCAACAACAGTGTTGAGCTGAAGCCTAGCCGGTACGTTATTGATTTCGCCGATAGAACCTTGGAAGAGGCCGGCGGCTGGCCGCAGGCCCTGAACCGGCTTCAAGCTACTGTGCTTGAGCAGCGGTCATCATCTTCGGCACGAAGCTCGACCGAGACTTCGTTCCAGGAATGGTGGAAATTCGGCCGACGTGCAAAGGCTCTTCATTTGGCGCTCGCAGCTCAAAACCACTGCCTAGCCAGATCTGAAGTGTCTTGGCACCACATGGTTGCAAGAGTGCGGACTGGACCAATCTTTCAGAACACAGTTGTGGTGTTCGTTGATCAAACGTTCGGCGCTCTCGCGGTGCTGCAGTCCAGGACGCATGAGATATGGGCGTACATGTTCGGCTCATCGATGAAGAACGATCCGCGCTATGTGCCTCGCGCATGCTGTGCGACGTTCCCGTTCCCTCGCGGCTACAAGAATAACCATGCTCTGGAGACAAGAGGCCGGTTGTATGACGAACATCGTTCCTTGGTCATGGCCTCTGCAAATG
Source organism: Afipia sp. (assembly GCA_024508675.1). Lineage (GTDB taxonomy): Bacteria > Pseudomonadota > Alphaproteobacteria > Rhizobiales > Xanthobacteraceae > Afipia. Next base: position 726,081 of record JANINQ010000001.1, read on the forward strand.
AGGGAATGACGAAAACTTATAATAGGTTTCACGATCGCGAAGAGCGTAGTCAGCTTATTTCGCGCATGCGGGAGCTCCATGACGACATGGACCGGGAGGTGCTACGCGCCTATGGTTGGAACGATCTTGCAGACGAATTGCGCCCAGTGTTTTTGAGTGAAGAGAATGAGGAGGACCGCACCTATCAAGGCCGTTATTTCTGGCCGTCGGACCAACGCGACCGCGTCTTCTCGCGACTACTAGCCCTTAATGGCGAGCTTCATACGGAAGAGGTTGCGGCAGGATTGGTGCCAGCGAAGGCCAGCCGTGAAACGACAGAAGACGTCGAGGATGTTCAGGACAGTCTCGATTTGGAATGAGCGACGTCGCAACAAGAAGGGTCGCCCTCTGTCGCCGTCAAGGCGTTTGATCAACTCAGAGGCGATCCGAACCGCTAGCTCAGCCAAGTTGTCGGGACGGTCGAGGAGTGGGGCGATCGCTACATCGTCTTTCTTGCCCACACCTCGGGGGCCAGCCGCTTCTTGAACTCCGAGGAGAATAAGCGACGTCAGATGCACGGGCAGCGGCTTCTTACGCACGCGGTCGGGCTGCTGCGCGAGTCAGGAAGTCTGATCCGAGCTCAATCTGATCGACCAGAGCCGTGGCATGCACAGATCTCGATTGAAGAATGACGCCTCCCTATACCAACGGTTGCTTTCGGTCCGGTAGGTGGTATTGATCCCCTTGGAAGTCGGATGAGGGAATCATGACAACGGAGCTGCCTGCGCAGCCGATTGCTGCGCCAACTGATAGGCTTGCTGCCCTTCCTCAGCCCACGACCCCCGTCGCTGTTCGCGAACGTCTCGTCGATTTGTTGCGACGCGATCTCGTCGGCCCGCACCCTGACCTGGATCCCGATCTAGCCCGCGAGGTGATCGCCGGCGTCGCGCCGTCAACCTGGTACCTCACTGGCTTTCTTGCGCCAAAGCGCGATGCCGGTACGGTGCGCGCAGGCAATGCAGAGGTCGCGGCGGAGCAGGCGGCCGAGGACCTGCTCGAAACGCAGCGCGGCAGCGAGAGCCTGTCGGAAGTGACGCAGAGCAAGGGCGTGGCCCCTGATGAAGGTCAGCCTGAATCTCCGCCGACGCGATCGTTCCAGCCCTCGTCGATCGGGCTCACTGTGCTGCTGCCGCGCGATGCGCAAGCGTTGCAGGCGCGTGTGAGCTGGGGTGACTACGTCACCGAGCCTCGGCTCGATGATGCGGTGTTTATCGAAACGGCGCGCGCGGCGGCGGAGGAACGCGGCGAGGTGCCCAAAGCGCCGAAGTGGGACACGCTGGACTGGAGACGTATTCCGCGTGAGGAGAGCCTTCCGATTGTGATCCCGCTGGGGGACAGACCTCAGCGCATCATCATTCCCAACAGTGTGGCGCCGATGGCAGTGGGCGGTGGGCTCGAACTCGTCGTCTCGGCGCGGCCGATTGACTCCGCGGATATCGACGGCGTGAAGCGCGAGCTGCTGGCGGTCTCGGTGTTCCTGGTCAATGCGAGGCCGCACACCATCCGCTTTCGCGACGTCGCCTTCTGCTTCCAGGCCCGTCTGCAGCTCTATTTCGCTGAGGGTTTTGAACGCCGCGACGACCGCGCCTCCTATGATTCTGATGAGGCCGACGAGCGGCTCGCCGACCTGCATTATCGGGACGTCTGCTCTTACGCCGTCGGCCACAACACATCTGGCGATTGGGCAGCGCCGGATGACGAGCGACCGGTGACGACCGTGTTCACCAACCCGTTGCCAATGCAGGAGGTCGAGAAGCTCGGCGCTGACATCGACATCGCGGGTGTCGAGCGCGCGATGGCGGCATTAGCCAAGGCCGGGGAGGATGTCGGTTCGCTGGATGCAGCGCTGTCGGGCCTTCCGGCCGCCTATGAGGCATGGGCACGCGAACAAGTGGCGCTCGTCGCTGGTCTGGAGGGCAAGCGCCGCCGCGAGGTCGCGGAGAAATGCCTGGAGGACATCGCGACCGCGTGCCGTCGCATTGAATCCGGGATCGCGCGGCTGAAGGCCGATCCGCTAAGTCGCGAGGCTTTCGGCATCATGAACCGGGTGATGGAGCGTGCCAACCGGCAGCGCGGCGCCGCCAACAACGGCAAGCCGCCGGAGCAGCAGCGGGCGCCGACATGGCGACTGTTCCAGCTCGCCTTCATCCTTCTCAACCTGGACGGCTTGGTCGATCCCGTTCATGCCGACCGGCCAGTCGTCGATTTGCTGTTCTTCCCGACCGGCGGCGGCAAGACTGAGGCCTATCTCGGCCTCGCGGCGCTGGCGATCGCCCGCCGCAGGCTGAGCAATCCGGGGTTGGCCGGGACAGGGCTGTCGGTGGTGATGCGCTACACCCTGCGCCTCTTGACGCTCGATCAGCTGCAGCGCGCCGCGGGGCTCATCTGTGCGCTGGAGCTGGAGCGCAAGGAGCGGAAGCGCCTCGGTGACTGGCCGATCGAAATCGGCCTATGGGTCGGCGGCGGCGCCACCCCGAATAATCTCGGAAGCGCGCAGAACCGGAAGGAGAATACTGCCGTCTATTGGCTCGGCCAGTACCGGAATAGGAAAGGTCCGGCGCCGGCGCCGCTAAAGAACTGTCCTTGGTGTGGCACTGAACTGAAGGAAAATGCGTTCGCGCTACAGCCAACTGCAGCGAACCCGCAGCGGCTTGACTTGCGCTGCGACAACATCGATTGCGCCTTCTCCAGCGAAGACAGGCTGCCTATCGTGGTGGTCGACGAGGAGATCTACCGCCGCCTGCCGGCATTTATGATCGCGACCGTCGACAAATTCGCCAACGTGCCGTGGGAGGGGCGGGCCGGTGCGTTCTTCGGCCATGTCGACCGCAGCGATGCCATTGGCTTTTATGGCGCGGCGGAGCGCGGCGGCACAAAGCTGCCGGCCGAGCTGCGGCCGATCGACCTGATCATCCAGGACGAGCTGCACCTCATTTCCGGGCCGCTTGGCACGGTTGCCGGGCTTTATGAGACTGCGTTCGATCTGCTTGCAGCGCGCAAGATCAATGGTGAATGGCGCGGGCCGAAGATTGTCGCCTCGACCGCCACTGTTCGCCGCGCCGAGACCCAGATCCGCAACTTGTTCGGCCGCGATCGCACCGCGATCTTTCCGCCGCCGGGCGTCGGGCGCGACGATTCCTTCTTCGCGAAGGTCGATCGCATCACGCCGTCGCGGCTCTATCTCGGCATTGCTTCGCCTGGGCGTGGCCCGAAGCTGGTGTTCTTGCGTGCGCTGCAGACGTTGTTGTCCGGGGCTGAGGCGCTGTCGAGCGGCGGAATGGATGATCCAGCGGATCCCTACCTTACCGCTTTGTGCTATTTCAACGCTCTACGCGAGCTCGGCGGCGCCCGCCGTATCGTCGATGACGAGGTGCGCGCGCATCTGACCAATTACGGGCGGCTGCGCGTCCGCCGCGAGCCTGCGGGCCAGCCGTTTGCCGATCGGGTGCTGCGCGAGATCCAGGAACTGACCTCGCGCTATTCGACCGATCAAGTCTCCGAGGCGCGCAAGCGGCTCGGGCTCGCGGTTGCCGACAAAAATGCCGTCGATGTTGCGATGGCCACCAATATGATCTCAGTCGGTCTGGACATCGGCCGGCTCGGTCTGATGGTGGTGCAGGGTCAGCCCAAGACGGCGGCGGAATACATCCAAGCGACCTCGCGTGTCGGCCGCGAGGGCGACAAGCCCGGACTGGTCGTCACCCTGCTCAACATCCACAAGCCGCGCGACCGTACCCATTACGAGCAGTTTCGTGCCTTCCATCAGAGCTTCTATCGCGCTGTCGAGGCGACAAGCGTGACGCCGTTCGCGCCGCGCGCGCTCGATCGTGCGCTCGCCGCGACCCTTGTGGCGGCTCAGCGTCACGTCACGCCGAGCCTCACTCCCAATTCCTCGGTCAACAGGGTGGCGGATGAGTCCACCGCCTATAAGCGTGTCCGCGATGTGATCGAGGCCAAGATGCGGGTGGCGGGGGAGGACGGTGCGTCGATGGCGCGCTGCCTCGCGCGGCTTGACGAGCTGGAACAGGCCTGGATCAGGATTGCCGACAAGCAGACCCGAAATGGCGATGAGTTCGCCTATGCCGGCCAGCAGCCGGTGCGGCGGTTGCTGCAGGATCCGTTCGATCAGCAGCCCAACATGGACAAGGATCGGGAGTGGTTCATCGCCGGGCGCTCGATGCGCGACACCGAACCGGTCTCGCTGCTGAAGCTCAGGAAGCCGGACGGCACCCCACTCGAATAATGGACTACACATGGCCGACATCACGCAGAACTTTAGCCAGCTGCTGCTGACCTATGGCCCCGGCGCCATGATGGACCTGCCGGACAATGCGGTGGTCGTCTCAGGCCTTCAGGACTGGGACTACAAGGGCTCGAACTGGAAGCCGGTCGAGGAAGAGAGGCTGGTGGCGCTGCTGAAGCAGCAGCTCGCTGACAAGCTCAGTCCGACCTTTGCCGGGCTGCGCCATCCGCCGATGTATGACGAGGAGCGGCGTGACAGCAATGCGCCGGGCGTCGGCGTGCGGCTATTTCCCGGCTGGTTCCTGGTCAACGAGGCGCCGAGAAAAGGCACAGACATGGTGCCGGCGGGGACAGCGCCCGCCGAAAACGAAAAGCGCCGCCGTATGGTCGAGTTCTCTGAGCTCGACGTCACCGCCGGTGGAAAGCTGTCCTACACCGGCGCTGGCAGCAAGATTGGCGTCAATCCGATCCGCTTCGTCGGTGCCTGCACCAAGGGGCATCTGCAGGACATTGCCTGGCGCTATCTCGCCCATCGAGGCCGCGACCAATCCTGCCGCAAGCCGCTGTACTGGGTCGAGCGCGGCGTTAGCTCCGATCCATCTGACATCTCGGTGCAATGCACCTGCGGTGCCTCGATCAGCATGGCTGATCTCTACAAGCCGAAATTCCTCGGTACCTGTGATTGTCACAGCCCGTGGCTCACGCCGCGGCGCGTCGCCGATGAGACTTGCGCCGAGGATCTGCGGCTTCTGCCGCGCTCGGCGACCAATACCTACTTCGCGCAAACCGTGACGGTGATCTCGCTGACCAAGTCTGACGACAGGCTGCGGCAGACAATTGCAGAGAACAAGACGACGGTTGACGGCATTCGGGCGCTTCCGAACTTCATCGTCGTCTTGCGGGCCATCCCGCAGCTCAAGGACGCCTTCAAGGACTTCTCCGACGACGCGATCCTGCAGGCTCTGAATAGCGACGACAGTTCCGACGGTAACCCGAGCGCGCATCCGCACATCGCCGAGTTTGACATGATGGCGACCGGTGCGCCTGTGATCGGCAGCGACAGCGTCGGATCGTTCTTCTATGGCGAGACGTTGCCGCGGGATGCGCTGAACCTGCAGTCGCCTTGGGACGCGTTCCTGCAAGGCGTGGTGCGGGTGCACCGGCTACGCGAGGTGACGTGCCTCTACGGTTTCACCCGCCTGGAGCCGCCGCCGACCCCCGCCGAAAGCGAGCTCGACGAGATCCAGCTCGCGGTCGGCGGCGCCGACCTCGCTCGCAACGTCGAATGGTTGCCCGCGATCGAGCAGCTCGGCGAGGGCATCTTCCTGAATATCGCGCCGGACTTCATCCAGAACTGGCTCGACGCCAAGGACACCGAGGACAAGGCGAAGAACCTGCGCGACCGCGAGCGCCGCGATGCCGCGCGCTTCAATCGCGAGCCTAGCCACCGCGGCATCGCCTATTGGGCGCTGCATTCGCTGTCGCACGCCTACATGGCCGAGCTCGCGCTCGAATGCGGCTACCCGCTGTCATCCCTGAAGGAGCGCATCTATTCCTCAGGCCCGGCGCAGACGCAGCGCTTCGGCATCCTGATCTACACCTCTACCGCGGGCGGGCAGGGAACGCTCGGTGGCCTCAGTCACATGGCAGTGCGCGCTGGCGACCTCCTGACTCGCGCCACTCGTCGCCTAACTCTCTGCTCCAACGATCCGATCTGCGCTGAACACAGCGAAGGCAGCGAGGAGTATCCGCTCCAAGGCGCGGCATGTCATGCCTGCCTGCTCGTCCCGGAGACCTCCTGCGAGGCACGGAATACACGCCTCGACCGGGGACTGCTGACCCGAACGGTTTTTGAGAATGGTTCTCCGCTGCTGGGTTAAGGCAGATCTGCCGCCGTGACATGAAAAAGTATCCACACGACTCGTTCGGTGCACGGGAGCGCCGCAATCCAGTTCAGGACTTCGTCGTTGGGAGGCATTACGACACTCATCAGACGAGCGGCACCAGCAAGTGAACGCAGAGTGCTGGAATTGCTTGGAGATCGAGCGGCGACAGGGGCCTTGCAGACAGAAAACTAGGTAGAAGAGCCGGCGCTTGCGCTTCCTCGCGCTCAATGTGCTCCTGCAGAACCTCTATGACAGCAGGCAGCTCGGTTCCCAGCGCTTTTTCTCATAGATATCGAGGGAGCCAGTTTCAGTTCTTCCCTAGGATACCGGTCGCCCAATCTCTGGCACCCTCCCATTCGAGCCGAATGGAAGCCGCACTATCCGCGGCCTTGGGCACCTCGTTGGCTAGGTTTTGGATGCTTTGCGTGTCGCGAAGATGCTGAAGTGAAGGTCTGTTCGTGTACCCAACTAGCTTTCGGAATACAGCGTAGTGACGTTCACTTTGCATTTGCTTGCCCCCCAGTGCTCCTGTTGCTGACCTATATTTCTTCCAGCAGCAGCGCGCGATCCGCGACACGCTGCATCCAAGCAATTCTGTCGAGTTTTTCCTGCCAGACGTTAGCTGCCTCCGCGCTAAGAAAGCTGACCAGGTATTCCGGATGCATATAGAATGCTTCATCTTCGGTCGATGCGATGCGCAGTAGTGCTTTTTCGATTTTTCGCCCTGTAATGTGCTTCGGAACAGTCATTTGATATCGGTCGCCAGTAAGGGTGAAAAAGCCGATCTCCGCCATCACGGCAAACATCTCACCCCATTCGTCCCAAAGAGAAATTGAAAAACAGCTCAGTGTTTTTGTCCAGAGAGATACAAAATGAGTGGCTTCGGAAGAAAAAGATACGAGCGAAGCAACCTCTAACCTTTCAATCTGCTTTTTCAGAGCAGGATTTGCGTTAAACTGCTGGGCAAGCTGCTTCTCTGCTTCCACCGCAGCCAAGAGCCAGCGGCCAAGAAATTCCGCATCGCCCGGCCCTGGGCCCTCGACTAAGACCCACGGAGCGGAGCTTGAAGTCGGATCATTCATTCTCTTTCTTCCTGTGCTGAAGATTTCCAATGATAGCCTGTGCGTTGGCCTCGACGTGAACGTGCTCGATGCGCATGTATTGAGCCCCGCCGGCGCGGAGCCGCCGGAGTGTTTCGACCTGTATCGCAAACGACCTCAGCAGCTTGCTCGCCGCGGCCGCCATTAATGCAACGTGGCGGTCACCTCCGTGCGCTCCTCCGATCCTAGACAGGACAGCCATCGCTGCAGTGTGGGTGCAGGCCATCTGGATGACCAAAGCGGCCTCAACCTCATCCTTCGGCTTCGCCGTTTCCACCATGCTGAGAGCGGCATTTACGGCGATCTCCGATATGCCGCCATTCGGCAGCCTTGCTGCGCCTTGGAACTGAAACAGGGTTGCATCCACGAAGTGGCTGGAAGCGGTACCCATCGCCTGCTTAAGCCTGTTCCACCACTCTTTTGACTCGCCAGCTGGCGGGTGCACTTGCGCCACACTGGCATTGATCCGTCTCAGGCGCACCCTGACGGGTTTCGTCGGCGACAAAACGGCGATGCTTTTCCGCTCAGGCATTGGATCTATCCTTGGTGCACAGGCAAACGAGCGATCTTGCCCAGCGGCGCTCCTCAACCGCCTTCGCGGTGTAATTGCCGGCCACGTAATTTCCGTTCCTGACGCCGGTTGGTGCGCCCGTGCCGAGACCTCCGTGCAGGCGACACCGATGCCGTCCGCGGAGGGCTGGACATGCGCAGGGTGAACCAGCCCTGGTCTTGGCGCCGCAGCGCGGAGCGGCGCGCAGATTTTTAAGACGCCTTTCGATGGCCAGCTCTTGGTTCATGGGGTTGTCTTCTCATCTGCGTCAACCCCCGGGGGCGAACCGTTAGAAAGATCGGACAGATTGGTCGTGCACGGACTTTTGGTATTCGTTTCAACCTCTTCCGTCGCCTCGGAATCTTTCTTTCCGATCTTTCCGCGACTGAGATATTTTCCGCGGGACGGCTTTTCGATCTGTCCTTCACGCACCATCCTCGAGAGCAGGATATCGATAGCATTTCGGTTTTTGATGCCCGTGGCGAACATTAGCTGGGCCGGCGACAGCGCCCCGGTGGCCTTCTCTAGCGCAACGAGAATGCGGGCCCGCTCGTCCGAAACAAATACCTCTGCAGCATCTCCCGAGGAGGTCCAGCGGCAGCGAGATGGATCGAATTGAAGGGCAATCTCGGCGTCCTCGATGTCGCGCCCCCGAGCGTGGAGTACTGCCTTGCCGGATTTCTTTGTGAAGACAAGGATCGAGTCGGCCGCGCCGGTTAAACCTAACGTACCGCTGACCGTATCGAATACGTCGTCGGCATCAGCCTTTCTGGTGTGATGCACGATGACGATGGCGACCTGATGCTTGTGGGCGATCGCGTGTAAGCCAGACACCGCCTCATAATCGAGGTCATAAGGCGATTTACGCGATGACTGGGCGGACCTGAGCTTTGCAAGCGTGTCGATCACGATGAGCGTGGGCTTTTTGACATTGGTGCACCAGTTGTCGATGGCGGACAAACCGCCTTGGTCAAGCCGATCCCAAGTCGTGGCCAGATGCAAATCATTCGGCCAGGATGACCTGTCGCCGGTATCGAGGGCGCGAAGTCGCTTCTGTAAGCGGCGCTGGCTATCCTCAAGAAAAAGTCCGAGTACTGAGCCCGAAGTTGTCGGAAAGCTGCCGAGTACCGGCGCGCCGCAGGCAACCGCCGCCGCAAGATCGAGCATCAACCAGCTTTTTCCGAGCTTGGGTTTACCAGCCAGCAGCGTAACCCCTTCGAGGATCAAACGCGGAATGACGAACAGGGGCGGTGCGAAGGTTCGGCGCTGGAGTTCCAGTGCAGAGATGATGGATGATACGTGTCCGCGAGCGCCTGTCGACGAGTGTGTCGTCGTCACTTCCGCCGCGATGTCGGTAGGGTCGGCAGGCAACGCTTCATCGATCATGGATCGGATTTCCTCGGGGCCGAGGTGCTGGTCCATTTTTCGTATGCGGGCGACAGACGTCACCATGAAAATAGCATCATCTCGAGAGAGCGCCCCGCTTTGATACCTCGATGCCATTACGCCGGCAAAAGCACGAAACGACTCAATATCCGAGACCTTGGCAACGTGGGATGTCTGAGATGCGATAGCACTGTCGGACGGCGCGAGGACGGGCCGTGCCCCGTCCTCGTCTATGGTCGCGCTTTTTGATTCGCTGGTCTCAAGCATCGCGGTCGCCGATCACATTGTTCGCGGCGAGCACGGCCTGCGCGTGCAGGACGGAAATGCCCTTGGAGCTCGCGATCTTGCGTGCATAGAGCGCAGCCACCTCGGGTGGCAGCGCAGACTCGAAGTCAGATTCAAGTTGGCGGTTGCCTTCGGGACGGTGTTTATCGTACAATGACATCGCTAAATATCCTTCCGCCCGGGCATCGCGTCTCACCGCGATTCCGGGTTTTCCTTTTCAGGAGGTTGATGGAGAGGTGCGCTGCCGGCCGACGAGGGGCAACTTCCCAAGCCAGGCCCGTCCTTCTTCATGCAGAATCAGCGTGCGACGGCCAGCCTTGCGGACAGGCAATTCACCCGATTTGATCTGCTCATAGAGGAACGAGCGACCTAGCCCCGAGAGCTGAGCGAACTCCGCGACGGAATGGGCAAGCTTGTTGTTGTTCTTCGCCATGGACACACCTCACTGGGTCCGAATGGACGTCAGCGGGTGCGAGCAGACCAAGTCTCTTTGGGAAAATCGAACTCGCTAAGATTTGGACGACTTGGATTTTCCCAAACGGTCGCCGGAGCTATCCTTAGATTTCCGTTGCGGCTTTAGGCGACGAGATCCAATTTCGGCCAGGAGTTCGCGCAGCGAGCTTTCGGCAGCGCGCAATCGGACTATTTCCAGTCGCTTTTTTAGAGTTTGTGCACGGAGGGACGCAGCCGGCTTTTCTGAGCGACTGCTTTTGTCTAGGGGAAATTTCCTCCAGATGCCTTCCTCGTTCGCTATCTCCCTCAGAGCCGCGGTTATGGTCATTCCGCTTCGCCGCCGCTGATGTAGCGCTTTCACCAGAGCTTGATCCTGCTCGTCGGTCCACTTCCCGGCGTTTTTATTAGAAGGCCTTGCGTTTTCCACCAGAATAACGCCAACGCCATGGTGGATGCGAGCGAGTTCGAGAAACGCTTGGGCGTAGTCCGGCTTCGCCGAATCTAAGCGTAATGCCGTCAATAGTTCCGCTTGCTGAGCCTGGATTCGATCAAAGATCTCAAAGAAAACTTCTTTGTCACCCCGAATAAACGTGCTTCCAGTTTTTTCCTTAAGCAGCTTATTCAGCTTAATCGGTTGGGATTTTGGCAGATTAGGGACCTTAGCTTCCCCGCGCTTGGGTTCAATGTGGATCGTGTAAACCAGTTGATACGAGGAAGCGCGCTTGCGCGACCTGCGACTACTACGCTTGCTTTGCTTTGCGCGCATGGAGACGAACCACTTTGTTGTTGTCGGTAAAACCAAGCACCGGAAAATTCGCCCGGATGGTTTGCTCGATGAAGCTCGGCGCGAGATGGGCGTAATGCTTCTCGGTCATGCGGGTGTCGGCATGGCCAAGCTGGGCAGCAATGACCCCCATCGGCACGCCCTTCATCGCGAGATGCGAGCCGTGGGTGTGGCGCAGGATATGGAAGGTGACGGCCGGCGAGATGCCGGCCGTACGGCTTGCTCCATCGAGCGGTCGCTTCTGATGCGAGTTGCGCCAAGTCCCGCCGTCTGCCCGCAGAAAAATAGTGTCGCCGTGACCGAGCTTTTCGGTCCAATTGGCGAAGGCGTCCCGCGCCTCATCGGTCAACACGACATGCCGGAGCTTGCCCTTGCTGAGCCGGATCGCGAGGGTGCCGCTGTCCGCGTTGAAGTTGGCGCGGGTGAGGCGGGCGAGTTCGGAGTAGCGGCAGCCGGTGAGAAGTGCAGCCTGCACCATCTTCCGGAAATCCGCCGGACAGGCTTGCACCAGCTCGCGGGCCTCGGGAGCGGTCAGGTAACGCACGACGGCTTCATCGACCTTCTTGAACGGCTTGACCTTGCGCCACGCGAGGTCGGAGCCGATGCGACCGGAGTGAAAGGCGCGGTTCAGGGCGGCCTTGAGCATGGTCAGGATGCGGTTGGCGGTCGCTTTGCGGGCGCGCCGGGCATCCTCGTCGTCTGGGGTGGCCTTGGTCGCGACCTTGGCGGCCGTCAACTTGCTGCGTACGCGCTTAGGCTGCGTGGCCAGCTTGTTGCGCCAGCGGGTCAGACGATCGGGCGTCAGCTTGTCGGTCTGGATCGAGCCGAGGTCCGGCGTGATGAAGGCATCGAAGACGTATTTGGCGCCCTTGTAGGCGGCGTCCGATTTTTCTGCCTTGATCTCGTCGAGATAGTCGTCGACAGCGTTCCTGACGGTGTAGGAGCCGGGCTTGATGGCACCCTCGGCGATCAATCGCTGTTTCTCGCCCCAAATGCGGGCCTTGTCCTGAGCCTGCCAGTAATCGAACACTTTGACGCCGTCAGCCTCGACCGTGTCGTCGGCGACGCCGATCGCCTCGGTGGCGTAAACACCAGCCCCGCAATAGGAGCGCGCGATCCAAGTGCCGCCAATCGAGCCGCGGTAGTAACCGAGCCGAAGGCCCTTCGCGATCTTCGCAAAATACGGCGTGCGGCGGGTGCGTAAACGGGTCCGCGCGGTGCGCGTTTCGAGAGACGAATTGCGAGCTATTCGCGCCATCCTGCCATTCCCGTTTCTTCAAATTTTCTCCAAAGAACGGTGGAGAGTCGGGATGGACAATAGCGGACGCGTATGCGCTAATCAATTGAAATTATTGATTTTGTAGGCGTCCGTTGATGTCCACAAAAGTCCACGTTACATCTCTCTCAAGGCTGAAACAGGGGTTCGATTCCCCTAGGGAGCGCCACCCCTCAGGGCAGGCCGCCTCCGCGCCGCCGCGAGCGCGGAATTCCGGCGTCTCAATTCCATCGGTCTCGCTTTTCCATCGAAACTTGCCTTGCACCGCGCATTGATCGTGCTTCGGGCAGATGATTACATCGGCGCGCTGGGGCGCGGCTTGTCCATGCCCATTCGAGAAGGATTTCGCACACGCAAATATCGATTGGAAAACATTGGCCGATCAACGGCCAATCCATCAGGGAGGAGACGACTATGACCGAGTTCACGCCGGATCGACGATCTCTGCTCAAAGGAAGCGCTGCGGCACTGGCTGCTGCGGCGACCATGTCAGCCGACCAGATGCTCGGCACCGCCAAAGCCTGGGCGCAAACCGCCCCCTGGAAGCCGGAAGCCGGCGCCAACATCAACATGCTGCGCTGGAAGCGTTTCGTGGAGGCGGAAGACGTCGCTTTCATGAAGATCGTCGATGCCTTTCAGAAGGCCACCGGCGTGAAGATCAACATCTCCAATGAATCGTTCGACGACATCCAGCCCAAGGCGTCGGTCGCGGCCAATACCGGGCAGGGACTCGACATGGTGTGGGGGCTCTATTCGTTGCCGCATCTGTTCCCCGAAAAGTGCGTCGATGTGACCGATGTCGCCGACTATCTCGGCAAGAAATATGGCGGCTGGGCGCCGTCCGGTGTCGCTTACGGTAAGCGCGGTAATAAGTGGCTGGGCATTCCGGTGGCGGCGAGCGGCGGCCTTGTGAACTATCGCGTCGCGGCCATGCAGAAGTGCGGCTTCAAGGAGTTTCCGAAAGACCTTGGCGGCTTCCGCGAACTGATCAAGGGCCTCAAGGCGAACGGCACACCTGCGGGCATGGCACTGGGCCACGCAACAGGCGATGCCAACGGCTGGCTCGCTTGGGCGATGTGGGCGCACAACGCCTACACCGTCGACAAGAACAACAAGGTGATCATCAACTCGCCGGAGACGGCGAAGGCGCTGGAATACGTGAAATCACTCTATGAGAACTTCATTCCGGGCACGGCCTCCTGGAACGACAGCTCCAACAACAAGGCGTTCCTGGCTGGGCAGCTTCATCTCACAACCAACGGCATCTCGATCTATGTCGCGGCGAAGAAGGAGAATCCCGCCATTGCCGCGGACATGGATCATGCGCATCTGCCGGTCGGGATCAGCGGTCAGATCCGGGAACAGCATCTCGGCTTCCCGATCCTGATCTTCAACTTCACGAAGTATCCGCAGGCGTGCAAGGCGTTCACCGCGTTCCTTCTGGAAGGGCCACAGTTCAATCCGTGGATCGAAGCGGCGGGCGGATACCTGTCGCACTTCCTCAACGCCTATGACGCCAACCCGATCTGGACAGCCGACCCGAAAAATACGCCCTACCGCGACGTGGCGAAGCTTGCGACCACGCCCGCCGGTATCGGCACGTTGAACGAGAGCGCGGCGGCGGCGATCTCCGATTTCGTGGTGGTCGACATGTTCGCGAACTACTGCACCGGCCGCGAGGAGATCAAGGGCGCGATTGCAGGCGCGGAGCGTCAGCTGAAGCGGATCTATCGAGGCTAGGACATATTACGGTCCGCGCACGGCGACATCACATCGCCGTGCGCGCTTGCGCTCCTCGCAGTGGCGATGGCTCCGGCGAATGCTCATAAAAAAGTCAGCTCCATAATCATTTCGACTCATTCGTCTGGCAGACTAATCTGGTCACGCCCTGAGGCTGGCTGATTCCTGCCGGCCATCCGCGCTGTTGAACCCCCGCAATGTCTGCCGGGCGATATGCGGATCACGCGAAATCGATGAGGTGTCCGATGCTCACGTCGCAGCAGTTGAAAGAATTGTTCCCGAACGAATCCACCCTGAAGGATTGCGATGTTCCGCCGCCGGTCCATCAGCGCGAGGTTCTCGTCAACGGCGAGCTGAAGCCCTGGACAGGTCCGGTGGAAACCGTGCGGTCGGCGATTTGTGTGTGCAAGGCCGATGGCTCACTCGAACAGGTGGAATTGGGCAGCTATCCGGTCGGCGGTATTCCCGAGGCAAAAGTTGCACTCGATGCAGCCGTTGCGGCCTACGACAACGGACGTGGCGAATGGCCGACCATGACGGTGGCGCAGCGCATTGCCTGCATGCAGGATTTCACGCGGCAGATGGTGGCGCGCCGCGAGCAGATCGTCAGGCTGATCATGTGGGAGATCGGCAAGACACTTCCGGACTCGCAGAAGGAATTCGACCGTACCGTCGAATACATGAAGGCGACCATCGAGGCGCTGAAACATCTCGACAACGACAATTCCCGTTTCACCATTGTCGAAGGCACCATCGGGCAGATTCGCCGCACGCCGCTCGGCGTAGTGCTGTGCATGGGGCCATACAACTATCCGCTCAACGAAACCTTCGCGACGCTGATCCCGGCGCTGATCATGGGCAATACGATGGTGTTCAAGCCGCCGAAGTTCGGCGTGCTGCTGTTTCAGCCATTGCTTGAAGCCTTCCGCAGCGCATTTCCCAAGGGCGTGATCAATACGGTTTACGGCAAGGGCTCGGAAGTCGTGCCGATGCTGCTGGAATCCGGCAAGGTCAACGTGTTGACCCTGATCGGCTCGAGCCGCGTTGCCGATCATCTCAAGAAGATGCATCCGAAAGTGAATCGCCTGCGCGCGATTCTCGGCCTCGACGCCAAGAATGCGGCCATCGTGCTGCCGGATGCGGATGTCGAGCTTGCGGTGAAGGAATGTCTGCTGGGTTCGCTGTCCTTCAACGGCCAGCGCTGCACTGCGCTGAAGATGCTGATCGTCCACCGCTCCATCGTGGACAAATTTCTCGCCCGGTTCACCGAGGAATTCGCCAAGCTGAAGATCGGGATGCCCTGGGACAAGGTCGTTACGCTCACGCCGTTGCCTGAACTCGGCAAGGTCGAGCACATGGCGCGGCTGGTCGCGGACGCAACGGAGAAGGGCGCCAGGGTCATCAACGAAGGCGGCGGCACAAGCAGCGGCACGCTGTTCTATCCTGCGGTGGTCTATCCGGTGAAGGAGGGCATGCTGCTCTATCGCGAGGAGCAGTTCGGTCCGATCGTGCCGGTGATGGCGTTCGACGATATCGATACCGCACTGGACTATGTGATCACTTCCGAGCACGGCCAGCAGGTCTCGATCTTCAGCGAAGATCCGGAGACCATCGGGCGTCTGGTCGATCCGCTGGTCAATCAGGTCTGCCGCGTGAACATCAACTGCCAGTGTCAGCGCGGGCCGGATGTTTTCCCGTTTACAGGCCGCAAGGATTCGGCGGAAGGCACGCTCTCGGTGACGGATGCGCTGCGTTCGTTCTCGATCCGCTCGATGATTGCAGCGAAGCAGACCGACGATTCAAAAAGGTTGCTCGATGAGATCGTCCGCGATCACAAATCGAACTTCATAAATACTGGGTTCATTTTGTGATCGATACAACGTCGCAAGCAGCCTTGCCGGTGCTTGCGGCGTTGCGTTGACGTGAATTCCGGAAGGCGCTGTCTGGTAACGGATTGTCAACCAATTCGTGGTTACCAAATAGTAAACCATTTCGGAGTTCGCGCTCATGACCGACCACACAGCCGACGGCGAGATCAAGGAAGCAGGCAATCACAGCGAGGCTTCGCTGGTGCCGGATGCAGGCGACACCGTTGCACATGAGCCGAAGGTGGAAGCGGCGAGCGAGCCTGCGCCACAGGCTGCGCGGCAGCCGTCCAAGGAAATCACCCTGCAGCGCCTGACGACGCACAGCTCCTGGGAAGACATTGTCTCCAGCGAGAGCGCGGCGCGCGAGAAGCAGTTCACCGCAGTACCAGAAGGTGCAACCCGCCGCTTCTCGATTGCAGCCGTGGTCGCCATTGCCGCGGCAGTCGGTGCGATTGGCGGCGCGCTGGCGACCGCAGGCGTCGGACACTTTGCGAAGGGCGATCAGGCTGCGACCGTTGCCGCTGCAAACGCCGCCGAGCAGGCGCGCGCGCTGGAAGGCGCGATCGGCAAGATCAATGCCGACATCAGCGCACTCAAATCCAGCAGTGCCGCGCAGTCGGCGAAGATTGTCGAACGGATCGACCGCGTCGAGAAGGCGCAGGCCGAGCCTGCGGCAAAGCTGGCGAAACTCAACGAGGCCGTCGAAAAGCTGCGCGTGCCCGCGCCTGCTGCTGCGGCTTCCGCGCCGGAAACCACCGGTTCGATCAAGACGGCAGCGCCGCAGCCGAACCGGCTTCCGATTGTTGAGGGCTGGACGTTGCGCGATGTCTATGACGGTACGGCAACTGTGGCTGGCCGTCAGGGCATCTTCGATGTGATTCCGGGTGATCCGTTGCCGGGCGTCGGACGGGTCGATGCGATCCGCCGGCAGGACGGGCGCTGGGTGGTGGTGACAACCCGTGGCCTGATCGTTTCACGTTAAGCATGATCGGGAACCCGTTTCATCTTCCTGTCAGAAAGCGCGGGACTGCTAAAATTTGAGCGTTCCGCTGAACGGACCGGCATGATCTCGCAGGCATGATGCAGCCTCTGATGAAGAGGAATGAGCATGCCCGCATTTCGAGTGATCCCGCGCTTCCATGTGGTTAACTTTTTCGCCCATGAAGTGACCGATGCATCCGGCGATCTGCCGCCGGCGGCAAACGACAACAATTGTCCGTATTGCGGCGGCGTGCTTGAGCCGGGCGACAAGGCGTCCGACTGCTCCGGCTCTTTCGCCAGTTCCGGTCCGTGGCCGATGCTTCCGTTCCCGAAGGGATGGGGCGCGTCCTGCTGAGGCAATCCCTTTAAGCGAGCCGGTCTCCCGGCTACCGCTTATGAATCTGTTCACCAGGAACCGGCCTATGGCCGGTTCTTTTTTCGTCAGCTTTGCGCTGCCCGACGAGATACAGGAGCAGCCCGAGTGCGGTCAGCGCCGCCTGTACGAGACCGATCGCCAGTGTTGCGCTCGAAACCGATGCGGTCAGTGAAACGCCGACAGCCGCGCCCGCCATCTGCAGGAATCCGACCAGTGCCGATGCAAGGCCAGCCCGATCGCCGAAAGGCTGCAGGGCCGTTGCTGTCGCCAGCGGGCTGACCATGCCGAACCCGGCAAGGAAGATCACCACCGGAATCAGATAGCTCCAGATCGTTGGCGTAACCCAGTGCGCCAGCAGCAGCGCGGTGCCGCCGGCAGTGGCGATCATAAGTCCGACCACGGTGGCGCGGGCGTGCCCGATCCTGATCGCGAGTCGCGGCGCGGCCATGCCAGATCCGAAAACCACAAACACCGTGCCCGCGAAGAACAGGCCAAGCTGGATCGGCGAAAAGCCAAGGCCATCGATCAGGACGCGCGGCGTTCCGGTAAACATCGCGAACAACGCGCCCATGAACAGGCCGATGGCGCCTGCGGGCGCGATAAAACGAAGATCGGTGAGCAGACCTCCGTATCCACGCAGGACGGCGCCGAGCCTGATCGAAACGCCACTGTCGGGCCGATGGGTTTCGCCGACATATCGGAGATAGGCGAGTGCGACAATCGCGCCGAACACGGCGACGACGAAGAATTCCGAGCGCCACCCGAAGGTCGTATCGAGCAGTCCGCCGATCAGCGGCGAAAAGCCGGGAGCCGCTGACATTGCGACCATGATGAAGGCCAGCGCGCGCGTGAGCGCTTCACCGCTGAGAAGGTCGCGGGCGACGGCGCGGGAAAGCACCGACGCGGCACAGGCCCCGAGCGCCTGAATGGTGCGCCCGATCAGCAGCATTGGCAGATCGGTCGCGAATTGGCACCAGATGCTGCCGATGACGAAGATGCCGAGGCCCACCATCACCGGCTTCCATCGGCCATAGCGGTCGGACAGCGGCCCGACGATCAACTGCCCGATGGCGAACACCCCTAGGTAGACGCTGATCGCCGAGGCGACTGCAGCCGTGGAGACGTTCAGCGTTTTCGCGATCGCCGGTAGCGACGGCAGCAGAATGCTGGTGGCAAAAGACCCGACCGCGGCGAGGGCGGCCAGCGCAACAATGTCGGCGGTCACGGACGCCGGTGCGCGCGAGGAGGCCAGGTCGTTGCCCGTCTCGGCATTCTGAATGGTCATCGGTGTATTCCTGTTCGAAACGATTTATATGATAATTATCATCTAATAAAAACCAAAGCGACCGCCGAGCCCCGCGTTTTTCGCGGGGGAACGGTTGCGGGAAAACATGGCGGATATGGTTTCAACGCGACGCGCCGCCGCATCACCGGCATCTTGAACCGGGGGCTTGGGCTTCACCATCTATAGGAAGGAAAAGGACATTCCGGCGTGATGCCGGCCCGGAGGAGGCAATGAGTTACTTCAAGACCGCGATTCTGCTTGCCGGATTGACGGCTCTGTTCATGGGGGTTGGCTATCTGATCGGCGGAGCGGGCGGTGCCGTGGTGGCGCTGATCATCGCCGCGGCCACCAACATGTTTGCCTACTGGAATTCGGACCGCATGGTGCTGTCGATGAACGGCGCCCATGAGGTTGATGCGCGCAGTGCGCCGGACCTTGTCCGGCTTGTGGCCGAGCTGGCAGGGCGCGCGCAATTGCCAATGCCCAAGGTCTACGTGATGGACAATCCGCAGCCGAATGCGTTTGCAACCGGGCGCAACCCGGAGCATGCGGCGGTGGCTGTGACCACGGGCCTGCTGCAGATGCTGAGCCGTGAGGAACAGGCCGGCGTGATCGCGCATGAACTGGCGCATATCAAGAACCACGACACGCTGATCATGACCATCACCGCGACCATCGCGGGCGCGATCTCGATGATCGCGCAGTTCGGGATGTTCTTCGGCGGTCACCGCGACAACAACGGCCCTGGCATTATCGGTTCGCTGGCGATGATGATCCTCGCTCCGCTGTCGGCGACCATTGTGCAGATGGCGATCAGCCGCACGCGTGAATATTCAGCCGACAACATGGGCGCGCGGATTTGTGGCCAGCCGATCTGGCTGGCGTCGGCGCTGGTGAAAATCGACAACGCGGCGCATCAGATCCCGAACATGGATGCGGAGCGCAGCCCTGCGACCGCGCACATGTTCATCATCAATCCGCTGTCGGGTCAGGGAATGGACAATCTGTTCTCGACCCATCCGTCGACGCAGAACCGCGTCAACGAGTTGCAGCGTCTTGCTGGCGAGATGGGATCGCGCGGCGGGCCTGCAATGTTTCCGGCGCATTCGTCCGCCAGCCCGCGTGGCCCTTGGGGCGGCAAGCAGCGCGGCCCCTGGGGATGACGATGAAAGCGATCCGGAAACGGATCGCGCTCCAGACAATCAAAGGTCCGATTCAGTTCAGCTGAATCGGACCTTCCTGTCAGACCTTGAGATTTTCCGCGGACGTCTTGCCACGGTTTGCGACTTCTTCGTATTCGACCGACTGACCTTCATTGAGAGTCGACAGACCTGCTTTTTCAACTGCCGAGATATGAACGAACACGTCCTTGCCGCCGGTGCTGGGCTGAATAAAACCGTAGCCCTTGGTCGGGTTGAACCACTTCACAGTGCCTTTAGCCATTCCATAGTCTCCAGAGGGAGTAAGACCCTTTATTGCGTCGAAACCTCACGCGCATCGTGCTCGACGGCGCGCACGATACGCGGGAAGTTGGACGCTTGATAGCGAAAAGGGCGGCAGGCGTTGCTGGTTTCGCTCAAACTTTGCGCGAATATGCCGGTTTTCACGCTGCTGCAACTGCGAAATCGGCTATCAGATCGGACAGCATCGCGGCTTTTTCGGCGGTATAGATGACCATCGGCTCGACCCGGCCGCGGATCGGAACCTCGATCCGGCGCAGGTCACCGGCGGGAAGGTTTGCGGTCTTCAAAACGGCTTCCGACAGGATCGCCTCGCAGGACAGGGCCTTGGTCATGTCCTGCAGCCGTGCGGCGACATTGACCGGATCGCCCAGCGCGGTGAACACCGTATGCTCCTCGGAGCCGATGTCGCCGATAATGACTTCGCCTCCGTGGATGCCAATTCCGAACCGTATCGGCTCAGGGATGTCGTCGCCGAGAAATGCGTTCAGCGCTTCGATGTGTACCGCGATCCGCGAGGCCGCCTCGATGGCCTGGCGGCAGGCGGTTTGCGGATTGGTCGACAGGCCGAAAAGCGCCAGCTGACCGTCGCCGACAAACTGGTTCGGCTGGCCGCCGCATTCCACCACCGCTTGCGAAACGGCTGTCAGAAAGCGATTGATGATAAAGACGGTATCGAAAGGCAGATGCCGTTCGGCGAGTTTGGTCGATCCCCGCATATCCACGAACATGCTGACCACGTAGCGCTCGCTTCCGGGGTGAGCCGGCTTGATGGCCGAGCCCGATGATGCGGTATTCGCGGGAAAGATCTGGAAGAAGGTCACGTCTGTCCGGGGGCGCAACTGGCAGGCGAGGCGGATGGCGGGGTCGCTGCCGGTGCCGACCCTATCCAGCACAAAGGTCTCGCGGTTCGACGGTGCGGGCAGATGGCTGTAGTCGCCGATAATGCGGATGCGGCAGGTCGAGCATCGCGCTCGGCCGCCGCATGCGCTCGAATGAGGAATGTTGAAGCGTGTGCTGGCTTCCAGCACGCTCAGGCCGATGGGGATGCGGACCGTCTTGCCGTTGCCATAGGACAGCCGCACAAGGCCGCGTCGGCGCTCCACGAGGGCCCGCGCGCCGCGGGCGAGGAGGGCAAGGCCGATCAGGCCGAAATATCCATAGAGCACGGACGAACTGATCCGCTCAAGGCTGGCCTGCTCGGCGGCGGTGCCGACCTTTTCGCGC
The DNA here is from genome assembly GCA_024508675.1 of Afipia sp. Lineage (GTDB taxonomy): Bacteria > Pseudomonadota > Alphaproteobacteria > Rhizobiales > Xanthobacteraceae > Afipia. The sequence continues at coordinate 747,019 of JANINQ010000001.1, forward strand.
GAGAGGTTGTCCGCCCGCCATTCGGGGGCAACGCTCGCGCGCTCGACCGCACGCGCCCCCTGATAAAGCCCGAGCATCGAAAGCGCCGGGAGGAGGACTGCGAGCGCAAGCAGCAGCGATGAGATTTTCTCAAAATAGGGTTTAGCGCGGACCCAGAAATAGATGCCGATACAGCCGTGAACCCACGATATCAGCAACACCGCATACATCATCCATTGCATCTGCGGGCGATAGACCCAGTAGGCAAAGAAGACCTGCGGGTAGTCTTTCTCGTGGCCGAACAGCGGGGCTGCGAGGCGAACCCCGATCACATGGCTGATAATGAAGGCCGGAATGCTGAGGCCGAAGATGAGTTGGGTAAGTTCGATTCCGGTCCAGCGAAAGTGCCGCCGGGCATAGAGCGCCCAGAGTCCGAGACCAAGATGAATCAGCACCGAGCCGTACAACAGGACAAGCACCGGCCAGCTTTGCCAGAGCATCGCGTGATAATAGAGCGCGTCGTCCATTGCGCCGAGGGAGATGTTGCCAAGCGCATGGTTGGCGAAATGGCTGACGATATAGGCAAACAGGATAATGCCGGTCGTGAGCCGCACCTGACGGATGCCGATCCCCCGGATGAAGCGTGATGTTGATGAGGCGGCGGCTTCGGCCATGCTGAGGATCGTCCGGTGTTGAGAACAATTGTCCGGGATTGCCCCGGAGCCCTGAAATTCTAACGAAGATGCCGTCTCGGCGCCATGGTTCGCGCCTGGGCTTTCACTGTTGTGAAGCGGCGGTTTGACTTCGCTGGCACAGTCGCGGAAAAGCTAGCCGCATGGGGAAAACCGATACTTCCAGACATGACGGGAAGGGACGCCTGACGGCGCACGGCATATTTGCTGTGGCGCTCGCGATTGCTGTCATCGTGGCCTTGCAGGTGATCTACGCTGCGACGGCCGATCTGCGTACGGATGAGGCCTACTACTGGACCCTGTCGAAGGAATACGTTCTCTCCTATCTTGATCATCCGCCGATGGTGGCGTGGATCGTGCGTTTCGGCACGGCGATTTTCGGCGATTCGAATTTCGGTGCGCGGTTCGGCGGATTGCTTGCGATGTGGCTCGCCGTCGCGATCCTTGGCGACATCGTCCGGCGGCTGACGCGCGACCGCCTTGCCGTCGCTCTCGCGGTGCTGATGCCGCTGGCGGCGCCTGAATACGGATTGTTTGCCTCGCGGATCGTGCCGGACGCGGGTTTGATCCTGTTTTCGCTCGCCATGGTCTGGTCGCTGGTGCGGTTGACCGAGAGCGAAGATGGGCGCTGGTGGTTGCTTGCCGGGCTGTTCGGCGGCCTGTCGCTGCTGTCGAAATATACAGCGGTGTTCCTTGCTCCCGGCATTCTTGCGTTTCTGCTGATGCCGCCGTGGCGGATGCGCTGGCTGCGAAGTCCCTATCCCTGGGCGGCGATTGTCATCGCGCTCTTGGTGTTTTCGCCGGTGCTGATCTGGAACTGGCAGCATGACTGGGCCTCGTTCAAATTCCAGTTCATCCGCGCCGGTGCGGATCACGGCATCTCGGTCCGCACTGTCGCTGATTTTCTCGGGCTGCAGTTCGCGCTGGTCGGTCCGATTTTGTTTCCGGTCGCGTTGGCTGGTGCTGTCATGCTGGCATGGCGCGGCTACCGTCAATTGAACCCGGCGTTCATTCTGATTTCGACCTGCGCGCTGGTGCCGTTTGGCTACTTCCTGTGGAAGTCGCTGTCGCTGCGGATCGGCGACACCTGGCCGCTCGTGATCTGGCCATTCGCCTTTGCGGCCGCAGCGATCAACTTGGCCGAGATCAGAAAACAGCAGCAACAGGGATGGATTTTCCGCACTGCTGAATCATGGGCGAAGGCCGCCGTCGCGCTCGGCATCATGCTGAACATTGCGGTGTTCTATTATTATGGCGTCAGCAATCTCGTCGTTTCCGCCAGGCAAGATCCAATCGCCAAGGAGGCAGGCTATGGCGACATTGCCGCGCGGGCGCAGGCTGTTGCAAAAGACGTTGGAGCGACCTGGATCGTGACGCTCGATTATCGCATCTATGCCGAACTGCGCTGGCACCTGAAAGACAGCATTCCGGTCGTGCAGGTGAACGAGCGCAGCCGCTTTATCGGGTTCAGGGATCATGCAAGTACCGCAATGACCTCCGGTATCGGACTCTATGTCGACAGCGCGCCGAACGACGGCAATGTGATCGAGACACAGACGCCTGCTGTGCTGCAGCTTGTCGGACAGACCGATCGGATGTGGCGCGGCGCGGTCATTGAGCCTTTTGCGTTCAAGACCATTCAGGGCTGGAAGCCTGATCTGTCGCCGCCGCCGGATTCGCCGTTCTACAAATGGCGGCTGCTCAATTGACGCTCAGGACTTTGGCTCGTCACTGCCGCCGACGCGTTTAAGCAGGTCTTTCGCAAGATCGGACAGCGCGGGGCGCGGCAAAGCCTCGAACGGCAGTGGCCGGGTCACGTCGATAGCGGCAAGGCCGAGCCGCGCGGTGAGCAAGCCATTCAGCAGGCCTTCGCCAAGTTTGGCGGAAAGTTTCGCGGTGATGCCATGGCCCAGCATTTGTTGAATGAGGCTGTCGCTGGCAGCCATGCCGCCGGTCAGCGCCAGATGCGCCACCACATGCCGCATCAGCCGGATCATGCCGAGGGTGCCGGGGCGGCCGCCATAGAGCAGCGCCAGTTGCCGCACCAAACGCAACGCCGCCGCGAACACGAACAGCATGTCGATCACCGCGCCGGGGCTGACGGCGGTGACGATGGAGACGCGTTGCGCTGCGCTCGACACCAGCCGCCGCGCCTCCTGATCGAGCGGCGTCATCAGCTCGCGTTCGGCCAGTCGCACCATGTCGGCGCCGTCGATGATGTCGCGGCCATGTTCTTCCAGCGCCGCACGTGCGCGGGCAAGGCGCGGATTGTCATGGGCGATCTTGAGCAGGTCGCGGACGATGGCGTCGCTGTCCTTGCGGTCGTCGCTGAGCAGGACGGCATTGGCGCGTGCGTGCAGTTTCTCGATGGTTTCCAGCCGCGCGAGACTTAAAGCCTCGCGGGTGATGATGACCACCAGCGCCACTACGGCGAGGACGGCAAAGACAAGCCCGATATAACCGAGGCTGGCGCTGCGGTTGAACAGGTCTTCGACCAGATTGGAAATGCCGAGGCCGAGACCGAGCACGACCAGGCCGCCGAGCGCGGTCCAGAAGATGCCGGCCCAGCCGAAGCCTTTACGGACGGGGACAGCGGGTTCGTCGATGGGGACGGGAAGCTGCGCCGGATCGGCTTCCGGCGTGATCAGCACCTTGCCGCGCGGCGAGCGCGCGGTATCGTCCTCGGCATCCATCAGGATGACGCGGGGATCGTCGAGCTTGAATGCCGCCGGCTTGCGGTGATGCGGCTTGTCGCTCATTGCAGCTTGTCTCCGATCAGGAACTGAAGCGCGCGGTCAAGGCGGATATGGGGCAGGGCCGGCTCTTCGCCACCCTCTCGCGTGAGCAGCGGCGGGCGGAAGCGCAGAAACCGGAAGTCGGTCTGGTCCGAGGCGGTATTGGTCAGGCCCTTGAACGTACCGCCGTTAAACAGATCGTCCAGCTTCGCCGGGAGGTCGCCGGGGAAGGTTGCTACTTCCGTCTCGCCGTCGAACACCTCAAGGCCGGACATTTCGCCTTCTTCCGGCGTACCGAGGATCGAAGGCAGCTTGTCGCGCCCCTGTTGCACCAGCGCCTCGCGGGTGGCGCGCACGGCGGCAAGCGCCACCACATCGACGCCCGCGCCCGCGAACTCGGCGCGCGAGGCTGCGCGCTCCACCATGCGTTTGAGGATTGCTTCCAGCCGGTCGTGGCTGGTGTGATGCAGATGGTCGGCCTTGGTTGCGGCAAACAGGATCTTGTCGATGCGCGGACGAAACAGCGCATTCAGGAACGTGCTGCGGCCGACATTGAAGCAATCGAGAATGCCGGACAGCGCGCCCTCCAGATCCTGCAGCGCTTCCGGGCCAGCGTTGAAGGCGGCCAGCGCATCGACCAGCACGATCTGCCGGTCCAGCCGCGCGAAATGATTGCGGAAGAACGGACGCACCACGACGTCCTTGTAGGCCTCGTAGCGCCGTTTCATCATCGCCCAGAGCGAGCCGTCGGGCGCGGTGCCGTCCGGGCGCACGTCGAGCGGCGCGAAGGTCAGCGCGGGTGAGCCTGCCAGATTCCCAGGCATCAGGAAGCGGCCCGGCGGCAAGAGGCTCATGGCGAAGCGCTCGTCACGGCAGGCGCGGAGATAGTCCGTAAAAAATTTTGCCGCTGTCAGCGTCGCCTGCTCGTCCTCGCGTCCTGAAGCATCGAGCGTCACGAGATGCGCATGCCATTGCGCCGCCAGTTTCGCGCGCGGTTCACGGCGGGACAGCGCGAGGCTTTCCGCCGACCACTGCTCATAACTCTTGTTGAGCAGCGGCAGGTCGAGCAGCCATTCGCCGGGATAGTCGACAAGATCGAGCGTCAGCGTGCGTGCGGATGCATTCTGCCGCTGATATTCGATCACGAGACGCAGCTCGCTGATGTCGGTGGTCGAGTGCGGCCAGCGCCGGTCCTCGATCAGGGTGTGGACATGGCCCTCATAGGCAAAGCGCGGGACGGCATCGTCAGGCTGCGGTTCAAGCCGCGCGCGGGCGATGCGCCCTGTCGCCAGCGACTCGAACACCGGAAAGCGCCCGCCGCGCAGCAGGCCATGGACCAGCGCCGTGATGAACACCGTCTTGCCGGCGCGCGACAGGCCTGTGACGCCAAGCCGCACCGTGGGGTTGAAGAGGCTTTCGCCGTACTCGATCAGCGAGCGGAGGGAGAGGCGGGTGTCTTCGAGAATGTCCGAAAAGCTGGGTGCCATAATTCCATCAAGACTTTATCGGACAGGATGAACAGACAAAATACGGGCCGTGCGACAGTTCTGTGAAGCTGGGGTCTTATGGGGCTGAAATCAAGTTTCAAACGTGGTGCCGGATCACGTCCTTTTCAGGTTTCATTGACCGTCACCAAGGTATCATTGGTCCTCAATTAGGATGAACCGGCAAACCAGATTGCAAGCATGACGATCTTCCGCCTGAAACAGCACAGTACGCATCCCCGTAGCATCGGCGGCGGTGTGATCCGCTGGGACTATGATCGCGCGGAGCTGATTGCGGATGGTGTGGTTCATGTGCTCGGAATCGCGTTCGGATTGATCGCGGCAACGGCGCTGGTGATCTTCACCGCCATGTATGCCTCGACCAAGGAAATCGTCTCGGTGTCGGTCTATGTCGCCGGCCTGCTCGCGATGCTTGGCCTGTCCGCGACCTACAATCTCTGGCCGGTCTCGCCGGTCAAATGGCTGCTGCGCCGCTTCGATCATTCCGCGATCTATATTCTGATTGCCGCGACTTATACGCCTTTCCTGGCGCAGATGAACGATCGCTTCATGTCGACGGTGCTGCTGGTTGGGGTCTGGTCGGTTGCGGCGGCTGGTATCGCGCTGAAAATCTTTCTTCCCGGCCGCTACGATCGCCTGTCGGTGGGACTCTATCTTGCGATGGGGTGGAGCGGGGTCGTTGCCTATGACAGCCTTGTGGCCTCGCTGCCGAACTCGACGCTCTGGCTGATCGCCGCCGGAGGCCTGATCTATTCGCTCGGCGTGATTTTCCATGTGTGGGAACGGCTGCGGTTTCAGAATGCGATCTGGCATTCCTTCGTGTTGCTTGCCGCCGGCGTGCATTATACCGCGGTGCTCGATCTGGTCCTCGTCGTAGCCTGATTGATCTGCGGCGGCTTCCCGCCTAAAACATCTGCATGAAAGTTGCAGGAAAAGTCGTTGTCGTCACTGGCGGCGCGAATGGCATTGGCCAGGCGCTCGCTGAAATCTTCCATCGCGAAGGCGCGGCCAAGGTTGTGGTCGCCGATCTCGACGGCGCAAGGGCCAGGACTGTCGCTGACGCCATCGGCGGCGCGTCGTTCGCCTGCGATGTGGGCAAGGAAGCCGATATCCTTCGCGTCATCGAAGAGACCGAAAAGCAGTTTGGGCCGATCGATCTGTTCTGCTCAAATGCGGGCATCGGCGGCGGCTTCGATATGATGTCGGAGAATGCGGGCGGCACCTCCGACGAGCCTTGGACGAAAAGCTGGGCCATCCATGTCATGGCCCATGTCTATGCGGCGCGGCATCTGATCCCGCGCATGCGCGCGCGGGGCGGCGGATATTTCCTCAACACGATCTCGGCGGCGGGATTGCTGTCACAGGTTGGCAGCGCGGCCTATTCGACCACCAAGCACGCCGCCGTAGGCTTTGCCGAGAACCTCGCGATCTCGCACAGGGCGCACAACATCAAGGTGTCGATCCTCTGCCCGCAGGGCGTGGAAACCAATATGATCCGGGGCATGCCGAAGGGACCTCAGTCCAATGATGGCAATCTCACGCCGGAGGAAGTTGCGCAATGCGCGCTGGACGGCATCGACCGCGAGACCTTCCTGATCCTGCCGCATCCGCAGGTGATCGATTACATGCGCAAGAAGACCGAGAACTACGATCGCTGGATTGGCGGCATGGCCAAGATCCAGGCGGCCGTGCGCGAGACCTTCGGGAAGAAGTAGGGCGCTACCAACTCGCAGTGCCCTTCATGGTCGGCGCGCCGGAAGCGTTCGCCGTCCAGACTTCAAGGCCTGCATCCGTCTCATTGCCGTTGACGCTGAACTCTGCGCCGTCGAACAGCGGGTTGACGCCGCGATAGACAAACTTCGCGGGCGGCTTGTTGTCGCGCTGGCGTGCCGCGAACTCGATCAGCAGCGAGGCCTGTAGCGGCCCATGCACGATCAGGCCGGGATAGCCCTCGACCTTGGTGACGTAATCGCGATCGTAGTGAATGCGGTGGCCGTTGAAGGTCAACGCCGAGTAGCGGAACAGCAGCACCGGATCGGCCATGTGCGCCTCGCGGATTTTTCCCGCGGGCGCAGGGGCAGGTGCCGCGGCGGGTTTGTCGCTAGGAGCGGGCATGTCGCGATAGACGATGTCGTGGCGTTCGCGGATGGCGACGCCGCGCGGTGTAGTGATGGTGTGTTCCACCGAGACGAAGCACAACGTGCCGGTCGAGCCGCTCTTCAGGTTTACATCGGAAATACGGGACGAGCGTGTCACCGCATCGCCGACACGCAGCGGGTCGATGAACTCGATCTGGCCGCCGGCCCACATCCGGCGCGGCAGCGGCACCGGCGGCAGGAAGCCGCCGCGTGCCGGATGGCCGTCCGAGCCGATTTCGCTCATCGGCGCGACCGGCTGCGCGAGGCACCAGTGCGTGGTGAATGGCGCAATGTCGCCCGCAACAGGATTGCCGATGTCGAGGAACAGCGTGGCGCGCAGGCCCTTCACCAGTTGCGCGGTGATGATGTCGGACGCTTCCTGGGTGCGGCCGACCCACTGGCGCAGGTGATCGATATCGGGCTTGGCGCTCATGGCTTCTTTCCCTGAGAGATTTCGCCGGTTGCATCGCCGACCGGCGGCACGGCGCCATAGGGGCGCTTCTCACCGACGACGATGGATGCGGGCGCGGGATAAGCGACGACGCCGTTCGGCGTTCCGACCTCGATGCGGCGCAGATGTGGATGTTTCGAGAGATCATCCATCGTATTCACCTCGGCAAACGCGATGTCTGAATCGTTCAGCCGCGCGATCAGGTTATCGCGCGTCATGGTCGCGAAGACACCAGCCACGGTATCGTCGGTCAGCTTACGGTTCTTGACGCGTTCCACCATGGACGCGAAACGCGGATCGTTCGGCAGGTCCGGCATGTTGAGCACTTCGGCGCAGAGTTTCTTCCATTCGCGCTCGCTCTGGATCGAGATCAGGATGTCGCGGCCATCCTTCGAGCGGAACACGCCGTAAGGCGCGATGGAGGTATGGGCGAGGCCCATGCGCTTCGGCGGCTGGCCGTTCTCGGCATTGAGCAGCGGCACCGTCAGCCAGTCGGCCATCACATCGAACATCGAAATGCGGATGTCCGCGCCCTGTCCCGTCTTGCCGCGCCCGATCAGTGCTTCGAGGATCGCGGCATGGGCCGTCGCGCCGGTGGCGATATCGACAATGGAGAGGCCGACACGCGCGGGCGTCTCCGGTCCTCCGGTGATTGAGGCGAGGCCGCTCTCGGCCTGAATCAGAAGGTCATAGGCCTTGCGTTCGGCATAGGGGCCGTCGTCGCCATAGCCGGAGATGGTGCAGATGATCAGGCCCGGATAGTCCTTGCGCAGCCGCTCGCGGGTAAAGCCGAGCTTGTCCATCGAGCCGGGCTTGAGGTTCTGCACCAGCACGTCCGCGCCTGCGATCAGCCGCTCGAGGGTCTTGCGGCCATCGTCGGTGGCAAGATCGATCACCACGGACTTCTTGCCGCGATTGAGCCAGACGAAATAGCTGCTCTGGCCCTTGGCCGCGGCGTCATAGCCGCGAGCGAAGTCGCCTTCCGGCCGCTCGACCTTGTAGACCGTCGCGCCCGCATCGGCGAGACGGGAGGTGCAGAACGGGGCGGCCACCGCCTGCTCGACGGCGATGACGGTCAGTCCTTCGAGCGGCAGCATGAGCGTATCTCAGTAAGAGCGCGGCATGCCGAGCACATGCTCGGACAGATGCGACAGGATCAGGTTGGTGGAGATCGGCGCGACCGAATAGAGCCGCGTCTCGCGGAATTTGCGTTCGACGTCGTATTCTTCCGCGAAGCCGAACCCGCCATGGGTCTGGATGCAGGCATTGGCCGCCTCGAAAGACGCATCGGCGGCGAGCATCTTGGCCATGTTGGCTTCCGCGCCGCAGTCCTTGCCTGCTTCATAGAGGCGGGTAGCTTCCTTCACCATTAGTTCGGCGGCGCGCATGTTGGCGTAGGATTTCGCGATCGGAAACTGGATGCCCTGATTCTGGCCGATCGGGCGGCCGAACACCGTGCGCTCCTTGGCGTAGTCGCTGGCCTTCTTGATGAACCACTTGGCATCGCCGACGCATTCCGACGCGATCAGGATGCGCTCTGCGTTCATGCCAGAGAGGATGTAGCGGAAGCCCTTGCCTTCCTCGCCGATCAGGTTTTCGGCGGGCACCTTCATGTTGTCGAAGAACACCTCGGTGGTGGCGTGGTTCATCATGGTGCGGATCGGGCGGATGGTCAGGCCGCCGGACTTCTTGGCTTCCTGCATGTCCACGATAAAGACCGACAGGCCGTCGGTGCGCTTGGCCGCCTGTTCCTTCGGCGTGGTGCGCGCGAGCAGAATCATCAGGTCGGAATATTCGGCGCGGCTGGTCCAGATTTTCTGGCCGTTGACCACGTAGTGGTCGCCTTCACGTTTCGCAAAAGTCTTGAGCGAGGTCGTGTCGGTGCCGCTGGTCGGCTCCGTCACGCCAAAGGCCTGCAGGCGGAGCTCGCCCGAAGCGATGCGCGGCAGCCACTTGGATTTCTGCTCCTCGCTGCCATGCCGCAGCAGCGTGCCCATCGTATACATCTGGGCGTGGGTGGCGCCGCCATTGCAGCCGGAGCGCTGGATTTCTTCAAGGATTGCGGCGGCCGCCGATAGCTTCAGGCCCGAGCCGCCGTATTCCTCGGGGATCAGCACCGAGAGGTAACCGGCGTCGATCAGCGCCTGCACGAATTCCTTCGGATAGGCCATTTCGCGATCCAGCTTGCGCCAGTATTCGCCGGGGAATTGGGCGCAGAGTTTTGCAACGGATTCGCGGATATCGGAAAAGTCTTGCTCGTGATGTGTCATGTCGATGTGTTTGGCAGATCGCCAGCCTGTGTTCCAGCGGTTTGGGACGCGCAGCCATATTCCGAAATTGCATCCGTGGCGCAGCTAGTGGCCGCAAGATGCGCGCCACGGACGATGGCATCAGACGCGGTCAGGCGTTGATACGGACCGGGAGTTCCTCGTAGCCCTTGACGAAGCTCGAGTAGATCCGCTTGGGCTCGCCCACCACCTCGATGTTGTCGAAGCGCTTGAGGATTTCCTCCCAGATGATCTTGAGCTGAAGATCGGCCAGCCGCATGCCGACGCAGCGGTGGATGCCGAACCCGAACGACATATGCGTGCGCGGCCGTGCCCGGTCGATGATGAAGCTGTCCGGATTCTCGATCATCTCGTCGTCGCGGTTGCCCGAGACGTACCACATCACCACGCGGTCGCCCTTCCTGATCTTCTTGCCGCCGATTTCGGTGTCGGCAAGCGCGGTGCGGCGCATATGGGCCAGCGGCGTCTGCCAGCGGATCACTTCCGGCACGAAGCTGTCGATCAGCGCATGATTTTCGCGCAGCTTGTCGTACTGATCGGGGTTCTCGTTCAGCGCCAGCACCGAGCCGCTCATCGAATTGCGGGTAGTGTCGTTGCCGCCGACAATCAGGAGGATCAGGTTGCCGAGCAGTTCATCCCGGTTCATCTCACGCGTTGCGTCGCTGTGCGCCATCATTGAAATGAGATCGTTACCCGGATTCTTGACGCGCTCGTTCCACAGGCGTGTGAAATAGTCCGCGCATTCGCCGAGCTCGCGCAGGCGTTGTTCCTCGCTCTCATAGATGCCGCTCTTTGGCAGTGCGGTGGAGAGGTCGGACCAGCGTGTCAGCATGCGGCGGTCTTCCCACGGAAAGTCGAACAATGTCGCCAGCATCTGCGTCGTGAGTTCGATGGAGACGCGGTCGACCCAGTTGAAGGTCTCGTTGCGCGGCAGATTGTCCAGAATCGTCGCGGACCGTTCGCGGATGAGCACGGCGAGCCGGTCGAGATGCACCGGTGTGAACATCGGCTGCACGGTCTTGCGCTGCGGGCCGTGTTTCGGCTCATCCATCGCGATGAAGCTCGGCCAGTTATAGTTCTCGCCGACGTCGCGCAAGCTGATGCCGCCGTATTTCACATCCGACGAGAAGATCGCGGCATTGGTGTCGACATGCATGATGTCGTTGTATTTGGTCACGGACCAGTAATCGCCGACCGGGCAGGTGGTGCAGTAATGCACCGGCTCTTCCTTGCGCAGCCGCTCGAAGTAGGGCCACAGCGTGTCGCTCCGGAACAGTTCAGGCGCGCCCGGATGGAATTCCGAGAGCGGCATCGAATAGGCCTTCTCGCGGGCGGCCTTCTGGCGCTCGTCGCGGGCCAGGGTAATTGTTCCGTGCATTGGTCGTTTCCTTTGTCGCGAGGCGTTTGGTGCCTCAACTTTGCCGGCCGGCTGGCTGAACGCCGACTGCGCCGCCACGGTTTGTTTTTAGAATTACATCGCTTCGCGCAAGGCTCGGCAAGCTGCGTCTGTCCGGTTTTATTGGCGGTATCCCGGTAGATTGGCGGGTTCCATCATAAGGAACGATCGAGAGAAAATTCCCGTAAAAGTTGTTTAACGAGTTAACCGTAATATTGCTGCATTACTCCGGCCCAGGGGCAAACGATGCAGATGTTCAAGTCTTCTCAAGAGCTTACTGCGAAATTGGAAGCTCTCAGCAAATCTCAGGCGATCATCGAGTTTAATATCGATGGCGTAATCTTGGCCGCCAACCCGAATTTCCTGAATGCGATGGGCTACCGGCTCGAGGAAATCCAGGGCAAGCACCACAGTATGTTCATGGACCCGGAGCAGCGCGAGCGGCCCGAATATCGCCAGTTCTGGGAGGCTTTGCACCGGGGTGAATTTCAGGCCGGCGAATTTCAGCGTATCGCCAAGGGTGGCCGGCCGGTCTGGATTCAGGCCTCCTACAATCCGCTGCTGGACCGCGGCGGCAAGCCGTACAAGATCGTGAAATTCGCGGCCGATATTACCGAACAGAAGCTCAAGGGCGCCGACTACGAAGGCCAGATCGCCGCGATCCAGAAATCGCAGGCGGTGATCGAGTTCAATCTCGATGGCACCGTGATCACGGCCAACCAGAACTTTCTGACGACCCTCGGTTATCGGCTGGAGGAAATCCAGGGCAAACATCACGGCATGTTCGTCACGCCGGAATATCGTAACAGCGCCGAATATCGCGAGTTCTGGGAAACACTGCGCCGGGGCAGCTATCAGGCCGCCGAGTACCAGCGTGTCGCCAAGGGCGGCAAGGCGATCTGGATTCAGGCGTCCTACAACCCGATCCGGGGCGCGGACGGCAAGCTCGTCAAGGTGGTGAAGTTCGCGACCGATACGACGGCTCAGGTCGAAGACCGGATTCGCCGCGGCGAAGTGCAGAAGTCGATTGATGCGGATCTCGGCCATATCACGGCGGCGGTGACTTCAACCTCCGAGCGCGTGACGTCCGCGGCAAGTGCTTCGATGCAAACGTCGTCCAACATGCAGGCCGTCGCATCCGGCGCGGAAGAGCTTGCAGCCTCGGTCGGCGAAATCAGCCGTCAGGCCTCCGATGCGCTGAATATTTCCTTGCAGGCGGTGAAACAGGCCAACGAGACCAGCACCATCGTGTCCGGCCTGGCGACGTCCGCGCAGAAGATCGGTGATGTGGTCAAGCTCATCAACAACATCGCCGAACAGACCAATCTGCTTGCGCTCAATGCGACCATCGAGGCAGCGCGCGCCGGCGAGGCGGGCAGGGGATTTGCTGTCGTCGCCTCCGAGGTGAAAAGTCTTGCGACCCAGACCGCAAAGGCGACCGATGAAATCAGCTCACAGATCGCCGAGGTTCAGGGCACCACAACCAGCGCCGTCACCGTTATCGAGGCCATCAGCCAGACGATCTCGCGCATCAATGAAATCTCGGCGGCGATCGCAGCATCGGTGGAGGAACAGGCGTCGGTGACGCAAAGCATCTCCTCGAACATGCAGGTTGCGGCAAAGGGCGTCAGCGATATCAATGCCAGCATGAACGACATCGCCGAAGCGACGCGATCCGTCGATGAATCGACCCGCAAGGTCAGGGAAGCATCCCGCTCTCTGGCGTGATCCCGCGTGGGAGTGGCCGGATTTCGCTGCCAAATGTCAGGCAAGCGACATTTCAGCATGGACTGCTGCTGTAGGTAGAAACGCTCCGCGACGTAACCGCGGGGCGGCCTCATGCTGCGGCAACTGCTCACGCTGGATGGGTCTGGACACCGCTGGTCCGGTGCTTCTGCCTCTTCTCCCCGTAACGCGACCGTGGCAATGTCCGGCCCAATAACTGCCGGCTCACCTGAGCCGCCCTCTGGGAGAACGCTTATGATTCCGAACGCGCACAGTGTTTTCAATTTCGATCTTGGCGAGACCGCGGATGCGATCCGCGACACTGTCCGCGATTTTTCCGCCAACGAGATTGCGCCGCGCGCGGACGAAATCGACAAGAGCAACCAGTTCCCGCGCGATCTCTGGCCCAAGCTCGGCGCGCTCGGTCTGCTTGGCGTCACCGTCGAGGAAGAGTATGGCGGCGCGGGTCTCGGCTATCTCGAGCATTGCATCGCGATGGAGGAAATCTCGCGCGGCTCTGCTTCCGTCGGCCTGTCTTACGGCGCGCATTCGAATCTCTGCGTCAACCAGATCCGCCGCAACGGCAATGAAGCGCAAAAGCGAAAGTATCTGCCAAAGCTGATTTCAGGCGAACACGTCGGCGCGCTGGCAATGTCCGAGCCGGGTGCGGGATCGGACGTCGTCTCGATGAAGACGCGCGCCGACAAGAAGGGCGACCGTTACGTCCTCAACGGCAACAAGATGTGGATCACCAACGGTCCGATTGCCGAAACGCTGGTTGTCTACGCCAAGACCGATCCTGCGGCCGGGCCGCGCGGCATGACCGCATTCCTGATCGAAAAGGGGATGAAGGGATTTTCCACGGCGCAGAAGCTGGACAAGCTCGGCATGCGTGGTTCGGACACCGCCGAACTCGTGTTCGAGGATTGCGAAGTGCCGGAGGAGAACGTGCTCGGCAATGTCGGACGCGGCGTCAATGTGCTGATGTCCGGTCTCGATTACGAGCGTGCGGTGCTGGCTGCTGGGCCGCTCGGCATCATGCAGGCATGTCTCGACGTGGTGATGCCCTATGTTCACGAACGCAAGCAGTTCGGTCAGGCGATCGGCAGCTTCCAGCTCGTGCAGGGCAAGGTCGCAGACATGTATGTGACGATGAACGCGTCGCGTGCTTATGTCTATGCGGTGGCGAAGGCCTGCGATCGCGGCGAGACGACGCGCGAGGATGCGGCAGGTGCGATTCTTTATGCAGCGGAGCGTGCGACACAGTGCGCGCTGGACGCGATCCAGCTGCTCGGCGGCAACGGCTACATCAACGATTACCCGACCGGGCGTCTGTTGCGCGATGCAAAGCTTTATGAAATTGGCGCGGGCACCAGCGAAATCCGCCGCATGCTGATCGGGCGAGAGCTGTTCGAGAAAACGGCGTAGATCGTCTACCGTCACCAGCGTCATTGCGAGCGGAGCGAAGCAATCCATCCTTAAAGGAAAGAAGCTGGATTGCTTTGTCGCTTCGCGCCTCGCAATGACAAAGCGAAAAGTTGCGTCTGGCCGCGAAGCTATCGCGGCAGATTATTGATCTTCGCGACCCAAGCCCGCACGTCAGGCAGGATCGACGGCAGCAGGGCACGAACCTCATCGACCGTCATGCCGGCCTTGATGCGGGGGTCGTAAAGAATGTTCATGATGTATTGGTCGTAGACCCCGAAGAATCCCATCGAGACCTGATCATTGAACATCGTCCATGGCACACTATCCGTGTCGTTGATCGGCCCGAGCGATTGCAGCAATTCCTCATAGGCGCAGTCGAGAAACACGAAGTCGCCGTTGTCGATCGTGAGGATCACGTCCGAGCGCTGGATCTCGTAGCTTTCGTTCTTGCGAAATCCTGACAGGCACTGCGGGTCCAGCGTGTCATGGATCTCCTTGGCTTTCTCCGGGCCATAGAACGACGTGATCGTTTTCTGCAAATCGCGATCGCGAACCAGCGTGATGACGGTATTGGCATCGTCGCGTTCGTTGGTCAGTGCGATGTCGAGATGCTGAATCCGCATGGAAATATCGCGGATCACCTTGCCGATCTGCTTTTGCCTATCGGCGCGCGCGCCATCGACAAAGACCCGCACCGGCGTCTGGTATTTGCGGATGCGGTCGACGCGGCCCGCGAGATGGTACTCTGCTCCGAATGCAGTCTTCAGAAAGCCGTCGACGATCTGGCTGTCGGTGAAGGACTTTTTCTCGGCGCGCTGGCGTGCGCCGATGCTCGGCGTTTCCGCAAGCGCAGCAGGGGGACGCAACGCATCCCTGAGCGCGAGACAGCCCATCAGCGCCGCGATGCCCGGTACGACAAATTTTATTGTCGATGATGCTTTCATGACAACCTGAGCTAACCGCCGTACGGCCTGCGTGCAAGTGAGCTGGCAGGACCAAGCTGATAAATGGCAAGGCCGGCCACATGGGCCGGCCTTTGGAAATCCGTCCGGACCCTTTGACCTCAGTTCTTCACGATCACCGTCGCACCGACCTGCACCCGATTGTAGAGATCGATGACGTCATCGTTCACCATGCGGAAGCAGCCGGACGAGACGGCCTGGCCGATCGTCTCCGGCTCGTTGGAGCCGTGAATGCGGTAAAGCGTCGATCCGAGATACATCGCCCGTGCGCCAAGCGGATTGTCCGGGCCGCCCACCATGTGGCGCGGCAGATCCGGACGGCGGCGCAGCATCTGGGCCGGCGGCGTCCAGGCTGGCCATTCCTTCTTCGCCGTGATGCGATGAACGCCACCCCAGCGGAAGCCATCGCGGCCCACGCCGATTCCGTAGCGAAGGGCCTGGCTGTTGTTCTGCACCAGATAGAGCCGCCGCTCCTTGGTATCGACAACGATGGTGCCCGGTGCGTAGTTGTTCGGATAGCTGACCGTGGTGCGCGGGATCGGGCCGGCCCCGCTTCTTGCGCCGCCGCCGAAAAGCTGGAGCAACGGGTTAAATTCCTCATCCGCCTTCGCCAGGCCTGTGCTGGCGGCGATGGCAGCAACGGTAAAAATAACGGTCAAAAGGCGCGTCATTAGAATCCTCATAAGTGATCGTCAGACCGGGGCTGAAATACTGCGGCCCCAAAGCGGTGCATTCGGATCACGGGTGCCACGGACCCGCGAGAAAGGCCATAGTTTGGCTGCTTCCGCAACCCACGGACACGTGAATGGCCATGGCGCACCACATTATCCAGGCGGGGCGTGACTTCCGCGAGACATGTTCCGTACGCACAGTCCTGCCGCTGATCCAGTCTACCGCAGCCCTCAACGAACTGTCATAAGGGTGGACCTCAACAAAAAACGCGAACGGGAGTGAATGATGAACGGTGCGGAAAGCCTGGTGCGGACATTGGTCGCAGGCGATGTGAATGTCTGCTTCACCAATCCGGGCACATCGGAGATGCACTTTGTGGCCGCCCTGGACCGGGTCGATGGCATGCGATGCGTGCTCGGCCTGTTCGAAGGCATCGTGACCGGTGCCGCCGACGGATATTACCGCATGGCGGGCAAACCGGCATCGACGCTGCTGCATCTCGGCCCCGGCCTCGCCAACGGCCTTGCCAATCTGCACAACGCCAAGAAGGCTCATTCCGGCATTGTCAACATCGTCGGTCAACACGCGACCTATCACATCGAATACAACGCGCCGCTGACGTCGGACATTGAAGGTCTCGCGCGCCCGATGTCGGCCTGGGTCCGCACCTCGCCGGATTCAAAATCCATCGCGCGCGACGGCGCCGCCGCCATTGCCGCGGCCAGAAGCCATCCCGGCCAGATCGCAACGCTCATTCTTCCGGCGGATACCGCCTGGAACGAAGCCGACGGCATCGCGCAGGTGCCTGAGGATTCGCAGCGCGCCAGCTACTCGCCGCAGGCTGTCGACGAAGCCGCACGGATTTTGCGCGGCGGCGAGCAGACCTTGTTGTTGCTCACCGGCAAGGCCCTGACCGAGGAAGGACTGGCGCTGGCGGAACGCATTGCCGGCAAGACCGGCTGCAAGGTAATGGGACAAACCTACAATCCGCGCATGGCGCGTGGCCGCGGACGCTTCTCCATCGAGCGCATTCCCTATGTGATCGAACAGGCGCTGCCGATCCTGAAGAACTTCCGTCACATCGTTCTGGTGGAGACTAACGATCCGGTGGCCTTCTTTGCCTATCCGAACAAGCCGAGCCTGCTGAAGCCGGAAGGCTGCGAGGTTCATCGTATGACCGCCGCCGGCGAGAACTCAGTGGCTGCCCTTCATGCGCTCGCGGATGCGTTGGGTGCGAAGGCCACGGACGTCAAGCCGCAGCAACGGGCCGAACTGGTGAAGCCCACCGGCGCGCTGACTCACGCGTCCATTGCGCAGGCGATTGCAATGGCGATTCCGGAGAATGCGATTGTGGTCGATGAATCGATCACCACCGGCCGTGGCTTCTTCCCGCCGACAGCCGCCGCCGCTCCGCATGACTGGCTGCAGAACATGGGCGGATCGATCGGCTTCTCGACGCCTGTCGCCACCGGCGCCGCGGTGGCGTGCCCGGATCGCAAGGTGATCTGCATGGTCGGCGACGGCAGCGCGATGTATACGCTGCAGTCGCTGTGGACGCAGGCGCGCGAAGGTCTCGACGTCACCACGGTGGTGTTCGCGAACCGCACCTATCAGATCCTGAAGGGCGAGTTCGCGGGCGTCGATGCTGGCGAGCCCGGCCGCAAGGCGCTCGACATGCTGAACATCGACAATCCCGCGCTGGACTGGGTGTCGCTGGCAAAGGGTATGGGTGTTCAGGCGCAATCGGTTACGACCGCCGAGGATTTCTCGAACGCGCTGACCAATTCGGTGCGCGAGAAGGGGCCACGGCTAATCGAAGTCGTGATGTAACGGCGGGCGGCAAGGAACCCCGCGCAAGGCTTTTGCGTTGATCACGACAGAAGTCTTGCCGGGTTTCCAGTATGACCGTCTTTCAGGGCTCATCCTTCAGCCCCGACACGATTGCGCTTATGACGCAGGTCTTTGAAGAAGCGGTGGATGCTTTGCCGTTTCCGGTTGGATCGGCGCGCGTTCAGGCGCTGGCCAGAAACATCGTCGAGCTGGCCTCTCAAGGTGAGCGCGATCCGGAGCGGATGAGACTTCTGGCGCTGCTGGCCCTGAAGTCCGCCCGGGTCTGAGCCAGTCACGGATGGCCGAGCGGCAGCCGGGAATGGGCCGGCGAAACGGTATCATGGAAAGGTTTAGTTAAGTCTTCAGCAGCTTCTTGCCGATAGGTTAGCTGTGGCCTGTCAAGACAGTCGCCGAACGTGGCGGCCGTATGCAAGAAATGCACAGAGGTTGAGCCCATGAAATTGGTGTCTGATTTTTTTCGCAGCGAGAGTGCTGCAACGTCGATTGAATACGCGCTGATCGCAGCCGGAATCGCTGTCGCGATTGTTGCGGCCGTCAATGGCCTTGGCACCACGCTGAACGGCAAATACGCCAACGTAAAAGCGGCATTCGACTGACGCGCTTTGCCCCGGCATTGCGCGGGGCCGCTATCTCGTCCATTCCGCGAAAATTTTGCTTCGGAGTCCGGTGCCGACCGCCTAAGACTGGAAGGTCTGCGGCGGGGATCGTACATGAAAGAGGCTGGGGCCGAGGGCTCGCGGCGTTTCTATCCGGAACTGGAGAGCCTGCGAGGGCTGGCGGCGCTTTCGGTTGCCGGCTTTCATGTCTCGCAGGCGCTGGTGCCGACGGGGGCGGACCCTGTCAAGCTGCGGGACATGCCGTCCGGCGCCATGGATGTCCTGAATTTCTTTTTTCTCGGCGCGCCGCCGGTGATCTTTTTCTTTGTGTTGAGCGGATTTGTCCTGACGGCGTCGCTGCGCAATGCGGGGCGTCCGGTGAGCGAGGTGACGGCGCCGTTCGTGATCGCGAGGCTTTTCCGGATTTACCCCGCGTGGATATTCACGATCCTTGTGTTCGCAAGCGTCTACTGGCTCAGCGGACGAACGCTCGGCATCGTTCCGGGCACAGCGGAGATCATCCGTAATCTTGCGCTGCTGTCGGTGACGATGGATGGCGTCGGCTGGAGCATCCAGACCGAATTACTGGCGGTGCCGGTGCTGTTGCTGGCGTTTCACTGGCTCTGCGCCGGGAAGATGCGAGCCATTGTCGTCATTGCTGCGCTGCTGGCTGTTTTCATCAATCTGCTGAAGCCGATCCTGTATCTGCCGGGTGGTCCGTCCCGCGTGATCTACCTCTACTGCTTTCTGTTCGGAGCGGTGACCTGCGTTCTGTTGCCGCGTGCCGATCCGCGCAGGGCGAACCTGATCTTCGCTTGCGGCGTGGCAGCTTTCTTCCTCGGCGCGTATTTGTTTGCGAACCATTCCAATGTCAAAGATGCCTGGTGCACGATTGCTTCATGCATTGTCATCACGGGCGCGGCGCTCGGTCTTACGGGATGGCTGGCGATCTTCCGCGACAGCACGCTGCTCCGTTTCATGGGGCGGATATCCTACAGTTTCTATCTTCTGCACCCGCTGACGCTGACGATCTTCTGGCAGATGCCGCAGGTACTCGATACCGTGCTGCGGGCCGGGTATCCGCCGTGGTTCGTCGTGCTGGCGATGTTTCTGATCTCGGCCGTGATCACGCTGCCGCTGGCCGCGCTGTCCTATCGCTTTGTGGAAAGGCCTTTCGTCCGGATCGGAAGCCGGCTCACGTCGTCGATGCGGCCACGGGCGGACGTTTCTGCCGTGCCAGCCGGAATGTCGTGAGCCGCCGGACTCCTCGAATTCAGGTTTTTGGAATTGGCCGCGGATGGTGGGCGCACAAGGGATCGAACCTTGGACCTCTCCCGTGTGAAGGGAATTCCTTCCTAAATCAAATCAACATCTTAACGACCCGGCCGGGCGTTCTCCCCGATTCTTCCGATGAGAATTAGAGCTTCCATATCTCGACGGCTGCGTTCGCCATGAGAGCTTGTCTTGCGTCGATCTCCGTCGGGCCCCAACTCGTCCGTTCGGCGACTTCCTTCGTGATGAGGAGGGGGCTGTTTTGAAATACAGCCGCCTTCTCAGAGAAGGTTTTGTTACCTAAATCGACATTTGTGTCGGGGTCTAGCAATGTCATGTTCCCCAATCGCTTCGCGTATCCTTGAACGACTTCATCGGGTAAAAGCCACGCGTCGCTCGGCTTCAGAGGGATTATGTGTTCGAGAGTGAATTGTGCCGTATCCTCCAATATGCCTCCTAAATCCGCGTGAGCATCCGCCGCGCGATGTAATTCAAGAGCGCGAAGGTAATAACGCGCGAGGTGAACCTTTGAGACACGGTGTTGCCGAAAGCCTTCTAAAAACTCTGCATCGCTACGAACGACGCCCTTCATTTTTTCCTTGAGCTCAGCCGCCGTTTTGACCTTTCCATCAGATACTTCTTGAGCACGCAAGCCGTAGTAGCGCTCGATCACGCCGCCGCCCGCGCCGCCCGCGACGAGGAATCTTACGGACCATGAGAGAAAGGCCTTGAACGCCAGCTTTGCTTGTGGAGGGGAGAAGTGACGAATCACGGCGAGAAGAAGTGGGCGGATCTGCGCGATCTGCAATACCCTGGTCATCACATACACATACGCCCGGGTTTCTTTATCATAATGCTTCCAGCCCGTGTGCTCCAAAGGCGCGAAAAGAGCAGCATAGTCGAAAGCATTGGATTCAAGCCTCACGGTCAAATCAACCGCTTGCTGTCTGCCGATGACTGTTAGTCGAATCTTCTCCGCGAGTTCCTTTTCGATGGTGGGGCCGCGTTCGGAAATCCAAAAATGACGCAAGTAGCTCAGGAGAAGATCGTCAGCGTCGACAGATTCTATAACGCTCGTCATCGACGACCACTTAGACGCAACCTCGTTCAGCCGATCTTGCGCTTTTCCAAAAACGTAATTCTTCAGAATGTCTGCTTGAGATGCCCGTAGTCCGCGATCATTGAGTGTTTCAAAGAGTGTATAAGCATTAAATGAATCCGGTACCTTGATTTCTATAATCACCCCGGAGTCCCTCAAAAAGTCGATCCAGTCGTAGAGCCGTTTAGCTCGATCAGTCTTGGCAAATGGCGACACGACCTGTTCTACATGCTCTTTGCATATGCGAATTGCGTCCGCCAACCGATGATGGGAATCTGTTTTCTTGACCGCCTTCGTTCTATCAACGTGATCAGGAGGCAATAGAGCTGCTTTAACGAAATAGTCGTTGTCTTCCAGGTTGAGGCTAAGTTTTGGACGATGCTCGCCGCTTCGTTCATCGAATTCCAGCAGAAAATTTTGGGAAAACTTTTCGGCCGCGGCGCGTTCGTTAGCACTGCCAGCGAAAAGGTAATCGCGAATCGCTGAGATAAGGATCGCAGTCGTCGCGAGCCGCTGTTGTCCGTCCGCTACTTCCCACTTTCCGTCCGCACTGGATGTCAGCACGATGGTTCCTAGAAAGTATGTGCGATCATCATTGGCAATCGCATTTGAAAAATCTTGCAGAAGCGTGCGGACATGCTGCTCTTCCCAAGCGTAGGACCTTTGATTTAGCGGAACGCGCAACGAGTAGCGATTTAACACGCTTCCAATGCCAGATTCTGCGATGGTGATACCAAGGCCACCTTTAGCCATCTATGCCGTCCTCATATAATTTTGCGTGCAGGTAGTAGAATTGCTTTCATCGCGTCCTCACCCGGCACAACATGGGCGTACCGGCTTGCCGATTGTTCGCTCTTCCATCTGCCGGTTCCGACCAGGCCCTTTGTATCGCGGCCGCCATAGCGGCGCATCCACGTTCCGTAGGTATGGCAGAAGGTGTGGAAGTTCACGAAGTCCAGTTCGAACTTCGGCTTTGGCGGCGTCTTACCCTTCTTTACACGCTTGGGCTTTGGAAGGCCGCACGCGATCATGCAGGCGGACAGGAGCAAGTAGCGAAGCGAACCTCCCTGATGGAATCGGAAGACGCGCTGGGTGCCGCGCTCCATACCTCTGGGATGATTGGCGAGCTGGGCTACCAGCACCGGCGGCAGGTAGACCGCGCGTGGATCGCCGTTCTTTGTGGTGCGGTGGAAGGCGAACTCTTCCTGCAGCCGGACCTCGTTGCAGTTTAGGCGCAGAGCCTCGCTGATCCGGCAGCCGGTGTAGCAGAGGTAATGCAGGAAGATGGCGAACTCGGCGTCGAGGGTCTTCGCAGCATCGAATACGCGGAAGGCCTGCTCGGGCCATAGCCAGTCCGTGACGACCTTGCCACGGGATCCCTTGGGGCGCCTGATCTTGAAATCGAAGCCCTCTCCAGCGTGCTTCAAAATGGCTGAGATGGGCGTATAGACCTCACGGTTGCGAGTCGCGGCCGTGTGATCCGGAAACAGCGCCAACGCGCAGGCATCGATGGCCGCTTGGTTGATCTGCCGCAGCGGCGTCGTCTTAAAGTGCTCGAGGAGCTTGCTGGTCGGGCGGGGGGCGCCGCCGGCTTTCAGGTACGAGACGAGCGCGCTGGCAAACGTGGGTTCGGCCGCGACGGCAAACTCACCACGTTCGATCTCCCTTTCCCATTGCTTGATGACCTTGACGGCGAGCTTCCGTTCGCGAGCCTTCGTGCTTCGGTCAACACGTCGTCCGAGGTAGGTGCCCCGGCCGGACCAGTACGGCGTTTTGCCCGCGCGGGGCGGTATGAGCTTAATCGGCATCGCTCTTCCTCCCTGCAGGCTTCGCGTATCCGGGTGAGGTCATTATCGTCGAAGGTCTTGGAACGGCCAAGGGGGGCATAGAACGGCCTTCCGGCATTATCGTGAGGATGGGCGGCCAGCCAGTCCTGGAGCCATCGGCGGCTCTTTCGTAGCTCCTTGGCGGCCTCGTCGATGGTCCTGACGGTCATGCAGCCAACACCGTTCGGCGCCCCTCAGCGGCCAGCCGGTCTGCCCGCTCGTTGCCGGCGTGCCCGTTATGGCCCTTCACCCAGAGCCAATGGATGGCCCTGCCGGCCGAGAGATCGTCCAGCTTCATCCAGAGGTCGGCATTCGGGACCCAGCCTTCGCCGCGTTTGAAGCCTTTTGCCTTCCAGCCCTTCAGCCAGAGCGTCATTCCCTTGATCAGGTACTGGCTGTCGCTCAGCAGCGACACGACGGAGGAAGAGGGCAGGATCGACAGCGCGACGATGGCCGCGATCATCTCCATGCGGTTGTTGGTCGTCTCTTCGACGCCGCCACTGAGTTCGAGCACGCGCTGACCTGAAACTTCGATCGACAAGCCCCAGCCACCAGCACCGGGATTCGGCTCACAGCACCCATCCGTGTGAACCGTACAAGCCCACACGTCGAGCAATTCGGCGGCGGCTCCGGAGATTCGCGGGGAGAGAAGAAGCGAGTCGAGCTCCGCGCCGGTTTCGAGGAGCGCCGTCGTCCGTTGTTGCTTCCGCTTCGCTTTCCATGCCTGCCTCTTCTCGGGCGGCTTGATGCCGTTGAGCAGCTTGTCAGTGATCTTGTCGAGACCGGCATCAATGAAATCCCGACGGCGGTCGACGCGCGCACGGCGGTTCTTGTTCCAGTCGAGACGGCCAGCCATCTACCTTACGAGCTCCTTGAATGGATCTACGTTCAGGAAGAAGTCGCCAGCGTAATCCGTTTCCGGAATGCCCGCGGCGAACGCAATCGCTTTTGCTGCGGAGTAAATCAGCCTGTAGATATCGCGATTGATCGCTTCGGCGTTATCCCGCTCCTCGTCCTTAGCGTGGCGCGATACCAATTCCGCGAGAGACGAAGCATATACCAACTGAAAAAGAGCGCCGCGGATCGACCGCGCGGAGACAAAGGAAGCGGCTTGTCCGATGGACTCTTGCTTCTGCATGAGCACTTGGAGCTTCGTCTGCTTCTCCCCCAGTGATTCCATGGGGTCCCGGCGAAGATCTATTTCATCAAACCTATCGATGCATTCCCGGAATCGACAGGCAAGCGCAGATGCCTCGCAATCTTCGTCTGCCTGCGATGGCTTCTGGCCGGGATGATAGCGTAAGCGCTCCATGTCCCCGGCGATTGACCACATCACCTGCTGTGTCGTCGATGCGCTCTTATCATTCATGAGTGCGACGAAATCGGCCTCGCCCGGATCAGCAAGCTCAAACTTCGCCATAACGTCCGCCATCGATATAGAGCGATGGTTCACAACAGCGCTCCGCATCGCAAATGCGTCTTGGATCGCCCGGTCGCGCTCGTAAACTTCCTTCTCACCCGCGCTGGTCGCATCCGCAGCTATCATGGCGTCGAGTGCGATCCTCTCCTTCTCGCGCCATACCCTGATCAGGTTGGCAAGATCGTCCGAAATACCGGACGTTTGCGCCATTTGACGGCGGATATCGTTGCGAAGAATTGGAAGGACGGCATATTCAATCTGATTTGTTGTGGAGTGGGTCTTGGTGTCCCAGCGAAAATCCTTCCCACTCCATGGGAAACTGCCGACAGTCTCGCCGCAGATTGCCGCGGCAAGATTTATCTTTAAGAGAAGTCCCTCCGACGTGTGACACGGCATTTCGAGGATCTTCCGTCCAAGTGCATCGCTAATGCTGATATCCGCATCGTCGGCTTCAACGAGATACTCGCTATAGGCGAGCAAGTATCCATTATAAGCAGCGATGAGAGCGCTGTCGGGTCCGTGAACAGGCAGCGGCTTCAGGTACGGAAGCGCCCGTCGCACCTCACGGTCCGCGCTGCTACCTTTGGCGCGTCGTTTTGGTGGAACGGTCTTTTTCTTGGATGGCGCGGGCGCCTTTGGCTCTGTATGCGGTGCCATAAACATCAATTGCTCCCCCTCTGACCGGACGCGCCGGCCCCGCTCCGCGTTCAGCGGACAATCATCCCTATAAACTCAGCCCAGGTCGCGACCATCGCGACGAACAATTCGAGCTCAACCAGAGACACGCCGTCAGATGCCTCGCGGTTCATCGGCAATCTCCATTGCTGAGTGCGGTGGATACATCGACTTGAATGTCTGACGGACCGGGCGCTACTCCGGCTCTGGCTGGGTCATGGTTGCAACGATCCCGCGTTCCAGCCTCGCGGTCGAATGCGTGTCTGCTTTCCACGCCGCCGTCAGATTTCGAGTTCGCCCCTGAGAACAGAGCGAGGATGTCGCGCGCCTTCGACATTGCATCGTCGACCACGGCCTTGTGGAAGTGATCCGCACACCGGCGCGCGGCGTCTTCGTTGCCGTCCGCATTCACTGAGTAATCAAAGAGGCTTTGCCAGTTCTCAAACGCTCGCGGGTCGATGACTCGCGCCACGTCCTCAGCGCCGACCGCAGGTGCTGGCGGCTCTCCGGCGGCGCAGAAAGGGCAAGCGCCGATCACTCTACCGTGTCGACAGAAGTCGCTCGCGCTATCGGCTATAGGGGTGGGGGCATTCGTCATGATGCAAATCCCATGTCCTGCATCCGCACCACGCGGGCATGCTCAATCGCGCTGTCCATGAGGCTGATGATTGTCTCGTGCGGAATGCCTGCGCTGGTGAGCGTGTCGACAACATCGCGGCCATCGCCAAGATCGCAGGACGATGCAGCCAGCACCCGAGCGAGGCTCGGAACAACCGGGCTGGTGGCCTTCTGAAACTCGGCCTCTGCGGCCTGACGCTTCGCGCTCACTTGCCGCGCAAACCGACGAGGGTTTTTGACTTCCACTGGGATAAGCCGAACCATCATGCGCTCCCGGTCTTTGCGGCGTGGGCATCAAGCGCTTCCGCGCGCAAGATGTCGTTTGCCAAGCTCATCGCGAGGCGTTCAGCGCGAGAGGGGAGATTGTGCTCCGGGCCTTCCGCTATGATCGCTTTGGCTTTTGCCACCGCTCCGGCCGCAGTCGCGGGAGCGGTGTTCTCGAGAACGGAAATCAGTTGGTCGTGCCTGTCGATCAGATCACCGACGTTAGCGTCGTTGATCTCTGCGGCTTCCAGCGCCGCCAGCACGTCTTTCAACTCGCCGGACGCCGCGACGAGTAGGGTGTCGTTGGGATGGAGGCGGGTGGTCATGCCTGCACCCGCTGCTCGATCTCGCGCGCGACGGCGGGATGGTTGGTCTGCAGCCAGTCTATAAGCGCAGTTTCATCGACGAACGCGGGAGGCGTACCCTGTCCGACGAACTTGAATCCGCCGTTCGGGTGAACTTCCCAATCAGGATGGCGCCGAAACGCCTCGTCAACGAGCGCGCTGTGAAGACGATAGGACGGCGAGTTGAGATGCGCCAAATAAGCCGCCGCCAACGCATCGCCGCGATCTGCCTTCGCCCGGATGTGATCCTCGAAGGACACGTCATCGGGCATGCTCTCGCGAAGTTGGGCGACAATATCGAGCGCGTCCGCCGCTTCCTGATTTTCCTGCCTCTGTAGGTGCAGTTCATCCTTGGCAATCGCGACGGCGCGTTCAAAATCGGCGCCTGACAAGTCAGGGAAGCGCTCGGCCAGCACGCGTCGCCGCTCGGCGTTGTCCTTCGCCGTCATGAGAACGTCTACAACGTCGCGAATCTTGATCTCAGCCATTTGCAGCACCTTCGTTCTTGGAGGTCGTAAGAGCCCGCAGCGTCTCGAAATGCCGCTCAGGCACGTCGACACCACGCTCAGCGCGTAGGAAATGCAGGAAGCCGAGAAGATCGGTGAGGGCGGGATCATCCGTCTGCACGGTCTTCCCAGAGATCAGATCGCGAAGATCGAAAGCCGTAATCGGTGGATCGCCACGGCCAATCAGTGCGTCAACGAAGCGCTCAGCAATTTCAGGGCGTAGGCCCTTGGCATACTCCGCTGACAGATAGCGTTGGATGCTGGATTGGCCGCTGAATCCAGATGCTTCAGCTAGTTCTCTCATGGACATCCCGCTTCGGCGACGCAGGCGTTCGAGGACTGGCAGCGGAACCGGATCACTTCGTATGACAACTAGCCCGCAGCGTTCCCCGAGGGTGAGAAACGGTGACGGGTCTACGTGAGTAGCGTTGGCAATCTTGCCAATGGTGGTGAGCGATAGGGCGCCGCGATAGCGGGTGCTGTTCAGCGGTCTGTTCAGAGAGGAAGGCTCGAGGCCAGCCTTTTGCGCCAGTTGCGACGGATTGAGTTGGCATTGCTTGAGGACATGCTCAACGTATTCAATAGCTCTTGACCCGAAATCGACAGGCCCGGTCATTGCAGACCTCCGAAGAGATCGGACCCGGAACTGTCGTTCACCGGCACGGGAGCCGACGAAATGCCCCGTTGGTTAAGGATGTGAGCAAGCTGAGCCCGGCCCTTTGGTGTGATCAGGATCTGGATGTCAGTGACATCGCCAAACTCGGTCTTCCTGATGGTCTCGCGGTGTGAAACGTATTTGCGATCTAGCGCCTTCTCGGTGCCGACCCAACGGCGCCCGCGCCGATATGCCCACCCGACCTCTTCCATAATGTCGAAGAGCTTTTTCGGCTTGACCTTGAGTACCTTCGCGGAGTCGGTAGGCAGCTCATCGCCTCTGGCGGCATCAAGCCGATCGACGATTGCGGCTTTTGGGCTCAGATCGGCTACCTGTGCCTGCAATTCGATCTGCGCGTCTAAGCTCTGCAGCAGCAGCGCCTTGAGCCTGACAGGGTTGCTGAAGTCGGGAAGGGCAGGGGCGACGCTAAACCGTCCGGTCCTGCGGATGGCGGGCAGCACCTCATGCCGGACCCAGCGGTCGAACCGTTTCGCTGCAGGCTTGTTGCTGCGCGCGATGAGTTTGTAGAGGCCCGGCTCCGAAACCAAGGTGATCTTTTGCTTGCCGCCAAGGGTGTCGGTTTCGTGGACCCCCTTTTCGTCGGCATCCAGGAGGCGAAGCATGTGCGGAGTGTGGCCATAGCCAAGCTCACGAGCAGCATCCGGAGCGAAGAACCAAAGATCGCCGTCGCGCTCAATTATCCGGACCGGCCTGCTGTCGAACAGGAAGGTCGGCACCGGTGGTGCGAAGGAACTGACTGGCTGGATCGACGGCGACGACATGGCGGCTCCCGTGGTGTCGGGAGTAACTAAGCCATATTGGGTAATTCAAGTCAAGTCGACTAAGCCAATTTGGGTAAAAGTCCCGTTTTTAACGCCTTTGCGTCGCCCTCACCTTCCTCCGGAGTCCGTACCAAAGCCCCTCGGAAGATAGCCATGTCGTATACTTCGACGTCGTTGATGTTCAGGCCTTGCAGGGTGCGCAGATTAAATCGCTTTCCACCCAAGAACTTGGCGAGAACAACGAGAACATCAGAGTGAGATTCCTTGTCCAAGAAGAACGTCACCACGGCCAGTCTTCCAATTAGGTGCTGAAAATCCTCTTCGAACACATTCCTGAAGCCCAAGGCGTCCCCGTCAAAGAAAAACGGCCGCAATTCGTCGCCGTGGCAGTAAAACCACTGTGTTGCCGCGTGAAACGTCTCGTCGTCCTCGAAAACGTGGTGTTCAGCCTCCTCGGCTCGGACAATGACGTGACCGTCTTCGATGGTGCCGCTGATTAGCAGGTCTCGCTTGGCTGGCTCCCAGTCCACGAGATCATTCGCTGCGCACCCAAGTGCGGCCGCGATACGCTCGGCCCACTCCAAAGTGAGCTGCATCTTGCCGCGCTCAAGCTTTGAGACGGTCATCCAATGGATGTCCAAGCGATCGGCTAGGTCTTGTTGCGTAAGACCGGCCTTTTTCCGCTGCTCGGCTATTCGGTTTGGCTTGGGAATCTTCATAACCCGTTTTCGCTTAATGCCATTTCCCGGTCCATAGCCGGATCGGGTAAGTGAGCCTTGACTTTTGCTAACCCGATGTGGCTTAGTACGAGCATGACCCCTGAAGCATGGCGAGCGTCCAAAAACCTTTCCGTACCCGATGCGGCGCGTCTGGTCGGCCTCACTGGCAAAAACCCCGCACGCACTTGGAAACGATGGGAAACGGGAGAGCGTTCGCCGTCGCTCGAGCAAATTCTTCGCGTCGAAACGATATCCGAAGGCGCGGTTTCCGTTGAGAGCTGGGCACAGGCACGCCGAGACTTTCTGTCAAAGGTCAATGCGGCCGCCAGCCCATTGCCCGGTGATATAGCCGCCCATGCTGGCGCGTCATCTCCCGATCCCATTCCTGAAACTTCCGAATCGCCTGAGCCCGTTCGTCGGCTAGACGCCGACGCGGCTTGAGCCTTGTGACTACCGGCCGGCGTTCGCGCCGGTCTTTTGCTTCCAGCTTCATGTTGTCCCCCGTGTGAGTGAACCAATGCGCGAAGCCTACGCATCGACAGGACAAGCCTCCAAATCAGGGCCGAGCGGAAACGGATACGATTTATCCGAAACGGATACGGGACCATCAATTCACGAGCAGGTCACCAATTGGTTCAAGAGCCTACAGCCCCTGAAAACATGGGGTTTGATCGCTGAGGTGCTTGGACTGAAGGAACACGCCGCCAAGCATCGCGCAGCCAATCACCGGGGCTACAGCGTCGAAGAAATCCGCATCCTCCTGCACAGCGACGAGGGCGATCAGATCCTCGAAATGCTGATGGCCGAAGCGGAGCCCGCATGGTGGCGGGCGCTGCGTATCAATCTGAATCTCTCAAAGGCCGTGGCTGCACAAGCTCAATGGACGCAGTCGGTGATGGCGCTGGATGCTGCGCCGATGGATCGGCCGACGCGCAGTAAGATGAAAAAGGTGATCGATGCCGACCGAGCTTTCAACCGAGCCCGAACCCAAAAAGAGCTTGCCGCGGGGCTTCTTCATCAGGACGCTGATCGCGCTAAGGATCGCGTCTTGGTTGGGACCTCCACAACAGGAAAGATGCACGCCGCGGGAATGCGAGCCGGAGGTCGGGGCCGATGATAAACAGTAGCGTCTATTTCATCGCTGCGGCTGGGCACATCAAGATCGGGACAACAACTGACTTGCTTCGTCGTTTCAAAGCCTTGCAGAGCGCCAACCCGGAATCCCTGACAGTCTTAGCGGCCATTCCAGGAGATAGGGCAGTAGAAGCGGCGCTGCACGAATCGTTGATGGCCTATCGCGTCCGCCTCGAATGGTTCAAGGACTGCGCTGAAGTCCGAGAGGCAATGAACGCAGCGCTCAGTGAGCGAGGAGGGCAGTTTCTGCCTGATCCTCTCACTTATACCACCCCCACATACTCGCCGCCGCCCGAGCCCCCCGCGCCGAAGGACATTCTTGCAATCGTTGGCCCTGTCGGCTGCCCGCTTGTCGACACTATTACCGTCGTCTCAGATCGTTTTACGAGGCTCTTAAATGCACCGGAGATTCAGGGCGCCGAAAAGGATGATCGCTTTCGGTCGGCGCTTCAGGTCGTAAAGAAGGCTCTCTTCAGGTTCGGAGAGATCACCGACGAAGCAACGCTTCGGGTGGTGGACCGCAATATGTTCGGCATCGAGAAGCTATGCATCCGGTCAACGAAGCTGATCGAGCAGGCAGAAAATGCTTTCGCTTACCTCTTTCCGCATCGCGCCATGGCTCAAGGAAGAGCACCGGGAGGGCGCCGCTGATGACGATAGCCGCTCGCCACGCTGAAATTGACCGCCGGTATGCTTGGGACGCCAAACGACGCCGTGAGACGCGCGCCCCGCTACTGATCACGACCCTGCGTACGGCGGAGCTTGAGCGAATCTATCGGCACAGGTTCGGAGGTCGGCTTCCTGCAAATAACATCGGCCTTGCGGCGTTGGTGGTGATGGCTGAACATCACATCCAGCGGAACAGCCATGACATTGTCATTGGATGGATCAAGTCCCGTGCCCCTTGGGTTGATGACGTCTATGCGGAGGGGATCGCCCGCGAAGCTGCCAAGAGGACCAGCCGACAGACCGCGGCCGCTCTGGGCTGGCGCGTCAAGCTGACCCTGGATGAGCGCCGCCGTCTCCGCATTCGGACAATTCGCGCGGTGGGGCAGACCGCCGAGAGTATGGCAGAGGATCGGCGCGAACATGATCGGGCCGAGAAGGAAGCGCAGCGTCGCCGGTCTGGTGTGAAGACAAGAGCGCAATGGATCGCGGAATCAAAAGCGCAGACGAAACCTTGGGAAGCGATGGGTATGTCCCGAGCGACTTGGTATCGGAAGGGCCGCCCCACGCCGAAGCCTCGTCCTGAGACAGGTTGTTCGGCGATTAAGATAGAGAAGATATTCATTGCCGACACACCTGTCTCACCTGTTTCTGTTTTCGCGCCTATGGCGCTTCGCGGGCTGACGCCCGCTCCCAACGAGGGGTGTTTCCTAAGGAACGAGAGTGGCCGGTACCGGGAGGCGGGATGATGCATGGCCGCGGTCCCGAAATAGGAAGTTGCTCTCGAGGTCACCAATGGACTGCTGACAACACCTATGTCACGCCAAGAGGCACCAAGGAATGCAGGGCTTGTCGCCAATTGCGGTATCGTCCCGGAGCAAAACGATATCACTCCGAAGCAACCTGGTGTGCTGAACGCCGCGCCGCATCAACGGCAACGGAATTTCTCGACAATCTGAGCAAATCAGAACTGATCGACAGAGTCATCGTACTCGAAGGGATCTTCGCGGAGAAGCACTCCGATTTGACGAAGTTGCCGATTCCTCTTTCGCCTCAGCAGATCGAAATCATGTCGGTATTCATGGCAAAACCCAACGTGTGGCTGAAGACAGATATGATCTGCGATGCGTGCGGCAGGGAGGAGTCATGGGTCCATAGTCTCAAAGTGCAGATCAAGAAAATTCGCGAGCGGTTGAAGCCCTTCGCGGTGACGATCGATTCCTCGCACAGCTCTGGCTTCCGCCTATCCCACGAGAACAAGAAGCGTCTGGATGCCGCTTGCAGCGCAGGCGGAGACATGCCGGTCGCAGTTGCCAACAAGGAGAGATCGAAGCCGACCGGGAGCCATTTGCGACGGTGCATCCGGTGTGACGAGACCTTCCGTGGCAGCGCCCGCTCAACCGAATGCGCTGACTGCGCCTATCGGGCTGAGGAGGTCATGCGGGCATGACAAAATCGCTCTCAGTCTTCGAGGAGGAACTCCTGCTTAAGGCGAAGAACCGCTCGCGACAACGCTGCGAAACAGTCAGGATGCTGAAGCGCGACGCTGCGATCGATGACCGCGCGCCAATCCGTTTCGACATTCTCGATCCTAATATCCATCAGGTCGAGGCAAAGGCTAAAGTGCGCCAGCTCAAGCCTGATCAAATTCTCAAGATGCTCCCGGGGTATGGTTTTCATGATCGCTCAGTGCCGGGTGGGTCCGTCTTCCGTTTCATTGAGAAGGGCGGCAAGCTCTTCCGCAGCGTTTTCAGACAGTTCATCGAGGATGGTGGATTGCGCGATTGTGGCACTTCGCTGAAGTTTGCTGTCCCAAACTATCCAGCCGTCATCGGCCTTTTTCGCGACGTATCTCATGCCAGGCCAACAGCGACGTACGCACGTTGTTCCGATACTTGGGAGTCAGTAAATCAAGAGGTTTTCGGCCTCGAGTGCGCGCTGGAAGGCGAGAGCTGCGTCAATTTCGGCCTGCCTGTTGGTCCACGCCTTGTCGACTGCCGTCTCGGCTTGCAGCCAGTGGGGCGCGTCCTGGCACTCCTTAGGAAGCGCCTTAATAAATTCGCGGGCTTCGAGCGTCGTAGCGATGAGGCGAATAGGACTTCCCGATGCAGCCGAAACTCTAAAAGGGCCGAAGAACGCCATGCTCCGCTTCTGCTCCGTCTTTCACCCGTTGTCTCGTGGGTGAACGGCCGGAACGTGTGAGTGTTCCAAATGCCCTCAGGAATACTATGACCCCAGTCCTCGCCAGCATCCTTTCAGACTTGGAGATCGAGGTGGTCGACATGCGCGTCCGCCGCGGTCCCGGCCAAACGTGCGCGACCCAGACCATGGAAAGGATTCTGGCCGAGCATGGGGCGCAGCACCTCACCATTGTTCTGCGCTCGATCGTTGAAACGGAAAACAACAAGATGGAACTCGTCGCGCCAACGATTTGGGCTGTCAGCGACATCATCCTCGCTCATCCATCGTGGTGTGCCACCACAGCGTGGCTGGATGCTATGGACGCGATTGACCTGTCAGACCTTCGGGAGAGGGCGAAAGCGAACCGGCAAGCCGTTAAAGCCCGGCAAGCGATGGCCACGATGCTGTTTGAGAAGTTGCGCGAAACCTTTGCCCTTGAAACTCAACCGAGGCTTGTCTGATGGAATGGACTCCTGAAATCGTTCGCGCCCGTTTTGTCGAGGCCTGCGATACCGAGCGGCGCCTCCCGCCCGCGCTCCGCAAGCAGAAGGTCGGGCTCTGGCCTGAGTATGCGCATTCGTTTGAGGACATGAACGGCTGGGGCACCGAACGCCTCGCAGAGGAACGCGAGCTGCGCTTTAAGGGCTCCCCGCCGACATCTGCTGCGATCACTCGACATGATGAAGTTATGCGTTGGAACACCGAAATCCTGCTGAACGCACGGCATCGCCACATCGTATGGGGTTGGGCTCGGTGCAGGATGCGCGGGTCTTCATTCGCTGCGTATTGCCGCCGTCGCGGTATGGTGAAAATCACCGCTTATCGTCACTTAAACGCCGCCGTCGAGCGTATCGTCCAAACTCTATTTAAGTGTGGAACGCCCCTCGGATTGCCTGAGGACCGTTGGTTATCATTAGAGATCCAAGCTGTTGCTCCCGCTAATCCGGTGGCCGCCAGGCTGCTCGAAGTTCCTCAACTTCAGTAAGTTCGATCTGGATGTCGAAGCGCTTATCGTAAAGCGATAGCAGCGCGTCGTGAGATTGGTCGGCTGAGCTTGCCAAGGCATCGCGCACCACGATCGTCCGGTACCCCAGATCAACCGCAGCAAGGACAGTTGCCAGTACGCAAACGTCGGTCTCAGCGCCGGAGACGATGAGGGCGGTAACTCCATGCTCCCTAAGCCAATGATGGAGGCGTCCGTCAGCAAATGCCGAGTATGTGGTGCGGTCGAACTTTTCAGCAGGCGG
Source organism: Afipia sp. (assembly GCA_024508675.1). Lineage (GTDB taxonomy): Bacteria > Pseudomonadota > Alphaproteobacteria > Rhizobiales > Xanthobacteraceae > Afipia. The sequence goes on from JANINQ010000001.1 coordinate 780,845, forward strand.
TATGAATTTCTCCAACGATGGCATTAGTTCCAGCATTTCAGGGTTTAGTCGCTCAAGCGTGACCGTTTCCCATTTTTGATAGTATCTCGCCCACATGCCGGGCGCTTCTTCCGGAGATCTCGCGGGAATAAATCGCGTGAACACGGTTCGTCTTGGCGAATGGGAAGCCAATCGAGTAATGGGCACCAGAACGCGCTCAACCCACGGCGCGGCCCAAGGGCCGCCGGGCCCGAACAGTCGCTGCATGTCGATGCAAAGATGAATGCTCTGCTCAGTGATGTTATTCCGCAGTGTTCCCATTCTGATCGCCCTCGGCATTTAGATGTAGTGGTTTCGTCGCCTTACGAAGGAGGCGTTCCACTCCTATGCCGACGACAAAGCCGACCAGAACATCAGACGCCCAGTGAGCGAGAGTCGCGATTCGTGTTGCCGATAGAAGGCCGGCGACAAGCCAGATTGCGTCGCGCTTCCCCGGAGGAAGCAAGGTGGCCGCACTCGCAACGGCTCCCATGTGGATGGCGTGCCCGGAGGGAAAAGCATCGTTCGCTCGCCCGGAAAAGTGAACGCCTCGGCGGTGCGCTTCAGCGTTCTCACGATCGGGACGCTTCTGATCGATGCCAGCTTTAAGAACGTGGGGAAGTATCGACACCACGATGCTGGTAACCAGAAGATGTGAACCGAGCCGTTGGCGGGGTAATGAGGGCGAATTCCTTGTAGCGAGCCAAGCGATGCCGGCCGCCAGCAACAGGAGATGTTCGTCCGCGCCCCAGGTCAAAACCCGCGCGGCCGCTTCGATGCCCGGATTTGTATGTTCGGCAACAGATTCAGAGATGCTTCGGTCCAAATCCGTAGGTCTAATTCGCAAAAGTGCCATATCGCAGGTTCTCCCGACCTCTAATGGAACTCGGATGAACGCGGCTGGTTTCCCCTCGAAACTCAAAAAGGAGCCGAAGAGTGGAGTATCTAATCCGCTTTCTAGCCGGCGGCGTGGTCGTGTCCGCTTTCGCAATGTTGGCGGATGTCATTCGTCCGAAGAGCCTTGCAGGACTTCTTTCGGCGTCACCTGCTGTTGCTCTTGTAACCCTCGGCATCGCGTTTATCGGCAAGGACCCGACCTACGCGTCTATCGAAGGCCGCTCAATGATCTTTGGAAGTGTTGCGCTCGGACTTTACAGCGCGCTGGTGTGTCATCTCCTGGTGCGTACGCAAGTATCCGCTCTCACGGCGACGATCATATCGCTCCCGGTTTGGCTCATTGTTTCCCTGTCGCTTCTTGCGCTCTTTCCGGGCGGATCATGATCGAAAACTTCAAAGTCGAAGCTCTCAAGGAAGGGCGCTGGTACGAATATGTGATCCGCTTTCTTCTTGGCGGTGTCGCAACGGTCATAGCTGGAATTGTAGCGGACGCCTTTGGGCCTCGTTACGGAGGGCTGTTCCTTGCCTTTCCTGCGGTGTTTTGTGCGAGCGCCTCATTGGTAGAGCGGCACGAGCGACGACGGAAATCCGAAAAGGGATTGAGCGGCAAACGACGAGGCCAGCTTGCAGCAGCTCTGGATGCGAACGGCGCGGCCATCGCCAGCGTCGGATTGGCAGCGTTCGGGACCTGTGTTTTCTTGTTTGCAGCGCGACCTGCGGCCTCTTTGTTGTTAGGTCTCTTTGCTTGGAGTGCAATTTCTTATGGCCTATGGCGCGCGTTTAGATCGTAACAGCACAAGTTTGCAATGATAGAGTCATGTTGCGGCTCAGCACTGAAATTTGGGTGATACAGGAGACCCCTGTTTCGGCTATTGATTCAGTTATCGTGAGGACTGGCGCGACCGCGGAGGCGGCCATGTAACAGATACTTCGAAGGCGATAGGCTTTATCATAGGGCATCCCACTGAGGGTGCCTTTTTGCTTGGTGTCGCCGCGTGCCGACGAGGTAACTTTCTCAATAGAGGAGGGAATATGGTGGCAGAGGTGGTTCAGTTCCGATCCAAGCGCCTCACGGGCTTTATTCCGGATCAACCGGGTGGTGACCAAAAGGGTCACCGATCCAGTTCGGAGAATAATTTCTCCAATCATTCCAACGGCAATGCACCGGCTCGCGGTGGTGATTGCGACCCGCCAAACGCGGCGTAGAAACAAGTCGTGGACGTCAGAGCAGTCGAATCAGGTGAGAACGGATAACGATTTCCTGCTGCCGAAAAGAACGCTCCAGTTCTGACCGGTAATGTCGCCACCACACTTCATCGATTTCCCGGGCCATAACTTCAAGTACGACAATCTTGTCCTTCTGGACGTTGCCTTCGTTACGCCAAGCCCCGTCGCCGGGTGACCTGACGAAAGCAGTCACTCCTCCAAAAATGTCTATTAGATGCTCTTGAACGGCTCGAAACAGCCCTTGCTGAACCTGAGCGCCATCTTTGCAAGAAGTTGGCAGAAGAATTTCGACGAGATACATCGCGCGGCGTGCTGCGTCAGAGGGAGGGATTAAAAGGACCCGATCCATCAACCGGGCCCTCGGTCGGGGTGAACCGCAATTACTTCTGCTTTTCCAGCGCTTGTGCCATCTCAAGGTGATGTTTCAGAGCAGGCAACGTATTCTGAGCCCAGTTCTTCAGGTCGTTGTTGTCACCGCCCTTGGCATAACGCTCAAAGAGATCGACGGCATCCTTATGTGCATCGACCTGCATAGAGCGGAAACTTGAAGAAAAGTCCGCGCCGCTGAGTCCCTTGAGTTTGTCCAGCTTTCCTTGGTGCGCGCTGTCGAGCGCGGTAGGGATCTCCGCCTTCACCTTTCCAGAACTGACGAGGCCTTTCAGTTCGGTGCTGGTCTTGGTGTGATCGCTGATCATCTGTGCGGCGAACTTCTTGTCACCGTCATTCTCCTTTTGCTGTCCGAGCTTGTTGGACTCGATTTCGAACATGTCGCTGATGGCGACCTGCTTTACAAAATCGGTCGTGCTGGGGCTGATCCCAAGCGTCGAATTGACGCCGGTCTTTTCGCCCACCGACTGCGCGGAAGCTGCTGAGGTTGCCAGGCACAGGCAAGCGGCCAATATCAAAAAGCGCTTCATTTGAAAGTCCTCCGTTAGGATTATTTCAAATCGGAAAAGGCGTTGTTGTTCCCTTTTTATGATCGCAGATAGGGAAGGGCCTAGACTATTCGCAGCCGGGGCAGTCGTCCGACAGGCTATCGAACACGGCGTCTACAGCCTCGATGCACTTCAATTTGCTCAGATTCGGATACCGATCGAATTCAGCCAAGGCATGCGCATAGTCGATACCTTGATGACTAAATTTCAGCCTCATGTAGCCGTGGTCCGGGCAGGGCGCGATGGCATGGGCATGCAATAGAATGCGAGTCGCCCACTCTTCGACGGTCTCCTTACGACGCATGCTTATCTCAATGCGTTGAGGACTTATGCCATTTCTCAAGATCGGGCTTGTCCGGCTCCGGTTCGTCCGGGTTCTGTGAGGTCTGTCCTGGGCGTTTCCAAGGCTCATTGGTGCCTTTGCCCGGAGCGGGGTCGTTCTGCTCATCTTGTACGTGAGGCTCACCTCGCGGGTTTTGCTTCCTCGTCATCTGATCCTCCAGTGCTTTGCTTGGTTGAACCGATGATCTCCAACAAGGTTCCCCCGGCCTAAGCGGTGGACCAAAGAGTCTAACCGGGAGCACGACGCCCAAAAGAGAGGTGTATGGCGGATGGTCCGATACCAAGCGTTAGCATGATCAAGATTCTCCGCCCGCGCATCGCGCCGTTGATGCCGAGACTGAAGACCAACAGGAGCATAAGGGACGCACGCTACAGCCCCGATGCCAAGGTACGCTCTTGGTATAAGTCGAAGCGTTGGCAGGATCTGCGCATCACGACCTTTGTCCGGGACAATTATGTTTGCCAACGCTCAGGCGTCCTCTGCATCGGCAAACATCCCGCGCCGGACAGCCCCGTCGCTAACCATAAGCGGCGGCACAAAGGAGATCCCGTACTCTTTTGGGACCCCAAGAACATCGAGACGGTCTCAAAGGAGGTGCACGACAGCATCATCCAGGCCGAGGAGCGCGCCGACGAACGCGGCGCTCTCGCCTAGCGGACAGGGGGGTGGTCGGTTTTTGGGAACGAGTCGTTTTGCCGGACCCGCGTCCCCCTCACCACCATATTTTTTATTCTCGACCGAGTTTTGAGGATGGCTGGAAACAAGAATAGCGGTCGGCATCAATTCAAGCCGACCGCCGAGCAGCGCGAGAAGGTTCTTGTTTTAAAGGCCGGGGGAATGTCGAACGAGGCCATCGCGGAGGCGATCGGCGTCTCTTCACCCACATTGGCGAAGCATTTTCCTTCGGAACTGGACCGGGCGACTGCAAAAGTCCGCGCCGACGTGCTTATGGCCCGTTACCGCTCGGCTATTGGCGGGAATGTTTCAGCTCAGACCAAGATGCTGGAAGTGATCGGAGCAGCCGCAGCCGGCGATAGGGTAAAGGACCGCGAGAAGGCCCAGCCAAAGCCGGGCAAGAAGGAAGTCCAGCAACAGGCGGCGGAGACCGTGGCGGGGGGAGGCAAGTTCGCACCTCCGGCCGGGCCGCGAATGGTGGTCAATAACACCTGATGCCTACATGGACGACCGCGTGTTCAGACTGGGAGGAACGAATCGTCGAAAGACGGTCGCTGATACCATTTGACCCGTTGTTCCCGGATGAGGCTGAAGCAGCGCTCGCCGTTTTCAAGTCGTTGCATATCGTCGACGTACCGGGGAAGCCCACTTTCGGAGAAGCATGCGAAGATTTCGTCTTTGACTTCGTAAAGGCGGTCTTTGGCGCCTATGACAACGAAAGCGGACACCGGCTGATTGAGGAGTATATGCTCCTGATCAGCAAGAAGAATATCAAGAGTACGTTGGCGGCAGGGATCATGCTTACGGCATTGATCCGGAATTGGCGGCAAAGCCAGGAACTAACCATCCTCGCACCGACACGAGAAGTGGCGGAAAACTCCTTTCGACCTGCCGCCGACATGGTGGCAGAGGATAGTGAACTCCGTGACCTCCTTCACGTGAACCGCAATACCAAGGAAATAACGCACCGCACGACGATGGCGGTCTTGAAGATAGTCTCGGCAGACTCGGCCACCTCCGCCGGTAAGAAGTCAGGATTTATCCTCATTGAGGAATTGTGGCTGTTCGGCAAGAAGGCCGGAGCATCCGCGATGCTGCAGGAGGCTACGGGAGGCCTGATTTCCAGACCAGAAGGCTTCGTTATTTATCTATCTACCCAGTCAGATACTCCGCCTGCAGGAGTGTTCAAAGAGAAGCTGGACTACTTTCGGGCTGTGCGTGACGGAATCGTGGACGACCCAAGGAGCCTCCCGGTTCTCTATGAATTTCCGGCCAAGATGATTGAGACCAAAGCGTATCTTGAGCCGGCGAATTGGTACATCACCAATCCCAATATAGGGCGATCGGTGCGGCAGAGCTGGCTTGAGCGCAAGCTTGGACAGGTGAAGTCGGGTGAGGACGAGGAAGGCGACACAATTCAGACGTTTCTTGCGAAGCATCTGAACATAGAGATCGGAACAAATCTTCGCGCGAGTCGGTGGCTTGGTGCTGATCATTGGGAAGCCGCGACCGATGAAGCGCTGGCCGCGCTACCACATCGTCAAGCTTTAGCAGAACTTCTGCGCCGTAGCGAAGTGGTGGTCTGCGGCATCGATGGCGGCGGTCTCGACGATCTTTTCGGCTTCGCGATACTCGGCCGCGAGCCAGGGGAGGTGGAAGTCGAGATTGAGGTTGATGTCGAGGTCGATGGAGAGATGAAGACAGCCATGCTGTCTCGGCGGATGAAGCGCTGGCTCTCTTGGTCCCACGGCTGGTGTCATCGCGGCGTACTTATGCGGCGGAAATCTATTGCGCCGGTTCTGCAAGACATCGCCAAGGCAGGTGATCTGACCATACTTGACCAGCCCCTTGGCGACGTAGCGGCCATCGTCGAGCATATCGAGCGCATCAAGAATAGGGGCTTGCTCGGCGGAGTAGCGGTCGACGCATCTGGGCTCGGTGAGATGGAAGATGCGCTCGATGAAATAGGCGTGACGCAAGAGGCCGGTTTACTCGCGGCCGCGCCACAAGGCGGCTGGATGATGTCCAGTATCAAGGGAACCGAGCGACGATTAGCCTCGGGCCTGCTCAAGCACTGTGGCGGCCCTCTGATGTCGTGGTGTGTGCCGAACTTGAAAATCGAGCCGACGGCAACCGGAATCCGCGCGACGAAGCAGTCCGCGGGAGATGCGAAAATTGATCCTGCAATGGCGCTTTTCAACGCTGTCACTCTTATGAGCCGCAACCCGGAGCCGAAGCGGGAAGCCTCATACCAGATGATGTTCGTCTAAGGACTTCAAAATGAACCGAGCATATTCTGTCATCGAGGTGAAAAGCCTCGATGAAAAACGTCGCGTATTTTCTGGTTGGGCAACTACGCCGGCCTTGGACCGCGTGCAGGACACGATCGATCCGATGGGTGCGAAGTTCACGAATCCGCTGGTTCTGCTCCATCAGCACAATCACGACGCGCCGATCGGCAGCGTCACGTTTAAGAAGCCGACGGCCAAGGGGATCGAGTTCGAAGCTGAGATTCCCGTCATTTCCGAGATGGGTCCGCTGAAGGATCGTGTCGATACCGCGTGGGGCGAGATCGTGCATGGCCTGGTGCGCGCCGTGTCCATCGGCTTCCGGCCCCTTAAGTACGCCTTCAAAGAAGATGGAGGCATCGAATTCCAGGAAGTGGAGATATTCGAGCTTTCAAGCGTTTCAATTCCCGCCAACGCAGAAGCCGTCATCTCCGCCATCAAATCCATCGACAGGGGACTCCGTGCCGCCGCCGGCGTTCCTGAGCCCGAAATTCCAGCAAACCCTGTGACCGTAGCCGCGTCCGGCCAGAGCGTTCGCGTGGTGAAGCTGGATTGCCCTGCCCGCGATCGGGCTAAACCCTTTGTTATCCGCTCGATCAAAAGGACAGGATCATGAGCAAAATTTCCGAACAGATTACAGCATTCGAGCAGAAGCGCGCGTCGCTCGTTGCCGCCAATGAAGCGATCATGAACAAGGCTGCAGAAGAGGGCGCCACCCTCGATGCTGCGCAAAAGGAAACCTTCGACGGCAACGCTGCCGACGTGCAGGAGATCGACGATCACCTCAAGCGGCTGCGCGCCATGGAGAAGGCGCAGGCCGTGACGGCTCGCCCAGTTGATGGCTCGACTTCGAAATCTGCGAGCGAATCCCGAATGGGTGCTCCGATCATCATCCAGAAGGGCGACAAGGACGAAGCATTCCCCGGCCAGAACTTCACCCGCATGGTGATCGCCAAGACGCTGGCACGCATCGATGACGTGTCTGCTGTTGGTATCGCCCACAAGCGGTGGGGACAGTCCTCGCCTCAGCTTGTCGAGACGATCAAGGCGGCTGTCGCCGGTGGCGGTACGGAATCGGGTGAATGGGGCGCGGAACTGGCCCACATCGACCGCTACACCGGCGATTTCATCGAATACCTCTACAGCCGCACGGTATTCGACAAACTGCCGCTGCGGGAAGTCCCGGCGAACGTCAACATCGCAGGCCAAGATGGCGCAGCGACCGGGTACTGGGTCGGGCAGTCGAAGTCCATTCCGGTCAGCAAGGCCGACTTCATGGACGTCAATCTGACGCCGTTGAAAGTCGCTGCGCTGGCGGTGGTTTCGAAGGAACTGCTGCGCGATTCCTCGCCGTCGGCCGAAAAGCTGGTGCGCGACGCGCTCGTGGAAGCGTCGGCGCAGCGCGTCGATCAGACCTTCCTTGGAGCCGCTGCGGCGTCCAACGGCGTCTCTCCTGCCGGTATCCTCAATGGCCTTTCGGCAGGATCGAGCTCCGGCAACGACATCGATGCGGTGATTGCCGACGTGAAGGCGCTGTATGCGCCGTTCATTGCGGCGAACAACGCAGATGGTCTGCAGTTTGTCACCACCACGTCTCTGTCGAAGGCCCTCGGGCTGATGCAGAACGCTCTTGGCAACTGGGCATTCCCCGGGCTGTCGGCCAACGGCGGCTCTCTTCTCGGCGATACGCTCGTGGCCGGCGGCAATGTGGGCGCCGGCGACCTGATCCTGCTGAAGCCGTCTGATATCTACAAGATCGGTGACCGCGGCGTGGAGGTTTCGCTTTCGACCGAGGCGGCGATCCAGATGGACAACGCTCCGGACGGGGCTAGCGACACGCCGACCGCAAATGCCAGTGTCGTGTCGATGTTCCAGACGGACTCGGTTGCCATCAAGGTCGTCCGTCCGCTGAACTTCGCCAAACGCCGCGCCTCCGCGGTGGCTTATATCGGCGACGCCGATTACGGCGCCGTTACCCCGGCGTCATAAGCGCCGAGCAGGAAACTTGCGAGCGGCTACGGCCGCTCGCATCGCTAAACGAGGATGATGATGCAACTGATTGCGATCAAGCCGTTCAAATACGCGAACCGGGCGCTGAAATCCGGTGATCTGTTCAATGCGGGCCGCGCCGACGCACGAATCCTCACAACATTGAGGAAGGCGCGGGCCGTCCGCGAGCCTTCGAGGATCGCGCCTCCGCCGTCCGCTGTGGCCGCGCAGATCCAGCAGTCATCCGCCGCGCCACAGACCGCAGAACGCAGCGAGGATATCGAGAAGCTGCGCGCCGACGCTGAGGCTCTGAATATTGCAGTCGACGGCCGTTGGGGCGCGAAGCGGCTTCAGGCTGAGATCGACAAGGCGCTCGCGGGCTGATGGCGGGTGAGGAGGGGATCACGAACCTGGGGCCGGTTCCGGTCGGGATGACGTTCATCGATGCGCTCGACGCGGTGCGCGGCGCGCGGAAGTATCGCATCAACCCGGAACACCAGTCTCACCGACTGACGATCTGCGAAACCCAGCGCGAGGTTTGGCGCATCGCCGAGACGCTGCCGGAGCCGCAGCGGTCGCAGTTGCAGTTGCTGGCCGGGGCGGCGTTCGATTTCGGAAAGAGAATGAACCAGCGCATGATCGACCTGAAGGCATCTGTTTGATGCTGACTGCTTTGACTTGGTGGTGGTCCCAGCCCGGTGGTCGCGCGACCTACACCCGCGATCATGTGCTGGTGTGGGCTGATATGGTGAGGCGTCATCTGTCGATTCCGCATCGACTCGCGGTGGTCACCGATCTGGTTGAAGAGTTGCCGGGTATCGACATTATCTCGCCGCCGCGCGATTTCGAGAGCGTCCGTATCCCGACGTGGGGAGAGGATCGCGGCCTGCCGCAATGTCTCCGGCGCATTGCGATGTTCCGGCCGGATGCCGCGTCGATTTTTGGCGAGCGGTTCGTATCGATGGACATGGACTGCGTGATCGCCGGGTCGCTTGATCCGTTATTCGACCGTCCCGACGATTTTGTGATGTACCGCGGCGGCCACGCCAATCGCCCGTACAACGGGAGCATGGTGATGATGACCGCCGGCGCGCGGCCTCAGGTCTACACCACATTCACGCCGAAAGGCGCGGCGGAAGCCGGTCAGAAGTATATCGGATCCGATCAGGCGTGGATTTCCCACGTTCTCGGCTGGGGCGAGGCGACGTGGGGTGTCGAGGATGGCGTGATCTGGTGGGGCAGCCAGTTCAATTCGCAGGCCCCGGAGAAGCGCATCATGTTCTTTCCCGGCAATCCGAAGCCGTGGGATGTGGTCGATCTCGGGCTTGATGATTGGGTTTTGCGAAACTATCGCCGCGAGCCGTCGGGCCGCGCGCTGATCCTGGGTTATGGGCCATCGATCTGGCGCGACGTTGAGTGCGCGCTGGCGTCCGGCCCGTTCGATGCGGTCATTTCCTCACCGGAAGCAGCCGAGCATTGGCCAGAGCCCGTACTGGCGATCGCCAATGATGATGATCATGCGCTGCGGCTCGTGCGGATGCATGGGTTTGATGATTTCGTGTTCTGTGGACGATCCGGAGCGGTGAATGTCGCCGCCTAACGTCGGGATGCGCGTCCGCTTTCTTGCGGATTTCGATTATAAGCCGACGCCGCAGGTCACGATCGGCTATCGCGCCGGCGACGTGCGGCTGGTGAAGCGCGAGTGTGGCGAGCGGGCCATCGCGCTCGGGCGCGCCGAACTGACGGGTCTGCCGTCGCCGCCGGCGGGGCTGGCGCAGACCATCGCCGCCAGCCACAAGCGCCGCCGCCGCGCCAAGGAATAGCTGAATGCGCATCTTTGGTTTGGAAATCACGCGGTCACGGAAGGAAAAGTCCCTTTCCGGCGTGCCGGGGAACCGCGGCGGATGGTGGCCGGTCGTTTGGGAGAGTTTTCCCGGCGCATGGCAACGCAATGTAGAGGTCAGGCACGATAGCGTTCTTTCGTTTCATGCCGACTTCGCGTGCAAGACGCTGATAGCGTCGGACATTGCGAAGATGCGCGTCAAACTGGTCGCGCGCGGCCCCAACGATATCTGGACGGAAACGACGAATCCGGCCTATGCGGTGCTGCGGAAGCCGAACCCTTGGCAGACCCGAATTCAGTTCTTTGAGAGCTGGGTGATCTCGAAGCTTCAGCGTGGCAATACCTACGTTCTGAAGGTGCGCGACGGCCGCAATGTCGTCAAACACCTCTACGTGCTCGACCCGCAACTCGTCACGCCGCTCGTTTCGGACAGCGGGGATGTGTTCTATCAACTCAACGCGGACAGCCTGTCTGGCGTTAAGGAAGCCGTCGTTGTCCCGGCCCGCGAAATCATTCACGATCGGTTCAATTGCATTCTCCATCCGCTGGTTGGTGTGTCTCCGATCTTCGCGGGCGGCTTGGCCGCAATGCAGGGCTTGGCGATCCAGAACAATTCGACCGAGTTCTTTCAGGGTGGCTCAACGGCGCCTGGTATTCTGACGGCCCCCGGCGCGATCTCGGATGAGACGGCAGCGCGCCTGAAATCGCATTGGGAGACGAACTACACCGGCAAGGGAACCGCGAAGAAGGTCGCAGTTCTCGGCGATGGCCTCAAATACGAGGCCATGTCGATGAAGAACACCGATGCGCAGCTTATTGAACAGCTCCGCTGGACGGCCGAAGTTGTGTGTTCGGTCTATCACGTTCCGCCCTACAAGATCGGCGTGGGCCAGATGCCGACGGTCAACAACGTGCAGTCGCTCAACATCGAATACTATTCGCAGGCGCTTCAGGTGCTGATCGAGAGCATCGAGCTTTGCCTCGATGAGGGGCTGGGGGTTGGCGAAAATCTTGGGACTGAGTTCGATCTGGATGGCCTGCTTCGCATGGATAGCGCCACGCAGATGGATGTGCTCGAGAAGGCCAAGGGCAAGCTGACGCCGAACGAACAGCGGAAGCGGCTCAACGCGCCGCCGGTCGCCGGTGGCGATACCGTCTACATGCAGGAACAGGATCATAGCCTCGAATGGTTGTCGCGCCGAGATGCGCAGCCGATCGCGCAGCCGGCGGCGCCGGAACCGGCCAACCCGCTCGCCGACGATGATCCGAACCAAGCCCGCGCGGTTCTCGCGCTGTACGAGAAAGACCTCCGAGAGGCCCTGAATGCTTGATACTAAAGCACTCGCGGAGGTTACCGCGGTCATCGTCAAGGCGCATGTGGACGCCGCCTTATTGCCGCTGCTGCGTAGAATTGACGAACTGGAAAAACGAGAGCCAATGCGGGGTGAGCCGGGGCAGGCGGGTCGCGACGGCGTCGACGGGAAGGATGGCGCCGATGGAAAGGATGGCGCGGCGGGCCGCGACGGCAAGGACGCCGAGCCTGTTGAGGATGAGCAGATCGCTGCAGTCGTGGCCGCCTATCTGGCCGCGAATCCGCCGGCCGCAGGCAAGGATGGTCGTGACGGGATTGACGGCCGGGATGGCAAAGACGGCGTGTCAGGCCGCGACGGAGCGGACGGAAAAGACGGAGCGCCGGGTGTAAAGGGTACGGACGGAAGGGACGGAATTTCACTCGCCGGGGCGATGATCGATCGCGAGGGCAATCTTATCGTAACGATGTCCAATGGCGAGCACCGCCAACTGGGTGCCGTTGTTGGACGGGACGGTCGCGATGGTAAGGATGGCTCTGCGGGGGCCGCAGGTATGGATGGCCGCGATGGCGTCGGTTTTGAGGACCTCACTATGATCGAGGACGAGCGCGGCATCGTTCTTCGGTTCATCCGCGGAGAGGTCGTCAAAGACTTCGCACTCCCGGTCGTTATCGATCGCGGTGTTTATCGCGAGGGAACGTTCTACCTCAAGGGATCAGGCGTGACGTGGGGCGGTTCATTTTGGATTGCTCAAGAAGACACGACCGACAAGCCGGAGATTTCCAAAGCATGGCGCCTCGCCGTTAAGCGCGGTCGCGACGGCAAGGATGCCAAGTAATGGCCGGGCTGGTCACGGTCGAGCAGGTCGATAACGCGCTGAAACTCGGGCTCGCCGCTGATGTTGGCGACCCATCAACTGGCGATGGTGATACATCACGCCTCGACGATATTGAACTAAAGATCGAGCAGGCCACGGACCTTGTCTTGGACTTCATTCAACCCAAGCCCGATCCGGCCTGGACGATCGAAACCGTTCCGCCCCGTGTCTCTGCGGCAATCATTATCGCAATCCGATGCCTTTTGGATGACACCGAGGAATCGTTGGTCATACTGACCGGGTTGTCCGGTATGACCGGACCAGATCCGAAGAACCCGATCGCAGCACTGCTTTGGCGGCTGCGAGACCCGTCTATGGCGTGATCGATGCCTGCCAACAGCCAACGCTATGGCGCGCTGCGCTACCGGCTGCATTTTCAGCGTCGCGCCGACGTCGATGATGGATTTGGAAATGTCATCCCCGGGGCTGGCGACTTCACGACCGCATTCACAATGGATGCGGCGATGAGGCCGCGCAACGGTGGCGAGACGGTGATGCAGGCGCGCCTGCAGGGTCGCCAGCCGTGGATTGTTACAGTCCGCAGTTGCGCGCCGATGAAAGATGTGACGACCGCCTGGCGCCTGGTCGACGCGAGGAATGCCAATCGGAGTTTCGACATCAACGCCGCGCCTGTCGATCAGGACGGCAAGGGGCAATGGCTCGATCTGCTGGTGACGGAAGGCGAGCCAAGCTAATGGCGGTATCGGTTCAGGGCCTAAAATCTTTGCAGGCGAAGCTCAAGCGCCTCGCTCCCGAGACAAGGTCGGCACTGAAACAGGCATTGGCCGAAAGCGCCGACGAAATGACGCGGATGATGAAGAATCTCGCTCCGGAAGATTCGGGAGACCTCAAGCGAAGCATCGGTTCTACCTTCGGTCGATATCGTGCGGAGAATTCCAATGTGCGCGGGGTGTCGACATCGGCGGGCGTTGGCGATCCCGACCTCTCCGTTACGATCCACGCTGGCGATGCAAAGGCTTGGTATGCCGCGCTTGTAGAATTCGGGACCGCGCCGCACACAAACGGCGGGCGATTTAAGGGCAGCCATAACCCTGGCATGGCCGCCCAGCCATACTTCTTCCCGACCTATCGGGCGCTGAAAAAGCGCGTGAAGAGCCGTATATCGCGGGCTACAACGCGGGCCGCGAAGAAGGCGGTTTCGGGAGGCGTGAGGTGAGCCCTTCGTTCGAGCTTATTTCGGCCGCTATGAACAAGCTCAAAGCGACAACGGCTGTGACATTCTTTGTCGACGACAGGATTTTTGATCGCGTCCCGGAAAAGCAGGATCGCTCACCGAACGTCGAAGGCCCGTACATCAGTTTCGGTCCCACGTCAGGTGTGCCGGACGACGCTGAATGCATGGACGGCGTCCAGATTACGTTTCAGGTCGATGTTTGGTCATGGGGCGCAGGAGATGCTTACTCGTCCGCCGAGTGCCACAAACTCAGCGATGCAGTCCGACGCGCCCTGCACAATGCAGAACTTGCGCTCACGCAGAGCGCGCTTGTCACTTTGACTTGTGAGCTTTTCCGAATTCTTCGCGATCCTGACGGCGTGACAAATCACGGCGTGATCCAGTTTACGGCGGTCGTCGAGACGCCCTGATACTCGACTTTTCTAAGAGGAGGCCATCATGGCTCAGGCAACCCGCATCAAGGGCGGCAAGGTTCGCGTGCTTCTCGAAACCAGCACGCCCGGCACATACGCCGCTCCGTGCGGCTTCACGTCCAAGACCGTGACGTTCACCAAAGCTCTGGAAGACGTCAATATCCCGGACTGCGACGACCCCGATGCAGTGCCGTGGCTGGGTCGCGATGCATCCTCGCTGGCCATGTCGATCTCTGGCGAAGGCGTCCTCGCATCCGAGAGCGTCGAAACTTGGCTCGATGCCTGGGAGAATGTCGACTCCGTCGGCGTGAAAGTCGAGATCGAGTATCCGGCCAAGACTATCACCTACACCGGCCGCATGCAGGTCGAAACCATGGAGGCGACAGCGCCGAATGGTCAGACGGTTACCAGCAACATTTCCATGCAGTCTGACGGCGAGATGGTTCGGACTCGCACTCCGGCCTCCTGATGAGCCGAGACGCGACAGTTACGCTCGACTGGGCGGACGGGGAGTATACCTTCCGGCTCGGTTGGGGCGAATTGATCAAGCTGCAAGAAGAATGCGACGCTGGTCCGGGCTTCGTGCTGCAGCGCCTCCTGACAGTGGAGTGCCGCGTTCAGGACATCTCCAGCACAATTCGCCTTGGCCTGATCGGCGGCGGGCTCGAGCCAGCAAAGGCCCTGAAGATGATCCGCGATTATGTTGAAGCTAGGCCGCCGATGGAAAATCGGATGCTTGCTGCAGGCATTCTCGGGATCGCGTGGAATGGGCCGGGAGATGAAACGCCGGGAAAACGGCGGCGGCGTCGGAATCAGACGGCGAGCAGCTAGACAGCCTTCCCCGCGGGAAGGTCAGGGTCTCTCTGCTCTATGGTGCCGGCGCCGCGATGGGGTTTACGCCTCAGGACGTCAACCGAATGTCGGTATGGCAGTTCTCGGCGGCGCTCAACGGGTACATCCGGGCGAATTCATCGAAGGATGATCGCAAGCTTTCGGATGCAGAGCGGGCTGAGCTTTCTGACTGGATTCTGTCGTCGGAACCAGGCCCGCGAACGCTCTCAACGAACGTCTATTGGTGGGACGGCTTGAAGTTCTCACTGTTCAAGACCGTCACTTTCCAAGTCGACAGGTAATCCATGCCAACAACCGACGTTGAACGCCTCGTCGTCAGCCTTGAGGCGTCGATCACGAAGTACGAGCGCGCGATGAACAAGGCGCTCGGGCAGAGCAACGCGACTGCTGCTGGCATCGACAACAACTTCAAGAAGATGAACAAGCAGATCGAGAAATCCTTTGATTTCTCCGGTGTGGTCACGAAGGGGCTCGCTGCGCTGGGGGTTGGATTCTCGTCCTCTGCCGCAATCCAGGCGGTTGTGGCGGCGTCAGCGCAGTTCACCGACCTGCAGAACGCCTTGAAGGTGACTGGCCTTGAAGGGGCGGCGCTTGAAAAGACATTCTCATCGTTATTCCAGATTGCCCAGAAGAACGGCACGGCCATCGCGCCGCTGACAACGCTTTACAGCCGCGCTGCGCAATCTCAGAAGGAACTGAATGCGAATTCTGCCGACCTGCTGAAGTTTACGGATGGTGTTTCAACTGCGCTTCGCGTCGCAGGAACGAGCAGCACGCAAGCCGCTGGCGCGCTACTGCAGTTGTCGCAGGCCATCGGCTCGGGGGTTGTCCGGGCTGAAGAGTTTAATTCGGTGAACGAAGGCGCGCGGCCGATCTTGCAGGCCGTCGCGGCGGGACTCAAGGAAGCGGGCGGGTCAGTCGCCACCCTGAAAAATCTCGTCAACGACGGCAAGATCACCTCGGAGGCCTTTTTCCGCGCCTTCCTCGCTGGAATGCCGCAAATTGAGGCTCAGGCATCCAGGGCATCAGGGACCATCGGCCAAGCTAACGAGCGCATCAGCAACGCGTTCATTCTACTGGTCGGCAATCTGGACAAGATGACGGGAGCCAGCAGCAATGCTGCGAGAAACCTGTCTGCTCTTGGTGGGGTCCTCGAAGGACTGCCAGCATATTTCGAGGCGGCCTCCGGGAAGCTAGACACGTTCCAGCAAAAGCTGACCGAGCTTGGCAATAGCTCAGTCTGGACGAAGATCGCCAAGTTCATGGGTGCGGACCTTTCCTTGAAGGGCCTGCAAGATGCGGGCATTTCTCCGCCAACAGGTGGCATCCCAGACGTTGAACTGATCCAGCAGAGCCAGCAGCTTGCGAAGGTTACGAAGGACCTTCTGCTGTGGGAAGGCCAGCTCGCAGATGCCCGAGAGACGGCTGCGAATACCGGTCTTGAACTGGACCGCCAGCGGGTCAAATCAATCGAAGAGACGATTTCCGCTCTGCGCACCGAGCAGGGATTGCTTCAGCAGCGCGCGCAATATCTTGCAAAGCCTGACACCGGCCCCGGCGGTCGCGTAGCAGAAGGCGCGCGCGATCCCCTCGGGCAGGCGCCGGCGCCGCCGACAATCAAGCCGGTATCGGTCAAGGACTTCAAGCCGCCGGCATCCAAGGGCGACGCAGACACGACTGCGTTTGAGCGATCGACATCACAATTGGAGAAGCGGATCGCTCTTCTGAAATCTGAGGCTGAAACACTCGGCCTTGGAGACGCAGCGCGAGAACGCGCGAGGGCTGTTATCGAACTCGAAACAGCGGCGCGCAAGACGAACGCGGACGCGGGGCTTGGACAGAACGTCATTACTGCAGCGCAAAGGGTTGAAATCGACAAGCTGGCGAACTCTTACGCAGCAGCGACGCAAAAGCTTGAACAAATGAATACGCCGCTCCATCAACTTGCGCGTTCGTCGGCCGATCTAAGCAAGCAGCTAAACGAGATGGCGGCTAACTCTCTTAATTCGTTGACCGATGAACTGGCCGACGTGGTGACTGGCACGCAAACTGTGCAAGAAGCTTTCTCGAAGATGGCCGCGGCGATCATCAACGATCTGGCCAAGATCGCGATCAGGCAGGCGATTACCGGCCCGATTGCGGCGGGTCTTGCAGGCCTGTTTGGCGGTGGTGGCGTGGCCGGACTTCTTGCTGGTGCCAGAGCCGCCGGCGGTCCGGTCACCGGGGGGCGACCATATTTGGTGGGTGAGAATGGCCCAGAAGTCATGGTGCCCGGCCGTAGCGGGATGGTCATTCCGAACAGCGCGCTCCGAAAAGCTCCAACTGGGGGCGGTGCTCCATCGGTCGTCATCTACAACAACCCGACCTATCAGGCGGGCATCGGGCCCTCCGACATGGCGCAGATCGAGGCCATGCAGCAGCAGAATAACCAGCAGCTTCGCGGTGTGATCCTCAGCGATCTTCGCCGCGGCGTAGCAGCAGATTCCAGGTTTCTCGGACAAAACTGATGGCGATATGGGATTGGCCGAAATGCTGGCGAGCAACGACGCAGAGCCAGTTCTATCTGGCATCGTCGAGCCTCTCCTCAAAGTCGCCGTACACCGGCCAACTCACGGTCTATGGCCCTGCGGTTCAGGTGTGGACCGCGAAGCTCACGTTTCCACGAATGAAGGCGGATGACGACCGGATGTCGTGGCGCGAGGTGCAGGCCTTCGTCTCGCGCCTCAAGGGCATCAGCGGGATGCTGCGCATCGTCGATTATCACCGGATGAAGACGGCCTATGACCAGTACGCGGTCGATCCGGCGGAGCAGAATTGGAGCGACGGCACTCCGTTCTCGGATGGTCATGGGTGGGTCGAAGGTTTCTTGCCGCCAACCATCGAGGCCGACGACGCCGCGGAGGAGGGTGCTACGAGCTTGGTGGTGCGCGGCCTTCCGGTGAATTTGGACAAGCCGCTGCGTATGGGAGACCTGTTTGAGGTGCGGCCGAATGGTATCCCGGCAACCCACGGTCACCTCTATGAATGCGTGGCGAACGTGAAAACGAACGGCGACGGCAAGACGCGGCTGTATTTTGAACCGCCGCTGCGCAAGGGCGTCGCTGCCGGCGACATGATCGTGATCCGATATCCGACCGGCGTGTTCCGTCTCGCCTCCGAGCAGGAGGGCGTCGTGCAGCGCAGCCTGCTCAATCGCGGCGATATGGGCTTCTCGCTCTCCGAGGTGCTACCGTGGCAGTAACCGATGTCCGGTTTCGCCAGCATATCCGGAAGGGCGGAGAGGTCGCGCTTCTCTGTTACATCGATCATCCAGATGGCGAGGTTTATCTCTGGTCTCGTGTCGGGACGCTGAAGTGGAACGGGCAGGAGTGGCGCGGCATTGGCGCGCTCGGTCGCGTCACCGGCATTTCAAAGACAACAACACTGGAACTCAAGCAAGTGACGTTCGAGCTTGCCGGCGTTCCGTTGGACGGTATCGGCAATCTCCTGCAGGGCGATGTCCGCAATCGTTCGATCAAGTTGTGGCTAGCGGGTATCCATCGCAACAAGGTGGTTGGCGAGCCGTATCTGATCATCGACGACCTGATGGATTACCAGACGTTGAGCGTTTCGGATGACGGCACTGCAACGCTGAAAATCACGGTGAACGTCGGCTTCTGGACGATTGAGCGCGCGATCAACGAGTCCTATACACACGAATCCCAGATCGCGGAATATCCGGGCGACTCCGGCCTCAGCCTTCTCACCAGCCTGGCCAACAAGCAAACGAACTGGCGTCTCACGCCGTGAAGAAACGCGAAGCTCTGGAATCTGCGATCCGCGCAGCAGTCCAGAGGTGGGTGCGCGAAGAATTCCAATGGGGGCGTGCAGACTGCCTGCTTTCGCTTGCGGACATCATCCTCGCGGCTCGCGGCTATGACCCTGCCGCGCAGTTCCGCGGTCGATACAAAACGCGCATCGGCGCATATCGCATAACGCGGGATTTCGGCGGCCCGGCAGGCGCGCTCGCTGCAATGGCTTACGAGTGCGGCTGGAATGAAATCGACCCGGCGCGCGCGAAGCTTGGCGACATCGGAACTTTCGCGAACGGTCCGGCAAGCGGTGGCGTGATCCGGGATTCCTTTCTCTGGATTGGCAGAACGGAAACGGGCTTTGCCGGCATTCCGGCGACGCAGGTTGATCGGGCTTGGCGAGTTAAATGAGACATTCCCCGATCGGAAACCGCAATTTCCTGCGGCCGTGGCTTCCACCGACGCCGCATGAGAACCAAGAGGTCATCAGCACCATCATTGCGCTCGCGCAGTTCGCCGGCGGTTTTGGCGGGCTATCGATCGGCGGGATCGGGCTGGGGACTATCGGCCTTGGCGTGGCGGTTGGCGCATCCTTCGCCATTCAGGCGCTGAATGCTCCGAAGGCCGGGTCCGGCATTGGCGCTGCGACGGCGATCAACGCGCCAGAAGCGCGCGGCAACGTCCAGCAGTCGGCGCCAATCAAGAAGTGGATTTATGGCCGCGTGCGCACTGGCGGCGCGGTGTTCTTTCTCGACGATAGCAAGCCGCCATATCTTTATCTCGGGCTTTTGCTCTCGGCGCGCCGGATCAGTGGCATCCGCGGCGTTCACATCAGTACGAACGATATTGCGCTCTCGTCATTCGCGTTCGACATGGAAGTCCTCCCCCTGCCGGTCGAAGGACAGATTTACCAGAAGGCTGGAGTCAATCGGCTTTCCATGGCTTTCGGCGCCGGGACCCCCGGGCAACTGATTGACCCCATTCTCGACACCGACTTTCCGAACCTCGACAGCAGCTTTCGCCAGCGTGGCATCGCCCGCGCGGTTTTCAAGTTCAAGTTCGGCGATGACGCGGCGGACTTCGAGAAGATGTGGGGGCAGGGCGTTTCCGTTCCGAACCCGCTGATCGACATCGACGGGGCTCCGATTTACGACCCGCGCGACCCGACTCAGTTCTATCCGTCAGACTGGCGCGACAAGGACGAGGTCGCCGCAGCCATGGCGACGTGGAAGTATCGGGTCAACGGCAAAGAGGTAGGCCGAACATCATCGCTCGTTCAAGCCGATTGGCTTGGGCATCCGAGCGGCGTGAACTATCCGCCGGGCCGTATCCGTTGGGACGAGATCGCCAAGAGCGCGGACTTCGACGAGGAACCGGTTGCAAATAAGGACGGGACCAGCCGCCCGCGCGGGACGATTGACGGCGTCGTAACGCTCGATCAGAGCCCCCGCACGGTCATTGAGGCGATGCTGACGACCAATCAAGGCTTCGTCGTGCAGGATCGCGGACACGGCTGGGTGCAGCCGTCGATGCCGCGCGCGCCTGTGTTGACGATCGATGACGACATGATGCAGGGCGGGTTCGATTTTCAATGCAATCGGGCCAAGACCGACTTGGTCAACGAGGTGACGGCGAAATTCCCGGCGGCGGATCGCGAATATCAGGACACCGATGGCCCGACGCTTACGCGAGACGACCTGATCGAATCCGATGGCGAAACTCTCTCGCGCAACATCCGGCTTCCGTACACGTCCGACCATCGCGCGGTGCAGCAGATCGAGAAGCAGTATGTCGAAACATCGCGGCTTCCCCGCTCATGGAGCGGTCCGGTCAAAGTCCGGGCGATCGTCGACGACCTCAAGGCCGGAGCATGCGTGCGCATCTGGTCGAAGCTCTATCCCGATATGAACGGCCTCTATGACGTCGTGCAAACCGGGTTCTTGGATGATTTTTCCGGCCTGCCGCTGTCGCTGAAGGAATGCGATCCGAACATCCCGATCGCATGGGACCCTGCGACCGACGAGCAGGATTTCACGCTGCCTCCGCTGAATGTGAGCTGATGAATGGATAGTGATTTCAAGACAGCGCTTAATGAGGCGACGAAGGATTACGATCCGGACTTGCTTCGGCCCGCGCTCGTCCGGCGCACGATGTATACCTTCGCGCTCGCGGAAGACCCGGAGACGTTTGTCGCTCTGGTCAATGGCGCGATTCCGAATGCAATCGCGTGGAACAATACAATCTTCTGGCTCGACGAGGCCGATACCACGACGGCGCATGACGGCGTGACCGTCATGCGGACCTTTGACGATTATTGCTATAAGGTCGAAGACATCGACATGCGCACGCGGTCGGTGCTGTCGGCAGCGACGACGGCTCCGCCAGTTTCCCCGGCCGAAGGTGACGCGTACATCGTGCCGGCGGGTGCGACGGGGGCGTGGTCCTCGCATCAGGACGACATCGCTGTCTATACAGCGCGTGGGTGGGTGTTTCAGGTCCCGGTTCTCGGCCGCCAGATGCAGGTCGAAGACACGAATGGGATGATGCGTTACTCGGCCACGGGCTGGGTCTATGGCTACGGGTCGCAGGCATTCGACGCTGACAGCGTCCCATATTCGGCGTCTCTGGGGTGGGGCGACCGCCTCATTGTCGAGAACCAAGGCACCACAATCCCGCCGACGGCGACGAAGGGGCTGCGCTATATCGTTGGCGCTGCGGCCACGGGGGCGTGGGCAGGGCAGGACAAGAAGATTGCCATCTGTCAGGTGGCGGGGTCGTGGGTCTTCTATACGCCAGAGGACGGTCTGGTTGCTTTCGACAAGCAACTTCAGTCCGATTATCGGTGGAGTTCGGCGTCGTCGACGTGGATCTCCGGCGCAGGCTCGTGGGTCGCCAGGCAATCAGTATCGACGGCCTCGGGATCAACGACCGCCCCGACGGGAACGACGGTTTACAACCCGTATTCGAGCAGCACGGCGCCGACGACTTCGCAGCGCCGCCTTATCGACACGGCAACCATCTCTCACACAGCAAAGAAGACAGGCGCAGTTCTCCGTTTCGAGTTCAGCGCCGATGCGGTGATGGCGTGGGCGGCGGCCAGCCTTAGCGTCAGCTTGACGACCATGCCTCCAGTGATCGCGCTCTATCGCGATTCCGTCGCAAATGCTCTCGATTGGGAAATGGTGGCGACGGCGCCGTTTGATTCCGTTCTTGTGGCGCTGGCGAACACGCTCTCGCCACCCGCAACGATGTATGCGCGGATCGCCGCGCGCTTTGAATATGCCGCACCGGACACAAGTGCTCACACCTACAGGATTGCGGTCCATACCGGCGTGGTGAACAACAGCGCGAGCGGGTTGGACGTTTCGGCTCTAACCCGTCGCCTGTTCACCGTCCAAGAGGCGGCATAGTGGCCGACCGGCAAACGCTCCTGACGTGGGCGGCATCGGCCCGGCAGGCGAAGCAGGTCTCGGGCTTCACGTTCAACGGGATGCGGATCGAGACTGATCCGGAATCCCGCGGCGTCCTGACCGGAGCCTATGTGCTGGCAAAGGACAACCAGAATTTCTCCATTTCGAACTGGAAGGTCGATGACGGCCATTACGTGACGCTGGATCGCGAAACGATCCTTGCGGTTGGCGATGCGGTCACGGCGTTCGTCCAAGCGTGTTTCGACAAGAACAGAGAAGTCGATGACCGGATTGCATCCGGCGAGATCACCACGCGCGAGCAGATCATCGCGGCGTTTGAGGAAATCTGATGGGCATCATTGATAACGTCTATCCGACGGGCGTACCGGTTCAGAAATCAAACGTCATTTCCGATGACAAGACCGGAAAGCGGCGCAATATGGCGTCGGTTGACGATGTGCGGAACTCCGATCTGTCCGGGCAGACGGCCGGAATCTATGTCCGCGCAGTTCAGCAATTTTACGACCTGGATACTAACGACACGACCACCCCGGACGATGGCGACAGTTGCATCATCGACTATGCAGGCAATCGCTTCAAGAAGATCGATTTGGGCGGCGGGAGCATTGACAAGGCGGCGAATTACGATTGGACCGGCCAACATACTTTTACGAAAGTGCTAGAGGTTAATCCTGCGATCGGGACGACAGATCAGGGATTTGCTATCGTTCAAGAGCCGAGCGGCACTTCAACGTCGAGCGCGTATCATGCCTATAACTCCATCGCGGTCGATAACGACGACGCCGATACTGACGGTCTGACTGGAGCGAATATCGCATTCAGCGTGACGCACAACTTCGGCGGCTCGAATACCAAGGGCGCGCGGATCGGCAATTACACGCGCGTGAACCTGACCGCGCCAACAAATTCCAGCAACCTCGCCAAGGAATACGTCGGGGTCTCGGGCTATTGCGTGGCCTTGTCGGACGACGGAGGCACGGACCTGACGACGGGCGCGCGCGGCTCGATTTTCGGTGCGAACTTCGTCGCATCCGTCGCACCAAGCATTCCAAACCTGTTCGGGGTCATCGGTGGCGAGGTGAACATCCTCTTGCGTGCCGGTTCGTCGTCGCAGCGCAAGATCGGCTGGCAGATTGTCGCTGGCGCAGATGATGCTGTTCAAGGCGCGACATGGGACGCGGCCTTGAGCATTTCCAGCCAGACGGGCGCTGTCGGCTGGAAGGACGGAATCGTTTTCGGGAACGCCAATGGGCAATTCCCGATGAACTCGAACGGCACCATCTTGCGCGCGACCAGCGGCAACGCCACGCGCGGCATTGACTTCGCATCGGTTACGTTCTCCGGTACTGCATTCCGCAGCCCAGGATTTTCTGTCGGAGCGACAGGAAACATCAATGTCGGCTCCTCTGGTTCGACGAACGGCACGATCTCTTTTGCAAACGCCACGTCGGGCAGCGTTTCATTGACGCCTGTCTCTGGCGCTCTAGGCTCGTCGGTCCTCTCGCTTCCGGCAAAAACAGGAACGCTTGCTACGACTTCGGACATTCGTGAGCGGCTTGCCGGCGCGCGAACCTACTATGTTCGTGGCGATGGCAGCGACAGCAACAACGGGCTGGCGAACACTTCTGGGGGAGCTTTTCTGACGATTCAGAAGGCGATCGACGTCATCGTTGGTACGCTCGATTTCTCTGGTTTCGCCGTCACAATCCAGATTGGTGACGCCACGTACACAGGTGGGGCCGTTTTTAATGGCCCATGGGATGGCGGCGGTACTCTCACCATTCAAGGCAATAGCTCGACGCCGAGCAATGTTGTCATCAGCACCACATCTGCGAGTTGCTTCCGCAACAGTGGAGTCCTGCCAGGAGTTCTGACTGTCAAAGACTTGGAGATGCGTACCACCACCTCCGGGAGCGGCATCTTCAACGAGGGTGTCGGGAGAATTCAGTATAGCAATGTGATCTTCGGCGCTTGCGCGACCGCCCACGTCAACGCTGCTGCAAAATCAGCAAAGATTACCGCGAACGGAAACTATACGATCAACGGCAATTCGCCTTATCACTTACTCTCGCTTCGCGGCGAAATCGACATTTCGGCGCGAACCGTCACCATCAGCGGTAGTCCGGCATTCTCCGCAGCGTTCGCATCAGCGCTTCGGCTCGGCTACATCGGTGCAGAAGCAAATACGTTCTCCGGCAGCGCAACCGGGGCGCGATATGTGGTCAACACAAACGCTGTTCTCTATACGGGTGGCGGCGGATCAACTTATCTGCCGGGAGATTCCGCTGGTTCTGCGGCTACGGGCGGCTTGTACGCGTAATCCAGATAGGCAGACGAAAGACGATCGGCCAAGGGCTTGCTAAGGCGCCGATAAAGAAGATGGTCAAACCAACCGTAAGCTAGTCCAGCGGACAGCCCGACAACAAGGCAAATCGCACATGCTGCTGGGTAACCCAATTTTCCGATACCGAGGACTACCAAAGCCCAGATGATTGGAGCGTGCGCGAGATATAGGCCGTATGAATAGTCGCCGCCGCGCACGAGCGGCTTTAACCATCGTTGCCGCAATAGCGCGTCGTTGAAAAAGACGGCCAGATAAATCAACCCAAGCGTGCCGATCGCAAAAACTGGAACGCTCTGATATGGCGAGCCTGATCGCCAAAAGCCGGTAACCGCGACCACACCGATGGTGGCGAGCGGCCAAGTTGACCCATTAAGCGCGCGCCCGAGTGCCGCTCCGGCGATGAACAGCAGAGAGATGGGGTTGGTCAGTATTGCCAAGAGATTGGCGGTAAAAACCTTGGGCGCGGGGAGAAAGTACGCCGTCACGACTATTGCAGTGGCCCAGAAGACAAGGCCGACGTCAAACGCTCTGCGTCCGCCAAACATCAAGGCAAGCGCGACTCCGTAATAGGTCATCTCATAGATGAGAGTCCAAAACGGTACTTGTGACCAAGAGTCGATTGTGCTGCCAGTCGGCAGTAACGTATAGGACCAAACCCATCGCACTTTTTCCGGTGCAACGGCTCCGATGCTTATCATCACGATTGCCGCAATCGCCGTGGCAATAATGTAGGGCGGATAAATTCTCGCGATTCGATGAAGCGCGAACTTGAGGGGCCGCTGATCGATAAGCCCGGCGATTACAAAGCCTGAGATGACAAAGAAGATGTAGACTCCGCCTGCTCCAAGTTGCAGTCGGAAAAACGGCTTCAAGTCAATTCCGAACTGTATCGACGGCATATAGACCGCGTGCTGGATCAGCACCATGGCCGCAGCGACGAACCGTAAAATCTGAATCCCGTCTAACCGGCCTGACATTTCACTCCCCAGCGCCGGGAAACATACCCCACCAGTTCCAGCACATCTAGCCCGCCTTCGCGGGCCGCGAACCTATGGAGAATCCGACAATGCGCCTGATCGATGATTGGCGGACGGCGGTTGGCCGTCTTTGGAGCATGCGCCTTGCCATCGGGTCTGCGGTGCTTTGGTCTGCCGTGGGCGGGCTGTTGCTGGTGTGGCCTGCGTTGGCCGACCGGGTGCCGCTGTGGGTCTACGTGCTGGGCGGACTGGTGCTGTCCGTGCTGTTCGGCGTTGCGCGCCTCCTGAAGCAACC
>JANINQ010000002.1 GCA_024508675.1 Afipia sp.
CCGCTCGCCACCGATTGCCATTTTCAGGCGCAGCGCTCCGGCAATATCGGCGTGCCGGTTCCGGGCACCGAGATCAAGCTGGTGCCGACCGGCGACAAGCTGGAGGCGCGCGTGCGCGGCCCCAATGTCACGCCGGGATACTGGAAGGCACCGGAGCAGACCGCGAAGGCGTTCGATGCCGATGGCTTCTATATGATGGGCGACGCGATGGTGCTTGCGGACAGCGCGCGCCCCGAGCTCGGCCTGTTCTTCGATGGCCGCGTGGCCGAAGACTTCAAGCTGACGTCGGGCACATGGGTCAGCGTCGGCACGCTACGCATCGCGGGCATTGCCGCGCTTGCGCCGGTTGCGCAGGACATCGTGGTCACCGGCCATGACAGGGACGAAGTCCGCTTTCTGGTGTTTCCGAACATCCCCGCCTGCCGCGTGCTGGCGAAGCTGTCCGATGCGGATGTCGCCGATGTTCTGAACACGCCTGCCGTGCGCGATGCGGTGGCGCAGGGGCTTGCCCGCCTGAAAGCGAATGGCGGCGGCTCATCGAGCTTTGCCACCCGCGCGCTGCTGCTGGCGGATATGCCATCAGTGGACGGCGGCGAGATCACCGACAAGGGCTACATCAACCAGCGCGCGGTGCTCTCCCGCCGCGTCTCCGACATTGAAAGGCTCGATGACGATGGATGCCGCGACTGGATCGGATGTCCGGGCTGAACGGCCGCAGGATACGGGGATTGAACATGCGAAGCCCCGCGTGCAGCAATCAGGGCCTTGCACACGGTGCGGCGGATGTGGTTTGCGGGATGCGATCAGGCTCCAGAGCCTGAGCAGGCCTACGAATATCTAACCCCGATCAGGACAACCGGTTTCAAAAGCCGGATTGATCGGGACCGAAACAGAAGAACCGGAGGGAAACGCTGATGTCGAAGATCATGAAGATAAGCCGCCGGACGCTGTTGTCCGGCGCGGCGGGCGCCGCAACGCTGGCCGTGACGCCGCGCATTTTCAGCCCCGCGATCGCACAGAACGCACCGCTCAAAGTCGGTTTGATGCTGCCCTATACCGGCACATTCGCGAAGCTCGGCCAGTTCATCGATAACGGGTTTGAGCTTTATTACCAGCAGAAGGGCCTCAAGCTCGGCGGCCGTGAGGTGCAGTTCATCAAGGTGGACGACGAATCCAAGCCGGAAGCGGCGACCGACAACATGAATCGTCTGGTCGGGCGCGAGAAGGTCGATGTCGTGGTCGGCACGGTGCATTCCGGTGTTGCCATGGCCATGGTGAAGGTGGCGCGCGACACCAAGACGATGCTGATCATTCCGAACGCCGGCGCCA
Source organism: Afipia sp. (assembly GCA_024508675.1). Taxonomy (GTDB): domain Bacteria; phylum Pseudomonadota; class Alphaproteobacteria; order Rhizobiales; family Xanthobacteraceae; genus Afipia. Next base: position 1,330 of record JANINQ010000002.1, read on the forward strand.
ACGATGCGACCGGCCCGCTGTGCGCGCCGAACATCTTCCGCACCTCGTTCTCGAACTGGCAGACCACCTATCCCGCCGGCAAGGTGCTGGTCGATGCCAGCATCAAGAATGTCGTCACCATCACCTGGCGCTATACCGCAGGCGCGGAGATGATCAGCGCGTTCTCGGAGAATTTCACCAAGTCCGGCGGCAAGATCGTCGAAGATCTGACGCTGCCGTTCCCCGAGGTGGAATTCCAGGCGCTGATCACCCGCATTGCGACGCTGAAGCCGGACGCGGTGTTCTCGTTCTTCGCGGGCGGCGGCGCGGTGAAGTTCGTCAAGGACTATGCGGCGGCGGGTCTCAACAAGACCATTCCGCTCTATGGCGCGGGCTTCCTCACCGACGGCACCATTCAGGCACAGGGCGAGGCCGCCAACGGCATCAAGACCACGCTGCATTACGCCGACAATCTCGACAATCCGGCCAACCTCGCCTTCCTGAAAGCCTTCAAGGCCAAGACCGGCAACGACGGCGATATTTATGCCGTGCAGGGCTACGACGCGGCGGCGCTGTTCGACATCGGTCTCACGGCGGTGGGCGGCGATGCCAAGGCGCAGGACAAGATGATCGCGGCCATGGGCGCTGCGAAGATCGACTCACCGCGTGGGCCGCTGTCCTTCAACAAGGCGCACAACCCGATCCAGAACATCTATCTGCGTGAGGTGCGCAACGGCCGCAACGAGCTGGTGTCGATCGCCCAGAGCGCGGTCGATGATCCGGCCCGCGGCTGCAAGATGACGTGAAGCCCTGGGCCGGTCCGCGCGTATAAAAGAGTCCCAGCGTCATCTCGATGTCGTCCCCGCGAAAGCGGGGACCCATAACCACCATGGTTGATGTTTCGTGCGGAAACCGCATCAACATCATTGCAGGATGCCTGGATTCAGAGACTATGGGTCCCCGCTTTCGCGGGGACGACACCATGTATGTGGGTCATGCTGTTTTTTGTTGCGGGATATATTGAATGGACCTCGTGACCCTCGGCGTTCAGCTTCTGAATGCCATTCAGTACGGAATGGTCCTGTTCCTGGTCGCCAGCGGATTGACGCTGGTGTTCGGCATTCTCGGCGTCATCAATCTTGCCCATGGCGCGTTCTACATGCTCGGCGCTTATCTCGCTTACTGGATCGCGGCCTATACCGGCAGCTTCTGGGTTGCGGTGGTCGCAGGCGTCGCCATCGCCTTTGTCGTCGGCCTGCTGCTGGAAAATGTTTTCATCCGCAGGCTTTATGGCCGCGATCATCTGGTGCAGGTGCTGCTGTCGTTCGGACTTATTCTGGTGATCGATGAAGTCCGGCAGTTGCTGTTCGGCAAGGACGTGCATTCGGTGCTGCCGCCGGAAGGGCTGCGCGGCGCGATCCAGCTCACCGACAACCTGTCCTATCCGGTTTATCGCCTCGCGATCTGCGGATTCTGCCTGGTGGCAGCGGCCATCATCTACCTCGTCATCACCCGCACCAAGATCGGCATGATCGTGCGGGCGGGTGCGGAAAACCGCGAAATGACGCGCACGCTCGGCATCAACTTCGACACCGTAAACCGCTACGTATTCGCGGTCGGCATCGCACTCGCTGCCCTCGCAGGCATCATCGTCGCGCCGGTCTCGACCGTCTATCCCGGCATGGGCGATAGCATGCTCATCCTGTCCTTTGTCGTCGTCGTGCTGGGGGGCATTGGCTCCATCGGCGGCGCAGCCATCGGCGCGCTGCTGATCGGCCTCACCGATACATTCGGAAAAGTATTCTTCCCGAGCGTGTCGAGTGTTCTGATCTATGTGCTGATGGCGGCGGTGCTTCTCTGGCGTCCGAATGGCATTCTCGGACGGCGCGAGGTGTGACCGCATGATCCCGAAAAGTGGGCACCGGTTTTCGGATCAGATCATGCGGAGAAAAGCATGAGCAAATCCATCGAGTCCAAGCCGCGTCAGTGGATTGCTCCGGGTATTCTCCTGGTGCTCGCCATCGCGCTGCCATTTGTCGCGCCGACATATTACGTGCAGTTCGCCAGCAAGGCGCTGATCATGGGCGTGCTGGCGATGTCGCTCAATCTCGTGGTCGGGTATGGCGGGCTGGTGAGCCTGTGCCACGCGGCTTTCTTCGGCATCGCTGGTTATGTGCTGGCGCTGGCCTCGCCGAAATACGATCCGGCCTCGCTGTGGTGGACGCTGCCGCTTGCGGTCGCGGCATCCGCCGCCGTCGCCGCGATCATCGGGTCGCTGGCGCTGCGCACACGCGGCGTCTACTTCATCATGGTGACGCTGGCCTTCGGCGAAATGCTGTTCTTCCTGTTTCACGATTCGAAATTCGCCGGCGGTTCCGACGGTGCCTTCATCTACAACAAGCCGTCGGTGATGCTGGGCAATATCGCGCTGCTCGATCTCGAAAAGCCACTGACGTATTATTTTGTTGTTCTCGCTGTCCTGATCGCCGTGATTGCGTTCCTGACCATGATTGTGCATTCGCCGTTCGGCCATGCGCTGGCGGGTGCGCGCGATAACGAGCGCCGCGCTCGTGCGCTTGGCTTTCCTGTCTTTCGCGTGCGGCTCACCGCGTTCGTGATGTCGGGCGCGATAGCCGGCATCGCTGGCTATTTCGCCGCCGCGCAGTTCGGTTTTGTCGCGCCGCAGATGCTCGGCTGGCATCTGTCGGCCACAGTATTGGTGATGGTGCTGATCGGCGGCCAGCGTTCGGTGGCAGGGCCGTTGATCGGCGCGCTGGTGCTGATCGGGCTTGAAGAGGTGCTGAAAGCAACCACAGAGCACTGGAAGCTTGCCGAAGGGCTGATCGTCATTCTGATTGTGCTCGCGTTGCCTAATGGCGTGCGCGATCTCTTGAAGATGGTGTTGCCGGAGAAGGATACGTCTACCGTCATTGCGAGGAACGCAGCGACGAAGCAATCCAGCTCCATGCCAGACTCCTCTGGATTGCTTCGCTCCGCCCGCAATAACGACGCGAAGGAGGTCGGCCATGGCTGATCCGCACATCGCGCTCCGCGCCATCGGCCTGAAAAAGAATTTTGGCGGACTCGCTGCTGTTTCTGACGTGTCGCTTGATGTTCACACCGGTGAAATTCATGCGGTGATCGGGCCGAACGGCGCGGGCAAATCGACGCTGATCAACCTGCTGTCCGGCGATCTGTCCGCGAGCGCCGGTGAGATCATGCTCGGCAACGACGACATCACGCGCCTTGCGCCGGACCGTCGCGCCCGTGCCGGGATGGGTCGCTCCTATCAGAAGACCACGATCTTCCCGCAGTTCACCGCGCAGGAGAATGTACGGCTGGCGGCCCAGGCTCATTCGGCATCGCCGCTGAGAATGTTCGGCAACGTGTTCTCGGACGCGGACGTCAATCGCCGCACCCGCGAGGCGCTGGAACAGGCGGGGTTATCCGCTCGCGCGCAGTTGACCGCGATGCATCTGTCTCATGGCGAGCAGCGCCAGCTCGAAATCGCGATGGTGCTGGCGACGCAGCCGCGCATCATCCTGCTCGACGAGCCGCTCGCAGGGATGGGGCAGTCCGAAGCGCGCAAGGTGGTCGATCTGATTGCATCGCTGAAGAAGGGCCGCGCGGTGCTGGTGGTCGAGCACGACATGGATGCGGTGTTCGAACTTGCGGATCGTCTCACCGTGATGGCGGATGGCCATGTCATCGCCAGCGGCCTGCCGCGGGACGTGCGCGTCGATCCGGCGGTGCGGCTCGCCTATCTTGGAAACGAGGAGGACGCGGCATGAGCGCGCTTCTCGATGTGCAGAAACTGGAGGCATTTTACGGCGCGGGACAGGTTCTGCATGGCGTCGGCTTTTCCATTGCGCGGGGCGAGCAGGTGGCGCTGCTCGGTCGCAACGGCATGGGCAAGACCACGCTATTGAGATCGCTGATGGGGCTTGTCGCGGATCGGCGCGGACAGATTCATCTCAACGGACGCGACATCATGCGCGCTGCGCCTGAGGCCATCGCCCGTGCCGGCGTCGCACTGGTGCCGGAAGGCCGCGGCGTGTTCGGCTCGCTGTCGGTGGTGGAAAATCTGGTGATGGCCGCGCGGCCGGGCGTCGACGGGCGGCGTGTGTGGACACTGGAGAAAATCTACGAACTGTTTCCGCGCCTGCATGCGCGACGAACCAACGGCGGTCATCAGCTCTCCGGCGGCGAGCAGCAGATGCTGACCATCGGCCGCGCGCTGATGACCAATCCCGATCTGATCCTGATCGACGAGGCGACCGAAGGCCTCGCGCCTCTCGTCGCAAAGGACATCTGGACAACGCTCGGCATCATTCGCGGCGAGGGTGTCGCGACCGTCGTGGTCGACAAGGATTTCCGCTCGCTGTCGCGGATCGCCGACCGCATGGTGATGCTGTCAAAGGGAACGGTGGTGTTCGACGGCACGCCTGCGGAGCTGGCGCAGAAGCAGGATCTGCTGGAGCAGCATCTGGGGGTGTAGCCGTCATTGCGAGGAGCGTAGCGACGAAGCAATCCAGCTTTAGGCGATAAGAAGAGTGGATTGCTTCGCTTCGCTCGCAATGACGATGGGCTTACCGGACTATAACCACCAATCCCGCATCGCTCGCGCCGATAATATCCCGCTCCAGCGGCAGCGGCCACTGCACCACAAGCTGGCCAACGACATCATCCAGCCCATCTTCATCGAACGCATCATAGAACACTGGTGTCTGCGCGCGGGCGATGAAGGCATGCAGCAGATGCGCGGCGTCGTAGTCGTAAACAATATCCGTCGGCACGATGCCTTCGCGTCGCATCAGGAAGCGGCGGAAGCCCGTCAGCCGTGCGCGTTCGTCATCGAGTGCGGCGAATGACAGCACAAGCGCGCCATGTGCAATGCGCGGTCCGTCCTGCATGCGGTCGAGCATCGGCAGTGCGTTGGCATCAATGACGTCAACGAGAGACCGGAAATCGCTCGAGATGTCGTCCGGATGCAGCGTGTTGCGGATCGCGACGATGTTGGCCGCCTCAAGCCCGCGCGCTGTAAGTATGTCCGCAAGTGTGTGTGTCGCAGGTCTCGATCGCGCGACGTCGCTGTCGAGAGCGAGACTCATCGCGCGGCGACAGCGTGAAGCGGGGCCGTCTGTGCGTGTTTTGCGATCACGGGTGCCACGGTGTCGGTCAGTCGGCGTGCTGCGCCCTCCACATCGAGCCCTGCGGTATCCACCTGCGCGGAAGCCCGCGCGTAAAGCGGCTCGCGGCTGAGCAGAATGGTGCGCAGCTCCTGCATGGCGGAGCGGTCGTCGGCCATCGGCCGCAGGTCGCCCTGCTTGCGGACGCGGCCCATGTGTTCCTCGGGCGTGGCGCGCAGCCACACCGTGTAGAATGACGACAGCACGAGATCGAAAGTCACCGGCTCGGAGACGATGCCGCCGCCGGTCGCAAGCACGATCGGTTCCTTGCGCGCGAGCAACTGCGCCAGCGCGGCCTGCTCCATGCGCCGGAAACCTTCCTGGCCGTAAAGCGCGATGATCTCGGCGACCGACAGGCCGTTCTGCTGTTCGATCTCCTTGTTCAGCTCGACAAAGGTCCAGCCGATTTTCTTCGCCAGCATCTTGCCGAGGGTCGATTTGCCCGCGCCGCGCAGGCCGATCAGCGCGATCCCTGCAAAGGTGCCGTGGCGCGCCGCGCCGCTGCCGGAGAGAATTTCCTTGGCCTGCGCGACCTGTTGCGGCGTTGCGCTGCGCATCAGATCGCGGATCACCAGCCAGTCCGGCGCCGTATCCGCCGTCGGGATCATGTCCTCGACCGGAGCACCCATGGCTGCCGCGACCCGGCGCAGCAGGACGATGGAGACATTGCCTTTGCCGCTCTCGAGCTGGGCGATGTAGCGCTCGGAAATGCCGGAGACCTTGGCAAGCACCTTGCGCGACATGCCGCGTAGCGCGCGCATGGTCCGGACGCGCTGCCCAAGCTGTTCAAGAAACTGGCTTTCCGGTTCTGCCTGCGGGGTCATGCCATTTTGACTCGTGAACCTGAAACATAATGCCGAAAAAGATTGACAGCAAGTTCAAGGGGTGACTTTATATGAATTATAATTCTAAAAAGCATTGATGAATGGGAGAGCGTCGTGCGGTTTGAGGGTGAACTGGGCGCCCGCCCGGTGTCGGCATCATGGCCGAAGTCATGAGCGATTCAGCCGGCAGATACAATGCCGTGACCTATCTGCTCGACCGCAATGTCGATGCAGGACGCGGCGGCAAGGTCGTGTTCAAGGACCCCGCATCCGAAATCACCTATGGCGAATTGCAGGTGCAGACCCGCCGGCTCGCCAACCTCCTGAAGCGCCTCGGCGTGCGGCGGGAAGAGCGCATCGCGATGATGATGCTCGACACCATCGATTTTCCGATCGTGTTCCTCGGCAGCATCCGCGCGGGCATCGTGCCGGTGCCGCTCAACACGCTGCTCACCGCCGAGCAATATGCCTATGTGCTGGCGGATTGCCGCGCGCGTGTGCTGTTTATTTCGGAGGCACTGCTGCCGGTGGTGAGGGATGTGCTTGGCCGCATGCCCGACCTGCAGCATGTCGTGGTGGCTGGCGCCGATGCGCCGAATTCATCCGGACATCCGTATCTGCGGTTCAAGGATGAGATCGCGAAAGAGAGTGACGGGTTCGACACTGCTGGCACCCATTCCGATGAGCCGGCGTTCTGGCTCTATTCGTCGGGCTCGACCGGCATGCCGAAGGGCGTGCGCCATTTGCATTCCAATCTTGAAGCGACCGCTGAGACTTACGCCAAAAAGGTTCTTGGCATCCGCGAGGACGATGTGGGCCTCTCGGCGGCAAAACTGTTCTTCGCCTACGGCCTCGGCAACGCGCTGACGTTCCCGATGTCGGTGGGCGCGACGACCATCCTCAATCCTGAACGCCCGACGCCGCAGGTGATGTTCGAACTGATCAGGAAGCATGATCCGAGCATCTTCTTCGGCGTGCCGACGCTGTTCGCTTCGATGCTCAACGACGAGGCGTTCAGGAACGAGCCGCGCACCAGGCGCCTGCGTGTCTGCACATCCGCAGGCGAAGCGCTGCCCGAACTCGTCGGCCAGAGCTGGCAGCAGCGTTTCGGTGTCGACATTCTCGACGGCGTCGGCTCGACCGAGCTGTTGCACATCTTCCTCTCCAATGCGCCGGGCGACATCAAGTATGGCACGTCGGGCAAGCCGGTGCCGGGCTATACCGTGCGTCTTATTAATGATGCGGGCATCGATGTTGCTGATGGCGAGGTCGGCGAGATGATCGTCAATGCGCCGTCGGCGGGCGAGGGTTACTGGAACCAGCGCAGCAAGAGCCGCCAGACCTTTGAAGGCGGCTGGACCCGCACCGGCGACAAATACACCCGCGATGCAGACGGCCGCTACACCTACTGCGGCCGCTCCGACGACATGTTCAAGGTGTCCGGCATCTGGGTGTCGCCGTTTGAAGTTGAAAGCGCACTTATTACGCATCCGTCGGTGGCGGAAGCCGCCGTCGTGCCCGCGGAAGATTCCGAGGGGCTTTTGAAGCCGAAGGCGTTCGTCGTGCTCAAGCAGGGCGTGGCGGTGAGCGATCTCAACGGCGCGCTGAAGGAGCACGTCAAGCAGAAGATCGGCCCGTGGAAATATCCGCGCTGGATCGAGGTGGTGGAAAGCCTGCCGAAAACCGCGACCGGAAAGATCCAGCGCTTCAAGCTGCGGGAGAAATCTTGATGCGTCATGGCCGGGCTTGTCCCGGCCATCCACGTCTTTCTTTGCCATGGAAGAGAAGACGTGGATGCCCGGCACAAGGCCGGGCATGACGACGACAGATTGGTTCTCGGGAAAACAAATAAGGACATCACCAATGATCACTCTCCAGCCCTCCGGCGCCCTTCGCATCGGCGACAGCGACCTCGAATACCGCATGATCGGACCAATGCCTGATAAAGCGCCGACTATCGTGATGCTGCATGAGGGCCTCGGCTCGGTCGGGCTGTGGGGTGATTTCCCTGACAGGCTGCAGGCGGCGACCGGCGTGGGCGTGTTCGTCTATTCGCGCGCGGGTTATGGCCAGTCGTCACCGGCAGGGCTGCCGCGCAAGCCTGACTACATGCATGTGGAAGCGCTTGATGTGCTGCCGAAGCTGCTCGACGCAATCGGTTTCCGCCGCGGGCTGCTGCTGGGCCATTCTGACGGCGCATCCATCGCGACGATCTATGCCGGCGGCATTCAGGATCATCGTGTGCGTGGCCTGGTGCTGATCGCGCCGCATTTCGTCGTCGAGGACGTCTCCATCGAGTCGATCGCGAAGATCAAGGAGACCTATGCGACGACGGACCTGCGCGCCAAACTCGCGCGCTGGCACAGCGATGTCGACAACGCTTTTCACGGCTGGAACGACGCCTGGCTCGATCCCGCGTTTCGCGACTGGGACATTTCGGAATCACTTGCCTATGTGCGCGTGCCGATCGAGATCATCCAGGGCGCTGACGACCAGTACGGCACGTTGCGTCAGATCGAGATTGCGCAGGCCGAATGCTATTGCCCGGTCGATGTGACGATCATCCCCGGGGCGGCTCATTCCCCGCATCGCGAGGCAGGCGAGGTCACGCTGAAAGCGGTTGCGGATTTCGCTACCCGGCTGCTGTCCGTCCACGGCGAAGGGGTGTTCGGGCAGGCTGCCTGATTATGCAAAAAAATGCATGTTTTGCGATTTCTTGCGCTGGACATGCCTTCATCAGCGCATTATTGTGCATTATAATTCAGATTTCAGCCGGATCGAGGGAGCCCGATGGCCCAGGCGGACAGAAAACTCGCCAATAACGCGACCTTTATCGACTTCCAGACCGAGCCGTTGAAATACCGGCACTGGAAGCTCGATGTGGCGGGCGATGTCGCCACCCTGACCATGGATGTGGACGAGAACGGCGGCCTGTTCGAGGGCTACCTGCTCAAGCTGAATTCCTATGATCTCGGAGTCGACATCGAACTCGCGGATGCCGTGCAGCGGCTGCGCTTTGAGCATCCGCAGGTGAAGGTGGTGCTGCTGCGCTCGGGCAAGAACCGTGTGTTCTGCGCCGGCGCGAACATCCGCATGCTCGCGGGCTCGACCCACGCGCATAAGGTGAACTTCTGCAAGTTCACCAACGAGACCCGCAACGGTCTGGAAGATTCCAGCGAGAATTCCGGCCAGCGCTTCATCTGCGTGGTCAACGGCACTGCGGCAGGCGGCGGCTATGAACTTGCGCTTGCCGCCGATCACATCATTATGGCGGACGACGGCTCGGCAGCCGTTGCGCTTCCGGAAGTGCCGCTGCTGGCGGTGTTGCCAGGCACCGGCGGCCTGACGCGTGTTGTCGACAAGCGCAAGGTGCGCCGCGACCACGCCGACTTCTTCTGTACCATCGAGGAAGGCATCAAGGGCAAGCGCGCCGTGCAATGGCGGCTGGTGGACGAGATCGTCTCCAACTCCAAACTCGAAGCCAGGGTCGCGGATCGCGCAAAGGAATTCGCAGGCAAATCCCGGCGCAACGGCGAAGGGCAGGGCATCGCGCTGACGCCGCTCAAGCGCTCCTTCACCGAAGACGGTATCCGCTACGAATTTGTCAGCGTCGATCTCAATCGCACAGGGCGCATCGCCACCATCACCATCAAGGCACCGGAAAACGATCCGCCCGCCGATGTCGCGGGCATGGTGGCGCAGGGTGCGGATTTCTGGCTGCTGCAGGTGGCGCGCGAACTTGACGATGCCATTCTGCATCTGCGCATCAACGAGCTTGAGATCGCAATGCTGGTGTTCAAGTCGGTGGGCGAACGGTCGCGGGTGCTGGCCTACGACGAATTCCTTGAAGCCAACAAGGCAAACTGGCTGGTCAACGAGATACGTCACTATTGGAAGCGTGTGCTCAAGCGCATCGACGTCACGTCGCGCACGCTGGTGACGCTGGTCGAGCCCGGCTCGTGCTTTGCAGGCACGCTGGCAGAACTCGTGTTTGCGGCCGACCGCTCTTACATGCTGATCGGCGAGAAGCAGGGCGACAATCGCGCGCCGGCGGAGATCGTCCTCAGCGCGGCGAACTTCGGTCCCTATCCCATGAGCCATGGTCTGACGCGGCTGGAGTCGCGCTTTCAGGCAGACCCGTCGGACATAGAGGCCGCAAAGGCGAGAATCGGCGAGGTGCTCGATGCCGAGACCGCCGAAGAACTTGGTCTTGTCACCTTCGCGCTCGACGACATCGACTGGGATGATGAAGTGCGCGTGTTCTTCGAGGAGCGCAGCAGCTTCTCGCCTGACAGCCTCACCGGCATGGAAGCCAATCTGCGCTTTGTCGGGCCGGAGACGATGGAATCGAAAATCTTTGCGCGTCTCACCGCGTGGCAGAACTGGATTTTCCAGCGGCCGAATGCGGTGGGCGAGAACGGCGCGCTGCAGCGCTACGGCACCGGCGAGCGCGCGCAATACGACATGACGAGGGTTTGAAGTTTTACCCTCGCCCCGCAAAGCGGGGAGAGGGTGGTGAGGACCGAGCCGTGCGAGGTCCGAGCCGGGTGAGGGGCATTGATGCTGACAGCCTGCCCCTCACCCGCCTCGCTTCGCTCGGCACCCTCTCCCCGTAAACGGGGTGAGGGAAACAAGATCGAGGAGCACGCCATGAACATCATGAACGTCGACTACACCACCAAGATCCCGAACAACGTCAACCTTGCCGAGGACCGTCAGGTGCTGAAAGCGCTGGAAGGCTGGCATCCGGGTTATCTCGACTGGTGGAACGACATGGGCCCGGATGGTTTTCAGGAGTCGCTGGTCTATCTGCGCACCGCGATCAGCGTCGATCCGAAGGGCTGGGCCAAGTTCGATTATGTCCGCATGCCGGAATACCGCTGGGGCGTGCTGCTCGCGCCGCAGGATGAGCAGCGTCTTGTGAATTTCGGTCAGCACAAGGGCGAGAAGGCCTGGCAGGAAGTGCCGGGCGAATATCGCGCCATGCTGCGCCGTCTGGTCGTGATCCAGGGCGATACCGAGCCGGCCTCGGTCGAGCAGCAGCGTCACTTAGGTAAAACCGCGCCGTCGCTCTACGACATGCGTAATCTCTTTCAGGTCAACGTGGAAGAGGGCCGCCACCTCTGGGCGATGGTCTACCTGCTGCAGAAGTATTTCGGCCGCGACGGCCGCGAGGAAGCCGACGATCTGCTGCGCCGCCGTTCCGGCGACGAGGATGCGCCGCGCATGTTAGGGGCGTTCAATGAAGCGACGCCGGACTGGCTGTCGTTCTTCATGTTCACCTTCTTCACCGACCGCGACGGCAAGATGCAGCTCGA
>JANINQ010000003.1:0-347281 GCA_024508675.1 Afipia sp.
TGTTTGTGCTGTTCCTGATTTCGCTGCCGTTTACTCAAGCCGCAGAGGCGAGGGGCTGCATCCCCTCTGCAATATCGATTGGCCGTGCGCCGCCGCCGGGCAACCGGCGTTGAGGTCACACACTGGCCGCGTAACCGCGCGCCGCGCCGACCGCGTCCGCAATGTCGAGTTCGGCTCGCCGATGTATCCACCGGAGACGCAGCGGTCGTTCCTGCAACGTGGCGCGACGATCCTTCCGCATCCGCCGGGCTGTCCGCGCCGGGCGTTCTGCGGCTGCGGTGCGGCGGTCGAGGTATTCGGCCGTCCGATCCGCTCGCTCTGGCTGGCCGCGAACTGGCTGGCGTTCCCGCGCGCATCTCCGGCGCCAGGCATGGTGGCGGCTCGTCGCGGCCACGTCTTCGTCATCAAGCAGGTACTCGGCGGCGGCAACGTGCTGGCCTACGACGCGAACAGCGGCGGCCGCAGAACCCGTCTGCACGTCCGATCGCTCGCGGGCTTCGTGGTGGTGAATCCTCATGGATAAGCACGCAAACGCTGCCATCCGTGAGGCGACCGGAGCTTTCAACCGCTCGATCCTTGATGCAGTTCTGCCAGCGATCCGCTCGGCGGCGCTGTTCAAGGGCTATGCGGTCGCTGTGCACGGTTCCCTTAAAAGGGACATCGACCTGATTGCGATTGCGTGGACCGATCAGGCCAGTCCGGTTGACGACCTGATCCACACGATCAAGGGGGCCGTGGCTGGGGTTCTCGGCAACTGCATCACGTTGGGAGAGCCAGGCAAAAAGCCTCATGGGCGCATCGCTTACACGCTCATTCATCCGGGTCACCTTGGCGAGATTGATCTCAGCGTCATCCCTCCGTCGCCAAACCAGGGTGACGACGAGCAATGATCAACCGCCGGTGTCGACGGAACGAACTTGGCCTCCGGTTATTATGGTGTCGTTCAATCCGGAGGATCCCATGACCAAACAAAAGGAACTTTCTGACCTGTTTCTCGACACACTGAAAGACATCTATTTTGCCGAGAAGAAAATCCTCTCAGCCTTACCCAAGATGGCGAAGGCAGCGCAGTCTCCGAAGCTGAAGGCGGCTTTTGAAAAGCACCATGCTGAAACGGACGGTCAGGTCGATCGCCTTGAGAAGATTTTCGAGCTGATCGACGAAACCCCGCGCGGGAAAACCTGTGATGCGATCATGGGTATCCTCGACGAGGGCAAGGAAGTTATGGACGAATACAAGGGAATGCCGGCGCTGGACGCGGGCCTCTTGGCCGCAGCGCAAGCGGTGGAGCATTACGAAATCTCGCGATATGGCACCTTGAAGTGTTGGGCGACCGAGCTTGGCTATGCGGATGCGGTCAAGCTTATCGACGCGACACTCAAGGAGGAAAAGAACACGGATAGTTCTCTTTCACAGCTTGCGGAAGCTGAAGTGAATATCCACGCCGAAACGGCGCAAGCCGCGTAGAGGACGGGATTGCGCTGGTGTCGGAGGGGCACCAGCGCAAACTCGACAGCACCGCACATCACCTTCAAAAACTCAGCCATGCATCGTAGATGGCAAAATTCGACCGCGCTATCCTTCGGGGTGGCGCGGTTTTTTCTTTTCGAGCGGGGCGGCCAATGGGCTTTCGGCCCACTTCGCAATCGGGGATCTAAGCGGGTCTGGCCGGTCGCAGTGGATGCACTGGTGCGTGCGCGGGCCAGCGCCGTCAGCCTGTAACATCCATTTCGTTGGCCGGCCGCAAGCCTTGCAGATACGCTGATTTGTGGTCATTGGACCAAATCCTCCCTTCGCGTGATGCGGTTTGACGGGAGCACAATTGGTCTCGCAGTCACCGATATTTGCCACGTTCCGTGCGGTGATGGGAAGAGTGTGCGCGCAATGAGACTCGATAGCGAGTCTTTTTGTTTGGGTATTGTAGGGGAACTAATCGGCAGGTCGCGAATTGTCGTGACAGCGATTGGTTTAACTAAATGAAACCTTTCATTTTTTATTTTATTCGAGCGCGCTTCTTCGGGCGGCGCCATTCCGATACGCAACCCAGCATCCCAACAACGGCTCGCGAAGACCGGAGTTCGATGGCCGATCTTGCGCGGCTCCTTTCCGACAGCACGCAAAAACCACCTGTTCAGCCGGGGCAATCCGGCAAGATTCACGATTAAAAAACCGCGCCGGGAAAGCGGGGGAGGCCCAACCCGACGCGGTCATGGGACGCGTGCTCACGATGTCCTTACGGACACTCTCCAGAAGCTACGACAGCGACATTTGTTCCGGCAATCAAGATTTAGATACGATTTTTCTAGAGATTTTCTGATCTACATCAAGAAGTCTCGCCTTTGCTTTTTAGGCCAAACGGGTAAGGTCCGCGGCTTCCCCGTTTCTGTTTCGCCGAACGCTAACTTCCAGCACCACCATTTCAATCAAATATTCGAGCGTGTCAGCCTTCAAATTTCGTGCGCGTGAAAGGCAGGCACTTAATGCATCGCATAAGTCATCGAAATCGTCGTCCGGCATGACGGAATTCCTTTTTCGCAAGGAGTTTTTATGAGCCCACCCAAGACGGAAAATGAAAAAGAAGTCGCTGAGGGGCTTCGGTTGGTGGCTGCGTTCCGGAAGATCAGAAATCCGGATGAGCGGGAGAAAATCCTCGCAGCCGTCGAAGACGTTGCGCGGCGGGCCGAAAGCCACAAAGACCTCTAAATCTGACAACGCTGCCATCCCTTCACCGGACGGCGGCTTTTCTTTTTCTAAATCGAGAGTTTACATTCTCGAAATTTGCGTCGCTCGCAACGCCGCCCACCCGGCAACGCAGAGCTTTAAGGATTGATTGCTCAAGAGGTTTGCCGATGATCACGATGATACAGGCATTCAGATTGAGAGAGCTTGGATGAAATCTATACTCATCACCGGGGGTAGCCGTGGCATCGGCAAAGCGACAGCCGTTCTTGCCGCTACGCGAGGATGGAACGTGGCGATCACTTATGTGCGGGACAAAGGCGCGGCAGATGAGACCGCGGAGAAAGTTCGACATCATGGTGCAAAGGCCATCGTGATCCAAGGTGACGTTGGCATCGAGCCAGATGTCACGCGGATATTTTCTTCGACTGTTGAGAGCTTCGGCAGATTGGATGGTGTCGTTATTAATGCAGGCATTGTTGCCCCCGCCACGACTCTCACTGAGATGACACTTGAGCGGTTGGAGACGATGTTTAGAACCAATATTCTAGGGTCATATCTCAGCGCTCGTGAAGCTGTGCGACATATGAAAACAGGTGGTTCGATCGTTAACGTGTCCTCATTGGCTTCCAAAACTGGCTCACCGGGAGAGTATCTGGACTACGCTGGGTCGAAAGGAGCAATGGATACCTTGACTATCGGCTTGGCAAAGGAGGTTGGCCCGCTAGGAATTCGAGTTAATGCGGTGCGGCCGGCTTTCATCGATACGGATATTCATGCTTCGTCTGGGAACCCGGAACGGGCTCATCTTCTCGGCGCCCAAACACCTCTCGGGCGTGCAGGTACATCCGAGGAGGTTGCTGAGGCCATCGTTTGGCTACTCTCGGATGCTTCGTCTTATGTGAGCGGAGCGCTTATCGATATGGCAGGCGGTCGGTAGACGTGGCCCGCTCAGCTTCGCGCTGGTCGGGCCTTTTTTGGTCATGCTCTGCGCATCGGATCGGCTCTTCCGAACCTGCGGTCCCACCAACCAGCTTCGGGCTGGCACTGTCGTGGATCTGACTTTTCAAGGGTGACGGTGCTGGCCGCCGTCGCGCTATTGTGCCGGCGGCGCTTTTTGAGTTGCACATAATATATCAACATCAGATCTGAGCATGGGTATCGCCATGTTCAAGTATTGATCCGGTTTCGTTTAGGATCGCCATTTCGAGAAGGTGTGCCGTAAGAGCACTTCGATCCCTCCGCGCCAATAGCAAGGCGTGTTCGAGAATATCGATAAGGTCCGGCTTATCCTGAGAGTCGTTACTGGAGACAGCGCGCATCATGGATTTACACCCCGGTCCTAAATACATTTGTGAGAGTGAACTTCAAACGTCGATCCATCCTGATGAGAGTTTGTGTCTGCTACGAGCGTTTGCGAAAATTCCGGATGAGTATACGTGTTTGAACATCACACGGCTTGCGGAGCAGCAGGCCGGCGTTTCTGTAGACCAGTGGCTCAGGCAGGAGCGCAGAGGCTGCGAGGTGGGAAGGTTATGCCCATGGCTTACTCTGTCATTTCGGCTCTGTGTGTGATCATTCATTCCGAGCTCGGCGCCCAAATCGCATTGGTGTCAGTCATTCTGCAGAACTGCTTCATGATATTGAGAGCTGCCATTGTGTTCTGCGTTCCATCAACGGCATCGCTGACGACATCGAACTGAATTCCGCGGTGGAAGCCGTCTACTACGGTCGCCAAGATCGATTCCTGAAGCACGAAACCTGAAACGAAACACCTGAGCGCCCCAATGTGCCTCATGAAGTCTGCGAACTTCGCGGAACTGAATGCAGATGGCAGCGCATGTTCAAATGTGAGTTCGCCCGAAAGAGGAGCTAGCTCATTCAGCCAATCAGTGAGATTTGACGCAGGGTTGAAATACGCCGCAGTTGCTGTTCTCTTGAGATGAGCGATCGGCCAT
The DNA here is from genome assembly GCA_024508675.1 of Afipia sp. Lineage (GTDB taxonomy): Bacteria > Pseudomonadota > Alphaproteobacteria > Rhizobiales > Xanthobacteraceae > Afipia. The sequence continues at coordinate 4,638 of JANINQ010000003.1, forward strand.
AGCTGTTCTCGCCAGCGGGATTGGAGTTTGATGCAATTTGCTATGGCTCGCGCCGGGTCATGTATCTGATGAGGCCTTCCTGCGGCCGTGAACTCACGTTGGAGGTCCATGCAGATGAGAAGGGGATTCAAAAGCATTGCTATGGTGTGCGAAGTGGTGATGTGACGGTTCGTTGCGAGGAAAGGTCCAGGACGCCGGGTCTATCCCAGTCGCCCTCCGGCCTTATGATCACGTAGGGATCGCTCTGGAGTGTGATCGCATCTGAAGACGGCGGAATTTCCAGAACCATTTCTGTGTAGGAAAAGTCCGAAAAGACAATCTTACGACTGTTGGGCAATGGCTTTGCGCCGAAGTGCGCCCAGAAATTGACCAAGCGATCCTGAGCCTGGCCGTAGATTTTCCGAAATCCTTTGCGCTTGACGTAATCGACGCTTGCCTGAACGAGTTTGAAGGAAATTCGAGACCGACGGTACTGATGTCGAACGGCAAGTCGCTCGACCTTGGCGAACTCACCAAAGAACCGGACCCTCAGGCATGCGACCGGCTCTGAGCCGATGTATCCGATAAAGTGGGCGGCTACGAAATCATTGCCGTCGAACTCTTCATCGATGGGGCAGTCCTGTTCCGCGAGATACACCGCGCTTCTAATCGCCGTGATCACCATGAAGTCGCTGAGGTCGCGGGCAAGCCGGACGGACATTGAATTGGATTCACGCATGGACGGCACCGGGCTTTGGTGTTGCTAGTGGTACTATGGGAAGTCGGTTTAACGCCCGTTCGTAAATCCAGAGATTTTCCTGGGCCGCGAGCCGTCTGTAACCGACCGATTGAACAAGACGGCGGCCATCGGCTGTGTTCGGTCGAGCATACATGTTCGCATGACGGAATCGCCGCTTCGAAAGATGCTCCGCCACGTTTCCCAGCGCTAGAATGCCCCGGCCATGGACGGCAGTAGCCCATGTGTAAATCCCGGCAACGTCATCCGCTGGATCGGCAAGAGAATGGGTGGAGGGGGCGGAGAAGTCGAGTTTGCCACGCAGCAGAAGTTCCACACCGATCTGGTTGAGGAACAAAAATGCGATCCCTCCAACAAGCTGCCCCTTAATCGTGAATGCAAGAATGCTTTCGGGATCTCGTTGCGCCGCATGGCTGAGTTGCGTGCCGGTTGCCGTAATGTCGGGAATTAGCGCCTTGGCCATGCGGGCCAGTCCCTCAAAATCATGCGGGCTGGCCGGCGCGACGGCGATTTCAGATCGGCGTGGGATAAAGTCGAAGTCGCGACGTGCGACAAAGGTTTCGTTGCTGTTTTTGCTAAAGAACATATAAAATCCCCACCATTTCCCGATTATTAGTTTGGATTGGGGGTGGCGTATGCCCCAGCAAATGAAGCAGGGTGATGCACCAGCGCAGCACCAGATTGATTGGGACGATCTGCGCTTATTCCTGCATTGCTCTCGCCACCGAAGTTTCCGAGCGGCAGCAGAAGCGGTCGGCCTTACCAGCGCGACCCTGATGCGACGGATTGACCGGCTCGAAGACGAGCTTGGCTTCAAGGTTTTCCTCAGGGAGAGGAATGGGATCATCCTAAGCGACGAAGGAAAGGATCTCCTTGGCGAGGTGAGGGAGATGGAGCGCATCAGCTTCAACGTCGCAAGGCGAGCCGCGCGAGAAAATGACGACCTCTCGGGTATCGTTCGGGTCGCGGTTACCGAAGGCCCAGGTATTTTTTGGATTCTTCCGCGACTGATCGATTTTCAGAAGGTGTATCGACGCGTAACGGTCGATCTGCAATGCGCAATGCAACAAGCCGACGTCGTTCGGCTTGAAACGGATATTTCCATCCAGTTGTCACCTCCAACGGCGCAAGATTTGATTGTAACTAAACTCGCTCGTCTTCACATACATCCGTTCGTCTCGCGGGAATACTTTGAGCTGCATGGCGTACCAAAGTCGCAGGATGAGCTTTCTCAGCATCGCTATGTGAGCCAAAACGCGCCTGCGATCGATGAACTTGCGTTCGCTCGTCTCGGGGGTATTCAGTCTTTGGATGGAATTATTAGCGTAAGAACGAACTCAAGCACCGCGGTTCTATATGCCGTCGAGCGAGGAGCGGGAATTGGCTTTCTTCCGACATCCTCTGTGGCGCTTGGGGCTACACTCGTCCCGGTCGATTATGGGCCCCGCTACCACGTAGATCTGTGGCTAACTTATCATAGCACGTTCAAGAGTTCAGAACGCCATCGGGTCGTTATCGCTTGGCTTCGTCGAATATTTGACCCGAAAACCAACCCATGTTTCCGCGACGAGTTCATTCATCCGAATGAGTTGGTGGATTTAATGAAAGCGGAGCGAGAAAGCTACGGTTTGGAAGGATACCGAGCGGCCATGCCAGAATGAGCAAGCAGTTTCGCGCTCTGATCCTGCCGCTATGCGTTGCTGCATTCGCCGGGATATTATTTGGCGTCTGGAAGATGCTCGATTTGCCCCCGGAACAGCGCGTGATTGAGATTGCGCGCGATTACTTCAGCCGGTACGGCCTCGCCATTATCATCGTCAGTTCCTTCATTGAAGGTCTTCTGATTGTAGGATTGTATTTTCCGGGATCGATGGTTTTTTTCCTTGGCTTGCTTGCTGCCGGCGACGATCCACTCAGAGCAGCTCAGGTAGCCTGCTTTGCGATCACCGGGATTTGGACGGCTTATGTCGTCAATTTCTATATCGGCCGGTTCGGTTGGTATCACGCGTTTACCGCAGTCGGGTTGAAGGACTCCCTAGAATCCGCCAAGCAGAAGCTGGATCGCAATGGCGTCAGCACCATCGCTATGACGTTTTGGCATCCCAACGTAGGAGCGGTCGTAGCAACGGCCGCTGGAGTCCTTCATTTCCGCACAAGCGTCTTCTTACCGGCTTCACTGCTTGCGGTCGTGTTTTGGCTGTCGTTCTGGAGTGTTGTCGTCTTCTGGTTGGGCCCGGATGCTATCTCGATCTTGGGCTTCCGACTCCTGATTGTGCTTATCTTGATTTGGATGCTTTATCGGTTCTTAAGGGTGCGCTACGGACCGAACGCCTAACGCATCATTGAAGAGCTGAGATTACCGCTCGCGGCGGATTCTCGAGATGTGTATTCAGAAGTTGGACAAACTCTGCGGCGGTGGTTGGGAATATCGTGCGACCAACTTCCCTTATAAGGCCTTCGAGAATGCCTTCGACCTGTGCTGGACCAAGTAGCTCGATCAACAGTTGCGTATACACCATGAGCGGGAGGGGCGCCGTCGCGACGCTGTCTCTCAGCCCTTCGAGCAGCAAGATTATGCACTCTTCATAGGCTTCGAGTTCAGGAGCGCGGCCAGTGATGCAGCCGTTCACGATCTCCATGTCTGGATCGTGCTCCCAAGCGCTTTGATAGAAGTATATTGCCGCGTCGAAACGCTCGGTCAGTTCCGCCGATATGTGCTGCATAACGCTTATTCCAAACTTCAGCCGGAATATGTCTTGAGTCTTCCGTGGTCGATGCCGCGCCGAAAACCTCTCGACGCGCTCGCTTCAAGAAACTCATTGGTGAGAATCAGCGCCCGAACAGCGGCGCGCGGATCTCCGCCGCACGCCGCAATTGCCTGATTGACGGCTGCCTCAAGCTGCTCCGCTTCGGTCTGTGAATCTTGCTCTGGAAGTGCCGACATGCACCGGTTCCTCGTTGACCGTCTGCACGTGATGTTCTTATTTTGTTCTCATGGAGTCAAGTGGTGAAAAACGACGATTTCCGCCGCCATGGCGCGTGGAGCGCCTTGAGCATGGTTTCGATGTGCACGACGCCAATGGCATCAAAATCGCTACTGTTTACTGCCGAGATGGATTCCATGCGGCCCACTGGTCCAATCCCTCGCACCTTCTGACGCGCGACGAAGCGAGGCGCATAGCGATGGGTATCGCGCGGCTGCCAGAACTCCTGGCGCAGCGGCGGGACTTTCAGTCGCGAGGGCGGGGTCAATATCGTTGGAGGGCCGATCGCCCGTATCACGTGGCGTTAGAGGACATGTATGTCCGCAAGCAATGGAACTATATCGAATTAGTCTGCAAAATGAACGCACTGCCTTTCAACGCAACAGGGGAAAGAGTGGGGAGCGGCTCACTTTGGTGCGTGTACGAGTTCGAGTTGCAGTTAGACGCAATTCAGTTTTGGAGTGCGTTCGAGGGCCGCTGGCTCCGCGGCGCGGATTTTATCTATCCTGAGCGGCCGAAGGATCTACCGAAGCTGAAGCTGCCCGCCCTGAAGAAACTTGGACGCGATAATGGGTGGCTATAGAGCAATCAGCGGGCCCTCCACATCATGATCAGATACCAGATCACGCCGGCCCAGATCGCGAGACTGACCGCCAGCAGCGCCGATAGCTTCAACGTTTCAGTTGTTTTTGATCGAGGCTTCGGCTCCGGGTTCTCCGGAAGCTCCTTGCTGGATACCAGCTTCAACTCGCGCTGTGTTTCCATGGTCTAAGATCCCGGTCGAAACGCATACTCTGGTGAAGTCGCTGACGGCCTCGTCGTCGGCATAGCGGGATTTGGTGCGCCGGCGTGCAAAGCTCAGGACTTTGCCAAGCATCAACGTCTCCGAACCCATCTGACGAGCAGGCTTCCGCGCCATCTGCGCCGACCGTGCTGGGCAGCAAAACCGATGCGATCTTCGTCGAGAATTTTGTCGAGTGGTGAGGCTGGCATGAGCGCATGCTAGCACGAACATTCAGAGAACGGTTCTGCAAACTGCTTGCAAACCGCACCAAATTTTCTGGCGATCAGAAGTTCTAAATGTGTTGATTGTGTTGGGAGAAATTTGGTCGGAGCGAGAGGATTCGAACCTCCGACCCCTAGTCCCCCAGACTAGTGCGCTAACCGGGCTGCGCTACGCTCCGAACCGTGCCAAGAGGCCCCGATGCTGTAGCGTCCTTCGGCCCCCTGCGCAAGAAGGGGAATTCCGAGAGTTTGGGCCTTTTCCGGCTCTTTTCCGCGCCCGGAGGCGCCCGATCGCGCCGGAACGGCATCACCCGCGTGATATGCGATTGATCTAGAATTGGCGCGATTCGCCAAGGGACCATTCATGAACGAGACGCTGATTTCCGCCTGCCAGATGTTCCTCATTCCGGCGACACTCCTGTTCGCCGCGGTGGGGGTCGCCAACAGTCAGGGCATCAAGCTGCTGGTCTGCCTGCTGGGCGTCGCGACCGCGGGGCTGTGGATCTACCGCGTCTGGTACTGGACCGGGCTGTCGTTAATGGACCGCAGGACGGCGCTGGGGCTGGCGGGCATGTACGGCCTGGTGTGGGTGTTCACGCTGCTCGTGCAGTTCAAGAACATGGTCTCGCCGGGCTATGGTCGGCGCTAGCTGCCTGCCGCGCGGCCGCAAATTGCGGACTTGAGTCACCGATGGGCAACACCGCACCCGCGCGGCCTTTGTTAGGTTGATCGGCATGATATCGGTCCGGGGGGTGTATGCGGCGTACCGATATTGATGTGCTGCGAATTTTGCTCTGTGGCGCAATTATTCTCGTTCATGCTTTGGCGATTTTTGCGTTCGAGCCTCACTATCATCTGAAGAGCTCAGTGCCTTCACCCACGGCATCTTTGCTTTTCGATGTTCTGCGGGCGGCTGCGATCTCGTCCTGGTTCATTCTGGCGGGTTGGTCTGCGGTGGTAGCGCTGAGAACGCGGAGTTCCGGCCGGTTTGCAAAGGAGCGCGTGTTGCGCCTTCTCGTGCCGCTGATTTTCGGCATCGTGATTTTCGGCTCCATGATCAAATACATCGAGCTCTATGATGGGCGCGATATGGCTTTCATGGTTTGCGCGAAGCGGAATGGCTGCAGGGCATCATGCAACTCGACCGGCCGGTCGGCTATTTCGATTTCTTTCCGCGTAACCTGAAGCGCCTGCCGCTGATGACATGGTCGCATCTGTGGTTTCTAGCCTATCTGTTTCTGATCTCAATGATGCTTCTGCCGCTGCTGCTGCGCCTGGCGCGGCGCATCCCGAATATTTCAGTGCCGTCGGCCTTTGCCGTTTATGTTCCTCTCATCCCCATGATCGCGATTCTCGTGGCGCTCAACGGCTACTGGCCGTACTTCCCGAATCTCGTCATGGACTGGAGCAACTTCCTCTACTTCACGCTCTGTGTGGTCATTGGCGCAGGGATCGCCGCGTGGCCGGGCTTCGAGGCGCGGCTTCGCACACAAGCTCCGGGCTTTCTGCTGCTTCTGGTGATCGGCTTTGTTGGAGTTGCCGTCTTTGGCGAGTCCTCCTGGGGCCGCTTCTTCATCGGTCTTGTAGCCTGGGGCGGGGCGGGGGCCGGTCTCGAATTTATGGCTCGGCTCAACCCGGCTTCGACGCCGCTTACGAGCTATTTCAGCGAAGCCACGCTGCCGGTCTATATTATCCATCACGCGCCACTGCTGCTGATCGGCTGGTATCTGCTGCCCGTTGCGATCCCGCTCTGGCTCAAGATCGTTGTGATCTGGCTGGCGGCGATCGCTGCCTCACTGGCGATCTACCATTGGCTTGTCAGGCCATGGCCTTGGATGCGCTGGCTGATGGGCATGACACCGCGAAGGGCAGGAGTGAGCGCACCGGCAGCCTCTGCTGCCGTTTCGGAGACTGTCTAACCTGAGTGTCTCTGTTACACGATCATCGCAGCTTTCCGCGTGCGGCCACGGGAAGAATGCCGACGATTTCGTCGCCTCGCACCATGACGACCTCGTCGGACATGTTGACGACGACGCAGACGTGGTTCGGCACGATGCGGACGACATCGCCCACGGCGGGCCGCGTGTTGCTTTTCGTCAGATCGAGGAAGCCATGTTCCTCGGCGAAACGCGCGATCCGTGCTTCGGGGTGTTCAAGGATTAGTCCATAGCCATCGAGGCCGCCGGTATCGGCCGTCAGCGTCTTGGAACCAGCATCGAGAATGCCGCGATCGGGAGCTGCCCGGCTGACCACGGTGGAATAGACATGCAGGGCGCAGTCGTCCCACGTGGCGACACCCGCAGCGACCTGCATGCGATCGTTGTAGATGTAGGTGCCGGGGCGATGCTCGGTTGCGCCCGTGAGCTTGCCGATGTTCTTCAGGTTCGGCGATCCTCCGGTCGAGACGATTTTCGGCTCGAGGCCCAATTGGCGAATGCCTGCCAGCGCCTCGTCATGAAAGCGCTGTGCATCGGCCCAGCCGGTTTCGGTGGGGTACATCAATAGCCCCGCAAACGACAGGCCGGGCGTGCCTTTGATCTGACTGGCAAGTGCAATGACTTCGGCGGGCGTCTCGACACCGGCGCGCTTGCGGCCAGTGTCGCACTCGATCACGACCGGCACGTCACGTCCTGCGGCGGTGGCGGCTGCGGTGAGACCGGCGATGACAACGGGATTGTCGGCAGCGACGGTGACATTTGTCTTGGTGAGCAAAGCGCCGAGGCGCGCCATTTTCTCCTCGCCGATCAGGTTGTAGCTAATGAGGATGTCATCGATCCCGGCCTGCGCCATCACTTCTGCTTCGCCCAACTTCTGGCAGGTGATGCCCTTCGCACCAGCTTCGATCTGAAGCTTGGCGAGAAGGGGGCTTTTATGGGTCTTGATATGAGGCCGGTTGGCGACGCCGGCGTCGTCGCAAATCTTCTGCACACGCGCGATGTTGCGTTCGACACGGTCCATGTCGATCACAAGAGCCGGTGTTCCGTATTCGCGGGCGATCTTCTGGGCGAGCAGAGTGGTCAAGATGAAGCCCCTTCCTCGGCAGCCGAGCAATCTGAAGAGAAGTGTCGTCGGGTCATCCTGGCAATCAAGTCCCGATCGCCAATCTCAACAGTTTCCGGGCAATACGGCGGATCACCAATGGCACGCCGCCTTCATGATAAACAATGGCGAGATTGAGTTTTATCCGATCAAGCCGCTGGAGCGCTCGTCTGCGCCATGGGATCGGCCGGTCGAACCGGATTGCCTCACGTGGGAGCTTTCCGGCAAAATCTGTAAAGAAGTCGGCCCAGGCCTTTGATACGTGGGTGATGTCGTAGCGCGCCCGGACATCCTCAAACGCTGCTTGTGACATCTCCGCTCGCTTTTGCGGATCTGCAATCAGATCGGTCAAGGCATCCAGCCATGCTGTCTCTGAATTATCAACCAGCAGACCCGTCTTTGAATGTGTCACAACATCGCTATATGGCGGGATATTGGAGTAGATGCCGACACATCGGCACGCGCCATACTCGCGGTACTTGTTGTCGGTCTTGCTGCGATTGGCCTCGTGATCAATGAGCGGGGCAAGGCCGATCGACCAGTTCCGCTCTGCCTGGAAACGGATGTAGCTCTTGTAGTCCTGTGTGTGAGGGAAGAACGAAATCCTCTCGCCGGGCTGAATTCCGTTTGGCAGGACGCCAGCGAACTCAAAGACCACCTGCGGAAACTTATCGAGAATCGGATTGATCAGGGGCGAAATCAGTTCGAGGTCATCTGCGCGAGACGGACTGCCGGCAAATCCGATCCGTACTCTGTCGTCGGATTGGTGCTGGATATCCTCGATCAGGGAAAAATCGAAGAATGTCGGAAGCACGGTAACGCGCTTGCTGAATTGCGAGAGAAACCTCGCGAGCTGGTTCGAGTTGGTGACGACGGCGCGCGCATTCGACACGATGAACTCAAGCGATTGCCGGATAGTGGGATGGCGGTAATATTCGGCAAGAGCTGAATTGCCGACAATCCGCCAGAAGTTATCGTCGATATAAAAGAGATATGGATAGCGGGCGTCGACAAGAGTTTGCGCCCATACATGAGCGCGCGGGTCTCCGCAGCGAATGAACAGGGGCACGATATTCGATGTGAAATCCGCATTCGTGAGTTTGTCGAGAAACTGTACCTTGTAGCGAATGCCTTGTCGTTCGCAGGCCTTCAGTACCTGTTCGATCAGATGCGTTGTGGCAATCTCGGCTTCGATGATAACGAGGATGCTGATGACCGACATGGTGATCTTGCCAAGCTACGCTGCGGGCTGATTTGCGCGCGTATAGGTGTCGAGAACCTCGTCAGTGTCGCCATCCATTCGAATTGAGCCGGATTCCAGCCAGATCGATCGTTTGCAAAATGATTTCAGCAGTTCGGGGGAGTGGCTGGCAAAGACAAGAACCTTGCCTTGCTCCATGAACTCGAACATCCGGCGCCGGGCCTTGTCGGCAAATTTTATGTCGCCTGCGCCCATCACTTCGTCGATGAGAAGTATCTCCGGATTAACGCTGGTGGACACTGCAAACGCCAGACGCACGAACATACCGCTCGAATAAGTCCGTACCGGATAATCCAGGAATTCCCCGAGTTCGGTGAACTCGGCGATTTCGGGAAGCTTTTCCTCGATCTCGGCTGGAGACATCCCGAGAAGCAATCCGCGAATACGGATGTTGTCGCGGCCCGACTGGTTCATTTCGAATCCGGTCGCAAATTCGAACATCGGGCAAATATGTCCTCGAACGGTCGCGATGCCGGAGGTGGGAGGATAAATTCGGGCCATCACCTTGAGCAGGGTGCTCTTGCCGGCGCCATTGAGTCCGATCAACCCAACGCGCTCACCATGACCGATGTTGAGATTTAGATTTCGCAAGGCGTCGACGACATATTGATTGTCTCTCGGTTTCGGCCCCGTGAACTGGCTCACAAGCCAGTCCTTGATGCCGCCGGCGTTCCGCTGTCCCTCGAAACGGATGCCGACATTGTTGAGGTGAATGCCAAGATCGGTCATAGCAGGAATACCAGACGATTATCGAGTTTCCGCGCAATGGCGATGGCCGCAGCCCAGGCGACTACGATGTAGAGCAGTGCGAAGGCGTAGTTCTCTGGCGGAGCAAAGTTGCCGGTCAGAATGGGATGCCGGACGACATCGATCAGGTAATAGAGTGGATTGTATCTGTAGACGAAATCCAGATGCTTTTCCTGCAGCATCTTGATTGGAAACATGATCGGCGTCACGAAGAAGACCACCTGAAGGATACCGGCCAACGCATGGGGCCAGTCGCGAAAACGCGTCCCAAGGTAGGCCGCAATCGTGATATGGGCGAGGGCTGCTACCAGCAAAAGTGCAAGACCGGGAATGGTTATAAGCCAGCCGGCGACATCAAATCGTCCCAAGGCGACTTGCATAAGAACAACAGCGCAGAAGCCGATCAGCATAATGATGCTGTAAGTGACGAGCGCGCGGAGCAGGTAGATTTGCTTCGGATAGGAAAATTGTTTGATGTAGCCTTCGGCGCTAACAAATGCGTTCCCGGCGTCAGTAAACGATGAGAGCAGGAAGCCCCAGATGACGAATCCTGTAATGAGAAACGGCAGGAATTCACCCATGGGCTGGCCGAACATCACGCCATAAACGAAACCTGCACCTCCAACGAAGATTCCGAGATTGAGCAGAATCCATAACGGCCCGAGCAGCGAACGCCGGAAGCGGGTCTTGATGTCCTGGATGCCGAGGAATTTCCAGACCCGCCACAGCTTGCAGGAGGTGAGGGCGTCGGCCAGCAATTGCCTGCCAGAGGTCATCTAGGATCGTTCCGCGTTAAGCCCATGCGTATCAAACCATCCGAGCGGCCCTCTTCACTAAAGCCGCAGTGTTCATAAACCCTGATAGCCCTGACGTTCTCTTCCATGACTTCAAGAAAAAGATAAGGCAGGTCCAATGTTCTTGTGCCGAAACGGATGAGTTCTTCGCAACTCCGGGTGATATAGCCGTTTCCTGCCTTGTCCGGTGCAACAAGGAAGCGGCCTATTTCCGCGGATTTCGCAATCCGGTCAATATCGTAGATCGCGCATTGCCCGACGGGGGCTCCGTCTGCCTCGACCAGAAAGAAGAAATCGTCGTCCTTGGCCAGATACCGCTCATACCATCTTTTGTGGCTATCGAGCGACAGCTTGTCCGAGGTTTTGAACCAGACGCGAGCCTCGTCCCGGTTTCTCCAATCGAGAATTGTTCTGAGGTCGCGTTCTTCGACCAGCCGTAAGGTGACTGTGCCGTCCCCGAACGGTTCGACGAGCGGCTTCATCGCGCGTACTTGATAACCAGCTCGGAAATCAGGTCGACGTCGGATTTTGTCATACGCATATGCATCGGCAGGGAGATGATTTCCTTGCTGGCAGTCGTCGCATTCGGGCAGGTGCCTTGGGCAAAGGCATACATCCGGTAGTCGGTGTTGTCGCGGTAATGGACTCCCGGGAAGATGTCGTGCTCGTTGAGGGCCATCATCAGCGCGTCCCGGTTCTGCACACGAATCTGAAGCAGATGTTGAGCGGACTCGCAGCCTGGCGCGGTCTGTACGACCGCGACATTGTTCTTCTCTTTGAGATTTTGGCCATACCAGGCCGCTAGCTGCCGACGGTAAGCATTGTCGATGTCGAGATACTTCAACTGAACCAGCGCGATGGCGGCCATGATCGAGTTGCCATGATACTTGTAACCGACTTCCTCGACGTCATACATCCACTTGTATGCCCCTTGAGAGGCCGTGCGGGCATAGGTGTCCTTGTTGATGCCGAGCCATGTCAGCTTGCGAACGCGCTCGTCGTCTTCGGTTTCCCTGAAGCAGATCATTCCGGAGTCAGCGGTGGGCAAGTTCTTGACGGCCTGAAAGCTGAAGACCGTGACATCCGCGTCGTCGCCGATATGCTTTCCGCCAACGCGCGTTCCCGACATGTGAGCAGCATCGAGCACCAGCTTGATATTGCGGTCACGGCAGATGTCGGCAATTTTGGCATATTGCCCCACATTTCCGCCGATGCCCACGAAGATGAGAGCTTTCGTTCTAGGCGTGATGTGCTTGAGAACGCTTTCAGGATCAAGGCAGAGATAATCGTCGACGTCAGCAAAAACGGGCTTCAGTCCGGCGTACAGAATTGCGTGGTTGGTCGAGACGAAGGTCAACGGTGTCGTAATGACTTCGTCGTCGTTGTCCCATCCGAACTTCGATTTGAATAGCTCGAAGGCAAGATGAAGGCCGACCGTGTTTGAATTCAGGAAGTGCGCGTGAGGGAGCCCCGTATATTCCTTCCACGCGGTTTCAATGCCAACGGTTTTGAAGCCGAGGCCGGTCCAGCCCTTTTCAAGGCACTCGCGGATTTCTGCGAGGCATTCCTCGACACGAAAGTTCGGTACGAATAACTGGACGGCCATGATGATCTCTTGAATTAGAGGAGTTCAAGCGCATGAAGCGCAACGCCCTGCTGGTCCTTGTCAGACAGAATAGGGGCGAAAAACGATTTGGTTTGAGAAGAAAGCAGGGGCCATTTGATTGCGACATCCGGATCGTCGTACTGGAGGCATCGTTCGTGTTCAGCGTACCAGTAATCGGTCACCTTGTATTGAAAGTCGGCTGAATCGGACAAAACCAGAAAGCCGTGTGCAAAGCCTTCTGGAATCCACAATGCTTTTCCATTGCTTGCCGATAGATATTCGCCAACCCACCGTCCGAAGGTGGGCGAGTCTCTTCGTATATCGACGGCGACATCGAAAACTTCGCCTGATGTCACGCGAACGAATTTCCCCTGCGGGTGGACGACTTGATAGTGCATGCCGCGCAGAACGCCCTTCGCCGAATGAGAGAAGTTGTCCTGCACGAATGCGACCGGTCTGCCGACGGCTGCCGCGAAACTTCGCGCGTTGAAGCTCTCGAAGAAAAAGCCCCGCGCGTCCTTGAAAACCCTGGGTTCGAACGCGATCACATCCGGAATGGCAAGCGGAGCGGCAATCATCAGAATATCCCGTGGGTCAGCAAACCGTGGAGATACTGGCCATAGCCGTTATTCTTCATTGCAGCCGCGAGTTCCTCGAGTTCGGCATCATTGATCCACCCATGACGCCACGCAATCTCTTCAGGGCATGACACCTTCAATCCCTGCCGTTTCTCCAGCGTCGCGATGAACTGGCTCGCTTCGAGCAGCGTTTCATGCGTGCCGGTATCGAGCCAGGCGTGACCGCGGCCGAGAATCTGGACAGAGAGCTGTTGTCTGTCGAGGTAAAGCTGATTGAGATCCGTAATCTCCAATTCCCCGCGCTTTGACGGCTTGAGCGTCTTCGCAAGACGGACGACCTCGCTATCGTAGAAATACAGCCCGGTCACAGCATAGTTTGATTTTGGCTGGAGCGGCTTTTCCTCCAGCCGCAGGGCCTTTCCGGAAGAGTCGAATTCCACGACGCCGTAACGCTTCGGATCATGGACATGATAGGCGAAAACGGTCGCGCCTCGATCCGGCCGAGAGGCGCTGGCCAGAAGGTGCGAGAAGTCGTGGCCGTAGAAAACATTGTCGCCCAGCACGAGTGCGCTTGGTGCCTCTCCGAGGAAGCGCTCTCCGATCAGGAAGGCTTGCGCCAGCCCGTCAGGGGATGGTTGTACGGCGTACTCGATGTTCAGCCCCCACTTGCCACCAGTACCCAGAAGCTGTTCGAAGCGGGGAACATCCTGGGGCGTAGAGATGATCAGGATCTCCCGAATGTCGGCCAGCATGAGTGTTGACAGCGGATAATAGATCATCGGCTTGTCGAAGATCGGCAGAAGCTGCTTTGAGATCGACAATGTCGCCGGATGGAGACGGCTTCCGGAACCGCCGGCCAGAATGATGCCCTTGCGTTTCATAGCAGTCTCGATCTTGCAACTTCGTCAATGAAACGCCTGGCATGTATTTTCCAGTCAGGCAGATGGACGTGAAACCGGCGCCGCAGCAGTGACGTATCCAGCCTCGAGTTTTTCGGGCGAACGGCCACAGCGGCATAGCTCGCTCCCGTAACGGGAAAAACGCGCTTTGCGTTCGCCTTGATGGGAAGTCCGCGGTTTTGCGCAAGACTTAGAAGAAATTGCGCATAGTCGTACCAGCTTGTCTCGCCGGATGATGTCAGATGATAGATGCCGGATAGTTCTTCGGATTGCGCGAGATCATTCAGCCGGCCGAGCATCGCAGCAGTCACATCGGCAACGAGATGCGCGCTCGTGGGAGCACCGAAGCTGTCGGAGACGACTTCCAGCTGGTCGCGTTCGATTGCGCGCCGCAGGATGGCGCGAGGGAAGTTGGAGCCATGCGCGGAGTAAAGCCAGCCGCTGCGGATGATGAGGTGCTTGCAGCCAACGTCGCGGATTGCGCGTTCGCCGGCAGCTTTGCTGAGACCATATATATTCAGAGGGCGCGGCTCGTCGTCTTCTGTATAGGGAGACGGCTTTTCGCCGTCGAAGACGTAGTCTGTCGAGTAATGGACTAGCCACGCGCCGATGCGGGATGCTTCTTCCGCAAGGATACGCACGGCCGTTTCATTGATCTGATAGGCTTTTGCCTGTTCGGTTTCGGCTTTGTCGACTGCGGTATAGGCTGCTGTATTGACAATGAAGGACGGCTGATGATGCCGGACCTGAACACGAAGCTCATCTTCATTCTCTAGATTGGCGCTCTGCCTGTCACAGGCTATCAGAGGACCGATCGCGCTAAGTGATCGCCGCAACTCCCAGCCCAGCTGACTGTCCTTGCCAAGAAGCAGGATTTTTGGCGAAACCACTGTCATCGTGCCGAGTAGTTCCGTCCGAGCCAGTCGCGATAACTCCCGGCAACCACGCTGTCGGTCCAGGCGGCGTTGTCGAGATACCAGCGTACAGTTTTGCGGAGGCCGGACTCGAACGATTCCCGAGGACGCCAGCCAAGCATCTGGCGGATTTTTCCGGCGTTGATCGCATAGCGCCGATCGTGCCCGGGCCGGTCAGGCACGAACGTGATGTATTGTCCGTATGAACCCTTTGCAGATGGGCGCTCTTGGTCCAACGCATCACAAATCGTACGCACGACGTCGATATTGCTTTTCTCGCTGTCGCCGCCGATCGCATAGGTGTGACCGGGTTGGCCTTCACGGAGAACCGCACGGATGGCGGCGCAGTGGTCGCTGACATAAAGCCAGTCGCGGATCTGCTGGCCATCGCCATAGACCGGAAGAGGTTTGCCGGCCAAGGCATGATGGATCATCAGCGGAATGAGTTTTTCCGGAAACTGATAAGGTCCGTAGTTGTTTGAACAGTTCGTGATGATGACGGGCAGGCCATATGTATGATGCCACGCACGCACAAGATGATCGGATGCAGCCTTCGAAGCAGAATAGGGGCTGTTAGGAGAGTAGGGACTCGCTTCATGGAACGGGTCCGCCTCAGGCGTCAGTGATCCATAGACTTCGTCGGTCGAAACATGGAGAAACCGGAAAGATTCTTTCTCTCGCTGCGGCAACCCGGTCCAGTATTCCCGCGCTGTTTCGAGAAGCCTGAAAGTGCCAACGATGTTGGTCGTGATGAAATCTTCCGGACCGAGTATCGAACGATCGACATGAGACTCGGCGGCAAAATTGACAATGGCGCGCGGCTTGATTCTGGACAAAAGCGTTCGGACAAAGTCCACGTCACCGATATCGCCGCGCACGAATGAGTGCCGCTCATTGCCATGCAGGCCTGCGAGATTATGCAGGTTTCCCGCATATGTGAGCTTGTCGAGCGTGACGACTGGAACATCCTGGCCTGCGCACCAGTCGAGAACGAAATTTGCACCAATGAATCCCGCGCCACCTGTAACGAGAACAGGCCGCAATTCATCTGTTCTCAGGGTGGTAACGACAGTCATTCCAACAATTTCCCGGAGATCCGTGACATCGCGCTTTAAGCGGCGGAGCCGCTACGCGTGTTGGTTGCGCCACTGCAGGCGCGAGTATCTGGATTCGACGTTAGGTTGTAGTCGGCCAGTCCGATGAGGTCAATATTCAGGAGTGTCGAGGCGATTCTGACCGCAGATGGTGTTGCCGGTGTTACCGCCGTGCAGATTGTGAGTTCATCTCGTCGAGAATTTTTTTCACCTGATTCCGCAATGGACCATCGGCCGAAACGATCTTCGCGCTCCTGTCGCCGTCGCAGTGGATAACGACGGATGTATCATCCGCAGTCCGCGTCACATCAGAAGCTCTGGTGACGGAAAAGCCGCCCAGCTCCTGACCCCAGGCTGATGCAATCGCGTAGATGCGGCTTCGGCTGCATACCTCATCTGCGACAAATGAGACATGAGCCTTGTCGCGCAGAGCGCTTGCGACCGTCACGATGCTGCGCCACGTCCGATTGCGCCCGATCAAGCCAGCTCCCCGCAAGAACAGGCGCTGTGCTCCTGTTGCTGGCACCTCGTTCTGCGCGATCCAGTTGATCTTCTCAAAGTGGGGCGGCGTGGCGTGTCCGAATACGCGCTCCGCGACGAACTTCCCCCATCTCTCTACAAATTTACGATGATTGCGATGAATAATGGCCGCCCGGCGCGGGTTGCTCCAGATTGTTTTCGAGGTCGCGCTTTCGCGATGGATGACAGCGTTGCCAGCGCAGCAGTAGGTGAACAATCCCATTGCGCGAAGGCGCAACATTAAATCAACGTCTTCGAAATATCCCGGGTCGAACAGCGGATCAAATCCGCCCGCTGCCAGAAACACATCACGCCGCATCAGCAGGCAAGCCGCTGAACAGTAGTCGACGATGTGCAATCCCGGCTCGGAGAGGATGCTCGCGGGGGAGCGCGCCAGGCCGTGGCGGATCGTCCACCCATCCTGACGCACATATCCGCCAGCTTCCTGCAGTTGCCCGCCTGGATACCGCAGTTCCGCTCCCACGGCTCCTGCACGATGGGCAATTTGCAGGGCCCGAAAAAGAGGAGCGATGTAGTCCGGAGTGACCAGTACGTCGTTATTGAGGAGGAGGACGGTATCGCCCTGCGCGGCTTCGACACCTATGTTGTTGGCTTCTCCGAAAAAAAGATTCTGATTGAGTTCGATAAGCCGGGCACCATGAACATCGCACGCATGCCGGATAATCGATTTTTCTTCTGGCCTGCTCCCGTTGTCGACGACAATAATCTCATATGCGACGCCCGATGTATGAGTCCGGATGCTCGCAAGGCATTCCTGCGTCATTCGCCCCAGATTCCAATTCAATACGATGATCGAAAGGACCGGGAGATTTTTCTTATCAGGAATGTTCATGGCAGCATTTATGCGTCGTCCTTGTCGCGGGACCCACGCCACCTCCATTTATCGGCAAGTTGTCGATATCGATGCACAATTCGCCAGCCGGGTGATGACATCGAATCGTGCAGAAGCGCGGTGACCAGATTCATCCTGGCTTCAAGCTCGGCATTGCGGTCTTTGAGCGCAGCAAGCTCGTCGTATTTTTCCATTGTGAATCATCGCTCCCATCAGGACGCGAGCCCGTCGCAGACAACTAGACAATATGGTTTGTCAGGTCTAGGCAAAATCCGGTACTTAAGGTTTTCCCAAGCAAATCAGAGTGTCGCATCGAAGACGGAGCAATTGTGAAAGTTCGAGATTTCTCATCTGATCTTACGATTCGGAGCAAATCGTCCGATCGTGTTGCGCCGAAAGTCTCGATCATTCTTCCCACCTACGCACGAGCGCAGACAACGCTCTCGACCGCGGTGGAAAGCGTTTTGTCTCAGAGCTTTGGCGATTTCGAACTTATCATCGTGGATGACGGGTCGAGAGACGGGACCGCAGACGTTCTTTCGGAGTACGCGCGGGTCGATGATCGAATTATTCTTCATTCATACCACCGCAATAGTGGCTTGCCTGCTCTCCGAGTAAATCAGGCTGCTCTTCGCTCACGCGGTAATTATATCGGCTACCAGTTTGACGACGACGTATGGACTGAAGACAGTCTGCGGGTGCGTATGTCCGAGTTGGAAAGAGCAGACCAACTCGCGGTGGTTTACGGAAATTCCGAGGTAAGCTTTGGTCCAGATGAGGGTAGAAAATCCATAGCGCTCGGAGGTCCGTTCAATTTCGCTGAGCTGGTTCGGCAAAACTTCATTGCCAATAACACCGTTCTGCATCATCGCAGCCTTTTCGATGTTGCAGGTATGTACGATCCCCACGTCATTCTCCGGCGATATTCGGATTATGATTTGTGGTTGCGATTTTCCCAGTATGCCAAATTTATCTGGGTCGATCAGACGGTGTCTCTCGTCAACGCGAATTTGGACAATTCGCTTGGTCGTGAAATTCCTCACTTCTACACGCTGCATAGAAAGATGATTTCGATTCACCGGGATCGATTCCTCACGCCTGGTGAAATCGAGAACTATGATGTGGTTGATGTCGCGCTTTTCGCGGATCGTCTCACAGAGAGCGAGATTGAGAATTATCGTCGAAATGTCGCGATTCCGTTCCTCTCCGGGTTCAATGATTACTGTACCGAGGATGAGTTGAGTGTGGCTGCGAGCCTGCGTGGCCGCCGGCTCAATCTAATGACGGTAAAACCGGATTTCTCAACATCGGTGGATGTCACCATCAATAACTTTGTAAATCTGCCGTTTCAGCGCGCGCTCGCCAACACGTTTGTTCCTGAATGGGACCTGCCTGCGGTCGATCTGAGGAGCATGGACATCGCGATCCTTTACCGAACGGTAGGGGGGCATGCGAGCGCCATGGTTGATCGGCGAGAAATTCCCACGGTGTATTGCATGGACGATAACATGCTGCACTTTCACGAGGTGGGAGCCGAGCATCATCTTCTCGCGCCGGGAACCATCGCTCACAGGGGAATTGTTCAGCAGATATCGGAGTCTGATGCCTGTATCGGCTACGGTGAATCCATCGTTGATGATTTGCGAGAGCTGAACGGAAAAACCATTGAGCTGACCACCAATATTCCAAGAAAGTTCGTTCAAGTTCGGGATTATCAAAGGGGAGAGAAACTACGGATCGCTATTCTGTCCGGTCCGGGTCGAACGCAAATACTTGCTGAACTCTGGCCGGCGCTCGCCGAGTTTGCAGACCGCCACACAGGCAAGGTCGAAATGCATTTTTGGGGCATTGATCCCTCAAGCCTGGGAGCGTTGTCGTGCGAGACCTATTTCAGGCCATTTGATCACAACTACCAGAGTTACCTGAGGAGCCTATTGGGGACCTCCTTTGACGTCGTGCTCGTGCCGCTCGATCATTCGACGCGCGCAGCCAGAAGCAAGAGTCCGATCAAGCTGCTCGAAGCTGTGGCGGCAGGGGCGATCTGTATTTTCTCGGATGCGGAGCCTTATAGCGTTCTGCCGGATAACTGTTGCCTGAAGGCTTCCAATACGATCGAGGCATGGAGTGCCGCGCTGGAAGCCGCATTCTCGATGGGGAGTGAAGGGCGAAACGAAAGGCTGGAGCGCGCACGCTCGCTGGTCATTGAGAAATACACGACCGAAGGTCAATTCTATGACTTCATGGCTGCTTATGACGCTGTCCGGCTTCATGCCAGATTGAAGAATAAAGTCATTGCGTTTGGATTTCATGAGGTCGCTCTGGGAGGAGCGACGTTGCACCTTCTGCAACACGTGCGCATCGCGCGTTCGCTCGGTTTCCGCGTGATGGGAGTTATTCCCGAAAATGCTTCTCACCTGGATGATTTTAAGACGCGCTGGAATGAAGCCAGCAAAGACGCTCCATTGATCACTGCTCAGTGGCCATTGGGGTTTGTGGATGCGGATGTTCGTGGCGAGGTTGTTGAGCGCTCGGTCATTGATCAAGACAGGGCGGCTGTGGCTTTACTTATGACAGGGCTGCAGGATCACGACATTGGACTTCTGCACTTTGCTACGTGGTCCCCAACGATGAGTCTTTTGGGCAAGGCATTGGGCATTCCGTCCGTGGCGAGCGTGCACCAGTTTTACTGTGGTGGCGGGCTGTCGATTCTGGAGTTTGTCGATGCGGTGCATTGCTCGTCCCTGGCACACGGGACGAGATGGGAGAATGCCGCCAAGGTTCCGGTAAGAAGGATCGTATGTCCCGCGGGCGACGAATATTTCAGGGCATTTCAAGCCAATCGCCAGCGGGTGGCATCTCATTCGGGACCTCTCCGCATTCTGGTGTCCGGAACCCTGCAGCCGCGCAAAAATCAATTGGCGGTAATTCAAGCGATCGAGAGGTTGAAACGACAGGGGCACGACATTGTTGCTGATTTCATCGGCTACACGGAATTCAATCCGGAATATGTATCCGATTGCCGCAAGGTGATTGCGGACTGCGGTCTTGGCGGAGATGTCAGATTGCACGGGTTTGTTAATGATCCGCTTGCGTTCTATGATCGCGCGGACCTGTTGCTGATCGCGGCCTTCGACGAGTCTATGCCGCAAACCATCATCCAGGCTATGGCCTGTGGCGTACCGGTCGCTTCAACGAATGTGGGAGGGGTTAGGGAGATTCTCCGCCATCGCTATACAGGCCTTCTCATTGGCGGTCAGAGTCCGGATGAGATTGCTTCTGCTATTTTGGAGTGGATTCTGCTGTCCACCGAACAGCGCCTCGAAATGGTGGATCGGGCGCAACGGGCGGCCAATTTTCTGGCGCGGTCCAGCTACGTAAAGTTCGAGTTGATCGGCCTCTACAACGAGGCATTTCAACGAAGCAGAAAGAAAATCGAACACAAACCTGATCAGCTTTCGCATGGATCTGTAGCTTCGAACTCCTCCTTGCCGAAGTCCGTCTCGTCGACGGCAGCTTTGCTCAAAAAGACGGCGGCGCGCGACGTCGCGAATATCAAGCGTTACACAAGAAGGAACTTTAAGCGCACCTTTGCCGGCAAGATTGTTCAATCGGAAGATTTGCGGGGCGTCCCTTATCGGGAATACGTAATCCCGTTTAAAGTTTCGCACCTGAAAACGGTGTCATTGGTGATCGGTCCAGTCGATCATCCCGCCGTTGGGTTTGTCGGCATTGAGATAGTGACCCCGTCTCAAGAAATCGTTGTCCACGAAGTCCTGCTGGTAGAGCTCTCCGATGAAGAGACACCTGTGGAGTTTTCCTTCCCGATACCTCTTATCGAGTTAGAAGAGGACTTCCGTCTGCGGGTTTTCACACGGGAGGCCGAGACCGCTATATCGATCTGCGAGATGAAGAGGCGTCTTGCCGAACGGGGAAATACACTTCCCAATATTCCTCTCGTCCGCTTCGTGTCGTCACAAGCGCGTGCTGTTCAAAATTGATCCACATTTACGCCCGATTATTGGAACCACTTTCGCTTCTGTGAAGTTAGAGGCGAGATAGTCGCGCTGTTTATGCGCGGCATTGTTTCAGTGCGAGGTGTGATGTTTTCATCTGGATCTGTTGGCCGGCATGCGGCTGTTGTCTCGATTCTCCTGTTATCGTGCGTTTCTTCCGGCGCGCAGGCACAGTCGGTGCATCCGTTTGCGGGGATGTCCGGCGTCTGGTCGGGCAAGGGTACGATTTCGCTGGAGAGCGGAGCGCGGGAGGCCATTCGCTGCCGCGCGACCTATGCCGTGCGAGAGGATGGCAACGCGCTTCAGCAAACGCTGCGCTGCGCCAGTGACAGCTATAAGATCGAATTGACCAGCAACGTGGTTGCCAGCGGCAACAAGCTCTCCGGAACGTGGAGTGAATCCACGCGGAATGTCAGCGGAGATGTTCAGGGCACAGTCGCTGGCGCGCGGTTTCAGGTCGTCGTCAGCGCAGGAACATTCTCAGCCGATCTTGCACTGACCACAAAAGGAAACTCTCAGTCTGTCGTGATCCGGTCAGAGGGCAGTGAATTCAAGGGTGCGAACATCACCCTGACGCGAACCTAAGAAGGCCGGTGAGGGTTTACGCCGCTGTTGGAGAGCGCGGCTGAGTGTCCGTCGTCTTTCGGAGCGTTCCCGCAGCGATGCCCACAGCGAGGACATACAGCCATCCTTGATAAAAGTCGCTGAGATGGGAATTGAACAACGAGCTTAGAATATTCTGGACGACCGCCATCATTCCAATCCAGGCAACGACTCCGTCGCCGCGAAAGGTCATCAGATGAGCGATCCACATCGCGTAAAGCGCCAGCGCTCCGAGAATGCCCCACTGAATTACAAACAGAAGAGTTTGATTATGCGGGTTTCCGATCGCCGGTGCGTCAGTGAGCTTTGGTGCATCGCGAGTCAGCAGAACTCTGGCCGACCCGGTCCCGTGCCCGATAATCGGGGCCGACTTGAAGAGCGCGATCGATTTTTCCCATAGCTCCAGCCGCTGTCCCACGGAGTTTGTTTCTTGCCCCTGTTGAGCCAACTTGTATTGGGTAAAGGCAGCGGTAACCTTGTTCTGTAGATTTGGAGAGGTCATCCACAGCCCTGCGAGAACGGCAAGCAGGGCAGGGCAAGCGATCCAGAACTGTCTGCGTTCGAGGTAGCGATAGGCAAACAGCACGGCAAGAATGGGCGAATAAACCAATGCCGTTCGCGCGACGTTCACGAAGGCGAGATTTGCCAGCAGCGCGATCGCGATAATTGCGCACGAGATCGCAAGCGCCCGCCGTCCTCGCCGGAAGGTTTCGGCTGCAATCGCGGCGAGGGCGAATGCACAGAACACAAAGCCCTGGCTCTGGTCGATGTAATTCTTCACCGGAACGCCGGGCTGGTCGGCCTTGTAGTGTATCGACGCGCCTGGCCAGTAAAGCGCGATCCAGGAATACAGCATGAGCACCGCGCACGAAGCGGCGAAAGCGTAAAAGACATACCGGCCGCGGTCGGACTGGCTGAACTGATAGATCAGGATCGGAATTCCCAGGAGCTTTGCCATGGGCGTTATTCCCCTGAATCTTTCGGACCATGTCAGGCCATCCGCCCAGAAGAGGCCGAGCAGGGCAAGGATACACACGGCCAACGCGGTCAGACTGGCGGGATGTTTCACCGAGCGGAAGAAGTCCGCCGGTTTCACCGTACTCAGAAATCCGAGGAGAAATGCCAACCCGCAGATGGAGATGACGGACGTCGACCATGGCAAGCCAGCGGCACCGATGATCGCAAAATTCTCCGTGCCTTTGCGCCGCGCAGCCTGCGCGGCACCCCTATTGGGTCCGGTCCACACACAAAAGCCGATCCACACATCGGTCAGTTCTCGCTTGACGACGGCGTACATTATCCCTCGGGGGTGCCATTTTTAGGTGTGTCAGCCGGAAAATATGCGATATAGCTCAAGACGATAACTCGTATTTGACGGCTGCGGCCGTCCTTGGAGCGGACTTTACCCGGAAGCTGGATGAGCGCAATCGACGGCTATATCGTGCGAGCGACATTGCTGGCGTTCTTGTTGATTGTCGTCTCGTTGACGGGGGTCATCTGGATCACGCAGGCGTTGCGCGGCATCGACCTGATGACGGGGCAGGGCCAGTCCATTCTGGTCTTCCTCGGCGTCACGGGATTGGCCATTCCGTTGCTGGCGATGATCATTGCGCCGATCGCGCTGCTGATCGCGGTGATGCATACGCTCAACAGGCTCGCAACGGATTCCGAAATCATTGTCATGAATGCCGCCGGCCTGTCGCCCGGACGATTTGTTCGTCCGTTCCTGTATGCGACATGCGTTGTCAGTCTGCTTGTTGCGTTTCTTTCACTTTATCTCGCCCCCGAATGTATGCGCGCCTTGCGGCGATGGCAGACCGAGATCGGCGCGGATGTGCTGACCAATATCCTGCGGCCCGGCGAATTCCAGCGGCTTGGTCCGCTCACAATTCGTATTCAGGGGCGCCAGCCCGGCGGACTTCTCGTCGGGATATTCATTGACGACCAGCGTAATCCGGCGGAAAGGATCGATATCCTCGCGGATCGCGGGACAGTTCAGAAAAATGATCGCGGCTCGTTTCTTATCCTTCAGGACGGCAACCTTCAGCGCTTTGAAACCGGCAAGCGCGATCCGGCGCTCGTAGCATTCGCAAGTTACGCTTTCGATCTCTCCCAGTTTTCAAACGTCGTTCAGACTGTCACGTATGGCCCTCGCGAGAGGTCGATCGGCGAGCTGATCTCTCCGCCGCCCGATGATCCTGTTTACAAGCGGATTCCGGGAGAATTCCGATCCGAACTCCATGACCGGATTTTTGCACCGCTCTATCCTTTCGTTTTTGTGTTGATGGCTTTTGCGCTCTTGGGCGCCCCGCGGACCACACGGCAAAACCGCAACTTCGCGATTGGACTTCTGGTTCTGGGAATTCTCGTTTTGCGCATAGCAGGGTTCGGTCTTTCGACCGTGTCGACCTCTCAGCCCGTTGCGATCCTTGTCCAATACGTCATGTTGGCGACGGTCAGCGGCGCCAGTATCTGGATGATCTTGCAAGGTGTTATCATCGATGCGCCGGCGAACTTGCTGGGGCGCGTCAACAGTCTGTTCGCTCGCGTCGCAGCGCTTCGGCCACAATAACGTGGTGGAAGCCTGAATTAGCCAAACTGCCGGGAGCTAGTCTTTCTTCAAGAGACGGCATCCCGGGGAATATGAAAGTCGATATGCGATGAAGAAGACCGCGCTTATTACGGGAATCACCGGCCAGGACGGTGCTTACCTTGCGGAATTGCTGTTATCCAAAGGATATTCGGTCCACGGCATCAAACGGCGTACGTCGCTGTTCAACACCGATCGCATTGATCATCTTTATCACGATCCGCATGACAAGGGTTACGATCTGACCCTTCACCATGGCGATCTGACTGACTCCTCGAGCTTGATCCGTATCGTGCAGGAAGTTCAGCCGGACGAGATCTACAATCTTGCCGCACAGAGTCATGTTGCCGTGTCATTCGAGGAGCCTGAATACACGGCAAACTCCGATGCGCTTGGTCCGCTGCGGATTCTCGAGGCAATCCGCATTCTCGGACTCGAAAAGAAGACCCGTTTTTACCAGGCGTCGACGTCGGAGCTGTACGGGCTGGTGCAGGAAATTCCCCAGAAGGAAACAACGCCTTTTTATCCCCGGTCACCTTATGCCGTCGCCAAACTTTATGCGTACTGGATTACGGTAAACTATCGCGAAGCCTACGGTCTGTTCGCGTGTAACGGCATTCTCTTCAATCATGAATCGCCAATTCGCGGCGAGACTTTTGTCACGAGAAAGATCACGCGCGCGCTGGCCCGCATCAAACTGGGACTTCAGGAGAAGGTTTACCTCGGAAACCTGAACGCGCTTCGCGATTGGGGACATGCGCGCGACTATGTCGAGATGCAATGGCGCATGCTGCAGCAAGATGTCGCGGAAGATTACGTTATTGCCACGGGTGAACAGCATTCAGTTCGAGAGTTTCTGGAACTGGCTGCTAAAGAAGTAGGCATCGCCGTCCGCTGGGAAGGCGAGGGGGTCGACGAAAAGGGATACGATGTTTCCACGGGGCAGTGTATTGTCGAGGTCGATCCACGCTATTTCCGGCCGGCGGAAGTCGAGACACTTTTGGGAGACCCGGCAAAGGCATACAGCAAGCTGGGCTGGAAGCCGACGACCTCTTTTGCCGATCTGGTCGCGGAAATGATGCAGGAGGATTTGAAGACGGCGCAGCGCGACGAGCTTGTGAAACAGCACGGCTTTAAGCACTTTAATTACAATGAGTAATTTTCAAGACGAAGAATTCTGAGGATTTCATTCAGAAATCCCGTGAAAGTTTTGTGTTTGATACAGCGCCCTGCAGCTATAAGTTGCTCTGAATCGAGGGTGCCATTGAATAGAACGATTTTAATTACCGGGGCCTCCGGTCAGGATGGCTACTATCTCATCAATCTGCTTCGTCAGCAGGAATGCGTTGTGCACGCGCAGTCACGCCGCGCCGTCCATCCAAATTCTCATTTGGACGGTCTGCATTGGCATGTCGGCGATCCTGCCGATCAGGATTTTCTGGAGGCGTTGATTTCTGGCATAATGCCGGATGAAATTTACAATCTCGCTTCAATCTCACGTCCAAGCCAAAGCTGGATGGAGCCGCGGAAGACGGGTGAGGTCAACGGATTTGTGCCACAGGAGATTTGTGAGCTGTTGCTCAGGTACAAGCCTGAGTGCCGCCTGTTTCAAGCTTCTTCCTCCGAGATGTTCGGAAGTGATGTCGCGTCCGCGCAGAATGAGCAGACACGATGCGCGCCAAATACGCCCTATGGTGTCGCGAAGCTCTATGCTCATCAAATCATCGGCGCGTACAGGGCACAATATGGACTGCATGCCTCGACTGGCATTTTATTTAATCATGAAAGTCCCCGGCGCCCGTTGGCATTTGTCTCGCAAAAGATTGCGTACGCTGCAGCTGCGATCTCGCTTGGTTTGAGCGAAACCGCTGAACTCGATGAACGGGGTCGTCCCATTCTCTCAGGCGGCAAGATAGCTTTGGGCGATTTGAGCGTTCGGCGCGATTTCGGTTTTGCCGGGGATTATGTGGAGGCGATGCAGCGGATAGTCCGGCATTCCACACCGGATGACTATGTGATTGGCACAGGACAGGATCATTCGATCGAAGACTTCTGCAATCAGGCATTTGGTTTTGTTGGCCGTAAATGGACCGATCACGTCGTTATCGATCCTGTTCTTGTCCGAAAGGTAGACAGCCGCTATACGCGTGCCGATACCGCTAAAATCCGCTCCGTATTGAAATGGAAGCCAACGATCGATTTCCCGGCGCTCGTCTCTATGATGGTGACAGATCAGGTTGCGGCTATCAGAAATAATGTTTCTCCCGAATTCATGTCGGATAGCGATTACTGAAGCGTTGAGCGTTGATGCGAATTCTTCATGCCTACAAGGTTTATTTGCCGGCGGTCTATGGCGGCATCCCGTCCGTCATAGCAACGCTCGCAACGCTTCCGCGCGAAGAGTTCGAGACCGAGATTCTTGTCGCCCGTGCATGCGGCGTGGGGGGCGGATATGAATTCAATGGAGTAAAGGTCGAAGCCGTTTCGTCTCTTGCAACGGTGATGTCGACCCCCTTGGCCCCGACCTATCCGTTCAGGCTGTTTGAGAAGGCGCGCTCGTCTGACGTCGTGGTTCACCACGCCCCGTTTCCGTTGACGGATATCGGGCTCATTCTATTGCCGAAAAAGACAACTCTGATCGTGCATTGGCATGCGGAGGTCGTCGGGCGGCCATGGCTGATGCGGGTTTTGGCGCCATTCATTCGAAATTCCCTTCGGCGAGCCGATCGAATCGTGGTCTCGGACCCGGTCATTGTCGAAAAATCTCCATTCCTGAGGCCGTTTGCCGCAAAATGCGTCGCAATCCCTTATGGATGCGACAATGTATATTGGGAGCGTCTCAATCCCGATGAACAACAGGTTGTCGATCGTCTGAAGAAGCAGCATCCCAGACTGGTTGTCGCTGTGGGGCGCCTTGTCAGCTACAAGGGCTACGAGGTTTTTCTCCGCGCGATGCAGAATGTAGATGCTGAGGCCGTCATCATCGGCGAGGGCCAGCTTCGAGCCGATCTCATCGCGTTGGCAAGAGAGCTTGGTGTTTCCAGTCGCATTACGTTTCTGGGCGTGCTGGAGCCTCACGAGGTCAAGCAGTATATTCACGCCGCTGGCGTTCTTGCATTTCCTTCTGTTTCGGAAGCCGAAGCCTTTGGCCTTGTGCAGCTGGAGGCGATGTCCGCAGGCAAGCCGGTGGTCAATACGGCGTTACCAACAGCCGTCCCCAATATCGCCCGGGACAACAGGGAAGGACTCACCGTTCCGCCGGCTGACCCTGTTGCGTTCGCCGGGGCTCTGACCCGTCTGCTGGATCAGCCGGAGTTCGCGGCGCGCTTAGGCGAGGCAGGCAGGGAACGTGTGCGTGCTGAATTCAGCCAATCCCTGTTTCTCTCCCGCATGCAGGAGGTCTATAAACAGGCCTTGCAGCACCGTATGTCGGCGAGTTGAACCTCGGCAGGCAGCGCACGGAGACGGATGTCGATGGTTATGGCCGGGGAGGGACGGGCACGCAGCCAGGCACAGATGGCGCTGCGGGATGTTCTGAGTGGTCTTTCGTTGTGGGGTCTGTGGGGCAAGCTGGGCTGGAACGATATCCTGCAACGCTATCGCCGGTCGTTTCTAGGGCCGCTTTGGATGACGGCGAGCATGGCGATCATGGTGATCGCGCTCGGCCTCGTATACTCGAAGATATTCAAGACCGAACTGCGCGACTTCATGCCGTTTCTATGCTCCGGGTTGCTGGTCTGGGGCTATATCAGCACGATCCTCACCGAGGCTGGAGCGCTCTTCACGGGTGCTGAATCCTACATCAAGCAAATACGTCTCCCTTACGCGCTATACGTGTTTCGCTTCATGTGGAGCAAGATCATCATCTTCGCGCACAACCTCGTGGTTTATATTGCCGTCCTGATTTATTTCCAGGCATGGCCGGGCAGTGCGGCGCTCTACGCCATACCGGGATTTGTGCTGGTGACTGTAAACGGTGCGCTGGCAAGTATCTGCCTCGGCATGATGTCGGCCCGCTTTCGAGATATTCCGCAGATCATCGCGAGTTTCATTCAGATCGTATTTTTTGTTACGCCGATTATGTGGAAGCCGGAGTTGCTCGGCGAGCATCAGTTGCTGATGACCTTCAATCCGTTTTTTTATCTCGTTGAAGTTGTGCGCGCGCCTCTTCTTGGCCAGATCCCATCGGTGCAGACTTATCTGGCCGTCGGCGTGATCACAGTATTGAACGCGATATTCGCGACCTTCTTCTTCGTTCGGTTTCGCTCACGCATTTCGTATTGGGTGTGAGTGATGCCGGTGCAGCCCAATCCAGACAAGCAGCAAACCATTCTTCGGCTCGACAACGTGAGTGTGTCCTTTCCGATCTATCACGGAGGATCGCGTTCGTTGAAAAAGGCCATTTTGTCACGAGGCTCGGCCGGGCGTATTGCTCGCGATGCCAACGATCGCATTACGGTCGATGCCTTGCGTGATGTGTCGCTATCACTGGAGCGCGGCGACAGGCTCGCGCTGATTGGTGCAAACGGCGCGGGAAAAACCACACTGTTGCGGGTCATGGCTGGAATTTATGAACCCGTTTCGGGAAGCGTGCAGGTCGGCGGGCGGATTTCGCCCATGTTCGATATTGCGCTTGGCATCGATGGCGATTTGAGCGGCTATGACAACATCCGCCTGCGCGGGCTGTTGCTTGGTCTGTCGTCACGCGAGATCGAGCGTTTACTGCCGCTGATTGTCGATTTCACCGAACTTGGCGACTATCTCGACATGCCTGTGCGGACCTACTCGTCGGGAATGATGTTGCGTCTGACGTTCGCTGTTGCGACCTGTTATGAGCCCGAAGTTCTCCTGATGGACGAGTGGATTCTGGCAGGCGATGCTCACTTTATGGCCAAGGCTCGCGAACGCGTCGACTCCTTCGTCCAGAAGGCCAGCATTCTGGTGCTGGCTTCCCACAATCTCGAAGTTTGCCGCCGCTGGTGTAACAAGGCGGTCTGGATGGACCAAGGAAGCATCAAGGCGTTTGGGCCGGTTGATGACGTCGTCACCGCCTATCAGTCCGTGTGAAATTGGGAGCCTGGTGCTTAGCCCCGGCTTATCCTTGATTCCAGCTCGTGGCATCGCTCCTGAAGGCTCTTGAAGGAAGCCGTGATGTAGCTATCGAGGATGTTGGCTGGGATCGATAGGTTGTGCCGTAAGGACGGCTCCTCCGCGCGATAATAATATCGGTTCAATCCATCGAATAACGCAAAGCAGTAACCTGCATCAAAGAGCAAACCCTCCCAATCGAACCATGCGGGTTCATTGGTAATTGGTTTTAGGGATTCGACCACCACCACGCGCGGGCGAAAAGCGCGCCACTCTGCGCTTTCAATGACGCCGCGCTCGCCGCCCTCGACGTCGATCTTTAGAAAATCGACATCCGGCGCGGCATATCGTGACGTGATTTCCGATAGCGGCATGACGTCGACTTCGATCTGCCGGATGCTGAAGTCGGAAATGGCATTGAACGATGCAAGTCTTTCGGTGGTTTCAACGAGCCCGGAAAGTCCTGAATCTCCGTGCTGCACGAATTGTGCTTTTCCGACTTTGGGGCCGACCGCGACTTTGAGGTTGATGTCCGCGGGCCGCTTTTCGGCCAGGCGGGCGTAATACAGATCAGTGGGCTCGATGTTTATTCCGCGCCAGCCATTCAGGTAAAAATGCTTTGTGACCGAGTCGATATCAGGGTCCCATGCACCGACGTCGATGTAGAATCCGGTCTGCTGTCCGGCAAACACTCTGTTGAGGATCACGTCCTCGGCATTCTGGGCATAGGAAACCATCGGTTCAGGCATCGGGTATCCTTGCTGCCTCTTGGCGAGAAAGATTGTGATTTACAGGCAGCTCTGGGCGGCAATTCAGCAGGAGGGATGTTGGACCTTGTAAATACCTTCATGTTATCATTTGGTATCGGATTTTCTAGAAATGTTTGAGCTTTATCGATGGCCCTTTGGATTGACGTGACCGATCTCTACCATTGGGGGCTGGGACATCTCACTGGAATTCAACGTACGTCAGCCAGCGTTCTATCGGAGTTGATGGCCGTGCGATCGGACGTTCGGCTTTTTGCTTTCGATCCCTCGGCGCAAACTCTTCGTGAGGTCGACGTTCGTTCCTTGCCGCGGGTGGTTCGACACCACATCGGTCTGGTGGAAAGCACTGCCCCCGGCGATCTTCAAGTGTCGGCAGTCGTGGGTGCCGCGCGTTCGTATACCTTGCGCGATGCTATCGTTCGAGCGCGCGTGTATTGGGGCCCAAAGCTGGGGTTTCTCAAGCCAACCATCCGGCGGCTCAGAGCTGCTTTCCTGCGCCAGAAAGGCAGATGGAAAAGCCGGGAGACGGTTGAAGCTGCGAGAGACTTTAAGCGCAGTGCGCGGCGTCTGCTCGCGTTGATCTGGAGAAACTCCACCGGTCGTCAGCGAACGGCGAAAATGATGTTGTCTGAAGTCAGGCCTGTCGAGCTAAAGACAGCGCTTTTTCAGCCCGGCGATGTATGCCTTGCATTGTCGGCAACGTGGGGATTTTCTCGCTATGGTGATGTGATCGCGGCGAACACGCATGCAAGCGGCGTGAAATGCGTCAGCATGCTCTATGATTTGATCCCGACACTATTCCCGCAGTGGGTGCTGCCGGGTCAGTCGCAAATGATCACGCTGTGGGTTCGTCAGCAGATTGAGAACGCCGAAGTAATTCTGACGATCTCGGAGTTTCAGAAGAAGGAAATATCGAAATACATCGAAACCGACAGGCTGCCTCATCGGACGATCGAAGTTGTTCATTTGGGAGATAATCCGAAGCTGATGGCAGCGGCGGGGACCTCGTTGCCTTTGCCGCGCTATGTGCCGGAGCGGCGCTTTGTGATCTGTGTTTCGACCCTGGATGTCAGGAAAAATCACGGACTGTTGTATCGGGTCTGGCAGCGTTTGATCGAGGAGCTGGGCGCCGACTGTCCCCAACTCGTTTTGATCGGTACGCCTCATCTGCACGTTTCGGATTTTCTGCACCAGATCCGTCATGACAGGTCCGTAAACAGGGTTATCGTACATCTGCCTGATGTCGCAGACGAGGAGCTTGCCTGGTATTACCGAAATTGCGCGTTCACCATCTATCCTTCGATTTATGAAGGGTGGGGTCTTCCCATCTCGGAAAGCCTGTCTCTCGGTCGATACTGTATTGCTGCAAACAGGACGTCGCTGCCCGAAGCCGGGGGTGATCTTGTCGACTATTTTGATCCGTTTGATTTTGCGGGCTGTTACCAGCTTGTTCGCAGGGCGATTGCCGATCCGGACTATGTCAGGACGTGCGAGGAGCGGATAAGGGCGAACTATGTGCCCCATACATGGGCGATGACCGCGGCGCATATTTCAGGCATCGTGGATCGGCTTAGCAGCGCGGATCGACAAAACGTCGTTTGACGACCTGCTCGGGTCGCTTGTTTTTAACGGATACCCGCTAATCTATTCTCGGTTGTTTTTGTAGATATTCGGTGACGGCAGAGTTTGTCACGCAATGCATGTAGGTTTTGAATCCAGCATCCTGAACCGCTCGATGACGGGCGTCGCAAATTATACGTTCAATATAGTTCGCTGTGCGATGGAGCTTGAGCCGGGCCTTCGCTTTGCGGGATTTCGCGACCTTGATTGGCACGCGTTCAGTCTGGCGGATGCACGGGAGATCAGCCGCTTGCATGACAAGCAGGGTGATAGCCCCAAATCCACCAGAATGTCTGCGGGACGTCTCAGCAGCCGTATCCTCGATAGGGCAGCCCGGTTGCCTGGTTCACGCGTGGCCGCGGCTATGTATCGCGCAACTCGGCGACAGCGGTTTGCGGTGTCCGTACGGGGGCAATCTCTCGATCTGTTTCACGCATTTAATTTCCGTCCTCTGGCGGACCCGGGAGTGCCGACGCTTCCCGTGATCTATGATCTTTCGACATTCCGGCATCCGGAGTTTCATCCCCGGGATCGGGTTAAATGGCTCGAGCCGCTACGTGCATTCGTCGCGCAGGCACCTCTGGTGCATACGATCTCGGATTTCAGCAAGCGCGAGATCGCGGATGTCTTTGGCTATCCTCCAGCGCAGATCGTCGTGGCGCCGCCGGCTGCATCAGTTCTGTTTGTTCCGCTCGGCATCGCGAAAACGCAACCCGTTCTCGATGTCTTTGATCTAAAATACGGAGAGTTTTTCCTGGTCGTAGGGACGCACGAACCTCGGAAGAACATTCGAACCGCGATCCTTGCGTATGAACGATTGCCGCTTGCAGCGCGCATGCGCTACCCGTTGGTGCTGGCTGGCGGGAAGGGATGGGGCGATCTCGATCTGCCTTCACAGACCGAAAGCCTCATCAGGGAAGGGACAGTCCGGTTTGTTCATGGCGCGGCCGACCCGGAACTGCGCAATCTCTATGAGGGCGCGCGCCTGCTGCTCTCTCCGTCTGTATACGAGGGGTTTGGCATGCCTGTCGTTGAGGCTCTGGCCTGCGGGACGCCGGTGGCGCATAGCGCCGGGACGTCGATGGACGAGATTTCAGGCACCTTGGGCACGCGCGTGAGCGCCCTGGATGTGGAAGGGTGGAGTGCCGTGCTCAGGGACGCGCTCGAAAGCAATCAACACACTGATCCTGTGCGCCGCGCGGCGCGGATCGCACGCGCAGGTCAGTTCGACTGGCGGCATAGTGCTGGCCTCGTGATCGATGCTTACCGGCGCATCCTGAGTTGACAGCATGCGGTGACGGCATCGACATCAGCGCGGCACTATTGAAATGATACGGAAATGAGATTTGCTTTCAGGTCCACGTTTGTCTCCGCGGGCTGAAAACCTTCCGGAGATATTCCGAACATTGACCCGCCGGGGAATAGTCGGATAGGGCTTGGATTCTGCTGCAACTGATGAGATGTCGCCGCCATGGCCTCGCTTCTCGATAGATGGCTTGATGGCGTAGAGGAGGGCTGGGGCATCCCGCTCTTGCTGGCGATCTTTGTGGTCCTGTGGACCGCCTTTCTCGCGCTTGCGTATCAGAACGCCGATCTTCATCCCGATGTCATCGAGGCCTGGACTATCGGGCGGACTTTGGACTGGAGCGGCGCGAAGCATCCACCGCTGATGGGTTGGGTGACGCATATCTGGACGCTGCTGTTTCCGGTGCGCGACTGGTCCTTTCACCTGCTGGCGATGGTCAATTCCGCGCTTGCGCTCTGGGTCGTTGATCTCACCGCGCGCCAGTTTGTGAGCGGCGACAAGCGCGCCATTATCCTGCTGCTCCTGATGCTGCTGCCGGTCTATCAGTTTCAGGCGCAGCGCTTTAACGCGAACTCGGTTTTGTTCGCGGTCTGGCCGTTGGCGATCTACTGTTTCCTGCGATCGTTCGAGGCCCGAAGCGCTGTATGGGCGGTCGCTGCCGGTCTGGCAGGGGCGCTGGCGATCCTCGGGAAGTATTACTCTGCGTTCCTGATTGTCGGGTTTGTTTTTGCGGCAATCTGCCATCCCGACCGCCGGACGTATTTCACTTCGGCCGCTCCGTGGGTTTCAGCCGTGGCCGGAATGGCTTTGCTGGCGCCTCATGCCCACTGGATGCTCACCTCGGGAACGAGCCCGCTGGGCTATGCTCTGGCTGTTCATGGCGGTCTGACTGCAGGACGTGCCCTGACCTCCAGCCTGTTTTTTCTGCTCGCACTGGCAGCCACGCTGGCGCTTCCGATAGTGGTATGGGCCGTGATGATCCGGACGCGGATCGGAGTTTATCTGAAGGCCCTCAGGCCGGTGGATTCCGGACTGTATTTGCTGCTGCTGATCGCTGTCGGCGCCATCATGGCCCCGCCGCTTGCAAGTCTTGCGCTCAGGAGTTCGCTGACCGCGGTATGGGCCGCACCGGGACTGTTCCTCTTTGTGCTGGTCGCGGTCTGCTCCGTCCGGTTTGCGGTGGATCGGGGAGAGACGCGAAGGCTGGCTGCGGGCATTCTTGCACTGACCTTGGTTGCAGTGTTGCTTGCTCCGGCCCACGCTTGGTACCGCAATGGCCATCCCTTTAGCGAGGGCCGGAACTATTACAGTCTTGCTGCTGCGGAGGTGATGCAGCGCTGGCGGCAAACATCTCCAAATCCGCTCCGGACGGTCAGCGGAGACAAGCTGGCGATGGCGCTGGCATTCTATTCTCCGGACCATCCGGCCTTCGTGGTGCCGTTCAATCAGGAATATGTCTGGCAAATGCCGTCGGAGACAGCGCTGCGAGGTGGATGGGCAACCATGTGCCTGCCGGATGAGGAAACCTGCCTGATCTGGCTGAAGCAGATTGCAGCCGCTGCACCGGGGGCGACCAGTTTTGATTTCGTTGTCACGCCACGGTTTCTTGGCGAGGCGGGCGTTCCGGCGCGGATTGTCGCGCTTCTCGTGCCGCCGCGTTGATCAGAAATGTCAGGCTGCCCGGGTTTTGGACCGCGCGGTCTTTGCCTTTGCGGTCTTGGCGGGCTTCGGTGAATCGATTTTCGGACGCGCGCCGGGTCCGGGATGAACATGCACCTCCTTGGCCAGCAGCGGCTCTCCGCATTCGGAACAGACCGTCACGGGATTGAAGATGTGCCCGCATTTCTGATGCTCATGAAGCAGCGGCCGGCCGCGCTCGTCCACCATGTGGATATCGCCCCAGTGCACGATGGCCATCATGATCGGGTAAAGGTCGAGCCCCTTCTGGGTCAGGATATATTCGTGGCGCTTGGGAGATTCCTGATAGGCGACCCGCCGCAGGACGCCGAGGCGGACCAGCTTCTTCAGGCGTTCGGCGAGAAGGTGGCGGGTGATGCCGAGTGCGGACTGGAAGGCTTCGAACCGGCGGGTACGCAGAAAGCACTCTCGCAGGATGAGAAGGCTCCAGCGGTCGCCAATGACGCCGATGGTGCGGGCCATGGAACACGGCTCTTCTTCAAGTTCATCCCATCTCATGGTCGTCTCCGGTTCGCAGCAGATCGTTGGATATGACTATAACCTGCGGATATACCATTCTAAATAGGCACTGAGTTGGACAAAAGTCCTATTTGGGGCACACGCGGAAAACTCGAGCCCAAAGGTCTGCGTGAATTGACAGTTCAATTTTAGAACTCTATGAAGAGTCAATCGCTCCGGACAAGGGCGTCGGCTTAAAATACGCCTGTTCAAGAGCGGCAAAAGGAGGAAAAGCGGTGGCAAGTCCCTTGAAGGTCGAGTTTCAGTTCGATTTCGGCAGTCCAAATGCCTATCTGGCGGAATACGCAATTCCGGGTATTGAACAGCGCACCGGCGTTAAATTCGAATATGTGCCGGTCCTCCTCGGCGGCATCTACAAGGCGACCAACAACATGTCGCCGTTCGATTCGCTGCGCGGCATCAAGAACAAGCCCGAATACAATGCACTGGAAACCCAGCGGTTCATCCGCCGGCACAACATCACCAGGTTCAAGCCGAACCCGTTCTTCCCGGTAAATACGCTGATGCTGATGCGCGGCGCGTGGGCGGCGCAGTTCGAAGGCGTGTTTGAACCGTATTTCCGCGCGGCCTACCACCATATGTGGGAAGAGCCGAAGAAAATGGATGACGTCGAAACCTTCCGCAAGGCGTTCATCTCATCGGGCATCGACATCGACAAGCTGATTGCGCGCGCGCAGCAGGACGATGTGAAGAAAAAGCTGATCGAGGTCACGACCGACGCGGTCAACCGCGGTGTTTTCGGGTCGCCGACTTTCTTCGTCGGGACGGAAATGTTTTTCGGCAAGGACCAGCTGCGCGATGTCGAGGAATCGATTGTCGAGCAGCTTGGAAGCGCAAAGACAAAATCAGCCTGACGCAAGATGACCGCTCCGGATGCGTCCGCGCCCGGAGCGTACTGGCAGGAAAATTCGTCGCGGCATTATAGGAAAGAAGCAAATGGCCGGTCCTCTGAGTGGCGTGCGCGTTCTTGATCTGACGGCGGTGGTCTCTGGTCCTTATGCGACGATGTTTCTGGCGGATCAGGGCGCGGACGTTCTGAAGATCGAGCCGATCAGCGGCGACGGTACACGCCGCAGCCGGACGCTGATCGATGCGGCGGGTGAGTTCTCCGCGCTGTTCGTGTCGTGCAACCGCGGCAAACGCTCGCTGTCGATTGACATCAAGAGCGAGGCGGGCCGCGAGGTGCTGGCCAGGCTTGCTGCTCAGGCGGACGTGCTGGTGCAGAACTTCCGCCCCGGAACGATGGAGCGCCTCGGGCTGGGCCACGAGGAATTGCGCAAGAAGTATCCGCGGCTGATCTATGTCTCGATCAGCGGAGTGGGCGACTCCGGTCCCTACGTCAAAAAGCGTGTTTACGATCCGATCGTCCAGGCGCTGTCAGGTTTTGCGGATATCCAGTCGCAGCCAGTCACCAACCGGCCGCAGATGATCCGCACCATTGTTTGCGACAAGACAACCTCTGTCTTCACTGCGCAGGCGGTATCCTCGGCACTCTATGCGCGCGAGAAGACAGGCAGGGGCGATCACATCCAGGTGGCGATGCTGGACGCTATGATCTCGTATCTGTGGCCGGAAGGCATGATGCAATACACCGTGGTGGGGCAGGAGTCCTCCACCATGGACCCGAACGACCGTCCGGATCTCGTCTTCAAGACCCTCGACGGCTATATCACCGCCGGCACCATCTCGGATTCCGAGTGGCAGGGCTTCTGCAGGGCGACCGGCGATCCGGCGCTGGCCAAGGATGAGCGCTTCGCCACGCCAAGCGCCCGGTTCGTCAATGCAACGGCCCGCATCAACACGATGCAGGAGTATATCAGCAGGCATACCACGGCGGAGTGGCTGGAGCGGCTCGACAGGAACGACGTCCCGTGTTCGCCAATCCTGCGGCGTGGTGAGATCATCGGCAACGAGCAGGTGGTGGCGCGGGGCTTGATCGAAGAGATCGAGCAGCCGACGGTGGGCCGGGTGCGGCAGCCGAAACCCGCAGCGATCTTCGAAGTCAACAAGGCATCGATCGGCGGTCCGGCGCCGCGCGTCGGTGAGCATTCGCGCGCGGTGCTGCGCGATCTCGGCTACAGCGACAGCGCTATCGATGCAATGGTCGCCAGCAAGGCTGTGCGCGTCGCAAGCTGATCTTGTTCAGCGAAAGCCGGATAATCCAGCACCGTCTCCGATTAGTGAGACGGTGCTGCTCCTGACCGATCAGGCGACGGCAGGCCGTTTCACCGGTTTCCCGGGAGCGGGTGGAATGTTCGCAGCATTGCCGGTTAGATAGCCAGGCCGCGTCTTGATGCGCGCAAGGTAGGGCTGGGCGTTGTCGCAAATGCCAACGCCATATGCGATGGCCCATTCGAGGCACGTGGTCAGCAGAATGTCGGCGCTGGTGAACTGGTCGCCCATCAAGAAGGTCCGGCCATCATCGAGCGCAACTTCGACATGGCGCAGTTGCTCGCGGAAATACTCGCCGGCCTTCGCCGTGACCTCCGGAGCGACACCATAAATGTGCCCGAGCGCGTCGGCGCTGTGGCGGCGCATGACGTAGAGGCTGGTCGAGTCGAGCTCCGTCACGATGAAGAAGCACCACTCCAGCCATTTGGCGTAAGCCTGCTTGTCATCCGGAATCAGCGATTTGTCCCGGGTACCGTAGGTGCGCGCGAGATAAGCGACGATGGCCGCGCTTTCGCCGATGGAGAAGTCGCCGTCCTGCAGCATCGGGACTTTCTGGCGCGGATTGAGTCTGGTGTATTCGGCCGTCTTGGTTTCGCCGGTGCGGGGGCCGATGGCATAGGTCGTGTATTTCAGGCCAAGCTCCGCCATGGCCCAATGCGGCCGGACGGTGCGGCTTGTTCCCACGCCCCAAAGGGTCAGGTCCGGGTTTGCCATCTCACCATGTCTCCACGGATGGCCGCAAATCCAGCTCGTGGGTCCAGCCATCGCGTTTCTGATGATGTGCGAACCAGTAGGCGTCGGCAATGGACTCCGTCTTGGTCAGGCTGTCCGCAGGAATGTCGCTGGCCTCAATGCCCTTGGCTGCCTTCATTCGCTGATGAATTGCTTCACTGTCGACCGCCGCATCGATCAGCAGATGGACCACATGGATGTTCTTTGGTCCGAGTTCGCGCGCCATTGACTGCGCCACGGCGCGAAGGGCGAACTTCGCCGACGCGAAGGCTGCGAAACCTTTTCCGCCGCGCACGCTCGCCGTCGCGCCGGTGAACAAGATGGTGCCATGGCCGCGAGGGACCATGTATTTCGCCGCTTCGCGTCCGACCAGGAAGCCGCCTAAGCAGGCCAGTTCCCACGCCTTGAAGAACAGCTTCTCGGTGGTTTCCAGCAGAGGCTTGTTGACGTTCGACCCGGCGTTATAGAGGCATACCTCAATGGGGCCGATTTCTTTCTCGATCCGTGCGAACATGGCTTGCACGTCGGCTTCCTGACGGGCATCGACGCTGATGGCGTGGACTTCGTGTCCTTCCGCTTTCATCTCATCGACCAGCCCTTGGGATTTTGCCGCTTCGCGACGCGCGACGCAGACCTTGTAGCCGCCACGCGCGAACCGCCGCGCGACCGCTGCGCCGATGGCGTCGCCTGCGCCGACCAATACAACCACGCCTTTGCCCTGAGCCACGTCGTCCTCCAATGGGTTCTTATTTGGTACTTAATTGATAGTTGGCTTGGATGACGTTGTAAACGGCTTTCAGGAAGTTGCTTTCAAGTATCAAGAACTGAAGTTTTGGACTCGAAACACACATATGTGGGCTGCGTCCGGTTAATCCAATTGACTAGTTCTGAAAAAGAACTAAAGGTGCAAACAAGACAAGGCCGCCTGAAGCGGTCGAAGTACCGCGCCGGGAGGGTGAATTGGCAAGTGCTCAACGCGAATTCGATGTTGCCGATATTCTGGAAGGATTGCCGGAGTATCTGCATGACGCCATGGCGCGTGCCGTGGTGGAAACACCGGATCATCCGGCGCTGATCGAGGATGCCAAGACCTGGTCCTATCGGCAACTGGCGGACAATGTGGCGCAGGTTACCGCGTCGCTGCTCGCACTGGGGATTCGTCCGGGCGACCGGATGATGATTGTCAGCGAAAACTGCATTGCGCTGGCGGCACTTCTGCTCGCCGCGAGCAAGATCAACGCGTGGGCGATTGTCGTGAACCCGCGGCTGTCCGCCCGTGAACTGGATCAAATTCGCGATCACAGCGGTTCGCGCCGGATGTTCTTTACCGTGGGCGTCTCGGCCGAAGCTGCAAACCACGCACAGCGTGTTGGCGCCGAGATCGGCAAGGTCGGTCCGCTGGAAAGAATCGGCGTGAGTGCGCTGAATGCGACGACGGTACCGGAGCCGGTGGAAACGAGTCCGGCGAAGCAGGTGGCCGTCCTGATTTACACCTCGGGCACCACGGGTACGCCGAAGGGCGTCATGCTCACCCATGAGAATCTGCTGTTCAGCGCAAAGACCACGGCGCTGTTCCGCCAGATGGACAATCGCGACAAACTCTATGTTGTTCTGCCGATTTCCCACATCGTTGGTGTCTCGCTGCTTCTAATGACGCTGATGACCGGCGGCACGGTGCGGCTGGTCAGCAAGTACGATCCCGCCGCGCTTGCAAAGGCAATCGCGGAGGAGGGGATCACCATCCTCAACGGCGTTCCTGCAACTTATCAGCGTCTTCTTGAATACAAGGCGCTCAACAGCATCTCCAAGCTTGAAAAGGGTTCGCTGAGATTCATCGGTGTTGCAGGTGCGCCCCTCGATCTCGATCTGAAATCGCGAGTGGAAGCCGAACTTGGCCTGTCGCTGCTGAATGCCTATGGCATCACCGAATGCGCGCCGGGGATCTCCGGGGTGCGGATGGACGCACCTCGCAACGATAGCTCGGTTGGCAAGATCATACCGGGCGTGGAAGGACGGATCGTCGGCCGCGACGGCAAGCTGATCACCGATGGAACGGTTGGTGAGCTGCACGTCCGTGGCCGCAACGTGATGCGCGGCTACTATCGCGCGCCCGACCTGACGGAAAAGGCCATCGATCGCGACGGCTGGTTCAACACCGGCGATCTGGCCTCTCTCGATGGTGAGCACATGTTCATCGTCGGCCGCACCAAGGAAATGATTATCCGCTCGGGCTTTAACGTCTATCCCGCCGAGGTGGAGGCTGTGCTGAGTTCGCATGAGGACGTCGTGCAGTCCGCTGTGGTTGGCCGCGCGGCTGATGGCAACGAGGAAGTCGTGGCCTTCGTGCAATTGCTGAAGGGCTCGAAGGTCACACCGTCCGACCTGATGAGCTTCGCCGGCAAGCAACTCACGTCCTACAAGCGTCCCTCGCAGATCATTGTGCTGGATGCGCTTCCGGCGACTTCAACGGGCAAGATTCTCAAGCACAAGCTGGCTGAATCGCTGCGGACCACCTGAGCTTCGAACGGCGTCAGCGCTGACGCTCGAATTTCCATCTTGCTCTTCTCGGGAGACGAACCTTGCAGAAACGTAACGCAACCGTGGCCGTGATCGGCGCCGGAGATTTCATCGGCGGCGAGATCGCCAAGAAGTTCGCAGCCGAGGGATTCACCGTCTTCGTCGGCCGCCGCCAGGGCGAGAAGCTGGCTCCGCTGGTGAAGGAAATCGAGGCAGCCGGTGGCACTGTGTTCGCCCGGGCGCTCGATGCCCGCAAGGAAGAGGAGATGGTGTCTTTCATCTCCGACGCCGACAAGCATGCGCCGCTCGAGGTTTGCATCTTTAACATCGGCGCCAACGTCAATTTTCCCATTCTCGACACGACGGAACGTGTGTTCCGGAAAGTCTGGGAGATGGCCTGCTATTCGGGCTTTCTTGCCGGGCGAGAAGCGGCACGGGTGATGTTGCCGCGTGGTAAGGGCAATATCTTCTTCACCGGCGCGACCGCCAGTCTGCGCGGCGGTTCGGGCTTTGCGGCTTTCGCCAGCGCCAAGTTCGGTCTGCGTGCCGTGGCTCAGTCGATTGCGCGCGAACTCGGACCGAAGAACATTCATGTGGCTCACCTGATTATCGATTCCAGTGTCGACACCGAATGGGTTCGCCAACTGATCGCCAACCGCGAAGGCAAGGAAGCCATCGAGAATCTCGATCCAAACCGTCTGATGCGTCCCGCCGCCGTCGCAGAGACTTACTGGCAGCTCTATCAGCAGCCGCGCGATGCATGGACGTTTGAGACTGAAATCCGCCCGTTCGGCGAGAAGTGGTAACGGGGACGTTCCATGGAGCTGAAACTTTCCAAAGAGGATGCAGCATTTCGTGATGAAGTGAGAGCTTTCATCGCGGAGAACTATCCGCAGGACATGCGCGTACCGAATCCGGAAACGGATCTGACCAAGGAGCAGTCGATGCTCTGGCACAAGATCCTTCACAAGAAGGGTTGGATCGCGCCGCTCTGGCCAAAGGAATACGGCGGTCCGGGCTGGTCGATTACCCGGCGATTTATCTGGGAGCAGGAGACAACCCGCGCGGGTACGTTGCCGCCGTTGGCGTTCAGCGTGACCATGGTTGGTCCTGTGATCTACACGTTCGGCAATGATGCGCAGAAGAAGAAATATCTGCCGCGTATTTTGTCGGGCGAGGACTGGTGGTGTCAGGGCTATTCGGAACCGGGTTCGGGGTCCGATCTTGCCTCGGTTCGCACCAAGGCGGTTCGCGATGGCGACCACTACATCGTCAATGGTCACAAGACCTGGACGACTTTGGCGCAGCACGCGGACTGGATTTTCTGTCTGGTCCGGACCGACCCGGCAGCGAAACCTCAGTCGGGCATTTCCTTTCTGCTGATCGACATGAAGTCGCCCGGTGTAACTGTGCGGCCAATCATCACTATCGACGGGTCGCACGAAGTTAATGATGTTTTCCTCGAGAATGTTCGCGTACCTGTCGAGAATCTGATTGGCGAGGAAAACAAGGGCTGGACCTACGCCAAGTTCCTCCTCGGCAACGAGCGCACCAGCATGGCGGGCATTGGCCGTTCCATGCGTTATCTCAGCAAGCTCAAGAAGATCGTAAAGACGGAGATCGGCGAGGATGATCCAGCCTTTGGTGAGTTCACCAGGGACATCGCCCGCGTCGAACTCGATGTGCTCGCGCTGGAGGCGACCGAGCTACGCGTTGTTGCACAAATGGCGCGGGGAATCGATCCGGGACCTGCAGCGTCGCTGTTCAAGATCAGGGGCACTGAAATTTTCCAGCGCATCACCGATCTCACGCACAGGGCTATCGGCAATTACGGCCTTGCGCTGCGCGAGCATCCGGCCAGCCCGAATATCTTTGTGCCCGGACCGGCCGATGGCCACACCGTGCCGGAGAAATATCTGAACTCGCGCAAGCTGAGCATCTATGGCGGGTCCAACGAGATCCAGCGCAACATCATCGCAAAAGCGGTTCTTGGCCTGTAACGCGTCGCGGGAGACATCCGGTGGATATTCAATTTTCGGAAGAGCAGGAACTCCTGCGCAGCAGCGTTCAGAAATTATTGCGCGACCAGTATGACTTCGACACGCGCCGGAAGATCGTCGCCAGCGAAGAGGGCTGGAGCAGAAAGCACTGGAATACGTTTGCGGAGCTGGGATTGCTTGCCGCGCCGTTTGCCGAATCCTCCGGTGGTCTGGGCGGCGGCAGTCTTGCGACCATGATCCTGATGCAGGAGTTCGGCCGTCATCTGGTGGTTGAGCCGTTCTTTGAAACGGTTGTGCTGGCTGGTGGCCTGATCGAGCAGCTCGGGTCCGATGTTCAGCGTGAGGAATTTTTGCCGCCGATCATGGCCGGCGAAGCTATCTGGTCGCTGGCATGGACCGAGGGTCATTCGCGTTACGATCTCAATAACGTCGCGACCACTGCGAAACGCAATGGCGATATTTATGTCCTGAATGGCGCGAAAGCTGCTGTCATCGGCGCGCCGTGGGCGAACAAGCTGATTGTTTCGGCGCGGACGTTAGGCGGCCCGCGCGATTATGCAGGTGTGAGCCTGTTCATCGTTGACCGGGAATCCGCGGGACTCCATTTGCAGAGTTTCAAGACCATCGACGGACGGCGGGCTGCGGAAATCATCCTGAGGGATGTGAGTGTTCCGGCGGACCGGTTGCTGGGCGTGGAAGGCAAGGGTGTTGCGGCG
Source organism: Afipia sp. (assembly GCA_024508675.1). Taxonomy (GTDB): domain Bacteria; phylum Pseudomonadota; class Alphaproteobacteria; order Rhizobiales; family Xanthobacteraceae; genus Afipia. The sequence continues at coordinate 48,008 of JANINQ010000003.1, forward strand.
CTCGAAGCGTGCCGGGATCGCGCCATTGCCGCGCAGTGTGCCGAGGCTACCGGCGCCATGGGTGAGTTGAACAGGGCGACGCTCGAATACACCAAGACGCGCAAGCAGTTCGGCGTCACGCTCGGAACATTCCAGGTGCTGCAGCACCGGATGGTCGACATGTTCATTGCGCTTGAGGAAGCGACGTCGCTGTCCCAGCATTTGAACCTGACCGTTGCTGAAGGCGATCCGCAGGGATCGAAGCTGGCGTCCGGCGCGAAATCCAAGGTCGGAGAGGCCGCCCGTTTTGTCGGTGAGCAGGCTATCCAGCTCCATGGCGGCATGGGCATGAGCGACGAGCTGAATGTCGGGCACTATTTCAAGCGCATTGCGTCGATCAACATCCAGTTCGGCGACCCGACTTATCATCTGCTGCGTTACGCCCGCGCGAGCTGACCACCGGACAATTTGAAGCTTGCTGCATGGCAGCAATGCCCGGGCCGGAACGGCTTCTAATGGTATGATCGTTATCATAAGAAGGATGCTTCACAAAGAGCCTGCTCCTTGGGCGGGCGCGTTCTGGAGGTCATCGGATGGTAGATGCAGTTATCGTTTCCACCGCTCGCACGGGTATCGGCAAGGCGTATCGCGGCGCGTTGAATAACACCGAAGGCCCGACGATGGCGGGTCATGTCATGGCTGAGGCTGTCAAGCGCGCCGGAATCGAGCCGGGCGAGGTGGAAGACGTGGTTATGGGCTGCGCCATGCAGCAGGGCACCATGGTGATGAATGTGGCGCGCAAGGGCGCGATCAGGGCCGGACTTCCTGTCACTGTTGCAGGCACGACCATCGATCGTCAGTGTGCCTCCGGGTTGCAGGCCATCGCCGTTGCCGCGCGCTCGATCATGCTTGACGGTGTTGAAGTCGCCATCGGCGGCGGCACCGAGTCGATCAGCCTTGTTCAGAACGAGCACATGAACAAGTTTCACGCGGTCGACGACGAATTGATGGCGATGAAACCGGACATGTATATGTCCATGCTGGAGACCGCTGAGGTGGTCGCGGCTCGCTACAACATTTCGCGCGACAAGCAGGATGAATACAGCCTTGAATGCCAGCGACGCGTTGGCGCGGCGATCCAGGGCGGGCGATTCAACGACGAGATCGTTCCGTTCAAGACGAAAATGGCTGTGATGGACAAGGACACCAGGCAGGTGTCCTTCAAAGACATCACCCTCACCAAGGACGAAGGTCCGCGTCCGGACACGACGGCAGAAGGACTTGCAGGCATCAAGCCGGTGTTCGAGGGCAAGACCATCAGTGCCGGTAATGCGAGCCAGTTGTCTGACGGCGCATCCGCCAGTGTTCTTATGAGTGACACGTTGGCCGCGAAGAAGGGGCTGAAGCCTCTCGGCATTTTCCGTGGGTTTGTTGCGGCGGGTGTCGAGCCCGACGAAATGGGCGTCGGCCCTGTTGCTGCGATTCCCCGCCTGCTCAAGCGTCATGGCCTCAAGATCGACGACATCGATCTCTGGGAGTTGAACGAGGCGTATGCCGTGCAGGTGATCTATTGCCGGGACAAGCTCGGGATCGATCCGGAGAAGCTGAACGTCAATGGCGGCTCCATCGCCATGGGGCACCCTTATGGAATGACCGGAGCACGCCTCGCTGGTCATGTCTTGATCGAAGGGCGCCGGCGGAAGGCCAAGTATGGCGTGGTGACGATGTGCATCGGCGGCGGAATGGGTGCCGCCGGCCTTTTCGAGATCGTTCACTAGTCACAATCCCGCATTTCTCTCCCTAACCTCATGCCGGCTGCGGAAACGTGGCCGGCTCTTTTTTGAGGGTGTCAAAATTTGTGACGGGATAGAAACAAAACTCCCCTTGATGCGTTGGTGAAGCATTCGAATATTAAGCGTCAGCCGTTCTGAGCAGGATCGGGTGCTGCATGTTGCGACGCAAAACGGTTTTTCTTTCCGGATTAGGCTTTGCCGCTCTCTTGGCCGGTGGTTTTACCGCCGGTCCTGTCCTGACACCCCAAACAGAATCTCCTGTCATCCGCGTTCAGGCTGGCGAACCTGAGACCGCGCCTGAGACGACCGCTGCAATTCCGGCTCAGACCGAGCCGAAATTGACCGCGGAAGAGGAGAAAGCTGCTGCGACACGGCTGGCGTTTGACCGGGCGCTTGTCGATGCGGCAGTCCTGAATAATGAGTATGAAAGTTACAGGCGCGGCAGGAGCAGGAAGCCGGTATCCCTGTCCGCGTTTCGAAGCCTTGAATTGCGCCTCTCCATGATTGCCGACGCCGATCCTGCAAACACGCAGGCGAGGGACATGGCGAACATGATGAAGATGCGACAGTACGAAATCCTTCAGCCGTCGGTTGAGATCGCAGCCAGCGCCAATCGCCTGCTGTATGCCCATGCGATGGCCGAGCGGATGCGGGATGACGGGACCCAGGTGATGGTCTACGGCGCAGGCAACAACGCGGTGCGTTTTGTATCGCCTCACATGACCCGCCAGATGGCGATGCAGCTTTCGGAGTCGGCCAGGATTCCGGAAAAGGCCAAGGCGCTTCAGTTTCAGCGGGTGGTGTTCGGGAACGGTCGCCGGTCATGGACCTATGACGTGTCGCGAAACCGGCTGCGCTAGCAGCGGGTTTTCGAGGTAACTTCCTTAAGTAAAAAGGGCCGGTCTGTTGGACCGGCCCCTTTTTGCGTGTGGCGGACTAGCGTTTACGCGTCCAGCACGGCGACGATCTCGAGCGTGCGCGGATTCACGACAACGATTTCGCCGTTGATCAGGAAGAACTCATATCCACGCCAGTCCGGATAAATCGTAATGACTTCCGCGGGAAGGGGATGGAAAGCCACCGTCCTCGGAACACGCGTGCCGACCGAAATCGAGAAGTTGACGTTCGTCACGGGCTTGATGTTCTGCTTCGTGATCGAAGTCCGGATGCTGGTGCGCTGTTCCGTTGACAGCTTTGCGCCGACTCCAGCCTGACCGGTAGTCGTGCCTGCCTTGCTGTCGGATGCATTCTTCTGGTCCGACTTCATTCCGTTACGGTCTGCGGCGTTCTTCTGGTCAGCTTTGGTGCCGTCCCGGGACCTGTCCATGTTGGTATCGGACGCAGCCTTGCCGCTCTTCGGATCACGGGTTGTTTCGGCACCCTTCGACTTCATGTCGTCCCGCGCGTTGTCCTGCGCGCGCTGCGCATTTCCGCCTTCACGGGGCATCTGGGCCTGACCGCCCTTCACGCCGCTTTCGCCGCTGCGATCCATCGGTGCGGCCCGTTCACCGGCTCCGCCCGCGCCCTGCGATGCCGCAGGGGCACTCGGAGCGTTGCCCGGGGTCTGCGCCGAAACCAGCCCCGCGCTGCCGATCAGAGCGGCTGTCGCGACGCCAATCAAAAACCTGTTCCTCATGATAGTCCTCCTCGTTGTCTGCCCGCACTTCAACGGCAAGCAACAAGGTCTGTTCCGCGGCACTGAAGGATGTTTGCGTGAACCGCTGTTCATGCGGAACATTCAGGGTAGAGGCGCGCGGATTATTTTCGGATTACGTCGCAGCCTGCGGTGAGGCGCGATAAACGTACATATGGGCTGCCGCGATCATCGCCCACATGATGCCCAGCGTCATCCAGAAATGACGCCAGTGATCGACGTCGATGATGAAGGCCTCGAAGAACGTCCCCAGAAATCCGGCAAAGACAGCAAGATAGGCGCGCTGCCACGGTACGCGCACGAAGATCAGTTTGAACCCCATAACCACGGTGATGAACGTCAGTGCGGGGAAGCAAATTCCGGAGATCCAGCCGCCCGACATAAAGGCATTCAGGAACGAGTTATGGGTGTCTTCGGGAAAGAATTTTGTGAACTGCAGGGGGCCGATGCCAAGCGGAAGTTCAAGAGCCATCTGGAAGCCCAGCGCGTGGCGTCCGAAGCGTCCGAAGCGGCCGCTGTCATAGGTCTGATTGAAGCTCGCGCGCTCCTTGAACAGGCCGCCGATCGAATCGAATGACAGCAGCACGACCAGCAGGAGTGCTGCGAAAACGGCTGCAGCGATTGCAACAGTCACAATGCGCCGTCTCTGGGCCTGCGTCGGCGTGGTGAGGTACATCAGGACCAGCATGAAAGCGGAGCATCCGATCAACTGGCCCCAGGACGCGCGGGAGAAGGAGAGCAGGACTGCCAGGCTGATGATGCCAAGTCCGATCGCGCTACGAAATGCTTTGGCGGTCGACTGCGTAACGACACCCTGCAGAAGGAACATCGCGGGCAGGATCAGATAGGCGCCCAGCACGTTCGGGTCCTTGAAGGTCCCGCGTGCGCGGCTATAGAGCGTGAAAAGGTCGTAGCCGGCCCCCGGCACCAGCCGGAAGTAACCCGCGATACCGGCGAGAGATGCGATCAGCGCGCCGAAGATCAGGCCGCGGCGAAGATATTCCAGCCGTTCGGCGGTGTTCTCCGACAGAACCATGGCGAAGAACAGCGCCGTGATGGCCATGTACCAGGACGTCAGAATCCAGTTCAGGATTTCCTTCTTGTCCATCAGATAAGCCGAACAGATCGTGTAGCCGATGTTCAGCAGGAACAGCAGGATCAGCAGCGGGATGAAGACGGGCCGCATCCGCAGGCCGGTGGCGAAAAAGAACACCACCGAGGCGAGCGTCATCAATTCATAGGGACTGGGCTCGATGAAGACGATTGCGCCGCCGGCACCGACAGCCCACATCAATGCCCGCTGGATCGCCGCGATGCCGGGCGGCGTCGTGGCGGCGGGAAAGACGTAGTCTGTCGCGGCGACGGAAGCCATGCGAACCGGAATCCTCTTCGCGCCTACTGCGCGACAGTGAGTTGGTCGAGCACGCGAGGCCGCATGTTGCGGCTGTTTGTGCTCAGTAAGCGTTCTCGCCCTTGATCAGGGCGAACGGTGTCTTGAAGAGGATGTAGAGGTCGAACAGGACCGACCAGTTCTCGATGTAGTAAAGATCGAACTCGACGCGCTTCTGTATTTTCTCGTCGGTATCGACCTCGCCGCGCCAGCCGTTGATCTGCGCCCACCCGGTGATGCCCGGCTTGACGCGATGGCGTGCGAAGTATCCATCCACGGCATCGTCGAACAGGCGGTTCTGTAGTTTGCCTTGCACTGCATGCGGACGCGGGCCGACCAGCGAAAGGTTACCCTTGAGGACGACGTTGAAGAGTTGCGGGAGTTCGTCAAGGCTGGTCTTGCGGATGAAGCGTCCCACGCGTGTGACGCGCTTGTCGCCCTTGGTCACGACTTTCGCAGCCAGCGGGTCCGCTTGATCGTGATATAGCGAGCGAAACTTGAAAACGTCGATACGCTCGTTATTGAAGCCGTAGCGCTTCTGCAGGAACAGTACGGGGCCGGGGCTGTCGAGTTTGACGGCCAGTGCCACCAGCGCCATCACCGGCGACAGCAGAATGAGAATGATTGCGCCGACGATGCGGTCGAATGCAGCCTTCAGAACCATGTCCCAGTCGGTGATCGGCTGTTCGAACACATCCAGTGTCGGAACCTCGCCGAGATAGGAATAGGAGCGCGGGCGGAAGCGCAGCTTGTTGGTATGGGCGGACAGCCGGATATCGACAGGCAGCACCCACAGCTTCTTGAGCATATCGAGGATACGTGTTTCCGCCGAGATCGGCAGTGCGAACAGCACCAGATCGATTCGGGTGCGGCGGGCGAACTCAACGATGTCGTCGATCTTGCCGAGTTTCGGTTTGCCCGCACAGGTGTCCAGCGCGCGGGAATCGTTGCGGTCGTCGAACACGCCGAGAATCTGGATATCTGAATCGTCCTGGGCATTGAGTGCGCGGATCAGGTTTTCGCCATTCTCATCGGAGCCGACGATAATCGTCCGCCGGTCGAGTCTGCCTTCGCGTGCCCAGCGCCGGACCATGGCCCGCAGCACAAGGCGCTCTACGAACAACGCGAGCAATCCGACAAGGAAGAATGCGGAAAGCCAGACCCGGGAAATGTTATCGCCGAGCTTGGCGAAAAACGATGCGCCGATGAACAGCAGAAAGACGAAGGCCCATGACGACACGAGGCGTGTCATCTGGCGAAGCTGTCCCCGGAAAATTTGCACGTCGTAGATTTCGGCCGCCTGGAAGCTGACCACCGCGCAACCGGCAACGCCGAACACAGCGGCTGCGTATTGCCAGGAGAAGCCACTGCCCGGCAACACGTACCAGGCATACAGTCCCAGTCCGACCGCGCTCAGTATCAGGAAGTCGACGATGCGAACGATGCCGCTGATGACGATGGTCGAATAAGCCTTCTGGACTTTTTCGTTAGTGACGGCAAGAGCTGCGGGGGACAACCGTTTGCGGCGTTCAAGCCGCGGTGCGCCATCCGTGCCGCTGATCGTGGCGGCGCCAGCGGCGGCGTTCATCATGGTTCGGACGTCGATCGGTTCCACGGCTGTATTTCCGTTGTTGGGCCGTCATGTAACGACAGGCCGGAGAAACCCAAGGGTTTCCAGCCCTTTGCGTAGCCAACAAATCGGAAGAATTGGTTATCTCGATGCAGGAGGGTTAACGCGCGTTAAACGCGTCGCGATACCCGTTGAGCACGCCGTCGACCATCGCCTTCTGGGAGAAGTGCACGAAGATGCGCTCCCGCAGTTCCCGGGCACGTTCGCGAGTCTTGTCCATGTCGGTCAGCGCCGTTTCGATCGCATCGGCCATGGCGCCGATGCTGTTGGCGACAAATAGCCCGTCCGTGTACGGCCCGAGGATTTCCGGAATACCGCCGACATTGGCGGCGATCAGCGGGATACCGGCGGCGGCGGCCTCGATCACAACGTATGGCATCGAATCCCCGCGCGAGGGAACGACAAGCAGCTTGCCCTTGGAGAAACCGTAGCGGGCTCTGACATGACCGATGAAGCGGACGGCGTCGCCGAGGTTCAGGCTGCTTACGAGCGTCTTTAACTTCTCGGTTTCTTCTCCATCGCCGGCAAGCGTCAGGGTGACGGGCTTGCCGTCGGCGCGAAGCCGGGCAATGGCCTGAATCAGGAGATCGGCGCCCTTGATCTCGCGGAATTCGCCGACATAGACGACGTCCGTTGCGTCCTCGGCGAGGGGGATCGGATCGAATTCGGAGGCGGCCACGCCGTTGAAGACGCACCGGACCAGGCCCGCAGGCTTGCCGATGACGCGCTGGTAGGTGTCGCGGGCGAAGCCGCTCTCGAACAGGAAAAGCTCGGTCCGGTTCATCAATGCGCGTTCCATTCGCGCGTAGACATTGCCCTTGAGCGTGCCCGGCGGATAGTGCAGGGAGCCACCATGAGGCGTGTAAACCCGGATAGCGTTCTTCGACTTGCGTTTCAGACGCACGAAAGCGCCGGCCTTTGCGCCGTGTCCGTGCAGGACATCCAGCTTGAGCGAGCGAGCCAGACGAAGGAAATGCAGCGACGTGACGCTGTCGATCGGATGCGGTTCGCGGCGGATGGCGAGGCGATAGACGCCGAGTTTCAGTTTCGGCGCAATTTCCTTCAGTGCGGCGTCCGCGCGCTCCCCACCAGTCAGGCTGTCAGCAAGGATACCTACGGAATGTCCACGCTCGGCCTGACCAACCGCAAGATCCAGGATGTGACGAAAAATCCCGCCGACCGGCGCACGGACGGCGTGCAGGATACGCAGCGGAGAGTCGGACGTCTCGGGCATTGTCAGAACCAGCGTTCGGCGACAACGACCGTGTCCCCGGGTTTCAGGAGCGTGCCAGGCGGCACAACAGCCTGAGCAGTTCCACCTTCGCCCATTCGGGTTAATTTGATGCTGCCGCGCAATGCCCTTGGTGTGAAGCCGCCCGCGATGGCGACGGCGCTCTCCACCGTCATGTTCGGCACGTACGGATACTGGCCGGGGGCCGCGACTTCACCGAGGATGAAAAACGGCCGGTATGTTTCAACCTCTGCGGCGACATAGGGTTCGCGCAGGTAGCCGTTCTTGAGGCGGGCGGTGATCGCTCCTGCCAGACCATTCGGCGTCAGACCACGTGCACGCACGGCGCCGATCAGCGGCATCGTGATCGAGCCGCCTGCATCGACGGCATAAGTGTTGGTGAGGCCTTCCTGACCGTAAACAACAATGCGCAGCCGGTCTCCGGCATCGAGCCGATAGGGTTCATCATGAGCGGCGTAACTGGAAGCGGTCGGGACCGGAGTCGTCTCAACGCTCATCGCGCGCACAGGCTGCACTGAGCCATAAGCAATCGCGTCGAGGCTGCCGTTATCGATGACGGCCACTGGCACGGCCGTCTTCATGCAGCCCGACACGGCGAGCGCAAGGACAAGACCGGCGAGGCACGTACGGCTGCGCGGCATGGAAGAATCCAGTTAAGTATTGAATCTGATTAAGGACTTTCATGGTTAATAAAGGGTAACGGCGATGTTGCGCCGCAGCCCGTGCGAGAGGCGAGAGGGGCGCGATTAACCGGGCAGCAACCTTAATAGACTGTAATCGGACCACTCAGGGCAGCGTGTGCAGTGGCGTTCGGGTGGAGAGTTTCGATGCGTTTGTCGTTCTGGCGCGACTGGATGGACAAGATTCCGTTCCGGGCGAAGACCGAAGCTGAGGCGGCGCCTGTACCGGCGGCTGCGCCTGTTGCCGCGGCGCCGATTGTTGCTGCGCCTGCTCCGGCGTCACCTGCAGCCAATCCCGAGCTTGGCGATCTTGATCTTCGCGCGATCTGGGACGCGCTGGTCCGCAAGCGGATGTGGGTGATCGCGCCGACAGCGCTTGCGTTCGTGCTGTCGATGCTGGCCGTCAACATGATCACGCCCCGGTACAAGTCCGAGGCCCGCATTCTGATCGATGGACGCGAGAACGTCTTCCTGCGCCCGAATGGTGAGCGTTCTGAGGAGCGCGGCAGTCTCGACGCCGAAGCTGTAACCAGCCAGGTGCAGCTGTTGCTGTCACGCGATCTTGCGCGCGAAGTCATCAAGGCGAACAAGCTTGCAGAGTTGCCCGAGTTCGATCCGGTTCTGCGCGGCATCTCACCACTCAAGACGCTGCTGGCGCTGTTCGGCATCGGCCGCGATCCGTTCAAGATGACGCCAGAGGAGCGGGTGCTCGAGGCTTACTATGAGCGGCTGACGGCCTATGCGGTCGACAAGTCGCGCGTGATGGTGATCGAGTTCCAGTCGCGCGATCCGGAACTCGCCGCGCGCGTGACCAATTCCATTGCTGATGGTTATCTTGTGCTTCAACAGGCAGCCCGCCAGAATCAGGCCAAGGCGGCGTCGCAGTGGCTGCTGGTGGAAATCGAAAGCCTTCGCAAGAAGGTCGCGGATGCCGAAGCGCGGGTCGAGGAATTCCGCTCGAAGTCCAATCTTTTCGTCGGTACCAACAATACCACGCTGTCGAACCAGCAGCTTGGCGAACTGAATTCCCAGCTCAATAATGCCCGGGCGCTGAAGTCCGATGCAGAGTCCAAGTCGCGCCTGATCCGCGAAATGCTCCAGAGCGGCAAGCCCATCGAGGCGTCGGAAGTTCTCAACTCCGAACTGGTGCGCCGCCTGTCGGAGCAGCGTGTGACGCTTCGCGCCCAACTGGCTGAGCAGTCATCCACACTGCTCGGTGGTCATCCACGCATCAAGGAATTGAAGGCGCAGATCGCGGACATCGATCGGCAGATCCGCGAAGAAGCCAGCAAGATTTCGCGTTCGCTGGAAAACGACGCCCGGATCGCAAGCGCGCGGGCCGACGGGCTTAATGGCAGTCTCGATCAGTTGAAGCGTCAGGCCACCTCGGTCAACGGGCAGGATGTCCAGTTGCGTGCGCTTGAGCGCGAAGCCAAGGCGCAGCGCGATCTGCTGGAGTCCTATCTGGCGAAGTATCGCGAAGCGACCACCCGCGAGAACATCGATGCCGTGCCGGCGGATGGGCGGATCATCTCCCGGGCTATCGTTTCGAACACACCGGCTTTTCCGAAGAAGCTGCCGACTGTGCTGATCGCCACGCTCGCCACGCTGATGCTGACCGGCGGCTACATCGCCACCGGCGAACTGCTGCGGATGACCGTGCCGCGTTCGCTTGTGGCGCCGCGTACGTCGATTGCGCCGCTGCGCGATACGCATCCGCAGTTGCCAGCGGGGATTCTCGAAATCGAACGTCTGGCAACGATGTTGCGTCAGAGCGGGAGCAAAAAGGTCACCGTCATCGGCGCGCATCAGGACGAGGGTGTGACGCTTGTTGCCTTGACCCTTTCCCGGCTGCTGTCGCGTGGAGCCAAGGTTGTGCTGGTCGATCTTGCGATGGCGTCCCCGACGCTGGCCGCTGTGTCGACCGATCCGTCATCGCCCGGGCTGACGGAATTGATGCAGGGCTCGGCATCGTTCGGCGAGATCATCACCAAGGATCGCCTGTCAGGCGTACATATCGTGGGCGCAGGGCAGGAGCCGTCGCAGCGCCAGCTCCTGCAACTGCCGAGGATCAATCTGGCGATCGACGCGCTTTCGCGTGCGTATGATTATGTTGTGCTCGATGCAGGCACCGCAAGCGACTTGCCTGCGAACGTCATTGCTGCGCAGGCGCACGCCGTCATCATTCCTGACCCCGCAATTACTTCGGCCGCGCGCGATGTGATGAAGGGGCAGTTGCTGGCGTCTGGCTTTGCTGGTGTGACGATCCTCGATACACCCTTGAAGGCGATGGACCTCGGCGCACCGGGCGAGCGGGTCGCGGCAGCCTGAATTTACGATCAGCGGGAGATGGCGTTGCGCAGAAGCTGCGCCATATGCATCAGTGCGGGGTTGTGCTTCACCAGCCGCTTGGCGTGAGTCAGCGACGACATGCCAAGCGCAGCGAACTTGCCGCGGGCCGTCAGCGGAATGAAGGCGTCGAGCAGCGGCTCGTCATCCTTGCAGAACGTCATCTTGTAGTCGTCCGATCCCACGCCGAAATCGAGCGAGCTGTAACCGAGGTCGCCGAAGTGATCGATCATATAACGCAGCAGGATCAGGCCGGGGCTGTATCGCGCGTTGTCCGAAATCGTATACGTGTTGAACATGGTCGAGAATCGCTCGCCGTCCGCCACGCAGGAAAAAATCGAGATCAGCTCATCGTTGCATTCGAGCGCATGAATCTCGATGGCGCGCTGGCCGTTCGGAAGCTTCGCAAGACACGCGTCGCGGACGAAGGCTTTGGTCGCGGGATCGGAGAATACATCCGGCAGTTTCGACAGCGCCATGCGCTGCGGCTTGATGATGAAGAAGCTGTCGAGCAGACGATTGATGTCCTCGTCGGTGGTGGCGACGAGGTATCGATAACCGGGAAGTGCCTGAAGCTTGCGCTCCTTGTTGCGAAGCCGCCGCCGGGTGGAGGTGCTGACGCGCTCCTCGGGCTTGCAGCCGGGGATCATGGTCATCATCGGGCAGGCGTTGGTCGACGGCTGAGCGCCCAGCGAGATCAGGGGATTTAGGATTCCGCGCCATTGCTTCGGCTGCTGCGTGAAGGCCAGCACATCGACGCGATCAGCCTGGGTGCGAATGCCCGCGATCAGCGCATCAAAATCTGCCGCAGTGGCCGTCTCTGCAAATTCGCGTTGCCAGAGCCCCATATTGAAGGTCGGGTGCTTGCCGCCCATGAAGCGCGCGACATTCGCGCCGTTCTCACGGCTGGTGACGAGCGGGAGGAGGAGCAGAGGCTGGCCGGTGGTGTCATAGGCGACCACCACGAACGGCAGAACGCCTTCATGTTTTCCGATTGTCTGTTGCCAGGTGTCGAGGAGTTCAAAGCGCTGATAGGGCGTCGAGAGAAAGCCGGTGCCCTCAAACACTCGCCACGTCTTCTCTGCTGCGGCCATGTCACGCATGACATCGATGCGCGCGATGCGGCCTGCCGAAGAATTCACCGGTGCGTTTGAGCCGTGATGTTCTGCAGCCATGACCATCGGGCGACCTGAATTTCTGCGCTAGTTCTTGGGCATTTCGAGATTTGCGACTTTGGCCGACCATATTCAAAGAAATGTCAACAAAGAGTAATGACAATAGGGACTTGGCGGGCATGGGCCCGCGGAAGGAACGAACACGGTGCTGTTTCGGAAAGGGCTGCTGGCAGATTTCGGGCTCGAATTGGCTTATTTCAGCGGCCTGTCGCATATCCTTGAGCGCAAAACCGCCGGCTTAGGTGCGATTCTGCAATTCCAGCATGTCAGACCGCGCCGCAGTGATCCGTTTCAGCCGTTGCGTTCACGTGAGATTACTCCCGAGTTTCTCGATCGCATGATCTCGGTGCTGAAGCGCTGGGATTTTGATTTCCTCTCCATCGAGGATGTCGCTACCCGTTCCCGGCAGGTTGCTCCTGCACGCCGCTTTGTCTGCCTGACATTCGACGGCGGGCATCGCGACTTCATGACGTTTGCATATCCGGTTCTGTCGCGCCATCGCGTATCTTTCGCGCTGTATGTTCCTACCGGCTTTATCGACGGTATCGGAAAGGCATGGTGGCTCGCGCTCGAACAGGTTATCGCGAACAATGCACGCATCGGGCTGGTGATGAACCGGACGGAGCAGCATTTCTTCGCTGCGAGCCTTGCGGAAAAGTATCAGCTTTTCGATGTGCTTTATGCGTGGCTGATGACCCTGCCGCCGGACGATGTTGCAAATGCCATCGGCGATCTGTGCAAGCGCTATGGCGTGGACATTGAGGCTGCGTCACGCGGCGCAGCGATGTCCTGGCAGGATCTCGCCACGCTCGCGCGCGACCCGCAGGCCATCATCGGAAGCGCCACGGTGCACTATCCAAATCTTGCACGCACCAAGGGCACCACGGCGCTTCGTGAAATGACCATGGGCCGGACGGTGATCGAAACCGCGCTCAACGGTCCGTGCCGTCATTTTGCCTATCCGTTCGGAGGCCGGGAGTCCTTCGGTCCCCGCGAAATGATGCTGGTGCGGGAGGCGGGGTTTGCCAGCGCCGTCTCCACGGTGCCGGGAGTGATCCGCTCCGATGGCGCATCGGACCTGATGGCGTTGCCCCGAATTTCCTGGGATGGGCGGCGGCGCTCTCTGCGGGCGATGCGCGTATTGCTTTCAGGCTCGACCCTAAGGACGCCGAAAGCGCCGAAGGTCGATCTCGCGAAGAACTACGGCTGAGGGTCGGGCCGGGACATCCAGGCGATCAGCGGCATGGCCGGCAGCACCCAGCCCAAACCGGCCACGACATAAAAGAGGGCCTGATACAGCTTCGATCCGGCAAGCCAGGGCGTTTGCGCGATCACCATCCCGGCCAGTGACCAGACAATCACCAGCCCCAGAAGGCCGAAGGTTCCGATCAGTTTTCGCGTGCGGATTTTCATAACAGAATTGTGCTGGTGGCCGTAAATACGCGTCTTGCGCGGGAAAGTGCGGCGACTATAAGGACCGCGCGAATTCATTCAAGGCTGCATTTCAGGATCATGACAACCATCGCGCTGGACACGAAAAACAGGCTCGCAGGGATGCGGAGCGTTCGCGCGTGGCTCATTGTTGTAGCCGCCCTGATTGTCTGCACGCTGATGGTCGGCGGCGCAACGCGGCTGACTGAATCCGGCTTGTCGATCGTCGAATGGAAGCCGGTGACGGGCACCATTCCGCCGCTGACGGACGCCGAGTGGACGAGGCAGTTCGAAGCCTACAAGACCATTCCCCAGTACCGCGAGATGAATCGCGGTATGAGCCTTTCGGAATTCAAGACCATTTTCTGGTGGGAGTGGGGTCATCGCCTGCTCGGACGTTTGATCGGTGCGGTATTCCTGCTGCCGTTTCTCTGGTTCCTGTGGCGCGGATTTCTGTCCAGCCAGCTCAAGCGCAAGCTGTGGGTCATCTTCGCACTCGGCGGCGCGCAAGGCGCCGTGGGCTGGTGGATGGTGTCGTCGGGGCTCACTGAACGCGTCTCGGTGTCGCAATATCGGCTTGCCGTGCACTTCATGCTCGCGGTCTTTATCTTCTCGGCCATCGTCTGGACATTGCGCCAGCTTCAGGACCGTGCACCGCTGGTTGCACCGCTGCGCATCAGGGTCGTGGGCCGGGTGTTGCTGGCATTGATCTTTCTCCAATTCTATTTCGGGGCATTGGTCGCCGGGCTGCGCGCCGGCAAGGTATTCAACACCTGGCCGCTGATCGATGGGGCGCTGATTCCGACCGCAGCGCGATTGTTCTTCGAGCAACCATGGTGGCGTAACTTTTTCGACAACACGCTGACGGTTCAGTTCACGCACCGGATGATTGCGTACACCCTTGTCGTGCTTGCGCTCCTCCATGCGATTGATGCGATCCGTTCAAAAGCCAGTCCGGTGATCGTTTCCAGCGCGCTGTGGATCATGGCGGCGATGATCTTCCAGGCTGTTGTCGGCATTCTCACGCTACTCAACCAGGTTCCGATCGATCTCGGGCTGGCCCATCAGGCTATTGCGATTTTCGTTCTGACGCTGGCGCTGTTTCACGCCGAACGGCTGGGCGGGGCGCTGCCGAACCGGACGCCGGCCAAGCTGCGTCTCGTCACCAATGATAGCGCCTGAATCGAACTATTCTAAAATAGCCGGATCGTGAGAAACCGCTGATTATCGGGCATTTCCGCGATCCTGATCCCGGGTCACGGCTTCGCGACCCAAGGTACACTTTAACTTCAATTTCGCCCGCGATAGAACGGGCCGTCCGCAACATCCAAGGTCTTCCATGTCAAACGCGTTCGTTCAGGCTGCCGTCATTTTGCTGCGGGAGGGCCTTGAGGCCATGCTCGTGATTGCGGCGCTCGCCGGTTATCTCCGGAAGGTTGGTGGCGGCCACCGTATCATGGCGCTTTATAGCGGCGCGCTTGCAGCGGTGGGTTGCAGCATCATCGCGGCATGGCTGTTTGCGGTGCTCAATTCCGGCGAACACAACGATATCTTCGAAGCCATTGTGATCCTGTTTGCGGCGGCGCTGATGCTTTATGTCAGCGGCTGGCTGATGGTGAAGCAGGACCCGCGCGGCTGGCAGGATTTCCTTGCCACTAAGGCGGACAACGCGCTCGCGCAGGATACGGCCTGGGCCGTCGGCGCACTGGCTTTCTTCGCGGTGTTTCGCGAGGGTGCGGAAACAGTGCTGTTCATCAATGCGCTCGCGGTGACGGAAGGCGGCTGGAGCCTTGGCCTGTTTGCGGGTCTCGCTGCGGCGACCGCAGGCCTCGTGGTGCTGTTCTATTTCATCAACCTGATCGCCCGGAAAATTCCGCTGCGGCCGTTGTTTATCATCACATCGGCATTCCTGTTTGCGATGGGCATCAAGTTCATCGGCGAGGCCATTCAGGAGTTTCAGGAGCAGAGCCTTCTGCCTGTCACGGAATTGAAGAGCTTCGGCTGGCTGCAGTCTCTCGGGCTCAATGCCACGCTTGAAGCTGTGTCCGCGCAGCTTCTCGTCATCCTTTTCGCGCTTGCGACATTCTCGATTGTTCAGCGAAACGCCCGGCTGGTCCGCGAGGCCAAGGCCGTGGAAGGCGCGAAAACCTGATTTTAAGCCATCCTGCTCTCTGCAATTAAAAACGCGGCGCCATGCCCGGCGCCGCGTTTTTTGTTTCTCGGCCGCTGATGAGGCCGGTCAGGCTTTCAGCGCCTGATCGAGATCCGCAATCAGATCTTCCTTGTCTTCGAGGCCGACCGACAGCCGCACCACGTCGACACCTGCACCGGCTTGCGCCTTCTGCGCATCGCTGAGCTGGCTGTGCGTGGTCGAGGCCGGATGAATGATCAGCGACCGCGTATCGCCGACATTGGCCAGATGCGAGAACAGCTTGACGTTGGAGACAAGCTTGATGCCCGCGTCGTAGCCGCCCTTGAGGCCGAATGTGAACACTGCGCCTGCGCCCTTCGGTGAGTATTTGCGCGCGAGGTTGTGGTAGCGGTCGCCGGGAAGGCCAGCATAGCTGACCCACGCGACAGCAGGATTCGTGGACAGCCATTCCGCGACAGCCTTGGCGTTGTCGGAATGCCGCTGCACGCGCAGGCTCAGTGTCTCGATGCCTGTCAGGAGCAGGAAGGCATTGAACGGCGACAACGCCGGGCCAAGATCGCGCAGGCCGATCACGCGCGCGGCGATGGCGAATGCGAAGTTGCCGAAGGTCTCCTGCAGCTTGATGCCGTGATATTCCGGGCGCGGCTCGCTCAGCACGGGATAGCGCCCGTCACGCGACCAGTCGAACGTGCCGGCGTCCACGATGATGCCGCCGATGGAGTTGCCGTGACCGCCGAGGAATTTCGTTGCTGAATGCAGCACGATGTCCGCGCCGTGATCGATCGGCTTGATCAGATAAGGCGACGCCAGCGTGTTATCGACGATCAGCGGCACACCCGCCTTGCGCGCGATGGCGGCGATAGCCTCGATGTCGGTCACAGTGCCGCCGGGGTTTGCAATCGACTCGATGAAGATCGCCTTGGTCTTGGGCGAGAGCGCCTTCTCGAAGGTCGAGACATCGTCGGTGTCCGCCCAGACGACGTTCCAGCCGAAGTTCTTGAACGAGTGATTGAACTGATTGATCGAGCCGCCGTAGAGCCGGCGCGCCGCGATAAATTCATCGCCGGGCTGCAACAGCGCGTGGAACGTCACCAGCTGCGCCGCGTGACCCGATGCGACGGCGAGGGCAGCCGTGCCGCCTTCCAGCGCGGCGACGCGCTCTTCGAGCACGGCATTGGTCGGGTTGCCGATGCGGGTGTAGATGTTGCCGAATGCCTGCAGGCCGAACAGCGAGGCGGCGTGATCGGCATCATTGAAGACAAAGGATGTGGTTTGATAGATCGGCGTCGCACGCGCGCCGGTGGTCGGGTCGGGCTGCGCGCCTGCGTGAATGGAGAGCGTGGAGAAACCCGGCAATCTTTCGGTCATGAGGTGTCCTTCTGGGTGCCGCGAACGGGCATGGAGAAGAATATGCTGCGGGTGGACGCGTCCGCCGTCAAGCCGTCAGCGATGATCAGAGATAACTGACAATGAACCTGACGCTTTATGCCACGGGACCGGAATGTTGTTCTGCAACGTGCCGGATTCAAGGCAGGTCGTTCTTGTCCTTTGCAGCACGATCGGCTGCCACAGTCGCGCCGCCGCTGACACTGCTGCGGTTCAGTGACAGGCGCATGTTGCTGGTCGGAATCGGTGCGCGCTTGGCGCTGATGGTGCGCGAGTTGACGCCGACCCACTGAATCTCGGAAGTCAGCCGCGCATATTCGATCTTCGGACAACGATTCATGACGACCTTGACGCCTGCGGCTTCAGCCTTCGCCGCGGCTGCATCGTTGCGCACGCCGAGCTGCATCCAGATCACCTTTGGCAACACCGGCAGCGACAGGGCTTCATCGACGACGGCTGCGGCGGCATCGGAATTGCGGAAGATGTCGACCATGTCGACAGGGCGGCCGATGTCCTTGAGCGAGCCGACAAACGGTTTCCCGACAAGGCTCTTGCCGACCTGACCCGGATTGATCGGGATCATGTCGTATCCACGCTCGACCAGATACTTGAAAGCAAAATAACTCGGCCGCACGTTGACCGGCGATGCGCCGACCATGGCGATCGATTTCACATCGGTCAGGATCGAGCGGATATAACTGTCGTCATAAACGTCGTGTTTCATTCTGGCAGGTTCACTTTCGGGAAGACTCAGCGGTCTTCCCACTTAGGATCGCGTTTTTCGATGAAGGCGCCAATGCCTTCCTGCGCATCGCGCGCCATCATGTTCTCGGTCATCACCTGCGCTGCATAGGTGTAAGCGTCCGCAAGGCTCATTTCAGCCTGCCGGTAAAAGGCTTCCTTGCCCACTTTCAATGTGTAGGCCGATTTCACCGCGATCCGTTCGGCAAGCACGATTGCCGCATCACGCTCGGTCCCCGCGGGCACCACGCTGTTGACCAGACCGAGTTCAAGCGCGCGCTGTGCGGAAACATGTTCGCCGGTGAGCAGCATGTGCATCGCATGCTTGCGCGGTACATTGCGGGTCAGCGCAACCATCGGCGTCGAGCAGAACAGGCCGATATCGATGCCCGGCGTGCCGAAGGTGGCCTGGTCGGAAGCCACGGCGAGATCGCATGTCGCCACCAGTTGGCATCCGGCAGCGGTTGCGACGCCTTGCACCGCTGCGACAACAGGCTTGGGCAGCCGCACGATGCTTTGCATCATATCACTGCACGACTTCATCATATGAGCGAAATAGGCGCGGCCCTTGTCCGCATCGGAGCGACGCGCCGTCAGTTCCTTGAGGTTATGTCCCGATGAGTAAGCGGGACCCTTGGCGGCGATTACGACCGCGCGCACGCTTTTGTCGTCGCGAATGGAATCAAGCGCGTCCTGAAGTGCGTCGATCATGGCCTCGGACAAGGCGTTCCGCGTCGCCGGTGAATCGAGGGTCAGCACGGCAATGCTGCCTACGCGCTCGTGCAACAGCGGCGAGGGGGCAGGAGAGGCGGCACGGGAAGTTTGTGGCGTCATGGCTTCAGTCAGGTCCGGTTCGCTTTTCGGTTCCGTCAGGCTCGCTATCGGGCTCACCCTAAGATACAAAACCGTCACATACGAGTGCAGTGCAGGACATACGTTCCATGAACAAGCCGAAAATGACCGTGGCAGAACTCGAGGCGTTTCTCCACAGGGAGTTTCCGCAGGCCTTTGCCAGCGGCGAAATCCTGATCGAGAGCGCTGACGGTGCGACCTGCCTGCTGCGTCAGCCTTATAGCGAGCGGATGCTTCGCCCGGGCGGCACGGTCTCGGGACCTACGCTGATGGCGATGGCAGATCTGGCGATGTATGTCGTGCTGCTGTCGGCCATCGGACCGGTCGGGCTTGCGGTGACCACCAATCTCAACATCAACTTTCTGCGCAAAGGCCAGCCGGGTCAGGATGTGCTTGCTGCCGCCAAGCTGATGAAGCTGGGCAAGCGTCTGGCGGTGGGAGAAGTGAGCCTGTTATCAGGAACTTCGCCCGATCCCATCGCTCATGTGACTTCTACATACTCCATTCCGAATACTTGATGTTTTAACAGGTATTATTGCACCATATTTACAAGCTATTGTTTTGCATGGATTATTTTTGTCTATGCGGCATTGACGCGTCGCGGCGGGTTCTCTAGAAACGCGCGCAGTTTGGCGATCCGGCCGAACAAACAATTTCACGGACAACTCATCATGAAGTCGTTTTCGGCAAAGCCAGCCGAGGTCAACAAGAAGTGGGTGCTGATCGACGCCAAGGGTCTGGTCGTCGGCCGTCTCGCCACCTTGGTTGCCATGCGTTTGCGCGGCAAGCACCTCCCGACCTACACCCCCCACGTCGATTGCGGTGACAACGTCATCATCATCAACGCGGCTCACGTCGTCCTCACCGGACGCAAGCGTGACAACAAGATGTATTACAACCACACCGGTTTTATCGGCGGCATCAAGGAGCGCTCGGCAAAGTCGATCCTTGAGGGGCGCTTCCCGGAGCGCGTTGTCGAGAAGGCCGTTGAGCGCATGATTCCGCGCGGCCCGCTTGGCCGTGTGCAGATGGGCAACCTGCGCGTTTACGCAGGCGCCGAGCATCCCCACGAGGCGCAGCAGCCCGAGACCGTCGATATCGCATCGTTGAACCGCAAGAACACGAGGGCCGCATAATGTCCGATACCATGCAGTCCCTCGATCAGCTCTCGGCGCTGAAGACTTCAGCACCGGATGCGCCGAAGTACGAAAAGAAGGTCGACAAGCAGGGCCGCGCCTATGCCACCGGCAAGCGCAAGGACGCGGTTGCCCGCGTCTGGATCAAGCCAGGCTCCGGAAAGATCGTCGTCAACACCCGCGAAGTCGAAGTTTACTTCGCTCGCCCGGTGCTGCGCATGATGATCCAGCAGCCGATCGTCGCTGCCGCCCGTCAGGGCCAGTACGACGTGATTTGCACCGTCGCTGGCGGCGGTCTGTCGGGACAGGCTGGTGCCGTGCGTCACGGCATCTCGAAGGCTCTGACCAACTTCGAGCCGGATTTGCGCAGCGTCCTCAAGAAGGGCGGCTTCCTGACCCGCGACTCGCGTGTCGTCGAACGCAAGAAGTACGGCAAGGCGAAGGCCCGCCGGTCCTTCCAGTTCTCGAAGCGCTAATCGTTTCGATTCAAATTTTCCGCAATTGCGGGACTTCAAGGGCGCCTTCGGGCGCCCTTTTTGCTGTTCCAGATACCGACGAATTACCACGTTTTTTCCCGAAAATTGTGCCGCGGCCGCAAACGGAGTTCCAAGACACCAGCGTTAGTCTCAATGATGGCTGAGGGGGCTATTCCGGCTCCATCGAATTGAAGCGCTGCATAGAACATGCCGGCTGGCACACATCTGTCTCTCGATATTTCGACGCTTTATCTCGTGGCGACGCTGGCGGCGGTAATGCTTGGCGCATTGCTGCTGTTTTTCTGGCGTCAGGAAAAGATCGCGGCGCTCGGCTGGTGGGGCGCTGCCTATATCCTTGGCGCGGCATCGGTTGCGCTGTGGACGGTGGGCGGCGCTGAACTCGGCTGGGAACTATCACTGGCCGTTAACGCGGTGGGCTTCATCGCCTGTGGACTGATGTGGGATGCGGCGCGGGCCTTTCACGGCCGTCCGGCCAACTGGATCGGCGTGATCGCAGGACCTGCGCTATGGATCGCCGCTGTGGTGTTGCTCGATCCGATGGACCCCGAAATCCGGATGATGCTGGGTGCGGGCATTGTCGCGATCTATGCCGCGCTGACGGCGGGCGAACTGTGGCGTGAGCGGCGCAAGAATCTCCGTGCGCGCTGGCCGGCGATTATTGTCCCGCTGATGCACGGCGCTGTCCTGATGCTGCCGATCGTGATGGGCGACATGTTCCGGCCCGGCAATGCCGCCAGCATGAGCCAGGTCTGGGTTGCGGCCTTCGCGGCCGAGCTTGTGGTTTATGCTGTCGGCACCGTCTTCATCATTTTCATGCTGGTGTCGGAGCGTACCGTCACCGCACATAAAACCGCGGCATCGGTCGATCCGCTCACAGGCCTGTTGAACCGGCGCGGCTTCAGCGAGGCGACCTCGCGCATGATCGAGCGCGAGGCGAAAGCCGGGCGTCCTGTGACCGTGATGATCTTTGACATCGACCACTTTAAGTCGGTCAACGACCGTTTCGGTCACGCCACCGGCGACGATGTGCTGCAGGTTTTCGCCAATGTCGTGGCGGCCTCGCTGCGCATCACCGATCTGGTCGGCCGGGTCGGCGGCGAGGAATTCGCCGCGCTGCTACCGTGTTCGATGGACGAGGCCCTGCTTGCGGCCGAGCGGGTGCGTGAGGCTTTCGAGACCTCCGGTGTCGCCATCGACGACGTTCCGCTGGAAACAACCGTCAGCATTGGTGTCGCGGGCGGCCCGGCGAATACCGAGCTTGAAGTGCTCATGGCGTCGGCGGATACCGCGCTCTATCAGGCCAAGCGTGGCGGCCGTAACCGCGTGGAAGCGGCGACCGAGCAGCCGCTCTCCTTGGAAGGCGCACGCCGTAACCTGATCAAGGGCGCTGCCGCTGTGTCCGAGAAGCCCGCGATCAGTCACGCCGAAGCGCTAGCCTGAGGTTGCTAACGCTCTGTTTACCATGCGCGCCTTACGATGCGGCATGGCTACCGCAAACAGTCACCGTTCACAGTCCGATCTTTCCGCGCTTGAAGCGAGTGTTGCATCCGCGCGTGCGGGCTTTGCCTGCATGTTCTCAACCTCCGACGAGTACGAAAACGCCCTGATCGCGGCGCGTCGCGCCGAAGGGCGTTACGGTTCGGCTTTCGACTGGCAGCCGGTGATTCTCGGCGGCTGCACGCTGGTGCTGCTCGGCGTTCTGGTCACTTTCTTCTAGGGCTGGTTCATCGCCGGATCGTTCTGACAGGGCGCCTTTGGTGCCCTTTGTCTTTTCTGCCTGATGGTTTTGCGCTAGAGCCCCTCGGTAACCAGAAAAGGGGCGGAAGGCCATGATCACAGAAATCGCACAGATTGAAGTCAAGCCGGGCAGCGAGAAGGACTTCGAAGCTGCTGTCGCAATGGCGCAGACTATTTTCAAGCGCTGCAAGGGCTGGAAGAGCTTCGAACTGCACCGCTCGATCGAAAAGCCGTCGCGCTACCGGCTTCATATCAAGTGGGAAACGCTCGAAAACCACACCGTCGATTTCCGCGAGTCTTCAAATTTTCAGGAATGGCGCGCGCTGGTCGGGCCGCATTTCGCCTCGCCGCCGGAAGTCGAGCACACCAACACCGTGGTGAATTTCTAGCTTTCGTCATTGCGAGCGAAGCGAAGCAATCCATAGCAACAAAAAGATTTGGATTGCTTCGTCGCTTTCGCTTCTCGCAATGACGAACCGGAGGCCATCAAGCCATCTTGAACTCCGGCTCGCGCTCTTCGTCCTCCTCGCGCAGGTAGGTGATGATCACCTTCACGATGGCCATCAGCGGCAGCGCCAGCGCCAGTCCCCACAGTCCGAACACGACACCGAGCAGGATCTGGAACGCGAACAGCGTCGCGGGCGGAATGTCGAGCGCCTGCCGCTGGATGATCGGCGTCAGGATGTAGCTCTCCAGTGCGTGCACGCCGAGGAACAGCAGGAAGGCGCTGAAGGCGGCGACCCAGCCCGAGGCGAGGCTGGCCAGCACGATGATCAGGCCGCCGATCAGCGCGCCGACGGTGGGGATGAAGGCCAGCAGGCCGGCCTGAATGCCGAGGATGAAAGAACTGTCGATCCCTATGATCGTGAGGCCGATCCATGTCACCAGGAACACGGCGGCCATGGTGATCATCTGCGCGATCAGCCAGCGCTCCAGCGTGTCGCTGATGCGGTCGACCACGGCGGTGACGTCCGCGCGATGCTTCTTCGGCGCCAGCGCCAGCAGGCCTTTTCGATAGACGCCGGGTTGCGCGGCGAAGGACAGGCCGAGGAACAGCACGATGAAGAAGTTGCCGACGGCGCTGACGGTCCCCAGCAGCAGCTTCAGCGTCTGGCTGACGATGGCGCCACCTCCGGAGGCGAGGGCGCCGGCGCTCGGCAGGTTCTTGGGCAGCGCCGCCGGCGGCGCGGGCGTCGATGGCGTGTCGGTGGTGCTGACCGGTGTTACAGCGCCCAGTTCGAGGTAGCTGGTGTCGACGCCATGCTGTTCGAGAAAGCTTTTCACGGTGGCGAGCTGCGACTTGAGAGTGTTGCTGAGAACCGCCGCCTGCCGCGCGATGGTCGAGCCGCCGAGAAACACCACGCCTGACAACAGCCCCGCAAGCACGACACAGACCAGCGCGAGGCGCAGCGCATGAGGTCCGCCCATCACCTTCTGCAGAAGGTGGGTCATCGCGGTGAGGGCAACGCCGAGCAGGATGCCCGCGAACACCAGGAACAGGGTCGCGGCATAATACCAGGCGAACAGCAGGAAGGCCGCGAAGGCGATGATGCCGATGCCGCCCACTGTGATCGACCAGGCAAGGTCGCTGCGGGTCTGTACGCGGGTCTCGATGGGGCCTGACACGTGCGATCCTCTTCCGTTATTGCGGCGTCAGTCTTTCCTGAAAGGCTGCGCCTGATCAAGAGAAGATGGCGTGACAAGTTGCACGTCATCGTTCTCGCGCCATGCGCGAGGTGAGCGTTCGTTTTACCCCTCATAATGAGGGGCATGGAGCGCCGTAAGGCGCATCGGATAGAGCTTCGCTTCCGGCATCGCGTGCGAGGCGATGATGTGTCCGGAAGCGCGTCGCCTCACGGCGCTCCACCGCGGCGATTTTGGGCGAGGGGACCGTGCTTCCGGATGGGACGGGCGAACCCTGATCCGGCAGATTTCGCTGCCTTCATCTCCATCCCGTGCAGCCGCAAGCGGCGGAGCCACGTAGTTGGCCCGGACGGTGACCCCAGCCTCCCGGGCCTGTGTGTGCGAGACACAAGCGCAGGCGCCGCATCCTCCTCCGCTTCAAAGCGCCCTCGAAAAACGCCCCTCGTGAACAGGACGAATTGAATATATTCCTAGATCGGGAAATGTCAAGGATGGTTGGCTTTTATGCCGCCATCACCTTCTTTGCTGCCTGAGCCAGAAATCCGGAACGTGTAAAACCTTCACGCTCAGCATACTGGTCGATTTGCTCCAGCACATCGGAGGGAAGTGTCACATTGATCCGAACGGATTTCACGGCTGTTGCAGGAGCCGCGATCAGGACGGCGACCCCATCCCTGTTTTCAGCATTCGCCATAATGTCTTCAAGTGAGGAAGGCTCGGGAATGGCTTCGCCATCCTCGATCAATCCTTCGATATGAAGAGCCAGGGCTTCGGTCGCCATATCGCGCGCTTGATCGAGCGTGTTTCCGGCGGAGATGACTCCCGGAAGATCGGGAAATGAAACGCCGTAGTCGCTATCGGCATCTTTATGGATCAGGGCGATATACTGCCTCATCGAATTCACTCCGCGTCGTTCCCGGCTCGCTGGCCGTTATCTCAGTTTCAAGTCCGCTTGTTTCTCAATGCTCCTGAGCGTTCCAAGCGGGATGTCTTTCTTTGGATGCGGGACAGTCACGCGGCCCGGCTTCGTTGGATGTTTGAACTGAATGTGGCTGCCTCTTTGGGCTACCTGTTCCCAACCATCAGACATCAAGGCTCTTATGATGTCCTGTGATTTCATGATGTATAAATACACATCAATTTCATTATCGACAAGTGTATAAATACACACTCGGGTCCAGCCGCGGGTGTGGTCTGCGAAGCGGGTTGACTGATCGATAACTGACAGGTTATGTATTAATCCATAGCCAACGGGTTATTGATTTCGATGCCGAACACTCAGGACGTTCTTTTCAAAACACTGGCCGATCCGACACGCCGGGCCATCTTCGAGCGGCTGTGCCGGAGCGGGGAGCAGACCGTCGGCGCGCTGACGGCGCAGGCCGGAATCTCGCAGCCTGCCGTTTCAAAACATCTCGGTGTTCTGAAGCAGGCCGGGCTGGTGCGCGACCGCCACGAGGGGCGGCAGACGCACTATAGCGCGCAGCCGCGTGCGCTGGCCCCGCTGCTCGACTGGACCAGCCGCATGGCCGGACTCTGGGAAAAGCGGTTCGACGATCTCGAAAGCCTGCTCAAGAGGATGGATCAATGAACGACAGTGCAGCCGACATCCGCTCCGTCGTGGTCGAGCGCGAGTTTCCTCATCCGCCGGAAAAGCTCTGGCGTGCGCTGACGCAGCCGCACCTGATCGAGGAGTGGCTGATGAAGAACGACTTCGTGCCGCAAGTGGGACATCGCTTCAACCTGCGCGGCGAGTGGGGCGGCGTGCTGGACTGCGAAGTGCTCACGCTCGAAGCCAACAGGGCGCTCTCGTACACCTGGAATTTTGCGCATGACGATCCGGCGTTCAATCTGCAAAGCACAGTGACATTCACGCTCACGCCCACAGGTGCGGGCACGCATCTGCGCATGGAGCAGTCCGGCTTCCGGCCGGACCAGAAGCAGGCTTTTGGCGGCGCGCGCCATGGCTGGCAGCAGTTTTTCGGAAATCTGGAACAGGTGCTGGCGCGGACCGCGTGAGGGCACGTGCAGTTCAATGAGACATTGGAGAGTTCAATGAACAACACCATCCGGCAGGTTCATCGCTGGCTGTCGATCATCTTCACCCTGACCGTCATCGCCAACTTCGCTGCGATGGCGCTGGGCGAGCCGCCGGCGTGGATCGTCTACTCGCCGCTGCTGCCGCTGTTCCTGCTGCTGTTCACCGGCCTGTATATGTTCGCGCTGCCGTATGTTGCCGGTGCGCGGCGCAATCAGGTGTGATGATCTCATGACTCCGTCGGACAAGATCGATCAGTTGATCGCGAAGACTTCCGACTGGCGCGGCAAGACGCTTGCTGCCGTCCGCAAGGCCATCCTCTCTGCGGACAAGGAAATCATCGAGGAATGGAAATGGATGGGAAGCCCGGTGTGGGAATGCGACGGCATCATCGCGGTCGGCAACGCGCACAAGGACAAGGTGAAGCTGACGTTTGCACACGGCGCGTCGCTCGCCGATCCCGAGGGGCTTTTCAACGCGGGACTTGAGGGCAAGGTGTGGCGCGCGATCGATTTCATCGAAGGCGACAAGGTCGATGCGGCTGCGCTGAAGAAACTGGTGCGGGCGGCGATTGAGTTCAATCGGGCGAAGAGGGTGAAGAAGATAGCCAAAGCGAAGAAAGCAGCGCGGGGCCCGGGCGTGAAAGCAAGCAGAGCCAGAAAGAAAACCTGACCGAACAACATTGCATGAGCAGCTTGCGATTTCGGCTTGAAGGTTGACATCAAATGTAATAATTGAAGTTACATGAAAAGAGACAGTCGTCTTTCCTCCGTTTTGCATGCGCTTCTGCACATGGCCGGGCGTGAAGAGCCAATGACATCGGAAGAACTCGCCGAATGCATGTGTACCAACCCCGTCGTGGTGAGGCGGACGATGGGGTTGTTGCGCGAGGCAGGGGTTGTAACGTCGGCGCGCGGCCACGCGGGGGGCTGGCGCATCAGCACCGATTTGCGTGTCGTGACGCTGCGCGATCTGCATCAGGTGCTGGGCGAGCCTGCTGTGTTTGCAATCGGGAATCGCAACGAGACACCGGATTGCCTCGTTGAGCAGGTCGTCAATGCTGCGCTGGATCAGGCCTTTACTGATGCCGAGGCGTTGCTGCTCGAGCGTTTTGCTCATGTCACGCTTGCCAGCCTCGCGGCAGACTTCAGCCGTCGCCACGCGGCACGGCGACCAAGGAAGGAATAACGATGCAACATGATGTCATCGTCGTCGGCGGTAGCTACGCCGGAATGGCGGCTTCGTTGCAGCTTCTTCGCGCCCGGCGCAGTGTTCTGATCGTTGATGCTGGAATTCGCCGCAACCGTTTTGCGCGGCATGCCCATGGATTCCTCGGGCAGGACGGCGTTGACCCGGCGGAGATTGTCCGGACCGCTCGCGCGCAGCTACAGGCATATCCGACATTGACCTGGATCGAGGATACGGCTGAGGCCGTCACCGGACAGAAAGATGCGTTCGCTGTCATGACGGCCCGAGGCTCGCGACATGAAGGCCGAAGAATTCTGTTCGCAACCGGCGTGAGCGACGCGCTTCCGCAGATCGAAGGATTGGCGGAGCGCTGGGGCACGAGTGTCTTTCATTGCCCTTACTGTCATGGCTATGAACTCAATCAGGGTCGCATCGGCGTGATCGCGACCGGGCCGATGTCCGTGCATCAAGCGCAACTGATTCCGGAATGGGGCGCCGTAACATTCCTGACCAATGGCATTGTTACGCTCGATGATGCCGTTCGCGCCGATCTGGTTTCACGCGGGGTCACAATCGAGGAAGCGCCGATCCGCAGACTCGACGGCGAAGCCGACGTTGTTCTTGCGGATGAGCGGCGGCTTGCATTCGTTGGACTGTTTACAGCATCGCGGAATGCACCTTCAACGCCGATTGCGGCCGGTCTTGGCTGCAATCTCGCCGAAACGCCTTTCGGCACGCATGTGCAGACAGACGACATGAAGGAAACGAGCGTTCCCGGCGCATTTGCTTGTGGAGATACGGCGCGGGTGCCGCATTCGGTATCGCTCGCGGTTGCAGACGGCGCGTGGGCCGGCGCGACACTTCATCGGTCACTGGTTTTCTGAGCGAAGTGAAGATGCTCAAACAAAAAAAGGCGCTCCTTTCGGAGCGCCTTTTCGTTTGCAGTCGCTGAGTTCAGCTTACTGCGAATAATACATATCGAATTCGACCGGATGCGGGGTCATTTCGAAGCGCTCGACTTCGGTCATCTTCAGCTCGATGAAGCTGTCGATGAAATCGTCGTCGAACACGCCGCCGGCCTTGAGGAACGCGCGGTCCTTGTCGAGGCTTTCGAGCGCCTCGCGGAGCGAGCCGCACACCGTCGGAATGGTCTTCAGTTCTTCCTTCGGCAGATCGTACAGATCCTTGTCCATCGCCGGGCCCGGATCGATCTTGTTCTTGATGCCATCGAGGCCGGCCATCAGCATGGCTGCGAAGGCGAGGTAAGGATTCGCCATCGGATCGGGGAAACGCACCTCGACGCGCTTTGCCTTCGGCGAGGTCGTGTAGGGGATGCGGCAGGAGGCCGAACGGTTGCGCGCCGAGTAGGCGAGCAGCACTGGCGCTTCATAGCCCGGGACCAGACGCTTGTAGGAGTTGGTCGACGGGTTGGTGAAGGCGTTGATGGCCTTGGCGTGCTTGATGATGCCGCCGATGTAGTGGAGGCAGGTTTCCGACAGGTCGGCATACTTGTTGCCGGCGAAGGTCGGCTTGCCGTCCTTCCAGATCGACTGGTGCACGTGCATGCCCGAGCCGTTGTCGCCGAAGATCGGCTTCGGCATGAAGGTGGCGGTCTTGCCGTAGATGTGCGCGACCTGATGGATGCAATACTTGTAGACCTGCATCTGGTCGGCCATGTGGGTCAGGGTGTCGAACTTCATGCCGAGTTCGTGCTGGGCCGACGCCACTTCGTGGTGATGCTTCTCGACCTTGACGCCCATCTTGGCCATCGAGCCGAGCATTTCCGAGCGCATGTCCTGCACCGAGTCCTGCGGCGGGACGGGGAAGTAGCCGCCCTTGGTGCGGATGCGGTGGCCGAGGTTGCCGCCTTCATACTCGGTGTCCGAGTTGGTCGGCAGTTCCGACGAGTCGAGCTTGAAGCCGGTGTTGTACGGCGTCGCCGAGAAGCGCACGTCGTCGAACACGAAGAACTCGGCTTCCGGGCCGACGAACACGGTGTCGCCCACGCCCATCGCCTTGACCTGGGCTTCCGCCTTCTTGGCGATGCCGCGCGGGTCGCGGTTGTAGGGCTCGCCGGTCGACGGCTCGAGAATGTCGCAGACGATGACCATGGTGGTCTCGGCGAAGAACGGGTCGATGGTCGCGGTGGTCGGGTCCGGCATCAGGGTCATGTCGGACTCGTTGATCGCCTTCCAGCCGGCGATCGAGGAGCCGTCGAACATCGTGCCTTCGGCGAAGATGTCTTCGTCGATCATCGAGACGTCGAAGGTGACGTGCTGCCACTTGCCGCGCGGATCGGTGAAACGCAGGTCGACGTACTTGACGTCGTTGTCCTTGATCGACTTGAGGACGTCTTTGGCGGTCTTCATGAATACCCCTTATGGCTTGGTGTCGTGATGGTCGTGGTTTGGGACGTCAATTCTGCTGGTGAGGCCGTCCGTGGAGACCCCGTTTTATGGCGGGGTCAGTTCGTGGCATAAAATGGTCGCCGGTCAAGCCCGGCAGTGCCGCAATACCGGGCATGAATGCCGGTCTGGCCTAGATCGCGTCGAGGCCGGATTCGCCGGTCCGGATGCGGATCGCCTCCTCGATGTTGGAAACGAAGATCTTTCCGTCGCCGATGCGGCCGGTCTGGGCAGCGCGCCGGATCGCGTCGATGGCTTTTTCGACAAGATCCTCGCCGATCACAATCTCGATTTTCACCTTGGGGAGGAAATCCACGATGTATTCCGCGCCGCGGTAAAGCTCGGCGTGGCCCTTCTGCCGCCCGAAGCCCTTGGCCTCGGTGACGGTGATGCCTTGAATCCCGACTTCCTGAAGGGCCTCCTTCACCTCGTCGAGCTTGAAGGGCTTGATAATGGCCTCGATCTTTTTCACTGAGCGTCTCCCCGGCACGTCCTGCTGGTCTGTCTGTTACTTCCATATCGCGCGGCGGACGCGCTCGTCACCTTGGTTCGTCGTCACGGTCGTCGCAGGGGCGGCAGGCACCCCGGAAACGGCTGTCGCGCCCGCCTGATATCCGCCGGCGAGCGTGACGATCCGAAAGCCATCCCCTAAAAGCAGGGTCTGTGCCAATTTATTAAGACATCGAATTGGATAACGATATCATTCCGTTAGCAGCGACTTTGCCTCTTTGTGCGGCGAATGCCGCAAGAGTGGAAGTCCATGAATTAGGCAATTGCACAAAAAATAGACTGACGCTTCCGATTTCTCTTCAATCACATTGCCTTGGGATAAGGCGTAGCAGACGGGCGACTGATGGAAATCCTCACGGTTTCGGAGATGACGGCGGCGGATCAGGCCGCGATCGCGGGCGGCACCAGCGGTTTCACGCTGATGCGCAGCGCCGGGCAGGCGGTTGCGGAGGTCGCGGAGGC
Organism: Afipia sp.; assembly: GCA_024508675.1. Classification (GTDB taxonomy): domain Bacteria; phylum Pseudomonadota; class Alphaproteobacteria; order Rhizobiales; family Xanthobacteraceae; genus Afipia. The sequence goes on from JANINQ010000003.1 coordinate 78,089, forward strand.
GATGGCCGAGCGTGGCCGTATCGTCGTTGTCGCCGGACGGGGCAACAATGGCGGCGACGGGTTCATCGCGGCGGCCGAGCTGGCGGCGCGGGGACGCGAGGTGTCCGTCATCCTGCTGTGCGACCGCGCCACCCTGAAAGGCGATGCGGCACTCGCTGCTGCTGAATGGAAGGGAGAGGTACTGCCGTGCGATCCGGCAGCGCTGGGACGGCCAAACCTGATTATCGACGCTCTGTTCGGTGCGGGGATGAATCGTCCCGTAAAGGGCGATCCGTTTGTAATGATCGAAGCGATGAATGCCAGTGGCGCGCCGATCCTGGCCGTCGATCTGCCGAGCGGTATCAATGGCGACACCGGCGAGGTCATGGGCATCGCGGTGGAAGCCTCCACCACCGTCACGTTCTTCCGCCGCAAGCCGGGGCACCTGTTGCTGCCGGGGCGGATTCATTGCGGCGAGGTCGAGGTGGCCGACATCGGCATCGACGCGGATGTGCTCGACGCCATCGCGCCAAAGACATTCGAAAATGTGCCGGACCTGTGGGCCGACATTTTCCCGTCGCCGCAGGCCGACGGCCATAAATATGCGCGCGGTCATGCGGTGGTCGTCTCGGGCGATCTGATTTCGACGGGCGCGGCGCGATTGTCTGCGCGTGCGGCGCTAAGGGCGGGCGCGGGGCTTGTCACGGTGGCCTCAAGGCGCGATGCGCTGGGCGTGAATGCCGCTGCGCTGACAGCAGTGATGGTGCGTGAGGCGGAGACGGCGCAGCAGTTCGCCGATCTGCTCACGGACAAGCGGCTCAATGCCTGCGTGATCGGGCCGGCATCCGGGGTCGGCGAGCGCACGCGTGCGATGGTGCTCGCCGCGCTGTCGGCGGGACGCAGCGCCGTACTCGATGCCGATGCGCTGACGAGTTTTGCGGACGATCCGCAGGCGCTGTTTGCGGCGATCAAAACCCGTGACGATCCACAGGTTATCCTCACCCCACATGACGGTGAATTCGCGCGCCTGTTCAGTACGTTGGTATCCGCTCATCCACATGCGTCAAAGCTTGAACGGGCGCGGCTAGCCGCAAGTCAGTCCGGTGCGGTGGTACTGCTGAAGGGCGCGGATACGGTGATCGCCGCGCCGGATGGCCGCGCAGCAATTACGGCTAACGCGCCGCCATGGCTCGCGACGGCGGGGTCGGGCGATGTGCTGGCGGGGATCACCGGCGGAATGCTGGCGCAGCGTGTGCCCGCGTTCGAAGCAGCCTGCATCGGAACATGGATGCACGGCGAAGCAGGACAGGAGTTCGGTCCCGGCCTGATCGCGGAGGATCTTCCGGAGGTGCTGCCCATGGTGCTGCGCAATCTCTACGACGAACTCGGTATTGCTTATTGAAGGCCGCTGAAGCGCTCATGAGTCGTTGAAATTTTTTCATTGTTGCCTGCGGAACTGCGCCGCAGCGAATGTCGAGTTCTTGGCAGACGGGCCCGGTGCGGCGGTTACGATGGCGGAGTCGTCATCGGAGCAGAAACATGAGCCGCCGCCCGCTGGAACTTGGAAAACCATTCGAGAAAAAGGTCGTCTTTTCGCTGGGCGTGGTGTCGTCCGGCCGCATGCTGCACACGGCGGGCATTACCGCACGCAACAGCGAGGGCGATGTGGTCGGCAAGGGAGACATGCGGGCTCAGGTTGCGCAGTGTTTCGCCAACCTCGATGACATCCTCAAGGCCGCCGGCGCCTCTTTCGGCGACGTCATCAAATACACCATCTACACCACCGACATCGAGGCGTTCGACACGCAGACCCGCGACATGCGCTTTCCGTATTTCGTCGATCGTCCGGCCTCGACATTGATCGAGGTCTCGAAGCTGATCGATCCGGCGATGCTGGTCGAGATCGAGGCCATCGTAAGTCTGGGTGATTGAGATGATGCCGAACGGTCAGACCGCCGCGTCCCTCGATGATTTCCTGAGCACCGAGTCACGCGCCATCGCGCGCGACTGCACCGCTTGCGGGAAGTGCGTCGAGGTTTGTCCGGTCGTTCCGTTCGGACTGGCTGCGTCGGCAGCCCCGAAGGATGTTGTCGGAAGCGTCATCGGCTTCCTCAACGGCGCGCCGTCGATGACCGATCAGGCAGATGCCTGGACATCGAGTTGCAACGGCTGCGGCGATTGCATCCCGGTCTGTCCGGAAGCGATCAATCCGCGGAAGATGCTGATGCTGGCCGCGACAAAACAGTCGCAGACCGCTTCGAAAACCCCGGAGTTGTTCAGGCGGATGGCGCGGGCAATCAAGATCATGGCCGCGATGCAATTGATTCCCGCCGAGTTCACGCGGTTGTTCGTGCCGCCGCGTCCGCGCGCTGCGCCCATCGTGTTTTATCTTGGCTGCAACGCGTTGCGCACGCCGCATCTGCTGTTCAATGCGATGCAGGTGCTGGACGGCCTTGAAGCCGACTACGAGGTTGTCGGCGGTCCGTCGTCATGCTGCGGCGTGATCGCGACGAAATGGGAGGGCGCGACCGGGACAGGGCAGCGGGTGACCAATAACACCATCTCGCGCTTCGAAGGCTTCCAGCCGGAAAAGGTGCTGAACTGGTGCCCGACCTGCGAGCTTCATCTCGGCGAAACCTTGCAAGGCTACCGGAAGACGAACTTCTCGCTCGACCACATCACGGCCTATCTCATCTCGCGTATCGACGATCTCGCGGCGCAATTCCGCACGCCGGTGCGCCGCCGCGCGGTGCTGCACATTCATGCCGGCCGCAGCGATGTCGGCCGCGCAGTGGAGCGGCTCCTGCATCTGATGCCCGGCCTCGATCTTGCCGAAACAGTTGTTGAATCCGGCTACACATGCGGCGGATCGGGATGCAGCAAATGCCCTGATCTTGCGGCGGCCGAACATGCGCAGCTTCTTGAGCGCGTTCGGGCCACGGGCGCGGACACCCTGGTGACGCTCTACCATGGCTGCCACGCCACGTTCGTTGGCGCGGAGAAGGACGGTGCGTTCGAGGTGCTCAATTTCACCGATCTGCTTGTCGAAGCGATGGGCGGGCAGCCGCATCGCGACATGCTGAAAACCTACAGACTGGCTGACGACTGGCATATGATCCTCGATGAGGCAGAGCCTTATCTGAAAGCGAACGGGCTACACCTTGACCGTGACTGGCTGCGGCAGCACGGTCCGGATATCTTTGCCTCGGCGGAGTTCCGCGGCGGCCTAGATTGCCTTGGCAGCCACGCCGGCGAAACTGCCAAGAACTGATCAGGCGTTGAGTCCAAAGGTTGAGTGATGACCATTTCGGTTGCGAAAACGGCAGAGCACGGCTTTGGAGCCGAACGCGGCCAATCGCCGAAATGGAATATGGCGCTCGCGGGTCTGACGGTCGAGCAGCGGCATCTGATCCGGAGCCGGATGCGCACCGTCGCTATCGAGCCGCGGTCGATCCTGTTCAGGCAGGGCGAGCCAAGCGATACGCTGGTGGTGCTGGAGCAGGGGCGTGTCCGTCTGCTTCAGACACACGAGAACGGGGAAGAGTTCACATTCGGCGTGTTCGTCGGCGGCACGATACTGGGCCTTGCAGCCCTTGTGCTCGACCGGCCCCGCGTTCTCACGGGAGAAGCGATCGACGCGGTGGTGGTCTCGCTGATGACGCGGCAGGATTTTTGGGACTGCACGCGCGTGGTCCCCGGCTTTCTGGAAAACATCACAAAGCTGCTGGCGCTGCTGTCGGTCGAGAGCATCGAGCGCAGCGGCCCGCTGGTGCTCGATGACGCATGGGTCCGGCTGGGCTCGATCCTGACGTCGCTCGCGCGCGCCGAGTCCGCCGGGACAGGTTCGCGGTTGGTGATCGACGGCCTCACCCAAGAGGATCTCGCCAAGATGGCGGGGGTGAGCCGCAGTTGGGTCGGTACTGCGCTCGCCGAGTTCGAGCGCCTTGCGCTGATCTCGAAGCGCCGCGGAAAAATCGCCATCGAGGATCAGGCGCGACTGGCACATTTCATTTCGGCCCGCCGCAACGGCGCATCACACAGTCAGGGGTGTTTATGACAGTTTATGTAATTGCTCAGTTGAAGTTCACTGATAAGGACACATACCTCAAGTATCAGGCGAGGTTCTTCGGCGTGTTCAAGGACTCCGGCGGCAAGCTGCTGGCCGGGGACGAAAACCCTATCGTTCTCGAAGGCGATTGGCCGCGCGACAAGGTTGTCATGATGTCGTTCCCCGACGAGCAGCAGGCAACGGGTTTTCTGGATTCGCCCGCTTACAGGGAAATTGCCAAGGACCGGATCGCGGGCGCGGATACGATCGCGCTGCTGGTGCATGGATTACCTGCGCCGGTGTGAAGAGCTGAAGTCGTCATTGCGAGGAGCGTAGCGACGAAGCAATCCAATCTTTGGGTATTAGAAAGAATGGATTGCTTCGCTTCGCTCGCAATGACGACGAGGTTCATTCCACCGTATAACTGCGCACGAGCTTCGGCGCGGCCCAGTTGATTGCTGCGGCTTCCATCAGCCAGCGGCCGGGATATTGGGCGAGGAAGGCGATGCGCTGGGTCTGGCCCTTGTCCAGGATCAGGGTGTCGAGCCAGAACGGCTTCCATCCGTCGTCGAGCCGGTCGAGCAGACGGAAGTGATGTCCGTGCAGGCGGAAGGCGATGGGTGTCGCGGTCGGATTGCTGATCGCGACGACTACCGTGCGCCCGCGCTTGACGCTGTAGGCGGGTTTTGTCGTCGCGTCGAACTTCAATGGCGCGATCCATTGCGCGTTCGAGTCGAGCGAGAGTTCGCTGCGCAGCGCGCCCTGCAGGTTGAATCGATCCGGCAGCCCGTTCGATGGAAATGCCTGCGCGGATGGCAGGGGCGCGGGGCGCGCAGGCGCATCGTTCGACATGGTGATCTGCGCAATGGTGCGCGGGCCGGTGCCATCGTGCAGCACGATCTTTGAGACGGTCCCCGGTGCGCGCGTCGCATCAATCAATGCATCGATCCGCGATCCCGGCGCCAGCACGAGTTGGCCGTCGCGGGCGAGGAACGGTTCGGCGGGCAGGCCGTCGATGGCCATGACGCGCACGTCATGGTTCTCGATTTTCAGGCCGAGCGGGGAGCGCGCGCATCCGTTGATGAAGCGCAGGCGCAGCCGTTCGTTGAGCTTCGCGGCGATGTTGAGGGCTGGCTGTCCGTTGACGGTGTAAGCGGCGGTGGCGCCGTCCGCATTCTGCCCCGGAACGATGGCGCTGCCGTCGGCTTTCACCCGCCAGTCCTCGATCAGCAGGACCTCGTCGCGATCCACGCCAATCGCTGGGTTGTCCTCGATGATCAAGGCGCGGCCAGCCACCGGGCGGCCGGAGGCATCGCCACGGAGTTGCGCACTGATAAGCGCGGTTCCGGCCTGACGCAGGGGGAGCGAGAACGCGGTCCGTCCGCCTGGCGGGACGGGAGCCTGACCGGTCAGGGGTTCTGCCGCCGCCGCTCCGTCGATTCCGAGCCAGTTCAAGACGATAGGTGCGGGGAGTTCATTCGTTAGCGTAACGGACAGATCGCCCTTGCCGAACCGGAGCGGGCCGGGATTCGCGCCCTCCAGCCCCCAGATAGGGCTGTTCGGCAGGCCGGCGCCGAGCGCCGCCGTCAGCGGCCGGGCGCGCAGCGCGAGGCTTGCCGGGGTCTGGGCCGCAGCCGGCCGCAGCCCTGCCACGAGGGCGGCTCCGCCCATTCCCGCCAGCAAAGCCCGCCGGGACGGCAAAAAAACCTGATTTGTCACGGTATTTTTCATGCGCCATGCGGACCATTTTCTGACCGGCCTGTCCAGCAGGCGCAGGGTCGCTGCGGCGGGTGGGTCCGCGCGCCCTAAGGCCGCGTTGCGAAAGCCATTTTTTTGGCTCGCGAAGCGGTGACACCATGTTATAAGCCCGCCGCTCACGGCTGTGCCGGGACGTTACAACCACTGCGCGCCCGTGGCGGAATTGGTAGACGCGCTGGGTTTAGGTTCCAGTGTCGAAAGATGTGGGGGTTCGAGTCCCTCCGGGCGCACCACGCGCGATTTTCGCTTGCGCAAGGAATTCTGGAGGAGACGTCCCTCGCGGAACGTGTCCGCCGCACCACCGATGCATGCCGAACGGCTCTGTGGCCGATTGGTTTGTATCCACACATTGACAACGACCCGGTATTGCCGGGCCAAGACGGAAGAAGATTGACGTCATGCAGGTCACAGAAACCCTCGCCGAGGGATTGAAGCACGAGTTCAAGGTCAGCGTTCCCGCGTCGGATATCGATGCCAAGGTTGATGCCCGTCTTGTCGACATGAAGGACAAGGTGAAGCTGAACGGTTTCCGTCCCGGCAAGGTTCCTGTCGCGCATCTCAAGAAGGTCTATGGCCGCTCGGTCGCCGCCGAGACCGTCGAGCAGCTCATTCGCGATACCAACGCCGGTATCTTCACCGAGCGCGGTTTCCGTCTCGCGACCGAACCCAAGGTCACCATGCCGACCGAGGAGAAGGAAATCGAGGCGATCCTCGAGGGCAAGTCCGACCTGAACTACTCGGTCGCCATCGAAGTCGTGCCAGCGATCGAACTGGCCGACTTCAAGAGCTTCAATGTCGAGAAGCCGGTGGCTGATGTGACCGACGCCGACGTGGACGAGGCGCTGAAGCGCATTGCCGACCAGAGCCGTCCGTATGAAGCGAAGGCGGAAGGCGCGAAGGCCGAGAAGGGCGACCGAGTCACCGTGGCCTTCAAGGGCACCATCGACGGCGTGGCGTTCGACGGCGGCACCGGCGAGGGCATCCAGGTGGTGATCGGCTCGGGCACGTTCATTCCGGGCTTCGAGGACCAGTTGATCGGCATCGCCTCGGGTGAAACCCGCACCGTCAAGGCGTCGTTCCCGAAGAACTATGCCGCGCCGAACCTTGCCGGCAAGGACGCCGAGTTCGAAACCACCGCGAGCCTGATCGAAGCGCCGCAGGAGTCGAAGGTCGACGACGAGTTCGCCAAGAACCTCGGCATGGAATCCCTCGACAAGCTGAAGGAAGCGATGCGCGAGCGCCTCGTTGCCGAGTTCGCCGGCGCGTCGCGCCAGCGCGTCAAGCGCACGCTGCTCGACAAGCTGGACGAGGCCCACAAGTTCGGTCCGCCGCCGTCGCTGGTCGAGGAAGAGTTCAAGCTGATGTGGAACTCGATCAAGGCCGAGATGGAATCGACCGGCAAGACCTTTGCGGACGAAGACACCACCGAGGAAAAGGCCAAGGCCGAGTATGAGAAGATCGCCGACCGCCGCGTGCGCCTCGGCCTCGTGCTCTCCGAAATCGGCGAGAAGAACAAGATCACCGTCACCGATGACGAAGTCAGCCGCGCGCTGATCGACCGTGCGCGTCAGTCGCCGGGCCGCGAGAAGGAAGTCTGGGACTTCTATCGCAGCAATCCGAACGCGCTGGCCCAGCTTCGCGCGCCGATCTACGAGGACAAGGTTGTCGACTTCATCCTCGAACTGGCCAACGTGACCGAGAAGAAGGTGACGCGCGACGAGCTGGCCAAGGAAGACGAAGACGACAAGACCGCCTGAGGCTGGTCTTTGCGATATGATCGGTCATCGCCAGTCATGACTGGCGGTGACCGGCCCTCGAATGCACTACGGCATCCAGCGACACCGACAGCACCTGCTCGGTTCCGTCCGTGATCCGGCTTTTCACCGTCACGACAGCATTGTTGCGTTCCGGCCTGTGAACCAGCGCCGCGATCTCGGCCTGACCCGTGAGCGTCATGCCGGGGCGCACCGGCCTGAGAAACCGCGATTCGACGCCCGCGCCCGCGACGCCGGCAACCCGCACCCACATCGCTTCCACGATCAGCCGCTGATAGATCGCGAGCGTCTGCAGCCCGCTGGCGATCAGGCCGCCGAACGGACCTTTGGCCGCGGCCTCCGGGTCCATGTGGATGAAGAGGGGATCGTACCGCTTGGCGAATTCGATGATCTCGGCTTCCTCAAGCAGGTAATTGCGAAAGGGAAAGCGCTGCCCGATCGCAAGGTCTTCGGCGTAAAGCATCACGGTTAGGTCCTCGTCACATGCTGGCGGGAAGGATAGCAGGTCCATGACCTGCGGCCATGACCTCCCACGTCAGGCCGGATCGGCGGGAAAACCATTAACGATACACGCCAGAATAGGCCGCCCGGCGGGGCTGCGTCGCTTTCCGCCCCCCGCCGAATCGGCTTCAACTAGCGTCAGCTTGGGCCTTCCTGGGCTTTTCCCGCTCTTGTGGCAGGGCTCTCCTGCTATATCTGTAGGGTCCGACCTTTCTGCATCACGAGGCCAATCGTCCGCCGGAACCTTTTCAGTCCTCAAAGCCGTCCGGCTGCCTCCGCTAACCTTCAGGTGATAAATGCGCGATCCCGTTGAAACCTACATGAACCTCGTGCCGATGGTGGTCGAGCAGACCAATCGCGGCGAGAGGGCTTACGACATTTTCTCGCGCCTCCTGAAAGAGCGCATCATCTTCGTGACCGGTCCGGTCGAGGACGGCATGTCGACACTGGTGGTCGCGCAGCTCCTGTTCCTGGAAGCCGAGAATCCCAAGAAGGAAATCTCGATGTATATCAACTCGCCGGGCGGCGTGGTGACATCGGGCCTTGCGATCTACGACACCATGCAGTTCATCCGCCCGCCGGTGCACACGCTCTGCACCGGACAGGCCGCGTCGATGGGTTCGCTGCTGCTCGCCGCGGGTGAGGCCGGCCATCGCTACACGCTGCCGAATTCGCGCATCATGGTCCACCAGCCGTCCGGCGGTTTCCAGGGCCAGGCCACCGACATCATGCTGCATGCGCAGGAAATCCTGAATCTCAAGAAGCGGCTGAACGAAATCTACGTCAAGCACACCGGCCAGCCCTACAAGGCGATCGAGGACGCGCTGGAACGTGACAAGTTCCTGACGGCCGACATGGCGAAGGATTTCGGGCTGGTCGACAAGGTGATCGACAAGCGCCCCGAGGACACCGGTTCCAAGGCCGCCTGATTTCGGATCGCTTCAATCGTAAATTGCAAACGGACGTCTTCGGGCGTCCGTTTTTGTTTGGATGTTTTTGAATAGCACTACCCGATCGGATAGGCCGGTTTTTCCGGTTCCGCCGCGCGCCGGTCTTGACCGCAATCAGTTCTTGGCAGCTAATCCATCCAATTGATCCGGGGCGTTTGGACCCGTCTATTTTCTTTTTATTTCTGGACGGTTTCCATTGCATTCCGGACCACCGCAAGCCGGTGAGAACGACGATGTCCGGGAGAAGGCCATGAGGATTGTCGCCAAGCGCAATGCAGCGGGCAGCTTAGCGAGCAGCGCCGCCGCCATTTTCGCTTTTCTCCTGCCGTTCGTTGTCAGTTCAGGAGCGTTCGCTTTCAATAAGGAGGCGGCCCTCGAGCAATGCCGCGCCTCGGTCGGCAGGCCGACCTATCAGGCGTGCAAGAGGGGCGGAGGCGATCATGACACCTGCTTCGCCAAGGCACGCGCTGTGGTGCAGCCCTGCGTCAGGGCGAAGACGCCATCGGCAGCGCTGTTCGATGCAGCAAAGGTTTCTGCGCCGAAGACGGAAGACATCGCCGCCGGTGCTGCTGCGCTGGCCAAAGGCAATGCGCCGCTGGTCGCGCCGCCGCGCACGGTGTCCGACATCACGGCCATTCTCGATCAGCAGAAGCCGGACCCTGCCAAGATCGCGGAATTGACCGCGACAGCCGATGCCGCGGTGCCTGCCGGACTGAAGGGTAGCGAGCTCGCGGCGTTTCACTACAAGCGCGGTCAGGCGCGAACGCTTCTTGGCCGCAGCAACGATGCGCTGGCGGATGCCGAACTGGCGGTCACCCACAGCAAGGGCGACGACTACAAGAATGTCGGAAGCCGTCATGAGAATTTCCTGATCCACCGCCTGCGCGAGAAGGGTGAGCGCAAGCGCGCCATGACGATGTACAACAAGCAGATCGCCGCGTTCGCCAATGGAGGGAAGGGGCGCCTGTTCAGCCTGCATAACGCGCTGACGATTCTGGCGCTGCAATCCGGTGACGTGAATGTTGCTGAGTCCTATGTGGCGCGAAACCGCAACCTGATGAACGAGGCGCGGCGCTGGCCGATGTTCCCGACTTACGGGATGGTCTGGCAGGCGACGCTGGAAGATGGCACAGGGCGCGTCGCGGAAGCGCGGGGCCGATATGCCGATGCCGAAGCGGCGTATCACAAGTCGGCGGTGTTCTATACCAATGCGATTCCCACCATGTCGCAATGGGAAAGCAAGCCCGCCGAAGGCGAGATGGAGCGGTTTGTCGATTGGGCGACAGCTTTCGAGGGCCGCGTCAAGGTCAAGCAGGGCCGTGTCGGTGAAGGCGAGGCCGATGTCCGCCGTGCGCTGCTCAGCCGCCTCAGCAAGTCCGGAAAATTCCATGCCGATACCGCCGGAATCCTGGCGGTGTTCGTCTACGTAATTCAGGAGCAGGGCCGTTACGCCGAAGCGGAACAGCTCCAGCGTGAAGTGGTCGGCATCTACAAGGGACTTGGCTACGGCGACGACTCCAATCAGGTCGTCAACGCCAATGTCTTCCTCGCGCAAATCCTGAACCTCGAACGCAAGTATGAAGAGGCAACCAAGCTTTACGATCAGGTCGATGTCTGGACCGCGAAATGGGAGCCGGAGCGCCGCGAGCGCGTCAGCGGCGGACTTGCGCGTGTTTCGATCATGCTCACGCAAGGCAACTATGACAACGCGCTCGAGATCGCGCAGCGCTCCTACGAGCGCGAGAAGGCGCGCTCGGGCGACAAGAGCCTGAATACAGCGGTGTCGCGCGGCTATTACGCCGTGACGCTGGCACGCAAGGGCAGGACCGCCGAGGCACTGCAGGCCTTCAAGGAATCGCTTCCGGTCATTCAGACGGCATCCGGTGGCAGCGATGACGATTCAGGATCGACCGCCGCCGCCCGTGAAGGCCGTGCGCGGTTCGTGATGGAAGGTTACCTGCGCACGCTGGCGCTCAATCCCGCGGCTGCGCCGCCGAACGTGGCCGAGGAAACCTTTGCCTATGCGGACCTGCTGCGCGGGCAGGCGGTGCAGCGTGCGCTGCAGGCCTCTTCTGCGCGCGCGTCCGTAAGCAATCCCGAACTCGCCAAGCTGATGCGCGCATCGCAGGACACCGAAAAACGGATCGGCGCGGCTGTTGCGACACTGAACAATCTGCTGACGCTTCCGCCCGCCGAGCGCGAGGAGAAAGCCGTCAGGACCACGCAGGCCGAGATCGCGGCGCTGCAGGCCTCGCGCGCGCAGACCATGAGCGAGATCGCGAAGAAGTTTCCCGACTACGGAAATCTGGTGAACCCGCCGCCGCCGAATGCTGGCGATCTGCAGAAGCAGCTTGCGGATGACGAAGCGCTGCTGTCGTTCTACTTCGGCCGCTTCGACAGTTTCGTCTGGGCGGTGAGGAAGGGCGCGCCGGTGCAGTTCGCCCGGCTCAAGATGACGCTCGGCGATCTCAATGCGACCGTGACCAAGCTGCGGGAGGCGCTGGAGCCGAAGGCGGCGATGATCTCGGACATTCCCGCATTCGATGTGAAGCTGGCGTCGCAGCTTTACGATGATCTGCTCAAGCCGCTGGAAGGAAGCTGGAAGCCGGCGAAGAATCTGGTCGTCGTGACCAATGGCGCGCTCGGCCTGTTGCCGCTGTCGTTGCTGCCGACTGCGCCAGCCGAAGTGAAGACCGACGACGATCCGCTGTTCGCCAGCTATCGCAACGTGCCATGGCTGGCGCGGACCCATGCGGTGACGCTGGTGCCGTCGGCGGCGGCGTTGCAGACCCTGCGCAAGCTGCCGCCGGGCAAGGCCTCGCGGCAGGATCTGGTCGCCTTCGGCGATCCGTACTTCAGCAAGGAGCAGGCCGAGGATGCGGCGAAGACCGGCGGGACGGTGCAGGTCGCCGATGCGTCGAACGTCACGCGCGGCGTGCCGCTGAAGCGGCGCAACAGTCCGCAGCTTGAAGGCGTCGACAGTGCGCAGCTCGGTCAGTTGCCGCGCCTGCCGGACACCTCCGATGAACTGACCTCCATCGCGCTGGCGCTGCAGGCCGATCCCACCAAGGTGCTCAACCTCGGCAAGGAGGCGAACGAGAAGAAGGTCAAGGAGATGGATCTCTCGGGATTCAAGATCGTGGCGTTTGCGACGCACGGTCTGGTGCCGGGCGAACTCGACGGACTGACGCAGCCGGCGCTCGCACTTTCGGCGCCCGATCTTGCTGACGGGAGCGGCGACGGCTTGCTCACGATGGAAGAGATTCTTTCGCTGAAGCTCGATGCGGACTGGGTCGTGCTGTCGGCCTGTAATACCGGCGCGGGAGCAGGAGCGGGCGCGGAGGCTGCATCGGGTCTTGGCCGCGCGTTCTTCTATGCAGGCACGCGCGCGCTGCTTGTGACCAACTGGTCGGTGCACTCGCAGTCGGCTCGCGAACTTGTCACGGATCTGTTCAAGCGGCAGGCCGCCGATCCCAAGCTGACGCGCGGCGAGGCCCTGCGGCAGGCAATGATGGCGCTTGCGGATGGTCCCGGCTATCTCGGCGCGGACGGCAAGACGGAGTTTGCCTATGCGCATCCGCTGTTCTGGGCGCCGTATTCGATCATCGGAGACGGCGGCGGGCGATAGGCTGCGCGGATTACTGGTTTGGCGTCGGCATATGGGGTGAAAGACATGCGTTTGATGCTTCCCGTTTTTGCTCTCGGCCTGCTTGTCAGCGTTCCCGCGTCGGCGCTGGACATGGAGACTGCCCGCGAGAATTGCCGCAACACAGTCGGCCGGCCCATCGTGCAGGCTTGCGTGAAGGCGATGGGCGGTCCTACGAACCGCGAGGCATGCCGTGCCAAGGCATCGCCCACCGTGCGCGCCTGTGTGCTGGCGGCGCTGAATGCAGCGAACGGCCGGGCTAACGTCGCCATCGAGATGAATAGGGGCGGGAAGCCGAAGGACGATGTCGCGCCGGGCAATGCCTTGCCGGCAGGGTTCGTCGCGCCGCCACGCACGATTGCCGACATCGCCGCCATTCTCGACAACGAGAAACCCGATCCGGCGACATTGGCCAAGCTGAAGGAAGAAGCGGATGAAGAACCCGAAAAGCAGGCGAGCAATGCCGATATTTCGGACTTCTATTATGAGCGTGCCGAAGCCCGTGCGATCCTGGGCCGCAGCGCGGAGGCTCATGCCGATCTCGGAAAGGCGCTGACGGCTGCCTTGAGCGCGGGCGATGGATATTTCGCGCAGCGGATACGCATTTTCCTTGTGCTTCAGAAGCAGGCTCTTGGCGACATGAAAGGCGCGCTGCAACTCGCCAAGTTCCTTGTTACCGACGCCAATCGTCCGGGACAGAAAGGCTACCGGTTCATCGCGCAGCGTTCGGCTGGGCAGATACTTGTGCAGGTGGGCGATATTCCGCAGGCCGAAGGTTATCTGCGCAACAACGAGAGTTTGCTGCGTGAAGCGCGCACCAGCGGTCATCCGGCCTGGCGCACCAGCTATCAGCAGAAGGGCCGCAACTGGGAGGGCGAGGTTGAATCGCTTCGCGCCACCATTCTCGAAGCGCGCGGTCGGTTCCGCGATGCTGAAAAATCCTATGCGAAGGCGCGAGAATGGAAGATCGCTGCCATCCCCGATTTCAAGAACCAGGAGCATGCGCCTCCCGAATGGCAAATGCGGCTGGCCGCGGATAGCGATCTGCTGAATGTCGCCCGCATGAAGGCGAAGCAGTCACGGCTGGCGGAGGCTGAGGTCGATGCGCGCAGCGCGCTGCTTGCCGTTCTCAAGGCGCAGGGGAAATACAATCCGTACACCACCCGGTTTGTGATGGGGCTGGCGGGCGTTCTGGTCGATGAAGGCCGCTATGAAGACGCTGAAAAGCTGACGCGCGTGGCGCTGGAAATCCAGCGGACGCTGAACATTGGCGATGACACGCAATACAGCGCGCAAATCCTGTCGCAGCTTGGCGCTATCCTCACATTCCAGCGCAAGCTCCCCGAGGCGAGTGCAGTCTATGCGCAGCTCGACAAGGCGATTGCCAAGTGGGATGCGCCGCGCCGGGAGGTGCTGGAACTGAACGGCTCGCGCATCAATGCGCTGTTCGCATCCGGACAGACCGAGGCCGGTCTTGCGTCGGCACAGGGACTTCTCAAGCGCGAGATCGCGCGGGTCGGCGACAAGCACTTTGACTCGGCGGTCGCGCGCGGGATTCTGGCCACAGGCCTGATGCGTGCCGGCAAGGATGCCGAGGCGATCCGCGAATTCAAGATGGCGATTCCGATCCTTCTCAGCGCGTCGCGCGAAAACGCGGATGACGACGATACGACCGTTGTCGCGGGCCGCAGCGAGCGGCTGCAGGGGCTTGTCGAATCCTACATCGGCCTGTTGGCGAAGACGCATCCCGGCAGCAGCGACGTTGCGATCGAGACGTTTGCGCTCGCCGATTCCGTGCGCGGCCAGAGCGTTCAGAAGGCGCTGGCCGCATCGAGCGCGCGTGCATCCGTTAAAGATCCCGCGCTGGCGGAGCTTGTGCGAAAGGAGCAGGACCTGAGCAAGCAGGCAAATGCGCAGCTCGGCCTGCTCAACAACATCCTGTCATTGCCTGCGAGCGAGCGCGACGAGAAGGGCGTGAAGAGCGTCAATGCATCCATCGCGAAGTTGCGGTCCGATCGCGATGCCGCGCGCGCCGAGATCAACAAAAAGTTTCCGGCCTATGCCGACCTCATCGATCCGAAGCCGCCGAGCGTCGAGCAGATCAGGGCGACGCTCGCAGGCGGCGAAGCCATGCTGTCGTTCTACCTCGGCCGCGAGTCCAGCTTCGTCTGGGCGGTGCCGAAGGAAGGGCCTGTTGCGTTCGCATCCGTTCCGGCAACGTCAGGCGATCTTGAGAGCAAGGTCCGCAAGCTCCGCGAGTCGCTGGAGCCTCAGGCCTTGATGGTGTCCGACATTCCGTCATACGACCTCGCGCTCGGCTATGAGCTGTATTCGACGCTGCTGAAGCCGGTCGAAGCCGGATGGAAATCGTCGAAGAGCCTGATTGTCGTGACCAATGGCGCGCTCGGGCTGCTGCCGCTCTCGTTGCTGCCGACTGCACCGGCGGAGGTGAAGGCGAACGACGATCCGCTGTTCACCAGCTACCGCAAGGTGCCGTGGCTGGCGCGGACCCATGCGGTCACCATGGTGCCGTCGTCGGCTGCGCTGCAGACTCTGCGCAAGCTGCCGGCAGGCAAGGCGACGCGGCAGGAACTGGTCGCCTTCGGCGATCCGCTGTTCAGCAAGGAGCAGGCGCAGGATGCGGCGAGCACCGACAAGCCGGTGCAGGTCGCCGACGCCTCGAACGTGACGCGGGGCGTACCGTTGAAATGGCGCAACAGTCCGAAGCTTGACGGTGTCGACAGCGCGGAGCTTGCCTTGCTTCCGCGGCTGCCGGATACCGCCGACGAGTTGAGGTCGATCGCATTGGCGCTGCAGGCCGATCCCTCCAAGGTGCTCAACCTCGGCAAGGATGCGAACGAGAAGAAGGTGAAGTCCATGGACCTTTCAGGGTTCAAGGTTCTTGCCTTTGCGACCCACGGTCTCGTTCCCGGCGAACTGAACGGGCTTACCCAGCCCGCGCTGGCGCTGTCCGCGCCCGGTGTCGCCGACGTGGAAGGCGACGGCTTGCTGACCATGGAAGAGATTCTGTCGCTGAAGCTTGATGCCGACTGGGTCGTGCTGTCGGCCTGCAACACGGGCGCGGGGTCCGGCGCCGGGGCCGAGGCGGCATCCGGCCTTGGCCGCGCCTTCTTCTATGCGGGCACGCGTGCGCTTCTTGTCACGAACTGGTCGGTGCATTCGCAGTCGGCACGCGAACTCGTGACCGACCTGTTCCGGCGGCAGGCGGCTGATCCGAATCTGACCCGCGGCGAGGCGCTGCGGCAGGCGATGATGGCGCTTGCGGATGGCCCCGGCTATCTCGGCGCGGACGGCAAGACGGAATTTGCCTACGCGCATCCGTTGTTCTGGGCGCCGTATTCCATCATCGGAGACGGCGGCGGGCGTTAAGCACGCGCAAGGACAGTCTTCCGGACGGTCCGGCTCTGCGGTAGAACAGGGCATTGCGCGGATAAGGAGATTTGAGATGCAGCGGTTGATGTTGCAGGTTGCGGCTTTTGCAACCGGATTTGCCTTGATCGCCGGAACGCCGGCCAGTGCCGGGACGGTGCTGATTTCCGCCGACGAGGCGAAGCTGCCGCCGCCGAAGGGCGCGGTGGGGGTAGCGACACGCGGAATTACCCGTGGACCCAAGGTCGCCTATGTCGGCAGTGCCGACACGACGCAATCGCCGATGCGGCTGCAGTTGAAATTCGAGTCGTTCGGCGGAGCCAAGATCGACACGGACTCGCTGAAAGTGACTTACGTGAAAACCCCGTCCGTCGATCTGACGCCGCGTCTGAAGCCTTTCGTCAAGCCGGACGGGATCGACATGCCCGACGCTGAACTGCCCGCGGGCGATCACCTTATTCGCGTCGATGTGAAGGATTCGGACGGGCGCTCGACGAGCACCAGCTTCACCCTGAAGATCGCGCCCTGAGCGCGTCATGCCGGCCGAGTGTCCCTTTTGCGCGCAACCCGTCGTTCCGCACGCGCTCGTTTGCAGTTCGTGTTCGCGCGACGTCACCATTCCGGACACGCTGCTCGCGGAGCGCGATGATCTGTTGCGAAAACGCGAGGCGGCCCGCGCGGAACTGGCGCAGGCGAAAGCCGAACTCGAAGCGCTGCGGCGGCGCCAGCGCCTCTCGCTGCGGCGGAACTGACATGTCCATATCCAACGCACCGGCCGTCTGATGGAGTGTCCGTTCTGCGCCGAGAAGGTGAAAGACGAGTCGCTGGTGTGCAAGCACTGCTCGCGCGACCTGCGCGTGGTGCGGCCGGTGCTTCGCGAGATCGACACTATCGTTTCCGATCTTGAGAAGATCCGGCGCGAACTCGATAATGTCAGCGCGCGCCTCTACCGGCGGCGGCATCCGGTCCGGACGTTCGCCACTCACAGCATTGCTTATATCCTGATCCCCGCGATCCTGCTGGTCGCGGCGCATGTCATCATCACCATTGTGCTGAACGTCTCGCCGCTGTTCCTGCGTATCGCATCGGTGCTGATCCCGCTGCCGTTCGGTTTCGCGATCTATCTGATCCAGAAGGTCGGCTATCGCGGCGCGGCCCTGGTCGGCGCCGTCACGGCGCTGCTCAGCGTGTTCTGCATGCTGACCGTGACCGGCCTGAACGATCACGTTCCGATCCTGCCGGCGTCATGGGTCGAGTGGCGCGAAGTGCTGGAATACTCGGCGAGCATCGCGCTCGCATTCCTGACGGGCAACATTCTCGGCATCCTGACCCTGCAACTCGTCGCCAGCTCTTTGTCGCAGGTCGACAAGCCGAATGTCGCCGCCTATCGGGTGGCGCAGATGCTCGGGCCATATGTCGGGGAGGACCAGCTCCGGCGCCGGGCGCGGATTATCCAGGAGCTGATGAAGGCCGCCGGGCCGCTGTTCGGCATTTTGTCCACTGCGGCAGGGTCCCTTTATGCGGGCCTCAAGGGCATCCTGGGGACATAACTGGCAGACCCTGGAGGGCAGGTGGAGTTCCCAGGGTCAAAACCCCGTGTCATTCTCGCAACTCTGCAATGAATTCGGCGGTCTAAATACCTGAAAACCCGCAAAATTGCGCCAAGATCACGGTGTTCACTGTTTGGTGGATTAGCGAATTCTTGATAGTCGGGTGTCACCATGGTTGGCTAGGGACCGAGGATCGGGATTCGATTGGATCGTGATTCGAGCGGTAACTGAGGTGACGGGTCTTTTTTGGTACGGTTTTTGCTCCTATCTACACATCATTCCGGTGTGTGCCGGGATGGGGCAAGCCCCTAAGAGATCGAGTGGCGGACGGAGACAGGAATGAGCAAGGTCGGTACGAGCGATTCAAAGAACACTCTCTATTGCTCGTTCTGCGGGAAGAGCCAGCACGAAGTCCGCAAGCTGATTGCCGGACCGACCGTATTCATCTGCGATGAATGCGTCGAACTGTGCATGGACATCATCCGTGAGGAGAACAAGTCCTCGCTGGTGAAGTCGCGCGACGGCATTCCGACGCCGAAGGAAATCTGCAAGGTTCTGGACGACTACGTGATCGGTCAGCAGCACGCCAAGAAGGTGCTCTCGGTCGCGGTCCACAACCACTACAAGCGCCTCAATCACCAGACCAAGCACAACGACGTTGAGCTGGCGAAGTCGAACATCCTGCTGATCGGTCCGACCGGTTCGGGCAAGACGCTGCTTGCGCAGACGCTCGCCCGCATCCTCGATGTGCCGTTCACCATGGCCGACGCGACCACGCTGACCGAAGCCGGTTATGTGGGTGAGGACGTCGAGAACATCATCCTCAAGCTGCTGCAGGCCGCCGACTACAATGTCGAGCGGGCGCAGCGTGGTATCGTTTACATCGACGAAATCGACAAGATTTCGCGCAAGTCCGACAACCCGTCCATCACCCGCGACGTGTCGGGCGAGGGCGTGCAGCAGGCGCTGCTGAAGATCATGGAAGGCACCGTGGCTTCCGTGCCGCCGCAGGGTGGCCGCAAGCATCCGCAGCAGGAATTCCTGCAGGTGGACACGACCAACATCCTCTTCATCTGCGGCGGTGCGTTCTCGGGCCTTGAGAAGATCATCTCGGGACGCGGCCGCACCACCTCGATCGGCTTCGCCGCGCAGGTTCTCGCGCCGGAAGACCGCCGCACCGGCGAAATCTTCCGCGAGGTCGAGCCGGAGGATCTGCTCAAGTACGGCCTGATCCCGGAATTCGTCGGCCGTCTGCCTGTCGTGGCGACGCTCGAGGATCTCGACGAGAATTCGCTGAAGAAGATCCTGGTCGAGCCGAAGAACGCGCTGGTGAAGCAGTACCAGCGGTTGTTCGAGATGGAAAATATCGAGCTGACCTTCGCCGACGAGGCACTTGGCGCGGTGGCCCGCAAGGCCATCGAGCGCAAGACCGGCGCGCGCGGGCTGCGATCGATCCTCGAAAGCATCCTGCTCGAGACCATGTTCGATCTTCCGGGCCTCGAAGGCGTCGAGGAAGTCGTCATCTCGCGCGAAGTGGTCGAGGCGACGGCGCGTCCGCTCTACATCTACGCCGACCGGGCTGACCGGGCGGCGGAGACCAGCGCCAGCGCCTGAGTTCGTCTGCGGAACGCTCGCGATTTTTGAATTGGAACCGGCTGCCGATGATCTCGGCAGCCGTTTTCTCGTCGGCTTCGATATTAGAATAATCCCGTATTCACAGGGGTTTTTCGCTCCCTTGACACCCCCCTGCGGCATAGCCACCTAATGGTGTGCTGCAAAAGGAAAGTCTTCCGAGTCGCAGCAATCGACCCGGGCAGGGAGAGGCCATCCACCACGGCCACTGGCTCAAAAGAGCTCTTCTTTATCCGGCACACAAGGCACCTTGTGGCAGTCGCGTCAGAATGGCGGATTGCGTGCAAGGGGGCGCAACAAAAGGATGATGGGCATGACAACTGCCTCAAAGCCTCGGCCAAATATCGTTCACGGCGAAAGCCACTCCTATCCGGTGCTGCCGCTTCGCGACATCGTCGTCTTCCCGCATATGATCGTGCCGCTGTTCGTCGGCCGCGAGAAGTCGATCAAGGCGCTTGAAGAGGTCATGAAGAATGACGCGCTGATTTTCCTCGCGACGCAGAAGAATGCGTCCGATGACGATCCTGCGCCTGACTCCATTTACGAGATCGGTACGCTCGCCAGCGTGCTGCAGCTCCTGAAACTTCCCGACGGCACCGTGAAGGTGCTGGTGGAAGGTCTCGAGCGCGGCAAGGCCGGCAAGTATACCGACCGTGCCGATTTCTACGAAGCCAGCGTCACGGCTCTTGCCGATCTCGACGCCAAGAGCGTCGAGGCGGAAGCGCTGTCGCGCTCGGTGGTCTCCGACTTCGAGAGCTATGTGAAGCTGAACAAGAAGATTTCCGCCGAAGTGGTGGGCGTCGTTCAGCAGATCACGGATTTCGCCAAGCTGGCGGACACCGTGGCCTCGCATCTCGCTGTCAAGATTTCCGACCGCCAGACCATCCTGGAAACGCTGTCCGTCTCCCAGCGCCTTGAGAAGGTGATGGGCCTGATGGAGAGCGAGATCTCGGTGCTGCAGGTCGAGAAGAAGATCCGCTCGCGCGTCAAGCGCCAGATGGAGAAGACCCAGCGCGAGTATTATCTCAACGAGCAGATGAAGGCGATCCAGAAGGAGCTCGGCGACGATGAAGGTCGCGACGAGTTGGCCGATCTGGAAGAGCGCATCGCCAAGACCAAGCTGTCGAAGGACGCGCGGGAGAAGGCGCAGCACGAGCTGAAGAAGCTGCGCCAGATGTCGCCGATGTCGGCGGAAGCCACCGTCGTGCGCAACTATCTCGATTGGCTGCTGTCTATACCGTGGAATAAGAAGTCGAAGGTCAAGAAGGACCTTGCCGCCGCGCAGGCGACGCTCGACGACGATCACTACGGGCTGGAGAAGGTCAAGGACCGCATCGTCGAGTATCTCGCGGTGCAGTCGCGTGCCAACAAACTAACCGGTCCGATCCTGTGCCTCGTCGGCCCTCCGGGCGTCGGCAAGACCTCGCTCGGCAAGTCGATCGCGAAGGCGACCGGACGCGAGTTCGTGCGCGTGTCGCTCGGCGGCGTGCGTGACGAGGCGGAGATCCGCGGACATCGCCGGACCTATATCGGTTCGATGCCCGGCAAGATCATCCAGTCGATGCGCAAGGCGAAGACCTCGAACCCGCTGTTCCTGCTGGACGAGATCGACAAGATGGGCGCGGACTTCCGCGGCGATCCGTCGTCGGCGTTGCTTGAGGTCCTCGACCCCGAGCAGAACCAGACGTTCAACGATCACTACCTGGAAGTCGATTACGACCTCTCCAACGTGATGTTCATCACGACCGCGAATACGCTCAATATTCCCGGCCCGCTGATGGACCGCATGGAGATCATCCGGATCGCCGGCTACACCGAGAACGAGAAGGTTGAGATCGCCCGCAAGCATCTCATCCCGAACGCGATCACCAAGCACGGCCTGACCCCGAAGGAATGGTCGATCGACGACGAGGCGCTGCAGTTCCTGATCCGCCGCTACACCCGCGAAGCGGGCGTGCGTAACCTCGAGCGCGAGATTTCGACACTGGCCCGCAAGGGCGTGAAGGATCTCATGATCTCGAAGAAGAAGTCGGTGAAGGTGACGGCGGCCGTGGTCGAGGAATATCTCGGCGTGCCGAAGTACCGCTATGGCTCGATCGAGA
This sequence comes from Afipia sp., assembly GCA_024508675.1. Taxonomy (GTDB): domain Bacteria; phylum Pseudomonadota; class Alphaproteobacteria; order Rhizobiales; family Xanthobacteraceae; genus Afipia. The sequence goes on from JANINQ010000003.1 coordinate 99,420, forward strand.
CCGACGACCAGGTCGGTGTCGTGACGGGTCTGGCGTGGACCGAGGTGGGCGGCGAGCTGCTGACCATTGAAAGCGTCATGATGCCCGGCAAGGGCCGCATGACGGTGACTGGCAACCTGCGCGACGTGATGAAGGAGTCGATCTCGGCTGCTGCGTCCTACGTCCGCTCGCGTGCCATCACCTATGGCATCGAGCCGCCGCTGTTCGACCGCCGCGACATCCACGTGCACGTGCCGGAAGGCGCGACGCCGAAGGATGGTCCCTCGGCCGGTGTTGCGATGACGACCTCCATCGTCTCGGTGCTGACCGGCATCCCGATCCGGCACGATGTCGCCATGACCGGCGAGATCACGCTGCGCGGCAGGGTGCTGCCGATCGGCGGTCTGAAGGAGAAGCTGCTTGCGGCTGCTCGTGGCGGCATCAAGACGGTCTTCATTCCAGAAGACAACGCCAAGGACCTGACGGAGATTTCCGACGCCATCAAGGGCGGCCTGGAGATCATCCCGGTCTCGCGGATGGACGAGGTGCTGGCCAAGGCCTTAGTGCGTGTTCCAACTCCCATCGTGTGGGAAGAGGACACCAAGGTGCTTCCGAAGCCCGACGCGGACGAAGCCGCTGGCGGCCTGACCGCGCACTGAGCGAACGAACTGATGACAAGGAAACGGCGCCCTTCGGGGCGCCGTTTTCGTTTGTGACACGCTGCCGCGCCAAAGGTTCGGCTTAATCGTCCGAATGGCTTGCGCCGGAGGCCGCGGCAGGGCACATACAGGTCTGGACGGGCGGCTAGCTCAGCTGGTTAGAGCATCTCGTTTACACCGAGAGGGTCGGGAGTTCGAATCTCTCGCCGCCTACCACCGTCACGCCGCCGCCATGTTGGCTGCCTATTCATCGCGACCGCCGATCAGAGTCCCATCGCCCCAAGGCGTGGAGTGTCCGATGAAGTATTTCCTGTGCCGCTTTATTCCTCCGGGACCGGATTTCCTCAAGACCATGACGCCCGAGCAGAAGCAGCTCATGAAAGCGCATGGCGAGTTCCTGCAGGCCATGCTGGAGCAGGGCGGCGTTGTCGCCCACGGCCCGGTGGCCGACCCCGCCGGCGGCTGGGGGATGTCGCTGTTTCAGATGGCCGATGACGAAAGCGCCGACGATGTCCGCGCCATCGTCGCAGAAGACCCGATGGTCAAGGCCAACATCGGCGCGCGTTATGACGTGCTGCCTATGCTTCAGTTAAGGATGCGGGCCTGAATCTCGAACTCCTGACCCTCTCGGTGTAAACGAGATGCTCCAACGAGCGCGCTGTCCCACTACCTTTTCATCAGCACAAACTGCGATTGCGTCAGCCGGCATGGCTTGCCGCTCGCGCAATCGGCGAGGGGCAGCAGCTTCGCGGCGCGGACGAGATGTTCCTTGGTGTCCTCGGAGCGGTGCGGCGTCAGCACGCTCATTGCTGTGCGCAGCGAGTCCGCGATCTCGTCGTTCGCTTTGGTGTCGGTCCTGTCGGTGAGGACGGCGACGTCGATGATGTCGTGATTGCGAGCGTCGATATCGACGAACACGAGGCCGATCGGCAGCGGTCCGAGCGCGACGTTGTCGAACTTACAGGTCCATGCGTTCTGGCACATCGAGAGCAGGCGGCGGCCCTGCGGCTTCCACAGACATTCCGGCTTTGCGTTGGCGCGCACGAGGCATACCGCGATGTCCGGCGCGGCGTTGAGATTGATCTTCGAGTTGCCGAGCCGCGGCACGCCATCCCACGGGCTGCCGTTGGCCTTGGTGGCATCGGCAGTCACCGTGATGTCGAAGCGTTGCTCCTGCGCCTGTACCCCCGGTGAGAGAAGGAGCGCAAAAGCCAAGGCCGCGCCAATGCGATTCAAAATCCGGATCATGCCTTTTCCTTCCAGATCGCCGGTTCGTCAGCGACGTCCGGTGTTTTAACTCCGCGTACGTCGATGTCCACACATCCGGCAAGCCGTTCAGGCGCCGCATGCGTGAAGAGGCCGGTCTTGAGACCGGCAAGCGTGCGAAGCATTTCCCGGCGCAGGTAGGGAATGAACTTCATCCGGTCGAACGTCAGGTCGCGCAGCGCTGCGAGGCCGCCGGAGTCGGACTGGAAAAACGGCGTCATCAGCGCGCTGGCCATCTGATAGAAGCGGACATGGCCGCGGCGGGTTTTTGCGTAGAGGCCGAGAGCCGATGGAAGATCAGGGCTTGTTGCGATGGCATCGCTCAGGGTGATGGCATCGAGCAGGCCATTGTTTGCGCCCTGTCCGAGCTGGGGCGAGGTGGCATGCGCCGCATCGCCGATCAGCGCGAGCGGTCCCTTGAAGGGACGCGGCGCGGTGTAGTGCACGTAGCTCGCAAGAGCGAGGTCGTCCGGCCCGTTGAGCGCCGAGATCGCGGATGTGAGTTCGGGCCACAACGCAATTGCTTCCGCGCGCCACGGTTCGAAGTTCGCTCGCCACACGGAATATTCAGCGGGCTTCAAACTCCAGAACAAGGCGGCGAGAGACGGACCTTCGTTCACAATGCGGCCGACCGGCAGGTAACCGATCATGCGCCTGGCCGAGACATAGCGCTGCGAGAGGCATCCGTCCGAGATTCCGAGGTCGGAAATGCTGGCCCACACTGCGCCGTAAGAGAACTCTCGCGCCGTGTTCGAACTGACAGTGGGGCGGAACAGCGAATTGGCACCCGACGCATCAATGACAAGATCGAATGTGCCGGGCAGGGTGTCCGTTGCCGTGGTCAGCTTGACCTTGCCGCCGGCTTGCGGCGCGACGCCGGTGACAGATTGTCCGGTCTCCAGCACAGCACCGCAGGTTTGAAATTGTCCCACAGCACGCCGTGAAGCAGCGCGCGATGCACCGCGACTGCGTGGAAGCGCTGATCGAGACCGGCATAGGCGAGATCGAAAATCGTCCGGTTCTTGTCGGTGATGCCATGAAGGCGATCGATGCGGTGACCGAGCGCTTCGATCTTCCTTCGCAGGCCGAGCCGTTCGAGCGCCGCGAGGCCGGTCGGCTGCAGCATCAGGCCGGAGCCCAGCGGCAGCGACATCGCAAAACGCTCGAACACCACGACGCGGTGGCCCGCTTTGGCGAGAATAGCCGCAATGGCCAGACCCACGACACCGGCGCCCACAACCGAAATATCGAGCGGCCCGCGCATTGTTCGTCAGCCGTTGGTTTCGCTGTCCACGGGGGCTGGCCTCATGCCTTTTCCTCCCAGAGCGCGGCGAGATGCACGATGGTTCGCACCGCGCTTTCCATGTCGCGCACGCTGACCCATTCAAGGCGCGAGTGGAAGGAATGTTCGCCGGCGAAGATGTTCGGGCAGGGCAGTCCCATGAAGGACAGGCGAGAGCCGTCGGTGCCGCCGCGGATGCTGCTCAGCACCGGCTGCAGGCCCGCGCGATCGATGGCCTCGAGCGCGTATTCGACCACCTCGGGATGGCGATCGAGCACTTCCTTCATGTTGCGATACTGCTGCTTCACCTCGAACGTGTAGGTCGAGTGCGGAAAGTCCTTCATCACATCCCGCACGATGTCCTCAAGCAGGCTTTCCTTGTAGTGCAGGCCCTGCTCGGTGAAGTCGCGCACGATCAGTGACAGCGTCGCGCTGTCGAGACCGCCCTCAAGTCCGACGGGATGGAGAAAGCCCTCGCGCCCTTCGGTGGTTTCCGGTGCAAGGTCTTTCGGCAGCCGGTCCACGATGCGGCACGCGATCTTGAGCGCATGCTCCATCTTGCCCTTGGCAAACCCCGGATGGATGCTGACGCCCTGGATGGTGATGGTGACGCCATCCGCCGAGAATGTCTCGTCCTCAAGGTGGCCCGCGCTTTCGCCGTCGATGGTGTAGCCGAACGCCGCGCCGAGCTTTTTCAGGTCCACCTTGTCAGCGCCGCGGCCGATTTCCTCGTCCGGTGTGAACAGGATCTTGATCGCGCCGTGTTTGATCTGCGGATTGGCGAGCAGGATCTGCGCGGCATCCATGATCTCGGCGACACCCGCCTTGTTGTCCGCGCCGAGAAGCGTGGTGCCGTCGGTGGTGACGATGTCGCTGCCGATCTGTTCGGCCAGCGCCGGATTGTCGGCTGCGCGGATGACCTGTGTGGGATCGGCGGGCAGCACGATGTCGCCGCCGCGATAGTTCTTCACAATCTGCGGTTTGACGTTCTTGCCGGTGCAGTCCGGCGAGGTGTCCATGTGCGAGCAGAAGCAGATTACCGGCACGGTCTTGCCGGTGTTCGCCGGGATGGTGGCGTAGACATAGCCGTGCTCGTCCATATGCGCGTCTTTGAGCCCGAAATCCTGCAACTCCTGCGCCAGCAGGCGGCCGAGGTCCTTCTGCTTTTCGGTGGAGGGACAGGTGGGGGATGACGCGTCGGACTGGGTGTCGATCCGCACGTAACGCAGGAAGCGGTCGAGGACGGTGTGGGTGAATTGAAGGGGCTGCATGACTTATCCGGCTACTTCGCTACTTGGTGCGGTTGGTAGTGTACGGGCACTCGTTCGTCATTGCGAGGAGCGCTTGCGACGAAGCAATCCATGGTTTGCGCAAAGGTGGATTGCTTCGCGGAGTTTATCATCGGGCCGGCGAAGCCGGGCCCGTTGGCTCGCAATGACGATGGGCCAAAACAAAACGCCACCCCGCGGAGCGGGATGGCGTTTGGGTCTTCAAGTCGGGAATGCCGGTATCAGACGGCTTCCTTCAATTCCTTGGCAGCGCGGAAGGCGACCTTCTTGCTCGCCTTGATCTGGATCGCTTCGCCGGTGGCGGGGTTGCGGCCCATGCGGGCGGCGCGCTTGCGCACCTGAAGGATGCCGAGGCCGACGATACGGATACGCTCGCCCTTCTTGAGGTGCTTGGTGATCTTGGTAACGAGGTCGGTCAGAATCGCTTCCGCGGTCTTCTTCGACAACTCGTGTTCTTCGGCCAGAGCCGCGGCAAGGTGCTTGAGGGTGATGGTCGCTGGGGTCGCTGCTTTCTTAGCCATTTTTGGCCTCCTCATAGGTCGCAGTGTGTAGAACTTCCGATAAATCAGGGCTTATTTGATTCGGAGCCGATCTGCCTACGAGTTTTGCCCGTAAATAGCGCCTTTTTTGAATCGACAGGACGAAAATAGCTATTTTTAAAGGGGGATTCGTGATCCTGCCGCGTGCAACGCGGAAGAAGGGTGCGGGCAAAGCCGGGTTGTCCCTCACATCAAGGAAGTGAGGGTGATTGTCGCAAGTAATTGTTTCTAAGGGGAAATCTGGCGCGAGAGACGGGGCTCGAACCCGCGACCTCCGGCGTGACAGGCCGGCGCTCTAACCAACTGAGCTACTCCCGCAAGATCATGAGTGATCCGCAGGTGGTGGGACTTAAAGGGGGGGACTTACCAAGTCAAGGTGTGGCGTCGTCTCTTTCTGTTTGTTCGCCATTTCGGAAATCCTTCGGCTTCATGTAGGAACGCTGCATAAGGCGGATGGCCGGGATCAGCGGCGATATCGGTGTCAAATCCGCACCCACCCAAGGAGCGCCTCCATGTCCGCCAATAAAACCGGAACCAACCGTAAATACCGACTGGCCGTAATTCCTGGCGATGGAATCGGCAAGGAGGTCGTGCCGGAAGGCGTGCGGGTGCTGGAGGCGGCGGCGAAGAAGTTCAATTTCGAACTGGAATTGGACGATTTCGATTTCGCATCCTGCGACTACTACCAGAAGCACGGCAAGATGATGCCGGATGACTGGAAGGCGCAGATCGGCAGCCATGATGCGATCTTCTTCGGCGCGGTGGGCATGCCCTCGATCCTGCCGGACCACATTTCCCTGTGGGGATCGCTGATCCAGTTTCGCCGGGAATTCGATCAGTATGTGAACCTGCGGCCTGTTCGCCTGATGCCCGGCGTGACCTCACCGCTGGCAGGCCGCAAGCCCGGCGACATCGATTTCTTCGTGGTGCGCGAGAACACCGAGGGCGAGTATTCGTCGATCGGCGGGCGGATGTTCCCTGGGACCGACCGCGAGGTGGTGATTCAGGAAAGCGTCATGTCGCGTACCGGCGTCGACCGCATCCTGAAGTTCGCCTTCGAGCTTGCGCAAAGCCGCCCCAAGAAGCACCTGACCTCCGCCACGAAATCCAACGGCATCTCGATCACCATGCCGTACTGGGACGAGCGCGTGGAGGAGATGGCGAAGGCCTATCCGGGCGTGAAGTGGGACAAGTATCATATTGATATTCTGGCCGCGAACTTCGTCCTGCATCCGGACTGGTTCGATGTGGTGGTCGGCTCCAACCTGTTCGGGGACATCCTGTCGGACCTCGGCCCGGCCTGCACCGGCACCATCGGCATCGCCCCCTCGGGTAGTCTCAATCCGGAACGCAAGTTTCCCTCGCTGTTCGAGCCGGTTCATGGCTCCGCGCCGGATATTGCCGGGAAGGGGATCGCCAATCCGGTGGGCCAGATCTGGTCGGCGGCGATGATGCTGGATCATCTCGGCGAGCCCGAAGCGGGCAAGGCCATTGTGACGGCCATTGAGACCGTGCTGGCTGATGAAAAGCTGCGCACCCGGGACCTCGGCGGCAAGGCCGATACGGTCGCGTGCGGCAAGGAAATCGCGCGTCTGCTGTCCTGACAGCAGGTTACGTGCCGGGCGCGGCCACAGGCCCAACCGGCTGGAACGCGGACCGATCCGTTCCTTTGCGCGCGGGCAATGTGTTTGCGCGGGCCTGCCCCTGAAGGGCGCTCCCGCGCTGTTCGCATGGCGCTATGCTGAATTTGACGAAATCCCGAGCAATAAAAATAGCTTGTCTTGCCCTGCGTGTTGCGCTGCGCTATCCCTTCGAACCATTCCAATGTTCCGCGAATCCCCGGAACAAAGCCGACAGCATAAGGGTCGCCGATGGGCGGAATTCTGCAGAACTATCTGCCACTTGTGGTGTTTATTGGTGTCGCGACCGTGATCGGTCTCGCGCTGCTGATTGCACCTTTCATCGTCGCCTATCAGCAGCCCGATCCGGAAAAGTTGTCCGCCTATGAGTGCGGCTTCAATGCTTTCGACGATGCGCGCATGAAATTCGACGTCCGGTTTTATCTGGTCGCCATTCTTTTCATCATCTTCGATCTGGAAGTCGCCTTCCTGTTTCCGTGGGCAGTGGCTTTCGGCAAGCTCGGCCTCGCCGGGTTCTGGTCGATGATGGTGTTTCTGGGCGTTCTGACCATCGGCTTCGCCTATGAGTGGAAGAAAGGAGCGCTGGAATGGGATTGAGCCCGAACACGGCGCCTTCGATCATGCAGCCCGCAGTCTCGCAGGCCGCAACGGGCATTCTCGACCCGCGCACCGGCCAGCCGGTCGGCGCGGACGACAAGTATTTCCTCGAGATCAACAGCGAACTGTCCGACAAGGGCTTCTTCGTTGCGGCGGCTGACGATCTCATTACATGGGCGCGCACCGGCTCGCTGATGTGGATGACGTTCGGCCTCGCATGCTGCGCGGTCGAGATGATGCAGGTGTCGATGCCGCGCTATGACGTCGAGCGCTTCGGCTTTGCGCCGCGCGCCTCGCCGCGCCAGTCGGACGTCATGATCGTCGCCGGCACGCTGACCAACAAGATGGCTCCCGCGCTGCGCAAGGTTTACGACCAGATGCCTGAGCCGCGCTACGTGATCTCGATGGGATCGTGCGCCAACGGCGGCGGCTACTATCACTATTCCTACTCGGTGGTGCGCGGCTGCGACCGCATCGTGCCTGTCGATATCTATGTTCCGGGCTGTCCTCCGACGGCGGAAGCGCTGCTCTACGGCGTGCTGCTGCTGCAGAAGAAGATCCGGCGCACCGGCACGATTGAACGGTAAGCACACATGGACGACGCGAAACTCAACGCCCTTGGTGAGACGATCGTGGCCGCGCTGCCCGGCGCGGCGCTCGGACACTCGGTGACGTTCAACCAGCTTGCGATCTCGGTCGATCTGTCGAAGATCGTCGACATCGTGCGCGTGCTGAAGACCGATCCGCGCTTCCGCTTCGTGAATGTCACAGACGTGACGGCTGTGGATTATCCCGGCCGCGAGAACCGTTTCGACGTCGTCTATCATTTCATGTCACCGGTGCTGAACACGCGCCTTCGTCTCTCCGGCGAAGCCAATGAGACGACGCAGGTGCCGTCGATCATCGGCGTGTTTCCGGGCGCGGACTGGTTCGAGCGCGAGACCTACGATCTCTATGGCGTGATCTTCGTCGGCCATCCCGACATGCGCCGTCTGCTCACCGACTACGGTTTCGACGGCCATCCGCTGCGCAAGGATTTCCCGCTGACCGGCTTCGTCGAGGTCCGCTACGACGACGCCGAGAAGCGCGTTGTGTATGAGCCGGTCCGGCTCAATCAGGAATTCCGCAAGTTCGATTTCCTCTCGCCATGGGAAGGCGCGGACTACGCGCTGCCGGGCGATGAGAAGGCCGCTGCGCCCGCGTCGGCGCCAGCACCAAAGGCAGGTGGCTGATGAGCGAGGTTCTCAACGCCGAACAGACCGGCATGCGCAACTTCACCATCAACTTTGGACCGCAGCATCCGGCGGCGCACGGCGTGCTGCGCCTCGTGCTGGAGCTTGACGGCGAAGTGGTGGAGCGCGTGGACCCTCATATTGGTCTGCTTCATCGCGGCACCGAAAAGCTGATCGAGCAGAAGACCTATCTGCAGGCGATCCCTTATTTCGACCGGCTCGATTACGTCGCGCCGATGAATCAGGAACATGCGTTCTGCCTAGCTGCGGAAAAGCTGCTCGGCATTCAGGTGCCGCGCCGCGGCCAGCTGATCCGCGTGCTCTATTGCGAGATCGGTCGCATCCTCTCGCATCTTCTCAATGTCACCACACAGGCGATGGACGTCGGTGCGCTGACGCCGCCGCTCTGGGGCTTTGAAGAGCGCGAAAAGCTGATGGTGTTCTACGAGCGCGCTTCCGGCTCGCGCATGCACGCGGCGTTCTTCCGTGTCGGCGGCGTGCATCAAGACCTGCCGCCCGCGCTGATCAACGACATCGAAGCCTGGTGCGATCCGTTCCTGAAAGTGGTGGACGATCTCGAAACGCTTCTCACCGACAACCGCATCTTCAAGCAGCGCAACGTCGACATCGGCGTGGTGACGCTGGAGCAGGCGTGGGAGTGGGGCTTCTCCGGCGTGATGGTGCGCGGCTCGGGTGCTGCGTGGGATCTGCGCAAGTCGCAGCCTTACGAATGCTATGCCGAGATGGATTTCGACATTCCCATCGGCAAGAACGGCGACTGCTACGACCGTTACTGCATCCGCATGGAAGAGATGCGCCAGTCGGTACGCATCATGAAGCAGTGTATCGAGAAGCTTCGCGCGCCTGAGGGGCAGGGCGCGGTTGTCGTCGATGACAACAAGATCGCGCCGCCCCGCCGCGGCGAGATGAAGCGCTCGATGGAAGCGCTGATCCATCACTTCAAGCTCTACACCGAAGGTGTTCACGTTCCGGCCGGTGAAGTTTACGCCGCCGTTGAAGCGCCCAAGGGCGAGTTCGGCGTGTTCCTCGTCGCCGATGGCACCAACAAGCCCTACAAGTGCAAGATCCGCGCGCCGGGCTTTGCTCACCTTCAGGCGATGGACTTTATTTGCAGGGGACATCTCTTGGCCGACGTCTCGGCCATTCTCGGTTCGCTCGACATCGTGTTCGGTGAGGTGGACCGCTGATGGCGCAGCAACCGATCATCTTTGACCGCACGACCGGTGAGATGACCGGTGCGACTCCATGGGAGCGCACCATCGGCTTTGCATTGCTCGCAGGCTCGAAGGTCGGCGCCTACATGTCCCATCGCGGCTACAACAGCGCGGCCAATCTTCTGAAGGCGATGTTTCTGCCGGAGCGCGACATCAATGTCATGCTCAATCCGGATGCCGCATTCTCGTTCCCTTACGGCGACGGTTACTGGAGCAAGCTGCTCAACCGCACCTTCAAGTATGAAGACGAGCTTGAACTGTTCCTGCTCGACTCCAGGGACGTCAACTACACGCTGATCGATTGTGGTGCGAACTACGGCTACTGGTCGGTGATGGTGTCCAGCAAGCGTTTCGGCGCGCGTCCGTCGATTGCGATGGAGCCGTCATCGCGGAATTATCCGCGCCTTGCGCACAACGCGAAGATCAATGGGGGCCGGTTTGAGGCGATCAACGCCGCCATCGGCGCTGCACGCGGCACCGCGCGCCTCTCGGGCAATCGTCACGAGGCCTTCAGCATCGCGGGCGCTCCGGAGGCCGGGGGCGAAGAGGTGCAGGTGCTGGCGCTCGATAATCTGATCGAGGACGGCAAGATTCCCGCGCAGGGCCGCTACATCATCAAGCTGGACGTCGAAGGCGTCGAGATCGATGCGATGAAGGGCGGCAAGCGCATTCTGGAAACGGATTCGGTCGTGGTCTGCGAGGAGCACGGCAACGATCCGACCCACAGCGTCTCGCGCTACATCCTCGAACAGACGCCGATGAAGGCGATCATCCATGATCCCGCGACGGACCGGTTCGAGGAACTGACCAAGCTCTCGACACTCGATCGCATCAAGGTGGCTTCGCATGTTGGCTACAACGTGTTCGCAACGTCGAGCGCGTTTTGGGAACAGCGCATCTACAGCATGAATTCTGGCAACGCGCGTCGCGCCATGACGACTTGAGGGAAGTGGCGCAATGAAAGACCGAAAGATTTAACGATGGCCGTCCGCCGTTTGGCCCCGAAAGAAGTGCAACCCACCAGCTTCGCGTTTACCGCGGAGAATCTGGAATGGGCGAAAGCGCAGATCGCGAAATATCCGCCCGGCCGTCAGGCGTCGGCGGTGATCCCGATCCTGTGGCGCGTGCAGGAACAGCATGAAGGCTGGGTGTCGGAAGTCGCGATCCGCGCGGTCGCCGATCTTCTCGACATGCCGTACATTCGCGTGCTGGAAATTGCGACCTTCTACACGATGTTCCAGCTCGAGCCGGTGGGCAAGAAGGCTCACGTGCAGGTCTGCGGCACCACGCCCTGCATGCTGCGCGGTTCGAAGGACCTGATCGAGGTTTGCAAGAACCGCATCCATCACGATCCGTTCCACGTGTCGGCTGACGGCAATTTCTCGTGGGAGGAGGTCGAGTGCCTCGGCGCCTGCGTGAATGCGCCGATGGTGATGATCTGGAAGGACACTTATGAGGATCTGACTCCGGAGAGCCTGAACAAGGTTCTCGATGGCTTCGCGTCCGGCAATCCGCCGAAGCCCGGCCCGCAGATCGACCGTCAGTATGCCGCGCCGGCAAGCGGTCCCACCTCGCTCAACTCGGACGATGCAGTCAAGCCGCCGAAAGGTGCATCATGAGCGGGCAGCTTCTCAAGCACATGGCGTTTCATGCCGCCTGCGCGGCGGTGTTCATCTTTGTGCTGAACTTCTACATCCTGAAAACCGAACTTCAGTCCGCTGTGTTCTGGGCCATCGGCTTCGGCGTCATGGCGGCGGGTCTGGCGTATCAGCAATCCAAGCGTTCGGGGTCTTAAGGTAGCGATCATGCTCGACGACAAGGACCGCATTTTCCGCAATCTCTACGGCCAGGGCGACTGGGGCCTGAAAGGCGCGCGTGCGCGCGGCGCGTGGGATGGCACCAAGGCGATCATCGACAAGGGCCGCGACTGGATCGTTGCGGAAATGAAGGCGTCCGGCCTGCGCGGGCGCGGCGGCGCGGGCTTCCCGACCGGCATGAAGTGGTCCTTCATGCCCAAGGACAATGCTGACGGCCGTCCGAGCTATCTTGTCGTGAATGCCGACGAGTCCGAGCCAGGCACCTGCAAGGATCGCGAGATCATGCGGCACGATCCGCACCTTCTGATCGAGGGTTGCCTGATTGCCAGTTCCGCCATGGGCGCGCATGTCTGCTACATCTATGTGCGCGGCGAATTCATCCGCGAGCGCGAGCATCTGCAGGCGGCGGTCGATCAGGCCTATGAGGCCAAGCTGATCGGCAAGGACAACATCCACGGCTATCCGTTCGACCTTTACGTTCATCACGGTGCTGGTGCTTACATCTGCGGCGAGGAAACCGCGCTGCTCGAAAGCCTCGAGGGCAAGAAGGGCCAGCCGCGCCTGAAGCCGCCGTTCCCGGCCAACGTCGGCCTGTTCGGTTGCCCGACCACGGTGAACAACGTCGAGTCGATCGCGGTTGCGCCGGACATTCTGCGCCGGGGTGCAGCGTGGTTCGCTTCCATCGGCCGCGCCAACAACGTCGGCACCAAGCTTTACGGCATCTCAGGCCACGTCAACACGCCGTGCGTCGTCGAAGAAGCGATGAGCATTCCGTTCAAGGAACTGATCGACAAGCACGGCGGCGGCATTCGCGGCGGCTGGGACAATTTGCTGGCGATCATTCCCGGCGGCGCGTCGTGTCCGCTGATCCCGGCGCATGATTGCGAAGAGCTGATCATGGATTTCGACGGCACCCGCGCGGTGAAGTCGAGCTTCGGCACCGCCGGCGTCATCGTCATGGACAAGTCCACCGACGTCGTCGCCGCGATCGCGCGCATCAGCTACTTCTTCAAGCACGAGAGCTGCGGCCAGTGCACGCCGTGCCGCGAGGGCACCGGCTGGATGTGGCGCGTGCTCTCGCGCATGGTCGAGGGCCGCGCCCACAAGCGCGAGATCGACATGCTGCTGGAAGTCACCAAGCAGGTCGAAGGCCACACCATCTGCGCGCTCGGCGACGCGGCGGCGTGGCCGGTGCAGGGCCTGATCCGCGCCTTCCGCCCGGAGATCGAGCGGCGCATCGACGAGTTCACCCGCAAGTCCACGCTGGACGATCAGGGCATCCTCGACCCCGATCACATGATCGCGGCGGAGTGAGCGATGCTGCGCGGACACCGAACGCAAGTTGAGAAAGACTTGAGGCCATGACCATACTCATCATCGATGGCAAAGAGATCGATGTGCCGGCCGAATACACGCTGTTGCAGGCGTGCGAGGCGGCGGGCGCCGAGATTCCGCGCTTCTGCTATCACGAGCGGCTGTCGATCGCCGGCAACTGCCGGATGTGCCTCGTCGAGGTGAAGGGCGGCCCGAAGCCGGTCGCGAGCTGCGCCTGGGGCGTGCGCGATTGCCGCCCCGGCCCCAAGGGCGAACCGCCGGAGATCTCCACGCGTTCGCCGATGGTGAAGAAGGCGCGCGAAGGCGTGATGGAGTTCCTGCTGATCAACCATCCGCTCGATTGCCCGATCTGCGATCAGGGCGGCGAGTGCGATCTGCAGGATCAGGCGATGGGCTACGGCGTGGACACCACCCGTTTCGCCGAGAACAAGCGCGCTGTCGAAGACAAGTATCTCGGCGCGCTGGTGAAGACCTCGATGACCCGCTGCATCCAGTGCACGCGTTGCGTCCGCTTCTCCACCGAAGTGTGCGGCGTGCCGGAAATGGGCCTGACCGGCCGCGGCGAGGACGTCGAGATCACGACTTATCTGCAAACCGCGCTGACGTCCGAGTTGCAGGGCAACCTCGTAGACATCTGCCCGGTGGGTGCGCTGACTTCGAAGCCTTATGCGTTTGCCGCGCGTCCTTGGGAACTCGGCAAGACCCAGTCCATCGACGTGATGGATGCTGTCGGTTCCAACATCCGCGTCGATACACGCGGCCGCGAAGTGATGCGCATCCTGCCGCGCGTCAATGAGAACGTGAACGAGGAGTGGATCTCCGACAAGACGCGCCACATCGTCGATGGCCTGCGCACGCAGCGTCTCGACCGGCCGTACATTCGCGAGAACGGCAAGCTGCGCGCTGCATCGTGGTCCGAAGCTTTCGCTGCTATCGCTGCGAAGACCGCCTCGCTGCATGGCCCGCGCATCGGAGCGATCGCGGGCGATCTCGCTGCCGTCGAAGACATGTACGCGCTCAAGGAACTGCTGGCTCAGTTCGGATCGAACAACGTCGCGACGCAGGATGGCGCAGCCTTCGATCCGAAGGCGGGACGTGCCTCCTACATCTTCAATCCGACCATCGCGGGCATCGAGCAGGCCGATGCGCTGCTGATCATCGGCTCCAATCCGCGCAAGGAAGCGTCTGTGCTCAACGCGCGCATCCGCAAGCGCTGGCGCACCGGCGCGCTCAAGGTTGGTGTGATCGGAGAAAATCCCGATCTGACGTACGACTATGAGCATCTTGGCGCGGGCGCCGAGACGCTGACCGATCTCGCGGCAGGCAAGCACTCGTTCGCCGACGTGTTGAAGAACGCGAAGAATCCGATCGTGCTGGTCGGCGCGGGCGTTGCCGCCCGTCATGACGGCGCGGCGGTGTTGGCGCTGGCGGCGAAGCTCGCGTTGGACTTCGGCGTGGTGAAGGACGGCTGGAACGGTTTTGCGGTTCTGCAGAAGGCGGCCTCGCAGGTCGGCGCGCTGGACATCGGCTTCGCGCCCGGCGCGGGTACCCTGACCGTGGCGCAGATGACCACGTTCGGCACGCTCGATGTGCTTTTCTCGCTCGGCGCTGACGAGATCAGCCCGGCTGACGGCACTTTCGTTGTCTACATCGGCACTCATGGCGACAAGGGCGCGCACCGCGCCGATGTCATCCTGCCGGGCGCGGCTTACACCGAGAAGGCTGGCATCTACGTCAACACCGAAGGCCGCGTACAGATGGCCAACCGTGCCGCGTTCCCGCCGGGAGAAGCGCGCGAGGATTGGGCGATCATCCGCGCGCTGTCCGAAGCGGTGGCTAAGAAGCTGCCGTTCGACTCTCTGGCGCAGTTGCGTCAGGCGTTGTTCAAGGCTGTGCCGCACCTGATGCGGATCGACCAGATCGAAGCTGGCGATGCGGCGGGCGTGAAGGCGCTTGCGGCGCGTGGCGGCTCGGTCGAGAAGGGCGCCTTCAAGAGCCCGATCGAGGATTTCTATCTGACCAACCCCATCGCGCGGGCGTCCGCGGTGATGGCTGAATGTTCGAGACTCGCCTCCGGGCGGATGCTGACGGCGGCGGAGTGAGCGTGACCCGATGACCGAGTTTTTCGCAAGCGAACTCTGGACCGGCTATCTGTGGCCGCTCATCATCATCGCGGCGCAGAGCGTGCTGCTGCTGGTGGTGCTGCTGGTCGCGATTGCCTACATCCTGCTGGCCGACCGCAAGATCTGGGCGGCGGTGCAGATCCGCCGCGGCCCCAACGTGGTGGGTCCATGGGGCCTGCTGCAGTCCTTCGCGGACTTGCTCAAGTTCGTGCTGAAAGAGCCGACGATTCCGGACGGCTCGAATAAGGCCGTGTTCCTGCTCGCGCCGCTGGTGACCTGCGTGCTCGCGCTGGCTGCGTGGGCGGTGATCCCGGTCAATCTCAACTGGGTGATCGCGGACATCAATGTCGGCGTTCTTTACATCTTCGCGATCTCGTCGCTGTCGGTCTACGGCATCATCATGGCGGGCTGGTCGTCGAACTCGAAGTATCCGTTCCTCGCGGCGCTTCGCTCCGCGGCGCAGATGGTGTCCTATGAAGTTTCCATCGGCTTCGTCATCATCACCGTTCTGCTGTGCGTCGGCTCGCTGAATCTCAGTGCCATCGTGGCGGCGCAGGACACCAAGCTCGGCATCCTCGGCTGGTACTGGCTGCCGCTGTTCCCGATGTTCGTGGTGTTCTACGTCTCGACGCTGGCGGAAACCAACCGTCCGCCGTTCGACCTCGTGGAAGCGGAATCCGAACTGGTCGCGGGCTTCATGACCGAATACGGCTCGACGCCGTATCTGCTGTTCATGCTCGGCGAATACGTCGCGATCTGCACCATGTGCGCGCTGGCGACGATCCTGTTCCTCGGTGGCTGGCTGTCGCCGATCCCGTTCGCGCCGTTCACCTGGGTGCCGGGCGTGATCTGGTTCGCGCTGAAGCTGTTCTTCATGTTCTTCCTGATCGCGATGGCGAAGGCGATTGTGCCGCGCTACCGCTACGACCAGCTCATGCGTCTGGGCTGGAAGGTGTTTCTGCCGCTGTCGCTGGCGATGGTCATCATCGTCGCCGGTGTGCTGCAGTTCGCGAACCTGGCGCCGAAGTGAGGGCATCATGGGCATAGCATCCACAGCCAATTCGCTTCTGCTGAAAGAGTTCGTCTCGGCGTTCTTCCTCGCCATGCGTTACTTCTTCAAGCCGAAGCCGACACTGAACTATCCCTTCGAGAAGGGACCGATCTCTCCGCGCTTCCGCGGCGAGCACGCGCTGCGCCGTTATCCGAACGGCGAAGAGCGTTGCATCGCCTGCAAGCTGTGCGAGGCGATCTGCCCGGCGCAGGCCATCACCATTGAGGCCGGCCCGCGCCGCAACGACGGCACCCGCCGCACGGTGCGCTACGACATCGACATGGTGAAGTGCATCTATTGCGGCCTTTGCCAGGAAGCCTGTCCGGTCGATGCCATCGTCGAAGGGCCGAATTTCGAATTCGCGACGGAAACGCGCGAGGAACTTTATTATGACAAGGCGAGACTGCTCGCCAACGGTGACCGCTGGGAGCGCGAGATTGCGAAGAATATCGAACTCGATGCGCCGTACCGGTGAGGTGAGGGTATGATCGGTCCCGCGCTCTTCTTTTATCTGTTTGCCGGCGTCTGCGTGGCGTCCGCGGTCATGGTCGTGACCTCGCGGAATCCTGTCCACTCCGTGCTGTTCCTGATCCTCGCGTTCGTCAACGCGGCCGGGCTGTTCATGCTGCTCGGCGCAGAATTCCTCGCGATGATCCTTGTCGTCGTTTACGTCGGCGCGGTCGCGGTGCTGTTCCTGTTCGTGATCATGATGCTCGATGTCGACTTCGCAGAACTGCGTCAGGGCTTCATCGAATATTTGCCGTTCGGCCTTCTGATCGGCGCGGTGTTCCTTGCCGAACTGTTGCTGGTCGCGGGCGGCTGGGTGCTGAACCCGAATATCGCGAAAGCGATCACGGCTCCGATCCCGGGCGGCGTTACCAACACCGAGGCGCTCGGCCTCGTGCTCTATACGAAGTATCTGCCGTACTTCCAGCTAGCGGGTCTCGTGCTGCTGGTCGCGATGATCGGCGCCATCGTGCTCACGCTGCGGCACAAGCCGAGCGTCAAGCGTCAGGACATCAACGTACAGAACGCCCGCACCAAGGCGGCGGCGATGGATGTGCGCAAGGTGACCACAGGGCAGGGCCTGCAGGATGCGGATTCCGGGGAGTGGGTTAAATGACGATCGGTCTCGGTCATTACCTCGCCGTCGCGGCGATCCTGTTCACGCTCGGCATTCTCGGCATCTTCCTGAACCGGAAGAACGTCATCGTTATCCTGATGTCGATCGAACTTATCCTGCTCGCCGTGAACATCAACCTTGTGGCGTTCTCGGCGTTCCTCGGCGACATCGTGGGACAGGTTTACGCGCTGCTGGTGCTGACAGTGGCTGCCGCGGAGGCCGCCATCGGTCTCGCGGTGCTGGTGGTGTTCTTCCGTAATCGCGGGTCGATTGCGGTCGAAGACATCAATCTGATGAAGGGCTAATGGGGCGATGATCCAGGCTATTGTATTCCTGCCGCTCATCGGCGCGCTGATCGCGGGTGCGATCGCGCTGCTTGGCGCGCACGGGCGCAATCCGAGCGGCGACGAAATGGATCATGCGCATGATCATAGTCATGGGCATGACGATCATGGCCATGGCGCGGCTCATGCCCATGCGGCTCACGACGACCATGGCCACGATGCCCACGGTCATGACGATCATGGCCCGGTCGAGCCGCCGGCGGCAGGCTCCCGTGCTGCGGAGATAATCACCACCGCGCTGCTGCTGATCTCGGCTGCGTTGTCATGGGTCACGCTGGTCGATGTCGGGCTGCTGCATCAGGATGCGCGCGTCCAGCTCTTCAACTGGATCGGCTCCGGCAATCTCGTGGTCAACTGGGCATTCCGGGTCGATACGCTGACCGCCGTTATGCTGGTGGTGGTGACCTCGGTGTCGTCGCTCGTGCATCTCTATTCGATCGGCTACATGCACGAAGACCCGAACCGTCCGCGGTTCATGGCCTATCTGTCGCTCTTCACCTTCATGATGCTCATGCTGGTGACCGCCGATAACCTCGTGCAGATGTTCTTCGGCTGGGAAGGCGTGGGCCTCGCCAGCTACCTGCTGATCGGCTTCTGGTTTCAGAAGCCCTCGGCCAATGCAGCCGCCATCAAGGCCTTCGTGGTCAACCGCGTC
Organism: Afipia sp.; assembly: GCA_024508675.1. Taxonomy (GTDB): domain Bacteria; phylum Pseudomonadota; class Alphaproteobacteria; order Rhizobiales; family Xanthobacteraceae; genus Afipia. The sequence goes on from JANINQ010000003.1 coordinate 117,586, forward strand.
GGCGACTTCGGCTTCCTGATCGGCATCTTCTCGCTGTTCCTGATGGTCGGTTCGGTGGATTTCGACACCATCTTCGCCGCTGCATCCGGCCTGACGGGCAAGACCATCCACTTCTTCCACTGGAACGTCGACGCGCTGACGCTGATCTGCCTGTTCCTGTTCATGGGCGCGATGGGCAAGTCGGCGCAGTTCCTGCTGCACACCTGGTTGCCGGACGCGATGGAAGGCCCGACGCCTGTGTCGGCGCTGATCCACGCCGCGACCATGGTTACCGCCGGCGTGTTCATGGTGGCGCGTCTGTCGCCTCTATTCGAACTCGCGCCGAATGCGCAGGCGTTCGTGATGCTGATCGGCGCGACCACGGCGATGTTCGCCGCCACCGTCGGCCTCGTGCAGAACGACATCAAGCGCATCATCGCGTACTCGACCTGTTCGCAGCTCGGCTACATGTTCGTAGCGATGGGAGCAGGGGCCTATTCGGTGGGCATGTTCCACCTTTTCACGCACGCCTTCTTCAAGGCGCTGCTGTTCCTGGGCGCTGGCTCCGTGATCCACGCGATGCATCACGAGCAGGACATCCGCGCCATGGGCGGCCTGAAAGACCGCATTCCGTTCACTTACATCACCATGGTGATCGGAACGCTGGCGCTGACCGGCTTCCCGCTGACAGCGGGTTACTTCTCCAAGGACGCGATCATCGAGTCCGCGTTCGTGGCGCATAATCCGTTCGCGCTCTACGGCTTCCTCTGCACCGTGGTCGCCGCGGGCCTGACCTCGTTCTATTCATGGCGTCTGATCTTCAAGACCTTCCATGGCGAGCCGCACGACAAGCACCACTACGATGCAGCGCATGAAAGCCCGTACACGATGCTGATCCCGCTCGGCGTGCTCGCCGTGGGGTCGATCCTGGCCGGCTTCCCGTTCAAGGAACTGTTTGCCGGTCACGGTGTCGAGGAGTTCTTCCGCGAGTCGCTGAAAAATCATCCGCACATTCTGGAAGAGATGCATCACATCCCGGCGGCGATCGCGTTCCTGCCGACGGTGATGATGGTGATCGGCTTCCTGGTGTCGTACCTGTTCTATATCCGCAAGCCGTATCTGCCGGTCGAACTCGCGAACCAGCAGCCGCTGCTCTACAGGTTCTTCCTCAACAAGTGGTACTTCGACGAGCTGTACGAGATCATCTTCGTGCGTCCGGCGAAGTGGCTGGGCCGCTTCCTCTGGAAGAAGGGCGACGGCTTCATCATCGACGGCTTTGGCCCGGACGGTGTCTCGGCGCGTGTGCTTGACGTGACGCGCAATGTCGTCCGCCTGCAGACCGGTTATCTTTATCACTATGCCTTCGCGATGCTGATCGGCGTGGCCGGTCTCATCACATGGTTCATCTTCGGTCTCGGGGGCCAATAATGACAACCTGGCCCATCCTTTCCGTCGTTACCTTCCTGCCGGTTGTCGGCGCGATCCTGATTTATCTCAGTCGCGGCGATGACGAGGCCGCGCGGCGCAACGCGCGCTGGATCGCGCTGTGGACCACGATCGTCACCTTCGCGGTGTCGGTCATTCTGGTGCTGCGGTTTGATCCGGCCCAGCCGGGCTTCCAGTTCGTCGAGAAGACGTCCTGGCTGGCCAATGGCATCGGCTACCACATGGGCGTGGACGGCATTTCGCTGCCGTTCGTGATCCTGACCACCGCGCTGATGCCGTTCTGCATTTTGGCAAGCTGGAAGTCGGTCACGCTGCGCGTGCGCGAATACATGATGGCGTTTCTGTTCCTGGAAACGCTGATGGTCGGCACCTTCTCGGCGCTCGATCTCGTGCTGTTCTACCTGTTCTTCGAAGGCGGCCTTATTCCGATGTTCCTGATCATCGGCGTGTGGGGCGGCCCGCGCCGGGTCTATGCCAGCTTCAAGTTCTTCCTCTACACGCTGCTCGGCTCGGTGCTGATGCTGCTCGCCATCATGGCGCTGTATCTGAACGCCGGAACCACCGACATCCCGACGCTGATGACCACCGCCGTGCCGCGCAACCTGCAGACCTGGGCATGGCTGGCGTTCTTCGCCTCGTTCGCGGTGAAGATGCCGATGTGGCCGGTCCACACCTGGCTGCCGGACGCGCACGTTGAGGCGCCGACTGCGGGCTCTGTCGTGCTGGCCGCGATCCTGCTGAAAATGGGCGGCTACGGCTTCCTCCGCTTCTCGCTGCCGATGTTCCCGTTGGCGTCGCATGACTTCGCGCCGCTGGTGTTCTCGCTCTCCGTGATCGCGATCGTCTACACCTCGCTGGTCGCGCTGATGCAGGAAGACATCAAGAAGCTGATCGCTTATTCGTCCGTCGCGCATATGGGCTTCGTGACCATGGGTATCTTCGCGGGCACCACGCAGGGCGTCGCCGGCGGCGTGTTCCAGATGGTGTCGCACGGCATCGTGTCGGGCGCGCTGTTCCTTTGCGTCGGCGTGGTCTACGACCGGCTGCACACCCGCGAGATCGCAGCCTATGGCGGCCTCGTAAACCGTATGCCGCTGTACGCCTTCGTGTTCCTCGTGTTCACCATGGCCAATGTCGGCCTGCCGGGCACCTCGGGCTTCGTCGGCGAATTTCTCACGCTGCTCGGCACTTTCCGGGTCAGCATTCCGACCGCGTTCTTCGCGACGCTGGGCGTCATTCTCTCGGCGGGCTACGCGTTGTGGCTCTACCGCAAGGTGGTGTTCGGCGTGCTGGACAAGCCGTCGCTGGCCAGCATCAAGGATCTGACGCTGCGGGAAGGGATCATTCTCGCGCCGCTCGTCATCCTCACCATTCTGTTCGGCGTGTATCCGAAGCCGGTGCTCGATATGTCGGCGGCCTCGGTGCAGCAGCTTGTCAACAACTACAACACCGCCATCACCGCCGTGAAAGCGGCGGCGCTGGTTCAGTAACGGGACACTCGGTCGATGACGTTCGCAGGATATTCGCTGCTTCCCGTGCTGCCGGAACTGGTGCTGGCGGTTGGCGCCATGGCGCTCCTGATGCTGGGCGCATTCCGTGGTCCGCAGACCACGCAGCTTGTGACCGGCATTGCGGTGGTGCTTCTCGCTGTCACCGGCGCGCTGATCTTCTGGCTACCGGCAGGCAAGCTGACCACGTTCGGCGGCAGCTTCATTGTCGATGACTATGCGCGCTTCCTGAAGGTTCTGGCGCTGATCGGCTCGGGCGTGACGCTGATCCTGTCGCGGTCCTATCTCGCCGAGCAGGCGAAGATCTTCGAGTACGCGATCCTGGTGCTGCTCTCGACCACCGGAATGATGGTGCTGATCTCGTCCGGCGACCTGATCATGCTCTATCTCGGCCTCGAACTGATGAGTCTTGCGCTCTATGTCGTCGCCGCCAGCCACCGCGACGACACCAAGTCCACCGAAGCAGGCCTGAAGTATTTCGTCCTCGGCGCGCTGTCCTCGGGCATGCTGCTGTATGGCGCATCGCTGATTTACGGCTTCACCGGTACGGTCAGCTTCGCCGGCATCGCGGCGGAAGCGAAGGGCGGCAATATCGGCCTGTTGTTCGGCCTCGTGTTCCTGCTGGCTGGCCTCTGCTTCAAGATTTCGGCTGTGCCGTTCCACATGTGGACGCCGGACGTGTACGAAGGCGCGCCGACACCTGTGACGGCATTCTTCGCATCCGCGCCGAAGGTTGCGGCGCTCGCCGTGTTCACCCGCGTGGCGCTGACCGCGTTCCCCGGCATCGTGCCGCAGTGGCAGCAGATCGTGGTGTTCGTCTCCATCGCCTCGATGGCGCTGGGCTCGTTCGCGGCCATCGGCCAGAAGAACATCAAGCGCCTGATGGCATATTCCTCCATCGGTCACATGGGTTTCGCGCTGGTCGGCCTTGCCGCCGGAACGCAGCAGGGCGCGCAGGGCGTGCTGGTCTATATCGCGATCTATGTCGCGATGACGCTCGGCACCTTCGCGATCATCCTGGCGATGAAGCGCAATGGTCGCGCCGTGGAAACGATCTCGGATTTTGCCGGACTTTCGCGCACGAATCCGGTTCTCGCGTTCTTCTTCGCCATGTTCCTGTTCTCGCTGGCGGGTATTCCGCCGCTCGCGGGTTTCTTTGCGAAGTTCTACGTGTTCCTCGCTGCGGTGAAGGCCGGGCTGTTCACGCTCGCGGTGCTTGGTGTTCTCTCCAGCGTGGTGGGCGCGTTCTACTATCTCAGCATCGTCAAGGTGATGTATTTCGACGAGCCGAAGGAAGCGATGGAACCGATGCGCCTTGAACTGCGGGTGGTGCTGGCGGTGGCCGGTGTCTTCAACCTGCTGTTCTTCGTCTATCCGGCGCCGCTGGTGAACGCGGCGACCACCGCAGCGAAGTCGCTGTTTTAATGAGATTCGCTCTCGGTCCACGGGCCAGAGCCCAGAATTATCGCGTTCAGGCCTTCGACAGCATCGGCTCGACCAATGCCGAGGCGCTTGAGCGCGCGCGGGCAGGCGAGCGCGGCCCGCTGTGGCTGGTGACGGATCTGCAGACCGCCGGTCGTGGCCGCCGTCAGCGCGAGTGGGTGTCTCCGCGCGGCAACCTCGCAGCTACCGTTCTCGAAACCGTCGACGTGCAGCCGCCGGTCGCGGCGACGCTCGGATTTGCCGCAGGTCTCGCGCTCGAAGCGGCCTTGCAGACGGTGAGTGTGGAACACCGGATGCGCTCCGGCACGGCGGTCAGATTTCTCCTGAAATGGCCGAACGATGTGCTGGCCGACGGCAAGAAGCTGTCCGGTATCCTGCTCGAGGCTGAAACCCTTGGCCGCGATCTGTGCGTTGCTGTCGGCATGGGGACCAACATCGTTTCTGCGCCTGAGGGAACGCCTTATCCGGCGGCGTCGCTGACGTCGCTCGGGATCACGGCCAGCGCGGACGATCTGTTCACGGCGCTGTCGGACTCGTGGGCCGAGTTTCGCGGCATCTGGGACAACGGCAGGGGCTTTGCGGACATCCGCCGCTTGTGGCTGGATCGGGCTGCGGGCCTCGGTGAGACCGTCTCGATCCAGTCGAACGGAGCGCCGGTCGAGGGTATATTCGAAACCATCGACGACACAGGCTGCCTGATCGTCGCCGGTCACGACGGCAAGCGTATGCCGATCGCGGCGGGCGACGTTCATTTCGGATCTGCCAAATCGTCCGGAGCCATTTAATGTCGCGACCAGACGAACTCACATTTGCGCCGCTTGGCGGCATCGGCGAGATCGGCATGAACCTGTCGATCTATGGCCTCGGCAACCGGCATCAGCGAAGCTGGCTGGCGATTGATCTCGGCGTGTCGTTCGGCAACGAGGAGCATCTGCCAGGCATTGATGTGGTGATGCCGGACATCCGCTTTCTGGTGAAGGAGCGGAAGAATCTGGTCGGGCTGGTGTTGACCCACGCTCATGAAGACCATTTCGGCGCGATCATCGACCTGTGGCCGCAGCTCAAGTGCCCGATCTATGCGACGCAATTCAGTGCGGCGCTGTTCGAGGCCAAATGCGCCAGCGAACGCAATCCGCCGAACATTCCGGTCACTGTCGTGCCGTCGGGCGGCACGGTTCAGATCGGCCCGTTCAGCGTCGAGTTCATTCCGGTGGCACACTCGATTCCGGAATCGCACGCGCTGGCGATCCGCACCACCGCAGGCACGGTGTTGCACACCGGCGACTGGAAGATCGACCCGACGCCGATCATCGGCAAGCCGACCGACGAGAAGCGGCTGCGCGAAATCGGCGACGAAGGCGTGCTGGCGCTGGTCGGGGATTCCACCAATGCGGTGCGCGAGGGCCGCTCGCCCTCCGAGCGGGAAGTGGCGAAGAACATTACAGAGCTTGTGAAGGCCGCGAAGGGCCGTGTGGCCGTGACGACGTTCGCATCCAATGTGGCGCGGTTGCGCGCCGTGGCCGACGCCGCGAAGGCTGCCGACCGCGAAGTCGTGGTGGTCGGCCGTGCGATGGAGCGCGTGGTGCAGGTCGCGCGCGAAACCGGTTATCTCGATGGCGTGCAGAATTTCCGCAGCGCCGACTATTACGGCAGCTTTCCGCCGGACAAGGTGCTGGCACTATGCACCGGCAGTCAGGGCGAGCCGCGCGCGGCGCTGGCGCGCATCGCCAATGACGATCATCCGCAGGTGACGCTGAACAGGGGCGATACGGTGATCTTCTCGTCGCGGACCATTCCCGGCAACGAGAAGGCGGTCGGCGCGATCATCAACGGGCTGGTGGAGCAGGGCATCGAGATCATCACGGACCGCACGCACATGGTGCACGTCTCCGGCCATCCGCGGCGGGACGAACTGCGCGACATGATCTCCTGGGTGCGCCCGCAACTTCTGATCCCGGCGCATGGCGAGGCGCTGCATCTCTCCGAACATGCCAAGCTCGCGCGCGCCTGCGGCGTGCCGAAGGTGCTGGTGTGCAAGAATGGCGATCTGGTGCGGCTGGGGCCGGGAGATCCTGCGATCATCGAGGAACTGCCGCACGGGCGGATCTACAAGGACGGCAACATTCTCGAAACTGATAAGGCGCAAGCCGTTGTCGAGCGGCGGCGGCTGTCGTTCGCCGGCTGCGCTTTCGTCGCCATCGCGCTGACGGAGAAGGGCGAACTGGCGGACGATCCCGAGGTCGATCTGGTCGGCGTTCCGGAAAAGAATAAAAGCGGCGAGGTGATCGCCGACGAGGTGTTCGATCTGGTCGTCTCCACCGTCGAGAACCTGCCGCGTGCGCGGCGGCGCGATCCCGATGCGGTGGCCGAGTCCGTGCGGCGCGCGGTCCGTTCCGAGATCAACGACCAGTGGGGCAAGAAGCCGCTTTGCGTCGTTCACGTGCTGATGGTTTGATTTCCGTTCGATAGTCAGGGAGCAAGATATGCTGGGCCGTCTCAATCATGTGGCGATTGCGGTGAAAGACGCCGAGAAGGCTGCGAAGATCTACGGCACGGCCTTCGGCGCGGAGATTTCCGATGCGGTGCCGCTGCCCGAGCATGGCGTCATCACGGTGTTCGCGACCCTGCCGAACACCAAGATCGAATTCATCCAGCCGCTCGGTGAAGATTCACCGATCGCAAAATTCGTCGAGCGCAACCCCGACGGCGGCATTCATCACGTCTGCTACGAGGTGCCGGAAATCATTGCCGCGCGCGACAAGCTGATCGCGGAAGGCGCTCGCGTGCTCGGCGACGGCAACCCGAAGATCGGCGCCCACGGCAAGCCGGTGCTGTTCCTGCATCCGAAGGATTTCTCCGGCGCGCTTGTCGAAATCGAACAGTCCTGAGTAACTAGATGGTCTATTCGCTCTCAACCGCGTTCGCGATCTACTTCGTGCTCTGGTGGGTGGTGCTGTTTGCCGTGCTGCCGTTCGGCGTGCGCAGCCAGGCGGAGGACGGCGAGGGTGCTGCAGGCACGGACCCCGGTGCGCCGACGGCGGCGCGCATGGGGCGCAAGCTGCTGTGGACCACGCTGATTTCGGCGGTGCTGTTCGCGATTGGAATGTGGGCGTTCAGGGCGGGCTACCTGAACATCGAGCGCCTCACCAAGCTGATGGGCATTCCGCTCTAGGAACTCGGGCTCGACGCTTCGCTCTATTGCCGCCTGCTGCGCAGAATGCGTGGAAGTCAAACGTGGCTCGTCGGGGGATGAGCGCCGTAGGCGAGGCCGCCTCCCAGCGACCAGTCCATCGGCTGGTTTTCCGTAAGTGCAATCAGAATATCGTCGGCCCTGAAGCCAGCGGCTACGCATTTATCGACAATCACCCGATACAGCAGCCGCTTCTTGTGGTCGTCGCGCCCGGCGAGAAACGTGATCTCGACAATCGACGCATCCGCCGTGCGTATCACATCAGGAAATGTCGGATCGATGATCATCGATCCCTGCGCAAAACGCGAAATCAGCTGGAAGCGATCTTTGGGCGGCACATCGCATGTCGCAACCAGCGCATCGTGCACGGCATCGGCCAAGGCGATCACCTGGCTTTGGGGGAGATGGGCCGGGACTGAAATTCGGGCGAGGGGCATGGGTCGGTTCTCCGAGAGGAAGCTGCAGCATCTATGCGGCGCCGGACGGGGTATTCCGTTATCAACGAGGGATAAATCTGCTAAATCGCATCTCATTGCGACATAAAAATCAGGAATAAGGCCGATGCATCCCGCCAACGACATCGCCACCTTCGTTCGTGTGGTGGATCGGGGAACATTCGCGGCGGTGGCGGATGAGGTTGGGCTGACCGCATCCGGTGTGTCGCGAACGATTTCCAGACTGGAAGACCGGCTCGGCGTGAAACTGCTTCATCGCAGCACGCGCAGACTCGTTCTGACGCAGGAGGGTGAAACCTACCTGGAGCGAGCCCGCAACATTCTGAACGAAATCGACGCTGCGGAGGCCGAGGTGACGGCGGGGCGCGGGCGTCCGCGCGGGCTCATTCGCGTCAACACTGGCACAGCGTTCGCCAAGCATAGGCTCATCCGGCTGCTGCCGGATTTTCAAACGCAGTACCCCGATGTCGAAATCGAATTGTCTGTTACCGACCGCCGCATTGATCCGGCCGCTGACCAGATTGATGTGACGATCCGCGTCGGAATGCTCGCCGATAGCGCGCTGATCGCCTATCCGCTTGGCGAGGTTCGCCGGATCATCGCAGCGAGCCCCGCGTATCTCGCACGGTGCGGGACGCCGCAGTCACCTTCTGATCTGAAACATCATAATTGCCTTCTGCTGTCGGGCTTCGCACGGCAGGCCAACTGGCCGATGTTTGGCGAAGGGCGGCGTATGCTGGTGCCGGTCAAGGGTTCGATGAGTTGCGACAGCGCCGACCTGTTGCTCGATCTCGCCATTGCCGGCGCGGGGATCGTACGTCTTGGCGATTTTCTCGGTGAAGCCGCACTGGCCGATGGACGGCTGGTTCCCTTGCTGTCTGCGTCTCACGACGAGGACGCATCACCGATCACGGCGCTTGTTTTGCCAGGCCGTCAGAACATCCCGCGGATTCGCGTGTTTATCGACTTTCTGAAAAGCCGGATGCCGGTCCGCGTCTAGCGGCAATGTGTGCGATATAGTTCATCCGGATCGAGCAAGCGCCACGACGCGATGTGATCGCTCGTCGCGTCTGTTGAATGAAAATCATCATCAGGAAAATCGACAAGAAAAAAGAGCAGGGCCAAAGCCCTGCTCTAAAAATTGTGTCGACCCTATTTTCCTCGAAAAAGTTGGATTTATCCTTTGTTAGACGAGGCGACGCTGCTTGTGCGCGTCAGGGGCTCCTCCCGAGACTTGGACCACCAGACGATGCGACGATAAGCCGTACCGTGCTGACGCGTTTTTGTAGCTGAACATTTCTTGATTGTCACGTTTTTCAGCATTAAATGTCCAATTTTGCGGCAGTGCACCATTTGCATTTTTAAGCTGAAAACAGGCCGTTTCGCAGGGTTTTGGAAACGGCCTGAACTATTCGTCCGATCAATGGTGCCGAACTACCATCTCACCTTCATTCCTGCGTAAATTGCGCGGCCTGTGCCGGGCTCGAACAGTGGCGATGACGCGTCCGCGAGGCGTGCGATGCTGGTGCTGGCGATGTAGGCCGTGTTCGCGATGTTCCGCGCTTCGAGATACATCGAATACTTGCCGTCATCGACGCCCATCTTGAGGCCCCAGATCGCATAGGCCTGCGTGGCGACCGTGTTGAAGTTATCGACGTAGTACGCCTGCGGCACCCATTCGACATTCGGGCCGATGTAGAAACCGTTGGCATGTTTGTAGAGCGCTTCGGCACGCAGGAAGTGACGCGGTGCGCCGGGCAACTGGTTGTTGCCAAAGGTGGCGTCGTTGTTGAAGCGGAAGTCGTTGTAGGTATAGGCGAGGTTGATCCACACCTTGTCCGCGTCGGGCGTAAAGATGTTCTTCAGCACCGCGACGCCGAGACCGGCTTCGATGCCTTGATGAATCGTGCGGTCGGCGTTGACCACGTTGCACTGTCCGGGCGCGCCGTACATGCACTGCAGTTCGTTCCTGATCTCCGCACGATAACCGGTGAGTTCCCATGTCAGGTCGGGACGGCGGCCGCGCGTGCCGATCTCATAAGTGGTCGCGGTCTGCGGCCGGATTAGCCAGAACGGAATCGCCGGGGCCGCCGAACTTTCACCGAAGCTCGGTACTTCGGCGCTGCGCGAGATATTAGCAAACGCCTGCCAGGTGGGATCGATGTTCCAGAGCAGTCCGGCCTTCGGGCTCCACAGATTGAACTCGGTCGAGCCGCTCGATGTCGCCCCGAAGCGGGCGGTGCGGTCGCGCGTGGCATAGAGGAATTGCGTGCCGCCGATCGCCGCGACATCCGGCAGGAAGTAGAACGAGTTCTCGACATAGGCCGAAGTGTTCTTCGACTTGTCGAGCGAGGATGAAAGCAGCGCACCCTTGTAGCCGCCGATGTTCTGATACTGCTTGTTGTCGATCTCGCCGTTGACGACGTTGACGCCCGCGACCAGCCGGTTGCGGTAGCCGCCGATGATGCGGTCGTCGGTGACTTTGCCGAAGCCGCCGTAGTCCTTGTATTGATAGTCCAGCCACTGGAAGATCGGATGCATCAGGTGGCGATCCACCGCGAACGCGCCGAATTCCACCGTCGTGGCATCGAACCGGATCGTGGTCTTGTTGGCAATGCGTCCGCTGTCGATGTTGCGCTGCTGGTCGTTGACGACATTGCCCGCCGCCGCTGTCTGCGGCGAGGTCAGTGCGGATGCTCTCGTCACCGAGCCCGGAATGCGCTGCCGGATGTCATTGGCGTTGATGTAGAAGCGCGTCTCGAAATCCGGCGAGAACTGGTAGCCGACATTGCCGCTGGCGCGGGTCGAGTGGCCGTAGCTGTGATCGCGGAAACCTTCAGCGCTCTGGTTCGAGGCGGTGAAAAAGGCATCCCACGGGCCGCTCGCGCCGCCGACACTGCCCTGAAAGCGGCGATAGCCGAACGAGCCCATGTCGATGCCGGCACTGTTCACGCCGGCGTCGCGCCCGGTCGGGGTCACGAAATTGATCGCGCCGCCGAGCGAGTTGGCTCCGAACTGCAGCGCGTTCGCGCCCTTGTAGACCTCGACATACTTGTAGGCGGTCGGATCGATTTCCTGAAAGTCGCCGTAGCCGTCGGACGTGTTGATTGGAATGCCGTCTATGTAGAGCTGGACGCCGCGCAGATGGAAATTGCGCGAGAGGCTTGAGCCGCGAATGGAGAGGCGGGTGTCTTCGCCCCATTTCGGCTGCGCGAACACGCCCGGCACATAGCCAAGAACATCCTTGATGGTGCTGGCGACGGAGTTGTTCTTGTAGTCCTGTGCCGCGACGACAGCGACGCCGCCGGGCGTCTGTTGAATCTCCTGACGGGCCTGATCGGCGGTTTTGACGCCGAGCTGTTCGGGCACGGCAGGTGCCGGGCTCTGCGCAGCGCGGGTTGGTATGACGACGCGGCTTCGCGCCGGACGTGGCTGGCTTTCGCCTTCGACGTTGACCGTCGGCAGGGTTTGTGGCGCGGACTGCGCGAAAGACTGCGTAGACTGAGCTACGGCAGCGATTGAGACGGACGCCAGCAGAATGCTGCGCGCCCGCATGGAAACGGAAAACATGGGTTGAATCCCACCAGTGATGTTGACGATTGAACGGATGCGCCCTGAAGGCGCGAGGTCGTCAGCTCAGGTGGGGAGGGCCGCGGGGCTGGTGATCGCTTTCAGCAAAGCGGACAACGATGTGATCGTGGCTCGGGGCCTCGAACAGGATGCGCAGCGCAATCCGGATCGCGAGCGCGGGCGTCTGCGGCGGCTGGTCGGCCATTGCCACGGCGCTGGACAGGCACAGCGGGCAGCGGACGATCGGCTTGCCGGAGTCAGTGCCGTCGGCATCGGGGACAGCCGGACCGCCGTTGAGGCAGAGCTCGTGAACCGCATTGGCCTGGGTGGGCGAGATCGTGGCCAGCAGCGTGCTGGTCAGCACCACGTTGAAGACAAGCGCGTAGACCGCGATAAACGCAGCCCATCGTCCTGCCGATCTGATCCGTGTTGCTGTCATCTTGAGCCCCGTCAGGCTGTTAGCACGGCGGCGGGGAACCTGAAACCCCGTTAAACCACCTGGCCAGCCGCCATGCTTTCACTTGTATTTTGACCTTTGATCCGCTTTCACTGAAAAGGTTCCCAAGCCTTCGTCCGATTCCCGGACCACACTCCCGAAACCTGAGTATTCCCATGCGATTGTCGCGTTATTTTCTGCCAATTCTCAAAGATGCACCAAGGGACGCGGAAATCGTATCGCACCGGCTGATGCTCCGTGCAGGCATGATGCGGCAGGAGGCGGCAGGCATCTATGCGTGGCTGCCGCTTGGCTTCCGGGTGCTGAAAAAGATCGAGCAGATTGTCCGCGAGGAACAGAACCGCGCCGGCGCGATCGAACTGCTGATGCCGACACTGCAGCTTGCAGACCTGTGGCGCGAAAGCGGACGCTACGATGCCTATGGCCCGGAGATGCTTCGCATCGCGGATCGCCACAAGCGCGAGCTGCTGTATGGGCCGACCAACGAGGAAATGATCACGGAAATCTTCCGGGCTTACGTGAAGTCTTACCGGAGCCTTCCGCTCAATCTCTATCATATTCAATGGAAATTCCGCGACGAGCAGCGTCCGCGTTTCGGCGTGATGCGGGGCCGCGAATTCCTGATGAAGGACGCTTACTCGTTCGACGTGGACGAGGCAGCGGCGCGCTTGTCCTACAACCGCATGTTCGTGGCTTACCTGCGCACCTTTGCCCGCATGGGCCTGAAGGCGATTCCAATGCGCGCCGAGACCGGGCCGATCGGCGGCGATCTTTCACACGAGTTCATTGTGCTGGCGGAGACCGGCGAGTCCGGCGTGTTCTGCAACAGGGATGTGCTTGACCTGCCTGTGCCGGGCTCTGATGTGGACTACAATGGCGACCTCACGCCGATCATCAAGCAGTGGACCGATCTCTATGCCGCCACTGAGGATGTTCACGATGCGGCGCGTTATGAGAGCGAGGTGCCGGAAGACAAGCGGGTGCAGACCCGCGGCATCGAGGTCGGACAGATTTTCTATTTCGGCACCAAGTATTCGGACAGCATGAAGGCGCTGGTGTCCGGTCCCGATGGCGCAGAGAAGCCGATCCATGGCGGCTCCTACGGCGTCGGCGTGTCGCGCCTGGTGGGCGCGATCATCGAGGCCTGTCATGACGAGAACGGCATCAAGTGGCCGGAAGAGGTCGCGCCGTTCCGGGTTGCGATCCTCAATCTCAAGCAGGACAGCGACGAGACCGGCGCAGCCTGCGAGAAGCTCTACGCGGCGCTGAATGCCAAGGGCGTCGATGTGCTTTACGATGACACCGACCAGCGTCCGGGCGGCAAGTTCGCCACTGCCGACCTGATCGGCATTCCGTGGCAGATCCTGATCGGGCCGAAAGGCCTCGCCGAGGGCAAGGTCGAAATCAAGCGCCGCAGCGACGGGGCGCGGGAGTTCATGAGCCTGGACGAGGCGATCAACCGCTTCGCCAAGTAAATGATCAGGTGAATGACAGCAAATTCATGTACGGGCCTGCTTCCGCACGGTGAATAAGTCATCGTGCGGTCGCACCCTTTGCTTGCGCCGACTAGAATTAGCCCGATTCGTGTGAAAATCCGGACCATGGAACAGACATGAGCGAGCCAGTTCGGACCCCACCTTTTGCGCCATTTGAATGGATGCTGTCGTCCCGCTACCTGCGGGCGCGGCGGAAGGAAGGGTTCATTTCGGTCATCGCCGGATTCTCGTTTCTCGGCATCATGCTCGGCGTGGCGACCCTCATCATCGTGATGGCGGTGATGAACGGCTTCCGCAAGGAATTGCTCGACAAGATTCTTGGCCTCAACGGCCATGTGGTTGTGCAGCCGCTGGAATCGCCGCTGACCGACTGGAAGGATGTGGCCGAGCGGATCAGCAAGGTCGACGGGATTCGCCTTGCCGCGCCGGTGGTGGACGGGCAGGCGCTGGCGTCGTCGCCGTTCAATGCATCCGGCGTGTTCGTGCGTGGCATCCGCGCGCAGGACCTGAACGCCGTCACCTCGATTGCCAAGAATATCAAGCAGGGCACGCTGGAAGGGTTCGACGAGGGGCAGGGCGTCGCCATCGGTCGCCGCCTCGCGGACCAGTTGTCGCTGCGCGCCGGTGACAGCATTACCCTCGTTGCGCCGCGCGGCGCAGTCACTCCGATGGGTACCACGCCGCGCATCAAGCCGTACAAGGTGGCCGCCGTATTCGAGATCGGCATGTCGGAATACGATGCGTCGTTCGTGTTCATGCCGTTGGCCGAGGCGCAGGCCTATTTCAACCGCGCCAACGATGTGACCGCCATCGAGGTCTACACCGTCAATCCCGACAGGATCGATGTCTACCGCAAGTCGGTGACCGAGGCGGCGCAGCGCCCGATCTTCCTGGTGGACTGGCGGCAGCGCAATTCGACGTTCTTCAACGCGCTGCAGGTCGAGCGCAACGTCATGTTCCTGATCCTGACGCTCATCGTGCTGGTCGCGGCGCTGAACATCGTCTCCGGCCTCATCATGCTGGTGAAGGACAAGGGGCAGGACATCGCCATCCTGCGCACCATGGGCGCATCGCAGGGTTCGGTGATGCGGGTGTTCCTGATTACCGGTGCGGCCATTGGCGTGGTCGGGACATTGGTGGGCTTTCTGCTGGGATTGGTGGTCTGTCTCAATATCGAAAGCATCCGCCAGTTCATCTCGTGGATGACCAACACCGAACTGTTCTCGCCTGAACTCTATTTCCTGTCCAAGCTTCCGGCTGAAGTCGATGCCGGAGAAACCACGGCGGTCGTGATCATGGCGCTGACCTTGTCGTTCCTGGCGACGCTGTATCCGTCGTGGCGGGCCGCCCGCCTCGATCCCATCGAAGCTCTCAGGTACGAATGAGCACACCGATGGATCAGGGGGAAAATGGCGTTCCGGTCGTCTATCTGCACGACGTCCGCAGGCGTTACAAACAGGGCGAGGCGACGCTGACCATTCTCGATGGCGCCAGTCTGGCGCTGTGGGAAGGGCAGTCGGTTGCACTGGTCGCCCCGTCTGGCACCGGCAAGTCCACGCTGCTGCATATTGCTGGTCTGCTGGAGCAGGCGGACGAGGGCGAAGTCTATGTCGGTGGCACCGCGACGTCGGGACTGTCCGATATGGAACGCACGCAGATCCGCCGCACCGACATCGGGTTTGTCTATCAGTCGCACCGTTTGCTGCCGGAATTCTCGGCGCTTGAGAACGTGATGCTGCCGCAGATGATCCGCGGCCTGCCGAAGAAGGAAACCATCAAGCGGTCGCAGGAAATTCTCGCCTATCTCGGCCTTGGCGAGCGCATCACCCACCGGCCTGCCGAACTCTCAGGCGGCGAGCAGCAGCGCGTGGCGATTGCCCGCGCTGTCGCCAACGCACCGCGCATCCTGCTGGCGGATGAGCCGACCGGAAACCTCGATCCGCATACGGCGGACTATGTGTTCAACGCCCTGACCCAGCTTGTGCGGGCGACACGCGTCGCGATGCTGATCGCGACGCATAACATGGACCTCGCGGCCCGGATGGACCGTCGCGTCTCGCTCCAGGACGGTCACGTCGTGGAGCTCGACTGAGGATCGCTCAGTAGTACGAGCGCTGCGCGCGGCGGCGCGGCTGATAGACCGGCTCGTCATCGCTATAGGCGAAATACGGATTGGCGTAGCAGCCGGCATACGTGCCGGACGCGGCGGCCTGACACTGCTGATAGGTCGAGAAGCGGCAGTCACCCTGGCCCGTCGCGATGTCCCGGCCCTGAAGGCAGAACGGATAGTTTCCGCCGGCCTGCGCCGGAGCAGACTGGACGGCGAGGCCGGTGCCGAGCACCGCAAGGGCGAAAAACAGATTGCGCATTGTGATCTCCTGCCGGGCGCGGCCCGGAAACTTAAAGTGTTGAAGCCAGATCGTTTTTAACAGCGCCCGTCAACTCACGTTCCTGCGGGGCTGTTGATGGATTCGCGGGCTGTTTACGTTTTGTTAGCATTGGCCGGAGCTTGCCCCGGAGGCTGAATTTCGGGCGCTTGACTCTGAGAACAAAAAAGGAACAATGTTCTCATTACGTTCTCACAGAGTCGTATCGGATAGTCGTCAGAGCGTCGATAGGGAGTTCGGTCATGTTGAAGACATTCGTTGAAGAAGCTGCTGCGCTGACCTCGGTTATCTTGTTCGTCGGAATGATTGCAATCTGGGCGCAGGTCATTCCGCAGATGTAGTGACTGGACCGGCCTCGGGAACACCCCCGGGGCTGGGGAAAACGATGATGGACCCGGCATTGATCGGCGGGTCCGCGTCCGTTGCATGGACAGCTGTCGTACAAGGCACCACCATCGACCCTCGTGAGTCGTTCCGTCATCGCAAAAGGTTCATCGCGCCGGTGAACCTAGCGAAGGTTGCCAAGGTCCACATGTCCAGAACCGCTTCGCCGAAGTCCTCCGCGCTCGATCCCGGATTCGTGCATTTGCACGTTCATTCGGCTTATTCGCTGCTGCAGGGCTCGATCACCATCACCAAGCTGGTGGAACTCGCGAAGGCCGACCATCAGCCCGCGCTGGCGCTGACCGACAACGACAACATGTTCGGCGCGCTGGAGTTTTCCGACAAGGTCGCGGGTTATGGCATTCAGCCGATTACCGGCTGCGCCATGGCGGTCGATTTCGGCGATCAGGACCCGGCGGCGCGCAATGCGCTTGCGCCTGCGCGGATCGTTCTGCTGGCGACCAACGAAGACGGCTATCGCAGCCTGATGAAACTCAATTCCCGCGCGTTCCATGAGACGCCGGTGAATTACGCTCCGCACATCAAGATCGAATGGCTGGACGGCGAGACTGCCGGGTTGATCGCGCTGACCGGCGGGCCCGAAGGCCCGATCGCGCAGGCCATCAATGCCGATCAGCCCGCGCTGGCGCAGGCGCGCTGCGACATTCTGGCAAAACTGTTCGGCGACCGGCTTTACATCGAACTGCAACGCCATGGGCTGGAGAGCGAGCGTCGCTGCGAGTCCGCGCTGATCGACATGGCCTATGCCATGGGCGTGCCGCTGGTCGCGACCAACCAGCCATACTTCGCGAGTGCCGACGATTACGAAGCGCACGATGCGCTGCTCTGCATCGCGGGTGGGCGTCTGGTATCGGAAACCGATCGCGAACAGTTGACGCCGGATCATCGTTTCAAGACGCGCGCCGAAATGGCGGTGCTGTTTGCCGATCTGCCGGAAGCCCTCGCATCCACGGTCGAGATTGCGAAGCGCTGCGCCTACCGTCCGCGCACGCGCAAGCCGATCCTGCCGCGCTTCACGGTGGGCGGCGACAACGCGGCTGACGCCGAAAGCGCCGAAGCGGAGGAACTGCGCCGTCAGGCAGAGGACGGCCTTGCGTGGCGTCTGCAGAAATACGGTCTCGCGCCCGGCACAACTCAGGAGGATTACGCGAAGCGTCTGGCGTTCGAGCTCGACGTCATCACGCGCATGAAATATCCCGGCTACTTCCTGATCGTGTCGGACTTTATCAAACACGCGAAGTCAAAGGGCATTCCGGTGGGGCCGGGGCGTGGTTCGGGCGCGGGTTCGCTGGTGGCCTATGCACTCACGATTACCGACCTCGATCCGATCCGCTTCGGCCTGCTGTTCGAGCGCTTCCTCAATCCGGAACGCGTGTCGATGCCGGACTTCGACATCGACTTCTGCCAGGACCGGCGCGGCGAGGTGATCGACTACGTGCAGCGCCGTTACGGCACCGATCACGTCGCGCAGATCATTACCTTCGGAACGTTGCAGGCGCGCGGCGTGCTGCGTGACGTCGGCCGCGTGTTGCAGATGCCCTACGGGCAGGTCGACAAGCTGACCAAGCTGGTGCCGCAGAATCCGGCGGCGCCGGTGTCGCTGAAACAGGCGATCGAAGGCGAGCCGAAGCTGCAAGCCTTCCGCGACGAGGACCCGGTGATCGCGCGCGCCTTTTCCATCGCGCAGAAGCTGGAAGGCTTGAACCGCCACGCCTCGACCCACGCCGCCGGCATCGTGATTGGCGACCGGCCGCTGCACGAACTGGTGCCGCTCTATCGCGATCCGAAATCCGACATGCCGGTGACCCAGTTCAACATGAAATGGGTCGAGCCGGCGGGCCTCGTGAAGTTCGACTTCCTCGGCCTCAAGACGCTGACGGTGCTCGACGTCGCTGTGAAGCTGCTCAAGCAGCGCGATCTCGATCTCGATCTGTCGACGTTGCCGATGGACGACGCGCCGACTTACGAGATGCTGGCGCGTGGCGATGTGGTTGGCGTGTTCCAGGTTGAAAGTCAGGGCATGCGGCGCGCGCTGGTCGACATGCGCCCCGACCGTCTGGAGGATTTGATCGCGCTGGTCGCGCTGTATCGCCCGGGTCCGATGGCGAACATTCCGACCTATTGCGCGCGCAAGCATGGCGACGAAGAGCCGGAATACATGCATCCGATGCTCGAGCCGATCCTCAAGGAAACCTTCGGCGTCATCATCTATCAGGAACAGGTGATGCAGATCGCGCAGGTGATGGCGGGCTATTCGCTCGGCGACGCCGACCTGCTGCGCCGCGCGATGGGCAAGAAGATCCGCGCCGAGATGGACAAGCAGCGCGAGATTTTCGTCGCCGGCGCGATGAAGAACAACGTACCGAAAGGGCAGGCGGAAACCATCTTCGAGTTGCTGGCGAAGTTCGCCGACTACGGCTTCAACAAGAGCCACGCCGCCGCCTACGCGCTGGTGTCGTACCAGACCGCCTACATGAAGGCGCATTATCCGGTGGAGTTCATCGCGGCGTCGATGACGCTCGACATGAGCAACACCGACAAGCTGTCGGAATTCCGCGCCGAGGCGCAGCGGCTCGGCATCAAGGTCGAACCGCCGTCGATCAATCGCTCCGGCCCGACCTTCGAGGTCAGCGAGAACACGATCTACTACGCGCTCGCCGCGCTCAAGGGTGTCGGCCAGCAGGCCGTCGAAATGATTGTCGAAGCGAGGGGCGACAAGCCGTTCACCTCGCTGGCTGACTTTGCCTCGCGTGTCAGTCCGCGCGCGATCAACAAGCGTGTGGTGGAAAGCTTAGCTGCCGCCGGCGCGTTCGATTGTCTCGATACCAACCGCGCGCGCGTGTTCGCGGGCGCCGATGCCATCATCGCTGCATGTCAGCGCAGCCATGAGGCGGCAACCAGCGGCCAGAACGACATGTTCGGCGGTGCGGCCGATGCTCCGAGCATCGTGCTTCCGAACATCGAGCCATGGCTGGCGGCTGATCGCCTGCGGCGCGAATACGATGCCATCGGCTTCTTCCTCTCGGGACATCCGCTGGACGATTATTCCACCGCGCTGAAACGTCTGCGCGTGCAGTCGTGGACGGAGTTCTCCCGCGCGGTCAAGACCGGCGCGACCGCGGGCCGTGTTGCCGCCACGGTGGTGTCGCGCATGGAGCGCCGCACCAAGACCGGCAACAAGATGGGCATCATCGGCCTGTCGGACCCGACCGGGCATTTCGAGGCCGTGCTGTTCTCCGAAGGTCTTGCGCAGTACCGCGATGTGCTGGAGCCGGGCTCGGCGGTGCTGATGCAGATCGGCGCGGAACTTCAGGGCGAAGACGTGCGCGCCCGCATTCTTCATGCCGAGCCGCTCGACGATGCCGCCGCCAAGACGCAGAAGGGGCTGCGCATCTTCGTGCGTGACGACAAGCCACTGGAGTCGATTGCGAAGCGGCTGGAGGGTCATCAGGCAACGCCGGTGGTCACCAAGTTCCAGGCGCCCAAGCCTGCCGGACCTACCGCAGGCGATGGCGAAGTCACGCTGATCATGATGCTCGACCTTCAGACCGAGGTGGAGATGAAGCTGCCGGGCAAGTTCAAGGTGTCGCCCCAGATCGCCGGAGCCATCAAGGCCGTGTCAGGTGTGGTGGACGTGCAGACCGTCTAGGCGCTGGCGGCGGGAGACCCGCCGCCATATTCCGACTATCATTCGTTCAAACAATGTTCAGGTGGCCCGGCGTTCACTGAGACGTTGGGCCGTTGGGCTGATGTGAGGGACACGTCTGATGCGCGGGATGATCAGGATTTTGAATGTCGCGGCGATGCTGGTTCTGGTCGCCGCTGTCACTCCGCTTCAGGCGCAGACCGCACCACCTCCGCAAGGCCAGCAGGGCCGTATCGCGCTGGTCATCGGCAACGGTAACTATCATAGCGCACCGCTGGCAACCGCCGCCAACGATGCGGGTCTGATCGCCCAGACCTTGCAGGCGGCAGGCTTCGATGTAGTCGGCGCGCGCGACCTCGACGGCGAGACGTTGCGCCAGACCTTCCGCGATTTCATCCAGAAGGCGCAGAAGGCGGGCCCCGATACCGTCGCTATGATCTATCTCTCCGGTTACGGCCTGCAGCTTGCGGGCGAGAATTACTTCGCGCCGGTGGATGCGGCGATGGCGCGCGACACTGATGTTCCGGTCGAAGGCCTGCGTATTGGCGATTACGTGCGCCAGCTGTCGGCGTTGCCGCTCAAGGCGAACATCGTGGTGCTCGATACCGCCTACAATTCGCCGTTCGCCAAGGAAGGCCAGCCGCTGGCCGGTGGCCTTGCGCTGATGGAGCCCGAGCCGAAAAGCCTGATCGCGTTCAACGCAGCGCCGGGCACGGTCGCACCGAGCCCGACCGGCAACTACGGGCCTTATGCGCAGGCGCTGGCGGAAATGATCCGCACCGGCGGCATTTCGCTGCCCGAAGTGTTCAATCGCACGCGGCTGCGCGTCAACGATGTGACCAAGGGTGCGCAGGTGCCGTGGGATGCGCAGAAGCTCGAAGGTGACTTCGTGTTCTTCGACCGCGCGCCCGATGCGCCGCCGCTGCAGGCTAATCAGGACGCCGCTGCGCGCACGAAGCCGATCCGCGATTTCAGCGCGCAGGAGGCTTACACCGCCGCGCTCGAACGCGACACCATTGCGGACTACGAAGCGTTTCTCGCTGCCTATCCGGACGATCCGATGGCAAAGCGGGTGAGGGCGATCGTCGCTGCACGCCGCGAGGCGATCACATGGCGGCAGACTTATCGCGCCAACACGCAACAGGCTTACTGGTCCTACCTCAAGCGTTATCCTAAGGGTCCGCACGCCGCTGACGCGCGCCGCAGGCTCGCCAACATCGCTGCTGCGCTCGAACCGCCGCCGGCGTTCGATGCCTACGCCTATGACGTACCGCCGCCGCCGGAGTACGAATATGAGTATGTCGACCGGCCCTATCTGATGTTCGACGATCCGGTGTTCGCGTTCGCGCCGCCGCCACCGCCGCCGATTTTCTTCCTGCCGCCGCCGCCGGATGATTTCGTCGTGCTCGATCCGCCGTACTATTACGACGATGCCTATTATCTGCCGCAGCCGGTGTTCATCCCGATTCCGGTTTTCATCCGGCCGCCCATTTATGTGCGCCCGCCGGTGAACCGTTTCCTGTTCACCAACATCCACAATGCCAACGTGATCAACAACGTCATCAATCGGCGTCCTGCGTCGGCGCTTGCTCCCGGCGTTCAGCCCGGTAGCCAGTTCAGGCCGGGAGCGGGACGACCGGGTGGTCCCGGTGCTGCGGCGCTGGCGCGTCCGGCCTTCGCGCCGGGATTGCCGCCGTCGGCTGAGCGCCGGGGTAATCTCATTCGTCAGGGCCGGGTCAGTGCGCCTGCCGGTGTTTTGCCGGGTGCGGCGGGACGTGGACGTCCGGGAGGACCCGGAGCGCCTGCCGGTGTCGCGCCGGCGAATAGCTTGCGGCCGGGCAACATGCTGCCGGGTCAAACTCCGGGTGCAGGGCCGGGCGGCAGACCCGGACCGGGCGCGCGTCCATTGCCAACCCCGGGCGTGAGCGGTCCTCAGCCCGGACCGGGCGGCGGGCCGGGCCGGTTCGACCGCAGGCCGGGCGGAGCGCCGGATGCGGGGGCGCCCGCTACGGCTCGTCCCGGCATCACTGCTCCATCTGGACCAGTTGCAAGGCCGGGCCGTCCGGAACGTCCGCAGATCCAGCGGCCGGCGGCACGGCCGGAGGTTGCCCCGCGTCCGCAGCCGCAGCGGCCGCAGTTCCAGCGTCCTCCTGCTGCTGCTCCGCGTCCGCAGATGGCGCCAAGGCCGCAGCCACAATTCCAGCCGCGTCCGCAAATGGCTCCGAGGCCGCAGCCTCAGATGGCGCCGCGTCCCCAGCCGCAGTTCCAGCGTCCGGCTGCGCCACCGCCACGGCCCCAGATGGCGCCGAGGCCGCAAATGGCCCCGCGACCCGCTCCGGTGGCGCGCCCGGCACCTCCGCCGCGGCCGGCAGCACCGGCACGGGCGGTTCCAAAGCCTCCGGGCTAACGGCCCAATCGCGAAAAAGCCCCGCCTGATCCGGCGGGGCTTTTGCCGTAAAAACGGCCGGATTTGCTTGCTTAACCCCGGTTGCGTGGGTATAAGCCGCGCATCTCACACGGAAGCATGGCTGTTAAAGGCCGTCCGGTGGCAACCGGGCCGCGATCCTTTTGGTTCGTCGGTTTGTATTGCTCACACGCTTCCGGAGGAACCAACCGGAGAAGAAACCTATGGCACTGCCCGATTTCTCTATGCGTCAGCTTCTGGAAGCTGGCGTGCACTTTGGCCACCAATCGCACCGCTGGAATCCGAAGATGGCGGATTACATTTTCGGTGCCCGCAACAACATTCACATCATCGATCTCGCGCAGACCGTGCCGATGCTTCATCGCGCACTGCAGGCTGTCAGCGACACCGTGGCCAAGGGTGGCCGCGTGCTGTTCGTCGGCACCAAGCGTCAGGCACAGGACGGCGTGGCGGAAGCCGCGAAGCGTTCGGCACAGTATTTCGTCAACTCTCGCTGGCTCGGCGGCACGCTGACCAACTGGAAGACGGTGTCCGGCTCGATCAAGCGTCTGCGTCAGCTCGACGAGATGCTCGGCTCGGGTGAGGGCGCGCAATATACCAAGAAGGAGCGCCTGACGCTTCAGCGCGAGCGCGACAAACTCGACCGCTCGCTCGGCGGCATCAAGGACATGGGCGGCTTGCCCGACCTGATCTTCGTGATCGACACCAACAAGGAAGACATCGCGATTGCCGAAGCCAACCGCCTGAACATTCCGGTGGCTGCGATCGTCGACACCAACTGCGACCCGAAGGGCATCTCGTATGTCGTTCCCGGCAACGACGACGCCGGCCGCGCGATCTCGCTGTATTGCGACCTCGTTGCCCGCGCAGTGATCGACGGCATCTCGCGTGCCCAGGGCGGCGCCGGTGTCGACATCGGCGCGATGGCCAACCCGACCGCTGAAGCGATTGCGCCTGCGAAGTCGGAAGGCTTCCAGGGTCTTGCCGGTCCGCGCGGCGTTGCCGACGACCTCAAGAAGCTCTCCGGCGTGTCCGGCGCGATCGAGAAGAAGCTGAACGACCTCGGCATCTTCCACTACTGGCAGATCGCTGAGCTCAATCACGACACCGCCCACCAGATCGGCGAAGAAGTCGGTCTTCCGGCGCGTGCCGACGGCTGGGTTGCCCAGTCCAAGGCGCTGACCGCGGAAGCGGAATAAGCCTCACGCGTTTGTCGCGGCCGGGTCATCCGGCCGCGATATCCACGACCGCACGGATTCGCCCAAAGCGGATACCGTCTTTGCGATCAGACGACGCTTAACCCATATGTAGAACCTGCGCGTCGAATCCGGCTTGCCAGCTTTCACGCTGCGCCGCGCGGCCCGCACAGGCAAAGGACATCCCACGATGACAGCGATCACAGCAGCGATGGTCAAGGATCTGCGCGAGAAGACCGGCGTAGGCATGATGGACTGCAAGCAGGCGCTCAACGAGACCAACGGCGACATGGAAGCGGCCATCGACTGGCTGCGCAAGAAGGGCCTCTCGAAGGCCGCCAAGAAGGCCGGCCGTGTTGCGGCTGAAGGCCTGATCGCTGCGATCACCGAAGGCACCAAGGGCGTCGTCGTCGAGGTCAACTCGGAAACCGACTTCGTTGCGCGCAACGATCAGTTCCAGGGTCTGGTGAAGATGATCGGGCAGGTCGCACTCAAGACCGGCACCGACGTTGAGAAGATCAAGGCTGCCAAGGTCGGCGACATCACCGTCGAGCGTGCGATTGCCGACGCGATTGCGACCATCGGCGAGAACATGACGCTGCGCCGCGCGGCTGAACTCTCGGTCAGCAACGGCGTGGTGGCGAGCTACATCCACAACGCTGTGTTCGACGGCCTCGGCAAGATGGGCGTGCTGGTCGCGCTCGAATCGACCGGATCGAAGGACGAACTGGCTGCCCTCGGCCGTCAGATCGCGATGCACGTCGCCGCGACCAACCCGCAGGCGCTCGACGCTGCCGGTCTCGATCCGGCAGTGGTTGCCCGCGAAAAGGACGTAATGGCCGACAAGTATCGCCAGCAGGGCAAGCCGGACGCGATGATCGCAAAGATCGTCGAATCGGGCCTGAAGACCTACTACAAGGAAGTCACCCTGCTGGAGCAGGCTTTCATTCACGACAACGCCAAGACCGTGGCGCAGGCCGTGAAGGATGCTGAGGGCAAGGTCGGCGCGCCTATCAAGGTCGCTGGTTTTGTGCGCTATGCTCTCGGCGAGGGAATCGAAAAGCAGGAATCCGATTTCGCTGCTGAAGTCGCCGCGGCTGCAGGCCAGGGGTAACGGCACGACGCGATCGGAGTTCTGAGCGCACCGGGCAGGTTTCTTGCCCGGCACAGCGCCCAGTTCGAAAGAGTGAGCGATCGTATGGCTGAACCGTCCTATCGGCGTGTCGTGGTCAAGGTGTCCGGCGAGTTTCTCGCCGGGGACCAGTCTTTCGGTATTCATCAGCCCACCATCGACCGGATCGCAGGCGACCTGATCAAGGCGCGCGAGCTTGGCGTCGAGATTGCTGTCGTCGTCGGCGGCGGCAACATCTTCCGCGGCGTCGAGGTTTCGTCGCGCGGCGTGTCCCGCACGACCGGCGATACGATGGGCATGCTTGCCACCGTGATGAATTGCCTGGCGCTGGAATCGGCGCTCGAGCGCAAGGGCCAGTCGGCCCGTGTGCTCTCTGCGTTCGTCATGCCGCAGGTCTGCGAACTCTTCACCCGCGCCGCCGCTCACCGTTATCTCGCGGAGGGCCGCATCGTGGTGCTCGCGGGCGGCACCGGCAATCCGTATTTCACGACCGATACGACCGCGGTGCTTCGCGCAGCCGAAATCGGTGCGCAGGCCGTCCTCAAGGCGACCAATGTGGACGGTGTCTACAGCGCCGACCCCAAGAAGGACAAAACCGCCACGCGCTTCGAACGGCTGAGCCATTCGCAGGCGGTGGAAGGTGGCTATAAGGTGATGGACGCGACGGCCTTCGCGCTTGCCCGCGAGACCTCATTGCCTATCATCGTGTTCTCCATCGCGGAGCCGGGTTCGATCGGTGCCGTGCTGACCGGCAAGGGCAAGAGCACGATTGTTTCCGGCTGACGGGCGGTGACGCGAAGCCGAAAATAAGAGATTTAACAAGAAGATACGCGTTGCGGCCGGGAGAACAGGCCGCAGGAGACCTAAAGGAGTACCATCGCATGGCCGCCGGGAATTTCGATATCAACGATCTCAAGCGCCGCATGGAAGGCGCGCTGACGGCGCTCAAGCACGAACTTGGCGGACTGCGCACCGGGCGCGCCGCGATCTCGATGGTCGAGCCTGTGCAGGTCGAGGCCTATGGCAGCCACATGCCGCTCAATCAGGTCGCGACGGTCAGCGTGCCGGAGCCGCGCATGCTGTCAGTTCAGGTCTGGGACAAGTCGATGGTGAAGGCGGTCGAAACCGCAATCGTCAATTCCAACCTCGGTCTGTCGCCAGCGACCGAAGGTCAGGTGATCCGTCTGCGCATTCCTGAACTCAACGAAGAACGCCGCAAGGAACTGGTGAAGGTCGCGCATAAATATGCCGAAGCTGCCAAGGTCGCCATCCGTCACGTCCGCCGCGACGGCCTTGATGTGCTGAAGAAGTCCGAGAAGGATCACCAGATATCGGAAGACGATGAGAAGCGCCTGTCGAACGACGTGCAGAAGGCGACCGACGCCGCCATCGCCGACGTCGACAAGGCGCTTGCGACCAAGGAAAAAGAAATTCTCACCGTTTAAGAGATCGACATGTCGAACGGCGCCATGCCAAAGCCAGAAGGATCGGATCGTGCCGACGCGCCGCGGCATGTCGCGATCATCATGGACGGCAATGGACGCTGGGCGGCGGCGAGGGGACTGCCGCGCGCGGAAGGTCATCGCCGTGGCGTCGAGGCGCTGCGCAAGGTGGTGCGCGCCTCGCACGAACTCGGGATTTCCTATCTCACGATCTTCTCGTTCAGCTCCGAGAACTGGTCGCGTCCCGCAAGCGAAATCGGCGATCTGTTCGGCTTGCTGCGCCGCTTCATCCGCAATGATCTCGCAACGCTGCATGCCGATGGCGTCCGGGTGCGTGTCATCGGCGAGCGCGAGGGACTTGAGTCCGACATCTGCGCGCTGCTGACCGAAGCCGAAGACCTGACGCGCAACAATACCCGGCTGACGCTGGTCGTGGCGTTCAACTACGGCTCGCGTCAGGAAATCGCAAATGCCGCGCAGCGCCTCGCGCGCGAAGTCGCCGATGGCAAGCGCGACCCGGCAACCATCACGCCGGATGTGCTTGGCGCCCATCTCGATACGTCCGACATTCCGGACCCCGACCTGATCATCCGCACCAGCGGAGAGCAGCGCCTGTCGAATTTCCTGATGTGGCAGGCCGCCTACAGCGAACTGGTGTTCGTGCCGATTCACTGGCCGGATTTCGACAAGGCCGCGCTCGAAGGCGCGATCGCCGAATACGCGACCCGCGAGCGTCGCTTCGGTGGTCTTGTCGCCAAGAACGTCGCGAAGACGGGCTCGTGAGCGGCGTGGCCCCGGACACGCAAGTGACACCCGACAGCGCCAAAGGGTCGAGCAATCTCTATATGCGCGTGGTCGCGGCGCTGGTGCTCGCGCCGCTGACGATCGTGATCGCGTGGTTAGGGGGCTGGATCTGGGCGTGCGTCGTCATTGCCGCTGCGGCCTTGCTGTATTTCGAATGGCTGATGATCGTCGGCGTGTCCGGCAACCGGTTCGCGGCAGCGGCAGGAGTAGTGGCGCTCGCGCTCGCGGGCGTCTGCCTGATGTTGCGGCGTGCGGATGTTGCAGTTGCCGTTATTGTTGCCGGCATTCTGTTTGCCGCGGCGATGACAAACGGAAAACGTGGCTGGGTTGCCAGCGGACTGGTTTATGCCGCAGCAGCTCTTGTCGCCACGATCCTTGTCCGGCGTGATGCGGACCTTGGATTTGTTGCGCTGATGTTCGTACTGCTGGTGGTCTGGGTCACCGACATCGGCGGCTACTTTGCCGGGCGCGGGATCGGCGGGCCGAAACTTTGGCCGCGCGTCAGCCCGAAGAAGACATGGGCCGGGGCGATTGGCGGACTGGTGCTCGCACTTGTGATTGCCTTGGGCTTCGCGCTGTTCGGATTCGGCAGGACGGTCCCGTTGCTTCTGCTCGGCGCTGTGCTGTCGGTCGTGTCGCAACTCGGTGACTTGTTCGAGTCGGCGGTGAAGCGCCGTTTCGATGTGAAGGATTCGAGCCATATCATTCCAGGTCATGGCGGCCTGATGGACCGGCTCGACGGTTTCGTTGCGGCGATTGTTTTCGCCGCTCTCGTAGGTTTTATGCGCGGCGGCCTCGATGGGATCGGCCGCGGTTTCATGGTTTGGTGATGCGATGAATGCTGTTCCGTTGCGTAACAACAAGACCGCGGCTTCCGCGGTGCGGACCGTCACGGTGCTCGGCGCCACAGGATCGATCGGTGACAGCACTATGGACCTGCTGCGCGCGTCGCCCGAGCGCTATCAGGTCGAGGCGCTGACGGCGAACGGCAATGTCGAAGGACTCGCCAAGCTCGCGAAGGAATTCAACGCACGCTTCGTCGCGGTTGCCGACGCATCGAAACTCGGTGAGCTCCGGGACGCGTTGTCAGGAACCGGCATTGCGAGTGGAGCAGGCGAGAGCGCCATCGTCGAGGCGGCGCAGCGTTCGGCCGACTGGGTGATGGCGGCGGTCAGCGGCGCGGCAGGCCTCAAGCCTGCGCTCGCGGCAGCGGATCGCGGCGCGACCATCGCGCTCGCCAACAAGGAATGCCTTGTTTGCGCCGGTGACTTCTTCATGGACCGTGCCGCGAAAGCAGGGGCCTGCATCCTGCCGGCGGACTCCGAGCATAATGCGCTGTTTCAGGCGCTCGCATCCGGCAACCGCGAGGAACTGGTACGCGTCATTATCACGGCGTCTGGCGGCCCGTTCCGCACATGGAAGGCGGCGGACATCGCGCAGGCCACGCTGGCACAGGCCCTGAAACATCCGAACTGGAGCATGGGCCAGAAGATCACCATCGATTCCGCATCGATGATGAACAAGGGGTTGGAGGTGATCGAAGCCTCTTATCTGTTCGCCTTGTCGCCCGATGAGATCGACGTGCTGGTACATCCGCAGTCCATCGTTCATGGCATGGTGGAGTTTTCCGACCGCTCGGTGATGGCACAGCTCGGAACTCCCGACATGCGCACTCCGATCGCGCATTGTCTCGGCTGGCCGGATCGCATCGTGGGCCGCGCCGCGGCGCTGGATCTGGCAAAAATCGGCTCGCTGACCTTCGAAGCACCGGACTATGAGCGGTTTCCGGGACTGAAACTCGCCTATGACGCGCTGCGTCTCGGGAATGGCGCGACGACCGTCTACAACGCGGCGAACGAGATTGCCGTGGCGGCGTTCGTCGCGCAGCGCATCCGGTTCGGCGGAATCGCGCAGCTCGTTGAAAGCACGTTGAACGCCTGGGTGCGTGCAGGAAACCTCGCGCCGCTGTCATCGGCCGATGACGCGATTTCCGTTGACCATGCTGCGCGAAATAGTGCCGCCGCCCTCTTGCCAGAAATCGCCTTAAAGGCATCGTAGAGCGTTGGGGACAGGGCCGGACGGCCCGCTGTGAGGGATTGGGTTGTGGATTTTTTCCTGAATGGTTTCAATACGTTGAGTCACGGCCTGATCGGCTACATCATCCCGTTCCTGTTTGTCCTGACCATCGTTGTTTTCTTCCATGAGCTTGGCCATTTCCTCGTCGCCCGCTGGGCCGGGGTGAAGGTCCTGACGTTTTCGCTTGGCTTCGGCCCGGAACTGTTCGGTTTCAACGACCGCCACGGCACCCGCTGGAAGGTGTCCGCCATTCCGCTCGGCGGCTACGTCAAGTTCTTCGGCGATGATTCCGAGGCCAGCACGCCGTCCGCCGATGCGCTCCAGACCATGACGGCGGACGAGCGGAAGGTCAGCTTCCATCACAAGAAAGTCGGACCGCGGGCCGCCATCGTGGCTGCCGGGCCGATTGCCAATTTCCTGCTGGCAATTGTGATTTTCGCGGCTCTTTTCACCTTCTTCGGCAAGCCGAGCCAGACTGCGCGCGTTGATTCCATTCAGGAAAACAGCGCTGCTGCGACTGCTGGCTTCAAGCCGGGCGATGTCGTGACCGCCATCAACGGCGACGCCATCGAAAGCTTCACTGACATGCAGCGGATCGTCAGCACCAAGGCCGGGGTGCCGCTGGTGTTCACTATCAAGCGCGGCGACGAGGTGGTGAAGCTCAACGGAACGCCGCAGCTTCGCGAGATCAAGGATACCTTTGGCAATGTGCACCGGGTCGGAATCCTTGGAATCACCCGTGCCACCGGCCCCGGCGACACCGTCACCAAACCAGTGAATCCCGCGACCGCTGTTTGGCTGGGCGTGAAGGAGACCTGGTTCGTCGTGGATCGCACCTTCTCCTATATCGGCGGGATATTCACCGGACGGGAAAATGCGGATCAGGTCGGGGGACCGATCCGAATCGCCCAGATTTCGGGGCAGGTGGCCACGATCGGGCTTTCAGCCCTGATTCACCTGGCTGCGGTACTCTCGGTCTCGATCGGCCTTCTGAACCTGTTTCCGGTGCCGCTCCTCGATGGCGGACACCTTTTGTTCTATGCAATCGAAGCCATTCGCGGAAAACCCCTGTCGGAGCGCTCGCAGGAGCTGGGTTTCCGTGTTGGTTTGGCGCTTGTGCTGATGCTGATGCTGTTTGCGACCTACAACGACATCCTGCATCTGGCCGCCTCCTGATTGCGGCTTTTTTACAGGCGTGGCCGATCAGCAACGTCTTGTTGGGAAATTGGAATTGCGTTGCGAAACGTCGTTTGCCCGTTAGGGAAAATTGGCTACAAGCAGTGCAACAATTGGGGAATCTCCCGGCCCGGTTTGGCCGGCTTTGGAATGACAAGGGCGCCTGGCGCATGATGGTTGGATTGCGAGTGCTAAGGGGCGGTTTGACCGCTGCCCTGATCATGTTTGCTGCGTCGGTTGCCACCGTGGCGGCCACCTCGCTCGTATCGTCGCAGGCTGTTGCCCAGACCGCGGCTTCCATTGGTGTGGAAGGCAACCGCCGTATCGAAGCCGATACCATCCGTTCCTATTTCAAGCCCGGCCCGAGCGGACGCCTCGACAGCGCGCGGATCGACGACGGACTGAAGGCCTTGATCGAAACCGGCCTGTTCCAGGACGTGAAGATCAATCAGGCCGGTGGCCGTCTGGTCGTTGTGGTCGTCGAAAACCCGGTCATTGGCCGCGTGGCTTTCGAAGGCAACAAGAAGGTCAAGGACGAGCAGCTTCAGGCTGAAGTGCAGTCCAAGGCTCGCGGAACCCTGTCGCGGGCGATGGTTCAGTCCGATACCGCGCGCATCACCGAAATCTACCGCCGCAACGGCCGTTACGACGTCAGGGTCGAGCCCAAGATTATCGAGCAGCCGAACAACCGCGTCGATCTCGTCTTCGAGGTTACAGAAGGCGCGAAGACCGGCGTGAAGTCGATCGATTTCGTCGGCAACCAGGCCTTTTCGGCCTATCGCCTGCGCGACGTGATCAAGACCCGCGAAACCAACTTCCTGAGCTTCCTTGGCTCGAATGACACTTACGATCCCGACCGCATCGAAGCTGATCGTGACATCCTTCGCCGGTATTACCTCAAGAACGGCTATGCCGACGTCCAGATCGTCGCTGCGCTGACCGAGTACGATCCGGAGCGCAAGGGCTTCCTCGTGACCTTCAAGATCGAGGAAGGTCAGCAGTATCGTGTTGGCTCGGTGGAATTCCAGTCCAGCATCGCGACCCTCGATGGCAATTCGTTCCGCAGCCTGTCGCGTGTGAGCGTGGGCTCGGTTTACAACGCCGAGGCAGTTGAGAAGTCGGTCGAGGAAATGTCGATCGAGGCGTCACGTCGCGGCTATGCCTTCGCGACCGTGAAGCCGCGTGGCGACCGCAACTTCGAAGCGCACACCGTGTCGATCATTTTCGCAATCGACGAAGGTCCGCGCACCTACATCGAGCGAATCAATGTTCGCGGCAACACCCGCACGCGCGATTACGTCATTCGCCGCGAGTTCGATATTTCGGAAGGCGATGCCTATAACCGTGCGCTGGTCGATCGTGCCGAGCGCCGCCTGAAGAATCTCGATTATTTCAAGAGCGTGAAGATCGTTCCCGAGCCGGGATCGTCTTCGGACCGCGTCGTTCTGAACGTCGATCTCGAAGAGAAGTCGACCGGCGACTTCTCGGTGTCGGGCGGTTACTCGACGGCTGACGGCTTCCTCGGCGAAGTCAGCATCTCGGAGCGCAACCTGCTGGGCCGTGGTCTCTATGCGAAGGCCGCCGTTCAGTACGGCCAGCGCACGCAGGGCTATCAGCTCTCGTTCGTCGAGCCGTATCTGCTTGGCTATCGCGTGGCGCTGGGTCTCGACTTCTATCAGCGCAAGCAGCTCGCTTCGAGCTATGTGTCCTATGACTCGAAGTCGATCGGCTTCAGCCCGCGCCTCGGCTTCCAGCTCCGTGAAGATCTGAACCTGCAGCTGCGTTATTCGATCTCGCAGCAGGAAATCACGCTGCCGGATTATCTAAAGAACTGTAATAACTTTGGCTCGGGTATCGCGGGTAGTTCCTACTTCCCGACCCCCGCATACCTTGCTGCGGGCGGCGATACGACCAACCAGAATGGCGGTACGCCTTACAGCGCGGTTATCGGCGGAAATAACTGTTTTGTGGACGGCGAAGTCTCTGCTGCGGTCAAGCAGGCTCTTGCCAACGGTCCGGTTGTCACCTCCGCTCTCGGCTACACGCTGCAGTACAACACCCTTGATAACAACAAGGACCCAACCAGCGGTATCCTCGCCGTCCTCAATCAGGACTTCGCGGGCGTCGGCGGTGACGTGAGCTATCTGAAGACCATTGGCGACGTGAAGCTCTATACGCCTGTCGTGTCTGATATCGTCGGTGTGCTTCGCCTGCAGGGCGGTGTGCTGACTGATACGGGCAAGGGCATCCGCATGCTGGATCACTTCCAGATGGGTCCGAACCTTGTCCGTGGTTTCGCGCCGCAGGGCCTTGGTCCGCGCGACATCAGCACCATTTCCTACAACGGTTATGGCGATGCGCTCGGCGGCACCAAGTATTGGGGCGCTTCGGTCGAACTGCAGATGCCGTTCTGGTTCCTGCCCAAGGAAATCGGCCTGAAGGGCGCAGTCTATGCGGACGCTGGCTCGGTGTTCGGTTATCAGGGCGCGACTTCGCTTGTGGGAAGCTGCGGCGGAACTGCTCTTCAGAACGCCCAGAACCAGTGTATCTCGCTGGTCGGCGACGACGGCTTGGTGCGGTCGTCGGTCGGTGTCGGCCTGATCTGGCAGTCGCCATTCGGTCCGCTGCGCTTCGACTATGCTGTGCCGCTGACCAAGGGTCAGTATGACCGGACGCAGGAATTCCGGTTCGGCGGCGGCACGTCCTTCTGAGCTCAAACCGGGCTCGCACTTCGACTTAGCGGGTTCCAGCCATCCGGTTGGGACCCGCTCGACTATTTTGTTGCAGGCATTTTCCTCCTCCGGTCAGGAACTGGTATTTCGGGAAGATGCTTTTTCCTGACCGCGGCGGATGGAATGACGCAAGGGACCTTCTTCAAACGCCCTTCACCGGTGACGCTGGCGGACCTTGCCACGCTCGCTGGCGCGCAACTCGCTGATCCATCGCATGCAGGTAAGGTTATCGCCGGAGGAGCGTCGCTGGACCGGGCCGGACCTGGCCATCTGACATTCTGCGAAAACAAGAAATACACCGCTCTGCTCGAGCAGACCCATGCAGGGGCCTGTCTGGTCAACGAGCGCATGGAAGGCAGCGTTCCGCCCCATGTCGCGGTCCTGCGCGTGGCTGAGCCTTATAAGGCCTTTGTCACGGCGATGCGGTCGCTCTACCCGGACACGCTACGGCCGGCATCCTGGTTCGACAGCAAGGGCGTTTCGCCAAACGCCGTGATTCACTCCACCGCGTATCTTGAGGACGACGTCGTGGTCGATCCGCTTGCCGTGATCGGGCCGGATGTCGAAATCGGCTCCGGAACGGTGATCGGGGCAGGGGCAGTGATCGGGGCCGGCGTCCGGATCGGCCGCGATTGCCACATCGGCGCCAATGCGTCGGTGCTGTGCGCCTTCATCGGCAATGACGTCATCATCCATCCGGGCTGCCGGATCGGGCAGGACGGGTTCGGCTACCTGATGGGTGCCAGAGGCCATCAGAAGGTGCCGCAGGCTGGCCGGGTCATCATCCAGAATGGGGTGGAAATCGGGGCCGGCTGCACCATCGACCGCGGGGCGCTGAACGACACCGTGATCGGCGAGGGCAGCAAGATCGACAACCTCGTCCAGATCGGCCACAACGTGGTCATCGGCCGCAATTGTGTCGTGGTCAGCCAGAGCGGGATCGCGGGAAGTTCGACCTTGGGTGACGGCGT
The DNA here is from genome assembly GCA_024508675.1 of Afipia sp. Lineage (GTDB taxonomy): Bacteria > Pseudomonadota > Alphaproteobacteria > Rhizobiales > Xanthobacteraceae > Afipia. The sequence goes on from JANINQ010000003.1 coordinate 151,522, forward strand.
TGTCCTCGCCGCCCGGATCGGGGTCAGCGATCACGCTGTCATTGGCGACGGGGCACAGATCGCGGCGCGAAGCAGCGTTGTCGGTGAGGTGCCGGCGGGCGCGCGCTGGGGCGGATCGCCGGCCAAGCCGATCAAGCAGTTCTTCCGCGAGCTGTTCGAGGTCGAGCGCCTTGGCCGCGAAGGCAGTGCAAAATTGAAATCGAAGCCGTCCGGTTCGGGCGACGAGGAACAGAGATAATGGACGAGAAGGCGCCAATCACCATCGAGGCGGTGGACATCGGGCAGATCCTCAAGACCCTGCCGCATCGTTATCCCATGCTGTTGATCGATCGTGTGATCGACATCCGCAAGGACTTCAGCGGTATAGGCATCAAGAACGTCTCGGCCAACGAACCGCAATTCCAGGGGCACTTCCCGAACCGTCCGATCTATCCCGGCGTGCTGATGATCGAAGGCATGGCGCAGACCGCCGGCGTGATCGGCATGCTGTCGACCGAGACCGACCGCCCGACAGCGGTGTATTTTCTCACCATCGACAAGTGCAAATTCCGCAAGCCGACGGGACCGGGCGACATCATCGAGTATCACATGCGGCTGGTCACGCGGCGGCGTGACATGTGGTGGTTTCACGGTGATGCCAAGGTCAACGGCGAGATCGTCGCGGAAGCCGATGTCGGCGCGATGCTCGCCGACTGATCTGTCCTGTCATCAAACGTAACAATTGATGACCGTGTCCGTGCCGCCTTCGTTTCTGATGACGCGCGGGCGTGCATTATAAGATGTCATATCGCCTGCGCGGCCGGTCTGCGGCTGAATGAAGGGCATGCAGGCCCGAGGAATTGATGAGCAAGATCGATCCAACCGCACGAATTGAGGATGGGGCCGTCATTGGCGACGGCGTGACCATCGGTCCCTATTGCGTCATCGGGCCGAACGTGACGATCGGTGCGGATTGCAAGCTGCAGGCCCACGTCAGCATCAGCGGCCACACCACGCTCGGCGCAGGCTGCAAGGTGTTTGCGTTCGCATCGCTCGGCGGCGCGCCGCAGGATCTCGGCTATCGCGACGAGCCGACGACGCTGGACATCGGCGAAGGCTGTGTCATCCGTGAAAGCGTGACTATGAATGTCGGCACCGTAAAGGGCGGCGGCAAGACCCGCGTCGGCAAGAGCGGATTCTTCATGGCGTATTCACATGTCGGCCACGACTGCATCGTCGGCGACAACGTGATCTTCGCCAACAGCGCCACCCTCGGCGGTCACTGCGAGATTGGTGACTTCGTTTATTTCGGCGGCCTGTCAGCCGCGCATCAATTCGTCCGGATCGGGCCGCAGGCCATGATCGGCGGCGTGTCGGGTCTGCGTGGCGACGTCATTCCCTACGGTCTTGTCAGCGGCCAGTTCGCGCGTCTTGAAGGATTGAACGTGGTCGGCATGCGCCGCCGCCGCTTCACCCATCAGCGTCTTCAACTCGTGCGCGAATTCTATCAGAAGCTGTTTCACAGCCCCGGTATCTTTGCGGACAGGCTGGCGGCAGTTCGGCCGATGGCCTCAGCCGATCCGGCGATTGCGGAGATTCTCGCCTTCATCGATGCCGGCGACAAGCGGCCGCTGTGCATGGCGTTTAACAAGTCCGATCGCTTGCAGGTCGAGTAAGGGCGTGATGACGGCGGGCGCGGACTCTTCCTCGACAGTCGGCATCATTGCAGGAAGCGGAGTGTTGCCGTTTTCGGTGGCCGACCTGTTGCGGGCGCGGGGGCGGACGCCATTCCTGTTTGCGATCCGCGGTTTCTGCGATCCCGTTCGCGTCGCGCAGTATCCCCATCATTGGGTGGCGCTCGGTCAGGTCGGAAGGCTGACGCGCCTGATGCGAGCGGAAGGCTGCGGCGACATTGTTTTTATCGGCGGGTTGGTGAGACCTGCATTGTCCGAAATCCGCCTCGATCTTGGAACGCTGCGCGCCATTCCGGCAATTGCAAAAGCGCTGCGCGGTGGTGACGATCATCTTCTGACCGGCATTAGCCGCATCTTCGAGAGCCATGGCTTTTGTCTTGTCGGAATCCAGGACGTTGCACCCGAACTCCTGATGCCGGAAGGCAGCATTACACGACTGGCTCCCGACGCCGACGCGCTCGCCGATATTGCGAAGGGACGCGACCTGATGCGGGCGATCAGTCCGTTCGATGTCGGTCAGGCGGTGGTGGTGATCGACGGTCACGTGGTTGCGGTCGAGGATATCGAGGGCACCGATCAGCTTCTGGCGCGGGTGGCACGGCTCCGGGCGGACAAGCGCATTCGCGCCAGGCCGGGGCGTGGCGTGCTGGTGAAGACGCCGAAGGTGCAGCAGGATCTGCGGTTCGATCTGCCGACGCTCGGGCCGAAGACGATCGACGGCATTGTCTCCGCCGGTCTTGCAGGCATTGGTATTGTTGCGGGCCGCACGCTGGTTGCCGAGGCTGACGTGATGACCGCGAAGGCGGATCAGGCCGGATTGTTCGTCACGGGATTGCCGTTGTGACCGGCGGAAAAGCCCTGCAAGGGCAGAAGATATTCGTGATCGCTGCGGAGGAATCCGGAGATCGGCTTGGCGCCGGCCTGATCAAGGCGCTGCGCGAAAAGCTCGGACCGGCTGCGACATTCTCCGGCATCGGCGGCAGCCACATGGCGGAACAGGGGCTGGGGTCGTTGTTTCCGACCGAGCAATTGTCCATTATCGGCATCGTTGCGATCCCGAAGCGTTTGCCGATGATTCTGCGGCGGATTCGTGAGGCAACCGATGCTGTGCTCGCGGCAAAGCCCGATGTGCTGGTGATCATCGACAGTCCGGACTTCACCCACCGCGTCGCGCGTCGTGTTCGTGCAGCCGATCCGTCCATTCCAATTGTCGATTATGTGTCGCCGACAGTCTGGGTCTGGCGGCCGGGCCGCGCCCGCAAGATGCGCGCCTATGTCGATCGCCTGCTCGCTGTGCTGCCGTTCGAGCCCGAGGTTCACCGCAAGCTCGGCGGTCCGCCATGCAGCTACGTCGGCCATCCGCTGCTGGACGATCTTGGTGCGCTGAGGCCGAATGCCGATGAACTGGCGCGCCGCTTGGCGCAGCCGCCATCGCTGCTGGTGCTGCCGGGAAGCCGCCGCAGCGAGATCAAACGCAATATGGTGATATTCGGTGAGACGCTTCGCCTGCTGCGCGAGCAGGGCGTGGCTTTCGATCCGGTCTTGCCGACCGTGCCGCATCTTGCCGAAAGCGTCCGTGCTGCTGCGGCAGGCTGGCCGGTGCAACCGAGGATCGTGGTTGGCGAAGCCGAGAAGAGGGCCGCCTTCCGCACGGCGCGCGCGGCGCTGGCAAAATCCGGCACGGTGACACTCGAGCTTGCGCTTGCGGGCGTGCCCATGGTGACGGCGTATCGCGTGACCGAACTGGAAGCCTTCATCGCGCGCCGCGTAATCCAGACTTCTTCGATCATTCTGGCCAACCTGATCCTTGGCGAGAATGTCGTTCCTGAATTCCTGCAGCAGGACTTCACCGCAGAAAATCTCGCTCCGGCCTTGCGTGATGTGCTCGGCGATACACCTGTGCGGCAGCGGCAGGTCGAAGCGTTCACCAGGCTGGAGCAGATCATGTCCACCGGCGGCAGGCGGCCAAGCGAACTGGCCGCCGACGAGGTGATTGCCGCGATCCGCTAATCCGATTTTGTCGGACGCAACAAAAAAGGCCGGTGTAAAACACCGGCCTTTTCATCGAGCGATATGGGTTGCTTACTTCCGCTTGTCGATCCCGACATAGTCGCGGGTGGTTGCACCGGAGTAGAGCTGGCGCGGACGGCCGATCTTCTGCTGCGGGTCCTGGATCATCTCGCTCCACTGGCTGATCCAGCCCACGGTGCGGGCGACGGCGAACAGCACGGTGAACATCGAGGTCGGGAAGCCCATCGCCTTCAGGGTGATGCCCGAATAGAAGTCGACATTCGGATAGAGCTTGCGGTCGATGAAGTACGGATCGCTCAGTGCGATCTTTTCCAGTTCCATCGCGACGTGAAGCAGCGGGTCGTTCTGGTGCCCGGTTTCCTTCAGCACCTTGTGGCACATCTGCTGCATGATCTTCGCGCGCGGATCGTAGTTCTTGTAGACGCGATGACCGAAGCCCATCAGGCGGACGTTGCTGTTCTTGTCCTTCACCTTGGCGATGAATTCCGGAATCTTGTCCACGGTGCCGATCTCGGCGAGCATCTGCAGCGCGGCTTCGTTTGCGCCGCCGTGTGCGGGTCCCCACAGGCAGGCGATGCCGGCGGCGATACAGGCGAACGGGTTGGCGCCCGACGAGCCGGCAATACGCACGGTCGAGGTCGATGCGTTCTGTTCGTGGTCGGCGTGCAGGATGAAGATCTTGTCCAGCGCTTCCGCCATCACCGGATTCACCTTGTATTCTTCACAAGGCACGCTGAAACACATCTGCAGGAAGTTCGATGCGTAATCGAGCGAGTTCTTCGGATACACGAAGGGCTGGCCGACGTTGTATTTGTAGGCCATCGCGGCCAGCGTCGGCACCTTGGCGATCATGCGCATCGACGCGATCATGCGCTGCTGCGGGTCGTTGATGTCGGTGGAGTCGTTGTAGAAGGCGGCGAGGGCGCCGACGGACGCAACCATCACGGCCATCGGGTGCGCATCGCGGCGGAAGCCCTGGAAGAAGCGGGCCATCTGCTCGTGCACCATCGTGTGACGGGTGACGCGGTTGTCGAAATCTTCCTTCTGCGCCTTGTTCGGCAGCTCACCGTAAAGGAGCAGGTAGCAGGTCTCGAGGAAGTCGCCCTTCTCGGCGAGCTGTTCGATGGGATAGCCGCGATACAGCAGCACGCCGGCGTCGCCATCGATGTAGGTGATCTTGGATTCGCAACTGCCGGTGGACGTAAAGCCCGGATCGTAGGTGAACATCCCGGTCTGGGCGTAAAGCTTGCTGATATCGATCACGTCGGGACCGACCGTTCCGGTCAGCACCGGGAAATCGACGGTCTTTCCTTCAACCGTCAGCGTCGCTTTCTTGGTGTTGGTCTTTGCATCCATCGTAAAGTCCCCAGTGTTGCGCAGGGCAAGCGAGGCTTACGAACGCCATATAGCGAGGTAAGCGCATTATTCCAGAAGTGTGGCCCAAATGGGTAGCTTATTGCCGTGTGCGCTGCAAGATAGGCCAAGTACCTCTAAAGTTTGGGCAGCCTTGAGCGAACACGGCATTCACAGGGCTGTCGTTTTCTGTTCCTTTTGGCGTTCAGGATGCCACGGCCTGGTCCTGCAGCCGGTCCAGGCAGGTTTGCCTGCCGAGGACAGCCAAAACATCGAAAATTCCGGGCGAAGTTGTCCGCCCTGTGAGAGCCACGCGCAGCGGTTGTGCGATCGCGCCCAGTTTCAGGTTTTTGGTTTCGGCAAAGGTCCGCATGGCGGCTTCAGCGGTATCGGCTGCCCACGGATCGACCGTTTCCAGAGCCGAACGTAGTTCCCCGATCAGCTTGCGTGTCTCGGGCGTGAGCACCGCCGCGGCTTTTGGTTCGAGGGCCAGCGGCCGGTCCGCAAAGATAAAGTTTGAACTGTCGATCAGCTCGACAATGGTTTTTGCGCGCTCCTTAAGGCCCGGCATGGCTGCCAGAAGCTGCGCGCGGGTGATGTCGTTGAGCTTGGCGCGGATGGATGCCCCGTTCGGATCGAACTGAAGTACGTCCTCGAAAGCAGCCAGCAGCGTCCTGTCGTCCGAACTGCGGATGTAATGGCCGTTGATGTTTTCGAGCTTGGCGAAGTCGAACCGCGCTGCCGAGCGGCCGATGGCGGGCAGGTCGAACGCCTGAATCATCTCCTCGGTGGAGAATATTTCCTGATCGCCATGGCTCCAGCCGAGACGGACGAGGTAATTCCGCAGCGCCGCCGGCAGATACCCGCGCTCGCGATAGGCTTCGACGCCAAGCGCGCCATGGCGCTTGGAAAGCTTCGAGCCGTCCGGTCCATGGATCAGCGGAATGTGCGCCATCACCGGCACCCGCCAGCCCATCGCATCGTAGATATGCTTCTGGCGTGCAGCGTTGATCAGATGGTCGTCGCCGCGGATGACGTGGGTGACGCCCATGTCGTGATCGTCCACCACCACGGCGAGCATGTAGGTCGGGTTGCCGTCAGAGCGCAGCAGCACGAGGTCGTCGAGATTTTCGTTCTGCCAGACCACGCGGCCCTGAACCTGATCCTCGATCACGGTCTCGCCGGTCTGCGGCGCGCGGAGCCGGATCACCGGCTTGACGCCCGCGGGAGCTTCCGAAGGATCGCGGTCGCGCCAGCGGCCATCGTAACGGATCGCGCGGCCCTCGGCCTTGGCGGCCTCGCGCATCTGCGCCAGTTCCTCGGCGCTGGCGTAGCAGCGATAAGCCTTGCCGTCGGCAAGGAGTTGCTCGGCGACTTCGCGATGCCGGGCTGCGCGGGCGAACTGATAGATGGTCTGGTCGTCCCACTGGATGCCGAGCCATTCGAGCCCTTCGAGAATGGCCTTGATCGCCGCATCGGTCGAGCGCTCGCGGTCGGTGTCCTCGATCCGCAGCAGCATCTTGCCGCCATGTTTGCGCGCATAAAGCCAGTTGAACAGCGCGGTCCGCGCGCCGCCGATATGAAGGAAGCCGGTCGGGGACGGCGCAAAGCGGGTAACAACGGGTTCGGTCATTTCGGGTGGTTCGGTCCGTCTCAGGGGATAATTACCGGCGGGCGTTTATCACACCGTTTGCGCACTGTCCCGGCATCCCGAAGGCAAATGCCGCCGGAAGGTCAAAAGTTCGTTTTCGACCCGCTGCCGGGCCGACAGCGGTGGTCGCCGGGCACTTGGCGTGGCCCCCCGGATTTGGCACATAGGACCCAACTTTTAAGGGGTAAAAATGTCTGACGAATCGTCCGCCGCGGGCCGCGACTTCATCCGCGATATCGTTGCCGAGGATCTGGCCACGGGGCGCGAAAAGGGCGTGGTGACGCGCTTTCCGCCGGAGCCCAACGGCTACCTGCATCTCGGCCATGCAAAGTCGATCTGCCTGAATTTCGGCATCGCGGAGGAATTCGGCGGCCGCTGCCATCTGCGCTTCGACGACACCAACCCGACCAAGGAAGAGCAGGAATATATCGACGCGATCCAGCGCGACGTCCGCTGGCTCGGCTACGACTGGGGCAAGCATCTCCATTTCGCCTCCGACTATTTCGAGCAGCTTTACGCCTGGGCGCAGCACCTGATCCGCGAAGGCAAGGCCTATGTCGATGACCAGACGCAGGAGGAAATCCGCCTGACCCGCGGGACCCTGACCGAGCCCGGCCAGAACAGCCCGTTCCGGAACCGCAGCGTCGAGGAAAACCTCGACCTGTTTGCGCGCATGCGCGCGGGCGAATTTCCGAACGGCGCGCGTGTGCTGCGCGCCAAGATCGACATGACCTCGGGCAACATCAACCTGCGCGATCCGGTGCTCTATCGCATTCTTCATGCGCATCATCCGCGCACCGGCGACGCCTGGAAGATCTACCCAAGCTACGATTTCGCGCACGGCCAGTCCGACGCGCTGGAACACATCACGCACTCGATCTGTACGCTGGAATTCGCCGATCATCGTCCGCTGTATGACTGGTGCATCGACAACCTGCCGGTGCCCTCGAAGCCGCATCAGTATGAATTCGCACGGCTGAACGTCACCCACACGCTGCTCTCCAAGCGCGTGCTCACCGAGCTTGTGCGCGGCGGGCATGTCACCGGCTGGGACGATCCGCGCATGCCGACGCTGGCGGGTCTGCAGCGGCGCGGCATTCCGGCCGAAGCGCTGCGCGAATTCGTCAAGCGCATCGGCGTCGCGAAAGCGAACAGCACCGTCGATCTCGGCATGTTCGATTTCGTGGTGCGCGAGTTTTTGAACAAGACCGCGCCGCGCCGCATGGCCGTGCTCAATCCGCTCAAGGTCGTGATCGAGAATTATCCGGAAGGGCAGAGCGAGACACTGGAAGCTGTTAATCATCCGGACGATCCGGCGCAGGGTTTGCGCCAGATTCCATTCGGCCGCGAGCTTTATATCGAGCGCGACGACTTCATGGAAAATCCGCCGAAGAAGTTCTTCCGCATGGCGCCGGGGCGCGAGGTGCGGCTGCGTTACGGCTACTTCATCACTTGCCGCGATGTCGTCAAGAACGCAGCGGGCGAGGTGACCGAACTGCGCTGCACATACGATCCGGCAACGCGCGGCGGCAACGCGCCCGACGGCCGCAAGGTGAAGGCCACGATCCACTGGGTCAGCGCGGCGGAAGCCGTTCCGGCGGAAGTGCGGCTCTATAACCTGCTGTTCAACACGCCGCAGCCGGAGGCCGCGAACTTCGCCGCGCAGATCAACCCGCAGTCACTGGAAGTCGTCACCGGCATGCTGGAGCCTGCACTCGCGAGCGATAATTTCGCTGGCGCTGTGCAGTTTGAGCGGCAGGGCTACTTCGTCCGCGACAAGGATTCCGCGCCCGGCAAGCCGGTGTTCAACCGCACCGTGGGCCTGCGCGACAGCTACGCCAAGGTCGCGGGCGAGGGGTGAAAATCTCGCTGATTTGAGCGACTACTCCCTGTCGTCATGGCCGGGCTTGTCCCGGCCATCCACGACCTAAATGGCTATCAAAGAAAGACGTGGATCACCGGGACAAGCCCGGTGATGACATCTTTGCGTTGCGAACATTCCGCATCCGTTCTCCTATTCGTGGCGACACGCTCTCAGCTAGCATTGCTTCAAGCGATGCCGGAGCCATGCGATGGCGGGCGGGGGCGAGGAGCAGCGGCGATCCCGGGCGGGGCGGGCCATCACATGGCCGCCGCGCGGTGCCGTGCGCGCCACCGGGGTTACCGAGCACGGATCGCTTTCTCTCGCTGAAAAAGTACGGAGCTGGGCCACTGCCGAAACCGGGCCGGGACGCTTGCTGCCGTGGGTGCCGGTGGCGTTTGGCGCGGGGATCGCGGTCTACTTTGCTGCGGATCGGGAGCCGATCCCATGGGTTGCAGCCGTCACGGCTGTTGCGTTCTGTGCTGCAGCCTTCGCCGCGCGGCGAAGCCGGATATTTCCGCTTGTCGTTATGCTGGCTGCGCTGGCGGCGGGCTTTGCGGCGGCAACGCTGAAAACCGCGCGTGTGGCTCATGGCGTTCTCGCGCGGCCGATGTTTTCCGTCACCATGAAAGGCTTTGTCGAAACGCGGGACGAGCGCGAGCGTACCGACCGCTTCGTGCTGCGTGTCGAGGAGATGGAATCCGCGCGCGGCAGTCAGAAACTCGAGCGCGTGCGGCTTTCGGTCAAGAAAGGCACCGCGCCCGCGGTCGGCAGCTTTGTCGAACTGAAGGCACGGCTCTTGCCGCCGCTCTCGCCGCTGCGTCCGGGCAGCTACGACTTCGGGCGCGACATGTATTTCCAGGGAATCGGCGCGTCTGGATTCGTGATGGGTGCGATCAAAACGGTGGAAGCTCCGCGCAGCGGCGGCCTCTATCTGCGCTATGCGGCCACCATGCAGGGCATGCGCGATGCGATCGATGCACGCATTCGCAGCGTCGTTTCCGGCGACAATCGCGCCATCGCCACCGCGCTGCTGACAGGACGGCGTGACGCGATTTCCGCGCCGGTCAACGATGCGATGTTCATTTCAGGGTTGGGCCACGTGCTGTCGATCTCCGGCTATCATATGGCCGTGGTGGCAGGCGTCGTGTTCTTTGCGGTACGCGCGCTGCTTGCGCTGTTTCCCGCGCTCACCGTGACGTTTCCAATCAAGAAATGGTCGGCTGCCGCAGCGTTTGCGGCGGCGCTGTTCTATCTGCTGCTGTCGGGCGCGGAAGTCGCGACGCAGCGCTCGTTCTTCATGACGGCGGTGGTGCTGATCGCGGTCATGGTAGACCGCCGCGCGATCACGTTCCGCACGCTGGCGGTGGCGGCGATGATTGTGCTGTTGATCGCGCCTGAGGCGCTTGTTCATCCCAGCTTTCAAATGTCTTTCGCCGCAACGCTTGGTCTTGTGGCGCTGGTGCAGATCGGCATGCCGAACCTGTTCGCATCGCCGGACAATTCTCAGGTGGCGCGTGCCGCGCTCTGGGGAGGGCGCGAGATCACGATGCTGGCGCTGGCGTCGCTTGTCGCTGGCCTCGCGACCATGCCTTACGCCGCGTTCCACTTTCATCGCGTGACGCCCTATGGCGTGCTGGCCAATCTCGCGGCGATGCCGGTGGTATCGGCGCTGGTGATGCCTGCGGGTTTGCTCGGAATACTCAGCATGCCGTTTGGCCTCGACGGTGTTTTCTGGCGGCTGATGGATGTCGGCATCGGCTGGATGATCGCGGTGTCGCAATGGGTCGCGGCATTGCCCGGCGCCATCGGCCAGATCGCGTCGTTCGGCACAGGTCCGCTGGCTGTGATGAGCGCAGGCATCATTCTGTTTGCCCTGCTGCGAACACCCTTGCGATGGGCGGGCGCGGGGCTTGTCACATTGGCAACCATCGTTGCGCTGATGACACCGCAGCCGGACATGCTGGTTGCTGCCGATGGAAGTGCGGTGGCGGTGCGCGGCAAGGATGGGCGGCTGCGCCTGATGCGCACCGGAAAGGACGCGTTCCTGTCGCGGGAATGGCTCGCTGCCGATGCCGACGGACGCAAGGCCACCGACGCGTCGCTGACCGAGGGCGTATCGTGCGACGACACCGGCTGCGTGGTGCAGGCGGCGGACGGCTCAGCTGTCGCGCTGACGCTGAAAGCTGAAGCCTTCGCTGACGATTGCACACGAGCGACGGTGATTGTGACCTTGCGCCAGCCGCCGGTCGATTGCGCTGCCCTGGTGCTGGATCAGGAGATGCTGCGCGCCCGGGGAACGCTGGCTTTGCGCAAGGGCGCGAATGGCTACACGATCATCGCAAACCGGCCGCGCGGCGTTGATCGCCCGTGGGCGCCTGCAAACCGGAATGATGACGCGAGTACGCCAGCGGGTCAGCCAAGTCGTCCGGCTCAGCCTGTCGATGCAACTCCGGCGGAGAGCGATCTGCAGCCGGACGATTGATCTCTCTTCGTCATTCCGGACAGGCCGCGTAGCGGGCTGATCCGGAATCCAGCAAAACCTGCGGATCAGTTTTTTTGATTCCGGGTTCGCTCGCAGCAGCTCGCGCCCCGGAATGACCAATTCAATCTCAGTAAATTCAATCTCAGTATTTGCGGACCAGCCCGATCAGCTTGCCCTGAATGCGCACGCGGTTCGGCGGCAGGATGCGGACTTCGTAAGCCGCGTTGGCCGGTTCAAGCGCGATGGACGCGCCGCGGCGGCGGAAGCGCTTCAGTGTGGCTTCTTCCTCGTCGATCAGCGCGACCACGATGTCGCCGGTATCGGCAGTTTCGTTGCGCTGGATCAGCACGGTGTCGCCGTCGAGAATGCCGGCTTCCATCATGGAGTCGCCACGCACTTCGAGGGCGTAGTGTTCGCCGGAACCGAGCATGTCGGGTGGCACGCTGATGGTGTGGCTGCGGGTCTGCAGCGCCTCGATCGGTGTACCTGCCGCGATCCGGCCCATGACCGGCACGGCCACGGGGAAGCTCGCATCCTCGTCAGGCCCGAGCGACGGTGCGGAACGAACCTTGCCGAGATTGCCTTCGATGACGCTGGGGGTAAAGCCGCGGCGCGAGCCGCCGGGATTGGCGCTGGTTTCGGGGAGCTTGATCACCTCGATGGCGCGGGCGCGGTTGGCCAGCCTGCGGATGAAGCCGCGTTCTTCCAGAGCGGTGATCAGTCGGTGGATGCCCGACTTGGAGCGCAAGTCCAGCGCGTCCTTCATCTCGTCGAAGGAGGGTGGAACACCAGCTTCCTTGAGCCGCTCGTTGATGAAGCGAAGAAGCTCGTATTGTTTGCGTGTCAGCATTTGAGTGGTCCCCGATCCCTCGCTTGAGCGCTGCGCCTGACCGGCTCCCGGCCCGGAGAACGAGGGCGGAGGGGACATTCAGGAAACGCGAGTCACTCGAAACAAATCATGAACGAACACTATATGTTCCATATGTGTTCCGCAACCCCTTAATTTCCCGTCAACGCCGGGGGGTGTCAGGCCGCCGCTCGCGCGTAGCGGCTCGGTGGCTGGCCGACATAGCGGCTGAAAGCGGTGCTGAAGGTGCTCGCGGAGCTGTAGCCGACCCGTTCGGCCACCTCGCCGAGGCCGAGGTCCTGTCGCCGGAGCAGGTCCTTGGCAACGGTCATGCGCCACGCCAGGAGGTATTCCATCGGCGGCAAACCGACCGCGCGCGTGAAGCGCTCGAAGAAGGCGGAGCGCGACAGGGCCGCCTTCTTCGCAAGCTGCGCCATCGTCCAAGGACGCGCGACATGGCCGTGCATCTGCTGCATCGCCGGCGCGAGCCGTGCATCGGCCAGACCTCGCAGCAAGCCCGGCGGCGCATCTTGTCCGGATGTCGACCGCAGCGCTTCGATGAGCAGCACCTCTACAAGCCGCGTCAATACGAGATCGCGTCCGGGCTGTTGTTTGCCGGATTCTTCCGCAACGAGTTGCACCAGTGCCGAGAGCCGCTTGATACCGCGGACGTGGATGAGCGCCGGCAGCAGCGAAACGAGCAGGGAGGCGTCCGGCGAGTCGAAAACGAAATAGCCGCCGAGCAGGCGAACGTCGGGCCTTCCGCCGCGCGTGCCGTGGCGAACTTCTCCCGCCGGTGAAAGCATCAGCTTCGGATCGACGCGCGTGGGCCGTACCGGCTCGAAGCCCGACATGGTGAAGCCCGGCGTCGCCGGCAGCAGCACGAAGTCTCCCGCTTCCACAGTCAGCGCGGACTGCCCCTCAACCGCGAGGCGGCAACTGCCTTCGAGCACGGCGCAGAAACTCGGTTGGCCGAAATCCGAATAGCGCACGCCCCAGCGGCCGGCGCCGCTGATGCGCTTGGAAAAGACGGTGCGCGGTTGAAGCAGCGCGATGACTTCGGAGAGGGGATCGGTCACAGCCGGACGCTCGCAAATGAAATATGGACTTTGCATGGTAGATCGTCCGGGGCGCGCCTGCCATAGCCTTCCGCATCGAAATCAGCGGAAACACCATCATGAAAACAGTTCTTATCACCGGTTGCTCGTCAGGCTACGGCCTCGAAACCGCCCGGCACTTCCATGCGCAGGGCTGGACCGTTATCGCCACCATGCGGAACCCGCGCGAGGACGTGCTGCCGCGTTCGGATCGGCTGCGCGTGCTGCCGCTCGACGTCACGAAGCCCGAGAGCATTGCGGCCGTGCTTGCCGCAGGCGGGCCCATCGACGTGCTGGTCAACAATGCAGGCATCGGCCTGTTTGGCGCGTTCGAAGCGACGCCCATGGCGACCGTGCGCGAGATATTCGAGACCAACACATTCGGCACGATGGCGATGACGCAGGCGGTACTGCCGCAGTTTCGCGCGCAAAGGTCGGGCGTGGTGGTGAACGTCACATCAAGCGCGGTGCTGACGCCGATGCCTCTGGTTGCCGCGTATACCGCAAGCAAGACGGCTATCGAGGGTTTCACCGGATCGCTGGCGCACGAACTCGCGGCATTTGGCGTGAGCGTGAAACTGGTCGAGCCGGGCTATGGGCCGACCACACGCTTCACCAGCAATTCAGGCAACCGCATGGAAGGGCTTATCCCTGAAGCCTACGCGCCCTTTGCGCAGCAGGTGTTTGCCGCGTTCGTTCAGCCAACGGCCGTGACAACGGAAGCCGATGTGGCAGAGGGCGTGTGGCGCGCGGCGAATGACACGACCGGGCAACTCCGCTTTCCGGCCGGTGCGGATGCCGTGACGCTGGCACAGGCGAAATAGTCTCAGTTCGGCAGGCGCAGGATGGTGCAGGGCGAGCCCGCAGGCGCAGCCGGAGCGAACGGCGGGCGGACGATCAGAGCGTTGGCGGCCGCGAGATTGGCCACCAGCGAACTGTCCTGCGGACCCACCGTGGTCGCGACCGGAATGCTGCTTTCGCCGTTCTCAAGCCGCGCACGCAGATAATCCTGGCGCTGGTCGTTTGCAGGCATGTCGCGCCCGAGCACCGCCTGCTCCAGCACATGATCCACCACGTTCCGTCCGGAGAGCGCGCGGATCAATGGCACCAGAAACAGGAAGGCGCAGACGTAGGATGACACCGGATTTCCCGGCAGGCCAAGCACGCGCATCGATCCGAGTCGTCCGTGCATCATCGGCTTGCCGGGACGCAGCGCGATTTTCCAGAAGGCCATGTCGACGCCTTCGGCCTTGAGCGCGGTCTGGACGAGGTCATGGTCGCCGACCGATGCGCCGCCGGTGGTGACCAGCACGTCAGCGCCGCTCTCGCGGGCGCGGCGGATTCCATCGGTGGTGGATTCGAGCGTGTCGCGCGCGACGCCGAGATCGATGACCTCGGCGCTTTCGCTTCGCACCAGTGCGCCGAGCGAGAAGATGTTGCTGTAGACGATCTGGCCGGGAGCAGGGGCCACGCCCGGCGCGACCAGTTCGTCCCCGGTAGCGAGGATCGCGATGCCCGGACGGCGGTGCACCGGCAATTGCGGATGGTTCATGCCCGCAGCCAGAGCAAGCGCGCGATCGTTCAGCCGTGTGCCGCGCGGCAGCAGCACATCGCCCTCGTTGAAGTCGATGCCCGCGTTGCGGATGTTCTTTCCTTCCGCGATGGCCTCATTGACGATCACCGTGTCGCCGTCGCGCGTTGTGTCTTCCTGAATGACGATGGTGTCCGCGCCGTCAGGCACGACGCCGCCGGTGAAGATGCGCGCCGCCTGTCCCGTGCCGACGGTCTGATGGAACGGCCGGCCCGCGGCGACTTCACCGATGATTTTCAGCCGCGCTCCGACTGTCGCGTCAGCCGCACGGACCGCATAGCCGTCCATCGCCGACATGGCGGCGGGGGGCTGGGTGCGAAGAGCAGCGATGTCGCGCGCGAGCGTGCGGTGGTGCGCGTCGGTGAGGGCAACGGTTTCCTCTGGCAGCGCAGCCGCCCCCTTGAGGACCGCGGCGTAGGCTTCTGCAACCGGCATCAGCGCCATCGTGCGCTCCTCAATATTCGGCCAGATAATGGCCGGACTTTCCGCCTTTTTTCTCGACAAGGCGGATGCCTTCGATCTGGATGCCGCGCTCCACGGCCTTCACCATGTCATAGATGGTGAGGCACGCGACCGATACGGCGGTCAGGGCTTCCATCTCGACGCCGGTGGGGCCTTTGACCTTTACCGTCGCGCGGACGTGGCAGCCCGGCAGCTTCCTGTCGGGTGTGATGTCGACGGTGACCTTCGACAGCGCCAGCGGGTGGCAGAGCGGGATCAGGTCGGATGTGCGTTTCGCTGCCATGATGCCCGCGACACGGGCGGTGCCGAGTACGTCGCCTTTGGTGGCGTTACCCTTCACGATGAGATCGAGCGTCTTGCCCGTCATCACCACATGGCCCTCGGCCACTGCGACACGCTCGGTGTCCGGCTTGGCGGAAACGTCGACCATCCGCGCCTCGCCCCTGGCGTCGATATGAGTGAGGGCGGAGCCTGCCTTTGTCTTCGATCCTGTTTTGGATTTCTTGGCCACAGCTCAGCGTGTCCCGGTGGCGCGCTGGGGGTCGCGCGCAAGCAGCGTGCGCGTTGCGGCGGTGACGTCGGCCTGCCGCATCAGGCTTTCGCCGACAAGGAATGTGTTCATGCCGACGCGTGCAAGACGGGACAGGTCCTCAGGCGCGAAGATGCCGCTCTCACCGACGCTGATGCGATCCTTCGGGATCAGCGGCGCGAGTTCTTCGCTGGTCCTGAGCGTGACCTCGAAGGTGCGCAGGTTGCGGTTGTTGACGCCGAGCAGGGGCGATTTCAGTCTCAACGCGCGGTCGAGTTCCTCGCGGTTATGGACTTCGAGCAGCACGTCCATGCCGTGGGCGAAGGCGGCATCCTCGATGTCCTTCGCTGCCGCGTCATCGAGCGCGGCCATGATGATCAGGATGCAGTCCGCGCCATGGGCGCGTGCTTCCGCCACCTGATAGGTGTCGTACATGAAATCCTTGCGCAGCACCGGCAGCGACACCGCAGCGCGCGCAGCGACCATGAAGGCCAGCGAGCCCTGGAACGAGGGCGTGTCGGTCAGCACCGAGAGGCACGCCGCGCCGCCAGCCTCGTAAGCCTTCGCCAGTACCGGCGGATCGAAATCGGCGCGGATCAATCCCTTGGAGGGAGACGCCTTCTTGATTTCCGCGATCAGCGCGTAATCGCCATTGGCGTGTTTTGCGCGAATGGCCTTGGCGAAGCCGCGCGGGGCCGGAGCGGCCTTGGCGCGCGCTTCGATCTCGCTCAGGGAAACTGCACGCTTGGCGGCAGCGATTTCCTCGCGCTTGTAGGTTTCGATTTTATCGAGGATGTCCGACAAGGGCATCTCCTCTTCAAGCATTTGAAACGGCGACGAGGCGCGTCAGCCGGTCTGTTGCGGCGCCAGTGTCCAGCGCCTTGGTTCCGAGCGCAACGCCTTCCTTCAGATCCTTCGCCTTGCCCGCGACCACGAGGGCCGCGGCAGCGTTGATCAGCGCGACGTTGCGGTAGGCGTTCTGCTTGCCGTCGAGCACATCGCGCAGCGCGTTCGCGTTGGCCTGTGCATCGCCGCCCTTGAGTTCAGCGGCGGTCGCGCGCGGCAATCCGGCGTCCTCCGGCGTAACGTCGAAGGTCCGGATGGTGCCGTTCTCAAGCGCAGCAACGTGGGTCGGGCCGGTGAGGGTGATTTCGTCGAGGCCGTCGGAGCCATGCACGACCCAGACCGATTCCGCGCCGAGATTCTTCAGCACCTGCGCCAGCGGCTGCACCCAATGCTTCGAGAACACGCCGACCATCTGCCGCTTCACGCCAGCAGGATTGGACAGCGGCCCGAGCAGATTGAAGATGGTGCGGGTCGCGAGTTCGACGCGGGTTGGGCCGACATTCTTCATCGCCGGATGATGCGTCGGTGCGAACATGAAGCCGATGCCCGCCTCGGCGATGCAGCGGCCCACGCCTTCCGGCGTGATGTTGATGTTGACGCCGAGCGCGGCGAGGGCATCGGCGGCGCCGGACTTCGACGACAGCGCGCGGTTGCCGTGCTTGGCGACCGGAACGCCGGTGCCGGCGAGAATGAACGAGGCGCAGGTCGAGACATTGACCGAGCCCGAGCCGTCGCCGCCGGTGCCGACAATATCGACGGCGTCGTCAGGGGCCTTCACCGTCAGCATCTTGGAGCGCATGGCGGAGACCGCGCCGGTGATCTCATCCACGGTTTCGCCGCGCACGCGCAGGCCCATCAGCAGCGCGCCCATCTGCGAGGGCGTCGCTTCGCCGGACATCATGCGGTCGAACGCCGATGCGGCTTCGTCACGCGACAGGGCAGCGCCGGTGGCGATCTTTCCGATAATGGCTTTCAGGTCGTCCATGTTACTGAGCCGAGGCAGCGCCGGTCGCCACGGCGAACGCGTTCTGGTTGATGGTTACGCCGATGTCGGTTTCGATCTTGGCGATGTAGGCGCCGAGTTGCTCCTCCATCTCCGCGCGGCGCAGGTTTTCAGTCAGCTTCTTCACATCCTCGGACGCGAGATCGACAGGCGGCACGACGATGTCGGTGACCTTGAACACGACCCACTCGCTGGCGCCGTTGCCCTCGGTCTGACCGACGCCATCCTTCGGCGTGCGGAAGGCAGCAGCCACCAGCCGTTCCGGCACGTCCTTGGCTTCGCCGTCGCGCTTGAACAGCTTGGCGGTTTCGACCTTGACGCCCGCCGCTACGGCTTCAGTCTCGAGGGTCGCGCCCTTTTCGATCTTGCCGACCATCTCGGCAGCCTTAGCGCGCAGGCGCGTCGAGATCTGCTCATCCTTCCAGCGGGTCTCAACCTGATCCTTCACTTCATCGAGCGCGCGGTCGCGCGATGGCGTCACGCCCAGAACGTCGAACCACAGTTCGCCGCCGTTATACTGGATAGGCTCGTTTTCGACGCCGATGTTGCTGGCGAAGGCAGGGGAGACAACGTCGATGCCCTGCGGCAGGCCGGTGACCGGCTTGCCGTCCAACCCGCGGCCGGAACGATCGACGGCTTCGATCGCGGTTGCGTTGAGGCCGAGCTTCTGTGCGGCTTCGGCGATGTTCGCGCCGCCGCCGCGCTCGTCCTCGATCTTGTTGTGTAGGTCCTGCATCTGCGTGCGCGCGCGTTCCAGCGCGATCTCGCGCTTGATGGTCGGCGCGACGCTCTCAAACGTCGGATTGGTGCCGGGCTCGACCTTCGTGACCTTCAGGAGAGCCGTAATCAGCGTTCCCTTGACCGGCTCGCTCACGGCGTTGGGCGCCAGGGCAAACGCTGCGTTGGCCAGGGCGGAATCGCCGATGGACGATTTCGCGACGGTGCCGAGATCGATGTCCGCCGTGGTGAGGTTACGCTCCTTGGCGATGTCCTCGAACGAGGTTCCGGCCTTGATGCGGTCGCTCGCGGCTTTCGCCTCATCGGCATTCGGGAACGGGATCTGCAGCACCTGACGTTTCTCAGGTGTCGCGTAGCGCTCGCGGCGCTGCTCGAAAATCTTCTTCGCATCCTCGTCGGACACGGTGATCCACTTGGCGATGTCATCCGGCGTCAGGGCGAGCATCGCGATCTTGCGATATTCCGGCGCGCGGAACAGTTGCTTGCGGTCCTCGAAATAGGTCGCGAGCGCTTCAGGCGATGGTGCGTCGATGGTCCCGGCCTGCGCGGCGGTCAGCCGCACATAGTTGGCCGAGCGCTGTTCGTTCTGGAAACGGACCAGCGCTTCGACCTGGGTTTTCGGCGGCTCGACTCCGGCGACAATCGTGCCGGTGAGCTGACGGCGCAGCGCGGTCTTGCGCTGTTCGGCGATGTAACGCTGCTCGGTATAGCCGGCCTGACGAATGATCTGAACGAAACGCTCATGCTCGAACTTGCCGTCGAGGCCCTTGAAGTTCGGGTCGTTCTGAATGGCGCGCACGATGTCGGCGTCGGACTGGCCAAGGCCCATGCGGCGCGTGGTCTCGTCGATGGCGGCGTCGGCGATGACGTCCTGCAGCACCTGACGGTCGAGGCCGAACTGGCGCGCCTGCTCCGTGGTCAGCGGACGGCCGAAACGGCGGCCGATCTGCTGCAGCCGATCGGTGAACAGGTTGCGGAATTGCTCGGTGGTGATCTCGGTGCTGCCGATCTTGGCGAGCGAGGACTGCCCGAACCCCTTGAAAATGTCAGCGATGCCCCAGACACCGAAACTGATAATCAGGATGCCAAACATGACGGACATGACCGTCTTGCCGAGCCAATTCGATGAGGCTTTGCGCATTCCTCGGAGCATGGGTCCAACTTGATGTTCGGGGAGTGGGGCAGCTCGCCACGGAGGCGTTACCGCGTTGTTTCGGCAACATATAAAGGGGTGCCGGTTCCCTAGCAACCATGCAGACGGCGGCGCTTCAGCGCGGTTAACGGCGTGATATGGAAAAACCGGAACCGCTGTGTGAAAAGGTCGCCCGGAACTGGCTTCTCCGGGGCGCCTCTGCTAGCGCAAATCAACCCATTCAGACGTGAGATGAAGAATGACCGAGACGCGCCGTCCGCTGATCGCGGGGAACTGGAAGATGAACGGCCTCAAGGCCTCGGCGAACGAACTGGCCGCCATCGGGCAGGGTGCTGACAAGGTCTGGCGCAAGGCCGACCTTCTGATCTGTCCGCCGGCGACGCTGCTGTTCACCTCCGCCGCCATCGTGATCGGATCGAAGGTCGCCATCGGCGCGCAGGACTGTCATCCGGCGGCCTCCGGCGCACATACTGGCGATCTTTCGGCGGAAATGCTGGCGGACGCAGGCGCGACCGCGATCATTGTGGGCCATTCCGAACGGCGCACCGATCATCACGAAACCGACGCGCTGGTCCGCGCCAAGGCCGAGGCTGCATGGCGCGCCGGGCTTGTCGCCATCGTCTGTGTGGGCGAGACGCAGGCCGAGCGCGACGCCGGGAAAACCCTCGATGTGGTCGGCCAGCAGCTTACCGGGTCGGTGCCTGACGGCGCGACGGCGGTCAATCTGGTCGTGGCTTATGAGCCGGTCTGGGCGATTGGAACCGGACGGACCCCGACCACCAGGGATGTCGAGGAAGTCCATAAGCTTATCCGGGATCGGCTCAAGGATCGGTTCAGCGGCGAGGGCGCATCCGTCCGGATTCTCTATGGCGGCTCGGTCAAGCCCTCGAATGCGGCAGAGCTCATGGCGGTGGCCAATGTCGATGGTGCCCTGGTGGGGGGCGCCAGCCTCAAAGCGGTTGATTTCCTTGCGATTGCGGCGGCCTGTCCCTAAATCCCGGGTGACTGAGAACAGCCCGTGCAGGGGTGGCAATCACCCCCGCAATCGTGTACAGACCGCGCAACTTCAACCCCCGCAAGCCGAACGTGCGGCCGGTCTCCGGCGCTAACGGCTTGTGACGGAAGGTAACGATGCAAACCGTCATTATCGTCATTCATCTCATGCTCGTGCTCGGCCTGATCGGCGTCGTGCTGCTGCAGCGTTCCGAAGGCGGTGGCCTCGGGATCGGCGGCGGCGGTGGCGGCGGTTTCATGTCCAGCCGCGGCACGACCAACCTGCTGACCCGCACCACCGCGATCCTTGCAACAGGCTTTTTCATCACCAGCCTGTTCCTGTCGTGGCTGGCGAACTATGAGCGCAAGCCGTCGTCGATCATCAATTCGACGAGCCCGGCGCCGATCTCGCAACCGGGCAGCGCACCGCAGGCGCCGGTCGGCGGTCTGCTCGACTCGCTCAAGAAGCCGGATGCACCGGCCGCACCTTCGGCCCCCGCCGCACCACAGGCGCCGCAGTCGAAGTAATCCAGACAAATGCTGTGCAGTCATGCGTGAACCGCCTGCCTGCACATCTGAGAATTGCCTTCCAAGTCACTGACTGAACTTCCATATCAGGACTACCCACAGTGCAGCGGATTTCCACTGCGCGCGTGGGTTTCGTTTTGCGAATCACACCGGCGGAGCTAAAGGTAGAATCCCATGACGCGGTATATTTTCATCACCGGCGGCGTGGTCTCCTCGCTCGGCAAGGGTCTGGCTTCAGCAGCGCTCGGCGCTGTTCTGCAGTCACGAGGCTACAAGGTCCGCCTTCGCAAGCTCGATCCCTATCTCAACCTCGATCCCGGAACGATGTCGCCGTATCAGCACGGCGAAGTGTTCGTGACCGATGACGGCGCCGAGACCGATCTCGATCTCGGTCACTACGAGCGCTTCACCGGGCGTCCCGCGACCAAGCAGGACAACATCACCACCGGGCGCATCTATCAGGACATCCTGAACAAGGAGCGCCGCGGCGATTATCTCGGCGCGACGGTGCAGGTGATTCCGCACGTCACCAACGCGATCAAGGAATTCATCCTCACCGGCAACGAGGGGTACGACTTCGTGCTGTGCGAGGTCGGCGGCACGGTGGGCGACATCGAAGGCCTGCCGTTCTTTGAAGCGATCCGTCAGGTCAAGAACGACCTGCCGCGCGGCGAGGTGATCTACATTCACCTGACGCTTTTGCCGTACATTCCAAGTGCCGGTGAACTCAAGACAAAGCCGACCCAACACTCGGTGAAGGAACTGCGCTCCATCGGCATCCAGCCGGACATCCTGCTGTGCCGGACCGATCGCGAAATCCCGAAGGAAGAGCGCCGCAAGCTGGCGCTGTTCTGCAACGTGCGCGAGAGCGCCGTGATCGAGGCGCGCGATGTCGATAACATCTACGCCGTGCCCGAGGCCTATCACGCCGCCGGTCTGGACGATGAAGTTCTGGCCGCGTTCGGTATCGACGCCAAGGCGCCGCCGAAGCTGGAAAGCTGGCACACCATCAACGAGCGCATCCGCCGTCCCGAAGGCGAGGTGACCATCGCCATCGTCGGCAAATACACCGGCATGAAGGATGCCTACAAATCGCTGATCGAGGCGCTTTCCCACGGCGGCATCGCCAACAAGGTGAAGGTCAATCTCGACTGGATCGAATCCGAAGTTTTCGAGAACGAAGATCCCGCGCCGTTCCTCGAACACGTCAACGGCATTCTGGTGCCGGGCGGATTCGGCCAGCGCGGCGCGGAAGGCAAGATCAAGGCGGCGCGGTTCGCCCGCGAGCGCGAGGTGCCGTATTTCGGCATCTGCTTCGGCATGCAGATGGCGGTGATCGAAGCCGCGCGCAATCTGGTCGGCATCGAGGATGCCAACTCGACCGAATTCGGTCCGACGAAAGAGCCGCTGGTAGGCCTGATGACCGAATGGCTGCGCGGCAACGAACTTGAGAAGCGCACCAAGGCAGGCGATCTCGGCGGCACCATGCGCCTCGGAGCCTATCCGGCCGCACTCAAGAAGGGCAGCCGCGTCTCGAAAATCTATGGCGACGCGCTCGAAATCTCCGAACGCCACCGCCACCGCTACGAGGTCAACACCGCCTACAAGGATCGCCTCGAACAGCATGGCCTTCGCTTCTCGGGCTTGTCCCCGGATGGTGTGCTGCCGGAAATCGTCGAGTACGAGGATCATCCCTGGTTCATCGGCGTGCAGTATCATCCCGAACTGAAATCGCGTCCGTTCGAGCCGCATCCGCTGTTCGCGTCGTTCGTCGAGGCCGCGATGGCGCAGAGCCGTCTGGTCTGATCCGGATGTTGCCGGCCGCGCTGGCGTAGAGCGGGCCAGTGTCGCTCAGGATAGGCAATGACTGAAGACGAGCGCCGACCGTCTGCAAGAGGTTCCGTGCCGCAGGTTGGTTCTGCGCGGACAAGGTCCGGGCCTGAACGGCCGGAGACGGCAGCACCATGGGGCACGCCATCGCCGCAGCGCCCACAGCCCGACCAATCGCAAGACGTGCAGCCGCGTCAAAGGCGCTGGCACAGCTCCACGCTTGCATCAGTCATCTTCGCATGCCTGCTGCTGGCGGGCGTTCTCATCCCGGCCTATCAGGAACTCTCATCGCCGGGCGGATGGTCGTACTGGAAAGAGTTCTTCGGCTCTCCCAGCCTGACATCATCCGTTGTCACCATGACGGACGGCCGCAAGGGTCTCGCCATCGACGGGCGGATCGGGCCTGCTTCCGCTAGCTGGTTTCGCGAACAACTCGATGCTGCCAGGCTCAACAGCGGCGATGTTGTTTTCCTGTCGTCGCCCGGCGGCTCACTCGATCAGGGACTGATCATGGGCGCGGTGGTGCGCGCACGCGGACTGACGACGGTGGTGGGGAAGGTCGATTCCAGCGGGCGGCCTCAACCAGCGCGATGCGCCAGCGCCTGCGTGTTTGTCTTTGCGGGCGGCAAAATCCGCGAGGCCATGCCGCGTTCGATGCTGGGCGTGCATCAGTTCAGTTCTACGGGCGCGAAAGGCGAGGAATCGGCGGGTGATCTGGTGTCGCGCACCCAGCGCACCACCGGGATCATTCTCGACTACATGACGCAGATGGGCATTTCGCCATCGATCATGCAGGCGATGACCGCGAGCAAGGACATCCGGTGGCTGACCGAGAAAGAGGCGTTCGAGATGAATCTGGTCACGGCGCGTTACGCCGGAAGCTGATCTTATTTCGGACAACCGGACGTCTGGTCGCCGGTGCGTGCGGCCGGTTTGCCGTTGATGTAAATGCCGCCGGCGCCGCCGACCACAACGCCGCCGCATCCGGTCTTGCCGCTCATCACGGCCGCAGGCTTGCCATTGATAAACACATTCGGAGAACCTTCCACGATGACGCTGCCGTCACTGGTCGCGTCGCCCTGACGGGCGGCAGGCTTGCCGTTGAAGATGACGCCGTCTGAGCCGCCGGTCACAACGCTGGGGGTCTGCGCATGTGCGGACAGCGACATCGCGGCGGCGAGCAGCATCTGGCAAACGATTATCCGCATGGCGAACCTCGCATGGAGCACATGGTACACGGATGCTTGATCCGCAGCCGGGCAGGCGACTATATGCGGATCGGGAAATCCTGCATAATCCTGTCGCGTTTTCGAGCGAAGCGGATACCGGTTCGCGCGAAGAAAACGCGTCAAACATAAGTCGGCGCGTCTGGTGCGCCGGTTCAATCAAGAAAACAGGGGCAAAACGGCCATGATCCTTGAAATGCGTGTCTACCGCTGTCTTCCGGGACGGCTTCCGAATCTGCTGAAGCGCTTCGAAGACCACACGCTGAAGATCTGGGAAAAACATGGCATCCGTCAGGCCGGCTTTTTCACCACGGTGATCGGCCAGTCCAATCAGGAACTGACCTATTTCCTGAACTGGGACTCGCTGGCCGAGCGCGAGCAGAAGTGGACCGCATTCATGAACGATCCCGCCTGGCTGTCGGCGCGCGCGGACAGCGAGAAGGATGGCCAGATTGTCGAGAACATCGTCAGTCAGGTTCTGACGCCGACTGCATTCTCATCGGTGAAGTGAGAGGGCGCATTCGCGCATCGATCATGGCTCGCGGTCTCGATCATATCGTTCATGCCGTCAGCGATCTCGACGCGGCTGCGGATTTCTATTCCCGAGCCGGGTTCAAGGTGGGTGCGCGTAACAAACATCCGTGGGGCACCCACAATCATGTGGTGCAATTTCCCGGATTCTTCATCGAAGTGCTGACCGTCGCCGAGCCTGAAAAACTCGGCGACGACGGCCTCTCGCAACGCTTCGGGATTCCCGGTCGTGACGCGATTGCACGCGGTGATGGCCTTGCCATGCTGGTGCTGGAGAGTACCGACAGCGAGGCCGATGTCGCCGACTTCGCGCGGCAGGGCATCGGCATCTCAAAGGTGTTGCCATTTTCGCGGCAAGCCATGCTGCCTGATGGCAGCGCGACCACGGTGGGGTTTTCGCTGGTCTTCGCGAAAGATGCTCTGTCACCGGACACGACGTTCTTCACCTGCAAACAGCAGAATCCGGCGGCGTTCTGGAAACCGGATTTTCAGCAGCACCCGAACGGCGCGAGTGGCGTGCTTGGCGCTGTTCTTGTCGCTGACAACCCGGCGGATCATCACATCTTCCTCGAGGCCTTCACGGGCGTGCGCGATCTGCATTCGAGTTCGCTCGGCGTCACCGCAACAACTCCGCGTGGCGATGTCGAGATCATGGATGCCGTCGCGTTTCGCGACCGGTTTGGAACCACGCCCGCGGTGCGCGGCAAGGGCGCGTCGCTGAAGGGATTGCGGCTGTCGGTTCCGAACCTGGGTGCGCTGGAAGATGCATTGAAGGCTGGCGGCGTGGCTTCGCACAGGCATGCCGGGCGGGTCGTGGTCCCGCCCGAGACCGCCTTCGGCGCAACCCTGATATTCGAGACCTCCGCCGGGATTTGACGGGACGCACTTGATCCGGCATTGCCTCATCGGCATGGTCAGTTGCTTCCAGTAAAGGATATGTCTTGAACGCCCAGACTTCAGCCGCTCCGGTGGTCTCCGCAGGCACCGTCAAATTCGGCAATGCGCTGCCGCTCGCGGTGATCGCGGGGCCGTGCCAGCTCGAGAGCCGGGCGCATGCGCTTGAGACGGCGCAGGCGCTGAAGGAGATTGCGGCGCGTCTTGGCATAGGGCTCGTCTACAAGACCTCGTTCGACAAGGCCAACCGCACCAGCGCGTCCGGTGCGCGCGGCATCGGCCTCGAAAAGGCGCTTCCGGTTTTCGCGGAAATCAAATCGTCACTCGGTCTGCCGGTGCTGACGGACGTGCACGAAATCGATCAGTGCGCGCCCGTCGCCGAGGTCGTAGACATTCTGCAGATTCCGGCGTTCCTCTGCCGCCAGACCGATCTGCTGCTCGCAGCCGCGGCCACCGGCAAGATCGTGAACGTGAAGAAGGGCCAGTTCCTCGCACCGTGGGACATGGCCAATGTCGTCGCCAAGGTGACAGGCGGCGGCAATCCGAATGTCATGGTGACTGAACGCGGCGCCTCTTTCGGCTACAACACGCTGGTGTCCGACATGCGCGCACTGCCGATCCTGGCGCGTACCACCGGCGCGCCGGTGATTTTTGACGCCACCCATTCGGTGCAGCAGCCGGGCGGGAAGGGAAGTTCGTCGGGTGGCGAGCGCGAGTTTGTGCCGGTGCTGGCGAGGGCGGCAGTCGCGGTCGGCGTCGCGGGCGTGTTCATCGAGACGCACCCCGATCCGGACAATGCGCCGTCGGACGGCCCGAACATGGTGCCGCTTAAGGATTTTGAAGCTCTTGTGAAGACCCTGATGAATTTTGATGCTGTCGCGAAATCGAAAGCGTGACGGCCAAGTCATAACAACAAGAACATAAGGGCCGCGAGTTCAACGCGGCGTCCGCCAGACTGATGTTGCCGATCCTCAATGTCATCGCACTGACGACCTTCGCGGCGAGCCTGTCGGCGCGCGCGATGGAGCCGGTGCTTCCGCTGGTGTCCAACGATCTCGGTGTGACGGTTGCGACGGCGGCGAGTCTCTCGGCGGCGGTGGCGCTCACATTCGCCATCGTGCAGCCGTTTCTCGGCGCAGCCGCCGACATGTTCGGCAAGGCGCGGCTGATGATCGGCTGTCTCGCGATGCTCGGTGCGGCCAACATGATCGGCGCGCTGACATCGTCGTTCGACATGCTGTTTTTGTCGCGCATCCTCTGCGGCATCGCGGCGGGCGGCACGTTTCCCATTGCCATGAGCCTGACCAGCGATCTCGTTCCGACCGCGCAGCGGCAGGTTGCGCTGGGCCGCATCCTTGCAGGCGCAATGACCGGCAATCTGCTCGGTGCATCGGCATCCGGGGTGATCGGCGACTTCTTCGGCTGGCGCGGCGTGCTTGTGGTGCTCGGCCTCTTGGTGATCGCAGCGGCCATCGCCGCACTTATCGGATTTCGCAAAGCGGGCGTGGCCAATCCACGCCGGAAGGTCAGCCTTGCCGCACTGAAAGACGGATACCGCACGATCCTCACCAATCCGAATGCGCGCGTCTGCTTCACGGCGGTGTTCATCGAAGGACTGTGCGTACTTGGACTTTTCCCGTTCGTCGCCGCGTTTCTGTTCGAGCTTGGCGAAACCCGCGCGTCGATCCCGGGTGTTGTCATCGCTGCATTCGCGGTCGGCGGATTGGCCTACACCATGAGCGTGTCGCGGCTGTTGCCGCGGTTTGGCGTGAACGGCCTGATGATCGGCGGTGCAGCGATGATGGCGTTGCAACTTGTGATGATTGCAATCGGGCCGCGCTGGGAAATTCAGGCGATCTGCTTCTTCCTGATGGGCTGGGGCTTCTACTCGCTGCACGGTTCGCTGCAGGTATTCTCAAGCGACCTCGCGCCCGAGGCGCGCGCCTCGGCGCTGTCGCTGCACGCGTTCTGCTTTTTCATGGGGCAGGCGGTCGG
Source organism: Afipia sp. (assembly GCA_024508675.1). Classification (GTDB taxonomy): domain Bacteria; phylum Pseudomonadota; class Alphaproteobacteria; order Rhizobiales; family Xanthobacteraceae; genus Afipia. The sequence goes on from JANINQ010000003.1 coordinate 178,839, forward strand.
ACCGATCGTCTACGGTTTCGGCCTGTCGCATCTCGGCAAGATGGCGACGCTGATCCTGAGCGCCACCGCCATTCTGGTGCTGGGTTTGATCGCTGCGCGCCTGCTCAATCAGAAGCCGGCCGAGATGGTGGACGTCTAACCCCGTCCGCGATAGGGCGGGACGCCCTGATCCGGCACCCAGACTCCACTCGGCAGTTTTCCGGTCTGCCAGAACACGTCGATGGGAATGCCGCCGCGCGGATACCAGTAGCCGCCGATCCGCAGCCAGCGGGGCCTGATTTCCTTCACCAGACGCTTGCCGATCCCCACCGTGCAGTCTTCATGGAACGCGCCGTGATTGCGGAAGCTCGAGAGATAAAGCTTCAGCGCCTTGGATTCGACCAGCCACTGATCCGGCACGTAGTCGATCACCAGATGTGCGAAATCCGGCTGGGCCGTGATCGGGCATAGCGAGGTGAACTCGGGCGCGACGAAACGCACCAGATAGTTGTCCTTCGGATGCGGGTTCGGCACCCGGTCGAGCTGCGCCGCTTCAGGCGAGGCAGGCATCCCGACTTGCTTGCCGAGTTGTAGCCGCGCGTCGGGTGAATTTTTTTTGCTGGACTTTCGAGCCATTTATTTCTCCGTGGCCATCACGATAGCCACTCCTGACGCAAAGGTCACGCGAGCGGCGAATTTTTCACGCCGCTGCGTCAGCGGGGCACTTTTTAGCGGGATGGGGATATTTCAACAATGTGGACAAATACGCCGATTACGAAAGCGCTGGATCTTCTTTATCCCGTCATTCAGGGGCCGTTCGGCGGCGGTGTCTCGTCAACGCAGCTCGTCGCGGCGGTTTCCAATGCAGGCGGGCTCGGTTCGTTCGGTGCCAATGCGCTGTCTCCGGCGCAAATCACGGAGGTCGTTACTGATATCCGCGCAAAAACGAGCAGGCCCTTTGCGATCAATCTGTGGGTGATGACCGAAGCAGAGCCGGGCCTGAGCGCAGCGACGTTCGAGAAGGTGGGTGGCTGGTTCGCGCCGTACTACCGCGAACTTGGTCTTGAGGCACCGAAACCTCCTGCGCGGTTCGCGCAGGATTACGCGGCGCAGATTGAAGCTCTGCTTGAGGCGAAACCGCCTGTCGCCAGCTTTGTGTTCGGGATTCCCTCGAAGGATGTTCTGCAGGCCTGTCGCAAGCGAGGGATCTTCACCATCGGCACCGCCACGACAGTCGAGGAAGCCGAGGCTCTGGAAGAGGCGGGGCTCGATGCGGTTGTCGCGACCGGCCTCGAAGCGGGCGGTCACCGGCCATCGTTTCTCCGGTCCGCAGAGGACTCGCTCACCGGAACGCTGGCGCTGGTTCCGCAGGTGGCCGATCGCGTCAAAATCCCGGTTATCGCGGCAGGCGCCATCGCGGATGGGCGCGGCGTGGTGGCGGCACTGGCGCTCGGTGCGCAGGCGGTTCAGATCGGCACGGCCTTTCTTGGCTGCGCCGAATCCGGCGCGCCATCCGTTCATCGCGAGATGCTGTTTCAGCCGGAGGCGCGTGACACGCAGCTCACGCGTGCTTTCAGCGGACGGCTGGTGCGCGCGATCCGAAACCGGTTCATGGATGACATGACGAAACATGCCGCCGATCTGCCGCCATACCCGATCCAGAACTGGTTCAGCGGCTCGCTCCGCAAGGCGGCTATCGAGCAGGGAAAGGCCGATTTTCTTTCGCTTCAGGCCGGTCAGGGGGCCGGACTTCTGAAGGAGAGAACGGCGCAGGCTCTCATGGACAAACTGGTGCGGGAAACCTCGGCCGCGCTGAACGCAATTTCGCGATAATTTCGGCTGAAATGCCGCCCTTTGCGGCCTTTTCTCGCGGAAATCCTTCCTGTAGAAGCACCGCATTCCAACCTCCAAGAAAGAGACGCACATGACCGCCATCGTCGACATCATCGGCCGTGAAATTCTTGACAGCCGCGGCAATCCGACCGTCGAAGTCGATGTGGTGCTGGAGGATGGTTCGCTCGGCCGTGCTGCTGTTCCGTCGGGTGCTTCCACGGGTGCGCATGAAGCTGTCGAACTGCGCGACGGCGACAAGGGCCGCTATCTCGGCAAGGGCGTGCAGAAGGCGGTGGATGCGGTCAACGGCGAAATCTTCGACGCCATCGGCGGCATGGAGGCCGAGCAGCAGGTTCAGATCGACGAGACCATGATCGGTCTCGATGGCACCCCGAACAAGAGCCGCCTTGGCGCCAACGCCATTCTCGGCGTCTCGCTGGCGGTGGCGAAGGCTGCCGCTGAATCGCTCGGCATGCCGCTCTATCGTTATGTCGGCGGCACCTCGGCGCGGGTTTTGCCGGTGCCAATGATGAACATCATCAACGGTGGCGCCCATGCCGATAATCCGATCGACTTCCAGGAAATCATGGTGATGCCGGTGGGCGCTGCGACCTTCGCCGAAGGGCTTCGCGCAGGCGCGGAAATTTTCCACACGCTGAAGGGCGAACTGAAGAAGGCCGGTCACAACACCAATGTCGGCGATGAAGGCGGCTTCGCGCCGAACCTGCCGTCGGCGGATGCGGCGATCGATTTCGTGATGAGTGCGATTGCAAAGGCCGGCTACAAGGCGGGCGGCGACATCATGCTGGCGCTCGACTGCGCCTCGACCGAGTTCTTCAAGAACGGCGCATACGTCTACGAAGGCGAGAACAAGACCCGCTCGCGTTCGGAGCAGGCGAAGTATCTCGCCGATCTCGTCTCGCGCTATCCGATCGTCTCGATTGAAGACGGCATGGCCGAAGACGACATGGACGGCTGGAAGGAACTGACCGACCTGATCGGCGGCAAGTGCCAACTCGTCGGCGACGACCTGTTCGTCACCAACGTCAAGCGCCTTGCGGACGGCATCAAGAAGGGCCTCGGCAACTCCATCCTCGTGAAGGTCAACCAGATCGGTTCCCTGACTGAGACGCTCGCCGCCGTCGAGATGGCGCACAAGGCGGCCTATACCGCGGTGATGTCGCATCGTTCGGGTGAAACCGAGGACGCGACCATTGCCGATCTGGCGGTCGCGACCAACTGCGGTCAGATCAAGACCGGTTCGCTGGCGCGCTCGGACCGCACTGCCAAATACAACCAGTTGCTGCGCATTGAGCAGGAACTGGGCAATCAGGCGGTCTATGCGGGCCGCTCGGCGCTCAAGGCGCTGGCCTAAATCAAGATGCGCCGGAAGAGACTTCGGCGCATCGCTGCATTTCATTTCTGAACGTGACTGACGGCTTGCCTTGGCAGGCCGTCGCCGTTTGACTTGGGCCCTGCCGGGATTCTGCCGGTGTGGGAGACGATGTGATGCAAGGTCCGCTTGCCGGAATTAAGGTCATTGAAATCGGGCAGGCGCTCGCGGGTCCGCTGGCGGGCGCGATCATGGCCGACATGGGCGCGGACGTCATCAAGATCGAGAAACCCGACGGCGGCGACGACGCGCGAAGCTGGGGGCCTCCCTTCATCGAGGAAGCCTCGATCATGTTTCACGTCACCAACCGCAACAAGCGGTCGGTGACGCTCGACATGAAGAGCGCGGATGACATCGAGAAACTGAAAACACTTGTGCGCGACGCCGACATCCTGATCCAGAATCTGCGCTCGGGTGTGGTCAGCGATCTCGGCATCGGCCCGGACGACATGTGCGCGATCAATCCGCGGCTGATCTACTGTTCGATCTGGGCGTTCGGCCCGAAGGGGCCGCTATCGAAAGCGCCGGGCTTCGATCCGCTGCTGCAGGCGTATGGCGGTGTGATGATGCAGACCGGCCGCCGCGACGATCCGCCGACATTTTGCGCGCCCGCGATCAACGACAAGGCGACAGCACAATGGTGCGTGATCGGTGCGCTTGGCGCGTTGCAGCAGCGTCATGTCACCGGCAAGGGCTGCGTGATCGACACGTCGCTGCTCGACAGCGCAGCCTCGTGGGTGGACTCGTCGCTGGCGACCTATCACGTCACCGGCGAACTCTCGCAGCGGACGGGCGCGGCGACGCCGACCATCGTGCCGTATCAGGCCTTTGAGACCGCCGATCTTCCGCTGGTGATCGCCGCCGGATACGACCGGCTGTTTCACAAGCTCGCCACCGTTCTCGGTTTCCCGGAATGGTGCACCGATCCCCGATTTGCCAGGGGCAGGGACCGTTTCGTCCATCGCGACACGCTGATCGGATTGCTGAAGCCGGTGCTGCTGACGAAGACGCGCGCCGAATGGCTGGCCGCGTTCGAGGCAGTGGGCGTGCCGTGCAGTCCGGTCAACACCATCGCGGAACTGTCACAGACCGAGCAGTTCAAGGCGTCCGACCTGATCCGCACCTTGCCCGGCAGCGAACTGCCGGTGGTGGGCCTGCCGATTACGTTCGACGGTCAGCGTCCGCACCCGCATTCCGGCGCGCCCCGGCTTGGGGAACATAACGACGAGTTGCTGGGGTAGAGGGATTACGGAACACGATCTCGCGATCTCAAGTTAATGCACTTGCATCCTTTTTGACCGGAGGCTAATCGGGCCTTCGCAGGTTCAATTTGTCCTGTTGCTTAAAAGGATCGTCCCATGGCCCATTCCGTCGTCGTTATCGTCGGCAGCCTCCGCAAGGAGTCGTTTTCCCTCAAGATCGCCAAGGCTTTCGCCAAGATTGCTCCAGCATCCCTCAAGCTGGAAATTACGACCCTTCACGGCCTCTCGTTCTTCAATCAGGACCTGGAAGCGACGCCGCCGGCGGACTGGGTCGCCTTCCGCGAGAAAATCCAGAAATCCGATGGGGTCCTGTTCGTGACGCCGGAATACAACCGCTCCATTCCCGGTGTGCTGAAGAACGCCATCGACGTCGGCTCGCGGCCCTACGGCAAGAGCTCGTTTCTCGGGAAGCCGATCGGCATCGTCAGCAACTCGCCGGGACCGCTGGGCGGCGTCTGCGCGGCGATGAACCTCAAGCAGATCCTTCCGGGTTATAGCGGCCCGATCCTGCAGCAGCCGGAAATCTACCTGAACGGCGTGGGCGACGCGTTCGACGACAAGGGCGAACTGACCAAGGAGTCCCTTGCGAAGGTGCTGAAGGACTACATCGCCGCCTTCGCAGCCTGGGTCGACAAGCACAAGGCATGACGTTGAGGTGACAGGACAGCCCGGTTGTTAGCGATAGGTTAACCGGGCTGTCGCATCGTGCGGCATGGTTTCACGCACGCGACTCAAAGCAATCATGACCGGCCTCGCGCTCTATGCGATCGCGGCGGCGTTGATTGCCTATTTCGGGGTCAATGCCTACACCGGCAAGTACGGCCTCAATGCGCGGCAGGAACTGGATCAAGAGATCGTGTTGCTGACCGCTGAACTCGCCCGCCTGAAAGCCGAGCGTATTGCCGCCGAACAACGCGTCTCATTGCTGCGTTCGGACCGGGTCGATCCCGACATGCTCGATGAGCGCGCGCGGTATCAGCTCGACTATGTCCATCCGCGCGACCTCGTTCGGATGAACTGAGTTTCAAATTTCAAAAACACCGCAGTTTCGATTTTAAAGTTGCGTTCGCTGCATTGCGAAATGCGAGCGTGTTGTCGCAACTTCATGCAATCCTTTCATGGCGATGTGAGTTGGAGTAGAGAGGATTGTATCCGCTCTCTCATCCGGACATGACATGTCGCCAAAAGAATCGGCCTCTTCGAAGAAAAGCGCCGCCGCGCAGGACGCGGCTACCGGCAACGGCTCCCGCCATCCAAACAATCTGACGTTCAGCAAGGACCAGGAGCTTCACGCGTTTCGCGAGATGATGCTGATCCGCCGTTTCGAGGAGAAGGCTGGCCAGCTTTACGGCATGGGCGCTATCGGCGGTTTCTGCCACCTCTACATCGGCCAGGAAGCGGTCGTGGTGGGCATGCAGATGTCGCTGGAGAAGGGCGATCAGATCATCACCAGCTATCGCGACCACGGCCACATGCTGGCGTGCGGCATGGACCCCAAGGGCGTGATGGCCGAGCTGACGGGGCGCGAAGCCGGCTATTCCAAGGGCAAGGGCGGCTCCATGCACATGTTCAGCAAGGAGAAGAACTTCTACGGCGGTCACGGCATCGTCGGTGCGCAGGTTCCGCTCGGCACCGGCCTTGCTTTTGCCAACCGCTATCGCGGCAACAAGAATGTCGCGGTCGCCTATTTCGGCGACGGTGCGGCCAACCAGGGTCAGGTCTACGAGAGCTTCAACATGGCGGAGCTGTGGAAGCTGCCCGTCATCTACGTGATCGAGAACAACCGCTACGCCATGGGCACCTCGGTGACCCGCTCGTCCGCGCAGACCGATTTTTCCAAGCGCGGTGCCTCGTTCAACATTCCCGGCGAACAGGTGGACGGTATGGACGTCCGCGCCGTGAAGGCCGCTGGCGACAAGGCCGTGCAATGGTGCCGCGAGGGCAACGGGCCTTACATTCTCGAGATGCAGACCTACCGTTACCGCGGCCATTCGATGTCTGATCCCGCGAAGTACCGGACCCGCGAGGAAGTGGACAAGGTGCGTCACGACAGCGACCCGATCGAGCAGGTGCGCCAGCGCCTTCTGGATCTCAAGGTCAGCGAGCAGGACCTGAAGGCGGTCGACGGCGAGGTTCGCGAAATCGTCAACGAGGCGGCAGACTTCGCGCAGCACACGCCCGAGCCGCCCGTGTCCGAGCTTTACACCGACATCTATCGTTAAGCGCGCGCAGTCAGCGTAAAAGATTAGTCCGGAGCGACCATGCCGATTCAAGTTCTGATGCCCGCGCTTTCGCCCACCATGGAGAAAGGCAATCTCTCCAAATGGCTGAAAAAAGAGGGTGAAGCCATCAAGTCCGGCGACGTGATCGCCGAGATCGAAACCGACAAGGCGACAATGGAAGTAGAGGCGACCGACGAGGGGACGCTCGGCAAGATTCTGATCCCCGAAGGCACCAGCGACGTCGCGGTCAACACGCCGATTGCAACCATTCTTGCCGATGGCGAAAGCGCCGCCGATCTAGGCAAGGCGGCTTCGGCTCCTGCGCCCCAGCAGAAGGCGGCCGAATCCGCACCGCCCGCTGCCGCAGAGGCGAAGGCTCCCGCCACGCCGGGCGTTTTGCAATCGCCTGCGCCGATTGCCGAAGCTGATCCGGAAGTGCCGCCCGGCACCGAAATGGTGAAGATGACCGTGCGCGAAGCGCTGCGCGACGCGATGGCCGAGGAAATGCGCCGTGACGAAGACGTGTTCGTCATGGGCGAGGAAGTCGCCGAGTATCAGGGCGCCTATAAGATTACGCAAGGCCTGTTGCAGGAATTCGGCGACCGCCGTGTGATCGATACGCCGATCACCGAACATGGCTTCGCGGGCGTCGGCGTCGGTGCCGCGATGGCGGGCCTCAAGCCGATCGTCGAATTTATGACCTTCAACTTCGCCATGCAGGCCATCGACCAGATCATCAACTCCGCCGCGAAGACGCTCTACATGTCCGGCGGACAGATGGGATGCTCGATCGTGTTCCGTGGTCCGAACGGCGCGGCCGCGCGCGTCGCCGCTCAGCACAGCCAGGACTATTCAGCCTGGTATTCGCAGATTCCGGGCCTCAAGGTTGTGTCTCCGTATTCGGCGGCGGACGCCAAGGGCCTGCTGAAAGCCGCGATCCGTGATCCGAATCCGGTGATCTTCCTCGAGAACGAAATTCTCTATGGTCACTCCGGCGACGTGCCGAAGCTCGACGATTACGTCATTCCGATCGGCAAGGCGCGCATCGCGCGTTCCGGCAAGGACGTGACGCTGATCTCGTGGTCGAACGGCATGACCTATGCGCTGCATGCGGCCGATGAACTCGCCAAGGAAGGCATCGAGGCGGAGGTGATCGACCTGCGCACGCTGCGTCCGCTCGACACCGAAACCATCATCAACTCGGTGAAGAAGACGGGTCGTGCTGTTGCTGTGGAAGAAGGCTGGCAGCAGTCCGGCGTCGGCGCTGAAATCGCCGCGCGGATCATGGAGCAGGCCTTCGACTATCTCGATGCACCGGTGGCGCGCGTGTCCGGCAAGGATGTGCCGATGCCTTACGCCGCCAATCTCGAAAAGCTGGCGCTGCCGTCGGTGGCCGAAGTCGTCGATGCGGCCAAAGCCGTGATGTATCGCTGAGAGAGCGGGGCCAGGATTATGCCGATCAATATTTTGATGCCCGCGCTGTCGCCCACGATGGAGAAGGGCAACCTTGCCAAGTGGCTCAAGAAAGAGGGCGACAAGGTCAAGTCCGGCGACGTGATCGCCGAGATCGAAACCGACAAGGCGACGATGGAAGTCGAAGCCGTCGACGAAGGCACCATCGCGAAAATCTTGGTGCCGGAAGGCACGCAGGATGTTCCGGTCAACAACGTCATCGCAGTGCTTGCCGGTGACGGCGAGGATGTGAAGGCGGCGGGAGCGGGGGCTGCTTCTGCACCTCCGGCGAAAGCCGAAGCACCAAAGGCCGAAGCGCCAAAAGCTGCCGCGCCTGCATCTGCGGCAGCGCCGGTCGCGAAGTCAGGCGGCGACGTTGTCTCAAATGGCATCATGGCGGCACCGACGCCGGCCGCAAGCAACGGCGCACGTGTGTTCTCCTCGCCGCTCGCACGCCGTCTTGCCAAGGAAGCGGGCATCGATCTTTCGCGCGTGACCGGCTCCGGTCCGCATGGCCGCGTGGTGGCGCGCGACATTGCTGAAGCCAAATCCGGCAAGGGACTCAAGCCCGCGACCGGCGCGGGTGCTCCGGCTGCAAGCACCGGCGCGATCGGCGCTCCGGCGATGTCGGATCAGCAGATCCTCGCGCTGTATGACGAGGGCGCTTACGAAAGCGTGCCGCACGATTCGATGCGCCGGACCATCGCGCAGCGTCTCACCGCCGCGACCAACTCGATGCCGACATTCTATCTCACGGTGGATTGCGATCTCGGCAAGCTGGCTTCTGCACGCGAAGAGATCAACGCCGCTGCCGGCAAGGACAAGGACGGCAAGCCGCTCTACAAACTTTCGGTCAACGACTTCGTCATCAAGGCGATGGCGCTGGCGCTGCAGAAGATTCCCGAAGCCAATGTTTCGTGGACGGAAGCTGCGATGCTCCGTCACAAGCATTCGGACATCGGTGTCGCGGTGGCGCTGCCGTTCGGTCTGATCACGCCGATCATCCGTCAGGCTGAAATCAAGACGCTGTCGGCCATTTCCAATGAAATGAAGGACCTTGCCGCACGCGCAAAGGGCAAGAAGCTCAAGCCGAACGAATATCAGGGCGGCACGTCATCCGTGTCGAACCTCGGCATGTACGGCATCAAGGATTTCACTGCGGTGATCAATCCGCCGCAGTCGTCGATCCTTGCCGTCGGCACCAGCGAGGAACGCGCGGTGGTCCGCAATGGCCAGATCGTTGCGGCAACCATGATGAGTGTGACGCTGTCCTGCGATCACCGCGCCATCGACGGCGCGCTCGGAGCGGAATTGATCACCGCGTTCAAGAAGCTGATCGAAAATCCCGTGATGATGGTGGTTTGAGACAACGGAGCGCGCGCGTGCTTGTCGCTCATTTTAAACGGGGAGCACTCGCGTTCGGCTTTGCGGCGACGCTGGGCGGACCGGCTGCCGCGGAACTGCCGCCGCAATATACGGTGTGGAGTGACTTCGCCGCGATTACCGCGCAGGCGGAAATCCCGGAGAAGCTTGGTGTCGTCGACTGGATCGAGCGTACTGGGACAGGATACCGGATTTCCGGCGGTAACTGCTGGATCGATGCCACGATTACACGGAAGGCGCCCACCGGTCCGCAGGGCCAGCCGATGGTCGGTCCATCGTGCATCTCGGACATCAGGCTCGGCGAAAAGACTTGCAAGTAACGGTTAGAGATTAGGCGGACATTATGGCTGACACTTCCTTCGACGTCGTCGTGATCGGATCGGGCCCCGGCGGCTATGTCACCGCGATCCGCGCCGCACAGCTCGGCTTCAAGACCGCCATTGTCGAGAAGGCCTATCTTGGCGGCATCTGCAACAACTGGGGCTGCATCCCGACCAAGGCGCTGCTGCGCTCGGCGGAAATCTATCACTACATGACACACGCCAAGGATTACGGCCTGTCGGCGGAGAATGTCTCGTTCGATCCGAAGGCCGTGATCGCGCGCTCGCGCGCCGTGGTGAAGCGCCTCAACGGCGGCGTCGAATTCCTGATGAAGAAGAACAAGATTTCGATCATCTGGGGCGAGGCGACGCTGGATGCGCCGGGCAAGTTCACGGTGAAGAAGTCCGCTGCCGAAGCGCCGAAGGGATCGCTGGGTGAGGGCAGCTATACCGCCAAGCACATCATCGTCGCGACCGGCGCGCGGCCGCGCGTGCTGCCGGGCCTCGAACCGGACAAGAAGCTGGTGTGGACTTATTTCGAAGCGATGAACCCCGACAAATTTCCGAAGTCGCTGCTGGTGGTCGGCTCCGGCGCCATCGGCATCGAATTCGCCTCATTCTACCGCACCCTCGGCGCGGAGGTGACGGTGGTGGAAGTGCTGCCGCAGATTCTTCCGGTGGAAGACGCCGAGATCGCAGGCCTCGCGCGCAAACAGTTCGAGAAACAGGGCATCAAGGTGATGTCCAATACCAAGGTGACCAAGCTCGACAAGAAGGCCGACAGCGTGGTCGCCACCATCGATGACGGCAAGAAGCCGTTCACGCTGGAAGTCGATCGCGTCATCTCTGCGGTCGGCGTGGTCGGCAACATCGAGAACATCGGCCTCGAAAAGCTCGGCGTGAAGACTGACCGCGGCTGCATCGTGATCGACGGCTTTGGCAAGACCAACGTGCCGGGCATCTACGCCATCGGCGACGTCGCCGGTCCCCCGATGCTGGCTCACAAGGCCGAGCATGAAGGCATCATCTGCGTCGAGGCCATCAAGGGACTTCATCCGCATCCGATGGACAAGACGCTCATTCCCGGCTGCACCTATTGCCATCCGCAGATTGCATCGGTCGGTCTCACCGAGGCGAAAGCGAAGGAAGCGGGCAAGGACATCCGCGTCGGCCGTTTCCCGTTTGTCGGCAACGGCAAGGCCATTGCGCAAGGCGAGGATCAGGGCCTTGTGAAAGTCATCTTCGACAAGAAGACCGGCCAGTTGCTCGGCGCGCACATGGTCGGCCATGAAGTCACCGAGCTCATTCAGGGCTTCGTGGTCGCGATGAATCTTGAGACCACCGAGGAAGAACTGTTCCACACCATCTTCCCGCATCCGACCATTTCGGAGACGATGAAGGAAGCGGTGCTTGATGCCTACGGCCGCGTGCTGAACATGTAAATCCGGAAGCTGGAGCCTGATCCAGATCAAGGCGCCCGGCTGCGCGAGGGCCTGCAATCGTCAGTGAGGACAGTCCGACGTGCTGATTGCAGTGTTTGCCGATATTCATGCCAACCGTCAGGCGTTCGAGGCTTGCCTCGCGCGCGCAAAAAGCGATGGCGCGGAGAAAATCTACCTGCTCGGCGACATTGTGGGTTATGGCGCGGACCCGGACTGGTGCACGCAGACGGCCATGGAACTGGTCGGGCAGGGCGCGCTCGCCGTCCGCGGCAATCATGACAATGCCATTGCGGTCCCCAGCGAGCGCATGAATGCAAAGGCGCAGGTTGCGATTGAGTGGACGCGGAACGTGCTCGGTCGTGCCGAGCGGCAGTTTCTCGCAGAGTTGCCGTTGTCGGTCGAGGATGGCGGGCGGCTGCTTGTTCACGCGGATGCCACCGCGCCTGCTCAGTGGCACTATGTGACTGACGGCCAGAGCGCGGCCCGAAGTCTGGAAGTGACGCAACTGCCACTGACCCTGTGCGGCCACGTTCACATTCCCGCGCTCTATTCGCTCTCGTCGATTGGAAAGATTACGCCCTTCACGCCCAAAACGGGCGTGCCGATCCAGTTGATGAAGGGCCGTCAGTGGCTCGCGGTCATCGGTTCTGTGGGCCAGCCGCGTGACGGCAACCCGGCAGCGTCCTATGCCATGCTGGATACCGACCGGGACGAGATCACTTTCTGCCGCGCTCCCTATGACATCGACGGCGCCGCCGCGCGGATTCGCGATAACGGATTGCCCCCTTCGCTCGCCGAGCGGTTGTACGAGGGGCACTGATGGCCCGGCCCGAGCTTGTTCCCGGCGAAGTGCTGGATGGTTTCCTTGTCGAGGAGAGGGTGCATCGCGGAGGCATGGCGACGCTATGGCGTGTGTCGCATCCGGATCATCCGCAGCCGATGCTGATGAAGGTGCCGCGGTTTGGAGACAGTCCGGACCCTGCGGCCATCGTCAGTTTCGAGATGGAGCAGATGATATTGCCGCGCCTCTCCGGCATTCATGTACCCAAGTTCATAGCGGCGGGAGATTTCTCGACGCCACAGCCCTACATCGTGATGGAGCGGATTCCCGGCGACACGCTCTACAGGCGCTTGCCGGACCTCCCTCTGCCGTATGAGGAGGCTGTCGGCATCGGGCTGAAGATCGCCACGGCGCTGGACGATCTGCATTGTCAGAATGTCGTGCATCTAGACGTCAAGCCGAGCAACATCATGTTCAGGCCGACGGGCGAGGCGGTGCTGCTGGATTATGGCTTGTCGCATCACGATCATCTGCCGGATCTGATGCAGGAGGAGTTTCGCCTGCCGTTCGGGACCGCGCCATACATGGCGCCCGAGCAGTTGCTCGGCACCCGCAACGATCCCCGCAGCGATCTGTTTGCGCTCGGTGTGCTGCTTTATTTCTTCACCACGGGAGAGCGGCCGTTCGGTGAATCTGAAACCTTGAGCGGGATGCGGCGGCGTCTTTGGAAAGACCCGGTTCCGCCGCGCCGTCTGCGGCCGGATTATCCGCCGTGGCTTCAGGAAATCATCCTCCATTGTCTCGAGGTGCAGCCGGCGTGGCGTTATCCGTCTGCGCGGCAGCTTGCCTTCGACCTTGGCAATCCCGATCAGGTCAAAATGACCGCGCGCGCCGAAAAGCTGAAGCGTGACGGACTTGCCACCGTTCTGCGCCGGCGCTTCAACAACGAACTCATGGCTTCGCGGTCGCGGCCGGATATTGCCTCGCATCTCGCACAGGTCCCGATCATCGCTGTGGCGATCAATCTCGACGACGCCAACGAGGCTCTCAACGAAGCCCTTCGCACGGAGGCCGCGCGCATTGCCAAGGCCGTGCCCGGTGCGCGGCTCGCTTGCGTCAACATCCTCAAGCTCGCGCGTCTTACCGTCGATCATGCGCTGAACGAGGAAGGGCACAACAAACATGTCGGGCGGCTTGCCGAGTTGAAGAACTGGGCGCGGACGCTTGGACTTGGCGATGAGAGTTTTACGGTCCATGTGATCGAAGCCTTCGATCCGGCAAACGCCATCATCGAGTTCGCCAGCTCAAATCTGGTCGATCATGTTCTGATCGGCGCGCGCGAGAACTCGTTTCGAAAGACGGTTCTCGGCAGCGTGTCGGCGAAGGTCGCGGCGGAAGCACCCTGCAGTGTGACCGTCGTTCGTCCCACTCGCAGGCGGGCCGGTCAGGATGGTGACGGGCGGGCCGTAGCCCCGCCGGTGTAGATACGCGGTCGTATAGTTCCTGTAAGATCGGGTTATGATGACATTCCACTGAGGGGATTCGACGATGAACGAAGCACAGGCCTTTTTCAGCCAGCCGGGTGTCGGCTTCTTCACCATGCTCCTGATCGGCGCCATCGCAGGCTGGATCGCGGAGCGGGTCACCTCGTCCAACCACGGCATCTTCACCAACATTCTGGTCGGCATCGCCGGGTCTTTCGTGGGTGCGAAGCTCGCTGAAATCGCGGAAGTGCCGGTGTTCGGCTTCTGGCGGACGCTGATTGCAGCCGCGATCGGTGCAGTGATCCTGCTGTTTGCCTGGCGCATGATCCGCGGCGGCCGGTAAAGCCCAAGGTCTTTCTGCCTGTCAGGACGTCCCGCGTCGTTGCGACGCCGCAACGGATGTTGCGGCTCTACAACACTTTGTGAACATTTAACCCTTGCCTCAGCAAGCGCTTGCGCGCGCCGCGATTTAGCCACACGCCTCCGTGAGATCATTTCTTCGTAGGCTAAATGCCGCGGCCTGCGCGACGGTGTTGGAAGAACCTCCCATTTTCAGGGGTTTTTTAAGCTCTCGTGGATGATCGCGGGACAGGGTTCACGATGGACGCGAAGACGAACATCAAGGCGCGACTGCCCAGCCGTCATGTGACGGAAGGGCCGGCGCGTGCGCCCCATCGGTCCTACCTCTATGCCATGGGCCTCACCACCGAGCAGATCCACCAGCCGTTCGTCGGCGTGGCGTCCTGCTGGAATGAGGCGGCACCCTGCAACATTTCCCTCATGCGTCAGGCCCAGGCGGCCAAGAAGGGCGTCGCCTCCGCAGGCGGCACCCCCCGCGAATTCTGCACCATCACCGTCACCGACGGCATCGCCATGGGCCATGACGGCATGCGCTCGTCGCTTCCGTCGCGTGAAACCATTGCGGATTCTGTCGAATTGACCGTCCGCGGCCATTCCTACGACGCCCTGATCGGCCTTGCCGGCTGCGACAAGTCCTTGCCCGGCATGATGATGGCGATGCTGCGGCTCAACGTGCCGTCGATCTTCATCTATGGCGGCTCGATCCTGCCGGGCAATTTCCGGGGCCAGCAGGTCACCGTCCAGGACATGTTCGAGGCGGTCGGCAAGCACTCGGTTGGCGAAATGTCCGACGAGGACCTGGACGAAATCGAGCGGGTGGCGTGTCCTTCGGCAGGCGCCTGCGGTGCCCAGTTTACCGCCAACACCATGGCGACCGTGTCCGAGGCCATCGGCCTTGCCCTGCCGTATTCGGCCGGGGCGCCTGCGCCTTATGAAATCCGCGACAGTTTCTGCATGGCGGCGGGCGAAAAGATCATGGAATTGATCGCGCAGAACATCCGTCCGCGCGACATCGTCACCCGCAAGTCGCTGGAAAACGCCGCCGCCGTGGTCGCGGCCTCCGGCGGTTCGACCAACGCTGCGCTGCACCTTCCGGCCATGGCGCATGAGTGCGGAATTGAATTCGATTTGTTCGACGTTGCCGAAATCTTCAAAAAGACACCGTATATCGCGGATTTGAAGCCAGGCGGTCGTTATGTCGCCAAAGATATGTTTGAGGCTGGTGGAATACCGCTTCTGATGAAGACGCTGCTTGATCACGGATACCTGCACGGCGACTGCATGACGGTCACCGGCCGCACCATCGCCGAAAACCTCAAGAGCGTGAAATGGAATCCGCATCAGGATGTGGTGCGTTCTGCTGACAAGCCGATCACCGTGACCGGTGGCGTTGTTGGCATGAAGGGAAATCTCGCGCCGGACGGCGCGATTGTGAAAGTCGCTGGGATGTCGGTGCTGAAGTTCACGGGACCTGCGCGTTGCTTCGATTGCGAAGAAGACGCGTTCGAGTCCGTCAACAACAGGACCTACAAGGAAGGCGACGTCATCGTGATCCGCTACGAGGGCCCCAAGGGCGGCCCCGGCATGCGCGAAATGCTTCAGACCACCGCGGCGCTGACCGGGCAGGGCATGGGCGGCAAGGTGGCTCTCATCACCGATGGACGTTTCTCGGGAGCCACCCGTGGCTTCTGCGTTGGTCATGTCGGACCGGAGGCTGCTGTCGGCGGGCCGATCGGCCTGATCCGCGACGGCGACATTATCGAACTCGATGCAGTGAACGGCACACTCAGCGTCAAGCTGACCGACGCCGAACTGGCAGAGCGCAAAAAGGCCTGGAAACCCCGCGAAACTGCGGTCGGCTCCGGCGTGCTCTGGAAATATGCCCAGCAGGTTGGCCCGGCGGTTAAAGGCGCCGTGACCCATCCCGGCGGTGCGGCTGAAAAGGTGTGCTATGCGGACATCTGAGCGCATAGGCCTTGTTGCCGCCGCAGTAACGGCCGTGATCTTTGCGGCGGCTCCTGCTTTCGCTTTCGAGGGCACGCAGCCGGGCAATCAGGATGCCGCGGTGCCGGTCGTTGCTGCTCCCGGCGGCATCGGTGTCATGAAGAAGCCGGTCCCGCCGGCTGATATTCCGCAGGCGGCTGCGGGCTCCTCGCTGACGGCTTTGCAGTACGCCGCCGAAGGCGGGCATCCCATCGCGCAGTGGAAGCTCGGGCGCATGTACGCGAGGGGCGACGGCGTGGCGCAGGACGACCTGCGCGCCTACGACTATTTCAGCAAGATCGCGAATGCCCATGCGGAGGACTCGCCGTCCGCGCCGCAGGCCGCGATTGTCGCCAACGCCTTCGTCGCGCTCGGCCGCTACTATGTGTCCGGCATCCCGAACTCCCGGGTGAAGGCCGATCCGGAGCGCGCGCGGGAAATGTTCTCCTACGCAGCGTCGTACTTCGGCAACGCGGAGGCGCAATACAATCTGGCGCGGATGTATCTCGATGGCGTCGGCATGCCGCCGGATTCCAAGTATGGCATCCGCTGGCTTGGTCTTGCTGCGCGCAAGGGCCAGCATCAGGCGCAGGCGCTGCTCGGCCAGATGCTGTTCAACGGCGACCGCCTGCAGCGGCAGGCTGCGCGCGGCCTGATGTGGTTGACGCTGGCGCAGGACAGTGCGGGTCCGGACGAAATCTGGATCAAGGACAGCTACAAGACCGCGATGGCCAAGGCGTCCGACGACGACCGCGCGATGGCCTTGCAGATGCTCGAGCGCTGGGTGCAGGGCCGCCGGGACTGACATCTGTCATTCCGGACAGTTCGCGTAGCGGACTGATCCGGAATCCCGAAGAGTTCATCACAAACAACATCTGGATTCCGGGTTCGCTCGCAAGCGCTCGCGCCCCGGAATGACTGGTTTCGTCAATTCAGATCCAGATCGATCCACACCGGAACGTGATCTGACGCCTTTTCCCATCCCCTGACATGACGATCGATCCCGGCATCGACCAGCCGGTCGCTGGCTTGCGGCGACAGCAGCAGGTGGTCGATCCGGATGCCGTTGTTCTTGGGCCAGGCGCCGGCCTGATAATCCCAGAAGGTGTATTGGCCGGGCTGGTCGTTGACGGCGCGGATCGCGTCGGTCAGGCCGAGGTTGAGCAGGGCGCGGAAACGCTCCCGCGTCTTGGGCAGGAACAGCGCGTCGCCCGCCCAGGCGGCCGGATTGTAGACGTCGCCATTGGCCGGGATGACGTTGAAATCGCCCGCCAGAACCAGCGGCTGTTCGCCCTTCATGCGTTCCTTCGCATAATCATGAAGTCGCTCCATCCATCTGATTTTATAAGGATATTTCTCTGTTTCCGGAGGGTTCCCATTGGGCAGATAGAGGCATGCGATCCGCAGCGAACCATTCGGATAGGACACCACGCCTTCGAGGAAGCGGGCGTGCAGGTCGTCCGGGTCGCCCCCCAGGCGCGGCGCGGTTTCGTCGAACCGATACTTTGAGAGCAGGGCCACGCCGTTGAAGGTTTTCTGGCCGTGGGTGACCACATTGTAGCCGAGCGCCTCGATCGGCTCGCGCGGGAACGCGTCGTCCATGCACTTGATTTCCTGCAGGCAGACAATGTCCGGCGACCGCTCCTTGAGCCAGGCCAGCAGGTGATCCAGCCGCTGGCGGACAGAGTTAACATTCCAGGTGGCGATCCGCATGCCGGTTTCCGTTAGGTACATGAGCGATATTTCATGTGTGTGGCGTACCACGATCCGGGCGGCTGTGATAAGCCGGATAGAAATAACGCTGGAAAACCAGTGAAAGGGAGACAGGACCGTCCGCTGCAAGAGCGGACTCGTGCCTGTATGACGACATGACTGGAACTAACTTCAAGAAGCGCGGCCTGTTGATCGCTGGCCTTTGTGTCGTTGCGGTGGCGGTCTATGCCACGCGCGGCATGTGGACGGGCGGAACGGCTCCGGCCAAGGAGCCGCCGCGTGCCCGCGCCGTCTCCGTTGAAATCGCCAAGGCCGAGAAGAAGCAGGTCCCGGTCGATGTGGATTCGATCGGAACGGTGACGCCGATCTCGAGCGTGGCGCTCAAGTCGCGGCTTGAGACCACCATCGTGGGTGTTCATTTCGAAGACGGCGCGCGCGTGAAGCAGGGCGACCTGCTGTTCACCCTCGATGCGCGCCAGATCGATGCGCAGATCGCGCAGGCGGAAGGCAATCTCGCGCGGGACCGTTCGCAGCTCGCCGCGGCCGAGCGCGACATGAAGCGCTTCAACGAACTGATCGGCAAGGGCGCGACCACACAGGTCAACGTCGATAACGCCAAGACTGCATTCGACAACGCCACCGCGACCATTCAGGCAGACCAGGCCATTCTGGACAATCTGAAGGTGCAGAAGAGCTACACCAGCATCACCGCGCCGATTAGCGGCCGGATCAGCGCAGCCTCGGTCAAGGTCGGGAATTTTGTCCGCCCGGCAGATACTTCGGCGCTGGCGACTATCAACCAGATGGCGCCGGTCTATGTGACGTTTGCCATTCCGCAGCGCGTGTTGAGCGATCTGCGCGATGCGATGAAGACTGGTGAGTCGTCGGTCAGGGCGGCTATCCCCGGCACCAACAAATCCGAATCCGGCACCATCGCGATGGTCGAGAACGCCGTCGATGCCACGACCGGCATGGTCACAGTCCGCGGCATGATGGGCAACGAGAGCGAGGTTCTGTGGCCCGGCATTCTCGTCAATGCCACGCTGACGGTTCGTTCCGAAAATGCGGTTGTCGTTCCTTCGGTCGCTGTGCAGCGGAGCCAGACCGGCAACTTCGTGTTCATGGTCAAGAACGGGAAGGCGCAGATCCAGCCGGTCACCGTCAATCGCACCTTTCAGGGACTGTCCGTGGTCGAAAGCGGCCTCGAAGGCGGGGAGGATGTTGTCGTCGACGGGCAGTTGCTGCTGTCCAACGGCTCGACCGTCGAGCCGCGCAGCCGCAAGGCCGGAGCCTAGTGATCCGATTCTAACATTCGCGCCCCTTTTCAGCAGGCATTCTCGCGAGAGTTAGAATCAAAGGATCACTAGCAAGTATAAGTTTTCGAGTGTCCTTTCGATCCGCCGTTCGCTTCGAAAGGTGCTACAAGTAAGGGCGAACGGCGGATCGGGACACTCGCGTATGAATCTCTCGGAGCTTTGTATCCGCAGACCGGTGATGACGACGCTGATGACAGCGTCGATCATCGCGTTCGGCGTTTTCGGATTTCGACTGCTGCCGGTGTCCGCGCTTCCGAAGGTTGACTTCCCGACCATTCAGGTCACGGCGACCCTGCCGGGCGCGAGTGCCGACACCATGGCTGCATCGGTGGCTGGCCCGATCGAGCGCCAGCTCTCGACCGTTTCCGGCATCTCATCGATGTCGTCGAGTTCGTCGCAGGGCACGACCTCGATCACCATCCAGTTCGATCTCAACCGCAACATCGATGGCGCAGCCCTCGACGTGCAGACCGCGCTCACCGTGGCGCAGCGCCGCCTGCCGGTGGAAATGCTGATCCCGCCGAGCTTCCGCAAGGTGAACCCGGCGGACTTCCCGGTGCTGTTCGTCTCGCTGAGTTCGGAAACGCTGCCGCTCTCCACCGTCAACGAATACGGCGACATCACCATCGGTCAGGCGCTGTCGCAGATTCCCGGCGTGGCACAGGTGCTGATCTACGGCCCGCAGAAATTCGCGGTGCGCGTGCAGGCCGATCCTGAAGCCGCCGCGGCACGCGGGTTGTCGCTGGAAGACATTCGCGCTGCGGTGTCGCGCGCCAACTCATCGACGCCGGTGGGAACGCTGAACGGTCCGAAACAGGACATTGCGATCCAGGCCTCCGGACAGCTCAACAAGGCCAGCGATTACCGTCAGGTCGTGGTGGCATGGCGCAACGGTTCGCCGGTCAAGCTCGACGAAGTCGCGAAAATCTATGACAGCGTCGAGAACGACAAGGCCGCGACCTGGTTCAATGGCACGCGGTCTATCGTGCTCGCGATCCAGAAGCAGCCCGACGCCAACACGGTGGCGGTGGTCGATGCGGTGCGCGCCAAGCTGCCGTCGCTGCGGGCGCAGATTCCGCCGTCGGTCACCATGGACGTGACCCTCGACCGTTCGGTCTCGATCCGTGAATCCGTCGCCGACGTCGAGGAGACGCTGCTGATCGCCGTCGGCCTCGTGATCGTGGTGATCTTCCTGTTCCTGCGCTCGGCGTCCGCGACCTTCATTCCGGCGCTGGCGGTTCCGATTTCGGTGCTCGGCACCTGTGCCGTGATGTACGCGCTCGACTACTCGATCAACAACATGACGCTGCTGGCGCTGACCCTGTCGGTGGGCTTCGTGGTCGACGACGCCATCGTCATGCTCGAAAACATCATGCGCTACATCGAGCAGGGCATGAAGCCGTACGAGGCCGCGCTGAAGGGCGCCCGCGAAATCGGCTTCACGATTCTATCGATCACGTTCTCGCTGATCGCGGTGTTCATTCCCGTTCTTCTGATGGGCGGCATCGTCGGGCGCGTGTTCCGCGAATTCGCGGTCACGATCTCCGTCGCCATTATCGTGTCGGGCTTTGTGTCGCTGACGCTGACCCCGATGCTCTGCGCGCGCGTGCTGAAAGCGCACGATCCGCATCACCAGCCGAACTTCGTGCTGCGCTGGTTCGAAGTGATGTTCAACGGATGGCTGCGCGCCTACGAATGGACGTTGGATCGCGTGTTGGCCTTCAAGTCGATCATGCTGCTGGTGACGTTCGCGACGCTCGGCGTCACCATCTGGCTCTACATGATCGTGCCAAAGGGGTTCTTCCCGCAGGAAGACACCGGATTCCTCAGCGGTACGACGGAAGCTGCGACGGACACCTCGTTCGCGGCCATGAGCGACCGTCAGAAAGTTCTGGCCGATCTTTTGCGCGCCGATCCGGCGGTGGAGTTCGTCAACAGCACCGTCGGCTCGGGCGGTCCCAATCCGACCGCGAATTACGGGCGGCTGTTCATCGGCCTGAAGCCGAAGAACGAGCGCGAACCGGCGCCGGTGGTGATCGGGCGGCTGCGGCAGAAGTCGCTGCAGGTGGCGGGCCTGCAGGCCTTCTTTCAGAGCATCCAGAATCTCAACATCGGCGGCCGTCCGTCGAAGAGCCAGTACCAGTATACGCTGCAGAGTGGCGATACTGAATCGCTGTATCGCGTTGCGCCTGAAATGCGCGACCGGATCGCGAAGGTGCCGGGGCTGCTCGACGTCACCACCGATCTCTACATCAAGAACCCGCAGCTTACGGTCGAGATCGATCGCGAGAAGGCGGCGGTGTATGGCGTGACGGCGGACCAGATCCGCAACCAGCTATTCAACGCTTACGGCGCGCGGCAGGTGGGCACGATCTACATGCCCTCGAACGATTATCAGATCATTCTCGAGGTGCAGCCGAAGTTCCGCGTCGATCCGAGCGATCTGTCGAAGCTGTACGTCAAGACGACGAACAATCAGACCATTCCGCTCGATGCCGTGGCGAAGATGGTGCCGAGTGTCGGTCCGTTGCAGATCAATCACCAGGGCCAGCAGCCCGCCGTGACGATCTCGTTCAACCTGCAGCCCGGCACGTCGCTCGGTTACGCCGTCGACAACATCACCCAGATCGAACAGGATTCGAACCTGCCGGCGACCATCGCCACAGGCTTCTCCGGAACGGCGCAGGTGTTCCAGGATTCGTTGCGCGGGCAGGGCGTGCTGATCCTCGCCGCGGTGTTCGCCGCGTTCGTCATTCTCGGCATTCTCTATGAGAGCTTCATCCACCCGATCACGATCATTTCGGGCCTGCCGTCGGCGGGCATCGGCGCGATCCTGACCCTGATGCTGTTCAAGATGGAGCTGTCGGTGATCGCGATGATTGGCATCGTCATGCTGGTCGGCATCGTCAAGAAGAACGCGATCATGATGGTGGACTTCGCCATCGAGCGCCGCACCCACGGTCTGAGCGCCGAACATGCCATCCGCGAGGCGGCGCTGCTGCGTTTCCGCCCGATCATGATGACGACCTTCGCGGCGATCTTCGGCACCCTGCCGATTGCGCTGGGCGCGGGCGCGGGCGCCGAACTGCGCCAGCCGCTCGGCGTGTCCGTGGTCGGCGGTCTTCTCGTGTCGCAGTTGCTGACGCTCTACATCACGCCGGTGATCTACATCTATCTCGACCGCATCGACCGCCGTCTCAAGCGGCGTCTCGATCCGACATTGCAGGACACGCAGGATGTCGAGCCTCCGCGCGTCGCGGCGGCTGAGTAATCGCATGGGCATCAAGCAGGTGAGGATGGGGTGGCGGTTTGCATTCGCCGCTGTTGTCGCGTTATGCGTGGCGGCTCCTGTCCGCGCCTCGGAAGAGCCGATCGAAATCTTCGACGCCCATCTGCACTACAACTGGGAGCCGAAGCCGTATTATCAGCTCGATGAGGTTCTCGCGCTGTTCAAAAAACACCGCGTCACCGGCATTCTGGCGACCAGCCGTCCCAACACCGGCACCCACGCGCTGATGGATGCGAAAGCCGAAGGGCTATGGATCGTTCCCTTTATCCGACCATATCGCGTCCGGCCTGACATCCAGACATGGTTCAACGATCCGACGATCTTCGATCTCGTACAGGACGAGTTCAAGCGCGGCTACTATCGCGGCATCGGCGAATTTCATCTGTCGGGAAAGGCGGCGGACACCGAATGGGTGAAGAAGGCGGTGAACTTCGCGGTCGCCAATGATCTTTATTTGCACGCCCACGCCGACGATGAGGCCGTCGAAATCCTGATGCGCCATAACGGGCGCGCGAAGATCATCTGGGCGCATACCGGCTTCAGTCTCGCGCCAAGCCGTGTCGCGGCGATGCTGGCGACCTATCCGCAGCTCTGGGGCGAACTGTCGTACCGCAGCGGCATCACCGGCGCGGGCGGGACGCTGACGCCGGAGTGGCGCGCGATGTTCGAGAAGTATCCGGATCGCTTCCTGCTCGGATCGGATACCTGGATCAGCGAGCGCTGGGCGAGCTACGGTTCGATCATGGCCGAGTATCGCGGCTGGTTGAAGCAGCTGCCGCCGGCCGTCGCGAAACAGATCGCGCATGGCAACGCGAAGCGTCTGTTCGCAGTCAGGTAAGCTTAGATCGAGAAGCTGGTGCCGCAGCCGCAGGATGCGGTGGCGTTCGGATTATTGACCCGGAACGATGCGCCGATCAGGTCATCCACGAAATCGACTTCCGATCCAGCGAGGAACGGCACGGACGAGGGGTCCACCAGCACCACGGCGCTGTCCCGCTCGATGACGAGATCGTCGTCGGCCCGGTCGCGCTCGACGTCGAATTTATACTGAAAGCCGGAGCAGCCGCCGCCCTCGACGCTGATGCGCAGCATCGCGCCGTCGCCTTCCGATTTCAGGATCGCGCCGATTCGCCTGGCGGCCCGTTCCGAAATCGTGACGTTGGTGGCGGTATCGGTCATAACAGTCTCCGAAAACACGGGTATTTAACTGGTTCCGTGTGGCATAGTTAAGTGCGCTGAACGCCAGAATCAAACACCGAAAGTAGAATAATTCGTATGTCGGTCGGAATGGCTGCCCCTCCTGCGGTCTATGGCTCCGATCCCGGTCAGAGCCGGGGACGGCGCTATAACGAGCCGCCCAGCCTGCGCCGCAGCGCGTTCCGCCGCGACTGTGACCGGGTCATTCATTCCAATGCCTTCCGCCGCCTGAAGCACAAGACCCAGGTGTTCGTGTTCCACGAAGGCGACCATTACCGCACCCGCCTGACCCATACGCTTGAAGTGGCGCAGATCGCCCGCGCGCTGGCGCGGCAGCTCGGCCTCGACGAGGACCTGACCGAAACGCTGGCGCTGGCCCATGACCTCGGCCATCCGCCGTTCGGCCATGCCGGGGAGCGGGCGCTGGATGAATGCCTGCGGGATCATGGCGGATTCGATCACAATGCGCAGAGCCTGCGCGTGGTGACGCTGGTGGAGCGCCGCTATCCGCAATTCGACGGCCTCAACCTGACGTGGGAATCCCTTGAAGGCATCGTCAAGCACAACGGTCCGCTGATCGATGGCAATGGCGAGCCGGTCGGGCGTTATCGCGAACATGGCGTGCCGGTCGGCATCTCGGAATATGTCGCGTATCACGATCTCGAATTGTGGAGTTACGCCTCGCTGGAAGCGCAGGTCGCTGCTGTAGCCGACGACATCGCCTACGACGCGCATGACATTGATGACGGATTGCGGGCAGGACTGTTCACCGTCGACGATCTCGGCGCCATTCCGCTGATTGGCGACATCAATGCGGTGATCACGGCGCGCTATCCGGTTCTTGATGAGACACGCCGCGGCGCCGAGCTGGTGCGCGAACTGATCTCTTATCTGATCGAGGACGTGTTCTCGGAAACGCGCCGGCGGCTTGGCGCGGTACGTCCGGGCAGCGCGGTCGCCGTGCGCAATCACGATGCCACGCTGGTTGGCTTCTCGGAGGAAGCCGAGAAGACAGAGGCGATGATCAAGCGTTTCCTCAAGACTCACATGTACCGCCACGAGCGGGTCATGCGCGTGATGCGGGATGCGGAGGCCGTGGTGCGCGACCTGTTCGCCCGCTATCAGTCCACCCCCGGCGATCTGCCCGCCGAATGGCTGGCCCATGAGGGTGAGGATGACGAAGCGGGGCGGGCCCGCCGGATCGGTGATTTCATTGCCGGAATGACCGACAGATACGCGATTATCGAGCACCGGCGGCTTTTTGACTCGACCCCGGATTTGCGTTAGGCGGCGGCCTGAAAAAGGCCAATTCTCCGCGGATTACAGGACTTCTCATGACTTCGCCAAAGCAGCCCCCGCATCTGTTCGCCGACGTGCTTTCGCGCGTGCATGCCGTCTGCGTGGCGCTGGGCCGCGTGGGTGCATTGCCGGAGGGGATCGACCTGTCGCGCGTGGTGGTCGAACCGCCGAAGGATGCCGCTCATGGCGACATGGCGACCAATGCCGCGATGGTGCTGGCCAAGGAGGCCAAGGCCAAGCCGCGGGATCTCGCCGACAAGATCGCCGACAAGCTCCGCGCCGATCCGCTGGTCGAGAGGGTCGACATCGCTGGTCCCGGCTTCATCAACCTGACCCTGAAAACCTCCGCATGGTTCAGCGCGCTGCGCTCCGTGCTGGAGCAGGGTACGGGTTATGGCCGCAGCGCCATCGGCGCAGGCGAAAAGGTCAATGTCGAATACGTCTCCGCCAATCCAACGGGGCCGATGCATGTCGGCCATTGCCGTGGCGCGGTGTTCGGCGATGCGCTGGCGAGTCTTTTGTCGTTCGCTGGCTACGACGTCACCAAGGAATATTACATCAACGACGCAGGCGCGCAGGTGGATGTGCTCGCGCGCTCCGCGTTCCTGCGTTACCGCGAGACACTGGGCGAAACCATCGGCGAGATTCCGGAAGGGCTTTATCCGGGCGATTATCTCGTGCCGGTCGGCAAGGCACTCGCCAGCGAATACGGCGACAAGCTGACAAAGCAATCTGAAGCCGAATGGCTTCCGGCGGTGCGTGCAAAAGCCATCGCCATGATGATGGAGATGATCAAGGGCGATCTCGCCGCGCTCAACATCCGGCACGATGTGTTCTTCTCGGAACGCTCGCTCAACGAGAACGGCAACGATCGCGTTGGTGCGACCATCGCGGAACTGCGCGCGAAGGGTGATGTGTATGAAGGCCGCCTGCCGCCGCCGAAGGGCGCGCCGGTCGAGGATTACGAGGATCGCGAGCAGACGTTGTTCCGTGCCACGGCGTTCGGCGACGATGTGGATCGTCCGCTGAAGAAGTCGGACGGCTCGTATACGTATTTCGCCTCCGACATCGCCTATCACAAGACCAAGTTCGATCGCGGCTTCCTCAACATGGTGGACGTGTGGGGCGCCGACCACGGCGGCTACATCAAGCGCGTGCAGGCGGCGATCAAGGCCGTCACCGCTGACAAGGCGACGCTGGATGTGAAGATCGTGCAGCTTGTGAAGCTGCTGCGTAACGGCGAGCCGGTGAAGATGTCGAAGCGCTCCGGCGATTTCGTCACGCTGCGCGAAGTGGTCGATGAAGTCGGCTCCGATGCCGTGCGCTTCATGATGTTGTTCCGCAAGAACGACGCGGTGCTGGACTTCGACCTTGCCAAGGTGATCGAGCAGTCCAAGGACAACGCGGTGTTCTATGTGCAGTACGGGCACGCGCGCGGCTATTCGATCTTCAAGAACGCACGCGAGACGGTTCCCTCGCTGCCGGAAGCTGCAACCGCGCGTGTCGCTTTCCTGCGCGATGCGAAGATCGAGCGTCTCGATGATCCGGTCGAGCTCAGCCTGATCCGGCAGATCGCGCTGTTCCCGCGCATCGTGGAAGCGGCGGCGCTCGCACATGAGCCACACCGAATCGCGTTTTACCTGTATGATCTGGCGAGCGAATTCCACGCACTCTGGACCAAGGGGCGGGATATGCCTCATTTACGCTTCATTATCCAGAATGATGCAGAAGTAACAATCGCGCGACTTGCCCTGGTTCAGGGCGTCGTCTCGGTTCTGGCTTCAGGCCTCGCCGTGCTCGGCGTTCATGCACCAGACGAGATGCGATAGTTGGGGGATTTGACCGCCACGGGGACGGGTGGCGGTGTGTGAGAAGCGGCGTTCGTTTGAATGACGGGCGAGGCGCTTCCCCGAAGGGGATGCAACATCGCAATGGCGAACCAATATCGCGACAGACCGTTTCCGGCAGACGATGATTACGGCCGGGATCAATCTCGTATGTCCTCGCAGGGCGAGAGCGATCCGCTTGCGGAACTGGCGCGGCTGATCGGGCAGACCGATCCTATGTCGACATTTGGCCGCGACCAGCAGAAGCAGCGGCCGCAGCAATATCTGCAGCATGATGAGCAGTACGACGCGCCCGAGCCGGTGGAGGAAGAACTTCCGCCGCCGCCGCGTCCGTCGTGGATGCAGAATCTGGCTGCAGCGCGGCCCACGCCGCAGGAGCAGGCGTACCGGCAGGAGCCGTCTTACCGGGATGATCAGTACGCACAGCCGCAGGAACATTACGATCCGCGCTACGCGCAGAACGATCCGGCCCAGAACAATGCGGGTTATGGTCATCACGAACCGCAGTTCGATCACAGCGGTTACGATCCCGTCCTGTCCGGGCAGGGCCATGGACAAGTTTCTGCGTATGGTCAGCAGGCTGCCACCGGCGACCGCTATGATGATGTTCTTTACGGACGTGCCGACCAGCCGGGCTACGATCAATACGCGGCGCAGGACGAACATTACGGCAATGGCGCCTACGACCGGCCGCCGTATGACGAGAATTACGAGCAGGAATCCAGGCCGCGCCGCGGCGGGACCATGACCGTTGTGATGGTGCTCGCGCTGGCCGTTGTCGGCACCGGCGCTGCCTTCGCTTATCGGACCTTTGTCGGTTCGCCGCGCAGCGGTGAGCCGCCCGTCATCAAGGCGGATGCCGGCCCGAACAAGATCATTCCGCCGGGTGCCGGCGATGGCTCGAGCAAGCAGATCTATGACCGTGTCGGCGACAAGTCGGCCGAGCGCGTCGTGTCGCGCGAAGAACAGCCGGTCGACGTGAATGCCAAGACCGGTCCGCGCGTGGTGTTTCCGCCGCTGACCCAGAACGCATCTCCGCCGACGGTTGCCAGCGCATCGCCGAATGTCCGCCCGACAGGGCCGGGCGTCGGCAACGGCACGCTGACCGGCGGTGAGGAGCCGCGCAAAATCCGCACCCTCAGCATCCGCCCGGATCAGCAGGACGCAAATGCGGCGGCAGCGCCCGCGCGCGGGCAGCCCGCCGCGCAGCAGCGCGCTCCGGCTCCGGCTCCCACAAGCACCGCGTCGACGCCGCCGTCGGCCAACGCTCCCGTTTCACTGGCGCCGCAGGCACAGCCCGCGGCAGAGCCCAAGGCGAAGATGGCGGCGATCAGTCCGGCCCAGGTCACGGGGAGCGGCGCCTATGTGCAGGTGTCGTCGCAGAAGTCCGAAGCCGACGCGAAGGCGTCCTATCGTGCGCTTCAGGGCAAGTATGCGGGCATCCTCGGGTCGCGCTCGGCGACGATCCACCGGGCCGATGTGGCCGGGAAGGGCACCTTCTACCGGGCGATGGTCGGGCCGTTCGGGACCAACGACGAGGCCACGCAGTTCTGCGTGAACCTGAAATCGGCCGGCGGCCAGTGCGTGGTCCAGCGGCGCTAGGCGGCTGGATTCCTCCAAATCATTGGAACGATTGCGTTTGTGACTGTGGATGACCCCCACAATCCGGCGTGATTTCGCCTGCTTTCCTTGACCCTGCCGCACTACGCGGGCTAATCGCGCAAGTATGGCCGCGCGCGCATTCATTACCGGCGTTTCCGGAACCGCTCTGACCGACGATGAGCGGGCCTTTTTGCGCGCCCAGCGGCCGTGGGGCTTTATCCTTTTCAAGCGGAACATCGAAACCCCGGATCAAGTCATTCGGCTGGTTCAGGAATTGCGGGCAAGCGTCGGGCGGCCCGATGCGCCGGTCCTGATCGATCAGGAAGGCGGGCGGGTGCAGCGTCTGCAGCCACCGCACTGGCCATCCTATCCGCCGGGGGCAGTTTTCAGCGCGCTCTACGACATCGACCAGACGGCGGGACTTGAGGCCGCCCGGCTGTCCTCCCTGCTGATTGCGGCCGATCTGGCCGATCTCGGCATTACCGTGGACTGCCTGCCGCTGGCAGACGTGCCGGTTCCCGGTGCGGATTCCGTGATCGGCGACCGGGCCTATGGCACGACCCCGGCCAAGGTGGCGGCCATTGCTCGCGCGGTCACCAACGGACTGGCGCAGGGCGGCGTCCTGCCGGTGCTCAAGCATATTCCCGGTCATGGACGGGCCACGGCGGACAGTCACTTTCGGCTCCCGACGGTCGATACCTCCGCGGCGGAACTCGCAGGGACCGATTTTGCCGCCTTCAAGCCGCTGGCCGACCTGCCGATGGCCATGACCGCACATGTTGTGTTTAGCGCCCTCGACCCCGCCCAACCTGCGACCACTTCTGCGACAATCATCGGACAGGTGATTCGCGGGACCATTGGTTTCCAGGGTTTGTTAATGAGTGATGACGTGTCCATGAACGCCTTGCAGGGATCGATCGCCGAGCGCTCGCGCGCCAGCCTCAAAGCCGGCTGCGACGTCGTCCTTCATTGCAACGGCAAGCTCGACGAGATGGTGCAGGTCGCAGCGGAAAGTCCTGAACTCGCGGGCGAAGCCCTGGCGCGCGCGGACCGCGCGCTGGCATCGCGCCGGACACCGCAGCCGTTCGACCGTGGCGCGGCGCGCGCCGAACTCGACCGCCTGATCGACCGGGCAGGGAGCCTCATCGCAGGAGGTTTTGCGTCATGACCGCCGAAATCTTGTCCTTTGAGACGGGACTGCCTGCCGATCACAACGACGGTGAACCGTCGCTGGTCGTTGACGTTGAAGGCTATGAAGGCCCGCTCGATCTGCTGCTCGCGCTCGCCCGCCAGCAGAAGGTCGACCTCCACAAGATTTCAATTCTCGCGCTGGCCGACCAGTATCTCGTTTTCATCGAAGAAGCGCGCAAGCTGCGGCTGGAACTGGCTGCCGATTATCTCGTGATGGCGGCGTGGCTGGCTTACCTGAAGTCACGCCTGCTGCTGCCTGAGCCGCCCTCTGCCGAGGGGCCGAGCGCCGAGGATCTTGCGACCGCGCTTGCCAATCGCCTGCGCCGTCTTGAGCAGATCCGCGAGGCCTCGAACCGCCTGATGACCCGCCCGCAGCTGCGGCGCGATATTTTCCCGCGCGGCTTTCCCGAGCAGATCGCGCAGGTCAAGCATCAGCGCTGGACCGCGACGCTGTATGATCTTCTCACCGCCTATGCGACACAGCGCCAGTCGCGCGTGCTCGCCACCGTGCATCTGGCCAAGCGGACCGTGTGGTCGCTGTCGGAAGCGCGCGCGTCGCTGGAGCGGCTGGTCGGTGCTGCTGAATCCGAGGACTGGGCGAGCCTCGACGAACACCTGATGCGCTATGTGGTCGATCCGACCCAGCGCGCGACCGTGTTTGCGTCGAGCTTTGCCGCGGCGCTCGAACTGGTGCGCGAAGGCACCCTCGACCTGCACCAGAAAGAAGCTTTCGCACCATTGTATTTTCGCAAGCACGTCACGCATTTGCCTCCCGACGCTCAGGCAGCGTCGGAAGCGCCGGTTGAGTAAGTGGAAGAAGGAGACAGGGCCATGGCAAGTCCGGCGAGAACGACTGCGCACATCGCTCCGGTTGAAGATTCCGAGGAGTCTGTCGTGGAAACCTCTGTTATGGAATCGGCGCAGGAATCGTCCAGCGAGACCGCTGCGCGCCCCGAGGAACTTCGTCTTCTCGAAGCCCTGCTGTTCGCCTCGACCGAACCGCTCGAGGAATCCGCGCTGGCCAAACGCATGCCCGAAGGCGTGGACGTGAAGAAGGCGCTGGCGCAGTTGCAGGCCGATTACGCCATGCGCGGCGTCAACTTGGTTCGCGTCGCCAGCAAGTGGACCTTCCGCACCGCCGGCGATCTGGCGTGGCTGATGACCCGCGAAAGCACCGAGACGCGCCGCCTGTCGCGCGCCGCCATCGAGATGCTGGCGATCATCGCCTATCACCAGCCGGTGACCCGCGCCGAGATCGAGGAAATCCGCGGCGTGGTGACCTCGAAGGGCACGCTCGACGTGCTGCTGGAAACCGGCTGGATTCGTCCGCGCGGACGCCGCAAGACGCCGGGCCGCCCGCTGACCTTCGGAACCACCGAGGCGTTCCTCTCGCAGTTCAGTCTTGAGGCGCTGGGCGATCTGCCGGGCCTCGACGAGCTGAAGGGCGCGGGCCTGCTGGATACCCGCCTGCCGGGCGGCTTTGCGGTTCCGTCGCCGTCCGACGATCCGGCGCTGCGCGAGGACGAAGACCCGCTGGAGCCCGGCGATCTCGAATTGGCCCTGGCTCCCGCTGTGGAGCCGGAAAACGAGCCCGAAAAGAGCGGCGAAAGCTGAATTGGGCCTGCGGCGCGCAACCGCGCCTCACGCAGGAGCGAACATTAACTCTGGTGTCAATGCGCCGGTTTGCGCAGTCGTGACGCGGGGTTAATCCTTGTTTTTGACACCTCTGCAGCCTACTTTCCGGTCAAATCAAGCCGGAAGTCCCGGCCGCGTGTTTTGGAGGATGGCAGTATGGGTTCGATGAGTATCTGGCACTGGATCGTCGTGATCGCCGTGGTCCTGCTGCTGTTCGGCCGTGGCAAGATTTCGGACCTGATGGGCGACGTCGCGCAGGGCATCAAGGCGTTCAAGAAGGGCATGTCCGATGACGAGGCCAAGCCCGCCGAGAAGCCCGAGCCCGTGAAGACCATCGACAGCGCGCCGTCGGCATCGACCTCGCAGCGCACCGACGTCGGCAGCAAGGCGGTCTGATTTTCAGACCGCGCCTTTCGTGATCGAGATACGGGGCATGAGCCCCGTGAGCGGAATCTTTCATGTTCGACATCGGGTGGAGTGAACTGGTCGTCATCGGCGTCGTGGCGCTGATCGCCATCGGCCCGAAGGAATTGCCCGGCGTGCTGCGCATGGTCGGGCAGTGGATGGGCAAGGCGCGCCGCATGGCCGCCGAGTTTCAGGGCCAGTTCAACGAGGCGATGCGCGAAGCCGAAATGGCGGACATCAAGAAGTCGTTCGACGATGCATCCGCCGCCGCCAAGGACCTGTCGCCGACCAATCTCCTGACGTCCCTCAATAAGGACGTTGAAGACGCCATGAAGATCGACCAGCCCGTGACGCCGACCACGCCGGAGCCGCCGACACCGGCGACTTTCGTGGAAGCTGAAGCGCACGCGCCAGAAGTCGAAACCCCGAAACCTGCTGTACCGGACGCCAAAGCGTCATGAGCGCAGAAGACATCGAAGCCACCAAGGCGCCCCTGATGGACCACCTGATCGAGCTGCGTTCGCGGCTCATCAAGGCGCTGCTCGCGTTCGGCCTGGCTTTCATCCTCTGCTTCTTCTTCGCCAAGCAGATCTACAACGTGCTGGTCTGGCCGTTCGTCTGGGTGGCTGGCCCGGAGAATTCCAAATTCATCTACACCGCGCTGCTTGAATACTTCCTGACGCAGTTGAAGCTTGCGATGTTCGGCGCGGGCTTCCTGTCGTTTCCGGTGATCGCGGCGCAGATCTACATGTTCGTCGCGCCCGGCCTCTACAAGCACGAGCGCGGCGCGTTCCTCCCGTATCTGATCGCGACGCCGGTGTTCTTCGTGCTCGGCTCGCTGCTGGTCTATTTCCTCGTACTGCCGATGCTGATCCGCTTCTCGCTCGGCATGCAGCAGGTCGGCGGCGCGGAGACCGCGCAGATCGCACTGCTGCCGAAGGTCGGCGAATATCTTTCCCTGATGATGTCGTTGATCTTCGCCTTCGGCATCGCCTTCCAGTTGCCGGTGATTCTGACACTGCTCGGGCGGATCGGAATTCTGACCTCGAAGCAGCTCAAGGAAAAACGCCGCTACTTCATCGTGGTGGCCTTCGTGATCGCCGCCGTGCTGACGCCGCCGGATGTCATCAGCCAGATGTCGCTCGCGATCCCGCTTTTGATCCTCTACGAAGGCTCGATCATCGCGGTCGCCATGGTGGAGAAGAGGAAGGCGGTCGAGACGGCATCCGACACGACGGACACGACACCGCCTGCGGATACGCCGCCGAGCCCGCCCGCCACGACACCGGCGGAGTAGGCTTCGAATCGTAATCTTTCTCCAGGTCGCCCCGGCGAAGGCCGGGGTCCATACCCCCTGAGCCATCGGTGTGTGTACGATGACGGGGCATGTCTTCCCCGATCATCACGACGTTCGGTGGTTATGGGTCCCGGCCTTCGCCGGGACGACCGAGTTTGATGTTCCAAATCGTGCTCATTCGCGGTATGCCCGCCGTCGACTGTCAGCTTATTTGCCGACTGTCTGGATAAGAGTGGGCTCCCATGCACGACATCAAAGCAATTCGCGACAATCCCGAAGCTTTCGACAAGGCGCTTGGCCGCCGGGGACTTGCCGGGTTGTCGTCATCCCTGATCGCGCGGGACGAAAAACGCCGCGTCGCCATTCAGGCGTCGGAGCAGGCGCAGGCGCGCCGCAACGCAGCTTCAAAGGAAATTGGCGAAGCCAAGAAGGCCAAGGACAATGCGCGCGCCGACGCGCTGATGGCCGAGGTCGGCGAACTCAAGACCAGGCTGCCGCAACTCGAAGCCGAGGTGAAGCAAGCCGAAGAAGAACTAAAAAAAGAACTCGCGCAGATTCCGAACCTGCCGCTCGATGAAGTGCCGGATGGTGCCGACGAGCACGGCAACGTCGAGCATCATCACTACGGTGCGAAGCGGAACTACGCCTTTAAGCCGAAGGAGCATGTCGAGCTTGGCGAAGGTCTGAAGTTTATGGACTTCGAGGCCGCCGCGAGAATGTCCGGCGCGCGCTTCGTCGTGCTGAAGAAAGGCCTCGCGCGTCTTGAGCGCGCCATCGGCCAGTTCATGCTCGATCTGCACACCGGCGAACATGGCTACACCGAAGTCAATCCACCGCTATTAGTGCGCGACGATGCGATGTTCGGTACGGCGCAGTTGCCGAAGTTTCGCGATGATCAGTTCGCAGCAATCAAGCAAATTTCCGATGACGAGCGTTGGGTGCAGACTGCGAGAGAAATGGCTCTTCGTAGTAGAGATAAAGACGGAGGTCGAAGCTGGGACGACTCTGAATTTGAAGAGTTTCTAGCATCGCGACCACTCGAAGAGAAATTTTGGCTTATCCCCACCGCCGAAGTGTCGCTGACCAATCTCGTTCGCGAGTCAATCCTCGACGAAAAAGAACTGCCGATGCGTCTCACGGCGCTGACGCCTTGCTTCCGCGCGGAGGCGGGGGCTGCGGGACGCGATACGCGCGGCATGATCCGCCAGCATCAGTTCACCAAGGTCGAACTGGTCTCGATCACGACGCCGGAAGAATCATCGAGCGAACACGAGCGCATGCTGTCCTGCGCCGAGGAAGTGCTGAAGAAACTCGATCTGCATTACCGCGTCATGACTCTGTGCACCGGTGACATGGGCTTTGCCTCGCAGAAGACCTACGACATCGAAGTCTGGATGCCGGGCCAGGGTCTAGATTCTAATAACCCCGGCATGTACCGCGAGATTTCATCCTGCTCGGTGTGCGGCGATTTCCAGGCGCGGCGCATGGATGCGCGCTCGCGCGGACCGGACGGCAAACCGCGTTTCGTGCATACGCTGAACGGCTCGGGCACCGCGGTTGGCCGCGCGCTGATCGCCGTGATGGAAACCTATCAGCAGGAAGACGGCTCGATTGCCGTGCCGGACGTGCTGCAGCCGTATATGGGCGGCCTTAAGGTGATTGAACGCGACCGCTAACACGAGTAACGGCGTCATGCCCGGGCCTGTCCCGGGCATCCACGTCTTGTTGAGATTACAATTTGAGTGAAGACGTGGATGGCCGGAACAAGTCCGGCCATGACAACAAAAAGAACATAGCCGAGACAAAGAAAAACAAGGTTAGAGCATGCGAATTCTCTGCACCAACGACGACGGCATTCACGCGCCGGGGCTGAAAGTCATCGAGGAAATCGCGCGGCAGATTTCCGACGACGTGTGGGTGGTCGCGCCCGAATTAGACCAGTCCGGCGTCTCGCATTCGCTGTCGCTGAACGATCCGCTGCGCCTGCGCGAAGTCGACGAGCGGCACTTCTCGGTGCGCGGCACGCCGACCGACTGCGTCATCATGGGCTCGCGCCACATCCTGAAAGAAAAGCAGCCTGACATCGTGCTGTCCGGCGTCAACAAGGGCCGCAACGTCGCGGAGGACGTGGTTTATTCTGGCACCATCGCGGGCGCGCTGGAAGGCACCATTCTCGGCCTGCCGTCCTTCGCGCTGTCGCAGGAATTTTCCCTGGAGACGCGCAACAAGCCGTTGTGGGACACCGCGCTGAAGTACGGCGCCGATGTGATCCGCAATGTGATGAAGTTAGGGGTGCCGCGCGACACGGTGATCAACGTCAATTTCCCGGCGTGCATGCCGGACGACGTGAAGGGCATCGCCGTGACGCGGCAGGGCAAGCGCAATCAGGGCTTTCTGCGCGTGGATGGCCGTCACGATGGACGCGGCAATCCGTATTACTGGATCGGCTTCGAGCGGCTTGCGATGATGGAAGTGCCGGCGGAGGGCAGCGATCTCGCGGCGCTGCGCGACAATTACGTCTCGGTCACGCCGCTGCGGCTCGACCGCACCGACGATGCGTTTTCTGAAAAGCTCAGGGGCGTGCTGAAGTAGGGCGTTTCAGGCCTTGCGTCTATTCTTGATACGGCAGTTAAGCGGCTTGTAGTTCGTCATGGCCGGGCTTGTCCCGGCCATCTACGTCTTTGATGATCGGAATATGGCGGGCGGGTACGTTTACTTTCTGACGAATAGGCCAAATGGCGTCCTATATGTCGGCGTCACGAACGATCTTGCTCGTCGCGTATTTGAGCATCGCTCTGGAGCGGTCGAAGGTTTTACCAAACAGCACGGAATAAAGCGCCTCGTTTACTTTGAGGTTTTCGACGATATCCGAGCCGCTATTCAGCGCGAGCACAATATCAAACATTGGCCGCGCGCCTGGAAAGTCAGGAAGATCGTTATCGATAACCCCGACTGGAACGATCTTTATGAAGCCATCGTCTGATAAGACGTGGATGGCCGGGACAAGCCCGGCCATGACGACGGTAAGTTCGCGTCGTATCTCAATCTCAGATGAATGACCGTAACTACGCCGTCACACCCTTCAGCGTGGCCTCGATGGTTCGCGCGAGGGTCTCGATCTGGAAAGGCTTTTGCAGCGTCGGGC
Source organism: Afipia sp. (assembly GCA_024508675.1). Taxonomy (GTDB): domain Bacteria; phylum Pseudomonadota; class Alphaproteobacteria; order Rhizobiales; family Xanthobacteraceae; genus Afipia. The sequence continues at coordinate 214,669 of JANINQ010000003.1, forward strand.
GATCGCGGAATTTTTCCGGCACGCCCTGCACGCCGTAGCCGGTCGCGAACACGAATGGAATGTCGCGCAACTGGATTGCCTCGGCCACAGGTGAAATCACCTTGCCGTTGACGTTCACGTCGAGGATCGCGATGTCGAAGTCCGTCGCCTGAACGAGGCGCACACCTTCGTCGATGTCGCCAGCCTCGGCCGCGATCGCGTAGCCGAGTTCTTCCAGCATATCCGCCACCATCATGCGGATCATGACTTCGTCTTCAACAAGCAGAACCGAGGTGCGCGATCCTGCTTTGTATTGGCCCGGCATTCGTCCCCCAGTGACAAATCTGGACAGTGGTAAGTTGATGCGGAACTAACATAATTATCTCGCATGCAACTTGCATCATGTGTTTTGGTTCCCGTGCAGGAACCTGGCCAGCAAGAGCCGATCCTGCGTTATCTGTCAAACACTTCGCGGGAATCGGGTAGCAATCTTTTTGTCAAAACCCGTTGAACGGACAGGTATGCAGTCGCCCCAGCCCACGCCGCACGACAAGATGATGTTTCAGCTGAACCTGCGGCAGCGCGGGATCAGCGATCAGGCGGTGCTCAAGGCGATGGAGGACGTTCCGCGCGAACTGTTCGTGACCTCGCTGGATCGCGGCTATGCTTACCGGGATACGCCGCTCGGCATTGCCTGCGGGCAGACCATCAGCCAGCCCTTCATTGTTGCCTACATGACAGAGCAACTGGATTTGCAGCCGTCGCACCGCGTCCTCGAGATCGGCACGGGATCGGGCTATCAGGCTGCAATCCTGTCGAAGCTGGCGCGGGATGTCGTGACGCTTGAGCGGTTTCGCACGCTGGCTGATCGGGCGCGGCTCGTTCTGAAAGAGCTGAAATGCAGCAATGTGGACGTGATCCTGGGCGACGGCTTCGATGTGCCGGACACGCTCGGCACCTTCGACCGGATCATGGTCACGGCGGCGATGGAGGAGATCCCCGAGGCGCTGCTCGGGCGGCTGGAGCCGGGCGGCGTCCTGATCGCGCCGGTGGGGCCGGCGGACGACAAGCAGGTGCTGGTTCGTGTGGTACGGACGGCGGAGGGGTTTGACCGGCAGGAGCTTGTGGCCGTGCGGTTTGTTCCGGCCTTGCTGGGGATTGCGCGCGAGCTGTGAGCCTGCGGATTTTCGCTTTGCAGCATCGCCGCGGCGGTGCTGGCCATTGCCGGATAACGCGGATTTGCGGACTTAAAGAGTTATTTACTCGGACTGTGTTTACTCAAATTTGTGTTAGTTGCGTACGAGTGAGTAACCATGTCCCGCTTTGTCGAGTTGCTAAACTCGCGTCGTGCACCGCATTTCGTGGTCCTGACGCTCGTCTCGGTCGGATTTGGCGGGTGCAGCGCCGATACCTCGACACGGTTCTCTGATAGTTCCTTCTCGAACCCGTTCGCCTCGCGCAATGAGGCCACCGGGTCCGTTCCCAGCAATTATCGCGGCGCTCCGCAGCAGCCGTCATACCAGCAGCCCGCTTACCAGCAGCAGTCATATCAGCAGCCGCAGCGTGAGCTTCCGCAGTACGCGCGTCCGCATAATCCGCCGGTGATCTCTGCGCCGCTGTCCGCGCCTGTCGCGACATCGGGGGGCGGCCGGGGCATGGCATCCTATTCGCCGCCGCCGTCATCGCCGATCGAGACGACCGCGACCGTCGCGCCGCGTTCGGTCGCCGCGAATTCGGGATACAGCCGCGAGGGCGGCACGACGATCATCGTCGGCACCGCCGATACGCTCGACGTCATCTCGAAGCGTTACAACGTGCCGTCGTCGGAAATCCTGAAGGCCAACGGCTACAGCGGCCCGCGCATGCTTCAGCCCGGCCAGCAGCTTGTCATTCCGCGCCGCATGGCGCATGTGGCGCCTCCGGCGCTGTCGCCCGCACCGGGCACCAAGGTTGCAGCCGCGCTTCCGGCCAGTGTGCATGTCGTCAAGTCTGGCGACACGCTGATGAACCTGTCGCGCCGTCACAACATCGCGCCGGCGCAGCTTGCGGCGGCCAACAACATTCCGGTCACGACGCAGCTCAAGATCGGCAGCAAGATCAACATTCCCGGCGGCAAGGCCGTCGCGGCAGCACCGGCGCCGCAGGTTATCGCGGAAGCACCGAAACCTGCGGTCGCCGCGCCTGCAGTCCCGGCGGCAAAGCCCGTCGTGGTTGCAAGCGCCGAACCTCAGCAGAAGGCGCGTGTCGCTGCCGAGGCTCCCGCCGCCGAACTGCCGGAAGCACAGTCGCCCGTGAAGGCGGCCGATGCGACCAACGCTGTGCCGACATTCCGCTGGCCGGTGCGTGGCCGCGTGATCACCGGCTACGGCGCGAAGAACAACGGCAAGCAGAACGACGGCATCAATGTCGCCGTTCCTGAAGGCACGCCCGTGAAGGCCGCCGAAGACGGCGTGGTGGCTTACTCGGGCAGCGAACTCAAGGGTTATGGCAATCTGATCCTGGTGCGGCACTCCAACGGTTATGTCACCGCGTATGCCCACGCGAGTGAACTGATGGTGAAGCGCGGGGACACGATCAAGCGCGGCCAGGTCATTGCCAAATCGGGTCAGACGGGAGAGGTGGGGTCGCCGCAGCTTCACTTCGAGATCCGCAAGGGATCTTCAGCCGTCGACCCGCTTCAATTCCTGAACGGCGCATAAAGCCGGTATATTCAGAAAGACCAGGTCCCCCGGTCCGCAAGGCCGGGGGATTTTCTTTGCGGATATGATGCGCTGTGATGATGTCGCCGTCAGCTTCGCGCCATGCGCGTTGAGCCAGCGTCTCACCACCAGCTTCGCTGCATCGAAGGATAGGGCTGGTAGTAGGGCTGATAGCCGCCCCGGCGCGCGCTGCGCGGCGGAGGCGCTGAACTTGGCTGCGAGAAGATGCCGAAACCGTCGTCACTCTGTTGATAGCTGCTGTCGTCTGCCATGAGGACTTCGCTCGGCTTGCGCGTGATGAACCCGCCTTGCGGCTGGTCGCTAAGCACCGCGACAAACTCGGTCCGGTAATTGGTCTCTTCGCTCAGCGGTTCGTCGGAGATGACGATGGAAGATCGCGGCAATGCGGTCGGCGCGATACGATCGAGGATCTCCTTCGGGATCGTGATGCGGTCCAGCGCGTTTTTGGCATCGTCGCCCTTATCGATCGTGACAGCGCTCCAGCGCAGGCCCGCGTCGTTGCGCGCCACGGCGGTAAACACATGGGTCCCGATTGGCTTTCCGGCGTCGCGGATCGTGATCGGGACTTCAATGGTTGCATCGAACACGACACCGCCGCCGTCCGGCGCCGGCTTGTGCGTGTTGCGCCGGACGTAAAGCCGCCGTGTCGCGCGGCTGACGTAGATCGAGACCGGCTCAAGCGCCAGCTTCGCGTCGAGCGCCGCCTTGTCGGTATCGGCCTTTCTTGCCAGAGCCGCCTTGGCTGCTTCCTTGGCCGTGCTGGCTGCATCGAGTTTAGATGATGCGTCTGTCTTGGCAGCATTGAACTGGGTCGTCAGTTCTGCGGCCTTGGCAGCAGCCTTTTGCTGGCGGTCCTCGGCCTTTGCCTTGGTCTGATCGGTTTTGGCAGAAGCCACTGCCTTCTCGGCGGCTGCGAGTTCGGCGTCGGCGCGTACCTTGAGGCGTTCCAGTTTGCGCAGGGACGCTGCGAGAGGCGCCGAGTCCCGCGCCGCCGCCGCCGCGGTCTTTTTGGTTTCGTCAGCCGCAGCGGCGGCGTCCGCTGCTTCGCGCGACAGTGTTTCCGCTTTGAGCGGAGCCGCAGCGATCGTCTCTGCGTTCGGCGTGACGAGCGAGAGGGTCGGGTGAGAGAAATCGATTGGCGCGGCGTCCTCGGGCGAAATGATCACGCGCATTCCGAGGCGGGTCTTGTCGAACAGCCTTTCCGCGAAGCCAAACGGCATTCGCACGCAGCCGTGCGAGGCGGCATAGCCGGGGAGCGGCCCGCCATGCAGTGCGAGGCCGTTCCAGGTGATGCGCTGCATGTTCGGCATCGACGCATCGTCATACATGTTCGAGCGATGGTCCTTGTTCTTCTGGACAATGGCGAAGACACCGGCGGGCGTCTCGCGCTCCCTGACGCCGGTTGATACCGGGGCACGCAGAATCCAGCCTTCGGCGTCATAGAGCGTGACCTGCTGGCTCTTGATCGACACGATAGCCATGATCGGCTCGCCCGCCTCGCGCGGGGCCGTGGCTTCGGTGGCCTGCACGCGGCGTGCCTGCTTGGCCGCGTCTGCGGCAGATGTCATCAGCGTGGCCATTGCCGCGAACGTCACAACGGTTAAAGGCTTCCGACGGCGCATTCCCACGGTGGATTTCCCCGACGTCCATCGACCAGCCATTCCATTCCCCGTTCCAATGCGCATCTGCGTAGCCAGCCTCACATATCCGACTCGTGAGGAACAAGCATGTTCGCAGCCGAAGTAGGCGCTTTGCGGGCTCCCTCCCACGGTCGGGTGCGGGCCTTGATGAATACCCGGGTGTGGATTCTGGCTTATGACAGTGCGTGTCATGAACACGCCTGATGCCCGTTCAGGTGGATTGCCGGGCAAGCGGCCCCCGGCGAAAGCCGGGGGATCTTTGTTGCAAGGCGGGTCCCGGTCGCGAATGCCGGTTCACTCCGCCGTGTCGATGGCGTGGGTCAGGCGTTGCCCTGCGGCTGCCTTCTCCGAGCCGAAGATCAGGAAGCTGAGCACGGCCAGTATCCATGCGCCGATGCCGCCATAGAGCATCACCCAGCCGAAGCCCTTGACCAGTGCGGTGTGAACCGCCGCGCCTGACGGATCGTAGGCCGACAGCATCGGATAGGTGTGTTGCAGCGATCCGAGATTGCCGGTGGCAATGGTGGAGGCCAGCGCACGCAACTGCTGTCCATCGAGCGCGCCGGAAAACGTCTCCGGAAGAAACCATCGAATGCCTTCCAGCAGGATCAGTCCCATCACGGCGATGTTGATGGCGAGCGCGATCAGGCGTGCGCTGATGTCGATGCCGGATGCCATGCCCGCGCGATTGCTCGGAACCGAGCCGGTCGTGGTGTTGGTGACGGAGGTGTTGGTGAGGCCAAGTCCGATGCCGGACAGCAGTGAGCCGGGAAGAACCGTCAGCCAGCTTGCGTGATCGATGCCGCTGCCGAGGCGCATCGCGATGAAGCCGGTGCCCATGATGGCCATGCCGAGTGGAATGACTGTGCGTGCGCCGTAACGGCGAAGCAGATGATCGGCAATGGGCGGCATCACAAGAAACGGGATCGTGTAGGCAAGCAGCAGGAATCCCGCAGCCTTGCTGTCGAGGCCAAGGCCGCCTGCGAAGTAGATCGGCAGATAGATCATGAACGGCCAGTAACAGAAGTTCATGCCGATGCAGCCGATGATGGCGCCGCTGAATTTGCGGATGCGGAACACCGAAAAGTCGAACATCGGCTGGGCGATGTAGCGTTCCACGACCACAAAGACAACGAAACTTGCAAGCGTGATCGCCGCGAGTCCGAGTGCAGTGGTTCTGTCGAGGTCGGCTCCCTGCGTGATGAGGTAGGTCAGGCCGAAGACGGCGACCGTCAGTGTCACGATGCCCCAGCCGTCCAGTTGCTTTGCATGCGGATCGCGGGATTCCCGGATGCCGGCGCAGGCTGGAATGAGTGCGATGAGGGTGAGGGGAACGTGAATCAGAAACACCCAGTGCCAGCTTGCCACCGCGGCGATCGTGCTGCCGATGATCGGGCCGAACCCGAGGCCGATGCCGCTGATGACGCCCCAGCTCGTGAACGCCCGGCCGCGCTGTTTTTCATCCTGATACTGATGCGAGATGATGGCGATGGAGCAGGTGAGCATCGCGCCGCCGGCAAGTCCCTGCAAGAAGCGCGCGACGATCAGCACCGCTGCGCTCTGCGCCAGACCGCATGCCAGCGACGTGAGGCCGAAGGCGATGGTCGTTACGATAAAGACCAGCTTGCGGCCGTAGCGGTCGGCAAAGGTGCCGGTTGCCATCAGCACCGTGGTGCAGGCGATGGTGTAGGCGTTCATGATCCATTGCAGGTCCTTGAAGCCGGCGGGCAGCGCCGTTTCGAGGGTCGGCAAGATGACCGGAACGCTGGAGATTTCGAGGCCGAACATCAGTGATGCCAGACACACGCCGATCAGTGCGGCGAGGTTTCCGGCTGAGGGGGAGGCGGTCATGGAAGTCCTTTCAGCCCACGCGACAATGCGGGCGGGCTGGTATGGACGCTCCGGTTTCATGACGGAAATGAATTGATTTTATTGATTTCAGTTTCTCATGTCATATATTTGGCGGCATGGATTTCGAACCCACCTTGCTTCGCGCCTTTGTTGCGGTCTGCGATACCGGCGGCTTCACGCGCGCGGCTGAACGGCTCAATCTGACCCAGTCCGCGGTCAGCCATCAGATCCGGCGGCTGGAAGAACAGGTGGGCCGGCCGCTGCTGCATCGGACCACGCGCAAGCTTACGGTGACCGAAGACGGCGAGGACTTCCTGCGCCACGCGGAGCAGATCCTGCAAGGTCAGGACGCGCTCACCCGCCGCTTCCGCTCCTCCACGATCTCGGGCGTCATCCGTCTTGGCGTTCCGGAAAACTTCATCGGCGACCGGCTGCCGCAACTGCTCGGCCGCTTCGCGCGGCAGTATCCGTCGATCCGTCTCGAAGTCTCGGTCAGCGTCTGTCTCGATCTGCGGGCCAAGATCGATACGGGCGAACTCGACCTCGCGGTCGCGATTACCGAATCCAATGACGAGGGCGGAAAGGTTCTGCGCCAAACCCAGTTCGTCTGGGCCGCGGCCGATACATTTGTGCGGCCGGAGAATGCATCGATGCCTTTCGCCTTCTCGCCGCCGCCTTGCGCGCTGCGCTCGATGGGGATCGATGCTCTCACCGCGTCGGGCATCGAATGGCATGTGGCTTTTACTTCGGCGAACCAGCACGGCCTGAAGGCGGCTGTGAAAGCAGGGCTGGCAGTCTCGATCTTCGCGAAGGAAGAAATCGAACCGTGGATGGCCGTTCTCGATGAGAGCGACGGCCTGCCGCCGTTGCCGAAAGCGAAATACGTTCTGATCCAGAAGCGGGGCGATCAGATGCCGTGCACCTCCGAGCTTGGCCGGCTGATCGTGGACGAGGCGAGCCTGTCCGGCATAACGGCCGTGCCGGAACGCGCGCGTCTCCGGCCGGTGTCGTAACCCGCTCGGGCAAGCGCGCCCCATTGAAGCTGAGACCGATCGCGTCGTTGCCGGTCAGGCGGGCGCCGCGCTTGGCTGCGCCTGATGCTGATAGCGGTGTTCCTGCGTCACGCCTCCGTAGCCATAGGCACTCGCACGGCAGTCGATCACATGGACATTGGAGTGGGGATGGACGTTGCCGATGACATCCGAGAGGGCGGCAAAGGCTGCTTCCTGATACTCGGCCTTCTGCCACTTCGTGCAAGTCTCGTCCGTGATTGTCACCTCAAGCCGGAACGAGTTCTTGCCGTGTTCGACAAGCGACTTGCCCGCGATGAACCACTGGTCTTGCGGAATGTATTGCACCATCGCCACGGTCTGCTGAGGCTTCTTGTCGAGCAGGGTGCAGGTGACCGACGTGATCCTTGCCACGGCACGCCGGGTGAGATCGGCGTCGGGCTGACCGGAAATCCGCAGGGTGATGCCAGGCATCGAAGTCTCCGTTCGTCTGAGAGGTGTCTTCTGGATTCGGAGCCTAGGCACGTTCTTGTTATTTGAAAAACAGGAATACGTGGTAACATCCATCGGATAATCGGATGGATAGCATGCGTCGTTTCGATCCCGATCTCCTGCAAACCTTGGTCGCGGTGGCCGATGCCGGCAGCCTGTCGGCGGCGGCGCCGCAGCTTTGCCGGTCGCAGTCCGCGGTCAGCGAGCAGCTTCGCAAGCTCGAGGAGATGTGTGGTCTGCGTCTTTTCTCGCGCGGCAAGACCGGCGCGACGCTGACGCCCGCCGGCGAGCGGCTGCTCGTTCATGCACGCAAGATTCTCGCCATGCACGACATCGCCTATCAGGACATGCAGGGCGTTCTGCTTGCGGGGGATCTTCGCCTCGCGATCACCGACTATTTTCGCCCGGCTTCGATTGCGGGCATCCTCAAGCGGATACGGAGCAAGTATCCGCGCCTGCGCCTGCATGTCTCGATCCGCAAGAGCGCGTTGATCGAGCAGGACGCGGTCAACGGCGAGTACGACATCGGACTCTCGATGCGTATTCTGGACGGCGCCGGGCAGCACAGCCGCGGCGCGGCCGATGGCCGGATCAGGCTGCGTCGCGAGCCATTGTCGTGGGTGGCCGACGCGTCGCTTCCGCTGGAGGACATGCAGCCGTTGCCGCTGATCGTTCTGCCGTCAACCTGCTCGCTTCAGCAGTTCATCGTTCGCATGCTGGAGCATCACGGCGTGCGCTACGAAGTCGCGCATTCGGCATCGGGCGTCGGCGGCCTTCATCTCGCGCTGGCGGCGGGACTCGGTGTGTCCTGTCTCAACGACTCGGCGATTCCGTCCGGAGTGCGGCGATTGAACGACGAAGACAGCTTTCCGCCGCTGCCTGACGTCGAGTTCAGTCTTCTGCCTCCGCGCCCGAACGAACTGCCTGTGGTCACGCAGGTCAGGGAGATGCTGGCTCAGGAACTGTTGTGAGCCACGCCCCCGGATTCGGATTCCCGGCCTATTTCGCCGTCAGCTTCACGCCCATCCGGCCCGCGATCTCCTGCGTGAACTGCCACGCCACACGGCCCGAGCGTGAGCCGCGCGTGGTGGACCATTCGAGCGCCTCGCGTGTGAGCTGATCGTCGTCGATGCTGACGCCGAAGTGTCTGGCATAGCCGCGGACCATCTCCAGATACTCGTCCTGACTGCACTTGTGGAAGCCGAGCCACAGGCCGAAGCGGTCCGACAGCGAGACCTTTTCCTCAACGGCTTCGCTCGGATTGATCGCGGTCGAGCGTTCGTTCTCGATCATGTCGCGCGAGAGCAGGTGGCGCCGGTTCGACGTCGCATAGAGGATGACGTTCTCGGGCCGCCCTTCGATGCCGCCTTCCAGCACGGCCTTGAGCGACTTGTACGACGCATCGTTGCCGTCGAACGACAGGTCGTCGCAGAACACGATGAAATGGAAATCGGACTCGCGCAGCAGCGTCATCAGGAGCGGCAGGCTCTCGATGTCCTCGCGGTGAATTTCGATCAGCTTCAGTCGTCCGCGCACCTGCGGCATGGCATTGACGCTGGCATGCGCTGCCTTGACCAGCGACGACTTGCCCATGCCGCGTGCACCCCAGAGCAGGGCGTTGTTGGCGGGCAGGCCGGTGGCGAAACGCTCGGTGTTCTCGATCAGGATGTCGCGCATCCGGTCGATGCCCCGGAGCAGGCCCATCTCGACCCGGCTGACCTTGGGAACCGGCACCAGATGGCCGTTCGGGTGCCAGACGAAGGCGTCGGCCTTTTTCAGGGAATCAGCACCCGATGGACCGGCCGCTGACCTGCCGAGGCTCGCCGCGATGCTCTCGAGGGCGAGGGCGATCCGGGCCACGGTTGCGCCATCTGCCGCAGCCGCAGGGCGTTTTGTCGCGGCAGGGACGGCCTTGCGGCCAGCCGGCTTTCTCGCGGTTTGTTTTGTTGTTTTACGGGTCTTTTTGGACATGATTGGCCCCCTTGCGGCGGCACCCTTAGCGAGGCTGGCGAAACCCTGCAACCGCCACAGATGCATGGCAAAATCCGGCTAGCGGGTGCCGTTGCAATTGGGCGGTCTCCCGCTATAGTCCGCGCAAATTCGGCCAAAACGGCCCTCTATCTTACGCGTTTCGCCCTGATGGCGACCGCTTTCCCGAGGACTTCTGCATGTTCATTACCCCCGCCTTCGCCCAAGCTGCCGGCGCCGCCGACACCAACAGCATGTTGATGTCGCTGCTGCCGTTCGCGCTGATTTTCGTCATCATGTATTTCCTGATCCTCAAGCCGCAGCAGAAGAAGCTGAAGGACCATCAGGAACTGGTGAAGAACATCCGCCGCGGCGACACCGTCGTCACCAATGGCGGCCTTGTCGGCAAGGTGACCAAGGTGGTCGATGACGACCAGATCGAAGTGGAAATCGCTGACGGCGTGCGCATTCGTCAGATGCGCGGGATGATCTCGGGCGTCCGCACCAAGGGCGAGCCGGCCAAGGACACCAAGGAAGAAACAGCGGCAAGCTGAGCCTTTCCGGGCGCTGCGGGTTTATCAATCTGACGAGAGACTAAATGCTGTATTTCACGCGGTGGAAGGCGCTGGCGGTCATCCTGACCGCCTTGGTCGTTTGCCTTTGCGCGGTCCCGAATTTCTTCCCGGATCACGTGGTCAAGACCTGGCCGAAATGGGCCCAGCGTCATGTCGTGCTCGGCCTCGACCTGCAGGGCGGTTCGCACATCCTGCTCGAAGTCGATTCGAACTCGGTGAAGAAGGACAAGCTCGATCAGGTTCGCGATGACGTGCGCCGCACGCTGCGCGATGCCAAGATCGGCTACACCGGCCTCGCGGTGCGCGGCGAGAGCGTCGAGGTCCGCGTCAAGGACACCGATCTCACCAACGCGCTCGCCAAGCTGCGTGAACTGTCGCAGCCGCTCGGCGGCATTCTCGGCTCATCGGGCCAGCGCAGCGTCGAAGTCAGCGATGCCGGCGGCGGGTTGATCCGCCTGACCGTTCCGCCGGCTGCGATCACCGAGCGCGTGCGCCAGTCGGTCGAGCAGTCGATCCAGATCGTCGAGCGCCGCATCAACGAACTCGGCACCGTGGAACCCCTGATCCAGCGTCAGGGGGTTGACCGCATTCTGGTTCAGGTGCCGGGCCTGCAGGACCCGACCCGTCTCAAGGAACTGCTCGGCAAAACCGCGAAGCTCGACTTCCGCATGGTCGATTCGACCATTTCGCCCGATCAGGCGCAGCAGGGACGGTTGCCTCCGGATTCTGAAGTTCTGATGAGCGCGTCGTCACCGAAGACGCCATACGTCATCAAGAAGCAGGTGCTGGTGTCGGGCGGCGATCTCACCGACGCACAGCCGGGCTTCGACCAGCGCTCCGGCGAGCCGATTGTCTCCTTCCGCTTCAACACCTCCGGCGCGCGCAAGTTCGCGACCGCCACGCTTGAAAACGTCGGCCAGCCCTTCGCCATCGTGCTCGACAACGAGGTGATTTCGGCGCCGGTCATCCGTGAGCCGATCACCGGCGGTTCCGGCCAGATTTCCGGCAGCTTCACGGTGCAGGGCGCAAACGACCTCGCGATCCTGCTGCGTGCGGGCGCGCTGCCTGCGCCGCTGACCATCATCGAGGAGCGCACCGTCGGTCCGGGCCTCGGTCAGGACTCCATCGCCGCGGGCGAACTGGCATCCTATGTCGGCTCCGTGCTGGTCATCGTGTTCATGCTGCTGACCTACCGGCTGTTCGGCTTCTTCGCCAACGTCGCGGTCGCCATCAACGTCGCGATGATCTTCGGCATCTTGTCGCTGCTCAACGCCACGCTGACGCTGCCGGGTATCGCCGGTATCGTTCTGACAGTCGGCATCGCGGTGGACTCCAACGTGCTGATCTATGAGCGCATCCGCGAGGAACTGCGCGCCGGACGCACCGCGATCTCGGCCATCGACGCAGGCTTCACGCGCGCGCTTGCCACCATTCTTGACTCCAACATCACCACCTTCATCGCGGCGGCTGTGCTGTTCTACATCGGCACCGGACCGGTGCGCGGCTTCGCCGTCACCCTCGGCATCGGCATCGTCACCACGGTGTTCACGGCCTTCACCGTGACCCGGCTGATCGTTGCGATGTGGGTGGCGTGGAAGCGGCCCAAGACCGTGCCGATTTGAGGATTGTATAAGCCGTGACTCATACCATCATCATCGCACTCGCCGTTTTCATCGTCATCCTGACGATCCTCAGCATCTATGGCGTGATCCCCGCGCTTCGCATCGTTCCCGACGATACGAAATTCGACTTCATGCGCTTCCGCCGCATCAGCTTCCCGATCTCGGCGTTGCTGACGCTGCTCGCGATCGGCCTGTATTTCGTGCACGGGCTGAATTTCGGCATCGACTTCAAGGGCGGCACGCTGCTGGAAATCCAGACCAAGTCAGGCCCCGCCGACATCGCCGCGTTGCGCTCGCAGCTCACCACGCTGAATTTCGGTGACGTGCAACTGCAGCAGTTCGGCGGCCCGTCCGACGTCCTGATCCGCATCGCCGAACAGCCGGGCGGCGATCAGGCACAGCAGGCGGCCGTGCAGAAGGTCCGCCAGCTTTTCGGAGATAGCGTCGAGTATCGCCGCGTCGAAGTGGTGGGACCGCGCGTTTCGAGCGAACTGCTTGCCTTCGGCACCGTGGGCTTGATGCTCGCGATCATGGGCATCTTCATCTATCTCTGGTTCCGGTTCGAATGGCAGTTCTCGCTGGGCGCGATGATCGCGAACGTCCACGACATCGTGCTGACGCTCGGCTTCATGTCGATCACGCAGATCGAATTCGACCTCACCAGCATCGCGGCGCTGCTGACGATTCTCGGTTACTCGCTGAACGACACTGTCGTCATCTATGACCGCATCCGTGAAATGCTGCGGCGCTACAAGAAGATGCCGATGACCGATCTGCTCAATCACTCGATCAATTCGACGCTGTCGCGCTCCATTATCACCCACGTCACGGTGACGCTGGCGCTGCTCGCGCTGCTGCTGTTCGGCGGCAAGGCGATCCATTCGTTCGCAGCGACGATGACCTTCGGCGTGGTGCTGGTCGGCACCTACACCTCGATCTTCATCGCGGCGCCGCTCCTGATCTACCTCGGGGTCGGCGAGAACCGTGGCAGCGAGGACGACAAGCCGTCGAAGCCGTAATCGTCATTGCGAGGAGCTCTTGCGACGAAGCAATCCATATTTGTTGTGATCAAGATGGATTGCTTCGCTTCGCTCGCAATGACGACGGCAGGACCACCTGACAGGCGGTGCTGAGATGGATCACGAGCTTCGGAAAACAGGTGCTGGCGAGCCGCAGGAAGGACTGCACCTTCCGCGGTCGGCGCCGATCGAAGCCTACGGTCATGGCGGATTTCGCTTCGCCGACATGTCGCATCGCGGTTCGCTGCTATGCCTGCCGAATGCGATCTGGGCGTGGCCGGTCACGGACCCGAAGGACATCGATCGCTACTCGCTGAAGCGGGTATTCGAGCACGCCAACGACATCGACACGCTTCTGATCGGCACCGGCAGCAGCGTCTGGATCGCGCCTGCGCCGCTGCGCGAGGCCCTCCGCGCGATGCACATCACGCTCGATACCATGCAGACGGGACCGGCGATCCGCACCTACAACGTCATGATGGGCGAGCGCCGCCGCGTGGCGGCTGCACTGATAGCTGTGCCATGAGCAGCGAGACAGGCCGCGCGGACGCGGCATTCTGTGCGGATCTGGTGCGGACACGGGATTTCCGGACCCATGCGGCAAGCCTGTTCGTGCCCCCCGAGGCGCGGCGCGCGTGGATCGCACTCGCGGCCTTCAATGCAGAAGTCTCCTATGTCCGAGATCATGTCAGCCAGCCGCTGCCCGGTGAAATCCGGCTGCAATGGTGGCGCGATGTTTTGACCGGCGAGGGGCAGGGGTCCCGCGGCGAAGCAGAGGCCAATCCGGTCGCCGCGGAGTTGCTGCGCGCCATCGCGCACTACGACCTGCCGGTCGAGACATTCGTACGCCTGATCGACGCTCATGTGTTCGATGTTTACGACGATCCGATGCCCGACATGGCTGCGCTGGAAGCGCATTGCCGTGACACATCGGCTGCGATGTATGCCCTGCGCGCGCGTGTGCTTGGCGCGGCGTTGCCCGATGTTGCACGCATCGCGGACCATGCCGGGATTGCGGAAGGTTTGACCGACGTCATGCTGGCGCTGCCGCGTCACGCTGCGCGGCGGCAGTTGTATCTGCCCGGCGATCTGATGTCGGTTCATAGTGTGATCGCGGAAGAGGTTTTTCTCCAGCAGAGCAACGCTTCGCTAAAGGACGCGCTGGCGCATCTGCGCCGCGAGGCGGGTTCGCAACTGGAGCAGGCGCTGGCGATGCTCACCAGTGCGCCGATTTCCGCGCGCGCTGCATTCCTTCCGCTTGCGGTGATCGGAAAAATTCTGACGCGGCTTGAGTCCTCCGAGCCGTTTGCGCCGCCGTCGCTATCGCGGCTGGGCACCCTCTGGACCACATGGCGCGCAGCCAGCGCGAGTCCGTTCAAGGCTTAAGCGTTCAGCCTTCGGCTTTGCTGAAGTCTGCCAACGCAACTTCCAAATGGTGAGTGCTCACGGCGTCTGCCAGGAATCCTCGAAATTCGAAACTGAATTTCGAGGTGGTGAGATGGTCACATCGGGCAAGGACCGGCAGGCCGAGCCGGTCGGCAAGCTTCATTGGATGGTGATTGCGCTGATCGTGTTGCTGACCATGGGGATGCTTGCATTGGCCGTCCGGGTGGATAGTGCCGGACCGTCCAAACCGGAGAGAAACCGGATATTTGACAATTTGAAGTCGATCGATTGATACATCTAGGTGTGAAGAGGCGTTCAAACCAAGTCAGTCAAGTTAATTCGTGCGTTGATCGACGCATGAATCACGATCCGGTTGCGTGCCGCAATCCGGTCACCGCTTTGCCTTTTGCGGAAAAGTCTGCCGCCATTGTGACTTTACGAAAAATGGCGGGTTTTACGCGTAGCCGACCCAGCCCCTGAAGCTCAGCCCGGCATAGAACAAGCTGACATTCGAGAACCCGGCTTCGCGCAGCGAGGCTTCGTCCTCCTCGGGCGACAGAACGGACAGCCGTGTGGCAATCGCGTGCCTGGCGCTTTCGACATTCGCAGGAGCCGTTCCGCTGAATGCGACATGACGGGCGATCCATGTCGAACGTTCCGGCTCGGTCTGCGGAAAGCTGATATGAGCGACGACGAATGGTGCGCCGGGCACCAGACGGCGATGAACCTGACGAAGTGTTTCGAGGCGCTGGTCACGCGGAACGAAATGGAGAGTCAGAAGGCACACCGCACCGTCGAATGGGCCGACGGGTGCGCTGTCGATATAGCCTTCATGGAGGCTGACACGCGATGCGTGCGGTCCGATAATCTGTTCCGCCAGCCTGAGCATGTCGGCAGATGGATCGATGCCCGTCAATGTCCAGCCGGGATGCGCGTCGGCGAGCGCTTTCAATTCCAGACCGCCGCCTGCGCCAAGCGCCAGAACCTGTCCGTGCGCGGGAACGCGCTCCGCGAGCAGCATCGACATCATGCGGTGCAGACCGTCGAAGCCGGGCACCAGTCGCGGCGGGCCTTCAGCGTAAGAGACCGCGTGGGCCGCACCAAAGGCGGCGTTGCTGCCGGACGCGGCAGCCGAAGAATCGTCTTTTGCCATACGCTTATTTTTGTTTGAGATGAAATTTACGCAGCATCGGAGACTTGCGACGTCTCCGCGATCCAGCGATCGAGATCCGACAAGGCGCGCGCGCTGATGGCCTGTTTCTTGGCGACGGTCTTTTCGTTGCCGCGCAGCCGCGATCCATCCGGCTTCTTGGTCGGTGGCGAGGCGAGCGGCGGAAACAGCCCAAAGTTGATGTTCATCGGCTGGAACGAGCGAGGCCCGGCGTCGATGGTCTCGATGTGTCCACCGGTGATGTGCCCGAGCAGTGCGCCGAGCGCTGTTGTCGGCGGAGGCGGTGCGATGTTGCTTTGCCTGACGTCTGCTGCTGCGAACAGCCCGGCAAGCAGGCCGATGCCAGCCGATTCCACGTAGCCCTCGCATCCGGTCATCTGCCCGGCGAAGCGCAGGCGGGGCTGCGCTTTCAGGCGCAGTTGCGGATCGAGCAGCTTTGGCGAATTCAGAAACGTGTTGCGATGCAGGCCGCCGAGCCGCGCGAACTCCGCGTTTTCGAGGCCGGGAATCATCCGCAGCACGTCGGTCTGCGCGCCGTACTTCAGTTTGGTCTGGAAGCCGACAATGTTGTAGAGCGTACCGAGCTTGTTGTCCTGCCGCAGTTGCACGATGGCGTAAGGCTTCACGGTCGGATCGCGCGGATTGGTCAGACCCACCGGCTTCATCGGCCCGTGACGCAGCGTCTCGCGGCCGCGCGACGCCATCACTTCAATGGGCAGACATCCGTCGAAGTAGGGCGTGCTGGTTTCCCATTCCTTGAAGTCGGTCTTCTCGCCTGCGAGCAGCGCGTCGACGAACGCCTCATACTGCTCGCGGGTCATCGGGCAGTTGAGATAGTCGGCGCCGTTGCCGCCGGGGCCGACCTTGTCGTAGCGGGATTGAAACCACGCCACGTCCATGTTGATGGAATCGCGATGCACGATCGGCGCAATGGCATCGAAGAAGGCGAGGGCGTCTTCGCCGGACAATTGGCGGATGGCATCCGCCAGCGCAGGAGAGGTCAGCGGGCCGGTGGCAATGACCACGTTCTGCCATTCGGCTGGCGGCAGGCCCGCGATTTCCTCGCGGCGGATTTCGATCTTTGGATGCGCGGCAAGCGCCGCACTCACAGCAGCGGAGAACCCGTCACGATCCACCGCCAGCGCGCCACCGGCAGGAACCTGATTGGCGTCCGCGCTGCGCATGATCAGCGAGTTCAGCCTGCGCAATTCGGCATGCAGCAGTCCGACGGCATTGTTCGCCGCGTCATCGGAACGGAAAGAGTTAGAGCAGACCAGTTCGGCGAGGCTGTCGGTGCGATGCGCGTCGGTCGTTCGTACCGGACGCATCTCGTGCAGCACGACGTTGACGCCGGTGTTCGCGATTTGCCACGCGGCTTCCGAGCCGGCGAGGCCGCCGCCGATGACGTGGATTGTTGCTTTGTCGTTGTGAGTTGTCATCGCTCACAACTAGAACCCGCGACGCGCCGATGCAAATCATTCGGTGGGAACATCAGCGCCAGATACGACAACGCCCGCACGGGGCGGGCGCAATCGTTCGTCAGTCAGTTTTACAGCGGTTAGCCGTTGTACGCACCGGCTGCGACCCGCTGGATGTCGGAGCGGTCAAGCCCGATATCGGCCAGTTCCCGATCGCTCAGCTGCGACAGCTCAGCAACATTGCGCTGATAGTCACGGAACGCCTGGATAGCGCGGATAAATGAGAGCAGCATGGTTAGTCTCCTTCGTAGTCTCGATTCAGCTCTTGGAGCAGCCTCATCGCTGGAACCGAATATAGGCTACGATTCTGCGCCGCAATACCGCAAATGTTGCGATGCAGCTAAGCGATAAACGCATATCAATCGTAAGAAGTGATTAATCTTTCACCTTCGAATTGAACCTCTTTGCGCAACTTTGGGCGCTGGTAGATCCGCTTCGCCATGATTTAGATTGTTGTTTCATTGGTTTGACGCATCGGAGACACAAATTCTCGTAGAATCCAATTCGACGGTGTTAAGGTAGGGGTGCTATTAAGCTATGTCGTAATGAATGGATCAAAATCGCCACTTGGCGCGCCAAATAAAGCGAATAATAATTCATTCTATTCCTTCTGCCCCGGACTCGTTCTGGGACCGATTTAGGCGCTTTCTGATAATGGACGTTCCGTTGCGGGCGTGGCATAGCCGCCAGATGCGCCGCCGCCCGATCCGCCAACTTCTTTTGACTGTCGTGCTGTCGCATGTCCTGGCGATCCAGGGGCTACTGCTCGCCGTCAGCGGAGGCCTGGCCGCTGCAGGAACCGCAGGCGGGGGTATTGGCGCGATCTGCTCGGCGGCCTCCACCAATGACGATGGTCCCAACCCGTCCGGCCAGAGCGGATACCATGATTGCCTGAGCGCCTGCGTGGCTAACCAGGTATCCGGCGAGCCGCCAGCCAATACAGCCTTGCCGACGCATCCCATGCTGGATGGGGGCCGGTCTGTCCCGCAGCAAACCACCTTGCCCGTCTACTCGCAGACGAATGGCTTTCTGGCGCGTGCGCCTCCGATGCTGACCTGAAACCAGACTTCGGGATTATCGTTCAGCATCATTCGAGGACAACATGACCATCCACTTCCGTACTGTTCAGCGGCCCCTGAGCGGCAGCGCTCTTGCTGCGCTGACCCTCTTGACCACACAATCCATCGCTTTTGCCCACGTCACTCTGGCCACCGGGGAGGCGCGCACCGGCACCTACTACAAGGCGGTGCTGCAGGTCCCGCACGGTTGCGACGGCACGGCCACGCAGTCGATCCGGGTCCAGATTCCCGAGGGCGTCATTGGCGTGAAGCCGATGCCCAAACCCGGATGGACCCTCAGCATCACGCGCGGTGCTTATGCAAAATCCTACCAGAGCCACGGCAAGGCCGTGACGGAAGGGCCGAAGGAGATTGTCTGGTCGGGCGGCTCGCTGTCGGACGACAACTACGATGAGTTCGTCTTTACCAGCTTCCTTGCCGGGGATTTCCAGCCGGGGCAGTCGGTCGCGTTCCCGACAGTTCAGCAATGCGCCAAGGGCGAGGCGCGCTGGGATCAGATCGCAACAGACGGACAAAATCCGCACAGCCTGAAATCGCCGGCTCCGGCGCTGCGGATCGTTGCCGAGAGCGCTACCACCGGTCAGGCCCAGATGGATCACAGCAAGATGGGTCACGGGCAGGCGGCCGCTGCCCCGGCCGGGAACGATACCTACAAGATCGGCGATCTGGTGGTGGTGTCGCCGTGGACGCGCGCGACGCCGGGTGGCGCCAAGATCGCCGGCGGGTATCTCAAGGTGACAAACAACGGCACGTCAGCGGATCGTCTGACAGGTGCAACGACAGTCAGTGCTGATCGTGTGGAAATTCACGAAATGTCTATGACCGATGGCGTGATGAAGATGCGGCCGCTGGCGGATGGCTTGACCATCAAGCCGGGCGAGACCGTCGAGCTCAAGCCAGGCGGCTTCCATATGATGTTCATGGATATCAAGCAGTCTTTGAAGCAGGGCGAGACGCTGAAAGCGACGCTGACCTTCGAAAAGGCGGGAAAGCTGGATGTCAGCTTCAATGTGAATGCCATTGGCGCTGGTGCTGGCGCCGCACCGCCGCATAAGCACTAAGGCCTGATCTGATGGCGCGGCGTCAGTGCTGCGCCATCACCGATTGAGTGTCAGAGCCCTTACCGGCCGAGGGCAGATGCAAACGCATCGCCATCTTTCAAGCCGAGTTCATAGGCATTGCGAATGCCGCCGGGATTTCGGATGTCGAATTGTCCGACGTCCACCTTGCGCGATGGCTGCGCATAGGTGCGCCCCCTGACCACAGGAATCGATTTGTAAACGCGGGTGAGCAACACCAGCGTGCGGCCTCCCGCGGCCTCAATGGATTCAACCGGATCGACGGGCACATTGTCGACAAGTCCGCCGTCGAAGGCAGGCTGTCCAGATACGTGCGTGACGGGCATGAATGGTGGAACGCCGCTGCTGGCCATCAATGCCTCACGAAATAACTGCGGATCGGTGAGGGCGCGCGCCGAAACAAATTCCGGACGGAAGCCGATTGCGCGTCCGAACCGCGGATGCACCGGATGAAAGATCTTCTTTTCCAGCTGATAGGCGCCGATGCCGATGGCCGCACCGAGCGACGGGGACAGACCGCGCGGCAGCCGGGCGACAGCGACCTGAAAGTCGGTCATCTGCTGCAGCCGGTGGAATGCGGCCGCGTCAATAGTCTGGTGCAGCAGTTCAGTATAGAGCGGACCGACGGGGCAGAGTGGTTCGCCGCGCCGCCATGCAGCGAAATCGAAATTCTTCAGTTGCGGGTCGCATGCGCCGATAACACGCGCACGGGTTTCAGGCCCAATGCCAAGCAGTGAATAGACCGCAGCGAAAGCGCCGGCACTGGCACCGACCACGCGCGCGGGAGCGAGGCCCAGCCGGTGTGCCGCGGCTTCATAGAAGCCACCCTGCCAGTAACAGCGGTTACCCCCGCCTGCGAAAACGACTGCGTCGAACATCGAAACCTTCGGATGCGTGCTTCAAAGCACGCATCCATGCCAAACCGAAGCGCCGCAGGCAACAGGCCGGGAGTTCGCTCGCCTGACTGGATCAGCGGTCCTTATGGCCCCACCATGAAAACAGATTGACCGGGAAGTCCGCCGCGTAGCGCTGCACCTTGGCTTGCGGAGGCGGCTCATATGGCATGGCGACCGGTTCGATCACTTTCCGGTAGAGGTGCCAGGTCGCATGGCCAAGCACCGGGATAACAACCGTCAGACCGAGGAAGAAGGGTACGGTTCCGGCAATCAGCAGCACAGCAACGATCAGCCCCCACAAGGCCATCGGCACAGGATTTTGTGCCACGGCGCGCAAGGACGTCAGCATTGCATCCATGGCGCTGGCATGACGATCGAGCATCAACGGAAACGAAACAACGCTGACGCAGAGAGCGACGAGTGCGAACAGGAATCCGATGCCGCATCCCATCACAATAAGTCTGTGGCCTTCGGAGGTTGTCAGCACGCGGTTGAAGAAATCGGGGAAGCTCGATGCCGGCGCATAGCCGAAGGTCGCGCTGTAGATGGACTGCGCAGCGGCGAGCCAGACCAGAAAGAGGATCAGGAGCATCACGCCGAACGATGCCATCGCACCGATGGACGGGGAGCGAAGCACACCGAGGGCATGTGAAGCAGTGGGTGTTTCGCCACGTTCGCGCCGTCGGCTGAGGTCATAAAATCCGAGCGCAGCAAATGGGCCAAGCAATGCGAAACCGGCGGCCAGCGGAAAGAGCAGAGGCAGGATGGAATAGCCGAGGACCGTGCGCGCGAGAACGATGCCGAGAACGGGATAGATCAGCGCCAGCAAAATCGCGTGGGTCGGAACAGCCTTGAAGTCGTCCCATCCGAGACGAAGCGCGTCCCACAAGTCATCGATGCTGATTTTCTGAACAGTATATTTCGAGATGTCGGTCGTGACCGGAAGCGTCCGGATATTGGAGGAAGCTGGATTGCTCATGGTGACTGTCTCCTGGCGACGCGGCGTTTATGACGCTGCGATTCCTGTGGGGCACCGTGCAAGTGACAAGACTATCACGATCATCCGAAAGGACATCCGGGACGACATCACGATCGCTTGCTAAAGGAGACAACTGCGCAGACGCAGCAAGGTTCTGTGGGACGTTGCCGGGTCGGATGAAGTGAGGGTTGCTGCATCCGAGTCTGTCACACCTTAGTCATTGTGGCGTCTTTTTGGCGCTTTTGACTCAATTCGCCGCAGCGCAATGGGGACGGCCCACATTGGCAAGCCCTGAGCGGGCGTCTACACTCAGATGTGACGACCGGTGTGATGCTGGCCGGACGTGCGGGGGGAGCATCAAACACTTCAATGAGATCCACCAGTCAATCGACGGACTATCGGGAGTTTTAGAGATGAGCATTTTTGGAAAGATCATGGGCGCGATTTTCGGCACCAAGGCCGAAGCTGCCGAACCTGCCGGCGGCGCAGGATCGCCCGCGGGTGGCGCTGCAAGCGTGCCAATGGTGGATGTGGCGCCTATTCTTGACAAGGCCGTCGCGGCCAAGGGCGAGAAGCTTGAATGGCGCACATCGATCGTGGACCTGATGAAGGCTCTCGATATTGATTCCAGCCTTTCCGCACGCAAGGAACTGGCCAAGGAATTGAAATACGACGGCGACACCAACGACTCGGCGAAGATGAACATCTGGCTGCACAAGCAGGTCATGACCAAGCTCGCTGCCAATGGCGGCAAGCTCCCGGATGACCTGAAGCACTGATCGTCACGTCGGCTCAAGCCGGATTGAAAGGCCCGCCGCAAGGCGGGCCTTTTTCATTGCACTGCACATTCATGGTCCGGTCTGTTCAAAACATTTGCTTCGGCATACAAAATGCCACGCCGGACGAATCCAGCCGCTCCGGGTTGACGCGCGCGACAACCGTTCGGCCAAGAACCAGCCAACAACATAAAGCGGGAAACGACCATGACCGAACTCAATCGCAGAAACATTCTCGCCGGCGGCGCGGCAGCGCTGGCAGGCACGGCGGCTTTTGCCGAGACAGCCGAGGCAGAGGTTGGACTGAAGGCCGTTTTTCCTGTGGCGCAGGCGACGATTCCCATCGTCGGCCTCAAGGAGGTGTTTCCGGTCCGCCGCATCTATTGCATCGGCCGCAACTACGCGGCGCACGCCCGCGAAATGGGATCTGATCCCACACGCGAGCCGCCGTTCTTTTTTCAGAAGCCGACAGACGCGATTCAGAACGTCGCGATCGGCGCGGTCGCCGATCATCCATACCCGCCGTTGACGAAGAACTATCACTATGAGGTCGAACTGGTGGCCGCGCTGAAGGCCGGTGGCTCCAATATCTCAACGGAGAAGGCACTGGATTGCGTCTATGGCTATGCGCTCGGTCTCGACATGACCCGCCGCGATCTGCAGCGCGCGATGGGGGATCAGAAGAAGCCGTGGGAGATCGGCAAGAGTTTCGATCATTCCGCGGTGCTCGGGCCGATCCATCCCGTGACCAAAACCGGACATTTCACCAAGGGAGCGATCTCCCTCGCAGTCAATGGAACGGTGAAGCAGAACTCCGACCTTAGCAACATGATCTGGAGCGTGGCCGAGCAGATCTCCAAACTTTCGGAATCCTGCGAGTTGAAGGCGGGCGACATCATCTATTCCGGGACACCGGAAAATGTCGGACCTGTCGTGAAGGGCGACGTCATCCTCTGCAAGCTCGCCGGCTTGCCGGATATGTCGATCAAGATCGTCTAGCTGGAACTTGTCAGTTCAAACGCAAAAGCCCGCCGATGGCGGGCTTTTCTTTTTGTACGATCAAACCAAGGTCAGGCAGCGACATCCGAAAATTCCGGGTGCTTGTCCAGATAATCGGCCACAAAGCTGCAGCCGGCGACAACCTTCGCCCCATCAGCCCGTATTTGCTCCAGCGCGCCTTGCACAAGTTGCGAAGCAATGCCGCGTCCGCGCAAGGCGCGGGGCGTTTCAGTATGCGTGATGATGACCTTGCCGGGAGCAAGCCGATAGTTGGCGAAGGCGACTGCGCCGTCGATGTCGAGCTCATAGCGGCCAAGTGCGGTGTTGTTACGAACCATGATTTGAACCAGCCTGGAGGGACGAACTTATTTCAGCAGATCGGCGTAATCTGGATGTTTCTCGATGTAGGCTTTCACGAACGGGCATCGCGGAACGACCTTCAGGCCGGCTGCGCGAACCTGGTCGAGTGCGCCTTTTATCAGTTTCGAGCCGATGCCTTTGCCACCGAGTTCAGGCGGGACCTCGGTGTGAACGAACGTAATGACGCGATCGGAAAGTTCGTAATAGGTCGCCGCGATATGGCCCTCAACTTCAAGCTGGTAGCGCTTTCGGGCAGGATTGTTCTGGACAGCGTCGGTCATTCCATCATTCCGGATGTTGGATCGGGTCGCCGGACAACGGCTCCCGGGCGCAGGGGTTTCCAAAGCCGACAAAAACCCGTTCCGGAGACCTTGTAAAGATTGGTGCGATTCATAGGTCTTTTGAAGACATACCGTAAGGCGGCCGACCGGTCGTTTGGGCAATGGAATGTCGGACCTGTCAGCCGCTGTCGTATGCCTTCGTTTGATGGAGGTATCCAATGTCAGTCGATCGGTTTTTGGGCACGCATCGGTCCTGGGAGGATTGGGTCGGCATGCTGCTTGGCCTGCTGATCACCCTGTCGCCCTGGATGACAGGTGAGGCGAACAACGGACTTGGCGCACATACCGAGCAGGGGATGGCGATCCTGAACGCGGTGTGCGTCGGTATCCTGGTCTTTGGCTTCTCTCAGCTCGAATACATCATCCTTCGCCGCTGGGAGGAAG
Source organism: Afipia sp. (assembly GCA_024508675.1). Lineage (GTDB taxonomy): Bacteria > Pseudomonadota > Alphaproteobacteria > Rhizobiales > Xanthobacteraceae > Afipia. The sequence goes on from JANINQ010000003.1 coordinate 238,473, forward strand.
CATGCGAGATCGCGCTGGGCTTCTGGCTGATCGCTTCGCCTCATATTTTCGGCTATGCCGCAGGCGGAACGCTCAGGCTCTGGCAAACCGCGCTCGGCGGGATTGTCATCCTGCTTGGTATTCTGAAGCTTTGGCAGGACTGGGATCTGAGCGACGAGGAACTCGCTCGCCACGGGCAGTAGGCCGTGCGAGGAATGCTAACCTGCGCCTCGCCGGAATGAAATCGCCGGCTCGCGATCATGCCGGCGACGTGAGCGGTTCGCTGGTTGGCTTGCCGGAAGCTACTCCGCCGCCTCATCGGTATCGCGGATTTTTCCGGCGCGGCCCTTCTTCAGGACCGGCGCAAGGAATTTTCCGGTGTAGCTGCGCGGCGCCTTGACGATGTCTTCCGGTGGACCCCAGGCGACGATTTCGCCGCCGCCATCGCCGCCTTCGGGGCCAAGATCGATCACCCAGTCCGCGGTCTTGATGACCTCGAGATTGTGCTCGATCACCACAACGCTGTTGCCCTGCGCGACAAGCTCGTGAAGCACCTCGAGCAGCTTGGCGACATCGTGGAAATGCAATCCGGTGGTCGGCTCATCGAGGATGTAGAGCGTGCGGCCGGTGGCGCGCTTGCTCAGTTCCTTGGCGAGCTTGACGCGCTGCGCCTCGCCGCCGGACAGCGTGGTCGCCTGCTGGCCAACATGGATGTAGCCGAGACCAACGCGTTGCAGCGTCTTGAAGGTCTCGCGCACGCGCGGAACTGCCTTGAAGAACTCGGCGGCTTCATCGACCGTCATATCGAGAACATCGGCAATGGACTTGCCCTTGAAAAGGACGTCCAGCGTCTCGCGGTTGTAGCGTTTGCCCTTGCAGGTATCGCAGGTGACATAGACATCCGGCAGGAAGTGCATCTCGATCTTGATCAGGCCATCGCCCTGACAGGCTTCGCAGCGGCCGCCCTTGACGTTGAACGAGAAGCGACCCGGCTCATAACCGCGCGCCTTTGACTCAGGCAGTCCGGCGAACCACTCGCGGATCGGCGTGAATGCGCCGGTATAGGTCGCTGGATTCGAGCGCGGCGTGCGGCCAATTGGCGACTGGTCGATATCGATGATCTTGTCGATGTGCTCGAGGCCTTCGATGCGATCGTGCGGAGCAGGGCCTTCGGACGCATTGTTGAGTTTGCGTGCAATGGCCTTGTAAAGCGTATCGATCAGCAGCGTGGACTTGCCGCCGCCGGAAACGCCTGTGACGCAGGTAAACAGCCCGAGCGGAATCTCGGCTGACACGTTTTTGAGGTTGTTGCCCCGCGCATTGATGACCTTGATGGTGCGGCGATGGTTGGGCGGCCGCCGCTCCGGGATCGGCACGTACATTTCGCCGGTGAGATATTTTCCGGTCAGCGATTTCGGATTGCTCTTGATCTGTTGCGGCGTGCCTTGAGCAACGATGTTGCCGCCGTTCACGCCCGCACCCGGGCCGACGTCAACCACGTAGTCCGCAGTCTCGATGGCGTCCTCGTCGTGCTCGACAACGATGACCGTGTTGCCGAGATTGCGCAGCCGCCGCAAGGTTTCGAGCAGGCGCGCATTGTCACGCTGATGTAGTCCGATGGACGGTTCGTCGAGCACATACAGAACGCCCGTCAGGCCCGAACCGATCTGCGATGCAAGACGGATGCGCTGGCTCTCGCCGCCGGAGAGAGTGCCCGATGATCGTGACAGTGTGAGATAGTTCAGGCCGACATCGAGCAGGAACGACAGGCGTTCCCGGATTTCCTTCAAAATTCGTGCGGCGATCTCATTCTGCTGCTTGTTGAGGCCACTTGGCACGCCTTCGAACCATTCGCCGGCACGCATCACCGACAGTTCGGAGATTTCCCCGATGTGCTTTCCGCCGATTTTGACACACAACGCTTCCGGCTTGAGGCGATGACCATGGCATGCCTCGCAGGGAACGTCGCTGAAGTATTTGCCGAGTTCCTCACGGGCCCACTCGCTTTCGGTTTCGCGGAAGCGTCGCTCGATGTTGGTGACGACGCCTTCGAACGGCTTCTTTGTGTCGTAGGAACGAACGCCGTCCTCGTAGGAGAACTTGATCTCGTCGTCGCCCGACCCGAACAGAATGGCGTTCTGGGTCTTCTTCGGCAGGTCCTTCCACTTCGTATCGAGCGTGAATTTGTAGAACTTGCCGAGCGCCTGCAGTGTCTGGACATAATAAGGAGACGAGGACTTCGCCCACGGCGCAATGGCGCCCTTGCGCAACGTGGCTTCCTTGTCCGGAATCACCAGTTCGGCGTCGATATGCTGCTCGATGCCGAGGCCGCCACATTTCGGGCAGGCGCCATAGGGATTGTTGAACGAGAACAATCGCGGTTCGACTTCCGGAATCGTGAATCCGGACACCGGGCAGGCGAATTTTTCGGAGAACAGAATCCGCTCCGGACCGCTCTTGTCGTGAATCTTGGCGGTCTTCTTGTCTGATTTCTTTTCCGCGGCAGGTTCGCCTGCGGGTGCATCCGCAAATTCGATAACGGCCAGGCCGTCGGTGAGCTTCAGCGCGGTTTCGAACGATTCCGCGAGTCGCTGGGCCATGTCGGGACGTACGACAATGCGATCAACCACCACGTCGATATCGTGGGGAAACTTTTTGTCCAGCGTTGGAGCTTCGGCGAGTTCATGGAACTTGCCGTCGACCTTGACGCGCTGGAAGCCCTTTTTGAGATACTCCGCGAATTCCTTCCTGTATTCGCCCTTGCGGCCCTGCACGACAGGCGCAAGCAGGTAAAGCCGCGTTCCTTCCGGAAGTGCGAGGACGCGGTCGACCATCTGCGAGACGGTCTGGCTTTCAATGGGAAGTCCGGTCGCCGGCGAATAAGGCACGCCCACGCGCGCCCATAGCAGGCGCATGTAGTCGTAGATTTCGGTGACGGTGCCGACCGTGGACCGTGGATTCTTCGAAGTGGTTTTCTGCTCGATGGAAATGGCTGGCGACAGTCCGTCGATCTGATCGACGTCCGGCTTCTGCATCATTTCAAGGAACTGGCGGGCGTAGGCCGAGAGCGACTCGACGTAACGGCGCTGGCCCTCGGCGTAGATCGTGTCGAAGGCGAGGGACGATTTCCCGGAACCGGACAGTCCGGTGAACACCACCAGTTTGTCGCGCGGAATTTCGAGGTCGACGTTCTTGAGATTATGTTCGCGCGCGCCGCGGATTGTTATCGCGCGCAGGCTAGATCCAGCGGGGGTCTTGCGGGTTGCCTTGATCACTTCGTCCATGAGGATTTCCGGTGGCACGTTGCGCGCCGCAGAGTGCTGTTCCCGGAAAACGCGATGCCCGTTCGCCGGTTTCTTGTTCTGGATGAGAGTCCTGTGCGCGGAACATAGTAAGAACGCGACTGAATTTCCAGTCCCGTTCGCGAGCTATCAACTGTTTGCTGTCCGCTGAATCTCCCGCCGATATAGGCATGCATCGGCAAACAAAAAGGCCGGCTCAAGAGCCGGCCTTTCCGTGGTCCTGAAAACTCGGGAGGAGTTAATCAGGTCTGCGAAGCTCAGTACTTCGCGACGACCGGGCCACCCCAGTTGAAGCGGTAGTTCAGACCAACCTTCACAGTGTGGAGGTCGTCCTTGTAGGACAGGGCCTGAGCGCCACCGTTGGTGTAAGCCACGTTGGTGGTGCCGAAGTTGTAGTACTGGTACTCAACCTTCGCCGACCAGGCCGGAGCGAACATGTATTCGAGGCCGCCACCGACGGTGTAGCCGGTCGATTCACGATCGGTCACAGCCGGCAGGAAGCCGGCGGTTGCAGCGAGGCCAGCGTCGTCACGGAACGCGACACCGCCCTTGGCGTAGATCAGGCCCGGACCCCAGGTGTAGCCGAGGCGGCCGGTGACCGAAGCGAGCCAGTCGGACTTGTCGCGCAGGACGTTCGCGCCGCTGGTGAAGGTGCGGTTGTTATCCGAGAGACCCGAGATCTGGCCTTCGATACCGACCAGCCAGTTCGGAGCGAACTGATAGTCAGCACCGATCTGACCGCCGCCGAGGAAGGCTGCGTCACGGTTGGTGCCGGTCAGGGTCGCGTCGGTGGTGGCGAAGCCGTTGTCGCCGCCGAAGGCCGCGCCGATGTGCACACCGGCGTAGAAGCCGGTCCAGTTGTAGATCGGTGCGGCATAAACCGGCGCCTTGGTGTAGGTGCGGGCCGGCAGGTCAGCAGCAACTGCCGAGGCAGTGCCGAGGGCAACCAGCGCCACGGTGCCGAGCAAAAACTTCTTCATCTCATCTTCTCCAGTTTTAGATCCGCCCCGATTGTTCGGAGCAGTTTTCCAAGGCGCGAACGACAGGGCGCGAACGCAATGGGATTCGATTTCGTGGATCGGAATATACCGTCTTCCACCGAAAAAGCCGTCTCCGAAATGCAACAGTCGAAAGGGAAGTGATGGTTCCTAAGATAAGGATTTATTTGGGATATTTGGTTCCACGGTTCCACGATTTGATCACGTTTTCGTCACATTTTCCGGGCGCTGGCCGCGCAATGGATTGTCCTTCAAAGGGTTCCCGGACGGGTTCCACTTGCGTGAGAACAAAAAAGGTACATATTGTGTTCGCTTATGATCCGCGGCTTGCGTGTGGATAACCGTTGAGCCGGGCCCATCGCGTGAGCGGGAGCGTATAGGGTCGTTTTCGGAGCGGGCATTTCCAGGGATCGGAAAAGCAATCCGCGATCATAAATCCTGACAGATCTGAGCGCACCGTATGCGTGCGCGGAAGTGGAGAGCGGCAATGGCGGGAAGCGTCAATAAAGTCATTCTGGTTGGCAATCTCGGCGCCGATCCGGAAATCAAGCGGACGCAGGACGGCCGCCCGATCGCCAACCTGAGTGTTGCCACATCGGAAACGTGGCGTGACAGGAATACCGGCGAGCGGAAAGAGAAGACGGAGTGGCATCGCGTCGTGATCTTCAGCGAAGGACTCTGCAAGATCGCGGAGCAGTATCTGAAGAAGGGTTCGAAGGTTTATCTCGAAGGCCAGCTGCAAACGCGCAAGTGGCAGGACAAGGACGGCAAGGATCGCTACTCGACCGAAGTTGTTCTTCAGAATTTCAATTCGACCCTCACCATGCTCGACGGCAAGAGCGGCGGTGGTAGTTCGTTCGGCGCTGATGAAGGCAACGACTTCGGATCGTCCGGTCCGTCGCGCTCAGCTCCGCCGCGGCGCGTTGCTGCCGGTGGCGGCCGCAACGACGACATGAACGACGACATTCCGTTCTAGGTTCGCAGGGTCTGTTTGAAGGTGAAAGCCGGCGGATTTCCGCCGGCTTTTCCATGCCTGTCCGGCTCCGGCTGCGACCTTGAATCCGGCCTGCAAACGGGGCAACGGGAGGGTCTTCAAGTGGCACATTAAGATATTGAAATAGCTTGTATTTTGCGGGCGTTTTTGAGGGCGAATGCGATTGGCTTTGGCGTTCGAATTCGCCTATATAACAGGACGATTCAGCACTCAGGATTCGCACGTTGTCCGACCAAGAAAATCCGCCGTCCGGCCCGCCCGAGGCGGCTGATATTCGTCCCGTCTCGATCACGGATGAGATGAAGCGCTCCTACCTCGATTACGCGATGAGCGTGATCGTGGCGCGTGCGCTGCCGGATGCGCGCGACGGTCTCAAGCCGGTTCATCGCCGTATTCTCTATGCGATGTACGAGAACGGTTTCGAGTGGAACAAGCCGTATCGAAAATCCGCACGAACCGTCGGCGACGTCATCGGTAAATACCATCCGCATGGTGATCAGTCGGTCTATGACGCGATGGTGCGTATGGCGCAGGATTTCTCCATGCGCGTGCCGCTGATCGACGGGCAGGGCAACTTCGGCTCGGTCGACGGCGATATGGCCGCGGCCATGCGTTACACCGAAGCGCGCCTGCAAAAGGTCGCGCATTCGCTGCTTGATGACATCGACAAGGACACCGTCGACTTTCAGCCGAATTACGACAGCTCCGAGCGCGAGCCGCGCGTGCTGCCGGCCAAATTCCCGAACCTGCTTGTTAATGGTGCGGGCGGCATCGCCGTCGGCATGGCGACGAACATTCCGCCGCACAATCTTGGCGAAGTCATCGATGCCTGTATCGCGCTGATCAACGATCCGGCGCTCGGCATCGACGATCTCATCAACATCGTTCCCGGCCCGGATTTTCCAACCGGCGGCATCATTCTCGGCCGTCAAGGCATTCGCGCGGCATATCACCTTGGCCGCGGCTCCATCGTAATGCGCGGCAAGGTCGAGATCGAGGAGATCCGCAAGGATCGTCAGGCGATCGTCGTCTCGGAAATCCCGTATCAGGTGAACAAGGCGGGCATGGTCGAGCGCATCGCTGAATTGGTGCGCGAGAAGAAGATCGAGGGCATCGCCGATCTGCGCGACGAATCCGACCGCGACGGCTATCGCGTGGTTGTCGAGCTGAAGCGCGACGTCGTGCCCGAAGTGGTGTTGAACCAGCTCTACAAGTTCACGCCGTTGCAGACTAATTTCGGAGCCAACATGGTGGCTCTGGATGGCGGCCGTCCGCTGGTCATGAATCTCAAGGACCTGCTCACCGTCTTTATCGCGTTCCGCGAGACCGTGGTGTCGCGGCGGACCAAGTTCCTGCTCGGCAAGGCGCGCGACCGCGCGCATATTTTGGTCGGTCTTGCCATCGCCGTGGCGAATATCGACGAGGTGATCCGCGTCATCAGGACGTCACCGGACCCGAACACCGCGCGCGAAACCCTGATGTCGCGGGACTGGCCCGCCAAGGACATGGCGGCCATGATCACGCTGATCGACGATCCGCGCCACCGGGTGTCTGAAGACGGCACAGCGCGCCTGTCGCTGGAGCAGGCCAAGGCGATCCTCGATCTGCGTCTGCAGCGCCTGACAGCGCTTGGCCGCGAGGAAATCTCCGAGGAATTGAACAAGCTCGCGACGGAGATCGCTGATTATCTCGACATTCTGCGCTCGCGCGCACGCATTCAGTCTATCATCAAGGGCGAACTCACCGCCGTGAAGGATGAGTTCGCCACGCCGCGCCGGACCCAGATCATCGATCAGGAAGGCGAGGTTGAAGACGAGGACCTGATCCAGCGCGAGGATATGGTCGTGACCGTCTCGCACGCGGGGTACGTCAAGCGCGTGCCGCTCTCGACCTATCGCGCACAGAAGCGCGGCGGCAAGGGCCGCTCGGGCATGCAGACGCGGGACGAGGATTTTGTCAGCCGTCTGTTCGTCGCCTCGACGCATACGCCGGTGCTGTTCTTCTCGTCCCGCGGCCAGGTCTACAAGGAGAAGGTCTGGCGTCTGCCGATGGCCGCCCCGAATTCACGCGGCAAGGCTCTGATCAACATCCTGCCGCTGGAGCAGGGCGAACGCATCACGACGATCATGCCGTTGCCGGAAGATGAATCGTCGTGGGGCAATCTCGACGTGATGTTCGCCACCACAGGCGGCAATGTCCGGCGCAACAAGCTCTCCGACTTCGTCGATGTTCGCCGCTCCGGCATCATCGCCATGAAGCTTGACGAGGGCGAGGCCATCGTTGATGTGCAGATCGCGACCGAAAATGACGATGTGCTGCTGACTGCTGCCGGCGGGCAGTGCATCCGCTTCCCTGTTACGGATGTACGCGTGTTCAGTGGACGTACCTCCATGGGCGTGCGGGGCATTGCGCTCGCCGAAGGCGACAAGCTGATCTCGCTCACGATCCTCCGCCATCTCGACGCATCGTCAGACGAGCGTGCCGCTTATCTGAAAATGCGCCGCGCGGTTGCGGGTGAAACTGCACCTGAGGAAAGTGGCGAGACGGATGCTGAAGAGGGTTCGGCGGCTGTGCAGCTGAGCCAGGATCGCTATGCGCAGATGTCGGCGGCGGAGCAGTCCGTGCTGACCATCAGCGAGAATGGTTACGGCAAGCGTTCATCGTCCTTTGAGTATCGCACCACCGGACGCGGCGGTAAGGGCATCGTCGCGATGTCCGTCAACAGCCGCAATGGCAAGCTCGTAGCGTCGTTCCCGGTCGAGGACAGCGACCAGATCATGCTGGTGACTGACAAGGGGCAGTTGATCCGTTGTCCGGTCGAGGGCATTCGCGTTGCGGGCCGTTCGACCCAGGGGGTGATCGTGTTCGATACGGCCGAGGATGAGCACGTCGTTTCGGTTGAGCATATCTCGGAAGACGAGTCGGAGAACGGCAACGGCGGTTAAGGCCGCCGCGCTAGATTTCGATCTCGGTTCCAAATTCGACGACCTGCTTGGTTGGAACGCCGAAGAACGCAGCGGTGCGTTCGGCGTTCCGCTGCAGGAATGCAAACACCGTCTCGCGCCATACGGCCATGCCTTCGACCTTTTCCGTGGGGACGATGGTTTCACGGCCAATGAAATAGCTGAGGTCGGCAAGGTCGATACCGGTCAGCTTTCCCTGTTCGCAGGCAAGTTCAAGCCCTTCGGAAATCGTCGGATACTGCATGAATCCAAAATGCAGGATGACGCGCGAGACCCCATGAATGATGTCTGTCATCACCACGCGGTCTGCGTCGGCGACGCGCGGAATTTCATCGATAACCACGGTCACAAGCAGCACGCGCTCGTGCAACATGCGATTGTGTCTGACGAACTGCGTCAAGGCGAGCGGCACGCCGGTTGGTGAGGACGCAAGAAACGCCGCGGTCCCCGGCAATCGCGTCGGGCATTGTCCGATGATGGTTTCGATCAGCTCTTCTTCCGGTTGACGCAGTCTGGTGCGTGCCTTTTCGACCAGCCGTACGCCGCTGCGCCATGTGAGCATCAGGAATGCGATGAAACCGGCGAGCAGCAGGGGAAACCAGCCGCCATCGAGGAACTTCGTGGCGTTTGCTGCGAAGAAGATGCAGTCGATCACGAGGAAGAGGCCGTTGACGGCAAACACGAGCAGCGGCGGGAAACCCCATTGAATGGCCACGAGTGCTGCAAGCAGGGTTGTAATGGCCATCAGCAGCGACACCGCGATTCCATAGGCGCCCGCCAGCGCGTCGGAAGTTCCGAATCCGACCACCGCACACAGGGTTGCCGCTGCCAGCATCCAGTTCACCAGCGGCACGTAGATCTGTCCCATTTCGTCGCTTGCGGTGTGCCTGATGTGCATGCGTGGCAGGAAGCCGAGCTGGATCGATTGCTGCGTCAGGGAGAAAACACCGGTGATAATGGCTTGCGAGGCGATCACTGCGGCAATCGTCGCAAAAGCGACAAGCGGGTAATGCGCCCAGTCGGGTGCGAGCTGGTAGAACGGATTTTCAATCGCGGACGGGTCGCTCACCAGCAATGCTGCTTGCCCGAAGTAATTCAGCACCAGTGCCGGCAGCGCGATGATGAACCAGGCAAGCCGGATCGGGTATCGGCCGAAATGACCCATGTCCGCATACATGGCTTCGCCGCCGGTCACGGCGAGAAATGCCGCGCCAAGAATTGCGAATGAGATGTGGAAGTTCTGGCTGGTGAGAAAGCTCACGGCATAGACCGGGCTCAAGGCAGCAAGCACGCCCGGATTTTTCATGATGCCGTGAATGCCGAGCAGGGCGAGGACGATAAACCAGACCAGCATGAAGGGTCCGAAAATTCCTCCGATGAAGCCCGTGCCCTTGCTCTGCATCAGGAACACGCCAATCAGGATAATGACGGTGATCGGCACCACGGCTGGCGCCAGCGAGGGCGCGTCGACCTTCAAACCTTCAACTGCGCTGAGCACTGAAATTGCTGGAGTGATGGCGCCGTCGCCATAAAGCAGCGCCGCGCCGATCAGGCCGACGACGAGCAGCTGCGCGCGCCATGTGCCGGGAGCCGCATTACGTGCGGACAAAAGCGCGAGCAGGGCGACGATGCCACCCTCGCCGCGATTGTCTGCGCGCATGATCAGCAGGGCATACTTGAACGAGATGATCAGGATCAGCGCCCACAGGATCAGCGAGACCACGCCGAGAACAGCTTCATTTGAGAGGGTGCCGCCGTGATGGCTGGCTGCCTTGGCTGCTTCCTTAAGAGCGTAGAGAGGGCTCGTTCCGATATCGCCGTAAACGACGCCGAGGGCTCCAACAGTCGCGGTGATCGGAAGTCCGGAGTTGCGACCTCCGGATGCAGCATGAACGGCCGTCACTGGCGCCCCCTGTAGCCGAAACGCGTCCGCGAAGGGCGCTGCCTGTAGTCTGCTACCGGAGGCCAGAAATTGCCATGCTGTGATTTTGAAATTATTCAGCCGCGCCAGCCTTGACGGGACACCATTCGTGACGGGGTGGTCTTCGCTAGACGCGGTCGGTCGTTACGCGGCGCGCGGGCTGAATGCCTGACTTGATACCGGATCTCGAATTTGTGCGGCGCAAGCAGGGTGCGTCGATGTTTGGCCAGTTCTGGGTTGCGCAGGAATGACCGGTGGCCGGGATCGGCAGGCGATCGGCTTTCGCCAAGGCTTGCGGGACGTCCGCAGCCACGGGAGGCGCAAAGCTTGGAAGAACTGTCACCGCGGCTGCAATGAACGCCGCAATCGTCGCTGCCGCGAGTGCCCTGATCATGTCTGCGTCCCTGTCGATGTGGTCCTGGTGACCGCTTGCGGGGATGACGCGCAGCGAGGGGTGAAAGTTCACGAGATCTTAAAAAATTTCATTCGCAGAAGAGCCGTGATTGAGGAACCGGCCAAGCTTGCGGCGGTCGCCGGGCCGGGTTAGGAGGGGGCATGTCCCGTATTGCGCTCTATCCCGGGTCGTTCGACCCTGTCACCAATGGTCATCTGGATGTCGTGCGGCAGGCTTGCAGCCTGGTCGACCGGCTGGTTGTGGCCATCGGCATTCATCCCGGCAAGGCCCCGCTGTTTCCGGTCGAGGAGCGGCAGGAGATGATCCGCGAGGTGTTTGCGCCGATCGCGGCGAGCGCCAAGTGCGAAATCGACTGTGTGACATTCAACGATCTGACCGTGACTGCCGCTCAGCGGGCAGGCGCCACGATCTTGATCCGTGGTCTGCGTGACGGCACCGACCTGGACTACGAGATGCAGATCGCAGGCATGAACCAGACGCTGATGCCTGAAATCCATACCGTCTTCCTGCCGGCCTCCGCCACGGTCCGCCCGATCACCGCCACACTGGTGCGTCAGATCGCTGGTATGGGTGGAGACGTGTCCCATTTCGTGCCCAAGGCGGTTGCCGCGCGCCTGAAGATCAAGTTCGCGGGCAAATAGCTTCCTCTGCTCCGGAGTTCCCATGATCCGCATCCTTGCCGTTCTCGCGGCGTTTGTTTTTGCAACACCTGCCTTTTCTCAGGCGCTACCGGCCGGTCTCGACAAGGCCAATGCGATTGTCATCGACACCACCAAGGGACGCGTGATCGTCAAGCTGCGCACCGATCTGGCTCCGCAGCACGCCGAGCGCATCAAGCAGCTCGCACGTGACGGCTACTACAACAACGTGCCGTTCCATCGCGTCATCGAGGGCTTCATGGCGCAGACCGGCGACGGCCAGCGCTTCAATGGCACCGGCGGCTCGAAGTATCCGAACCTTCCCGCGGAATTCTCCAACGTCCCATTCAAGCGCGGCATTGTCGGCATGGCGCGTGCGAGCGATCCGAATTCGGCCAATTCGCAGTTTTTCATCATGTTCGCTGACGGCAGCTTCCTGAACGGCAAATACACCGTTGTCGGCGAAGTCGTGTCCGGCATGGATGTCGTGGACAAGATCAAGCGCGGCGAGCCGGTTCAGGACCCCGACAAGATGGTGAAGGTGCAGGTCGCCTCCGACATCAAGTAATACATGCCAGGCAATCCGCAGGCGTTGCGGATTGCCCAATCTGCAAAGGAAACATCATGGCAGACGCTGAAAACACCCTGATCCTCGAGACCACGCAGGGTCCGGTGACCATCGAAATGCGCCCCGATCTCGCGCCGAGTCATGTCGAGCACATCAAGAAGCTCGTTCGCGAAGGTTTCTACGATGGGATCGTCTTCCATCGCGTGATCGAAGGATTCATGGCGCAGACGGGCTGTCCTCACGGCACCGGTACCGGCGGATCGAAGTATCCGAACCTCAAGGCCGAGTTCAACGCTGAGCCGCATGTGCGCGGCACCGCCTCGATGGCGCGTGCAGCCAATCCTGATTCCGCCAATTCGCAGTTCTTCATCTGCTTCGACGACGCCCGCTTCCTCGACAAGCAATATACCGTCTGGGGCAAGGTGACGTCCGGCATGGAGAACGTCGACAAGATCAAGCGTGGCGAGCCCGTGCAGAATCCCGACAAGATCGTCAAGGCGCATATCGCGTCCGACGCCGCCTGATTTGTCGCCAGAGACCGGCTTTGCGAACGGATGGCCGGGCATGTCCCGGCCATCGACATTTGAGCACCATGCGAACTGACCTCTTCGATTTCGAGCTTCCGGAAGCCAACATCGCGCTGCGGCCTGTCAGTCCGCGTGACGCGGCGCGGATGCTTGTTGTGAAGCCGGGCGAGCCGCTGACTGACGCCACCGTTTCGGATCTGCCGCGTTTTCTGCAGCCCGGCGATCAGCTTGTCGTCAACGACACCAAGGTGATCCCCGCGCAACTGACCGGCCGCCGTATCGGCCGCGAGACTGAGCCCAAGATCGAGGCGACCCTGATCAAACGTCTCGACGGGTCGCGATGGCAGGCGCTGGTCAAACCAGCGAAGAAACTCGCTCAGGGCGACGCCATCCGCTTCGGCAACGAAGGCCGCGTCTGCTTGCTTGGAAATCTCGACGCGCAAGTCGAGCACAAGGGCGAAAACGGCGAGGTTACGCTGTTGTTCGCGTTTCATGGTCCAATTCTGGATCAGGCTATTGCCGATGTCGGTGCGCCGCCGCTGCCGCCTTACATCGCCTCGCGGCGCACGCCTGATGAGCGAGACAACGCCGACTATCAGACCATGTTTGCAGTCAGTGAAGGCGCTGTCGCCGCACCGACTGCCGGACTGCACTTCACACCGGCGCTTGAAGCTGCCTTGCGTGAGCGTGGCATTGGTCTGCATCGCGTGACGCTCCATGTCGGGGCAGGGACGTTTCTTCCGGTGAAGGCGGATGATACGGACGGCCACAAGATGCATGCCGAGTGGGGCACCGTGTCTGCCGAGACGGCAGCCGCGCTGAACGCCGCTCGCGCCAAGGGTGGCCGGATTGTCGCTGTCGGCACCACGTCCCTGCGGTTACTCGAAAGCGCGGCTGCGGAGGACGGCACGCTACAGCCCTTCACCGCGGAGACGGCGATCTTCATTACGCCCGGCTATCGCTTCAAGGCTGTGGACGTTCTGATGACGAACTTCCACTTGCCGCGCTCGACCCTGTTCATGCTGGTTTCGGCGTTCAGCGGACTAGAGACGATGCAGCAGGCCTACGCCCATGCCATCTCCAACGGCTATCGCTTCTACTCCTATGGCGACGCCTCGCTGTTGTTTCGCCGGCCAACCTGACCCATAACGTCGCCCTATGAGCGTTCCCAATCATTTCAAGCTCCTTGGTCGCGGTGGCGAAGCCCGTACTGGCGAACTGACGACGCCGCACGGTATTGTGCGCACGCCCGCATTCATGCCGGTGGGCACGGCCGGTGCGATGAAGAGCATCCACTGGCGTGACATTCGCGAGACCGGTGCCGACATCGTATTGGGCAACACCTATCACCTGATGCTGCGGCCCGGCGCAGAACGCATCGCCGCGCTCGGCGGCTTGCAGACATTCACCACCTGGAACGGTCCGATGCTGACGGACTCCGGCGGGTTTCAGGTCATGTCGCTGGCGAAGCTGCGCAAGGTCACCGAACATGCGGTGACGTTCAGTTCGCATATCGACGGTACAAAGGTGGAGCTGTCGCCCGAGCGCGCCATCGAGGTGCAGCGGTTGCTCGGCTCCGACATCGCCATGCAACTCGACGAATGCGTTCGGTTGCCCGCGGAGCGGGCCGACATTGAGCGGGCGATGCTGCTCTCGATCCGCTGGGCGGAGCGCAGCAAGCGGGCGTTCGAAACTGCGCCCGAAGGATACATGCTGTTCGGGATCGTTCAGGGCGGGGACATACCAGAACTGCGCCGCGACAGCGCGCGGAGGTTGATCGACATCGGTTTTCACGGCTATGCGGTCGGCGGCCTTGCGGTCGGCGAGCCGCAGGTGGTGATGCTGGCGATGATCGAGGAAGTCGCGCCGGTCCTGCCGCAGGAGCGGCCGCGCTACCTGATGGGCGTCGGCACGCCGGACGATATGCTTGAAGCGATCGCACGCGGAATCGACATGTTCGATTGCGTAATGCCGACGCGGAATGGCCGCCACGGCCACGTGTTCACGCGCCACGGCATTATCAATCTGCGCAACGCCCGCCATGCCGACGATCCGCGTCCGCTGGACGAGGAGAGCCCATGGCGTTCGGCGCGGGATTATTCGCGCGCCTACCTGCACCACCTGGTGAAGTCCGAGGAAGCGCTCGGCGCGATGCTGCTATCGGAAATCAACGTCGCCTATTATCAGACCCTGATGAGCGGCGCCCGCGCAGCCATCGCCGCAGGGACGTTTGACGATTACCGCGCAGCCATTCGCGACGGATGGGCGCGGGGAGACATCTCCCCGCGCTGAATCAGGCGCATAATCCGGACGTCAGTTGCAGACGATCTTTGTGGAGTGCTTCGTGACGAAGCCGTATCCGCAATTGTCGCAGGTCCACAGATAGCTGATCACATTTTCTGAGAGAAATGCGGATGCCTCGGCTGCAACCATCGAGTCCGCGCAGATCGTGCAAATCGGACGATCGGACATCCGCGGCGGTAAGCGTGATGGCTTGGTCGACAGAATTTCAGCAAGTGCTGGCATCGTGACCTCCCTGCCGGGTTCGAGCTTGCGCTTACTATAGGCATGGGAGTTTGAAGATGTCGCAACACAAATGCGTTCCTTTCAAGAAAAGTGTTTTGCGGCGCAATGGCCGGTTGATGGCGCGTCGTTAGCCACTTGCATAGAGCGCTTCCGCCGCCCTTAATGGCAGGAGCTGACCAGTTTGCGTAACTGTCTCTGATGGTTCGCATTTAGTTGATGTGGAGGACCCGGTATGGATGCCAAATCGCAATCAAACGCTTCGCAGGCGCGTGCGCCGGGACGCGGACGCGTTTACGACAGCATCGTTGATGCATTCGGCGATACCCCGATCGTCCGGCTTCGCCGGTTGCCCGAGCAAAACGGTGTAAAGGCGACAATTCTCGCCAAACTTGAATATTTCAATCCTGCAGCAAGCGTGAAAGACCGCATCGGCGCGGCGATGATTATCGCAATGGAAAAGGCCGGTATCATCAATCAGGACACTGTTCTGATCGAGCCGACATCCGGCAACACGGGCATCGCGCTCGCGTTTGTCGCGGCATCGCGAGGTTATCGCCTGAAACTGGTGATGCCGGAATCGATGTCCATCGAGCGCCGCAAGATGCTGGCGTTCCTCGGCGCGGAAATCGTTCTGACGCCGGCGGCGCAGGGCATGAAGGGCGCGATTGCGACTGCAGAAGAACTGATCCGCAACACGCCGAATTCGGTGATGCCGCAACAGTTCAAGAATCTCGCCAATCCGGAGGTCCATCGCCGCACCACGGCAGAGGAAATCTGGAACGATACCCAGGGCAATATCGACATCTTCGTGGCAGGCGTCGGAACCGGCGGCACGATCACCGGCGTCGGGCAGGTTCTGAAACAGCGCAAACCGTCCGTGCGTGTCGTCGCAGTGGAGCCGGTCGAAAGTCCGGTTCTGTCAGGCGGTCAGCATTCGCCGCACAAGATCCAGGGCATCGGCGCGGGCTTCGTTCCGGACATTCTCGACCGCGCGGTGATCGACGAGATCGTCAAGGTTGACAGCGCCACCGCAATTGCAACGTCGCGTGCACTGGCGCGCAGCGAAGGCATCCCCGGTGGCATCTCGTCCGGCGCGGCTATCGCAGCGGCGACTGAACTCGGCAAGCGGCCTGAGAATGCGGGAAAGACCATTCTTGCGATCGTGCCTTCGTTCTCTGAGCGCTATCTGTCAACGGCATTGTTCGAGGGAATCTGAGCATGGCATCACCTCCACGGCGGCCGCGAACGCTCAGCGACGCGAAGACAGAGGCCGAAGCCGCATTCAAATCCGTCACTGCGAAGGTGGCGGAGCCGCTCCCCAAACAGGCAGCGATTCCGGGTGTCAGGGAGCTTGTCTCGATCCGGATCGATCAGGACGTTCTCGAATATTTCCAGGAGGGCGGCCCCGGC
Source organism: Afipia sp. (assembly GCA_024508675.1). Taxonomy (GTDB): domain Bacteria; phylum Pseudomonadota; class Alphaproteobacteria; order Rhizobiales; family Xanthobacteraceae; genus Afipia. The sequence goes on from JANINQ010000003.1 coordinate 254,714, forward strand.
TGGCAGGACCGGATCAACGCGGCCTTGCGCAAGGCGGCTGGAAAGTCCGAGTAGTTACGCCACGCGATTGGCGCGCGCGGCTTCCTTCTGGGCGTCGAAGTCGCGGCGGCGGCGGGCGAGTTCCTCCGGCGCCATGCGCTCCACGTTGTTGTAGTCGCGCTTCCATGACGCGTCCTCGCTCCAGCGCAGCGGGGACTGGACGGTGGTCTGCGGACCCGGTGCGCTTTCCAGCACCTTGAGCGCCAGCTCGAGCGTGAACGCCTGAGAAGCCACGTCATGCGGCTTGCCTGCCGAATTGCCCAGCGGGAAATCGCTGAACAGGAATCGCGGCACCGCGGCGTGCTCGACGATGTCCTTGGCGCAACCCATCACCACCGTGGAAATTCCGTTAGCCTCCAGATGGCGCGCAACCAGCGCCGTGGTCTGATGACACACGGGGCAGTTCGGTACGAGGACGGCGGCATCGACATTATCCGCTTTGCAGCGGGCAAGAATGTCGGGGGCGTCGGTTTCAATGGTGACGCGATGGCTGCGATTGGTCGGCGCTCCGAAGAAGCGGGGCGCGACCGATCCGATACGGCCTTCGTTCGCCAGGCGATGTAACTGCGCCAGCGGAAACCAGGTGTTCATGTCGGTCGCCGATGTGTGCGCACGATCGTAAGCGATGTGAGAAATCCGCAGATCGTGTTGCTTTGCGGTATCGCCGTCGTAGACCTGATAGAATTTCGCGCCGCCGTTGTAGGCCGCGCCCGGTCCCTGATCACCTTTGGTGGGGTCGAAGCGGGCGGCGGTCGTCACGATGGCCACGCGCGACTGCGCGAGGGGCTTCTTCAGTGGCTGGAACGGCGCTGCAATGTTGTGCGCCCAGCGGTAAGGCGTATCGTAGCCGATGGCGAGATAGTAATCCCGTGTCCGCTGCATATAGGGGACAGGTACGTCGAAATCGCGCACGGTATCTTCTGAAGCAGCGGGCGAATCCGTCATGATGGCGATCCTCGAAATCCGGCGGACAGGCGTAGCAGATAGGCCGTCTGTCAGCCATATTCAGGGAAGGCGACGCAGCCATACCGGCCTGTGAGCAAGGAACGACACATGACTGGAAAGAAAAAAGGGAAAGCTCCAGATTCTGCGACAGAGCGCGGCAGGGACCCGACCAAGAATGCGCCGTTCAAGGTTGACCCTGAGAGTGAGGATTTCGTGACCCCGCGCAACGACCTGAGCGAGGACGAGTTGAAGGAGCAGGAGGATCGCCGCTCCTGACCCCGGACGAGAGATGACGTGCGATAGTCTGGTTACAGGCTGCTGAGATCCACCGGTACGTTGCCGAAAGATCTGAGGACCACCGCATCCTTGAAATCGCCGGTCATGGGATCGCCTGAGCGCGTGAAGGCCACGGCTCCGATCGCTCCGGATGACCGTGACAAGGTTTCTGCCCGGCGGATTGCGGTGGACGCGCTCTGAAATTCCTCAGCCGTTCCGGCGATGACGGAACCGTCGTCATCCTGGGCGAAGGGAAGGGCCACATAATAGGAAATATCGGCCATCGGCGTTCTCCGGCTGCTTCTTAGTCAATATGTTCTCTTTTTGTTCTTATGTCAATTGTCGTCGGGCGGATCAGAACGGACGATGGCCGGCAGGGAATTCCACAGCCTGAACAAGGATGCTGGGCTGCACTTGACCCACATCGACCCGCCACCTACACACCGCGACACGTGAGCGCGTAGCTCAGGCGGTAGAGCACGTGACTTTTAATCATGGGGTCGAGGGTTCGAGTCCCTCCGCGCTCACCATGACTCCTGAAAATGTAACGACAGGCCTGTCTCGACGCGGACAGGGAATCGCAGCAAGAATGACGCCGCGTCCAGGTGCGCTTCCGCTGCGAAAGGATACGGAATGTATTTCGTTGCCGGTCTGTTGGTTGTCCTGTCCGGACTCTTTTACGCTGCCGACCATGGCCAGCTGGGCAAGTTCGGTGTGCAGATGTGCCTGTACGGCGATACGTTCTGCCGGCATCCGCTGTACGTTCTGATCGGTGCGGGGCTTGCCGCCGTGTGGGGCGCTTTTGTCAGCATGAAGTAGCTGGGTCGAGCCCGTTCCTCGGGACGCAATCAGTTGCCGTCGGAGCGGACGTCTGACGGCACGGGCTGTTGCGCCGTGACGCCCGCAGGGGTTGCTTCGCGGCGAAGTCCGATCAGTTCGGCGGCACGGACCGACGACGACTTCCAGAACTCGAACGCGTTGATCCGCGAATTTTCCAGAATCGCAATCGCCACGGCCGACAGGAATGGCAGGCTCTGCAGCACCAGCACGCCCGCGAAAATGTTGATCTCCCGGACTTCCTTCACATTGAAGGCGACCAGCACGATGGCGCCGATAATTAGCAGGATGCCGATCACCGCTTCCCAGAACGCCTGAAACTCGACGGACATGCGCGACAGTCCGCCCTTGGAGGTGCGGGCGAAGGGAAGGTGGTCGGTGATCAGGCCGTTGGCCACGGCGCGGGACACTGTCCACTGCACCGACATGGCGGTCACCATGGCTCCGAGCATCTGCCCGACTTTCACCGGCACGCGCAGCCGGTAGAGGATGAGGAAGTGCGCAAGCGATACGACGAACGCGGCGATGATCGGCAGCGTCAGAATCTTGTCGGGAATGGCGATGTCGGCGAACGAGACGATCGGCACCCAGATCAGGTTGAGGATCGCGACCACGACGCCGAGGCTTTCCGCACCGAGCCAGTTCAGCCAGCCAAGCGCGAATTCACGCTTCTGATCCGGCGAGAGGCGGCTCGCATTGGGCAGGAAGCGGCGCCAGTGCTTCTTCACGATCTGGAAGCCGCCATAGGCCCAGCGATGGCGCTGCTTCTTGAAGGCCTCGTAGGTGTCCGGCAGCAGGCCGAAGCCGTAGCGCTTGTTGGTGTAGTGCGTGAGCCAGCCTTGCTCGATGATCGCAAGACCGAGATCGGTGTCCTCGCAGATGGTGTCGCCGGCCCATCCGCCCGCCATGTCCATGGCCTGGCGACGGATAAGGCACATGGTGCCGTGGACGATGATGGCGTTGGCTTCGTTCCGCTGCACCATGCCGATGTCGAAGAAGCCGGCATACTCGCCGTTCATGGCGTAGTGCATCAGCGAGCGGTCGCCGTCGCGATGCTCCTGCGGCGCCTGTACCAGACCGACGCGCGGGTCGACGAAGGCGGGGACCAGATCCTTGAGCCAGTCCGGTGTCACCACATAGTCGGCGTCGATGATTCCGATGATCTCCGCATCGGGCGCCGTACGCTCCATGGCGATCCGCAGCGCGCCTGCCTTGAAGCCCTGCACCTTCTCTGCGTTGATGAAAATGAAGCGCTCACCGAGCGTACGGCAATGATCCTGAATCGGCTGCCAGAACGTCGGATCAGGCGTGTTGTTGATGATCACCACGCATTCGAAGTTCGGATAGTCGAGCCGCGCAACCGCATCGAGCGTTTGCTTCAGCATTTCCGGCGGTTCGAAATAGGCGGGAATGTGGATCGACACCTTCGGCGTGTAACCGGCTGGCGCGGGCAAGCCCTCCGCGATGAGGCGGGCGGGTTTGTGCCCGAAAGCAATGGTCGCGATTTCCTCGATCCGGGCCATTGCGATCAGCACCAGCGGCACCAGCAGGATGAGGCCCAATGTCAGCGCAAAGGCTGAGCCAAAAACGAAGTAGTGCGTGTTCCAGTAAGCGAACACGGTGGCGAACCATGCGCCGACGCCACTTGCCGCAGCGGCAAGCACGGCAGCCTGCAGGACGGTGGGGCTGGCGAGCCGGAAGATCGGAAGCGACAACAGGACACCGACCAGCAGGGCGATGCCGGCGATCTTCCAGTAGTCAGGATCGACAATGGGGCCGGTCCAGGCGAACTTGGGTTCGCGCGATGCGTTAAGAACGCCCCAGTAAGGCCCAACGCCACCTTCGAAAAACTTCCACGGCTGATCGATGGCTTCGACGATGTTGTAGTCCATGCCGATGGCCTCGGCGCGGGTCACGAAGTTCCGCAGCACGGAGGCCTGTTCAAACGGGCCGGGGTTGGCGTTCTTGAGATTGTAGCCGGCGCTCGGCCAGCCGAATTCGGCGATCACGATCCGCTTGCCGGGGAATATCTCCCGCAGGTGGCCGTAAATATACATCGCCTGATCGACGGCCTGCTTGTCGGTGAAGTTTTCCCAATAAGGCAGGATGTGCGCGGCGATGAAATCCACTGACGAGGCAAGCTGCGGATAGTCGCGCCAGATGTTCCAGATTTCACCAGTCGTGACAGGAACATTGGTCTGTTTCTTGACCCGCTGGATCAGCTCGATCAGGTCTTCGACCTTCTGCTCGCCGCGGTAGATGGTTTCGTTGCCGACCACGATGCCGATAACGTTGCTGTTGCGCTTGGCAAGCTCAAGGGCGGCCGCGATTTCGCGCTCGTTACGGTCGACGTTCTTGTCGATCCAGGCGCCCACCGTGACCTTGAGGCCGAACTCGGCGGCAATCGCCGGAACCAGCTCGACGCCGCCCGTCGACGAATACAGGCGGATCGCCTTGGTCATCGTGGCGAGCTTCTTGAGGTCCGCGCGGATTTTTTCCTTGTTCGGAATGTTGTCGACGTCGGGATGCCCGGTGCCTTCGAACGGTGCGTAGGACAGGCTCGGCAGCATGCCGTTGTAGTCAGGCGCCTTCTGCTCGTCACGCAGCAAGCCCCAGAGCGCGGCGTGAATGGCGGTAATGCAGAGCAGGACAGCGACGATGGCGCGCATCAAGGAAAACCATACGGGGCCAAACGTGGCAGATCGCGAACCTGTCCCCTCGGTTCGGCAGCGTTCAAAGCAGCTTATCTATGCTGCGCAGCTTAACAACTCATATGGCGACATGGCGTTTTGAGGGCGCATGCGGTCCTCAAATCGACGCTTGAACCCGTCGAAGCCTGAGGGTTCCCGCAGGCTGCGGACGGGTTACTTTCCGGGTGCCGCCGCCGGGGCTGGAGCTGCTGCGGGGGGAGCCGGAGGCGTTGCTGCTGCAGGTGCCGGCGTGGCCGGTGCCGCAGCCGCCTGAGGCTGCGCTGATGGATTGATCCAGCAGGCGTGAACCCGGCCGTTGAGGGTTTCGGCAACCTTCGGATCGATGGTTGCGCCGAACCGCACGACGCAGCGGAACGAAGCCTGGATGTGGCCACCCGGGCAGCCAAACCGCTCGTACAGATCGAGATGACGGAAGGCCGTATCGAGATCGTCGCGCCACATCAGGCCGACCACGCGCCGCCCCAGCCAGACACACTCCGGGTTTCCGGCCGGGCCGTTGATGGCCTGTGCTGCTTCCACGAACTCGTCAGCCTTGCGCTGGCTTTCCTTGGCTGCATCGCCCGGAGCCTGCTTGGGCGCGTTGTCCTGAGCCCTGAGATCGCCACTCTGGGCGATCGCAGCCCCGATTCCGACAAACAGGGCGAGAGCCGGAATGGCAACTCGCTGAAAAACGGCAACTCGAAACCCGTGACGAACTCGACGCATGAAATCCCCGATGAATGGCGTGCCAGTCGGCAACGCTTGGCGCCAGACAGATGCCCCGCTATTGCGGCGGAAGATTGCCTTTACCGCAACTGCCTGATTCCCATGAAGGACATTTATGTTTTTGTCCAGCAAGGCGGAAGTTCGCCGGGGTCCTGACGAGCGGATGCGGCGAGAAGACCGGGGGCAGGTGGTGTCTGGGGTCTTGGCAGAGCGGCAGTGACCGGTTATCGACGTTGCTCCCTGGAGGACGGAACCCATTTCCCTGCGTACACCCCTGGCCCTTCTGGTCATATCCCTCAGCGCTATTGCCGCAGTCTGGTGGTGGTTAGCCACACCCATTGTTTTGGCGCGTGCGCCGATCGACCCTGCAGCGAAGCTGGAATGCGTCTCCTATGCACCGTTCCGGGATGGCCAGAATCCGCTGCAGCCGGGGCTGGTGATAGCTCCGGAACAGATGGCGCAGGATCTTGCGCAGCTTGCCAAGGTCACGGGTTGTATCCGCACCTATTCGGTCGGGAACGGTCTCGACCGCGTGCCGGAGCTTGCCGAGAAGGCCGGTCTGAAGGTGATGCTGGGCGTATGGATCGGCACGAACCGGACAGACAACCGGACCCAGATGGAAACCGGCATCGCGCTTGCCAGGAAGTATCCGGGCGTCGTCAGCGCGGTGATTGTTGGTAACGAGGTGCTCCTGCGCGGCGAGATGACCGCGGCCGATCTGACCGCCAATATCCGCTACGTGAAGTCGAAGGCTGGCGTGCCGGTGACCTATGCCGACGTCTGGGAATTCTGGCTGAAGAACCGCGACGTCTATGACGCGGTGGACTTCGTGACGATTCACATCCTGCCGTATTGGGAAGACTTCCCGATCCGCGCGCGCCATGCGGCGAACCATGTCGATGCGATTCGGAAGCGGATGGCGGTGGCGTTCCCGAACAAGGAAATCCTGATCGGCGAAACCGGCTGGCCGAGCGCGGGCCGTATGCGCGAAGGCGCGCTGCCGTCGCGGGCCAATCAGGCACGCGTGGTTTCTGAGATCCTGCAGCTTGCCCGTCAGGAGAAGTTCCGCGTCAATCTGATCGAAGCCTACGACCAGCCGTGGAAGCGGATGTGGGAAGGTACTGTCGGTGGCCACTGGGGTCTGTTCGATGCCGAAGGCGCCCGCGACCTGAAATATCCGGCAGGTCAGCCGATCACCAATTTCCCGCGTGCGAAAATCTACGCTGCCGTTGGCATGATCTTCTCGGTTCTTGTGTTCGGTGTCGCGCTTCTGACGCTGCGCCGCAGGCCGTGGTCGCCGCATCTCAGCTCATGGATTACCGTAGGGATCAGCGCCACCGCAGGCGGCGCGCTGCTCGGTGTCGCGTTCGACAAGCTGGTCGTCGAAAGCCTGGGCGTCGGCGGCTGGACTGTGGGTATCCTTTTGTTCGGCGCCGCCGTGCTGTCGCCGCTGGTCGTGGCCAACACGGTGATGTACGGGCGAAACCTGCCGACTTTCCTCGAACTTCTTGGCCCGCGCGATTATCGCACCACGTCGCGCATGCAGACCATTCTCGGCATCGTGCTGCTCGTCACGACCGTCCTTGCGACGCAGACGGCGCTCGGCTTTGTGTTCGATCCGCGCTATCGCGATTTCCAGTTCGCGGCGCTGACCATGGCCATTGTGCCGTTCCTGCTTCTGACGGCTGTGAACAGGTCCGCGAGCGGCAAGCGTCCCATCGCGGAGTCGATCTTCGCCGGTGCGCTCGCGCTTTCGGCGATCTATATCGGGTTCAACGAAGGGCCGGCCAACTGGCAGTCGCTCTGGACCTGCGGCTTGTATCTTTTGCTGGCGCTCACGCTGTCGCGGGCGCGGGTCGCGCAAACCCCAGAATAAGCAATCCGATCGCCACGCCCGACAGGCCGATGTTGTAAAGCACGATCCCGAAGCAGGCGGCAATCAGTCCGGCGGTGAGGGTGACGATCGACGGCCGGATCACGTGCAGAGCCGCGATGACCAGTGCGGTCACTCCAAACACATAGTGCTTGAACAGATATGTCATGGTCTGGCGGGTCTTGCAGAGCATGGTCTGCAGTCCTGCCTCGCATTCGAGCCGCACCTGCGCGAACTCCACGGCCATGTAGCGCAGGTAGAGGGCGTATCCGATGGTGAGAAATCCCACGACCAGAATCCACTGCACCTGATACGGAGTCAGTCTGAAAGGCTGCTTTTTCATGCGCCGAATATGGTTCGGATTGAATTACGATACAACCCGGGCCGTGCAGGTTTAGGCGCTATCTGTTGCCGAAAAACGAGCTGAATGCCGATGTTTTTGGCCGCTCTTCAACTGCTTCCGTCCGCTGCCTGCTTCGGCGTTTGGTGCGGTGGGTGGTTGCCTCGGACTTCTTCGCTTCCGGTTGTTTTTCGCTGACCATGCTGAGGCGCTGGCCTTCATAGACGGCCGTTTCGCAAGGCCGGTTGCTCTCTGTCAGAAATCCCGCGCACAGCTTGGCGGCTTCGGCGGCATCCGACAAAGGCCCTGCAACCAGCCGCAACTGCATTCCCAAACCATCGTGGCGTTCACGCACGACGATGAGCGGTTGTAGCGGTGTTAATTGCTCCGAATAGACCTTGAGGGCGCTACGCCAGACTGCACGAAGACCTTCAATCGAATTAGCGCTGCCGAGATCTACGCCGAATTCGGTTTTGCGGACCACGTTGGCCTGCGGTGCTTCGGTAACGACCGGCTCTGATGGAGCAACCGCAGCGGTCACCGTCGGCGCCGGTTCAGGCGGTGTCTCCACCTTCTGGTCCGCTGGTTTGGCAAGTGCGGGTGAGGGCGCAGGAGTTGGCGCCGGTGCTGCGGTTGCAACAGGAGCAATCTTGGGCGGCGCTGAAGCCGCTTCGGCTTTCGCTTCGGTCGGCCTGGGTGGCCCGATCTGCTCCGGCTCCATGGGAGCCGTGATCTGCACAGGCGCAGCCAAGGCAGCAATCGGGATCGATGGCAGCGTGGCGGCAGGCGAAGGTTTCGCCAGCGCGCCGGTCACCGAGTCGAGGCCTTGCTCGAGAACAGTCACACGCGCGTAGAGCCGGTCGCGATCGCCGTTGAGGGTTTCCACTGCGGCGGCAAGTTCCCGCGCCTTGTTCTGGCTTTCCCTAGCGATCCACTGGACCTGCTGGGATTGCCGCGCGAGTTCGGCAGACGCCAATTGATCGCGGTTGATCGCAGCCGGGGATCGCGTCGCGAGGATCGCAACGATGAGCACGCCAACGGAGCCGACGCCCCAGGACGCCAGCCGCCACATCGACCGCCCGTCGAATTCGTCCTCCTCCGCGAGAAAACGAGTGATCCAGCCGGCGCCATCGTCGGTCGGGTCATCGCGGAATTGGTGGACGTCCTTGGTCATGGCGCAGGCGCGGCCCTCCCGTGGCCCCGGCGAATCATTGTGTAAAGATTAACAGAAGCCGGGGAACATGCGCGCGGCGGGCGTGTCCAAAACACTTTTGTCCCTCGGTTCTCTCGGGTAAGACGGCGCCGGCGCGTGTGGCGCGCGGCACAGGGAAAATTCATGTCCGGCAGAACAACTCTCACCATCGTGCTGGCAGCGGGCGAAGGCACCCGCATGCGCTCGAGCCTGCCCAAGGTGCTGCATCCCGTCGCCGGACGTCCGCTGATTTCTCACGTGCTCGCAGCCGCGCCCGGCGAAAAGGGCGATGCGGTTGCCGTTGTGGTCGGGCCGGATCATCAGACGGTGATTGACGAGATCGGGCGCGTGCGGCCCGGGACCAAAACTTATATCCAGCGTGAGCGGCTCGGAACGGCACACGCGGTGCTCGCTGCCCGGGAAGCCATCGCGGCTGGCGCGGATGATCTTCTGATCGCGTTCGGCGATACGCCGCTGATCGACGCCACGACATTCGAGCGCATGCGAACAGCTTTGAAAGACGGCGCGGCGCTGGCGGTGCTGGGATTCCGCGCTGCTGATCCGACCGGCTACGGGCGGCTGCTGGAACAGAACGGCCAACTCGTTGCGATCCGAGAACACGCCGACGCCAGCGAAGCCGAACGCGCCGTGAAGCTCTGCAATGCGGGCGTCATGGCATTCGCAGGCAAGACCGCGCTGCAAATTCTCGACCGGATCGGCAATGGCAACAGCAAAGGCGAATACTATCTAACGGATGCGGTGGCGATTGTGCGCGAGCTTGGCTTGCGGGCGGTGGTCATCGAAACCAGCGAGGATGAAGTGCGCGGAATCAACACCAAGGCCCAACTCGCCGAAGCCGAACAGGTGATGCAGCGCAAGCTGCGGCAGGCCGCGCTCGATTCAGGCGTGACGCTGATCGCGCCGGAAACGGTTTTCCTCTCGGCGGATACGACTTTCGGCAAGGATGTCACCATTGAGCCGTTCGTGGTGATCGGCGCGGGCGTGAGCATTGACGACGGCGCGGTGATCCATTCGTTCTCGAACATTGTGGGCGCGCGGATCGGCAAGGGTGCTTCCATCGGTCCTTATGCGCGGCTGCGGCCCGGCACGGTGCTGGGCGAGGGCGTGCGTATCGGAAACTTCGTCGAGACGAAGGCCGCCGATCTGGAAGCCGGCGTGAAGGTCAATCACCTGACCTATATCGGCGATACCCATATCGGCGAGAATGCCAACATCGGCGCGGGCACCATTACCTGCAATTACGACGGCTTCGACAAGCACCGGACCGAGATCGGCGCGGGAGCTTTCGTCGGCTCGAACTCATCGCTGGTGGCGCCGGTGAAGATCGGCGCGGGCGCCTATGTCGGCTCGGGATCGGTGATCAGCAAGGATGTGCCGGACGACGCACTCGTGGTGGAGCGCAGCCCCGTCTCGCTTCGCGAAGGCTGGGCCAAGCGATTCCGCGAGATGAAAATGCTCAATCGGAAGCCGAAAAGCCCGAAGTAAGGCGTTTCCGCTTACCTCACTGATTTCGTTAACGCTTTACCCTGTTTCAATCCGCAACAATTGTTGAGGCGGAAACGTGGTAATCCTCGGTACATAAGGCCGCATTGGGGCGGCTGGAGATAACGAACCGCATGTGCGGAATTGTCGGAATTCTTGGACGTGGGCCGGTTGCGGAGCAGCTGGTCGATTCCCTCAAGCGGCTTGAATATCGCGGATACGACTCCGCGGGTGTGGCGACGCTGGAAGGCATCCAGCTCGATCGCCGCCGCGCGAAGGGCAAGCTGAAAAATCTCGAAGCCGTGCTGAAGACCTCGCCGCTCGAGGGGCACATTGGCATCGGTCACACCCGCTGGGCGACACACGGCAAGCCGACCGAAAACAACGCGCATCCGCACGCGACCGATAACGTTGCGGTGGTCCATAACGGCATCATCGAAAATTTCCGCGAACTGCGCGCCAGGCTCGAAGCAGAGGGCGCGACGTTTTCCAGCGAGACCGACACCGAGGTCGTCGCGCATCTCGTCAATTCGTATCTTGCCAAGGGGCTGTCACCGGCTGAGGCCGTGAAGGCCACGCTGCCGCAACTGCATGGCGCTTTCGCGCTCGCCTTCATCTTCAAGGGCGAACAGAACCTGATGATCGGCGCGCGCAAGGGTTCGCCGCTTGCGGTCGGATACGGCGAAGGCGAGATGTATCTCGGCTCCGACGCCATCGCGCTCGGGCCGTTCACCGATACCATCAGCTATCTCGATGACGGCGACTGGGTCGTGCTCTCGCGCAACGAAGCGACCGTCTACGACGACAAGAACGCTGTCGTGGAGCGTGAGATCGTCCGGCACAACACCGCGACCTCGCTGGTGGACAAGGCCAACTATCGCCACTTCATGGCGAAGGAAATCCACGAGCAGCCCGAAGTCGTCGGTCATACGCTGGCGCATTATGTCGACATGGCCACCGAAAAGGTCGCGATGCCGGTCAAGCTGCCGTTCGATTTCAAGGACATCCAGCGCGTTTCGATCACCGCCTGCGGCACGGCGAGCTATGCGGGCTTTGTCGCGAAATACTGGTTCGAACGTCTTGCGCGCCTCCCGGTCGAACTCGATGTCGCGTCGGAATTCCGTTATCGCGAAGCGCCGCTGCGCAAGGGCGATCTGGCGATCTTCATTTCGCAGTCCGGCGAGACCGCCGACACGCTGGCGGCGCTGCGCTATGCCAAGTCGCAGGGCCTGCACACCATCTCTATCGTCAACGTGCCGACCTCGACCATCGCGCGCGAAAGCGAAACCGCGCTGCCGACGCTGGCCGGTCCTGAAATCGGCGTTGCCTCGACCAAGGCGTTCACCTGCCAGCTCGCGGCGCTGGCCGCGCTGTCGATTGCGGCGGGCAGGGCGCGCGGCGAACTATCCGACACCGACGAGACCAAGCTGGTTCACGCGCTGATCGAAGTGCCGCGCCTGATGACGCAGGCACTGGCGCTCGAACCGCAGATCGAGAAGCTGGCGCGCGACATCGCCAAGAGCCAGGACGTGCTTTATCTCGGCCGCGGAACCAACTACCCGCTGGCGCTGGAAGGTGCGCTCAAGCTCAAGGAAATCTCGTATATCCATGCTGAAGGCTATGCTGCCGGCGAACTCAAGCATGGCCCTATCGCGCTGATCGACGAGAAAATGCCGGTGGTGGTGATCGCGCCTTATGACCGCGTCTTCGAAAAGACCGTCTCGAACATGCAGGAGGTCGCGGCGCGCGGCGGACGGATCATCCTGATGACCGATGCGCAGGGTGCCAGGGATGCGACCGTGGAGTCGCTGGTGACGATCATTCTGCCGGACATGCCGGCCACGGTGACGCCGCTGGTTTATGCCATTCCGGTGCAGATGCTGGCCTATCACACCGCCGTGGTGATGGGCACCGACGTCGACCAGCCCCGGAACCTCGCCAAGTCCGTGACCGTCGAGTAACGCAACTGGACAGACAATCGGTCGCAAGGCAGGGCGGTTGCACCCGGAAAAGTCTGATACAGTGCTGTCGCAATGATTTGCCATGGTGTTCCACCATTCCGGATGAAGATGGCTCGGCTCTGCGATGAATGAGACTTCGCCCAACATGCTCCCGGGAGGCCTGCCGCCCGTACCGCCGCCGGATGCGCCGCGCGGCGCGATGGCGCGCCTGCGCAACTACTTCCTGACCGGCCTGATCATTGCCGGACCGATCGCGATCACGATCTATCTGATCTGGTGGTTCGTGACCTGGGTGGACGGAATCGTGCGGCCGTTCGTGCCGCTCGCATACCGTCCGGAGACGTACCTGCCGTTCGGCTTGCCGGGCTACGGTCTGATTGTCGCGTTCTTCGCGCTGACCTTCCTCGGCTTTCTCGCCGCCAATCTGATCGGCCGAACGCTCGTCGAGTTCGGCGAGGGATTGCTCGGCCGCATGCCGGTGGTGCGCGCGATCTATCGCGGCCTGAAGCAGGTGTTCGAGACGCTGTTCTCGGCCAATGGCTCCAGCTTCCGCAAGGTCGGTCTGGTGGAGTTTCCGTCTCCGGGCATGTGGTCAATCGTGCTGATCTCACAGCCGCCAAGCACGGAGATCGCAACCAAGCTTCCGCAGGGCGACGAGTTCATCTCGGTCTTTCTGCCGTGTGCGCCGAACCCGACCACCGGCTTTTTCTTCTACGTTCCGAAGTCGAAGCTGATCGAAGTCGACATGAGCACGGATGCGGCCGCGACCCTGATCATGTCGGCGGGCGTGGTGCAGCCGGGCAGCGACGCGCAGAAGAAGGTCAACGCGTTGGCCGAGATGGCCAATGCCGCGCGCGTGGCGACGGCGTCGCAGACGCCGGACCCGGCGAAGGTGGACTAACCCGCGCCGATCAACGGCAAGGCTTCATCCCGTTCATAGAGATAAAGCAGGCAGCGCAGCGCCTCGCCGCGCTCGCCCTTCAGCTTCGGGTTGTCCTGCATGATCCGCACCGCCTCGTCGCGGGCCTGCGCGATCAGTTGCGCGTGGACCTCGGGCCGCGCGATGCGATAGCCGGGCAGGCCGCTCTGGCGGGTGCCGAGCACTTCGCCTTCACCGCGCAGGCGTAGATCCTCTTCCGCAATCCTGAATCCATCGGTCGTTTCGCGGATCACCTTCAGCCGCGCCGTGGACATTTCTGAAAGCGGCTCGTGATAGAGCAGCATGCAGGTCGAGGCTTCCGAGCCGCGGCCGATACGCCCGCGCAACTGATGGAGCTGCGCAAGGCCGAAGCGCTCGGCATTCTCGATCACCATGATGGTGGCCTGCGGGACATCGACGCCGACCTCCACAACGGTGGTCGCGACCAGGAGCTGGATTTCACCGGCGGCGAATTGCGCCATCACGCGATCCTTCTCCGCGCCCTTCATCTGCCCGTGAACGAGGCCGACGCGATCACCGAAGCGCTTTTGCAGCGTCTCGAAGCGTTTGGTGGCATTGGTGAGATGCGCGTGATCCTCGGATTCGGTTTCCTCCACCAGCGGACAGATCCAGTAGGCGCGCTTGCCTGACTCGAGGGCGCGTTCCAATCCGTCCACGATCTCCTTGATGCGGCTCTTTGGAACGGCGCGTGTGTCGATCGGCTGTCGGCCTGCAGGCTTTTCGCGCAGTTCCGAAATGTCCATGTCGCCGAAATAGGTGAGGACCAGCGTGCGCGGGATAGGCGTGGCGCTGAGCACCAGCACATCCACCGCGTCGCCTTTCTCGGTGAGCGCGAGGCGTTCCCTCACGCCGAAGCGATGCTGCTCATCGACAATGGCCAGCGCCAGATCCTTGAAGATCACATCGTCCTGGATCAGCGCGTGGGTGCCGACCAGCAGGTCGATCTCGCCGTTCGCCAGACCCGCAATGATTTCGCGGCGCTCCTTGCCTTTCTCGCGGCCGGTGAGAATGGCGACATTCATGCCGGCGCGTTCGGCCAGCGGCGCGATGGTCTTGATATGCTGGCGCGCGAGAATTTCCGTCGGCGCCATCAGCGCGGATTGCTTGCCGGTTTCAGCAACGGCAGCGGCAGCCAGCAGCGCCACAACCGTCTTGCCCGAGCCGACGTCGCCCTGCAGAAGCCGCAGCATCCGCACCGGCTCGTTGAGGTCGCTGGCGATGGCCTTGGCGGCTTCCTGCTGTGAATTTGTCAGCGCGTAGGGAAGCGCGTCGATGATCTTGTGGCGCAAGTGCCCGTCGCCAGCGTTGCGGACGCCGGCGGGACGACGCAACTGTGCGCGCACCAGCGCCAGCGCGAGCTGGCCTGCGAGCAGTTCATCGAAGGCCAGCCGCGACCAGAACGGATTTTGCGGCAGGATATCGGTCAGTTCCCGCGGCTCGTGCACCCGATGCAGCGCTTCGCTGATCGGCGGAAACGAACAGCGCCGCAGCACTTCGGGGCTGATCCATTCCGGCAGGTCGGGGAGCTTCTGCAGCGCCTGCGCCATGGCGCGGCGGATCGAACCGATGGCAAGGCCTTCGGTGAGCGGATAGACCGTATCGATCTGCGGCAGCTTGGCGAGACCGGCTTCGTCCACCACGCGGTCGGGGTGCACGATCTGCAGCGTGCCGTCGAACATCTGCGCGGTGCCGGAGACGTAGCGCTTCTCACCCTTCGGCAGCAGCTTCTCGATGTAATCCGGCTTGGCGCGGAAGTAGGTCAGCACCACATCGCCGGTCTCGTCGCTGGCATAGACCAGATGCGGAGCGCGGGAGCGGCCCGGCGGCGCGGGGCGGTGCCGGTCGATGGTGACTTCCAGCGTCACCACGGTTCCGGGAACGGCATCGCGGATGGTCGGCCGCGTGCGGCGGTCGATCACATTGGTCGGCAGGTGCAGCAGCAGATCGACCAGCCGCGGCGTCTCGCTGCGGTCCAGCAGGTAGCGAAACAGCTTGTCCTGCTTCGGCCCGACGCCTGTGAGGCTGGTTACCGACGAGAACAACGGGTTCAGGATATCGGGACGCGGCATCGATATATCCAAAGCTATTTCGCG
Source organism: Afipia sp. (assembly GCA_024508675.1). Taxonomy (GTDB): domain Bacteria; phylum Pseudomonadota; class Alphaproteobacteria; order Rhizobiales; family Xanthobacteraceae; genus Afipia. The sequence continues at coordinate 270,129 of JANINQ010000003.1, forward strand.
TCGTCATGCCCGGCTTTATGCCGGGCATCCACGTCTTTTCTTGGCTTGATCTATACGAAGACGTGGATGGCCGGGACAAGCCCGGCCATGACGTCAAAGCGCAACAAACGTGCGCAGTAAAATGCTGACATTGGCAATCATGATAGCTATATCAGCCTCCCCGGCAGCGTCCGGGCTTTTTGCGTTGGAAAAGGTGACGGACATGACGGGAACGACACGATCAAGCGCAGGCCTTGATGACCGGCGCAAGCGCCTGCTGTTCCGCTGCTGGCACCGTGGCACGCGCGAGATGGACCTGATCCTCGGCGGCTTCGCCGATTCGCAGATCGGCGACCTGTCCGATCAGGAGGTGGCCGAACTGGAAAACCTGCTCGAAGTGCCCGACCCCGATCTTTATGCAGCCTTCAGCGGCGGCAAGCCGCTCGCAGCCGAACATGTGACCGGCATTTTCACGCGCATCCAGCGTTACGTCGATGAGGCCCATCGCCGATGAAGTCGCCGGCTAAATCTCCCGCGCAGGCGCTGCGCGCGGGCCACGTGCTGACGCTCGCCAATGTCGCGGACGGCGCCGAAGCGCTGGTCGTGTCGGACATGGCGCGCGCGGTCGCCGCGAAGCCGAACCCGCCCGCGATCAGTCTTGCCGTTGTCTGCCGCGACGGGCCGCGCATGGCGCAACTGGCGCGCGCGCTGGAGTTCTTCGCGCCTGATCTGCCGGTGATGCAGTTTCCCGCATGGGATTGCCAGCCTTATGACCGCGTGTCGCCCCACGGCGGTATTCTCGCGCAGCGGCTGACCACGCTGGCGAAGCTCTCGCGCCTGCAAGGCAGCGAGAAACCGCTGATCGTGTTGACCACGGTGAACGCCATCGTCCAGCGCGTGCCCGCGCGCGATGTGGTGGCGGCGCAGGCGCTGTCCGTTGCGCCGGGGCACCGGCTTGCGATGGACAACATCGCCGCATGGCTCGAGCACAATGGCTACAACCGCACATCCACTGTGCGCGAGCCCGGCGAATACGCCGTGCGCGGCGGCATCCTCGATCTGTTTCCGGCGGGTCTCGACCAGCCGGTGAGGTTCGATTTCTTCGGCGACACGCTGGAATCGATCCGCACCTTCGATGCGGAATCGCAGCGCACACTGCACGACATGCGCGGGCTTGATCTTGTGCCGGTGTCGGAATTCCAGCTCGTCACCGAGACCATCAAGCGTTTCCGCATGGGTTACGTCGCAACCTTCGGTGCGCCAGATCGCGACGACATGTTGTACGAGGCGGTGAGCGAAGGCCGACGTCATCCCGGCATGGAGCACTGGCTTCCGCTGTTTCAGGAGCGGATGGACACGCTGTTCGATTATCTCGGTGCCGCGCCTGTGGTGATGGAGCCGCTGGCCGAGGATGCCGCTCGCGAGCGTTTCACGCAAATCAACGACTACTACGAGGCCCGCCGCGAGGTGATGGATACCCCGAGCGGCGGCGCGATCTACAAGCCGCTGCCGCCGGACCGGCTCTATCTCACGGACGCCGAGTGGACGCAGGCCCTTGCCGACAGTTCGCTGGCGCGATTGACACCGTTCGCGCTGCCTGAAGGCGAGGGCGTGATCGACATCGACGCGCGGCAGGGCCGCGACTTCGCACCCGAGCGCGGCGACGGCAAGGTCAACGTGTTCGAGAGCGTGGTGGCGCATATCAACGGTCTGCAGAGCGCACGCAAGAAGGTCGTCGTCGCGCTGTGGAGCGAAGGTTCGCGCGACCGCATGGCTTCGATGCTCAAGGACCACAAGCTGCTCAACACCACCAGCGTCAATTCATGGCGCGCGGTGCAGGCGACGCCGCGCAACGAGACCATGCTGGCGGTCGTCGGCCTCGAATCCGGTTTCGAGACCGATGCGATTGCGGTGATTACCGAGCAGGACATTCTCGGCGACCGTCTGGTGCGCCCGCGCAAGGCCAGCCGCAAGCTGGAAAACTTCATCTCGGAAGTCACCAGCCTTTCGACCGGCGACATTGTGGTCCATGTCGAGCACGGCATTGGCCGCTTTGTCGGATTGCAGACGCTGCAGGTCGGCGGCGCGCCGCATGACTGTCTCGAACTGCACTATGCCAACGACACCAAGCTGTTTTTGCCGGTCGAGAACATCGAACTCCTGTCGCGCTACGGCTCCGACCAGACCAATGTTGAGTTGGACAAACTGGGCGGCGGCGGATGGCAGGCCCGCAAGGCCAAGCTCAAGAACCGCATTCGCGAGATCGCGGGCGAGCTGATCAAGATCGCGGCGGAGCGTCACATCCACGAAGCTCCGAAATTCCCGATACACCAAGGGACGTATGACGAATTCTGCGCGCGTTTCCCTTACGAGGAAACCGAGGACCAGCTCGGCGCAATCACGTCCACGCTGCACGATCTCGATGCCGGCAAGCCGATGGACCGCCTGATCTGCGGCGACGTCGGCTTCGGCAAGACGGAGGTGGCGCTGCGCGCGGCCTTTGCCGCCGCCATGGATGGCAAGCAGGTCGCGGTCGTGGTGCCGACCACGTTGTTGGCGCGGCAGCACACAAAGACCTTCACCGAGCGGTTCAAGGGCTTTCCGGTCAACGTGGCGCAGGCGTCACGCCTTGTCGCGCCCAAGCAGATGACGCAGGTCAAGAAGGACTTAGCCGAGGGCAAGATCGACATCATCGTCGGCACCCACGCGCTGCTCGGCAAGAGTATTAAATTTAAGGACCTCGGCCTGCTGATCGTGGACGAGGAACAGCACTTCGGCGTCTCGCACAAGGAGCGCTTGAAACAGCTTCGCGCGGAAATCCATGTGCTCACGCTCTCCGCGACCCCGATCCCGCGCACGCTGCAACTGGCGTTGACGGGGGTGCGCGAACTGTCGATCATCGCGTCGCCGCCGGTGGATCGTCTCGCAGTGCGCACCTTCGTCGCGCCGCACGATCCGCTGATGATCCGCGAAGCGTTGCTGCGCGAGCGCTATCGCGGCGGCCAGGCGTTCTACGTCGTGCCGCGCATCGAATATCTTGCCGAGGTGAAGGACTTCCTCGACAAGCACGTGCCGGAAATGAAGGTTGCGGTCGCGCATGGCCAGATGCCGCCAACCGTGATCGAGGACATCATGTCCGCGTTCTACGACGGCAAGTATGACGTGCTGCTGTCGACCACCATTGTCGAATCCGGCCTCGATATTCCGTCCGCGAACACGCTGATCGTGCATCGCGCGGACATGTTCGGTCTTGCGCAGCTTTATCAGTTGCGCGGCCGTGTCGGCCGTTCGAAGCTGCGCGCTTACGCGCTGTTCACGCTGCCGTCGACGCACAAGATCACGGCGCAGGCGGAGCGCCGCCTGAAGGTGCTGCAGTCGCTGGAAAACCTCGGCGCAGGCTTCCAGTTGGCGTCGCACGACCTCGACATTCGCGGCGCAGGCAACTTGCTCGGCGAGGAACAGTCCGGCCATATCAAGGAAGTCGGCTTCGAGCTTTATCAGTCCATGCTTGAGGAGGCGATCACCAGCCTCAAGGCGGGCATTTCCGAGCCTGTCGCGGACCGCTGGTCGCCGCAGATCACGCTCGGCATGCCGGTGCTTATTCCCGAAGACTACGTTCCAGATCTTTCGATCCGTCTGTCACTCTATCGCCGTCTTGCGGATCTGGACACGGACGACGAGATCGAGAATTTCGGCGCGGAGTTGCGCGACCGCTTCGGCCCGCTGCCGGATGAGGTGCGCTGGCTATTCAAGATCGCGGCGATCAAGGCCTATTGCCGCCGCGCCAACATCGAGAAGGTCGATGCCGGTCCGAAGGGCGCGGTCATAACCTTCCGCGACAACTCATTCGCGCATCCGGACAAGCTGGTGTTCTTCATCCGCAGCCACGGGCAGGCGGCAAAGGTTCGCCCGGACATGAAGGTCGTGTTCTTCCAGGAGTGGGAGACAGCGGAGGAGCGTGTCGAAGGCACAACAACGATCCTGCGCGATCTCGCCAATCTGGCAGAGGGGAAGAAAGCGGCTTGAACCAGCGCGGGGAACTGCTCACGCCCACGGAATGGGATCGCCGTCACCTGTCGCCTGGAATGGACGATTGAGGGCATTCACGACGAGCAATGTGCGGTGCACCCGATCGGTGCCCTTTTCATACGTGGCAAAACCTATGGTCTGAATTTCCCAGACCCCTCTGCCTTGTGGGCGAAGATCGAGGAAGTCGCCGCGGTTGTACGAAGCAGACAGGGACTGGGTGGGAGGAAAGAAATGGACCGGCGCTTTCGTGTCGGCCCTGTAAACCTGAACGTCGAATGCATCCATGGCAGACCTCAAATTGTTCAACCCAATTTCCGGATTGAACAATGAGGATATGCGGTTCGCAAGATGCAACGTGCGGCTATTGCAATTGCGGCGTTATGACGCCACGCGATGGCCTTCGGCACTCAGCCGCCTGAGGATGGCGGCGGCATTGTCTCCCGGCATCATCGTCGCGACCGCAACCTGCGGGTCCAGCCGCTGATCGCGCTTGGGGCCATGCATGGTGTGTTTCAGCACGCTGGTCAGCCGCCGCGCGATAGCGTGGGCATTGCGCAGGTCGGCTTCGGCGAACACGATGAGAATGGCGCCGTGTTCGTCCAGCGTTGCGAAATCCATTCGCCGCATCAGCCGGCTGAGAATGCGTGCCGCGTCGAGGCGCATCCGCTCGGAAATAGACCCCTGCGCGAAAGTGACTCGCGCGAGCGACAGTCCCGCGCCGCGCGTCTGGGTTTCGACCACTGCTGTCTCGAAATCGCGATGAAAAGCGTCTTCGTTGAGCAGGCCGGTTCGCGGATCGAGCAGGCCGCCGACATCGATGGATTTCAGCGCGCGGCCGATGCGGGATTCGAAGGCCTGCTGGCGGATCAGCGGAACGGCATGCGCGGCCAGCACCGGCGGCTCGGCATCGGCCACTTCGAGGTTGGGCAGGTCGTAGTCGGCGGTCAATCCGGACAGGGTTCTCACCACAACAGGCAGATTGCGGAAGCGGGAATCTTCGGACAGCACCGTGAGAAAGGCGTCGAGCACGCGCGGCGTGAAGCCGTCGCCGACGATGATGCCGTCGAGTTCGCGTGCATTGAGATGCTTGGCTGCGGCCTCGATGCTCAGTGCGCCGACCACGCCCATCTGCTCGCCGAGCGCGACCGAGAGCGCGGGATATGAGCCGCCGCGGCCGAGCAGCAGCACGGTGGCATCGTCAAGCGGGTCGGTTACCGGCATCCGCGTCGAGGTGCGGCGGTCGTTGGACAGGCGGCGGAGCAGGGTGGCGTGCAGCGAGCGGACGCGCAGCGCCGCATTGAGGCGGCTGACAAGGCGTTCCGGATTTCGGCCGGCCTGCGTGAAAGGCAGAACATTTCGCGGCAGCATTGTGCCGGGGTCGAGCGCGATCAGCGGCACATAGGGATCGATGCGGGCGGCGCGATCCGCGAGAGCGGCCAGCGCATCGGCGTGACCTTCGAAATCCGTGGCGATCACGGCGGCGGGGCGCAGTCTTGTCACTGCGTCAACAGCCTCGGGCCAGCGGGAATCGAGCAGCGGAAACACCTTGACCTGCGCGATCGCGTCCGAGAGAGCGTGACCTTCCCGATTTGAGACAACGACGATCGGGCCTTGCTGCGACATGATGCTGCAAACTCTCAGGAATCCGGTTCGCCGACACGTCGGCGCTGCGCGAAACCCTAACGCCGCGGCCTTAATGGCAGGTCAATGCAAACGATGAAATTCCGGAATCAGGTTCCGCTGGTGCGATCGCGGAATGCATCCACCATGAGCGGATTCAATCCCAGTTCGCCAAGGGCTTCGCGCGCGCGACCGTTGTCGCTGGCACGGCCTGCAAGACGGAAGCCGTTGAGCTGATCCGGCAACGCGGTGAGCATGGCGCCGGCGGCAAGGCGCTTGGCCCACTGTTCGAGATCCTGCGACAGGAAGCGATAGCCGCCGACGCCGACCAGTCCGACCGGCGGCGCGGTGATGGCGAGATGTCCCGTTGCGCGATCCACATGCGCGGCATAGCCGGTGTCGACGTAATCGGGCGCGGCAGCTTCCTTCAGCGGATCGTCGGATGGAATGCGATAGGCCGCGATGGGCACCATCGCGCCGCGCAGCGCCAGCGTGGCTTTCGGCGTCACGACAATCTCGCCGATGGTCTTCGAGCTTGCCGCGCCGCGCGGCGCCGTGAACGATCCCGGCTTGAGTGGCGCAGGCGCACCGTCAGCATCGCGCCGCGCGCCGAACAGTCCGATCTCGCCGAACAGATAGAGGTCGGTCAGTGTCGTTCCGGTGTCGTGCCAGTCATCGCTGGCGGCAACGCGGTCCGGCGTACGCCACAGGCCGATCACATGCCTGATCGCCACCTGCGGGCGCGCGAGCGTGCCGCTGTCCGCCAGCCGCAGCGCGAGCGGGCCGGGTACGATCAGGGTGTCGTGATGCGCATCGACGATCTGGTTTTCGAGAACCTGCAGATCCGCCGGATGATGCAGCGCCAGTGATCCGCCGCTGAGCAGCCAGGTCACCACTGAAGATGTGAAGCCTGCGAACGAGCATGGCGCGATCGAGGACAGCAGCCGCGCGCCCTGCGGCAGTCCGGCTTCGAGAAAGATCGCGAGGCCGCCCGAGATGAGCTGCAGATGGTTGCGCGGGATCGCGCGAAAACCTTCCGGGGTCACATCGAAGGAAATGATCGCGGGCTTGCGCGCGTCCGGCACGACCGGCGGAAGCCAGCCATTCATGCCGCTTGTGACGATCTCCAGCGGCGTCATGCCTTCGGGCAGATTGCTGCCGAAGCCGAACACATGCCGGATCGAAAATGCTTCCACCGCGGCATTGAGCGCCAGTTCGCCATGATCGACGAGCTCGATACGTCCGACCCCGGCAAACGCCCGCGCACCGATACGATTCAGCGCAATCGTCAGTTCCGATTGCCGCCAGAGCTGCGGGAGCAGCGCGACGACGAGTCCCGCGCGAAGGGCGGCCATCGCGGTCAGCACGAACTCGATGGTGTTGGGCATCTGCACGGCAATGACCGAACCCGGCGGCAGTCCGGCTTCGACAAGGCGCGCGGCGATAGACGAGATTGCCTGATCGGCTTGTGCGAAAGTGAGTTGCGTTGATGTGTCGCCGGTGACGCGCTGCTTGTTCGGCGGATCGATCAGCGCGACAGCATCGGGCTGGCGCAGCACTGTGCGGCGAAACAGATCGTCGAGCGTCAGCGCCGGGCCGGATGAGGTTGCTGCGGAAGATGGCGCGGTCTGCAAGGTGTCGCTCACGGTCTCACTGCTTCGCGGCTGGCTGTTTGACGCCGGGTTTCTGCCACCACGTTTCCGGCAGAATGCCGGTGAGCGCGGTCGCCTTAGGGCGTTCTATCCGATTCCACCGCGCCAGCCATTGCTGCTGGTGGTTATAAAGCGGAATTGCGTAGAACCCAGCGATCAGTGCCCGGTCCAGCGCCCGGACGGCCGGAACGAAATCGGTCCTTTCGCGGGCTTCGAGCAGGGCGGCGATCATCGCATCGACGGCGGGAGACTTCGCGCCCATGTAGTTGCGGGTGCCCGGATTATCGGCAGCGGCGCTGCCCCAGTAGAATGCCTGCTCGTTGCCCGGCGACAGCGACTGGTCCCAGCGGTTCTGGATCATGTCGAATTCGAAGCTCAGCCTGCGCTGGTCGAACTGGACGGCATCGACCGCGCGTACCGCTGCGGCAATACCCGCGCGCTTGAGATCGCGCTGATAGGCCAGTGCGATGCGTTCCTGATCGCGTGTGGTGACGAGGATTTCAAAGGTCAGGGGAGCGCGATTATCTTTCCGGCGCAGCACGGTGCCGTCGAGGCGGTATCCCGCCTGATCGAGCAATGCGAGGGCATCGCGCAGCGTGGCGCGGTCGCGTCCCGATGCGTCGGTGACCGGCAGGCGATAGCTGCCGTCCATGATGTCGGGGCGGATGCTGGCGGCGTAAGGCGCGAGCATCGTCTTCTCATAGGCATCCGCCGGGCGTGTATAGGCGGACAGTTCCGAGCCCGCGAAATAACCTGCCGCGCGTCCGTAGAGGCCGAAGAAGTAATTGCGGTTGACCCATTCGAAGTCGAACAGCAACGTCAGCGCCTGCCGCACGCGGATGTCCGCGAAGACCGGCTTGCGGGTGTTGAACACGAGATATTCGGACGGCTGTGGTGTGCCGGGCCGGATTTCATCCCGAACGACTTCACCGCTGCGCGCCGCCGCGAAGTCATAGCCCTCATGCCAGCGCAGCGGTTCGTTCTCGATGCGGAAATCATAGAGGCCGCGCTTGAAGGCTTCGAATGCGCCGTTGGCCTCGCGGTAGTAGTCTAGCCGCACCTCGTCGAAATTCCACATGCCGCGATTGATCGGCAGGTCGCGGCCCCAGTAGTCGGGGTTGCGGGTGAGGGTGACGCTCGCGCCAGCACGGACGCCGGTGACCCGGTAGGGGCCGGAGCCGACGGGGCCGGTCAGCGAGGTATCCTCGAAGGTCGCGACATCGACGGCGTGTTTGGGAAACACCGGCATCAGGCCGAGGATCAGCGGCAGTTCGCGGTCGTTGGCGCCGCCGAAATCGAAGCGGACTGTGCGCTCGTCCAGCGCTTCGGCTTTTTCGACCTTGGCGTAATACAGCCGGTGATTGGGCCGCCCCTTGTCGCGCATCAGCTGCCACGAAAACAGCACATCGGCTGCAAGCACCGGCTTGCCATCGGAGAATTTCGCCAGCGGGTTGAGGCGGAAGGTGACATAGCTGCGCGCCGCGTCGGTCTCGATGCTCTCTGCCAGCAGGCCGTAGAGCGTGAACGGCTCGTCATTGCCGCGCGCCATCAGGCTTTCGATCACGTAGCCGCGGACCTGCTGCACGGCGATGCCCTTCACGATGAAGGGATTGAGGCTGTCGAAAGTCCCGAGCAGCCCGAAAATGATCCGGCCACCCTTGGGCGCGGCCGGATTGACGTACGGCATGCTGGCGAACCCGGCGGGCAGGGCCGGAGCGCCGTGCATGGCGATCCCGTGGGACCGTATCGGCGATGGAACGGCGGCCGGCTGGGCCGCGGCCTGCGCGCTCATCAGCGCAGACCATGCAAGGACCAAAAAGCCGCCCTTGCGCACAGCCGTCCACGCGCTGCGGCGCAGCGGACGTGACGCGGCGTTTGATTCGGCGGACCTCACGCCAAAATTTACCACGACAGGCTCAGATATTGAGGGGAGAGACCCGCAAATATCGCTGTTGGCATTGATCTTTTCGCCTGCCGTTGTATTGAAAGCGGGCACTTCGAGGAGGGCTGCGCGGTCTGTCACGTATCCGCCTTATTTGGCTCCGAGACAGCCGCCGAACAAACAGGCATCCGCGCCCCAGGTGGGAACGGGCGTTAAGGTTCAGAAAGGGTTTTCCACAATGAATTTCCGTGTCTTGTCCGCGCAGGCCACGCCGCGCGGCCGGGTGTTCGCCGCTTTGACCGCCAGCGCCTTTTTGGCCGCTGCGACCGTTTCCGCTCAAGCCCAGGCACCGGCCCCCGGCGCTCCGGCTCCGAAGGCTGCGCCCAAGGCCGCCGCGCCAAAGGCTGCTCCGAAGGCACCGGCTCAAGCTCCGGCCGCCGCTCCGCAGCAGGCTCCTGCCGATCAGCAGGTCCAACTGATCTATCAGCCCTGGACCAAGTTCTGCATGAAGGGCCAGGACGCCAACGCCAAGCAGGTCTGCTTCACCGGCAAGGACGGCCGCATTGAATCCGGCCAGCCTGTCGTCGCCGCCGTGATCATCGAGCCGGAAGGCGAGCCGAAGAAGCTGCTGCGCGTCACCCTGCCGCTCGGCATGCAGCTCGTTCACGGCACCCGCATCATCGTCGATCAGAACGCGCCGCTGCAGAGCCCCTATGTGATCTGCTTCGCCAACGGCTGCATGTCGGATTACGAGGTGAGCGCCGATCTGCTCGGCCAGATGAAGAAGGGCCAGAACCTCGTTGTGCAGGCGATCAACGCCAACGGCGCGCCGCTGACGCTGGCGCTTCCGCTCGCCGAATTCGCCAAGGCCTATGACGGTCCGCCGACCGATCCGAAGGTGTTCGAGGAAACCCAGAAGAAGCTGCAGGAAGAGCTGCAGAAGCGCGCGGCGGAAGCCCGCCAGAAGCTGGAAAACGCGGCTCCGCCCGCTAATCCCGCCGCGAAGTAACGCGGCCCCGCAAACATCCCAAAGGCGCGCAGCGATGCGCGCCTTTTTGTTTTGCATCAAGCCAGGCAATGCCGGCTCTGCTAGTATCGGTCGGCGGCTTTCGTTCGCCGCGTCCCATGCCCGCCGGAAGGAGACATCACGTCATGTCCGACTACAGTGCCCTCTCGCTGCCCGAAATCGAAGACCGCATTGCCATCGCGCGGGACAACATCCGGCAATTGATCGAGCAGGCGGCAGCGGTGTCCGGCGGCCAGAACGAAGAGCGCAACGCGGATCGCATCGCGCAGCAGACCGAAGAGCTTGAAGCGCTGGTGAAGGAGCGGGACGGGCGCAAGCACGCTTGAGGATGCGCTGTTGCCTCCCGCACAAATGCGGCGGCATGAGCAAAGGCTCGAGTCGTATCAGTTCAGCGAAGGGTTACGCGGACGATAGCTGCCGGACTTGTCCTTGATGAAAATCTCGGCGACCTGCGAATGCCGGATTGGCTCGCCCGACTCGTCGGGCAGCAGGTTCTGTTCCGAAACGTAGGCGACGTATTCGGACTCAGAGTTCTCAGCCAGCAGATGATAAAACGGCTGATCCTTGTGAGGGCGCATTTCCTCAGGGATCGACAGCCACCATTCCTCGGTGTTGTTGAATACCGGATCGATGTCGTAAATCACGCCACGGAAAGAGAATATCCGGTGGCGGACGATCTGGCCGATCTGGAATTTGGCGGTTCGCGCTTTTATCATCCTCCGTCGAATAGACCATGATTGTGGCCGATGCTAGGGGATATGAGACGAATCCGCCCCGCGAAGGGCACCCCTGCACGGGAGCCGGTTCTCCGGTCCATCCCGGCGCAATAAGCATACCTCCATGATCGACATCCTGAATCTTGCTCTCCCGTATTTCGGGCTGATCTTCATCGGTTATGCCTGCGGCAAATACAAAAAGTTGCCGGAAGCGGGGCTGGAATGGATGAATTTCTTCCTGCTTTACGTCTCGCTGCCTGCTTTGTTCTTTAGAACGCTTGCAAAGACGCCGCTTGAGGAACTGAACAATCCGCCATTCGTGATCGCAACCACGCTCGCCACCGCGAGTGCATTCTTCCTGTCGATGTTCGGGGTGAAATACATCGCGAAACTTTCGACACGCGAGTCTGCGATGGCCGGTCTCGGCGGCGGCTATGGCAATATCGGCTATATGGGGCCGGGCCTTGCGCTGGCGACCCTTGGCGCGAAGGCGACCGCGCCTGTGGCACTGATCTTCTGCTTCGACACTATCTTCCTGTTTACGGCTGCGCCGCTGCTGATGGTGCTGACCGACGGCAAGCAGCGGCCGCTGTTGCCGACCATTCTGCTGGTTGCCAAGCAGATCCTGCTGCATCCGCTGATCGTCGCGTCCTATCTCGGCGTGCTGGTGGCGGCGCTTCACGTGCCGGTGCCTGTCGCGGTCGACAACACGTTTCAGTTTCTGCAGAGCGCCGCTGCGCCAGTCGCGCTGTTCGCGCTCGGCGTCACCGTGGCGCTGCGCCCGTTCGAGCGCGTACCATGGGAAGTGCCGGGCGTCATCGTGGTGAAGCTGATCCTGCATCCGCTGATCGTGGCTGGCCTGCTGTTGCTGCTAGGGCCGTTTCCGCCGGCATGGGCCGCGACGGCATTGCTGCTGGCATCGCTGCCGCCGGCATTGAATGTCTTCGTGATCGCGCGGCAGTACGACACCTGGATCGAGCCCGCCTCGACGCTGGTGCTGGTGGGCACATTCGTGTCCGTGGTGACGCTGACCAGCGTGATGTGGATGATCAAGACGGGCGTGATCGTGTTTCCGTGATGCAGTCCATCCATCCGCATGTTCATCTTGCGTGACGGCCGACGAGCCGCAAATATCCGGCCAAATTCAGGTAACCTTGCAGGGAATTCCGCCAATGAAGTTTGATGACGTTATCCTCGGCCGCCGGAGCATTCGCGGATACAAGCCGGACCCGGTGCCGAGGGCGCTCATTGAAGACATCATCCGCCTGGCGATGCGCGCGCCGTCATCGATGAATACCCAGCCGTGGAATTTCTATGTCGTGACCGGCGAGCCGCTCGATCGCATTCGCGCCGGAAATACCGAGCGGATGGTGGCGGGGGTGCCGCAGTCGCGCGAATTCCGCACAGGGCAGGCGTTCACAGGTCCGCATCGCGACAGACAGGTTGGCGTCGCCAAGCAACTGTTCTCCGCCATGGGGATCGCGCGCGACGACAAGGAGATGCGGCAGGATTGGGTGCTGCGCGGCTTCCGCCAGTTCGATGCGCCGGTCTGCATCATCGTGACGTACGACCGCGTGCTGGACGGCAGCGACGATACGCCGTTCGACTGCGGCGCCGTGGCAACCGCTCTGGTGAATGCCGCGTGGTCTCGTGGCCTCGGCGCCGTGATCAACAGCCAGGGCATTATGCAGTCGCCGGTGGTGCGCGAACACGCCGGAATTGCCGACGATCAGATCATCATGAAGAGCATCGCATTGGGATGGCCGGACGATAGCTTTCCGGCGAATGCGGTTGTGTCCGAGCGAAAGTCGGTCGAGGAAGCCACCGTGTTCGTGGGCTTCGACGGCTAGCGCTTTTATTTTAGCGCGTTTTCTTTCACGCGAGCCGGTACCCACTTCGCTTGAAAACGCTTTAGCGTCCCCGCCACGACGGCGAGAGTCCCTCGCGCATGGCAAGGCGGCGGATCGGGCCGACCCGATCCAGCAGATGCATCCCGGCGGCGCGAAGCGACTGCGCGGGCAGGAAATCGCTGAGCAGCGTGCGGTTGGCCATGTCGACCGCGAAGGTGCGGCTGAACACATCGGCGCGGCGCGCGCGTGCGTAGCGTTGCAGCACCGCATCGCTGCCGGGATCGGCGCCTGTCAGCAAGGCCTCGCGTACAATGTCCGCAAGGTCGGCGGCATCACGCAAACCCATGTTGAGACCTTGCGCACCGATTGGCGGCAGAACATGCGCGGCTTCGCCGACCAGCGCGATGCGTTTCGCTGCGAGAACGCCCGGATTCTCGATGGCCAATGGAAAGACATGGCGGCCGGGTGCAACCGTGAGTTTTCCAAGGATGGAATGCGACTGCTGCTCGGCGGCAAGAGCGAGAGCATTGTCATCGAGTTTCTGCAACCGATTGGCTTCGTCCGGCCTCAGCACCCAGACAATGCTGGACCGATTTCCGGGCAGCGGGACGAACACGCAGGGGCCGGACTCGGTATGAAACTCTGTAGAGCAGTTTCCATGCGGGCGCGTGTGGTTCACGTTCAGCGTTAAAGCCGACTGGCCGAGGTCGCGGCGTTTGACGCCGATGCCGGCGGCTTCGCGGCATAGCGAATGCCGCCCGTCCGCACCGACGACAAGCGCGGCCGCCAGCGTCTGACCTTGCCTTGTCACGATGGTGACCGACGTGTCATCGGCGGTTACCGATTGCGCCTCGTCATCGATCCGCGTCAGATTTTGCAACTCTTCCGCGCGGGCTTCCATCGCCATCATCAAAAGGCGGTTCTCGATGTTGTAGCCGAACGCCTCCATGCCGATTTCATCGGATGAAAATTTCACCTCGGGCGAGCGGATCAGCCGGCGCGTGTCATCCACCAGCCGCATGGTGCTCAGAGCGGCGGCATCGGGGCTGCACCGCTGCCAGACATCGAGTGACTGGAGAAAGTCCACCGAGCCGCCGAGCAGGGCCGTGGTGCGATTGTCGGCATAAGGTACGCGGCATGCGACAAGAGTGGTCGCAACGCCAGCCTGCGCCAGCGCGATAGCCGCGGCGAGGCCTGCGGGACCACCGCCGACCACGGCGGCCTGATAGATCTGCGAGGTGGATGAAGGCTCGGTCATGGCTTTATCTATTGCCGGAATTTTCCCATGTCACAATGGATTTCCGGTTGTCATCCTGCGCGGCATTTAAGGCAAATCCGGCTCGGCATTGTCACATTCGGACGCAAGCCCGCATATACAAAATGCCGGGAATCCTGTTAGTGACGGCTGCATATGAGTGAGCCCGGCCCGCAGGACCAGCCCCCGTTTCCCGCCACCATGCGCATGCGCGCATTTGGCGTTCATATTTTCACGGCGCTGGGCGGTGCAATCGCGCTGATCGCGATGCTGGAGGCGGTGAGGGAACACTGGGCTGCCATGTTCGGCTGGCTCGGGGTTGCCCTTTTGGTGGACGGCCTTGACGGACCGATCGCCCGGCGGCTCAAGGTCGGCGACGTGCTGCCGAACTGGTCCGGCGATACGCTCGATCTGGTGGTGGATTTTCTCACCTACGTTTTCGTGCCTGCCTACGCGATCACCGCGAGCGGTCTTTTGATTCCCTTGGCGACACCGCTGCTCGGCGCAGCCATCGTGATCTCGGGCGCGCTGTATTTTTCCGACCGGCGAATGAAGACCGACGACAATCACTTTCGCGGTTTTCCGGCGCTGTGGAATGCGGCGGCATTCTATCTGTTCCTGCTCAAGCCTCCGGCGGCCATCGGCAGCATCGCACTCGCGATTTTGGTGGTGCTCACCTTCGTGCCGTTCCACGTCATGCATCCGCTGCGCACGACGCGCCTTCGCATGCTGAACATTGTGCTGCTGGTGATCTGGGGACTTCTCGCGATATTCGCGATTGTAACCAACTTCCAGACGCCGCCATGGGCGACCGCCGCGATCTGCATCATCGGGGCTTACATTCTTCTCAGTGACGTTCTGATACGGGTGACAGGCGGGAGCCGAACATGATCGAATTATTGACCAGCCCGGAAGCCTGGGCCGCGCTGCTGACGCTGACCGCGCTCGAAATCGTGCTCGGCATCGACAACGTGATCTTCCTGTCGGTCATCGTGTCGCGCATTCCGGCCGAACAGGCGGAGAGGGCGCGCAAGATCGGTCTCGTGCTGGCGCTGGTGTTCCGGATTGCGCTGCTCAGCATTCTGGTCTGGCTGATCGGCCTGACCCAGCCGGTGATTACGGTCGGCAAGTTCGCGCTGTCGTGGCGGGACATCATCCTGATCGTCGGCGGCTTTTTTCTGATCGCCAAGGCGACCCACGAAATTCACGCCGAAGTCGAGGCGCGGGAGACCGAGGAGAATGCCAAGGCGACGCCAAGCGCGTTCTTCTGGGTGATCATGCAGATCATCGTGATCGATCTCGTGTTCTCCATCGACTCCATCATCACCGCGATCGGCATGGTGCAGGAGCTGGAAATCATGATCGCCGCGGTCATCATCGCAGTCGGCGTGATGTATGTGTCGTCGGGGCCGGTCGCTGCCTTCGTGAAGGAACACCCGACCACCAAGATGCTGGCACTGGCGTTCCTTGTGCTGATCGGCGTGGCGCTGGTCGCGGACGGATTCCATTTCCATATCCCGCGCGCCTTCATCTACGTGGCGATCTGCTTCTCGGCGGCGGTAGAGTTCTTCAACATTCTGGCCCGGCGCAACCGCAAGAAGCGCCAGGTCGAGGAGGGGTGAGACACGGCTTTGGTCCGCGTTGACAATTCGCGGCCAATGGATTTGGCTCCCGGCACAGGTCAGTAACGAAAAGGCTCGGGAGAAACCATGACCAAGGCTGTGCGCGTCCACCAGGTGGGCGGTCCGGAAGTGATGATTTATGAGGATGTGGAATTGCCGCCGCCCGGCCAGGGCGAGGTCCGCATCCGCCAGCAGGCCATCGGCCTGAACTTCATCGACACGTACTATCGCACCGGCCTTTACAAGGCTCCGGAGCTGCCGTTTGTCGTCGGCAACGAGGCTTCGGGTGAGGTGGTGTCAGTCGGACCGGGCGTCACCAATTTCCACCCCGGCGACCGCGTGGCGTACTATTTCAACCTCGGCGGGTACGCGACCGAGCGCAACATTCCCGCCGACAAGCTGGTGAAGCTGCCGGATCACATCTCGTACGAGCAGGCCGCCGTGCTGATGCTCAAGGGCCTGACGGTCTGGTATCTGCTGTTCAAGACGTTCAAGGTTGAGCCCGGCCATCGCGTGCTGATCCACGCTGCGGCGGGCGGTATCGGCCTGCTCGCCTGCCAGTGGGCCAAGGCGCTGGGCGCCAACGTCATCGGCACTGTGGGCACGGAGGAAAAGGCGAAGCTCGCGCTGGCCAATGGCTGCGACCACGTCATTCTCTACAAGCAGGAAGATTTCGCCGAGCGTGTGAAGCAGATCAGCCGAGGCGAACTGTGTGACGTGGTCTATGACGGCGTCGGCAAGGACACATTCGCGGGATCGCTGAAGTCGCTCAGGAAGCGCGGTCTGTTCGTGTCGTTCGGTAATGCGTCGGGGCCAGTGCCTCCGTTCTCGATCGCGGAATTGAACAATCACGGTTCGCTGTTCGCGACGCGCCCGAAGCTCAACGATTATGTCGGCACGCGCAAGGAATTGATCGAGGGCGCGGACGCGCTGTTCGCCGCCGTGCTCAGCGGCACGCTGCATGTGCCGATCAATCACGCCTATGCACTGAAGGACGCGCAGAAGGCGCACCGCGATCTCGAAAGCCGCGTGACGACGGGTTCGGGGATCTTGAAGCCGTAGCCTCTCGTCATTGCGAGGAGCGTCAGCGACGAAGCAATCCAACTGTTAAGAATGGATTGCTTCGCTTCGCTCGCAATGACGAGCACGCATCGCATTCGAAGTCGTCCCGGCGAAGGCCGGGACCCATAACCCCTGGACCATCAGTTTGAAGTGATTTCGCCGCCTGCATGAAATGCAAAGGCAGGGAGTATGGGTCCCGGCCTTCGCCGGGACGACCAAGTTTTAAAACCCCGCCACGGTGCCGTGCAGGTCGTACTGATCCGCGCGGTCGATCTTCGCAGTGACGATCTCACCGACCTTCAGCGGACGGCGGCTGGAGACATAGACGCTGCCGTCGATCTGCGGCGCGTCGGCCTTCGAGCGGCCCTTGGATACGGTCGGGCCGACTTCATCAATGATGATCTGCTGGCGCGTGCCGACCTTGCGCTTGAGGCGCTGCGCGGAGATTTTCTGCTGACGCGCCATCAGTGCGTTCCAGCGCGCGGTCTTGATCTCTTCCGGCACCGGGTTCTCAAGAGTGTTCGAGGTCGCGCCCGCGACAGGCTCGTACTTGAAGCAGCCGAGACGATCAATCTGCGCTTCATCCAGCCAGTCGAGCAGATACTGGAAGTCGCTATCGGTCTCGCCGGGAAAGCCGACGATGAAGGTCGAGCGCAACGTGAGGTCCGGACATTCCTCGCGCCACTTCTTGATGCGGCTGAGCGTCTTGTCCTGCGACGCCGGGCGGCGCATCTGCTTGAGCACGTCGGGCGACGCGTGCTGGAACGGGATGTCGAGATAAGGCAGCACCTTGCCTTCGGTCATCAGGCCGATGACGTCGTCGACATGCGGGTAGGGGTAGACGTACTGCAGACGAACCCATGCGCCGAGTTCGCCGAGTTCTTTTGACAGATCGTAGAACTTCGCGCGAACCTCTCGATCCTTCCACATGCTCGTCGCATATTTAATGTCGATGCCGTAGGCCGAGGTGTCCTGCGAGACGACAAGCAATTCCTTGACGCCGGCGGCGACCAGTTTTTCGGCTTCGCGCAAAACGTCATTGGCCGGGCGTGACACCAGATCGCCACGCAGCTTCGGAATGATGCAGAAGGTGCAGCGGTTGTTGCAGCCTTCGGAAATTTTCAGATAGGCGTAGTGGCGCGGCGTCAGCTTGATGCCCTGTGGCGGCACGAGGTCGATGTGCGGATTGTGCAGCGGCGGCAGAGCGCGATGGACCGCGTCGAGCACGCTCTCATATTGCTGCGGGCCGGTGATCGAGAGGACGTTCGGATAGGCCTTCTCGATCTGCTCGGGCTCCGCGCCCATGCAGCCGGTGACGATCACCTTGCCATTCTCCGCCATGGCTTCGCCGATGGCGCCCAGCGATTCCTGCTTGGCGCTGTCGAGGAAGCCGCAGGTGTTGACGATCACCAGATCCGCGCCGTCATGTTTGCGCGCCAGCTCATAGCCCTCGGCACGCAGGCGCGTGATGATCCGCTCGGAATCCACCAGCGCCTTGGGGCAGCCAAGTGACACAAAACTGACTTTTGGGGCGACGCCCTGTTCCATACCATCAAACCTGTTGGGAATCCGCAGGAGGTATCCCCGATTACCCGCAATTACAAGGCTTTAAGCGCGGCTCACATGCATGCTAAGGATGTTTTGCCGGAATGTGAGCATTGAATGGCTGCGGATTCGTCGTTCAAGATTGTTATCGTCGACGAAAGCCCGATCAGAGCGGCCATCCTCAAGGAGGGGCTGCGCGACGCGGGCTTTACCAGTGTCGAGCACATCGCCGAGATGCAGAACCTGCTGGCGCGCATTTACCGCATCGATCCGGACGTGATCCTGATCGATCTGGAAAACCCCAGCCGCGACATCCTCGAGCAGATGTTCCAGGTCAGCCGTGCCGTCCGTCGGCCGATTGCCATGTTTGTCGACCAGAGCGACGCCGCGTCGATCCAGCAATCGGTCGAGGCGGGCGTGTCGGCCTATATCGTCGACGGCCTGAAGAAGGAGCGGATCAAGCCGATCCTCGATCTGTGTATTTCGCGCTTCAACGCATTCTCGAAATTGCAGGATGAACTGGACCGCACCAAGTCGGCGCTGGAGGATCGCAAGATACTGGATCGCGCCAAGGGGCTTCTGATGAAGGCGAAGGGGCTGACCGAGGAGGAGGCCTATGTGCTGATCCGGTCGACCGCCATGCGCGAGAAAAAGAAGATCGGCGACATCGCTCAATCGATCATCACCGCGGCGGAGCTGCTGAAATGACCGGGACACCGCTTGCGATTGGATTCATTCCGCTGGTCGATGCATCCGCTCTGATCGTCGCCGTGGACAAGGGCTTCACCGCCGCCGAGGGCCTCGACGTGACGCTGGTGCGTGAAGTGTCGTGGTCAAATGTCCGCGACAAACTCAATATCGGCCTGTTCGACGCCGCCCATCTGCTTGCGCCCGTCGCCATTGCGTCGACCCTTGGTCTGTCGCAGGTCAAGGTGCCGATCGTTGCGCCATTCAATCTCGGCCTGAACGGCAACGCCATCACGGTGTCGCCCGCGCTGCATGCGGCGATCATGGGTGAGGCCGACGGCGATCCGGTCAATCCATTGGTGACGGCGAAGGCGCTGGCGCGGGTGGTCGCGGCACGGCGGAAGGCAGGCGATGATCCGCTGACCTTTGGTATGACGTTTCCGTTTTCCACGCACAACTATCAGCTCAGGTTCTGGATGGCTGCCGGCGGCGTTGATCCAGATGAAGATGTGCGTCTCGTGGTGCTGCCGCCGCCTTATATGGTCGACAGTCTCGCCAACGGTCACGTCGATGCGTTCTGCGTCGGCGCGCCGTGGAATTCCGTCGCGGTCGACCTTGGCGTCGGCCACATCCTGCACTTCGTGTCGGACATTCTGGAGCGTGCAGCCGAGAAGGTGCTGGCGATCCGTGAGCCATGGGCGCAGAAGAACCCGGAGGTTTTGACCCGACTTATCCGGGCCCACGGCAAGGCCGCGGATTTCATCGAAAATCCGGGCAACAGGGACGAGGTGAGCCGCATCCTCGGCGCGCCGGAACGCATCGGTGTCGATCCCGAAGTCATCCGGCGGACCCTGGATGGCCGTCTGAAAATCTCCCCCGACGGCACGTTCCGCGAGAGCGGGCGCTATCTGCTGGTCGGCCGCGAGGGAGCTGCCCGGCCTGACCCGGTGCAGGCGGCGTGGCTATATGCCCAGATGGTCCGCTGGGGGCAGGCGGCCTACTCGTCCGAGGCGCTGGAGACCGCCAAAAAGGTCTTCAGGTCCGATCTTTACGACGCAGCACTCGGCTCATCAGTGCCGCCTGCACATGCTGTAAAGGATGGCGTAGGAGCATTCGACGGCGCGCCGTTCGACCCGAACGATATCGCCGGCCACCTTGCGTCGGTGACCATCAAGCACCGGCCGGCGTAGCGGCGATTCTTCGTTCAATCCTATTTGCCTATTTATTGTGCGCCGCGCAAAAAGCGGGCATTTGCCAATGGGGCAGGCCGCAAAGGTGGCCTGCCTGATCTCAAGGCATCTCCATAAATCCCTGAAAAACCTGAATTTGCTGCGCCGCACGCGGCTGGCACGATCCTTGAATGGATACTCGCAGGCCGGGACGAAGGCCTACGGCTCCACCGATGGGCCACGCAGCAACGCCGCTGTCTCGAGGAGCACGCCTTCGTGCGCTTCGAGCGCGGCTTTTTGTTTGGCGGGTGGGGTGCAGGCGAGTGAACGGCAACAGGACAACGGCAACCGGACAAGGACACGAGGCACAATGACCAGGATTACGAAGGGCAAGGCAGGAGTGGCGACGGACGGCAAGATGAGCCGCCGCGCATTGCTCAAGGCTGGCGCGGGCACCGCTGCGCTGCTGGCTGCGGCGCGGCTGAACTTTCCCGGCGGCGCATTCGCACAGACTGCCGGACCTGAAGTGACCAAGGCGATCCTCGGCTATATCGCGCTGATGGATGCGTCGCCGCTGGTGATCGCCAAGGAAAAGGGCATCTTCGCCAAGCACGGCGTGGGCGATGTCGAAGTCAACAAGCAGGCCTCGTGGGGCGCGACTCGCGACAACCTCGTACTTGGCGGCGAAAAGAACGGCATCGATGGCGCGCACATCCTGACGCCGATGCCGTACCTGATCTCTGCCGGCAAGGTGACGCAGAACAACGTGCCGACGCCGATGTATATCCTCGCGCGCCTCAACCTCGATGCGCAGGCGATCTCCGTTTCCAACGAATACAAGGATCTGAAAGTCACGGCGAATGCGTCGGCGCTGAAGGAAGCCTTCGCCAAGAAGAAGGCCGAAGGCAAGGAAGTGAAGGTTGCGATGACCTTCCCCGGCGGCACGCATGATCTGTGGATTCGCTACTGGCTTGCAGCCGGCGGCATCGACCCCGACAAGGATGTTTCGACAATCGTTGTTCCGCCGCCGCAGATGGTCGCGAACATGAAGGTCGGCAACATGGACGCGTTCTGCGTCGGCGAGCCTTGGGGCGAACAGCTCGTCAACCAGGGCATCGGCTACACCGCATGCTCCACCGGCGAAATCTGGTCGAAGCATCCGGAAAAGGCGCTCGGCATCCGCGCCGAATATGCCGACAAGTATCCCAAGGCGACACAGGCCATCCTGATGGCGGTGATGGAAGCGCAGCAGTGGTGCGACAAGCCCGAGAACCGCGCCGAGATGTCCGAGATCGTCGGCAAGCGGCAGTGGTTCAACGTGCCGGTCGCCGACATCATCGGCCGCGCCAATGGCGACATCAACTACGGCAACGGACGCCTCGAGAAGGGCACGCCGCAGTTCATGAAGTTCTGGCGCGATCAGGCATCGTATCCGTTCAAGAGCCATGACGCCTGGTTCGTTACCGAAGACATCCGCTGGGGCAAGTTTGAGCCGACAACGGACGTCAAGGCACTCGTCGACAAGGTCAACCGCGAGGACATCTGGAAGTCGGCGGCGAAGGCGCTCGGTGTTGCTGCAGCCGACATTCCGGCAAGCACGTCGCGCGGCAAGGAGACCTTCTTCGACGGCAAGGTGTTCGATCCGGAAAATCCGTCCGCGTATCTGAAGAGTCTGTCGATCAAGCGTATTGAAGCCTGATGCATGGCGGGCCGCCCCGTGCAGCGGCGGCCCGTATCCAACTCAACCGAGGCACTCTCATGAACATGCCACTCGCCAAGACAACCACCAGCGCGCTTGCGGCGCCGTCGCCGGCGTCGCCCGCTGCGGTGGTATCGCTGCCGAAGTCGTCGCGCAGCTTTGTGTCAGATACGCTTCTTCCCAATTTGCGGGCGCTTGCGGTGCGCGTCATTCCGCCGATCATCATGGTCGCGCTGATCTTCGCCGTCTGGCAGATCCTCTGCATGAAGCCCGGCGCGACGTTGCCGTCGCCGTCGCGGATTTGGGCCGACGCGAAAGACCTGATCGTCGATCCGTTCTTTGTCACCGGTCCGCAGGACATCGGCCTCGGCTGGCGCGTGTTGACCTCGCTGCAGCGCGTTGCTGTCGGCTTCGGCCTTGCAAGCGTTGTCGGCATCGTGGTCGGCGCGATCATCGGCCAGTCGGTCTGGGCGATGCGGGGCCTCGATCCGATCTTCCAGGTGATGCGCACGGTGCCGCCGCTGGCCTGGCTGCCGATCTCGCTGGCCGCGTTCCGCGACAGCAACCCGTCGGCGATCTTCGTGATTTTTATCACCTCGATCTGGCCGATCATCATCAACACCGCGGTCGGCATCCGCAACATTCCGCAGGACTACCGCAACGTCGCTGCCGTGGTCCGGCTCAATCCGCTGGAGTTTTTCTGGAAGATCATGATCCCGTCGGCGGCGCCGTACATCTTCACGGGCCTGCGCATCGGCATCGGCCTGTCATGGCTCGCCATCGTCGCAGCAGAAATGCTCACCGGCGGCGTCGGCATCGGCTTCTTCATCTGGGATGCGTGGAATTCGTCCCGGCTGTCCGACATTTTCGTGGCGCTCGCCTACATCGGCATCGTCGGTTTCGTGCTCGATCGCATCGTGGCCTTCATCGGCAACATCGCAACGCGCGGCGCGCAGGCGAACTAAGGGAGACACATAATGGCTTATCTCAAGCTCGATCACGTCGATAAGGTCTTCACCCGCGGTTCGACCCAGAGCGAGGTGCTGAAGGACATCAACCTTACGGTGGAGAAGGGCGATTACGTCTCCATCATTGGCCACTCCGGCTGCGGCAAGTCCACGCTGCTCAACATCGTGGCTGGCCTGACCGACGCGACCCAGGGCGGTGTGCTGCTCGAAGGCCGCGAGGTGAATTCGCCGGGGCCGGATCGCGCGGTCGTGTTCCAGAACCATAGCCTGCTGCCGTGGCTCACCGTCTACGACAACGTCAGGCTCGGCGTCGACAAGGTGTTCGGATCGACCAAGAGCCGCGCCGAGCGCGACGAATGGGTGCTGCACAATCTCAACCTCGTGCAGATGACCCATGCCAAGGACAAGCGCCCGTCGGAAATCTCCGGCGGCATGAAGCAGCGCGTCGGCATCGCCCGCGCGCTGGCGATGGAGCCGAAGGTGCTGCTGCTCGACGAGCCGTTTGGCGCACTCGACGCGCTGACCCGCGCGCATCTGCAGGACTCGGTGATGGCCCTGCATCAGAAGCTCAACAATACGGTGATGATGATCACCCACGACGTCGACGAGGCTGTGCTGCTCTCCAATCGCATCGTGATGATGACCAACGGCCCGAGTGCGCGGATCGGCGAAGTGCTTGAGGTTCCGCTGCCGCATCCGCGCAAGCGCCTCGAACTGGCGTCCAACCCGATCTACCTCAAGTGCCGCCAGCGCGTGCTCGAATTCCTCTACGAGCGGCATCGTTTTGTGGAGGCAGCATAAGGCCAACTTTGCAGCGAAGGAGCAGGCAGGATGACTCCCACCCAGGTTTCACTCGTTCAGGACAGTTTTGCGAAGGTCGTTCCGATCGCCGATCAGGCAGCCGTGATTTTCTACGACCGCCTTTTTGAGATCGCGCCGCAGGTCAAGCCGTTGTTCAAGGGCGACATGGCCAAGCAGCGCCGTGCCCTGATGGGGACGCTCGGTGTGGTTGTCAATGGATTGTCGAACCTGCCGACGGTTCTTCCGGCGGCGAGCGCGTTGGCCAAGAAGCATGTCGGCTATGGAGTTGAAGCCTCGCACTACTCAGCGGTCGGCGCCGCTCTGCTCTGGACGCTGGAGAAGGGCCTCGGCGAAGCGTGGACTCCCGAAGTCGCCAGCGCCTGGACGGATGCCTACGGCACGCTTTCAAACTTCATGATCGGTGAAGCCTACGGTCAGCAGGCGGCGGCGGAATAGGGACTGTAACGTGAGCGAACCTCTCGTCATCATTGGCAATGGAATGGCCGCCGCTCGCTTCGTCGATGAGATGGCGAAGCGCGCGCTCGGCCGCTATGCGATTGCCGTGATCGGTGACGAACCACGGCTTGCCTATAACCGCGTGCTGTTGTCATCCGTGCTGGCGGGCGAGGCAACCTCGGAAGAGATCGAACTGAAGCCGTCGGCCTGGTGGCGCGACCGCGGTGTAACGCTGACCTATGGCTGCGCGGCAAACTCCATCGATCTGGGCGAACGCACCATCCATCTCGCCAATGGCGGCGCTGTGCCATTCTCGAAGGTTGTGATCGCCACCGGATCGTCTGCGATCCGGCTGAACGTGCCGGGCGCGGATCTGCCGGGTGTCCACACCTTCCGCGACAGCCGCGACGTCGACATGCTGCTCAAGCTGGCACGCGAGAAAGCGCGCGTTGTCGTGGTCGGCGGCGGATTGCTGGGTCTGGAGGCAGCTTACGGCCTCGCCAAGGCCGGTTCGAAAGTCACGCTGTTGCATCTGATGGACCGGCTGATGGAGCGGCAGCTCGATGCACCGGCGGCGGCGCTGCTGAAGCGGCTGGTGGAAGCAAAGGGCATCGAGGTTCTGCTCGGTGCGAACACCAAGCAGATTGCCGGTGAGGGCGTCGTACAGGCTGTTGAACTCTCGGACGGTCGGGTGATTGCCGCCGAAGCTGTGGTCTTTGCTGCAGGCATTCGTCCGAATATCGCGCTGGCGAAAGATGCGGGCGTGCCGGTCAATCGCGGCATTGTGGTCGATGACCAGTTGCGGACCGGCCATGGTGATGTGTTCGCGCTAGGCGAATGCGCCGAGCATCGTGGCACCTGTTACGGGCTGGTCGAACCGGCCTACGAGCAGGCGCGTGTGCTGGCGGATCATCTCGCGGGCCGCGACGCGCTCTACAGCGGCAGCGTCGTTTCGACAAATCTCAAGGTTTCCGGCGTCAGCGTTTTTTCTGCTGGCGATTTCCTCGGCGAGTCCGGCGCCGACACGCTTGTGTTCAACGATGAACGGCGTGGCACGTACAAGAAGCTTGTGGTGGCCGACGGTCGCCTCAAGGGAGCGGTCCTGGTCGGCGATACGCAGGATGCGCTCTGGTACCTTGAACTGATCAGGACAACGGCGTCCATCGAAGCGATCCGCGGCGACATGATGTTTGGCCGCGCCCTCGCACAACCGAAGGCCGCATGAGAGATGTCCAGCGATTTTTCTCCGGAGCAGAAGCGTTATCTTGAAGGATTCGTGTCGGGGCTGTCCGCCTCGCGCGTGGCGCGAACGGGTACGCCCGCAAAATCCGAGCCGGTCGGGCCTGACGCCATCCACATCAAGGCGCAGGACCGCACCGTCGCCGCCGGTGGCAAACTCAACGATCAGGAGAAGTTCAAACGCGACGAGCACCCGTTCGACGCCTATCCGCGTCTGGTGAAGCAGGCGGAAAACAACGAAGCGCCAAAGCCGCAGGACAATTTCCGCTGGCGCTATTACGGCATTTTCTACGTCGCCCCGACGCAGTCGTCCTACATGTGCCGGATGAGAATCCCGAACGGCATTCTCAAGCACTGGCAGTTCGCGGGGGTCGCCGACCTCGCGGAGAATTTCGGCGGGCCCTATGCGCATGTGACCACGCGCGCCAATCTTCAGTTGCGCGAGATCGAGCCGAAGAACGCCATCAACGTCATCGAGGGGCTGCAGGACATCGGCCTGTGCTCGCGTGGCTCGGGCGCCGACAACATCCGCAACGTCACCGGCACATCGACCGCAGGCATCGATCCGCAGGAAATCCTTGATACACGGCGCTACGCCCGCGAGTGGCATTTCCATATTCTCAACGATCGCTCGCTCTATGGCCTGCCGCGCAAGTTCAATGTCGCCTTCGACGGAGCAGGGCGTATTGCCACGCTGGAAGAAACCAACGACATCGCCTTTCAGGCGGTCGAGGTGCTGGACGGTCATGGCGTCGAGCCGGGCATCTATTTCCGCCTCTCGCTCGGCGGCATTACCGGCCACAAGGATTTCGCCCGCGACACCGGCGTGATCCTCAAGCCGAACGAAGCGACCGAGGTTGCCGACAGGATCGTGCGCGTTTTCATCGAGAACGGCGACCGCACCAACCGCAACAAGGCGCGACTGAAGTACGTGCTGGATAGCTGGGGTTTCGACAAGTTCCTCGCTGCTGTCGAGGAGAAGCTCGGACGCAAGCTGATCAGAGTTCCGGCGGAAGCCATCGCCCCGCGTCCGGCCTATGATCGCTTTGCTCATATCGGCGTGCATCCGCAGAAGCAGGCGGGCCTGAACTGGATCGGCGTGGCGCTCAAGCTCGGCCACCTGTCGCCGGAACAGATCCGTGGTCTGGCGAAACTCTCTGCCGATTTCGGGGATGGCGATATTCGCCTTACGGTCTGGCAGAACCTGCTGATTTCGGGTGTTGCCGACGCCAATGTCGCGACAGTCACGTCCGCGATTGAAGCGCTGGGGCTTTCGACCACAACGTCGGCGCTTCGCGCGGGCCTGATCGCCTGCACCGGCAAGACCGGCTGCCGCTTCGCCGCGGCTCACACCAAGGAGAGCGCGGACGAGATCGCTGCCTGGTGCGACGAGCGCGTGTCGCTCACGACGCCGGTCAACATCCATCTTACCGGCTGCCATCATTCCTGTGCGCAGCACTATATCGGTGACATTGGCATGATCGGCGCCCGCGTTCCGGTCAACGATGATGGCGACACGGTCGACGGGTTTCATCTGCTGGTCGGCGGCGGCTTCGGCACCGACGCCACCATGGCGCGCGAACTGTTTCAGAACGTGAAGGCCGAGGATGCGCCGCGCACCGTCGAGCGTGTTCTCAAGGCATATCTGAACAACCGTGCATCCGACGACGAGACGTTCATTACCTTTGCCAGGCGAAACGACATCGAAGCGCTCAAGCGCATGACCGAGATGGAGGCTGTGTGATGAACCAGATGTCTCCTCCAGCCCAGCTTCAGATCATCCCGGACACCGCGCCGTTCTCGCAGGAACAGCGCTCGTGGCTGAACGGATTCTTTGCGGGTCTTGTCTCGCTCGATAACGCGGTCACGCCGCTCTCGCCGGAGCAGGGCGAAGCCGTGATGAAGGGTGCCGCCGGCGATGGCGACGACGGCGAAGCGCCGTGGCATGACCAGACCATGCCGATTGCCGAGCGCATGAAGCTGGCGGAAGGCCGCCCGATCCGCCGCCGGATGATGGCGGCGATGGCGCAGCAGGACTGCGGCCAGTGCGGCTACAACTGCAATGACTATTCCGAGGTGATTGCCAACAAGAGCGAGGCGCGGCTGAACCTTTGCGTTCCGGGCGGCAAGGAAACCGCGCGGATGCTCAAGTCCCTTTACGAAGAACTCGAGAAGGCGCCCGCGTCGGTGTCTGCTCCGGTAGTCGCCGCTGCGACAGTCGCGCCGGTTGCTGCCGCTCCGGCCGGAGAGCCCGGCCGGTCGCGCGACAACCCCGTGATGGCGTCTTTTCTGTCGCGGCGCCCGGTCAACAAGCCCGGCTCGGAAAAGGAAACCTGGCATATCGAGTTCGATCTGGCGCAGGCAGGTCTCGATTATGTCGTCGGCGATTCCTTCGGTGTGTTCGCCTCCAACGATCTCGGTCTCGTCGACCAGATCATCGCGATGCTCGGCGCGTCGCATATGACGGAGGTGAATGGCAAGCCGCTTCGCGAAGTGCTGCTGAAGGATGTATCGCTGTCGCCCGCACCTGACACGCTGTTCGAACTGATTTCGTTCGTCACCGGCGGCGTGCAGCGCGAGAAGGCGCGGGCGCTGGCCTCCGGCGACGATCCGGACGGCGATGCTACGAATCTTGACGTGCTGGCAGCGCTGCAGAAATTTGCCGGCGTGCGCCCACATCCGGAAGCCTTTATCGAAGCGCTTGAGCCGCTGCAGCCGCGTCTCTATTCGATCTCGTCGTCGCACAATGCAACGCCGGGCCGCCTGTCGCTGACGGTCGATGCGGTGCGTTATGTGATCGGCAAGCGCAAGCGCCTCGGGCTCGCGTCCACGTTTCTCGCGGAGCGGATCAATCCGGGCGACAGGCTCGGCGTCTATGTGCAGAAGGCGCACGGCTTCGGCCTGCCGCAGGACCCGAACACACCGATCATCATGATTGGCCCGGGCACCGGCATCGCCCCGTTCCGTGCGTTTCTGCATGATCGCCAGGCAACGAAAGCGCCGGGCCGCAACTGGCTGTTCTTTGGCCATCAGCGCAGCGAATACGACTTCTTCTATTCGGATGAACTGAATGCGATGAAGGCGTCCGGTCTGCTGACGCGGCTGTCGCTGGCATGGTCGCGCGACGGCGCCGAAAAGTTCTACGTGCAGGACCGCATGCGCGAAGTCGGCCGCGAGTTGTGGAACTGGCTGGCGGACGGCGCGCATGTCTATGTCTGCGGCGATGCCAAGCGGATGGCGAAGGATGTCGAGCGCGCGCTGGTCGACATCACCGCGCAGTTCGGCGCGCGATCGACCGATGAAGCCATCGCGTTTGTGGCGGACCTGAAGAAGAAGGGCCGCTACCAGCAGGATGTTTACTGATGGCAGGCAGCGCCAAATCGCCGGTTCCACCGGAGACAGTTCGTTCCTCATCGGCCTTTGAAGGAGGAATTTCCTCTCTCCGGAAGAGCCAGGGTGCAAGTTTATCGTCTTTTTCCGGTCTGTCTTGTAAGTGGCTGATAAAGCAACTCAATATCCCGTCACGTGATCGATTGGAGATCGGCGATGCGCGATATTGTGTCAGAAGCTCAGGCTCAGGCGTCTTCTGCCCAGACGGAAGATCGCATGCACATGCTCGCGGTCTATGGCGCGTTCGTGCTGATCGCCACCATCGTGTTCGGCACGCTGTCCTATCATCCGTTTTAAGAGATTTTCAGTCTGGCTTTGGTCGGCTCCTTGCGTCATTGCGAGGAGCGATAGCGACGAAGCAATCCACTCTTTTGCGTGTTAGCGTTCCGGTTGGATTGCTTCGCTTCGCTCGCAATGACGGAGTGGAGTTTCGCATGCGGAGTGCCGCATGACGAACCCTGATCCATCACTTGCTCCCGTCAAGACCACCTGTCCTTATTGCGGCGTAGGCTGCGGCGTTGTCGCGACGCCGGACGGCAAGGGCGGCGCGGCCATCGCGGGCGATCCGGACCATCCCGCCAATTTCGGCCGGTTGTGCTCCAAGGGCTCGGCGCTTGGCGAGACGCTGGGGCTGCACGAACGCCTGCTGCATCCGATGATCCGGTGCTCCAAGGGCAAGTTCGAACAGGTGGCGTGGACGGATGCGCTGGATCACGTCGCACACAGACTGCAGCACATCATCGCCAAACACGGTCCGGGTTCGGTCGCGTTCTATCTGTCGGGTCAGTTGCTGACCGAGGACTATTACGTCGCCAACAAGCTGATGAAAGGATTCATCGGCACGGCGAACGTCGATACCAACTCGCGGCTCTGCATGTCGTCGTCGGTCGCGGGGCATCGCCGCGCCTTCGGCGCAGACACCGTGCCGGGATGTTATGAAGACCTTGATCAGGCGGATCTGCTGGTGCTGGTCGGATCGAACGCCGCCTGGTGTCATCCGATCCTGTTCCAGCGCATGATCGCCAACAAGCAGAAGCGCGGCGCGCGCATCGTCGTGATCGACCCGCGGCAGACCGAAACCTCGGGCGATGCCGACCTGTTTCTCGGTCTCAAGCCCGGCACCGACACGGCGCTGTTCAGCGGTCTGTTGACCTATCTTGCCGACAATGGCGCGCTGGATCGTCCCTACATCGACGAACATACGGCGGGTTTCGAAGAAGGGCTTGCGAAAGCGCGCGCCATCGCAGGCAGCGTCACGGCGACCGCGCTGGCGACCGGCCTTGCAGAAGGAGATGTTGCGGCGTTCTTCCAGATGTTCGCCAAGACGCAGCGCGTGGTGACGCTCTATTCGCAGGGCGTCAACCAGTCGGCGCAGGGCACCGACAAGGTCAACGCGATCATCAACTGTCATCTCGCGACCGGGCGCATCGGCAAGCCGGGCGCTTCGCCGTTCTCGCTGACCGGCCAGCCGAATGCGATGGGCGGCCGCGAAGTCGGCGGCCTCGCCAATCAGCTCGCTGCCCATATGGGCTTCACGCCGCCGGACATCGACCGCGTGCGCCGGTTCTGGAAGGCGCCGCGCATCGCCACCCACGAAGGTCTCAAGGCTGTGCAGATGTTCCAGGCGATCGGGCGCGGCGAGATCAAGGCGCTGTGGGTGATGGGCACCAATCCGGCGGTGTCGCTGCCGAACGCGGATGCCGTTCGCGCTGCGATGAAGAAGCTCGACCTGCTGGTGATCTCGGAGAACGTGAAGTCCAACGACAGCATCAATTCCGGTGCGCATGTGCTGCTGCCCGCTCACGCATGGGGCGAGAAGTCCGGCACCGTCACCAACTCCGAGCGGCGGATTTCGCGCCAGCGCGGATTTTTGCCGCCGCCCGGCGAGGCGAAGGCGGACTGGTGGATCATGAGCGAGGTGGCGAAGCGCCTCGGCTACAGTGCGGCATTCGCCTACAAGTCCGCCGCCGATATTTTCCGCGAGCATGCCGAACTCTCGGCATTCGAGAATGGCGGCAGCCGTGACTTCGACATCGGTGCGATGGCGTCCGTGGCGGATGACGAATTCGATACGATGCCGCCGTTCATGTGGCCGATGCCGAAAGACGCGGCTGACCCGCTGCCGCGTTTCTTTGCGGAGGGCGGATACTACACATCCGACCGCAAGGGGCATTTCATCGCGCCGGACATTCCGATGCTACGGGGCGCTACCTCGGAAGCGCGGCCGCTGCGCCTGAACACCGGGCGCATCCGCGACCAGTGGCACACCATGACACGCACCGGGCTCAGCCCGCGTCTCGGTCAGCACCTGCCTGAGCCTTATGTGGAGATTCATCCGGCCGACGCCATGCAGGCCGATATTATCGACGGCGGCTACGCGCGTCTGGCAACCGATCTCGGCCAGTGTGTTCTGAAAGTCGTCGTTAGTGAGCGTCAGCAGCGCGGCATGCTGTTTGCGCCGATCCACTGGAGCGAGGAGAATTCCTCCTCCGCGCGGGTCGGCGGACTGGTTGCGCCGTTCACCGATCCGTTCTCGGGTCAGCCGGAAAACAAGGCGACACCGGTTGCCATCGAAGCCGTCGCGTTCGCGCAGCGCGGCTTTGTGCTGTCGCGCAAGGCAATGTCATTCCCGGACGGCGTGTGGTGGTCGCGCGTGGCGGTAACCGGGGGATATGGCTATCTGCTTGCCAGCAATCTGGAGATGGCGAACTGGAAAACGCAGCTCTTGCCGCAAGGCGAGGCGGGTCATGTTGCCGAATACGAAGACACGGCGCATGGCGTTTATCGCGGAGCGCAGTTCGAGGACGACCGGCTCGAAGCCGTGCTGTTTGTCTGCTCCGAGGACAATCCGCCCAACTGGGATGCGGTCAAGGCTGCGTTTGCAACGGAGACGATCAGCGACGACCAGAGACGGCTTCTGCTGTCAGGCAAATCTGCCGATGGCGTGGCGGGCGACGGTCCTGTTGTCTGCGCCTGCTTCGGTGTCGGACGCAATACCATCTGCGGTGCAATCGCGGAGGGCGTACGCACGGCTGCCGAGATCGGGGCGAAGCTGAAAGCCGGCACCAATTGCGGTTCTTGCATTCCTGAACTGAAGCGGCTGATTGCGCAGACGGAAGTCGCGCAGCCGATGGAGGCTAGTGCCGCGAGTTAGTCTACGATCAATCATGGGATGTCGTCCCGGCGAAAGCCGGGACCCATAACCACTGAACTTTCGATTCGTGCGATGCGCATCGCAAGCATCCCTGCGAAACTTATCGACAGGGATGATGGGTCCCGGCTTTCGCCGGGACGACCAGGTCATCGTCTGCTGAACGGCGCAACCGCGATGCCGCTGCGCTCCAGTTCCGAGCGCACCTTGCGTGCGATTTCCACCGCGCCGGGCGTATCGCCGTGAATGCAGACGGTGTCGATCTTCACCGGAATGACCTTGCCCGAGGCAGCGGTGATGGCATTGTCATGAACCATGCGGACCACGCGCTGCGCGATCTGGTCGGCATCGTGCAGCACCGAACCCGGCTTGCTGCGCGCCATCAGTTGCGCGTCATCTTCATAGGCGCGGTCGGCGAAGACCTCGTAAATCAGTTTCAGTCCGGCGGCTTCGCCGGCGCGGACCAGCGCGGTGTTTGGCAGCACGACGAAATAGAGGTTCGGATCGACGGCCTTGATAGCCGCGGCAATGGCGCGCGCCGTCATGTCGTCCACGCATCCGACGTTCGACAATGCGCCGTGCGCCTTGACATGAGTGACCTTGTATCCCGCCAGCGCGGCGACCGCCTGCAATGCTCCGATCTGGTAGGCCACCATGGTTTCGACTTCGGACGATTTCAATCCGGGCACCGGTCGCCGCCCGAATCCATGAAGATCGCGATAGCCGGGATGCGCGCCGATGCTGACGCCGCGTTCCTTCGCGAGCTTGGCGGTCTTGAGCATGATGTCGGAATCGCCGGCATGAAAGCCGCAGGCCACATTGACGCTGCTGGCGAGGCCGAGCATCGCGTCGTCGTTGCCCATATCCCATGCGCCAAAGCCTTCGCCGAGATCGCTGTTGAGATCGATGGTCATGGCTGAAGTCCTTCGTTACTGCGGCTCATTCGCGTTTCTGGTCTGCCATGTTGTCGTATCGACCGCATTCACGGCGACACCGGCCACATTGGCTTTCTGCAGCTCGACGAGATTGAGGCTCGATCCGCCGGCGGCGTGAATGCGGCCGGGCAACTCCCGGATGAATTCCGCGAGCTTGCGCGCCTCGGCCTGGGCACTTTCGACACTTACAGCCTTGAAGCGGATGGTTGCGCCGGCTTGCATTTGCGCGAAGCGGCCAAGATCGGCGCTGATCACCGTGGCGATCTTGGGATAGCCGCCGGTCGTGCCGTGGTCGGCCATCAGCACGATGGGCTGGCCGTTCCCGGGCACCTGGATGCTGCCGTGGACCGCGCCGTCGGAGACGATGTTGTGCCCGCCGGGATGGACCACTTTCGGGCCTTCGAGCCGGTAGCCCATGCGATCACTGGTCGCGGAGATGCGCCACTCGCTGTTGAGGAACACATCACATGCCGCGCCGAATTCGTCGTCCTGCGGCCCCATGACAACACGGATGGGGGCTTGCGGCATGTCGAACGTATCGAGCGCCCGTTCGTGAGGCGCGACCTGCGCGGTGCCGACGCCCAGCACGTCGCCGTCCTGCAGCGGCCGCGGGAAGGGGCTGCCGAGATCGGCGCGTGCGTTGACGGAGAGGCTGCCGAAGACGGGTTC
Source organism: Afipia sp. (assembly GCA_024508675.1). Taxonomy (GTDB): domain Bacteria; phylum Pseudomonadota; class Alphaproteobacteria; order Rhizobiales; family Xanthobacteraceae; genus Afipia. The sequence goes on from JANINQ010000003.1 coordinate 303,532, forward strand.
GCCTTCAATGCCGCCTTCGATCGCGAGGTAGCTGAACATGCCGTTGCGCGCCGCGCCGAGCTTCAGCGTTTCCCCTTCCGCGATCAGTCCGGTCTCGTTCAGCAGCAATGGAGTTCCCGCGATGTCCGCGGCGCGTGCTGCGCCCGACAGCGCGATACGGACCGCGCCATGGCGCGCGGTGAACGAAGCGCCGAACGGGCCGATCTCGATGGCGGCGGCGAACGGCGCATTGCCAGCGAGGCTGTTGGCCATCGCCAGTGAAACCCGATCCATCGCGCCGCTGGTCGTGAGGCCATAGCGCTGCGCGCCGAATCGTCCGGCGTCCTGAACCGATGTTGCAGGCCCGGTTGTGACGACGACAAGCCTGCTCATGACGAGATCAACTCGGCAACGGTCTCGCCGCGCTCGGCGGCGCGGTCGAGGGCGGCAAACTCATTGGCCGCGATGGCATGAAAGATAACGGCGTCGCCGGGCTCCATCAGGAACACCGGATCGCGATGTGGATGGAAGGTCCGCACCGGCGTGCGTCCGAGCAGATGCCAGCCGCTCGGCGCGGCGAGGCATTGCACGCAGCCCTGCACGCCGCCGATGGAGATGGTGCCCGGCGGTGTATATGTCCGCGGACTTTCACGGCGCGGTGTTGCGATCGAGGGATCGAGCCCGCTCAGATAGGCAAAGCCGGGCGTAAAGCCGATCATCGCCACGCGATACTCGCTGCCGGTGTGTTTCGCGATCACTTCCGACGTGGAGATGTTGTGGGCGCGTGCCACATCATCGAGGTCGATCCCGTCATCGCCGCCATAGACCACCGGCACGCGCCAGCGCCGGATGCTGGTTTCGGGAGGAACAGGCAGCTGCGCGAGGGCGAGAAGCTTGTCGGACAGTTCGGCGTAGCCGATCTGCAGCGGGTCGTAATGGACGAGGAGAGAGCGATAGGTCGGAACGGTTTCCGTGACGCCGGTTACGGCCTCGCTTGCGACGTTGCGGTCGAGCGCCAGGACGCGCCGGTTGATGTCGGGATCGATGCTGCTGCCGAACTCGACCGTCAGGGCGGTGTCTCCGGACGGAAGGATGCGGGGCGAAGCGGTCATCGACGGGCCGGAGAGTTCGGGACGGAGCACCATTTGTCCGACACTCTCATCCAAATGGCAAATAAGTTGGTGTTATCGCAATGCATAAACGTGCGTTACCGTCTGCGCGTTTGCCGCCTTGACGCGATGCCCCGGTTTCGCAACAAGGCGTGGCACACCACACTCGGAGTCCCCCATGCCGCTCGCGCCCGAAGCCATCGCAACGCTCAAGAAGATCACCACCGCGACCATCACCACCATCCTTCTCAAGAAGGGGCTTCGGAATGTCTGGCTGCGCGGCGCCCGTCCGCTGCGTCCGGGGCAGGAACGGCTGGTCGGGCCGGCCTTCACGCTGCGCTTCGTTCCAGCGCGCGAGGATCTCGCCACACCGGAATCCTGGTCGAAGCCGATCTCGACCCGTACCGCCATCGAGGCAATGCCCGAGGGCTGCATCGCCGTGGTCGATGCCATGGGCATCACCGATGCCGGTATCTTTGGCGACATTCTCTGCGCGCGCATGGCCAAGCGCGGTGTGACGGCGCTGGTGACCGACGGCGTGGTTCGCGATGTCGAAGGTGTGCTCGGCACCGGCCTGCCGGTCTGGTGCGATGGCGCTTCCGCGCCTCCGTCCGTGGCGGGTCTCACCTTCGTGAACTGGGGCGAGCCGATCGGATGCGGCGGCGTTGCCGTATTTCCCGATGACATCATCGTTGCCGATCAGGACGGTGCGGTGCTGATCCCGCAGGCATTCCTCGAACTGATCCTGACCGAAGGTCCGGAGCAGGAGGCGATGGAAGGCTGGATCGTCAACGAGGTCAACAACGGCGCCGCACTGCCGGGCCTTTATCCGATGAATGCCGAAACCAAGGCGCGCTATGCCGAATGGAAGGCGAAGAAGTAAGAGTTGGTCTCCAGGGTATGATCCGGACCGGATCATGCCCGATCATGTTCGGGGCCGCCGCCACCCCACGACCATTGCTTCCACGAGATTTCCGGATTCGTTGTTTCGCCATTCGCCGTTGATTCTGCGGCACGCGAATGGCAACTCGTATGTCCCGCTCTTGTCTTCACATAAGACCTGAACCACTTCATCGGGCGATGGTTCGCCATTGCCGTCAAATTCCGCCAGCCGTTGTAATCGTGTGGCCATCGGCAAATCCCTTTCGTGATAAATGCGCCGGGTTCCCACGGCGCAGGGACGTAAAGCCGAAGTAAGGCGCGCGTGCGTGTCCATTTTAAGACGCTTCCGCGGGTCTTGTGAGTTAGCGCCATTGTGCTGGCACTCGCTCACCCGATCGTGAGATGATGATGCCCAACACGATCAACATTAAAAGACTGCAGGGGGAGACATGCAGGAATTGGCCGGCAAGACAGTCTTCGTAACGGGCGGCGCAAGCGGAATTGGTTTCGCGCTCGGGCGCGCATTCGCGGAGGCGGGCATGAAGGTCATGCTCGCTGACGTTGAGGCTGACGCATTGAATGCCGCGGTGAAGAGCCTCCACAATATCGGACCGGACGTGCGCGGAATCGACTGCGACGTTGCGGATGCGGCCAGCGTTGAACGAGCGGCCAGGGCGACGTTTGAGGCCTTTGGAAAAGTTCATGTCGTTTGCAACAACGCCGGCGTTGCCGCCGGCGGCGGAGTTGATGACATCGCGCTCGATAGCTGGCGCTGGGTGCTCGATGTGAACCTGATGGGGGTCGTTCACGGCATTCGTGCTTTCCTGCCGCATATGCGCGCGCACGGCGAGGGCGGGCACATCGTCAACACGGCGTCGATGGCCGGAATGCAGAGTGGTCTTGGATTCAGTCCATACACCGCGAGCAAGTTCGCCGTGGTCGGCATGTCGGAAGGGTTGGCGCCGCAACTGGCGCCGTTCGGGATCGGCGTCAGCGTTCTTTGTCCGGGATTTGTCCGCACCCGTATCGGTGAGAGCGGCCGCAACCGGCCGGAGCAATACGGCGCCACGCAGGTGCCGGACCCCGGCAGTCCAACGGCCGTACTGGTGGCCATGGTGGACGAACTGATCCGCAACGGGATCGATCCGGCGGACGTTGCCGCTCGTGTTCTGGCCGCGATCCGCTCCAACGAGCTTTATGTCTTTACGCATCCGGAGATGCGCACCGAGGTCGAAGGCCGGTTCGCGGCCATCAAGACGGCTTTCGACAAGGCGGCGGTTCCGGGGTGATTTTTCGCTATTAGCCCCGGAGTTTCATCGATCGGGACAAGCATTGATTCACGTCTTCCCGCCGAACATGGGTGGCGGAAAGGAGTGCATCCATGCGTCAGCTCATTCTCGCAATCACCGGCGCGGGCGGTGTCTTCCTGCTCGCCGGTGCCCTCCGGAACCGCGGCTGGTCACTGGCCGATGAGGTCTGTGTCCGGGGCGCGGTTTTGTGTGACAACCCGGGCTGGATACTCGCCATCGTTGCGCTGCTGCTATTCGTGGCGACGATTCAAAGTATCGCCAAGACCTGAAATCGGTCAGTCAACCTGACCTGATCGGAACCGCTTACATCGCAAGCGTCATCCAGAACTCGTCGGCTACGAGTGCCGTTGTGTTCGAGCCGACGGCGGTTGACCCGGCGTCCATGACCGGATCGGATTTGGCGATCTCGGCAGGGCGAGGCTGTAAAAAGGGTGCGGCATTCGCAAGCATCGGTTGTTCGAAACGCTTTGCGCCTTCGGCGTCCATCGCAAACAAAGGGCGATATTTGGCAAATCCGGTATCCTCGACCATGAGGAATGTACGGTTGTCGAGCACGCGCCAATGTTCGCCCCAGCGCGCAGCGACCACAGCGTGGTCGTCTCCGGTCGCGGTCTCGCGAATGATCACGAGACGGAGATCTTTTTCCGGCACGCCAGCGGCGCGCAGCGCCACCAGCTTTGCAATCGCATAGTCCTCGCAGTCGCCTGCGCCTGAAGCCAGCGTGGCCAGCGGCGAAGACCAGTGATCTTCCAGGCCATACTGTGCGCGGTCACTGATCGGACGGATCGCGAGATTGATTGCGCGGTTGATTTCGCCGAGACGCGCGAGGCCATCACGGGTCGTGGCGGCATTGACGATATCCAGAAACCGGAGCGCGGGCTGCGACGTGCAGTGGCTACGATCGGCGGCGCAGGCCGCAATGACATCCGCCTCTGCTGCAATCGCGCGCTCAACCGCGAGCCATTTGTCGCGCAGCGGACCATCGGTCAGGGCCGATGTTGAAAGGCCGAAAGGCTCGTCCCGGGAAGGTGCGGCTGACTCGATGGCGACGGGATTTTCACGCAGGGCATAGGCTGCCGCATGCGCCTCAGCGCCCGACAGAAGCGTGAAAAATGCAGTGGCCAGTGCGCCTGCACGCGCTGCGATGAAAGCCGACATGTGACGTCCCTTGTCCGGACATCGGCTTGCAAGGTATGCGCGCTCGTGACCGGATCATTTCGTCACAAGGAGTAGGCGGGGTAGCCCTTTCGGAGACTTAATCCGGGCCATATCGCGGTCATTTCGTTTCAAATATGCGGAACTGATGCTGACCAGATTGTCTAAAATTGTAAGATAGGGCTAACGCGCGCGCCCGCACGTGCAAAAGACGCGATTTTTGAAGTAATAGAAGTATAAATCTCGATTTTCACAGTTTTATCTGTGGAAGCTGCAATACACGCTAGATTTCTGATTCTCTATTTTCATGCGAGATAGCGCTGTTAAGGGCTATTTGCTTGTGACGAGAGAAGTTTTGGCTTATGCGGAACTATGAGAAATATGGATTTTATTTCATCGATTTAGGGGATTTGGCTTAAACGCCCCAGATTTTGCGCTGTCATATTACTTAACAGAGGCATGTAAAACCGAGCCCTTTAGTTCATTCCACTAGGGGGTTGGATGGTTTGATGCTATGAATTCGGCATTCTCAATTTCTTAACAATAACTTTTTGATACGGGCGGGCAGGGTTTGAATTTCGCCGGACCATTTGACTCCGAGCTGTCGCACGTCTCCCCGGTTTCACTGGGGGGAGATGGTTTTACGTTCGGCAAGCCCAGCTTCATCCAGCATCATCCGTCCGACAGCCACGTGGTCATTCCCGATGCCCACCTGATGTTCTCGGGCGACTACACGCGGATCGGCAGCGACCTGATCATTTCCGGAAACGGTCAGAAGATTGTCGTCGGAAATTACTTCAAGGGCGAGACGCGGCCTGCGCTGACCTCGAAGGACGGCGCGACGCTCGCAGGTCATATCGTCGATGCGTTGACCGGTCACGTTCACTACGCGCAGGCCAATACCGCAGCGCCCGCTGCAGGCCAGGTCATCGGCAATGTGCTGAAACTGTCCGGCAGCGCGACCGCCATCCGGAATGGCGTGTCCATCGAATTGCACATTGGCGACGCTATCCAGAAAGGCGATGTGATCCAGACCGGATCGGACTCGTCGATCGGCATGACCTTCGTCGACGGCAGCGCGTTCGGCATGACGTCGAATGCACGCATGGTGATGAACGAGATGATCTACGATCCGAACGGGTCGTCGAACTCATCGCTCATCAGCCTCGTGCAAGGCACGATCACATTTGTGGCCGGGCAGACCGCGAAGAACGGCAACATGCGCGTCGAGACGCCGGTTGCCACGATGGGCATTCGCGGCACCGCCGTGCTGGTCGAGATCGGCGCGAACGATGGCCCTACAAAGTTCTCGGTTCTTGTCGAGCCGGATGGGCACACGGGCTCCTATAACCTTTACGACAAGGCCACCGGCCAGCTGATTGGCACGGTGTCTCAGGCCGGGCAGGTCACTTACGTGACAAGCCTCGGTCTCGGCCAGCCTCCGTCCGCCATCGAGCAATTGAAGACCCTGCAGGATCAGCAGAACGAGAAGTCGATCATCCAGCAGGTCTTCCAGCTTTTCTTCCCGAACTACAATCCGGACGACTCCAATCCGAAGTCGCCGAAGTTCGGGCATAACACGAGCGGCAATAATCTTGCCGAGATCATCTTCACGACGAATTCCAACAAGCAGCAGACGTTTCTGACGCAGATCGAACTGCGCTTTGCCGTGACCGATCCGCTCACCGGCATCACGACGTACCAGAACAAGATCTTCTACAACAGCAAGGCTTCGTTCTCGGCGGATTCGGTCTTCGGAAATCAGGCCTTCGTCTCGACCACCGAGACCTTCAAGTTTGCCGATGTCGTCAAGATTGACGACCCTGATATTGGCAACGCGCCGTTTTACGATATTGGCGTTCCTTTCGTTGCGGGCAGCGCGATCATCAAGAGCGCGGTCAGCACGATTCCGCAAATGAGCGAAACTTTCCTGAAGTCGCTCCTCAGCATCAATCAGACCACGGGCGTCGTCTCGTTCGATCGTCAGCAGTTCAACTTTCTGGATGACGGCCAGACGGTCACCTTCAAGATTCAGGTCACCGCCACATCCGGCCCTGACACAGGCGTTGTCGAAATTCCGGTCACGATTACGGGCGAGAACGATGCGCCGACAATTGTTGTCGGGACCGCAACGACAATTGCCGGCGGTGTGAAGGAAGACACCGGCATCACCACTTCAGGCGACATTGCCACTCACGGCACAATCACGTTTCAGGATTTCGACCTCACGGACGCTCATAGCGCAACCGTGGTGCTGAACTCGACGGCGTCGGGACTGCCGCATTTCGTTGCCGGCACCGAGATCGGGCACTTCACTATTGATCCGGTCGCGGAGACCCTGACCGACACGAACAATCAGGGGACGGTCGGCTGGCACTTCACGCTGGACGATGACGATCCGACACTGCAGTCGCTGGCCGAAGGCCAGACGATCACGCAGACCTATACGATCACGATCAAGGATAATAACGGCGTTCCGGTGACGCAGACCGTCACGATCACGATTACCGGAACCAACGATGCTCCGGTGCTTTCCGCCGATACGGCCGCGTCCCATCATGCGGAGGAAGTCCTCAATACGACCAACTCATCTGTCGAGGATGTCGTCACCGGATCATTGTCGTTCAGCGACGTCGATCTGTCGGATACGCACTCCGCAACCGCCGCACTTCATCCGGGCGCAGTCGTTTGGTCCGGCGGCTTATACAGCGGCATTCCGTCAGCCACACTGACGGCGCTCGCCACGGCGATGAACACCTCCGTCACCGACAGCACCGGTACAGGCGCGGGCTCCGTCGGCTGGGAATTCAAAGTTCCCGACCATCTTTTCGACTTCCTCGCCGATGGCGAGACGCTGACCATCACCTATGACGTCACCATCACCGACAACAACGGTGTGTCGTCAACGCAGCAGGTCGTCGTCCAGATCGGCGCGGCAAACGATGAACCCGTCATTTCGGTGATTGATGCGGGCGCGGCTGTGCAGGAAGATGCGAGCGTCCAGCCAGGAAACCTCCTGACCGATACGGGGCCGGTGACCTTCACCGATACCGATCTGACGGATACGCACACGGCGCATGTTGCCTTCAACAATGCTGTCGGAGGTGGCGGCGGTTCTGTAAATACCGCGTTGCTCACGGCGCTCGGAACAGCCTTGAGCGTTCCGTCATCAACGCTTGCTGCCGGCGTTCATACGTTCAACTGGGACTTCGCCCTGGATAATAACCTCGTCCAGTACCTTGGTGCAGGGGAGACGGTCACCGCGACCTACACCATCACCGTCAAGGACAACAGCGGCGACCTCAACGCGATCTCCGCCGGGCAGACGGTTACTGTTGTTATCACCGGCACCAACGACACGCCGATGATCACCGCGGTCGATGTGGCGGGCGCAGTCAAGGAAGACGACGCTCTCGTCGCTGTGAACACGCTCCACGATACGGGGTCGGTGACGTTTGCGGACCTTGATGCGACGGATCACGAGACCGCGACGGTTGCGTTTGTCGGCGATGCGACCAGCTCGGCGGCGGCGATTCCCGGATCGCTGCACACAGCGCTGCAAAGTGCGCTGACGCTGCAGAACAGCTCTTTCACGTCGAACACCGGCACGATCAACTGGGATTTCAATCTCGACAACAGCCTGGTCCAGTATCTGGCCGATGGCGAGACGATCACCGTGACCTATACGATCACGGTAAAGGACGACAGCGGGACGGGGACCGATACGTCAACGGCCCAGACGGTTACAGTTGTCATTACCGGCACCAATGACGCACCAGTCGTCAGCGGCGCGGTCACTGACGTCAATGCAATCGAAGATGGCAGCGCGAGCACGCTGGACGCGCTGGCCAATGCTTCGGATGTCGATAACGGGGCTATCCTGTCGGTCGTCGATGTGCCGGGCACGCTTCCGGCGGGCGTGACCTATGATGCCGTTCATCACACCTTTACGCTCGATCCGTCCCATGCGGCCTATCAGTATCTCGCGGCGGGGCAGACTACCGTCGTGACCGTGAATTATGGCGTGACTGACGGTATCGTCACAACGCCAACAGCAGCCTCGGTGTCATGGACGATCACGGGCACCAATGATGATCCTGTCGTTGCCGGGCCTCTCACGCTCTCGACGACGGAAGGCGACGCGCCGGTCGTGCGCGACCTTCTTGCCGGTGCTTTCGACGTCGATACCGGCGATACACTGTCCGTCGTCACCGACAGCATTCAGTATTCGATCAATGGCGGTACGCCGACAACCACGACGCCAGCCGGGATCACCTTCCCGGATGAGCATACGTTAAACATCGATGCGGCAGGGCTCCATCATCTGCCGGCGGGTGTGACAGAAACCATCGTTGTCAGTTACGACATTGCAGACAATCACGGTGGCCTTGTCTCGCAGACAGAGACGATCACGGTCACCGGCGTCAATGATCGGCCGGTCCTGGCCGCGGGCGCCGATCTCGCAACGATTACCGAAAATGAAACGGCAAATACCGGACAACTGGTCAGTTCGTTTGCAACCGGCATTTCCGATCCTGACGATGGCGCGCTGAAGGGCGTGGCGATCACCGGATACACCAGCCAGAACGGCCATTGGGAATACTCGATCGATGGCGGAGGTAGCTGGACGACCTTCGGAACCTATTCGTCAACCGGCGGATTGCTGCTGGCCAGCGATGACAAGGTGCGCTTCGTTCCTAATGGTGAAAATGGCGGCACTGATACGCTGACCTATGTCGCGTGGGACCAGACGTCGGGCACGCACGGACAGGTGACGAATACCGTGTATCCCCAATTCTGGGCCGCGTTCTCCGAAGGGAGCCAGGCGCAGACCACCACACTGACGGTGACAAGCCTGAACGACGCACCGCATATCGATGTTACAGATGCGCAGCTTTCCACGAGCGGCGGCAGCACGATCATTTCAGGCGCGGCCATTGTTGACCCGGATGCGGCAGACGGCTTCATGGTCAATCTGGTGCCGGATTCAGGCACGGTGACCGGCACACTGGACTCAATCACCTATACGCCGCCCGGCGTTCCGCCCCAGCTCGGCCAGATCACGGCAACGGTCACCGATATTGCCGGCGCGAGCGATACGGTGAATTTCATCTTCAACGTGTCCGGAACGGGGCCGGTGACGATGCAGAGCACATCGGAAAAGGACGTGTTCTTCGCCACAGCCTATCAGGATACGTTCGTTTTCACGTCGGGTTCGAACCAGGACACGATTTCGGGATTCACCACTGGAACCGACAAGATCGATCTGCAGGCCTTCTCGTCCATCGATGCGGCGGCGTTGACGACCCTGCTGGCCAATGCCGATCACATCGGCAGCGATACGCTGCTGCATCTGAATGGCACCACCGATACGGTGCTGGTGAAGGGCGTGGCGGCACTGAACGCCAGCGATTTCATCCTCCACGCCTGAGGGGTGGAGGGCCGGAAACATTAACTTCGATCACGTTTCCGGCTGCAACGGCAGCCCGCCTCATGGCATGATGGGACCTGCCGGACCGGTCGTTCATGATCTGCAAATTGTTGCCCTGACGGACGCCGGCAAGCCAGGTATCGATGCAGCCCGCTAAGACAGCCAGCCACGCTTCCTCGCCCCGTTCCGAACTGGGCACCGCCTTGCGCGCCTGCCGCAGCGCCTTTGTCGGCGTCGGCGTGATGAGCTGTGTGATCAATATTCTCTACCTGACCGGCTCGTTCTTCATGCTCGAGATCTACGACCGGGTGCTGCCCAGCCGCAGCATTCCGACGCTTGTAGGTCTGATCGTGCTGGCGGGCGGCCTCTACATGGTTCAGGGCATTCTCGACCTGATCCGCGGACGCATCCTGATCCGGATCGGATCGACGCTGGATGAAATGCTCAGCCGCCGGGTCTACGACGTTGTGGTCCGGATGCCGCTGTTCGTGGGAAACCGCAGCGAAGGCCTTCAGCCGCTGCGCGATCTCGACAATGTCCGGTCGTTTCTTTCGGGGATGGGGCCGGGCGCATTGTTCGACCTGCCATGGCTGCCGCTGTATCTCGCGATCTGCTTCGCCTTCCATCCGCTGATCGGCGTGACTGCACTGGCAGGCGCCGCGCTTCTGATCGCCCTGACCATCCTGACCGAATACCTGACCCATGATCCGATGAAGCGCTCCACGGCACTGGCAATGCGCCGTCAGGATCTGGCGCTGGCCAGCCGCCGCAATGCCGAAGTGCTGGCCGCCATGGGCATGGCGGGCCGCGTCGGCAAGCGATGGGAAGACTCGAACCGCGATTACCTCGCCACCAACCAGAGGGCGAGCGATGTTGCGGGTGGTCTCGGCGCCATCGCCAAGGTGATGCGGATGATGCTGCAGTCCGCCGTCCTCGGCGTCGGCGCGTATCTCGTCATTAATCAGCAGGCGACCGCGGGCATCATCATTGCCGGTTCGATCCTGAGTGCGCGGGCGCTGGCGCCCGTCGATCTGGCCATCGCGCACTGGAAAGGTTTTGTGGCCGCCCGGCAGAGCTGGCACCGCCTCAACCGGCTGCTTGGCATGTTGCCGGAGCAGGACGCGCCGACGCTGCTCGAGCCTCCGGTTAGCAAGCTGTCCGTTGAGACGCTCGCTATCAGCCCGCCGGGTGAACAGAAGGTCGTGGCGCAGGACGTCACGTTTGCACTGGAGGCGGGACAGGCGGTCGGCGTGATCGGTCCCAGCGGATCGGGGAAATCCTCGCTGGTGCGCGCGCTGGTTGGTGTCTGGAAGCCCATCCGCGGCAATGTCCGCCTCGATGGCGCGGCGCTCGACCAATGGTCGCCGGAAGTGCTGGGACGCCACATCGGCTATCTGCCGCAGGATGTGGAGCTGTTTGCCGGTACCATTGCCCAGAACATTTCGCGCTTCGAGGAAAATGCCTCGCCGGACAGCATCATCGCGGCCGCGCGCGAAGCCCGTGTCCACGACATGATCATTGGTATGAAGGACGGCTACGATACCCAGATCGGCGATCAGGGCAGCGTGCTCTCCGCCGGTCAGGCGCAGCGCATTGCGCTGGCGCGGGCGCTCTACGGCAATCCGTTCCTTGTGGTGCTGGACGAGCCCAACTCCAATCTCGACAGCGAGGGCGACGCGGCCCTGAACAAGGCCATCCTCGCTGTCCGCGCGCGTGGCGGCGTGGTCGTCGTCGTGGCGCATCGTCCGATCGGTATCGAGAGTGTCGACCTCATTCTGGTGATGAAGGATGGCCGTGTGCAGGCCTTCGGACCGAAGGAAGCCGTGCTCGGCCAGGTGCTGCAGCGCCCGGTCGCCGCGCCGCCTGCCATCAAGATTGTCTCGGACAAGGGAGGAGCGCCGTCATGAAAAAGCCGACGCTCGCCGGAACCGAAGGCACCATTCGCGGCATTCTGAATGCGCTGTTTTCGCCGCTGGAGCGTATCTCGATCTTCAAGAGTCTCGACAAGCCGGGTTCCCGTGGCTCGATCCGCTTTCATCTGATTGTGGGATTGGTTGTCGTGACGCTGCTGACCTGCGGCATCGGAGGCTGGGCCTCGACGGCGCAAATCTCGGGCGCGCTGATTGCGCCGGGCTCCATCGTGGTCGATTCCAACGTCAAGAAGGTGCAGCATCCGACCGGCGGCGTGGTCGGTGAGGTGAGGGCGCGCGATGGCGATCGCGTCAGGGCCGGTGACATCGTGGTGCGGCTCGACGACACGGTGACCAAGGCTAGCCTCGCCATTGTGACCAAGGGACTGAATGGCCTGCTGGCGCGCCGTGCGCGGCTGCTCGCCGAGCAGGAAGGTCTGGACCGGATCACATTCCCGCCAGAACTGATGGATTATTTCTCCGATCCGGAAGTGCGATCGTTGATCGGAAGCGAGATCAAGCTGTTCCAGGTGCGCTCATCCGGCCGGGTCAATCAGAAAGCCCAGCTCAAGGAACGCATCGCGCAGCTCAAGGAAGAAATCGGCGGCCTTGAAGCGCAGGAAAACGCCAAGTCTCGCGAGATCGAGCTGATCCAGAAAGAGCTTGTCGGCGTGCGCGATCTCTACGCTAAGAACCTCGTCCAGATTTCGCGCCTGACTGTGCTTGAGCGCGACGCTGCGCGGCTCGATGGCGACCGTGCGCAGTTCGTCGCGCAGAAGGCGCAGGCTAAGGGGAAGATCACGGAAATCGAATTGCAGATCATCCAGATCGACAAGGACCTCTCCAGCGAAGTCTCCAAGGAGATGCGCGAGATCAACGACAAGATCGGCGAGTTCGTCGAGCGCAAGGTGACGGCTGAAGACCAGCTCCGCCGCATCGACATTCGCGCGCCGCAGGACGGCATGGTGCTGCAGTCGACGGTTCATACCGTCGGCGGCGTCATCACCGCAGGCGACGCGATCATGCTGATCGTGCCGGAGTCCGACAACCTGTCGGTCGAGGCGAAGGTGAACCCGCAGGACATCGACCAGTTACGGATCGGGCAGAAGACGCTGCTGCGGCTTTCCGCCTTCAACCAGCGCACCACGCCGGAACTGAACGGCGCGGTCAGCCGCATCTCGCCCGATACCACCGTCGATCAGCGGACAGGCCAGAGCTATTACACCATCCGCGTTTCGCTGCCGCCGGAAGAGGTGGCGCGGCTGGGCGATGTCAAACTGATCCCGGGCATGCCTGTCGAGGCTTTTGTGCAAACCGGCGAGCGCACCATGATATCCTATCTGGCGAAGCCGCTGAGCGATCAGCTCATGCGCGCGTTCCGCGAGAAGTGATGGGTACCGGTTAGCGGCATGGTGCATGCAATCCTGAAATGGATAGTCCGCTTTTTCGCGCGCCTCCGGCGTTATGCGCGGATGTTCGGCTACGCGCGGCTGCTGTGTTTGCTGCTGCTCGTCGGTATGATCGGGCTTCGGGTCGCAGATCCGTTTCCGCTCGAGGAATTGCGGGTCAGGACTTTTGATGCCTATCAGGTTCTCCAGCCGCGCAAGATTACGCAGCGCCCGGTCGTCATCATCGACATTGACGAAAAAAGCCTCGCCAGGTTCGGCCAATGGCCGTGGCCGCGTACGCGTGTCGCCGATCTTGTTCAGCGTCTGACCGATCTTGGCGCTGCTGCGATCGCCTTCGATATTGTTTTTGCGGAAGAGGACCGGCTGTCGCCCGCTATCGCAGCCGATACATTCCGCGACCTCGATCAGGTCAGCAGGGACAGGTTGCGATCCTTACCCAGCAACGATCAGGTGTTCGCGGAGGTGTTGCGGAAATCGCCGGCGGTGCTTGGCGAGTCCGGCCTGCCGAAATTCGTGAAACAGCCTGAGCTCAAACTGCCGCTCACCGGACTTGCCACACTGGGAGACGATCCGAGGCCGTTCCTGCTGCAGTTTCCCGGTCTGCTACGGAATATTCCGATTCTTGAAGAGGCGGCGCCCGGGCGCGGGTTGTTCACCATCCGGACTGAACGCGACGGCATCGTCCGCCGCGTTCCGATGATCATGCAGGCGCAGGGCGACCTGATGCCGTCGCTGACGTTCGAGATGCTGCGCATCGTCACCAAATCCGACACGATCCTGATAAAATCGGATGAGGCCGGTGTGAAGAGCGTCGCCGTGCCGGGTTTCGAGATTCCGACCGACCGGAACGGTCAGCTATGGGTGCATTTCGCCAAGCACGATGCCGCACGTTACGTCTCTGCCGCGGACATACTGGAAGGCAAGGTCGGTCCTGACCAGATATCGCGCAAACTGATGCTGATCGGCACGTCCGCAGTCGGACTGCTGGACGTCAAAACCACGCCGCTCGATCCCGTGATGCCGGGTGTCGAAGTCCATGCGCAGGTGCTGGAAGCCGCGTTGACCCGGTCGGTGCTGTCACAGCCGAACTATGCGGTCGGCGCGGAGATCCTCACCGCGATCCTGTTCGGGATCGCCATCATCTGGCTTGCGCCGATCCTGAGCGCGATCATGCTGCTGCTGTTCGGCGGCGTCATCGTTGCGATCATGGTGGCGGCATCCTGGTACTTCTTTATCGAGCATCGGCTGCTGATCGATTTCACGTTCCCGCTGATCGCGAGCACGTCGATCTATCTGGTTCTGGTGTTCAGCAGCTATTTCCGAGAGCAGGCGCAGCGCCGCCGCATCCGTTCGGCATTCGGTCAGTACCTGTCGCCGGCGCTGGTCGAGCAATTGGCGCAGTCGCCTGAAAAGCTGGTGCTGGGCGGCGAGGAGCGGAACATGACCATCATGTTCAGCGACGTGCGCGGCTTCACGACAATTTCGGAATCGTTCAAGAGCGATCCGCAGGGCCTGACATCGCTGATGAACCGGTTCCTGACGCCGCTGACCAATGCGATTCTGGATCGGAAAGGGACGATCGACAAGTATATGGGCGACGCCATCATGGCGTTCTGGAATGCACCGATCAATGACGAGGTGCACCAGATCAACGCCTGCAATGCGGCGCTCGACATGATCGATCGCATCGAGGCCTTGAATGTCGAGCGCGAGCGCGAGGCGAATGAGGCTGGCAAGCCGTTCATTCCGATGAAAGTCGGAATTGGCCTGAACACCGGTACCTGTGTTGTCGGCAACATGGGATCGAACCTGCGGTTCGATTATTCGGTGCTGGGTGACGCCGTGAACCTTGCTTCGCGCCTCGAAGGACAATCGAAATCCTATGGCGTTCCCATCATTGCCGGATCGGCCACGGCGCTCGCGGCCAAGGACAAGTTCGCCATCCTTGAAATCGATTTCATCACCGTGAAGGGCAAGAAGGAGCCCGAGGTGATCTATGCCGTTGTGGGCCGGGAGGATGTCGCCCAGTCCGGCCGCTTCCAGCGCATCCGAAATCTCTGCATCGAAATGCTGGCCTGTTATCGCGGCCGCGATTGGGACGGCGCTCTCGCTGCAATTGCGAAAAGCCGTGTTGCCGATGAGGCCAAGGACTTCGGCGCGCTTTACGATCTTTATGCCGAGAGAATCGAGGCATTCCGCAAGACGCCGCCGCCCGATGACTGGGATGGCGTGGTCGCCCTGACAACCAAATAAGGCAGGGAGTGTGTCCGCGCTATCGTCCACATGATCGTCTGGCAAGCCATTTTTTTGAACGCGATCAGACGCTATGCTGTTGGTGGGGATGACCGGCGCATGCCATCCTTGTGAAAGATTCATTGAGTTTTTTCATGCCGGCCACAATGTCTGTGCGGTTCTGGGGTGTTCGTGGGAGCATTCCGTGCCCGGGTCCGAATACCGTGCGCTACGGCGGCAATACGTCATGCGTCGAAGTGAGATGCGGTGACCATCGGCTCGTGTTCGATGCCGGATCTGGGCTGCGTGTGCTCGGCCTTGCGCTGGCGGATGAACCCGGCCCCGCCGACATCGATTTGTTTTTGAGCCACTGCCACATCGATCATGTGATCGGTCTGCCGTTCTTCGTGCCTGCCTTTGTGAAGGGAAATCGCCTTCGGCTGTGGGCCGGCAATCTCAAGGCCGCAGGCGGGGTGCAGGAAACCGTCCGGAAGCTGATGAGCTATCCGCTGTTTCCGATCGAGATCGAAGCCGCGCAGGGCAAGATCGAATTCAACGACTTTGAGCCCGGCGTCACTCTAACGCCCCGGCCCGGGGTCAAGGTCATGACCACGCCGCTCAACCATCCGGGCGGCGCCACGGGATACCGCGTGGAATATGGCGGTCGCGCCATGGCCTATATTACCGATACCGAACTCAATGCGGACGAGATGGACCCGGCGCTGCTTGAACTCGCCCGCGATGCGTCAATCGTCATCATCGATACGACATATACCGACGAAGAATTGCCGGAGCATGTCGGTTGGGGGCACTCAAGCTGGCAGCAGGCCGTCCGTCTGGCCAATGAGGCAGGGGTCGGGAAGCTTTTTCTGTTTCATCACGATCCCGAACACGACGACGACGAAATGGATCGCATCGCGGCGGCAGCAGCCAAGGCGCGCCCCGGAACTGTGGTCGCCAGGGAAGGGTTTTCGATCGATATCTGAATTGAGAACTGCGCACATTTTCGGCAGGGCGTCGCACGGCCTTCATGAAATGTCGCACGCGGATTTGACGACCGATTAACGCACCCGCAGTGAGAACCGTTGTTGCGGTGCGCGCCGGGCGGCATAATACATACCAGCTTTCCTTTAGCCTCAGGTTGATTCCGATGGATATGTCAGGTCTCGTTTCCGGAGCCGGCGGGTTTATCGCGTCTGCATTCGTGGTGGCGGGCTACACGATGCGGACGATGATCCCGCTCCGTATTTTCGGAATTCTCACCAACGTCGTGCTGATCGTTTTCTCGGTGATGCACCATCACTACCCGGTGATGGTGCTGCACATGATCCTGCTGCCGCTCAATGTCTATCGCCTGCGCGAAATGCTGCAGCTCGTGGCGGAGGTCAAGCGTTCGGTCAACAGCGACCTCTCGATGGCGTGGCTGAAGCCTTTCATGACGGAACGGAAGTGCGCCACAGGTGAGGTCCTCTTCTACAAGCACGAAAAGGCCGAGGAGATGTATTACATAGTCAGCGGCCGCTATCGGCTTGTGGAGTCCGGCATCGAACTTCCGGTTGGTGCGCTTGTCGGCGAACTCGGCATGCTGTCCCCGTCGAACAAGCGGACCCAGACGCTGGAATGTCTGGAGGGCGGGCTGGTGCTGAGCGTGACCTACGCAAAGGTGCAGGAACTGTATGTCCAGAATCCCGAATTCGGATTCTACTTCCTGCGTCTGGTCAGCGCGCGGCTGTTTCAGAATCTCGGGCGGCTTGAAGAGCAATTGGCCGCGACCGCCGCTCAGGCTTCGTCATGAAAATACGGGTCAAGGTCCCGCCATCGCCTTACCGGTTGCTCAAGGAGCGTTACTTCGGCGAGGAGACGCGAAACCCGCGCGAGGCCCGCGCGGCGCTCGTCCGGCTGTCGGCGCGCCTTCCGGTGGATGTCGTGCCGATCGTCAGCGAAGCGGTGCATTCGCTGATCGACTATCAGGACCCGGATTATGCACTGGCCTATCTCGACAGGATCGGACGTTATGTCGGGCCGGTCGGGGTCACCGTTCCCAACCTTCCGGAACTGGCGCAGCTTCTGTCGGACCGGATGCATTTCGAGGACCCGATTCGCATCGCGCAACTCAAGCTGACGGATGTGGGTGGCGTGAACGCCGAAGCCGATGGGCAGTCCATCGATAGGGTAGAGCGGTTTCGCTGGGATGAAGTCATTGCGATGCTTCCCCCGAAAGCTGCTGCTCCGGCACTGGATATTTTCAAACGGCTGCGACTGGCCCGGCTGACACGCCGATCTGTCACCCTGCGGTTCAGCGCAAGAAGCCGGTTCTCGCTTCGCAAGCTGAAGTGGCTGGCCGCGGCGCGGATCACGCGGCCATTTTCCGAGCGATTCAAGAAAGAGCGGGTTTGGGTGGAGCGGTGGCTTCATATGGTGGACCGCAGCCTGGTGAAGCAGCCGGAGGCAACCGTGGCCATTATCCGGACCGCAAATCTCATCAAGGGGCACGGCGATGCCTATCAGAACGGTCTTGCGGAATGGAATGTCATCATCGATCGTCTGGTGAAGCCGACATGCGATGGCGATCTGCCGCTGCCGAAGCTGGGAGAGGCCATCAGTGAAGCACGCGAGGCAGCCGGTGGCGGGCAGGATCAGGCCCGTCTTCTGGATGCTGTGGAGCAGTTGCGGGCGCAAGCCCTTGCGCATTGACCCAACCCGCTGCCGATAGCCTATAGATCGAAACTACACTAATGTCCGGGCCGAACAGTGCCCGGCGGAATTCTGCCGCAAGCGGCATGTGCAATAGGGGGAATTCGATGATCAAGTTTCGCGGTTTCTTGTCGGCGCTCGTGCCGGTTCTGGCGCTGACCGCATTCGCCGGCGTCCCGGACGCCAGAGCGGCCGATGACATCATCAAGCTCAGCAACAACCAGCGGATCGCCTGCGGCCGCGGCCTTAACGCCGGCAAGCTGCAGAACATCACCTGCAAGTCCTACGCGTACATTTTCAATACAAAGACGTCGGAATTCTATCGCTGCCAGGTCAACGTCGGCGTCACACGTGACAACAAGGAAATTCTCAAGGTCGATACCGACGGCTCCTGCAAATTGAAGGGGCGCATCTTCCCGTCTGACTCCAACTACGCCTTCGATGCGACGGAAACCGAGCCACCGAATACAAACTCCTTCTTCGGTTCGGGCGGCACCGCGATCTGGGTCAGCGACAGCACAAAGCTGAACGCGAAGGGATGCATCATTCTCGGCGTCGGCGTGGGACCGGATGTCATGAAATGCGTCGACATGACGTTCGACAAATAGGGCTCCAGCGCCAGCCATGATTTGGGATTCGGCCTGCTTCGCGGATGACGTGGCGCAGGCCGAACCTTTATCGTTTCAGAAAGATCGCGAGAACCACCAGCGCGACGACGATTGTGATGCCGACCGCCCAAGTCGTCAGTCGGACGTCGCTCTTGCGTTCGCGGGCCGCTTCGTTCTCGGCAATTTTGAGGTTGCGATGCCTGTTGTCCTGTTGAGGCTGGCTCACGACGTCTCCTGACTGCGGCAAGGTCTGAACAACATCGGTCTATCCGGTGCTGCGATCAATCAGCAAAGAACAATCGCGGGGGCATACCGTTCCAGGGGGCAATCCCGGGATCGGGGCGCCGGTTCTCTCAACCGTGATCGGCCCGGGACATTTCCGGCTTGAGAGGCGGGTTTCCTTGGTGTCACATCCCGTCCAGCACGAATCGAGGATTTCATGACCTTTTCCCAGCGCGCCTTGCTGACGTTTGCCGGCCTTGTCCTGTCTGGGCTAACTCCAGCTCAGGCAACGGAATATCCGTACTGCATGACCTATGTTGAAGGGTGGTCCGGGGCGATCGAACGGTGTGATTACGCCACAATGGCGCAGTGTCAGGCATCCGCCGGGGGGCTGGGTGGATCGTGCACTCCGAACTGGAGACTGGCTTATAGCCGCGGTGGTGTCCCGGCGGAGCCGGTGGTGCCAAAGCGCAAGGCCAACCGGCACTAATCTGCAGATGAGATGTGCCGCAAGCAGCGGCATGCAAGTGTGGCGGAGAGGGGAAGGATTCGAACCTCCGACACGGTTTCCCGTGTACCGCGTGCGGTGCCTTAAGCCACTCAGCCACCTCTCCATAGATCAAATTGGTCGCTTGTGACGCCGTGCGTCAGGTGCGTCCGGTAAATTCCACGCCGATGATGGTGTCCTTGCGCCAGATCAGCCGGCAATGGGTCACCTTGCGCACGTCACCGGTCAGGACCAGGCGAAGTCTGCTCCCGGCGGGAATGGTGTCAGCGAGTTTGATCCGGGCTCCACCGGATGACAGATCGAGGACAGTGCAACCGCGCTTGGCAAATCCTCCGTCGAGCAGCATCCACGCATCGTGTCGCGTGTTGTGACGTGGCTTGCGGGACTCTCTCTTGAAAACGGCCATCGCTTGAACTCCCTGACTGGGCGTATTCATAGCGCGTGGAAGTTTCGGAAAATTTGAATCAAAGCCTGAATGGACGATCATGTCCGCAAGATTTCGTTAACTACATTGCTGGAGGCTTGAAGGAGCAAGGCGGGTTCGCCGTGTCCTTGATGGGCCAAAGCTCCACACGGGAACGGATTCCTGCGTGTTGGATTGTTTTTCCGGAGGAGCCTCCGGTGACTGAAAGCCATCTTGACAGCACTGCAAGGGCTGAACGCCACGAACGGTCCCGGATGATCCGGGACGTGGTGATTTTCATGTCGGTGGCGGTCTGTCTGCTGATCGCCGTGTTCGCCGTGATACAGTCGCTGAAAGGCGACGAGCAGCCTCTGGTTTCGATGGCTTGCGCAGGCAAGCTCTACAGCTCTTACGATCCGAAGAATTTCGATCAGTGCGTTGGCGTCTGCATGGCCTGCAACGCAGGAGTGAGAACGACCTGCTCGACGTCATGCAGGCTTCGTGGCGCCCGTTAGCTGATCCTGGTATTCGCGCAAAGCAGAGCAAAAGGCATCGCCGTCTCCGATGAAAAGCCCCGCTCTGTGCCGAGGCACCGGGCGGGGCTTTTCACGAGTCCAAGCCTTTGGGTCATATTGTCCGATAACGCCCCGACCGGCGCTGCGTTCCACCGGAGAAGCGGTTTTTGTCGCCGCTGCCGAGCCGGAACCTAACCGCTTGCGCTGGAGCGGTTCTCGCATTCTTATGTGCGGGAGGAACAGCGCGCCGCGCAGGGAAACGGGCAGGGAGCAATGAAGCGCTACATCATCTTCGCAGCCATAGGGCCGCTTGTTGCCGGGTTCTTCCTGCTCATTCTGGGCGCCCCGGCCGGATACTGGGATGGCGCTAATGTCTTCCGGAAGTTGTTCAAGGTGATGGTGGTCACCGTACCGTACAACTATCTTTTCGGCTTCATTCCCGCGCTGATGATTGGTGCGGTGGATGACATTCTGTTCCATGTCAGGAAAATCAGTCCCGGCCTGCGTATGGTGCTGACGGGACTCGTGGCCTTCGTCGCAACGGCCATTCTCTATGGGACGCTGGGCACCGAGACTGGCCTCAAGCACTATCTGCTTTATGGGCTGGTCGGGTTTGTGCCGGCGACACTTTCATCGTGGCTGGCGCACAAGTTCGACAAGCCCGCGGCGACGCCTCAAGCGCCGTTGCACGCCTGATACTTCCCGTCGCGCCGCACAACAGTTTGCGGCGAATCAGCACCTGGCCGTCAGGACCTCCAATCTTGACCGAATCGTAACAAACGGCTGCTCTCCTGAGGTGCAAGGAGAGCGTGCGTGCTCAAGTACTTCGAGAATGTTCGACTGGTGCGAATGGCTGACGGCAAGACCTACAAGCTCATTCGCGATCTCGGCCTGGTCAAGGGCGGCAAGGGACTCCGGTGCCACGAGCCGATTGCGACCTTTCAGCTTCGCCTGAAGCCGATCACGATCCACGTGCCGTTCTCGGAAATTCTCTCGATGCTGACACTGGGACCCGCACGCGGGTCGGCGGCTTAGTTTCGATTCGGAAACTGTTGGCGGAAGGGGTGGGATTCGAACCCACGGTGCCCTTGCAGGCACGCCGGTTTTCAAGACCGGTGCCTTAAACCACTCGGCCACCCTTCCTGCGCGTCGGAAGCCAGCACTTAGCAAAGCAGGCAGGGCGGCGAAAGGGGCGCGCCATCAATCTCTGGTTTACCACCTCATACAGCGAGCCGTTCCGGGCTCGGAAGCAATAGGTTAAGGTAATCGCCGTATGAGTTGCAGGGGCGTCCCGCCATGGTGCCGGTAGGCAAGGTGGCGGCAAAAGTGCTATTTGGGGTTCTATGGGGATTTGCGTCAGGGAATCGGGCAAGGCGGCCGCGCGTCTGGCGGCAGCAGGCGCTGTTTGCCTTCTGGTTGCCAATTGCGGATCGGCCAACAAGCTGTCCAGCCGCGTGGACCCGAAGTACGGCGTGTCCAGCAGCCCCCGGGTGGTCGAATTCGGTGATCCGGTTCCCAAGGGCGGCGGCACCTACCGGGTCGGTAAGCCCTATGTCGTCGCAGGCAAGACCTACGTTCCGGAAGAAGATCCGAACTACCGCGCCGAGGGTGTTGCTTCGTGGTACGGCGACGCCTTCCATGGCCGGCTGACGGCCAATGGCGAGGTATTCGACATGACCTCGCTCACCGCGGCCCATCCGACCCTTCCGCTGCCCAGCTACGCCCGCGTGACCAATCTGGCCAATGGCAAGTCGGTCATCGTCCGGGTCAACGATCGCGGCCCGTATCATGGTGGTCGCTTGATCGATGTCTCAAATACTGCCGCCAAACTATTGGAATTCCGTGACAATGGTATCGGCCGCGTGCGCGTCGAGTATGTCGGGCGTGCGCCGCTCGAGGGTTCGGACGATCGCCAGTTGATTGCGACACTGAGGACCGGGCAACCGGCCCCGGCACCGTCTTCGGTCCGAGTTGCATCCGCAAACGCTTTCATTCCTGAGATGCCTACGACCCGTGGCGTCGTTCGTGGAGACGTCCCGCTGCCGGCTGGGCGTCCGTATACCCTCGGTCACACGAGGGAAGACGTCGCGGCGGCTGGTGCCTCCGAAGTGTCCGCGTCCCGCGCGCAGCGCGGCCGGCGCATCGAACGGACCGTCCAGACCGAAATCGAGGAAGCGGCGGACGAGGCACCGGCCACGACCAGGCCGGTCGCTTCATATGTTTCCGTTCCCCGGAGCGGCAGTGCGAACCTGATGTCGGGACGTGGCCTCTACTGAGCCGACGTAACCTTTATCGATCAGCCTCTTATCGTAATCCATTCAGGAACTCGATCAGCGCGGTATTCACCTCATCCGGGCGCTCCTGTTGAATCCAGTGACCCGCGCCCTCGATCAGCAGCTTGCGCCGCAGGTTGGGCAGCACCTTGTCCATTTCGGTGACGCGCTTGCCGCCAAGAATTCCGGTCACCACCGCGTCGTCGGCACCGGCAATGAAGATGGACGGCTGATGGATTTGCGCGCCTTGCCACGGCGCGGTCAGCTCCCAGTTCCGGTCGATATTGCGATACCAGTTCAGGCCGCCGCGGAAGCCGGTGCGTTTGTAGGTGGCGACAACATGCGCGAGATCGTCCTCGCTGACCCAGGCAGGGCGGGCGCGCTCTTTGGTCCGGTCTCCAAGAAATCCCTGTCCTTCCTTCAGGAAGAGCGATGCTTCGACGCCGAAGGTGACCGCGCGCATGGTGAGATTCACGTCGCGCTCGAACTCGGCTTCGGCGACGCCCGGCTTCTGGAAGTATTGCCAGTAGAAATTGGTCACGCCGCTTTTTGCCAGCGCATCCAGCGGGCGTTCACGTCCGCGGAAAGGCGGCGGCACACTCAACCCGCCGACGGCCGTGAACATGTCCGGCCGGAACAGGGCAGCGTGCCAGGCAACCGGCGCGCCCCAGTCATGACCGATGATGACAGCCTTGGTCTCGCCAAGTGCGGTCACCAGCGCCACCATGTCCCCGACCAGATCGAAGATCGAATAGGCCGAGATGTCCTGAGGCGCAGAGGTGCGTCCGTAGCCACGCATGTCGGGCGCTACAACGTGGTAACCGGCTGCGGCGAGGGCGGGAAGCTGGTGCCGCCACGAATGCGACAGTTCAGGCCAGCCGTGGCAGAGCAGGACCAGCGGCCCGGAGCCTTGTTCGGTCACAAAAATCTCAATGCCGTTGGCTGAGATCATTCGCGATGACGACATCGATTTTCTGCCCATTTTTTGAGGATTTTCAAGGCCGCCAGTATGCCGCAAGGCAACCCGCACGTTGTTTGGTACCAGCCCAACTGGTACAAGGCGATCCAGGAATCTCGACATGACAGCCATTCTTACAGCATCCCGGATTCGCGGACGTCGGACTGGGCGGTTCTGGCCGCTTGTCGCGGCTGTGCTTGTGACGGGGCTGGCTGTCGGTGGCGTTGTCCACGCTGCCAACAACAGTGTGCAGGGCGCCAAGAAGGAAGATGGATACGAGGTCGATGCACCGACCGCGATCCTGATCGAGGCCAAGTCCGGTAGCATCCTGTTTGAGAAGAACGCCGACGAGTTACGGGCGCCGTCCAGCATGATGAAGCTGATGACCGCCGAAGTGGTATTCGACGCGCTCAAGAAGGGTGACATCAAGCTCACCGACGAATTCAGGATCAGCGAGAACACATGGCGCAAGGGCGGCGCACCATCCGGCGGCTCGACCATGTTCGCGGCTATCAACAGCCGCGTCAGTGTTGATGATCTTCTGCACGGTGCCATCATCCAGAGCGGCAATGATGCCTGCATGGCGCTGGCGGAAGGCTTGTCGAATACCGAGGCAGCCTTCGCCGAGCGGATGACCAAACGTGCGCGGGAACTTGGCCTCGCGAAATCGACCTTCGCGAACTCCAACGGTCTGCCGGACCCCGGCAACAAGATGACGGTCCGCGAGTTGGCGGCTCTCGCGCGCCACCTCATCCTGACCTATCCGGAGCATTACAAGCTGTTCGGCGAGCGTGAGTTCACCTGGAACAAGATCCGCCAGCAGAACCGCAATCCGCTGCTCACCATGCTCGAGGGCGCAGACGGACTGAAGACCGGCTTCACCAAGGAAGGCGGCTACGGGATGGTCGGCTCCGCAGTGCAGAACGGCATGCGGCTGATCGTCGTCGTCAATGGTCTGGAAGATCCCGACGACCGCGCGTCGGAAGCGAAGAAGCTGCTCGAATGGGGTTTCCGAAACTTCGAAGCGCGGGCGCTGTTCGCAGCAGATCAGACCGTCGGCTACGCCAAGGTCTTCGGGGGCGAAAACCGCTCTGTGAAGCTGGCCAGTCCCGAACCGATCAGGGTCATGGTGAACCGCAACGGCAGCGACAAGCTGGTGGCGCGCATCGTCTATACCGGCCCGGTGCGCGCGCCGGTGCAGCAGGGGCAGCGGATCGGCGTGCTGAAGGTCTGGCGCGGCAACAACATCGCGATGGAGGCGCCGCTGGTGTCTGGCGAAGCCGTCGCGACAGGTTCGACAACTCGCCGGGCGATCGATGGCGCCAGCGAGCTTGTCATCGGCCTGTTCCGCGCCGGCGCGGAGAAGCTGTGACATGAGCGAAGGCGCGAAACCTAAATCACCGCAGCCGCGCGGCCGCTTCATCACATTCGAGGGCGGCGAGGGCTCAGGCAAGTCCACGCAAATCCAGTTGCTCGCGGATCGGCTCAACGCGGCGAAGCTGCGAACCATCACCACGCGGGAGCCCGGCGGATCGGCAGGCGCGGAGATCGTCCGGCATCTCTTGTTGTCGGGCATGGCGAAAGCGTTCGGTCCGGAAACCGAGTCGCTGCTGTTTGCCGCGGCCCGCGACGATCATGTCAGTCAGGTGATTGAACCGGCGCTCGCACAGGGAACCTGGGTACTGTGCGACCGTTTTACGGATTCGACGCGCGTTTATCAGGGCGAACTCGGAAAGGTCGATCCGAAACTGATCCGGGCGATGGAGCGCGTCACCATCGGCAATCTCAAACCGGACCTCACCATCATTCTGGATGTGCCGGTGGCGGTGGGCATGGAGCGCGCGCTCAAGCGGCGCGGGACAGCAGCTCCGGATCGATTTGAAGGCGAGGGCGTCAGCTTCCATGAAAAACTGCGCGATGCTTACCGCAAGATCGCGGAGAGCGACCCGGAGCGCTGCGCACTGGTCGATGCCGATGCGGACGCCAAGACCGTCGCGGAAAGGGTCTGGAAGGCGCTGCGCGATCATCTGTTCGCTGTCGCCACCGTTCGCGAGACATCTCAGGCATGAGCGCGAAGTCCTCCGAGCCGGAGATTACGGTTCGCGCGCCGCGCGAAACCACCGCGCTGTTTGGTCACCATGAAGCCGAGCGGACCCTGCTGACGGCCTATCGCAGCGGACGCATTCCGCATGCCTGGCTGATCGGCGGTGCGCAGGGGATCGGTAAGGCAACGCTGGCTTATCGTCTGGCGCGGTTCGTGCTGGCCCACCCCGATCCGGCGGCGCAGTCGGTGCAGACAGCCGACAGTCTCTATGTCGATCAGGATCATCCGGTTGCACGTCAGGTTGCGAACAGCAGTCATGGCGGCCTGCTGACGCTGGAGCGCACGGCGAACGAGAAGGGCACAATGCGGACCGTTATCACCGTGGACGAGTCGCGCGAAACCATCGGTTTCTTTGGCTCGACCGCGGCCTCGGTTGGTGGATGGCGCGTCTGCGTTGTCGATACGGTGGACGAACTCAACGCCAACGCCTCGAATGCATTGCTCAAAATTCTGGAGGAGCCGCCGGCGCGCTCGCTGTTCCTGCTCATCAGTCACGCGCCGGCGCGCGTGCTCGCCACAATCCAGTCACGTTGCCGGAAGCTGCCATTGCGGCCGCTGGAAACAGACGATGTGATACAGGCTGCCGCGGAAGCAGCAGGGCTGACGCGCCGCGATCCGGCACTGGTCGAGGCTGCCGCTGCTGCGGAGGGAAGTGTGTCGCGTGCGCTGACGCTGCTCGGCGGGCAATCGCTGGGGCTTCAGCAGCGCACGTTAGAGCTTCTCAACCGCCTGCCGCAGATCGATCAGCGTGCCCTTCATGCTCTCGGCGATGCGCTTCCCCTCAACGATAGGGCTGGATTGCGGGCCTTTATCGACACCATCGATCGTTGGCTGACGGGACATCTGCATGCGCCGGATGTCGGCGCAAACCTGCCTCGCCTTGCACGGCTTGCCGAGGTATGGGAAAAGATCAACAACGCCGCGCGCGATACGGAAAGCTTCAATCTGGAACGGAAGCCGCTGGTTTTCTCGGTGTTCGGTATGCTCGCAGAAGCCACCGCAGCTCGCTGACCGGACAGTCCCAGCGGTTTTGCAACATCACATCACGAATGCGTGCGCAGAACCCGGCGCCGTTTTGAATTTCAAGGAAGTGTAATGGCCAAAGCCAAAAAGACCGCAGCGAAGAAAAAAACAGCCAGGAAAGCCGCCAAGTCGGCGCGCAAGGCTGCGAGCAAGCGCGCATCGGTCGCGGCGAAGAAAAAAGGACGCAAGGCGGCGGCCAAAAAGGCCGTGAAGAAGGCTGCCAAGAAAGTCGTCAAGAAAGCCGCCAAGAAAACGGCGAACAAGGCCGTGAAGAAAACAGCGCCCAAGCGTGCAGGAAAGAAGGCGACTGCTAAAGGCGGCGCGAAGAAAAAAAGTGCGGTGAACAAGTCCGCTGCGAAACAACTTGCTGCGAAAGCTCCCGCTGCGAAGACGGAGCACGCCGCAAAGCCGGTGACGCAGAAGGCGCCGAAGCCGGCCAAGGCCAAGGTCGCCGCTGCGCCACAAAGCGTTTCACCCGCGCGTGCAAAGAACTCATTCTACATCACGACCGCCATCGCTTATCCGAACGGCGCGCCGCATATCGGCCACGCCTATGAAGCGATTGCGACCGACGCGCTCGCGCGCTTCCAGCGCCTCGACGGCAAGGATGTGTTCTTCCTGACCGGCACCGACGAGCACGGCCAGAAGATGATCCAGACGGCGCAGAAGGAAAACATGACGCCGCTGGATCTGGCGACACGTAATGCCGCGCGGTTCAAGGAGATGGACCAGCGTCTGAACATCTCGTTCGATCGTTTTATCCGCACGTCGGAAAAGCAGCATCACGAGTCGACGCAGGAAATCTGGAAACGGATGGCCGCGAACGGGGACATCTATCTCGACAGCTACGCCGGATGGTACTCCGTCCGCGACGAAGCCTATTACGCCGAAGACGAAACCGTTGTCGGCGAGGACAATGTGCGACGTGGTCCTCAGGGAACGCCGGTCGAGTGGGTGGAGGAGAAGAGCTATTTCTTCAAGCTCTCCGCCTATCAGGACAAGCTGCTCGCGTTGTACGAGAACCAGCCGGATTTCATCGGCCCGGACTCGCGCAAGAACGAGGTCGTCAGCTTTGTCAGAAGCGGCCTGAAGGACCTGTCGATCTCGCGCACCACGTTTGACTGGGGCGTAAAGGTGCCCGGCGACGAAGAACACGTGATGTATGTGTGGGTCGATGCACTGACCAACTACATCACCGGTGTCGGATTCCCCGATGAAGGTGACAAGGACTGGCACTACTGGCCGGCGGACATTCACATTATCGGCAAGGACATCATCCGCTTTCATGCGGTGTATTGGCCGGCCTTCCTGATGTCGGCGGGCATTCCGGTGCAGAAGCGCGTCTTCGCGCACGGGTTCCTGTTCAACCGCGGCGAGAAGATGTCGAAGTCGGTCGGTAATGTGGTCGATCCGTTCAGCCTCGCGGATGCTTACGGCGTCGATCAGCTGCGCTATTTCTTCCTGCGCGAAGTGCCGTTCGGGCAGGACGGCAATTACAACCACGAAGCCATTGTCGCGCGCACCAATGCGGACCTTGCCAATGACTTCGGCAATCTGGCGCAGCGTTCGCTGTCCATGATCGCCAAGCAATATCAGGGCGTGCTGCCGCAGCCGGGCGAGTTCAGCGACAACGACAAGGCCATTCTGGCCATGGCCGACGGGATGCTGGAACAGGCGCGCACCGCCATGGCGACGCAGCAGATCCATCAGGCGCTGAACACAATCTGGGCCGTGGTCGCCGAAGCCAACCGTTACTTCGCGGGCGAGGCGCCTTGGGCGCTGGCGAAGACCGATCCTGCGCGTCAGCAGACCGTGCTCTATGTGACTGCGGAAGTGGTGCGCCAGATCGCGATCCTGGCACAGCCCGCGATGCCGGAGGCCTGCGCCAAGCTGCTCGACATCTTGGGCATCGCGTCGGACGCGCGCGACTTCGCGGCGCTTGCCACCCGGATCAAGGCCGGTTCGCAATTGCCGCCGCCTGCGCCGGTGTTTCCGCGCTATGTCGAGCCAAAAGACGACGCGGCGGGTTAAGTCAGATGCTGGTCGACAGTCACTGCCATCTCGACTTTCCCGATTTTGCGGACGATCTCGACGCCATCGTGAAGCGTGCCGAGATGGCGGGCGTCGGCCGCATCGTCACGATCTCGACCCGCGTGCGGAAGCTCGATGGTCTGCTCGCGATCACGGACCGGTTTCCGAATGTCTATTGTTCGGTCGGCACGCACCCGCATAACGCCGATGAGGAAGATGGCATCACGGCGGACGAATTGATCGCGCTGGCGAAGCACCCGAAAGTGGTGGCGCTGGGCGAAGCGGGGCTAGACAACCATTACACCGACGGTTCGCCTGCGGCGCAGGAGCGGGGATTTCGCGCGCATATCACGGCAGCCCGCGCAACGGGCCTGCCGCTGGTGATTCACACGCGCGAAGCGGATGAGCGTTGCGGCGAAATCCTCGATGAGGAGATTGCCAAGGGGCCGTTCAAGGCGGTGTTGCATTGCTACACCGGCGGCCGGAACCTTGCGATGAAAGCCGTCGCGCTCGGTTTGTCGATTTCCTTCACTGGCATTCTGACCTTCAAGAATTCGCAGGCGATCCGCGATATTGCGGCAGAACTGCCTGCGGACCGCATCATGGTGGAGACAGACGCGCCGTATCTCGCGCCGGGGAAATATCGCGGCAAGCGCAACGAGCCATCCTTTGTCACCGAGACTGCGCGCGTGCTGGCGGAAACGCGCGGCGTGTCGGTTGACGAAATTGCGCGGCAGACCACGGAGAACTTCTTCCGGCTGTTTGACAAGGTGCCGCGCCCGGACGCGAAAGCCGCATGACCGTCACGCTGACAATCCTCGGCTCCGGATCATCTGCCGGCGTGCCGCGGCCCGCGCTGGGTTGGGGTGCGTGCGATCCGAACAATCCGAAGAACCGCCGCCGGCGCTGCTCGATGCTGGCGGAGAAGGCCGGTCCGAACGGCATCACGCGAGTGCTGATCGATACATCGCCGGACCTGCGTGAGCAGTTGATCGACGCGAACGTGGATCATCTCGACGCGGTGTTTCTCACTCATGAGCACGCCGATCAAACCCACGGCATTGATGACCTGCGCTCCGTGGTCCTGCATCAGCGCAGGCGCATTCCGGTCTATCTCAACAAGTCGACCGGCAAGGATATCCTCACGCGCTTTGCCTATTGCTTCGAGCAGGCGCCGGGCAGCGACTATCCCGCAATTCTTGAAAAGCGGTCGATCGAAGCGGGCGAAACGCAGAGCGTGGAGGGGAAGGGCGGTGCCCTCGCCCTGACCGCATTCATTCTTCAGCATGGCAACATTCCGGCGCTCGGCTATCGCATCGGCAACGCGGCCTATACGCCGGACCTCAACGACATTCCGCCCGAAAGTTTTCATGCGCTGGAAGGTCTCGATCTGTGGATCATCGACGCGTTGCGCTACGCGCAGCATCCGAGCCATTTCAGCCTCGACGACGCGCTGTCATGGATCGCGAAGTTCAGGCCGCGCAGGGCGGTCCTGACCAACCTGCATTCCGATCTCGATTACGACGTGCTGCAGGCGAAGCTGCCGCCGGGCGTTGAGGCTGGCTATGACGGCATGCGGCTGACGATCGAAGCCTGACGCTTCAGGCCGAGATCGCTTTCGCCGAATTGACCTGATCGCGTAGGGCGAACTTCTGGATCTTGCCGGTGGATGTCTTCGGGATTGAGCCGAACACGACTGCCTTTGGCGACTTGAATCCCGGCAGGACGCTTTTGCAGTAGGCCAGGATTTCGGCTTCCGTCGCGCTGGCGCCATCCTTCAGTTCGACAAACGCGCAGGGCACCTCGCCCCATTTCGGGTCCGGCTTGGCAACCACGGCCGCAAACAGAATGGCTGGATGCTTGTAAAGCACGTCTTCAACTTCCACGGACGAGATGTTTTCGCCGCCCGAGATGATGATGTCCTTCGAGCGGTCCTTGATGATGACGTAGCCATCCTTGTCGAGCACGCCGAGATCGCCGGTGTGAAACCATCCACCTTCGAAGGCTTCCTTGGTGGCCTTTTCGTTCTTCAGATAGCCCTTCATCACGATGTTGCCGCGGAACATGACCTCGCCGATGGTTTCGCCATCGCGCGGCACTTGGCGCATCGTCTCCGGATCGAGCACGGTGACGGCTTCCTGGAGCGGATAGGGCACGCCCTGCCTGCGCTTGAGCTGCGCCCGCTCCTCGGCCGACAGATCGTCCCAGCCGGGCTGCTCGGCGCAGACCGAGGCGGGGCCATAAACTTCGGTCAACCCATAGACATGGGTCAGCTTGATCCCGATGCTTTCGGCGCCCTCGAGCACGGCCACTGGCGGCGCTGCGCCGGCGATCAGTCCGACCACGGGCTTTGCTGATTTGCTCTTTGGCGCACTAGGTGCGTTGATCAGCGTGTTGTAGACGATCGGCGCGCCGCACATGTGGGTCACGCCGTGCTTGGGGATCAGCTCGAAGATCTTCGCCGGATCGACCTTGCGCAGGCAGACGTTGACGCCTGCGGAAGCCGCAATGGTCCATGGGAAGCACCAGCCG
This sequence comes from Afipia sp., assembly GCA_024508675.1. GTDB lineage: Bacteria > Pseudomonadota > Alphaproteobacteria > Rhizobiales > Xanthobacteraceae > Afipia. The sequence continues at coordinate 334,820 of JANINQ010000003.1, forward strand.
TTGCAATGGAACATCGGCAGGGTCCAGAGATAGATCGGATGGGTGCCGAGGCCGCCTGCAAGGATATTGCTGACCGCGTTCAGATACGCGCCGCGATAGTGCGTGACGACGCCTTTCGGATTGCCGGTCGTGCCGGAGGTGTAACCCAGAGCAATGGCGTCCCATTCGTCTTCGGGCTTGAGCCACACGAACTCCGGGTCGCCCGAGGTGACCGCTGCCTCGTACTCGATTTCACCGATGCGCTTGCCGCCATCGAAGGCGGCGTCATCCACATCGATCACAATCGGTTTCGGACCTTTGATCAGGCTCAGCGCATCGGAAATCACGCCGCTGAATTCCGGGTCGACCAGAATGATTTTGGCGCCGCCATGGTCGAGCTGGAATGCAATGGACGCTGCGTCGAGCCGGATGTTCAGCGCGTTCAGAACCGCGCCGGCCATAGGCACGGCAAAATGAAGCTCGTTCATCGCCGGAATGTTCGGCAGCATCGCTGCGACTGTGTCACCGCGCTGGATGCCGCGCGTCGCCAGAAACGATGCAAAGCGCTTGCAGCGTTCAAAGGTCTGGGCCCATGTGAACGTGCGGCTTTCGTAGACGGCACTGGTATGGTTTGGATAAACGCTGGCGCTGCGAACGAGGAAGCTCAGCGGCGACAGGGGCACGTAGTTGGCCGCGTTCTTGTCGAGACCGATGCTGTAGTGGCCCTGGCTGGTCATCGCGCAAACTCCCGGATTGTCAGATCGTCTTTCAATCAGGTTCTACAGCCCGAACCCATGAGGTCAATTGCAGCGGCAAAGGACGGCAAATCATTCTCCGCGAAGAGCCATTTGGAGCATGAGACCGGACTGCAAATCCATGCGCTGAAATCCAGATAAAACCCGTGATATTTCGATCATTTTATCGGAAATTTGATCGATCATATTGAAAAGACTTCTGTATATTACATTCCATAATATACCTTATGCGAATATTGGATATGGGTGACGCACCTTAGGCGAGCGCCGCCCTGACGCTCCCAGTCAGGCGCCTTGCAGCCTTACAATGACGCCCTCGGAGCCTCGCAGCGCCACCGTGCTGTCGGTGAGTTCGCCTTCACGATCCATGAAGGTCGACAACAGAATGCGCCCCGGCCAGCGTGATGCATCGAACGAGTCCGGCGCACATCCCACGTTCAGGATGATCAGTACGCGCTGGCCTCGATATTCCCGCACGTAAGCCAGCAGATCGCCTGTTGCTTCGACCGGCTTGTAATCACCAAGCGCAAGCTCCGGCATTGCCCGCCGCAGCGCAGTCAGCGCGCAGTACAGGCTCAGCATGGATGCAGGATTGTCAGCTTGGGCCGTCGCATTACACAAGGTCAAATTCGGTCCCAGCGGTAGCCATGGCTCGCCGGTACTAAAGCCACCGTGGCGTGTCGAATCCCATCGCATCGGTGTGCGGCAGCCATCGCGGCCAAGGCCGAGGCCGGGCAGATTTCTCTCCCACGGGTCCCTCACCTGATCCGGCGCGATTTCGGCCTGCGGCATGCCGATCTCATCGCCATAGTAAAGCGTCGGCGTGCCGCGAAGCGTCAGCAGCAGCATCGCCGCGACTCGCGCCTGATCGTCGCCAATGCGGCTGGCGATCCGTGGGCGGTCGTGATTGCCCAACACCCAATTCGGCCACGCACCCCGAGGCAGCGCGGCCTCGTAGTCATTGATCAGACGGGCGATGCCCTGCGCGTTCCATGGCGCGGAGATCAGAGAAAAGTTGAATGGTAAATGCGCGCCGGCGAGATTCTGTCCGTAGTAAGCCACGAGCTTCTCGGGCGGCAGATAGATCTCGCCTATCAGCACACGATCGTTGAACTCCTCGACCACGCGCCGCAACTCAGCGACGACATCATGAACTTCAGGCCGGTCCGTCGAATAGATCGGGAGCAACTGCTGATATGGTTGCTGGCCCGGCACATAATCCGGGTTCGCCGGATTATCGCGTAGCTGTTCGTCCTTGATGAGATGCCACATCACGTCGACACGAAAGCCATCCACGCCGCGCCGCAGCCAGAACCGCATCACGTCATGGATAGCCTTCCTCACCTGTGGATTGCGCCAGTTGAGATCGGGCTGCGAACGGAGAAATGCGTGATAGTAGAATTGGCCCGTTGCCTGATCGAACTCCCATGAACTGCCGCCGAATTCGGAGAGCCAGTTGTTGGGAGGCACGCCCTCGCCGCGTTCATCGCGCCAGATGTACCAGTCACGCTTGGGATTCTCGCGCGAGCTGCGGCTCTCGATGAACCACGGGTGCTGGTCGGAGGTATGATTGGGCACGAGGTCGAGAATGACTTTCAGTCCCTGCCCGTGAGCCGCCTTCACCAGCGCATCGAAATCCTCAAGCGTTCCGAACAGCGGGTCGATCCCGGTATAGTCGGAGATGTCGTATCCGAAGTCTTCCATGGGCGACGGGAAGATTGGCGACAGCCAGAGGGCATCGGCTCCAAGGTCCGCGAGGTAAGGCAGGCGTTCGATGATGCCGGGCAAGTCCCCTATGCCATCGCCGTTCGCATCCTGAAACGACCGCGGATAGACTTGATACAGGATGCCGGATTTCCACCAGGGCGTGTTTTCGTACATGCAGCTCGGGCACCGGATGCGGCAAGGGTGATTACCGCCCGGAACCATATCACCGGGGTCATGACAGTTTGTCTCAGCCGGATGTTGCGGCGCGGTCAACAAGCGACTGTTTTGATATACCGCTAAGTGTATCCATCTGCTGGACAATCACGGACCCGTGATTCGCAGGAAGCCGTTTAGTCACCCGGCAAAGGTCGTCCAAGGGCCCCAACCTTGCTTCAATGCTGGCGATTGTGGGAAATAAAACCTAGCTTTCTAGCCGCAATTACGTGATTGCAGAGGCAGAAACCGGCATTTACATACCTCTGTGACGCCCAGGCGTTGCCCTACAGCCACAGTTTCCAAGACTCGAATTGACCGTAGTTTTAATGCCTTAGGCGGCATGCTAGGGTTTTGTGTTTTTACAATTTGTTAAACTTTGGGCGGCTGGGGGATTTTTATAATGCGTTCATTAGCGTTTGCTGCTTCGACGCTTGTGCTCAGTTGTTCCCTTGCACATGGCCAGTCAGCGTTTTTCATCAACGACGCTCTCAAGCAAGCGATGGCGACCAACCCCGGTGTTGGCGAAGCTGCGGCCAACCGCCGCGCAACTGAGTCCGAATTGAGGCAGCAGCAATCGACTCTACTTCCGCAGGTTCGTGTTGAAGCGCGCGTTGGACCGGAAAAATTCAATCAGCAGATTGTTCCGGCCCCGCTGGGCAATGATACCTGGAGAAACGGCCGGGACGTATCGGTGGTCGGTCGTCAGCTGGTTTTCGACGGATTCACCTCGCTGAACGAGATCTGGCGTCAGTCTGCGCGCGTCAGCGCGGCTGCCGCTCGTGTTCATGAACGAACCGAGCTTTTGGCTCTCGACGCGGCGGAAGCCTATATCGACATCATTCGGTATCAGCGGCTGATTTCCATCGCGGAAGACAACGTCAGGGTTCACCGGTCGTTGTTTGGCAACGTGCAGGCCCGCTTCAAGGGCGGCCGCGCGGGCGAAGGCGATCTTGAGCAGACCCGTGAGCGTGTTGAAAACGCAGTGGCCGCTCTCGCCGGCTTCCGCCAGAACCTCGATGAGGCGCGCGCGAAATATCGGAAGACTGTTGGTCTGGAACCCTACAACTTGCGGAACCCGACCCGCCTTCCCGGCCTTCCCGCCACGAAGGATGAATCGCTCGCGGTCGCGATCAAGTTCAATCCTACCATCAAGGCTGCCGAAGCAGATGCGCGCGCGGCCAAATATGCCTTCCGGAGCACCTCCGGTGCTTTCGTGCCGAACGTCTATCTTGAAGGCCGTGCCTCGACTGGCACCGACGCGAATGGCTATGTCGGCAAGCGCGACGACATCAGCGGCAAGGTTGTCGTGAGCTGGGACGTGTTCCGCGGTGGCCAGGATACGTGGCGCCGCAACGAAATGGCGGAGCGCTATGTCGAGGGAACGATGCGTCACGCGCGCCTGCAGCGCGACGCCGTGGAGTCGATCGACAAGGCCTGGGCTGCCCGGACACTGACCGCAGATCGAATTGCTGCGCTCAATCGCCAGATCGCTTCTGATCGCAAGGTGATCACCTCGTACCAGAAAGAGTATGAACTGGGACAGCGCTCGCTGGTCGACCTGCTGAACGGCCAGAACCAGCTCTTCAACGGGTTCATCTCCCTGATTTCCGCTCAGAGCGTCGCCATTTTCGCCGACTATCAGCTCCTTGCTGCGATGGGCAACCTTATCGAGTACGTGAAGGCGCCGCCGCCGGCCGATGCGATCCCACTGGAAGCTGAGCCGTTTGGCCTTTTCCCGACCAAACTGCCTCCGATCATCCTGCACGATCCTGTTACCGGACCTGAGCCCCTGCCCGTCAAGCGCGCCGCACCTGTTCCGGCCCTGAATTATGCCTCGGCTGGCCGCGATGGTTTCGCGACGCAGAGCGATACTTTTGCCAGCCGTTGGCAGGGATCAAATCCCGCGCAGGAGTTGATCGACGCGGCGTCAAAGTGGCCGGTTAGGTAAATATACCTCGACTGCCGCATCTTGGTGTTTTGACAGGACAACGCACCAGCCAAGGTGGCGGCGTTAATGTTGTCCTGCCGTATTAGCCTTAATCCTAAGGTTTTTACGTATTGACCCGCGCACGATTTATGATGGCCGTACGATCCCATAATCAGAGCCGCGATCAACATGGACACCGTTGCCAGTCGAAATTCGGCGGAGGCCAATAGCGCCGCCGATGTAAGGTCCATGAAGGATCCGCTCGCGGACGCTCTCATCTGTCTTGCAGCTTTTCATGGACGCGCCATCAGCCGCGATGCGCTGATCGCCGGCCTGCCTATCGTCAACGGCCGGCTGACCGCAGCTCTGATGGAGCGCGCCGGAACAAGAGCCGGACTTGAGGTCGAACCGGTCAGACGTGCGCTCGCAGACATTCCGGCCCTGGTCTTGCCGGCTATCCTTGTGACCAAGGACGGCATCCCTCTTATTTTAAGCTCTCTCGATGATGTGGGGCAGATCGCCCGTATCATCGATCCCGCGAAGCCTGGAAGTACGAAAACTGTTCAGCTTGCGGAACTCGCGGCCCGTTATTCAGGCTATGCCTTCTTTGCCAAACCGGCGGCCACGGCGGATGCGCGAACGGTCGCTGCAGGCGATCTCCCGCAAAGTCACTGGTTCTGGTCGGTTGTCCGCAGGTTCGGCTCCAACTACGGGCATGTGGCCCTCGCCGCATTGCTGGTGAACATGCTCGCGCTCGCAGCGCCCCTGTTCACGATGAATGTGTATGACCGCGTGGTTCCGAACGGCGCGGTCCCCTCGTTGATCGCCCTAAGTGTCGGCCTTGGCCTCGCGATCGTTTTTGATTTTGTCATCCGCATTGTTCGCAGCCGGATTGTGGATCTGACCGGCAAGAAGATCGACGTTGTCCTCGCGGCCAACATCTTCGAGCACATGCTTTCGGTGAAGATGGCGAACAGGCCCACCTCGGTTGGCATTCTCGCCAACCAGATGAGGGATTTCGACTCGGTCCGCGAATTTTTCACGTCGGGAACTGTGGTTGCAGCGACCGACTTGTTCTTCGCCATCATCTTTATCGGCATCCTGTTCATCATCGCAGGCCCCCTCGCCTGGATTCCGCTGTTGATGCTGCCGATTGTGATCGGAACCGGATTCATTCTGCAGCGGCCGCTCGATCGCGCGATGAAACGGTTGCAGGCTGAATCGTCAGCACGGCACGGCGTGCTGATTGAGTCGTTGTCAGGCATCGAGACTATTCGCGCTGCAGGTGCGGAATCCCGCATGCAGACGGCGTGGGAGCGATCGGTTGCCGCCACGGCACGTTCCGGTGAAGACGTTCACTTCTGGTCGTCGCTGGCGCTCACGATCTCCAGCTCGGCCCAGCAGATCACCAGCATGCTGCTCGTGGTGATCGGTGTCTTCCTGATCCTCGACGGCAAGATCACGATGGGTGCGCTGGTGGCCGCGAATATGCTCTCCGGCCGTGTTCTGGCGCCGATATCCAGTCTTGCGGCGGTCATTACCCGCGCGACGCAGACCATGAGCGCGTTGCGTTCGATCGATCGCCTGATGTCGCTCGAGCGGGAGCGCCCGCCGGGACGTGCCTATGTTTCGCGCAAGATCGAAAAAGGCGCGGTCAGCTTTGAAAATGTCAGCTTCCGCTATCCGGGGTCCAAGGAAAGCGCGCTTGAGAATATCTCCTTCAAGATTGCACCGGGAGAGCGGGTTGCCATCATTGGCCGGGTAGGTTCGGGAAAAACCACGGTCGGGCGCCTTCTCTCTGGTTTCTATGAGCCGCTCGAAGGCAGCATTGCGATCGACGGCATCGACTCGCGGCAATACGATCCAGCGGATTTGCGGTCGGGCATCGGCTTTGTGATGCAGGACACGGATCTGTTCTTCGGCAAGCTCCGCGACAACATCACGCTCGGACGACCCTCTGCCACCGACGAAGAAGTGATCGAAGTCGCCCGTCTGTCGGGGGTCGAGCAATTCATCGCGGGGCATCCGCTCGGCTATGACATGCCCGTCGCCGAAGGTGGACGAAGCCTCTCCGGCGGTCAGAAGCAGGCAATCGGTCTGGCGCGCGCCATGATCCGCAAGCCCAAGATCATGTTCATGGATGAGCCGACCGCGCATTTCGACGTGCGAAGCGAGACCGAGTTTCTCGAACGCCTGAAATCAATCGCGAAGTCGGAGATGACCGTCATCGTCTCGACCCATCGGCCGTCCCTCCTCTCTCTTGTCAATCGTATCCTTGTGTTCGAACGCGGCAGGCTTGTCGCAGATGGGCCGCGCGAGGCGATCATCGCAAGTCTCCAGGCCGGCGCGAAACGCACAGAGCCAACGAAGTTTGAGCATCCAGCCGTGAAGTCCAATGCAGCAATCTGATTTCGCCTTTGCAAACGATATTCGCTCGGCAGTCGAGCTGCGCACGCCACGAACATCCCGCCTCGTTCTGCTGTGCACACTTGCGCTGCTGGTCGTCGGAGTTGTCTGGGCGCACTTTGCCGTGCTCGACGAAGTGAAGCGCGGCAACGGCAAGGTGATTTCGTCGCGTCAAACCCAGGTTCTTCAAAGTCTCGAAGGCGGCCTCGTCCTGGATATCCTGATCCGGGAAGGCGACATCGTGAAGCAAGGCCAGGTGTTGATGAGAATTGACGACACAAAATTCTCGGCGGATCTGGGTGAGGTTCGCGAGCGGCGCGCGTCGAATGCGGCTCGTGTCGCGCGTCTTGAGGCTGAAGTCAGCGGCGCCGAAACGCCGAAATTCTCCGATGAGCTTGTAAAAAGCTCACCTCAGGTCGTTGAGACCGAGCGAAACCTGTTTCTTGCTCGCGTCAAGAAACTGTCTCAGGACATTGATGTGCTGACTCAGCAGGAAACGCGGCTCTCGGGTTCTCTCAAGCTGCTCAGCCGCGAGGTGGAAATCACCCGCAATCTTTATGCGCAAAAGGTCGTCCCCGAGATCGAGATGTTGCGGCTTGAGCGTCAGGCCACAGAAATCCGCGGACAGCTCGCCGAAACGCAGTCGCGTATCGCCAATATCAAAACGGCTTTCAAATCTCAGGCTGAAGAAGACCTGGCGAAGTCTCGCGGAGACCTCGCTGTACTGGAGGAAAACATCAAGTCGGCTCAGGACCGCGTGCGCCGCGCCGACCTCAAGTCCCCCGTTAACGGCATCGTCAACAAGCTGAACGTGACAACCGTCGGCGCCGTGGTTCAGCCGGGCGCCAATCTGATGGACATCGTTCCGCTGGATGATTCCTTGCTGGTTGAGGGACGCATACGTCCGCAGGACATTGCGTTTATACGGCCGCACCAGGAGGCTATCGTCAAGATTACAGCCTATGACTCGTCCGTCTACGGGTCTTTGAAGGGCAAGGTGGAGCGTATCAGCGCCGATACCATCGCGGACGACAAGCCTGAGCGCGGCGAGAAGGGAGAAACCTTTTACCGCGTGATGGTTCGCACGGATAAGAACCACCTTGGGACGGCTGAGAACCCCCTTCCCATTATTCCGGGCATGGTCACCACGGTTGAAATCCTCACAGGCGCCAAGTCGGTCCTTGATTACATCATCAAACCGGCACGGATGCTTCGTGACGAAGCTCTCCGGGAACGCTAAGCGGCGTTCGCGGCCACCCGGTCCATCAGCGTTAACGCTGCGTTACCCGGAATTATTTCAAATTCTAAGGGCTTTGTTTTAGCCCTTTCTACCCTGCCCCCCAAAATGCCCGATCGTATACAGCTCATTTAACGCTGCACTAGCGGCTCCCGTCCATTGTCGCTCCATCACATGGGAGCGGGATCAGTTCAATGCTGGCCGACGCCCCCGGGATACAGGGGCGTTATCATGTCGACCTTTTCAGCGGCTCGCGCCGTCATTGGAACTGCTGTTTGCGTTGCCGCTTTGAGTTTGAGCATTTTTCCGGCTGACGCAGCCTCCAAAGCGAAGCCCAGGAAGTATATTTTTGACGATCTGGTCACTCCGTCGATGATGGAGCCGCCGGCACCGGCCGTTCGCACGCAGGGCGCGACAGGCGCCCGCTTCTTCTCGATCAACAGTGTTTTGGCGAAACTTGACGGCAAGTCCGCACCGAATGAGCCGGTGCGCCTCGCTTCCGTGACAAGCGACACCATCATCTCTGATGCGCCAAGCGAATTCACGCGCGCCGATCAGGCTCAACCATCAACCAATGAGCCGTTTGGTCTCTTCACCTTCCGGGCGCCTGAAGGCATCCTTTGGCGCAAGTGGCGCACCGTAAAGGGCCAGATCGACAAGGAGCTGGCCGAGATTGCGAACTGCAAGGCTGATTCCTCGACCTGCAGCAGCGCTGCGAGGCGGTTTGCGCTGATGACTGATGATGTTCGGGAACGTGATGGCGCGGCACGGCTCGAAACCGTCAATCGTCTTGTCAACACCGCGATCCGCTACACCAGCGATCTCATTCAACACGGCGAGGTTGATTTGTGGTCCTCGCCGCTGGCCTCGCTTCGCAGCGGCCGTGGCGATTGCGAAGACTATGCGATCGCCAAGTATATGGTGCTGCGCGAAGCCGGAATCCCGGAGCAGGATCTACGCATTCTTCTGGTACGTGATCGTGCCGTCCGCGAGGATCATGCTGTGCTTGCCGTGCGGAAGGATGGCGGCTGGACCATTCTCGACAATCGGCGCGCGACGCTGTTCGCCGATAGCGATCTGCCGCAGTTCTCACCGCTTGTGGCGCTGGATTCCAGCGGTGTCAGCTTGTTTGCTTCGCCCTATTTGAGCCAGCGCATGAACAGCGACGCGAAGGCCGTTGCTCCGGCTGCCGCAGATCCCTGGGGTATGGCCCTTCCGGGCGAAGCAGTTGTCGAGGACACCACGGTGAGCCTTGATCTTGGCGATATTCCCTCGTCTGCCGGGATTTCCGGCGCGGCCAATCTGCCGCTCCTGCTCTGATCATCCCGCCCCACATAACTGTGGGGTGATGTCCAGAAAATATCCAATCTCCACCTCCCTCCCGGCGGTGCGTCCGTAGTGATCGCGTGATAGACTTCGGCGGGACACGAGCCCTCCGGACGCGATGACTGGGACGATGGTGAACAACGATATCCGATATTTCCGGTTCCGGCGCCGAACCGGAATGGCCTTCGCAATGGCTGTATTGCTGTTGTCGGGTATGGGCACGCCCACTCGCGCTCAGGACGTGCAAACAGTGGAGCGCACGGCCAAGGGACTTTCCGCAAAGCCGATCCGAGTTGGCGTGTACCTCAATGTTCAACCCGATTGCAGTTCCGGCACCCTTCCCACCATTCGGCTCCTGAGCCCGCCAGCCAACGGCACGGTCGATGTCAAACGCGGCAAGGTCACAGCGACCAATTACAAGCAGTGTCTGGCGCTTGAGGTGCCCGGCTATGTTGCCTTCTACAAATCCAAGCCCGATTTCATCGGCGTGGATGTCGTCACGCTCGAGGTCAAGTACCCGAACGGCCGCACAGAAGTGCAGAAAATCAGCGTGACGGTCGGCGATGGCAAAGGTGGACGGAACATCTGAGCTGATCGTGCTTATGATTAGAACGCCCTTCTATCAGCGCATCGCGAATGTCATGCAGCCAAGGAAAAACCCGCCGGATTGCTCCGGCGGGTTTTCTGTTTTCGGCAAACTACAGCATCAAACCTTGTGAATATCCGTCGCGGTGAGAGTCGCATGGTTATCAAGGATGGCAAGCAATATGCGATTGGCATCAGCCGTGCCGCCATTGGCGTCGTAATACAGGTTGCCGCTGCTGGAGTCGTAGGCGAAGTGCTGAGACGCACCGAGAGTTTTGCTCGCTGCATCGCTACCCTGATAGATCGTTTCGTTCAGCACATTATCGCCAGTCCAGGACGCAGCACTAAAGATTGAGCCCAAAAGCTCGATGACGTCATTCTGGTGATTTACACCAGTGCTGCCGCTGAAGTCTGTAATGTGGGTTCCTGTCGCCGATGCGCTGGTAAATAGGAAGTGGTCCGCGCTGTCACCCCCAGTCAGCGAAGTATTCAAGCCTGCAGCCAAGACATCGGCATCCGCAGTGCCCTGCAAAACGCTGTTTCCAGCCACGTGAATAGTGATCTGTCCAGTCGCAGGGTCGCCATCGCCGTCCGTCGCTGTGACATTGAACGACAGGTCTTGCGACACACCGTAAACCTGATCGACATGAACCAGATCGAGTTTTCCCAAGCCGTCGTTAGCCGTAAAGTCGATGTAGCTAATGACTTTCCCGGTAACGCCGAGATGCAGGGAACCAGTTTCATTTACGGTCGTATTTCCCGTCATACTGCCGTCCGTGTAATGAACGTTGTATGTCACCGAACCATTCTTTGAGAATGTGAAATCTGCAAATACCGGTGACGCGGCATGGAAAGTGGAATCCGGCGTCGGCGAATTCACGGCTCCATCAGTGAAGTCGAACCGCAAGAATTCATTCTTGTCGAAATTTGCGTTATCGACACCCCATCCGCCGGTGGCGCCATTCACTTGATGGCTGGCCGTAGTGGACACGATGGCGATTTGTGTAGTTACGCTATTCACCGTCATCGTAAGAGGATCTTGCTGGGCCGGACCGCTTCCGTACGCGGTACCCGTTCCCCCGATTTGCGTCGATTGAGTGAACGGCGCGTTCAGTGTGAACGTATACTCATCCGTGACCGGATTCAGCGACAGCGTGAATACGGTGACGTCACCGGTGTTCTGCGTCCCGCTGTTGTCCATATCCGCATAACCAGTCAAGGTCGTGCCGCTGATGGAATACAGAACTTTGTGCGAACCATCATAGAGAAGGTTCGATGGTGCAACATTGTTGGCTAGGCTCAATGCACCAGACGAAGCGGGTCCGTCGGCTCCAAAGAGCACATTTAAATCGCCGATCAGTTTGGATGCGGGTTGATCCGCTATCACCCCATGGACAGGAGTATGGCCGGCAACACCGAAAAGCGGCGCATCGTCGCTGACCGTCAGATTGGCCGATCCATAGACCTTGTCACCAGACGTATCTGTCGCAGCGATCTGGATATTGCTGATCGAAACGCTTGTTCCGCTATGGTTCAAGTTATCGACCAGTGTGGCCGTTACCGTCGGCGTTACCGTACCCCCCGCCGACGCATTCAAGGTGCCAGACAGGCTGAGATAAACGAATGCGCCGAGGTCAACGCTGGTTGGGCTGATCAAATGGCCGACAAGTTCGGCACCGACAAGCGACCAGGAAAGCGTGTAGCCGCTCTGCAGACCCGTGAAGCTCGGCGCAACCCAGCCGGATGCGGACGGATTCACGAACGCAACGCTGATGTTCTCGCCTGTCGCCGTGAAGGTGATTCCGGACGTTGCCTGTGCTGTTTCCGTCCGGAGGCTCGGGTTGGTGCCCGTGACCACACCCGCATGAAGATCAGTCGCAGGCGCTGTCGTGTCAACGATCGTGTCGAGCGCAGCCTCGTTCAGCGTCAGCGAAACACTGCCGCCGCCGGACGGTGTTGTATTCGCATTGGTGGATGGCTCACCTGCCGTGACAAGCTTTTCGTATTCGCCGTCGCCTGACTTCCCGGTGATCGAGTTGGTGATCGTCGAGCCGAATGTGCCGTAAGCGTATGTCACATCGACCGTGGCACTGCTTGCGCCCTGTGCGAAATGGACAGTTTGGCCAGACTGCAGCGTAAACGCGAGCTGGGTGTCTGTCGGGCCGACCGGGCTCAGCCCTCCACTATTCGCCAACGTCACTGTGTACGTAATCGTCACGCCATTGGCGCCGTAGGTCGGATTTCCAGCTGTCAGGGTTGCAGTTACGATATCGGTGTCGTCGGTGATGGTGGTGGTGGCCGGTGTGGCGTCGTAGCCGAGGTTC
>JANINQ010000003.1:347381-649841 GCA_024508675.1 Afipia sp.
GAGGTCGAGGCGGTCGCGGTCAGCTTGACCGTCACCGCATCGGTGTCGTCGGTGATGGTGGTGGTGGCCGGTGTGGCGTCGTAGCCGAGGTTCTCGAATGCACCCGTGGTGCCGGCATTGGCCTCCGACACATTGGTGATGTGGTTGGAGATGCTGTCGACCTCAAGGTAGACGTCATCGCGGTTGACCGGCACCGGCGCGCTGTTGCCCGAGCTGGCATTGGCCGCGATGGTGATGGTCTCGCCATTGGCCAGGGTCACGGTGATGGCGTTGTGCGCCGTCACCGGGTTGTTGGAGGCATCCACCAGGCTCGCGGTATAGGTGATCGAGCCGCCGTCTTCCGAGGTCGAGGCGGTCGCGGTCAGCTTGACCGTCACCGCATCGGTGTCGTCGGTGACAGTAAACGTCGCCGTCGCGGTCGACTTGTCACCGTCGCCGTCCGTCACCGTGTATGTGTAGGATACTGCTCCCGCGTCCTTGAAAACATCGTCCGCCTGGGCAGTGAACTGATAGCTGCCGTCTGCCTTGACCTGGAAATCACCGTGCGCGGATTGGAAGACCTGAGACCACCCGGTCGTTGAGTCGAAATTCAAGGGCGTGCCGTTGATGTGAGTCACCGTGGCACCGTCGGCCCCCTTCACAAAGTCCAGCGTGCCCGTAATAGGAGGTGCACCTTCAGCAACATTCTGAGATGCCAGATCGTGCGCTGCCGGTTTATCGTCGACAATGTTGATCGTCAGGTCGCCGGTTCCGGTATCACCATCCGAATCCGTCACGACAACGGTAAACTTTGGTTGAGCCTCGACGTCTTGCCCGTTATCTGCCTTCGGATTCCGAATGTAGTTTTCATTCAGCGTATACTGATAGTCGATGGCGTTCGTGGCGCTGTTCCACCACACTTCGAGGCTGCCGCGAGCGCCGTCTGCGATTGTCGTATGCGTTCCATCCAGAGTTACAGTCTGGCCACTGACCGTGACCGATCCGACACCGTCAGCTGCGTTGGTCGCAATAGAGCCATTCGCAGTGGTCTGCGTCGGTCCTACGCCAGAGCCTCCGTTCTGAAGACCGGCTTCATAGACCGTATCGGCAACGATCCCGATAGCGGGCGGCGTTACCGTAACGCCGTGGTCGCTGATATTGATCGTCAGGGTCGCGGTCGCAATATCACCATCGCCGTCCGTAAGCGTGTAGGTGAAAACGTCGCTACCTGTGAGCGGCGCGCCGTTCGCGCGCTGATAGGTGTATCCGCCATCCGGATTCAAAACGAGCGTACCGTACTCGCCGACAATCGTCAGGACACCGTTGACGTTCGTCGCGACATGGCCCTGCTCGTTGTTGCTGGTGACATCCGTCACCTTGGCGCCATCTGTGCCCACGGTATCGACACCAGGCGAACTTTCATTCGCGCCCGTAATGACATTGGCCGTGATCGAAGTCTGGGTTCCGAGGTTGTGGGCGTCGCTAACTGCGACAGGGCCATCGTCCTGGAATTGAATCTGCAGCGACACATCCGAGACGGCGCTGACGGAGTCACCGTCAGCGTCAGTCAGAGTTCCCTTGATGTGAAGATCGGCAGCAATCTTCGCGATGTCGTCATACGCCGCCGCATCGAAGCCGGAAACCGGATTGTAGATCGCGTCATACTGAGCAATCCAGACAAAGCCATCGTGATCGACATAGACCTTGAACACCGTGGTGTTGCCGGCCTTGCCCACCAGTGCGCCATCGGCGTCGGTGGTCAGCAGGATCTTTGTATGGTCGAGGGTCGTCAGGCCGGAATCAATGCCGGCGAACCCGGTTCCATCCTTGTCGGTGATGGCGAACGACCATTCGCCATCCAGATCCGCACCGACCTTGCCGGTGAAGAGCGCGGTGAACCCATGGGCACCATTGCTGACCAGAACGCTTTCGCCAGACTTCGCATAGCCGATCGCATTGGCCGCGAAGATCGCATTATAGGCGTCCGTACCAGAGGCCGGAGCATTAACGTCATTCGCGCTGTTCGGATCGGGCGACGTGTTGAGCCCGCTGCTCTCGTCCTCGCTGACCGTAAAGGTCTCGTGCGTCGTGGTCGTGACGGTTGTGGTGACATCGCTCCCGAGACCGTAGACACGGAACGGGCCCCCTTCGAAACCTGAAACGCCGTCGTAGTTTCCGATTTTCAGGGTGTCGAATGTTCCGGTTACCGCGGTCACGCTAACCTTGTCGCCATCATCGAGGCCGGACAGAACATATCCGCCCGCGACAACCGTCGCCGTCACCGCCGTTCCATTGACCTTGAACGTCAGATCGACCGGGGTGCCTCCGATTCCGCCGGTGGCGGCGCTGACGAAAAGCACGCCCGTACCGTTGCCCTGAAGGTCGAGCGAGAACGAAGCCCCCGTTTGCTGATCGTGAGTCGCAAAGGTGTTGTTATTCAGATTCAGGTTCGTAACGAACTGCGCATCAACGAATTCAGCGCCGTTCTTCTTTCCCTGCCCGTCGATCCAGGCGTTATCGACGCCGATCGTGCCGCTTGTCGTGTTGACGGAATGGCCGGACGCCGTCGTCAAAAGAAGGTCATGGCCGTTCTGCCCGACGCCGCGAACTTCGACGTTGCCGGCGTGCAGACTGAAGGCATTGGTAATGGTGGTAGTGGTGGTCGTCGTCGTGTCGACACCAGGACGCGCCGCGACAACCGGAATATCGTCCAGAACCTGGACGGTAAAAGTTCCCGCTCCCAGAGTTACGGGGTCGCCATCGCCATCTGTTGCGACGATATAGCTCGACAGATCGATACCCGTACCTGCAAGCAGGTTTTCGGTGTTATCTCCGTCGGCATTATTCAGAGTCGGATGGTCGATCTGACCCTTCAACGTGAAGACGTAAGACCCGTCGCTGCCTACAGTCAGCGTGAAGATTTCACGGTCGCCCGCGCTGAATCCCGCGCCATTGCCGCTCTCGACGTAGCCCGTGAGAGTTGTGCCGTCGGAAACGATCTTGACCTGTTCATGCTTTGAGAACAGCCCCGTGACGTCGGTCGGATTCTTGGAAACGAGCGTGAAGCTGCCAGGACCATCGGCACCGAAATCGACGAGCGCCTTAAGCGCACCGGCCGCGCTGGTAAAGGTGGTCTTTTCATCTCCGTCGGTTTCGCCATTGCGCAGCGGATTGCCGTCGGCGTTCGCCCATTGCAGACCGTCTTCGTCAACAGTCGCCGTGACATGAGCCGTTGAAATAGCCTTCGGGCCATCATCGTTGAAATGAATTTTGCCGGAGATGTCAGCCGATGCGGACGCGGTGTCGCCATCGCCGTCCGTGATTGTGACGTTTGCGAGAACTGTGTTCGACTTGAGCGAAACCTGATCGTTCGGATCGAGACCGTTCAGGTTGTGTTGCAGCGACAGATACTCAACCACGGAAATCTGGCCGGTCACTGGATCGATCGAGAGAGCGAACGCAGCCTTACCGCCGTCGGGGCCGTTTCCATCGACGCGGCCCACGATCAGCGTGTTGCCGTCAACAACTTCCGAGTAAAGGCTGATTGTCGTTCCGTTAGTCAGCTTCACGCCCGAAGCCACGCCGTGCTGGCCATCCCAGCCATTGAGTGTCAACGAAAAGACAGTTGCGCCCGACGTCGCCTGCCCGTCCACGCCGAAATAGGGAATTACGATCAGCGCGGGCGTGCTGCTGGTCGCGAACGCAAGCGGATTCCCCCCGTTGTCAGGATCGTGGCCGACATTGGCGACGTGCTCGAACACCGGCAGCGGGCCAGTGACGTCATTGCTCTGATTGCCGGTCGATTCATCAGCAGTGACGCCAAAACCGGGCTTCACGGTCACTGCAACGGAAGGACCATCGTCTTCAAACCGGATGTCACCCGAAATGTTGGCGGAAGCGGAAGCCTTGTCGCCGTCACCGTCGGTGACTGTGACCGTTGCCTGCACACTCCCAAGCGCGTCGCCGAGCGAGACGTATTCGTCGGAATCGACTCCGATATCTGCGCTGTTGTGATGCAGCGAAACGTACTGAACCAACGAAACGACGCCGGTCACCGGATCAATGTGGAGTGCGAATGCTGCGGGATCGGCGCTTGTGACCTCGCCATTAGCCGTATCATAACGGCCAACGATGAAATTACCTTCCTTGAACAGGAAGATTTCATGATGATCCGTTGTTTCGATCTTTGAATCGATCGGACCGGACGTCGCGACGCCATTGGCGTCGAACAACGACAGCGAATAAACCTTCGCAGCGGCTCCTGCGGCCGCACCGTCCATACCGTAGCTGATGACGGGAGCAGAAAGCGCCGAGCCGGCGCTGCGCGCATAGCCGATCGGAAAACCGCCCGGTACGTCCGGATCGTGACCGGGGTTGCTTACGCTGTTGAAGACAGGCGTAAACAGGATGTCATTATCGTCCCCGAAAGGCGGGCTCTGAAGCAGCAGCGTCTCGTCATGAACGAGTGTGAAGCCTTCGGCCTTGGTTGCGGTGACAGTCGGACCATCGTCATCGAATGCGATGAACGAGCTGTTGCCGCCGATGAGAGTAACCTCGACCGGTAGGCTGGCGTGATCGCCATCGCCATCGGTGACCGTCGTCGTCAGTTTCAGATTAAGCGTGCTGTTTCCGATCAGCGTCAGCAGCGCCTGCTCGTCAAAGACCGATGGGCTTTCGGATCCGCCGTGATCGATGGCAAGGAACTGATCCACGGTGATCTTGGCGTTGGCAGGATCGTCCGCGTTCGTAAGAGTAATGCGGAAGGCAATGTACTGATCATCGGTCGCGGGGTTGCCGTCACCGACAAGCCGGCCCACGAGCGTATTGGAATCAATCTGCACCAGCTCGATTGCGCGCTGAGCTGCTGTCATGTTTGCCAGCGAAGTGCCGACAAGCGCAGTCGCGGTCAGACTCGTGCCGACGTGTTCGGACGAGAGCACCAGATCGAGATGATTTGTAATGCCGCCATTGGCGCCAGGGCCGTCGGTGCCGAAATCGATAGTGGCACTGGTAAACAGGCCGGCGAGAGCGCCGTTGCCTGTCGTCAACTCACCGATTGCCTTGCTGGCAGCGAGGTTCTGATCGGTTGAAACGGTGATCGTTGCCGATTTGTCGTCGGCGCCGTTCGAAGCGCCTCCCCCGGATTCAGTTTCGCCGGTATTGTAGCGATCGGCGCCAATCGTCTCGTCGAGATTGAGAACGGCAAGAGGCGCGATTTCTCCACCCTCGCCCGCCGTAATGGTCGGACCGTCATCCTCGATATTGATCGGCGTGGTTTCGCCATCGATGATTGTAACAGTTGCAGCCGAGGTTGCGACGTCGCCGTCGCCGTCCGTCACGGTAGCCGTCAGCGTGATGCCGAGCGTTCCCTCATTGGAAAGGGTGAGCGGCAGCGATGTGTCAAAATTGTTGTTATCCGATCCGTGATCGATCGGCAGATACTGATCGACAACCAGGTGGCCTGTAACAGGATCGCTCGGATTCTCGATCGAAATGCGAAGCGCTATGTCGCCCTGCGGTCCGCCGACGCGTCCGACAATGTCGGTACCTTCGCTGAACAGATAGATTTTCGCGTCAGTATAATGGCCGGTCGGGTCCGTAACCGACAGAGAGGTCGCAACGCCGCCATTTTCACCCTTGCCGCCAAGGACCAGGGTAAATGCATAGTCGACTGAACCGAAACCATCCTCGCCGGTCGTGCCGTTGACCGAGAAAAGGTTCGCAAGCGAGAAGTCGGCAGTCTTCTGCTCTCCGAACGGCTTTGGCGCTGCATCGTTGGTGTCGTCGGACGCCGCATTGGTGTCGTTCAGATCCGCGCCGACCGATTCATCGAGAGCCGCAAGCGTCAGCCAGCTTTCTTCTGCTGCAGAAACGTGGACTTCCGGTGTGTCGTCGATGACGCCGATGGTGAAGGCACCGGCGCCGCTGAGTGTGAAGTTATCGAGATTGAGGTCGGTGACATGCACCAGCGTGGTGAAGTCGATGAACAGGGTTTCTTCGAGGTGCCCGTTCGATGCCGAGCCGTTGTCGGTCGTGTGGTCCGGATGGTCGATCTTGTCGAGTAACTCGAAATCGTAGGTGCCGTCGGAATGGATCGTGAGGCGGAAGACCTCGTGGAATCCGCTCTCTTCTCCCAGCGAGTAGCCGCCGATGACAGTGTTGTCGCCTGCGACTGTCGTGTCGATGGCGCTATACTGCAGCTCGTGGCCTGCGGACTTCACAACCGCGCCGGTGCTATCGACAACCGGTGTGTTGGGAATGCCCGTATCAATCGTAAACGTCAGCGGCGGGTTGCCGCTGCCGACCAGATTGGTCAGCGCATTAGCGCCCGCGCCATGGAAATGCTGAGTGGTGACGTTCAGATCCTCGGGCGTATCCTGATCAAGTCCGTCGGATGACGAACCGTTGCTGTTCGGCAGGGTAACGTCGTTCGGATCGTCCTTCCCGCCGCTGGTGATCCAGTTCAGCTGGTTCAGCAGTTCCTGAACAGACGGCCTTTCGCTGATGAAACCGCCGAGCTGTTCTTCTTCGGTCACGCCGCCGACATGAGCGCCCGCGATCTGGAACGGAATAAGATTCGTCTCGATGTTCGGCCCGAGCAAATCATTGATGACGAAGTTCGGCAGTTCTTCCTGACCAAGGAGGTCCAGCGGACCAGGCAGAGAGAGCGGATCTACGCCGACGCTCGAGAAGTTCGCGCCGGACGCCTGTGCGTTGCCATTGCCGTCACCCGCTGCGGGCAACACGGACTGATCTTCGGTAACAGGGAACGTCGCTGCGAATTCCGCTCCCGTCAGATCACGACCGGGCGACACTTCGACCGAGATACCGTTGAGCGGCTTGCCGGTTGAATCGAAAAACGGCTCGAGCGTTACGGTCGACTTGTTGTCGAAAAGGATGATCAGCTTTTCGCCGATGTGGACAAGCGTGATCTTCTCGCCAGCGATGGCCGAAAGATCCGCTTTGACGCTGCCGTCGTAGCTCAGCGCCACAACGACAGATTGCTCGTTAAACGGCTTCGCTATTTTGACGATGCGTGCTGGGGGCTTACCGCCGCTCTGACCTGCAATATTTGCTTGCGCAACTTGAAAAGGTCCATTCATGGCAACGCCTCAAAACCGTTGAAAATAAAAATAGATACCGAAAAGGCATCTTAGCGAATTATTAAGGATCATCCTCCCTTCTTCGGGGGTGCAGGTCAAGAAACGCCTATGGTAAACGGTATGTTACCGCTGACTGTGGTTAAATCATCACGGTGCGGCTTTCCTTAACGGAAGGGCGGCGACGGGATTGACCGGCCTTCCCCCGCTTGGTTCACTGCCTTGTTTTTATTTTTCGATATTGGGGGCTACCGTGCGCGCAAAATTTGCCAATCTTTTCAAGACTGTTGCGGTTGCGGGCTTGGTTTTCGCTTCGAGCGCGCCGAATCTCAGTGCTGCTGACCTGGGGCTGATGGTGTCCCCTGGCCATGTGCCGGGGAGCTGCTCGGAGATCGTTCTGAGCTGTGAGAACGGGCGCGAGTACCCGATTTGCCCGATTGCCGTGAGCGTGGCCGGAGAGCTGGTTACGGCGCGTCTTTACACCACCCCCCGCAGCGCGACCTACGTCCGGCTGGTGCCCATGGGCGTTGGTTATCGCTATGCCGGCAAGGGTATCTGGCTCGATGGCCTTCGGGGCAATGCTCAGCTCAATTTCGGCAAAAACAGTGCCGTTGCGTGTTCGGTCACGCTGTCCTGAGCGATCAACTCGGATAGGATATTCAAGAGCTTAACGCGCTATCGGAGCACCGATAGCGCGTATTTTGCGTCAGCCTTTTGTCCGCAAAACCGGCCGCGATAACGTGCCGCGATAGAGGTAGGCCTTCGGCCGGACATAGACCGGACAGTTGTTGTACCAGGCATATTGCTGCCAATTCCAGGTCAGGCAGCCCGGCTGGTTCAGCGCAGGCTCATAGGCGTAGGTACCCGGCCAGAACGGCTCGTCCCCGATAGCGGCCGCTTGAGCATTGCCTGTCGGTGTGAGGGCAAACAGCAATGCGCCGAATGCCGCGCCCTTCAAAATTGTCCTGACCATTTATGACCTCAAGCAAATAAATTCATTTCAACGGAATCAAGGTGCCAAAGGTGCTGCTGTTCGGCAAGTGGCTCAATGAACCGGAAAGACCTTTTTGACAGCATGTGCCCCTTCTGCAGCGGCTCAATGATCCGGCATGACACCCTCTCCTTTCCCGAAATCCCGCCAGCCACGCCGGACCTTCGGCGCTGATACCCGTCGCTGGA
This sequence comes from Afipia sp., assembly GCA_024508675.1. Classification (GTDB taxonomy): domain Bacteria; phylum Pseudomonadota; class Alphaproteobacteria; order Rhizobiales; family Xanthobacteraceae; genus Afipia. The sequence continues at coordinate 355,640 of JANINQ010000003.1, forward strand.
CCGTCGCGCTGATCGTCCTGATCGGGTCGCTCGGCGTCTATGCCGCCGAACGCTGGTTCAAGAGCCCCGAGGCGCCCCTTGTCGGCTCTGCCTTTGTGGCCGACGGCGATACGCTGACAGTTTCAGGCACCCGGATACGCCTGATCGACATCGATGCGCCCGAGCTTGATCAGATGTGTCTCGACGCGCAGGGCCGCGATTGGCCGTGCGGGCGGCAGGCATCCGCCCAGTTGCGCAGCCGGGTGCGCGGACATGATCTGAGATGCCAGCCGAAGTCGATCGACAAATACGGACGCACGCTCGCGACCTGCGCCCTTGCTGACGGAACAGACGTCAACGCATGGATGGTCCAGCAGGGATTGGCTGTGACGTCGGGTTTCGCAAATGTCTATGGCGCGCAGCAGGACGAAGCACGATCAGCGAAACGCGGACTGTGGGCAGGATCGTTCACGCCGCCGCGTGAATGGCGGCATCAACATCCACGCGAAGACAATCGCAAGGATTGACAGGCATCAACTCGCTTTCGCGAGACACGGCTGTTCGCGCAGATGACGGTCGCTGGAAGCAGGATACTTGCGGAGCATCGCCGCGGGCCTGATCGGCCGCGGAACGAAATTTCCACCGCAGTTTGGACAGGCGCTTCCGAACACGGTGTCGGCGCAGGCCGCGCAGAACGTGCACTCGAAGGTGCAAATCACGGCTTCGGTGCTTTCCGGCGGGAGATCCTTGTCGCAACACTCGCAATTCGGCTTGAGCTTCATCATCTCGCTTCTCCCTTGCGCTATACGCCAAGCGTATGCGGCTGACCGGCGGCATGCAAGCCAGCCACGCTGAGCCGAAACTTGCGCCCCCGCAGCTTTTGATTTTACCTGCCTGCAGAAAAACGAGGAAACGCCAATGTCAAAGACCGCAACTGTCGCGGAATCTCGCTCTGCGGAATCGGAAGTTCTCTACTCGGTAGACGGCAATATCGCGACCATCACGTTGAACCGTCCGGAGCGGATGAACACGATTTCGCGCCCGATGCTTGCGCAACTCGGCCAATTGCTCCTGCAGGCAGACAACGATCCCGCCGTGCGTGTTGTGATCCTGACGGCGACCGGACGCGCCTTCTGCGCAGGTCTTGATGTCGGCAGCGCTGCCAGCGGTTCGGGCATCGGGTCGCAGAGCGACGCTGACGGCGCTCGCACGACACTAGACCTCAAGACTGCGCCGCCGACGATCCTGTTCAACATGGAGAAGCCGACGATCTGCGCGCTCAATGGCGCAGCGGCCGGTTACGGCATGGACACTGCGCTCGGCTGCGATATTCGCATCATGGCTGAAAGCGCGAAGTTCGCCGCGGCTTTCGTCAAGCGCGGCATCGTGCCGGAATCGGGCGGTACATGGTTTCTGCCGCGCATGCTTGGCTGGGCCAAGGCCGCAGAAATCATCTTCACGGGACGCACCTTGTCGGCGAAGGAAAGTCTCGAGATGGGGCTGACCAATCATGTGGTCCCGGATGCTGAACTGATGCCGCGTGCCCGCGCGCTTGCAGTCGAGATCGCTGCCAACGCCCCGCTGGCCGTTCAATCGGCCAAGCGCATGATGCGTGTCGGACTATCCGAGAACTTCAACGACCATGTGCATCACGTTTTCCTGCAATTACTGCCGCTGATGCGTACGCAGGATTTCCGGGAAGGCCTTGCGTCTTTCCTCGAAAAGCGTCCTGCGGATTTCAAGGGACGCTAAGCCACGCCTTGTCGTTCATCCCTGCTCCGCAACCAGCGGATTGCAGGCAGCGTTAGCAGCACCATAAGGGCCTTGCCGGTAATCTGTCCGGCAAGGAATTGAAGGCTGCCGAAGGCGAGCCAGAGAAACAGCAGCGAGTCCGCGACCAATCCGACGAAGCTGCTTGCCGCCACGGCGAGCACAAGACCGCGCTTCTGCAACGGCGTATAAACGGCGAAATCAGCCAGCTCCGACAACAGGAACGCGACCGCCGATGCAACGACCAGCGGCGCAGGAGCCAGTGCGGCCGACAACACTGTCCCTATACCGATCGCAGCCAATCCATATGTGACGCCAAGCCGTCGCTGCACGAGATCACGAAGCACCAGTGCAAGACCTGCCATCAGCACGCCGCTCGGCGCCATCAGTCCCGGAGCGACCGGAATCAGGCATGGACCGTCCGGGGGGCAGATGGTGCCAACGTGCTGGATCAACCAGTTCGCAATCGGGATGCAGGCGATGTAGGTGGCAAGGAACAGAAAGCCTTCCGTGCGAAGGCGCGTCTCGCGCGTCATTGTTTGTTCGGGACAGATTGAGCGGCATAGGCTGCCCAGCCCTTGGCCCGCAGGCTGCAAGCCGGACATTCGCCGCAACCATAACCCCAATCGTGGCGCGCGCCGCGCTCGCCGAGGTAGCAGGTGTGGGAATGCTCGACGATAAGATCGACCAGCCCCTTGCCTCCGAGCTTTTCAGCCAGCGCCCAGGTCTCGGCCTTGTCGAGCCACATCAGCGGGGTGTGCAATTCGAACGGACGCGCCATGCCGAGATTGAGCGCGACGTTGAGCGCCTTGATGGTGTCGTCGCGGCAATCGGGATAGCCGGAATAATCCGTCTCGCACATTCCTCCGACAATGTGTGTGATGCCCCGCCGGTACGCCAGCGCCGCGGCAAATGTGAGGAACACCAGATTCCGGCCCGGCACAAATGTATTCGGCAGGCCGTCGTCGTTCATTTCGATCGCGGTATCACGGGTCAGCGCGGTTTCCGAGATATGGCCGAGTGTCGGTATGTCCAGCGTATGATGTTCACCGAGTTTCGCTTTCCACTCCGGGCGCAATGCGATCATGCCATCTATCAGCCTTGCGCGGCTGTCGAGTTCGATCGCGTGACGCTGTCCATAGGAGAAGCCGATGGTTTCCACTCGCGAGAAGCGCGTCAGAGCCCACGCCAGACATGTGGCGGAATCCTGCCCGCCGGAGAAAAGCACGAGGGCGCCTTGATCGCTGGAACTGCTGGTCATGGGCTCACGCCATAGCATTTGCACCGGGACGGGCCAACAGCAGGAATGCGCCGGATTATGCTGTTGGTGCCGGAAAAATCTCCTGTCCGGGCGGAGGCCGATAAGCCATAAGGCACTATCGATCCAATTGTCCGGTGAATCATGGACTCCCAAACTTCGCTATCGAAACTTCTGGGTATCATGACGGCCCTGCGCACGCCGAAAACCGGATGTCCTTGGGATCTGGAGCAAACATTCGCGACCATTGCTCCCTACACGATTGAGGAAGCCTATGAGGTCGCTGACGCCATCGCGCGCAACGATCTTGACGACCTGAAAGAGGAACTCGGCGACCTTTTGCTGCAGGTGGTGTTTCACGCCCGCATGGCGGAGGAACAGGGCGCGTTCGCATTCAACGATGTGGCCGAAGCAATCAATACCAAGATGATCCGGCGCCATCCACATGTGTTCGGCGAGCGTGCCGGTCACATGACGCCCGACGAAGTGAAGGGGTTGTGGGGACGGATCAAGGCGGAAGAAAAGGCGGAACGTGCTGCGCGCCGCGGCGAGACCCTCGACGCGAATCCCGGACTGCTCGATAGCGTGAAGAAGAGCCAGCCTGCTCTCGCCCGCGCTATCGATCTTCAGCGCACCGCTTCGACCGTCGGTTTCGACTGGAATGATCCGCGTGCTGTGCTGGCGAAAATCCGCGAGGAAGCGGACGAAATCGAAGCTGCGCTCGATAGCGGCGACGACTCGCACATCGCGGAAGAAACCGGAGACTTGCTATTCGCTGTCGTCAATCTGGCCCGTCATGCCAAGGTCGACCCCGAGATGGCTCTGAGGGCGACCAATGCAAAGTTTGAACGGCGCTTTGCCTATATCGAACGTACCCTCGCCGGACGTGGCTCGTCGCTGGAACAGGCAACGCTCCATGAGATGGATGCGCTCTGGAACGAGGCGAAGACAGAAGGGTAACGCCTGGTCGTCGAGATGAAATTACGTCATTGCGAGGAGCGGAGCGACGAAGCAATCCATCTTGTAAAAAAACTGGATTGCTTCGCTTCGTCGAATCTCGATAACGGCGACACCAGCGCCAGCGGCCCAAACGGCTCCTCACTCATGGCGCGCGCATTCTTCGGCACATCGGCGACGACTGTTGGTTCGAAGAAATAACCCTTGTTGCCAACACGACTGCCGCCCGTTGCGACCGTGGCACCCTTGCCCACGGCATCCTGCACCATTTCTTCGATAGCTACCGAGAAGCCTCTGCCGCAGGCTCAATGCAGACTCGGGACCGCGCCGAATTTCGCGATCGTTATATCCCGCTTCGAGATATCGACACGAACGGTCATCGCAAACCGGCCGTTCTCCATATGCTTGTCGAGCACTTCGGCGTTGCGATGCAGCCAGCTGATGCCTGCGCCATCCGACGGGTCGATGGTGAGATCAAGGGTCACGCGGGTCGTGGCAAGGCGGTCTTCGATGGCGGCAAGTAGTGCGTCGATGCCTTCGCCGGTTTCCGCTGAAACAGGGAAACATGGCCGCTCGTGTGGCCTGCGGGCGGCGATGTTCATCAGGTTTGCACGGCCTTCTTCGTCGAAGCGATCGATCTTGTTCCAGACTTCGAGAATACGCTGTCCGCCATCCGGATCGATACCAAGCTGCCGCAACACGCCCTCGACGTCGTGCTGCTGCGCTTCGGCATCTTCATGCGAAATATCGCGCACATGCAGAATGACGTCGGCTTCGATCACCTCTTCCAGCGTGGCGCGGAAAGCCGCCACCAGCATGGTCGGCAGGTCCGAGATGAAGCCGACGGTATCCGACAGCATCGCCTTGCCACCATGCGGCAACGTCAGCGCGCGCAATGTCGGATCGAGCGTCGCGAACAGCATGTCCGCCGCTTGCACGTCTGCGCGCGTCAGGCGATTGAACAGCGTGGACTTGCCGGCGTTGGTGTAACCGACCAGTGCGACAACACGGTAAGGCACACGCTGGCGTCCGGCGCGATGCAGACGGCGCGTCGCCTGAACCTTCTTGAGCTCGGATTCAATCTTCGAGATGCGATCGCCAATCAGGCGGCGGTCGGCCTCGATCTGAGTTTCGCCGGGGCCGCCCATGAAGCCGAAGCCGCCACGCTGGCGTTCAAGGTGGGTCCATGATCGAACGAGGCGGCTGCGCTGGTAGTTCAGATGCGCGAGTTCGACCTGCAGTGTACCCTCGCGGGTCTTGGCGCGGCGGCCGAAGATTTCCAGAATGAGGCCGGTGCGGTCGAGCACCTTCGCATTCCACTCCTTCTCGAGATTGCGCTGCTGCACTGGCGATAGTGCGCAATCCATCACGACAAGATCGACATCGTTGGCCTTGATCAGGCCGATCATCTCTTCGACCTTGCCCTTTCCGAGATAAGTCGCAGGCCGGATGTCCGTCAGCGGCGCGATAACTGCTTCCGCAACTGTCAGATCGATCGCGCGCGCAAGGCCCGCGGCTTCTTCAAGCCGCGCCTCTGGATTACGTGTTCCATGAGACATCGCTGGCGCGTCGGGATCACCCCGGCGCACACGCTTGTAAGGACCGATGACCAGCACCCGCCCTGTATTGCCCCTCGCCGATCGAGGACGATCGGCGGCCCCGTCAAAGTTTCGGGGTTCCAATTAGTTCAGTCTCAAGCTGAATCCTCGCCGCCTTCGAACAACTGGATTGGAGCGCCCGGCATGATCGTGGAGATCGCATGCTTGTAGACAAGCTGCGAGTGACCATCGCGTCGAAGCAGAAGGCAGAAATTGTCGAACCAGGTGACAATGCCCTGCAGCTTCACTCCATTGACCAGAAAGATCGTCAGTGGCGTTTTGGTTTTGCGAACGTGATTGAGAAAAGTGTCTTGTAGGTTCTGTGCGCGGTCTGCCGCCATTTTCTTATCCCGCATTCTTGTTTTTGGGCCAGCCTGCCCTCTGCGGAGCGTGGTCTGGCTGCCGGCGTCCCTGAGATCCCCCTCCGGGTGCTGCAAGAACGATTAAAAGGCACGTCCGGTTGTTAGGCAAGGCCACGGTAACCCGTTAGGCGGGCAAAGGACGGAAAAACTTACGAAAATGCTGAAAACCGGTGGAATTCGTCCCTGAGCCGCAGGGCAATGGGGCCTGGTTTGCCATTTCCGATCTCGCGGCCGTCGATCCGGACCACCGGCATAACGATCTGGCTGGAAGCCGTGACGAACGCCTCGGCCGCCTCATAGGCTTCCGCGGGGGTAAATGGCCGCTCCTCAAACTTGATCTGGAGCGCTGCAAGCACTTCGGTCAGCACAGCCCGCGTGATACCGGCCAAGATCCCGCTGTCTGCTGATCGAGTGATAACTTTGCCATCCTTCGTGATGATCCATGCGTTGCTCGACGCACCCTCTGTGACATGGCCGCCGTGATCGACAAACCATGCTTCGTAGGCATTGTTCTCGCGCGCCTGCTGTTTCGCGAGCACGTTCGGCAACAGCGACACGGACTTGATATCGACACGCGGCCAGCGGTTCTCGGGAATGGTGATGACGCCGATCCCTTTCGATGCTGTGTCCTGGTTCCTTTGAAAATTCAAGCCACGCGCGGTCACCACCAACGCAGGTCTCACCGGATTGACGGGAAACGCATGATCGCGCCGCGCGACACCGCGCGTGACTTGCAGGTAAACGATCCCGTAGTTGACGCGATTGCGCCGCACCGTCTCGTGGATCACGATCTCAAGTGAGGCCAGCGGCATGGGCATATCGATGCGCAACTCATGCAGCGAGCGTTGCAGGCGCGCCAGGTGGCGCGGCATGTCGACAACCTTGCCGCCTCTGATCTCGCAGACCTCGTAAACGCCATCAGAGAACTGATAGCCACGGTCTTCGATATTGACGCTGGCGTCCCGCATGTCGCGGTATTGGCCGTTCACATAGGCAATGCGGGACATGAAATTAACCTACTCCCAGCGCCTTAAGCTTGCGATGCAAGGCCGAGCGCTCCATGCCGACGAATTCCGCGGTCCGCGAGATGTTGCCGGAGAATCTGCTGATCTGCGCAATCAGATAATCGCGCTCGAATACCTCGCGCGCCTCTCGCAGCGGCAGGCCCATGATGTGCTCGCCGTTGTTGCCGGTGGGCATCGCAGGGATCATCGAGCCGACATCCTGCGGCAGCATGTCCGCGGTAATTGCCGCGTCGGCATCGCCGCCCGCGAGAATCATCACGCGCTCGACGTTGTTGCGCAACTGGCGGACGTTGCCCGGCCAGACATGGGACTGGAGAACGGCCATGGCGTCTTCACCAATACGGCGCTTCGGCAGGCCGGTCGCGGACGAAATCTGGTCCATGAAATACTCAACCAGATCGGGAATATCCTCGCGTCGTTCCGACAGCGGTGGAACACGTATCGGAACCACGGAAAGACGATGGTAGAGATCCTCGCGGAATTTTCCTTCAGCAATCTCGGCTTCAAGATTGCGCGCGGTCGACGAGACTATGCGAACGTCCACGCTCACCTTGGTGGTGCCGCCTGCCCGCTGGAATGTCTGATCGACCAGCACGCGCAGAATCCGGTTCTGGGTTTCGCGCGGCATGTCGGCGATCTCGTCGATAAACAGGGTGCCGCCGTGCGCCTCTTCGAGCGCGCCCGGTTTGCGGCCGGTTTCCCCATCGGAGATCTCGACACCAAACAGCTCTACTTCCATGCGCTCTGGCGTAATGGCCGCCGCATTGATGACAACGAACGGACCATCGGCGCGGCTCGACATGGCATGCAGCGTGCGCGCGACCAGTTCCTTGCCGCCGCCTGATGGTCCGACAATCATGATGCGGCTGTTGGCCTTGGCCGCGCGGTCGATCGTCTGGCGCAACTGGTTCATGCACGGCGACTTGCCAACCAGCGTCGCGGATGACGGCGCATGCTGCTTAAGTTCGCGTACCTCGCGTTTGAGACGCGACGTTTCCAGTGCTCTGTTCGCAACGAGAATAAGCCGATCCGCCTTGAACGGTTTCTCGATGAAGTCGTAAGCGCCGCGCTTGATCGCAGCGACCGCCGTTTCGATGTTGCCGTGACCCGAAATCATGACGACGGGGACTTCGGGATGCTCGAGCTTGATCTGCTCAAGCAATTGCAAGCCGTCCAGGCGGCTGCCCTGCAGCCAGATGTCGAGAAAGATCAGGTTCGGCCGCCGGCCCGCGATTTCCGCGAGCGCAGTGTCGCTGTCACGCGCCGTGCGCGTCTTGAAGCCTTCATCCTCGAGAATGCCTGCGACGAGGTCCCGGATATCCGCTTCGTCATCGACGATCAAAATGTCATTGGCCATAAATCACGCCCGCTCTGTCAACTGCCGGTTACGGCTTCTGCTTTTGTGTCTTTGGTTTCGCTGGAGTCCTCGGTGCCGGCGTCCTGCGCCTTGCCGAAGACGGAGAATCTCATCCGGACCCATGCGCCCCGCGCGCCGGGACGCAGAACAGATGCATCGTTGAGTTCGATTCGTCCGCCATGGTCTTCAAGAACGCGTCCGACAATGGCGAGTCCAAGGCCGGTGCCCTTCTCGCGCGTGGTGACATATGGCTCAAGCAGGCGCGCACGGCTTTCTTTGGGCAGTCCGATTCCATTGTCCACAATGTCGATCAGAATATCGTCGTTTTCGCGCGCCGCGATAACATCAATGTGTCCACGTTCGATCTCGCCGGCAGGAACCGCGCTGATGGCTTCCGTCGCGTTCTTGATGATGTTCGTCAGCCCCTGTGAGATCAGGCGCCTGTCGAATTTCGCATGCATCGGCTCCTGCTTGATGTCGACGTCGATGTCGATGTCGGGATAGCCGACCCGCATCAGGAACACGGTCTGGCGAACGGTATCCGCAACATCCTCGCCCTCGATAACCGGCTTCGGCATTCGCGCGAATTTCGAGAATTCATCGACCATCCGGCGGATGTCATCGACCTGCCGGATAATCGTGTCCGTGCATTGATCGAAGATCGGACGATCGTCCGTGATGACCTTGCCGAACTTGCGGCGAATACGCTCGGCCGACAACTGGATTGGCGTCAGCGGATTTTTGATCTCGTGCGCGATTCGGCGCGCCACGTCCGCCCATGCCGACGTGCGCTGTGCGGTCACAAGCTCGGTAATGTCGTCCAGCGTGATGATGTAGCTTTCGTTGGATTGCCCGGTCTGTTCGGAACTGACCCGGACCGAAAGCTGTCTTTCGATATTGTCGCGGCTGATTTCAATCTGCCCCTGAAGCAACCGCTGCGCGCTGCTGCGTGCCGTCGCCATCAGGTCATTCAGTTCGGGAACGATTTCGGACAGCGGCTTGCTCAAGACTTCGGATTCCGAATGGCCGATCAGCTTCTCTGCCGAGCGATTGAGAACCGCGATCCTGCCCCCGCCATCAACACCGATGATGCCCGCACTGGCCGATGAGAGCACGGCCTCGATGAATCGCCGGCGGCTGTCGATCAGACCGCTGGCGTTGACGAGATCGTCCCGCTGGGTCCGCAATTCCTGCGTCATCTTGTTGAAGGTCTCGCCGAGGCTGGCGAGGTCGCCTTCCGACTTGTTGACCGGAACTTGCACGTGAAGGTCACCGGTGGAAACGAGATTGGCTGCGCTCATGAGCCGCCGGATCGGAGCCACCAGCCAGTTTGCGAAATTGAGCCCGATCAGCACCGACGACATCAGCACCGTCAGCGCGATCACGGTGAACATCAGCGCGAAAGCAACCTGAATTCCGAGACGCCGCGATTCGAGCTCGGCGTATTCCTTCACGCTTGCCTGCGTCTGCTGCAACTGAGCAACGACACGAGGATCGAGCAGGCGCGCCACGTAGAGAAATGTATCCTGGAATGCACGCAGGCGTATGACGGCGGCGACGTAGTTCTGCTCGATGAACACACCGATCTGGGGTTCATCTTCCGCGACGTTCTTGAGAAAATCCGGCGCCGGAGTCTGGAAATCCTGACGGATACCGGTCGCGGCGGTTTCAAGGATGTGGCGATCCTTGTCGATGATCATCGCGCCGGGAAGATTGCGCGAGGTCGCGCTCGAGGTCAGCAGGTTGCGGAACGTCTGGCGATCCTGATCGTAGAGCGGCCTTGCCCGCGCAACGTCGTTCGCCATCCCGATGATGTCGCCGCGAATGAGCTGGGCGTGCTCGTAGACATAGGCATTGGCGACGATCAGCGAATTCTCGATCACCGCTCGGGTGCGGACCGAAAACAAGCGATCGAGGCCGCGATCGAGCGTGACGTTGGCGACGATCGACACCAGCACCGCCGGAAGCACTGCTATCACCGAGAACAGGCTGACGATCTGAACATGCAGCCGCGCCGCCGCCCGGCCCCGCCGCCGGGCCTGAACCACCTGCCAGACCTCGCGGGCGATAATCGCCAGCAGCAGCAGGATGGTCGCACCATTGATCAGAAGGAAGGTGACGACGACGTTGTGGGTGGGCGCGATGGGGGTCAGTCCCGTCAGCACCACGAAGGTCAAAAACGCCGAAAACAGCGCCAGAGCGACGGCAAACGGAGCCAGCAGCCGATGCCACGGCTTTCCCGCTGGCTCGGCGATGGACGGTTCAAGCGACTGGGCCGACGCCTCTGCTGCGCTCATGCGGGGTTCGTGTCAGGCCAACTTTGTGCGGGACCGCGGCGATGGCCGCATCCAGTGATGCATTCATACCACAATGTTGCTCAATTGCGACAATTCCTAGGCGCGCGGCGTTGCGAAAACCGCACCTTCCACGCTTCCAGGCAGGCAAAATGTCGCTTGGCTGCAAGGTGCGTAATTACCTCACCCATGCGTCATGGCATCTTGCTCGCGAAAGTCCGGAAGGCCGCGTCAGCTCCCGCTGCGGTACACCTGAATATCGAGGTCCCGAATCTTCTTGCGCAGGGTGTTCCTGTTCAGCCCGAGAAGATCCGCGGCCCTGATCTGGTTGCCGCGGTTGGCCGCCAGTGCTGCGGTCAGAAGCGGGATTTCAATCTCCTTCAGGATGCGATGGTAGAGGCCCGGCGGCGGAAGGCCGTTCGGGAAACCAGCGAAATGCGACGCCAGATACATCTCGACCGCTCCGCCGAGATTATCGACGCTCTGCGGCATGCTGCCGCCCGATACGACGGCAGGCGGCGCCAGTTCGCCCTCGATGACCGAGCCGGTAATGACGTCCTGCGGATAAAGCGCCGCGAGACGGCGAGCGAGGTTTTCAAGCTCGCGCACGTTGCCGGGCCAGCGGTGCTGCTTCAGCCGCTCAAGCGCCTGGGCATCGAGCTTCTTGGGCGGCAAACCATCCTTCTCCGCCAGCGCGAAGAAATGCCGGATCAGGTCAGGCAAGTCCTCGATACGCTCGCGCAGCGGCGGCAGGCGCAGCGGCACGACATTGAGGCGGAAGAACAGGTCTTCGCGGAACAGTCCCTGCTGGATCAGGATGCGCAGATCCTTGTTCGACGCCGCGACGATGCGCACATCGGTCTTGATCGGCGTGCGCCCGCCGACGGTGGTGTATTCGCCCTGCTGCAGAACGCGCAGCAGACGGGTCTGCGCCTCCATCGGCATGTCGCCGATTTCGTCGAGGAACAGCGTGCCGCCTTCGGCCTGCTCGAAGCGCCCGGTCGCGCGGGCATTCGCGCCGGTGAACGCGCCTCGTTCATGGCCGAACAATTCGGACTCGATCAGGTCGCGCGGAATCGCTGCCATGTTGACCGCAACGAACGGGCCGTTACGCCGCTTGCCGTAGTCGTGAAGCGCACGCGCGACGAGCTCCTTGCCGGTGCCGGATTCGCCGGAGATCATCACCGTCAGATCGGTCTGCATCAGACGCGCAAGCACGCGGTAGATTTCCTGCATCGCCGGCGAGCGGCCGACCAGCGGAATAGCATCGAACTCGCCGTCGTCCTTGGCGGCAACCGGACGCTCTTTCGGTTCGGACAGAGCCCGCCCGACGATAGCAATGAGTTCCTTCAGGTCGAAGGGTTTGGGCAGATACTCGTAGGCACCGCGCTCCGACGCGCGGATCGCTGTCATGAAGGTGTTCTGCGCGCTCATTACAATGACGGGCAGATTGGGGCGCATCTTCTTGATCCGCGGCAGCAGATCGAAGGCATTTTCATCGGGCATCACCACGTCGGTGATGACGAGATCGCCCTCACCCTGGCTGACCCAGCGCCAGAGCGTGGCAGCGTTTCCGGTCAGGCGCACCTCGTATCCGGCGCGCGAAAGTGCCTGATTGAGTACGGTGCGGATGGCTGTGTCGTCGTCAGCGACAAGTATGCTACCTGCGGGCATTTTTATTCCTCATCTGCAGTCTGTGAGGCAGGCGATGGCGTTCCCGGGCGCGCATCGCTATTGCTGTGGTTCTGGCTTTTGGCTGGATTGAACATCGGCAGCAGCACACGGAAGGTGGTTTTCCGCGGCTGCGATTCACATTCGATAATGCCGCCATGATCGTTGACGATCTTGGCGACGAGCGCGAGACCAAGCCCGCTCCCCGTCGGCTTTGTGGTCACAAACGGATCGAACAGATTGGGCAGCAGATCATCCGGCACGCCGGGTCCGTTGTCTTTCACACAGAACTCGAGCGGCAGCGACACCCGCGATTTCTTGCCTGGAATCGAAAGCCGCACGCCCGGCCGGAATGCCGTTGTGAGATGAATCTCCGCATCGGTGCCCAGATCCGTGACCGCTTCGGCAGCGTTCTTCACAAGATTCAGGAACACCTGAATCAGCTGATCCTGATTGGCGAGAACCGGCGGCAGCGAGGGATCGTATTCCTCGATGAACTTGACGTTACGCGCAAAGCCGGACTGCGCGAGCCGCTTCACATGATCGAAGACGGAGTGAATGTTCACCGGCCCCCGCGCGACGGGACGCTCGTCGCCGAAGACTTCCATGCGATCGACGAGAGTGACGATGCGGTCTGCTTCATCGCAGATCAGGCGCGTCAGCGTGCGATCTTCCGGCGATGCGGCCTGTTCGAGCAGTTGCGCCGCCCCGCGAATGCCTGACAGCGGGTTCTTGATCTCGTGCGCCAGCATGGCTGCGAGTGCAGTTACGGATCGCGCGGCGCTGCGATGGGTCAACTGCCGGTCCATCTTGTCGGCAATGGTCCGTTCCTGCAGCATCACAACGATATGGCCGGGGTGCTCGCCGAGCGGAGCGACATGCAGATCGACCTGACGATCGCCGCCGATGCGTGGCGTGCCAAGATCGACCTTGTATTCATTCACCGCCGAATTGGTCCGGCGCACTTGGTCAATCAGCGCCAACAGCGGGCTGCCGAACGGGACGAGTTCGCGCAGCATCTGCCGCTGCAGATGCGGAATTGACGTTTCAAAGAATGATTCCGCCGCGATGTTCGCATCGAGGATCTTTCCATCCGGCGCGATCAGCATCACCGGATTGGGCAGCGCGTTCATCATCGCATCGCTGTTGGCGAGCTGTGGCGTGCGCTTCTCGGCGACATTGCTCATGCGGCAGCGCTCCAGGAAAATTCGCCGAATGCATCATGAAGCGAGCGGCGCACATGGGCTGGATCGGTCGCGGTCAGAATGACCTGACGCCAGCGCTTGAGAACTTCACCGGACGCAGCGCTGCCCTTGGCTGCAACATCGAGCGCCCAGCCGAGATGCTTGCGGGCGTGACGCGTGCCGACACGGGACCCGTAATGCTCCACAACATGATCGTAGAGATCGCAGACGTGATCCAGTTGGGTGCTGAGCTGCGGTGTCGGTTCAGCCCGTCCGCCTTCGAGACGACGCGCGATCTGTCCCGGGAGCCATGGCTGCCCCTGCGCACCGCGCCCGATCATGACGGCGTCTGCGCCGGATTCCTCAAGCGCGCTGGTCGCCTGCTCGAATGACGTGATGTCGCCGTTGACGACGACAGGGATCGTCACCGCTTCCTTGACCGAACGCACCGCGCTCCAATCCGCATTGCCCTTGTAGAACTGGCAGCGCGTGCGCCCGTGCACGGTGATCATTTTCACACCGGCCTCTTCCGCGCGACGCGCAAGATCCGGAGCGTTAAGAGAGTTCTGGTCCCAGCCGAGTCGCATCTTCAGCGTCACAGGAACAGTGACGGCTGACACGGTGGCATCGATCAGCCGCAGCGCATGATCGAGATCACGCATCAGGGCAGAGCCGGACTGACCGCCGGTCACATGACGCGCCGGACAGCCCATGTTTATGTCGATGATGTCTGCGCCGCCGCCTTCAGCGATCCGCGCGCCCTCAGCCATCCAGTGCGCCTCGCAGCCGGCGAGTTGAACCACATGCGGGCCGATACCTGTGGCCTCACAGCGCAGCACGGACATCGGACGGCCACGTGCCAGATCATCACTGGCGGTCATTTCGGAAACGACGAGACCGGCGCCCAATTCGGCAGCCATGCGCCGGAACGGCACATCGGTGATACCGGACATCGGCGCAAGCAGGACGCGATTGGCGACCTCAATATCGCCAATGGTCAGTGTTGCCTGACGTGCCGAAGGCTTGGTCACCTTGTATTCCGTTTTCTGACGCTCTCCGCGTCGTTGCGGGGAGCGCATCGCTTAATTTCTAAGCATCGAACAATCATGCCTACAGTTTAGCCAATTGTGGGAAGCTTGCAAGTGCGGCGCAACAATTCTTCTAAATTCTTCACAGGGTTGCGGATTTGTGCTGTTCCCCGCCCGAATGTGGTAAGGGCAGCACCAAAACCGGCCATATCCGGCCCATTCACCCGTTCGGACTGTCGTTACTGCCTATGCCAACACCAAAACGGACTGCCGCCATCATCGTTGCTGCCGGCCGCGGGCTTCGCGCCGGGGCTGGAGGTCCCAAACAGTACCGCTCAATCGGCGGCAAAACCGTCCTTTCGAGGGCAATGGAGCCGTTTTGCACGCATCCTGACGTGTTTGCGGTCCAGCCTGTCCGCAACCCTGACGATGCGGATATTTTCGATCAGGCGGTCAGTCACCTCACCTATCAGACGCCGGTCAATGGCGGGGCTACGCGGCAGGCGTCTGTCCGCGCCGGGCTGGAGGCTCTCGCAAGTCAGGCGCCGGACATTGTGCTGATTCACGATGCCGCGCGCGCTTTCGTCACGGACAAGGTGATCTCGCGTGCGATTGATTCTGCGCTGATCACGGGCGCCGCGATTCCGGTTGTGCCCGTGACCGACACCATCAAGGTGGTCGATGCATCGGGTGCGATTACTGCGACGCCGGATCGTGCGGGGTTGCGGATCGCACAAACGCCGCAGGCATTCCGCTTCGACACCATTCTCGAAGCCCATCGCCGCGCAGCGCGCGAAGGCCGCGACGATTTCACCGACGATGCCGCGATTGCCGAATGGGCGGGATTGACGGTGACGACCTTTGAAGGCGATGTTGCGAACATGAAGCTGACGACTCCGGAAGATTTTGCACGCGAAGAGGCGCGCCTCGGCGCTATGCTGGGCGATATCCGCACTGGCACCGGCTACGACGTGCATGCGCTGACGGACGGCGATCACCTGATGCTGTGCGGCGTTCGCGTTCCGTTCAATCGCGGCTTCCTTGCGCACTCCGACGGCGACGTGGGTCTGCATGCAATCGTCGATGCGATCCTTGGCGCATTGGCCGATGGCGACATCGGCTCGCACTTCCCGCCGAGCGATCCGAAGTGGAAGGGGGCGGCGTCCGATCAGTTCCTCAAGCATGCCGTCAGCCTCGTGCATCAGCGCGGCGGCCGTATCGCCAATCTCGAGGTGACGATGATCTGCGAAGCGCCGAAGATCGGCCCGCTTCGCGAGGTGATGCGCGCAAAGATCGCCGAAATCACGGGACTTCCGCAGTCGCGGGTCGCTGTGAAGGCAACCACCAGCGAGCGGCTTGGCTTCACTGGACGACAGGAAGGCATCGCCGCGACGGCTGCCGCAACCATCCGCCTTCCCTGGGATGAAACCCTCAACCCCGGACCAACCGCATGACCGCCAGCGCCATCCGTGCCCTCTCCCGCTCGCTGCTGGATCTGTGCCGGATGCGCAAGCTGACCATTGCGACGGCTGAGTCCTGCACCGGCGGCCTGGTCGCCGCGGCCCTCACGGAAATTCCCGGTTCGTCTGATGTGGTTGATCGCGGCTTTGTCACCTACTCCAACGATGCCAAGCACGCGATGCTCGGCGTTGAAACCTCGACGCTCGAAACCTTCGGCGCGGTGAGCAAGGAAACAGCGACCGCGATGGCGTTCGGTGCGCTCGAGCATGCCGATGTCGATCTCGCGGTATCGATTACCGGCATCGCCGGTCCCGGAGGCGCAACGCCGGGCAAGCCCGTCGGGTTGGTGCATCTGGCGGTCGCGGCGCGCGACGGCCGCATCACTCACAAGGAATGCCGGTTCGGCGCGGTCGGACGCAACAACGTGCGCGAGCAGTCGGTGATCGAGGCGCTGAAGATGCTGACCGAGATGGCGCGCGGACCGCAGCCACCGCTCAAGAAGCGTCCACGCGCGGCGGCCCATAGACCGCATCCGCGCGTTTCTCGAACGCCGCGGCGAGCCGCTGGAAAGCGGCGTCGAACATCGCGCCCATCAGCACCGCGAGCATCCGACTCTTGAACTCGTAGGCGATGAAGAAGCCGACATCGCAGGCGTTCTCCGATTTCGCCTCGAACGTCCAGCGGTTCTCGAGTTTGCTGAATGGTCCTTGCAGATATTCGACAAAGATTTTCAGGTTCGGCCTGTCCAGCGTGACGCGGCTGGTGAACGTCTCGCGCACCACCTGAAACGACACCGTCATGTCCGCGACGATGACTTCGCTGCCGTCAGGCTTCTGCGTGCGCTGACGGACTTTCAGCGACTGGCACATCGGCACGAATTCAGGATAGCGCTCGACGTCGGCGACGAGGTCGAACATCTTTTCGGCGCTGTGACGGACACGGCGCTTGTTTGAGAACTGCGGCATAAGAGATTAGCGGTTTGCTGCTGCGCGCGCCGCCTGCAGCTTCGCAAAATCCTCGCCGGCGTGATGCGACGAGCGCGTCAGCGGACTTGCCGACACCATCAGGAAGCCCTTGGTGTAGGCCACGCGCTCATAACCGCCGAACTCATCCGGTGTTACGTAGCGCATCACGGCATGATGCTTGAGGCTCGGCTGCAGATACTGGCCAATGGTGAGAAAATCCACGTCTGCCGAACGCAGGTCGTCCATCACCTGCAGCACTTCATGGCGCTCCTCGCCAAGGCCGACCATGATGCCGGACTTGGTGAAGATGGTCGGGTCCATTTCCTTGACCCGCTGCAAGAGCCGGATGGAATGGAAGTAACGCGCGCCTGGACGCACTGTCAGATAGCGCGACGGCACGGTTTCAAGGTTATGATTGAACACATCCGGCTTGGCGGCCACCACCTGCTCCAGCGCGCCTTCTTTCCGCAGAAAATCCGGGGTGAGGATTTCGATGGTTGTGGTCGGGCAACTTGTGCGAATGGCGCGGATGGTTTTTGCGAAATGATCCGCGCCGCCGTCAGCGAGATCATCACGGTCGACCGAGGTGATGACGACATGATGCAGGCCGAGCTTCTGCACGGCCAACGCGACATGCTCCGGCTCCGCCGCATCGAGTGCGTTCGGCATTCCGGTCTTGACGTTGCAGAAGGCACAGGCACGGGTGCAGGTGTCACCCATGATCATGAAGGTCGCGTGCTTCTTGTCCCAGCACTCGCCGATATTCGGGCAACCGGCCTCCTCGCACACGGTAACGAGGCCATTCTCCTTCACGATATTCCGGGTGTTGGCATAGCCACGCGACGTGGGCGCGCGGACGCGAATCCAGTTCGGCTTGGCCGGCGACTTGGCGTCGGGCCGGTTGACCTTCTCCGGATGGCGTGGGCGCACCTGATTGGGCGACACCGTATCGATCAGAGTTACCATGAAAAGTCCGCTATTTTCTTCAACTTACCTAAGCCCGCCGATCCCTTGGCGCAAGCCGCCCGCATCGTCCATATTGGGCATGATCTTATCCGAAAACCGGTTTCCACTTTTCGGGATCATGCGTAGTCTGGAATGATTATCACGTTTCCAGCCTCGCCCGCATGGTCTTGCGCGCTCATCCCCTGCCCATAAATGACTGAACTCCGCTCCCCGCCCGCCATCGGCAGGCCGCTATCGAAGAAGTTCTTCGCGCGCAGCGTCCATGAGGTCGCCCCGGACCTGATCGGCGCGACGCTGCTGGTGGATGGCGTCGGCGGCATCATCACGGAGGTCGAGGCCTATCACCACACCGAACCGGCGGCGCACTCTTTCAACGGGCCGACCCCCCGCAACATGGTGATGTTCGGACCGCCGGGGTTTCTCTACGTCTACCGCTCCTACGGCATCCACTGGTGCATGAACTTCGTCTGCGAGAAGGAAGGCTCGGCCAGTGCGGTGCTGATCCGTGCGCTTGAGCCGACCCACGGCATCCCGGCGATGCGGCGGCGGCGCGGATTGCATGACGAGCGATCGCTTTGCACGGGACCGGGCAAGCTCTGCGAGGCGATGGGCGTGAGCATCAAGCACAACACATTGCCGCTCGATGCGCCTCCGATTGCGGTCTATGCGCGGAAGCACAAGCCGGAGATCGCCAGCGGCATCCGGATCGGCATCACTAAGGCGGTGGAGCTGCCGTGGCGCTATGGACTGAAGGGTTCGCGGTTCCTCAGCAAGCCGTTTCCTGCATAAGGCGAAACGGTGGCGAACTTCGCTGCAAAGGGCGAGATTGTGATGTAAGGCAGCGGAGCGATCACACCGCCGCGTGGCAGACCGCCTCGATCCGGTTGCCATCGGGATCACGCAGGAACGCCGCATAATAGGATGAGTGATAGTCGCGCAGGCCCGGTGCGCCCTCGTCGCTGCCGCCTGCAGCTAGACCTGCGTCCCAGAACGTATCAACCTGCGTCTGCCACTTCGCCTTGAAGCACCAGTGACGGCCCGGAGCATCGTCCGGCTTCGCGCCTTTGCGGATCGAGATATAGACACGATCCGGATATGCCGAGCGCGAACGCTCGCCGTAGCCAAGCCAGTCGTCCCGGCGTCCGACTTTCACGACGCCGAGCGCATTCATGATCGCGTCGTAGAATTTTTCTGCCGCCGCAATGTCGGAGACGGTAATCGAAACATGGTCGAGCATCTGGCACTCCCGGAATCCATGAAGATCAAATCCGGAGCAAGGCCTGGATGCAAGCCGCTGTTCAGGCGCGGCGCCGTGAAAAGTCGGTGATCAGGATCAGCACCACGGCAGGAAGCAACCAGAGCGTGACTGGGAGAAACGCGAAGATCGCCTTCCCGCTGATGTCCCATGCGATTCCGCCGAGGATCGACATGATCATCGCAAAGCCGTAGCCGAGGGTGAATACGCCCGCCGACATGCGAGGCACATCGTCAGGCGCGATGAGAAGCGCAGGCAATGCGAGCACGAGAGTGAGCGTGATGGCGCAAGAGAATCCGACCAGCGCGGCGGATGTCACAACACTCCACCCGCCGGTGAAGGCAAGCGTGCCGGAAATTCCGGTCAGCCCGATCGCAACAGCCGCGAGCAGTGGCCACTTCTTTCGTTCCCATCGGCTTGCCATAGCCAGCAGGATAAACGACGCAGGCAACTGACCGACGTTGAGCGCCGTCAGCGCCGGACCGATCAGGTCGGTGCGTCCGGTCTGCAGCAGGTATCCCGGAAGAAACGCGTTGGTGCAGAAGTAAAGCTGGTTGGCGGCGCTCATGATGATGCCGACCTTCCAGAGCAGCGGATCGCGCCAGGCCGGCATCCACTCGCGCGGACGCGATACGGGCGCGCCCTTCCCGCCGGGCTGAAACCAGAAGATGACGACCGCAATCACGACAAGCGGGATCGACCAGAGCACGAGGCTGGCGCGCCAGCTTCCGGCCAGCAGCGACAGGATCACGCCTGCGAAAGCGACGGGAAAAATCTCGCCGCACAGAAGGCCATTCGTGTAGACCGCCGTGGCGAAGCCAATGCGGTCTGGCACCCACTGGCGGACGGTCGGCGGCAGCGACGGCTGCATCACCGCGATGCCTGCCGCCATGATGATCGTCGTGACGTAGAGCAGCCATGGATCGGATGCGAAGCCGCGCAAGGCCGAACCCGCTGCTGCGATCAGCAGGCCGATGATCAGCGCAGGCACCGCGCCGACGCGCGCGATCAGCCGCGAGCCCGGAACGGCGACAAGCGCGAACAGGAACACCGGAATGGCGTTGAGGATGCCGACCTCGGTGCCTGACAGCTTCAGGTCCAGAATGATCAGCGCCAGTACCGGCGGGATCGCAAGTATCGTCAGCCGCAGGCCGTTTCCGGCAAGCCAGAGCAGGAACAACGCGCTGAAGGACGATGACCGCTGCGGGGTCATTCCGCGCCCTTGAGCCGCTCCAAAGCTTCGAGGATCTTTGCCTTGCGGCTTTCGGCTTCCTCGCGCTTCTCGCGCTGTTCTTCGATGACTTCTTCCGGCGCGTTGGCGACGAATTTCTCGTTGCCGAGCTTGGCGTCGACGCGCTGGATGTCGGCGTTGGCCTTTGCAAGCTCCTTGTCGAGACGGACCTTCTCTGCGCCGAGATCGATCACGCCCTTGAGCGGGATCGCGGCCACCTCGCCGCGCACCAGTAACTGCACCGAACCGTCCGGTGCGCGATCCGCGAAGGAAATGTCACCGAGGCGCGCGAGCCGTTTCATCACGTCGCTCCAGCGCTCCGCACGCGCCTTGATGTCGGCGGATGCCCCGACCAGCACCAGCGGAAACAGCGTTGCAGGCGGAATGTTCATTTCCGCGCGCACCGAGCGGATCGAGGAGATCAGTTCGACCAGCCAGCCGATTTCGGCTTCGGCCGCAGGATCGGTGAAAGGCGCGATTTCCGGCGCCGGCATCACAACGACCGGCATCGCCAGCGGATCGCCGGAGATCGCAGGCTCGATGATCGGCTCGGTGGGCGCCTTGAGCGGCCACTCGGCGAGCGCGAGCAAACCGTCGCGCTGCGCCGTCACCGCCCACAGTTCCTCGGTGAGGAACGGCATGAACGGATGCAGCAGCTTCAGGATTTCATCGCGGGCCCAGGCGATGCTGGCCTGTGTTTCGGCCTTCGCAGGCGAGTCAGGTCCCATCAGCACGGGCTTGGCGAGTTCGAGATACCAGTCGCAGAAGATGTTCCAGACGAAGCGATACATGATGCCCGCCGCGTCGTTGAAACGATAAGCCTGAATGGCTTCGGTGACTTCATGCGTCGTCTTCGCGGTTTCGTGCGCGATCCAGCGGTTGAGGGTTTCCTTCGCATTCGCCGGATCGAACCCGTCGGCCAGCGCGCAGCCGTTCATTTCGGCGAAGCGCGAGGCGTTCCACAGCTTGGTTGCGAAGTTGCGATAGCCTTCGACGCGCTGGGTCGAGAGCTTGATGTCGCGGCCCTGCGCCGCCATCGCCGCCAGCGTGAAGCGCAGCGCGTCGGCGCCGTAATCGTCGATTAGATGCAGCGGGTCGATGACGTTGCCCTTCGACTTGGACATCTTCGCGCCCTTCTCGTCACGGACGAGGGCGTGGATGTAGACGGTCGGGAACGGCACGTCCTTCATGAAGTGCAGGCCCATCATCATCATCCGGGCGACCCAGAAAAAGATAATGTCGAAGCCGGTCACCAGCACGTTGGTCGGGTAATAGCGTTCGACGTCCTTCGTCTCGTCCGGCCAGCCCAGCGTCGAGAACGGCCACAGCGCGGAGGAGAACCACGTATCAAGCACGTCTTCATCGCGGGTGATGAAGTTTTCGCGCAATGCCGGATCAAGAGCCATGTCATGGCCCTGTTCGGCGGTGATGACTTCCTGCTCGACGTAATAACCGAGCGCGTTGCCGACGGCTTCTTCCTCGGTCTCGGCGACAAACACCTTGCCGTCCGGCCCATACCACGCCGGAATCTGGTGGCCCCACCACAGTTGCCGCGAGATGCACCACGGCTGGATGTTCTCCATCCACTCGAAGTAGGTCTTTTCCCAGTTCTTCGGCACGAACTCGGTCGCGCCGCCGCGCACGGCGGCGATCGCCGGTGCGGCCATCGTCTTGGCGTCGACGTACCACTGATCGGTGAGATAAGGCTCGATCACGACGCCGGAACGGTCGCCGTGCGGCACCATGTGCACGTTCGGCTCGATCTTCTCGAGAATGCCGCTCTCCTCGAGCCAGGCGACGATCTGCTTGCGCGCGGCGAAGCGATCCATGCCGTGCAAGGTCGCGGCGTGGGGCGACGAATTCTGCGGCAGACCATGCCAATAGGCTTCGTTGTCGGTCAGCGAGATGCGGCCCTCGATGTCGAGGACGTTGATCTGCGGCAGGTTGTGACGTTTGCCGACCTCGAAGTCGTTGAAGTCGTGCGCCGGCGTGATCTTCACCGCGCCGGAGCCCTTTTCGGGATCGCTGTAATCATCGGCGACGATCGGAATGCGGCGACCGACCAGCGGCAGGATGACGTGCTTGCCGACGAGATGCCGATAGCGCTCGTCGTCGGGATGCACCGCGACAGCGCTATCGCCCAGCATGGTTTCCGGCCGCGTCGTCGCGACCACGATGAAAGTGGACGCGTCTTCAGGATTGAACATCTTGCCTTCGAGCGGATAGCGCAGATGCCACAGGCTGCCCTTGACCTCGATCTGCTGCACTTCGAGATCGGAGATCGCGGTGAGCAGCTTCGGGTCCCAGTTGACCAGCCGCTTGTCCTTGTAGATCAGGCCCTGCGCGTAAAGCTCGACAAACACCTTCGCGACGGCGCGGGACAGGCCCTCGTCCATGGTGAAGCGCTCGCGCGACCAGTCGCACGATGCGCCGAGGCGTTTGAGCTGATTGACGATGGTGCCGCCGGACTCAGCCTTCCACTGCCATACGCGTTCGAGGAACTTGGCGCGGCCCATGTCGCGCCGGCCCGGCTCCTGCCGTTCCATCAACTGCCGCTCGACCACCATCTGCGTGGCGATGCCGGCATGGTCGGTGCCCGGCTGCCACAGCACATCGCGGCCGCGCATGCGCTCGAAGCGGCAGAGAATGTCCTGCAGCGTGTTGTTGAGCGCGTGGCCCATGTGCAGCGAGCCGGTGACGTTCGGCGGCGGAATGACGATCGTGAAAGGCTCGGCGTCCTTGCGCTCAGGCCGTCCGGCCTTGAACGCGCCGGCGTCTTCCCACGCCTTCGCGATACGGTCTTCAATCTCGGCGGGCTGGTAGTTTTTCTCAATCATCGTGCGTGCAATCGTCAGTTTATCGCGCTGGAACGCCATCCAGCGCGCTCTTGTGCGCGCTCTAGCGTGTTTTCAGGCGTCGTGAAATCCGGAATGCGCTGGGAAACGCGGGCGGGACTATATGAGGTGTCGCCCCTGAAAGCAAAACCTGCGGGATCACAGGGGCTTGAGAGGCGAAAGCCGGGTTCTTGATGAAGCTCGTCAGAACGAGCGATTAGCGGCCGCGCGAAACCCGCTCGATCTCGGCCTTGACGATCCGCTCCACCAGATTGGGCAGGTTGTCGTCCAGCCACGATTTCAGCATCGGCCGCAGCATCTCCTTGACGAGATCCTCAAGGGTCCGGGCGTTGTTGCTGAGAACCGTGTTCTGCAGCGCGTTGAACGCCGACTCGACGGCGGACACCGTCGAACCCGACAGGATCTGTTGTTGCGGCGTCTCGCGCACCGGTGCGCGCTCAGCATAGGACGGCGACGGGATCGGAGGCGTACGCTGCTGAGGCGGAATTTGTGCCACCGGTGTCTCGGTGAATTCGAGGTCGTCTTCGGGTTCGATCTTGTTGAATGTCGCGGGCGGTGCTTCAGCAACCGCCATCTGCTCGGTCAGTTCGAACACGTCCTCTTCAGGTTCTGGCTCTGCAGTCTTGGCCGGAGCCGCTGGTGCGTCGAAGCTCGCCATCATGGCATCGATCTCAGCCTGACTGTTCTTTGCGGCAGGCGCCGGAGCGGCAGCCGGTGCAGGCGCCGGGCGGGTCGGCGCGATCTTCGACGGCGGGATGCCTGTCATCACCGAGCGCGCGGGGGCCGCTGCCGGACGGGACATTTCCGCTTTTGGAACTTCGGTCTTCGGTGGCGCGGCAGGAGCCGCAGCGGGAGCTGCCGCAGCCGCGCCCGCGGCGGGCTTGGCCTCGTCATCGGAAATGATGCGCCTGATCGACGCGAGAATCTCCTCCATCGAGGGCTCTTGCGCCTTTGCCGGTTGCGTCATCTCGGACTCCACATCATCGGCCCGGATCCATCCTTGAGATCAACACAAAGCCGCACACCATCGTCACGAATCGCTTTGGCGATCCCCCTGACGGTATGTCATGGCAACAATTGTTTGCAAGCAACGGCGGTTGTAGCGGGCCGGTTGATCACAACGCTGATGTGGGAGGGTTAACCGGCGAACTTCACTTTGGCATCCGCGCCTGTCTCGCGACCCGAGGGTCAAAAGACATGGCGCGAATGCGAAGTGTCGGTTAGCGGCCGTCTGGCGTGCGAACGCCGAACCAGCTGTCGCGAACCTGATGGTAGTGGACACTCGGATCGTAGACGTTGGTTGCGAGCTTGAGAACGGTCGGCGACAGGCGGCCGATGGAGTTCAGCACGCTGTAGGACGCGACGACGCGGTCATGCTGCGCGGTGACGAGCGCGACGCGTGCGTTCACAAGCGCTTGCTGTGCGTTCAGGACGTCGAGCGTGGTGCGCTGCCCGACCCTCGCCTCTTCGCGGACGCCGTTGAGCGCGATCTCGGAGGCCGCGACCTGCGACTGTGCCGACTGCACCTGCGCCTTGCCGGCGATGAGCTGGCCCCATGCCTGCGCGACGGTGGCGCGGGTCTGGTCGCGGACCTGTTCGAGGTTCAGGCGCTGCTGGGCCAGCGTCTCTTTCGACTGGCGGATCAGCGAGTATTCCGCACCACCCTGATAGACCGGCACGGTCAACTGCGCGACCGCCGATGCACCGAAGGCGCGGTAAGTAGCCATCGTGCTTTCGTAGGACTGCTGCACGCTGCCCTGCAGGGTGACGGTCGGGAACAGCGCGCCTTCGCTGACCTTCACCTGAAGGAAGCTGACGTCGATGCCGTACATGGCGGCGGTGACGTTCGGATTTTCCAGCAGGCTGAGATCGACAGCGCCGGTCAATGTGGGCGGCAGATAGCGATCGACAGGCGAACCCGGCGCGAGGTTGGACGGCTCGTTGCCGATGATGCGGCGGAAGTTCGCGCGCGTCGTCGTCAGGTTCGATTCCGCCGTCAGCAGTTGCGTCTTGCCCGCAGCAAGCTGCGCTTCAGACTGGGCGACGTCGGTCCGCGTGACTTCGCCGACATTGAAGCGGTCGCGAGTCTGCTTGAGGGTCTGTTCCAGAACCCGGACGTTGCTCTTCTGCACTTCGACGATTGCCGAGTCACGCAGGTAGTCCATGTAGACGGTCGCCGCCGAGAACAGCACCGTCTGTTCCAGAACGCGCAGGCCTTCCCGCGAAGCCGAAACCTGGCTTTCGGCAGCGCGGGTGCGGTTGGCGGTCTGCCCGCCATTATACAACGTCTGGCTGATGGTGGCGCCAACCGAACGCGGCGCATTGACACCCGCGAGGCTGGTGGTGCTTAGCCGTCCACCGACCTGGGTGTTCTGTGCGGTGTCGGTGTATTGCGTTCCTGCACTGGCTGTCACAGCAACGCGTGGACGATAGCCGGAGAGCGCCTGCGGCACGCTTTCGTCGGTGGCGCGCACCGAAGCGCGCTGGGCATTCAATTGTGGGTTGTTCTGATAGGCACGCACCAGAGCGGCCTCGATGGTGTCGGCAATAACCGGGGTGGTCACAGCCTGACTCATCAAGAGGGCCGCAAGCGCGGCACCCGCACTGAGTGTCTTCCGATATTTAGGTTGCATTACGTCTGTCCCCAAACCGGCATCCGCTCGCCATCAAGGCGCGCGAAAACCGGGTACCTGAGTCGCCTGTGCCCGTTCCGCGTAAGTCTATGCATCGCCAAGCCGGGGTGAAACCCTTTCAGCCCGGCCACAGCCGAAACAGTTCGGCTGGGACATTGTAGCCACACTTGGGAATTTCTAGGAACTTAGTCCTAGAAAACGAACGCCGGACGGCGTTCCAGGCCCGTCAGGACCGGGGCCGAGGCATCGAACAGAACCCGGCTGCC
This sequence comes from Afipia sp., assembly GCA_024508675.1. Lineage (GTDB taxonomy): Bacteria > Pseudomonadota > Alphaproteobacteria > Rhizobiales > Xanthobacteraceae > Afipia. The sequence continues at coordinate 381,755 of JANINQ010000003.1, forward strand.
GAAGTCGGCCGGAGAGCGCGCGATCAGTGTCGCGCGCGGGGGCTGACGGGTTGCGAACACACCCACGAGACGGCCGCCCATTTTGAGCTGCTCATACAGCGCCTCGGGCTCGAGTTCTGTGGCTCCGTCCATGACAATGACGTCATACGGCCCATGTGCGCGGTCGCCATCCACAGGCACGGCTGTCGTGACCGTCACGTTCGAGACGCCCAGAGCGGTGAGATTCGCCTTCGCAGCCGCCGCAAGCGACGAATCGGGTTCGGTGGCGAACACCTCGGCTGCCAGACGTGCGACAACCGCCGCCGAATAGCCGGTCGCGCAGCCGACCACCAGCACCCGATCGGTCTCGGAGATGTCCGCCGCCTGCAGCATTTTCGCGAGTACCGCAGGCTGGATCAGGCAGCGCTTCGCCTGCCCCTTGGCTGCGACGTCGATATCCATGTCCAGATAGGCGATCGCGCGCTTGTTCTCCGGGACAAATGTCTCACGCGGCACAGCGAGCATGGCGTCGATAATCCGCAGGTCCGTCACATCGCTCGGACGCACCTGACAGTCGACCATCGTTCGCCGCAGGGCCGTGAAATCTGACATGGGATAACCTCAAGCATGACCGCCGGCTCGACGCGTCCGGCGCAGGCATATTTGCTGCAAGGGCGAATGCGTTGCAAGCCTGTCCCGCTATGGGCTTTTGCCCGCTGGGAGCCTATGTCGGGAGCGAGAGTGACAATCTTCAGCCCCGCTCGGGGACGTACCGACCGGCAGACAGGTTCAGATGAGAAAAGCCCCGCCCAGACGCCGAGGCAGCACCCCTCCGCCGGAGCAATCCGCCGCCGCCTCTGAGCACGGCTCTTTCTCGGCACACGGCTTGTCGCGGATGCGCAGGCAGATGGACGAGTTCGATGATCTTCCGCCTGAAGTGCGGGCCGCGCTGATGTCGGCCCATGAGCCGAGCGACCAGATGATCGACGTGCTCTGCGCCATGAATCGCGGCGGGTTTCCGGTCGCCGACATGATGAAGGTGATCGAAACGAGCAATGCCAAGAGCGGCGGCTGACCGCCGGAGCGGAAAAGCCAATCCAGCTGTAATTGGAATATCTTAGGTGTTGCGGGGCCGCTACAGCTTTCCGGAGCGGTATCTGACTATTCTAGCGCATCGATATTTGACTGCTCGTCTAGATTTTTATCTGAGGAATTTCATGAGAAAGATTTTGATCGCGGCCGCGATTGCGGTCCTTGGCACATCTGCGGCTCAGGCACAGGGGACGTGGGCCGGGACTTATACCGGCATCAATGCAGGCGGCTCATGGAGCAACTCGGGCGGATCAAATACCGCAACGTGTGGCGCCCCCGGCGGTCTGGATGTTTACATCTGCAATAACACCGATCCGACGGCGGCGTCGGAACTGCTGAATTCGCTGGTACGCTCCTCCTCGGGAGGTCAGTTCACTGGCGGCGCGCATGCCGGCATCAACTGGCAGTCTGGCGCTTTCGTCTACGGCATCGAAAGCGACCTAGGTTACCTCAATATCGGCAAGCGGCAGACTGGCACCGGCGTCTATTCGACCGGCGGTGGTGGTGGCGCGGGCCTTGGCGGTGATACCTACTGGATCAACACATCGGCTTCGAGCGACTTCCTGTTCACGTTCCGCGGTCGGCTCGGTTACGCTATCTCGCCAAACCTTCTGGCTTACGGCACAGGCGGTCTCGCCGTCGGCCGGACCACTGTGTCCAGCAACTACCAGGACACGCACAATCACGGCGGGCCTCTCGGAGGCAACGGCGCACTCACAACCGAGCGGTTCAAGCTCGGCTGGACGGCGGGTGCGGGCCTTGAATATGCCTATGCCCGTAACTGGACCGTGCGCGCCGAATACATGTACGTCGATCTGGGAACGTCCAGCGCGAACATGATCATCAACAATCCGCCACACGCTCCGGAATACACGCCCTTCTCCACGTCTTACGACATGAACTCGCATATCCTGCGCGCGGGCCTCAGCTATCGCTTCCAGTGACCGCATCATCAGATGCTCTGTAAAAGCCCGGCGGATTGTCGGGCTTTTTTATGCGTAAGGCCCCGTTTCCAATATTGTTCGCTCGGACCACATCAGGACCCCGAGGCCATTGCATAAGCCCTTGGGGGACTATAAGAACCGCGACTGTTGGGGCCACGTGGCGGAGTGGTTACGCAACGGTCTGCAAAACCGTGTACACCGGTTCAATTCCGGTCGTGGCCTCCAATAGCCTTCTGTAGTCTTTGGACATTCACCCCATTTTCATTTTAGGGCGATTAGGTCTTTGCAAGACTCGGGGCCTTTGGTATAGGCGGCCCCATTGCTGCTTCAGCAGTATTCCTCGGTAGCTCAGCGGTAGAGCATTCGACTGTTAATCGAATGGTCGCTGGTTCGAATCCAGCCCGGGGAGCCAACAAATTCAGCCATTTCCAGAACATTGAGTGTTTCGAGCGGCCCGCGGCGTGCCGAACGCTCCGGCTTGGGAACCTGTCCCTGGAGCTGAGGCCCGACCGCCCTGGCGCTCTGGCGCGGTCGCAAACGAAAAATTTGGCTTTTTCGTTACAAAAACAAATAGTTCTGAATGGAACCTCCTCTGATCTGTGTGACTTCCCCGCTACAGCCACGGTCGCAGAATCCCGGTAGGTAAAGAGAGACCTTTTGGAACGGAGATTTTTGTGAAGAAGATTTTGATCGTAGCGTCTGCCGCCGCTGTTTTCGCGACGGGTGCCCACGGTGCCGATATTGGCGCCAGGCCCTATGTGAAGGCGCCGCTTCTCGATCCGTCCTACAACTGGTCCGGCTTCTATGCCGGTGTGAACGCTGGCGGCGCCTGGGGCCGTTCGCGCGCGGCCACCTCCACGGTCGATACACCAGCCTATTTTGATGCGGCGAATGTGGTCGAGATCAACAGGGTCGGCAACATGCGCCTCGATCCGGGCGGGTTCACCGGCGGCGGGCAGATCGGATTTAACTGGCAGGGCAACGGACCGGTCGTGTGGGGCGCGGAAGCCGACTTCAGCTACCTCGGGCTGAAAGCGTCAGGTGACGTGACCGTTCCCTACCCGACGGTTGCCCCGAATGCTTTCACGATCCATCAGGACGTGAAGACGCAGTGGCTGTTCACCGCGCGGCCCCGCGTCGGTTATGCGTTTGACCGTACGCTGCTCTATGTCACCGGCGGCGTCGCCGTGACTGAACTGAAATACAACGCGGTCTTTTCCGACGTGTTCGGAAACGGCGTCACCGGTTCGGTTTCCAAAACTGTAGTGGGTTGGACGGTCGGCGGCGGCATCGAATATGCGTTTGCAAAAAACTGGTCGCTCAAGGGCGAATATCTCTATGCCGACTTCGGAAACGTCAGCACCGCCGGCACCAAAAATGCGGTTCTTATCGGAAATTCCGGAACAGGAAATCCGTTTACCCATTCCGCCGATCTCAGCCTGCATCTCGCGCGCGTCGGCCTGAACTACAAGCTCGGCAACTACTAGCCATTAAGCCCGGCTACGCGAGCCGGGGCCGGTTCTGCGCCGGTTCCATCAACGGCCTCGTCCGCGATGGCGCCGCGTCCGCCTTGCGGCAGATCACGCGCGTGCATAGCTCTGTCGATCCGATAGCCTTTCGAGGCGATTCCAGGATGGAACAGGCAGTTTTGAAGTGAGTGCAGACAGCCAGGCCGATCTCGACCGCCACTTTGACTGGATCGCGGACAGGCTTCCTGAAAAAGGCGCCCGCTTCGTGCGCTGGGTGCGGCAGCCGTCGTCTCGCTGGGTACGCATTCCCCTCGCCCTGTTGCTGGTCCTCGGCGGCATATTCAGCTTCCTGCCCGTTCTCGGACTGTGGATGTTGCCGCTCGGCCTGCTGCTGATTGCGCAGGATCTGCCGTTCCTGCAGCGGCCCCTCGCCGATGGCCTGAGCTGGGGCGAGCGGAAGTGGATGGAATGGCAAAACCGGCGACGCCCGCCGGGCGACTCCGGGAAATGAGTTCGCCGCTCGATATCATCGTTCCGATTCTGATGGGCGCAGCTTTGCTGTGGTGGATCGGCCGCAACATGAGCAGGCAAGCGATGCTGATCGCGACCGCCGTGACGCTTGCGATCATCGTGGCCGTCCTGCTGGTCCAGAGCGCGGGTTGGCGCTGACGCGTCGCCGTAAGCGCTTATTGCAAAAATGTCGCAATCCGCCCGCGACCTGTTCTATGCACGCTTCCCGCGCTTGCCGCCGGATTAGCCCTCGGCAACACTCCTCAAATAATACCTTTGAGGGCTGAGTCGATGCGGAGCATTCGTTCAGTTGGGGAACCTGGAAAACCTCTCTTCTCGCTCGGAAAGTTAGCCCTCGGCGCGGTCGCCAGTCTTGCTGTCATTGGCGGCGCACAGGCCGCGGACCTGCCGGTCAAAGCCAGAGCCGTGCAGTATGTCAAAATCTGCTCGCTGTACGGCGCGGGCTATTACTACATCCCCGGCACCGACACCTGCATCAAACTGAGCGGCTATGTGCGCGCCGACTGGAATCTCAACGGCGGCAATTACGACAAGCCCGGCTGGGATCAGGGCAACGCCGAAGGCACCAAGTCCCGCGACCGCGACTACTTCACCACCCGCGTGCGCACCGAACTGCAGATCGATACGCGGACCCAGACCGAATACGGCGTGGTTCGCACCTATATGAATCCGCGCTTTCAATTTGACACCGGCGCAGCTCCCGACACGGGCGTGCTGACGCTCGACTATGGCTTCATCCAGTTTGCCGGATTCACGCTGGGCAAAGCGGTGTCCATGTTTCAGACGCCGTGGGGATCGACGGGCGCCAACAGCATGACATCGTTCCTGATCGGCGGCTATGACAACGTCAACGGCATTTCGCAGATTGCCTATACGTGGCAGTTCGGCAACGGCGTTTCGGCCTCCGTCGCCATCGAAGACAACCGCGTCATCAATCGCGCGCAGTTGCTCAATGCCAGTCTGACCCAGCCTGCGACCGGCGTGTTCACTGGCGTCTTCACCAATTCCTATGGTGGCAATGTCTCGCCGGACTTTACCGGCAACATCCGGATCGAACAGACCGCATTTACAGCGCAGCTCTCGGGCGCGGCGCACAACATTCACGCCAACTACTATGCCGGCCCCGGCGGCGCAGCGCCGGTGGAAACCAACGGCCATCCGGACGACACATGGGGCTTTGCCGTACTCGGCGGTCTGCAGTTGAAGAACCTGCCGACCGGCCCCGGCGACAAGCTGTCGCTCGACGCGTCCTATGTAAACGGCGCGGCGAAATATCTGCTCAGCGGCGTTACCGGCACGGCTTTCGACTCGTTCGGTGGCGGCACACCGAATTTCGCGGGCAGCTATCAGACCATGGCGGTGCTCTCGTTGCTCGACGGTGTTTACATTACAGGCGGCAGAATTGAGAAAACCTCGGGCTGGGGCTTCCGCGGCGGCTTCGTGCACAACTGGTCGCCGACATGGGAAACGGGCATTTTCGGCAGCTATTCCCGTATCGAGTATACGGCGAACGGCGCGTCAGCTTTCTGCAGCGTTTTCACCGCGCTGTCCCCGAAGTCGAACGGATATAGCTGCAATCCGAACTTTAGCATCTGGCAGGTCGGCCAGCGCACCGCATGGACACCGGTGAAGAACCTGACCTTTGCGGCTGAGGTGCTTTACACCTACCTCGATCAATCCCACACCGGTTCACAGACACTGGCGACGCCCGCTGGCAGTTTCAAGCCAACAGCCGTCTATGACTTCAAGGATCAGGGCGTCTGGTCCGGTCTTGTCGGCGTGCGCCGGACGTTCTGAAACTACGCAGCCTAAACCTTCGCGCCCTTCCCGCGCCGGTTTTCCGGGCGGCGATAGTCGCGCTTCTTCGGCTTCGGCGCGAGTTCAGGCATGGATGACTGAACCTCGCGGTACTGCGACAGCATCCGCTGGAAGGTGGCGTTGAGTTCGGTTTCGATCTCGGACCGTCCTTCAAGCCTGCTAAGCACCATGCCGGCAGCTTCAATGGTCGACAATCCGTCGCGCCGCGGCTCCTTGCGCAGCTTGCCGTAGAGCGAGGGCCGCGCCGGTCCGAGAATGATGCGGCGGCAGCGAAGCATCCACGCATTGCGCCACCACAGTGCCTTGGCCTGGCTCCACGTGCCATCGAGCAGCACGACGCCTTCGAGGTCTTTCAGTATCTGGCGCTGATGATCCTCGATCTCGCCCTGACGATTGATGGCGACCAGATCCTTGTCGGTCGCAAGATCGGCCAGCTTCGCCGAACCGAGATAGAGAATGGCCCAGTCCTGCGGATCGACGGTCCGGCCCAGCGCCTTCGACAGGCTCGGCCATGACAGGCCGATCCGGTGCGTGACTTTCGTGAAGTGCTGCGCGGTCAGCCGCGCCGTGCCGAGCGCGCGGTCCTGCTCCTGCGGGTGCTGCAGGATCAGAAGTTCGACCCGGTTGTCGATCGGCTTAACAGTGTCGCAGATGCAGAACGGCAAGGGCTTGCCGCAACGCGGGCATTCCTCGATCTCGTCGGCGGCAACGGCTTTGGGGGATTTGGACATGGCCCGGCTATACGCTGAGCGCCGGTGAACGGCAACCTGCGAAGCCGTTCACCGCGATATTTCCATCAGGCCGGGCTTGAAGCCGGGACATGCCGCTTTCGGAGCCAGCCGCCAAGAAGACGCCGCGTGCCCCTGCGCGGAATGAGGTCGATGTCGCTGACCAGTTTCGCGCCGCCCTTGCGGCGTTCTAGCGTGATCTTGCGGCTGTGAAATTCTTCCAATTCGGTGCGATGCGCCACGCTGATGATGGTGGCGTCCTTCAGTTCGTCCTGAAGCAGCTTCATCAGGTTGTCCTGTCCCGTGTCGTCGAGGGCGGATGTCGCCTCATCCAGCACAATGATGTCGGGTCGATGCAGCAGCAGGCGCGCGAAAGCGAGCCGCTGTTTTTCGCCGCCGGACAATGTCTGATCCCACGGTGCGTCTTCCTCGACCTTCTCCTTGAGATGCGCCAGCCCGACCTTGTCCAGTGTCTCCGCGACCTGTTCGACGGTCCAGTCCTCTGCGGCGCCGGGATAGGCCACGGCACGCTGCAATGTTCCGGACGGCACGTAGGGCTTCTGCGGCAGCATGAAGATGCGGCGGTCCGGATGGAAATCGACACTGCCGCCGCCCCATGGCCACAGACCCGCAATGGCGCGGACCAGCGTGCTTTTGCCGGAACCGGATTCGCCCGCAACAAGCACACGCTCGCCGGGTTCGATCACCACTTCGGATTCGCCGACCACGGCGGTGCCGTCGTTCAGCGTGACGGAGAGATCGTTCAGCCGCAGCATGGCGTCGTCTGCCGTTTCGCCGCGCTCGATGCGATTGACGCCTTCGCCCTTCTCGGCCCGCTCAAGGCCATCCAGCGACATCATCAGCGAGGCGATGCGCCGCGCGCCCGCGTTCCATTCCGCAAGGCGCGGATAGTTATCGACCAGCCATCCGAACGCCGCCTGCACGATGGTGAAGGCGGACGCCGCCTGCATCACCTGTCCGAGGGTCATGCTGCCTTCGAGAAATTTCGGCGCGCACAGCAGGATCGGAATCACCGGCGCGATCAGGCTCGATCCCTGCGAGACGATGGTGGTGCGCATGTGCTGGCCGCACAGCCGCGCCCATTGCTTCAAGACATTGCGGAATGACTTGTCGATGCCGGAGCGTTCCTCCTCCTCGCCGCCGAGCAATGCTATGCTTTCGCCGTTCTCGCGCACGCGGGTCAGCACATAGCGGAATTCGGCTTCGGTCTGGTTCTTGGCTTCGGAGACAGAAACAAAGTTCTTGCCGATGATCACCATGGAGCCGCTGGCGATGGCCGCATACACAATGGCTGCGATGACCAGAAAGCCGGGAATGGTGACGGTGCTGCCGCCGAGCGGCACCGTTAGCGCGCCGCCGATGGTCCACAGCACGACAATGAAGGTCGTCGCGGAGAGGAACGCCTGCGTGACGCCGGCGGCAAAATCCACAGGCGCGTCGGTGGCGACACGCAAATCCTCGGCGATCCGGTATTCCGGGTTCTTGTGGTCGCCGTCCACCAGATTAAGCTGATAATAGCGCCCGTTGGTCAGCCAGCGCGAGACAACCGCATTCGTGAGCCATGCGCGCCAGCGCCGCTGGATGCTCATGCGCGCGAAGACCTGAACGACTCCGAGAACAACGCTGCCGATCGCCAGCGGGAAGAATATCCCGGTCAGATACAGGACACGCGCGGAATCCTTCTTCTCGATGCCGTCGAAGATCGCCCTGTTCCAGACGTTGATGCCGTATTGAAAGGTGATCTGCAGAACGATCAGCGCGATCAGGCCGATGCTGAATATCCACGCGAGGCGGCCGCCACCATGGCCCCAGAAACCTCGCGCACTGATCCAGAACCGCGTCAGCAGATAGTCGCGCCTGAGCTGTTCGATCTCTTCCGGCGAAAGTCCCGGATCGGGTTCCACGATCTCCGGCGGCGGCGCTTCAATCTTGTCGCCATTCTCGGCGACGACTTCCTGTATTGGCGGTTTATTCATACCGGCTCAACGCCAGCGGAACTGCAAGGTTCCGCGCGTTCGTTGCGCCGCCGCAATTATTCCGCGGGTGTCGCCTCGGGCACGTCACGTCCCGGCCTGTCGGCGCCGCGCAACCGGTCGATCAACAGATAAATCACCGGCGTCGTGTAGAGCGTCAGGATCTGCGAGACGATCAGGCCGCCGATGATGGTGATGCCGAGTGGCCTGCGCAATTCCGTGCCGGGTCCAGTCGCCAGCACCAGCGGCACGGCCGCGAGCAGCGCCGCCATGGTCGTCATCAGGATAGGCCGGAAGCGCGCGATGCAGGCTTCGAAGATCGCTTCTTCCGATCCGAGGCCGCGATGCCGCTCTCCCTCGAGCGCGAAGTCCACGATCATGATGCCGTTCTTCTTCACGATGCCGATCAGAAGAATGATACCGATGAATGCGATCACCGTCAGCGGCGTGTTGGTGAGCTGAAGCGCCAGGAGCGCGCCCAGCCCCGCCGACGGCAGCGTCGAAATGATGGTCAGCGGGTGTGCGAGACTCTCATAAAGCACACCTAGGACGATATAGACCGCAATCAGCGCGCCGAGAATCAGCAGCGGCTGCTTGCTGGCGGTCTTCTGGCTGTCGGCGGCATTGCCTGCGAACTCGCCGCGGATGCCTTCCGGCATATGCAGTTCCTCGACCGCGCGCAGGATGTTGTCGGTCGCGGTTTGCAGCGGCACCCCATCGGGCACGTTGAATGAGATGGTGTTCGAGGGGAACGACGCCTGATGATAGACGGACAGCGGCGACAGGCCGCGCTCCATTTTCACCACGGCGGACAGCGGCACCTGTGCGTCGCCTGCGCCCGCGACGTAAATCTTCTCCAGCGCTGTCGGATCGCCCTGCAGGCGCGGATCGACCTCCAGAACGACCTTATACTGGTTCCGCTGGGTGTAGATGGTCGAGATCTGCCGCTGCGAGAAGGCGTTGTTCAGCGCATTGTCGATGTCCTGCACCTGTACGCCGAGGCTGGCGGCGGTCTTCCGGTCGATGGACAGATTGAGTGCGAGGCCCGCGGCGTCGCGGTCGCTGGAAATATCAGTGATGCCTTCGACGGTCTCGAACCGCTTGGCGACAATGGGCGCCCACTTCGCCAGCAGGTCGAGATCGGAACTAATCAACGTATACTGATAGTTGGAGTCGCTCTGGCGTCCGCCTGCGCGCAAATCCTGCGCGGCGAACATGAACAGCCGGATTCCCGGCACCATGCCGAGATTGCGCCGCAGCCGATCGATCACCTGCTGCGTGGTCAGGCCATCGCGTTCTTCCGGCGCCTTGAGGCTGATGAACATGGTGCCGCGATTGGCCCCGCCTCCGCCCGGTCCGCCGCTGCCGCCGAGGCTCGAGCCGACACCCGCCACGGCGGGATCGGCCATGACGATGTCGGCGATGCGCTGCTGCAGTCCGAGCATAGCCTGAAATGACACGTCCGGCGACGCACGTGTCGAACCGATCACGAGGCCACTGTCGTCCTGCGGAAAGTAACCCTTGGGCGTCTTGATGTAGAGCGTGACGGTGAGCGCGATGGTCGCTGCGAACACCAGCATGGTTAGAAGCGGAAAGCGCAGCACGATGTGAAGCGTGCGCTCATAGAACCTGACCATCCGCGATAGACTGCCTTCGACCAGCCGGTCGAACCATGTCGCGTCGGGCGATACCGTGGTCTTGATGTAATGGGCGCAGATCATCGGCGTCACGGTCAGCGAGACAACCATCGACACCAGAATGGCGAAGGTTAGCGTCAGCGAGAACTCGCGGAACAGGCGGCCGACAATGCCGTCCATGAAGATCAGCGGAATGAAGGCCGCGACCAGAGATATGCTGATCGACAGCACCGTGAAGCCGATCTGCTTCGCGCCCAGCAGTGCCGCCTGATACGGCTTCATGCCGTCTTCGAGATTGCGGTACATGTTCTCGATCATGACGATGGCGTCGTCGACCACGAAGCCGACCGACACCGCAAGCGCCATCAGCGACAGGTTGTTGATCGAGAATCCGGCCACCCACATCGCAGCGCACGTGCCAGCCAGCGCCAGCGGCACGGAAATGCCCGCCGCCACGGTCGGCGTCATCCGCCGCACGAACACGAACACCACCAGCATCACGAGGAATGCGGTCGCGCCCAGCGTCCACTCCATGTCTTCGACATTGGCGCGGATGGTGCCGGTACGGTCCGAAAGGATGGAGATTTCGACGCCGCCCGGAATCCATTGCTTCAGTTCGGGCAGCAGCGCCTTGACGCGATCGACGGTGTCGATGACGTTGGCGTCCTGCTGCTTGGTGATCAGGATCAGCACCGCCGGCTGTTTGTTGAACCAGGCGATGGAGCGGCTGTTGCGTGTCGCATCGAGCACAGTGGCGACATCGGACAGCTTCACGAAATTGCCGTTGGCGGCCTTGATGACAATGTCGCGGAACTGCGCCGCCGTGCGCATCTGCGGGTTGGCCGCAATCGTTTCGCCAAGGGTCGAACCATCGAAGGTGCCCACGGGACCGATCCCGTTGGCGTTGACGATCGCGTTGCGCACGTCGTCGCTTGCTATCCCTGCTGTCGCCAGCGCGCCGGGATTGAGCTGGATGCGGACGGCGGGCTGATCCGCACCGCTGACCGTGGCTTCGCCCACGCCCGGCACCTGCGAGATGCGCTGGGCGATCACGGTGTCCGCCACGTCATAGATCGCGCCCGGCAGCATGGTCTTCGATGTCAGCGCTATGATGAGAACCGGCGCGGCGGCGGGATTGGCTTTGCGGAAGTTCGGCAGCGTCGGCAGGTCGGTCGGCAGGTCCGCGAGCGAGGCGTTGATCGCGGCCTGCACGTCGCGCGCCGCGCGGTCGATGTTGCGGCCGATGGCGAACTGCAGCGAGATGCTGGTGGTGCCGAGCGAACTGGTCGAGGTGATCTGGTCGATGCCCGCGATTTCACCGAGACGCCGTTCTAGCGGCGCGGCGACGGTCGACGACATGATGGTGGGATCGGCGCCGGGACGCGATGCGCTGACGCGGATCGACGGAAAATCGACCGACGGAATGCTGGCGACCGGCAGGAAGTTGTAGGCGACCGCGCCGACCAGAAACAGTCCGATGGCCAGCAGCGTGGTGCCGACAGGCCTTCGGATGAATGGTTCGGAGAGCGAGGACATTACGAGCGTCCTCTATCCGACGTTTGCTTCATACCCCTGCACGCTCCGAGCAAACGTCGGATAGCACAGGACACTCGCCAATTATAATTGCCCGTGACCCTTTGGTTCCGGCATTCGTAAGAGTGCCTGCGAAGGACAGAATACGAATGCCGGAACCGGATCACGAGATGCCCTCCGTGGCTCCTGCTGTGGGCGAGGACGGCGTGCCGGATTCATCCGGCGGCACCGCGGCTTCGATCTTCCGGTTGATGCGGTCGAGCGCAAGATAGATGACCGGCGTGGTGTAGAGCGTCAGCACCTGTGAGACGAGCAGACCGCCGATGATCGAGACGCCGAGCGGAAAGCGCAGTTCCGATCCCGTGCCGCTTTCCAGCGCCAGCGGCAACGCGCCAAACAATGCGGCGAGCGTGGTCATCATGATCGGGCGGAAACGCAGCAAGCACGCCTTCACAATCGCATCGTAAGCGGACAGACCCTGATGCCGCTCCGCTTCCAGCGCGAAGTCGATCATCATGATCGCGTTCTTCTTCACGATGCCCATCAGCAGGATGATGCCGATCAGGCCGATCACCGACAGGTCCTGACCGCACAGGATCAGCGCGAGGATCGCGCCGACACCTGCGGATGGCAGCGTCGAAAGAATGGTGATCGGATGGATGTAGCTTTCATACAGCACGCCGAGCACGATGTAGATCGTCACCAGCGCCGCGAGGATCAGCCACGGCTGGCCGGAGAGCGACTTGGCGAATTCGGCGGCATCGCCCGAATACACGCCGACGATGTTGCCGGGCATGCCGATGCGCTTCTCGATCTCGGCAACGCGCTGGACGGCGTTGCCGAGCGCCTCGCCCGGCGCAAGGTTGAACGACAGCGACACCGCAGGGAATTGCGACTGATGCGCGATGGAGAGCGGCGCGGTGGTGCGCGTCACGCTTGCCACGGCATCGATAGGAACCTGCGCCGTCGGCGTGCCGGATGATCCTGCCGCACCCGGCACATACAGCTTCGACAGCACCGACGGATCGCGCTGATATTCCGGCAGGGCTTCCAGAACCACGCGATACTGGTTGGCCTGCCCGAAGATTGTCGAGATCTGGCGCTGGGCGAAGGCGTCGTTCAGCGTGTCGTTGACGGCCTGCACCGAAACGCCGAGCTGTCCGGCGCGCTGACGATCGACGGTGACCAGCGCACGCAGGCCGCCCTCCTGCCCGTCCGACGAGACATCGCGGAACAGCGGATCGCGGCGCATCTCCTGCACGAGCTTCTTCGACCACTCGATGACGGCCGCCGAATCCGTTCCGGTCAGCGTATACTGATACTGCGACCGGCTGGCGCGTGTGCTGATCTGAACGTCCTGCACCGCCTGAAAATAGACCGTCATACCGGGAACACCGGACACGCGCTGCTTGAGCCGGTCCACGACAACGGCGATGTCGGTCTTGCGCTCGCCGCGCGGCTTGAGCGTCATGACGAGCCGCCCGACATTGGTGGTCGGATTGACCGATCCCGCACCGATCACCGAGACCACGCCGACGATGTCCGGATCGGCCTTGATCGCATCCGCAACCTGCGTCTGCCGCAGTTTCATGTCCACGAAGGAGACTTCGGGGCCCGCCTCCGTCACCGCCGTGATCGAGGCAGTGTCTTGCAGCGGCAGGAAACCCTTCGGCGCGACGACATAGAGCGCGAGGGTCGCGATGATCGTAACGAACGTCACCACCAGCGTGGCGCGCTGATGCCGCAGGATCACCAGCAGCGTGCGCTCATAGAACGCCACCATGCGGTCGATCCAGCCGCTGAGCGTGGCAAGGCCCGGCACCTGCATTTCCTCATGGTGCAGCTTCAGCAGGCGCGAGCACATCATCGGGGTCAGGGTCAGCGACACCACGGCGGACGTGACGACCGCAATGGTGAGCGTCAGCGCGAATTCCCGGAACATGCGTCCGACAAGACCCGACATGAACAGCAGCGGGATGAACACCGCGATCAGCGACACAGTCAGCGAGATGACGGTAAAGCCGATCTCGCTGGCGCCTTTCAGCGCCGCCTCCATCACGCCCTCGCCGTCCTCCATATGGCGGACGATGTTCTCGATCATGACGATGGCGTCGTCCACCACAAAGCCGGTCCCGATGGTGAGCGCCATCAGCGACAGGTTGTCGAGGCTGAACCCGGCGAAATACATCACGCCGAAACTGGTGATCAGCGAGAGCGGCAGCGCGACGCCCGCGATCAGCGTGGCGCGGAGTGAACGCAGGAAGATCAAGACCACCAGCGTGACGAGGACCACGCTGAGCACCAGCGTGAACTGCACGTCGCGAACCGAGGCGCGGATGGTCACGGTGCGGTCGCTGACCACTTCAAGATCGACGCCCGCGGGAACAGCTTTCTGCAGTTTCGGAATCTCGGCACGGATCTGCCGTACCACTTCGATCACGTTCGCGCCCGGCTGGCGCTGGATCTCGATCACGACTGCGGGCTTGCTCTGATACCACGCGCCGGTCTTCTCGTTCTCGAGGCCGTCGATGATCCGCGCAACGTCACCGATGGTAACCGGCGATCCGTTGCGATAGGCGATGATGATCGGCTTGTAGGCGTCGGCTGTGGCGATCTGGTCGTTGGCCGCGATGGTGTAGGCCTGCTGCGCGCCGTCGAGCGAACCTTTCGGACCGGAGACATTCGCGCCCGCAATCGCGGTGCGCAGGTCTTCCATCGAAATGCCGTAGGCGGCGAGCCGCGCGAGATCGGCCTGCACGCGAACGGCAGGCTTCAATCCGCCGAGGATCGAAACGCGGCCGACACCGGATATCTGCGCAAGGCGCTGCGCCATCATGGTGTCGGCGAGATCGCTCATCGCGCGCAGCGGCGAGGTTTCCGAGGTCATCGCCAGCGTCAGCACCGGCGCATCAGCCGGGTTCACCTTCGCATAGGTCGGCGGATAAGGCAGGTTCTTCGGCAGCACGCCTGCGGCGGCATTGATCGCGGCCTGTACGTCCTGCGTCGCGCCGTCGATGTCGCGGTTGAGATCGAACTGAAGCGAAATCTGGCTGACGCCATAGGAACTGGTGGAGGTCATCGACACCAGCGACGGGATCTGCCCCAGCTGGCGTTCCAGCGGCGCGGTGATCAACGACGCCGCCACATCCGGGCTCGCGCCCGGCAACTGGGTCGTGACCTGCACTGTCGGGAAATCGACCTGCGGCAGCGCCGACACCGGCAGCGCCCAGTATCCGAGCGCGCCGCCGATCATCAGCGCGACGCCGAGCAGCGAGGTCGCGATGGGCCTGCGGATGAATGGCTCAGAGACGCTCATCGATGCGCGCTCACAGGTTGAATATCAACACGGCTCACTGCGGCGCCTTCGTACCGCCGCCCTGTTGTTGTGCGCCTTGCGGTGCAGCCCCCTGCTCCTTCTGCCCGCTGCGGCGCTGGCCCTTTTCAGCGCCGCCCGCACTGCCAGGTCCCTTCTGCCGGCGCGGCGCGAGGTCGGGCGTCGGCGCCTGATAGTCCCTGCTGATGGTGACCTTGGCGCCTTCGGAGAGATTGGCGAACCCGGTCGTCACCACGCGATCCTCGACAGTGGTGCCGGACGCGATCACAGCGATGGTCTCGTTCTGCAGCGTGACGGTGACCGGGCGCGCGGTCACGGTGTTGTCCTGACCGATGACATAAACGAACGTGCCCGCGGGGCCGCGCTGTACCGCAGCCGTCGGAACCACGGTCGCCTTGTCGAGCGTGTTCACCTTGAGGCGCACGTTGACGAACTGGCCGGGCCAAAGCTGGAAGCTGCCGTTGGGGAATTCGGCCTTCACCTTTACCGTGCCGGTGGTCTGATCGACCTGATTGTCGACGCCGGTTACCTTGCCGGTATCGACAACAGTCTTGCCGTCGTTGCCGAACACATCGACCGCGAGCGGTCCCTTTGCCAGCGCGGTGTTGACGCGGAAAATCTGCTGCTGCGGCAGGCTGAACTGAATGGCGATCGGCTGCAACTGCGTGATCACCACGACGCCCGTGGCGTCCGACGTCTGCACGATATTGCCCGGATCGACCTGACGCAATCCGGCGCGGCCCGACAGCGGCGCGACGATCTTGGTGTAGCCAAGCGTCGCCTGCGCATTGTCGATGGCGGCCTGATCGGATTTCACCAGCGCTTCAAGCTGCGCGACCAGCGCCTTCTGCGTGTCAGCCTGCTGCGCGGAGCCCGCCTTCGCATTCGCCAGTTGCTGATAGCGGACAAGATCGGTGCGCGCATTGGAGAGCGTGGCTTCATCCTGCGCCTTCTTGGCCACGGCCTGATCGTACTGCGCCTGATAGATCACCGGATCGATCTCGGCGAGCACGTCACCCGCCTTGACGTCCTGACCTTCCTTGAAGTTGACCGACAGCAGCCGGCCGCTCACCTGCGCGCGCACGGTGACGTTGTTCAGCGCGCGTACAGTGCCGACGCCGTCCAGATACACCGGCACGTCCTCGATGCGCGGCGCCGTGGCCAGCACAGGAATGCCAAAGTCCGGACGGGTGCGCGTCGCCGTCTCGGTCTTCTTGAAGTAGCCCCAGCCGAGATAACCGAGACCGCCGAGGATCAGCAGCCAGACCGCGATGGAGACGGTGCGCCGCCGCGCGCTTGACGCGACGCGTGCAACACCTTCTCCAGCCGCTTTGGCCTTTTCATTGAGATCGGGCTTAAAGAGCATTCGCCGGACCTTCCGTCGTCTTTGGCGACCAACCGCCGCCCAATGCCTGATAGAGACTGACGACCGCCAGCAGCCGGGCGAGCTGGTACTGGGCCAGCGAATCTTCAGCCTGAAATAGCGTCAATTGCGTGTTTAGCACAGTCACGATGTCTGCCGTGCCGGCCCGGAGCTGCCGTTCCGACAGTTCGAAGGCCTTGCGGGAGGACGTCACCACAATGCGCTGCAGCCGCAGCCGCTCGTTGGCCTGCTTGAGCGTGGTCAGCGCCGTATCCACATCCGCGAAGGCCGAGATCACGGTCTTGCGATAGGTCTGCAGCATCTCGTCCTGCCGCGCCTGCATCAGGTCGAAATTGGCCTGAATCCGGCCCGCATCGAAGATCGGCTGGGTCAATCCTGCCGCCATGTTGAAGAACGCCGACTGCGGCGTGAACAGCGCGGCCAGCGCCGCGCTCTGATAGCCACCCGACGCGGTCAACTGGATGCTCGGGAAGAACTGCGCCCGTGCGCTGCCGACATTCGCCGTTGCCGATGCCAACTGATTTTCCTGACGGCGGATGTCAGGCCGCTGTGTCAACAGGTCCGACGGCAGGCCCGGTGTCACGCGTGGGATCGCAATGCTGCCGAGCGAACCGCCGGTGAGCCGCACACGTTCCGGCGGACGCGCCACCAGCGTTGCAAGGATGTTGGCGTTCTGCGCCAGCGCCTGCCGCAACGGCGGCACCGAGGCTTTCTGGTTCGCCAGCACACTCTCCTGCTGCGCAAGATCGAGCTCGGAGCCTGTGCCTGCATCGACGCGGGCCTTGATCGCATCATAGATGCGCTGCGCGCTGGCAATATTGCGGTTCGCGATGTTGATCCGCTCCTGCGACGCCACCACGTTGAACCAGGCGTTCGCAACACTTGCCAGCGTGGTGAGCGCAACGACATCGCGATCAAAACGGTTGGCGTTGGCGGTTTCTTCCGCGGCCAGCAGCGCGTCGCGGTTCTTGCCCCAGAAATCGATTTCGTAGCTCGCGCTCATCGACGCGACATGGTTCGTCACCTCGCCGCGCCCGATCGAGCTGCCCGCCGATATGACGCCGGTATTGCTCGACGAGCGCGACCGTGAACCCGAGAACGTGCCGGTGACATTCGGCAGCAGCGCCGCGCCTGCGGTCTGCGCCAGTGCATCCGCCTGCCGGATGCGCGCGACGGCGGCGGCGATGTCGAGGTTGACTGTCTGGGCCTCTTCCATGAGGACCGTCAGCTCCTGCGAACGGAAACCGCGCCACCAGTCCAGCGACGGCAGCGCCTTGTCCGGCGCTCCTGCCGCAGCCTTGTAGTTCGCAGGCACGTCCAGCGCCGGGTCCGGCAGATCGGCCGTCAGGATGCAGCCGCCCGACGTGGCTGCCATGACCAGCGCCGCGCAGAGCGCGAACGATGGCCGCGGAGGTGCTCCACGTCTCGACTTGAAAGGCAGCTCAAACACCGGCGTAAATACTTTCCCGAATAGCAGAATCTCATTCTAGCGGGCCGCTATCGCGGCGCACAGGGATGTTCCATCGCGCTCCCCAAGACAAGAGCCACCTGTGGCCCTTCGGTGTCAGTCCGCGAATCCGACTTCTCCCCATAAAATAAGGACTTCCTGCATGAACGGGGCTTGTATCGCCGCAAGCCTTACCAAGATTTCATCTGGATTCACCCGCGCCGGGACCCAGACGCCGCCGATGCACGCGCATCAGCCGCGTGTCTGAACACGCTGCGCTGCAATGCGCCGGGTTCCCGGCCCTTGCGTCCCGGGATCAAAGGCGCAAGAATTGTGACAAGACCAGATTTGGACGCAGGGCTTCATCAAATTGATGGATTTGCGCGATGTCTGACGTGATCTCCCTGACCCCCGACAGTGTCGATGCGGTCTTGCCGGACGTGCCCAAGCTGGCCCGATTGGCCATCAGGTTCGCATCCAACCTGAAGCGCGGGACGCTCGACATGACGCTGCCGGACGGCCGCGTGGTGCGCTGCGGAGGACTGGAACCCGGCCCCGCCGCGAAGATGACGGTCTACAATTACAATTTCGCTTGGCGGTTGGCCCATGGCGGCGACATCGGCATTGCCGAAGCCTATCTGCGCCGGGAGTGGGACACGCCCGACCTGACACAGTTCCTGTATGTGTTCTGCGTCAATCACGACCTGATCCAGAGCATGCTGGGCGACAAGCCCATCGCACGCTTCGTGCAGTCGGTCCGCCACTGGTTCAACCGCAACACCAGGAAGCAGGCGCGGCGGAACATCTACGCGCACTATGACATCGGCAATTCGTTCTATTCGGCATGGCTCGATCCGAGCATGACCTATTCGTCGGCACTGTTTGAGGATGATACCCCCGATCTGACCGCCGCGCAGCACAACAAGTACCGGCGGCTTGCCGAAGCGATCAACCTGCAGCCGGGCCAGCGCGTGCTGGAGATCGGCTGCGGCTGGGGCGGCTTCGCGGAATATGCCGCGAAGAATTACGACGCGAAGATCGTCGGCCTCACCATCAGCAGCGAACAGCGCGACTTTGCGCAGAAGCGGATGCAGGCTGCCGGCCTGAACGAAAAGGTCGAGATCAGGTTTCAGGACTACCGCGACGAGCGCGGACAGTATGACCGCATCGCCTCGATCGAGATGATCGAGGCCGTCGGCGAACAGTTCTGGCCGCAATACTTCTCGCAGCTCCGCGACCGCCTCGTGCCCGGCGGCTTTGCGGGCATTCAGGCGATCACCATTCAGGACAAATTCTTTAACGCCTACCGGCGCGAGGTCGATTTCATCCAGCGGTACGTCTTTCCCGGCGGGATGCTGCCATCGCCGCAGGTGCTGAAAGCGCTGGGTGAGAAATTCGGCGTGCCTGTTATCCGTGAGCGCGTTTTTGGAGAAGATTATGCCAAGACGCTTGCGACATGGAGAGATAATTTCCGCGCAGCCTGGCCCAACCTGATGCCGCTGGGATTCGACGAACGATTCCGGCGGCTCTGGGAATACTACCTCGCCTATTGCGAGGCCGGATTCCTCTCCGGCAACATCGACGTCCGTCAGGTGGTGTTCGCCAAATCGGGTTAACCAGCACGTTCAACATCTTCAAAAGATGAGCAGATCACGCCTGCGCGCGCTGCCCTTGTCGGAACGGCAGGCGGCCTCTAGGTTGCCTGAACCATTCGTCCTTCCCTGCATTCTGACACAGCCGGTCCCGGGTCTTTCAATATCATGTCCATTCGCAATGACGTCATCGAAGCCATCGGCAACACGCCGCTCATCAAGCTGAAGCGCGCCTCTGAAGAAACCGGATGCACCATTCTCGGCAAAGCCGAGTTCATGAATCCGGGCCAGTCGGTGAAGGACCGCGCCGGCAAGCAGATGATCCTCGAGGCCGAGAAGCGCGGCGACCTGAAGCCCGGCGGCCTTGTTGTGGAAAGCACGGCGGGCAACACCGGCATCGGCCTTGCGCTCGTCGCGGCCGCACGCGGCTATCGGACAATCATTGTTATTCCGGAAACGCAGAGCCAGGAAAAGAAGGACGTGCTGCGCCTGCTCGGCGCTGAACTCGTCGAAGTGCCCGCGCTGCCCTACAGCAATCCGAACAACTACCAGCATGTCGGCCGCCGTCTCGCGGACGAACTGCGCAAGACCGAAAAGAACGGCGTGCTGTTCGCCGACCAGTGGAACAACCTCGACAACCGCAAGGCGCATTACGTCTCGACCGGCCCGGAAATCTGGGAGCAGACGAATGGAAAGGTCGATGGCTTCATCTGCTCGATTGGCAGTGGCGGCACGCTCGCGGGAACGTCGATCTATCTGCGCGAGCAGAGCAAAAACGTAAAGATCGGCGTCGCCGATCCGCGCGGCGCGGCGATGTATAACTATTTCGACCACGGCGAAGTCAAATCGACTGAGGGCGGATCGATCACCGAGGGCATCGGCCTTGGCCGCATCACCCCGATCATCGAGGACGTCCATGTCGACAAGGCCTACCTGATCGAGGACTCCGAAGCGGTGCCGGTCGTGTTCGATCTGCTCGGGAACGAAGGCATCTGCGTCGGCGGCTCGTCGGGCGTCAATATCGCAGGCGCAATCCGGCTCGCGAAGGATCTCGGTCCCGGCCACACCATCGTGACGATTCTCGCCGACTACGGCACGCGCTATCAGTCCAAGCTGTTTAACCCGGAATTCCTGCGCTCGAAGAACTTGCCGGTTCCGACATGGCTGGAGCGCAAGAGCGCGATCAAGCCGCCGTTTGCGTAAGAGGCAGCAGCTTTCTTAAACGTCATTCCGGGGCGCGAGCATTTGCGAGCGAACCCGGAATCCAGATGTCACTTCCGATGAACTCTTGTGGATTCCGGATCAGCCCGCTGCGCGGCCTGTCCAGAATGACGTACCTTTGATGCCGTCATTGCGAGGAGCGAAGCGACGAAGCAATCCAGCTTTCTCAAGAATGGATTGCTTCGCTTCGCTCGCAATGACGAGTTCTAACCTCACCTCAGAATCTGACTGAGGAACAGTTTCGTCCGTGCGTGCTGCGGATTGGAGAAGAAGCGGTCTGGCGTGTTCGCTTCCACGATCTGTCCCGCATCCATGAACACCACGCGGTCGGCGACCTCGCGGGCAAAGCCCATTTCGTGCGTCACCACCAGCATGGTCATGCCCTCCTTCGCGAGGTCGACCATGGTGTCGAGCACCTCCTTCACCATCTCCGGATCGAGCGCCGAGGTCGGCTCGTCGAACAGCATGACCTTCGGGTTCATGGTGAGCGCGCGGGCAATTGCGACACGCTGCTGCTGACCGCCTGAAATCTGGCCGGGATACTTGTCCGCCTTGTCCGGAATGCGCACCCGTTCGAGATACTTCATCGCGGCGGCTTCGGCGTCCTTCTTCGGAATGTTGCGCACCCAGATCGGCGCCAGCGTGCAGTTCTCCAGCACAGTCAGATGCGGAAACAGGTTGAAGCTCTGGAACACCATGCCGACCTCCCGGCGCACGTCATCGACGCGGCGCAGGTTCGGCCCGAGTTCGATGCCATCGACAACGATGCGGCCTTCCTGAAATTCCTCCAGCGCGTTGACGCAGCGGATCAGCGTGGACTTGCCCGAGCCGGACGGCCCGCAGATCACGATGCGCTCGCCGCGCCCGACGCTGAGATCGATGTCGCGCAGCACATGGAACTCGCCGTACCACTTGTTGAGGCCCGAGATGCTGACAATGGGATCTGTGGTCATGACTTCATCTCAGACATTCTTGTGGGCATTCAGCCGCCGTTCCACGAACAGCGAATAGCGCGACATTCCAAAGCAGAACACGAAGTAGATAATGCCGGTGAAGGCGAAGCCGGTGAACAGCGTGGTCGGCGATGCCCAGTTCGGATCGGCGAACGACGCGCGGAGTTGTCCGAGCAGATCGAAGATCGCCACGATCAGCACCAGCGTGGTGTCCTTGAACAACGCGATGAAACTGTTGACCAGCGCCGGAATGACATTGCGCAGCGCCTGCGGCATCACGATCAGGCCAGTCGTTTTCCAGTAAGACAGTCCGAGTGCGCTGGCGGCTTCCGCCTGCCCGCGCGGCACGGCCTGCAATCCGCCGCGAATAACTTCCGCGTTGTACGCGCCCGCAAAAAGCGCGATGCCGATCAGCACACGCACGAGGCCATCCACGGTAAAGTTGCCCGGCAGGAACAGCGGCAGCATGTAGGTTGCGAAGAACAGCACCGTGATCAGCGGCACGCCGCGCCAGAACTCGATGAAGGCGATCGAGAACACGCGGATCAGCGGGATGGTCGAGCGCCGCCCCAGCGCGAGGATCATCCCGACCGGCATGGAAGCGACAATGCCGGTGACCGAAACAACGAGCGTGACCAGCAGGCCGCCCCATGAGCGGGTATCGACAACCGGCAGGCCGCCGCCGTCGAGACCCATCACCGCAATCACTGCAGCGATGCCGACAAAGACTGCGATGCTGGTGAACAGCGCGCGCCAGCCGTTGCGGAAACCGCCGGTAGCAAAGAACGCGATCAGCGAGACGATGATGGCTGTGAGGACCAAATCGGCCCACAGCGTCGCACGGAATGTCTCGGTGTAGTCGCGTAGCCATTCCAGCGGCCAGACCAGCCAGCCGAGCGCGCGGCCGAACCACGCCAGCCCTTCGCCAATCCACGCCGTTGGTTGACTCAACCAGCCCCGGCTCATGGCTGCGCCTGCCTGCGCGAGCTGGTTCCCCGCATCGACAAGGCTTGATGCGAAACCTGATCCCAGATCGGCGATCCAGTGAATGGCAAAACCCTTCAGCCCGCCGCCGCGCAGCAGGAAGAAACCGATCAGCGGATAGGCGAAGAAGAACAGGCCGGAGTTGAGCGTTTTCGCCGGTGCGCGCGGGATTAAGAGCGGCAGCAACAGAAGCGCGCCGAGCGCGAAGGTCAGATTGACCCGCCAGCGCTGGTCTTCAGGATAGAAGCCATAGATGAACTGATCGAACTTCGCCTGCACGAACGGCCAGCATGCGCCGACCACGCGCCCGACATTGGCTTCAAGACAGGCGTTTCGGTCGCTGCCGGTCCACACCGCATCGACGAACAAAAACTTGAGGACAGGAATGAGGATCAGCCACAGCAGGGCCGCGCCGATCAGGGTGATCATGATGTTGAGCGGCGTATTGAACAGCCGCTCGCGTGCGAAGCCGATGATACCCGTGGTCCTGACCGGGGCGCGGCGCGGCTCCACGATGGTTTGGCGGATGAATGCGGTCTGATCCGTCATGCTGCCAGGCTCCGGTTCAGACGCCAGCCGTAAAAGCTCATGATCGCGCTCGTCACCAGCGAGATCAGCAGATAGACGCCCATGGTGAGGGCGATAATCTCCACCGCCTGCCCGGTCTGGCTTAGCGCCGTTCCGGCAAAGACCGAGAACAGGTCGGGATAACCGATCGCGACCGCGAGCGAGGAGTTCTTGGTGAGATTGAGATACTGGTTGGTTAGCGGCGGCAGGATCACGCGCATCGCCTGCGGGATGATAATCAGCCGCAGGGTCTCGCCTCGCGAAAGACCGAGCGATGCGCCCGCCTCCATCTGACCTTTCGGCACCGACTGCAACCCGGCGCGGACGATTTCAGCGATGAAGGCGGCCGTATAGGTCGACAGCGCGATGGTCAGCGCGGCGAATTCCGGCAGCACCTTCGCGCCGCCGGCGAAATTGAATCCTTTTAGCTGCGGCATGTCGAGGGCAAAAGGCGCGCCGAAAATCAGGATCGCCATCAGCGGCAGGCCGAACAGCATCGCAAGCACGAACGGCCAGATCGCCAGCTTCTCGCCCACGGCATAGAGTTGCCGCCGCGCATAAAGCCGCATCAAGAGCGACGCGACGATCCCGATGACGATGGCCGCGACAAACACGCCGAAAGGTTTCTGCGGAACAAGATCGGGAACGATCAGGCCGCGGTTGCTGAGAAACACCGTGCCGAACAGCGAGATGCTCTGGCGCGGGCTTGGCAGCGTCGCCAGCACCGCGAGATACCAGAACAGTATCTGGAACAGCAGCGGCAGATTGCGGATCAGTTCGACATAGCCGCCGGAAATGCGCGCCAGCAGCCAGTTCGGCGACAACCGTCCGAGCGCAACGATCACGCCGATGATAGTCGCGATGACGATGCCGACAATGGAGACCAGCAGCGTGTTCAGCAACCCGACCAGAAACACGCGCGCGTAGGTGTCGGTTTCCGAATACGGGATCAGCGCCTGACTGACGGCAAAGCCCGACGTGTTGGACAAAAATCCGAAGCCGGAAGCGATGCGCTGCGCCTGCAGGTTGGCGCGTGCATTCTCGACGATTTCGTAACCGATCCAGACCACGACCGCGACGAACAGGATCTGAACGGCCACACCACTCCACCCCGCCTGCCCGCCGAGCGCGCGGCGAAGCCGTGCGGCCAGTTGGAGCGGAGGCTTGCGGGGTTCGTCTGCCATTGCCGGGGCCGGCAATGCCGTCAGCGGATCGGCGGCGCGTATTGCAGACCGCCCTGGTTCCAGAGCTTGTTCAGTCCGCGTGCAATGCCGAGCTTGGAGCCCGCGCCAACATTGCGATCGAAGGATTCGCCATAGTTGCCAGTCGCCTTGATGATCCGGGTGACCCAGTCCTTGGTAAGGCCGAGCTGTTCGCCGAGATTTCCGTCGGTGCCGAAGATGCGCTTGAGTTCAGGCTTGGACGACTTCGCCATTTCATCGACGTTCTTCTGCGTGACGGCGTACTCCTCCGCGTTGATCATCGCGAACAAGGTCCAGCGCACGATGTCGAACCACTGGTCATCGCCGTGGCGCACGACCGGACCAAGCGGCTCCTTGGAAATCACTTCCGGCAGGACGGCATGATCGTTCGGAGCGGCGAGCTTGAGACGTTCGGCGTAAAGTTGCGAGACGTCGGAGGTGAACACATCGCAGCGCCCGGACTCGTAGGCCTTCACCGTTTCGTCCGCGGTGCCGAACGCGATCAGCTCGTACTTCATGTTGTTGCCCTTGAAGTAGTCCGAGACATTCTGTTCGTTGGTGGTGCCGGTCTGCACGCAGATCGAAGCGCTGTTCAGTTCAAGCGCGGAATTCACCTTGAGCGACTTGCGGATCATGAAGCCCTGACCGTCATAATAGGAAATGCCGGTGTAGTTCAGTCCGAGCGAGGTATCGCGCGAGAGCGTCCATGTCGAATTGCGCGAGAGCACATCGATCTCCCCGGACTGCAGCGCCGTGAAGCGATCCTTCGCCGACAGCGGCACGAACTTCACCTTGGACGGATCGTTGAAGATCGCCGCGGCGAGAGCGCGGCAGACGTCCACGTCGAGGCCCATCCAGTTGCCCTTGTCGTCGGGGGCGGAGAAGCCCGGCAGACCCTGGCTGACGCCGCAGGACAAACTGCCCCGGTCCTTGATGCCTTGCAAAGTCCCGCGATCCCTGGGCTTGTCCTGACCAGAAGCCGGTCCGGCGACGACGGCAAACGCCGCGAAGATTGAAATAACAGCGAACGAGACCCGTTTCATGGAAAGACCTTTCCCGACCAGTTCGGCACAATCGACGGACAACGTCCCATCGGGCCAAACGATCCTTTCGATGCGCTACGATCCTAGCTAAATATCTGGTCTGCATAACAGAACGCCGCGCGCGACGGGTCAAGGGGTTGACGTCCGCCATCGCGGTCAGCTTACTGAGCATACCATTCACACGCCGCGCTTTGATTATTTCCAGCCCTGCTGCGGCAAGATGTCTTCCAAAGTGACCATCACATGTCCCGAAACGACAATCGGCCTTCCGCACCACTCGATCCGCAGACCGAACTGGTCACATCCGGCCGCGATACCGTCGCACAAAAGGGCTTTATCAATCCGCCGATCGTGCGCGGCTCGACGGTGCTGTATCCGACCGCCGAAGACCTGCATGCGCATCGCGGCGAGTTTCAGTATGGCCGCCACGGTACGCCCACGACAAAGGCGCTCCAGCAGGCTTTGATCGCGCTGGAAGGACCGAACTGCGCCGGCGTGGGCCTCGCGCCCTCCGGCGTCGCGGCGATATCCACAGCACTGCTGGCGATTCTCAAGGCGGGAGATCACATCCTTGTCATCGACAGCGCGTATCGCCCGACGCGCAGTTTCTGCGACACGCTGCTCACGCGCTATGGCGTCGAGACCACCTACTTCGATCCGCTGATCGGCGCGGAAATCGAAAAGCTGTTCAGGCCGAACACCCGTGCGGTTCTTGTGGAAGCGCCGGGATCGCAATCATTCGAGATGCCGGACATCCCGGCCATCGCTGCTGTCGCGCACGGCAAGGGCGCGCTGGTGGTCGATGACAACACCTGGGCCACGCCGTTTTTCCATCGTTCCCTCGATCAGGGCGTGGACATCAGCATTCAATCCGGGACGAAGTATATCGGCGGTCACTCCGACATCATGTTCGGCACCATCGCCGCGAATGCAAAAGCGTGGCCGCTAATTACCGACACGATCCGGCAGCTCGGCGTCTGCGCCGCGCCTGACGATGTGTTTCTGGCGCTGCGCGGCCTGCGCACGCTGGCAGTGCGTCTCGCACATCACCAGCAGGCAGGCCTTGATATGGCGCGCTGGTTCGCATCGCGCCCCGAAGTGTTGCGCGTGATTCATCCGGCGCTCGAGAGCGATCCGGGACACGCGATCTGGAAGCGTGACTTTACCGGTGCGACGGGGCTGTTCAGCATCGTGCTCAAGCCGGTGTCACAGAAGGCCGTCGATGCGTTTCTCGATACCGTGACGCTGTTCGGGATGGGCTATTCGTGGGGCGGTTTCGAAAGCCTCGTCATTCCGTTCGACTGTTCGTCGTATCGGACTGCGACCACATGGAATCCCGGCGGACCGACGCTGCGATTCCATATCGGTCTGGAAAATCTCGACGATCTGAAAGTCGACCTAGATCGCGGCTTCGCGGCGCTGAAGTAGCCTGTCATTGCGAGCGAAGCAAAGCAATCCAATCCATAGCTACATGCGAGAATGGATTGCTTCGTCGCTTAAGCTCCTCGCAATGACAAGCTGCTGATCTTTTCAGTTCTTCTCGACCTTAGAGCCGGACGCGCGGCTTTTCACGATCAGCATGATGTTGCGGATGTAGATCAGCGTCGCCAGCCCCTGCCCCAGAATGATCACCGGCTCGCGCTTGGCGATGCCGTAGATCAGGGTCATCAGTCCGCCGCCCATGGAGAAGAACCAGAACGCCATCGGCACGACGCTCGCCCCGGCGCGCTCGCTCGAAATCCACTGCACCAGAAAGCGCGCCGTGAACAGCAGCTGGGCGATCAGGCCGAACGCGAGCCAGAAATCGAACTTCGCGACGAACACATCGTAGAGATAGTCGCCGAGTTGCTGACCGAACTGAATCAGCATCACGTCACCTCCGTTGCGACCGGCGTGGATTTCTTGCGGCGGATCAGCCACCACACGCCCGCAAGATCCATGATCCCGATCCACAGCCGGTCGAAGAAACCGTAATTCGAAACACCGGAATGGCGCGGGCGGTCGATCACATCGACATAAGCGATGTCATAGCCCTCGCGCCGCACCAGCGCCGGCAGGAACCGATGCAGACCATCGAAATATGGCAAGGCAAGGAAGACATCGCGGCGAAATGCTTTCAGGCCGCAGCCGGTGTCGCGCGTTCCGTCGTGAAGGATGGCGTTGCGCACACCATTGGCGGCGCGCGATTGAAACCGCTTGAAGCCGGTGTCCTTGCGGCCGACGCGCTGACCGGCCGCAAGGCCGACCTTGTCGCCGCCCTTCTCGATGGCTTCGATCAGGTTCACCAGAAATGCCGGATTGTTCTGTCCATCGCCGTCGAGAGTCGCGACGATTTTGCCGCGCGCGGCACGAACGCCGGTCCGCACGGCAGCGGATTGTCCGCTGGAGGCCGCATGCCTGATCTGGCGCAAGTTGCCCCGCTTCTGCATTTCAGCCGCAAGCCGCTCGCCGGTCGCATCGGTGGAGCCGTCGTTGACGTAGATGATCTCATAGGGCCAGCGGCCATCCAGCGCCGAGGCGATCTCGGCGATCAGCGGCGCGACGTTGTCCTGCTCGTTGCGAACGGGAACCACGATCGATACGCCGGGGGCCGGCAGGCCGGATGTTGCTGATGGATCGCTCATATTGCCGATTGGGGTCCGAAAGCCGGTAAAGGCGGTTAAATAACCGCAAGGCGACCGCTTCTTATGGTGCCAAGGCCCTGCGGGCAACCCTTTTCAGGGAGGCCCAGGACGGCCCTGCGAGGGGCTCAATGGTCCCGTCCCGGTTGATGGTGAAGCCCAAACGCCGGGCCGCGAACCAGTAACGCACGAACATTGCCCCGATCACCCCGGTCAGCGCGCCGCCGACCACATCGCTTGGATGATGCGCGAGCAGGATCACACGGCTGATGCAGATCAGGACCGCGTAAAGCAGCATGATTGGCGTGGCCTTGCGCCAGACCGCGGATACCGCAAAGGCCAGCGCAAAGGCCGTGGTGGCATGGCCGGATGGCAGGCTCTCAAAGGCGGGATTGCCCGCAAAGTGCCGGAAGTTGAAGGCATTGGCTTCGCCGCCGACAAACGGCCTGCTGCGCCCGATGATGTATTTGAGCACTTCGCTGCACAGGACAGCGACCGCAACCGAGAGAAAGACGTATTGAACGCGGACGCCGAACGCGATCCAGACCTGCCGCGCCAGTCCGCTCAGCCGCGGCATCAGGAGCAGAACAAGAAGAAGCGCGCCCGCCAGCGCCCACAGCACGTAGGTCGATTTTCCGAAGTCGGTAAAAATCCGCAGCGGCCAGAGGCTCGCTGTTCCCCGCGCTGGCATCAGCTTGATGGTGGCCACATCGACCGCAATCATCAAAAGACCGATGGCAACCGCGGTCAGCACCGCAAGGGCGAGCCATCGCCGCGCCAGCGCGCGGCGGGCTTCGGCCCGGCGCGAATGCGATGGCGAGCGCACAAGGCGCGCGAGCGATTGCCATGCGACGGAACCGATGCCCGCCACATAACCGGAGGAACGGCCGCCGCTGATGTCGGCTGCCATCCTATTCGGTCCCTTCGGAACGGAAGATGGCGATGGAAATCGCGCGGCCGGTCGAGATGTTGTAGCCGTCGATGCGTGACGCGACGTTGTAGCGAAGGCCAACGGTTTCGGCGCGCTGTGCGAAGGCGCGCTCTTCGCGCCATTCCACCAGCGCGAAACGGCAAC
Organism: Afipia sp.; assembly: GCA_024508675.1. Taxonomy (GTDB): domain Bacteria; phylum Pseudomonadota; class Alphaproteobacteria; order Rhizobiales; family Xanthobacteraceae; genus Afipia. The sequence continues at coordinate 410,903 of JANINQ010000003.1, forward strand.
TTCCCTGCAGCAGGAAGTCGGCCGCGCCAGATCCGTTGGTCAACACGGTCTGGGTGCCGACCATGAACACAAGGCTCGGTTCATGGAAACCGGCAGCCGCAGCAGCAGGGCCGACGCACTGGACGTTGCGCAATGCGCGCGCGACCTGAACGCTCGGGAACAGCGGCGCGAGCGATGGCAGCACCACGCCATAGATGCAAGCCGCCAGAAACCAAGATGCACCGATGGCGTTCAGCAAAGACCGTTCGGCGCGATAGTCGTCGTACATCCACCATGCGAACAGACCGAAGATCAGCGCACCTGCCGCGAACGGCCAGGCCAGGAATTCCGGCTGCTTCAGCAGCATGATCGCGCCGATGATTGAGGCCACGCTCATGATCAGCGGCAGCACGAACCACCACGACGTTCCGCGTACGATCCATGAGCCTTGCGACAGGACCCTGCGTTCAAGCGCACCGATGATCAGGATGCCGATCGCCGGATAGAGCGGCAGCACATAATGCGGCAGCTTGGTGATGACGAGTTCGAAAATGATCCACGCCGGCAGCAGCCACGCGAGCAGGAATTGCGCGCCCGGCTCGCGGCGCGCGCGCCAGACCGCAGGCACGGCAAGACCGGCCAGCGTCGCGCCGGGCCAGAACGTCACCCAGAACAGCAGGAAGTAAAGTCCGGGCGGGGCGCCATGCGACTCCTGTGCGCTGGCGACCTTGTTCAGCATGTCGCTGCCAAGAGAGTCCGCAAAGAACGTGTCGCCTGCCTTGAGGAAGATCAGGATGAACCACGGCAGCACCAGCACCAGCGTCCACATCAAGCCCCAGACCGGACGCAGGCGCCACAGCCATGCCGCCGAGCGATCGAGGATGGCGAGCGTCACGACAGTGAGCGCAACGAACATCAGGATCAGCGGGCCCTTGAGCAGAATGCCGCCGGCCATTGCCGTCCAGAACACAAATGCGAGCTTCCACGACGGATGCGGATTGTCGTCACCGCGCTGCCACGACAGGTAAGCGCGCGCCATCGCGCCCATCACCGCCGTTGTTGTCAGCAGCAGCATCGCGTCGGTCTTGGCGAGACGCGCCTCGACCCCGAGCAGGATCGAACTGCACATCAGTAGACCGGCGAGCAGTGCGCCCCGCCGGGTCACAAATGCCAATGCAGTCCAGTATGTGAGAAGCACCGCGCCGATGGCGCCGATCAGCGACGGCACGCGATAGAGCCAGATGCGTACCTGCGCACGCTGCAGGCCGAGCTTCGAGGCGCTCTCGACGACCGCCGCCTGCGCCCAGTAGATGCCGACCGGCTTCTTGTAGCGTACCTCGTCCTGGAAACGGATGTCGACGAAATCGCCGTTCTCCACCATCTGCTTGGTGGCCTGCGCGAAGCGTGCCTCGTCGCGGTCGACCGGCGGAATGTTGAAGAAGCCGGGGAGGAAAAACAGCAGGCCGACCACAATCAGCAGCAGGGCTGCGCGGGTGTGGCTGCCGACCGCGAAATCGACCACGCGCACAAGTCCGCTCCCGGGATTTTTCTGTTCCACGGGCTCGCGCGGCGCGCCAAATCTGGGTCTGGGGTAGCTGTCGGCCATCGGTTCCGCATACGCGGAAACCACCCGCCGGACAACAGCTTGGACCGGCTCTACTGAATTCTCACGACGACTGTGTCCGCCGCGCCAGTCGCGTCCATTACGGTGAGCCGGGCGAAGCCCGGACCGGGCGGATCGACCAGTTTCTGGCGGCGGCTATCGATGCTGCCGATGGCAACGCCGTTAACCATCATGGTCAGGGGCAGCACCCCGCCCGCCACCTTGACGGGCATGGGCGAAATGTTCGCCTGTCCGCCGCCATAGGCGTCGATCCGCGAGCCGTTCAACGGAAACTGGATGCGCAGCGCCTGCTCGCTGCCGGCCCGGACGAACTCGCCGGACGCTCTGAACCGGCGCAAAGGCAGCGGCAGCTTGGCGTTGCTGGCCATCAGCGTTCCCTTTGGGGCCTTGGCGAGGCCCTGCGGCAGCTTGCCGGTGCGCGCGAAGGCATCGAACAGGATCGGCGCGGCAGCCGTCCGGCCGGTCAGGCTCGGAACCGGCGCGCCATCCGGGCGGCCGACCCAGACGCCGATGGTCATCCGCCCGTCAAACCCGATCGACCAGGCGTCGCGGTAGCCGTAGCTGGTGCCGGTCTTGAACGCGAGACGATTGCGCGGCGCATTGTCGGGCGGCGGCGTTCCCATCAGGACATTGCCGGTCAGCCATGCGGCGGACGGATCGAGCAGCCGCCGGGTGTCCGGCTCGTCCTTGTCGTCGGGCCGGACGATCTCGCGCAAAGCCACCGTGTCGCCGGATCGCGCCAGACCGGCATAGAGCCGCACAAGATCGGTCAATGTAATACCGACACCGCCGAGGCCCATGGCAAGACCCGGCGTTTCGTCCTTGGGCAGGATCAGGTTCGCGCCCGCCTGCTTGATCCGCGCCGTGAGCCGGTTCGAGCCGATGCGGTCGAGCAGCGCGATGGCCGGCACATTGAGCGACATCTGCAGCGCCTTGCGCACCGTCACCGTGCCCTGAAAAGTCATGTCGAAATTTTCCGGCGCGTAAGCGCCATAGCGGATCGGCCGGTCCTCGATCAGGCTTTCGGGATGAACGAAGCCATCCTCGAACGCGAGGCCGTAGATGAACGGCTTGAGCGTCGAGCCGGGCGAACGCACGGCGCGGGTCATATCCACCTGCCCTGCACGTTTCATATCGAAGTAATCCGACGAGCCGACATGGGCGATCACATCGCCGGTTTCATTATCGACCGCGAGAATACCAATCGAGACATCCGGTCCCTGTGCAATCGCACGGTCACGCGCCAATGACTCCAGCGCCGCCTGAATGGTGGAGTCCAGCGTGAGCTGGATGACCGGCGTGTCCTTCATGATCGCAAGGGACTGGTCGGTCGAATGCGGCGCGAGCAGCGGCATCGGCTTGCGCAGGCGCGGCACGCTTTCACGCTTCGCCTGCGCCGCATCCTCAACCGAGACGCGCCCTTCTGCGGCCATCAGCGACAGGACGCGATCACGCGCGGCGCGCGCCGCACCGGGATGGCGATCGAGCCGCCGGGTTTCGGGCGACTGCGGCAGCGCGACCAGCAGCGCGGATTCAGCAAGCGACAGCCGCTTCGGCTCCTTGCCAAAGTAAGCGAACGAGGCCGCGCGCACGCCTTCAAGGTTTCCGCCGAACGGCGCCAGCGTCAGGTAGAGATCGAGGATCTCATCCTTGCTGAGTGTGCGCTCAAGCTGAACGGCACGCACCATCTGGCGCAGTTTCGCAGTAACCGAGCGCTCCTGACGCGGCTCCATCAGTCGCGCCACCTGCATGGTGATGGTGGAGCCGCCCGAAACGATGTGCCCGCGCGTCACAAGCTGATATGCGGCACGCCCGACCGCCAGCGGATCGACGCCGATATGCGAACGGAAACGCCGGTCCTCGTAATTCAGCAGCAGATTGAGATAGCCGGGATCGACATCCTTGGCGTGCGCCGGAAGCCGCCAGCGCCCGTCCGCCATAGCGAACGCGCGCAGCAGCTTGCCGTTGCGGTCAAGGATGGTGGTGGAGACTTTCTTTGCGTCGGCAAATGGGAGCGGCGGAAGTGAAGCGACCCAGAGGGCGGCAGCGATTGCACATGATGCGGCCACAGCAGCCGTCGCAACGGCAAATCGTCGAAGGATGGGATGCTTCCCTTTAACTCCGTCATTGCGAGCGAAGCGAAGCAATCCATTCAGACGAGCAACCCAGAAGAATGGATTGCTTCGTCGCTTCGCTCCTCGCAATGACGAGGAAGAGTTATGGTCGCCCTTCCCGCTCAATTCGCCTTCGTCACCTCAACCGTCCCGGTGCCGGTGCGGCCGTAGCGCGAGGGATTGTACATGTCCTCGACATAGGCCTGCGGCAGAACGTACTTGCCGGGCGAGACTACGCGCACAATGTAGGCGACCGTGAACACGGCTTCGTCCTTGGCTTCGCGTTCGATGGCCGCGCTGAAGCGATCGTCGCGGAACTCAGTGTTCTCCGGCTCCTCGCCGTCCTCGATCCAGTCGAGCGTTCCGCTATCGCCGGACGACACCAGCTTCGGATTATCGATCTCGAGGCCGGCCGGGAGATAATCGACCACCATGATGCGGCCGAACTCCGGCTTGGCTTCGGTGACCTTGAGCACGACGGCGAAGCGGTCGTTCTGCTTGGCCTTGCTGACATCCGCGGGCTTGCCGTCGAGCGTGAAGAAATTGCGCTCGATCTTGAAGCCGTTCGAGGCTGCAGGCTCCGGCGTGATCGGCGCGCCGGTCACCGAGACGACCGCCTGCACCGGCGCATCGCCGGCGTTGGTGATCGTAATCGGCTTGGCCGCAACGTCCGAGCTGCGATAGTTGCGATAGACCGCGTTCTTCGCTGTTTCACCATTGACGGTGATGGCGAGGTTGTTGGCTTCCTTCGCCAATGCCCGCGACGCCAGAACCAGCCACGCATTTTCCTGCGTCGAGGTGTACGGTGTCAGACCGCGCGCGGCTTCCACCCGTTCGACCGCAAGGCTGATCGTGGCCTTCGGCGCATTGCCTTCGCTCGACAACGACACCAGCGCTGCCGCATCACGCAGAGAGGAGCCATAGTCCGTGCGTCCGAACTCCAGTGCAGGCTTCGGCGCAAGGCTGTTCACCGCCGCCGAATAGACACGCTCGGCGCGTGCCCGATCACCGACCAGCGCCAGCGCCGCAGCGAGCTGTGCCTTGGCGATGGGGGTAGCGATGTTGTTCAGCTTGGTGTCGGCGAGATAACGCAGATCTCCGATCGGCGCGGTGCCGTTCTTCGCCAGCACATAGAGGCCATAGGCGAGATCGCGGCCGCCGTCCTTCTCCGGTTCCTCGGCGTTAACGACCGAGTTTCGGATACGATCCAGCGCCGTCTTGAATAAGACGTCCGGTACGGTGAAGCCCTTCTCGCGTGCCCGTGTCAGGAAGTCGGTGACATAGGCATCGAGCCAAGCATCGTCGCCGCCCGCAGACCAGAGGCCGAACGAGCCGTTCGAGCCTTGCCGTGCAAGCAGACGATCGATGGCATCCTTGATGCGCTGATCGACGCCAACATCCAGCGCCAGATGGTTCTCTGCCGCCAGATCGTTGACATAGAGCAGCGGCATGGCGCGACTGGTGATCTGTTCGGAACAGCCGAACGGATAACGGTCGAGCGCCTTCAGGATTGTCGCCGCATCCAGCGCAGTCGATAGACCGACCGACAGTTGGACGCCGCCGGTGCCCTGCACCAGATCGGAGAACATATCGTTCGTCAGCGTCAGGCTCTCGCCCTTGGCCAGCGTGCGAACCGAGCGGCGCGCGAGGATTTGCGTCGCCGGTTTAACATTGAGGTCGTAGTGCCGCGCGAGCGTCAGCCCGTTCGGTCCCTTGATGTCGACATCAAGCGACGCGGCCCCTGCTCCGCCCGCCGCATCGATAGCGAGCGCAACGGTGCTGCGCTGCTTGGCGGCGAGACGCATGGTGGTCGCCGGATTGCCGGTGATCTTCAGCGGGCCGGATGGCTTGACGCTGATGATGTAATCGCCCGCAGCGCCTTCGACATTGTCGAGGTCCATGGACATGGTGCCGCGATCGCCGCTGAGCAGGAAGCGCGGCAGCGTCGCGGTGAGCACGACAGGATCGCGCACGGTGACATCGGTGTTGGCGCGGCCGACCTTGGTCGCGGTCCATGCTACCGCCATGACGCGCGCGGTGCCGGCGAACTCCGGAATGTCGAAGGAGACAGTCGCGGTGCCGTCTGCGCCGACCGTGACGATGCCGGAATAGAGCGCGAGCGGCTTCTGGGTCGGAGGGCTGCCCTGCAGTTCGGCGCCTGCGCCGTCGCCGCCGGTGCGAATCTGGCCGCGTGTGCCCTGCATTCCGTCGATCAGTTGCCCGTAGAGGTCACGGATTTCGGACGTCATGCGGCGCTGGCCGAGATAGTAGTCATCCGGCGCGGGCGGCTTGTAGTTGGTGAGATTGAGAATGCCGACATCGACGGCGGCCACCACGATCTTAGCGTCCTCGCCGCGGCTCAGGCCCTCGATCTTCACCGGCAGCTTGAGCGCCGTGCCCGGACGCACCAGCGCGGGCGGCGTCAGCGAGACCTTGAGCGTGCGCTCGGCCTTGTCGATCCCGAACCATTTCAGGCCGATGGCCCGGCCCGGCATGCGCTGGGCGGCGGCATCGAGCGGACGGCGCAGCGTGGCGACGACATAGGCCCCGGTGCCCCAGTCCTTGCCGACGGCGATGTTGACCTTGTTCTGGCCTTCCTTGACGTCGGCGGATTGCGTGGTCAGCAGACGGTCGCCCAGCACATTGATGGTGAGCTTGCCTGCGGTGCGCGCATTCACCGACACGACCATGGTGTCGCCGGACTTGTATTCCGGCTTGTCGATGGAGGTTTCCAGCAGATCCGGCGTGTCGGCGCTGCCGTCGGAATACCAGCCGACATCGAACTGCACCGAGGTAATCGGACCATCGACATCGGTGGACTTCACATCGAGCCGGTAACGGCCGGGCTGCGGCGAGAACGTGATGCGCGCGGGCTTGTCGGCGGCGATCACGACATCGCCATCGGCCACGCGCTTGGTGGATTTCACCGGCTCATAGTCCCATGACGAACCCTGCCGATACCACTGATAGCGCGACTCGATCTTCAGCAGTTCGTAACGCAGCCCGCTGCGGGCCATCGCCTTGCCGTCCGGCGCGACATAGACCACGTCGAAATTGGCCGGATCGCCTTCGGCGACGTTTTTGTCCGAGAACAGCGGCTTCACGCCGATCATTTCGTCGCCGGGCGCAACGGGAATCGTCAGCTTGCGCTCGACGGCGCGGCCGCCGGTCTCAACCATGCGGACGAAGACCTGCGCTTCCTGCGGTCGCTGCGATGACGGGGGTTTGGGCAGGCTGACGTTGAACTTTGCCTTGCCGTTGGCATCGGCCTCCGGGAGGTTTTCCAGCGGCGTGCGTTCGTTGTTGGTGGTTTCGTCGTCGGCAATGCCGAACTTGTAGCCGGCGTAGCCCGGACGGTCGGTCGCCGTCGCGATCAGCAGGTCGCCTTCAAGCGCCAGACCCGAGGCCGGTGCGCCGTAAAGGAAGCGGCCATCGACTTCAAGTTCTGCAGGAAGTTCAGCCGTAATCTGTTTCGCTTTGGAATTTAAGGTGAATTCGATCCGGTCGGCGACGTAATCCTCGACCATGAAGGTGGTTTCGCCGACGGACGGCGCCTTCGGATCGGTGAAAGCACGCACCCGCCAGGTGCCGGTTGGCACCGCCGAGTTGAGCGGCAGGGTCAGGCTGCGGCCGCCCGCGCCCTGATCCGGCGCCACGGAGCGGCGGAATTCCACGCCGTCCGGCCGCTCAACCACCAGCGTCATCGGCGTTCCGGCGATGCCGTTGCCCTGCCCGTCGCGCAGCAACGCCGTGACATAGACCGTCTCGCCGGAGCGATAGACGCCGCGCTCGGTGTAGACGAACGCATCCGGCCCGGCGGGCACGGTGCGGCCCGAGACCCCGCGGTCGGACAGATCGAAGGCGCTCGATTTGAGACTCAGGAAGGCATAATCGCCCTTGTCGCCGCTGACAGCGAGCAGCGCCGGTGACAAACCACCCTCCCCACGTCCCAGCCCCGCCTCGAACAGGACGTGACCCGCCGTGTCGGTCTTTTTGGTCGCAAGGATTTCGTTGTTGCGGGCAACGAGACGCACGTCGGCACCCGCCGTCGGCGCTGTGGTCGCCAGCGAGTGGATGAAAACGTGGATGCCGTCATTGCCGGAGTAAGCGGTCAGGCCGAGATCGGAGACGATGAACCACTGGGTCGCGAGAGAGGAATCGTCGTCGTCGACGGAGCCCGGCCCCTTGGTGGCAGCGGTCATCACATAGACGCCCGGTTGCATGTCGCCGACCGCCTGGTCGACCGGAAATGCGGTGACCACATCGGCATTCAGGGTCGGCTGGGTGGCGACCTCGCCGCTCCAGACCTTGACGCCTTTCTCATCGCCAAGGACGGATAGTTCATAGGTCGAAAGATTGCGCCGGAAGTCGCTGCCCAGCACCGAGTTGATCAGGTTGCGGTCGCCGACCCGGTAGATCTTCACCGCCACCGACGGCGTGTTGACGCTGACCAGCGGAATGCCCTTCTGGCCGGTGCGCGGCAGCACATAAGCGCGGCCGGTGAAGCGCACGAACGGCTTGCGGTCGCGGACGTAAATGTTGAACTCCGCCGACTTCGGCAGGGTTTCCTTCACGGTCGAGGGCATGCCGGCGCGTAGGTTGATGGTGTAACGCTCGCCATGCTTGAGGCCTTCGACGCAAAGCTGTTTCTCTTCCGAGGTCAGCGCCGGGCTATCGGTGCCCGCCAGCGCCACAAACGGATTGAAGTCGGCCCGCTTGGGCAGTTCTTCCGAGAACTGGAAGCAGGCGCGCGGCGAGGCCGAATCCGAATCCACGCTGTAATCGAGCAGCCGGAAGCCCTTTTCGTCGCGCAGCTTTTCATACTGGCCGCGTACCTCCGCGACTTCCTTCTGGTCCAGCGACAGGCGCAGCGCATCGAGCGCCGGACGCCAGAGCTTGCGCTCGGCCAGGGCATTGCCGAGGACTGCCAGCGCATCGGCTTCCTCGTTGGGATTGGCGGCGCGCTGATAGGCGATATAGGCGGCGGTGGAGGCCCGCTCATGGAAGAAGGTCCGCTCGCGGCTGTCCGCCGGACGGATCTGGAAAATGGTTTTCGCCAGCCGCAGCCAGTTGCCGCTGTCTTCCGGAGCCACCGCCGCTGTCTGCCCGAGCAGGGTCAAGGCACCGCGCAGGTCGCTGCGCCTGAAGGCGGCGTCGGTATCCGACTTCAGCGTAGCCGCGGTCTTGTTGATGACCCCCGCTTCGGTCTTGATCTGGGCTTCCAGCCGGATCGCGGAGTCCGCGAGGTCATCGCGCTTGAAGGCCTTGTCGGCGGCGTAGGCCGAAACCAGGCCGAGCGCCAACGTGGCGCAAACCGAGAGGGCGCGAACCAGACCAATCATGATGAAAACTCCCTAGGGAATTGGCGAGCAATCTTCGCCCCGAAAAGAAGACAATGCGCGAATCGTGACAGACTCATGGTCGTACCGATAGCGGTTCAAAATATTCCACGCGACAGCCGCGGCCATGCCAAAACGCGACTATGCACGGGACCATTGACCCGGCGAAATCAGGACTTTAGGTCGGGGGGCGCCAATGGCACCAGACCTTTGACACCACCCCGCCGGTTTGTCGGAACACCCCTCCGGAAGGTTCACAACTTTCCGCCCGACGGAGGCGGTTTTTTCACCGATGGGGTGGTATGAGAGGCCTCAACGGTCCCGTAGCTCAACTGGATAGAGTAGCGGATTTCTACTCCGCGGGTTGCAGGTTCGAATCCTGCCGGGATCGCCAGCTCAAAATTGCCGGTTTGAAATGTCAGAGGTTTCAGGTCGTTAGACCAAAGCAACAATTTTGCGCGCCAGAAGCGCTGACACGTCCGTCAAATCTGCTAAAAGCCGCCCTTCAAGACACGACCAGAAAGAGAGACATCGACCCTATGGGTTTCAAGGAACCAAGCTTTGCCGACCGGGCTGCCGCCGCGCGGAATGCCAGAAAGAACATCGTCGAGAAATTCAAGGCGCAGCCGGGCGCCGACGATCCCGCCGTCCTGCAGCGTGCCGCCGAACGTCAGGCGCAGGCCGCCGCGCGCGCCGAAGCGCAGAAGCTGCGCGAGGCTGAGAAGGCCGAGCAGCGTGCGCGCGAGGCCGAACTCGCAGCACAGGCCGCCGCGGAGGCCTTGCGCATACAGGCCGAGAAGCAGGCCGCCGAAGCTGAACTCAAGGCGCAACAGAAGGCCGCGCGCGACGCGCGTTACGCAGCCCGCAAGGCTCGCAAGTAACAGCCTTCAGGATATTCGGCAGACCCGCCCGGCTGAGCGGATCTGCCGAAAGCAGCAACGGATGAAGTTTACTTCTTCATCCCGTCCTTTTTCATTCCGTCGTCCTTCTTCATCGCATCCTTCGACATCGAGTCCTTGGACATGGCATCTTTCTTCATGCCGTCCTTCGACATGGTGTCTTCCTTCTTCATGCCGTCCTTGGACATCTTGTCCTGTGCGAAGGCAGCCGGCGCGAACGCCAGACCAAGCGAAAGAACTGCTGCGGTGGCGCCGAGCGCGATGCGTGAATTGCGAGCCATGAGAGTCATCCTCTGAAATCGGTTCATGATGCGGCGGATGCCGCTACCGACTGTTCGGGATGAATTCGCGTTCGTTACATCGGCAGATGTATTTTTTCTGCGCCTGAAGACCGCTGCGGTGCAACGGCTTTTCCGTAATCACGAAAAAGAGATTTTAAACGCGCGTCTCTAACGCGCCTTGGCGTTCAGGGCCGACGCCACGCGGCTCACCGGCGTCTTGCCGAGCACCTGCGCGATGCCATTCGTGGCTGCGAGGAGTTGCATCATGTCCACGCCGGTCTTCACGCCCATGCCTTCCAGCATGTAGACGACGTCCTCGGTGGCGACGTTGCCGGTTGCGCCCGGCGCATAGGGACAACCGCCGAGGCCGCCAGCGGCTGAATCGATCACCCGCGCGCCTTCCTCCAGACCCGCGTAGAGATTGGCGAGAGCCTGCCCATAGGTATCGTGGAAGTGCATTGCGAGATGTTGCATCGGCACCTCGGACGCAACTGCGCGCAGCAGCGCACGCGCCTTTGCCGGCGTGCCGACGCCGATGGTGTCGCCAAGCGAAACCTCGTAGCAGCCGAGATCACGCAGCTTCTTCGTCACATCCACCACAGCAGACGGCTTGACCTCGCCATCATAGGGACAGCCGAGTACGCAGGACACATAACCGCGCACCTTGATGCCGTCAGCTTTCGCGCGCTCCAGCACCGGGACGAAACGCTGAATCGATTCCGCGATGGTGCAGTTGATGTTGGCCCTGGAAAAGCCTTCGGAAGCCGATGCGAACACGGCAATGACTTTCGCGCCCGCAGCCTTGGCCGCGTCGTAGCCCTTCTCATTCGGCACGAGGACGTGAAACTCATGACCAGGATGATGATCGACCGCGCGCAGCACCTGATCCGAATTGGCCATTTGTGGAATGGCTTTCGGTGAGACAAAGCTGCCGACCTCGATAGTATGTAGCCCCGCCTTGACGAGATTCTCGATGAATGCGATCCGTGCCTCGGCGGTTACCGGGGTCTTTTCGTTCTGCAGCCCGTCGCGCGGGCCGACTTCGACTATGCGGACCTGATCGCTCATCGCTTACGCTTTCGGTTCGATCTCTGCGAGCTCGACACCCTCCGCCACGATGTCGCCGACCTTGCACTTGAGCGCCTTGACGGTGCCCGCAAACGGCGCACGCAGCGTCTGCTCCATCTTCATCACTTCCAGCGTCAGGATCGCGGCGCCCTTCTCGACCGCCGCGCCTTCCTCGACCAGCAACGCGACGACCGTGCCGGGCAACGGCGCGACCACGCGGTCCGCGCCAGCCTGCTCCTCGTCCTCGGTGCCGAACGGATCGATCCAGTGAACCTCGAACCGCCCGTTGCGGGTGCGGACATAAACTTCGTGGCCATCAAGCAGGCCCGTGACATGGTGTTTCACGCCATCGAGCACAAGATCGATGCCACCGCGTGGCGACGCCGCGCTTGCGAAAGCCAGCTTGCGCCCATCGATCGCCAGCGTCGAAGGCCCCTGTCCATAACGCAGTGATGTCTTGCGCTCGGTGCCGTCTGCTTGGCGGAACAGAAACCGGCGATGCCGCGCGCCGACGGCAGCCCAGCCAGCGGATGCGCGCCATGGCGACTTCACGTCTGCTCCCGCTGCAACGGCTTCGCTCTGCAGGATGGAGGCAACAGCGGCGGCAAGCTCGAGATCGGAGAGTTCGCCTTCCGCAGGCGTCAACTTCGCAAGCTCGCGCTCGATGAAGCTGGTATCGATGGTGTTGGCGCGGACGTCCGGATGCGTAATCAGCGCCGACAGAAACGGAATGTTGGTGACGATGCCGCGAACATCGGTTTCCTGCAAGCCGCGGTTGAGCCGCGAGATCGCGAGATCACGCGTCGGCGCCCATGCGATGACCTTGGCCAGCATCGCGTCATAGTTCGGAGACACGGTCTTACCCTCGCCGTAACCGGCGTCGATGCGCAAGCCGTCCACCTCCTCCGGCGTGCGCCAGGTGCGGATGCGGCCCACGGAGGGCATGAAATTCTTGTTCGGGTTCTCAGCGTAGACGCGCGCCTCGATGGCATGGCCATTCAGCGTGACCTGATCCTGCGTCAGCGGCAGCTTCTCGCCGAACGCCACGCGCAACTGCAATTCGACCAGATCCACGCCGGTGATGAGTTCGGTCACCGGATGCTCGACCTGAAGGCGCGTATTCATTTCGATGAAGAACGTCTCCTTTCCGTCGGAGACGAATTCGATGGTGCCCGCGCCGACATAGTTCACCGCACCGGCAGCCTTGCGCGCCGCTTCGCACACGGCGTTACGCTGCGCGGCATTGAGTGTCGGCGATGGCGCTTCCTCGATCACCTTCTGGTGGCGGCGCTGCAGGGTGCACTCGCGCTCGAACAGCGAGATCAGGTTGCCATGGCTGTCGCCGATGATCTGCACTTCGATGTGGCGCGGATTCTGGACGAACTTCTCGATCAGCATCCGGTCGTCACCGAAAGCAGCCAGTGCTTCGCGCTTGGCGCTGACAATGGCCGATCCCAGCTCCTCGGCGCTGCGAACAACGCGCATGCCACGCCCGCCGCCGCCTGCGGATGCCTTCACCAGAACCGGATAACCGGCCTTCTCGGCGGCTTTCGCCAGAGTAGCATCGTCCTGCGCGTCGCCGTGATAGCCGGGGACCAGCGGCACGCCGGCCTTTTCCATCAGCGCCTTGGAGCCTGACTTTGACCCCATGGCCTCCATCATCTCGGCGGTCGGTCCGACGAAGACGATGCCTTCGGCGGCACATCGGCGCGCGAAGTCCGCATTCTCGGACAGGAAGCCGTAGCCCGGATGGATAGCTTCCGCGCCGGTCTTCTTCGCGGCTTCGATGATCCGGTCGACATTGAGATAGCTGTCGCGCGCGCGCGCCGGACCGAGCAGCACGGCATCGTCAGCCATGGCGACATGCACCGCGTCGGCATCAGCTTCCGAGTAGACCGCAACGGTACGCAGGCCCATGGCCCGCGCGGTGCGGATCACGCGGCAGGCGATTTCGCCGCGATTGGCGATCAGCAATGTGTTGAAGCGGCGATAGAGCGCGGCGGGAGCTTTTGCGTTCATCAGATCAACTCCACGATGCCTTGCGCTTTTCAAGAAATGCCGACAGACCCTCGCGTGCCTCGGGCTTCGCCCGCACGTCGGCGATCAGCTGCGCGGTCTCGTTCATCAGCGCCTCGTCGATGGTACGGCCCACGATATCGCCCGCAATTCTCTTGGCGATGGCGCGCGCACCAGGCGCGGCAGACTTCAACTGCTTGAGCAGCTTGGTAATGCGTTCGTCCAGCGCGTCCGGCTCAACGACTTCATGCAACAGGCCAATCCGCATTGCTTCCTTGGCGTCGAACACTTCGGCGGTCTGGAAATAGCGCCGCGCGGTGCGCTCGCCGATGGCGCGCAGCACGTAGGGACTAATCATGCCCGGCACGATGCCGAGACGGACTTCGGACAGACAGAATGTCGCGCTAGATGTACCGATGGCGATGTCGCACGCAGCCACCACGCCGACACCACCGCCGTAGATCGGCCCATGCACACGGCCGATGGTGGTCTGCGGCATCCGGTCGAGCGCCGACAGCATCCGCACCAGCGGCATGGCGTCCGCGATGTTTTCCTCGCGCGTATAGGTGCCAGCCTCGCGCATGGCGCTGATGTCGGCACCCGCGCAAAGGCTCTTGCCCTCACCTGCCAGAACCATGGTTGCGATGGAGCGGTCGGCGGCAATGCTCTCGAAAGCTGAGCGCAGGTCTTCGATCAGCTTGCGGTTCAGGGCGTTGTTCAGTTCGGGACGGTTCAGCGTGACGCGCGCCACGTCCTGATCGCGTTCGATGCGGACAAGATCGGTCATCATGTGCTCCGCATCACATCCGGAACACGCCGAACTTCGGCGGCTCTATCGGCGCATTGGCAGCAGCGGAAAGGCCGAGACCAAGCACAAGGCGCGTATCGGCGGGATCGATCACGCCGTCATCCCACAGCCGCGCCGTGGCGTAATACGGATGGCCCTGCGTTTCATACTGTTCGCGGATCGGGCTGCGGAACGCATCCTCTTCCTGCGCCGACCATGTGCCGCCCTTGGCCTCGATATTGTCGCGGCGAAGCGTGCTCAACACCGTCGCAGCCTGTTCGCCGCCCATCACCGAGATACGCGCATTCGGCCACATCCAGAGGAAACGCGGGCTATAGGCGCGGCCGCACATGCCGTAGTTGCCTGCGCCGTAGGAACCGCCGATCACCACCGTGAACTTCGGCACAGAGGCCGTCGCAACCGCCGTCACCAGCTTCGCGCCGTCGCGCGCAATGCCGCCCGCCTCGTATTTCTTGCCGACCATGAAGCCGGTGATGTTCTGCAGGAACAGCAGCGGAATGCCGCGCTGGCAGCACAGTTCGATGAAGTGCGCGCCCTTCAGCGAGCTTTCGCTGAACAGGATGCCGTTGTTGGCGATGATGCCGACGGGATAGCCCCAGATATGCGCGAAGCCGCAGACCAGCGTGGTGCCGTAGAGCTTCTTGAACTCCTCGAATTCCGAGCCGTCGACGATCCGCGCGATGATCTCGCGCACATCGAACGGCTTGCGGGCATCTGCCGGGACGACACCGTAAATATCCTCACGGTCGAACAGCGGGTCGCGCGGATCGCGTAATCCCGTTGCGGACGATGTTGCCGGATTGAGATTGCCGACGATACGGCGAGCGATGCCGATGGCGTGGCTGTCGTTCTGCGCGTAGTGATCGGTCACGCCCGAATGGCGGCTGTGCACATCCGCACCGCCGAGTTCTTCCGCGGTAACGACCTCGCCTGTCGCCGCCTTCACCAGCGGCGGGCCGCCGAGGAAGATGGTGCCCTGATTGCGCACGATGATGCTCTCGTCCGACATGGCGGGCACGTAAGCGCCGCCCGCCGTGCACGATCCCATCACAATGGCGATCTGCGGAATGCCCTGCGCGGACATGTTGGCCTGATTGTAGAAGATGCGGCCGAAGTGTTTCTCGTCCGGGAAAATCTCGTCCTGCTGCGGCAGGAACGCGCCGCCGGAATCCACCATGTAGATGCAAGGCAGGTTGTTCTGGCGCGCGATGTCCTGCGCGCGCAGATGCTTCTTCACCGTCATGGGATAATAGGTGCCGCCGCTGATGGTGGCGTCGTTGGCGACGATCACGCATTCGCGGCCCGACACCCGGCCGATGCCGGTCACGATGCTGGCGGAATGCACGTTGCCGCCGTAGAGGCCATAAGCGGCCATCGGCGAGAATTCGAGAAAGGCGGTGCCGGGATCGATCAGCAGGTCGACGCGGTCGCGGGCGAACATCTTGCCGCGGGCGGTGTGCTTGGCGCGAAGGGCTTCGCCGCCGCCGCCGGCCACCTGCGAGAGCTTGTCGCGGAGGTCTGACACCAGGGCGCGCATGGCCTCGGAATTGCGGGTGAAGTCGGCCGATTTGGGATCGAGTCCGGAACGAAGTGCCATTGTTTCCCGCCGCATAACGTTTTGATCTTGCTTGATTCCGTCCTTTCAGGACGGCTTCGACCCGCAAGGTGTCACTGCTTGGCGGCGGATTGCAACCACAACTTTCGCGGAGAGACTTGCACCGGGTCAGCCGCCTCAATAGGCCAAACAGCAATCGGAAAATGTCATGTCCCTGACATTTCCCGGCGCAATTTGGCTAGGCGGCGTGGGGGTTAGTGCGTCCACGGCTCCGGACGGCGGAATGCGAAGTTGTCCGCATAGGCCTTGACGCGCGGCTGCAGTTCTTTCGGCTCGAGGACCTGGTATGCAATGCCTTGCCGCTCGCAGTAGGCGATCGCCTCCTCCTTCGTATCGAAACGGAGGGTGAGCTGCTGCTTCATATCGCTGGACGAGGTCCAGCCCATCAGCGGTTCGACCACGCGGGGCTGTTCGGGCTCATAGTCGAGCTGCCAGAGCTTTGTCTTCGCCGCGCCGGACTGCATCGCATTCTTTGCAGGTTTGAATATTCTTGCGGTCATGGATGCAGGGTCCCTGGGCGTGTTCGCTACGGCAATAATCGACAAGTAAAAAGCCCGCGATTCGGGATACGGTCGGCAACAAGATGTTGAGCAAACCCGCCCCGAACAAGACTTTCCACGGCGGGTTCTGGTATAGTCGGTCCGAAACGCGGTGACAACGTCGGACCGCCCGGGTCCGGACGTGCAGCCACCGACGCTATTTTGGTCTGATCGCATCACGCAACGGTACTCATTACGAAACGGTACTCATGGAAATTCAGGCAACACTCCCAGAAAAGGGCCGCGATCTCCGGCTCGACTTCTTCCGCGGTATCGCCAACTGGTGGATTTTCCTCGACCACATTCCCAACAACGTCATCAACTGGGCCACGCCGCGCAATTACGGGTTTAGCGACGCGGCCGACCTCTTCGTCTTCATCTCCGGCTACACGGCATCCTTCGTCTACGCCAAGATGATGCTCGATCGCGGTTTCGTCGTCGGCGCGACGCGGCTCTGGAAACGCGTCTGGCAGCTCTACGTCGCCCATGTGCTGCTGTTCGTCATCTATATTGCCGCGATCGGCTGGGTCGCGCTGCGCTATGCTGACCCGGACATTCTCAACGAGTTCAACGTCGCGGGTCTGGTTGAAAATCCGATCCAGACGCTGACGCAGGGCCTGATCCTGCGGTTCAAGCCGGTCAATCTGGACGTGCTGCCGCTCTACATCATCCTGATGGGGTTCTTCCCGCCGGTACTGTGGCTGATGCTGCGCAAGCCGGACATGGTCATGATCGCGTCGCTGGTGCTGTATTTCGCGGCTCGGCAGTTCGGCTGGAATTTCTCGGCCTATCCGGTCGGCTCCTGGTACTTCAATCCCTATACGTGGCAGCTGCTTTTCGTGTTCGGCGCATGGTTTGCGCTAGGCGGCGCACGGGAATCGCAATCGGTGATCCGGTCGAAATGGCTGCTGATCCTCGGTACGCTCTATCTGCTGTTCGCGCTGGTCATGACCATGGCCGGACGCTTCGAGTCCTTCGGCGCCCTTTTCCCGAAGTGGCTCTATGACGCCTTCAATCCGAACGACAAGACGTTCCTCGCGCCCTATCGCGTGATCCACTTCGTGGTGATCGCATTCTTCATGACGCGGTTCGTACCGAAGGACTGGAGCCTGCTCGAATCGAAGTGGATGGAGCCGCTGATCAAGTGCGGACAGCAGTCGCTTGAGGTGTTCTGCGTCGGCATCTTCCTGTCGTTCGTGGCGCACTTCGTGCTGATGCTGAGCTGGGGCACGGTCTGGGCGCAGCTCGGCGTCAGCGTGATCGGCATCGCACTCCTGTGTGGCGTCGCCTACTACAAGAGCTGGTCCAAGAAGCTGGACAAGCCGGCGTCGAAAACGCCGAAGCCGGCGACACAGCCCGCTCCCGGCGCCTGAGCCGCTGGCAGGGCAGATCGGCCGACGGATGGCGGTTTTTTGCCGCCATCAGCCGGCCTTCCGCCTTGCTGCAGCCATGCGAAGCGTATATGGACTGGGCCTTCTCGGGGTATAGCGTAGCCTGGTAGCGCGGCGGTTTTGGGTACCGCAGGTCGGAGGTTCGAATCCTCCTGCCCCGACCAATCAACCCATTGAATCTGCTATATTTTCAAAAGCGATTCTGACGCGATTCTGACAACCGGCTCTACCTCGTTCCGAACAGCGGATGAGCGACCCGGTCGCCCGGTTGAATGCCGTACTTCCGGGCTGTGCCGCCGATCACCTCCAGCACGCCCCGCGCCAGCCCGCCGGAGGAGATGATCTTCTCGGAATGCGGCTCGGTGTTCTCCGCGATCCGCAAAATGCGACCGTCACTGCGGATAAAGATCATATCCAGCGGGATGAAGGTGTTCTTCATCCACATGGAGACGGGCTGCTCGGGCGAGAAGTCGAACAGCATCCCTCGCCCCTCGGCCAGTTCCTTCCGGTACATCAGGCCCGTGGCGCGTTCCTGCTCGGTCTTGACGACCTCAACAGTGAAGACATGCACGCCGGATCTGGTCACGATCTCCAACGGCTGCATCTCGGCGGCGGAGACGCCAGCTACGGAAAGGGAGACCCACGCGATTACCGCGGCGGCGACGATCCGGATATCCAGTTTGAAACGGTCTTTCGGAGAGCGGGCAAACAGCATGCGCAAGCGGAGTCCTGAAGCAATGACCGCGGCACCCTAGCCCGCCAATCATGGCAAAGGCCAGACACTGGTCTGGCCTTCCTGCCGGATCACGCGGATGTGGCTGATGTCAGTGTGAGGACAAGCCTGGCGCGCCCGTCTCGGGCTGGATCTCGGCTGCCATCATGCCCTTGGAGCCGGGCCCGAACCTGACCAGCACATACTGGCCGGGGCGCAGCTCGGTCATGCCGTAGCGGCGCAAGGTTTCCATATGGACGAAAATGTCCGGCGTGCCTTCACCGCAGGTGAGGAAGCCGAAGCCGCGAAGCCGGTTGAACCATTTGACCTGCGCCCGCTCCAGTCCGCTGGTCGGCGTCACACTGACATGGGTCCGCGCCGGCAGCATCTGCGCTGGATGAATGGCCGTAGACTCGTCCATCGAGACGATGCGGAAGGCCTGATAGCCCTTCTGACGCTGCATGCATTCAACCACCAGACGTGCGCCTTCATAGGCGGTCTGGTAGCCATCGCGGCGCAGGACAGTGACATGCAGCAGCACGTCCGGCCAGCCATTGTCGGGCACGATAAAGCCGTAGCCCTTGGACGCGTCGAACCACTTGATGACGCCGGAAATCTCGACGAGGTTGACAGCCGCGCCATCGGCGGCGGCAAAGGGATCGGCGGCCGAATTCCGCTCGACTGCGGAAGACAACTCACTCGGGGTGAACCTGTCGGACCCGCCCCCCAGCGAACCGCCTGCCTTTTTGGACTCAAAAGCGTCCGAACCCATGACCCCCGGACCTCAAACAATCTGCGGCCAGCCACCCGACCGCGTACGTTATGCAACCAAGTTTGCTTCGCTCTCTCTCATCATGACGAATCAAAATGAACCAAGGCGAATCCTTGATTTAACGATAACACTCCGGAACAGGGCTGAAAGACAAAAAAGAAATCAGCAGTGACCTATGAACAGCCTTGAAGGATTTCGAATCAACCGGGCAGGTCAATTACCTACAAAGGGTCCGAGGGTTTCGCCGATGTCGTGGCGGATGACGAGGTCAGCGACATCATCTTGATCGGTCGGCTCGTTGTTGATGATCACGAGCCTGGCACCGCAGTTACGCGCCATCAGTGGAAAACCCGCCGCTGGCCACACCACGAGCGACGATCCGATCGCAAGGAACAGGTCGCAATGCTGCGCCAGTTCCGTTGCCCGGCGCATTTCCTCCTCGGGCATGGACTGACCGAATGAAATGGTCGCGGACTTCACCGGCTCACCACAGGCCGTGCAGGACGGCGCGATGCCTTCCGGTTCGAAGCGCTCCTTGACCCACGCGATCTCGTAGCGCGTCCCGCATCCGATACAGCGGGCATAGGTGGTGTTGCCATGCAGTTCAACAACATGCTCTGCGGAAAAACCAGAGACCTGGTGCAGGTTGTCGATATTCTGCGTCACGATTCCGGGCACCTTCCCCGCTTTGTAAAGCGAGGCCAGCGCGCGGTGCCCGCGTCCCGGCCGCGCGGCAGCAAAGCTCGGCTCCATGGCAAAGCGCCGCCGCCAGGATTCGTCCCTCGCCTCCTGACTGGCCACGAACTCACCGAACGGAATCGGACGATTGCGGGTCCACAAGCCGCCCGGCGAGCGGAAGTCGGGAATGCCGCACTCGGTTGAGATGCCAGCGCCGGTGAACGGCACGATGGTCCTTGCTTCGGCGATCATGTCGCCGAGCATGTCAATGCCGGTGCGGAGGTCGGGTGCAATCATGGGGAGGCCTGAATATCGATCTGCGCCGGACTATAACGATAGAAAAATAGGGCGCGAAGCCCCAGGGCGCACAACGATTCGGCAGGCGAACATCCCCCTACATCGATGATGATCAGCAGCCGGTGAACTTCGGCGATGCCCCGTCCTGACGATTGCGAAGATAAGCCAGCCCGCATACCGCCAGACGCGGCGGATCGGTCTCGCCCGCGGACGACAGCGTTTCGATATAGCTGCGAAGACTTTCGCGAGCGTCGTTGAGCGCGTCCTCGCTCAGGTTACGCATCATTCCAAAAGTATGGATTACGCGGTCAATCACCTCGTCCAAGCACACCTCCATTGTCTCGAAGTTGTGAAGGATAACGGCGACGCAGCAAAAAAGTTCCCGCTGCCCGGTCTGCCATCAGAGGTCTTTTGCTGATATTGCACACGCATCCCGCCGCCGGCCTCGCACGTCCGGCAATGTCCGAGAAGGAATAAGAAACATGCGTTATCTGCACACTATGCTGCGCGTCCGCAAACTCGATGTCGCCCTCAAATTCTACAGCGACGCGCTCGGCCTGAAGGAAGTCCGCCGCACCGAGAGCGAGAAAGGCCGCTTCACGCTGGTTTTCCTTTGCGCCGACGAGGACGAGACGCTGCTCAAGCAGGTGAAGGGCCGCGGCGCTCCCTTGGTCGAACTCACCTACAACTGGGATGAGGAAACCTACGGCGAAGACCGTTACTTCGGACATCTCGCCTACGAGGTCGATGATATTTATGCGACCTGCGAGCGGCTGATGAAGCTCGGCATCACCATCAATCGTCCGCCGCGCGACGGCCAGATGGCGTTCATCCGTTCGCCCGATCTGCATTCCATCGAACTCCTGCAGAAAGGCGACGCGCTCGCACCGCAGGAGCCATGGACGTCAATGCCGAACACCGGCCACTGGTGAACCGCATGGCAGACCGCGCGTTCTGAATTTTCGGAACATCATCACACCTTTCACGTTCTCCATGTCCCTGAGGTTGACATGGAGGCGAAGATGGGACGCGGAATTCTGTTGTGGCTGCTGGGTGTGCCGATCCCGGTGATCATCCTGCTGTGGCTGTTCTTCGGCCGCTAAGACAAGATCATGAAAGCTCCCGCGCATGCGGGGCTTTCATCTGATGCGCATGAGACGGCTTACGGCTTCCTGCAATCCGCCGCCGCCTCGACAAGCTTCAACAACTTGTTGCCTGCGGCCTTGAGAATGCACATCTGGACTTCCTTGCCGGCAGGCACAGGCTTGGCGCAGATGATCTGAGGGTTGTCGTCGTAGACAGCCGTCGAGAACTTGCAGTTCACCTGACATGACGCTTCATAACTGAGCGGATTGGTGATCATCACGCTCGCCGATTCCCCGTCCGGCATGATCGTGCAGGTCACAGGCGCGGGCTCCGCATGCAAAGCCTGCGGAATAGTCCCGATAAGCGCCGTCAGAATGATCGCGAATCTAAGCCACATGAGATGATCGTCCTGCTCCCTGCGGGCAGGTTATCAACCCTGTATGCCCGGGACGAGCCCTTCAACCAAACGGCATGATCCGTTTGTTGCCCCGAGCGCAGTTGCAAAGCACGGCGATCTCTGGTCGAAATCAGCGCTCGGGCCAGGGTGGCCGGGGCGGATATCGTGCAAAACATCATCAACGCATTCCTGCTGGTTTATGCAGCGCTGTTTCCGATCGTCAATCCGATCGGAAGCGCCCCGCTATTCCTGCGCATGACCCGCGGACGCAGCACGGCCGAACGCAGCGCCCTTGCCCTGAGTGTCGCGCGCAACAGCTTCTTCCTGCTGCTCGGCTCGCTGTTTATCGGCTCCCACGTCCTCGAGTTTTTCGGAATTACCCTGCCCGTCGTACGCGTCGCGGGCGGAATGGTGGTCGCGGCATTCGGCTGGCAATTGCTGCATGCACCGGAAATGCCGGACGCAGATCGTTCGAAAGTCGATACGACTGCTCCGTCCATCGATGCGTTCTATCCCCTGACAATGCCGCTCACCGTCGGCCCCGGTTCAATGTCCGTTGCCATGACCCTCGGCAGTCAACGTCCGACACCTTTCAACGATTTCGCGCAACTGGCCATTCTCGGCGGATCGGCCATCGCAGGTCTTGCCGCCATCGCCCTGACGATCTTCGTCAGTTATCGCTTTGCCGACCGCATCATCGCCTTTCTCGGCAAGCGCGGAACGGACGTCGTGATGCGCCTCTCGGCTTTCATCCTCTTTTGCATCGGCATCCAGATCATCTGGAACGGCTGCAGCGCATTGCTCGGCAAAGCCGCCTGAGCAAGAACACGGTCGCGCTTCACGGATTTGTGCATCGCACCAGAGAAGTTCCGTCTCCAAGCGGCTGTTTTGGTGGATATTTTTGATTAAGTATGAGTTCCCACCCGCCCAACAGCGCATTGAATATGACGGCTGTTTTCGCTAGGTGTTAATGCATGCGGACCTCAATGGCCGCGCCGCCAGGGTTCGCTTCCTGATGTTCAGCTCCTTCTTCAGCCGTCAAACGGCTTCGATGACCGCCGCCGCCGTGGGCGCTTTCGCGCTGGGCGCTTCGGTGCTTGTCGCTTCTCCGACGATCTCGCGCGCCGAGCCGGCCACCAGCACTCCCGCCCTGAGCGACGATCTGAACAGCGTCTTCAAGGCGCAGCCGTGCGTGCAGTCGAAGTCCCTCGCGCAGCTCGACGCGCCGGTCGCACGCATCGCCAAGCGGCTTGATGCACATGAGCCCATCACCATTGTGGCTGTCGGTTCGTCCTCGACCGGCGGGTCTGGCGCCAGCTCGCCAGCCTATTCTTATCCGAGCCGCCTTGAGCGTGAACTGCGCAAGCAGTTTCCGGAATCTCCTATCACCGTCATCAATCAGGGTGTGAACGGCGAGGACGCCGCTTCGATGATGGCGCGTATGAACGAGGTTCTTGCGCCGAAGCCGGATCTCGTGATCTGGCAGCTCGGCACCAACACCCTTCTTCGTGACGGCAACATCCCTGAAACAGGAACACTGCTGCAGGCCGGCATTACCCAGATCAAGAAGACCGGCGCGGACGTGTTGCTGATCGATCCGCAGTTCGCCCCGCGCGTCAACGCCAAGCCCGGTGTCAGCGAGATGGTCGGGCTCATCGCCTACGTCGCCAAGCAATCGCATGTGCCGGTGTTCCGCCGCTACGTCGCGATGCGCCACTGGCATGAAGATCAGGCCATTGCCTTCGACCGCTTCATCACCGCGGATGGTCTGCACATGAACGACTGGGGTTATTCCTGCCTCGCTCGTTTGCTGGCAGACAACATCACGGCGGCGGTCGCCCGCTCGCGTACCGTCGCGGGTGCAAGGCCCTTCCAGTAAGAAGCATTCGCAAGAACGCTGATTTCCTTCCCTGTGTGATAGTATTCGCTTTGCGAATGCCGCATATCGCATGCAGCGACTGAGCCTTCAGGCGTCAGACCACGGGAATTGCATGACGCATTCACACGCCGCTCACGATCATGCCGATCATCATCACGACCATGAGCATAGTCATGGCCCCGGCGGTCATTCGCATGCGCCAGCAAGTTTCGGAACGGCCTTCGCTGTCGGGATCGCACTCAATACGGCGTTCGTCGTTGTCGAGGCGGTCTACGGCTACACCAGTAATTCCACGGCACTGATCGCCGATGCGGGCCACAACCTGTCCGATGTGCTGGGCCTAGTGGTGGCATGGATCGCGGTGATCCTCTCGAAGCGCCCTGCCTCACCCCGCTATACTTACGGCCTGCGCGGCTCCTCGATCCTCGCGGCGCTGTTCAACGCGGTATTCCTGCTGATCGCCGTCGGCGCGATCGGCTGGGAAGCCATTCTGCGCCTTTTGAATCCAGAGCCGGTGGCGGAGAAAACGGTGATGATCGTCGCCGCCATCGGCATCGTCATCAACGGATTCACCGCATGGCTCTTTGCCTCCGGCAGCAAGAACGATCTCAACATCCGCGGCGCCTATCTGCACATGGCCGCCGACGCCGCCGTGTCCGCAGGTGTGGTCGTCGCGGCCCTTGTCATCATGTTCACGGGCTGGCTGTGGCTCGACCCGGCCGTCAGTCTTGTCATCGTCGCCGTCATCGTCTGGGGCACATGGGGCCTCCTGCGCGACAGCACCGCCATGTCGCTGGATGCGGTGCCATCCAACATCGATCCGGTCGCAGTACGTGACTATCTGGAGCACCGCCCCGGAGTGACCGAAGTCTGCGATCTGCATATCTGGCCAATGAGCACAACGGAGGTCGCGCTGTCCTGTCATCTCGTCATCCCGTCCGGTTATCCGGGAGATGCCTTTCTCGTGGAAGCGTCACATCAGTTGAATGACAGGTTTCATATCCAGCATGTCACCATCCAGATCGTGACCAGTCCGGTGACGGGTTGCGAAATCATGGCAAGACATGTGGTGTAAGGCGCGAAGGTCACCCTAGATCGCGCCAAGATACGCCGCCTTGACCTTCGGGTCGGACAGCAGCGTGGAGCCCGCACCTTCGAACGCGACCTTGCCGGTCTCCAGCACATAACCGCGGTCGGCAATCTCAAGGGCGGCGCTGGCGTTCTGCTCCACAAGCAGGACGGTGACGCCGCTGGTTCGCAACGCGACGATGGCAGCCAAGATCTGATCCACCAGTGTCGGCGACAGGCCGAGCGACGGCTCGTCCAGCAACAGCAATTTCGGCTTGCCCATCAGCGCTCGTCCGATAGCCAGCATCTGCTGCTGACCGCCAGAAAGCCCGCCCGCGAGCTGGTGGCGCTTCTCGGCCAGAACCGGAAACATCTCGAATACGCGGTCGCGGTCTTGCTCGATCTCCTTGTCGCGGCGCATGTAGGCCCCGAGACGCAGATTGTCCTCGACGGTGAGCGGCCCGAACACCTGACGTCCTTCGGGCGACTGGGTCATGCCCCGCTGCACCCGGCGATGCGGCGGCAGACGTTCGATGCGCTCGCCAAGAAAAGTGATCTCACCCGCCGTAATCGGCTGCACACCCGACAGCGCGCGAAGCAGCGTGGTCTTGCCCGCACCGTTGGAGCCGATCAGCGCCACGACCTCGCCCGCGCGAACAGCGAGATTCACACCGTGCAGCACTTCGATGCGCCCATAGGCACTGCGCAGATTGACGACCTCAAGCACGGGCCGCCTCCTTCGCACCATGCTTGCCGAGATAGGCTTCGAGCACGGCGGGATTATCGCGTACTTCGCGCGGGCCGCCTTCAGCGATGGGCTTGCCGCGATTGAGGACGAGAATGTGGTCGGAGATTTTCATCACCAGTTTCATGTCGTGCTCGACCAGAACAACGGCGATGCCTCTGGCGGCGACGCGGCGGATCAGTTCGTCGATTTCCTCGGTCTCGACCGGGTTGCATCCGGCGGCCGGTTCATCGAGCAGCAACACGCGCGGCTCGGCGGCGAGCGCGCGGGCGATCTCCAGACGCTTGCAGGCACCATAGGACAGCGAGCCTGCGGAGGCATCCGCGCTGCTTTTCAGGCCAACGTCATCGAGCAGCGCCAGTGCGGCCTCGCGCGTCTCGCTGTTCTGCCGGGTAACAGACGGCAGGCGGAACATGTCCGCGAACAGGTTGCAGCGTTCGCGTAAGTGACGGCCGACCATGACGTTTTCCGCCGCCGTCATGCGCTGGAAGATTTGCAGGTTCTGGAACGTGCGCGACAGGCCGCGCGCCGCCAACTTGTCGGGCGTCAGTCCTGTCACGTCCTCGCCGGAGAGTTCGATCCGGCCCTGATCGCGTTCGTAAACACCAGAGACGATGTTGAAGAGCGTGGTCTTGCCCGCGCCGTTCGGCCCGATGATGGAGAGGATTTTCCCCGGATCGACGGCAAAGCTGACGCCGTCGATGGCCTTGATTCCACCGAACGAAATGCTGATGTCCCTGGCGGCGAGGATCGTCATGCCTTCGTCCTCTTTGCCAGCACGCGCGAGAGCGTCGGAACGATGCCGTCGCGCATGAAGATCATCGAGACGATGATGATGAAGCCCAGCAGCAGATGCTCGTATTCCTGAAATACGGTGAGAACCTGTGGCAGTGTGATCAGCACCGCAGCGCCGACAATGCTGCCGACAACCGAGCCGAGCCCGCCGAGCACCACCATGGTCACCATTTCCACGGAATGGAGAAAGCCTGCCTGATCGGGATTGATGAAGCCGTTCATCATCGCCAGCACAGAACCGGCGACCGATGCATAGGCGGCAGCAATCACGAACGCCTGCAGCTTGAAGCGTGCGACATCGATGCCCGCAACCCGCGCCGCAACTTCGCTGTCGTGCAGCGCGCGGAAGGCGCGTCCGGTCGGCGTATTGTAGAGATTGAGCGCCAGCCATGTGCCGAGCCACAGCATCCCGCCCGAAATCCAGTACCAGGTGTCAGATCCACTGACGCGCCAGCCGAACAGCGTCAGCTTCGCCACCGGCATGCCGTCGGGACCGCCGGTCCAGCGGCTTTCCGTGGTGATGACCAGCGCCACCAGCACGCCAAGGCCGAGCGTGGCGATGGCGAGATAATGCCCCTTCAGTTTCAGGATCGGACGGCCGACCAGATAGGCCAGAACTGACGAGATCGCGCAGCCGATGATCAGCGCAGCCCAGGTCGGGATTCCGAAATGGGCGGGGCCGATGGCGACGGCGTAAGCGCCGATGCCGAAGAACCCCGCATGGCCGAGACTGACCTGCCCGGCATTTCCCATCAGCACGTTGAGGCCGATGGCCGCGAATGCGGACACCCACACCAGAGACGCCACGCGGAAATAGTAGCTCGACGGGAAAATCAGCGGCAGCACCGCGACAATCGCCGCAAGCGCGATCAGAATCAGATAGCGGTTGTCGATTTTCTGCAGCACCGCTCAGACCCTTTCCACGGTGCGGCGGCCGAATAGACCCTGCGGCATGGCGAACAGGACCAGCAGAATGACGATGAAGGCAAAGGCATCCTTGTAGGTCGAGCTGATATAACCCACGCCGAGCGCTTCAAGCAGACCAAGGATCAGGCCGCCAGCGACCGCGCCGATCGGATTGCCCATGCCGCCCAGCATCGCGGCGGCAAATCCCTTCAGCGCCAGCATCGTGCCGACATCATAGCTTGTGAGCGTGATCGGCGTGATCAGAACGCCGGCCACGGCGCCGATGGCCGCGGAACCGCCAAAGGCCAGCGCCATGACGGTGGCTGTATTGATGCCGACCAGCCGCGCGGCCAGCTTGTTCGCCGCAGTTGCCAGCACGGCTTTGCCCACGACCGTGCGTTCAAGGAATATGTAGAGCAGGATCACGATCACGGCGGTGCCGCCGAGCACCCAGAAACTTTGCGGCTGGATCGCCGCGCCGAGCAGATTGACCGGCGTATCGCCGGAAATGCTGGGTAGCTTGTGAAACTGCTTGTCGAACAGGATCTGCGCCGCGCCGCGCAGCAGGATCGACGCGCCGATGGTGATGATAATCAATGTGACAGGCGAGGCATCGCGCGCTGGTTCAATGGCGAGCCAGTAAAGCAGAAGACCGACCGCGATCGAGACAACAACGGCAAGCAGCGCGGCGAGCGGAAGCGGCACACCTGCAGCGGAGGCAAACACCGTCACCATGCCGCCGAGCATGACGAACTCGCCCTGCGCGAAATTCACGACATCGGATGCATTGTAGACAAGCGTGAAGCCCAGCGCGACCAGCGCATAAACCGCGCCCACGGTCAGTCCGGAAACAAGAAATTGGACAAACTCGGGCATTCCGGCTCCACGAACACGATGGCAGCCAAGGGCTGCGGTCCCGGCAATATCAGTTGTTCAAATTTGAGAAGCGATGCTTCCGGAGGGAATGAACCATCCGGAAGCATCGGATTGCGAAGCGCTTACGTTCCCGGCGCGATCAGCGTCCAGTCGCCGCCCTTGATCTCGAGCATGCGGAAGGCCGACAGGTCGAGGCCGAGGTGATCGGTCGGCGACATGTTGACGATGCCGCCGGTGCCGACGAAGCCCTTGGTCTTCTCGATTTCGTCGCGAACCTTCTTCGGGTCGGTGGTGTTGGCGCGCTTCATGGCTTCGACCAGGATCATCAGGCCGTCATAGGCATGGCCGCCGAAGGTCGACACCGGGCTTTTCGCCGTGTCCTCGTAGGTCTTCTTGTAGTCGACCACGACCTTCTTCTGAGAGTCGCTGTCCGGCAGCTTGTCACCAACCAGAAGCGCAGCGGCAGGCAGGCGAATGCCTTCAGCGGCAGGACCGGCGAGTTCAATGAAGCTCTTCGAAGCCACACCGTGGCTCTGATAGAGCGGGGTCGCTGTCATGCCGAGCTGCGCGTAGTTGCGGGTCACAATCGCAGGCCCCTGCCCGAAGCCCGGATTGACGATGGCCTGCACACCGGCGGTGTTCTTGATCTTGGTGAGCTGGCCGGTCATGTCGCTGTCGCGCGGACCGTAGCTTTCCTCGGTGACGATCTTGATGCCGTAGTTCGGCGCGACCTTGGTGCACTGCGCCTTCATCGACGCACCGAAACCGTCGGTGCCCGAGATCATCGCAATGTTGGTCAGCTTGCGCTGCTTGAGATTCTCGAAGATCTTCTCGCACGCCATCTTGTCGGTGTGCGGCGTCTTGAAAGTGTATTTGCGTACCGGATCGATGATCTCGACAGCGCCGCCGAACGAGATGAACGGAATCTGCGCTTCCTCGAACACCGGGATCATCGCCATGGTCGTGCCGGTGGTCGAACCGCCCGCCATCGCGACAACCTTGTCGTCTTCGATCAGGCGGGTCGCGAAAGTGCGCGCCTTGTTGGCATCGCCGCCGTCATCATAGACGACGAGTTCGATCTTCTTGCCGTTGACGCCGCCTGCCGCGTTGATCTTGTCAACATACATGCGCAGCGTCTTGTCCTCCGGCTCGCCGAGGAACGATGCCGGACCCGTCACCGAGAGGACGGAACCGATCTTGATGGTCTGCTGTGCGAAAGCAGGATTGCTGAACGCCAATCCGGCGGCACCGGCGGCCAATAACAATTTGAGTGCTGAAGTCGGCTTCATAGTCTCCTCCCTGAATGATGGGCGCCCTTTTTCAGCAGAGCTTGCCCGGCACATCTTGTTCGTCACACCGGCATATTGTCCCAGACAATCGTGCGATGTGATCTGATGCGCTTCTGATCCAAACAATATAATTGACCGGACGGTTGGTCAATAGTAACTTCCCTCCAACGGCCGCGACAAACAGGCCGATGGGAGGACGCTGTGGACAAGGATCTGGTCCTGACCGAAATCCGCGACGGATATCGCGTCATCACGCTCAACAGGCCTGACAGTCTGAACTCGTTCAATCGCAACGTCCATGCTGCTATGAATGCGGCTCTGGATACGGCGGAATCCGACAAGACCTGCCGCGCGCTGATCCTCACAGGCGCGGGCCGCGGATTTTGCGCCGGGCAGGACTTGTCCGAAGTCGAATTCGTTCCCGGCCAGAAGCCAGATCTCACGGTGACGCTGGAGAAGAACTACAATCCCCTCATCCGCCGCTTGCGGAAAATGCCGCTGCCCATCATCTGCGCCGTGAATGGCGTTGCAGCAGGCGGCGGTGCGAACATCGCCTTTGCCTGCGACATAGTGCTGGCGGCGCGCTCCGCGAAGTTCATTCAAGCGTTTTCGAAGATCGCGCTTGTTCCCGATTGCGGCGGCACATGGTTTCTGCCGCGTCTCGCGGGAAGTGCGCGCGCACGCGCGCTCGCGATGCTGGCCGAGCCCGTCTCTGCCGAACAGGCCGAAGCCTGGGGCATGATCTGGAAAGTCGTGGACGATGCAGGCCTGATGGCCGAAGCCCACAAGCTTGCCGCGCATCTTGCGACGCAGCCGACCGGCGCACTTGCGCTGACCAAGCAGGCACTGGACGCCTCCGAAACCAATACGCTCGACCAGCAGCTCGATCTTGAACGCGACCTTCAGGGCACCGCGGGGCGCGGACCGGATTTCGCGGAAGGCGTGACTGCATTTCTCGAAAAACGTGCGCCACGTTTTGCTGGAGGCCTGTGATGGACGCGGCAGCTCACAGCAATCCTCAGGCGATTGCACAAGCCTGCGCGGACAAGATGTGGCAGGACGACCGGGCCAGCAAAGGCCTCGGCATGACGCTGCAGCGGATCGCACCCGGCGAAGCCATGATCTCGATGGTCGTCCGCAAGGACATGACCAACGGTCACGGCATCTGCCACGGCGGATTCATGTTCACCCTCGCCGATTCTACATTTGCCTTTGCATGCAACACCTATGACCAGCGCACGGTCGCGCAGCAGTGCGCCGTCACCTTTCTTGCCGCGGTTCCTGAAGGTGAAACGCTGACAGCTCATGCAGTGGAACGCAATCGCGCCGGACGCGGCGGGATTTATGACGTCACCGTCCGCGACAGCAGCAACAAGGTGGTTGCGGAGTTTCGCGGACACTCACGGACGATATCGGGTCGGCTGCTCGACGATCATCAGCACGATCACAGTTAGGATTTGGGAGAGACCCTTGCTTCAGATTCCGCTTCGCAAGCTCGACCGGCTGAAACCCGAACCGGCGGAACTCGACCGTTACGAGATGGCCTCGCGCGAGGATATTCGCGCCCTTCAGCGCGAACGTCTCGCTTGGTCGTTGCGCCATGCCTACGACAATGTCCCGCACTATCGCGCGAAGTTCGACGCGGCGGGCGTGCATCCCGAGCAATTCAGGGACCTGCCTGATCTCGCCAAATTTCCATTCACGCTGAAAACAGACCTGCGCGACAACTACCCTTTCGGCATGTTCGCGGTGCCGGAATCGCAGATCGCGCGCATTCATGCGTCGTCCGGCACCACGGGCAAACCGACCGTGGTGGGCTACACCAAACGCGACATCGAGACATGGAGTGACGTGGTCGCGCGCTCGATTCGCGCCGCCGGCGGCCGTCCGGGCATGAAGGTTCACATTGCCTATGGCTACGGCCTGTTCACCGGCGGCCTCGGCGCGCATTACGGCGCTGAGCGGCTCGGCTGCACCGTTATTCCAATCTCCGGCGGCATGACCGAGCGTCAGGTTCAGCTCATCAATGATTTCAAGCCCGAAATCATCATGGTGACGCCCTCCTACATGCTGGCGATCCTCGATGAGTTCAAGAAGCAGGGTCTTGACCCGCGCAAGTCATCGCTGCGCGTCGGCATCTTCGGCGCAGAGCCATGGACCAACGCCATGCGCGAAGAGATCGAGGAAGCATTCGATCTTCATGCCGTCGATATTTACGGCCTGTCCGAAGTGATGGGTCCCGGCGTCGCCAACGAATGCGTGGAGACCAAGGATGGCCTCCACATCTGGGAAGATCATTTCTATCCGGAGGTCATCAATCCGGCGACCGGCGAAGTGCTGCCCGATGGCGAGAAAGGCGAACTCGTCTTCACCTCGCTGACCAAGGAAGCCATGCCCGTGATCCGCTACCGGACTCGCGACCTGACGCGGCTCCTTCCGGGCACTGCACGTTCGATGCGGCGCATGGAGAAAGTCACCGGACGTTCGGATGACATGATGATCATCCGCGGCGTTAACGTGTTCCCCACCCAGATCGAGGAGAAGCTGCTCACAATCCACGATCTTTCCCTGCACTACCAGCTTGTGCTCACCCGCGACGGCCGCATGGACAACATGGAAATTCAGGTCGAAGCGCGGCCGGACGCCAGCTTCCCGGCGCGCGAGGCCGCCACGAAACAACTGGTGCAATCGGTGAAGGATACCATCGGCATCACGGCGGCAGTCACCGTGCTCGATCCGGGGAGCATCGAGCGCTCGGTCGGCAAGGCCAAGCGCATTATCGACCGGCGGCCAAAGGAACAAATCTAAAATGGCACGCAAGCGCGCCAACGATTACGACGACAAACGGCAAGCGATCCTCGATCGTTCGGCGGAGCTTTTCTCGGTGTATGGCTTCGACCGCGCATCGATGAACAAGATCGCCGAGGCCTGCGGCGTGTCGAAGGCGAACCTCTATCATTACTACAAGGACAAGGAAGGCCTGCTGTTCGACGTCATCCGCTTTCATCTGAAAGAGCTTCTGGAAGTCGTCGAAGCGGCAGACGATCCAGCCGCCCCGCCGGAAACGCGGCTGCATGACTTGATCGCGGCGCTGCTGGAAGCCTACCGCGACGCGGATTCCCAGCACAATGTGCAGATCAGCAGCATGCGCTTTCTGCCGAAGGAGCGACAGACCGAACTGAAGGGCATGGAGCGCGAGCTTGTTGTCACCTTCTCGTCGGCCGTGGCAAGTGTCGCGCCGCATCTCAAAGGCACCAAGATGCTGACCCCCGTGACCATGTCGCTGTTCGGCATGGTGAACTGGCATTACCTCTGGTTCAAAAACAGCGGCTCGGTCTCTCGCGCCGAATATGCGGACCTCGTGACCCGGCTGATTTCTGACGGCGCGCGCAGCGTGCTCAAGCCGCCCGCAAAAACCGCGTCGCCTGCCAAAACCTCTTCTCCAGCAAAGACCTCGAAACGAACAGCCGCGGCTGAATAGGCTGATTGTCCACCCGGTGCCGCCGCGCACCCAACATCGAAGTGATCCCATGAAACTCGACAGCTATGTCAATGGACAATGGATCGCACCGAGCGGCGACTTCACTGAAGTCCGCAGCGCGGTGACCGGCGATGTCGTCGCCGAGGCCATGAGCGGCGGGCTGGATATGCGCGGCATCCTCGCCTATGCGCGCAACACCGGCGGCAGAAATCTGCGCGAGCTGACCTTCCACCAACGCGCGGACATGTTGAAGAAGCTCGCGCAGTATCTCACCGAGCGGAAGGACCAGCTCTACAAGCTGTCGTTCCAGACCGGCGCGACACGCACCGACAACCTCATCGATGTCGATGGCGGCATCGGCACGCTGTTCGTCTACGCCGGCAAGGGCCGCCGTGAACTGCCGAACGCGACCTTCCTGCTGGATGGCGCGGTCGAGCCGATGGGTAAGGCGGGCACGTTCGCCGGACAGCACATCATCACATCGCTGCAGGGCGTCGCGGTCCACATCAACGCGTTCAATTTCCCTTGCTGGGGTCTGCTCGAGAAGCTGGCACCTGCCCTGCTCGCCGGCGTGCCGGTGGTATCGAAGCCCGCTACCGTCACATCCTATGTGGCCCACGCGCTCGCGCGCATGATCGCGGAATCCGGAGTTCTTCCCGGAGGCGCGTTCCAGTTCATCGTCGGTCCGACCGGCGATCTGTTCGACCACCTCACCTGCCAGGATGTGGTGTCGTTCACCGGCTCCGCCGAAACCTCCGAAAAGCTGCAGCGGCAGCCGGTGATCGCACGCGAGGCCGTGCGCTTTGTCGCCGAGCGGGACTCGCTGAACGCCGCGATCCTCACTCCGGACTCCGGTCCTGGCACACCGGAGTTCGACCTTTTCATCAAGGAAGTTGCCAAGGAGATGACGGTCAAGGCCGGGCAGAAGTGCACGGCGATCCGCCGCGTGCTGGCGCCGACCGGACATGTCGAGGCTGTCATCGAAGCCTTGCGCGAGCGCCTCGACAAGGTGATGATCGGAAACCCCGAGCAGGACAACGTGAGGATGGGGCCGGTGGTCGGCCTCGATCAACGCCGCGACGTGCTTGGTCATGTCAAAGCACTGCGGACGGAAGCGCAGCTTGTCGTGGGAGATCCGGACAATTTCGACGTTCAGGGCGCGGATGTCGTCCGCGGCGCATTCGTGCCGCCGATCCTCTTACATTGCGCGAACCCCAATCAAGCTACCAAGGTTCATTCGATCGAGGCGTTCGGTCCGGTCAGCACCGTGATGGGCTACAGCGATCTTGAAGAAGCGGTGACGCTGACCAATCGCGGCGGCGGCAGCCTTGTCGCGTCAGTTTATACCCACGATCCGAAAGTCGCATCGGACCTCGTGTTCGGTGTCAGCAGTTTCCATGGGCGGCTTGTGCTCATCGACCGCGACTGCGCCAGGGAGCAGACCGGCCATGGCTCGCCGATGCCGCAGATGGTTCACGGCGGCCCCGGCCGCGCGGGCGGTGGCGAGGAACTCGGCGGCGTGCGCAGCGTGCATCACTACATGCAGCGCACCGCCGTGCAGGGTTCACCTCGCATGCTGACCGGCGTGACCGGAAGCTGGACGAAGAACGCGCCGATTGTCGAGAAGGACCGGCATCCTTTCCGGTTTCATTTCGAGGATCTCGACGTCGGTCAGACTTTCTATTCGAAGGAACGCACCATCACGCTGGAAGACATCGAGCATTTCGCGCATTTCACCGGCGACACGTTCTATGCCCACATGGACGAGGAAGCGACCAAGGGGCATCCGTTCTTCCCCGGGCGCGTCGCCCATGGCTATCTGCTGCTGTCGTTCGCCGCAGGCCTGTTTGTCGATCCCGATCCGGGTCCGGTGCTGGCGAACTACGGCCTCGACTCGCTGCGCTTCATCAAGCCGATCCAACCCGGTGAAACCATCAAGGTCCGGCTCACCGCGAAAGACAAATCACCACGCAACAAGCAATATGGCGAGGTGCGCTGGGATGTCGAAATTCTGACCGACAAGGATGAGTCTGCCGCGACCTACGAACTTCTCACCATGAATGCGGTCCGGCCCGCGGCCTGATCCAACAACAATACTGAGGGAGAAAACCATGATCCTCGTCACCGTGATGTATCCGGCCGGCGAAGCCTTCGACACCGATTATTATCTCAAGACGCATATGCCGCTGGTCAGGGATCGCTGGGGCAGCTTCGGCCTCAAGAGCGCGCAAGCAATCAAGGGCGTGGCAAAGCCGGATGGCAGCGCGCCCGACTATCAGATGATCGCGCTGATCACGTTCGGCTCGATGGATGATTTCAAGGCCGCCGGAAAAGCCCACGGCAAGGAAATCTTCTCGGACATTCCGAACTTCACCAGGGCGCAGGCCGTCGTTCAGATCAACGACGTCGTTTCCTAGGCGGCCTGTCACGTGTCGGCAACGGCGCAGACCGGAATGGATCAGGGCGTTCCTCGCCCGGCTTCAAGCGAGGACGCCGCGATTGCGCGCGCGTTCTCGCTTAAGGATCTTCCCGACGCGTTTTACGACGATCCCTACCCGACCTACCGCGCACTGCAATCCGCCGATCCGATCCATCGGATGCCGGATGGCTCGCTGTTCCTGACCCGGCACCGCGATCTCGAAGCCATCTACAAGGATACGGTGCGCTTCAGCTCTGACAAGAAAGTCGAGTTCGGGCCGAAATACGGCACGGACTCCCTGCTGTTTCAACACCATACCACAAGCCTGGTCTTCAACGATCCGCCGCTGCATACGCGGGTGCGGCGGCTGATCGCCGGCGCGCTCAATCCCCGCGCCATCGCGGAGATGGAGCCTGGACTGATCGCGCTTGTCGATCGCCTGTTTGACGATATGGAAGCTCGCGGGAAGGCTGACCTTGTCGAGGATTTCGCCTCCGCAATCCCTGTTGAAGTCATCGGCAACCTGCTGGCTGTTCCACATGAAGATCGTGGACCGCTGCGCGGCTGGTCGCTGGCGATCCTCGGTGCGCTGGAACCATTCCTGACGGAAGAAGTGCAGGCACGCGGCGAACAAGCCGTCGGGGAGTTTCTCGATTATCTCCGCCACCTCATTGCGGAGCGCCGCGCAAACCCCGGCAACGCGGAGCATGATGTGCTGACGCGCCTGATTCAGGGCGAAGCCAGCGGTGAGAAGCTCAGCGAGATCGAGCTTCTGCAAAACTGCATTTTCATTCTCAATGCCGGTCACGAAACCACCACCAACCTGATCGGCAACGGACTCGAGCTGCTGCTGCGTTTCCCGGACCAGCGCCAGCGCTTGATCGACGAGCCCGCCTCTATCAAAAGCGCTGTCGAGGAATTCCTGCGCTTTGAGAGTTCAAACCAGCTCGGCAATCGGCGCGTGGTTCAGGACACCGAACTCGACGGCGTGGCCCTTCCGTCCGGCTCCTTGATCACACTCTGCATCGGAGCCGCGAACCGTGATCCTGATGTGTTTGCTGAGCCGGAACGCCTCGACATCACCCGTGCGCCGAACCGGCACCTTGCCTTTGCTTCGGGCGCGCACGCCTGTGTCGGTCTCACCCTCGCCCGCCTTGAAGGCCGGATCGCCATTGGCCGCTTTCTTGCGCGCTTCCCGAATTTTGCGGCGAATGGCCCCGCGCATCGCGCAAGACGCGTGCGCTTTCGTGGGTTCACGACGCTCCCCGTTTCACTCGCCTAAACATCCAGGTCAGGAATTTTGCATGACGACGTTCGACAAGACCGCCGCCCTTGAGCTTTTGAAATCGGCTCCCGCTCCATGGGTGCAGGACCTCGACCTCTCCGTGGAAAGCGTCACCACGGACGGAGCGGTGCTACGGATGCGCTTTTCGGAGAAGCTGTGCCGCGACAACGGCGTGGTCTGCGGGCAGGCTCTGATGAGCTTTGCCGACACGGCGATGATTATCGCTGTCGCGTCGGCAGCCGGTGGCTATTTCCCGATGACCACAGTGGATCAGACCATCCACTTCATGCGTCCGGCCATGCGCTCCGATGTTCTCGCCGAAGCGCGCGTGGTGCGGCTGGGCAAGACTATGGCCTATGGCAGCATCTCGCTGCGAACGGATGGCGACGAGCGGCCTGTGGCGATGGCGCAGACCGCCTACGCCCTGCTGCGCGATGCGAAGTAGCTACATCTGGTCGTAATCAACCACGACCCGCGACGAAACCGGATGGGCCTGACAGGTGAGCACAAAGCCCGCCTCAAGCTCCCACGGCTCCAGCGAATAGTTCACATCCATCGTCACGTCGCCTTCGACGATCTTCGCGCGGCACGTCGAGCACATGCCACCCTTGCAAGCGTAAGGCAGGTCCATGCCGGCGCGAAGCGCGGCGTCGAGAATGACCTCGCCCTCGGCGATCGGCACATCCTTGCGCTTGCCATCGACGATCAGTGACGCGACGGCCTTCGGCGGCGCTTCCGGCGCGACCCGAACCTTCGGGCGCGGCTTGCCGCCGAATTCGGAAACGAACCGCTCCACATGGACGTGCCCAGCGGGAATACCCATATCAAGACAGGTTTTCTCGATCTCCTCGCTCATGGCGACCGGGCCACAGACGAACACATGATCGACCGCGGCGGCAGGCACCATGGCGCGCAGCAGCACCTCGACCTTCTGGCGGTCAAGACGGCCATACAGGATCGGCACATCCTGTTCTTCCTGCGAGAGCACATGGAACACCGACAGGCGTCCCATGAAGCGGTCCTTCAGTTCTTCCAGCGCCTCGCGGAACAGGATGCCGTTGGTCGTGCGGTTGCCGTAGAACAGAAAGAAGCGGCTGTTCGGCTCGCGCGCCAGAATTCCGCGCACGATGGACATGATCGGCGTGATGCCGGAGCCAGCCGCGAAGCCGACATGGATGCGCGCCTGATCCGGCGCATGTGCCACGCCGAACCGGCCGGTCGGCGTCATCACGTCCAACTCATCGCCAGATTTCAGCTCTTCGAGCGCCCAGCTTGAGAACGCACCACCATCGACCTTCTTCACCGCAATGCGCAGTTCGTGATCGTCCGGGCTCGAGCAGATCGAATAGGAACGCCGCACCTCTTCGCCGTCCATGGTGGTGCGCAGCGTCAGGTACTGACCGGGCACGAAAACATAGTCCTCGGCCAGTTCGCCGGGGATGGCGAATGTCATGGAGATTGCGTCCGGCGTCTCGCGCTTCAGGTCGGCCACCGCCAGACGATGGAATTTTGGAACATGCGACATGGCTATAGCCCTAATGGCATTTAAAATAGTCAAAAGGCTCGCGGCAGGTCTTGCAGCGCCAGAGCGCCTTGCATGAGGTCGAGCCGAACTCGGACAGCACTTCGGTATCCACCGAACCGCATTGCGGACACGCGACCTGCTGCTCGCCGAACAGCGCGCGGCGCCCGCCTCCCGCCTGTGGCGGCGCGATGCCGTATTCTTTCAGCTTCTGGCGGCCCTGCTCGCTCATCCAGTCGGTCGTCCAGGCGGGCGACAGAACGGTGCGGATTTTCGGATTGCGGATGCCTTCGCGTGCCAGCGCCAGCTCGATCTCCAGCGCGATCATGTTCATTGCAGGACAGCCGGAATAGGTCGGCGTGATCGCCACCTCGACGCCGTCGTCCGTCACAGTGACATCACGCAGCACGCCAAGATCAGCGATGGTCAGAACCGGAATCTCCGGATCGACCACCTGCGCCGCCGCATTCCATGCGGTCTGGCGGATATCCTGGCTGGTGCTGGCGGTTACCATGTGGCGTTCGGAAAGGTTCGCTGCATCGACTGCAGTTCGCTGAGCAGATGGCCGAGATGTTCGGTGTGGTTGCCGGTACGACCGCCCTTCTGCATCCAGTCGCTCGCCGGACGCTTCAGCGCGGCGACGCCGAGGACGTTGGAGACAGTCTCCATCCAGACACCCCTTAGCGTTTCCGGATCGACGGCAACGCCGGACGCGATCAGCTCTGCATCGCTCTGGTCGGCATGGAAAAGTTCGCCGGTGAAAGCCCAGAGATCGTCGATGGCTGTCTGCGCGCGGCGATGGCTCTCCGCCGTGCCGTCGCCGAGGCGGATCATCCATTCCGAGGTATGGCGCAGATGATAGGCGCTCTCCTTCTCGGATTTCGCGGCAATCGCGGCGAGCGTCTCGTCCCTGGACTTCATCATCGCACGCCAGTACGGATCGGCGAATGCCGAATAAAAGAACTGCCGCGCGATGGTGCGGGCGAAATCGCCATTCGGCTGCTCGACCAGCAGCAGATTGCGGTACTGGCGGACGTCGCGCAGATAAGCGAGCTTGTCCTCGTCGTGACCTGCACCTTCGACCTTGCCCGCGTATGTGTAAAGCTCTCGCGCCTGCCCGATCAGATCGAGGCCCATATTCGCCAGCGCCATGTCCTCTTCCAGCATCGGCGCATGGCCACACCATTCCGACACACGATGGCCGAGGATCAGCGCATCGTCGGCGCGGCGCAGCGCGTAAAGCACCAGCGGGCTTTCTTTGACGGTGATCGATGCAGTGGTCATGACGTTGATGTCCTGAATTCAATTCCATTTGTCATTGCGAGCGCAGCGAAGCAATCCATGCGAAGCAAACCAAAGCTGGATTGCTTCGTCGCTATGCTCCTCGCAAATGACAAGGTGCGCGAGGCGCGGTGTCACATATGTCCGACTTCTTCCGGCACATCATAGAACGTCGGATGCCGGTAAATCTTCGACATTGCCGGCTCGAACATCATGCCCTTTTCCGACGGATCAGATGCAATGACGGCGTTCGACGGCACGACCCAGATCGAAAGCCCCTCGCCGCGACGCGTGTAAATATCGCGTGCTGCCTGAAGAGCGAGTGTGGAGTCAGCCGCATGCAACGAGCCCACATGCTTGTGAGCAAGGCCGTTGCGGCTGCGAATGAAAACTTCCCAAAGCTGGGTGTTCTGAGTCGTCATCGTCGCCTCCTTAGGCCGCAGCCGCAGCGGTGCTGCGTGCCTGCTGTTTCGCGGCATAAGCCGCGGCGGCTTCACGAACCCATGCGCCCTGATCGTGCGCCTTGCGGCGCGCGGCCATGCGGTCGCGGTTGCACGGGCCATTGCCCGCGAGCACCTGCTTGAATTCATCCCAATCAATCGCACCGTATTCCCAGTGCTTTGTCTCCTCATTGAACTTGAGGTCGGCATCCGGAAGCGTGAGGCCGAGATAATGCGCCTGCGGCACGGTCGCATCGACAAATTTCTGGCGCAGATCATCGTTCGAGAAGCGCTTGATCTTCCACGCAGTCGACTGGTCACTGTGCTGGCTCTGACTGTCCGGAGGGCCGAACATCATCAGACACGGCCACCACCAGCGGTTCAGCGCGTCCTGCGCCATCGCCTTCTGCTCATTGGTGCCGCGCGACAGCGTGAGCATGATCTCATAGCCCTGACGCTGATGGAATGATTCCTCCTTGCAGACGCGGATCATGGCGCGTGCATAGGGGCCGTACGAGCAGCGGCACAGCGGGATCTGGTTCATGATCGCCGCGCCGTCCACCAGCCAGCCGATCGCGCCGATGTCTGCCCAGGTGGGCGTCGGATAGTTGAAGATCGAGGAATACTTCGCCTTGCCCGCGAGCATCGCATCGTAAAGTTCCTCGCGCGAAGACCCGAGCGTTTCGGCCGCGGCATAGAGATAGAGCCCGTGGCCGCACTCGTCCTGAACCTTGGCCAGCAGCGCGGCCTTGCGGCGCAGGGTCGGCGCACGGGTGATCCAGTTGCCTTCCGGCAGCATGCCGACGATTTCGGAATGGGCATGCTGGGAGATCTGCCGCGTCAGTGTCTTGCGGTAAGCCGCAGGCATCCAGTCATTCGGCTCGATACGGTCATCGACATCGATCCGCGCCTGAAAATGCGCGGCGCGCTGCGCGTTCTCGACATGAACGACTTCGGCTTCGGCTTCGGCTTCGGCTTCGGATGTATTGAGCGCCTGGGTATACATTGTCGCTTCCTCCCGGGAGACGCCAATGAACATATAACAAGAATAGTTATAAGCAAGTTATTTCTGTAACATATTGCGCCGCACGTCCGAAAACCTGCGGGCGAGTTCCGGCCCTGGCGACGGGAGGCGCCCCGAAGCACTCTCCCCGCATTCGTCGAGCCAGGATTCGGAAGCCGGCAGAAGTGCTTGGTACAGGTTGGCGCAGAATTTGCGCGCCTCGAGCGCGGGCCATGCGGCCGGTAAAAGCGCTGCGGGAAGCAGCGGATCGCGCAAAATCACTCGCCGGTAATGATGGATCAGAAGCACCCGCGCGAGGATGGCATCCGGGGGTGTCATGTCATTGGGAGCACGAACCCAGTCTTCCAGCGGCGCGAAGGTTTTCATGAACTCGCGATAGGATTCGGCGGTCCGCTCCAGCGACCAGCTCGCCTCGACCAGTTGCCGCCCCACATCGTCATCCGCCGACACTTCGAGCCGGATTGCGCCCTTGGCGAGCGCTGGCGTCGGCACATTCGATGGCGCCACCCATACACCGGGCATCGGACTGCCAAAGCCGGCTTCCGTCAGTGCAGATCGTGATGCCTCGCGGTCCGCACCGTTTCCGATCAGCAGCAGCTCAAAGCGCCCTGCCCAGTCCGACGGATGCGAATTGTAGACGTGCTCCACAGCACTCTCGAACCGCTCCCGCCCTCGCTTGGCCAGCTTGTAGAAACTCTTGCGGCCCGCCTTGTCCCGATCGAGCCAGCCATCCGCGGCAAGCCGCGACACCGCCGTGCGGACCACGCCGCCGTCGGTCCCGAGCATATCCAGAAACTGCAACAGCGTGCCGAGCCAGACCGACCCGCCACGCGGCAGAATGGCGTCGCCATAGAAGGTGATGATGAGGGAGCCGGTACGCGACGGTTCTCGCTTGAAGCGGCTGACAATGCGGGAGAGCGGATTGGGACTCATGGCCCCGCAGCATAGTGCATTCCGCAACGGCGGCGAGCCCTCGACACGAGTCCACCGGACGAAATATCAAAATGCCCAAATTAAAAGCCTTATAAATCATTCCAGAACTACTGAATGAATAACCTCATCCAATACTTGAACTGAAAGCAGCCAACGACGCCCACTCTCGCAGGCCGCGATTCCAAACCCGCCAGGATCAGACAGCGGTCAGATATTGAGCTGCCAGACCAGCAGGACGACACCCAGCGCCGCCGAGCAGCTCAATGCCCAGCCGGCAACGTAGGCGGCCTCCTCAAGGCCAGGCGTGCCGATATGGTCCTCGGGACTTACGTGGATATGTTGCAGGCGATCAGCCATCGCAGCCTCCAATGACGCCTCCCTGACAAGGACAATAGCGGTCATGGCGAAAGGGTTCCGCGAGATCGCAGAATTCACATCGGCAATTGGGGCTGCAATTTAAGTGGCGCTCCCTAGCGGAATCGAACCGCTCTCTCCACCGTGAAAGGGTGGCGTCCTAACCGATAGACGAAGGGAGCATTAATCGCGTAAAACCAACAGGTTAGCTGTGTTGGGGCGAGCGCCGCGCCACAACCGCCCGGGGCGATTTGGCCAACGCGGGGCAACGTATAAAGACGTTTCGCGGCTGCGGCAAGCCGCGAGATACCTCGCTTGAGCGCCCTGCTCAACTTCATGCACACTCCCTAAAACCTGCCGCCCGCAGTGGGCAGCCGGACGCCGGAGCTCCATGCATGACCCGCAAGCTGATCGATATTTCCGTCCCCCTCCAGAACGACGTGCCAGCGGACCCTCCGGGCGGGCATCCGACGATCCAGTATATCGACCATCAGCAGGGCCTGCCGCGCATGCTGCAGTTCTTCGACGGATTGAAGAAGGAGGATCTTCCCGACGGCCAGGGTTGGGCCGTCGAGCAGGTCAATCTCTCGACCCACAACGGCACCCATCTCGATGCGCCCTATCATTTCCACCCGACCATGAATCGCGGTGAGCGATCATGGACCATCGATGAAGTCCCGCTCGAATGGTGCCTCCAGCCCGGCGTGAAGCTCGACTTCCGCCACTTCCCCGACGGCTATGTCGCGACCGCCGACGACGTCGAAAACGAATTGAAGCGGATCGGACACACGCTCAAACCGCTCGA
The DNA here is from genome assembly GCA_024508675.1 of Afipia sp. Taxonomy (GTDB): domain Bacteria; phylum Pseudomonadota; class Alphaproteobacteria; order Rhizobiales; family Xanthobacteraceae; genus Afipia. The sequence continues at coordinate 453,620 of JANINQ010000003.1, forward strand.
GATCGTGGTCGTGAACACCAGCGCCGGTGTGAAGTACGGCCAGCCGGATTACGTCACTTCGGGCTGCGGCATGGGTTACGAGGCGACGATGTATCTGCTGGAGCGCGGCGTCCGCCTGACTGGCATCGATGGCTGGAGCTGGGACGCACCGTTCGTCTACACCGCAAAGAAATATGCCGAGACCAAAGACGCCAGCCTGATCTGGGAAGGCCACAAGGCGGGCCGCCATATCGGTTACTGTCACATCGAGAAGCTGCACAATTTAGAACAATTGCCCTCAACCGGGTTCACCGTGTCATGCTTCCCCGTGAAGATCGAACGCGCCTCCGCAGGCTGGACGCGGGCTGTCGCAATCCTGGACGGGTAGTCTCGCTATAAGAACGCTTAACAAACGCGGCAGCACAGGACTAAGCTCGCTTCATCGGCTTTGCCGGATCAGAAACAGGAGAGCACAATGACGATGCCTCAGGATGTCGCCCGGCTTCAGACCCAGATGAAGGAAGCCGTCAAGGCGAACTGGAAAGCCTTCCTGATCGAAGGCATCGTGCTGGTGATCCTCGGCATGGCGGCGATTGCGATTCCGCTGCTGGCCAGCATCGCAGTCACGATCTTCCTCGGCTGGCTGTTCCTGATCAGCGGCGCTGTCGGACTGTATCTGACTTTCACAACGCGCGACCTGCCCGGCTTCTGGTGGTCGCTGCTTTCGGCGGTTCTCGCTCTCGGCGCAGGCCTCATCCTGCTGCTTCAGCCCATCGCGGGAACGCTGACGCTCACTCTCGTGGTCAGCGCCTATTTCATTGCGGAAGGCGTCACCACCATCATGTTCGCCCTCGCCCATCGCAAGGAACTGTCCGGGCGCTGGGGCTGGCTGCTGGTGTCGGGTCTGGTCGATCTGGTTGTCGCGGCGCTGATCATCGCCGGGCTGCCCGGCTCAGCCGCGTGGGCGATCGGACTTCTGGTCGGCATCAACCTCGTGTTCGGCGGCACATCCCTGATCGGGATGGCGCTGGCGGCACGCAACGCCTGACATGCACACAAAGATCGCTACGTCCTGCGATCTGCAGATTATCTGGCGCGTATTCCGATCGCAAAACCGGTACCCGCTTTTGCGGAATACGCGCTAGCAGCCCCGGCAGATGCTCTTGATCTTGCGATCGAGCGCCTTGTCTTCCGCGGACTCGGTGTAGTTCTTTTCCTGCGCCGATGGCACGTCAGCGGCACGCGGCTGGCGATGCCCGACAGGCGCCGGCGCGACAGTGCCCGAGCTGGTTGTTGCCGAGGGAGCAGTTGTTCCGCTCTTGCTCTGAGCCCACGCACCTGACGCAGCCAGCAGCAAAGCCATCACGGCAATCGGGATGGATTTCCTCATGTCATACCTCCACCAATACGATTCCTCAGCGTGAGGTTATTCTAATGGGAACGCGCGGGATTTTCTATCGTTGCACAATTGCGTCTGCCTTGCGCCGCACAATCCTGTGTCTTGCGGATATCGGCCATCGAACCGAGCAGCCAGATACCTGCCGCCACCAGCACAACGAAAAAGCCCAGCATGACGGCATTTTCGACGGCGCGATTACCCTCGTTGTCGGGCGGTTCGGACTTGGTCATCGTTCCGTCGTTTATTCCGCTGGTGGATAGATGTGAACATCGCCGCAGTAGTCCACAATACGGTAGCGGCTCCCGGTGCCTTCACTTGTGCGCGACAGATATTGCGGACCGACCGGCGCCTTGCCGTGACCGCCCGGAATGTCGAGAACGTAATCCGGCTGACACAGCCCCGACACGCGCCCGCGCAGATGCTGCATCAGCTTCTGCCCTTCCTCGATCGTCGTGCGCAGATGCGCCGTTCCCGGTGCAAGGTCGCCGTGATGCAGATAATACGGCTTGATGCGGCACTCCACGAACGTGCGCATCAAGGCTTCCAGCGTTTCCGGATTGTCGTTCACGCCGCGCAGCAGCACCGACTGGCTCACCATCGGAATGCCGGCATCAATGATCCGTGCACATGCATCGCGTGCCTCGGCGGTGAATTCGCGCGGATGGTTGGCGTGGACGGCAACCCATGTGGTCGCACCTTTGACGCGAAGTGCCGCTGCGACATCATCCGTAACGCGCGCAGGATCGGCGACGGGCACGCGGGTGTGAATGCGGATGATCCTGACATGATCGATGGCGGCAAGATCGGTCATGATCTCCTTCAGCCGCCGCGCCGACAGCATCAGGGGATCGCCGCCCGTGAGGATCACTTCCCAGATTTCGCCATGCGTGCGGATATAATCCAGCGCCTTTGAATAAACTTCATCGGAAAGGCCGGTATCCTTGCCCGGGCCCACCATTTCGCGGCGGAAACAGAACCGGCAATAGACCGCGCAGACATGCACCAGCTTGAACAGCACGCGATCCGGATAACGGTGCACGATCCCGTTGACCGGTGAATGGGAATGATCGCCAATGGGATCGGCATCCTCGCCCGGCTGCGTCACCAGTTCATCAGCGGAAGGAATGTATTGGCGCGCGATGGGATCGTTCGGGTCCGCCTTGTCGATCAGCGCAGCCACATCAGACGTCACCGCCACGGCATAACGCGCCGCGACTTTCTCAAGCGCAGGCAAGCTGTCCGGCGAGACAAGTCCCTGCACAACCAGTTCGGCCGGTGTGCGCAATGTGGCGGCGCGGCTGGTCATGCTTCGGCTCCGGTGGGGGTCCAGACCACCTGATCGACACGCGTTGCGCCACTGGCCAGCATCACAAGACGGTCGAAGCCGAGCGCCACGCCGCAGGCTTCCGGCATGGAAGTCATCGCCGCGAGGAAATCCTCATCGAGCGGATAACGCTCGCCATAGCGGCGCTCCTTCTCGTCCATGGCTTGCGTGAAGCGCTGCCGCTGCTCGTTTGCGTCGACCAGTTCGCCAAAACCGTTGGCGAGTTCGACGCCGCAAGCATAGACCTCGAACCGCTCCGCCACGCGTGGATCGGAGGCTTTGGTGCGTGCGAGCGCGGCCTCTGGCGCGGGATACTCGTAAAGAATGGTCAGGCGCTCCTGTCCGAGGTGCGGCTCGATATGCTCGACCAGTATCTTGCTGAAGATGTCCGACCATGTGTCGTCTTCAGTGACACGGACGCGATCCCGCGCGGCTCCAGCCAGCGCATCCCGCAATCCCTGCTCATCCACTATGGTCGCAAGCAGATCGATGGACGCATACCGCGAAAACGCATCAGCAACCGTGAGCAGCTCCGGTGTAGTGAACGGGTCCGCCGTTCGGCCGCGAAACGAGAACGTCCCGATCCCGGTTTCCTGTGCGGCGCGTGCGATCACCACGATGCAATCGGCCATGACGGCCTCATAGCTCTCGTTGGCGCGGTACCATTCCAGCATGGTGAATTCGGACAGGTGCAGCGGCCCGCGTTCGCGATCCCGAAACACCCGTGCGAACTCCACGATTCTCGTCTCGCCGGCAGCCAGCAGTTTCTTGCAGGCGAATTCGGGCGACGTTCGAAGATAGTAGCGGGAGCGTTCGCCGGAGCCGGACGTCAGATCGGCAGACGGCGCATGCAGGTGCGTCTCGTTTCCGGGGGATTTCTGCAGGATTCCGGTCTCGACCTCGGTAAACCCTTCCCCGGCAAACCATGCCCGTGTCGCCCTCGTAATGGCGCTCCGCGCCTGCAAGAACGGCCTGCGGTCGAGGTGGCGGCTCGGCGTCCACCAAGGCGAGAGTTCCTGTCCCGCATTCATGCCGGAAAAGCCTGATTCGGCTGTAAAATGCTGGCTTTGGCGCTCCAAATCGGTATGTTGCGGCCCGAAACAGCCTTGCCGGACGGCGAAGCGCCGGTCGGGCGCCGCACCCGGCCCAGAACATTAGGAAACCAATCTGTGAAAGTCATCGCCAGTTCGATCCGTAAGGGCAACATCATTGAGCAGGACGGCAAGCTATATGTCGTTCTGAGCGCCGAGAACATCCATCCCGGCAAGGGAACCCCGGTCAGCCAGATCGAAATGCGCCGAATCAGCGACGGCACCAAGGTGTCCGAGCGCTACAAGACCACCGACCAGGTCGAGCGCGCCTATGTCGAAGACCGTGACTTCAACTATCTCTACGAAGACGGCGACGGCTTCCACTTCATGAACAACGAGAACTATGACCAGCTTCTCGTGCCCAAGGATGTGGTTGGCACACAGGCGCCATACCTGCAGGAAAACATGACGGTGAAGCTCTCGATTTTCGAAGGCAACGCGGTCTCCATCGTGCTGCCAGCGCGCGTCACGCTTGAAGTCGTCGAAACCGAGCCGGTCACCAAGGGCCAGACCGCATCGTCGTCCTACAAGCCGGCGATCCTCTCCAATGGCGTCCGCACCGGCGTTCCTCCGCATATCGGCGTCGGCACCCGCATCGTCGTGATGACGGAAGACGGCTCTTACGTCGAACGCGCGAAAGACTGAGCACAGATTTCGCGAGGGCGGATTGACGGCAGCGAAAGCAGCGGACCGCGGAGCGATGGCATCAGGAACAATCTGGCGCCGTGCTCTGGTTCTTGCGTCGCTTTCCGCAGCCGCCCTTGTCTCGGCTGCACTTGAGCGGCCCGCTCAAGCGCAAAGCACCGACTTCAGAACGCCTGCATTGTCCGTGGTGAAGCCGGACTGGCCAGCGGCCGTCACCCAGTTGAAGGCAGAGATCGACTCGCAGCCCGCCGCTGTCGACAGTTTCAGCTTCATGGGGCCGCGCCCGCTGCCGCGTCAGGTTTCGGCGCAGCACATCACGGCGATCTCGCAGATCAATACCGTGACGGCGCCGATCTTCTCCGGCATCGAGCTTAGCCCGGTCCCTGTTCTCCTCCCTTTCGACAGCGCGCTTTATCTCTCCGACCAGCGCGGCGGCGCGGTCAATCTGCTGATCCCGCGCTATCAGGCGGGCTTCAGCGCGGCGGCGATGTTTGAAGCAGGTCCCGCCGGTTACGACGCTGTGTTCATGCTGGAGCGCGGCGCTGGCGAAGATATGCCGCCCCGCGTCTATGCACAGCCGGTCGAAGTGCAGATCACGGCATCCCTGCTGCTCTACGACATCAAGGACCCGCTCGCCGGCAAGGGCGAGCCGGTGAAGGCGCTCGCAGCGCAGTTTCCGAATCTTCGCAGGGTGATCCGCGAAGGTTATGTGCGTTACGCATTCACACGCTTCGGTGTGCCTTATGTGGTGTCGATCCAGTGCCTCGACAGCGTAGCGCGCAGCAGGCGCCTGTCCTGTCGTGAAGCCTCGCCGGTCGCCGAACGCTTCATCAAGGCGCTGCGCGTCGCAGGCGGCACGCCGCGCGAACCACGCTACAATATCGGCTCGTACGATTCCGAACGGCCTATCGAATACGACAGCAGTTTCACCTATCGTCCGCCAGGCGAGATTATTGCCAACAGCGGCTATCGCGGACAAGGCGGCTATCAGGATTTCACGGTCTACTCGCAGATCCGTTTTCCGATCGAGAAGGCTCCCGCCTTTGCCAACTCGCAGTCCTTCATGAACTGGGGCGACTGCAATCTGACAGGCCGCGTCTCGTTTGCGCCGACCAAAGGCGATTCCTACCGCTGCAAGCGGAACGACAAGCCGCTCGTGTTCGATGAGTCCGCCCGGGAAAACTACAGCTACCCCTGGCAGGATAACTTCTGCGAAACGCGCGATTTCCAGGTCGGACAGTGCGCCAACGGCATGGGCCATCAGGGTCAGGACATCCGCCCTTCATCCTGCCATTTGCGCAATGACGGCGCCGACCGCTGCATCCCCGATCTGTTTGCGACGGTCGCGGTGCGTGACGGCGTATTGGTGCGGACAGCGAAGCAACAAGCCGCCTTCCTGCTCGTCAACGCACGCAACGAACACATCCGCTTCCGTTACATGCACATGAATCCGGCGCGGATGGATGCCGACGGCGTCGTACACGGGCGGCGTGTCACCGAAGGCGAGAAGATCGGCGTGGTCTCCAATTTTCAGGATCGCCCCGGCGGCACCACAAGCCACCTGCATTTCGATATTCAGGTGTTCACGCGGGACGGCTGGCTCTGGGTCAATCCTTACGTCACCCTGATCTCGTCCTATGAGCGCCTGATTGGCGGGCGTGGCCGCGAATATATCCAGCCGCCGCCGGAAGCGCCCGCGATGGCCCACGCGCACCCCCCGGCCGAGCTTCCGTCCGATGTGACGAAGGAAGGTCAAGGCCATTAGCGGCAACGGAACCGGTTTTTCCGTCATGATTCTGCAAGTATCCGCGGCGGATTGACCTTTGGCTGAACGCAACATGTCGCGTTAGACTGACGGCATGACGCAGAAAGATTCTTTGAATCCCATATCCCTCACCCGGCGCGCTCTGCTCGGCTCCGCGCTCGGTGCAGGCGCGCTGATGGCGAGCCCGGTTCGCGCGCTTGCTGCCACGCCGCCCGGCTTCGATCAGTGGCGCGAAGGCTTCCGCGCCCGTGCGCTGGCACGCGGCATTTCTGAGGGCACGTACATCCGCTGCCTCGCCCGCATCGAGCCGGACATGAGCGTGTTCCAGAAGATGCGAAAGCAGCCAGAATTTAACGAACAGCTCTGGCAATATATCAACCGCCGCGTCTCGGACTGGCGGCTCGCCGCAGGCAAGGTCGCGCTCCAGAAGAACAGCGCCCTGTTCGCACGGATCGAGAAGGATTTCGGCGTCGAGCGCGGCACGCTGCTGGCGCTGTGGGGCGTCGAGACGGCCTACGGCGATCCGCTGGTGCAGCAAAACCATATGCGCCCGGTGTTTCCCTCCCTCGCCGCGCTGGCGTGGAACGAGCCACGCCGCAAAAGCTATTGGGAAACCGAACTCATCAATGCGCTGCGCATCGTCGACAAGCATTGGAGCACGCCGGAAGAAATGCGCGGCTCGTGGGCCGGCGCGATGGGCCATACCCAATGGATGCCGGAAGTCTGGCTCAATGTCGGCTTCGACTATGACAGCGACGGCCGCGTGTCTCCCTTTGGGCGGCCGGACGACGCGCTCGGCTCCAGCGCGCGCTATCTCGTCAATCGCGGCAAGTATCGCCGCAGCGAGCATTGGGGCTACGAGGTCAAGGGCGCCACTGGCGGCAGCGGCAGTAAATCCTACGCTCAATGGGCCGCCGCTGGCGTGACCCGTGCCGACGGCCAGGCGTTTCCCCGTCCGAACGACAAGGCGCAGATCTGGACGCCTGTGCAAGGCGGCCCGTCGTTCCTGCTGGGACCGAACTTCTATGCAGTGAAGAGTTACAATCCGTCGATGAACTACGCGCTCGCCATCGTGCATCTCGGCGATCGCATTCAGGGTGCAGGCCCGTTCATTCAGCCTTTCCCCGGCTCAGAGCGCGCACTAACGCTCGCTGAAATCCAGGAGGTGCAGACGCGCCTCACCAAGGCGGGATTCGACACCGGCGGCACCGATGGCCGCGTCGGCAACGACACCATGCAGGCGGTGCGCGATTTCCAGACCAAGGCGGGGCTACTGCCTGCGGATGGCTACGCCGGCCTGAAGGTGCTGGCGCGGTTAAGGCAAATGTAGCGCTGTCATTCCGGACAGTCCGCATCGCGGACTAATCCGGAATCTCGCAGAGTTCATCGAGATTCCGGGTTCGCGCTTTGCGCGCCCCGGAATGACGATCAATCTACCGAATAAAATTCGGCCCCGGATCTGGCACCGCGACGTCCGTCACGCGCATCTGGACACGCTCGGAGCCTTGCCAGCGGTCCACGGTCAGCGATCCGGCGACATGCAGCATCTGGCCGCGATTTTCGATCAGCGCATTGCCGAGCTTCTGGCCGATGGAACGAAATGCGATGCCGTTGACGAAAGCGCCGTCGCCGGACTTGAAGCGCAGACGCAGATGCGCCTGCCCCACTTCATCGGCGTAAACAAGCTGATGTGACGGCAGCGCAATCAACGGCTCGGGATTTCCCGCGCCGAACGGTCCAGCCCGGTTGAGTGTCGAGACAAAATCCGTGGTCACGGCGCGCGCGCTCACCGCGCCGTCGATGAACAACTCGTTGGCATGCCGCGCCTCGGTCACCGTCGCAGCCAGCGCCGCTTCCACGAAGGCGCGAAACTCCGCGAGATTCTCCTTCTTCAGCGTGATGCCTGCAGCCATCGCGTGGCCGCCGCCCTTAAGCAGAATCCCTTCATGCACGGCTTCGCGCACCACCTTGCCGAGATCAACGCCCGGAATGGAACGGCCTGATCCGGTGCCGATGCCGCCGGGTTCGAGCGCGATGGCAAATGCGGGGCGCGAGAACTTCTCCTTCAGACGCGAAGCAACGAGGCCCACCACCCCGGGATGCCAGCCCTCGGAAGCCGTGACGATGACAGACCCCTTGTTATCAAGGCCGAGCGAGGCCAGCGCCTCCGCTTCGGCCTGCGCTTCCGCTTGTTGTTCAATGACCCGGCGCTCGGTGTTGAGGCGGTCGAGTTCGGCGGCGATGCGCGCGGCTTCCGACACATCGCCTTCCAGCAGCAGCCGCACACCGAGATCGGCGCGCCCGATGCGTCCGCCAGCATTGATGCGTGGCCCCAGCATGAAGCCGAGATGCCAGGCTTCCGGCGGACCGCTGAGCCTCGCCACATCCATCAACGCCGTGTGACCAATGTGATCGCGGCGGCGCAGTGCAATCAACCCTTTCGCCACAAAGGCCCGGTTTAGCCCCGTCAGCACGGCGACGTCAGCGACGGTGCCAAGCGCCACATGATGAAGCGCATCGAGCAGGTTGGGCTCGGGCCGGACATCGCTCCAGAAATTGCGGGCGCGCAATTCGCGGTTCACCGCCACCAGCGTCACGAACACAAGGCCGACAGCGGCGAGGTGCCCGAGACCCGAAAGATCATCAAGCCGGTTCGGATTGACCAGCGCATCGACGACGGGAAGCTCGTCGCCGCATTGGTGATGATCGATCACCACGACGTCCATACCGAGGCGCTTGGCTTCCGCCAGCGGCTCGATGCTGGTGGTGCCGCAATCGACCGTAATCAGCAGCGTCGCGCCCTTGTTGGCAAGACCGCGGACAGCTTCGACGTTCGGGCCATAGCCCTCGAAGATACGATCCGGAATATGGATGAGAGGATCAAGTCCGCAATGACGCAGATGCCACGTCAGCAACGCCGCCGAGGTCGCGCCGTCCACGTCATAGTCGCCGAAGATCGCGACCTTCTCGCCGAGCGCAGCGGCATCCGCGATGCGCTTCGCCGCAGTTTCCATGTCCGTAACTGTGAGGGGATCGGGCAGCAGCTTGCGGATGGTCGGATCGAGGAAATCCTCAACGGCATCGATGTCGATCCCGCGTCCGGCGATGATCCGCGACAGCATTTCCGGCACCTGATAGCGCTGCGCGATCGCCAGTGCCCGCGCCGTGCCGCGCGGATCGAGCCGGTCGCGCCACACGCGGCCCGTCGCGGACCGCTCCACACCCAGAAAGGCGGGGCCATTCTCAACAGGCAATGCGGATGCAGGGAGCGTCATGATGCCTTCCGCAGGTAAGCACGCGGCACGCGGTGTTCAATGATTCGCCAGAACGAGCCTAGCAGCCGAGTTTGCTGGCCAGATCGTTGAAATCGGCGACCACGTAATCCCAGTTACCATCGGCCTTGAAATCACGGTTCTGATGCGGACCGTACTCAGTGACGCGCGGCACGAATGTCGTTTTCAGGCCGAGCGCCTGCGCTGCAGCGAGATCGTTGTTATGCGCGGCCACCATCATCACCTGCCCCGGCGCGAGGCCAAGAATCTTCGCTGCGCCCAAGTACGTCTCGGCGTCAGGCTTGTAATGCCGGAACACCTCGGCGCTCAGCACCAGATCCCATGGCAGGCCGGCATACTTCGCCATGTTGGTGAGCAGCGCGACATTTCCGTTCGACAGTGGGCTGATGATGAACTTCGTCTTCAGCCGGGTCAGGCCGCTGACGCTGTCAGGCCACGGATTGAGGCTGTGCCAGCCCCTGGTCAGATAGTCGAAATCCGCCGATGTCAGTCCGGTGATGCCGAGCTTTGCAGCCAATGGCTCGATCGACTGGCGCTGCAAGTCGTCGAGAATGACGAAATCGCTTTCCGGACGCTTACGGACCTCGTCCATCGACGGCATGTACGCAGCGCGCCACCCATCGACCAGCGCCGTCCAGTCGCCCTTAATGCCCTTCTTGGCCGCCCATGCCGTGAAGTTATCGATCAGGCTGGTACGCCAGTCGACGACAGTTCCGAATACATCGAACACCAGAGCCTTGATCTCGGACATCGGACTTCCTCAGAAAATCTTGCGGTACTGCATGAAGCCCGAGCGGTCGGCCACTTCATCGTACAGAATCTGCGCACGCGCATTCTCGAACTGCGTCAGCCAGTGAACCCGGCTCGCCCCTGCCGCCTTCGCCTTCTCGTAGACGGCATCGATCAGCTTGCGGCCGACGCCGTGGCCACGCGCGCCTTCGTTCACGAACAGGTCCTGCAGATAGCAGTAGTTGCCGACGGTCCAGCACGAGCGGTGATAGAGAAAATGGACGATGCCGGTCAGCCTGTCGTCAACGAACGCGCCGAGCACATACATCGGCTCCGCGTCGTCATGAAACCGCTGCCACGTCGTGGCCGTGGTCTCGTTCGAAACGGTGGACTTGTAGAATTTAAGATAGCCCTGCCAGAGTGGCTCCCACGCCTCGCGCTCATCCATGCGAAGGGGCCGGATGACAACGCGATCGGTCATGGGATTATCCTGCTCAATCGAGGTGGAATTTCTCGAACTGGCGATGCTCGCCCTTGATGATGCGAACCGTGCCGGTGACGGAACGCATCACGACGGTTTCGGTCTCGATCACGTTCTTGCGGAACTTGACGCCGGAGAGCAGCGAGCCGTCGGTCACGCCGGTCGCGGCGAACAGGCAGTCGCCGCGCGCCATGTCCTCGATGCCGTAGACCATATTGTGATCGCTGATGCCCATCTTGGTGGCACGTTCGCGCTTCTCGGCGGTATCGAGAATGAGACGGCACTGCATCTGGCCGCCGATGCAGCGCAGAGCGGCTGCAGCCAGCACGCCCTCGGGTGCGCCGCCGGTGCCCATGTAGATATCGACGCCGGTGTTGTCGGGATCGGCGGTGTGGATCACGCCGGCAACGTCACCATCGGTGATCAGGCGCACGGCGGCGCCGGTCGAACGGATCGCGTTGATGATGTCTGCGTGGCGTGGACGATCCAGCACCAGCGCGGTAATGGCGGACGGATGTACGTCCTTGGCGCGGGCCAGACGGCGGATGTTCTCAGCCGGCGGCGCATCGAGATCGACCACATGCTTCGGATAGCCCGGTCCCACTGCAATCTTCTGCATGTAGACGTCGGGCGCATTCAGCAGCGTACCGCCTTCCGCCATCGCCATAGTAGCAATCGCACCCGGCATATTCTTGGCGCACAGCGTGGTACCTTCCAGCGGGTCCACCGCGATGTCGACCTCAGGACCTGCGTCCGAGCCGACCTTCTCGCCGATGAACAGCATCGGCGCTTCGTCGCGCTCGCCCTCGCCGATCACCACCGTGCCCTGGATCGGAATCTTGTTGAGTTCGCGGCGCATCGCGTCCACCGCCGCCTGATCGGCGGCCTTCTCGTTGCCGTGGCCTCTCAGGCGCGCCGCGGAAACCGCAGCACGTTCAGTCACGCGAACGATTTCGAGTGTGAGAATGCGTTCCAGCAGAAGCTGCGGCGGAACGGAAATCGTAACGGACATAGGCTAACTCCCAAGACAACAAGTGGCGACGGGACGGGGTGACCGGTCCTGTCAGTTCTTTTCGATCCGGATCACCTGCGGACGGCCGGTGATCACCCGATCCTGCTGGACGGCATGCAAGGCGCGGCGAACCGCATCCTCAGTGGTGGCGTAGGTAATGAGAATGACAGGCACCGGCGAAGGCTTGCCGCGCGTCTTCCCGGGTTCGGCCACGCCATCAGGATGACGCTGCACGATCGATTCAATGGAAATCTTCTGTTCGGCCAGTCGTGTGGCAATCGTCGCCGCCGTTCCAGCGAGATCACGCGCCATCAGGCGAATGTAGTAACCGCCTTCATGACGCTTCATCGGCGCCTTGGTCGTTGTCTTCAGCTTCTCGACAGGACGTCCGAAGGGTGCTGCACGAATGCCGCGCGCCACATCCGCGATGTCGGCGAGCACAGCCGAAGCTGTTGCAGCACCACCCGCACCGGGACCGACCAGCGTGATTGGCGGAATGCCCTCACCGTCGATGGTGACGGCGTTGGTGACGTCCATCACCTGCGCAATCGACGACGAGCGCGGCACCATGGTCGGATGCACGCGCTGCTCGATACCGGAGTCGGTCTTCACCGCAACGCCCAGCAGCTTCACGCGGTAGCCAAGCTCCTCGGCGGCGCGCAAATCTTCCGGCGCAATCGACGAGATGCCTTCCACGTAAACCGCGCTCTGGTTGACCTTGGTGCCGAAGGCAAGGCTCGCGAGAATGGCGAGCTTCTGCGCGGTGTCGTGTCCGTCGACATCGAATGACGGATTGGCTTCGGCGTAGCCAAGCCGCTGCGCATCCTTGAGGCATTCGGCGAACGACAGCCCTTCACGCTCCATCCGCGTCAGGATGTAATTGCAGGTGCCGTTGAGAATGCCATAGACGCGCGTGATACCGGTTCCGGCAAGACCTTCGCGCAATGTCTTGATAACGGGAATGGCCGCGCCGACCGCGGCCTCATAGTTCAGCGCGCCGCCGTGCTTCTCGGCCAGCGCCGCAAGCCGCGAACCGTGCTTGGCGATCAGCGCTTTGTTCGCGGTAACAACGGACTTGCCGTTCCGCAGCGCCGCCTCGATGGCCGACAACGCAGGTTCGCCAGCGCCACCCATCAGTTCGACAAAGCAGTCGATCCGCGGATCGTTCGCTAGTGCCAGCGGGTTTCTGGCCCAGTCGATCCCGCGCAGGTCGAGACCGCGCTTTTTGACCTTGGAACGGGCTGAAACCGCGACAACCTTGACGCCACGGCCACAACGCGCGGACAGCGCCCTGCTCTGACTTTCGATCAGGCGGACTACCTCGGCACCCACGGTGCCGAGGCCCGCGATACCCACCTTGAGGGGTGCGACCATCTTACTGAAAACCTGCCGGAAAACCCTAGTAAACGAGGCGTGACGGGTCCGGAAAGCGGCGAGCCGCTTTCCGGGGTCATACCTACCGCCGATTGGCGAGCGGAACCACGTTGTGCAACGATTCAACGCCAGTTTCAAGGAAACGCCGGATATTGCGGGCGGCCTGACGGATTCGTTGCTCGTTTTCCACCATTGCGATGCGGACGTAGCCCTCGCCGTGCTCGCCGAAGGCGACGCCGGGCGATACCACCACACCGGACTTCTCGACCATCAGGGTCGCGAAGGCCATGCTGCCCACATCGCGGAACTTTTCCGGCAGCGGGGCCCAGGCAAACATCGACGCTGCGGGCGGCGGAATATCCCAGCCCGCACGGCCGAAGGTCTCCACCAGCACATCGCGGCGCTTGCGGTAAATGTCGCGGACTTCCTTGATGCAGTCCTGCGGTCCGTTGAGCGCCGCAGTAGCCGCGACCTGAACCGGCGTGAATGCACCGTAATCGAGATAGGATTTCACGCGGGTCAGCGCCGCGATGATCCGCTCGTTGCCGACGGCAAAGCCCATGCGCCACCCGGCCATCGAAAACGTCTTCGACATCGAGGTGAATTCCACCGTCACGTCGATCGCGCCCGGCACCTGCAACACCGACGGCGGCGGCTCGTCGTTGAAATACAGTTCCGCGTAGGCCAGATCGGAGAGAATGAAGATCTCGTGCTTCTTCGCGAAGGCCACCAGATCTTTGTAGAAATCCAGTGACGCCACATAGGCCGTCGGATTCGACGGATAGCACGCGATCATCGCAATCGGCTTGGGGATTGAATGAATGATCGCCTTCTCGAGCGCGCTGAACAGTTCGGGGGTCGGCTCGGCAGGCACGGAGCGGACAACACCGCCCGCCATCAGAAAGCCGAAGGCATGGATCGGATAGCTCGGATTGGGCACCAGCACGACATCGCCCGGCGACGTGATCGCCTGCGCGACGTTGGCAAAGCCTTCCTTCGAGCCGAGGGTCGCGACGACCTGGGTTTCCGGATTCAGTTTCACGCCAAAGCGGCGCTCGTAATAGGCCGCCTGGGCGCGGCGCAGGCCGGTGATGCCCTTCGACGCCGAATAGCGGTCGGTGCGCGGCTTGCCGAGGGTCTCCTTGAGCTTCTCGATCACATGCGGCGGGGTCGGCAGGTCCGGATTACCCATGCCCATATCAATGATGTCGGCCCCGGCGTTCCGCGCGGCCGCCTTGGCCCGATTGACCTGTTCGAACACATAAGGCGGCAGACGGCGGATACGGTAAAACTCTTCCATGGGTCGGGGCTCCGGGAGCCGGCAAAACCGGCGATAACGACAGATCAGTAACGTGTTTTGGGCCGAAGTGGAAATCGACCCGAGGGTTAGAAGACGCGGAATTTCAGCATATTACGCGGATTCGAACGCAATGCGGTGATGCTCCGCGCAGAATTTGTATTTTTGCGATTGAATCGTGGTCTTTTTAGCACCGCCTGCAGTTGCAGCGAAGCTTAATTGCTGCGGCGCTGGGCAGCCTTTGTGCCGGACGCCTGGCGGTCGCGGGCCGCGAGCAATTCCTTTTCCAGCTTCTCCTGCTGGTCCTTATCGAGCACCGTCTCCTGCCGGGGGGCCGGGACGTCATGGACAGGAAGATATTCTCCGGGGGTCGCCGGACGCGGCGGCGTATTGGCGGGAAGCCCCATCAGCGGCGCATCGGCAATCTGGCTCGCACAACCACCCAGCACGAGGCCAAGCAGCAATACGCCGGCCAAAGCCGGTGATCGCCAGACCCATGGCATGTGGCATCGCACGGAAATGATCCTGTCCTCTGTTTCAATCGGCACGATTCCTGCTCGGTGATCGCACAGACTGAGGCGAACCAGCGCAGGCGGCGAGCGTTACCCCCGCGTCATGTTCGCGCGGGAGCAGATCGTGTTCATGAGGCCCTAATGTGACCGAAGTATTAATCATGCCGCAACGCAGCACATCGAAATCACAACGCCGATCCGAACTATGCCATGATGATCATGCGAACTTGTCTGGTTCGCAGCAGACCGAAACGAGAGTTCAGAAGTAAGCGATGAGTGACACCCAGCTCAGCACCAATTCCGCCAACGGCTCCACGAAAAGTTTCGATCCAGAAGCATTCTCGGCGAATCTTGCACGAGCCCTTGAATCGAGTGGGCGCGCCCTCTCCGCCTATCTGAAGCCGCGCGAGAACGGCGAGCCGAAAGATCGTCCGCCCGGCGAATTGAATGAACTGGTGAAGACATTCACCTCGGTCGCGGAATACTGGCTCTCCGACAAGGACCGGGCCGCCAGCGTTCAGGCGAAGCTGGGCAAGGCCTACCTCGATCTGATGACCAGCGCCGCACGCCGTCTGTCAGGAGAGGCAACAACACGCGCCGCCGATCCCTCGCCGCGCGACAAGCGCTTCCAGGACCCGGAGTGGAAGACCAACCAGTTCTTCGACTTCGTGATGCAGGCCTATCTGCTCACCACGCAGTGCGCCAACGATCTCGTCAAGAACGCCGACGGCCTCGACTCGCATACACGCAAGAAGGCGGAGTTCTACGTTCAGCAGGTGACCAACGCCATCTCGCCCTCGAATTTCGTGCTGACAAATCCGGAAGTGCTGCGGCAGACACTGACTAGCAACGCCGACAACCTCGTCCGCGGCATGACCATGCTCGCCGAGGATATCGAAGCCGGGCACGGCACGCTGAAAATTCGCCAGTCCGCCGGCGATCTCGAGATCGGCCGCGATGTTGCGCTGACACCGGGCAAGGTGATCTACCAGAATGAGATCATGCAGCTCATTCAGTATTCGCCGACGACCGAAAGCGTCCTGCGCACTCCGCTGCTGATCGTGCCGCCGTGGATCAACAAGTTTTACATCCTCGATCTCAACAAGCAGAAGTCGTTCGTCCAGTGGTGCGTCAATCAGGGCATCACGGTGTTCCTGATCTCATGGGTCAATCCCGACAAGAAGCTCGGCGGCAAGACTTTCGAAGACTACATGCGCGAAGGCCCGCTGACGGCGATGGACGTCATCGAGAAAGCCACCGGCGAAATGCGGGTCCACACCATGGGCTACTGCGTCGGCGGCACGCTGCTGGCGACGACGCTGGCATGGCTTGCGGAAAAGCGTCAGGTGCGCGTGACGTCGGCGACGTTCCTCGCCGCTCAGGTCGACTTCACCCATGCGGGCGATCTGCTCGTCTTCGTGGACGAGAGCCAGATTTCAAATCTCGAACGCGACATGAACCGGGCCGGTGTGCTCGAAGGCAGCAAAATGGCGATGGCCTTCAACATGCTGCGCTCGAACGACCTGATCTGGTCTTACGTCGTCAGCAACTATCTCAAGGGCAAGGAGCCCGCGGCCTTCGACCTGCTGCACTGGAATTCGGACGCGACCCGCATGCCCGCGGCGAACCATTCGTTCTATTTGCGCAACTGCTATCTTGAGAACCGGCTGTCCGCCGGGACCATGGCCATCGACAATACCCAGCTCGATCTCTCCAAGGTCAAGGTGCCGGTCTACAATCTCGCCACCAAGGAAGATCACATCGCGCCTGCGGAGTCCGTGCTTTACGGATCGCAGTTCTTCGGCGGGCCGGTGAAGTACGTGCTGGCCGGATCGGGGCATATTGCAGGCGTGGTCAATCCGCCGGAACTTGGAAAGTACCAATACTGGACCAACGACCGCATTGGCGACATCACCCTTGCCGACTGGGTCAAGGACGCGCAGGAACACAAGGGCTCCTGGTGGCCGGACTGGCGCGCATGGCTCGAAACGATCGATGCCGAACAGGTTCCGGCGCGCAATCCCACCGCCGGTCCGCTGGACGTGATTGAAGACGCACCGGGAAGCTATGTCCGGGTCCGCGCCTGACAATAACCCACGCCGCCACATTGGCCTCGCACCGCCAATCGTCTATGACTTCTCACGTTATTTGCTTCGTCGACTCGCCCCGCCGTGTGACGGGGCGATGAAGGCATTTCCACCCGCCTCCGGGCAGGCCCCAAGATTGAAGGAAAAACGTCGATGACACGTGAACTGTTCTGGCTGACGCTGACCGTTATTCTCACTGGCCTGCTGTGGGTGCCCTACGTTCTCAACCGCTGTCAGGTGCGCGGCCTCGGCGGCGCCATGGCAAACCCCTCGCGGAATGACAAGCCGCAGGCCGAATGGGCCAACCGGCTGATGTTCGCTCACGACAACGCCGTCGAGAACCTGGTGATCTTCGCGCCGCTGGTGCTGATCCTCAACGCCATCGACTACTCGACCAAATGGACCGTGCTTGCCTGCGCCGTCTACTTCTGGTCGCGGCTGGCACATTTGATCGTCTATGCACTCGGCGTGCCGGTGTTGCGGACCCTCGCATTCACCGTCGGCTTTATCGCACAGGCCGTCCTCGCGCTGGCGATTTTCAAGATCGTCTGATCGGACCTGACGAAACCAAAACAAAAGGGACGGCTCATCGCCGTCCCTTTTCTTTTGTGCATCCGTAACAGCTCACGGAAACATCGGCGGCTGGTCGATGCCGAGCGTCTCAGTGAAGCCCAGCACGAGATTCATGTTCTGAACCGCCTGTCCCGATGCACCCTTGGTGAGATTGTCCAGCGTCGAAACGATGATGGCCCGGCCCGGAATGCGATCCGCCGCCACGCCGATGAATGTCATGTTCGAGCCGCGCACATGCCGCGAGTGCGGCGTCTTGCCGAACGGCAGGACATGAACGAACGGCTCCTTCTCGTACTGCTTGACCAGAATCTCATGAAGATCCTGCGCGATCTTGCCCCGCCGGCCCCGCACATAGATGGTCGAGAAGATGCCCCGGTTCATCGGCGTCAGATGCGGCGTGAACGATACGACCACATCCTTGCCGGCGGCTTTCGAGAATTCCTGATCGAGTTCTGCCATATGCCGATGCTGGCCGACGCCGTAAGCGTTGAAGCCTTCGGAGACTTCCGAGAACAGCATCTCTTCCTTCGCCGAACGGCCTGCGCCGGTCATACCGGATTTGGCATCGATGACAATTTCATCGGATTCGATCGCCTTGGCCTTCAGCAGAGGGATCAGCGGGAGCTGCGCGCAGGTGGTGTAGCAGCCCGGGTTGGCGACAAGCCGCGCCTTCTTGATGTCGCGCCGGTAGACTTCCACCAATCCGTAGACGGCTTCCTTCTGCAGTTCGAGCGCATGATGCTCGTGACCATACCACTTGGCATAGGCCGCAGGATCTTCCAGCCGGAAGTCTGCCGACAGATCGACGATCTTGATGTCCGGCGCCTTGGCGAGAACATCCTTCAGCACTTTTTGCGTGGTGGCATGCGGCAATGCGCAGAACACGAGATCGAGTCCGGCATTCGCCCAATCCACTTCATCGATGGTCACCAGCCGCGGCAGGTCATACGGCGCGAACTGCGGAAACACATCGCCCATCATCTGCCCTGCCCGCCGGTCGGCCGTCAGCAAGGCAATCTCCACGCGGGGATGACGCAATAGCAGCCGGACAAGCTCCGCGCCGGTGTAACCGGAGGCCCCGAGAATGCCGATTTTCTTCTTCGTGCTCATGGCGCGATCCCTTCGTGCACAGTGCTCAATATTTCGTTCTCTTCAGCGGCGGCAAAGGCCTGCGGACGCATGGCGCGCATCGCATCCGACAGGATGCCTGCGCCTGCCGATGTCTGTAAGGCCAAAGCGCGGGTCACCGCAACATGGTCCGCGTCCGATTTGTGCTGGTTCAGCTTGAAGCTGCCCTCGACCTCCTCGACGGTCATGACCAGTCCCACGATGGCCTTCATCATCGCCTCGAGCCGGCCGGGTGACATCTTGTCCACCGTCCAGGGCTTTTTCGGCGCAAGGTCGTTCTCGAAC
Source organism: Afipia sp. (assembly GCA_024508675.1). Lineage (GTDB taxonomy): Bacteria > Pseudomonadota > Alphaproteobacteria > Rhizobiales > Xanthobacteraceae > Afipia. The sequence continues at coordinate 472,594 of JANINQ010000003.1, forward strand.
CGGGTGCTGGCCTGATTGAGATGATCGGGCAGTTGCTGTCCTGTCATAATCTTCACAGCACCCGTCATGTGAACTGACCGGTAAAGCCATGTCGGCACCTGATCCGGCGACACGTACCAGTCGGGCGACACATAGGCGTCCGCCTCATTCACCGCGAACAGCCATGGCGTCACGCCGTCGGCATGGGCGATCAGCGGATTATGGCGCGCCAGGTGAAAGCACAGCAATGGCGTGCCGTCGCTCCCATACTCGATATGAAACGGGACCGGTGACGCGATGGGTTTGTCCCCGTCGTAGGCGCACGCCAGCCCGAACCCGCGCGCGGCAGCGAACGCGAGGCAGGTAGCGCGGTCTACTCGAAAGGCGGGTGGAACATACATTGGCTTTCTCCTGCTTCTGCGAGGAGCCGCCTGAGATCAAACCGCGTATGTCTGGAAGCGAGAGGTGCCGCGGGTTGTCTCCGGCGGCACGGGGGTGATTTTCAAACGCAATCGACCGCCCATACCGCGAAAATGCGGCGGCGGCGGGCAGCGATGATGGTGGCGTTCAAAATCATGGGCGCGGATATAAATCCGCGCCCGTTTTCCGTCAAGCGGCGATCCGCCGGATCAGATGACCGGATTCCAGGGAGCCGGCACCCAGCGATAGCCGCTGCCGTCCTTCTCAAGGTTGGCAAGACCCGGGAACGGATAGTGGAAGCCCTGCACGCGCATCTTGTCGGCGGCAATCATGTCATAGACCTTGCGGCGGGTCGTCTCGGCCTGCGCGGGGTCCTGATCGAACATCAGATGCCAGCCGGGATTGCGCGCAAACAGGTCCGGATCGTTGGTGACGTCCGACTGGATGAACACCTTGTCCGCTCCCGAGGACAGGACATACGACGTGTGTCCCGGCGTGTGGCCGATGGATTCAACGCTCAGCAGGCCGGGCGCGATGTCCTTGCCCCACTCGTAAGGCGTCACCTTCTTCTTCAATCCGGCTTCGAAGACCCGGCGATTGTTCTTGAACAGGCCGGTCATGCGGTCGCCCGACGCCCGGCTCATCTCGCCGTCATCCATCCAGAACTTCCATTCGGTTGCCGGCACCAGAACCTCTGCATTCGGGAATGCAAGCTCGTTATCCGCTGTCAGCAGACCATTCACGTGATCGCCGTGGAAGTGCGAGATCACCACCATATCGATCGACTTCGGATCGATCCCGGCCGCGGCCATGTTCGATGCGAACTGGCCGACCGCGCCCTTGCTCGCGGCAAATGCACCGGGCCCATTGCCGGTATCGATCACTACGAGCTTGCCGCCCGTATTGATCACCAGCGGGCCGAACTGGATCGTCATCTTGTCGCGCGGGCGGAATGCCTTTTCGAGCGCCGCATTCACGTCGTCCTTCTTCGCGTTCAGAACGAAGGTTTCGGGAAGCGGAAATGTACTGGCGCCGTCGGAGATGACCGTGACTTCAGCGTCGCCAACCTTGTAGCGATAGAAGCTGGCGTTCTGCTTGCCGGCGACAGGCGCCGCTGCTTTTGCGAAATTCGCCGGCATCAAGGGAACAGCAGCAAGAGCGGCCGCACCGGCCAGCGCATGACGTCGTGTCAATTCCATAGTGTTTCTCCCGGTGAATGAAAATCCGTTGAAGCCGCAGACTTGAGCCGCTGCAGCTTTATCCTTCCTGCAAGTCATTCGCAGCGAATGCCTGCATGTCTACACGTCACGATAACACCACTTCACGACAGCTATTCCCGATCACGAATAGTTTGAAAGAACGCGCCCTGTCACATGAACAGTTTCACGCCGAACATGCCCGGTGCCATCAACAGACCTGCCCACAAAAACGCGGAGACGAAGTTCGCAAACTGGAAATGCCAGTATTCCATTTCGACAACGCCCGCGACCAGCGGCACGGTTGCGCGCAGCGGGCCGGAGAAGCGTCCAATGAAAATGCCGAGCACCCCCCACTTCTTCATGAAGCGTTCGGCGCGCGGCAGCATGTCGGGAAAACTCGACATCGGCCACATGTGGGCGATGCGGTCATGGAATTTGACGCCGATCCAGTAGGACAGCCAGTCACCACAGGCGGCACCGAGTCCCCCCGCGATCCACACCGGCCAGAAACTGATGCCGCTGACGCCGATCAGCGCGCCGATCGACACGAGCGCGCCCCAGGCGGGAATGACCAGAGAAAGAAACGCCAGCGACTCCGCGAACGCGAGTGCAAAGACGACCGGCATCGCCCACATCTGATGGTCGCGGACAAACTCCGCCACTCCGCGCGTCATTTCCTCGAAAGTCATACGATATCCCAATCCGGCTTATCGAATCTGCCGGTTCCCCTCATTCCAGATACCACGCTAGTAGGAACCTGTCCGGGAACTGCCTGCGTCACATTTGCTGCTCTAACCATGGCATAGTAACAGCCAGCGATTCGTCCTCCGATCACGATCTATCAAGATTTAAGAAGCATGGCTAAATCACTGACTAAAAAAGAAAAAACTGGCACCGACCTGTTCGCCTCGTCGGACAGGAAGCCGGCTGCAGCCGCGAAGGCAGCCCCTAAACCGTCGGGCGCCGAGGCCGGGTACACCGCACGCGACATCGAGGTTCTGGAAGGCCTGGAGCCTGTCCGCCGCCGTCCCGGCATGTATATCGGTGGCACGGACGAGAAGGCTCTGCATCACCTCTTCGCGGAAGTAATCGACAATTCGATGGACGAGGCGCTGGCAGGCCATGCGACCTTCATCGAAGTGCATCTCGGCGCCGACGGCTATCTGACGGTCGTCGACAACGGCCGCGGCATTCCGGTCGACCCGCATCCAAAATTCCCGAAGAAGTCCGCGCTCGAAATCATCATGTGCACCCTGCACGCGGGCGGCAAATTCGACTCCAAGGTCTATGAGACCTCGGGCGGCCTGCACGGCGTCGGCGTGTCGGTGGTGAATGCCCTCTCCTCGCAGCTCGTTGTCGAGGTCGCGCGCAATCAGCAGCTCTATAAGATGACCTTCGAGCGGGGCATCCCGAAGGGTAAGCTAGAAGAACTCGGCAAGATCAACAACCGCCGTGGCACCAGCATCCGCTTCAAGCCCGATACCGAAATCTTTGGCGCAAAGGCCCACTTCAAGCCGCAACGCCTGTTCAAGATGGCGCGCTCGAAGGCGTATCTGTTCGGCGGCGTCGAAATCCGCTGGCGCTGCGATCCCGAACTGCTCAAAGGCGTGGAAGAAGTTCCGCCCGAGGCAACGTTCCATTTCCCCGGCGGCCTGAAGGACTATCTTGCTGCTGCAATCCACGCCGACACGCTGGTGCATCCGGACATTTTCTCCGGCAAGTCCGGTCGCAACGGCGCGCACGGCGCCTGCGAATGGGCGGTGGCATGGACCGCTGATGCCGATGGCTTCCTGTCGTCCTACACCAACACCGTTCCGACGCCCGATGGCGGCACGCATGAAGCCGGTTTCCGCAGCGCGCTGCTGCGCGGTTTGAAGGACTACGCAGAGCGCATCGGGCAAGGCAAAAAAGCTTCCTCGATCACTTCCGAAGACGTGATGGTAGGCGCGGCCGCGATGCTCTCGGTGTTCGTGCGGGAACCGGAATTTCAGGGCCAGACCAAGGACCGTCTCGCCACCGCCGAAGCACAGAAGATTGTCGAACAGGCCATCAAGGACCCGTTCGATCACTGGCTGACCGGCAATCCGGTGCAGGCCAACAAGCTGCTCGAATTCGTGGTCGAGCGCGCGGACGAGCGGCTGCGGCGCCGCGCCGAGAAGGAAACCTCCCGCAAGACCGCGGTGAAGAAGCTGCGCCTGCCGGGCAAGCTTGCTGATTGCACCAACAGTGCGACCGAAGGCTCCGAACTCTTCATCGTCGAGGGCGACTCCGCAGGCGGCAGCGCGAAGCAGGCGCGCGACCGCAAAACGCAGGCCGTGCTGCCGCTGCGCGGCAAGATCCTCAACGTCGCCTCAGCGACCAAGGACAAGCTCACCGCGAATGCGCAGCTCGCCGATCTCATTCAGGCCATTGGCGCCGGTGTCGGCACACAGTATCGCGAAGAGGATCTGCGCTACTCCCGCATCATCATCATGACCGACGCGGACGTCGACGGCGCGCATATCGCCTCGCTGCTGATCACCTTCTTCTACCGGCAGATGCCGCGCCTGATCGACGAAGGGCATCTCTATCTCGCGGTGCCCCCGCTTTATCGCCTGACGCATGGCGCAAAGACCTTCTACGCGCGTGACGAGAAACATCGTGACGAGTTGCTCAAAAAGGAATTCCACGCCAACGCCAAGGTCGATATTGGACGCTTCAAAGGTCTTGGCGAGATGATGCCGGCGCAGTTGAAGGAAACAACCATGGACCCTACAAAGCGGACCATGCTGCGCGTGGTGCTGCTGCCGGACGACCGCGAAGGCACCGCGGATTCGGTCGAGCGCCTGATGGGCACCAAGGCCGAAGCACGCTTCGCCTTCATTTCCGACAAGGCGGAATTCGCCAGCGAGGAATTGCTGGACGTGTAAGCGTCGGGCAACGATTACAGGCATTGGTTCAGATCGAGCCCCCGCAACCAAGCCATGCTCAGGCGCGCGGCGGCGAAGCATCGAACGACCTAGCCTTTGGCCAGACTGTATGTTCTCCTCGCAAAGCGGCACCAAGACCGCGCTGGAGAACAGAACATGATGCCCTCGCCTTTTGACCTCACCGGTAAAATCGCCATCGTCACCGGCGGCAACGGCGGCATCGGCCTCGGCATGGCACGCGGGCTTGCCCGCGCAGGCGCTGGTATCGTCATTGCCGGACGCAACAAGGACAAATCCGAAGACGCCGTGCGTGACATCGAGGCGCTTGGCGCACGTGCATTGGCTGTGTCCGTGGATGTGACCGACAAGGCCTCTGTTGCAGCCCTGGTTGAAACCACGCTCAGGCAGTTTGGCCGGGTCGACATCCTGATCAACAATGCGGGCATGAGCGTGCGTCAGCCGGCGCACATTCTCAATCTGGACGACTGGAACACGGTGATCGACACCAATCTCACCAGCGCCTTCATCTGCTCGAAGGCAGTGTATCCCGCGATGAAAGACAATGGCGGCGGCAAGATCATCAACATCGGATCGATGATGTCGATTTTCGGTGCAAGCTTCGCGCCGGCCTATGCCGCGAGCAAAGGCGGCATCGTGCAGTTCACCAAGTCGATCGCGCTTTCGTGGGCGGCCGATAACATCCAGTCCAACGCGATCCTCCCTGGCTGGATCGACACGGCGCTCACCAGAACCGCACGGGAACAGGTGCCGGGCCTCAACGAGAATGTGTTGACCCGCACGCCCGCGAAACGCTGGGGTAATATCGACGACCTCGCAGGGACCGCAGTTTTTCTCGCGTCATCGGCATCGGATTTCGTCACCGGCACGGCGATCCCGGTCGATGGCGGCTATTCCGTGCAAAGCTGACAACCGATCGCTACCGCCGGAAATTCTTGATCTCGGACAGGCTGCCGTCCTGATAGGTCAGTTCGACCGACACGGATCGGGTCGATGCCGGAATTTTCATGTACGACGCAGCGTTCTCCGGAATGGCCGACGGGTCTTTCGGATTGCACGGCGGAATCTTGACCACCTGATTGGGCACCGTGGTGTCGATGCCGATGCGCATTTCACGGACCGCGCAACGGAACGACAATATCTGCGAGTAATAGACCAGCGGGCCGCTGTATCCGCCGAACGAGAGCCAGCTGTTCGATGTCATATCCAGCAGCTTGCGATGGCTGGCGATCAATGCCGCCTCGGGATCGAACTTGATCGGGAACGGTCCCTGCATCTGGCCGGTCGGGTCGACGTAACGCACCTGAATGGTCGCAGCCGGCGCATCGTTCGGCAGTTCAATAGACGGGTTCGGCATGCGCCGCCGTGTGCGCGGATCGAGCGCATCGGTGAATCCGGTTTCCTTGAACTCACCGCTTTCTCCGAGCCGCCAGGAGATTGCGAGCGTCGGGTCGGCGATAGAGAACGCAATCGACCAGCCACCGTTATGACGCATGAAGCTCGCAATCGGCGCATTGCCGTTGTCGATGACAATCGGTGGCGTGGGCTGCACGGGCAATGCCGCGACCTGCGCCTGCGGTTCGACTGCGATGGCGCGCTCTCCATCCTTGGCGGGCCTTAGAATGAAATCCCCGACGATCTGGTCGTAATAGGCCGGCGTCTGCATCCGGCTCGCTGCGGCCGTCATCTGGCGCACATCGGATTGCGTCCGCTTCGCGATCTGCACAAGGTTGAGTCCGGGCTGCGCAAGCTCGCGTACAAAACTGCGGGTAAACACGGAATTTGGGTTGGGATCGTTATCGTTGAGACGGTCAAGCGCGGTCTGTTTGGCGCCAGCAGAGAAAATCACGAACACGCCTTCCGGAGGCGAGATTGGCGCTAGTCCTCCGCTGCCGCCCAGTGCGCGCGTGCCGGTCGCCTCGAACGGATTGTTGCGGCAGGCGTCGAAAACGAAGATCGAGGTCCGCGCGCCGCGGGCCTGCAGGCGCGAAATCACGCGCTCGGCCGCGAACGCGCCGTCGCGGATCAGTTCTTCCTGCCCCTGCTTCACAGCATCGATGTCCGTCGGCAGCAGATAGTTCTGGCCGTTGATCTCGAATCCGTGGCCCGCGAAGAAGAAGAACGCGGTGTCACCGGGATCGACAGCCTTGTCGAAGGCCAGCATGGTTTCGCTGAATGCCTTGCGGGTCTGGTTCTCGGCGAACATCACGGTGAACCCGAGCTGCTTCAGCGCATCGCTCATGGTGCGCGCATCGTTCACGGCCTTCTGCAGCGGCGGCACGTTGCGGTAATCGTTGTTGCCGATCACAAGCGCCACCCGCTTCTCCGCGAGAGCCGGCGCGGCAAATGCCGTCATCATCGCGGCAAGGCCGATCAGCAGCGTCCTGAACCTGGAATTGTTCATGTCCTGTCCCCTCAAGACCGCCCGGCGGGAGGGTCCGGTTCCGGCAGTCCAGTATGTCATAGTCGCCCGGACGGGGAAGGCGGTTCACAGGCCTACCCCAGCCGTCAAAAGCCCTTCAAACCATTGTCGTATTAAGGTTTTTCGCGGTTTTCAGCCGCAAATTCATTGACTTTCGCCGTTTCCGGCCTATGTTCCGCTGCAACGCGGTCAGAATCGTAATTGTAAGCTCCTGACCAGCCGTCTGTCGGCGAGATATCTCCTCCCCGTGCCCTCAAAGCGTGCCGTTCCGGGGTGAGCGCGACAGCATTTTTCCAGAGTCAGGACGGCGATTTCGACCAGAGGCATGATCCGAAAAGTGGTCTTCCGGTTTTCGGATCAGATCATGCCCAAAACCAGAGGCTCAATGTCCTTTTCCAATCTCGGCCTGTCCGACAAGGTCCTCGCCGCCGTTGCGGCGACCGGTTACACGACCCCCACCCCCATTCAGGAACAAGCGATCCCCCACGTTCTCGCCCGGCGCGACGTGCTCGGCATCGCCCAGACCGGCACCGGCAAGACCGCTGCTTTCACGCTTCCGATGATCACGCTGCTCGAAAAGGGCCGTGCCCGCGCGCTGATGCCGCGCACGCTGATCCTCGAGCCGACCCGCGAACTCGCTGCCCAGGTCAAAGAGAACTTCGACAAGTACGGCGCCGGACAGAAGCTCAACGTGGCGCTGCTGATTGGCGGCGTCTCCTTCGGCGATCAGGACCTCAAGCTGTCCCGCGGCGTGGACGTGTTGATCGCAACTCCGGGCCGCCTGCTCGACCATACCGAGCGCGGCAAGCTGCTGTTGACCGGCATCGAGGTGCTGGTGATCGACGAAGCGGACCGCATGCTCGACATGGGCTTCATCCCGGACATCGAGCGCATCTGCAAGCTCGTCCCGTTTACCCGCCAGACCCTGTTCTTCACCGCGACCATGCCGCCGGAAATCCGGCGCGTCACCGACACCTTCCTGCATAATCCGGTCAAGGTCGAAGTCTCCAAGCCGGCGTCCACCGCCGTCACAGTCACCCAATCCCACGTCAGCGTCGGCCGCGAGCCGCACGAGAAGCGCGAAATGCTCCGGCAGTTGCTGCGTGATGCCAAGGACCTCAAGAACGCAATCATCTTCTGCAACCGCAAGCGTGACGTCGCTGTCGTCTACAAGTCGCTGCAGAAGCACGGTTTCAGCGTCGGCGCCCTGCACGGCGACATGGACCAGACCGCCCGCATGGCGGCGCTCGATCAGTTCCGCAAGGGTGAGCTCCCCCTGCTCGTCGCTTCCGACGTCGCAGCCCGCGGCCTCGACATTCCCGAAGTCAGCCACGTCTTCAATTTCGACGTTCCCCATCATCCGGACGATTACGTTCACCGCATCGGCCGCACCGGCCGCGCCGGCCGTCTCGGCACCGCGGTTTCGATCGTCAGCCCCGCCGACCAGAAGTCGCTCGCCGCCATCGAAAAACTGATCGGACAATCGATCGCCCGCGCGGAGGTTGCACCTCTGGAATCGCCGGCCGACTCCGAAGCTCCGGCCCGCGAAACGTCCCCTGAAGCATCGTCCGAAGAACGCAAACCACGCCGCGAATCCCAGCGCAGCCGCGGCGGCCGCAACAAGTCCCGCAAGCCGAACGGTGCAGATCGCAAGCCGAATGCAACCGAGCGGGTTGCGCCGCAGCAGCCGCCGTCCATCGGACGCCCGATGCCGCTCGCTGCGCGCGACCAACACGCCGAGCCGGGCGATCATTCGCATCTTCCCGCGTTTCTGCTGCGTCCGATCCGCGCACGCGGCTAACCTGACGATTGACCCGTACGGACGGAAACCGTTTACGGGTCATTCATTCTCATCCCTTAACGTGCCTCATATAGTTTTAGCCATTTCGTTGAAAGGGCAGGCAGAAGCCTGTCTTTGAAGGGCACCGAACGTGATTGGCCTTTTGGAAGAATACGAACGTACTTTGGCGTTCGCCGAAGTCGCATTGGGTCAAATCCGATCCTTGCGTCAGAATGCAGTGCCCCGGAATTACGAAATTTGGTACATCTACGCGACCGGCTATAACGCGGCGCTCAACAAGATCATCAACGAGACGCTCGGCCGTAACGGCAAGCTGACCGAGGCCGATCTCGAACAGATCTACGAAACCTATCTCTCCCAGCATCGCACCACCGAGCGCATCGACACTGTCGGCACGCGGGTGATCAACGAAATTGACGACGTGATGAACCTCATCACGGACGCGCTGGGAATGACCTCGACATTCGGCCGCAATCTCGAAGGCGCGTCACAAAAGCTGTCCGGCGCCCGGGATCGCGAACAGGTGAAGGCGGTGGTCGAGGCGCTGGTCACCACCACGCGCGAGATGCAGGAAACCAACAAGGCTCTGGAAGCGCGTCTTGCCAATTCCAAGGTTCAGATCAGCAGCCTTCAGCACAGTCTCGAAGCCATCCGCAACGAGAGCCTGACCGATCCCCTCACCTCGTTGGGCAACCGGAAGTTCTTCGACCGCGCCCTCGAGAACGCCGTTGCACACGCCGCAGAGTGCGGCGAGCCGCTGTCGCTGCTGATGCTCGACATCGACCACTTCAAATCCTTCAACGACAACTACGGCCACCTGACCGGTGACCAGGTGTTGCGCCTTGTGGCGATGTCGCTGAAGCAGACCACCAAGGGTCAGGATATTGCGGCACGTTACGGCGGCGAAGAGTTTGCCGTCGTGCTGCCGAACACGGCGCTGCGTCAGGCGCTGACGGTGGCCGACAATATCCGCCGCGCGGTGATGTCGAAACAGCTCAAGAAGAAGTCCACCGGTGAAATTCTCGGCCGCGTGACGATCTCGGTCGGTGTTTCGATGCTGCAGCCTGGCGACGACCGCGACCGGCTGATCGAGCGCGCTGACGCCTGCCTCTACGCCGCCAAGCGCAATGGCCGCAACCGGGTCATCTGTGAAGCTGATCCCGAGTTTTCACCGACCGACCGCATTCAGGTCGCCTGACGCTTCTTCGCGCTCTTGCGCCTGGAAGCAACTTTCCTGCCCTTCGCTGCTTTCGCTGGAGCCTTCTTGCTGGCCGGCGGCTTAGCATTCGTCGCAGAACGCGATGCAGACTTTGTGGCCTTCTTCGGCGCGCGCTTCTTCACGCCGGACTTCTTCGCAGCAGCACGTTTCGCCGCGCCTACGGCTTCCCGCGCCCATTCCGCAAGCTCCTCCGGATCGTCATAGAGCCGCTCCGGCAGATGGCGGTAGGAATTGACGACGACGGTTTTGTTCCGGGTATCGTACTGAAACGGCTTGGCGCCCTCGGCGTCGTAGCGAGGAATGGTCAATTCATCGACGCGAAAGATGATGCCCGCGCGCAGCGCCATGGCAAAGTTGACGCCATCGGCGGTAATGCCGAAGCCGCTGAACATCTTGCGCAGGGAAATCGGCCCGAATTCGGAGAAAAGGTCGATCAGGTGGTCACGGTCCATGCGCGTATTCCGCAAAAGTGGGCACCGGTTTTGCGACCAGAATACGCGAAACTAGAAAGCTGGACCGTGCTCTCAGCCGTCGATCTTCGCAGGCGTGAGCTGAACCGACTCGCCGCAACCGCAGGCGCTGATCTGGTTCGGGTTGTTAAACACGAACTGGGCCTGCATCTTGTCGGCCTTGTAGTCCATCTCGGTTCCGAGCAGAAACAGCACGGCCTTCGGATCGACAAGGATCTTCACACCCTTGTCCTCAACGACTTCGTCGGTCGGCTTCACGTCGTGAGCATATTCGACGGTATAGGACTGGCCGGCGCAGCCGCCGTTCTTGATGCCGACACGCAGCCCGACAATTTCGGAATCAGCGCGCGAGGCGAGTTCCTTGACGCGCGACGCAGCAGCGTCCGTCAGGCGCATGACCTGCGGACGGGGGCGCACAGCAAGCTTGGAAGGCGCAGGAGCATTAGGCGTCATACCGGTCATTTGTTCATTCCTCGTGGCGGTTCAAGGCCGCCCTGAAATGTCAGAATAGGTATTAGAACTGAGTCGACTCAACTCACCACATGTTGAGAACGAGGCGCGCCTCGTCGGACATCCGGTCCGGAGTCCATGTCGGCTCCCAGACCACATTGACGCTGACGGGCCCGACGCCGGCGACACTCGCCACGGCGTTCTCCACCATCGTCGGCAGTTCGCCTGCAGCCGGGCAGTTCGGCGTGGTCAACGTCATCTGGACGTCCACAGAGCGGTCGTCCCTGATGTCGACCTTGTAGATCAGGCCAAGCTCATAGATGTCCGCCGGGATTTCCGGGTCGAACACAGTCTTCAGCGCGGCCACGATGTCAGTGCCCAGCCGCTCGGTTTCCTCGGGCGGCAATGCCGACTGGGTATCGAACTTCAGGCCCGCCGGTTCGGCTGTCTGGACGGTGTCGTTCATGCGAATAGCTCCCGCGCCTTGATGAGCGCCTGCGCCAACTGATCGACTTCAGCGCGCGTATTATACATGCCGAATGAGGCCCGGCACGTTGCCGTGACGTTGAATCGTTCCAGAAGCGGCATGACGCAGTGGGTCCCTGCCCTGACCGCGATGCCGCCGCGGTCGATGACCGTCGCCACATCGTGCGGGTGAGCACCGGCCATTTCGAAGGAGATCACAGGCCCCTTGCCCTTGGCCGTGCCGATGATGCGCAGCGAATTGATTTCGCGCAGCCGGTCGGTGGCATAGGTCAGGAGGTCGTGCTCGTGAGCCGCGATGCGATCCTTGCCGATCGAATTGACGTAATCGATGGCTGCGCCGAGCCCGATGGACTCGACGATAGCGGGCGTGCCGGCTTCGAACTTGTGCGGCGGGTCGCCATAGGTGACCCAATCCTTCGCGACCTCACGGATCATCTCGCCGCCGCCGTTGTAGGGGCGCATCGCGACCAGATGATCGTACTTGGCATAAAGAACGCCGATCCCGGTCGGCCCATAGAGCTTGTGCCCGGTGAAGACGTAGAAGTCGCAATCGATGTCCTGCACGTCGATGGTCTGGTGCACGGCCGCCTGGCTGCCATCGACCAGCACCGGAATGCCGCGAGCATGGGCGATCTTCACGACTTCCTTGACCGGCACCACGGTGCCGAGGGCATTCGACATCTGCGTAATGGCGACGATCCTGGTCTTCGGCGTCAGGAGCTTCTCGAACTCCTCGAGCAGGAAGTTGCCTTCGTCATCGACGGGTGCCCACTTGAGGACGGCACCCTGCCGCTCGCGCAGGAAATGCCACGGCACGATGTTCGAGTGATGCTCCATGATCGAGAGGACGATCTCGTCGCCCTCCTTGATGTTGGGAGCCCCCCATGACGACGCAACCAGATTGATCGCCTCTGTCGCGTTGCGGGTGAAGATGATCTCTTCATTGCGCTTCGCATTGAGGAATTGCGCGACGCGCGTACGGCCGCCCTCATAGGCGTCCGTCGCGGCATTGGCCAGATAGTGAAGACCGCGATGCACATTGGCGTATTCGGACTTGTAGGCCTCGGTCATGCGGTCGAGTACGGCGGTCGGCTTCTGCGCTGACGCCGCGTTGTCGAGATAGACAAGCGGCTTGCCGTAGACCTTCAGCGCGAGCGCCGGGAAATCCTGGCGGACGCGTTCGACATCGTATGAGCCGTTGGCAACAGCCGGATGCATGATCAGCCTCGCGTCGCCAGCCAACGTCCGGCAGCCGCCATCGCAACCTCGCGCAGATTGTCATCCACGATCGACTCGATAGCCTCACCGACGAAAGCGGCGATCAGAAGCGCCTGCGCTTCCTTCTCGGGAAGGCCGCGCGCGCGCAGATAGAACAGCAGACTTTCGTCCAAGGCACCTGCCGTCGCACCGTGACCGCAGGTCACGTCGTCCGCGAAGATTTCCAGCTCCGGCTTGCTGTCCGCTTCCGCTTCGTCCGACAGAAGCAGCGCGCGGGTCATCATCTTGCCGTCGGTCTTCTGCGCGTCAGGCTGCACGATGATGCGGCCCTGAAACACGGAATGCGCGCGATCATCGAGCACCGCGCGGAACACTTCGCGGCTGGAACAATGCGGCACGGCATGATCAACCACCAGCGTGGTGTCGCCATGACGGCGTGCGCCAAGCAGATTGACACCGTTCGTGGTCAGCTCACTGCCCTCACCGGCAAACCTGATGAACCCCTGATAGCGGCTCACGCTGCCGCCATGGGTGAGGTTGAACGTGTTCAACTTCGCCTTCGCGCCGATAGTGAAGATGCCGGTCGCAACATGCGCCGCATCCAGTGCATCTTCCATCAGACGAACGTGCTGCAACTCGGCCTCGTCGCCGATCCAGATCACGACGGAGTCATGAGTCTGGTAGGATTTCGCGCCTTCCGCAGCGACAAAGGTTTCGACCAAAGTCGCGCGCGCGCCCTTCGCAAGCTTCAGCAGCGAACGCGTCACCAGCGATGAGCCGGAATCGGTCGCGACATGGACGACATGGATCGGCCTGGTCAGCGTCACGCCTTCGGCCACCTCGACGACAACGCCGTCAGTCGCCAATGCCGCGTTGAGCGAAATCATCGCATCGGATGCGACGCTGGTCTGCAGCAGATCAGCACGTACCTTGTTGCCGTTGTCCTCAAGCACTTCGCGCAAGGTCCGCAGATGTACGCCCGCTTCCAGCGTGGTCACGTCGGAGAGTTGCGGAGCGAACACGCCATCCACCAGCACCAGCTTCTGTGTGTTCTCGATGCCGAGCGACTTGATCGCTTTCGCCGCGCGGGTCAGGTCAGCCTGATCCGGCGCAGGCGCCAGCGGCGCGACCTCGCGCAGCAAGGCGCGAAGATCGGTGTATTTCCATTCCTCGATACGCCGGTGCGGCAGGCCGCGGCGGGCGAAATCGTCAAAAGCGCTCTGACGGGCTTCGGCAACCGGACCCGATCCCGGCAAACGGCTGCGCGCCGCAGCGAACAATTCGCCGAGCGCGTCCGTTGTCGATTGAACCAATGCAACGTTCATGATCAGACCTGCTTACGCTGCCTTGCCTTCGTACTGGGCGTAACCGGACTTCTCCAGTTCCAGCGCCAGTTCCTTGCCGCCGCTCTTGACCACGCGGCCCTTCGACATGACGTGAACCACGTCCGGCACGATGTAGTTCAGCAGCCGCTGATAGTGGGTGATGACGACCATGGCGCGATCCGGCGAACGCAGCGCATTGACGCCGTCGGCTGCGATACGTAGCGCGTCGATGTCGAGGCCCGAGTCCATTTCGTCGAGAATGCAGAGGCTCGGCTGGAACAGCCCCATCTGCAGCACTTCGTTGCGCTTCTTCTCACCGCCCGAGAAGCCGACGTTGACGCCGCGCTTGAGCATATCCATCGGGATGTTGAGCGACTTGGCGATCTCGCGCACCTTCTTGAGGAACTCCGGCGCCATCAGTTCTGTCTCGCCACGCGCCTTGCGCTGGGCGTTGAGCGCCGTGTGCAGGAAGTTCATCGTGGTGACGCCGGGGATCTCTACCGGATACTGGAACGCGAGGAACACGCCCTTGGCGGCGCGCTCGTCCGGCTCCATCTCCAGCAAGTCTTCGCCCTTGAACAGGATTTCGCCGCCGGTCACTTCATAGCCCGGCTTTCCGGCGATGACATGCGACAGCGTCGACTTGCCCGAACCGTTCGGACCCATGATGGCGTGAACTTGGCCTGCGTTCACGGTGAGGTCGAGACCATGAAGAATCTCGTTATCTTCCACCTGAACCTTGAGGCCTTTGACTTCGAGTAGCGCGGTCATCCAACACTTCCTTCCAGCGAGATCGAGATCAGCTTCTGCGCCTCGACCGCAAATTCCATCGGCAACTGCTGCAGCACGTCCTTGACGAAACCGTTGACGACCAGCGCCACGGCTTCTTCCTGAGAGAGACCGCGCTGGACGCAGTAGAACAGCATGTCTTCCGAAATCTTCGATGTCGTCGCTTCGTGTTCGAAATGCGCCGACGAGTTCTTGGCTTCGATGTACGGCACGGTGTGCGCGCCGCACTTGTCGCCGATCAGCAGCGAGTCGCAGGCGGTGAAGTTGCGTGCGCCCGTCGCCTTGCGATGCGCGGTGACCAGACCACGATAGGTGTTCTGCGACTTGCCCGCCGCGATGCCCTTCGAGATGATGCGGCTCGACGTGTTCTTGCCGAGGTGGATCATCTTGGTGCCCGAGTCGACCTGCTGGAAGCCGTTCGAGATCGCGATCGAATAGAACTCGCCCTGCGAGTTGTCGCCGCGCAGGATGCAGCTCGGATACTTCCAGGTGATCGCGGAGCCGGTTTCCACCTGCGTCCACGAGATCTTGGAGTTCTTGCCGCGGCAGTCACCACGCTTGGTGACGAAATTGTAGATGCCGCCCTTGCCTTCCGAGTTGCCGGGATACCAGTTCTGCACCGTCGAATACTTGATCTCGGCATCGTCGAGCGTGACGAGTTCGACCACGGCGGCGTGCAACTGGTTCTCGTCGCGCTGCGGAGCGGTGCAGCCTTCGAGATACGAAACATAAGCGCCCTTGTCCGCGATGATCAGCGTGCGCTCGAACTGGCCGGTGTTGCGCTCGTTGATGCGGAAGTAGGTCGACAGTTCCATAGGGCAGCGCACGCCTTCCGGCACGTAAACGAACGAGCCGTCGGAGAACACCGCCGAGTTGAGCGTCGCGAAATAGTTGTCCGAGGTCGGCACCACGGTGCCGAGATATTTCTTCACGAGGTCCGGATGCTCGCGGATCGCTTCCGAGATCGGCATGAAGATCACGCCGGCCTTCTTCAACTCGGCCTGGAACGTGGTCGCAACCGACACCGAGTCGAACACGGCGTCGACCGCGACACGGCGCTCGCCCAAATTGTTTCCGTCGGAATCTTGGCGCACGACGCCCGCAAGCATCTCCTGCTCACGCAGCGGAATGCCGAGCTTCTCATAGGTCTTCAGAATTTCGGGATCGACTTCATCGAGCGAAGCCAGCGCCTTCTTCTTCGGCGCGGAATAGTAATAGAGATCCTGATAATCGATCTTCGGATAATCGACGCGCGCCCAGGTCGGCTCTTCCATGGTCTGCCAGCGGCGGAACGCCTCAAGGCGCCACTCGAGCATCCACTCCGGCTCGTTCTTCTTGGCGGAAATGAATCGGACGGTGTCTTCGGAAAGACCCTTCGGGGCCTTTTCGGATTCGATGATGGTTTCGAATCCATAGCGATATTGATCGACGTCGATCTGGCGAACCCGATCGACCGTCTCTTGTACGGCCGGCATCTTTATCCTCCGCTCGCGGTTTCAAGGACCGCGGTGGACCGCGTAAGTTGTAGCAGGCGAAAACACTCGAAAAACGAGAATGTTAGAACTGTTCAAGCCCGACTGCTGTGGCTTTAGGTAATACACTCGAGAGCTTTATCCAAGCCTCTAGACACCGATCTATGTCCGCTTCGGTGGTGTCCCAGCCCAGACTGAGGCGAATAGCTCCCCGCAGCAGGGCTGGATCGACATTCATGGCTTGCAGGACGTGGGATGGCTGGACCTTGCCCGATGAGCAAGCCGAGCCTGACGAGACTGCGATCCCCTCCAGATCGAAGCCAATGACGGCGGTTTCCGCCTTCAAAAGCGGTGCTGACATCAGGGTGGTATTGGGCAGCCGCGGGACGGAATCCGAGAAAATCACGGCTCCTGGATGGCTTCTGAGGCCCTTTTCAAGCCGCGCCTGAAGCCCCCTCATGCGGGCGGTATCGACTTCACTGGCCGCCGTTGCAGCCCTCACCGCCGCCCCGAAGCCCGCTATGCCGGGAACATTTTCGGTCCCGGCCCGCCTGCCCTGTTCCTGACCGCCGCCTCGGATCAAGGCAGACAACCCCTCCAACCCGTCCGCAAAAGCGAGCGCGCCAACGCCCTTCGGGCCACCAATCTTGTGCGCAGAAACAGTAAGAATATCTGCTCCGAGCGACTTGATATTTATAGGTATTTTTGAAAACGCCTGAACAGCGTCGACATGCAGGATTCCGCCCGCGGCATGGACAAGTCCGGCTACCTCCGGAATGGGCTGGATCGCGCCCGTCTCGTTATTGGCCAGCATCACCGATACCAGTGCCGGGGGCTTCCTCACCAGAAGCGCTGCAAGGGCATCTAAGTCGATAATACCCGAGGGAAGCACCGGGGCGATCTCGATCGCTCCCGGCGCGAATCGGCCGCCCACCAGCACCGAGGGGTGTTCCACGGCAGAGACGATCAGCCGTTGCACGGGTTCCGCGCGCCCCTTGCGCAAATCGGGTGTCAGCGCGAGCGCGTTCGCCTCGGTCCCGCCGGAGGTGAAAACCACATTCCGCTGATCTGCCCCAAGAGCGGCAGCCACTGCGGAACGCGCATCCTCGACGAGCTTTCGCGCCGCCCGGCCCTCACTGTGAACGGACGACGGATTGCCGCTGATATCGAAAGCAGCCGCTATCGCGCTGCGGGCTTCTGGCCGCAGCGGCGTCGTCGCATTCCAGTCGAGATAAACGCGCTCACGCATCGGGTCTGGTCATCCAACTCGGTCCAGCGGGTATTTTATCCCGCAATTGCATGAAAATAATCAGCAATCCGGCGTACCGGCACCTGCCTGCAGACGCAATATGCTTGCTTTTTGCCCCTTGCCCCATGCTAGAACGCGGCTCCATTCGACAGACATTTCGTTTGTACCGGCCATTGGCCTGCACAGCGACGCTTCAAAGGAATTTTGATGCCTGAGGTCATTTTCACCGGCCCTGCCGGCCGTCTTGAAGGCCGCTACCACCCGGCGAAGCAGAAGAACGCGCCGATTGCGATGGTGCTGCACCCGCATCCGCAGTTCCAGGGCAATATGAATCATCCGATCGTGTATCAGGTCTATTACGCGTTCGTCGCGCGCGGTTTCTCCGTGCTGCGCTTCAACTTCCGCGGCGTCGGCCGCAGCCAGGGCTCCTTCGACCATGGCACCGGTGAGCTGTCGGATGCAGCCTCTGCACTCGACTGGGCACAGACCATCAATCCCGAAGCGCGTGCCTGCTGGGTCGCAGGCTTTTCCTTCGGCGCATGGATCGGCATGCAGCTTCTGATGCGCCGCCCCGAGGTCGAAGGCTTCATCTCGATTGCGCCGGAGCCGAATCGCTACGACTTCTCGTTCCTCGCGCCCTGCCCGTCGTCTGGACTGATCGTTCATGGCGACAAGGACATCGTGGCGCCGGCAAAGGATGTCACCACGCTGGTGGAGAAGCTGAAGACGCAGAAGGGAATCGTGATCGACCAGCAGATCATTCCCGGCGCCAACCACTTCTTCGTCGACAAGATGGAGCCGCTGATGGAGTCGGTGACGTCTTATCTCGACATGCGGCTCGCCAACGTCCGCTGATAATTACTACATACTCAAAACAGAAATGGCGCGGATGAGGGATCATTCCGCGCCATTCTTGTAACTGGACTTGCGCCCTTAAGCAGCGGCACGCTGATCCAGTTGGGAAAGATACGACTTGTGCTTCTTCATGAATGCCGTGAGCAACGCTGGGTATTCGGCGCTCACTGCGTCCCGGACCGAGGCCCGTTCGCGCAGGCTTTTGCGCCAGCGCGCGATCTTCGGCTTGTTTCCCAGAATGCCGAAATCACCGATCTCGTCGATGGTATCGAAATAGCGGAACACCGGCGCAAACACGGCATCGACCAGCGAGAACCTGTCGCCGTCAAACCAAGGTCCCGCAACAAGGCGTTCCTCAAGCCGCGTGAACTTGTCAGATGCCTGCTTCACCTTGGCATCGAAGGTGGCCTTGTCGCCGGTCGTCTCAAGCACCCAGACATCGCCCAGCACAGCGGAGCCGAACTCCATCCATGCCCGATGCTCGGCACGCGTAAGCGCATCCTTCGGATGCAACGGATGGGGCAACGTCTCCTCAAGATATTCGAGAATGACGGCGGATTCAAACACAGCCTTGTCACCCACCTGCAGCACCGGCACCTTGCCGAGCGGCGAGATTTTCAGGAACCAGTCAGGCTTGTTCTCAAGATCGATGTCGATCCGCTCGAACGGAACGCCCTTCTCCTTCAGGGCAATCACCGCGCGCTGAACGTAAGGGCAGAGCTTGTGGCTGATCAGTTTAAGCGGGGCATTCATCGCATGTCCCTCCAGCGATGAGAGCACGGCGGTGGCCTGTCGCTCTCGACGTCGGAGGTTGTTTGGCGCGCGTAGCGCAAAATGCCCTCACGAATGACCTGAACAGCCTGAATCAGCTCGACGACCAGCATCGGAAATCCCCTTCAATGCAATTGCATTGAAGTAAATGCGATCGCATGAAGTTTGTCAACGTCCATGCAGATGCATGAAATCACGGTTTCGCGAGGACACCCCCGGTCAGGGCCACAGGGACGCCGGTCGTGCCGGGAAATGTCAGCGGCAGCCCTTTGAGGCTGCGGACGGCCATATAGGCAAATGCCTGCGCCTCAACCGCGTCGCCCGACCAGCCGAGATCGCTCCCACGCACCACCACCGCAGGAGCCAAACGTTCCGCCAGCATCGCCATCAGCGTCGGATTGCTTGCACCTCCGCCGACAACGATCCAGCGAGCGGGGCGTTTTGGCAGCATCGGACCAATTGCAGCGATTGAAGCCGCCGTAAATGCCGTCAGTGTCGCCGCGCCGGCTTGCGTGCTCATGCCTTCGACGGTCAGTGCCGCGAAATCGTTGCGATCAAGCGACTTCGGTGGTGGCGCGGCAAAGAATGGCCGATCCAGCGCACGCGCGATCCAGTCCTGATCGGCGCGCCCTGTAGCTGCGGTGCGGCCGTCGCGGTCGACTGCTTCGCCTGTTCTGCGCAGCATGAAGTCATCGAGCAGCGCATTGCCCGGACCTGTATCGCAGGCGATCAATGTGTCGCCGTCGATATACGAGATGTTGGAAACACCGCCGATATTCACGACAACGGTTGGCCCGTCGCTGCCCAGCATGTTCATCAGCGCGCGATGATACACCGGCACCAAAGGCGCGCCCTGCCCTCCGGCGGCGACGTCCGCTGCCCGCAAATCGAACACCACAGACATTCCGAGTGATCTGGCGAGTGCATGACCGTCACCGATCTGCACCGTCAGTTTCTGCTCGGGACGATGCAGGACCGTCTGTCCATGAAATCCGACAACGTCGATGTCTGTGCGTGAAAGGTTGTTCGCTTGCAAAAAGGTCTCGACCGCCTCGGCATGCGCGCGCGTCACCAACTCCTCCGCATCGGCAAGCACACCGGGACGGGCATTGCGGTCGGTCAGGAGCACGGCATCCCCAAGCACCTTGCGCAGCAGGTCGCGCTCGCTGTCGGTATAGGCGCGGTACGAGGCCGGGCCGAACCGCCCGATACGCTCGCCATCTGTCTCGATCAGTGCCACATCCACCCCGTCCAGGGACGTGCCGCTCATAAGGCCAATCGCAGTCAGCACAGGGCGTTCCTCGTTTGAATCCGACAGCGGACCTGATACACCACAGGCCCGAATAAATAGCTAAATCGCCTGAAGAGTCCCGATATGAGCGCCTACAAGTCCGATTTCCTCAATGTCCTGCAGAGCCGTGGCTTCATCCACCAGATGTCGGATGCCGCCGGTCTCGACGCCCTTGCCGAAAAGGGCGATGTGACAGCCTATATCGGATACGACTGCACGGCCTCGTCCCTGCATGTCGGGCATCTGCTCTCGATCATGATGCTGCACTGGCTCCAGCAGACCGGCAACAAGCCGATCGTGCTGATGGGCGGCGGCACCACGCGGGTCGGCGATCCCTCGGGCCGCGACGAAACGCGCAAGCTGCTCACCTACGAGCAGATCGACGCGAATAAGGAAAGCATCAAGGGAACCTTCACCAAGCTGATCAAGTTTGGCGGCGGCAAGAACGATGCGGTGATGGCCGACAACGCCGAATGGCTTACCACGCTGAACTACATCGAAATGCTGCGCGATGTGGGCCGGCACTTCTCGATAAACCGCATGCTGACCATGGACTCGGTGAGAATGCGGCTTGAGCGGGAGCAGGAGCTCTCGTTCATCGAATTCAACTACATGATCCTGCAATCCTATGATTTCGTCGAACTGTCGCGCCGCTACGACTGCAACCTGCAGATGGGCGGCTCCGACCAGTGGGGCAATATCGTCAACGGCATCGACCTCGGCCGCCGCATGGGCACACATCAACTTTACGCGCTGACCTGTCCGTTGCTCACCACTTCGTCCGGCGCGAAGATGGGCAAGACCGCGGCAGGCGCTGTCTGGTTGAATGCCGATCTGCTCAGCAACTACGATTACTGGCAGTTCTGGCGCAACACCGAGGACGCGGACGTCGAGCGCTTTCTCAAGCTGTTCACGCTGCTGCCGATGGACGAGATTGCGAAACTCGCCGCCCTCAAAGGTCAGGAAATCAACGAAGCGAAGAAGATTCTCGCGACCGAGGCGACCGCTCTCATTCGCGGACGTGAAGCCGCCGACGCAGCATCCGAAACCGCCCGCAAGACGTTCGAGGAAGGTGCCATCGGAGGCGATCTGCCAACGCTGGAAATTCCCCGCACCGAACTCGATGCCGGCGCCCCTGCTCTGGGACTCTTCGTCAAGGCAGGACTTGTCGCATCGAATGGCGAGGCGCGGCGTCAGATCAAGGGCGGCGGACTGCGCATCAACGATGTGCCGGTCACCGATGAAAAGATCAGCCTGTCTCTGAAAGATCTGACATCAGACGGTGTGGTGAAGCTGTCGATGGGCCGAAAGAAGCACGTCCTGCTCAAGCCGGTTTGATGACCGCACATTCCTAACTTCGGCTGACCATGGTCATCATGGTCGCCGATATGCTGGCGATCAATTTTTCACGGCCATCGTCGTTCGCATAGGCACGGCCTTCCGAGACAACAAGCGTGCGTCCTGGCTTGATGACATTGCCGACGAAGCGAAACGTCTGGCCTCTCGCGGGCGCCAGAAGATTGATCTTGAACTCGACAGTGAGGATGTCGGCATTCGCAGGCATCAGCGTGTAGGACGCGAGCCCGCAGGCGGTATCCAATCCGGTGGAGATCACGCCGCCATGCAGAAAGCCATTCTGCTGCGAGAGTGTCGCATCATACGGCATCCGCAGTTCGACCGTTCCCGGCCCGATTCCAACCAATGTTATTCCGAGCGTTGCCAGCGCCGCCTGCCCCGCGAACGTGTTTCGCACGCGCGCCTCGTAATGAGGGTCCTGAACCTGAAACACACTCATTGCTGGGTTGGCGAGGAGAAGTCGCTAGGCGTGCTCTGCCGACCAGTGTTGAAGTCGAAGATCTTGCGGAACACACCGGGAGCCATCGCCGAGATCGGATTGACCCGCAACACCGGAGCACCGGGCGTCCCCACCACTTCGTAGGTGATGCCAATCAGGCCTTCGTTGCTGCCGCCACCGAGGAACAGTCCGACAATTGGAATCTGCCCGAACATGTTGTTCAGGCCATACAGAGGAACGAAGGTCCCGCTCATCTTCACCTGGTTAACCGGATAATCGATGAATCCTTCGATGGTCGCGCCAATCGTCGGGCCGCGCAGAACGCCATCCTTGATCCGCAACTGGCCGCTCTGGCGCGTGAATTCCGCGCGCATGCCCGAGAACGCCACGCCCTGCGAACTTGCATTCGGCGCGTTGGCTACCGCGCGGTCCAGTGCAGATTCGCCCTTGATGGTGAAGTCACGGACGTTCAGCAGTCCTTCCTGCGGCGACGTATCGGACGTTGGCGGGTCCACCGCCAGCCACATCTTGCCGCCGCTCATCTTCGCATAAGTATCCGTGAAACGGAAAAACGCGCCGGCGTCGTTCGTCTCAAGATACATGATCTCGCGGCCCTGCCCGCGCCCGCGCATATCGCCCAGCACCGGTGTGTCGCGGCCAAGCTTGCCGTTGAGCGAGAATGTCCGGATTGCGCCATTACGGCGCGTCAGCTTCAGGTCAATGCTGCGAACCGCCTCGCCATAGAATCCAGCGAGCGCACCGAGTTTGGCGTCAATATCGATGTCGAAGCTCTTGGATTTTTCCTTGGCGCTCTGGTCGCGGCCGGACATGGCGCTCTTGATGAAACCGCGGCCATCGAACACTTCGCCGCGCATTGTCACTTTCAGCATTCCATCCGGCTGCCGCTCCGCCTTCAGGTTTGCCTTGTCGCCTTCCGACGGCGCGAAAGTCGGGAATGACGCATTGACCAGATCATTCTTGTCGTCGATTTCCAGCGAGCCCTTGATCGAGGTGCCGTTGCCTTCAATGACAATATCCTCGAAGCGCGTGCCCTGAGGCTTCTGAATGACGTTGAACGTCATCTTTGTCGTCCGGCCGGCGACCTTGGTCCAGCCCGGCAACAGGTTGTCGATCCGGGCTGCGGTCAGATCGGCTTCGACGCCGAAGCGATTATCGCGGTTTTCGGTTTCGTTACCGGCGATCTTGCCGGTCAGCTTGATAGGAATGGACCCACTGAGACTCGATCCAAGATCGACGCCGAGACGCGCACGCGCAGCATCATCGAGTGTCGCAGCCACACGCACATCGGCATCGCCGTCGCTGTTCTTTCGGTAGTCCAGAGCCGCCGGTTGCCCGCCGATCTTGACATCGCCCTTCACACGATAGCCCTGATTGTCGGCGACGACCTTGAGGTTATTCGCCTCCAGCTTCTGGTTCATCGCGAGCTTGTCGACAGCAAGCGCACCAAGATCGAGGCTGATCGAATATGTCGTGTCAGCCTTGGTCAGCGCGTTCTTCAGCGGCATCGCAAGGGTAACAATCGCGGAGACGGTACCCTTGCTCAAATTGGGATCGATCACCGTGTCACCGGCTTCACGCAGCCGGTCCGACTGCAGAATTTCGGCCGCTGCAGGAACCGGTCCGTCAACGCGGAAGCGCACTTTGGTCGGCGCGGGCTTCGGCGCGAGATCCGGCACTTCAAATGTCAGATCGGAAATGTTCAATCGCCTGCCGGCAGCCGTATCGACTGCACCCTGACCGACATTGATGTTCACGGTGCGTCCGCTGACGCGCCCCTTCATGTCGGCATCGCGAACCAGAGGCAGATCGTCAACGGGCCTGACGGTGAGACCCGTAGCGAGGAAGTTGACAGACAAGCCGTCATCCGGGATCGGCGGACCACCGCGCACCAGCGTGTGCACAGGCGCGTTCACGGCGACATCGAGCCGCTGGAGGTTTCCGCGATCAACGCGTTCGGTGATCCATTCCCGGACCTCAGGCACAATCAGGACCGGCCAGATGCGCTTGAGAACGGAAACCGGCATTGGTGTTGCCGCCATTCCAAGCGTCAATCGCGGCTCGCCGGAATAATCGAGACTTCCAGAACCCGCGACACCGATTTCACCATTGCTGATGTCGCACTGGGTCAACAAAAGACGCTTGTTGTCGGTGTCGAAGCGGATGCGGACGGCAATCCGGTTGAAAATCGAAGCCTGCTCTCCCGCCTCCCCGGCCAGAAGGATGGTTCCGCCACTCAGGCCGAGTTGCCAGTTTGGAATGTTGTCGTTTGGCGGCTCGAGATGCGCCAGCAGTGTAATGCGGTTAGCGCCTGCATTGACATGGAACGGCGCAACCATCACGCGCCTTCCGGCATCCCATTCGACCCGCGCATCCGCGTGGTCGATCACCATCGGATAATCGGGCACGTTCAGATCAACGATGGTGCCCTTGCCCGAAATAATTTCGCCGCGGAAATAGGTGGGCAGACCATCGCGGCCAATCTCGCCCTTGAACTCGCCGCTCAGCGGCATATCCGCTGAATAGGTGAAATCCTTCAGCCGCGCGGCAAGCAGCAGATTATTGGCCGGCACCTTGTTGGCGCTGATATCGACCGAACGCACGCCATTGGACGGCGCACCGACGGCGACCTTCAGTTCCCAGCCGTTCTTGCCTTCTTCACCGACGCTGAGCGCAACACCGCCTCCTGCGGGCCGGCGCAGACTCATGCTGATATTCGAGAAGTTGATCGTCCCGCCGCTGCGCTGATCCTCAACCACCAGCGCTCCGTTACGCAATCCGATTTCGTTGAGGCTCTTTCCGTCGAGTCCGTTGGCGCTGAGGCTGTCGAGCCAGTCGAGCGCAGCGATCAGTCCACCCGTACCGTTCGACGCTGCGGCGGATGAAGCCGGAACCGTTGGCGGCGGTGTCGGTGAAGCCTGGAACGGTAATGATGGCGGAGCCGATGAGGCTTGCGGCGCAGACTTGACGGGAACCTTGCCGGTCGCGAGCGGGCTGTTGCTCTGGCCGGTCGATACAATCACGCGGCCATCCGGCGTGATCCGCACTGCAAGTTCGGCGCCGACAAGCCGGAGCGTCTCGGCACGAAGCCGTCCGGTCAGCAGCGCCATGCCAGAGAGTCTCACTTCGGCCTTCGGCGCGCTGGCAACGATGTTGTGCGAATGATCACGCACCACAATGTCGCGCAGACGCACGGCAATACGGATGCGGCCGGCTCGCTCGATCTGGGTGCCGCCGACCTCGACCGTATGATCGTGTCCAAGATTTTCTTCGATCGCCGATGCAAGCCAAGGCGTCACAATGTCGAGGTTGACCGGCCCCGCCCCGAGCCGGAGCCATAGCGCGCCGAAAGCTGCCGCGAAAACGACGCTTAGCGAAACCAGTGCGAACGCTGCGCGCCCGATCCATGGACTTCCCCCACCGCCCCTGCGGCGCAGCCTGCGGAACCAGTCCGTAAATCGATGAACGCCGATGGTCGGACGATTGAGAAGCTTGATGGCCCGATCACAGGCAGCATCGTCATGGTGATTCCATCCGGAATCCTCCCAATGCCGGTGCTCATCTGCCGCCTTCGCAAAGGCTTTCTGGGGCTCTGATCTCGGCATTGCCTCTCGGGTCGTGATGTCAGCCTGGTCGAGCCGCCGGGCGTCAAAGCGTGAAACTGGAGACTAGCTCCGTCGGAGTCGTGTCAGACTAAACGTCCAGTCTTAGTTTATCGTTTTATCTGCCGTTCGAGCGGAGGCCTGAGAAAGTCGTAAGTTCAATAAATTGGCGGTCCAGCATACCTCGGGGACGTCAAATTTGCCCAGCCGAAGAAACCGGCTTTGATGGCCTCATTGCGGTTCTCGTGATTCCCTAAATACCCCGCCGAAAGCGACGAAAGGAAGGCGTATGTCCAAGAAAACGCGTAAGAAATCGTCCAAATCGCCACTAAAGACCAAAAGCAGAAAAGCGAAGGCCGCCAAGCGACCGGCCCCGAAAGCCGCCTCCGGCAAATCGGCGAAGAAGACCGCGGCCAAACGCCCTGCGGCGAAAGCTTCCGGAGCTAAAAAGGCTGCTGCCAAGGCCGCTAAAAAGCCCCCTGCAAAAACCTCGAAATCCGCCGCCAAGACTGGCGCGCCTGCCGGGACAACAATGATGCTCGTCGAGGGACAACAGGCTCCGGTATTCTCCCTGCCGCGCGACGGTGGACAGGTCGTCTCCCTTGCAAGCTACGCCGGGCGCAAGCTGGTGATCTTCTTCTATCCCCGGGCCGACACGCCCGGTTGCACGCTGGAAGCCATCGCCTTCAGCCGCCTCTCGGACCAATTCGCTGCTGCCGGCACCGCCGTCCTCGGCGTGTCAGCCGATCCCGTAACCAAGCAGGAGGCCTTCCGGGACAAGCATGACCTGACCGTCCCGCTCGTTTCAGACGAAACCCTCGGGATGCTGAAAGCCTATGGCGTCTGGGGTGAAAAATCCTTGTACGGCAAAACCTTCATGGGGATTATTCGGACAACGGTTCTGGTGGATGCCGATGGCAGGATCGCCAAAATCTGGCGCAATGTCAGGGTCGAAGGACATGCCGACGCGGTCCTCGCAGCCGCTCGAGATCTTTAAGCAATCAGGTATCATTTTCCGAAAATTAACCATGAAAGGTTCAAATCAGCCTCTGTAATTGAGCCGTCTGGATGAGTCCGGCCGGCGCGGGAGTGCTGATGTCGAACCGTTCTGCCCACCATCCTGATCGCCACCAACACCACCACGCCCATGATCATCATGCGAGGGCGCCCCAGCGGCGCCCGGCGCATCATCGACCGGACCGCAACGGATACACGATTGTCCATCACGGCAAGGCAGTCCGGTTCGGGCCTGTCGTGTTCTGGATCGTTGCCGGGTCCATCGTTGTCATGGGCGCCTGGTCGGCGGCGACCGCCACCTACTTCGCATTCCGCGATGACGTGCTGACCCGGCTGATCGCGCGTCAGGCCGAGATGCAATACGCGTACGAAGATCGCATTGCCGAGCTGCGCGCCCGCGTCGATCGCACCACCAGCCGCCAGTTGCTCGATCAGGAACAATACGACCAGAAGCTCAATCAGATCATGCGGCGGCAGGCCCTGCTTGAATCGCGGGCCGCCGCCCTCAATGCGATGCCAGATGCGACCCCGACCGGATCGATCAAGCCGACGGCGCGCGGACAGCAATCGACCGAAGCCGGTGCACCTGCCGGAATGCCGAAGCCCTCACCCATCAACGACACGGTGATCTTCGTGACGCCACCGGATCGCGAAGCCCGGCTTGAATCCCGAACGCCAGCCACCGCGCAGCCGCGCACGGAATTTGCCAAAGCAAATGGTGTCGACAGTGTGCTGACGAACCTGAACACCGCACTCGACAAGGTGGAGGGCCGTCAAGTCGCAATTCTCAGCTCTGTTGAGGGGACATACGAGTCGAAAATGCGCCGGATGCGCGGCCTGATTACCGATCTCGGCCTCGACATGGCCCAGCTTGAAGCCGCCACGCCCAGGGGCGGCATGGGCGGGCCGTTCATCCCGGTGGCCAAGCCCTCGGCTGAGGCCAGCGCATTCGACCGCCAACTGTACCGGATCAATCTGAGTCGGGCGCAGGTCGATAAGCTCACGCGCACCCTCTCGCTGGTGCCGTACCGCAAGCCGGTCGTCGGCAACGTCGAATTCTCATCCGGCTTCGGCGTGCGCAGTGATCCGTTCCTCGGACGCCCCGCAATGCACAGCGGCCTCGATTTTCGTGCGGCTACCGGTGACCCGGTTCGCGCGACCGCGAACGGCAAGGTTGTGAATGCCGGCTGGAGCGGCGGTTACGGGCGCATGGTGGAAATCGACCACGGCAACGGCCTCTCAACGCGCTACGGGCATCTGTCGGCCATCAATGTGAAGGTCGGCGAGCATATTGCGATCGGCCAGGTGATCGGCGAAGTCGGCTCGACCGGACGATCCACCGGCCCTCACCTGCACTATGAAACCCGCATCGATGGCGACGCCGTGGACCCGCAGAAATTCCTGCGCGCCGGCGTACGGCTGACGCAGGGGTAGTTCGTCTCACGCCGGTCCAGACCGGCTGAGCAGACGAAACACCCGACCGTCCATCACCAATAGCGCGCTTGCGATGATAAGCGCGCCCACAATTTCGCGAGCTTCGATTCTTTCACCAAGGAAGAAATAGCCGAGCAGGATTGCGCTGACGGGAACGAGAAGCGTCACCAGCATGACATTGCTCGGTCCGGACCGCGCAATGATCTGGAAGAACAGAATGAATGCCAGAGCCGTTGAAAGAGCGGCTAGGCCAAGAATTGCCAGCCATGTGACCACTCCCGGCATCTGCAAATGCCATGGACGATCAAAGATGCTTGCCAGAACAAGCATCATCAGTGCTCCCGAGGCCAACTGAAAAGTTGCAGCTCCGATGGGCGGAGCACCTGTTAGTTTCCGCTTGGCCCAAAGGGCAGAGAATCCGAAACAGGTCGTAGCGCCGAGGCAAAGTGCAATGCCGATGGTCTGCTTCGAACCAACATCGAATTCAAACCCCTTCAAGATGACGACGCCGCACAGCCCCAGCAGCACGCCAGCAACACGGCGAAGGATCAAGCGTTCCTCTCCGAACGCCGCGGCAACCAGAACCGTGAAAACAGGCGTGGTGGCATTGACCACCGCTGCCGTCCCGCCGGGAATGTAGGTCTGCCCCATCACAATCAGCGAGAACGGGATGACGTTGTTGATCAGCGCCATGACCGCATAAGGCCACCAGCCCGCAACACCTTTGGGAAGCGGAATGCGATTGATCCAGAGCACCGGCAACAGGATCAGGGTCGCAATCGACAGGCGAATGAAAACCAGCGTGAGCGGCGGCAGCTCTTTCAGCGCCACCCCGGTGAAGAAGAACGTCCCGCCCCAGAGAACAGACAGAAAAACGAGCCGCGACCAATCGCGCTCGTCCATTCGCAGCTCAGTTTCAGCGAGTCGTTCCTGCACCACAGCCATGGTTCACAGGAATACGCGGTGGCTCCGCAAGGAACCACCCGCTTCCCGGCATCCCGGCTCCGCGTTTAATCCACGTCCTCGATCGCGCCGGGCGTGGTGCCGAATGCCTTCTGCGCCAGCGTCGCGGCCATGAACTCGTCGAGATCGCCGTCCAGCACGCCCTGGGTGTCGGAGGTTTGCACGCCGGTGCGCAGATCCTTCACCATCTGATACGGCTGCAGCACATACGACCTGATCTGATGACCCCAGCCGATGTCAGTCTTGGCCGCCTGATCGGCAGCGGCTTTCTCTTCGCGCTTCTTGAGTTCGATTTCATAGAGGCGCGCGCGCAGCATGTCCCATGCCTGCGCCCGGTTCTTGTGCTGTGATCGTCCCGCCTGACAGACCACCGCGACGCCGGTCGGAATGTGCGTCAAACGGACCGCGGACTCGGTCTTGTTGACGTGCTGGCCGCCCGCACCGCCCGAACGCATCGTGTCGGTGCGCACGTCGGCCTCCTTGATGTCGATCTTGATGCTGTCATCGACCACCGGGAAGATTGCAACGCTCGAAAACGAGGTGTGCCGCCGGGCGTTGGAGTCAAATGGCGAAATGCGCACGAGGCGATGCACGCCCGCTTCCGTCTTCAACCATCCGTAAGCGTTGTGACCGCTGATCTGGATGGTTGCGGACTTGATGCCGGCTTCTTCGCCTTCGGTCTCTTCGAGATACTCGATCTTAAAACCGTGCTTTTCTGCCCAGCGCGTATACATGCGCAACAGCATCGATGCCCAGTCCTGGCTTTCGGTGCCGCCGGCGCCGGCGTGGACTTCAAGGTAGGTGTTAAACTTGTCGGCCTCGCCGGACAACAATGCTTCCAGCTCCTGCTTGGCGACGTCCTTCTTGAGCGCCTTGAGCGCGTTCTCGGCCTCAACAACAACGCCTTCGTCATTCTCGGATTCGCCGAGCTCGATCATGCCGATCTGGTCTTCAACCTCGCGCTCGATGCGGCCGATACCAGTGAGCTGCCCCTCAAGCGAGGTGCGCTCCTGCATCAGCTTCTGGGCTTTCTGCGGGTCGTTCCAGAGATTGGGATCTTCGGCGAGAGCGTTCAGTTCGGCGAGGCGTGCCGTGGCAGCATCGACGTCAAAGATGCCTCCTCAGCAGCCCGACTGACTGCTTGATCTCTTCAACAAGGCGTTCGATTTCAGGACGCATGACAATTCCGATTGACGGCAAAAACCGCGATTCAAAAGACGGAAGGGATGTAGCGGCTGGCGGCGGCCAGCGCAACGTGGCGTGTTGCGCTAATACAGGCCGCCGGTTCCGGGCCGGAAGATCGCCCGATCCGCATCCGGCGAAACACCCTGCGAGCGGCCGTCAGCGTCCGCAACGCCGATGACAGAATAGTTGTCAGGCGGCGCGGTGCCGGGCTTGAAGGCTTCGAGGATCGTCCGTCCGCTATCGCCAGGTCCGGCACGCATGCCGGACTTGGCATCGACGCGGATCAGCTTGATGCCGGCAGGAACCTTGAACGGCACCGCCGGCTTGTCCGCGAGCGCGAGCTTCATGAAGTCCTTGACCACCGGCGCGGCCAGATGACCGCCGGTGCCGCCACGTCCAAGGTTACGCGGCTTGTCGTAGCCGATGTAAACGCCGACCACGAGATCGGGCGAGAAGCCGATGAACCACGCATCCTTCTCGTCGTTGGTGGTGCCGGTCTTGCCTGCAATCGGCTTGCCGACTTCGCGCAGGACCGTCGCGGTGCCGCTCTGCACGACGCCTTCCATCATCGAGGTGATCTGGTAGGCGGTCATGGAATCGAGCACCTGCTCGCGGCGATCGACCAGCGATGGCTCCGGCTGGTTCTTCCAGCCGTCGCCCGCATCGCAGCCGCGGCATTCGCGCTGATCATGCTTGAAGATGGTGTGACCGTAGCGGTCCTGAATGCGGTCGATCAGCGTTGGCTTCACACGCTTGCCGCCGTTCGCAAACATCGAATAGGCGGTGACCATCCGCATCACCGTCGTTTCACCCGCGCCGAGCGCGTAGGACAGGTAGTTCGGAAGATCGTCGTAGATGCCGAAGCGCTTGGCATATTCGCCGATCAGCGGCATGCCGACGTCCTGCGCAAGGCGCACGGTCACCGTGTTGAGCGAGCGGATCAGCGCGTTGCGCAGCGTCGTCGGCCCGTAATACTTGCCGGTGGAATAGTTTTCCGGACGCCACACGCCAGCGCCCTGCCCTTGATCGATTTCGATCGGCGCGTCCACGACGACGGTTGATGGCGTGTAGCCGTTGTCCATCGCCGTCGAATAGACGATCGGCTTGAAGGACGAACCCGGCTGACGATAGGCCTGCGTCGCGCGGTTGAACTGGCTCTGGTCGAACGAGAAGCCGCCGACCATCGCCACGACGCGGCCGGTCCATGGGTCCATCGCAACCATCGCTCCGGAAACTTCCGGAACCTGGCGAAGCCGGTACTGCCCCTCGACCTTGTTGCCGTCCTTGTCGAGCAGCGGATCGACATAGATCACGTCGCCCGGCGACAGAACCTGCGTCACCGCAGTTGGCGTCTTGAAACGGGTCGGACCGGCAGCCGCCTTCGCCCATCGCACGCCGTCCAGCGAGATCAGACCGGTGTCACGGGTCTTGAGAACCGCGCCGCCGAGTTCGCGGCCCGGCTGAAAGCCGATGCGCGCCGACTGATCGCTGGTCTCAAGCACCACAGCCATCCGCCATGGCGAAATGTCGGAGAGCGATTTCACTTCCGCAAGCTTCACGCCCCAGTCGCCCGCAATATCGATCTTGTGCGGAGCGCCGCGCCAGCCCTGCGCCTCATCGAACCTGACGAGGCCGGCCACCATCGACTTGCGCGCCATCATTTGAAGTTTCGGATCGAGCGAAGTGCGGACGGAGAGTCCGCCCTCATAGAGCTTCTTTTCGCCGTAACGCTCGAAGATGTCGCGGCGGACTTCTTCGGCGAAGTATTCACCGGCAAAAATATGCGCCGCATTGGAGCGCGACGTGACGTTCAACGGCTCCTTGCGCGCGGCAACAGCATCGGCCTGCTTGATCCAGCCGTTTTCTGCCAGCCGGTCGATCACGTAGTTGCGGCGCTCGATGGCGCGGTCACGGTTACGGACCGGATGCAGGCTCGACGGTGCTTTCGGCAGCGCCGCCAGATACGCAGCTTCCGCAATCGTAAGCTCGTTGACCGACTTGTCGAAATAGACAAGCGACGCAGCTGCAATGCCGTAAGCGCTCAGGCCCAGATAAATTTCATTGAGATACAGTTCGAGGATCTTGTCCTTGGTGTAGGTGCGCTCGATACGCATCGCCAGCAAGGCTTCCTTGATCTTGCGATCGAACGACACCTCGTTGGTCAGAAGGAAGTTCTTCGCGACCTGCTGGGTGATGGTGGAGGCGCCCTGCGGACGGCGGTTGGAGCCGAAATTCTGCGCGTAGAGAATCGCAGCGCGCGCCATGCCGGTGAAGTCGATGCCGCCGTGCTCGTAGAAATTCTTGTCTTCCGCCGCGAGGAACGCGTTGATGACCGGCTTCGGAATCGCCTGGATCGGCAGATACAGCCGGCGTTCCTTGGAATATTCACCAAGCAGCGATCCGTCCGCGGCATGCACGCGCGTCATCACCGCCGGCTCATAGTCCTGCAACTGGGAATAGTCAGGCAGGTCCTTCGAGAAATGCCAGATCAGCCCCGCTACAGCGGCGACGCCCACAAGGAACACGATCGTTCCGGCCGCGAACAGGAAGCCCATGAACCGCAACAGCAAGCGCATCGTCAGTATCCGTCCTTAGCGTCTCGGCGCGATCATGGCGCACGTCAGGATTCCGAACCGGACTATACCATTCGCCGCTGTCCGGCGTGGCCGATTCTGATCCGTTCTGATGTCAAATCCCTATAGAGCCGCGGCTGTGGCCAAACTAGGGCCTCGGCGATAATTACGCTGCAAATTCAAGCTGAAGGCGTTTATTTCGAGGCGCCCGCGGAAACCACGCGCTTTCCGAGGAAAGCATCCACCGCCTGGGCGACGGACCCGACCGTCCGCGACCGCCAGCTTTCCGAAACCAGGTGCTGGAGATCGTCCTTGTTGGACACGTAACCGAGTTCAACCAGCACGGATGGAACGTCATGCGCCTTGAGGACCTTGAAGCCGGCTGATTTCAGCGGGTGCTTGTGCATCCGGGCGACCGTCTTCATCTCGTTGACGAGAGTTCGTGCAAAACGGTTTGAAAATGCTCGCGTCTCACGCTGGGTGAGGTCGATGAGGATGTCAGCCACCTCGGCTGGCTCCTCCGTCAGGTTGATACCCGCGATGGCGTCGGCCTTGTTCTCGGCCTCGGCCAGTCGTTCCGCTTCCGCGTCGGACGCGCGGTCCGACAGGGTGTAGACCGTGGCGCCCTGCGCATCGCCCTCACGCTTCGGCAGGGCATCGGCGTGAATCGAAACAAACAATGCGGCCATGTTGTTGCGCGCAATCTTCACGCGGTCGCCGAGCGGGATGAACGTGTCATCGTCGCGGGTCATCACCACGCGGAACTTGCCGCCCTTCTCGATCCGATCCCGAAGCGCCTTGGCAAAATCCAGCACAAGGGTTTTCTCGGCTTCGCCGGTTGCGGCCTGGGTGCCGTTGTCGACGCCGCCATGACCGGGGTCGATCACGATGACAGGCCGGGAGTCGGCCGTCTTTGCAGGACCGGTTGTGCCGGTGGTTTCGGAGGAACTGGCGTCAGCAAGCGCGGGCCGTAGCTGAACCTTGTCACCGTTGGCCGGTGTGACCTTAAAAGCGGAGCGCTCGACGGCCGTGAGTTCGACGACAAGCCGGGCCGGCTGGCCGTTCGCCGCATCCATGACATAGGCCTTGTCGACCTTGGCCGGACCGGTCAGATCGAAAACCACACGCGATCCGCCCGGCATCACAAGGCCATAGCGGAACGCACGGATCAGCCCACGCCCGGACGTTCCGGTCCCGGCTGGCAGGTTGAACGTGACCTGGGGAATGTCGAGGACGACGCGATAGGGATCGCCAAGAACAAAAGCCCGGACATCGATCCTACGGTCGAGATCGAGAATGAAGCGGGTCTGCTTGTTGTCGCCCGCCACGCGCACGTCGGAGGCGACTGGAAAGATTTGTGCAATTGATGGTTGTGGCGTCTGGGATTCGATAGCCTTGGCGGCAGGAATCACTGAACACAGAAATGCTGCGGCGCACACCCAAGAAGCGACCCAAAATGTGCGATTTTTCCTGAGGCTCATCGACAAATCCGCAGTCTCCGGGCACCTCATACTGCAATAGAACCGCACAGTTAACGACGGCTTACCGAGCCGACGACGATTGCCGCGCTGTGTTGCAGCGTTGTGACGCTTCCCTTGCCAGCGAGCGGTGTTCGACGTATGTATGAAGGGCTGACGGTTTAAACTTGCGGTTGTGTCGCGTTCAGCTTCCCGGTGCAGCGCCAGTTCCTCGCATTCAGTTAGAGGTTCCAGCGTACCTTCCGACCCTCCACAGCCAGCGCAGCGCGCGGCTGATACGGAGCGACGGTTACCAGCCCGAGCGGCTATCCTCATGACCGGCGACCGGTGCTGAAAGGCAGCGGACCATCGAGAGCCAGCGCGCGGACTTCTCCGCGCTGGGCTGCCAGCAACGAATCCGCTGGCGACGTCGGCGGCAGGATATGGCGGTGCTTTGCCGCCCAACGAATTAAACGGGCCGACGCTTGATGCGCCAGACTCTATTGCCGAACGGGATCGGTCAGAAGATCCCATCGACGCCAGCAACGATACGACGCGAGACTTTTGCGCGTCGCGTTTCGCTGACGTCGCGGTCGGCACGGTGCCTCGGGCGGCGTTTTGGCCTTCCCCTCACCCCCGAATCAGGTGGACCGTCACGAACCCCGGCTACGCGCCATGCGCTGGCCGCCGAACGTGCCGTTCGCCGTCATGAGCTCCCAAATGCCCAACAAAATGTTGATCGATGCGACCCATCCGGAAGAGACCCGGGTGGTCGTGGTCCGCGGCAATCGCGTCGAGGAATTTGATTTCGAGTCTGCCCAGCGCAAGCAGCTGCGCGGTAATATCTATCTCGCCAAGGTCACGCGCGTTGAGCCGTCGCTGCAGGCCGCCTTCATCGAGTATGGCGGCAATCGTCACGGCTTCCTGGCCTTCAGCGAAATTCATCCCGACTACTACCAGATTCCGGTCGCCGACCGTCAGGCCCTGATCGAGGCCGACGAGCGCGCGCATCGCGAAGCCGAGGAAGAAAACGAAAACCGCGCCAGCCGCCGGCGTTCGCGTCACCGCAGCTCCCGCCGCCGCGACCGTGGCGAGCGCGTGCAGAGCGAGATTGTCGAGGGCGCAAGCGCCGAGACCGACACACAGCCGCAGGCGGACGCCGCGCAGGTCGGCGATCACGCGCCAGATTATCCGCACGACGCCGAAGCCACGCATCACGATGACCACGGCCATGACGATCACGATCATGCCGCGCATGCGCACGATGAGCATGGTCATGACGATCACAGCCACGATGATCATGGTCATGCGCATGACGATCACGCGTATGACAATGGTGCGCACACCGAAGCACATGCCGCGAATCCGGTGAGTGACGATGCGCTTGTCGTATCTCCGGTCAGCGAAGATACCGGCGCAACGCACGACGATGCGCATGACGAACATGCTGATGATGATCAGCCGCACGATCATGAAGCCGCCGACGCCGCTCATGCTGATGAATCTGTCGCCCTCGGCGAAGAGCATCAGGACGAGCATCACGCAGACGATGCGGACGGCGAGGATGATGAAGACGGCGAGGATGCCGAGGAAGAAGTCGTCGAGTCCGTCGGCGGTGACGACGTACTCGAGGAAGTTCCGGAACGCGCCTTCCGTCCGCGCCGCCAGTATAAAATTCAGGAAGTCATCAAGCGCCGCCAGGTGATGCTGGTTCAGGTCGTCAAGGAAGAACGCGGCAACAAGGGCGCTGCGCTTACGACTTATCTCTCGCTTGCCGGACGTTACGCCGTTCTGATGCCAAACACCGCACGTGGCGGCGGCATCAGCCGCAAGATCACATCGGCGCAGGACCGCAATCGCCTCAAGGATGTGGTGCAGGATCTCGACGTGCCTGAGGGCATGGGGATCATCCTGCGCACCGCAGGCGCGTCCCGCACCAAGCCCGAGATCAAACGCGACTTCGAATACCTGATCCGGATGTGGGAAACCGTCCGCGACACCACGCTCAAGTCGCAGGCCCCTACTCTGGTTTACGAAGAAGGCTCGCTGATCAAGCGTTCGCTGCGCGATCTCTACAACAAGGAAATCGACGAGGTTCTCGTGGCTGGTGAAGCCGGCTTCACCGAAGCCCGCGACTTCATGAAGATGCTGATGCCGAGCAATGTCCGCGCGGTGAAGCAGTATCGCGACGGTCAGCCGCTGTTCTCGCGCATGGGCGTTGAGAGTCAGCTGGATGCGATGTTCTCGCCCACGGTGACGCTGCGGTCCGGCGGCTACATCGTCATCAACCAGACCGAAGCGCTGGTCTCGATCGACGTGAACTCGGGGCGCTCGACGCGCGAGCATCACATCGAGGACACCGCGCTCAAGACCAATCTCGAAGCCGCTGAAGAAGTCGCGCGGCAACTCAGGCTCCGCGACCTCGCGGGCCTGATCGTCATCGACTTCATCGATATGGACGAGAAGCGCAACAACCGCGCGGTCGAACGCAAGCTCAGCGACTGCCTGCGGCAGGATCGCGCCCGCATTCAGGTCGGACGCATCTCGCATTTCGGCCTGCTTGAAATGTCGCGCCAGCGCATCCGCGCCAGTGTGCTGGAAAGCTCCACCGAGCCCTGCCCGCATTGCGGCGGCACCGGCCACGTCCGCTCGGTTTCGTCTGTCGCGCTGCAGTTGCTGCGCGGCCTCGAAGAAACCCTGATGAAGGGGCCGACCCACAATCTCACGGTGCGCACGCGCACCGACGTGGCGCTCTACGTCCTGAATCACAAGCGCGGGCATCTGCGTGATCTCGAAAGCAGCTTCAAGGTCACATTGTCGGTCATCGCGGATGCGACGATCAGCGGGCAGCAGTCCTATGTGATTGATCGCGGCGAAGCCGTGCATACTCTCGAAGCCGCCAAGGCGATCCTTGCCGCGCAGCTCGCCGCCTCTCCGACCGTGGCTGAAGACACCTACGATTACGGAGACGACGAGACATTCGAGGCTGAAGCCGAGTTCGAAGGCGATGACGACGCCGACACTGAAGGCGACGGCGACGAGGCCCAGTCCGCCGCCGCTGCTGATGGCGAAGAAGCCCCGCGCCGCAAGCGCCGCCGGCGTCGCCGCGGCCGTGGTGGTGAAGCCCGCGAAGGCGCACAGGCTGGCGAGCGCGGCGAGTCGCCCGGCATCGCACCCCAGGATGACGCTGCTGGCGAAGCCAACGACGCCGATGAAGGCGACGACGAAGGAGATGAGCAGAACGGCGAAGCCCGTGCTGAGCAGAACCAGAATGGCGAACGCCGTCCGCGCCGCCGCGGACGCCGCGGTGGCCGCCGCCGCCGTGGCGGCAACGAAGCCGGTCAGAACGAAGGCGCGCAGCCGGGCGAAGGGATCGTTGCGACGATTGCCGACGACCTCGATACGCCGGTTGAGTCAGAGGCTGCCGAGGCCGTAGCCGATCTCGCCGCACCGGACGAGCCCGTGCACGTGGAAGCGCCTGCCCCTGCTCCGCAGCCAGAGCCCGTCTCGCAGAACAACGTGATGCCGGACGAGAGTGAAGCCGCGCCGCGCAAGCGGTCGACCGTGCGTGAGAAGGTCAGCTTCTTCTTCGGAGAATCTCCGAAGGCAGAACCTGCGCCCGCGCCGGTCGAAGCGCCCGCCGCCTCGAACGAGCCCGCACCTTCCGAACAGCCGAGCGAACAGGCTCAGCCGCGCCGCGCAGGCTGGTGGTCGCGCCGCGGCGAATAACTCTCCGACTGTCATTCAAAACAAAACGCCCGCTTCGCAGCGGGCGTTTTTATTGGCGTCCTGTCGCTGCCCGGATCAGCCTTTGGCCAGCCAGCGGGTAATCCGCGCTACCGCTTCGGTGATCTCCTGCGTCGAACGCGAATAGGAAAAGCGCACGAACGATTTTCCATGGAACGGATCGAAATCCACGCCCGGCGTCGCGGCAACATGCGCCTGCTGCAGCATGGCTTTGGCGAATTCAAAACTGTCTGAATTGAACTTCGAGACATCCGCGTAGAGATAGAATGCGCCATCCACCGGCAGGAATTCCGTCAGGCCGACCTTCGGCAGGCCCTCGATCAGGATGCGCCGGTTCTCTTCATAGCCGTGCTTGATCACGTCCATCTCGGCGCAACCGTCGAATGCCGCTTCCGCCGCGATCTGCGACAGCGTCGGCACCGAGATCGAGAGATTCTGCTGCAGCGTTTCGACGGATCGCACCAGTTGTTCCGGCACGACGATCCAGCCGACGCGCCAACCGGTCATGCAGAAGTATTTCGAGAACGAGTTGATAATGATGGCCTCGGAAGATAGCTCCGCAGCCGTCACCGCAGGGAACGCGTAGTCGAGGCCGTGATAGATCTCGTCCGAAATGAAGCGGATGCCCGCGCTGTCCGCTGCAGCCATCAGGTCGGCCATCGCCTCGCGCGTCATCATGGTGCCGGTCGGGTTGGCGGGGCTCGCCACCAGAACGCCCTTGAGCGGCGTCTTGCGATGCGCTTCGAGCAGCATTTCGCCGGTCAGCGCATGCCGCGTCGCGCTGGTGGTCTCGATCAGCACCGGCTCGCATCCAAGTGCGCGCAGGATGTGACGATATGGCGGATAACCCGGCGATGTGATCGCCACCCTGTCACCCGGTTCGAATGCCGACAGGAAGGCAAGAACGAACGCGCCCGATGAGCCGGTTGTGATCACGATGCGGGACGGATCGACATCCTGATTGTAGGTTTCACGGTAGTGACGCGAAATCCGCTGGCGCAGCGACGGAATGCCGATGGCCGCCGTGTAGTCGATCTTGCCGACATCAAGCGCGGCCCGAGCGGCGGCAATCGCCGTCTGCGGCGCAGGCGCAGCCGGTTGTCCGACCTCCATGTGAATCACGTTGCCGCCAGCCGCCTCGATTCTGGCGGCGGCGGCCATCACATCCATCACCATGAACGGCGGAACATTGCCGCGGCTGGAGGGTGTCAAAAGGCTTTTTGCCTTGTCTCTGAGCGTCACATCGAGCATGAAACCTGCTATTCCCCGGAACAGCGGCATGCGAGGAAGGCATGCGGCGCCGTGCCGTTGTACCGCCGCATTCGGCGTCTTGTTAGACCGTGATTTTAGCACCCTACAGGCTGCCGCTCCATTGCCAAGCCGCTGACCGAGCCATGACAGAAGCCCTCTTGACCACGCCATCTGAACGCCCGCCCCTCCGGGTCCGTGCACGGCGATACGGAATATCGTTCACACGGCGTGCGACAGCGATCGTCACCGCCGCTGCGCTTCTCGTTGCGTCATGGCCGGTTCATGCCCAGCAAGGCGGCCCCCCGTTGCTGCGCGATGCGGAAACCGAGCAGCTTCTGCGTGACTACACCCGGCCGATCCTGCGGGCCGCGGGCCTTGAGAAGCAGAATATCCAGGTCGTCATCATCAACGATTCGACCTTCAACGCGTTCGTCGCCGACGGCCGCCGGATTTTCGTCAACTACGGCGCACTGCGCGAGTCCGATACACCGAACCAGATCATCGGCGTCCTCGCCCATGAAACCGGCCATCTGGCCGGTGGCCATCTTTCAAAACTGCGCGAACAGGTATCCCGCGCACAGACACAGCTGATTATCGCCATGCTGCTCGGCCTGGGCGCCGCGGTTGCAGGCGCACGCGCGGGTGCCGGCAATGCCGGCGCCGCGGCTGTCGCAGCCCCGCAGGCTGCCATCATGCGCACCATGCTCTCCTACCAGCGGCAGCAGGAAGAAAACGCCGACAAGGCCGCGGTGAAATTTCTCAATGCGACGGGCCAATCGGCGCGCGGCATGTATGAGACGTTCAAGCGGTTCTCCGAGCAGAGCCTGTACGCCGCAGCTGGGGCCGATCCGTACAACATGTCCCATCCGATGCCAGCCGAGCGCGTCCGCGCGCTGGAGGAGCTGGCCAAATCAAGTTCCTATTGGGACAAGAAGGACGATCCGGCGCTGCAGCTGCGCCACGACATGATGCGTGCAAAAGTCTCCGGCTTCATGGAGCGCGCGGACACCGTGCTCCGCCGCTATCCGCCGTCGAACAACAGCCTTCCCGCCCGCTACGCGCGCGCCATCGCGGCCTATCGCCACGGCGATCTGCGCAATGCGATGGCCCAGATCGATGCCCTCATCACTGTTCAACCCAACAACCCTTATTTTCACGAGTTGAAGGGGCAGGCTTTTCTTGAAGGCGGCAAACCCAATGAGGCCATCGCACCGCTTCGCAAGGCCGTGCAACTGTCGAACAATTCACCGCTCATCGAGATGTTACTTGGCCAGGCCTATGTGGCATCCGAGAATAAGGCCTACGCTGAGGAAGCCATCAAGATTCTCCGCGCGGCCCTGAGCCGGGAACCCGAGGCCGCTCTTGGATACACCCAGCTCGCAATGGCTTACGGCCGCAAGGGCGACTATGCGGAAGCCGATCTTGCCTCGGCGCAGGCCGCCTTCCTGCGCGGAGACCAGAAGACGGCGCGCGATCTCGCCTCGCGCGCGAAGACCAGATTTGCCATCGGCACGCCCGGCTGGGTGAAGGCCGACGACATTGTTAATACGAAGCCGATAAAGAATTGATCCCGGCGTTGCACCAACCCCTACAGTCCGAAGGAACATCCATGGTCTCGCTCCGCTCTCTTGCTCCCCTCGCCTTCGCGCTGGTGCTGGGTCTTCCTGCCGTGTCGCACGCACAGTCGTTCAGCGACGCGCAGAAGAGCGAAATTCAAAAGATCATCAAGGACTACCTCGTCGCCAATCCCGAACTGCTCGAGGAAATGTCCGCGGAATTGCAGAAGCGGCAGGCTGCAGCGGAAGCTGAAAAGCATCGCGCCGCCGTTCAGAAGAACGCGGACATCATCTTCAACTCGCCGCGCGGTGTCGTGGTCGGCAACCGTGACGGCGACGTGAATTTCGTCGAGTTCTTCGACTACAATTGCGGATACTGCAAACATGCGATGGCCGACATGCTGTCGCTGATGAAATCGGACTCAAAGCTGCGCGTCGTCCTGAAGGAATTCCCGGTGCTCGGACCAAGCTCGGTGGAAGCCGCACAGGTCGCGGTCGCGGTCCGCATGCAGGACCCGAGCGGCAAGAAGTATCTCGATTTCCATCAGAAGCTGCTAAGCGGCCGCGGACAGGCCGACAAGGCACGCGCGATGGCCGCTGCCAAGGAAGCCGGCCTCGATATGGCCAGGCTGGAAAAGGATCTGGCCAGCCCCGAGATCAACGCGACCCTGAACGAGAACTTCAAGCTCGCCGAGGAAATGGGCCTCAACGGCACACCGAGCTACGTGATCGGCAAGGATGTCGTGGTGGGCGCCGTCGGTGCGCCGGGCCTTGCCAAGAAAATCTCCGAGGCCCGCTGTGGAAAGGCGACCTGCTAGTCCGCCTGGCGGGCCCGGCAACCGCCCCGGAACATTCGTTAATATTAGTTAACCAATGATTTCAGGGCTTTTTATAGGGCTTTTCATCTGTTTCCTGAGGCATTTGGCAGGGGACGGCGAGGCCGATCAGGCTTCCCTCCCGGCCTCATGTTGCCTATAAACCGCCCGAAGCCGCGCACGCCGCATCATTTCGCCGACATCGCCAGTGATCCGGTTCTGACATTCGTACCCCATTCTTCGCGGTCACTATTACGAATGTCAGAACCAAAGGATCACTGGAATTATAGTTTTCTAGTGTCCTTTCGTATCCGACGTTCGCTCGGAAGGCGCTGCGGAGTAAAGCGAACGTCGGATACGGGACACTAGGTTTGGTTTTTCCGATGGCAAAGACGATCTACGTCCTCAACGGGCCGAACCTGAATCTGCTCGGCACCCGCGAGCCGGAGACTTACGGCCATCACACGCTGGCCGATGTCGAAAAGCTCTGTCATGACACGGCCTCCCAATATGGCCTGAAGGCCGATTGCCGCCAGTCCAACCGCGAAGGCGAGCTGATCGATTTTGTGCACGAAGCAGGCGCCAATAAAGCCGCTGGCCTCATCATCAATGCGGGCGGCTATTCGCATACCTCGATCGCGCTCCACGACGCCATTATCGCGGTCAAGCTTCCGACAATCGAGGTTCACGTCTCGAATATCTTTGCCCGTGAGCCTTTCCGTCATCACTCCTTTGTCGCGTCCGCTGCCGTAGCAACGCTGTGCGGCTTCGGTATCGACGGCTATCGCCTTGCCATCAGCGGCCTCGCCGCACGGATCGGCGCCAAGGCAAAAGCCTGATCGCCTCTTTGTCATTCAAGAAAGACCCGGATTTCACATGGCCTCCTCGCCGAAAGAACCATCTGCTCCGAAAGACAAGCCAGCCGACGAGCGCGAACTCATTCGCGAACTGGCAATGCTGCTCGACGAAACCAATCTGACGGAAATCGAGATCGAGCGCGCCGGGCTGCGCCTGCGCGTTGCGCGCAACATCAGCATTGCAGCCGCTGCGCCGGTTTCCTATCAGCCAGCGCCTGTCGTCACGGCTGCTCCAGCCGCGCCGGTTGCTGCCGCTGCGGCAACCGCTGATCTCTCCAAGCACCCGGGCATGATCCCCTCGCCAATGGTCGGCACCGCCTATCTCGCATCCGAGCCCGGCGCAAAGCCGTTCATCGATGTCGGCACCAAGGTGAAAGTCGGCGACACGCTTATCATCATCGAGGCAATGAAGACGATGAACCAGATTCCGGCGACCCGCGCGGGGACGGTCACGCAGATTCTCGTCGAAGACGGCCAGCCGGTGGAATTCGGCGAGCCGCTCGTTATCATTGAATAATCGTCTTACCGGTCAGGCGCTGCGATGTTCGACAAGATCCTGATTGCCAATCGCGGCGAGATTGCCCTGCGCGTGCTGCGCGCGTGTAAAGAACTGGGCATTTCGACCGTCGCTGTGCATTCCACGGCAGACGCCAATGCGATGCACGTCCGCCTCGCCGATGAGAGCGTCTGCATCGGGCCGCCGCCGGCGAAGGACAGTTATCTGAACGTCCCCGCGCTTCTGGCCGCCTGCGAGATCACCGGCGCGGATGCGGTCCATCCGGGCTACGGCTTCCTGTCAGAAAACGCCCGCTTCGCTGAAATTCTCGCCGACCATAATCTGCACTTCATCGGCCCGAAGGCCGAGCACATTCGCCTGATGGGCGACAAGATCGAAGCCAAGAAGACCGCCAAGCGCCTCGGCATTCCGGTGGTTCCCGGTTCCGACGGCGGCGTCGGCCCCGGCGACGACGCCATGGCGATCGCCAAGAGGATCGGCTTCCCCGTCCTGGTGAAGGCAGCCGCAGGCGGCGGCGGCCGCGGCATGAAGGTCGCGCAAACCGAAGCCGATCTTGCACTCGCCCTATCGACCGCGAGCAACGAAGCCAAGGCCGCATTCGGCGACGGCTCGGTCTATCTCGAAAAGTACCTGACCAAGCCGCGCCATATCGAAATCCAGATTCTCGGCGACGGGCGCGGCGGCGCGATCCATCTTGGCGAGCGCGACTGCTCGCTGCAGCGCCGCCATCAGAAGGTGTGGGAAGAAGGTCCCTCGCCGATCCTCAACGCAGCCGCGCGCGCCAAGATCGGCGAGACCTGCGCCAAGGCGATGCGCGAGATGCAATATCTCGGCGTCGGCACCATCGAATTTCTTTACGAGGACGGCGAGTTCTATTTCATTGAAATGAACACGCGCATTCAGGTCGAACATCCGGTGACCGAAATGATCACCGGCATCGACCTCGTCATCGAGCAAATCCGTGTCGCCGCTGGCGGCGACCTGCCCTGCGCGCAGGAAGATATCGTCATCAACGGCCATGCCATCGAGTGCCGCGTGAACGCCGAGAACCCGGTGTCCTTCCGGCCCTCGCCCGGCAAGATCCTGCAGTATCATCCGCCCGGCGGTCTTGGCGTGCGGATCGATTCAGCCGTGTATCAGGGTTATGTGATCCCGCCCTATTACGACTCGCTGGTCGGCAAGCTGATCGTCCATGGCAAAACCCGGGGCGAATGCCTGATGCGGCTGCGCCGCGCGCTGGATGAAATGGTGGTCGATGGTGTCGAAACCACCTTGCCGCTGTTCCGCGGGCTGGTGCGCGAACCGAGCATCATCGACGGCGACTATCACATCCATTGGCTGGAGCATTATCTGGCCGCCGGCGACACCAAGCCGGCGTCGTAAGCCTCCTAAATAGCGCGTTCCAGACATGGAACTCGTGACTCATTTGCGCGTTAACCCCCGCCTGAGCTACGTATCGGGCTTCAGGGGTTGCACTTGAACTTCCAATCGACACGCCAAACATCCGCAGAGCACACGTGACACGGGAAGCCTCCCGTCGGCGCACTCTTTGGCAAATCGCCCTGCTCTCTGCGGGGTTTTTCGTGCTGGTCGCCATTAGCGTCATCTCAGTCCTGCTCGTGAACAAGGCGCGCGACGACAGTCGCTGGGTGGTCCACACCATCGAAGTCGAAAATCAGATTTCGACCGTGCTGCTCGACATCCGGCGCGCCGAAAGCGCAGTGCGTGGTTACTTGCTGACCACCCAACCCAAATTCTTGTCGGAACATGAAGCCGCCGTCCAACGCATTCCCTCCGGCATTGACCAGCTTGCCGCACTGACCACCGACAGCCCGGTTCAGGCCGAAAACAGCAAGCA
Organism: Afipia sp.; assembly: GCA_024508675.1. Taxonomy (GTDB): domain Bacteria; phylum Pseudomonadota; class Alphaproteobacteria; order Rhizobiales; family Xanthobacteraceae; genus Afipia. The sequence goes on from JANINQ010000003.1 coordinate 517,582, forward strand.
ACTGCGCGAGGCGATCAATGTGCGCCTCGATGAGTTCAAAAGAGCCGTTGAGTTCGTAACGCGCAGTGACATCCCCGGCGGGACCGAGATGTTGCGTAACGGCAGTAACGCTGCAGTTCAGCGGATCGGAGAGATTGCTTCTGCGATGCGCGCAGAAGAAGAACGTCTTTTCCAGACGCGCTCCGCTGCAGCGGATCGCAGCCAGACCCTTGCCGCGATCGTTACGATAGCCGGCTCCGGGCTGGTGCTGCTTCTGGCAGTCGCGTCGCTATTTCTGCTGCGCAAGTCGGCACGAGCGCGCGACGAAGCGGAACAGAGGCTGCGCGACTCCAATCTTAACCTCGAAGCCACGGTCGAAACACGGACCGCCGATCTTCGCGAAGCAAACGAGGAAATCCAGCGCTTCGCCTATATCGTCAGCCACGACCTGCGTTCTCCGCTGGTCAATATCATGGGCTTCACGAGCGAACTGGAAGAACTGCGGACCGATATCTTCACGCGCATCGCAAAATACAGCAAGGCAGCCGCAGCCACGCCCGCAATCCCCGACCCGATCGGCGATACAGACCCGGCTGAAGCGCCTGAACTTCAGGCGGAAGACAAACAGCTTTCCCAGGACTTTTCGGAGGCGCTGGGCTTCATCAAGTCGTCGATCGGCAAGATGGACCGTCTCATCTCCGCCATTCTCAACCTGACCCGCGAAGGACGGCGGGACTTCAATCCCGTTGACATCAATACACGTGAACTGCTCGAAACGATCATCTCGTCGACGGCGCATCAGGCATCTGAAGCGAATGCGGAAATACGCCTTGAGCAGCTTCCCGACATCCAGAGCGACAGGCTGGCGCTGGAACAAATTTTCTCCAATTTGATTGATAATGCCCTCAAGTATCTCAAGCCCGGCGTACCGGGCGAGATCGTCATCAAGGGCCGCAGCAAGCTGGGGTTTCTCATTTTCGATTTCACGGACAATGGCCGTGGCATCGATCCGAAGGATCACTCCCGGATATTTGATCTCTTTCGCCGCGCCGGCCTTCAGGATCGTCAGGGCCAGGGCATCGGCCTTGCCCATGTCCGTACGCTGGTGCGGCGCATGGGCGGCACGATCAGCGTCTCTTCAGAACTGAACAAGGGCAGCACGTTTACAGTGACCCTGCCTGCACGATGGAATTACGGAACGCAAGGAAAGCAAGTATGAGCCTGCCGGTTAAAATCATCATGATCGAGGATGACGAAGGTCATGCCCGTCTGATCGAGCGCAATATCCGCCGCTCCGGTGTCAACAATGAGATCGTGCCGTTCACCAACGGGACAGATGCCGTGAGGTATCTGTTCGGTTCGGACGGATCGGGTGCCGATCATAAGGATCAGGCGCTGTTGATCCTGCTGGACCTCAACCTGCCGGACATGAGCGGGATCGATATCCTGAAGCGGATCAAGGAGACCGCCTATATCAAAACCACGCCCGTCGTCGTTCTCACGACCACCGACGACGAGCAGGAAATCAAGCGCTGTTACGAACTTGGTTGCAACGTCTACGTCACGAAGCCGGTGAACTACGATAATTTTGCCAACGCCATCCGGCAGTTGGGCTTGTTCTTTTCCGTCATCAAGGTTCCGCCAGTTAAAATATGAAACCTGCAGCACCTTTACTTCTCTACATTGACGACGACGCCGGTCTCGCACGGCTGGTCGAGCGCGGCCTGAAGCGGCAGGGATTTGCCGTGGAGCACGCGCCTGACGGCATGAGCGGACTGGCACGTATCCGGCAAGGCGGCGTCGATGTGGTGGCGCTTGACCAGCACATGCCCGGCCTCGATGGATTGGAGACGCTGGCCGAAATCCAGAAAATTGCCGCAGCGCCGCCGGTCGTCTTCGTGACTGCATCGCAGGACAGCAAGATCGCCATTACCGCGTTGAAGGCGGGTGCAGTCGACTATCTGGTCAAGGATACACAAGGCGAATTTGTCGCGCTCCTCGATGTGGCCGCCAAAGGCGCGGTTGAGCAGGCTTTGGTGCGCAAGGCACGCGATGACGCCGAGGCGGAAGTGCACGCATCGCGCGACCGGTATGCTGCCCTCGCGGCAGAGCGCGAAGTCCTGCTGCGCGAAGTCAACCACCGCGTCGGCAACAGTTTGCAAATCATTGCGTCGCTGCTTCACTTGCAGGCGAACTCGAGCACGGACGACGATGTGAAGGCGGCGCTGACCAACGCGATGGGCCGTGTGGCTGCAGTCGCGCAGGTTCATCGCCGTCTCTACACATCGCAGGATCTGAAAACGGTCATGCTCAACCAGTATCTCGAAGCCCTGCTTGAGGATCTGCGGCGCTCCGCCGAAGGCAACAGGATGTCGCGCCTGACGCTGAAAGCGGAGCCGGTCGAGATCGATCCGGATCGCGCGGTCGCGATCGGCATCATTGTCAACGAACTCGTGATGAACGCGGTCAAGTACGCCTATCCGGATGGCGCGGGCCCGATCCATGTCGATCTCCGGTCGTGCAAGGACGGACTTGAGCTGGCAATTTCCGACAACGGCGTCGGCCTGCAAGTGAAGCAAAACCCACAATCCACCGGCATGGGGCAGCGGATCGTCAGCGCCATGGCCACAAAACTCGAAACCAGGGCCGAGCGCGATCCGTCTCATTCGGGAACGCGCATTGTCCTGAAGCTCAAGAACGCTGCGCAACAACAAACGGCACAGGTCGCCGGAGCAGCCTGACGGTCGCGCAAAGCCGCGCAACCTGCTATGATGACGCATGAGTTCGCGCGACACCGCTTCCTCCGAAATCACGCCAAGTGTCCTGCTGCGCGCCTATGCCTGCGGCATCTTCCCGATGTCGGAGAGCGCGGACGATCCGACGATCTTCTGGGTTGAGCCGGAACAGCGCGGCATCATCCCGCTCGACGGATTCCGTGTCTCATCGCGCCTTGCGCGGACTGTCCGCTCGGACAGTTTTCGCGTCACGGTCAACACTGCCTTCAAGCAGACCATTGCGGGCTGCGCCGCTCCGCAGCCCGGCCGTGACGACACATGGATCAACGGCCGTATCCGCGATCTTTACACGTCACTGCATGAGATCGGTCACTGCCACAGTGTCGAAGTCTGGCACGGCGACCAACTGGTCGGTGGCCTGTATGGCGTCAGCCTTGGCCGCGCGTTCTTCGGCGAAAGCATGTTTCATACTGAACGCGATGCATCGAAGGTCGCCCTTGTTCACCTCGTCGCCCGTCTGATCGCAGGGGGCTTTGTCCTGCTCGACACGCAGTTCGTCACCGATCATCTGCGCACCTTTGGTGCGGTCGAAGTCCCGCGGCGGCGCTACCGGGCCATGCTGGACGAGGCTGTGACGGGGCAAGGCGATTTCTTCGCCCTTCCTGCGCACCGGCCAATCACAGGCGCGGCAGCGCTGGCGTGTCTCACGCAAGCTTAAGCTTGCTGAAAAACATTATCGCTGGAACGGCGGGAACGGGTTCGGCGGCGGCAAGGGCCGCTGAGCCGGCGGCTGTTTGGGCCGCTGCTTCGGCTGTTGCTGGGGCGGCGGAGGCGCAGCCTTCGGCGCTTCCTGTTGCGCAACAGTCGCCGACGGTCCCTTACAGTCGGTCAGCCAGATGTCGTAAATCGGATGCTCGACGCCATGCAGGCCGGGGCTGGCCGCGAACATCCAGCCGGAGAAAATCCGCTTCACTTCACCCTGCAGGGTGATTTCATCGACCTCGACGAATGCGTCGGTGTTGGCGGCTTCTGTCGAAGGCCGCGTGTAACAGGCCTGTGGCTTGACCCGCAACGCGCCAAACTGGACGGTTTCTCCCATCTCCGCATCGAACTTGATGATGCGGCCGGTGATCTTGTCCAGACCCGCGAACACCGCCTGCTTGTTGACGATTTTCTGCGCCGGCGGTTCGGTCACGACTTCATCGCCCGGCTGCAGGGTTGCCGGCGACGGCGGCGCTCCGCGCGGCTGCTTCTGCCCCGGCGGCAATCCCGGCAACGGATTTGCCGTGGCGGCATTCGGCGCGCCCTGTCCCGGAGCGGGCTGTGCCGTTCCCGGCGGTGGCGGCAGGGGCTGGGTCTGAACATTGCCAGGCGGCGGCGCGCCCTGCCCCGGAGGCAGCGGACGGTTCGGCGTCGGCAGCAGGCGGCCCTGCGGCGGCAGGTCGGGGACTTCCTCTTCCTCGGGCTCCTGGATCGGTTCGCCGCGCTGGATATTCGCAGGCGGCCGCGGCCGGTCGGAAAAGATATTGCCGATCTGGGCATGAACAGGCGTCGCAAACGCGATCAGCGATGTCGCGATCAAGGCAGCGAAAGAAACGGTGGCAGCGATCCGGAGCATCGGTTGCGGCGTCACGACAACACGATGCGATGACGTGCGAAGCGGCTTCCGGAAAACATCGTGCTCCACACCTGTCGGAACGATCACGTTCATGATCTCAAAATTGATCCGGCCCCAATAAGCGATTCAACCGAATCGGCTGCGCGTCATTCTACAGACAATGAGCGTCGCGCATGTGTGGGTTAACACGCCGAATAAGGCGGGGAAAGGGCGCGGTCCCGCCGTTGAGGTGGCGCTGTTACTGTCCGGGAGTCCAGGCCTGATAATCGCCGGTGGCCTTCGGACGGCGACCGCTGGCCAGCGTCGAGCCCGACGGACGATAGGCGGCAGGCGTGCCCGTCATGTTCGAACGATGCGGCTTTTCCCACTCGCGCGGCTTGTAGTCGATCTCGGTCGGAGGCGTATCGACCGTGTGATGGAGCCAGCCGTGCCAGGCCGGCGGCACGCGCGTCGCTTCGGCATAACCGTTATAGACCACCCAGCGGCGCTCGAAGCCAAGGGTCGGGTCGATCTTGCCGCCGCGTGTCCGATAATAGGTGTTTCCGCTCTCGTCCTGCCCGACGACTTCGCCGAACCGGCGGGTCCAGAGCTGCGTGCCGAACGTCGTTCCGTTCCACCACGTGAAAAAGCGCAGGAAAAACAGCTTCATGGGAGCGAATCCGAACTTGGGCAAAAGAGCCGCAGGGAGGCTTTTTGATGCCACTGCGCGGCCCGATTGTCCAGCGCCAACAGCAACTTGGTGCGATGCATGAACCTCCGTCCGGCCTGTGCGTTGACGTGGTCCGCCGCACAGTTCCACCGGATTTTCCGCAATGCTCGAGACCATCAAGTATAGCTATGCAGACATCCTGCACACGCTTCTGCGTTTGCCTGACTGGCTGGCGGCATCTGCACTTGTCGCCGGCGGCATTGTTGTTGCGCTGATCGCCAATGCGCTGGTGGTGCACACCGTCAGGAATACACTCGGCGTTCGTCATCCCAAGACCCGCTCACTTCTGACCCGCAGCAAGGGTCCGCTACAGCTTGCGTTCATCGTGCTGGCGCTCAAGCTGGTGGTCGGCATCGCTCCGATTGGCAATGCAGCCGCCGTTATGTTCGGCAACATTCTCAGCGTGGCGTTCATTGCGCTGCTGGGATGGACCGCAATCATCGCGGTCCAGATCGGATCGCAGATCTATCTGCGGCGGTTCAGCCTCGATGCCGAGGACAACCTGCTGGCGCGCAAGCACGTCACGCAAGTCGGCATCCTCAAACGCGCCGCCGACACGTTGATCGTCATCATCACGGTCGCCGCAGCGATGATGAGTTTCGAACAGGTCCGCCAGTATGGCGTCAGTCTGTTCGCGTCGGCTGGTGTCGCAGGTCTTGCCATCGGTCTGGCGGCCCGCCCCCTGCTCTCGAACCTGATCGCCGGCGTGCAGATCGCCGTGGCGCAGCCGATCCGGCTGGACGACGTGGTGTTCCTCGAAGGCGAGTATGGGACCATCGAGGAAATCACGACCACCTACGTGGTTATCAAGCTATGGGACTGGCGGCGCATGGTGGTGCCGCTAAGCTACTTTATCGAAAAGCCCTTCCAGAACTGGACGCGGGAAACCTCCGCGCTGATCGGTTCGGTGTTTCTTTATGTCGACTACACCGTGCCGGTGGAGAAACTGCGCGCGAAGCTAATGGAGGTGGCGCGCTCCTCACCGCTCTGGGACGGACGCGTGGTTGTGCTTCAGGTGAGCGATGCCACCAGGGACAACACCGTTGAATTACGCGCGCTGCTCAGCGCGCGAAGCGCGCCTGCCGCGTGGGATCTGCGCTGCGAGGTGCGCGAGAAGCTGATCGCCTATCTGCAGGAAGAATATCCGCAGGCACTCCCGCGAACCCGGCAAGAGTTCGTGGGACGCGGCGAACTTGATCGCGCCGAATTGCCGCGGCCTTCTCTGGTGCCTGATCACCATTCTGTGTCGGGCTGACACTGTTTGGGCGCAATCCGTTCATGCTGCATTGGGTTGGCGCATGCGAGCCTCCAACGTGAAACTTTGGAAAGCACGGAACATCCCGGTTTCCCTTCCGTTCTTTCATGAAGTTCATCCGGAGTTCGACAAATGATCAATCTCAAGGTTCTCGGTGCAGCAGCGCTTCTCGCAGTCGCTCCCGCACTTGCATCATCCGTCGCCGACGCCCGTCCCGGCGGCGGCTTCTCGCGTGGCGGTGGAGGCGGTGTCGCAGCATTCCGCGGCGGCGGTGGTGGTGGCTTCCGCGGTGGCGGCTTTGCTGCCCGCCCGAGCTTCGGCGGCGGCCCGCGTGTTGGCGGCTTCGCAGGCCGCGCAGCCTTTGCAGGTGCCGGTGCGGCCGCCCTCGCCTCACGCCCTGCTTTCGCCGGACGCCCGGTCGCTCAGCTTGGCGGCGGACGTCCCGTTGCGCAGTTCAATCCCGGATGGAACGGCAACCGGCATTGGCGCGGACGCCACTGGCGCGGTTACGGCTACGGCATTGGCGCAGGTCTCGCGCTGGGCGCCCTCGGCTCGTCGTACTACTACAATGACCCCTACTATTACGACGATACCTACGCCTACGCGCCGGACGCCTATGTTGACGACGGGCAGTATGCCGCCGCTCCGGCATCCGACAGCGATGCGGCTTACTGCGCCCAGCGCTACCGGTCCTACGACCCCGCCTCGGGGACTTATCTGAATTATGACGGCAACCGTTACCCCTGCCCGTGAGACCCAATAGGCTAACCTGACGGCTTCCGGGGCGTGTTCCGAATGCGGAACCGCCCCAGAAGCGCCTGAATCCACACGAACATTACAGGCCTCTGGATGGCGGCCGCGCATTCCGCGCGGCCTTCCAGTTCAGAGTGATCGATGCGGGCTTCAGTGAGGAAATCATGATCACCCTAAAGAATGGACTTGCGGTCGCGGCGATTGCGCTGACGCTTCCGATGGCTGCGATCTCGTCCAGCCATGCGGCTCCGTTGGCTGGTCAATCGCTGGTCGCGGCGCAAGCCAGCACCAGCAATTCGCTTGTGACAGAGGTTCAGTGGCGGCGGCGCGGATATTATCGCGGCGGCGGCGCTGCAGCGGGTCTTGGCATCGGCCTCGCCGCCGGCGCGCTGATCGGCGGCGCGATCGCTGCCGGTTCGGCCCCCGGCTATTACGGCCCGGGCTATTACGCCCCGCCTCCTGCCTACTATGTGCAACCGGCGCCGGTTTACGGCGGTGACGCTGTTGCCTACTGCATGCAGCGCTATCGCTCATACGATCCGGCTTCAGGCACGTACCTGAATTACGACGGCAATCGCTATCCCTGCCCGTAAATCCGGGCAGCTTAAATTCTGAAGACGGCGGTGCATGCAAATGCGCCGCCGTTTTTCTTTGCCGATGCAGTTACGAGCGCGACGCCAATACGACGCCTGCAATCGTAAATCCGAGTGCTGCGACCTTTGCGATTCCCAACGGCTCGCCGAGTGCTGCGGCGGATGCCAGCACTCCGATGACGGGCACCAGCAGCGTACCAATGGCCGCGACCGATGCCGGAAGCCGCTGCAGTGCTGCGAACCAGCATGCATAGGCGACGCAGAACTGAACCACGATAGAGTAACCGAACAAGGTCCAGCCGAGCGGCGTCAGCGACATGAAGTGCGGTTGCTCGATCAGCAAACCCAGGATCGCGACCGGCAGACAGCCGATCAGGATTTGCCAGACAGCAGACGTCAAAGGCGGCAGCGAGAGCGGCCAGCGCTTCCCCATCACGGTGCCGACGGCAAACAAAAACGCGCCGCCAAGCGCGAGCAGGATGCCCGGCAGCTTGGCGTAACTCGCCGCAATACCCCCTCCGCCCATCAGGGCAACCAGACCGGCGATGGCCATCGCCATCGCGACCACGCGCAGCAGCGAAATTCGCTCGCCGAGAATCGGCCAGGCCAGCACGGACGCCCAGACCGGCATTGAATAAGCCATTACCGCAGCTTCACTGGCCGGCAAATAAACGAGCGCAAGGCCCATCAGCGCCATCCAGGCGGTGACGTTAAGAACGGACAGCAGCACCAGCCTCGGCCACTGCGCGCGCGGCACTTTCAGCGACTGGCGAAATGCGAGCGCCAGCAGCGCAAGGAGCGCCGCGCCGACAATGCCCGAGAGGCCGCGCACCGACAGCGGCGGCAATTCGGTCAAAAGGTGCTTGGTGACGGGCCAGTTCAATCCCCAGCCAACGGACGTCGCGACCAGCAGCAAATAGCCGACGGTTCGGGTACGGCGCTGGGCTGCCGCCTGTTCTTCGGGGGACATCTTGGTCAGCACATCGGGCGGCGTGCGGCTATCCACAGGTTCGTCCTTCGAGTCGCGCAATCCACACCGTGTGGATGACGGGGAGAAAGACCACGTGCGCATCACGCGATCCACCCGAAATGCGGAAAATACGCGCATACCAACGGCGCGATTTTGCGAGTCCGCGACGGGTGCCAAAGGAACTCACAATGGAGTGAGAAATCGGCTTCCGAATCCGCAAGGACTCACCGATACTTCCCGCACTGCGAGCCTGACCGGCGATGTCCCATTCCGCTGGAAATCCCCATTTTCCACCATATTTAGTGTTTGATTCAGATTTCGACACTAATCCTTGACGTGCCGGAGGGAGTCGGCCTAGCTTCGGGATTGTTCGGCGCGAAGGTTTTCAGTCTTGCCGGACACCTCCCGAAAAGGGTCGAGAAGACAGCTCCGTCAGGCCGGTTGAGGCCTCGGGCCGAGGATTTGTCTGCTCTTTTTCCGGAGCCCGACGGCGGGTGGAGCGCCACTTGCCCGCCGGCAGGACAGCCGCCCAAGGCGGCAAAACGAAATGGCGAAACCGCGGCAAACCGCGGCGCATAAGGCGAGTTTGGGGCGTTCGGGCAAGGCCGGTTTGGGGACCGTCCGAGCCTACCAGAGTTAACAGGCCGCGGCTTCGGACCCGAACCGGGACGACGTGAACGGCAGCACTGCGAACGAACCGGTTCGCAAATTGAAATCTCCGGCTTACCGTCAAGGGACGGGAGCGCCGGCAAAGGACGGGGCACTACCATGCGCATCGAACGCCGCTACACCAAAGCCGATCAGTCACCCTACGCCGCGATCGATTTCAGGCTGACGACGAGCGAGATCCGAAATCCGGACGGCTCGGTGGTGTTCCGGCTGGAGAATGTGGAAGTCCCCGAGTTCTGGTCGCAGGTGGCGTCCGACGTTCTTGCGCAGAAGTATTTCCGTAAAGCCGGCGTCGCCGCGCGCCTGAAGAAGGTCGAGGAAGAAACCGTCCCCTCATGGCTGTGGCGCTCGGTGCCGGACACCGAAGCCCTGGCCGCCCTGCCCGAGTCCGAGCGCTTCGTCGGCGAACATTCCTCCAAGCAGGTGTTCGACCGCCTCGCCGGTTGCTGGACCTACTGGGGCTGGAAGGGCTCGTATTTCTCCTCGGAAGAAGACGCCCGCGCCTTCCATGACGAACTGCGCTTCATGCTGGCCAAGCAGATGGTCGCGCCGAATTCGCCGCAGTGGTTCAATACCGGACTGCACTGGGCCTACGGCATCGACGGCCCCGGTCAGGGCCACTTCTATGTGGACTGGAAGACCGGCAAGCTGACCAAATCCAAATCGTCCTACGAACATCCGCAGCCGCACGCCTGCTTCATCCAGGGCGTCGATGACGACCTCGTCAACGAAGGCGGCATCATGGATCTGTGGGTGCGTGAAGCGCGCCTGTTCAAGTACGGCTCCGGCACCGGCTCCAACTTCTCGCGCCTGCGCGGAGAAGGCGAAAAGCTAAGCGGCGGCGGCCGCTCAAGCGGCCTGATGTCCTTCCTCAAGATCGGCGACCGCGCAGCGGGCGCGATCAAGAGCGGCGGCACCACGCGCCGCGCCGCCAAGATGGTGGTGGTCGATGCCGACCATCCGGATATCGAAACCTATATCGACTGGAAGGTGCGCGAGGAGCAGAAGGTCGCCGCTCTCGTCACCGGCTCGAAGATCAACCAGAAGCACCTCAAGGCCATCATGAAGGCCTGCGTGAACTGCGAAGGTTCAGGCGACGACTGCTTCGATCCCGAGAAGAACCCGGCCCTGCGACGCGAGATCAAGCTCGCGCGCCGCGCCCTCGTCACCGACAACATGATCAAGCGGGTGATCCAGTTCGCCAAACAAGGCTACAAGGACATCACCTTCGACATCTACGACACCGACTGGGATAGCGAGGCCTATCTCACCGTCTCCGGCCAGAACTCCAACAACTCGGTCTCGCTGAAGGACGACTTCCTGCGCGCGGTGGAAACCGACGGCGACTGGAATCTCAACGCCCGCACCAGCAAGAAGGTGATGAAGACCCTCAAGGCGCGCGAGCTGTGGGAGAAGATCGGCTACGCCGCATGGGCCTCGGCCGATCCCGGCCTGCACTTCAACACCACCATGAACGACTGGCACACTTGTAAAGCCAGCGGTGACATCCGCGCGTCCAATCCGTGCTCGGAATACATGTTCCTGGACGACACGGCGTGCAACCTCGCCTCCGCGAACCTGCTGACGTTCTACGACACGCAGACCCGCCGCTTCGACGTGGAAGCCTACGAACATCTCTGCCGTTTGTGGACCGTCGTGCTCGAAATCTCCGTCATGATGGCGCAGTTCCCGTCCAAGGCGATCGCCGAACTCTCCTACGAGTTCCGCACCCTCGGCCTTGGCTACGCCAACATCGGCGGCCTGCTGATGACCATGGGCCTGTCGTACGACTCCAAGGAAGGCCGCGCGCTCTGCGGCGCGCTGACCGCGGTGATGACCGGCACCAGCTACGCCACCTCCGCCGAGATGGCGAAGGAGCTTGGCCCCTTCCCCGGCTACAAGAAGAACGCCGCGCACATGCTGCGCGTGATCCGCAACCATCGCCGCGCCGCCCACGGCGAAGCGACGGGCTATGAAGCACTCGCCGTCAATCCGGTGCCGCTCGATCACGCAAGCTGCCCGCAGGGCGACATCGTGACCCGTGCCAAGGCGATCTGGGATGCGGCGCTCGACCTCGGCCAGCAGCATGGCTACCGCAACGCGCAGACCACGGTGGTCGCGCCGACCGGCACCATCGGCCTTGTGATGGACTGCGACACCACGGGCATCGAGCCGGACTTCGCGCTGGTGAAATTCAAGAAGCTCGCTGGCGGCGGCTACTGGAAGATCATCAACCGCGCTGTGCCGGAGGCGCTGCGCGCGCTCGGCTATCCCGAGAGCGAAATCGCCGAAATCGAAGCCTATGCCGTCGGCCATGGCTCGCTCGGCCAGGCACCGGGCATCAACCGCTCGACCCTCAAAGCCAAAGGCTTCACGGATGAAGCGCTCGACAAGATCGAGAAGCAGCTTCCGACCGCCTTCGACATTAAGTTCGCGTTCAACAAGTGGACGCTGGGCGAAGACTTCCTGCGCGACACGCTCAAGATCGATCCGGAAGTCTCCAACGCCCCCGGCTTCGACCTGCTCGCCGCGCTCGGCTTCACCAAGCGCGAGATCGAGGCCGCCAACGTGCACATCTGCGGCGCAATGACGGTGGAAGGCGCGCCGCACCTCAAGGCCGAGCACTATGCGGTGTTCGACTGCGCCAATCCCTGCGGCAAGATCGGCAAGCGCTATCTCTCGGTGGAAAGCCACATCCGCATGATGGCGGCCTCGCAGCCCTTCATCTCGGGGGCGATCTCCAAGACCATCAACATGCCGAACGACGCCACCGTGGAGGATTGCAAGAACGCGTACCTGCTGTCCTGGAAGCTGGCGCTGAAGGCCAACGCGCTCTATCGCGACGGCTCGAAGCTCAGCCAGCCGCTCAACGCGCAGCTCATCAGCGACGACGAGGACGAGGACGACGCGATCGAGGCGTTCCACGACAAGCCGATGGCCGCGCGCACCACGCAGGTCTCCGAACGGATCGTGGAAAAGCTGGTCGAGCGTATCGTGGTGATGCGCGAGCGCGAAAAGATGCCGGATCGCCGCAAGGGCTACACCCAGAAGGCGGTTGTCGGCGGACACAAGGTTTATCTGCGCACCGGCGAATACGACGACGGCCGCATCGGCGAAATCTTCATCGACATGCACAAGGAAGGCGCGGCGCTGCGCTCCTTCATCAACAACTTCGCCATCGCGGTGTCGCTCGGCCTGCAATACGGCGTGCCGCTGGAGGAGTATGTCGACGCCTTCACCTTCACCCGCTTCGAGCCCGCGGGCCCGGTGCAGGGCAACGACTCGATCAAGTACGCGACCTCGATCCTCGACTACGTGTTCCGCGAACTCGCGGTGAGCTACATGGGCCGCTTCGATCTGGGCCATGTGGACCCGAGCGACATGGGCTTCGACGCGCTCGGCAAGGGCGTGGAAGAAGGCAAGGCACCCGAAGCGCACGGCGCGACCAAGTATCTGTCGAAGGGCCTCACCCGCTCGCGCACGGACAACCTGGTTGTGATGCGCGGCGGCGCGGCGGCGATCTCCGCCAACGACGACAGCGCACCCGCTGGCGGCTCCAAGGTGACGGCGCTTTCCGGCGCACATGTGGGCGACAGCGTCGAGGGCGCAGTCGCACTCAAGGTGGCCGAGCCCGAGCGTGACCTTTCGCCGACGGAGAAGCTGGAAGCACAGGCATGGAGCAAATCGGGCTCAGCCGCTCAAGCTGCGCCGAGCAAGGCCGAGCGCCGCGCGGAAGCGAAAGCTCGCGGCTATGAAGGCGACATGTGTACCGAGTGCAGCAACTTCACGCTGGTGCGGAATGGCACCTGTATGAAGTGCGATACGTGCGGCAGCACGACGGGATGTAGTTGAAGTTAGACAGACATCTTTGACAACAACGAAGGCGGCTCAACAGCCGCCTTTCATTTTGAGAAAAGTCATGAACATCACAATTTCAAATCAGACGATCTCCAACGTCGGCAAAATAAATGTCCTACTCGGGAAAAATGGGTCAGGGAAAAGCACTTTGCTGCGCCGCCTCGAACAGGAAAAACACTCGCTACCCGATGTCGGCTTCGCTCGATACATTACACCGGAAAGAGGTGGCGACCTGATCTATCAAGGACACCTAGAAACAAACATCGCGCAAGATCCTAACTGGGCCGACAATGTAAGAAGAAACAATCGTTTCGATAATTTTCGTCAACTCAGCGTAACAGAATTTCGCCGCCTAGAATCGCTTGTACTCCGAAAAATCGAGAAAGACGTTGCCACACGACAAAACCTGAACTTCTCCTTTGAGACAACACTAGAATTGATAAATAGCCTGCTCGACAATGTAAGTATTGTTCGCGAAGACAGCTCTGGATTTGAAATAGTTTCTAAAAATGGAAAACAGAAGCGCGCGCCTAGCACACTAAGCAGTGGAGAATCTGAGCTAGTCAGTCTCGCAATTGAGATCCTATCATTCGCGTATCGGGCCGAAACTTACATAGGGAAAAGATCGTATCTATTCTTGGATGAGCCAGATGCTCATCTGCATCCCGACTTACAAGAACGGTTGATATCCCTCCTAGTCAAAGCCATTGAGGGGAAGGATGTTGTGGTGATTATCGCTACACACAGCACCGCAATTTTAGGCGCACTGAGTGACAATCCGGACGCTCGAATTTCCTTTGTAAGTTCTGGACAAACTGAACATTCCTTTGTTTCGATCTCAGATGCCCTTCGCTCAGTCCTGCCCATCTTTGGCGCACATCCGCTTTCGAACATATTCAACAGAAAGCCGATTCTTCTTGTCGAAGGCGAAGACGACGAACGCATATGGCAACAGGCCGTTCGAACATCGCAGGGAAAATTGAATGTATGGCCCTGCCCCACCGGCGACATTCAAAGCCTCGCTGCCTACGAAGATCAAATCGAAGAAATTGCAAAAGCGATCTACGAAAATGCAAAGGCCTACTCTCTTCGGGATCGAGATGACTCCCCTTATGAAATTGACGACAAACTAGTAGTCAAACGTATGCGGCTCTTCTGTAGAGCCGCAGAAAATCTAATAGTAACGGATGATGTATTAAAATCTCTCGGAACCGATTGGGATAAGATGAAGGCAGCTATCGAAGACTGGTTGGTAAAATTCCCCAATCATCAGCAATATGCCGCTATGAACGCGTTCAAGAACACTAATTATAACCGACTCGAAACTGATCTGAAACCCGTTCGCAATGTTCTAATGATGCTGGCAGGGTCGCAAAAGGCTTGGGAAGTGGTAGTCGGCCAAGCAATAGCCAAGCTCTTGACCGAGACGGCTCTTGTCGGCGAACATAGCTTGACAGCTTATCTCGGTCCGAAGCTGATTGCAGCTCTGAATCTAACATTGCGGACGAAAGCTTTATTTTTAAAGAAACGAAACCGTTTCTCGTTCGTCTCCTCCATCACATAAATCGCACCCTGCGCTACGCCGCGATCGCACCGATCAGCAAGCGTAGCCCGTATGAAGCGCAGCGAAATCCGGGGCCGTGTCGTCTGCATGCACTTCCCGTATTGCGCTTCGCTCCATACGGGCTACCAACTACCAAATTCCCAACATTCACGACCGTCATCACCAGGCCTGTCCCGGTGATCCACGTCTTTTCTTGAGGACACATCCCCAGGCGTGGATGGCCGGGTCAAGCCCGGCCATGACGAGTTGAGAGATTCCCGTAGCTCGGCGCTCGTCATTGCGAGCGGAGCGAAGCAATCCAGATCGAATTCGCCTCAAGCACAGGTTGGATTTCTTCGTCGCTATCGCTCCTCGCAATGACGCTCTTTCAGCTCCTTGCTTTACGCGCCATCCCCGCAATGACGCTCAATCACCACCTTGCCTCTCACACCCACCATCCCCATCTAAAGCGGACCTGCACACGCACGAGTCCCCCGTCTCCATGAAGAAAATCGGATTTCTCTCCTTCGGCCATTGGTCGCCCTCCTCGCATTCGCAGACACGCTCGGCCGCTGACACGCTGCTGCAATCCATCGATCTTGCGGTCGCGGCCGAACAGCTTGGCGCGGACGGCGCATATTTCCGCGTCCATCATTTCGCGCGGCAGCTGGCTTCGCCCTTCCCGCTGCTCGCCGCCGTTGGCGCGAAGACCAGCACCATCGAGATCGGCACCGCCGTGATCGACATGCGCTACGAGAACCCGCTCTACATGGTTGAGGACGCGAGCGCCGCCGATCTGATCGCGGGCGGACGCCTGCAACTGGGCATCAGCCGGGGTTCGCCCGAGCAGGTCATCGATGGCTGGCGCTATTTCGGCTATCAGCCCAATGAGGGCGAGACCGATGCCGACATGGGCCGCCGCCACGGCGAAGTGTTCTACGACATGCTGCGCGGCAAGGGTTTCGCCCAGCCCAATCCGCGCCCGATGTTTCCCAATCCGCCGGGCCTGTTGCGGATCGAGCCTCATTCGGATGGATTGCGCGACCGCATCTGGTGGGGCGCGGCGTCCAACGCGACCGCGCAGTGGGCGGGCAAGCTCGGCATGAACCTTCAAAGCTCGACGTTGAAGAAGAACGAGACCAACGAGCCGTTCCATGTGCAGCAGGCCGCGCAGATCCGTCTCTATCGCGAGGCCTACAAGGAAGCGGGCCACACCCGCACGCCGCGCGTCTCGGTAAGCCGCAGCATCTTCGCGCTGATGAACGATCGCGACCGCGACTATTTCGGAAACGGCGGCGATGCCGGCGACCAGATCGGCTTCATCGAGGCCGACATGCAGGCGATCTTCGGGCGCGGATATACGGCGGAGCCGGACAAGCTGATCGAACAATTGAAGCAGGACGAGGCCATTGCCGAGGCCGATACGCTGTTGCTGACGGTGCCGAACCAGCTCGGCGTCGATTACAATGCCCATGTCATTGAATCGATCCTGAAGCATGTCGCGCCTGCGCTCGGCTGGCGCTGAGCGAGCCGCGCTGTCGCGCAGCATACATTGCGCACCGCACATAACATCCGCCGATAGGTCAGCCCTGCTGCTGGAACGCTTTGGCGCCGGGCGTATTGTTATCTCCGGAGGCGAGCGGAGTGACGCGCATGCGGCTTCATCTCGACAGCGAGAAACATGAAACGCAGATGTGTCTGGCGCTGGTGATCGCGATCATGATCCTCACTGGGTCCGCGATCCTGTACCTAGGTACACACTATCAGGTGACAGCGCAGACCGTGAAGCGAACCCCGCTCGCCTCGCCGTTCTGATCCGTCCCGACCCGCGCATCGTGCCGCGCAGGACTGCGGCTGCGTGCACCTTTCCATCCTGTTCCCGACTGTTGTAGGATTCGCGGATAACAAAAGTCGCGGCTGGCCAGACGGCTGGAAACCGCGCACAGGGATAAGGAAACCACCGAAAATGAAGTCTCTCGTCCGCGCGCTGGGTGCGCTTGCCGTCATTGCTGCCTCGACCTGCGGCGCATCGGCCCAGAATTGGCCGACCCGGCCGATCCGCATGGTGGTGCCCTACACCCCCGGCGGCTACACCGACATGATGGCGCGCCTCGTCTCGGAGAAGATCGCGGCCTCGCTCGGACAGAGCATCGTCATCGAGAACAAGCCCGGCGCCAATGCCGTGATCGGCACCGATGTCGTCGCCAAGGCCGCGCCGGACGGTTATACCTTCGGCACCGTGATCGCGGCGCATTCGGTCAATCCATCGCTCAAGGCGAACCTGCCTTACGACACCGAAAAGAGCTTCACCTATGTCTCGCTGATGAGCGTCGCGCCGCTGATCCTGATCGCGACGCCGTCGCTGCCCGCCAAGAACATGCAGGAATTCATCGCGCTGGCGAAGTCGAAGCCCGGCCAGCTCAATTTCGCCTCCAGCGGCATTGGCGCGGCGGCGCACCTGACCATGGAAATGCTCAAGAACCGCGAGGGCATCAATCTCCAGCACGTGCCTTACAAGGGCACTGCGGGCGCGCTGCAGGATCTCGTCGGCGGCCAGATCAACGTGATGTTCGACATCATCGGCCCCTTGATGGAGCAGGTGCGCGCAGGCAACGCGCGGGCGCTCGGCGTTGCCTCGAAGGAGCGCGTGCCGGCGGCGGGCGATACGCCCACCCTGATCGAACAGGGCGTGAAGGATTTCACCTCCGGCACCTGGGCGGGCATCATCGCGCCTGCGGGCGTGCCCAAGGAAATCGTGGACCGCATGGCCGCCGAGGCCAAGAAGGCCCTCGCCGATCCCGAGCTGAAGAAGAAACTCGAGCAGCAGGGCATCGTCGCCATGGGCACCTCGCCTGAGGAGTTCAGGACCTTCGTGGGCGAGGAAGTCGCGCGCTGGAAGCAGGTCATCACCGCTGCCGACATCAAGGTCGAGTAGCACACATCGTGGCGCGGTGGCCTGCTAGCGCCGCGCCTCCCGCTTCACCGAAAGTCCCGCAGCCCTGCAGTGCCGCCGGACGGCGGCGGCGATTTCAGTCGCCGCGCGGCTGCGTGCGCGTCCGCTGCGCCAGATGATCGCGGCGGTGCGCGTCACACCCGGCTGGACGATTTCGATCTGCCGCAGCCCGCTTTCCCTGCCGATGGTGCGTTCGAACAGGATCGCCGCCGTCTGTCCCTGCAGGCGGATGGTTTCGAGCATGGCGTCGATCGAACTCATCTCCAGCCAGATGTTGTCCGCGATCCATGTCCCGAGCTGTGCGTTGATGATCCGGCGCGACAGGAAGCGTTCGGTCTGCACCGTCAGCCTCAGGCCGGCCAGCATCCGCGCGGGAACGGATTTCCGCCGCGCCAGCGGATGATCGTCCCGCACCACCAGCATCAGCCGCTCGGAGAACAGCGGCTCCACGTCCACATCGGTGCGCCCCGGCGTTGCGAATGACAGACCCAGATGCAGCGCGCCGCTGCCGACCTGCGCCGCGATGTCCGGCGCCGGCAGGTCTTCAACCGAGATGTGGATGCCGGGATAGGCCTGCGCGAACTCCGCGATCACGGCGGGAAGCAGCGTGGTGTTGTAGGTGTGGATCACGCCGATCCGGACGCGCCCGCGCACGAGATCGCGCAGGCCGTCCAGCGCGAACTGCCCCTCGTCCACTTCCTCCAACGCGCGGCGCGCATAGTCCGAGAAGGTGCGCCCCGCATCGGTGAGCTGAATCCCGCGCCCGATGCGGTCGAACAGTTGTGTCCCGAGCAATGTCTCAAGCTGACTGATCTGGTGCGACAGCGTCGACTGCGTGACATGCAGCGCATCGGCCGCGCGCGATACGTGCTGGTAACGCGCGACCTCCAGAAAATACCGCAGATGCCGAAGCTCGATCATTCATCGATGCCATCGATTAATTCGGGCCAGATATATCATTTGACTCATCGGACGGTCCACTTCCTAAGTGGTCTTAAAAGCCACACAGAACTCTGCGGAGGAGACCGTTTTGCGGACAATTTTGATTGCAATTTGCATGGCCCTGGGTATCGGCCACGCTGCTGCTGCCGACTTTCCCACCCGCCCGATCCGGCTGATCGTCCACTTCCCGGCCGGTTCGTCCACCGACGTGATCGCGCGCACCCTTGGCGAGACCATCTCCAAGAAGCTCGGCCAGCAGATCATCATCGACAACAAACCCGGCGCCGATGGCGCGATCGCGGCGACCGAACTCAAGCGCAGCGCGGCGGACGGCTATACCATCATGCTCGCCACCAACAGCGCGATGTCCGGCGTGCCCGCCACGCGCAAGACGCCGCCCTACGATGTCACCGCCGACTTCACGCCGATCACCGAAATTGGGCGCTACAACTTCTTCCTCTATGTCAGCAAGGACGTTCCGGCGAAAACGCTCAAGGAGCTGATCGCCTACGCCAAGGCCAATCCCGGCAAGCTCGCTTACGGCTCTGGCAACATCACCGGCCGTCTGGCTTTCGCGTCGGTGGTCGCGGCCAACAACCTCGACGTCACGCCTGTTCCCTACAAGGGCGAGCCGCCCGCCATCACCGACCTGATCACCGGGCGTATTCAGGCCATGGTCGCCACCTCCGGCACCGGCCTTCCGCAGGTGAAGGACGGCAAGATCCTGGCGCTGGCCACCATCCTTGAGAAGCGCAGCGCCGCCGCGCCGGACGTGCCGACCATCGCTGAAGCAGGCTTCGCGGATTTCAAAATCGAGCCCTGGGCGGGTCTGTTCGGACCGCCGAACATGCCGCGCGAGATCGTCACCGTGCTGAACACGGCCTTCAAGGACGCGATGTCCGATCCCGCCGTGAAGCAGCGGATGCTGGAGCAGGATTTCGCGCTGACGCCGTCGACGCCGGAAGACCTTGGCGCGCTTGTGAAGCGGCAACTCGACATCCACCGCAAGATGGTCACTGCTGCCGGGATCGAGATCATCGAGTGAGGATTGTGCGTTAAAGCGCACAACGAACCGGGGAGCTGACCGATCGTCGGCTCCCCGGTTGATTTAAACGCTGTGCCGCGGCGCTGCGACCTCGCCGCGCGTGGTGGCGATTCCCATCTCGAAACTGTCGGCGATGCGGCGGGCGCGGATGATGAACGCCTCTGCCACCTCACCCTCAAAAATTTCGCGCGCGGTCGCCTCAAAGAGCGCCAGCCAGCGGTCGAAGTGCTCGCCTTTCAGGGGCAGCATCAGATGCGGACGCATCGGGCGGCCATTGTAGCGCCCGGTCCGCAGCACCATCGACGACCAGAAATCGCTGATCTGGGCGATGTGATGGTCCCAGTCCTTCACCTGCGCGTTGAAGATCGGGCCGATCAGGCTGTCCTCCCGCGCACGGCCATAGAAGGTCGCCACAAGGCGCGCGATGTTGTCTTCCGTCAGATCGGGGTGGAAGCTGTGAAGGGCAGGATTGGCCGGTTCGGTCATGGCCCTGATGTAGGCCGCCCGCCCGGCGCAGGCAACCGGCGCAACGCCGCTTCGCGCTATTTGCAGATCTTGTCGCGGCGCTTGTCCTGCAGCCGCCGCTCGCAATAGTTGATGCAGTACTTCCCGCCAGCCTTGGCGCAAGCGGCGGTGCATTTCTCGTAGCTGCAACCCCATGAATCCGCCCGGGTGGTGTCCGGCGCGGCCGCAAACAACATCATCGCCGCAAATGCAATCAATCCCCTGACGAGCATATCGGCCTCCGCGTTAAACCTGTGAGCCAAGTCAACATTACATCAGCTGGCCGCCGCGCGAACTATCCAAACAGACAGGAGCCGGCACTTTCCGTTTGACCCTGCGTGAGCCCGGGCTGAAACTGCGCAAGCTCATCAGGCGTGGAGGATATGCATGTCTATCCCCGTGGGTAACGCTCAGACACAGCGCCATGCGCCGAAACGAACGCCCTCAACGCGGACCGCGCTGATCGCAGCCGTCATGCTGGCGCTGTTTGCAGGAAGCACGGCAGCAACCGCCCGGGGCAAATCCAATCAGATTCAATACGAATATGTGCCGCCGAAGAACCCCGCACATCTGGCGATTTACGACCAGATGAAACAGGGCCGCGCCCTCGAAAACCTGCAGGAACTGCTCAGCCCGCTCCGCCTTCCCTATCCGCTCAAACTCACGGTCGCAGGCTGCGACGGGGTTCCGAACGCCTGGTACAACAACGAAGTCATCAAGGTCTGTTATGAACTGCTGGCGGAGATGCTGAAGAACGCATCGAAGCAGGATCTTCCCATGGGAATATCCCGCGCCGATACCATTCTCGGCCCGGTTCTCGATGTTTTCCTGCACGAAACCGGCCATGCGGTCTACGACATGCTGCAGATTCCGGTCCTCGGCCGTCAGGAAGACGCCGCCGACCAGTTCGCCGCCTATGTCATCCTGCGGCTTCCCAAGGAGGATGCGCGCAGGCTGATCCTCGGAGCGGCCTACGGTTACAACATCCAGATGCCGCAAGGAGCGCGAGTCACCATGGAGGTGGATGCGTTCTCGAACGAGCACTCATTGCCCGCACAGCGCGCCTACAACGTCCTGTGCATTGCCTATGGCGCGGACAGCAAGCTGTTTGCCGATGTTGTCGAACTCGAATTCCTGCCGAAGAAACGCGCCGAGCTTTGTCCCTATGAGTACGAAGACCTCACCTTCGCGATGAACAAGCTGATCCGCCCGTACATCGACATGAAGCGCGCCGCGAAGTTTCATGAGGTGTGGACACGAACTGTTATCGCCCGGCGCGAACGTCTCGCGCGTCCATAGGCAAATTCGCGCACCGGTTTTTCCGTTCCGCTGTTTGAAACAGCATCGCGGCAGTTCGGCGTTTGATCCGGATCAAGGGGCGCGTATGATTTCTCGTTCACAAGTCGGAAAACACGCGAGGAAGCCGCCATGTCCGCATCGGAAATTGCAAACCGTCATTTCGCTGCGGCCCTCGCCGAAGCCAAAACGTCAGGGCAGGACACCGATGGTGTCTGCCGCGCCCTGCTCGGCCTTGTGGTGAACAAGTATCTCGAGACGCGCGGCGTGGCCGATGTCCAGTCCGAGTTGCGCTTTCTTGCCGACAACTGCGATCCGGACACCGACTTCGCTTTTATGAGACCGTGACAGACCATCTTGTCATTCCGGGGCGCGTGACGCGCGAACCCGGAATCTCGCGCAGAACTCATCGGGATTCCGGATCAACGCGCGGTGCGCGTTGTCCGGAATGACCGAGACGGGAACTAGCCCTTCGCGTAGTTGTAGAAGCCCTGGCCGGTCTTGCGGCCAAGATGACCGGCATCGACCATTTCCTTCAGCAGCGGCGCGGGCCGGTACTTCGGATCGTTGAAGCCGGTGTAGAACACCTCCATCACCGACAGCATGGTGTCGAGGCCGATCATGTCGGCCAGCGCCAGCGGGCCGATCGGATGGTTGCAGCCGAGCTTCATGCCGGCGTCGATTTCTTCTGCAGATGCGATGCCTTCCGCCAGCGCGAAGATCGCTTCGTTGATCATCGGGCACAGGATGCGGTTGACCGCAAAACCGGGGCTGTTCTTCGCCGTGACCGCAACCTTGCCGACGCGCTGGGCGAACGCGAGTGCCTTGGCATGGGTATCGTCGGAGGTCTGCAGGCCGCGGATCAGTTCGAGAAGCTGCATCACCGGCACCGGATTGAAGAAGTGCATGCCGATGAAACGGTCCGGACGGTCGGTCGCCGCCGCAAGGCGCGTCACCGAGATCGACGAGGTGTTGGTGGCGACCAGCGCGCGCGGCTGAAGGTTGGCGCAGAGATCCTTCAGGATCTTGATCTTGAGGTCTTCGTTCTCGGTGGCAGCCTCGATCACGAGGTCGCAGGACGACAGTTTGGATTTATCGGTGGTGCCGTTGACCCGCTTCAGCACCGCGTCGCGGTCTGCCGCGCTCATCTTGTCCTTCTTGACCAGACGGTCGAGGCTGCCGCTGATGGTCGCGACACCGCGCGAAACGGCTGCGTCGGAAATGTCCACCATCACGACCTGAAGGCCCGCTGCCGCGCAAATCTGCGCGATGCCGTTGCCCATGGTGCCGGCGCCGATAATGCCAACCGTTTCAATCATGTCCTGTGTCCTTTTCAATGCTTCACTTCAAGCGCAGCCAGCCCGTAAGGCACGGCCCGCCCGTCCATCGACCGGGTATCTACTCCGCCCCGCCCGGCAGCGCCACAGCTAACAGGTCTGTTGCAGCCCCCTAGTACGGCGGCGGCTTCCTTGCGCGCTGCGCCTTGGCGGCCTCGACCCACCACATCAGATCGTCCGCAAAGCGCGGAAATGCCCGGACCAGCGCCTTGCCGCCGTCTCCGATCGGTTCGCCGGTTTCGGAAAGCGATTGTCCGATGGGGCCGACCGCGATGGTCTGCGAGGTGACCACCATGCCCATCTCGGAGAGCGTGCCGTGCCAGGCCAAAGCCGCCCGCACTCCGGAGAAGCGCCCAGCGGAATAGCTGGCAATGGCCGCGGGCCGCCAGAACCACTCTTCCAGAAAATGATCGGTGAGGTTTTTCAGGCCGGGCTGAATGCCCCAGTTGTATTCGCCGGTCACGAACACAAAGCCATCTGCGCCGATGATCTTCTGCGCCAGCTCTTCCAGCGCAGCCGGCGCCTGCCCCTTCGGATATTCCTTGTGCATCCGGTCCAGCATCGGCAGACCGACGGCTTTGGCGTCGATCAGTTCGGCATCTGTCCCGCGTTCACGCAAGTTCCGGACGATGAAATCCGCAAGACGAATGCCCATCCGGTCCGAACGGTAGGAGCCGTAGAAAACGAGAATACGCTCGGCCATGGTGCGCTCCGGATTGAAACAACAAGCCTAGCCGAGACGGAACACGAAACAAGACAGAATTGAACATATCGCTCTGCGGCGCGCCCGCATTGTAGAAATCAGGCCGGCGTATATTCTTCATTCGGCAACATCGGCCCGATCATCGAGCGAACGAAACGGAGAATTTGATGACAATGCGAAAGCAGTTTCACTGGCGCACACTCGTCGCTCCCGTCATCGCCGCGACCATCGGCTTGACATCCATTGCCGACGCCTGCACGCGGCTGGTCTATCTCGGCCAGGGCGACGACGTCATCACCGCGCGCTCGATGGACTGGAAGGTCGACGTGCAAACCAATCTCTGGATATTCCCGCGCGGCATGAAGCGCAGCGGCGAAGCCGGACCGAACTCGATCACATGGACATCGAAATACGGCAGCGTGATCGCATCCGGTTACGAGATTTCCACCACCGACGGAATGAACGAAAGAGGTCTCGCTGCCAACGTGCTGTGGCTGGTGGAATCGCAATATCCCAAATTCGATCAGACCAAACCCGGCCTCACGATCGCCGCCTGGGCGCAATACGTGCTCGATAACTTTGCAACCGTTGCGGAAGCAGTCGAAGCGCTGCGGAAGGAGCCATTCACGATCGTCACCGACGCAGTCCCCGGACAGGATCGGCTCGCCACGCTGCATCTGTCGATGTCTGACGCGAGCGGTGACAGCGCCATTATTGAATATATCGGCGGCAAGCAGGTCATCCATCATGGCCGCCAGTATCAGGTGATGACCAATTCGCCTACCTTCGACCAGCAGCTTGCGCTCAATGCCTACTGGAAGGAAATCGGCGGGACCGTGTTCTTGCCGGGAACGAACCGCGCCGCCGACCGCTTTGCGCGCGCGTCGTTCTACGTCAATGCGATTCCCAAGAGCGAAGATCCGGTGGTGGCGCTCGCCAGCGTGTTCAGTGTGATCCGCAATGCGTCGGTGCCGTTCGGCATTAACACGCCCGACCAGCCCAATATTTCATCGACCCGCTGGCGCACGGTCGCGGATCACAAGCGCAAGCTTTACTTTTTCGAATCCGCGCTGACCCCGAATACGTTCTGGGTCGATCTCAAGGCGCTCGATTTCTCCGCCGAAACCGGCAAGGTCAGGAAGCTCGATCTCGGCCCGAACCAGACCCATGTATTCGCCGGAGAAACCAGCAAGGATTTCAAGGTGGCCGAGCCGTTCAAGTTTCTGGGCTTATAAGGCCCAAGCCGTCAGCTCGCCGTGCATGACGTCACGCCGCGTTTGCCGTGGCGGAGGAATGTACCCTTCTTGTTCATCGTGAGCGTGATGCCGCGGCCGGTATAGCGGGTCCCTGTCAGGGCAAATCGCTTTCGCAGCGTCACGGCCTTGCCGTCGATCTGCAGGTGCGCCTGCCTGGGATCGTATTTCAGGAAGGCTGCGGTGAAGCGCGCGCCATCGGCGCAGATGAAGCTCTGGAAGGTCTGCTGCGCCACAACCGGAGACAGGGAGCCGCTCGCCAGCACAAGGAACGCCGCCGCAAGGAATGTGGTGTGCCGTTTCATTATCCGCCTCTTCCAGTCTCAACGCGTCGAGCGATCATTGCCCTCGCCTTTGCCCCGATCGGCGCCCGGATGGCAAGCCCCGGCACAGGCGAGCTTTCCAAGCCATATAGCGCCCAAGTCTAGCAGGGCCACCTTTCCTGTGCATATCGCAACAGGAACCGGGAGCCGGCGGGCCTCCGGGGGTAAACTGGACCGGTGATGGACGGTCGCGATTTCGCGAGCGTCTTCAAATACCTGTGGTCTCGCGGCAAATCCCTTGGGCGGCCCTCCGCCCGCTTCTGGATGCGCCGCTCCTGCCTGGAGGGAGGTTCAGATGCTTGAGAACGTGCCGCTCCGGGATGCCAGGCCGGCCGTGATCGTGTGCCCGGAATGCAGGCGTCATCTCATGGAGGTGATGGACGTGCGCTGGGCGATGACCAAGC
The DNA here is from genome assembly GCA_024508675.1 of Afipia sp. Taxonomy (GTDB): domain Bacteria; phylum Pseudomonadota; class Alphaproteobacteria; order Rhizobiales; family Xanthobacteraceae; genus Afipia. The sequence continues at coordinate 543,024 of JANINQ010000003.1, forward strand.
TGGAATTCACCTATGCCTGCACCGGCTGCGGCGCCCAGACCATCCGCGCCATCGCCGGAGACACGCCGGTGTTTGTCTCCCGCGCCTCGACGCATCTGCGCAGCCTCGAAATCTTCAACTTCAGTCCCGATGCCGGAAAGACGCCGCGCCATCACGCGACGGAAACCGCGATCAGCACGCAGGTGGTCCGCGAACGGCGGCCCCGTTAAATCCCGCGTCCTGTCCTGACAGCGACGTCACGCACCCGTTGCGGGTGGAGCCGGCGCGCTCGCGGGCAACCGCAAAACTTCATACGATTGACACCAAAATGAGTTGGTATGATTTTACTTCAGATCAACAAGAAGCCTATGCCGGGGAAACAATGCTCAAATCGATTTCTGGATTGATTGCAGTTACAGCTTTTATTGTGGGGTTCACTGTTTTTGCTGCGCAGCCTGCGGACGCCGCGAGTTGTTCGTCCTCGCGAAACACCTGCGCCGCGCGCTGCAAGAAAGACAATCCGGCCGACAAGAACTGCGTGTCGGATCACTGCATGCCGAAATACAATCAGTGCAAGGTCACCGGATGCTGGCAGGAAGGTGGGCGCTACGGCGGCGGCCTGACCTGCAACATGGACCGCAAGTAAACCGGCGCCGGCGCGCTAGAAGCACAGGTTGGTCATCACCTTGCCGGACTTGTCCTTGAGCACATAAGGGCATTCCGCGCGCTTGAGCGCCGCCTTGGCTTCATCGTTGCCGAGCGCCGCTGCCTTCTCATAATACGTCTTCGCCGCGCTGGAATCCTGCGGGCCGCCACGGCCTGCCTTCGCAAACGCGCCCATGCGCTCCAGCGCGCCGGGATGATCCTGTGCCGCCGCCTTCTCGAACAAACTGCGCGCGCCGGCATCGTCTTTTGGGCCGCCGACGCCATCCTGCAGCATCAGGCCCAATTGAAACTGCGCTTCCGCATTGGTCTCGGCGGCCTTCGCCAGCAACGCGCGTGAGCGGGCTGCGTCCGCAGGCGCGGCCCCCTTCCCTGACAGCGCCGCAAGATTGCTGACGCCGCGCGGATTGCCGCCCTGCGCGGCGCGCTCGAACAGCTTCGCCGCTGCGGCTTCATCCTTCGCAACGCCTGCGCCGGTGGCATAGGCAACGCCGAGTTCGACCATAGCCGACGTACTGCCCTTGTCGGCGGCCTTGCGCCACGCTCCTATCGCCTCGCCGCCCTGATTGTTCGCGGCATAGGCGCGGCCAAGCTGATACATCGCACGCCGTGATCCCGAAGCCTGCTTGCAGAACCTGATCGCAGTCGCGACATCGGCGGCCGCAACGCTGGCAACACCCTTCACATCCGCAGGCTTGTCCGGATCGGCCGGATCGGCAGCAAGCCGGTCGCACAGCACAAGATCGGCGGACTGCGCATGCAGCGGTGTGCGATCCGCAGTAGCGATAAGCGCGAGTCCCATGATGCTGAAAAAATAGACAGTTGTGGCAGGCCAGTTCATCGCCGCACTATAGCCTCTCCGCGCCGTGGGTTCACGGAAGAAAAACAGCAAGACAAAATCCGGAACCTGATCGCGACCTGATGAAAACGATGCGCACCACGCCGCAGTCCGCGAACCCGCCTATCCGCTGCTGCTCGATCCTTTGAGCCAATCCAGAATCGGAGCGTTGATCTCGCGCGGATAAGTGTGGCTGAGATCGTCGATCTCGCGATAGGTCACGTTCGCGCCTGCTGCGGAGAGTGCGCGCTGCGCCTGCCGCGCCACCTCGACCGGAAACATCCAGTCCAGCGCGCCATGGGTCAGGAAGATCGGCAATCCCTTGATGCGCTCGGGGTCGGCTGTCGAAACCAGCATCGGGTGGAAGGTGGCGGACACCGGCGCCAGATGCGTGAACGGCGAACTCCTGTCGAGCGCGCTGACATAGCAGAACGTGCCGCCGTCGCTCATGCCGGTGAGCAGCAGCCTTTCCGGATCGACATTCCATCGCCCGCGCACACCTTCGACAATACGCGCGAGGTTGGGCGTATCGTTGTCGTCTCCCATCAGCGCCCATGTCGAGCCGAGCGAATTTCCCGCCGAGGTCGGCGCAATCAGGATCGCACCGAAGGAACGCGCATCGCGCAGCCAACTCCACAGAAAACCGCGGCCATGGCCGCTGCCGCCATGGAGCGCCACCACAAGCGGCCATGCGCGATCCGGCGTATAGTTTTCCGGCACGTAGAGCGAGAAGCCGCCGCGCGTGCGCGGCGCGTTCTCGACATGAAACACGCCGGTTTCGTTCTCGCGGGGCAACTGCATGGCGCGCTTCAGCGCATCTGCATCGGACCGCAGCGACGGATCGAGGAAGAACGCGTTCACCACCGGCACCAGGGATGCGAGCGGATAAAGCGCTTCCTGCGCGCGTGGCAGATGGCGCAGGGCCTTGAACACCGAGCGGACATCGCCCTGCGCGGCGGCCTCGCGCAGTTCGGCAAATCCGGCCAGCGCCTCATCACTGGCGCGCGCCAGCAGGGCGCCGACGCTGTCAGGCCCGCTGTTGTCGTCGAACTGCGGGCGGATCGCCTGCAACGCGGCTTCCGGCGTGCCGATGGAAGCCATCACCTCGCCGAATGCGGACGGATCGAAATGCCGCGCAACGAGACCGAGAGTCTCGATGCAGGTCAATAGAGGCAGAATGGTTTGGGCAGGATCGGATGTCATCCGCGCAGGTTAATGGCCGCAAGCCGGCTGGCAAGGCTCGGGCCTTGACTGGCTGTTATGATTTTGGCCGAAAACCGCGATGGCCGATTTACTGGTGCTGAGAGATTGTTTGAAAAGTCCTCATCCTGAGAAGGCGCGTAGCGCCGTCTCGAAGGATCGAGGACTTTTCCTTGAAAACCGCGCCCTTCGAGACGCCGTTTCTAGTGAAACGGCTCCTCAGGACGAGGTTTTCAAACAGTCTCTCACTCCTCCGGCTCCGTTGTGAAGAACAGCGGATAGCCCTTGGCCTTGCCGAGGTCGGTCGCTTCCTTGGCCCGCGTTTCGGCAACGTCGCGGGTATAGACCGCGATGACGCACGCGCCCTTCTGATGCGCGGTCAGCATCACGCGGCTGGCCGTCTCCTCGCCCATGCGGAACACGGCCTTGAGCACCGTGACCACGAATTCGCGCGGCGTGTAGTCGTCGTTCAGCAGGATCACCTTGTAGAGCGGCGGCCGCTGCAATTTGATCTTCGTGGTGGTCTTCGGTTTGACGGTCGTGGGGCTCATCCAATGACCTCTGGCTTCCGATGCGACTTAGGGTTGGCAGCACCGCCCTGCGTCCCATATGTCCAAGGGGCGCAAACCATGATGGCCGCGTGCCGCAGGTCGCATCCAGCGTGATTTCGCGGATCGATTATAACGCGGCCGCGCGCGAGCTTCACGTCACTTTCACGAGCGGACGGACCTACATCTATTCCGGTGTTCCCGGCGAGATTTATTTCCAGTTCTGCCGGGCAGCCTCGAAAGGCGAATTCTTCAACACCCTGATCCGCGACCGCTACGCCTTCACCGAGCGGCGCTGACCGCTGCCGGACCGGCAACCCCCACCGATTACAGTATCAAATTGATACTTTTTGATCGCACGGTCGGTGAATGGCAGCACTTATGTCGCATGACTTATCTTTAAATATGGATTCTTTCCGCTTGCGTCACGATTTTCCCGAAGCTAGTTTAAAGTTCTAAAATTGAACTAATAAATCGATCCGGATTGGCGGACGGCTTACGGGAGGGATAATCACCATGTCGAAAACATTCATCGCCGCTTTGGCGGCATCGTTGACGCTTGCCACCGCGGCCATCGCAGCCGATGCGCCCGGTGTCACCGCGACCGAAATCAAGGTGGGAGCCACCTTCCCGTTCAGCGGCCCCGCCTCCTCGCTCGGCAACACCGGCAAGGGTCTGATCGGCTACGTCAACCAGCTCAACGACCGCGGCGGCATCAATGGCCGCAAGATCAATCTCATCACTTATGATGACGCCTACAGCCCGCCGAAAGCAGTCGAGCACACCCGCAAGCTGATCGAGAGCGACGAGGTCGCCTTCATGTTCGGACAGCTCGGCACGCCGTCAAACTCCGCGACCATCAAATACGTCACCGGCAAGAAGGTGCCCGACACCTTCATCACCACCGGCGCCACCAAGTTCACGGATTCCAAGGAATATCCGCTGACCACTACATCGCTTCCGAGCTACGACACCGAAGGCAAGGTCTACGCGAAATACTTCAAGGCGCAGCTTCCGAATGCGAAGGTCGGCATCCTTTATCAGAACGACGATCTCGGAAAGGACTTCGTCAACGCGTTCAAGCCGATCTACAAGGACGAGTTCGCAAGCAAGGTCGTGGCCCTCGCCTATGAAATCGCGGACCCGACGGTGGACTCGCAGGTCGTCAATCTAAAGGCTGCCGCGCCTGAGGCGCTGCTGATTGCAGGCACGCCGAAATTCGCGGCGCAGGCACTGCGCAAGATGAACGAAATGGGCTGGAAGCCGCTGACGCTGATCAACTTCGTGGCCGCTTCAATCGGCAACACCTTCGTTCCCGTTGGCCTCGACAAGGTCACCGGCATCATGACGGCAGGCTTCCAGAAAGACGCGACCGATCCGAAATGGAAGGACGATCAGGGCGTAAAGGATTTCATCGCCTTCGCGCAGAAGTATCTCCCCGGTGCCGACCTGTCGGATCAGAACTATCTGTATGGCTATCAGCAGGGCATGATCCTGGAACAGCTCATCAAGCAAGCCGGCAAAGACCTGTCGCGCGAGAACATCCTGAAGCAGAGCAAGAGCTTCAAGGATTTCGTGCTCCCCACCGTGCTGCCCGGCATCAAGGTGAACACCAGTGAGACGGTCAATCAGGCCTATACGCAGATGCAGATGCAGCGCTGGAACGGCAAGAGCTGGGATCAGCTCGGCGACGTCGTGAAGGCGGACTGATACAACCACCAGTTTCCGACCATTCGACAAGGGCGCGGCTTCATCGCCGCGCCCTTTTCTTTTGTCCGGTGCTGCCTCTGGCGCGGGCGCTGATGGAACATATCTCCGACCGCGGCATTGTCCCGGCGATCCCGCTTCGCACACCGAAGGCAGGCAGATCGCCATACGAACGATCCAACCGTGAATACGTTTTGCATGACGGCGACTTACAATTCAGATCCATCGACATCATCATTCCGGACCGCGCCCGCCTCCTTTGTATTTCCTGACGACGGTCTCGTTCCCAACAGCCCGCTGCCCTTCCTGCTTTACAAGGGTGTGATCGACCCCGGTGACGATCCCGCAAAGGCCATCGAAGGCCTGTTCGGCGCAAACGGCTGGGGCCAGATGTGGCGCAATGGAGTCTATGACTACCTGCACTATCACGCGACGGTTCATGAAGCGCTCGGCGTTGCGCGCGGCCATGCTCTCGTCCGCTTCGGCGGCAGCCATGGTGAGGACTTCGAACTGAGGAAAGGCGACGTGGCGATCCTGCCCGCAGGCACCGGACATCAGTGCCTGTCAGCCAGCGACGATCTTGTGGTGGTCGGTGCCTATCCGCCGGTCGCTCCGATGCAGGTGACGCGGCCAACGCCGGAGAACTATCGTCTCGCCGTGCGGGTCATCCCGCAGGTCGCTTTGCCGGAAAGCGATCCGGTCTACGGACCGGAAGGTCCGCTGGTTCAACTCTGGAAAAAAAGCCGCCGCTAGACGTGGCCGCGGAAACCCGATCCTACGGAATTGCGACGACGCGCGAGGCCTGCTCCGGTCCCATTGGCACGCACACCTTCTTGCGGCGGAGCGCACCCATGGCGCCGGTGACCTTCAGCACCTTTCCGACTCCGCAGGTGCCGTTGTCGACGTAGACGACGGACCACGGGGAGAGAAAATACGGCTCTTTTTTCAGAAAATTGGGAGACATCTCCTGCGCCAGACAAGGCGTGGAAAGGACACCCAGGAACGCGAGGGCGACGACGGTACGCATGACGCTCATCCCAAAAGCCGGCCGAATACACCCGACAGGCAACACAATGCGCAGTTTCTGTGAATGTTCCAAGACGCGAACAACGGCACGCTGATTATATTAGCGGCATGCTCGTGCACACATCATAGCGCATTCCGGAACGGCTGACACTGCGACGTGTTGTGCCTCACTGGTGTTGTGGTTCGGAAGTCCTCACATCCCCGCAGCTCGTTCTATTGCGGACTTCCGAACCAAAACCACACCAGAATTATAATTTTTAGTGTCCTTTGAAATCCGAAGTTCGCCTCAGAGAGTGCTGCAAAACAAGGCGAACTTCGGATTTAGGACACTAACAGCGGAGGTTCTAATGCGACGTAAATTGCTTTTCACAACGATGCTGGCGATCTCGCTCGCCGCATCTACGCTCGCTGCCTCGGCGCAAGTCGCTCCGCCATCATCGCCCGGCGGTTCGGCGGCTGGCTCGCCGGGCGTTTCACCTGCGACACCACCACCCGCAGCGGCTCCGTCATCGCCGGGTACAACCGGCAGCAACACCGGCACCAACCAGCCCGGCGTGCCCAACACCTCCACGCCCGGCAAGATCGGGACCGGCGCATCCCCGAGCGGCCTGCCCGGGGATAGTCCGAGCAATCCGGGCTACCCCGACAAGGTTGGAAAGTAGCCCTGCCGCTACCTGTCCGCTCCGGAGGTGCCTTCCTGCTTGAACGGCACGAGCAGCCACAGGGTCAGGAAGGTGAAGAGAGAAATGACCACGGCGACATCGTAAGCCCCGAGGCCGACGGCTGCGCCGGTGGCCCCGGTCGCCCAGAGGCTTGCCGCGGTCGCCGTGCCCCGGACGGTGTTTTCGGTTTTCAGGATCGCGCCGCCGCCGATAAAGCCCATGCCGGTCATCAGGCCTTCGATGATCCGCGCGGTGCCTTCAGGATGGCCCTCAAGGATATGTTCGGTGGCCTGTACGATGCCGCAGGTGGCGAGCGCGACCAGCGGAAACGTCCGCAACCCTGCGCTCCGTTCCGCCTTCTCACGGTTCCAGCCGATCGGCAGCGCCAGCAGATAAGCGACAGCCAGCGCGACAAGATGCGGGCCGAGCCGAAAGCTGCCCGCGGCTTCCAGAAGTGATTGCATGGATCCTCCAGCGATGGTCACAACGTGACACGCTGGAGGGAAGTTCCGTTACTCGGTCTTGGTGCTGCTGTTGGAGCTGGTCCGCGGCAGTCCATCCTTGCCGGCACCCGCAATGCGGACCTGATCGCCATCGGCAATGCCGTCAGGCGGCGACAGGATGATGCGGTCGTCCGGAGACAGGCCGGTCGCGATTTCGATCTCGCGGCCAAGGTCGCGTGCGATGGTAACCTGCTTGAACAGGATCTTGTCGCCGGGGCTGACGGTGGCGACGCGCAGGCCGCTGCCGTTGAAGATCAGCGCGCTCGAAGGGATGCTGAGCGGCTGGACGTCCCGGGTCAGTGTGATCTTGACGTTGGCGAACGCGCCTGGGCGCAGCTCCTTGTTCGGATTCTCGATCGCAAGCTGCATGCGCGTCGTGCCAGAGGAAATGTCCACCGACTGCGCCGAGGCCTCGACCGTCGCCGGGAAGGTGCGGCCCGCATATTCAGGCACCGTGACCGACGCCTTCGACCCCATCCGGATACCAGGGAGATAGCTCTGCGGCACGTTCACATAGAGCCGCAGCTTCTTCACATCGGACACCACGAACATCGCCGCGCCCGAGCCGGTGCCGCCATTGATCAGCGCGCCCACGTCGGTGTTGCGCTCGGTGACGACGCCGTCGAACGGCGCGGTCACGTTCTTGTAGTTGGCCAGCGCTTCCAGCCGCTCCACATTCGCCTGCTGGGCGCGCACCTGCGCTTCCTTGCTGGCGAGATCGGCTGACCGTTCGTCGATTTCCTGCTGCGACACGAAGTTCGACGCCTGCAGGGTCTTGCGGCGCGCGAGGGTGGCAGCCGACAGCTTGGCCGCGGCCTGGCTGTTCATGAGGTCCGCGCGGGCCTGCAAGAGTTGCTGATCGAGGTCCGGCGCTTCGATCTCGGCGAGTTTCTGCCCTGCACTCACCTGCGCGCCAATGTCGGCATTCCAGCTCTTCAGGTAGCCGCTCACGCGCGCATAGATCGGCGCACGCGAATAGGCTTCCAGACGGCCCGGCAGGTCGAGGGTGGCATTGAGCGGCTTGGTGCCCGGCAGGGACACCGCCACATACGGGATCGCCTGCGCGTCGGTCCATTGCTTGAGGTCCGCGTCACCCTTGGATCGGCTGATAATTCCGGTGACCACCACGACCGCAAGAACGCCGACGGCGACCGTGCCATACAGCTTCAGCTTGCGCGGGGATACCGCAGGTTTCTTCTCAGGTTGCATGAACGAGCTCCGGAGCAGGCGCGGGTTCCGCCGACTGCTTCTTGTGAACCATACTGAAAACCACAGGAACGAAGATCAAGGTCGCGGTTGTCGCAAAGATCAGTCCGCCGATCACGGCGCGGCCGAGGGGCGCGTTCTGCTCGCCGCCCTCGCCCATGCCAAGCGCCATCGGCGTCATGCCGATGATCATGGCGAGCGCCGTCATGAGGACCGGACGGAAACGGACAAAGCCCGCATCGAGCGCCGCGGCGATCGGATCGCCGAGCTGCTCATACCGTTCGCGCGCAAACGCGATCACCAGCACCGAGTTGGCCGTCGCCACGCCCATGCACATGATCGCGCCGGTGAGCGCCGGTACTGAAAGCGTCGTATGTGTCGCGAACAGCATCCAGATGATGCCGGCAAGCGCGGCAGGCAGCGCCGAGACGATCACGAACGGATCGGCCCATGACTGGAAGTTGACCACGATCAGAAGGTAGATCAGCACAATCGCGCCGAGCAACCCGAACAGCAGACCGGCAAAGGCGCTGTTCATGGTCTCGACCTGTCCGAGCAGGACCACGCGGCTGCCGCGCGGCAGATCCTTCGCGGTTTCGTCGATCACCTTCTGGATGTCCTTGGCCACCGCACCGAGATCGCGGCCCTGCGGCGTCGCGAAAATCTGCACCATGGTCTGGATGTCGTATTGCGACACCACGGCGCTTGAGGTGGATCGCTTGATGTCGGCGATGCCGCCAAGCATCGGCGTGGTCGGCGCGCCGGTGGCAGAAATCGGCAACGCCTCCAGCTTGCTCAGCGAGTCGATCTGATACTGCGGCGTCTGCATCACGATGGAATAGGACACGCCGTTGTTCGGATCGAGGAAGAAGGTCGGCGCGACCTGCGAACTGCCGGCAAGGTTCACCACCATGCTGTTGGTTACGTCACGCGCGGTCAGGCCGACATACTGAGCGCGCGTGCGGTCCACGTCCACGTTGAAGCCCGGATTGTTCGGCGACTGCTGGATGCGCGCATCGGCGACGCCGGGGATGAGCCGGATACGCCGCAGCAGATCGTTGGCATAGCGGAAATTCTCCGCCGTATTCGCGCCGCGCACCTGAATGTCGATCGGCGCGGGCGAACCGAAGTTCAGGATCTGGCTGACAATGTCGGCCGGAAGGAACGCGAAGGAAACGCCGGGGAATTCGCGCGGCAGCTTTTCGCGCAGCTCGCGGACATATTCCTCGGTCGGCTTGCGGTCTTCCTTCAGCTTGATCTGGATGTCGCCGTCCTGCGGACCGATCACGCCGGTGTTGTTGTAGGTCAGGTTGATGCCCGAGATCGGCATGCCGACGTTGTCGGCCATGGTGTCGATCTTCTCGGACGGAATGATCTGCCGGATTACCTTCTGAATGTCAGCGAGCTTGTTGGCCGTCTCCTCCACGCGGGTGCCGATCTGGGTCCGGACATGGATCAGTATCTGGCCGGTATCCACCGAGGGGAAGAAATTGCGCCCGAGGAACGGCACCAGCAGGAACGATACCGCGATGAAGCCGAGGAAGGACAGGACGAACACCTTGCGGTGGCCCAGCGCCATATGCAGCAGACCGTGATAGACGTCCCTCACCCGCTCGAAACGCTTTTCGAATCCGCGCTGGAACAGTACCAGCGGGTTGCGGCTTTCCGGCGGAGGCAGCGGATTTCCGTTCTCGTCATGCGGATGCGGATGGAGCAGATACTTCGCCATCGTCGGCACCAGCGTGCGCGACAGGATGAACGACCAGATCATCGCGAACATCACCGCTTCCGCCATCGGCACGAACAGGAAGCGCGACACGCCGGTCAGGAAGAACATCGGCACGAACACGATACAGATACAGAGCAGCGTGACGAAAGCCGGTGTCGCGATCTGGCGCGCGCCCTCGAGAATGGCGGGCTCGACCTCCATGCCGTGTTCGAGATGGTAGTTGATGTTTTCGACGGTCACTGTGGCGTCGTCGACCAGAATGCCCACCGCCAGCGCAAGGCCACCGAGGGTCATGATGTTGAGCGTCTCGCCGATGGCCGCAAGGCAGATGATCGCGCCCAGCACCGAGAGCGGGATCGAGATCGCGATAATGATCGTCGAGCGCCAGCTTCCGAGGAACAGCAGGATCATGATGCTGGTCAGCGCCGCCGCCAGCACGCCTTCGAAGGCGACGCCGGCGATGGCGCCGCGCACGAAGATCGACTGGTCGCCGAGCAGATTGACCTTCAGCGTCTCGGGCAACTGGTCCTTGGTATCGATGATCTTCTGCTTGATGCCCGCGATGATGTCGAGGGTCGAAGTCGCGCCTGCCTTCAGCACCATCATCAGTACCGACCGCGTGCCGTCGACGTGGACGATGTTGGTCTGCGGCGGGTTGCCGTCGCGCACCTGCGCCACGTCGCGGATATAGACCGTCGCGCCGTTGACCACCTTGATCGGCAGGTTGCCGAGTTCCTCGATCTTGCGCGGCGCGTTGTTGAGCTGAATGTTGTATTCGAAGTTGCCGATCTTCTGCGTGCCGACCGGCGTGATCAGGTTCTGCGCGGCGAGCGCGTTGGCCACGTCCTGACCTGACAGGCCCAGCGCCTGCATCGCGTCCGGATTGATGTCGAGCTGGATCTGGCGCTGCTTGCCGCCGAACGGCCACGGGATCGCCGCGCCAGGCACGGTGACCAGCGGCGTGCGCAACTGGTTGGTGGCGATGTCGAACATGTTCTGTTCGGTCAGCCCCTCGCCGCCCAGCGCAAGCTGGATGATCGGCACCGTGGACGCGCTGTAGTTCAGGATCAGCGGCGGGGTCGAGCCCGGCGGCAATTGCCGCAGCATGGTCTGCGCGATGGCGGTGACCTGCGCATTCGCCGTGCGGATGTCGACATTCGGCTGGAAGAAGATCTTGATGACGCCGTAGGTGCTGTACGAGTTGGCGACGATGTGCTCGATGTCATTGACCGTCGTGGTCAGCGCGCGCTGGAACGGCGTGACGATGCGGCCCGACATCTGGTCCGGCGGGAGGCCGGTGTATTGCCACACCACGCCGATCACCGGGATGCGGATCTCCGGGAAAATGTCCGTGGGCGTGCGCAGGGCAGCCAGAGGCCCGACGATCAGGAGCAGGAGTGCGAGCACGACGAACGTATAGGGTCGGCTCAGGGCAATCCGGACAAGCGCATTCATCTTTTACGTTTCTCGGTCGGCGGGGCGCGGCGCTGCTCCCGCAGGAAAGGACCTGTTGTCTGCACGCTTTAATCTGGGGTGATCTATCCGAATCTGCCGCGGCGGCGCAACGCCACTAACCTCACAGTCGCTTGTTCAGGCGGTTCCGGAGGCTGTTTTTCAGGGTTTTGGTCAATAATTCTGCTGATCGGGGCCAATTTATCACAAGATCAACTGGGTCTGGGTCACCACTGCTACAAGCTTCCCCTCGGCGGTTTCCAGCCGGGTCTGCCAGACCTGGGTCCGCCGCCCGAGATGGACCGGCGTCGCGGTCGCGGTGACGGTCGCCCCCGCCTTCGCCCCGCCCACGAAGTTGGTTTTGCTCTCGATGGTGGTGGTGCCTTTCGCATCGGCCGGCAGGTTGATGACGGTCGCGGCGGCACCGACGGAGTCCGCGAAGGCCATGACCGCACCGCCGTGGATCGTATGCCCCAGGGTGCAGAGATCCTCCCGCACCAGCATGGTCGCCACCACCTTGCCCGGCTCGGCGTGAGTGAAGGTTACGCCCATCAGGACAGCGAGCGGCATCGGCCGTGACTGAAGTTTTTCAAGCAGGCTCATGCAGCCTCTCCGATTGTTAAAGCAATGGATGAAGCCGCTGCCGGAACCGCGAGCCAGTTAAAGTAACGGATGAGGCACGGCATCAGACGGCTTCCACTCCGCACCAGTTCGCCACGAACAGCGCAATGGCCCGGGTGGTCCTGCGCAGCGATTCGATCTCGACCCGCTCGTTGAAACCATGCATCGCTTCGGCATTGGCCCCGAAGCAGAGGCTCGGGATGCCGGCGTTGAGACCATAGAAGCGGGTATCGGTCAGGGCCGTGAAGGCAAGCTCCTTCATCGGCCCGCCGTAGACCGTCTCGTAAGCCGACCGCAGCACAGCCTCGGACTCCTCCGCCTCGGTCAGTTCATAGCCCTCGGAGAGGAAGCCGGACCATTCCACCACCGGCGGGTTCTTGGCCAGGAACGGATGCTGCTTCGCTGCCGCTTCGACACAGGCGACAATTTCGGCCTGATGATCGGCAATCAACCAGCCGGGCAGCACCGCGATCCGGCAATCGAGATCGCACCACGCCGGCACGGATGACGCCCAGTCGCCGCCCTTGATGATGCCGGGATTGAAATTGATCGGATGCTTCACGACCCTGAAGTACCTGTCGCTGGCGGCGCGCCTGTTCCAGTCCTCCTCCAGCACCTCAAGCGCCTGAACGAGATGATAGGCCGCCTTGATCGCGTTCGCCCCCGCCCCCGCCTCGAACACATGGACCGGCTTGCCGCGCACCTTGAGGCGAAACCAGATCACGCCGACCTGCGAGCGCACCAGCTTGCCGCCCGTCGGTTCGGGAATAAAACAGCAGTCGGCGCGATAGCCGCGCTGCACCGTCGAGAGCGCGCCAACCCCGGTGCTCTCTTCCTCAATGACAGATTGAAAATGAATCCGCGCAGTGGGCTTCAGACCCGCCGCCTTCAATGCATCGAGGGCATAGAGCGCGGCGATGGTGCCGGACTTCATGTCGCCCGCGCCGCGCCCGTACAGCCAGCCGTCCTTGACGATCGGCGAGAACGGCGGCGTGTCCCACATGTCGAGCGGACCGGCTGGCACAACATCGCAATGCCCCTGCAGGATCAGCGAGCGTCCCGCTTCCCGCGCCGGGCGATACGTGCCGACCACTGAACGCGCGCGGGAGAAATCATGCTCGATCGGGCCGAAGCCGCGCAGGTCTTTCAGGTCATCGACGTTGATATGCCAGTCATCAACCTCAAAGCCGCGCGTACGCAGCAGGTCATGCATCATGTCCTGACACGGGCCTTCCGCACCGCGCGTCGAGGGAATGGCAGAGAACTGTTTTGTGGTTTCGATCTGCCGGTCGAAGGCATCGTCCACCGCATCGAGAATGCGGCGCTGGACCTCGTTCGAGGTTGTTTTGACGTCCATCGTTTCGTCCCTTCGTGCCCGCGTCTGCCGCGCGGGTCATGGACACGAGTGTAGCCAGTTTTAAAGGACCGTTGGAAGGGACGCGATGACGTGGGAGGTAAGTGTTTCAAATGCTCCCGCGGCCGTCATTCCGGGGCGCGAGCGATTGCGAGCGACCCCGGAATCCAGCGGTCGATCGATCAACCTCTTCTGGATTCCGGATCGGCTTGCGTCGCAAGCCGTCCGGAATGACATGACTGGGAGGATCAATACCCCACCGTGAACCGCTGCCGCGAATGCGCGGGCTTCTCGACTTCATCGGCCAGCGCAATCGCATAGTCCGCGAACGAAATGCTGCTGCCCTTCTCGTGGGTCAGAAGCTGATCCCCGCCGAGACGGAATGTGCCGGTGCGCGGCCCATGAAAGAACAGCGCCGATGGCGACAGGAACGTCCAGTCGAGTTCCTTCTCCTGACGCAGCAGCGCGAGGAAGTCCCCACCCTTGAGAGCCTCTGCCTTGTATTCAGCGGGAAAGTTCGGCGTCGACACCAGCGCGATGCCCGGCGCGACCTCAAGGCTGCCCGCGCCGCCGACCACGAGATAGCGCTTCACGCCCGCCGCCTTCACCGCATCGATCAGAATTTGCGGATCGCTCTGCATGAAATGCACCGCGCTGATGACGGCATCGTGCCCCTTTAACAGTTCCGTGAGTCCGGCCCTGTCGAACACATCGCCCTTCTTCGCGGTGACGTTCGCGGACGAAGGCACCTTCTCCGGATTGCGGACAATGGCCGTGACGGCGTGGCCGCGGCGAACGAGTTCTTTCAGGATTTCCGAACCGGCCCGGCCGGTGGCTCCGATCAGTGCGATTTTCATGATTTGCGTCCCTTGCCTATTGTGGTATCGATTGGATACCAACTAACGAATGGACATCAGATGCCCGCAGGCAGCGCCGTTGTGAAGAAGGCACTTTCCCGAGACATGGTTCCTCTCGATAAACCAAGACCCGCTCGCGGCGCGAAAGCTCCGCGCGGGAACTGGCCCGCCAATCCCTACGCGCAGGATTGCCCGACACGCCTCGTGCTCGATCGCATCGCCGACAAGTGGACCGTGTTGCTGCTGATCCTGCTTTCGCGCCGTCCATGGCGCTTCAACGAGCTGCGCCGCGAGATCGGCGGGCTCACGCAGAAGATGGCGTCGCAGACTCTGAAAGGACTCGAGCGCGACGGTCTCGTCTCGCGCAAGGTGACGCCGACAGTTCCGGTGACAGTCGAATACTCGATCACGCCGCTGGGGCGCACGCTGAGCGAGACGGTCGATGCGCTGCGCATCTGGGCCGAGCGGCACATGGGCGATGTCGCGAAAGCCCAGACGCAATATGACCGAACCAAGGCATAAACTGTGTAGATTTGGTCACACAGGCAGGCTTTGTGCGGATGTTCCGCGTGCGTTCGCAAGAGTTGATGAGGTGTTTAAAGCTTGCGCAGTAGGATGGTTCATCATCGGCCGCAATCGATGAGGTCGCGCCGGCGATGAGAATTGAGCTCCCAAAATACAAGGAGAGCAATCATGCCAGCCTTTGCACAGCATCACCCGAAGCGTCAGATTTTCCACGCAGCGATGACCGTGTGTCCAAGTTGCCTGAGCCTGCCCATGCAGATTACCGAGGTTCAGCCCCACTGGGATCTTGCGCGCGTCGACTTCGTCTATGAATGCCCCGCCTGCTGCACCGAAGTCCGGGAAACAGTGGCGAAGCACTAATTCCCGTCGCACTTCCGCGGGGGCATCCGCGCCTATGAGAATCAGGGTTGCCCGACTACGATGAGGCATGACCTATGTCTACCTCATCGCCGCGATCATCCTTGAGGTGATCGGAACCTCCGCGCTGCAGGCGTCGGAGCAGTTCACCAAGCCCAAGCCGCTGATCCTGACCGCGCTCGGCTACGCGGCCTCGTTCTATTTCCTGTCGCTGGTGTTGCGGACCATGCCGGTCGGGATCGCCTATGCGATCTGGTCCGGCCTCGGCATTGTGCTGATCACGCTCGTCGGTCTCGTCTGGTTCGGCCAGAAGCTCGACATGCCCGCCGTGATCGGACTCGCCCTGATCATCGCGGGCGTCGGCACCATCAACCTGTTTTCATCGACTGTTTCGCATTGATGCATTGGAGAGATCACGCATGGACAATCGCAACATCCTCTACGCAGTCGTCGGCGCGCTCGTGATCGCGGTCGCCGTCCTTGGCTACAAGGTCTATCAGGACAACCGGGAGCCGAAGGGCCTGCAGATCAATGTCGGCCCCAACGGGGTGAAGATTCAAAACAAGTGAGCTTTGCATGATCTTGCTTTTTTCGTCGCGCGCGCTGTTTCTGGGTACGCTCGCATCCCTCGCCCTCACTGCAACGGCGCGCGCCGACATTGTCGGCCGCGAAGCCGACATCACCGATCTGCGGCTGGGCCAGAAAGTGTATGTGGACGACGGCTCGTGCCCCGCGGGCCAGATCAAGGAAGTCAGCGGGCTGCGTCTCGGTGCATCCGGTGTCGAGCGCGCCAAGAAATGCGTTGACCGCAAGGGCAAGCGGTAGCGCGGCGAGGCCCGAAGTAATGCACTCTTCGGTCATTCCGGACAACGCGCCTCGCGCGTTGATCCGGAATCCCGGAGAGTTCTGCGAGATTCCGGGTTCGCGCTCCGCGCGCCCCGGAATGACGCGAAGTCCTAGATCGTCCTGCCGCCGTCCACCGGCAACACGACGCCGGTGACAAACTCCGCATCGTCCGAGGCCAGATAGACACAGGCTTTTGCAATATCGTCCGGCTGTGACATGCGGCCGAGCGGAATCGTCGCGATGAACTTCGCGCGGTTCTCCGGCGTGTCCGGCACGCCCATGAATGTTTCGAGCAGAGCGGTCTCGCCCATCACCGGCGCGACGCAGTTGACGCGGATCTTGTCCGGCGCAAGTTCCGCCGCCATGGCGCCGGACAGCAAATTCACCGCGCCCTTGGAGCCGTTGTACCAGGTCAAACCCGGACGCGGGCGGATGCCGCCAGTCGAGCCGATATTGATGATGCAGCCACCGCCCTGCTTGCGCATCACGGGGACCGCCGCATTGGTCATGTGAAAGATCGATTTGACGTTGACCGCAAACACACGGTCGAACTCCTCCTCGGTCACGTCCATGATCGGCTTGTTGCGGAACGACCAGCCGGCATTGTTCACCACGATGTCGAGCCGCCCGAATTTCTCGAGCGCCATTGCCACGGCCTTGTCGATGTCGGGACGTTTTGAGACGTCGCCGGCGACGGCAACAGCACCGCCGGTATTCGCCGCAACGCGGGCCGCGCCTTCGCCGTTGAGATCGACAATCACGACCTTCGCGCCCTCATCCACGAAGTGCCGCGCAATGGCCGCGCCAAAGCCCGATGCGCCGCCGGTGACCACCGCAACCTTGTCCTTGAGACGCATACGCTCCGCCCTTTTGATTGTCGTTATCGTTGCACCGAGCGTCGATCAAACCGGCCACAAAGGCAAGCGCGTCACGTCCGATTCGAAATCGCACAAGACAATTCGATGACTTATGGGCCAGCTTTTCGTCTTAGATATTCGCAGTTGCAGCGTGACCGCAGGTTGCATCGTCCTACACTTGTATTGCGCGGCGATGAGTCCGGCACCGCCGTGATGAACTGACTCCGGACCGGGAGCGAAATCATGTCGGGCATGCTTGTCAGTCTGCTGATTCAGATTATCAGCGGCGCCATCGGTGGAAACGTCGCCGGCGGCGCGGCCAAGAACATCGATCTTGGGACACTTGGAAACACCATTGCCGGGGCCATCGGCGGAGGCGTGGGCGGTCAGATTCTCGGAATGCTGATCCCGCTGCTGGCAAATTCGGCATCCACGCCGGACATCGGCGCGATCATCGGCCAGGCCGCAGGCGGCGGCGTTGCGGGTGCCGTGCTGACCGCCATCGTCGGCATGATCAAGAACAAGGCCGCGTAGTCACGCCATACTATCGCGGGGCGTCATTGCGAGGAGCGAAGCGACGAAGCAATCCAATCTTTCTTATGTAACAACATCAAGCTGGATTGCTTCGCGGAGTTTATCATCGGGCCGCGCCTTGCGCGGAGCCGTTGGCTCGCAATGACGGAGACTTTAATCAGTGCGTTCTATCCCGAAATGAAATCACCGCATTTCTGGATGGTGTCGTTCGCACCCCATGGCATGATCGGAACCGAGGACGTCGAGTTCTTCGGCGAGCCGTCGATCAGCTTGTCCGAGTAGACCATGTAGACCAGCACATTGCGCTTAGGATCGCAGCCGCGCACGATCTGCATCTTCTTGAAGAACAGCGACCGGCGCTGACGGAACATGTCCTCGCCCTGCGAAGCCTTGGCCTTGAAACGGATCGGGCCGATCTGGCGGCACGACAGCGAAATGTCCGACACCTGCTCGGCCAGACCCAGCCAGCCGGTGTAGCCGCCCTTCTCCGGCACGGTGAAATGACACGCCACGCCCTCCACGGCGGGATCGTCCACGCCGTAGGTCGCCAGCTTGTCGTCCGGGCTGAGTAACTTGAACACCGTGGAGCGGCGGAAGATCAGGTCCGGCTCGTCAGCCGCGGCCAGCGGGGTTGCGGCCAGCGCGGTCAAGGCGGCGGCCAGCAGCGCGGCGGCTGTCACTCGGATCGAACGGAAAGGCATTTTGGACTCCACGGTCACAACAAGGCCCGGGAGACGCCCCGGGCCAGCACCCCTCATGTGGGGTGCCCCGGCCGGGTTGGAAGGCACGTGATTGTGACCGTTAAGCGCTTTTGAAGGCTGGGCGGCTAGCATTTCGGCAACGTGAATCACGCAGAATGCGGTATCAGGCCGGATGAACATTTAGCCGGATGGCGACACCAATACTGGAATGACTTGAGGAATTTCGCGTGCACGGCAATCGGTTACCTTTTTCGGAAGCACTTCGGACAGGCTCCATCCTTTCATCCGGCGACGATTTCAGTTCCCGCCCGGCCCGTTTCAGGGTCCGGAACACCGCATGGCTTGCCGCGATCCTGACCGCCGGTTTTGCCCTGCCCGCCAATGCCCAGATCTACTGGCCGATGGACCCCGGCAGCAGCGTCTATGCGGAGCCGCCCCAGTTCGCGGAACCACGCCGTCCCCGGATCGCGCGTCCGCGCCAGAAGCTGCCAGACGCTCCGAAGGAAACCGCCAAGCCGGTCGGGCCGATCACCGTTGCGATCTCGATCGAGAATCAGACCCTGAAACTCTACGACCAGAACGGCCTGTTCGCGGAGTCGCCGGTATCCACCGGCATGCGCGGACACTCCACGCCGATGGGCGTGTTCAGCATCATCCAGAAGAACAAGTATCACCGCTCGAACATCTACAGCGGCGCGCCGATGCCCTACATGCAGCGCATCACATGGTCGGGCGTCGCCCTCCATGCGGGCGCGCTGCCCGGCTACCCGGCATCCCATGGCTGCATCCGGATGCCGATGAACTTCGCGATGCGGATGTGGGGCTGGACGCGCATGGGCGCGCGCGTCGTCATCACGCCGGGCGAAATCTCGCCGTCCGATATTTCCCATCCGCTGCTGATCGCGCGCAAGCCGGAGTCGAAGCCGGTTGCTGCTGTCGCCGCAGCGGAGAAACACGCCGAGACGACGGCGAAGTCGGACCGTTCGTCAATCGTGGATGCCGCGGCTCATGAGAAGCCACAGCTCCGCCTAACCTCCATCCATGAAGGCCAGCCGATCCGCACCGCCGATGCCAGCGGAGCGCTTCCTCAAAAGAGCGACGCAGGCGACGTCGTGGTTGCCCAGCGCTGGGATGCAGGCCGCGATGGTTCGCCCGCGCCGGAGGAAAAAAATGAGGCCGGCAAGGACGGCACCGCCGCCGCGCCAAAGGATGGCGCGAGCAGCGATGACACGGCCAAGGACGATGCCGCCAAGACCGATGGCAGCAGCAATTCCGGTGCATCCGGCGACAAGCCAGCGGATGCCAAGCCCGATGACAAGAAGAGCGAAGCTCCTGCGGAGGCACCGAAAGAGGCTTCGGCGGAAACTCCAAAGATCGGGAAGGATCAGGCTCGCGCGACCGATCCGGTCGTCACGGCCGATGTCACACCGCCACTTGAAAGCTCGGCAGAGTTTGTCGGCCCGGTGAAGCCGCGCAGCGGTCACCTCGCCGTTTTCGTCAGCCGCAAGGAAAACAAGATCTTCGTGCGGCAGAATTTCGAGCCCTGGTTTGAAGCGCCAGTGACGATTGCAGCTTCGGACCGTCCGCTCGGCACCCATGTGTTCACGGTGCGCGCCGACAAGGCCGAGACCGATGCATTGCGCTGGTCGGTGGTCTCGCTTCCGGCCCCTATGCACGCCGACGAAGCCCCGCGCCGCAAGCGTGGCGAAGCAGCGGCGGTTACGGCGCCGGTCCAGCCATCGTCGCCGAAGGAAGCCCTCGACCGCCTGACCATTGCGGACGATGTCATGGTGCGGATCGCCTCGGCGATCGCTCCCGGCGGCTCGATCACCGTGTCGGATCGCGGCCTTGGCGACGAGACCGGCCGCGGCACGGATTTCATTGTCCCGTTGCGCTGAACCAGCCGCACGATTGGCTTTCACCGGCGCGTTAAGCTAGAACGCGCCGGTCATGACAGCCTCCCCCGACAGCCAGACCGCACCTTCCCCCAACGACCCGCGCCGCGATGCGCTCGCGCGCCTGACCCCGTTCGGCTGGAAAGGCGGCATGGCCGTCATCCTGATCGGGCTTGCCCTGTCATTCTTCCTCGCCGGGTATTTCGTCATCTACTGGCGCAATGCCGACATGGACTTCATGATCGTCTACAACGCCCTCGTCCTGAACGATGGCAAGCCGCAGGCCTTCTTCGATCATCCGTCCTATTTCACCATCCTGTCGGTGAAGGCGTGGTTTCAGTTCATGCACGCCCTCGGGCTGCTCGACGCGTGGAAACTATCGTCGATCCCGTCTGCGCTAAACGTCCCCGCCTTCGATGCTGCGATGACCAGCGCCGTGCGCGCAGGCCGCATCGTGGCCTGGCTGACCGCGACACTCTTTGTCGTTGTTTTCGCCGCACTAGCGCGCCGCGTGTTTCGCGACTGGCGGATTGCGCTGCTCACCACATTCGCCTTTGCCTTTTCCGGTGGCATGGCGGTTCACATGCGCATCCTGCGCAGCGAACTGATCGCCGCATGCCTGTTCACCTTTGCGCTGATGCTGCTGATCGCGGCGGCGCGCCGCGCAGATAACTGGCGGCCGCTGGCGATAGGCGCCGCCGCTGCGCTGTGCGTGCTCGGCATGGAGAACAAGGTCCAAATCATCCTGCTGATCGCGGCGCTGCCGGTGATCATGCTGCCTTTCGGCACGGCGCAAGGCGCCAGCACCTCGTTCTGGCGGCGCCCCGCCGCATGGGTCGCGGTCCTGCTCTCGGCCGTTGCTGCGGGTGCAATGCTCACTCTCGCATGGCCGCTGATCGGCGTGGGCCTTGAGCCGGAGTCGATCGACATCGCCCAGTTGCATGCGCTGATCGCGGGTCGGTTCGGCATCTATCAGGTCGCGCTGCTGGTGTGGATCGGTGCGGGCATGATTGCCTTCGCGATGCTCTGGCGTGTCAGCGCTGCCGAAACGCTGGCGTCGATCTTCGCGGTCGCCGCAGGCGCGTCGCTCGGGCTGCTCGCGCTTTATATTGCGTTCGATCCGCAGAATGTGGTTGCCGTCATCAATCCTGTCGAGAAGATGCTGGTGTTCGCGGATGCGCCTGCCACATCTGCCACCGAAGGCGGAAAGATCTGGGCGGCAATCGCCCTGCTGTTCGATGGCGTCAAGTCGGTGCTGCAGCGTTACACCTTCGTGCTGTTCACCTCGCCGCGCCCGACGGTATTCCTCACATGGCTCGTCTTCCCCGGCATTGTCTATGCGTGGTTCAAGGGCGAGCGGCAGACCGCTATCCAAGCGGCGATCCTGCTGTTGTCCGCCATCGGCATCGATGCACTTGGCGTGCGCCGCAATCTCAAGGCTGAATACTTCATCCTCACCGATCCGCTGATCATTCTGGCTGGCGCATTGCTGCTGGAAAAACTGAGCGACCTGCGGTTCCGCAAATGGGCTTACCCGACCGGCGCGGCGCTGATCGTCGTTCATGTCGCCATCAGTCAGGCCGAACCGGTGAAGCATGTGATGAAGCGTAGCGGGCCGGAATATATCTGCGAGTGGAACGAGTATTACGAACCGCTGTTGCCGATGCCATGGTGCGACAAGCCGCCCAAGCGCCCGTGAGGATCGTCACGGCTTCTTGAAACTTGAGAGGGCGGCAATCCGTTATCTTGGGTGAAAGACTCTCACGGAGCGCACCATGATTGACCGCCGAAGCGTGATAACGGCCATTGCGGCAGGCGCAGCACTTCCGTTCGCGCCCCGATCCGCCTTCGCGCAAGCCGCGATGAGCCGCATGACCGCTTACGGCTTTTCCTTCCAGGGTCTGAAAGGCGGCGACATCCGCCTCGCCGATTATGCAGGCAAGCCGCTGCTGGTGGTGAACACCGCCTCGCTCTGCGGCTTCACGCCGCAATATGCCGGCCTTGAGGAGGTCTGGACGAAGTTCAAGGACCGTGGGTTTGTGGTGATCGGCGTACCGTCGAACGATTTCGGCGCGCAGGAGCCGGGCGGCGCCAGCGACATCGCGCACACCGCCGAACAGACCTACCATGTCAGCTTCCCGATGACGGCCAAGACATCCGTGAAGGGACCGAACGCACATCCCTTCTACAAGTGGGCGGCGACCGAACGGCCGTCCGATGTTCCCGGCTGGAACTTCCACAAATACCTTGTCGGCCGCGACGGCCACATCGCGGAGGCGTTCTCCTCGCGCGTCGAGCCGACCGATACACGCGTCGTCACGGCCATCGCCCGCGCGCTTTAAGCGCTAATCTCTCCCCCGATTAACCCTGCCAACGCTCCTGTTGAAAACAGGTTGGCGCAACTGCCGATGCAGGATTAGGCTCCCTGTCGGGGTCTACGTGGGCGTCCGACGTACCGGATGCGGGAGATTTTGCGTTCAGGGGTATTTGCGATGCGTATCAAGGCAACTGTTTTCGCCGCCGGCGCCATTTCGGTCTGCGCTTTCACCAGCGTTTGGTCGCAGGCTCTTATCCCGCAGCGCACCACCCCCCCACCTGCCCCGGCCGCCGCTCCGGCGCCAGCGCCCGCACCGGCTCCTGCCGCAGCAGCACCGCCGGCACCAGCGCCCGCTCCGACTGCCGTAAAAACCAACTGCGCCAACCCGAACGCGCTTGGCGTCGCACGCGTGGTTCAGATCGACACCACCGGCGGCCCCGGTTTCGGCTTCGAACATTTTAAACAGCTCGACTTCCTGCGCGACAAGGAAGTGGTGCTGACATTCGACGACGGCCCATGGCCGGTGAACACACCGTCAGTGCTGAAAACGCTCGCCGAGGAATGCACCAAGGCGATCTTCTTCCCGATCGGCAAACACGCCACCTACTATCCCGAAATCCTCAAGCACGTGGCCGCCGAAGGACACACCATCGGCTCGCATACCTGGTCGCATGCCAACCTCAACAACAAGAAGCTGACCGACGAACAGCGCAAGGACGAAATCGAAAAGGGATTCAGTGCCGTGAAATGGGCGCTGGGCGCTTCGCCCTCGCCGCTATTTCGGTTTCCCGCGCTCCAGCACCCGCCGACGATGGTGACGTATCTGGGCGAGCGCAACATCTCGATGTGGTCGTGCGACCTCGACTCCTTCGACTTCAAGTCGCGGACCGCGCAGAAGATCGTCGATACCGTGATGTCCAAGCTGGAGAAGAACGGCAAGGGCATCATCCTGATGCACGACTTCCAGAAGCATACCGCCGAGGCCCTGCCCGAAATCATGAAGCGGCTGAAGGCCGGCGGCTACAAGGTCGTGCAGGTGAAGGCCAAGGCACCGATGCAGACCATCGCGAAGTACGACGAGGAACTGGTCAAGGACGTGAAGCTTCCGACCGTCAGTTCGCGTCCGGTCAACAGCGTGGTCCAGACCATTTCCGAATAGCGACAAGCGCGCACTTGCGGTTATCCCGGAAATGGCTAAACCGCATCCCATGCGTATTGAAGGCTATGTGATCGTTTCCGCCGACGGCATGCTCGCAGATTCCAGCGGCGTCATGCCCGCTTCACTCAAGTTCGACGCCGACCAGCGGTTTTTCGAGTCCGCGCTCGATGACGCGGACCTGATCGTTCACGGCAGGAACTCGTTCGAGGACCAGCCGCGCTCACCCGGGCGCACGCGCATCATCCTGACGCGCAGCGTTCCAGCCCTCGCCCGCGACCCGGACAATTCCAAATCGACGCTGTGGAATCCCGCAGGCGCGTCATTCGAGGACGCGTGCCGGATGAGCGGCGTGACGGACGGCATCGCTGCGATCATCGGCGGCCCGGTCGTGTTCGAGATGTTCATGGATCGCTACGACACATTCTGGCTGTCGCAGGCGCACGGCCTGACCATTCCGGGAGGCATGGGCGGCTTTCCGGGCGTGCCGCAGCGTTCGCCGCAGGATATTCTCGCCGCTCATGGTCTGAAGGCTGATGAAACGCGCACGCTCGATGCGGACAACCGCATCGATGTCACCGCGTGGCGGCGAAACTAAACGCCCGTATATCGCCCGCTGTCTTCCATCGTTACCGGACGCGGATAGCCTGCAATCACCAGAAGCCCGCCGATCAGCGACAGGTTTTTCAGGGCGTGGATCATGTTGTTGATCTTGTCCGCGCCGGTCATGTCCCAGAAATTGTGGAAGTAGAACGTCGCTATCGCCACGAACAGAACCAGCAGCCAGGCGAAGGTCCGCGTGCCGAAATTCAGGGCGATGAATAAACCGCCGATCACTTCCAGCGCACCCGCGAGGATCGCCAGCAATTGCGCCGTCGGCATGCCCGTTACACCCTCAAGCTGGGCCGTGTAGGGCGTCAGCAACGACGGAAGGACCACCTTGTCGGTAATCGCCTGCGTCGTCGAGGCGATGTCGAACAGTTTGGACGCGCCGGAAAATACGAACAGGACGACGAACAGAACGCGTCCGACCGTGACTATGGCTGGCATTTGCGGCCCCGTTAAATCCCCGAAAACAGGACTATACAGGAGTTCGCGTCAGCCGAACAGAGTTGGCTGTTGCCGCCCCGCCCGCTCCTGCGCCTCGACCGCGGCAACCGCCGTCATGTTGAGAATGCCGCGCGCCGTCACCGACGGGGTCAGGATATGCGCGGGACGCGCCGGCCCGATCAGGATCGGACCGACCGGCAGCGCATCGGCGAGCACCTTGATCATCTGATACGCGATATTCGCGGCATCGAGGTTCGGCATGATCAGGATGTTGGCCGAACCTTCGAGACGCGAATGCGGCAGAACGAGCTGGCGGGACAGCGCGGTCAGCGCGGAGTCGCCCTGCATTTCGCCATCGGCCTCGATCTCCGGATGGTCATTCACCAGAATCTCGGTCGCGCGGCGCATCTTCTGGGCCGATGCGGAATCGTAGCTGCCGAAATCCGAATGCGACAGGAACGCAACCTTGGGCTTGATGCCGAAACGCTGCACATGGACCGCGGCGAGCGCTGCCATTTCCGCCAGTTCCTCTGCCGTCGGATTGGGCCGGATCTGGGTATCGGCAATGAAGTACGATCCCTTGCTGGTGATCACCAGCGCCAGTGCCGAATAATCCGCAAGTCCCGGCGTGACACCAATGATCTCGCGGATACGTCGCAGGTGGCTCATGTAACGGCCATCGACGCCGCACAGCATGGCGTCGGCCTCGCCGCGCGCCACCGCCAGCGCAGCGATCACGGTCGCGTTGGTGCGCACCAGCGTCCGCGCGGCTTCCGGCGTGATGCCGTGACGACCGGCGAGATCGATATAGCTCTGCACATATGAGCGATAGCGCGGATCGTCCTCGGGATTGACCAGATCGAAATCGCTGCCCGGATTGATCGACAGGCCGAACCGCTTGATACGGGCGGCAACAACGGACGGACGCCCGACCAGAATGGGCCGCGCCAGTTTTTCCTCAAGCACCACCTGCACCGCGCGCAGCACGCGCTCGTCTTCGCCTTCGGCGTAGATCACACGCACCGGCTGGGTCTTGGCTTTCGCGAACACCGGCTTCATCACAAGGCCAGAGCGGAAGGCGAAGCGGTCAAGCTGGCCAATATAGGCGTCGAAGTCGGTGATGGGCCGCGTCGCCACGCCGGAGTCCATGGCGGCTTTCGCCACGGCAGGCGCCACGCGCAGGATCAGACGGGGATCGAACGGCGACGGGATCAGCGAGCCGGGACCAAAGCCCTGCGTCTCGCCGCCATCGAAACGCACCACCACATCCGACGGAGGATCGCGCGCAAGCTGCGCCAGCGCATCCACCGCCGCGCGTTTCATGTCCTCGTTGATCGCGGTTGCGCCGACATCGAGCGCGCCGCGGAAAATGAACGGGAAGCAGAGGACGTTGTTGACCTGATTTGGAAAGTCGGAGCGACCGGTGCAGATCATCGCATCGGGGCGCACCTTGCGCGCCTCGTCCGGCATGATTTCCGGCGTCGGGTTGGCCAGCGCCATCACCAGCGGCTGATCCGCCATCTGCTTGACCATTTCCGGCTTCAGCACACCGCCCGCCGACACGCCGAGGAAAATGTCCGCGCCGCCGATCACATCGCCCAGCGTGCGCTTGTCGGTCTTCTGCGCGTAGACCGCCTTCCACTTGTCCATCAGCGTATTACGGCCTTCATAGACAAGGCCGTCGATGTCGCAGACCCAGATGTTCTTGCGCTGCGCGCCGAGCGACACCAGAAGATTGAGACAGGCGATCGCAGCCGCGCCCGCGCCCGACGCCACGATCTTGCAGTCTTCCAGCTTCTTGCCGTTGATGGTCAACGCGTTGCGGACCGCAGCGCAGACAATGATCGCGGTACCGTGCTGATCGTCGTGGAAGACGGGAATCTTCATCCGCGCCTTGAGCTGCTCCTCGATCTCGAAGCACTCCGGACCCTTGATGTCTTCGAGGTTGATGCCGCCGAAGGTCGGCTCCAGCGCCGCCACCGTGTCCACCACGCGCGCAATGGTGTCCGCCGCGATTTCGATGTCGAACACATCGATGCCAGCGAACTTCTTGAACAGGACCGCCTTGCCTTCCATCACCGGCTTGGATGCAAGCGGGCCGATGTTGCCGAGGCCGAGCACAGCAGTGCCGTTGCTGACGACGGCAACCAGATTGGAACGGATCGTGAGTTCGGCCGCCTGCTGCGGATCGGCCGCGATAGCTTCGCACGCCGCGGCAACGCCCGGCGAATAGGCCAGCGCGAGATCGCGCTGGTTCGCAAGCGGCTTGGTCGCCTGAATCTCGAGCTTACCGGGTCTGGGATTGCGGTGATACGACAACGCCGCAAGGCGCAGTTCTTCGGACAACGTCGACGCCATACCCACTCCCGATATCTTCTCAGTCCTGCCTTGCAGCGGACTGTTTAGTCCCGTCTTGCGACGGTTATGCGATTCAGTTTTGCGGCAGATTGAGCCTGATATGAAGTTCGCGCAACTGCTTGAGCGAGACTTCCGATGGCGCGCCCATGAGCAAATCTTCGGCACGCTGGTTCATGGGGAACAGCGAGATTTCGCGCAGGTTGTTCGTACCGCAAAGCAACATAACGATACGATCGACGCCCGCAGCCATGCCGCCATGGGGCGGAGCACCGTACTGGAACGCACGGTACATGCCGCCAAAACGCTCAATGACCGTTTCCTCGCCATAGCCTGCAATCTCGAACGCCTTCACCATCGCCTGCGGGCGATGGTTGCGGATGCCGCCCGACGCGATCTCGTAGCCGTTGCAGGCGATGTCGTACTGGAACGCCTTGATGGTTAGCGGGTCCTGCGTCTCAAGCGCTTCGAGGCCGCCCTGCGGCATCGAGAACGGGTTGTGCGAGAAGTCGACCTTCTTGTCTTCCTCGTTGTATTCGTACATCGGGAAGTCGACGATCCAGGCGAGTTCGAACCGGTCCTTGTCGATCAGGTTGAGTTCTTCACCCAGCTTCGTGCGCGCGAGCCCTGCGAACTTCCAGAACTTCGACGGATCGCCAGCAACGAAGAATGCAGCATCGCCTTCCTTCAGGCCGAGCTGATCGCGGATCGCAGCGGTACGTTCCGGTCCGATGTTGTTCGCAAGCGGGCCTGCACCCTCGCCACCCTCACGCCACATGATGTAGCCGAGGCCCGGCTGGCCTTCGCCCTGCGCCCACGAGTTCATGCGATCGCAGAACGCGCGTGAACCGCCGCCCGGTCCGGGGATCGCCCAGACCTGATTAGTTGCGTCTTCAAGCATGCGCGCGAACACCTTGAAGCCCGAACCGCGGAAATGTTCGGACACGTCCTGCATCACCAGCGGATTGCGAAGGTCCGGCTTGTCGGTGCCGTACTTGCGCAGGCTTTCAGCGAACGGAATGCGCGGCCACTTCTTGGTCACCGGCTTGCCGTTCGCGAATTCCTCGAACACGCCGGTAATCACCGGCTCCATCGCAGCGAACACGTCTTCCTGCGTGACGAAGCTCATCTCCAGATCGAGCTGGTAGAACTCGCCCGGCAGACGGTCTGCGCGCGGGTCTTCGTCGCGGAAGCATGGCGCGATCTGGAAGTAACGGTCGAAGCCTGACATCATCAGCAGTTGCTTATACTGCTGCGGCGCCTGCGGCAGTGCGTAGAACTTGCCAGGATGGATGCGCGACGGCACGAGGAAGTCGCGCGCACCTTCCGGCGACGACGCGGTGAGGATGGGCGTCTGGAATTCGAAGAATCCGGCCTTCTTCATCCGCAAGCGCATCGAGTCGACGATGGCACCGCGGGTCATGATGTTCTGATGCAGCTTCTCGCGGCGCAGGTCGAGGAAGCGATACTTGAGGCGGATTTCCTCGGGATATTCCTGATCGCCGAACACAGGCATCGGGAGTTCGCCCGCCTCGCCCAGTACCTCGATCTCGTTGATGAAGATTTCAACGGTGCCGGTCGGCAGTTCGGGATTGTCGGTGCCCTCGGGACGACGGCGCACCTTGCCATCGATCTTCACCACCCACTCCGCGCGCAGCTTCTCGGCGAGGCCGAAGGCCTTCGAGTCCGGGTCCACTACACACTGGGTCATGCCGTAGTGATCGCGCAGGTCGATAAACAGCAGACCGCCATGGTCGCGGATGCGGTGGCACCAGCCCGAGAGCCGGATTTCCTGGCCGATGTCGGCTTCGCGGAGCGCGCCGCAGGTGTGGGAACGATAACGATGCATGGAAATCCTGGAGATCGGCGGTCAGAGACAAGAATCAGGGGATATGCGCGCTGATAGGCGCGCGCAGGGTTTACCCGAGCGGAACGGGCGCGGCAACGGATGTACCGGTCTAAAACCGGAAAAACGGGAAAAATCTTAATAGAATCAATGAATCTGCCGCCGGACTGATGCAGCACACATCAATGACCCGCACGAATGAGGCTCAAGCCTCGTCCGTTCCACGCTCACCCTGCTGGATCACGATGGTCGGGACGCCGAATGTCCCGGTCCGGACCGTAAAGACCCGGGTGCCGGGCTTGCGGCCCTCACGCACCTCGGAGACTTCCAGACCGGCCTCCTGAAGCCGCTTGCGTGTCGCCTCGACGTCCGCGACGCGCCACGACACGCCGTAAATCTTGTCAGGGCCGTCGCCCCTGCCGTCCTTGAGGCGATGGATGATCTCGAACACCAGCCCGCCGGTCCGGAAGAACAGGAAGCGCGTGCCTATTGCGGGAATGGTCCGGTCCAGCTTCATGTCGAGGCCGAGACGCGCACCATAGAGTGCCGCCGTCCGGTCCGGATCGGGCGTCGCGATCACGAGATGATCGAGTAGAGAGACCGCTGCGGACGCGGTCTCCTTCGAGCGCGCGAGCTTCTCGTTGCGCTGGAGAAAGAACAGCCGGATGCCGTGGGTGAACTCCGCAGACGCGCGGGTGCGTTTCCATGTCATCGTCTGCCCGGATGTGAGATCGGTGCTGGTGCCCTCGCTAATGTCTTCCGGAGCAAGACCAAGCCGCGTGAGGCGGTGATGCGCTTTGGCGATGTGATCGACCACGAATGCGAGACTGACGAGCCCCTCGCCCTGCTTGTCCAGCGCGGCGCGCACGCGATCAGCAGCCTCACCTTCACCCGCAGGAGCCATGAGTTCGAGCGATGTGTTGTCGAGCGCGAAGATCGCGCTCGCGGCGCCATTGCTGTTCGCGCGCCAGGCCGGTGCGCGACCGAGCAGCGTCTGATAGCCGGCAACGCCGGCTTCGATGTCGCGAACCAGAACGACGGCGTGATCAAGTCCAGTAATCATGATGGTGACAAAGCTCGTCTGTGGAGCCGCACCTAATCACGCCGCCGCGCGCAATGCAGCCCCAATCACCCGCCGCATGGCTCCGTTGATTTCACTTTGCGGAATACAGTTTCAGCGATCCTGACGGCAGCGCCACTCGCGCTTGCCCTTCACCTTGATGCGCTCGTCGGGACGGCAATTCTCGGACAGGTCGATGTCCTGAAATGTCCGGGCCTTCACATCGACATTGATCGTGGCATTGAGGTTGACGTGGGGCCGGATCGGAATGTGTGTGCCGCCGGTGTGGATATTGAGATTGTTCGCCAGCGCCATGCCGGGAATCAGCATGGCTGCGAAAAAAGCTGCCCCGGCACCCATGAAATGTTTTCCGGCCATGGCCGTCAGTCCTTCCAGCCTGAATAGTGCATTGCGACAATAACCGGTTGGTCGCGCGCCCCTCTGCGCCGGTTCAGACGAGGCTCAAAATTGTCCCCTGAATTGTCCCCGCCATGACCTGTGAGCTTGCCCGATGGGCCGATTTTCGCATGGAAAATTCCGGCCAAGGCGTTCATAACCCCCTGCATGGAAATGATCACCACCACTGACGAACTCACCTCCGTCTGCAATCGCCTCGCCAAACACCGCGTCATCACCGTTGATACCGAGTTTTTGCGCGAAACCACCTACTACCCGCTGCTCTGCGTCGTGCAGATGGCGAGCGCGGATGAGGCCGTCGTGATCGACGCGCTCGCGGAAGGCATCGACCTCAAGCCGTTCTTCGACCTGATGGCCAACGAGAGCGTGTTGAAAGTGTTCCACGCCGCACGGCAGGACATTGAAATCATCTTCCATCGCGCCAGCATCATTCCGCATCCGGTGTTCGATACACAGGTCGCAGCCATGGTGCTCGGCTATGGCGATTCGATTGCCTACGATCAGCTTGTCGAACGCATCACCGGCCATCGTCCCGATAAAACCCATCGTTTCACCGACTGGTCGAACCGCCCGCTGTCGCAGGACCAGATCACCTACGCCGTCGCCGACGTCACGCATCTGCGCGATGTGTTCGCCGCGCTTGACGCCGATCTCAAGAAGCGTGGCCGCAGCGAGTGGGTCAGCGAGGAGATGGATATTCTCACCTCGCCCAGGACCTACGATGTCCATCCCGAGCGGGCATGGGAGCGGCTCAAGACCCGTGTCCGCAAGCCGAAGGATCTCGCCGTGCTGATGGAAGTCGCCGCATGGCGCGAGCAGGAAGCGCAGAGCCGCGACGTGCCGCGCTCGCGCGTACTGAAGGACGACGCCATCGGCGATATTGCGACCCATGCCCCGACCTCGCTGGAGCGGCTCGCGGGCCTGCGCTCGCTGCCGAAGGGATTCGACAAGTCGAAATGGGGTCAGGACATTGTCGCCGCGGTGAAGCGCGGCATCGCGAGGGATCTGACCAAGCTGCCCAAGCTCGACAAGTCGCGCGGCAATACCAATGGCGGCGCGACGGTTGAACTATTGAAAGTTCTGTTGCGCATGACCTCGGAGCGTCATGCCGTCGCCAGCAAGGTGATCGCGACCGTCGATGATCTCGAGCAGATTGCTCTCGACGACAACGCCGACGTCGCCGCGCTGCATGGCTGGCGGCGCGAGCTGTTCGGCGAAGCCGCTCTGTCGCTCAAGAAGGGCCGCCTTGCGCTTGCCATCGACAAGGGCCGCGTCGTGCGGGTCGATCGCGAATAGCACCTGTCAGGGAGTTGCCACATGCCTGTTGTGTATCGTCCCGCACGCGAAGATGAGCTGGAACGGGCCGAGCAACTCGTCGTTCAAAGCATCAACGATCTCACCCAGCGCCACGGCTTCGGGAAAATGGCGTCGCTGCGCCCGGCGCATTTCCAGCAGTTCTCCCTGCGGGATGATCCGGAAGGCCTCTGGATTGCCGAGGACAATGGCGAAATTCTCGGCTTCGCGTTCAGCTGGGTCTGCGGCGACCTGTGGTTCCTCGCGGAACTGTTCGTGGCCCCCGGTCAACAGGGCCGCGGCATCGGCAATGAACTTCTGGCGCGAACCCTGGCGCATGCCGGGAAAAACAAGGCCGCGCACAAGGCTCTGATCACCTTCGCTTTCAACACCGTCTCACAGGGCCTCTACATCCAGCACGGACTGCTTCCGAGGCTTCCGCTGTCTTTCTTCAAAGTCCCGCGTGACGCCCTGCAGGCTCGTTTGCAGAAGTCGCAAATTCGCCACGCCTCGCTGGAGGCAACCGACCTGCAACGTCTGTCAGACATCGATGCGCACGCGCTGGGCATATCGCGGGAAAAGCACCATCGCTATCTCATGAGCGACGCCGGAATGAAGGGATTCCTCTTGCGCTCGGGCGATGAGCGCATCGGTTATGTCTACGTCAATCCTGACGGCCATATCGGCCCCCTCGCCGTCACACGCCCCGATGCGATGGGACAAGCATTCCAGGCCGCGCTGAAACTCGCCGCGGAACAAGGCGCGGCTCAGGTGACGGCGTTTATTCCCGGCACAAGCGATGCCGCGCTCAAGGCCGCGGTCGATCACGGAATGCGGATCACTTTCCCGATGCTGCTGATGTCATCCAACGACTTCGGAGACTGGAATTGCTACCTGCCGCGCAATCCGGGATTCATGTAATCGCAACAGCTAGCGCGTCTTCCGAAACGTCAGATTGATGCGCTGATTGCCGAGAAGCAGATGATCTCCGTCCGCGAGCGGCATCACGCCATGATAGGCCAGCCGCGCCGGACCGCCCCAGACCACGACGTCGCCATGGGCAAGCCTGTAACGCGTTGTCTTGTCATTGCGGTTCAGTCCGCCGAACAGGAATGTCGCCGGCAATCCCAATGACACCGACACGATCGGCGCATTGAAATCCAGTTCATCCTTGTCCTGATGCAGCGACAATTTCGCGCCGGGCTCATAGCGATTGATGAGGCAGGCATCGGGACGGAAATCCGCAAAGCCCGCCTTGTCCGCCGCACGCAGCGCCAGATCGGCGAATGTCTCCGGCATTGGCGGCCACGGATTTCCGCTGCCGGGATCGATCGGATCGTAGCGATAGCCGGTACGGTCACTGACCCACCCCACCCGTCCACAATTGGTCATCGCCACCGACATGAGATGACCGCCGGGCGTAATGAGGTGACGGAACGGCGCCCGTGCGATGATCGCCGTCACGGCCTCGATCAGCGCCGTTTCAATTGTCCGTGCAAATCCCGAGAGCAGCATCGCGCCGGGTGCTAGCTGCACATCGCGCGGCTCGCTCTCTACAATGCTGTCGAACATATCCATCGGCATGATTCCCGGCTGGACGCGACCTTACGCCGGGACCGCATCACTTCGCATCATGGAAAATGATGCCGACGGTGTGACGGTGCCCCGAGCGTAACTGGCTGACGCCATGACGGAGATTGACGCGATAGGTTCCGCGCGTGCCCTGCACCGGGCGGTGATGGACCGCGAACACCACCGCGTCGCCCTGCTTCAGCGGAACCACCGCAGCACGCGACTGCATGCGTGGACGCTGCTCGGTCAGTACGAATTCGCCGCCGGTGAAATCCTGTTCCGGCTGCGACAGCAGGATCGCGACCTGCAGCGGGAACACGTGCTCGCCATAGAGATCCTGATGCAGGCAATTGTAGTCGCCTGCGCCGTACTGAAGCAGCAGCGGCGTCGGCCGTGTCTGCCCTGCCTTGTGGCAACGCTTGATGAAATCGGCATGTTCGGCGGGATAACGCACATCGATACCCATGGTCTCATTCCAGCGATTGGCGATGGGCGCCAGTTGCGGATACAGCGCGGTACGCAGGCCCGCGACGATGTCAGGTAGCGGATAGGAAAAGTATTTGTATTCCCCTCGCCCGAACCCATGCCGCGCCATGATGATGTGGCTGCGAAAGATGTCGCTCTCGCCATAGAGATTGGCGAGCGAGCGGCATTCGTTTGGAGTGAGCAGCCCGTCGAGGACCGCCCAGCCGTTGCCGTCGAGATGCGCTGTGATTGCAGACCAGTCCATTGCCGCCACGCGTGGCGGTGCAGGCATGGTGGACGGCTGAGGCTTGGCTTTGGCGGCGGCGACCATGATCGGCTCCTGTATGACGAGCCTGAGTTAGGTCAGCCGCGATGTACCTTCCACCCGATTTCCGGGCGGGCCCGGCAACCCAAAACAAAACCGGACGGAAGCTGATGCTTCCGCCCGGCGAAAAGTCCAAGTCTCAGTCGAGGTCTTTGAGAGGAGATCGTGGCCGAGCTGGAGAACCCGGCCACGAGATGTCTTAGGCCGCAGCCTTCTTCGAAGTCGGAACTTCCGAAATCGTCTTCAGGATCTGCGAAGCGATCTGGTACGGGTCGCCCTGCGAGTTCGGGCGGCGATCTTCCAGATAGCCCTTGTAGTCATTGTTGACGAACGAGTGCGGCACGCGGATCGATGCGCCGCGATCCGCCACGCCGTACGAGAACTTGTTCCAAGGAGCGGTCTCGTGCTTACCGGTCAGGCGCTTGTCGTTGTCCGGACCGTAAACCGCGATGTGATCCATCAGGTTCTTGTCGAACGCCTTCATCAGGGCTTCGAAGTAATCCTTGCCGCCGACCGTGCGCATATATTCGGTCGAGAAGTTGGCGTGCATGCCCGAGCCGTTCCAGTCGGTATCGCCGAGCGGCTTGCAGTGGAATTCGATGTCGATGCCGTACTTCTCGGTGAGGCGGAGAAGCAGGTAGCGCGCGATCCACATTTCGTCAGCGGCCTTCTTGGAGCCCTTGCCGAAAATCTGGAATTCCCACTGGCCCTTCGCCACTTCGGCGTTGATGCCTTCGTGGTTGATGCCGGCGGCGAGACACAGGTTGAGGTGCTCTTCGACGATCTCACGGGCGACCGAGCCGACGTTCTTGAAGCCGACGCCGGTGTAGTACGGGCCCTGCGGAGCCGGATAGCCTTCCGTCGGGAAGCCGAGCGGACGACCGTCCTTGTAGAAGAAGTATTCCTGCTCGAAGCCGAACCAGGCGCCGGCGTCATCGAGGATGGTGGCGCGCTTGTTGGAGACGTGCGGGGTCTTGCCATCCGGCATCATGACTTCGCACATGACCAGAGCGCCATTCACGCGCGCAGCGTCCGGATAGACGGCGACCGGCTTGAGAACGCAATCCGAGCTGTGGCCTTCGGCCTGCTGGGTCGAGCTTCCGTCGAAGCCCCAGAGCGGGAGCTGCTCGAGGGTCGGAAACGCGTCGAATTCCTTGATCTGCGTCTTGCCGCGAAGGCTGGGGGTCGGGGTATATCCGTCGAGCCAGATATACTCGAGCTTATACTTGGTCATTGCGGTCTCTCGTGAGTGGACGATTGCGTTGCTAAATTCCCGGCCGGTTTAACTGCCGGAGGGACCCGGCCGCAAACGGCTGCGCCCCTTAATAAGCATTTAACGTGCCAACTGGCCGCTCGAAGCGCCCCGCCCGGTCTGGCCGCCCGCCGGACCTGTCCGGGCTGGTTCCGGAAGGTGATTCGCCGACCCCTCGCCGCCCCGTGCGCGTTTTCTCATCAATTTCAAAGGCTGCCTGGTTTGGCAGCGGGCCGATTTAGGCCTTCCAACTGCAGAAACCCCGCAGGTGTAAGTGCGTTAACGCTTCGAGCGCATGCTGAGGGAAAGCGCAAAGTCGCGGATGCGCAAATTGTATGCAAATGCCTGCTTTTTATAGGGCAAACCGCGCAAAAGACGTGCGTTCCACTTACATTATCTCGACGCGCAGACGCGTTTAACGAGAGGAGACCGGAATGACACCTAATTCGACCCAGCCGACGGCTAAAATCTACCAATTCCCTGTGGGTGGCCGCGCGAGCCTCAGCCGGGGCGAGCCTGCCAAGCCCATGCTGGACTACGCCGTTTCCGGCGCTGGCTGGTACCACGAAGCCGCCATCGAGGAAGCCAAGCGGGGCACGGAGCACTGATGTCGCCCGCTGCCATGACGCCCGGGTGGCCTGACCGCCCGGTGGAGACCTGTGAGGTCGGATAGAGGGTCGAAGCACAAGGCTTCGGCCCTTTTACTTTGGGCAGCCGACTACGCGCCGAAGATCGACCAGCCCATCCGCTTGCTGAGAATTTCGAGGGCATCGCGCCCAAGCCGCGAATTGCCGTTGGCGTCTAACCCCGGCGACCAGACGGCGATAGAGGCCTTGCCCGGCGCAATGGCCAGAATGCCGCCGCCCACTCCGCTCTTGCCCGGCAGACCGACCCGATAGGCGAACTCCCCTGACCCGTCATAGTGACCGCATGTCAGCATCACCGCATTGATGCGCCGCGCCCGCTCGGCCGGAACGACCAGAAAGCCTGTCGACGGATTGCGCCCCGAATGCGCGAGAAACCGCCCCGCCAGCGCAAGCTGGCGGCAGGACATCGCGATGGCGCATTGATGGAAATAGACGCCGAGCGTCAGCTCCGCCGGATTCTCGATGACGCCGAACGACTTCATGTAATTCGCCAGCGCAATATTGCGGAAGCCCGTGCGCTGTTCGGAGGCTGCAACGGACTCGTCGATCTTGATCGACGGATCGCCGGAAAGGAACTGCATGAACCGGATGATTTCGCCCAGCGTCTCGCGCGGCTGATGCCCGGACAGGATGGCGTCGGTGACCGCAATCGCACCGGCGTTGATGAAAGGATTGCGCGGAATGCCGCGTTCACGCTCAAGCTGGACGATGGAGTTGAACGGGCTGCCCGACGGCTCGCGCCCCACCCGTTGCCACAGTTTGTCGCCGATCATGCCGAGCGCTAGCGTCAGCGTGAACACCTTGGAGATGCTCTGAATCGAGAACGCCGTATCGGCATCGCCGCCCGCCGCGACATGGCCGCTGGAATCCACCACCACGAGGCCGAATGCGTTGATGTCGACACCCGCGAGTTCCGGGATATAGGTCGCGACCTCTCCGCGATCCTTTCGTTCCATCATCTCGTCGGCGATTTCCCGCACGACGCGATCCAAGGTGGCATTGCTCATTTCATTCCGGTTCGGTTCGAAGCTTCATCAGGACGTGGCGGCGGAACTTATGCGACAAACGTGCCAATCACCACCACGTCTCAGCGCGCCGGCGCGATCCGATAAAGGACGGCATAACTGTTGGCGATGACAGGCACCAGGCCGCGCGATGGCTGCAGCGGCACGGATGGATCGATCAGCAGGACATGATCGAAGTTTCTGCGCCAGTCCGGCAGATAGCGTGCTGCAGCAAGATCAGCAGCGGAAAAACTCTCCTGATACAGCAGCGGCCAGTCCACCGGCTCGCCAAGCGGATGAGCGATGCGGTCATACGGCAGCTTCACCGCCAGAGGCTGCTGGGACGGGTCCGCGAACATCAGCGGCCAGAACGCGCGCCGCTCGATCAGAAGCAATGCACCGAGATGACCGTCAAGCCGGTACATTCCCGGCAGCGCACGCTCTTGTGGCAACACGTCCCTGGTTTGATGCCCCGGATGACCGCGCGCCACCAGCACACGTGAGCCGGGCGTCACCCCGGCGATAGCCGATCGCACATCCGCAACATCCTGCCGGTGATCGATCCAGGCTGCGGCGACATGACCTGTGCGAACAAGGATCAGCGCGGCGACGATGCCACCCGCGACCTGAGCCTGACGCCGCGTGAAACTGGGCTGAATGCCTCCGAAGACCAGCAGCACAAACATCAGCGCCAACCGCCCTTCGACAAAGGTGCCGCCCTTGATGGTCGATGGAGCCAGAAGAAACACCACCGCCAAAGCCGCCAGCGCGAGCGCTGCTCCCTGCGCGAAGACAACCTCACGCCAGATCAGAACGAGCAGCATAAAGAACGCCGCGCCGGTAATGACCGTCAGGATTGTGCTGTAGACGGTGAACGGCGCAAAGATCACGAACGCCTTCTGTGCGGCATCCCATGTGCCCGGCGTGGACTCGCCCGCAAGCGGCGATGCCAGATACAAGGCAAGCGACGGAGCGAGGGCCAGCGCGATCAGCAAGAAGGTGCGCACCACCTCGCCGGGAGCGAGCTTTCCTGCCTTCCGCAAAGTGAAAAGGCGCGACAATTCGTATGAGCCAATCAGCAGCGCGGCCAGCAGCACACCAAAGATATGGCAAAAGAAAGTGACGCCGATTGCGACCGCAGCCGATGCTGCCGCGCTTAGCCGTCGCCCTCGTTGATCCAGCGCGATCCACAGCGCGGCTGCGCCAAACGCCAGTCCCACGGACAACAGGAAATTCATGAAGCCGAGAAAGAAGACGGCGTTCCACGCCACCAGCCCCGACGCCATAGACCAGTATGTGAAGCGACCGAAAGCCACGCGGCTGTAGGCGATGACACCGGCGACCGGCGCAAACAGGCTAAGCGCGAGCAGCACTCGCCCGCCGACATGCGGATCGGAAAACTTCAGCAGGATGGCGGCGAATGCATCCATACCGATGTTCGGCAGGATGCCCCAGCGCGGCGCATACATCTGGGACAGAACAGGATCGTCCGGATGTGCCAGCACGACATAACGCGCCAGATGGTTCGGATAATCCAGCACCGGCGGAAGATCGATCAGAAAAAACGGAACAGCAAGGCTGGCGGCGAGAGCCAGTAACGCCGGGAGCCATAACGGATCGGAATTTGGCCTGCCAGAACGATCAGCAGACGATCCCATCGCTATGGCTTCACAATAGCTCCGGAGCGCCCGATGAGACGCACCAGTTGCTTGTAGCGATTGCTGACGCGGTCGGCGGCGAGATCGGACGCGCGCTTGTCGAACACAAGCAGGAGCTTGCGGTTCTGGTTGCGGAAATGCGTGTGCGGCAGCACGCCCCGCTGTGCCGCAGAGATCATGAAAGCGACACGGAAGGCGGCGCCGACCAGCCGCGCGCGATCGAGCATCGCGGGAGGAACCAGCATCCGCACGGTTTCCGGCGCTTCGTTCTCGGCGTTGAGGCCCGCATATCGATAATAGATGGCAAGAGCGAGAAACGCCCGGCCCTCATGGGTGACCGCGCCGAAATTGCCGTTGGTGATGAGGTTGAGCGTTTGCTCTCCACGATAGTCGGGATGCGCACGCCAGCCCGCGTCGGACAGCCAGCAGGCCACATGACGCAGCCGCTTTTCGTCCTCGGTTTCGCGCAGGCCCGCGACACGGAACAGCTTGTCGGTCCAGACGATCAGATCGTCGGCATGACGCGGTGAGCGCGAACGCAGCTCGTTCAGCGTCTGCGCTGTCGCGATCAGGCCGTCCTTGTGCTGCTCCTTCTCGGACAGCATTTCGTACATCAGGCCCTCGCGCACGCCGTAGGTCGAGAACACGATGGTCTTCGGCTT
Source organism: Afipia sp. (assembly GCA_024508675.1). Taxonomy (GTDB): domain Bacteria; phylum Pseudomonadota; class Alphaproteobacteria; order Rhizobiales; family Xanthobacteraceae; genus Afipia. The sequence goes on from JANINQ010000003.1 coordinate 582,163, forward strand.
GGCGACGCGGATGATGTATTCGAGCACGAGCGCCGCGTAGGTCAGCAGCGGACGGCGCGCATCGGCGACCGTCTCGATGTCGGCCAGTGTATTGCTCGCGGCAAGCCGGCGCAGGCGCCTGACGAAGTCCAGCGCCTCCACCGCGGGAATGGTGTAACCGTGCATGACACGCAGCGGATAACCGCTCTGAATGATATGGATACGTGCAAGTGCGCGCCATGTGCCGCCGACGGCGTAGAACGTGCGCCCTCGCCCAGCCTTGAGCTGCGCCAGGCCGGTCAGCTGTTCGGCGACGATCCGCTCCGCCTTCTTCAGCGATTTCTGCGATGCATCCTGCAAGGCAAGGCCGCCAAGCGGAAGCGTTGTGCCCGAGCGCAGGCGATGGCCGCGCACGTCGATCAGTTCAAGTGAGCCGCCGCCGAGGTCGCCGACAATGCCATCCGGCTTGTAGACACCCGACGCAACGCCAAGCGCAGACAAGCGCGCTTCACGCGCGCCGGAGAGAATGTCGATAGGACAACCGCAAATCCGTTCGGCCTTGGCGATGAAGTCCGGCCCGTTGGTCGCATCGCGGCAGGCCGCTGTCGCGATCGCATGGACTTCACCGACCTTCATCACACGGCACAGCGCCTTGAAGCGGCGAAGCGACGCCAGCGCCTTCTCTACTGCGTCAGCGGCGAGCAGGCCCGTGGATTGCACTTCACGGCCGAGGCCGCACAACGTCTTCTCGTTGAAGATGGGTGCGAGGTTTCGCGTCTTGTCCTCGTAGACGACAAGACGTACCGAGTTCGACCCAATGTCGATGACAGCGACGGTCTTGGATTGCTTGCGCAAGCTGCGATGATGCTCGCGTACGGGTGCCGGGGCCACGGATTCGTTCTTCGTGCCGCTAACGCTCCGAACGGCGCGTAAGACGGCGTGGCGAAGATTCTTTAAGGGACTTTCCACGGCCTGACAGACTCGGGTTTGTCATGAAGTAGTTGTGCACGTTGAAAGGCTCCTCGCCTTTCGCGGCCTTCATACGCGTTGAGGACCCATCCGGCAACAACTGCCAGCTCTGTTCATTATCCTTCAGGTTCGCCACCATGATCTGCTCAAGAACCTGCTGATGCACCGTAGGATTTTGCAGTGGGCACAACACCTCGACACGGCGGTCGAGGTTCCGCGGCATCATATCCGCCGACGAGATATACACAGCAGCCTTCGCGCTCGGCAGGCCATGCCCCATGCCGAAGCAGTAGATTCGCCCGTGTTCCAGAAACCGGCCGATGATCGACTTGACCCGGATGTTCTCCGACAGGCCGGGCACGCCGGGGCGAAGACAGCAGATGCCGCGGATCACCAGATCGATCGAGACGCCCGCCTGCGATGCTGCATACAGCGCATCGATGATGTCCGGATCGACCAGCGAGTTCATCTTCATCCAGATCGCGGCAGGCTTGCCATGACGCGCGTGATTGATCTCGCCGTGGATGTGTTCGAGGACTCGCTTCCTCAGCGTCAGCGGCGACACGCCCATCTTCTCGATGTCGCGCGGTTCGGCATAGCCGGTGATGTAATTGAACACACGCGCGGCATCGCGCGCGATCACAGGGTCCGACGTGAAATATGACAGGTCGGTGTAAATACGTGCGGTGACCGGATGATAGTTGCCGGTGCCGGCATGAACGTAAGTCGTCAGGCCCGCACCTTCGCGGCGAACCACAAGCGACAGCTTTGCGTGGGTCTTGAGTTCGAGGAAGCCATAGACCACCTGCACACCTGCGCGCTCAAGGTCGCGCGCCCAGCGGATGTTCGCCTCTTCGTCGAACCGCGCCTTCAGCTCGACCAGCGCCGTCACCGACTTTCCGGCTTCGGCAGCTTCGGCCAGCGTGCGTACGATCGGTGAATCGCGCGAGGTGCGATACAGCGTCTGCTTGATCGCGACCACGTCGGGATCGCGCGCCGCCTGCTGCAGGAACTGCACCACAACGTCGAACGATTCATAGGGATGGTGGACAATCAGGTCCTTCTGGCGGATCGCGGCGAAGATGTCTCCACCATGGTCGCGCACCCGCTCGGGATGGCGCGGCACATAAGGCGTGAACTCGAGATCTGGACGATCCAGCCGCGTCAGTTGCGACAGTTCGTTCATGGCGAGCACGCCATCGACCAGCAGCACATCGTCATCGGGGGTCGACAGCGCACGCTGCACGAATGCGCGCAGTTCGTCCGGCATGGTCGCTTCGATTTCGAGACGGATCACCGACCCGCGGCGGCGGCGCTTGAGCGCGGACTCGAACAGGCGGACAAGATCCTCGGCTTCTTCCTCGATTTCCAGTTCGGAGTCGCGGATGATGCGGAAGGCACCCTGCCCCTTGACCGTGTAACCGGGGAACAACCGCCCAATGAAAAGCCCGGTCGCCTGTTCCAGCGTGATCAGCCGTACCGAGCCGTCCTTGGCCGCGGGCAGACGGATGAAGCGGTCGATCTTGCCCGGCATGCGGATCAGCGCGTTCATCGCCTTGCCATCGGATTCCCGCACCAGATGCAGCGCGATGGTGAAGCCAAGGCTTGGAATGAACGGGAATGGATGCGCCGGATCGATCGCGAGCGGCGTCAGCAGCGGGAAGATGTTGTGAAGGAAGTGATCCTCGATCCAGGCGCTTTCGCTCTTGGTCACGTCCTTGCCGTCAACCAGAACGATGCCGACTTCGGCCAGCATCTTGCGCAGATCACGCCAGATGGCCTGCTGGTCGCTGGCGAGCTTGGAAACGGTCTCGTTGATCTGTGCGAGTTGTTCGGTGGGCGTCGAGCCGTCCGGGCTGCGCTCGACGATGCCTTCGCGGACCTGGGCCTTGAGGCCCGCGACGCGGACCATGAAGAACTCGTCAAGGTTATTGGCCGAAATCGACAGGAAACGGACCCGTTCCAGCGCCGGATGGTGGGGATTGACCGACTCCTCCAGCACACGGCGGTTGAAATGAAGCCACGACAGCTCGCGATTGATAAAGCGCTCAGGACTGGTCCGGATTGATGGCTCGGCAGCGACTTCCGCGGTTTCGTCTTTATTCACAACAGCTTGCGCGGAATCCATGAAGTGAAATCCTGTTTATGCCGGCGGCGCGTAATGTGGACGGGTTCGGCGGAGACAATGTGCCAGTGTCATGACAGTTCGATGACATGATGGGCCAGGAAGTCTTAACGACCAAGCCCTGTGCGATCAGGCCGCAGGGTCTTTCAAGACCTCGGCCGCCAGCACGCGGGTCACCGGACGTCCCTGCCGCAGCGCCTCCTCATCCAGCATTTCGACCGTTCGCCGCGCCGCCGCGAACGAGCGTTCGATGCGCGTCGAGAGATAGCTGACAAGGCTCTCGTCCACGGTCATCTGGCGATCGGCGCAGAACTTGACGATCAGGGCACGGAACAACTGGTCGTCCGGCGGCATCAGTGTGATGACCGGCACCGCACGCAGCCGCGAACGCAGATCATGCAGAGTGACATCGAACGACGACGGCTGCACCCGTCCGGTCAGCAGGATATAGGCCCCATCCTCGCGTGCCAGATTAAGAAGATGAAACAGCGCCCGCTCATCAAAGGTGGCCGGGTCAATGTCGTCCACCACCAGTGCGCCGGTCGCGAGTTCACCCGGCACGTTCGCGGATGTGAGTGTGTGGGCCGCAACCGACCGCGCGCCCGCTTCCGACGCCCAGATCGACGCAAGATGGCTCTTGCCGCTGCCTTCCGGCCCGGCCAGCATCATCACGCGGTTGGGCCAGTCCGGCCACGCGTCGATCAGCGCCAGCGCCTGCTCATTGGCAGGCCCTTCCAGAAAATTGTCGCGCGTCAGGCTTTCCGCATGCGGGAGCGTAAAGGCAAGCTGACGGGGGCGAACGCGAATGACCACGCGGTTACTCCGGCCTACGCAACAAACAGCCAACTGGCCGCATCAGGGAGAAGGCGGCGCGCCCGCACTCATGTGCCGCGCCCACTCCACGAGATAGAAGGACACCGAAAGCAGCGTCAAGACAGTCACGCACAACATCAGCGCAATCTCGTAAGGCGCTGTGCTGAAACCGAAACCGAGCGACGCCAAAATCAGGGCGGCAAACGAGACCTGCGCCACGGTGTTGAGCTTGGACACCATCAGCGGCTTCATCGGAACCGGATTGTCCACCAGCCATGAGATGATCACCGCACCCACGATCATGAAGTCGCGCGACACCACCAGGATCACCAGCCAGCGCGGAATGTCGCCCGAAATTCCGAGGGTAACATAGATCGACACCAGCAGCGCCTTGTCGGCAACCGGATCGAGCAGCGCCCCGATCTCGGTGGTCATGTTGAAGCGCTTCGCGAGAAACCCGTCGATTGCATCGCTGACCCCCGCCGCCACGAAGATCACGAAGGCAATAGCCATCTGGTTCGACGCAATCGCCCAGACGATGACCGGCACCAAGAGGATGCGGGCAAGGGTAATGATGTTAGGAAGATTCACGCGACGTTTCCCGGCTCCCTGTCTTTTTAGCGAGCCCCTCCCGCCTTGCATAGGACATGGGGCCGCGGCTCCCTGTCAGAGGGGCCGTTCTCATAGCTATGCACAAGGCTTCCCGGGAGCCATTGCGCCAGCGTCAAATCCGACGTAACCACCGGGCTATTCTCGGAAACTTCCCATGACCGATCAAAAATCCGGCCTCACCTATTCATCCGCTGGCGTCGACATCGACGCCGGAAACCGGCTGGTGGACCTCATCAAGCCCATGGTCCGCGCTACCGCACGGGCGGGCGCAGACGCCGAAATCGGCGGATTTGGTGGCCTGTTCGACCTCAAGGCAGCCGGATTCAAGGACCCCGTCCTGGTGGCCGCGACCGACGGTGTCGGCACCAAGGTCAAGATCGCCATCGACACTGGCATCCATGGCGGCATCGGCATCGACCTCGTCGCCATGTCGGTCAACGACCTTGTGGTTCAGGGCGCGGAGCCACTGTTCTTTCTGGACTATTTTGCCTGCGGCAAGCTCGACCCCGAGGCCACCGCCTCGATCGTCGCCGGTGTCGCCGAAGGCTGCCGCGAATCCGGCTGCGCGCTGATCGGCGGCGAGACGGCCGAAATGCCCGGTCTTTACAAGGACGGCGACTACGACCTCGCAGGCTTTGCGGTCGGCGCGGCGGAGCGCGGCACCCTGCTGCCGCACAAGAACATCGGCCCCGGTGACGCCGTGATCGGCCTTGCCTCGTCCGGCGTGCATTCCAACGGCTTCTCGCTGGTGCGCAAGGTGGTGGAGAAATCCGGCGTGGCGTTCGACGCCCCGGCGCCCTTCGCACCGGTGATGACGCTCGGCGGTGCCCTGCTCGCGCCCACCAAGCTCTATGTGAAGTCCTGCCTCGCCGCGATCCGCCAGACCGGCGCGGTCAAGGGCCTTGCCCATATCACCGGCGGCGGCTTCACCGACAACATTCCGCGCGTGCTGCCGAAGCACCTCGGCGTCCGCGTCAACCTGAATGCCGTACCGGTGCTGCCGGTGTTCAAGTGGTTGGCGGCTGAAGGCAACATCGCCGAACTCGAACTGCTGCGCACCTTCAACTGCGGCATCGGCATGGTCGCCATCGTCAAGCGCGAGCAGCTTGTCGAGGTGATGGACGTGTTCGCGCAGAGCGGTGAAACCGTTGTCGATCTCGGCGAAGTCATCGAGACGTCCGGCGACGAGCGCGTGATTTACCACGGCCACCTCAATCTGGCGGATTGAGATGACCAAACGCCGCGTCGCCATTCTGATTTCCGGGCGCGGCTCAAACATGACCGCGCTGATCGAGGCCGCGGCCGCGCAGGATTATCCGGCGCAGATCGATCTGGTGGTTTCCAACATCGCGGGCGCAGGCGGGCTGGCAAAGGCCAGTGCCGCCGGGATCAAGACCGAGACCATCGAGAGCAAGCCGTTCGGCAAGGACCGCGAGGCCTTCGAACGCAAGCTGCACGAGGTGCTCGTCGCTCACGACATCGAGCTGGTCTGCCTCGCCGGGTTCCTTCGTCTGCTGACGCCATGGTTCGTCAGGCAGTGGGAGGGCCGGATGCTCAACATCCATCCTGCCCTGCTGCCGTCCTACAAGGGCCTGCACACCCATGAGCGCGCGCTGGCGGACGGCGTGAAGATTCATGGCGCGACGGTTCACTTCGTGGTGCCGGAAATGGACTCCGGCCCCATCGTCATGCAGGGCGCTGTCGCCGTGCGCGATGACGACACGCCGGATGCGCTGGCCGCGCGCGTGCTCGGTGTCGAGCATTGCATCTACCCGGACTCGCTGCGGCTTGTGGCCAGCGGACGGACGCGGCTGGAAAACGGCGTGTGCAAATCCGACGCCATCGGCAGTCCGGACGACGCGCTGATCTCGCCAGAAGTCATCTAGTTCTGCAAACAAAAACCCCGGCACACATGTTGCCGGGGGAGCATCGCATTCCATGAAAACGTGAGATCAGGAAACCTTCAGGTTCTCCGCCGAGCTCTTGCCGCGATTTTCAACCAGTTCGTATTCGATCGTCTGGTTTTCGTTGAGGGTCGAAAGCCCTGCCCGCTCCACCGCCGAGATGTGGACGAACACATCCTTGTCACCGACCGCTGGTTTGATGAACCCGTAGCCCTTGGTCGGGTTGAACCACTTGACCGTACCTTTTGCCAACGTCTGTCTCCTCTTCGAATATAAAAAAGACGCGGTCACGCTCATCGCGTGCCACGCCGCTAGCGGGCTTCAAATGTCTTGCAGGATATAGCGTAGTCCAATTGCACAGCCGAACGGCCCAAATCCGATTGCTGGCCTTAATCCCAACATGAAAATTTCGCCTTAGCAAGACGGCACGAGGCCACAACGGCCTGTGGCGCAGGCACCACAGACCGGTGGAATGGCCGTCGGTCCATGGCGTTCCGTTGACGCCAGCGGCGGATTCGGGGCAAATCGCGGAACAGGATTTCTGCAAACCCTTTTGAGTTCCCGTTTGATGAAAATTTCTCTGCAGTGCGCGGGACTGAACCGGCTGACGGTGCTGCACGCCACTGTCGCGGGCCTCGCCGTGGTGTGCGGAGCCTCAAGCGCCCACGCACAGTTCTTGCCGGTGTTTCCAAATCCCACCGACAATGCCTCGCAGCTTTCGGTCAATGCCTCCCAGTTCGACCTCGGCAGCAGCTTTCTGCAGCGCCTCGGGCGTGAAGCGACTTACGGCTACGCGGCGCGGGACAATTCAGGCGGCGGCGGCGCATCGCAGAGTACCGCCGAACCCCTGTACCGGACCTGGGCCGAGACCTATGGCATCCGCGCGCGCACGGCTGCCCAGGGCACCTTCGTCGGCGACAAGCGCGGAACTCTCGGCATTGTCGGCGGCATCGGCGCTACTGTCGCGCCCGGGCTGAACGTCGGGTTCTCGGTCGATCAGAGCAACACCTGGATCGACGTGCCGCTGGCGCTGCAGACCGCAACCCTCGGCATTACGCAACTCGGCGTCAACGCGTCCTATACCAACGGCCCATGGACCGTGGCCATGGCGGCGGTTCACGGCTTCGCCCGGATCAATTCGATCCGCACCACTGCGCTTGGCGGCGCTGTCGCCAACTATCGCGGCAGCATCGATGGCGTGCTGGGTGAACTGAACTACACCTATTCCTTTGGCCAGAGCCGGATCGTGCCGAAGGTCGCGCTCGAATACGTCTCGGCGCGTACCGATGCTTTCGCGGAGACCGGCGGCTTCAATCCGGTGACTGTCGCGGACGGGCATGGCGAGCGCGCCCGCGTGCTGGCCGGCGCGGAGTTCGGCCATTACTGGATCATCGGCCAGCAGGCGATCGACGTGTCGGCCTACGGCAAGTTCGTCGACAACTTCACCCAGAACATCGGCGCGGTTCAGGTCAGCCTCGGCAACAACGCCATCAGCGTCGCGGGCATCCGCGAGAGCCGCAACGGTGCAGACGCCGGCGCCGCCGTGTCGTGGATACTCAGCAATACGGCAAGACTTTATGCCAACTACGATGGCCGCTACCGCAGCGGCTTCGAGTCCCATCAGGGCACGGTCGGCGTCGAGCTGAAGTGGTGAGCTGAGAACCAAATACCCCAAACGAAAAACGTCCCGGCTTTCACCGGGACGTTTTGCTTTATTGGGAGTTTGGTCGCAGTTTTACGCCGCCGCCGGCGCTTCGTGCTGCTCGCGCAGCGCCCGCTTCCGCCAGATCGAGCCGACCACCAGCACCACGATCACGCCGAGCACCGCGAGCGCAAGCTCTCCGATCTCGCCATTGAACTTGAGATGCTTGGCAAAACCGAACATCGCCGAGGTTGTGTCGACGTCGAGGGCGATATGGCCATCGAGCACGCGATGCAGCCATGGCGCAACGGCGGGGTCGGTGGCGATCACTTCGCCCGCGATCCAGCCGAGCAGAGCAGCGCCGAGCCAGACCAGCGCCGGCAGGCGATCGAGCAGCGCCATGATCAGCGCGGCACCGGCAACGATCATCGGAATGCTGATGGCAAGGCCGAGGATCAGCAGGATGGCGCTGCCGTTGGCGGCAGCAGCAACCGCGATGACGTTGTCGAGGCTCATGATGATGTCGGCGACAGCGACGATGCGCACCGCAGCCCACAGATGGGCGGCGGCCTGCACGCCATCCTCGTCTTCCTTTTCGGGAACGAGGAGCTTCGCCGCGATGACCAGCAGCGCGAGGCCGCCGATCAGCTTCAGGAACGGCATCGTCATCAGGGTGACGACGATGAAGGTGAAGATGATGCGCAGGAACACCGCAACACCCGCACCGAGGATCATGCCCCAGACGCGCTGCTTGGGCTGCAGCCCGCGGCACGCGAGCGCAATCACCAGCGCGTTGTCACCCGACAACAGCACGTTGATCCAGATGATCTTGGTCAGGGCCACCCAGAACTGGGGTTGCTGAATCTCATTCTCGAACTGAGTGATGAGACCGCCGATTGTGGCGGGATCGAAAATCTGCGCAATCCAGTTCACGTGATGGCCCCCCGACCGTTTTTTAGTTTTGATCCCGGCTGTTGATCAGCCGACGATTTCGTTGCCTGAGAAGAACTGGGCGATCTCGATCACTGCGGTTTCCGCAGCGTCCGAACCGTGCACCGAGTTTTCGCCGATCGACTTGGCGTGCGCCTTGCGGATGGTGCCTTCTGCGGCCTTCGACGGATCGGTCGCGCCCATCACGTCGCGATACTTCAGGATCGCGCCCTCGCCTTCGAGAACCTGAACCACCACCGGGCCGGAAATCATGAAGTCGACGAGTTCGCCGAAGAACGGACGTGCCTTGTGCACGGCATAGAAAGTTTCAGCCTGCGCGCGGGTCATCAGAATGCGCTTCTGCGCAACAATGCGCAGACCGGCCTTCTCGATGATCGCATTGACGGCGCCGGTGAGATTGCGCGCGGTCGCGTCCGGCTTGATAATCGAAAAGGTGCGCTCAATCGCCATGTTACTGTCCTCGAAGCATGTCTGTTGGAAGGTTTGCCGCGCTTATAACGGCGCGGTGATGCAACGGCAAGCTGGTATACCAGCAGGTTACCCTGGATGGGCGGCATCCTGCCCCCGATACCGCCACAGCACGCTTCTGCCAAGACCCGCGCGGACTTTTCCCGCACCGGCCAGCCTGAGCCTTGCTCCAGTTTCATCGACATGAACCGAGACTGACCGGGCCGTCACGGCTGAGTTCAGGATGACCGGATTACGTTGAGCCCAATGAGGCTCGACAACTCAATTCACCCGGCCTCGAACACGAGGAGATCATCATGTTGCGCAAACTCATTCTCGCATGCGCTGCGACCGTAGCTCTTGGCGCTGCTGCATTTACGCCTTCCGCAGCGTCCGCACATGGCTGGCACGGTGGACATGGCGGATGGCACGGCGGCGGCTTCCACCGCGGCTGGGGCGGACCGCGCTTTGTTGGCCGCCCGGTCTATTTCGGTGGCGGCTATGGCGGCTGCTACGTGAAGCGTCTGGTGCCGACGCCATGGGGCTATCGCTACCGGCTGATCAATCGCTGCTACTGACCGGCAGTCAGTTCCCCCCATTCCCCGGACCAGCCGCCGAAAGGCGGCTGGTCTTTTTGTCGCACCCCGGTCCGAACCCCGATTGAACCATTCGCGCAGACGCGCCGACAGACATGCAGGGACACCCCAGAGGCGCACGGCGCCCAAACTGAAGGAGACTTGTCATGTTGCGCAAACTCGTTCTTGGACTGGCCGCTGTCGCTGCTCTGTCCACCACCGCGATGATTTCCACCGAGGCTTCGGCCAAGGGCTGGAAAGGCGGCTGGCATCATCATCACCATCACGGTCATTGGGGTGGCGGCTACGGCCTCTATGTCGGCGGTTACGGCCCCGGCTATGGCAGCTGCTACGTGAAGCGCCTCGTCCCCACGCCGTATGGCCTGCGCTACCGGGTCGTGAACGTCTGCTATTAAGCGGATCAATCCTCCCCGCAGACTTGGGCCTCCGATCAGGTGAACTGACCGGAGGCTTTCTTCTTTCCGGTTCCGGTTCCCGGACATTTAAATTTTTACCGAATTCAAACCATGCGCGGCAAAGTCGCGAACCCGATCGGCGATGACGGCATTGTCCCGTGGTATTGATTCAAACTTGAAGCCAATTGAAACAAGCCGGATTGGAACAGATCATGGCGACTCGATTGAATGCTCGCGATGTCCATCTCGACCATCTTCATAGCAACGCCGTGCTGCAGGGCATCGGCGAAAGACTGCGCGATGCGCTCAATCGCGAATCGCCGGACATGTCGCAACGCTTGCGCGAACTGATCCTGCGCCTGCCGGAGCTTGACGGCGAAACAGCGCCATCGCTGGTGCCTGAAACGGAAACGCACTGACGCGCATTTCTTCGGGGCCACGCCGTTCCAGTGTCCTGATCCGTCATTAAAATTTGCCGATAAAGCTGTTGCGTTCGGCGGGCTGTTCCGTAAAAGCCCGCCATGCTGTCCATCAACGACATTTCCATCCGCATCGCCGGACGCCTTCTGATCGACCAGAGCACGGTTCAGGTCGTGCCGGGCGCGCGCGTGGGCTTTGTCGGCCGCAACGGTGTCGGCAAATCGACTCTATTTCATGCCATTCGCGGCGATCTGGCGCTGGAATCCGGATCGATTTCGATTCCGCCGCGCTGGCGCGTGGGCAGCCTGGCGCAGGAAGCGCCCGACGGTCCGGAAAGCCTGATCGAGGTCGTGCTCAAGGCCGACCTCGAGCGCGCCGCACTGCTGCAGGAAGCCGAAACTGCGCAGGACCCGCATCGCATCGCCGACATCCAGACCCGGCTTGTCGATATCGACGCGCACTCCGCACCGGCGCGTGCGGCGGCCATCCTCTCGGGCCTCGGCTTCTCGGCCGCTGACCAGTTGCGTTCGTGCTCGGAATTTTCCGGCGGCTGGCGCATGCGCGTCGCGCTGGCGGCGACGCTGTTCGCCGCGCCGGATCTTCTGCTGCTGGACGAGCCTACCAACTATCTCGATCTCGAAGGCACGCTCTGGCTCGAAGATCACCTTGCGAATTATCCGCGCACCGTGATCGTCATCAGTCATGACCGCGACCTGCTCGACACCTCCGTCGATCAGATCCTGCATCTCGATCGCGGCAAGCTCACGCTCTACAAAGGAACGTATTCGTCGTTCGAGGAGCAGCGCGCGACACGCGAAATGCTCGATGCGAAACACGCCAGGAAGCAGATGGACGAGCGCAAGCGTCTGCAGGCGTTCGTCGATCGTTTCAAGGCCAAGGCATCGAAGGCCAAGCAGGCGCAATCGCGCGTGAAAATGCTGGAGCGGATGAAGCCGGTCACGGCGCTCGTCACGCAGGATGTCCGCGAGATCACATTCCCGGCTCCGGAGAAAACGCTCTCGCCGCCGATCATCGCAGTCGATGGGGTCTCGATCGGATACGATCCTGCCAAGCCTGTGCTGAACAAGGTCACGCTGCGCATCGACAACGATGACCGCATCGCCCTCCTCGGCTCCAACGGCAACGGCAAATCGACGCTGGTGAAACTTCTGGCCGGCAAGCTGCCGCCGTTTTCGGGCAAGGTCGTCCGCGCCGCCAATCTGTCGGTCGGATATTTCGCGCAGCATCAGACCGATGAACTCGATCTCGAAGGCTCGGCTTACGATCATCTGCGGCGACTGATGCCGAACGAGACGGAAACCAAAGTGCGCGCACGCACCGGCGCAATTGGCTTTTCCGGCAAAGCCGGCGATACGAAGGTCAGTTCGCTCTCCGGCGGCGAGAAGGCGCGATTGCTGCTCGGACTTGCGACCTTCTACGGCCCGAACATGATCATCCTCGACGAGCCGACCAACCATCTGGACATCGACAGCCGTGCCGCGCTTGCGGAAGCCATCAACGATTTCCCCGGCGCGATCATTATGGTCTCGCATGACCGCTACCTGATCGAGGCCTGTGCCGATCAGCTATGGGTGGTGGCGGACCGCGCGGTGACGCCTTACGACGGCGACCTCGATGACTATCGCCGCTCGGTACTCACCACGCGCTCCGGGGAACGCGACCGCGGGAACAACGAGCGCGCCGCTGCCCGGGAGAAATCCCAGCCGCGCGCGAAGGAAAAGCGCGTCCCGCTGAAGCAGAAGATTGCGCAGGCTGAAAGCGAAATCGCGCGGATCACCGGCATCATCGAGAAAATCGACGCCGCGCTCGCCCTGCCCGATCTGTTCAAGCGCGATCCGAAGCAGGCCACGCAACTGACCAAGGCGCGCGCAAGCGCGGCGGAAGCGTTGCAACGCGCTGAAGATGAATGGCTGGAAGCAAGTTCGTCCTACGACGAAGCGGCAAGCTGACATCCGCGGTCCTCATCCTGAGGAGCGCGCTTTGCGCGCGTCTCGAAGGATGAAGTTGAATCAATGAAAGATAGCATCATCGCAAGCCCATGGTTCGAGACGCGAGGCTTCGCCTCGCTCCTCACCATGAGGTCTGAGCTGATATAAAATCAGGCGCGCTTCTTCTTGGCCGCGCGCGCTGGTTTTTCCGGCGGCGGCACATCAACACGCTCGATCGATGTCAGGCGGCCCGAGGTGAAGGTATAAGCGCCGGGGCGCGGGCCAGTGCGCCATGTCACCTGCGCAACACGATCACCGCGCTCGTTGTTCGTCAGATTGACGTTATCCGGAGCGACTGCAATGGCGCGCGCCACGTCGCATTCGGTATGCCCCAGCGCCACCGGCGCGGCGGCGACCTGCCCCTCCGTCGAGGCATTGGCGTCGGCCGGACCAGGGGCCGATGCTCCCGGGCATTGTCCGTCTGACGAAATCAGATCGTTTGGCGACACGTCCTTTGTCGCGCTCAGCGGCGGCGTTTCGATCGAACTGTTGCCGCCTTTGAAAATCTTGCCCGGACGCGCGAACCATTCCTGATCCTTGAGCGAGAAATCCGACAGCGCGCCGACACCCCCGCAGCCCGCCACCATGGGGGCCACAATCACAAGGGCCGCCAACTGCCGGACAGGAATGGATTTACGCTGGACGCTCAAATCTTCGCTCTCACACCAACTACAACGCTTCAAAGCGCGATTACGGAACCGGAACACCACATAAAGCAAATGCCTAAAGAATCATTTGCGCGTCTTTGGCGGCCTTGATGGAACAGACGCCGATCACGGCGCAGGTCGGCCTTCCAACACCCATTTGCGGCACCATGGTGGCTAACCGCCGGTCAGGTCAACGAAAAAGACTGTAATGTTTAACGGCCACCCGGAATTGTCCGGGGTGGTCCTGAATCATCCTATGCGCGCTTTTGCCATTTGCCGCGTTCATCGGTCTGCCAGTATGTCAGGTCCAAGCCGCGTGATTTTCCGTCGGTCCAGGCGGCCCGCGCAACGCTCAGAGCCTCGTCGTCATCACCATTGAAGACCAGAACCACGCGGTCATATGTCGCGCAGTCTTTCGGCAAGCCGGCAGCGTCGACGATGAACCGGACATTGGCGTTGTTGGGATTGCCGTCATCCACCGTGAGAACAATCGGCTGGGTCGCGACGTCGCTCTCGCGCCACGTACCGTGCGGCAGGAATGAATCTTCGCGATAGGTCCACAGATGCGCGTCGAGGGCTTCGGCCCTTTCTTCCGACCCGGTCTGCACTGCAACACGCCAGCCGCGCTCAAGGGATTTCTCGAGCAGCGGCGGCAACACCTTCTCAAGTGTCGTGTCTTGCAGATGATAGAACAGGACTTCGGTCATGGTATGCGACCAATCGGATCTCATGCAGGGTGTCATTGCGAGGAGCCTTTGCGACGAAGCAATCCAGTTCTTGTTTTCAAAAGGCTGGATTGCTTCGCTTCGCTCGCAATGACGGCGAAGGACTTTACCGCTTCGCCTCGTAATTATCAGCCACGAGCTGGTTCAGCAGCCGTACGCCGTAACCCGAGCCCCAGCTGCGGTTGATATCCGACGCCGGAACACCCATCGCCGTACCTGCGATGTCGAGATGCGCCCATGGCGTACCGTCAACAAAGCGCTGCAGGAACTGCGCGGCGGTGATCGAACCGCCGTTGCGGGTGCCGGTGTTCTTCATGTCGGCGAATTGCGAGTCGATCTGCTTGTCGTATTCGGGACCGAGCGGCATGCGCCATACGCGCTCGCCGGTCTCCTGCCCTGCCGCCGTCAGGCGTTCCGCAAGCTTGTCGTCGTTCGAGAACATGCCTGCATAATCGACGCCGAGTGCGACCATGATCGCGCCGGTCAGCGTCGCCAGATCGACCATGAACTTCGGCTTGTGCTTCTTCGCGACATACCAGAGCACGTCGGCCAGCACGAGGCGGCCTTCGGCGTCAGTGTTGATGATCTCGATGGTCTGTCCCGACATCGAGGTGACGATGTCGCCCGGCCGCTGCGCATTGCCGTCGGGCATGTTCTCCACAAGGCCGATCGCACCGATCACATTGACCTTCGCCTTGCGCGCGGCCAGCGCATGCATGAGGCCGACCACGCAGGCGGCACCGCCCATGTCACCCTTCATGTCTTCCATGCTGCCTGCAGGCTTGATCGAAATGCCGCCGGTGTCGAAGCACACACCCTTGCCGACAAAGGCGATGGGCTGCTCGCCTGCCTTGCCGCCATTCCAGCGCATGATGACCATGCGACCGTCGTGTTCCGAACCTTGCGAAACACCGAGCAGCGCGCCCATGCCGAGTTTCGTCATCGCCCTGACGTCGAGCACTTCGACCTTGACGCCGAGCTTGCGCAACTGTGTTGCACGCCGCGCAAATTCAGCGGGAAACAGCACATTCGGCGGCTCGTTGACGAGTTCGCGCGCCACCAGCACGCCGTCGACCACCTGATTCTCCGGCGCGAACGCCTTACGCGCCGCGGCAACATCCGCCACGGCGATGGAGAACTGCGTGCGCAGTGGCGCGTTGTCGCCGTCTTTCTTTGTGGTCTTGTACCGCGTGAAGCGATAGGCGCGCAGCCGGACGCCAGCGGCAATCGACGCGGCCTGCGCGCCTTTCATCGCACCCGACGGCAGTTCGGCGAGAATCGTGACGGCTTCCGTCCCGGCAGAAATCTTGGCGGCTATCTTTCCGCCGAGCTTGATGAACTCACCATCCTTGAGCGACGCGAGCTTGCCCGCGCCGACAACGATCAGGCGCCCCGCCTTGAGGCCTTCCGGCGCCAGGATGTCCAGTACGGCGCCGCTTTTGCCCTTGAACTGATTGGCTGTCGCTGCGCGCTTGACCGCATTCACCGTCGTACCGAGCGCCTTGACCGTCGCCGGCCCGAATTTCAGCGTGTCGTCGCAAAACACCACCAGAACGCCGCGTGCGGCAGCGGAAAACGGTACGAAGCCGACCTTGACGGCGTCGGTCATAAGCAAATCCTCCAGATCATCGCGATTGCATAGCTAAAGACACCAGAATCCGCCTGACATCCGGATTCGGGACATGGGATAGCCCACTATGACGCTTTCCGGCGCGTACTGCCAAGCGCGCCGCAACCCGTATTGGAACAAGCATGCGTGTACGACACAGCGTGCCATTCCGGGGCGTGGCCTCAAAGCAACGATGGCGTTTTATTAACCACACTTTACGGCTGGCCTCAGCTCGGCCATTTTGTTGACCAATCAAAGGGATGCTATGACTTAAGAATGTGCCGGACAGCGCGATTCCGTGCCCCCGGGGGACCTTGAAAAAGGTTGGGGTGCGCGCGAAATCCGGCTGGAGTTTGGGGATATTGCCGCCTGATGGGGTCGATCGACACCACTGAAGACCGGACGACCGCATCGTCGTCCGCCGCAACACTCGTGACCGTCCGGCTCGCCCGGCGGCCGACGCTGGCTTGAGGCGGCTGCCCGCATGGTCACGACAATCCTCGCACGCTATTTCGCCGCCCGCTTCGTGATCGCGTCGGTCGCGACGTTTGCGTCGATTTTCGTGCTCGTGATCACCGTCGATTACATCGAACTGATGCGCCGCGCCGGAAGCCTGCCGAACGTGTCCGGCCTGTTCGTCGCACAGACCGCACTCTTCCGCGTGCCTCTGTCGCTCGAGAAGCTGATGCCGTTCTGCATTCTGATCGGCGCAATGGTGTCGTTCCTCGCCTTGTCGCGGCGGCTCGAACTGGTGATTGCGCGCGCGGCCGGTATTTCCGCCTGGCAGTTCACGACCCCGGCCCTGCTCAGCGCCCTGATGCTCGGCCTGCTCGCCACCGTTCTCTACAATCCCATGTCTGCAGAGATGCTCGAACGCGCCAAGGGCATGGAAACGAAGATTTTCACCGATGGCGCCCCGGCCACCCAGGACGGCGCAGGATTCTGGCTCAACCAGTCCACCAGCGAAGGCCAAAGCATCATCAATGCTGCCCGAAGCCAGGGACAGGGCGCGCTTCTGACCGGCATTACGATCTTCAGGTATGACCCGTCCGGTTCGTTCAAGGAGAGAATCGAGGCCAAGGAAGCCACCCTTGAGCCAGGCCACTGGGTGTTCAAACAGGTCCGCCGCTACAAGCTCGACAGCCCGATGGAGGAACTGGATACCCTCACATTGAGCACGACCCTGACATTGGCGCAGGTCCGGAACAGCTTCTCCACCCCCGAAACTGTGTCTTTTTGGCAACTCCCCGACTACATCCGGTCGTCGGAGAACTCCGGGCAGGCTACAGCCGGTTACCGCCTGCAGTACCACAAGCTCATCGCACGCCCATTTTTGCTGGCCGCGATGGTGATGCTGGCCGCCGCCGTGAGCCTGCGGTTCTTCCGGTTCGGCGGCGTGCAAAAGATGGTTTTAAGTGGCGTTGCAGCAGGGTTTCTGCTCTATGTCCTGTCGAAAGTAACTGAGGATTTAAGCAAGGCCGAGTTGATGCATCCGCTCGCTGCCGCGTGGCTGCCCGTCTGTGTGGGCGGCCTCTCGGGATTTTTGGCCTTGCTGTACCAGGAGGACGGGTAGTGGCCGTTGTCGCCGCCCTCCAAGGACGGACGCCTGCGTTCAGGCGGCGCATTCGCTTGCGCCGTCAAAGCACGGTCATGTCTGCGATTCTGGCCCTGTGCCTGGCAGCCGGTTTCGGCGTTGCCGACGTGGCGCCGGCATCGGCCCAGCAGTCTTTCCGGTACAATCAGATCCCGCCCCGGCCGCCCAAGCAGGCCCGCCCGACCAACAATGACGGGCAGATGCTGGTCCAGGCCACCGAGGTCAATTACGACTACAACAACTCGCGCGTGGCCGCGGTCGGCAGCGTCCAGATTTACTACAACGGCTCGACCCTCGAAGCGGACAAGGTCATCTACGACCAGAAGACCAAGCGTCTGCATGCCGAGGGCAACGTCCGCCTGACTGATCCGGATGGCAAGATCACCTACGCCAACCTGCTCGACCTGTCTGACGACTATCGCGACGGTTTCGTCGATTCCCTGCGTCTCGATACCGCCGATCAGACCCGCATGGCCGCGACGCGCGCCGACCGCACCGGCGGCGAGGTCACGATTTTCCAGAACGGCGTCTATACGGCCTGCGCCGCCTGTAAGGACAACCCAAAGAAGCCGCCGCTGTGGCAGGTGAAGGGTGCGCGCATCATCCACAACCAGACCGAGAAGATGCTGTATTTCGAGGACGCGCGCCTCGAGTTCTTCGGTCAGCCGATCGCCTATCTGCCGTTCTTCTCGACGCCGGACCCGACGGTCAAGCGCAAGAGCGGCTTCCTGATCCCGAACTACTCGTCGAGCACACGCTATGGCGTGGGCGTCGAAGTGCCCTACTACTTCGCACTGGCGCCCGACTACGACGCGACCGTGACACCGCGCTATACGACCAAGCAAGGCTTGCTGCTGCAGGGCGAATTCCGTCAGCGCCTGATCAATGGCGCCTACGAAATCCGGGCCTATGGCATCCGTCAGAACGATCCGGGCCAGTTCAACAGTGAACCGGGCAATCGTGAGTTCCGGGGTGGTATTGATACCAAGGGCCAGTTCGCCCTCAACGACAAATGGGTCTGGGGCTGGGACGCGATTGCGGTTTCGGACAAGTCGTTCTTCTTCGACTACAACCTCGGCCCTTACAAGAACGCGCTCAACGCGTTCCTGCTGACGCCCGACACCGGCCTGTCGCAGATTTATCTGACCGGCGTCGGTAACCGCAGCTATTTCGACGCGCGCGTGATGCACTTCCTCGGCTATTCGGCCGCCGACAACCAGAGCACGATTCCGATCGTGCATCCGGTGATCGATTACTCGAACGTACTCAATCGCAATGTTCTCGGCGGCGAATTCAGCTACAAGGCGAACTTCACCAGCCTGAGCCGCCAGACCGCCTCGTTCGACGCGATCAACCCGACGGCCCTCCTCAATGGCTGGTGTCTGCCGACCTCGGCCAACCCGAATGCCCGGACACCGTCGAACTGCCTGCTGCGCGGCATTCCCGGCGACTACACGCGACTGACCGCCGAAGTCGAATGGCGCCGATCGTTCACCGACTCCATCGGCCAGATCTTCACGCCGTTCGCGTCGCTGCGCGGCGACGTGATCAGCGCCAACATCGACAACCAGCCCGGCGTTTCCAACTATCTGCCCGTCGGCTCGACCCAGACCGCACGCCTGATGCCGACGGTGGGTGTCGAGTACCGCTATCCGTTCATTAACGTGCAGCCGTGGGGCACCACGACGATCGAACCCATCGCCCAGTTGATCATCCGCCCGAACGAACCGAACGCCGGCCGCCTTCCCAACGAAGATGCGCAGAGCTTCACGTTCGACGACAGCAACCTGTTCCGCGTCGACAAGTTCTCCGGCTATGACCGCGTCGAAGGCGGCGGCCGCGCCAATGTCGGCGTACAGGCGACGACACAGTTCGACCGCGGCGGCTTTATCAATGTGCTGTTCGGACAATCCTACCAGTTGTTCGGCCTGAACTCGTTCGCCGTGCAGGATCTGACCAACACCGGCCTTGCCAGCGGCCTTGCGACCGACCGCTCCGACTATGTCGCCCGCGTGTCCTATCAGCCGAACAGGATTTACAGCCTGACGGCCCGGACGCGGCTCGACGAGGCGACGGGCGCCGTGCGGCGCTTCGAGCTCGAAGGCCGCGCCAATTTCGACCGCTTCCAGGTCAGCCTGCTCTACGGCAACTATGACAAGCAGCCGGAACTCGGCTTCCTCAACCGCCGTGAAGGCATCGTCGGCACCGGCACCTTCAAGGTGGCGTCGAACTGGGTGCTGTCGGGCGGACTGCGCTACGACATTACCAACCAGACCGTGAACCAATACATCGTGGGCGCCGGTTACGTGGATGACTGCTTCATCATCGCAGCCAACTACATCACCGATTACGCCTATACCTCGACGAGCTATACGACCCCGGTCACCGATCATCGCATCATGCTGCAGATCGGCCTGCGAACGATCGGCGGAACCTCGTTCAACGCATCGCAATAATCATCCGGTATCGGAATAACACCGCGTGCTGCGATCGCGGAAATCGCCGGGAGTTCAGCAATGCGCGCATTAACGCCGCAAACTCGGGGTTGATTTGCAAACAACGCGCTGGAACCTCCAGCCTCCGCCGAAATCGATTTCAAGACGGGCCTGAATATGATTGCGACTTTTCTTCGCTATGCAAAAACGGTTTCACTGGCCGCGGCTGTCCTTGCCCTGTCAGGAGTCGGCTCGGCCGTGATGGCGCAAAGCGTGGCGGCGATGGTCAACGGCGAAGCCATCACGAATCTGGACGTCGATCAGCGCATCAAGCTGACCTTGCTGACGACAAAAAAATCGCTTTCGCGTCAGGAAGCCCTCACCGAACTGATCAATGACAAGCTCAAGATCAAGGAGGGCAAGAAGTACGGCCTCGACATGTCGTCGTCGGATATTGACGGCGCCTACGGCAACATGGCCTCGCGCATGCGCATGAGCGCCGAACAGCTCAACAAGACGCTTGAGGGTCATGGCATCCGCCCCGAAACGCTCAAGAGCCGCATCAAGGCGGACATGACCTGGGGCAATCTGGTGCGCGGCCGCTTCCAGTCGAATTTGCTGGTGGCGGAGAAGGATCTCGCCGGCTTCGACAAGCAAGGCGGCAGTTCGGATGGCGAAAGTTTCGAATATCTTGTGCGCCCGATCGTGCTGATCGTGCCGCGCGGTTCACCGTCAAGTGTTGTGGAAGCACGCCGCAAGGAAGCCGAGCTGCTGCGCAGCCGAATCTCGTCCTGCGATGAAGCGCAGGAACTTTTCCGTTCAATGCGGGACGCCGCTATCCGCGATCAACTGACCAAGACATCAGCAGACCTGCCGCCAAACCTGCGCGAACTGCTGGACAAGCTGCCGGTCGGAAAACTCACCCCGCCTGAAGTCACCAAGCAGGGCGTGGAAATGGTGGCGTTGTGCAGCCGCAAGCCGACCAAGGCCGATACGCCAGCCAAGCGCGAGGCGCGTGAAAAGATCTACAACCAGAAGTACGAAGCAAAATCCAAGTCGTATCTCGAGGAAGTGCGCAAGGGCTCAATGATCGAGATCCGCAGCAAATGAGCCCCGTCACGGCACCGTTGTCATGCGTCGGGTCACTTCATGAGTAAAGCTCTGGCGCTGACACTCGGTGAACCCGCGGGCATCGGTCCCGACATTGCCATCGCCGCATGGCTGAAGCGGCGCGAACTCGGCCTTCCCGCATTTTACCTGATTGGTGACAGCACCTTCATCAAGGCCCGCGCCGATCTGCTCAACACCCCCATCACAGTCGCCGACATCAAGCCCGAAGATGCTTCCGCAATCTTCGCTGACGCGCTGCCCATCGTGAAAACCGGGATCGCCACGACGCCCCAACCCGGTCAGCCCGATGACAGCAGCGCACCGTCGGCGATTGCCTCGATCCGGCATGCTGTGGCCGATGTTATCGCTGAGCGTGCAAGCGCGGTGGTCACCAATCCCATCGCCAAGAGCGTACTCTATCGCGCGGGCTTTTCGCATCCGGGCCACACCGAGTTTCTTGCACAATTGTCCGCAGCCGTGAACGGCACGGTGCCGCATCCGGTGATGATGCTGTGGTCGCCTGACCTCGCCGTCGTGCCGGTGACGATCCATCTGCCGCTGCGCGATGCGATCACGCAGCTCACGACCGAACTGATCGTGAAGACCGCGCGGATTGTCGCGGCAGACCTGAAAGCGCGGCTTGGCATCGTCCGCCCCCGCCTTGCGATCTCAGGACTCAATCCACATGCGGGCGAAGACGGCACGCTCGGCACTGAGGATCAGTCTATCATCGCGCCGGCAATTGCGACGCTGCGGCAGGACGGCATCGATGTCCGTGGACCGCTGCCCGCCGATACCATGTTCCATGCCGGTGCGCGCAAGACCTATGACTGTGCGATCTGTATGTATCACGATCAGGCGCTGATCCCCATCAAGACCATCGCCTTCGACGATGGCGTCAACGTCACGCTTGGATTGCCGTTCATCCGCACCTCGCCGGACCACGGCACCGCATTCGACATTGCGGGTACCGGACGCGCCAATCCGTCGAGCCTGATTTCCGCGCTGCGCCTTGCCGCGCGGATGGCGGCCTCGAAAGCATGAGCGCGATCGACGATCTGCCACCGCTGAGCGACGTGATCCGCCGCTTCGAACTGTCGGCGCGCAAATCGCTGGGTCAGAACTTTCTGCTCGATCTCAATCTCACATCGCGGATCGCGCGCGCTGCCGCACCGCTTGAGGGCGCGACCATTGTCGAGATCGGACCCGGTCCCGGCGGGCTGACGCGTGCACTGCTGGCACAAGGTGTCAGGCGCGTGATTGCCGTCGAGCGCGACGAGCGCGCGATCCCCGCGCTCGAGGAAATCGCGCAGCGCTATCCCGGCCGCCTGACCATCGTGAATGACGACGCGATGACCTTCGATCCGCGACCGCTTCTGGACGGCGAGCGTGCCAAAATCGTCGCCAACCTGCCCTACAATATTGCGACGGTATTGCTGATCGATTGGCTCTGCACTGAGCCATGGCCGCCCTGGTACGACATGATGGTGCTGATGTTTCAGCGCGAAGTCGCAGAGCGCATCGTAGCGCGCGAGAATGACGATGCCTATGGCCGTCTCGGCGTACTGGCCAACTGGCGGGCTGAAACCAAGATCCTGTTCGATATTTCGCCGAGTGCCTTCGTCCCGCCGCCCAAGGTCACGTCCTCCGTGGTGCGGCTGATCCCGCGTGTAGCGCCCGAGCCGTGCGACCGGCGTGCGCTGGAGCGGGTCGCATCCGCAGCCTTTGGGCAGCGCCGCAAGATGCTGCGGCAAAGCCTGAAGTCACTGGGCGTCGATCCGGCCGTGCTGGCCGCTGCCGCCGGTGTCGATCCGACCCGCCGCGCGGAGACGATTCCAGTGTCCGGCTTTGTTGCCATGGCCCGCGAATTGGCGGATATAACAGCCGCAAAAGCAAAAACACCGTAACGGAGAAAGCCCCCATGGCTCAGATGCGCCGCCAGTCTCTCGTCAAGTTCGATGCTCCGCTCTGCGAAACAATCGTGGAGACCCCGAAGCCGCAAGGCCGGGAAGTTCTGGTGCGCATCGAGCGCTGCGGCCTGTGCCATTCGGACCTGCACATTCAGGACGGCTATGCTGACCTCGGAGGCGGCAAGAAACTCGACACCACGCGCGGCATGACCCTGCCCTTCACTCTTGGCCACGAGATTGCCGGTGTTGTCGATGAAGTCGGCCCCGATGCGGACAAGTCCCTGATCGGGAAGAAAATGGCGGTCTTCCCCTGGATCGGCTGCGGCAAGTGCCGCGACTGCCTCAACGGCGACGAGAACCTTTGCGCGCGCAACCGCTTTCTCGGCGTGTCCATTGATGGAGGCTTTGCCAGCCACGTCCTCGTCCCCGACCAGAAGTATCTGATCGACTACGGCCAGGTGCCGGTCGATACTGCCGCGACGCTGATGTGCTCGGGCATCACGGCTTATGGCGCGCTGAAGCGTCTGGTGGATCGGCCGCGGCAGCGCAACATCTTGCTGATCGGCCTCGGCGGCGTCGGCATGATGGGCGTCTCGCTCGCTCAGGCGATGTTCAAGCAGCCGGTCTCGGTGGCCGATCTCAGCGCATCTGCCCGCGATGCTGCGATCAAGAACGGCGCGACGACAGCTTACGATCCGACCGAAGCCGATATCGCCAAGCGCATTATCAAGGAAACCGACGGCGGCTTCGACGGCATCGTCGATTTCGCCGGCAACGAGAAGTCGATGGCATTCGCGACGTCGGTGGTCGCCCGCGGCGGCAAGATCGTCGTGTCCGGCCTGATGGGCGGT
Organism: Afipia sp.; assembly: GCA_024508675.1. Lineage (GTDB taxonomy): Bacteria > Pseudomonadota > Alphaproteobacteria > Rhizobiales > Xanthobacteraceae > Afipia. The sequence goes on from JANINQ010000003.1 coordinate 605,906, forward strand.
AACTTCAACCTGCCGATGGTGCAGTGGATCTACAAGCGCATGACCATCGAAGGCTTCATGACCGGCACACTGGCGGAAGGCCGGGAATTGATGGAGCTGGCGAAAGCCGGCAAGGTCAAACCGACGCCGATGAAGGAAGAACCGATGGGCGACGTTCAGAAGTGGATCGACCAGTTGCGCGCCGGCAAGGTGGTCGGCCGCATCATGCTCACGAACTGAGTTGGCACACGCGAGTAAGGCTGTTTTTCGTCATTGCGAGGAGCAAAGCGACGAAGCAATCCATTTCTTTTCCGTAGCTTTGGATTGCTTCGCTTCGCTCGCAATGACAACAGTTATCAGCGGCCCGTCCGGGTCGCGATCCAGATCACATGACGCGCGCCACCGCCCTTGCGGCTGGCGCGCGTTTTCTTTTCGTCCACATCGAATCCAGCTTTCATCAGCCGCTGCGTAAAACGCGGATCGGGACCGGAAGACCACACCGCCAGCACTCCGCCCGGGCGCAGCGCTGCGTGCGCCATAGCAAGGCCGCTTGTGTTGTAGAGCGCGTCGTTGGCTTCGCGGCTCAATCCTTCCGGGCCATTATCGACATCGAGCAGGATGGCGTCATAAGCGGATCGCTCCGCACGGATCAGAAGCCCGACATCCTTTTCGTGGATGCTGACACGCGGATCGTTCAGGCAGTCGCGGAAAACTTCCGCCATCGGCCCCCGCGCCCATGCCACCACTTCGGGCACAAGCTCGGCGACAACGACGCGCGCATCTGCGGCGAGTTTCGACAGCGCCGCGCGCAGCGTAAATCCCATGCCGAGGCCGCCGATCAGCAAACGCGGCTGCTTGCTTACCTGCAGGCGCTCGCAAACAAGCGTCGCCAGCGCTTCCTCCGAGCCGCTGAGGCGGCTGTTCATCAACTCGTTCTGGCCGAGCTTGATGGAAAACTCTGTTCCCCGCCGCAGCAGGCGCAGTTCGCCGCCGCCAGGAATTTGCGCCGTACCAAGCAGGTTCCAGGGTAGCAATGGCCTGTCCTCTATGATGAACGACGCCGGGTTCCGCGCGCCCGAATTATGCCCCGGCCTGTCCGGATTTGCGGCCTATTCCGACCCAACTTGTCCCCCAAAAACCGACACGGGAATGAATTCGTGTTGCGTAAGGGGGACAGAATGTCAAACCGCACTGCTGCCATTGCTCTTGCTGCCGTCACAGGCTGCGTTTCGATCTTCAGTATCACATCGCCGCTGACAGCGGCCCCCGCAACGCCTGGAAGCGCGGCCAAAGCTGCGGACGAATGCCTTGCTGCGCCGAAAGCCACCACACCGGCGGGCGCACACTGGTACTATCGCATCGAGAAAGGCACCAAGCGCAAGTGCTGGTACCTCGCCGACGAAGGCGGAAAGACCAGGAAGGCCGCTGCGCCCGCATCAGCGTCGTCAGACGCTGCCGAAGAAGGTGTATCTTCCCCGACAATCATCACGCCTGCTGCCAGGCAGGAAGCGTCACGGAAGCCCATTCAGAAGTCTGTCGCGAATGCCCGCGCAGAACTGAGAGCAGGCTCGGATGACGATCCGGCACTTGCGGAAACAACATGGCCGCCGATGCCCACCGCTTCGGCTGACGCCGACACGCGCAAGGACGATCAGGTCGCAGCAGCGCCGCCGACGGCATCAACCGCTGAGAACAGGCAAGACACGAACATCGCAACGCGCTGGCCCGAGCCGATGGCTGTCGCCTCCGCCGCTGACCAGCCAGCCGCGGCACCCGTACAGCCGGTGCAGACCGCTCAAACACTCACCCCCGAACGCCTCGCCGCAACCGGCGCTGCATCGCAAGCTCAAACTCCGGCCGCCGCTCCGGCTGCCACCACAGGTGCAGCGACGCAGCAGGCGCAAAAGCCCGCTGCAACGGATACCGATGAAGGCCTGTCCGTCCGCATCCTGCTCAGCCTCCTTGTCGGCGTCCTGGCGCTCGCGGCCATTCTCGGCCCGCTGCTGTTCAAGTATTTCCGGCCCAGGCAGCGCGAGGACGAGCGCACCTATGTGCAGCGCCGCCCGATCTGGGATCTCAACGAGTCAGCACGCCCGTTCCCGCAGGACTATCCGCCGCTGGCGGATGACAGACACTATGCCGATGAACCTCGCTACGGCCGCGCCCTGCCCGAAGCACGCGTACTCGACACAGACGCGCGCGTTCTGGATACCGAGGTCGACGAGATCGAAGAACTGCTGTCACGCGCAGCGAAGCGACCGGCGGCGTAGGGATGGGCCCGAAGAGCCGCGGCGGGTAAAACCCGCCGCTTACTTCTCCAACTGCTTTTGCAGTTCGCGCACGAAGGCCGACAGGCCGGTCTGGCGCTCGCGCTTCAGCCGCTCGGCCTTGAGGATGGTGACAACCTGCGCATAGGCGTCGTCAAGTTGGCTGTTGGTGACGACGTAGTCGTACTCCGCCCAGTGGCTGAGTTCGTGGCTGGCGCGATCCATACGGCCGCGAATGACCTCATCGGAATCCTGCGCACGGGTGTGCAACCGTTTCTCGAGATCGGCGGCGGATGGCGGCAGGATGAAAACGCTGACCACGTCGGCGCGGGCTTTCTCGCGAAGCTGCTGCGTGCCCTGCCAGTCGATGTCGAACAGCACGTCCTGTCCCGCAGACAGCGCGTCTTCGACCGCCTTGCGTGGCGTGCCGTAAGAATTGTCGAACACCGTTGCATGCTCAAGCAGTTCGCCAGCCTTCACCATGGCGCCGAACTTCGGCTTGTCGATGAAGTAGTAGTGCTCGCCGTCCACCTCGCCCGGGCGTTTCGCGCGCGTGGTGACCGAGACCGACATGCTCAGGTCACTCATCTTCTCGATCAGCATCCGCGCCAGGGTGGATTTGCCCGCGCCCGAGGGCGACGACAGCACAAACATCAGTCCGCGCCGCTCACCGTCTTTCAAGGTGCCCCCCGTCGCCATCGCTCAATCCCTATTCCAGATTCTGGACCTGTTCACGAAACTGCTCGACAACGGTCTTCATCTCAAGCCCGGTATTGGTGAGGTCGATGTCGTTCGACTTCGAACAGGTGGTGTTCACCTCGCGGTTGAACTCCTGCGCCAGGAAATCCAGCCGGCGGCCCACCGCGCCGCCCTTCCCCAACAGTTCGCGCGCCTGTGCGATATGCGAGGCGATGCGGTCGAGTTCTTCGCGAATGTCCGCCTTGGCCGCGATCATCAGCGCTTCCTGGCTGAGCCGGTCGGCATCGAAGCGGTCCGACGTTTCAAGCAATGCCGCGATCTGTTCGGCCAGCCGGGCACGGATCGCTTCCGGCTTGCGTCCGGGTGCGGCTTCCGCACGCTGGGCAAGGCCCTCCATTTCATCCATGCGCTGGCTCAGGATCTGACCGAGCGCAACGCCTTCACGTTTGCGCATGTCGATAAGGCTCTGCAGCGCCTGTTCGAACGAGGCTGACACGGCGGCGCGCGCGGCCTGCATTTCCACTTCGTCGCTTTCCGGCTCGACGACTTCGATCACGCCCTTGATTCCGAGCAGGCCATCGACACTCGGCGCAACGGCATCGGTGCGCGCGGAAATCTCGGATGCGACCTTCAGGATCGATGCCAGCACGTCATCGTTGATCCGCACGATCGACGCCGCGCCAGTGCGCTTGACGCTGAGGTTGGCGTAGACGGTGCCGCGCGACAGCAGTTCGGTGGCGCGCTTGCGGGCGGTGGCTTCGATATCGTCCCAGCCCGGGGGCAACCTCATCCGGAAGTCAAAGCCCTTGGCGTTGACCGATTTCAGTTCCCATTCGAACGCATAAGGTCCGCTGGTGCCGTGGCTTCGGGCAAAGCCGGTCATGCTCGACAGCGCCATTGCGATAGTGTCTCCGTGCTTGGTGTATCCGGACGAATGCGGAGCCGCGAGCCAGCAGATGGCTCAGCGGCTGTCAGCTTGTCCCCGAAATCGGATGGTGACGCAAGAGAGTGCAGGCTTACTGCGTCTTCTCTTCTTCCGGTTCGGCAGGCGCCGCCGCCGGGGCGCGTTTTGCGGTGCGCTTGCGGGATGCTGCGCCATCCGCGGGCTCGTTGGCCATGATGCTGGCCGGCGCGGACGCCTTTGGAGCGGTCGCCTTCGGGGCGGCCTTCGGTGCAGCATTGGCAGGCGGCCTGGCGGGAGCGGCAGGCGTGCCCGCCGCAGGCGCAGGTACAGCCGCAACCGGCGGCTGATCGTCGGCTTCCACGGTGTCGTTCTGCTGCTGCTTCTCCATTGCGCGCAGCTTCGCGACGCCCTTCTGGTGCTGATCGTAGGTTTCGGTGAACGAATGGCCGCCAGTGCCGTCGGCGACAAAGAACAGATCGCGCGTGCGCGCAGGGTTGGCAGTTGCCTCAAGCGAGGCCCGGCCCGGATTGGCGATCGGTCCCGGCGGCAATCCCTCGATCACGTAGGTGTTGTAGGGCGACGGCTGCGTGATCTCGCTACGCTTGATCGGACGGCCAAGGGTGCCCTTGCCGCCGACCAGGCCGTAAATAATGGTCGGGTCCGACTGCAGCTTGATGCGCTGGCGCAGACGATTGGTGAAGACCGCCGCAACGCGGCTGCGTTCATCCGCGCGGCCGGTTTCCTTCTCGACGATGGAGGCCAGTGTGACGAGCTGTTCCGGCGAGCGCAGCGGCACGTCGGGGTTGCGGCGCGACCAGACCTCGGCAAGCACGCGCTTCTGCGCCTGCTGCATCCGGTGGATCACCTGATCGCGCGGCGTGCCACGCGGGAAGTTATAGGTGTCGGGCAGCAGTGTGCCTTCACGCGGCTGTTCTTTCAGCGAACCGGAGAAGATGTCGTTGTCCTGAATGCGGGCAACGATCTGCTCCGACGTCAGGCCTTCGGGAATGGTGATCGAATGCTGCACCACCTTGCCTTCGACGATGGTGTTGATGACATCGCGCAGGCTGGCGTTTTTCTGGAACAGGTATTCGCCGGACTTCAGGCCCGATCGCGCATTGAGCGCAAGCACACTGCCGATGAAGGTCCAGCGATCGGCGGAGATCACGCCCGAGCGGAGAAGGATGTCGCCGATGTCGGTCATGCCCGCGCGCGGCGGAATGTTGACCACCTTGTCCTCGGCCAGCGGGCCTTTGGCCTCGATGGTCTTCTTGCCGTAGAAGAACACTCCGCCCACCAGCAGCATCGCGATGATCAGGAACGTGAAGATCGCATTGCCGACCACAACGAGCGTGCTGCGGGCGCGCCGCGAGTGCTTTGGCGGCTGCGGCACCTGTTCCGGCTCGAGCGCCGCGCGCGGGCTGCGGGGCGCAATGGGTGGTCTCTGGCTCATAAGGCAACCTGAATTCTGCAGGCGGTTTAGGCTTGTGCTTTCAGTATTATAAGCGCGCCCGTGAGAGAAATTATGTCCGATTGGGGCAAAACCGTGAAGTCAGCCTCAGCTAGTTTCTACAGTCTCTAACTCTTGAAAACGCGAAACGCCTAACTTGCCAGCCGCCGCACGATCAGCGAGGCATTGGTGCCGCCAAATCCGAACGAATTCGACAGGGCCACGTTGATTTCACGCTGCCTTGCCTTTTTCGGCACGAGATCGATCGCCGTCTCGACCGACGGATTGTCGAGATTGATGGTCGGCGGCGCGACATTGTCGCGAATCGCCAGCACGCAGAAAATTGCCTCGATCGCGCCGGCCGCGCCAAGCAGGTGGCCGGTCGACGACTTGGTCGAAGACATAGACACCTTGGATGCCGCGTTACCAAGCAGCCGCTGTGCAGCGCCAAGCTCGATCTCGTCGCCAAGCGGCGTCGAGGTGCCGTGCGCATTGATGTAGTCGATGTCGGATGCAGTCACGCCGGCGCGCTTCATCGCCGCGCTCATGCAGCGGTATGCGCCATCGCCGTCCTCGGCAGGGGCGGTAATGTGATAGGCATCCCCGCTGAGGCCATAGCCGACAACCTCGGCGTAAATCTTCGCGCCGCGCTTTTTCGCGTGCTCGTACTCTTCGAGCACCACAACGCCCGCGCCCTCGCCCATCACGAAACCATCGCGATCCTTGTCATAGGGACGCGACGCGATGGTCGGATTATCGTTGTATTTGGTCGCCATTGCGCGCAGCGCGCAGAAGCCACCCATGGCGAGGCGGTTGACGGCGGACTCCGCACCGCCCGCGACCATCACATCGGCATCGCCGAACGCGATCAGACGGCTTGCATCGCCGATGGCGTGTGCGCCGGTCGAACATGCGGTGACCACCGCATGGTTCGGGCCCTTGAGACCGTGCTTGATAGAGACGTAACCGGAAGCGAGATTGATCAAGCGGCCGGGAATGAAGAACGGCGACAACTTGCGCGGACCGCGCTCCTTCAGCACCACAGCGGCTTCGCCGATGCCCTCGATGCCGCCAATGCCGGAACCGATCAGGGTGCCGGTGGCACAGCGCTCTTCCTCTGTGCTCGGATGCCAGTTGGCATCGTCGAGCGCCTGGCTCGCCGCAGCCATGGCGAAAATGATGAAATCGTCGACCTTGCGCTGTTCCTTCGGCTCCATCCAGTCGTCCGGATTGAAGGTGCCGTTGGAGCCGTCGCCGCGCGGAACCATGCAGGCGATCTGGCAGGTCAGGTCGGAAACCTCGAACTTCTCGATGCGTCTCGCGCCGCTGTCGCCGTTGAGGATGCGTTTCCAGGTCTGCTCGACACCATTTGCGAGCGGCGAAACCATGCCCAGACCCGTGACGACAACCCTCCGCATCAGTTCTTCTCCGGCTCGATCGGCGAGCACCAAAAGCGCGGCTATGACAGCAAGACGGCGGGTCGTTCGATCACAACCCGCCGCATGTCGTCATGGCTGCGCGCTGGCGTCAGCTCTTTGCGTTTTTCTCAAGAAACTTGGTGGCGTCGCCCACGGTGAGAATGGTTTCCGCGGCGTCGTCCGGAATCTCGCAACCGAATTCCTCTTCGAACGCCATCACGAGCTCGACCGTATCGAGGCTGTCGGCGCCGAGATCGTCGATGAAGCTGGCAGCATCGACAACCTTCTCGGGCTCGACACCAAGGTGCTCGACCACGATCTTCTTAACCCGCTCGCCAATCTCACTCATCGTTTAACCTCGTAGTTGTTCCATTAAACTCGACCGTAAAACGATCCGAGCCCCTCGCGGTGCGAAAAATTGCGAATTCGTGCCGTCCGTACCACGCATCCCTGCATCTTCGCCACAGCGGCGAAATTACCGAAAACGGCGGCTGGCGCCGGAACGGCAATATACGGGGTTTGGCGATCCTGCAATGGCGTTTTCCCCAACCGAGTGCCGTCCGGTTACCATACTTCCCCGGACTTGACCACACGGCCCCGGCCGCCGTCCAGCGAACCATTTCGCTTGACAAAACGGACGGAAAACAGACCTCAAATCATGGCCATACCGCCATTCACGTGCAGGGTCTGGCCGGTCACATAGGCGGCCTCATTGGACGCCAGATAGACCGCCGCCGCAGCGATGTCTTCCGGCGTTCCGAGCCGCCCGGCGGGCACCTTGGACAGCACCGCTTCGCGCTGTTTTTCGTTCAAAACGTCGGTCATCGGCGTCGCGATGAAGCCCGGCGCGATGCAGTTAGCCGTGACGTTACGGCGGGCATATTCCGCGCCGACCGACTTCATCATGCCGATCAGACCAGCCTTGGACGCCGCATAGTTGCCCTGCCCGGCATTGCCGGTGACGCCGACCACCGAGGTGATGGCGATGATTCGGCCGAACCGCTTGCGCATCATCAGCTTGGTGGCGGCACGCGCCAGACGGAACGTCGCGGTGAGGTTGACGCGGATCACGTCGTCGAAATCCTCGTCGCGCAACTGAACAAACAGGTTGTCCCGGGTGATGCCGGCATTGGCGACCAGGATGTCGAGCTGGCCCATCGCCTTTTCGGCAGCCGGAACCAGCGCCTCGACTTCGTCCATGTTGGAGAGATTGCAGGGCAGCACATGGACCCGCTCTTTCAGTTCGCCCGCCAGCGCATCCAGCGCCTCGCGCCGGGTGCCCGAAATGGCAACCGTGGCGCCCTGCGCGTGCAGCGCCTTTGCAATCGCGCCGCCGATGCCGCCCGTCGCTCCGGTGACCAGCGCGGTCCTGCCTGTCAAATCGAACATGTCGCCCCCTTGGGAGAAGTCCCGGGGTCAGTCCCCGGCTCAAAACGTGGTCCCGTTTGCCGCAATAAAATGCCGCTCGTCAATGACTCTTGCCCGATCAACGGTCACAAAGCCGTCCGGGCTCACCCGCACCACACTGATTTGCCAGACTTTTCTCGCCCTTCCCCATGGCCGGCGTCATGCCGGGGCGGACATTTACGTGATACGCTGCAACGCCGGAGTCCAAACCGTGGAGTCAGATACCGATGCGCTATCGCACCGTCATCGCGTCCCAGATTTTCACGTTCGACGATCTGAAACAGGTGATGGCCTATGCGAGCCCTGCACGCTCCGGCGACACACTCGCAGGCATTGGCGCGGCCACCGCGCAGGAACGGATGGCCGCGCGGCACGTCCTGGCCGATGTACCGCTTAAACAGTTTCTCACCGAAGCGCTGATCCCCTACGAGGATGACAACGTCACGCGGCTGATCATCGACAGCCACGACGCGGCGGCCTTCGCGCCGGTGTCGCACATGACCGTCGGCGATTTCCGCAACTGGCTCCTCTCCGAACTGGCGACCACCGAGACGCTTGCCGCGCTCACGCCCGGTCTCACGCCGGAAATGATCGCAGCCGTTTCCAAGATCATGCGCAATCAGGATCTGATCGCGGTGGCGCGCAAATGCCGCGTGATCACGCGCCTCCGCGATACGATAGGACTCGAAGGACATCTGTCGGTCCGCCTGCAGCCCAACCATCCAACCGACGACCTGCGCGGCATCGCCGCCTCGACCCTCGATGGACTGCTGATGGGATCGGGCGATGCGGTGATCGGCATCAACCCGGCGTCCGACAGCATGCCGGTGCTCGGCAATCTTCTGCGGATGCTGGATGAGGTGATCCATCGGTTTGAGATTCCAACCCAGGGCTGTGTGCTCACCCACGTCACCAACACGATCAAGCTGATGGAAGACGGCGCGCCGGTCGATCTCGTGTTCCAGTCCATCGGCGGCACCGAAAAGACCAATCTCTCGTTCGGCGTCACGCCACAAATTCTCGATGAAGCTTACGACGCTGCGTTGTCGCTGAAGCGAGGCATCGTCGGCAACAACGTGATGTATTTCGAGACCGGACAAGGCAGCGCGCTGTCGGCGGATGCCAATTTCGGCGTGGACCAGCAGACCTGCGAGGCGCGCGCCTATGCGCTGGCGCGGCGCTACAAGCCGCTGCTCATCAACACCGTCGTCGGCTTCATCGGCCCCGAATATCTCTACGACGGCAAGCAGATCATCCGCGCAGGGCTTGAAGATCATTTCTGCGGCAAGCTGCTCGGCCTGCCGATCGGTTGCGACATCTGCTACACCAACCACGCCGAAGCCGATCAGGACGACATGGACAACCTGCTGGTGCTGCTGGGCGCTGCGGGGGTGAGCTTCATCATGGGCGTGCCCGGCGCTGACGACGTAATGCTCAACTACCAGAGCACGTCGTTCCATGACGCGTTGTTCCTACGCGAAACCCTTGGACTGAAGCGCGCGCCGGAGTTCGAAGCATGGCTGCAGCGCATACAGATCACCGACGACGCGGGACGGCTGCGCCCGCCCTCACCCAATGCGCTGCTTGGCGGCATGGGCCATCTCAAATCGCTGATCGCATGACAGGCAAATCCATCACTAACAATCCGTGGGGCGAATGGCGCAGCGTGACGCCTGCGCGGCTCGCGCTGGGCCGCGCGGGCGCAGGCATGCCAACGGACGAAGTGCTGCGGTTCGGCTGGGCGCATGCGATGGCACGCGATGCCATTCATGCCACACTCGACGTGGCAAAACTCGAAACAGACCTGCATGCACAGGGCTGGATCGTCGCTCATGTCCGCAGCCGCGCGACCGACCGCACCATCTATCTGCGGCGGCCCGATCTGGGGCGTGTGATCGATCCGGGCGACATCGCAAGGTTGCGCGCGGAGCCGATCGTGCGCAGCGATGTCTGCATCGTGATCGGCGATGGATTGTCGTCGCTGGCGATCGAGCGTCACGCCGCACCCCTGCTTGCGGCACTAAAACCCCTGCTCGCGGATGAACTCCAGCACGCTCCGGTCGTCATCGCCACACAGGCACGGGTCGCCCTCGCGGATGAAATCGGCGAGTTGCTGCAAGCGAAACTGACGGTCATGCTGATCGGTGAACGGCCTGGCCTCAGCTCACCGGACAGCCTCGGCATCTACATCACACACGCGCCGTTTCGCGGACGCAGTGATGCGGTCCGCAACTGCATTTCCAACGTGCGCCCCGAAGGATTGAGCTACAGCGCCGCCGCCTTCAAGCTGGCGTGGCTGGTGCGCGAAGCACTGGCGCGCCAACTGACAGGGATCGAGCTAAAGGATGAGAGCGATCTGGCGCTGCTGAAAACAAAGGCAGCAAGCCAAATATCGGGTAACGCCGCGCCGGAATAAAAAAGCCGCCAGCGTCACGAAGACACTGGCGGCAATGCCCCAGCCCAAAAGGGGCGACCGCTCAAAAACTGGAGTAAATGAGCGGCCTGAATGAGCTAGCAATATTCGGGCCGCGCGAGAATGCGGCAACATGGCTGCGAGCGGCAATGTCCCGTGGTAAGCTTAACGCGCCGCAGCGATGGCAGCCTTCGCCGCTTCTATGTCGCCCGGTCCGCCAACCGATACGCCGACAGCGCCGTCCGCAATGCGCTTGACCAGACCGGACAGCACCTTGCCTGCGCCGATCTCAAGGAAATGCGTCACGCCCTGCGAGGCCATCCACGCCACACTCTCGCGCCAGCGCACGGTGCCGGTGACCTGCTCGACCAGACGCTTGCGGATTTCGTCGGGATCGCTGATCGCGGACGCCAGCACGTTGGAAACAACCGGCACCTTCGGCTTGTTGATCGTCACACCGGCGAGCGCCTGCGCCATCGCGTCCGCGGCCGGCTGCATCAGGCGGCAATGGAATGGCGCGGACACCGGCAGAAGCATCGCCCGCTTCGCGCCCTTGGTCTTGGCGATCTCGACCGCGCGATCCACCGCAGCCTTGTCGCCGGAGACGACCACCTGCCCGCCGCCGTTGTCGTTGGCTGCCTGACAGACCTGTCCCTGCGCGGCTTCTTCCGCCACCGCAACGGCAGCGTCGTAATCGAGGCCCAGCAGCGCGGCCATCGCGCCGACACCGACCGGCACGGCCTTCTGCATTGCGAGGCCGCGCGTGCGCAGCAGCTTCGCCGTGTCATGAATCGAGAACGCACCAGCCGCGGCAAGCGCCGAATATTCACCCAGCGAATGACCGGCCACGAACGCCGCGTCGCGGCCAATGTCGATGCCCGCTTCGCTCTCCAGCACGCGCAGAGTCGCCAGCGACACCGCCATCAGGGCCGGCTGCGCATTCTCGGTGAGCTGCAGCGTTTCCGCAGGGCCTTCCCAGATGATCGTGGTGAGCTTTTCTCCGAGCGCCGCATCGACCTCATCGAACACGGCCTTTGCCGCCGGAAATGCGTCGGCGAGCGCCTTGCCCATGCCGACTGCCTGAGATCCCTGCCCCGGAAACGTGAATGCTGCTGTCATGAAAATCCCCGCGAATGATCAGGCCGTAAGACACCGCCGGGGCCGCGGGTGTCAAGTTGCGGCGCGATGGGGCACCGGTCGGCCAGCGAACGGCACGGTCATTGGCCCGGCAGGCCATTGGCCGAGCAAAGGAACCCCGAACACGTCCAGCGCGTTATTTCCGGAATATCACGTGGAGTGCGCAACATGGAGAAGGACCCTCGCAAACCGCAAACGCTCGCGCTGGCGCCTGTGCTGATTTTCGCGGCCGTCCTGATTGCCGTTTTCGGCGCGGCCTTGGTCACGACATTCGACCGGACCCCCATGGTGGTCACGGCAGCCGACAAGGCCCCGCCGGGCACCACCGGAATGGCAAGGCCGCATCCGACCCCGGAACCGCGATAATTGCCCCAGAAAACGCAGGCTTCCGGACCGAAACCGGCCCTGTTTTGCCTTGCAAACAGCCCCGGAATCCTTATAACCGCGCCATCCGTGGGTCCCGGCCGGGAGCTGAACGGACGGTCTCAGCAATCTCACCTTTGGCGATTTTGATGTGACAGGGCCAGTCGGTCCGTCGTCCCGTGCTTCCGCCTTCTGAGCTTACCCGAGTCCTTTCCGAAGGTCTCGAAGGGCTTGCCGCCAGGACTTGCGCCAACACAGGAAAGGACACCCATGCCTCTTTATGAGCATGTATTTCTCGCGCGTCAGGATGCGAGCGCCCAGCAGGTCGAAGACTTCACGACGCAGATCACCGGCGTGATCGAAGGTCTCGGCGGCAAGGTCACCAAGACCGAGAACTGGGGCGTGCGCTCCCTCACCTACCGCATGAACAAGAACCGCAAGGCTCACTTCATGCTGCTCAACATCGATGGCCCCGCAGCGGTGGTCGCCGAGATCGAGCGTCAGGAACGCATCAACGAAGACATCATCCGTTATCTCACCGTCCGCGTCGAAGAGCTGGAGGAAGGTCCCTCCGCGATGATGCGCAAGGCCGAGCGTGACCGCGACGAGCGCGGCAGCGGCGGCTTCCGTGGCGACCGTGAAGGCGGTGGCTTCCGTGGCGATCGTGGCCCGCGCCGTGGCCGCGACGACGAAGCAACTGTTGAGGAGTAAGAGATATGGCTGAAGCAGGTGCACGCCGTCCGTTCTTCCGCCGCCGCAAGACCTGCCCGTTCACGGGCCCGAATGCGCCGAAGATCGACTACAAGGATTCGAAGCTGCTGATGCGTTACGTGTCCGAGCGCGGCAAGATCGTGCCGAGCCGCATCACGGCCGTGTCGGCAAAGAAGCAGCGTGAACTCGCCCGCGCCATCAAGCGCTCGCGGTTCCTCGGCCTTCTGCCTTACGTGATCCGCTAAACGACATCGCGAGCGCGCGGCATCCGCGCGCTCGCGTCTTTCTCGATTTCATTCTCATAACACTTCGGCATCGCGCCGTTGTGGATGGTTGGGGTTCAACGAACCTCTAACTGCTCGAAAGGAGCAGGACAGCTGATGATGACAGGTATCCTCATAGCACTGGCAGCCGGCCTCGCGTCGGCCTTGATGTTCGCGTCGATCGTGTCCGGCGCGTTGATCTCGATCGTGCTGTTTTACCTCGCGCCCCTGCCCCTGATGGTGGCGGCGCTGGGTTGGGGGTCCACGACGTCTCTCATCGGTGGAATTGCCGCCGCCTTCGGACTCGGCGCGATTTTCGGCATTCCCTATATGGCGGCGTTCGCGCTGACCATCGCACTGCCCGCGTGGTGGCTCGGCTACCTGACACTGCTGGCGCGCCCCATGTCCAGCGATCCGCAGCTTGCGAACCTTGCTCCAGCGCTCGACTGGTATCCGACCGGCCGCATTCTGGTCTGGATCTCCGCCTTCGCAGCCCTCACCACAATCAGCGCGCTGCTCACGCTCGGCTCCGATGCCGAGACGGTCAACGCGGCGCTCCGCCGTGGCCTGCAGCGCATCGTCGGCGGACGCGGCGCTGTCGCACCTGTGGGCGAGAACGAGCGCGTGGTCGATGCGCTGGTTGCAATCGCGCCGGGTGTCGCAACCCTCATCGCGATGATGACACTGACGCTCAACCTGTGGCTCGCCGCCAAGATCACCACGACGTCGGGCCGCCTCAACCGGCCATGGCCCGACCTGCGCACCACCACGATGCCGCGCATGGTGCTGGGTGCGCTGGCGATCGCCGTCGTGCTCTGCTTCACCGGCGGGCTTCTGGCCATGGTGGCGCAGATCGTCAGCTCCGCTCTGCTGATGGCCTATGCGGCCACCGGATTCGCCGTGCTGCATACGGTGACACAGACGTTTTCAGGCCGGGCCTTCGTGCTCGGCGCAGCCTATGCCGGCACGCTGTTCATCGGCTGGCCGCTGATTGGAATGATCGGCCTCGGCCTCGCCGATGCCGTTCTTGGAATTCGACAAGCCTACTGGAACCGGCGCGGGCCACCGCCCCTGCCGACGTCCTGATCTTCAACTTCAACAAACACTTCAACACGAACTTTAACGGAGAACTCAAATGGAAGTCATTCTGCTGGAACGCGTGGCCAAGCTCGGCCAGATGGGCGATGTGGTCAAAGTGAAGGACGGCTTTGCCCGTAACTTCCTGCTCAAGCGCAACAAGGCGCTGCGCGCGACCAAGGAAAACCGCGAGAAGTACGACGGCATGAAGGCCGAGCTCGAGGCCAAGAACATCCAGGCCAAGGGCGAAGCCACCAAGGTCGCGGAGAAGATCGACGGGCGCAACGTCGTCATCATTCGTCAGGCGTCGGAAACCGGCCAGCTCTACGGTTCGGTCTCGGTGCGTGACATCATGGCCGCGCTCGAAGCCGACGGCGTTGCGCTGAACCGTTCGCAGGTCCTGCTCGACGCGCCGATCAAGACCATCGGCCAGCACAAGATCACCATCGCGGTGCATCCTGAAGTCGAAGTTCATGTGTCGACGACGGTTGCGCGCTCCGAGGCGGAAGCCGAGCGCATCAACCGCGGCGAAGACGTCAACTCGCGTCAGGAAGACCGCGACGCAGCCGCCGAAGCCATCGCCGCCGCGGGCGAGTTCTTCGATCCGGAAGCCCAGCAGGACGACGAAGCTGCTCCGGCTGCGACCGAAGAGAAGTAAGACATCGGCGCAAGCCGTTACGACACACCAGAAACCCGGCCTCATCGCGGCCGGGTTTTTGTTTAGCTCACGACCTTCGGCGCGATTGCCTGATCGATCATCGCAATCGACGCCAGCGCGGTCGCCGTATGTTTTTCCACACCGTCGATCACGCAGAACACGTCGGCGGCGACCACCGACACCTGCCGTCCCGGCTTCACAACCCGCGCACGGCAGATCAACCGGCTTCCCGACGCCGGTGATAACAAGTTCAGTTTGTATTCGGCTGTCAGTGCCGCCTGCCCCTTCACCGTGGCAGCCGCGATCGTGGTTGCGTTGTCGATCAGAAACGCCGTGACGCCGCCGTGGAAGAAGCCGTTTTGCTGCAGCAGTTCCGGCCTGCGATCCACCGACAATTCGCAACTGCCGCATGTGAGGTCCGAAATCTCCGCCCCGACATGCGTCATGAATCCCTGACGCAGGACGTTGCTGCGGATGCGCGCCGCGATCGGTGCAAAGTCTGCGTCTGGCAATTCCATCGCCGGTCTCATGCCGCGGCGAGCTTGAAGGCCCGCACCGCATTGCCGCCGAGAAAGAGCGCCCGGGCTTCATCGTCCAGCGGCGCAGCGTCAAAACCCTCCAGAGCCTTGCGCGGCGCGATCATCGGCCAGTTGGTGCCGAACATCACTTTGGTGCGGCCATGACCGGCCATGTATTTGACGAGGTTATCCGGATAGCGATTGAAGGAATAAGCTGACGTGTCGATGTAGACGTTGGGATGTTTGGTCGCGACCGCGATGGCCTCTTCAGTCCATGGATAGCCGATGTGCCCGCCCACGATCACCAGTTCGGGAAAGTCCAGCGCGACCTGATCGATATACGGAATCGGCCTGCCGACTTCGGATGGCTTCAACGGCCCCGTGTGACCGATCTGCGTACAGAATGGGACGCCGAGATCACAGCATTCGGCGAAGATCGGATAGAACCGCCGATCCGTCGGCGGCACTTCCCATAGCCACGGCACCACCCGGATGCCCTTGAATCCGAGCACCTTCACACAGCGGCGAATTTCCCGGACCGCGGCCATCGGATCGCGAATATCGACAGAGCCGATACCAACAAGACGGCTCGGCGCCGCCTTCACCCATCCGGCAACTTCATCGTTGGTGACAAGATCACCCATCGGACCGACCCACGCGCTGGTCAGGCCAACATCGACACGCCCTGCGTCCATCGCACTGAGCGTCTCCGACAACGGCCACTGCCCGCCGAAATCGTTGCGTGTCCATCGCTTGAGACTGGCTAGCCACGGCTGCGCCATGAACCGCTCGGTCGGATGCTGCATCCATGCGTCAACAATCATCGGCAACTCCCGTTATCAGTTATTGAAATTTCTTCCCGTCAGCGCACGCACCGCGCAGGCAATCAGCGTGTCGGCATGGTCGCGCGGATCGGTCGGATCGCGGCCCGACAGCCATGCGCGGCAGACGAACTGCGCAGGTCCGATAATCTGGCTCATGAACAGCGATGCTTTCATCGGCAACAGGTCGCCGCTCGCAACGAGCGGTGCGCGCCAGGCCGCGACGCCTTCCGCGACCGTCGCGTTGCGCGCCATGCGCGCGTCCCGCACATCCTGTGCCCATTCGCTGCGCGAAATCTCGAACAGGAAGTTGGCCTCTCGGCGATTGTCGACCACCCAGGCCAGATGCGTGCTGATCAGGCGCGCGATGCCATCCTCTGCGCCGGGCGGCGGCTCGATCACATCGAGCATGGTGATGTGATAGCGCCGCAAGATTTCGAGAAAGAGTGTGCCGGCCAGTTCGCGCTTGGAATTGAAGAAGTGGAAGAAGCTGCCGTTCGACGCGCCCGCCCGCTCACGGATCGCGGCGACGGTCGCGCCCTCGAACCCGTCCCGGTCGAACACCGCCAGTGCCGCCGTCAGCAGATCGTCCCGCGCACCCGCCATCCTTGCCTCCGTGAGGCATAGAGTATCGCTCTAGAGTAATACTCTAGTCAAGGTGCGTGGATACTCCCTCGGTAAAAAGCCGCTCAACAGGCTCAGACTTACTGGGAGATCGGAGGAACCGGATTTCCGGCCGGAACCGGCGGCGGACCGGCAGAAACCACCGGCTTCGGCGCAGGCGCAGGCCCGACGTCGATGGTCAGCGGCCCCGAGGGCACGTCCTCCTTCGGAGGAGCCACAGCCACCTCAGCCGGCTTTGCGGCTTCCTTCGGAGCGGGTGTCACCGCCGGAACAGGGTCTGGACGCGTGCCTTCAACCTTGGCGGTTTCGCTCTTGTCCGAGTCCTTGGATGGCTCGGCCTTGTCCGCATCAGGCTTGGCGTCCGACTTGGCAGCCTCCGCAGACGGCTCACTCTTCGGCTGTTCGCCGTGGCGCGCCTCGTTCTTCGGCGGCAATCCGTCCTTGCCGGCCTTCGCGGCATCGCGTGCGGCCTGCCTCGCCGCGCGCCGCTCCGCTGCCGCCTTCTGGCGTGCCTCGCGCGCAGCCTGAGCGTCCGGTGTGCCGGGCTGCAATCCATCGGCATCGGGCTTTGAAGCTTCCCGCGTGGGCTTGCGGCCCTTGGCGTCGGGACCTGGCTCCTGACCGGGACGGCCTCCCGCTGCTTCCTGACCCTGCCGGGTGAGGTTGCCGCCCGGAGCAGCATTGGCTGCACCGTTGGAGAGGACATAGGCGCTCATGGCCGCGGCCATGTCGGTGCTGGTTGTGTAGTGCTGGCGCAGGAAGCCCGGCAGAGATCCGGGCGAAACGCTTTTCAGCAGCCCGCGCGAACTCTTGTGGCACAGCGAGCAGGTGCTGGCGAAAATCTGGGAGGGAGGCTTACCGGCTTCAAGATTTTGCGCGGTTGCCGGGATCACCCCGAAACAGCCCAAAGCAAAAGCCACCGCCGCCAAAATGAGCGCTCGGCTCAACATCCCGCGTCTCCAGAAGTATCGCTAGCCAAGGCCAGATGACGGTATGTCCCCACCCTCGGCCTCGCGGTCACCTTTAGCGGATTATGCCGCGAATGGAAGCGCGGAGATTTCGCAAGTCTGTGAACAGCTTATCGGGCAGCTCTGGACCTTACAGCGCCGCCTCCGGCGATTCTCCGGGCAAAAACGCAGACCAGCCTTACAGGCGCGCCGTATACGTCAAATTACGATTGAAACCCGGAGCGGAATTACCAACATTCATGTGGTGTGAGGCACCTTGGGATCGTTGGACATGCGTTCGATGGATCGTCTGTTGCGGCATTTTCTGAGCCAGTTCATCCGGCGCGGCTCGATCACATTCACGACCGCGAGCGGTGTGTCCTTCACCTGCGGGGATGGCACTGGCCAGCCGGTATCGGTCCGGTTTCTGACAGCGGAAGCCGAACGGCATCTTCTGCTCGATCCGGAACTGGCGATCGGCGAGATTTACACCGACGGCGATTTCATCGTCGAAAACGGTTCGATCGCCGACCTGCTGGCTGTCGCGCTCGACCAGCCGGACATGCTGCCGCGGTGGTCGAAGGTGCGCTGGTGGCTGCGCTATCTGGTCCGGCACTGGCAGCAGTTCAATCCGCGGCAACGCTCGAAGCGGAATGTCGCCAGCCACTACGACCTCGACGGGCGGCTGTATCGCCTCTTCCTTGACTCGGACATGCAGTATAGCTGCGCCTACTTCGAGACGCCGGACACAACGCTCGACGACGCGCAACTGGCCAAGAAGCGCCACCTCGCGGCGAAGCTGCTGGTCAAACCCAACCATCGCGTCCTCGACATCGGGTCCGGCTGGGGCGGCCTCGGCCTCTATCTCGCGGAAACCGCCGGGGCGAATGTTACCGGCGTTACGCTGTCTCAGGAACAACTCGGCGTATCCAATGCACGTGCCGGTGAACTGAACCTCACCGATCGCGCCAAATTTCTGTTGCAGGATTATCGCGACACGCCCGGTCCGTTCGATCGCATTGTCTCGGTCGGTATGTTCGAGCATGTCGGCGTCGATTACTACGACACCTACTTCAAGCGCTGCGCGGAACTGCTCGCCGACGACGGCGTGATGATGCTCCACTCCATCGGTCGCTCCGAAGGCCCCGGCATCACCAATCCGTGGATCGCGAAATACATCTTCCCCGGCGGCTATATCCCGGCGCTGTCCGAAGTCCTGCCCGCAATCGAGCGCGCGGGCCTTCTGGTCGACGATATTGAAATCCTGCGCCTGCATTATGCGGAAACATTGAAGGCATGGCGCGAGCGTTTCCTTGCGCGCCGCGAGGAAGCGGCGAAACTGTACGACGAACGCTTTGTGCGGATGTGGGAGTTCTATCTCGCGGCATCCGAGATGTCATTCCGCAAGCAGAACGTCATGGTGTTCCAGATTCAACTGAGCAAAAAGCAAGACGTCGTGCCGGTTACACGCGACTACATTGCGCGCGAGGAACAGCGCCTGCGTGAACTTGAAGCTGCAAACCGCCCGCTTTTCCGGCTCGCGGGCGAGTAACCCTAATACCTGGGCAATCGCGGGTATTAACTAACACCGCAATCGCCGATTGCACGGCTGCCAGCGTTGATGCACGGTCGATCCATGGCCCGGTGGCGGAAAGTCTACGCGGGGGCGCCGCAAACGCTTCACATCCTGGTTCAAATCCAGGCTGGGCCTCCAAATTCCAGAGCTTCTCGCTCGACGTGTTTGGAAAGGTGGCCGAGTGGCTTAAGGCACCGCTAACGCGGCACACGGGAGACCGTGTCGAAGGTTCGAATCCTCTCCCTTTCCTCCATTCTTTCAGCCGCTTCCCAATTGGAAGCGGCATTTTAGTTTCTGCATCCGGCGGAACATCCCGATCACGGAATCATCCGCCGGAAAATCCGCGAGGCACGTCAGCGGCTTCAAGCTGCTCCTTGATGCGCGCTGAAAACATTGCTGCGGAAGTCGCGCCGTTGCCGGCGCACGACATGATCGCGCGGCGCAAATCAAGCCCCGCCTGTGTTTTCTTTCCGGCAATGAACAACGGGGATAGTTTGGATGGAGCATTCCGTCCGCGACTCTGAAAGTATTAGGTAGCAGTCCGCCTTGTGCAGCCGCCTGCCCCACTTTCATCCGAATAGAAGACTATTAAACCTCTATGGCGATTACCGATTCGAACATTATCAAGCTCGCGCCGGACGCCGGCTCGCCGGCTTACCGGGTTGCGCCCCATAATATCGAAGCCGAACAGGGACTTCTCGGCGCCATCCTGGTCAACAACGACGCGTTCTATCGGGTGTCCGACTTCCTTGAGCCGAAGCATTTCTTCGAGCCGATCCATCAGCTTATTTTTGAAACATCCGCCAGCCTGATCCGCGCTGGCAAAATCGCAACCCCTGTCACGCTGAAGACATTTGTTCCTGCCGAGACCGACATCGGCGGCATGACGGTGGCACAGTATCTCGCCCGCCTCGCCGCCGAAGCGACGACCATCATCAACGCGCAGGACTACGGACGCACCGTCTACGATCTGTCGATCCGTCGCGACCTGATCCGTGTCGGCGAGGACATGGTCAATGTCGCGTTCGACGCACCGGTGGACTTCGCGCCGCGCGCGCAGATCGAAGACGCCGAAAAGAAGCTCTACGATCTTGCCGAGTCCGGCCGCTACGACGGCGGCTTCCAGAAATTCTCGCAGGCGCTGACGGTCGCGGTCGACATGGCGGCAGCGGCGTACAGCCGCGACGGTAATCTGTCGGGCCTCGCATCAGGCTTGCGCGACATGGACATCAAGATGGGCGGCCTGCAGCCATCCGATTTGATTGTCCTTGCCGGCCGTCCTGCCATGGGCAAGACTGCGCTGGCCACCAACATCGCCTTCAACATCGCGCAGAAGTGGCGCGGCGAAGTACAGCCTGACGGCCAGATGAAATCCGTCGACGGCGGCGTGGTCGGCTTCTTCTCGCTCGAAATGTCGGCTGAACAGCTCGCCACGCGTATTCTCGCCGAGCGCACCGGCATTTCCTCAAGCTCGATCCGCCGCGGCGGCATCAGCGAATCCGACTTCGACAAGATTCGCGATCATTCCATCGAGATGCAGAACCTGCCGTTCTATGTCGATGACAGCGGCGGCCTGTCGATCTCGCAGCTCACCGCGCGCGCGCGGCGACTGAAACGGCAGAAGGGCCTTGATCTTCTGATCATCGACTACATCCAGCTTCTCTCCGGGTCCGGCCGCCGTTCCGACAACCGCGTGCAGGAAATCACCGAGATCACCACCGGCTTGAAGGCGCTGGCCAAGGAACTGAGCGTTCCGATCATCGCGCTGTCACAGTTGTCGCGTCAGGTCGAAAGCCGCGACGACAAGCGCCCGCAGCTTGCCGACCTTCGTGAATCTGGATCGATCGAGCAGGACGCCGACGTGGTGCTGTTCGTCTATCGCGAAGAATACTACCTTCAGAGCAAGGAGCCGCGCCCCGGCACGCCGGAGCATGAGAAGTGGCAGCTCGATATGTCGCTGGTGCACGGAAAAGCCGAAGTCATCATCGGCAAACAGCGTCACGGCCCGACCGGCACCATCAATCTGCAGTTCGACGCCAGCGTCACGCGCTTCGGCGATCTTGCACCGGACGCACAACTGCCCGAACGATTTGGCTAGACGATTTCCGCACCTTGTTCGCCAGGCAATATGGTAGGGTTCGCTTGAATCGTCATGCGTCATTGCGAGCGACGCGAGGCAATCCACTCCTGAAAGAGGACCGCTGGATTGCTTCGTCGCTATCGCGCTCCGCAATGACGGCGTCTTTCATTGCTGATGCATAGGCCAATGACTCCTGCTTCCGATCCCAAGACCTCCGATAACATCATCGCGGCCGATGCGCCCCTGCCCGCAAGCGCGACCGGAATCCTGACCGTCGATCTCGACGCCATCGTCGCCAACTGGCGCAAACTCTCCAGTCAGGCGGTGCCCGCCGACTGCGCCGCTGTCGTGAAGGCCGACGCCTATGGCTGCGGAATTACGCAGGTCACGCGCGCGCTGGCGAAGGCCGGCTGCCGGACATTCTTTGTCGCCACGCTCGATGAAGCGCGCGCCGCGCGCGATGTCACACCGACCTCAGCCATCTATGTGCTCGATGGTTTCTTTCCCGGCGCAGGCGACCAGTACGCGAAGTACGATTGCCGTCCGGTGATCGGGGATTCCACCGAACTCGCCGAATGGGACGCTTTCCGCAAAACCAGCGGCTGGGACGGTCAGGCCGCGATCCACATCGACACCGGCATGAACCGTCTCGGCTTCCGCATCCCGGAAGCTGAAGCCTTGCTGCCCCGGATCAGGAACGGCAATCACGGCATCTCGCTGGTGATGAGTCATCTTGTCAGCGCTGAATTGCTCAACGACCCGTCGAACGGGCGGCAGGTTGCGGCATTCCGCGAAATCGCCTCGCAATTTTCCGGCGTCCCCGCCTCGCTGGCGAATTCGTCGGGCATTTTTCTCGGGCCGCAATACCACTTTGACGTAGTGCGGCCGGGCGCGGCGCTCTATGGCGTCAATCCGACGCCGGAAGCCGATACGCCAATGCAGCCGGTGGTCGATCTCAAGGTTCGCGTGGCGCAGGTCCGCAATGTCGAGAAAGGCGAACATGTTGGCTATGGCGGCACATGGACCGCGCGGCAGCCGACTCGGCTTGCGATCGTCACCGCAGGTTACGCCGACGGCTACTTTCGTGCGGCAGGCAGCATCGACAATATGCGCAGCGCAGAAGCGATGGTGGCGGGGAAGCGTTGCCCCGTCGCGGGCCGCATCTCGATGGATCTGCTGGCCATCGACATCACGGCGCTTCCGCCAGGCGCGACGCGACGCGGCGCGCTGGTGTCGCTGCTCAACAACGAGATCACCGTGGACGAACTCGCGCATCACTTCGGCACCATCGGCTATGAGGTGCTGACGAGTCTCGGGCGACGTTATGTGCGTGCCTACAAGGGCGGCCAGTAACCCCGAATAAGAAAAAGGACAGTCGAATGCCCGACGTTACAGAGTTCGCACCCGGCAACTACAAATACATCGTCTCCCCCGGCGGGCCGTTTTCCAGCGGCGTGGCCGCGCTGCCCGGTTACGCGCTGCGCCGCGTGCGTTTCAAGCGGCCGATCCCGATGGCGGATGGCTTCGCCTTCATAAAGAAACATCTGGAGCGCGAAGGCCGCCCCGTCACCGCACTGGCTGCCTGCGAATTGCGCTCACCCGCGGCGATGACCGGCGAACAGTTTCAGGCGTTCAATGGCGAATATCTCAAGACGCTGCATCAATGGGGATGCAAGGCCGGCGACATCAATCCGCTGGCGCGCAGCAATCTCGCGCCAATTACCGAGGTGCCGAGCGAGGCGATGTTCTTTGCCTTCACCTACACCGTTCCGGAAACCGGCGCATCCGGCGATTTCCTGATTTCAGGCAAGCCTGAAATCCGCGATGGCGCCTCACCTTCCGAACGCATCGTCGGAGGACGCGATGTCTCGCTCAAGGGCCTCGACGCCAAGGCGCGCTTTGTCATGAGTGCGATGCGCGAGCGTGTCGCTGCGCTGGGCTGCAAGTGGGACGATGTGACTGCCGCGCAGATTTATACCGTGCACGACATACGCCCGTTGCTCGACACCGTCTTTGCTGAGGACAAGGTGAGCCAGATCGGCCTTGCCTGGTATCCAGCATGGCCGCCGGTGATCGGCATGGAGTTCGAGGTGGATGTCCGCAGCGTGCGTACCGAACTGGTGATCGACGCGCGCTGAGAACTACTTCCTGCTCCGCTTCTTCAGCACCATGTTGCCGACCAGCAAGAACTTCTGCGCGCGTTTTCCATTGTCGACTTCCGTGGTGTAGATGTTGCCCTTGGAGTCCAGCGCAAGATTGTGAATCCAGTGGAAGTCGCCGGCCATGCGGCCGTTGCGGCCGAAGCGCCCGACAACCTGTCCGTTCTCGCGCTTGAGCGTACGGACTTCGTTATTCGCGCCATCGGCATTGATCAGGAATGTCTGCGCCGGATCGTTCCAGATTTCGAGATCCCACACCGAGCCATTCGCCAGCGTCTGCTTCTCGATGAACATCTCCTTCACAAAGGTGCCGTCCTTCCTGAACACCTGGATGCGGTCGTTCTGCCGATCACAAACATAAACCAGCCCGTCCTTGGCGATCCGCACGCAATGCACCGGATTGGCGAACTGCTGTGACGGCGGCGCATCCGGATTGTACGCACCCATCCGCTCATCGGTGGGCGGCTTGCCGTAAGCGCCCCACATCCGCTTGAACGCGCCGGTCTCGGAGTCGAACACGATGATGCGGTGGTTGTAATAGCCATCCGCGACATAGACCTCGTTCGCGGCACTATCGACCGTCATGTTGGCCGGACGGCCAAGACGCGTGGTGTCCTTGCTATCGGTCTGCGGACCGGACTTGCCGATCTGCATCACGAACTTGCCCTCGCGGGTGAACTTCAGGATCTGCCCGTCATTCTCGCCGTTGCCCGCAAGCCAGACGAAGCCCTTCGCATCGATGTAGATGCCATGCTCGTTCGATGGCCAGTCATAACCCTCGCCCTTGCCACCCCACGCCTTGATAAGATTGCCTTCGCTGTCGAACTCCATCACCGGCGGCGCAGGCACGCAGCATTTGGTCCGCGGCGGATTGAAGCTCGCGGCCGTCTCGTCATCGGTCAGGGTTTTGGGCCGCTGTACCACCCAGACATGATCCTGCCCATCCACGGCAACCCCCGCCGCCTGCCCCATGATCCAATTGTTCGGCAAAGGCTTCGGCCACTGCGCATCGACCTGGAATTTTGGCACGTCCGCCGCGTGAACTGCAGTCGAAAGAACGAGGCCGACAACGGCGGTAATCCATTTCATGACGTTCACTCCCCTGTGCCGCGTCACGCCGATACCGGTCATGCGCGGTCGTTATTCTGATCGGTGGAGCATAAGCCGGTGAAGAGGTAACGGGCTATCGGTCAGGGCGCGGAGATGGGTTGACTTTTTTACGCTTTATGGAACAAAAGAGGAACATATGATTCCCGTTGCTCCGACGCTGGCAGGCCCGCTCCATGGCGAAAAACGCCCTCTCCTTTGTCTGCCAGAATTGCGGCGCGGCCTATAACAAGTGGCAGGGCAAGTGCGAATCCTGTGGCGAGTGGAACACGCTGTCGGAAGAAGACGTCACGGGCGCAACGTCGGTGCCTGCCAATCTGCGCGCCAAGCGCAAGGGCCGGCCCTTTGCGCTGGAAGCCCTCACCGGCTCGAGCCCGGAAGCGCCGCGCCTCTCATCGGGTATGACCGAACTCGACCGCGTGACCGGCGGCGGTTTTGTGCGCGGCTCGGTGCTGCTGGTCGGCGGCGATCCCGGCATCGGAAAATCGACGCTGCTGACCCAGGCCACCAGCCTGATGGCGCGCGCCGGACATCGCGTGGTCTACATCTCCGGCGAAGAAGCCGTAGCGCAGGTGCGCCTGCGCGCGGCTCGTCTCGGCCTTGCCGACGCGCCGGTGCAACTGGCGGCGCAAACCTCGGTCGAGGACATCATCGCCACCCTGTCGGAAGGCACGCCTCCGCGTCTTGTGGTGATCGACTCCATCCAGACCATGTGGACCGATACGGTGGAATCCGCGCCAGGCACCGTGACGCAGGTCCGCGCCTCGGCGCAGGCGCTCATTCGCTTTGCCAAGAAATCAGGTGCTGCGCTGATCCTTGTCGGTCACGTCACGAAAGACGGCCAGATTGCAGGCCCCCGCGTGGTCGAGCACATGGTCGATGCGGTGATGAGCTTCGAGGGCGAAGGCTCGCAGCAATTCCGCATTTTGCGCGCGGTGAAAAACCGCTTCGGCCCTACCGACGAGATCGGCGTGTTCGAAATGACCGGGCTCGGCCTGCGCGAAGTCTCCAATCCGTCGGAACTGTTCCTTTCTGAACGCGATCTCGGCAGTCCGGGCACCGCCGTCTTCGCAGGGCTCGAAGGCACCCGTCCGGTGCTGGTGGAGTTGCAGGCGCTGGTGGTGCCGACCACCCTCGGCACGCCGCGCCGCGCCGTGGTGGGCTGGGAATCCAGCCGCCTGTCCATGGTGCTCGCGGTGCTGGAGGCGCATTGCGGGGTCAAGCTCTCCGGCTATGACGTCTATTTCAATGTCGCCGGCGGCCTCCGCATCAACGAGCCCGCCGCGGACATGGCCGCTGCCGCCGCGCTGGTGTCATCGCTCGCCAATGCGCCGCTGCCGGTGGATGCGGTCTATTTCGGCGAAATCTCGCTGTCCGGCGCGGTTCGCCCGGTGGCGCAAACGTCCGCACGGCTCAAGGAAGCCGCCAAGCTCGGCTTTGGCCGAGCAATCCTGCCGGAAACCGCACGCGGCGATGCGGTCGGCGACGCTGGGCTGGCGCTCAATACGGTTGGATCGCTGACCTCGCTGGTGGCGGACATCGCGGCCAAGGGCCGCAAAGCCACAGCAACGGGGAAATCCGCCACGGAAGGCCGATTCAAGCACCACGACGACGAGGCGCGGCGTGACGCGCGGGCAAGCTGACGCTATATAACCGGCGGCCTCACCAAAGCTGCGCGCCGCTTTCGCTACGGACCGTTAACCGCAACGGGCGTTCCATGGCAGCGATGCAGTTTTGCCGTTGATGCCGGGCTTTTTGCGGGTTCCCGGCCCTTGCGGGACGTGCGATATGGCCGTCAGCTATCCGGGGACTGAGCGACCCGATTCGCAGCTTTTGAAACTGAATGCGGACCTGACCATCCGATGCCGATAACGCTTCTCGACATTATCGTCCTTGCCGTGATGCTATTGTCGGGTCTTCTGGCGATGATCCGCGGCTTCATGCGCGAAATCCTGTCGATCGCCGCCTGGGGCGCTGCCGCCCTGACCACGCTCTACGCCTATCAGAAGCTGCTGCCGACCGCGAAGACCTACTTCAACAACGAGACCGTCGCGGCTGTCGCCGTCGTTGCCGGTGTGTTCATCCTGACCTTGATCGTAGTGTCGATCATCACCGTTCGCATCTCGGACATGATCCTGGACTCGCGGATCGGCGCTCTGGACCGCACCCTCGGCTTCCTGTTCGGTCTCGCTCGCGGCCTGTTGATCATGGTGGTGGCGTTTTTGTTCTTCGCCTGGCTGGTGCCGGACAAACAACAGCCAGATTGGGTCCGTAGTGCCAAGTCCAAGGTGATGTTGCAGGGAACCGGCGATTGGCTGATGGGCCTCTTGCCTGACGACCCCGAGAACACCATCTTGAAGAGGTTCAAGAAAAAGGGCGACGAGGAGCAGACCGATGCTGCTCCCGAACCGCGCACGACGGCAACAGTGGGGAACGACGGCGGGTATGGAAAATCGGCTCGTGACGGGCTGAAACAGTTGATCGAAGGAAAAGCTGCAGGACGCTAGGTTCTAGCTATTCCTGCCTCAGACAAGGGCGCGGTGGACCATATGAAAACCCCTTCTGGCGATCAGTCGGCAACTCCCCCCTCCAAATCCGCCTACGACCTGGATGACGATCTCGACAAGGATCTGAACGGCGACACGCTACGCGAAGAGTGCGGCGTGTTCGGCATTTTCGGGCATTCCGAAGCCGCAGCAATCACCGCCCTCGGGCTTCATGCGCTCCAGCATCGCGGCCAGGAAGCCGCCGGCATCGTCACCTACGACAACGGCCGCTTCCATTCCGAGCGCCGCCTTGGCCTTGTCGGCGACACCTTCTCCCGCGCCGAAGTCATCGAACGTCTGCCCGGCAACATGGCCGTCGGCCATGTCCGCTACTCCACCACCGGCGGCACCATTCTGCGCAACGTGCAGCCCCTCTTTGCCGAACTGAATGCAGGCGGCTTTGCCGTCGCTCATAACGGCAACCTCACCAACGGTCTGACGCTCCGTCGTGAACTTGTCCGCCACGGCACCGTGATGCAGTCGACCACCGACACCGAAGTGATTTTGCATCTGGTCGCGCAATCCAAGCGCGGCCGTTTTATTGAGCGCTATATCGAAGCGCTGCGCGCCATCGAAGGCGCCTATGCGCTGGTCTCGCTCACCAACAAGAAGCTGGTCGGCGCACGCGATCCGCTCGGCATCCGTCCGCTGGTTCTCGGCGAACTCGATGGTTGTCCGATCCTGACCTCGGAAACCTGCGCGCTGGACATCATCGGCGCGAAATACGTTCGCGACATCGAGCCTGGCGAAGTGATCGTGTTCGACGAGCACGGCCAGGAAATCCACAAGCCGTTCCCGCCGCAGCCGCCCCGCCCCTGCATCTTCGAATACATCTACTTTGCGCGGCCCGACTCCATCGTCGGTGGGCGCTCGGTCTACGAAGTCCGCAAGGCGTTCGGCGCGCAACTCGCCCGCGAAAATCCGGTTGAGGTCGACGTCGTTGTGCCGGTGCCGGATTCCGGCGTGCCCGCCGCAGTCGGCTACAGCCAGTTCTCGGGCGTGCCATTCGAACTCGGCATCATCCGCAATCACTATGTCGGTCGTACCTTCATCCAGCCGACCCAGAGCGTGCGCGAACTCGGCGTACGCATGAAGCACGCGCCGAACCGCGCCGCCATCGAAGGCAAGCGCATCATCCTGATCGATGACTCGCTGGTGCGCGGCACGACCTCGAAGAAGATCGTGCGCATGATGCGCGACGCCGGAGCCAAGGAAGTTCACTTCCGCCTCGCCTCGCCGCCGATCGTCAATCCCGACTACTACGGCATCGACCTGCCGGATCGCGGTGGCCTGCTGGCCGCGACGCACACCATCGAGGAAATGCGCGAGATCATCGGCGCCGACTCGCTGGCGTTCCTGTCCATTGACGGCATGTACCGCGCCATGGGCTTCCCCGGACGCGATCCTGCGAACCCGAAGTTCGCCGATCACTGCTTCACAGGCGCCTATCCGACCCACCTCACCGACCAGACCCAAGTGGAACAGCAGCCGCACCAGCTCTCGCTGCTGGCCGAGGCAAGCTGAGCCAGCAAAGATCATATGAGGGTTGACGTGAAGCTGTCCCGGCTGACTGTTGTTGCGATCGCTACCCTGATCTGCTCATCCGTCTCCATGGCGCAGACGGCGCAGCCTTATGCCGGCCTGCAAGGCCGTGAGATCAAGTCGCTGTCAAATCAGCAGATTGCCGATATGCGGGCTGGCAAGGGAATGTCCCTTGCGCTGGCGGCGGAGCTTAACGGTTATCCCGGCCCGTCGCATGTTCTCGAACTCGCGGATCGGCTGGAACTGACAAACGAGCAGCGTACTCGGATTAGTGCCCTGTTCTCTGAAATGAAGAACGAAGCGACCGCAATCGGTGAAAAGATCATCGATGACGAGACCGAGCTTGACCGGCTGTTCGCGGGATCAGAGATTACGGACAAACAACTGAACGAGATAACGGACCGGATCGGTGTCCAGCAGGCGGCCCTCCGCCGGGCTCACCTGCGCTATCATCTGACGACACGGCAGATCCTGAACCCGACCCAGATCGCGCTTTACACGGAGCTACGAGGGTATGGCGAGAAAGGCTCCCATCATCCCTCGCATCATCACTCCCGATAGCGCTTATCCGCTGGTCCGCATCCGCGCCAGCCACACCGTCAGGCCGCCGCACTCCTGATCCTCTATGACGTGCTGCACGGTTGAAAAACCGTGCGCCGCGAGCAGTTCCTCGTATTCCGCCGTTGCGAGACTGGCGTGATACAGCGCTTCGCCCTGATAGCTGCCGATCGCTTCACCGGCTGCCGGGCCACTGGTGAACATCAGCGCGGCACCGGCCTCCGCGTGATCGCGGAAGACCTTGAACATGGCGCGCTGATCGTCCGGCGTCAGATGAAAGAAGCTATTCCATGCCACGATGCCGCCGAACTGGCGCGACAGCGAGACGGCACGCATGTCGCCCGCAATCCATGTCTGATCCGAAAAGCGCGAACGGCACAGATCGATCAGCGTCGGCGATGAATCGACGCCCGTGACGCGGTGCCCGGCCTCGATCAGATAGTGTGCGACTGGCTCGCCAGAGCCACAGCCGAGATCAAGCACGTCCGCGCCATCCGGCATCACCTGCCGGAATCGCTCGAACCACGCGCGCTCGACCAGCCGGTTGCCACGATCGTGGTTAAAGGCCATGGCGTGACGCTCATAGAGCGCGCTGATCTCTTTCGATGACGGATGCCAGTTCGCAGCCTTAAGCGCTTGCGTCATGAAAACTGCATCGTCGCCATAACTCTTCAGCTTTGCATCAAGCGACGGAGCTCGCGTGACCTCAAATCCCTGCCGCTTCCAGAAACCCGACGAGCCGTTGACTGCGATCAGCGACATGCCGGAAAGCCCCCTGGCCAGCGCATGCGCCGCAAGCCACGTCACGACAGCAGCCCCTGCTCCGCTTCCCTGGATCTCCGGCGTCAGCGCCAGATCGTGGATGTAATAGGTCGATGGCGCGGCGGGCAGTTCGCCAAGAAGCGAGTTCAGCGCCGGGGGCTCGGCGTGCAGCCACGGATGGCTGAGCACATAGGCCTCGATCCCGTTGCCGCGCTCGTACACCCGGCATCCATCGGGATAAAGCCGCAGCCGCTCGGCGAAGACTGTTGCGTCTTCGGGAAACGACGGATGGATGCGCTCCGCCAGTGCGTTGACGGCAGGAAGGTCGGCAGCGGTCATCGCCCGCCAGCGGCCGGAGTTTGAATTCGCGATCATGGCGGGCGTTTAACATGGACCCGAGCCCGATTTCGAGGCCTGCCGGAGAACGGGACCAAACCGCGTTTTCATGCGTTCGGCGGGCTTGTCCCAGCCGTCCATGTCTATAAAACCCTGCCGAAAGACGCTGATGGCCGTTCGGCCCTGAATGAGTTCATGCATGACCAAACCTCTCGCTTCCCGTCTCGCTCTCGTCACCGGCGCATCGCGCGGCATCGGCTTCGCCACGGCGCGCGCGCTGGCGCGGGCTGGCGCGCACATCATCGCAGTCGCGCGGACGCAGGGCGCGCTGGAAGAACTGGACGACGCCATTCGCGCGGACGGCGGAACAGCGACTCTGGTGCCGCTGGACATGACCGACCACGACGGTATTGCGCGGCTTGGCGCCGCGTTGAACGAACGTCACGGCAAGCTCGATATTCTGATCGGCAATGCCGGTGTTGCCGGAACGTCCTCGCCGCTCGGGCATACCGATCCGAAATTCTGGGACAACCTGCTGGCAGTCAACACGACGGCGAACTTCCAGTTGATCCGCTGCATGGAGCCGCTGCTGCAGAAGTCCGATGCGGGACGCGCGGTGTTCATCACGTCCGGCATCGCCAGCAAGGCGACCGCCTATATGGGACCCTATGCTGCATCGAAAGCCGCGCTCGACGCCCTAGTGCGCGTATGGGCGAACGAGACCGTCAACACGCCGATCCGCGTCAACCTGTTCAGCCCCGGCCCGATCCGCACCCGCATGCGCGCCACCGTGATGCCGGGCGAAGACCCGATGACTCTCGACACACCCGAGCAGGCCGCAGAATTCATCGTACCGATGTGCCTGCCATCCTGGACCGAGACCGGAAAATTCTTCGACTATCCATCAAGGACGCTGAAGAGTTTCCGCACTCCGGTGGAGTAACGCTCGCCATTACGGCCCGCGATTGACTCCCGACAAGACCCCCTGTTCAATTTGCTTTAAGTCCGCACGAAGAGGCGGACGCTTATTGAGGGGAAACATCATGGGATTCAAAATCGCAGCTGCCGTTGCGGCTCTCGCGTTCGTCACCTCGCCCGCTTTCGCCGGTGACCCCAGCGGAACATGGCTGCGCGACACCGGCCTGTCCAAGGTCAAGATCGGCCCCTGCGGCGGCGGCGCCTATTGCGGATCGCTTGTCTGGCTCAAGCCCGGCATCGAAACACCCGCCAAGGTCGGCCAGCGGATTTTCTACGACATGAAGCCGGACGGCACGGATGCCTGGAAGGGTTCCGCGTTCAATCCGGAAGACGGCAAGACCTATTCCGGCAAGATGTCGCTCTCAGGCGGCACATTGACGACGGCCGGCTGCGCCATGGGCGGGATGATCTGCAAGTCCTCAACCTGGACGCGCTCGAACTGACGGCGAAACACGCGCTCGCAAGTCAGGATTTTCGCTTCCGCTTGTGTGCGAACGGATTGTCCTTCTCACGCAGCGTGATCCGCATCGGCGTGCCCGGCAGGTCGAAGGCAACGCGCATGCTGTTGATCAGATAGCGCAGATAGGATTCCGGCACCGCGTCGGCCCGCGAGCAGAACACGACAAAGCTCGGCGGACGCGCCTTGCTTTGGGTGATGTAATTGAGCTTGAGGCGGCGGCCCGACACGGCGGGCGGCGGATTGGTCTGCACCGCCTGCTCGAACCAGCGGTTGAGCGACGCTGTCGAGATACGCCGGTTCCAGACGGCATAAGCGTCCTCGATGGCGCTCATCAGCCGGTCGATGCCTTCGCCCATCATACCGGACACCGCAACCACCGGCACGCCCCTCATCTGCGGCAGCCAGTGATCGGCGTCCTCGCGCAGCCTCGCGATCTGGTTCGGGGCGCGCTCCATCAGATCCCACTTGTTGACCGCGATCACGATGGCGCGGCCCTCGCGCTCGATCAGGTCGGCAAGCCGCAGATCCTGTTCTTCGAACCTGCTCTGCGCATCCATCATCAGCACGACGACTTCCGCGAACCGCACCGCGCGCAGCGCATCCGACACCGACAGCTTTTCAAGCTTGTCCTCGATGCGCGAGCGGCGCCGCAGGCCCGCAGTGTCGAACACACGAAACTCGCGGCCCTTCCATGTCACATCGACCGCGATGGAGTCGCGCGTCGTTCCGGCTTCCGGACTGGTCAGCAGGCGTTCCTCGCCGAGCAGGCGGTTGATCATCGTGGATTTGCCGGCGTTCGGTCGTCCGAGCACGGCAACGCGGATCGGACGCGTGGAGAGGCTTTCGTCCTCACCATCCACGTTCTCGAAGGCGTGAGGATCATCCTCGTCCGCATCGTCTTCCGGCGGCTCCGGCATCAGCACGCGCAGCGCGTCGTAAAGATCGCTCAGGCCTTCGCCATGTTCGGCGGAAATCGGCACCGGATCGCCGAGGCCGAGCGCATAGGATTCCATCGCACCCGCCTCGCCGTGCTTGCCTTCACTCTTGTTGGCGACAAGCACCACCGGCTTGTTGGCGCGACGCGCGAAGTCGGCGAAGGCACGGTCGTTCGGCGTCAGGCCCATGCGCGCATCGATCACGAACAGCAGCGCATCGGCGGAAACGATCGCAGCTTCCGTTTGCTCCTGCATCCGCGCGGTAAGCGAACCCTTCGGGCCTTCATCAAGCCCGGCGGTGTCGATCAGGGTGAATTCGAGGTCGCCGAGCTTCCCGGCGCCCTCGCGGCGGTCGCGGGTGACACCGGGCTGATCGTCCACAAGCGCGAGCTTCTGCCCCACCAGCCGGTTGAACAGGGTCGATTTGCCGACATTGGGCCGGCCGATGATGGCAATCGTAAAGGACATAAGGAATCCGTTCGCCCTTTACGGACCTCATGTCAATAAAGGGATCAGCCAGCGCGGATGAAGCAACCGCGATGAGAATTGAAATCGGTCAGCGCGAGAAGCCCCCGCTGGGCAAGGGCGCCGGGAAAGACGATGGCTGTTGCTGCTGCTGCGGCGGCGGTGCGGCCTGCTGAGGCGGAGCCGCCTGCGGCTGCTGGCGCTGCGGCGCGGGCTGTGCGTCACCGTCCGGCACGGTCGTGCTTCTGCGCTTCGGCTTCTTCATCTTCGGCGGGT
Organism: Afipia sp.; assembly: GCA_024508675.1. Lineage (GTDB taxonomy): Bacteria > Pseudomonadota > Alphaproteobacteria > Rhizobiales > Xanthobacteraceae > Afipia. The sequence goes on from JANINQ010000003.1 coordinate 639,342, forward strand.
TAGCCTCGTCCACCGGCTTCGGGAACGGATCGGCTTCCTTGGCACCGGAACGGGCCGACCGTCTCGGCTCTGGCGCAGGCGGCGGAGCTTCGACAACCGGCGGCGGCGCCTCCTGCTGCGGCTGTGCGCCCTTATACATGTCGCGCGGCACGCCCTGCTCGACACCCGGAACGCCCTCGGGGAAAACCGGCCGGCGCTCGCCTGGCAGCTTCTTCTTGGTGTCGAACCAGTCCATCATGTCGGTTGGATCGAAACTGCCGCTCGAACAGCCCGCAAGCGCGACGGACATCGCGGCAAGGACGGTGGCGGCAATCAGGCGTTGCGAACGGCGCATCGATCTCTCGTTCAGCTCTTCGCGGCGGGCGGCAACAGAGCCTGCAGGGCTTCCGTACGGCTGCGCATGCTCGCAGGCGTGCGCGCATCGTTGCCGATCATGTCGAGCCACTGGCGTGCGGCCGTCGTGTCGTTGGTGCGATAGGCCGACAGCGCGAGCAGTTCGCGCGCGGTATGCCGGAAGGTCCGGCTCTCTGCCGTCGCAGGCTCAAGCCGCTTGAGCATCTCGGCATAAGGCTCGGTTTCCATCACAAGGCTGGCGGCGCGAATACGTGCCAGATCCTGCTCGGTGACCGAAATGGCCGGATCGGCGGCGATGCTGTCGTAGAGTTTGGCGGCGGCCTTCGGATCGGCGGCCGCAGCGTCCGCCGCAGCACGCAGGCGCGCAAGAGCCCGATAGCCCTTGGCACCTTCCGTCGCGATCTTGGTGAAGGCGGCTTCCGCCTCGGCCTTCTTGCCCTGCTCGGACAGCCCGATGGCCGCCTCAAAGGCCGAACCGGCTTCGGCGGCCTTCTGGGCCTCCAGGTACTGGTAGCCGCGCCAGCCGCCAACACCGACGACAATGAGAATCGCGGCTGCGATGACAACGAACGAATACTTGTCCCAGAGCTTCTTGAGCTGCTCCCGGCGCAAGTCCTCGTCAATTTCATTAAATATTTCAGACATTTAACTGTCCCGCCCGGCCTGTTCTGGAAAACGTGTGAAACCGTCGCCCGCCGCGCGGCTCGCGCAGCTTCCCCGATATGACGGCGGCGATACAGTACCGGTATGGCGCTGACAAGGCAAAGTCAGCCGGATCAAAGCGTTAACGTAGCGGAGAGCCGCGGGCGGGCACGGATATACCGCCGCGCGCAGCCCGGCAGCGCAGTCGGCCGCGATGGACAGATCAGGCTGTGATTTCTCCGTTCACTGCGAGCTGCGTATTGGCAACGCGCCCATAACGAAGATCGGACGGCGTGCAGCCGTAACACCTGCGGAAGACCCGATTGAAGTAAGAGATGTCGTTGAACCCGCACTTCAGCGCGATGGCGCTGATGGCATGACTACGCGACTGCGGATCGGTCAGCATCTGCAAAACCTTCTCCAGGCGAAGCTGGAGAACATAGGTCGTGAACTTCGTGCCTTCGGCGGCAAACAGTTTGCGGACGTAACTCGACGAGATGCCCTCATGCACTGCCACGTCATCGAGGCAAAGCTCGGGATTGTCGATCCTGCTCAAAATAAACGCCTTGATCGCGCCGAGGCGCGAGCCGCGCGTAACGAAGAAACCGTCTTCCATGAATCATCCACCACAGGGAGCAAAACGTCCCGATGGTGTGTCGCGGAATAACGGCTCCGGGTTCAAACCCGGAGCGCTTTTTCGGAAGTTTCAACCTTTCGGTTTGATGCCGTAGACATGCTCCGGCCCCGGAAATGCGCGCGAGCGGACTTCCTTGGCGTAATCCTGAATCGCGGCCTCGATGCCCGGTCCGAGATTGCCGTAGCGCTTGACGAATTTCGGCACCCACGGAGACAGGCCGAGCATATCTTCCAGCACCAGCACCTGACCGTCGCAGGCGTTGCTGGCGCCGATGCCGATGGTCGGCACGGAGACGATTTCTGTAATGCGGCGTGCCAGCGGCTCAGCCACGGCTTCCACCACGATGGAAAATGCACCAGCTTGGGCCACCGCGCGCGCATCATCCTGAAACGGGCCGCTGGCGTTTTCACCGGCGGCAATCTTCAGCGCCTCGTCCTTGCCCTGCGACTTGAAGCTGCCGAGGGTATTGATCGACTGCGGCGTAAGGCCGATGTGACCCATCACCGGAATTCCGCGTGTGGTGAGAAACTCGATGGTCTCGGCCATGCGCACGCCGCCTTCCATCTTCACCGCGCCGCAGTGGGTTTCCTTCATCACGCGCGCGGCGGAATGGAACGCCTGCTCCTTCGACGCCTCATAGGAGCCGAACGGCATGTCCACCACGACAAGCGCCTCCTGCGAGCCGCGCATCACCGCATGGCCCTGCAGGATCATCATGTCGAGGGTGACCGGCACCGTGGTCTCGAATCCGTGCATCACGTTGCCGAGGGAGTCGCCGACCAGAATGACGTCGCAATATTTGTCGACCAGCCGCGCGGTATGCGCGTGATAGGCCGTGAGCATCACGATCGGATCGCCGCCCTTGCGCTTGAGAATATCGGGCGCGGTCTTGCGCTTGACGGCTGATTGCACGGACATGTCTTAAGCTCCAATCACGGGGACGCCGATCACGAGAGGGTGGAATGCGAAGGCCAGCGCGGCATAGACCACGACGCCGACCGCAACGGCGATCAAGTCGTTGCCGACGCCGCCGACAGGAATGGGCGGCGCGCCGGGATCTTCGCGGCGCTTGAGAGAGATGCGATCATAGACCGCCCAGGCCAGCACCGAGCCGAACAGGATGATCGAACCGAGGTCGCCATTGGCAACAAGATGCAGCAGCGCCCACAGCTTCACACCGGCCAGCATCGGATGCTTCACCGTGGTGTAGATGCGGCCGCGGATATAGGACGCCACGACAAGGATCACCGCGGGCAGCATCAGCGCCAGCACAAGATGGCGCAACGCGACCGGCGGATACCAGACATTGATCCAGCCCGTGGCGCGATAAATGCTGAAGCCCCACACGATCAGCCCAAGGCCAGCGAAGGAGACCAGCGTGTAGAGAATTTTGTAGCCGCCCTCGCCGAGCCGCGCGATGACCTTCGCGCGCGGGCCGCGCAGCGTGGTCAGGGTATGAACGCCAAGGAACAACGCCAGTCCGGCGATCAGGATCAACAAGCCCATAGTGCCGCCCTCCCTCGATCTGTCCGCAGCGGTTTTCAGCTCCGCTTTCCGGCACATTCCACCCCGCGCAGGACCCTGTTAGTGTCCAGCCGCGCTGTGCCCCGGTATCACTTTTAGGGTGCGGCGCGCAATGCTGCTTCCGCATCGCAACCCTGCTCCAAGTTCTTCCCGGCCTTATGAAATCCCTTGCAATCGCCGTCCTCGTGCTGGCCCTCGCCGCGCCCGCCTCCAAAGCTCATGCGGCAGACCCGGCATGGCCGCCCAAAATCGTGAAAATCATCGTGCCCTATGCGCCCGGCTCGACGCCTGATCTGGTCGGGCGGATCGTCGCTGACGATCTGCAGGTGCGTCATCCGGGGGCAAGCTTCATCGTTGAGAACAAGCCCGGCGCCGGCGGCAATATCGGCACCGATGCCGTGGCCAAGGCCGCGCCCGACGGCTCCACGTTCGGCATCAGCCTCGGCGGGCCGCTTGCGATCAACACGTTGCTGTTTTCGAAGCTGCCTTACGACCCCGCCAAGGACATCGCGCCCATTACCATGCTCACATCGCTGCCGAGCGTGCTGGTGGTGCCCGCAAGCCTGAACATCAATTCGGTCGCCGAGTTCATCGCCATGCTGAAGCGCGATGGCGCGAAGCTGGCCTTCGGCTCGATCGGCCCGGGCTCACTCTCGCATCTGACCATGGAAGCGATCGCGCAGCGCGCAGGTACCACGATGGTGCACATCCCTTATGGCGGCTCGCCGCAGGCCATCACTGCGGTGATCCGCGGCGACGTGCAGGCGGCGTGCCTGCCTGCGATTGCGGTGACGCCGCAACTCGCGGATGGCAAGGTAAAAATCCTTGCGGTCGCGACTGCGCAGCGCTCGCGCTTCCTGCCCGATGTGCCGACGCTCAAGGAGTCCGGCATCGATGTGGAATCCGACGCATGGAATGCGCTGATCGCGCCCGCCGGTACGGCGCCGGCAATCATCGCGCAGGTCAACGACGAAGTGAACGACATTCTGACAAAGCCGAGCGTGCGCGAGCGGCTGGAAACACAACTGATGGAGCCGGTCCCCTCCACGCCCGCTGCCCTTCGTGCGCGAATGGACGCCGAGATCAGATTGTGGTCCGATGTCATCAAACGCGGCGATATCCGGATCAACTAGCAATCCGGTGAGCGAACAAAACAAAGAGGAACGCCATGAACGCCCCTGCCACCGTATCCTTTGAGCGCAGCCACGACATCATCATCAATGCGCCCGCAAGGGCGGTGTTCGACTATGTCACCAATCCGCAGTCCTGGCCGGAATGGCTGGCAGCCTCGCATCACATCGACAGCGAGAACCGTCCTCTGGAAACCGGCGAGCTGTTTCACGAAAAATGGCACATCCGCTCGGGCGAAGTGTCGCTGAACTGGATCGTGCGCGCCTGTGTCAGCCCGAAGCTGTGGATCGTACAGGCGGAAACCGATTTCATCGGTCCGATCGTTGTTCAATACACCTGCGAAGACGCCGACGGCGGCACGAAATTCACCCGTACGCTGCGCAATCCCGCACGCAAGAAACCGCCGACCGACGAACAGATCGCCAACATGGACGCGGAAGCCGCAATCGGCCTTGGTAACATCAAGGCGAATGTCGAGAAGCGGCTTAAAGCCTAGCGCGTAAACAGCCGCAGCAGGATGTTGAGCCAGACGAGATCGCTGGTCGATTTCGACCCGCGCAGCTTGTAGAGTCCCGCAGCACCGAGACACATCGCGGTGCCGACCACCGCTATCAATAGCGAATGCTGCCATTTCGCGCCCTGCACCGCCGCGAGCACGTAGCAAAGAACGAACATCAACGGAGACAGCTTAAGCAGCAGCATGGCAACCCGCTGCCGCTGCTCGGGTGTGTCGCGCTGAGCTGGCGTCTGCTGCTGATCGCTCACTAGTCGCTCCAAATCACCATAAAGTGCCGGTCTGAAATATTGGTCGCAGGCATGCCCAAAAGGTTCAGGGCCGCGACGGGCCATCCGGCTTGAGGGAACGATTGTCGACATAGCGAATGGTGATCGGCCGCCCGACGATGGCGTTGCTGAAACCCTTGGTCAGCGCAAACGGCATGCAACTTTCAAGCGACACAGTTATCGACCTGAAATAGATACTGCGCGCCTCCTTCGAGACACGGTCGCCTGCATCTGTAATGCGCGGCGGTCCGATCAGATGCCCATCCCGCTGGAGCGAAAATCTGACCGATAGCTGTGTTCCTTCGCTCGCCTCACCCGGCGCAGGCGGCGTCCAGCAGGCGCGAAGAGCCATGAACAGATCGTCGAGCGTATTCAGATCATGATCGGGCCGGACGTAGCTTGCGGCGTCTTTTTGGTCCGGCTTGCTGAGAACCGTGAGTTGCATCGGATCGCCGCGCAGATAGCCGGCTCTGGGAACACACGGGCCGTAACGGATCGAATTGCAGAATGAGCGACCGTCACGCAGCCCGCTCGGCTTTATGCCGCTCAAGGGGCGAGAAATCTGCGAGGCGCCGCTGCGCTGGGTATCCAGGGCAAGGCTGGCATTTGCCGGAAGCCCGACCGCTGCAACTATGACTGCAACCCAGATGCCTCGTGACATGCACGCCTCAATGGCAGATGCGGTTTACGCCTTCTTCTTCACGTCCTTGACCGACGAGAACACGATGCCCTCGGATCGCTCGCGGGTGTAACCGAGATAGAACTCGTTCTTGGCCAGAAACACCGGATCGCCGTCGACATCGTCGGCGACGCCGGAATTGTTCGCCGCCATGAAGGCATCGAGCTTCTTGCGGTCGTCCGACGAAATCCAGCGCGCGAGCTGGAATTCGCTGATCTCGAAGTCCACCGGCAGCGAGTATTCGGCATCGAGCCGCGCCTTCAGCACGTCGAGCTGCAGCATGCCGACCACGCCGACCAGTGCGGGCGCGCCATCGCGCGGACGGAACACCTGCACGACGCCCTCTTCCGACATCTGCTGCAGGGCTTCCTTCAGCTTCTTGGCCTTCATCGCATCGGTAAGCCGGACGCGGCGCAAAATTTCCGGCGCGAATGACGGCACGCCAACGAACGTCAGGTCCTCGCCTTCAGTCAGCGTATCGCCGATCCGCAATGTGCCGTGGTTGGGAATACCGACCACGTCGCCCGCAAAGGCTTCGTCGGCAATCGCGCGGTCCTGAGCGAAGAAGAACTGCGGCGACGACAGCGGCATCGCCTTGCCGGTGCGCACCAGCTTCGCCTTCATGCCGCGCGTCAGCTTGCCCGAGCAGAGCCGCGCGAATGCGATGCGGTCGCGATGGTTCGGGTCCATGTTCGCCTGAATCTTGAACACGAACGCGCTCATCTTCGGGTCATCGGCTTCGACCTTGCGCTTATCGGCATCCTGCGCGCGCGGCGACGGCGCGAAACGGCCGAGACCTTCAAGCAGATCGCCGACGCCGAAATTACGCAATGCGCTGCCGAAATAGACAGGCGTCATGTGACCTTCGCGGAACGATTGCAGGTCGAACGGCTTCGAGGCTTCCTTCACCAATTCGAGTTCGTCGGCGATCTCGCCGGCATCAAGATTGGCGTTGCGGCTGGCCAAATCGGAAATCTCGATTTTTTCCATTGCCCCGGTTTTGGCACCGCCCCCCTCAAGCAGGCGGATGCCGCCCGTTTGGATGTCATAGGTGCCCATGAAATCGCGGCCGCGGCCGACCGGCCAATTGATTGGCGTCGTGTCGAGCGCCAGCGTCTTCTCAATTTCATCGAGCAGATCGAAGACGTCGCGGCTCTCGCGGTCCATCTTGTTGATGAATGTGATGATCGGAATGTCGCGCAGGCGGCACACTTCGATCAGCTTCAGCGTGCGCGCCTCGATACCCTTTGCAGCGTCGATCACCATGACCGCGGAGTCGACCGCGGTCAGCGTGCGATAGGTGTCTTCGGAGAAGTCCTCGTGGCCCGGCGTGTCGAGCAGATTGAAGACCAGGTTTTGAAACTCGAACGTCATCACCGACGTAACGACCGAAATGCCGCGCTCGCGCTCGATCTTCATCCAGTCGGAACGCGTGTTGCGGCGTTCGCCCTTCGCCTTGACCTGACCCGCAAGATTGATCGCGCCGCCGAACAGCAGCAGCTTTTCGGTCAGCGTGGTCTTGCCGGCGTCAGGATGCGAGATGATCGCAAACGTGCGGCGGCGGGCCACTTCTTCGGCAAGCGGCGTCAGCGAGGCGGATTCGGCGGTGGCGATGTCGGACATGGGGCGAGCGTGTGACAAAGAAACGCGGCAGGATCAAGGGTATTTGATTTCCATGCACTTGCATCTTCTTTGCCCCTGAGGCATATTCAGAAGGTCGAGGACGACCTCGATTCATCCCACATGATCCGCAGGGACGGCCCTGCTATGGAGGAGTCAGGCCATGGCATGGTCAATGCTGTTTGTTGCGGGTTTGCTGGAAATCGGCTGGGCAATCGGCCTGAAATATACCGATGGTTTCACAAGGCTCGTGCCGTCGGTACTTACGATTGTGAGCATGGTTGCCAGCGTTGCCCTGCTCGGCCTGTCACTGAAAACACTGCCGGTCGGGACGGCCTATGCGGTCTGGACGGGGATCGGGTCGGTTGGAACCGCCATTCTCGGCATCTGGCTATTGGGCGATCCGGCGACCACGCTACGCCTCGTCTGCATCGGCCTGATCGTAGCGGGGATTGTCGGCCTCAAGGTCGTCGCCTGAGAGGTAATCAGCCGTCGCTCTTCGAGACGCGCAAGAGCGCGCACCGCAGGGTGACGGCCCTTAATTCCAGCCCGCCAGCGTGGTGGCGAAGTAGGTCACCGCGGCCACAAGCGCCGCGGCGGGGATCGTGAAGATCCAGGCCCAGACGATTGAGCCCGCCACGTTCCAGCGCACCGCCGACACGCGCCGCGCGGCACCGACACCGACAATCGCGCCGGTGATGGTGTGGGTCGTCGAGACCGGCACACCGAGGAATGTCGCGGCGAACAGCGTCGCCGCCCCACCCGTCTCGGCGCAGAAACCCTGCATCGGCGTCAGCTTGGTGATGCGCAGACCCATGGTGCGCACGATGCGCCAGCCACCCATCAGCGTGCCGAGCGCCATCGCCGCCTGACACGCGATCACCACCCAGAACGGCACGCTGAATTCGCCCCCAAGATAGCCCTGCGAATAAAGCAGCACGGCAATGATGCCCATGGTTTTCTGCGCATCGTTGCCGCCATGGCCGAGCGAATAAAGCGAGGCCGAAGCGAACTGCAAAATCCGGAATGCACGATCCACCGCGAAAGGCGTCGAACGCACGGATGCCCACGAGACGATTGCAGTCAGCACAAGCGCCAGCAGGAAACCGACCAGTGGCGACAGCACGATGGCGAGCAGCGTTTTCGACAGGCCGCTCCACACTGTCACCGAAATGCCGGCCTTCGCGATGCCCGCTCCCAGCAATCCGCCAATCAGCGCATGCGAGCTGCTCGACGGCATGCCGAGCCCCCAGGTGACGAGATTCCACACGATGGCGCCGATCAGCGCGGCAAAAATCACATGCGCGTCGATCACCTCGGGATGAATGATCCCCGTGCCGATAGTCTGCGCCACGTGCAGGCCGAATACGGCGAAGGCGATGAAGTTGAAGAATGCCGCCCACGCCACAGCATATTGCGGCCGCAGCACGCGGGTCGAAACGATCGTAGCGATGGAGTTCGCGGCGTCGTGCAGGCCGTTCAGAAAGTCGAACAGCAGCGCGACGGCGATCAGTCCGACAAGGATGGGGAAAGCGAGCGAGGCATCCACGACGCGGCCCTAAACCTGTTCGATCACGATGCTATTGATCTCATTCGCGACGTCGTCGAAACGATCCGCGACCTTCTCCAGATGCTTGTAGATTTCCGCGCCGACCACGAAATCCATCGCGCTGCCGTCGCGGTGCTTGAGGAACAGTTCCTTAAGGCCGATGTCGTTGAGGTCGTCGACCCGGCCCTCAAGGCGGGTAATTTCCTCGGTGAGCGCGGTCAGCGTGGTGACGTTATCCCCCATCGCCTGCATCAGCGGCACGGCGCGCCCGACAAGGTTGGCGCATTGAACAAGGATCGCGCCGATCTCGCGCATCGGCGGTTCGAACACCCGCACTTCGAACAGCATCACCGCCTTGGCGGTCTGCTGCATCTGGTCGATGGCGTCGTCCATCGACGTGATCAGGTTCTTGATGTCGCCGCGGTCGAACGGCGTGATGAAAGTGCGGCGGACCGCAGTAAGAACTTCCCGCGTGATCAGATCGGCGTCGTTCTCGAACTGGTTGACGCGCTGGCAGTAGACCGGGGTTTCTTCCCCGCCGCGCATCATCCCCTCCAGGGCTTCGGCGCCCTGCACCACCGCCTGGGAATGCCGGGCGAACAGGTCGAAAAACCGCTCCTCCCGCGGAAGCAGCTTGCGAAACCAGCCCAGCATGATCGTTCTCCGGCACGACAGAATTTGTCACATATCTGTCATAAACCGGCTGGCAGGCCAACAGCCAGAGACCGGCGCGAATACGCCGGTCCACTGTTTTGTCGAAACGGAAAAGAACCGTAAAATCTGACGGTTAGAGCGACCGCTTGAAGAAATAAGCGATTTCGCCGATGACGCCGCGACGGAAGGTAAGCACGCAGATCACAAAGATCGCGCCCTGAATCACCGTGACCCACTGGCCGAAGCCGGCCAGATACTGCTGCATGGCGATGATCACGAACGCACCTACCACCGGGCCGAACACGGTGCCGAGGCCGCCCACCAGCGTCATCAGCACCACTTCGCCGGACATGGTCCAGTGCACGTCGGTGAGCGAGGCGTTCTGCGCGACGAAGACCTTCACTGCCCCTGCCAGACCCGCCAGCGTGCCAGACAAGATGAAGGCCAGGAGCTTGTACTGGTCGGTCTTGTAGCCCAGCGAAATCGCGCGCTGCTCGTTCTCACGGATCGACTTGAGCACCTCGCCGAACGGCGAGTTGATGGCGCGGTAGATCACGAGGAAGCCAATCAGGAAGATGGCCAGCACGACATAATAGAGCGTCGTCGGCTTCGACAGGTCGAACACGCCGAACATCATGCCCTGCGGAATGCCCTGGATGCCGTCTTCACCGTGGGTGAACGGCGTCTGCAGATAGATGAAGAACAGAAGCTGCGACAGCGCGAGCGTGATCATCGCGAAGTAGATGCCCTGACGGCGGATCGCGATCAGGCCGGTCACGACACTCAGCGCGCATGCCGCCAGCATGCCGATGATGATCCCCAGTTCAGGCGAAAGCCCCCACACCTTCAGGGCGTGCGCGGACACATAGCCGGCAGTGCCGAGAAACATGGCGTGGCCGAACGACAGCAGGCCGCCATAGCCGATCA
>JANINQ010000004.1 GCA_024508675.1 Afipia sp.
CCAGCACTCCTTGCGGAACTCGATTTTGAGTCGAGCGCGTCTACCAATTCCGCCACAGGGGCCCGCAGGACCGCCGCCCGAGGGCGGAGGGTCTTGAAGCGGGGCGGAATATAGCTCGCGCGCGGGTGCGGTCAACCGCCTGTGATTGGCCATGCATCGACAGCAGGCAGCCGGCAGGGTAGGACCCTTGCCGAAGAGGAGATTTTACTCGTGACAAGCGGCATGACCGTCACTTCCGGACGCGCGAACACCTCGGCTGATGCTGTATGTGTTGCGGGCGCCGTCATCGCCGCTGTGGCCGCGCTGACCATTGCAGGGGCGTGGTTCTTCCAGCTGGTACTCGACATCAGGCCCTGTCCGCTGTGCCTCGAGCAGCGCTATGCCTATTACCTTGCCATTCCGCTGGCGGCGCTGATCGCGTTCGCCGCCTCGCGCGGGGCATCGCGAGGCTTGCTCGTCGGGGGCCTTGTTATCCTCGCGCTGGCGCTGCTCGCCAATGCGGGCCTCGGTGCCTATCATGCCGGCGTGGAATGGGGGCTCTGGCAGGGGCCGACCGACTGCAGCGGTCCGATTGTCGATTTCGGCAACACCGGAAATCTGCTCGATAGCCTCAACAAGGTGAAGGTGATCCGCTGCGATGAAGTGCAGTGGCGATTTCTCGGAATGTCGCTGGCCGGCTACAACGTGCTGATCTCGCTGGGGCTTGCGGCTGTGGCGGCCTGGGGCATCGCGAAGGCGCGGCAGGCTTAGTCATCCGCATCGACCTGCGGTTGTCCGAACAGATGGACAATGCCTGGCGTTGCAATCGAGACGAAGATGAAGCGCGACAGATGGTGCGCGCCGACGAAGATCGGGTCGATATGCAGCGTGAGCGCCAGCGCCAGCATGGCGTCCATCGCTCCCGGCGAGAAGGCGACCACGATGTCGCCGAACCGCGCAGAGGTCGTCATCGTGACGAGCGCAACAAAGATCGCTGAAATGACAATGGCGACACTGAACGACCCGATCGCAGCCGTCATATGGCTGAGAAGGGTACGTGCCGAGATTCGCGCAAAGCGCGTGCCGATCAGCGATCCGATTCCGATCAGCGCGGTAGCATAGGCCCAGGTTGGCAGGCCGCCCTCGATCATGCCTGTGCCGTGCAGGATGCTGGAGCCGAGCATGGCGCCGAACATCCAGCTTGCGGGAAATTTCAGCACACGCAGCAGCAGCGCGGTTGCGACACATCCGGCGACAAGAATGGCCAATGCCAGCGGCGTCGCGGGAGCGGCATGGACAGACGAACCGGCATGCTGCGCCAGTCCCGATGCGGCAAGGATCAGCGGCAGCGCCGCCGTCAGGATGATCACCCGCATGGTCTGCACCACCGCGATGCCCGCGACATCGGCGCGCCGCTCGTTGGCAAGCATGATGATCTGCGACAGTGCGCCGGGGCTGCCGGCGAGTAATGCGGAGGTCCGGTCCCAGTGATGGATGCGCTGCAGGTAGTAACTGCTGCCCATGGTGGCGCAGAAGGTGGATGCGGCAAGGATCGCGATGCTGAGCGGATAGGACGCCATGTTGGTCAGCATTTGCGGCGAGACCATCGAGCCGAGCGACAGGCCGAGCGTCATCAGAACGATATGGGCCATCAGCGGCGGCAGGCCCATCGGCCGGCCCGCGATTGCGGCTGCGCCGACGGCAATCATCGCGCCGGATATCAGGCCGCCGGGCAGTTGCAGCCATTGGAAAAATGCGCCGCCGGCAAGGCCGATCAGCAGCGTTTCAAACGTATGCAGGATGTCGCGCGAGGTGATCTGGCGAAAAGCGTGTGACAGCTTCTGAAGGACGGGCGTCATTGCGGCTGGATTCGAGGAACGGCATCGCCGTTATCACAAATCCCGCCACACGTCGCAAACGATGCGGGAGCATGGCTCGCGCATCGTCCATGCACGGTGCGATGACAGACAGGCCGGAGGCGCCGGCCTGTCTGTCATCAGCGGATCAGTTCGCCTTGCCGCCGCTCTTCTTGCACTCGGAGCGGAACTTCTTGCGCTCCTTGCCATGCAGGCCCTTGGCGTCGGCCTGTTTCGAACATTCGAGGGAGGCTGCGGTGCGTTCGGGTTTGGCTGCCTTCGGCGTTTCCGCTTTGGCAGGCGCGGTCTTGGTGCTCGGCGTTGCCGGTGTCGCGGGGGCTGTCGTTTGTGCGAATGCCGAGCCTGCCAGCATCAGGGAAGCGGCGGCGGCCATCAGAAGGCGTGAAGTGAAGGTCGTCATGGGCTGAACCTCATGTTGCGGAGGACGCGAGCCTTTGCCTGTGAGGATGAACCGCCGGTGAACGGCGCAGCGCGCGCCGCTCATTATTTTTTGATCGGCAAAAGCAGCGGCGCGTTGAATGCAGAACGCCGTGAGCTAGGATGTGCGGCGTTCGATATCCCTTTTCAGGAGAGTTCGATGACAATCCGAGCCAATCTGTTTTGTGCGACGCTGCTGGCTGGCGCAGCCACATTCGTTGCAATGCCTGCGCAAGCCCTGACCGCTCAGGAATGCAGCGCAAAGTATCAGGCCGCGAAGACCGCCGGCACGCTGGGCGATCAGAAGTGGAACGACTTCCGCAAGGCCCAGTGCGGCGCCGATGCGACGCCTGCAGCGGCGACCGCTCCAAAAGAAGCGCCAAAGGCCGCAGCCGCACCGAAGGAAGCTCCGAAGGCTGCCGAAGCGCCGAAGCCGGCTGCCGCTCCTGCTGCGGCAGGTGCCGCCATCTATCCGACCGCGATCTCGCCGAAGTATTCCAGCGAGACGGCCGGCAAGGCCCGCATGCACACCTGCGTCGATCAATACAACGCCAACAAGGCGGCCAACGCCAATGGCGGGTTGAAGTGGATTCAGAAGGGTGGCGGTTATTACAGCGAATGCACCAAGCGGCTGAAGGGCTGACATTGATGCCGCGCCGGGGCAGCCGGGCGTGAGTCCGGCTGATCCGGCACGACGGCCACCGTCCCGCGCCATGAGGCGGGCGCTTGTTGCACTCGTGTCCGTTCTCGCTGTCTACGGCGTCATCGCCTATCTGCTGCTGCCGTCGTTCTGGCGGCACTACGAACATCAGAAAAAGCTCGACGGCCTGCCCATGGTGACGGTCACCGCGCAGGGCATTCCCGCCGATCCGATCAATGTCGGGCTGGTCGGATCGTCCGGCGATGTGCTTTGCGCCATGCGCGAGGCGGGATGGACTCCGGCCGATCCGATTACACTCCGCTCGTCGCTGGAAATTTCAGGCAGCGTGCTGCTGGACCGGCCTTATCCAAGCGCGCCGGTCAGTCCGCTGTATTACGACGGCCGCCGCGAAGAGTTCGCTTTTGAAAAACCTGTCGGCAAGAGTGCCGACCAGAGGCATCACGTCCGTCTCTGGATGGTTCTGAAGGATGGCGAGGAGAAGCGTCCGGTCTGGCTCGGCGCGGCGACATTCGATCGCGGCGTCGGGTTCAGCCACTACACCGGCGCGGTGACGCACCACATCGCGCCGGATGTCGATGCCGACCGGCAACTGATCGAGACGGATCTGCAGGCAGCAGGGATGATCGAGGCACGCTACACCGTTGCCGGTGTCGGCCCGACGCTGCGCGGGCAGAACGGCGAGGGCGATCTTTACTACACCGATGGCGAGGTCTGGATGCTGCGGCTGGTGGAAGGCTGCGCCAGGCGCGACAGTCCGCCGGTTATCCTGTCAGGCCCTGCGGCGAACGAGCTTAAGGATGCGATCTGGAAAAACATCGCAGACCTGTATCGCCGTTCGCAGCAATGACGCCCTGCACGCAGTGCGATTGACAGGTGCGCGAAGCCGCGCGTGATATATGGCCTGAATCGTCCCGGAGCCGCGCATGATCGCCAGCCTGAGTGTCATTCTGGTCTGTCAGTTGATCGGCGAGGTGCTGGTCCGCGGATTGCACCTGCCGCTGCCGGGGCCGGTGATCGGCATGGCGCTTTTGTTCGCGCTTCTGATTCTGCGCGATCGATATGCCGGACTGGCGCGCGGACCGCTCCGCGACAATGCCGTGGAAGGCACGGCAAAAGGTATGCTGGCGCATCTGTCGCTGCTGTTCGTGCCGGCGGGTGTCGGCGTGGTGCAGAATCTCGATCTCTTGGCGCAGCGCGGTGTCGCCATCGCGTTCGTGCTCGCAGCATCGGTGGTGGTGACGCTGCTGGTGACTGCAGGGACGTTTCTCGTCATCAATCGTCTTCTGGCGCGAAGGCGTCAGTCGTCATGACGGACAATCCATTTTCACTGTGGGTTTATCTGTCCCAGACGCCGCTCTTGTGGCTGTCGGTCACGCTTGCGGTCTATGCGGTCGCGGATGCCCTGTCGCTGGCGACGCACCGCAATCCGTTGATGAACCCGGTGCTGCATTCGATCTGGGTGATCGGCATTTTTCTTTATCTCACCGGCACCAGCTACACGACCTATTTCAGCGGCGCGCAGTTTGTGCACTTCCTGCTGGGTCCGGCGACAGTGGCGCTGGCCGTCCCGCTTTACGAGAACCGCGAGCGCGTCGCGGCGGCGATCCTGCCGATGCTGGCGGCGCTGCTGGTCGGTTCCGCCACCGCGATCGTGTCGGTGATGCTGTTCGCCGAGGCCGCCGGTCTGCCACGTGAGATCGTGCTGGCGCTGGCGCCGAAATCCGTCACCGCCGGTGTCGCCATGGGCATCAGCGAAACGCTGGGCGCCAATCCGGCAATCACCGTGATTTCAACGGTTCTCACCGGCGTGATGGGAGCGATCGTTGTGACCCCGACAATGAACCGGCTGGGGATCACGGATTTCCGCGCGCGGGGTTTTGCCGTTGGGCTTGCGTCGCACGGCATCGGCACGGCGCGGGCGTTTCAGGTTGACGAAGTCGCCGGGGTATTTGCGGGTATTGCGATGGGCCTGAATGCGCTGGTCACGTCGCTGCTGGTCCCAGTCGCCGTGACATTGCTGCTGCGATGAACACCTGCGTGGATCAGCCATGCATGCGGTTTCCCTTCAAATAGGGAAGCGAGCATGGTCTGGTGACGCCTCAAAATCCTGACGCCGCCGGAGGCTTTGCGCAATGTCTGTTTCCCTGTTCTCGCCGCTCAAGGTCGGGCCGTACGAACTCAGCCACCGTGTCGTGATGGCTCCGCTAACCCGGATGCGCGCCGCCCAGCAGGACAATGCACCGCACGAACTCAACGTCGAATATTACACCCAGCGTGCCACCAAAGGCGGGCTGATCATCGCCGAAGCCTCGCCGGTGGTGCAGACCGGACGGGGCAATCCGCGCACGCCGGGTATCTACTCGCGCGAACAGATCGCAGGCTGGCGCAAGATCACCGATGCTGTTCACGCCAAGGGCGGCGTCATCTTCCTGCAGCTATGGCATGTCGGGCGCGTCTCGCATTCGTCATTCCAGCCCGGCGGTGCGCTGCCGGTTGCGCCGTCGGCCGTGCCGATCTCCGGCAATTTCACTGCCATGACGGCGGATGGAAAACAGGTGCCCTATGAGACGCCGCGCGCGCTCGAGACCAGCGAGATTGCAGGTATCGTCGAGAGCTTCCGCGAAGGCGCGCGCAATGCGCTGGAGGCAGGATTCGACGGCGTCGAGATTCACGGTGCCAACGGCTACCTGCTCGAACAGTTCCTGCAGTCGCGTATCAACCAGCGGACCGATCAATATGGCGGCTCCATCGAAAATCGCGCGCGCTTGCTGCTGGAAGTGACCGACGCGGCCATCGGGGTGTGGGGGCCTGATCGTGTCGCGGTGCGCTTGTCGCCTTATGGCGTTGCCAACGACACCGGCGAAGCCGATCCGATGTCGCTTTACGGTCATGCGGTGAAGGAACTGGGCAAGCGCGGCCTTGCCTATCTGCATTTCATCGAGCCGCGCAGCAGTGGCGCAGGGCGCGCGGACGTCAATCATCAGAACGTGCCGTCGGCGATGGAATTGTTCCGACCGCTCTGGCCCGGCGTTCTGGTCACGGCGGGCGGTTTTACGCGCGAGGCAGCGGAGGATGCTGTGGCGTCAGGGAAGGCAGATGCGATTGCGTTCGGCCGTCACTTCATTTCGAATCCGGATCTGCCGCTTCGCCTGAAGGAGAAGGCACCGCTCACGCCCTACAACCGCGCGACCTTCTATGGCGGTGCCGAGGCTGGTTACACCGATTATCCGTATTACGAAAAGGTATGAAATCGAACGCCTACGGATCGAGTTCGGTGTCCCAGTAGAGATAGTCGAGCCAGCTTTCGTGCAGGTAGTTCGGCGGGAACAGCCGGCCATTGCGGTGAAGCTGGTGGACCGTCGGCGCGAACGGCGTCTGGCGCGGATGCATCTTCGCCTGCGCCATGGTCATGTTGCCTTTGCGCAGATTACACGGCGAGCAGGCCGCGACGACGTTTTCCCATGTGGTCTGGCCGCCACGCGAGCGCGGGATGATGTGATCGAAGGTCAGGTCCTCGGGCGAGCCGCAATATTGGCAGGAGAACCGATCGCGCAGGAAGACGTTGAAACGCGTGAACGCGGGATGCGTCGTTGGCTGCACGAACGACTTGAGCGAAACAACGCTCGGCAGCTTCATCTCGAAGGAAGGACTGTGAACCGCGTGGTCGTAGTTGGCGACGATATTGACGCGGTCGAGGAACACGGCCTTGACAGCATCCTGCCAGGACCAGAGCGACAGAGGATAGTAACTCAGCGGCCGGAAGTCCGCATTCAGTACGAGTACCGGCCAACCGCCTTGTGACACATGTGCGTTCAAGTAACGCTCCTGGCCCCAACCCCAATTGGCTGCGAAGCAGCTTGGGATGACATACTACAGGCAGCGTGACGGGATTGTGAAGAGCGTTTCGGCTCACCTGCAGGTGACTGCCGTGCCTTAGTCGGCCATCGACAGCATGTGCGCTTGTGCCGGTTTTACGCGGCCTTTCAGCGTATCGAGATAAATCTGCTGGACCGCATCGGAACCCCGGTTTTCCACCACGTCGAGCTTCGGCCCCATTGCGGCGGTGAAACCCGACCAGACCGCGCCGAATCGCTGATCGATTCCACCCGGTCCCCATTCCTTGGCGCGCTTGCGGATCTGGTCCGGCGCGAAAAACCACGTCGGCTTCGCGCCGGGCAGCGAATCATCATCCGGCGCGGCGTCCTGATGGGTCAGGCCGACCCGTCCGCTGTAGACCACCTGCTCGCCGAAGTGCTTGTGCAGCCGGGTGCGCAGCTCGGGATTGCCCGCCATGTCGACGAAGGCGACCGGCTGCTTCGGCATCGATTCGATCTGGTCGTAGGTCACGACCTCGTCGTAGCAGCCGAGCGATGCGACGAAGTCTTTGTTGCTTGCCGAGGTCAGCCCGATCACGCGCACGGGCTTGCGATGGGTATGCAGCAGCCACGCCAGCCCGAATGCGGTTTTGCTCGAGGCGCTGGACAGGATCACGCTTTCAGCGCCGAAGAAATCCTTGTCAGCGAGGAAGTCGTCCACCAGGAACGACAGCATGAACAGTGGCCTCAGCAGCGCCTGATAATCGCCCTGCCGTCCCTCGAAGGCAGGATCGCCGGTCACGCGCGCATAAGCATTGTAAACCGGTGAGACGCCCTGCCGGTGCGCGGCGGCATCGCGGAAGCCGCTCTTCTTCACGTCGGCGGCTTCGATCACCAGATGCGTTGCCATCGGCAGGTAGCCGAAGATGACTTCGCCTCTGGCGATGTCGGGATGACGCGATTCGAGCACGCGCCCGAAGCCCCAGACCGGAATATTGCCGAAACCATCCGGCGCGGGAAACAGGTGCCAGTATTTCAACTGGTCGCCGAGCATCGCATAGGTGATGTTGTTGGCGGTGAAAGCGAAGCGATCGACCTTCACCAGCAGGCCGTCTTCCGGCAACTGCATCACGCCCGGCAACGGCACTTCGACCAGTTTGCATGTGCCGAGATCGTTGCGTCCCACGACGAACTGGGTGGAGGATGTCATTTTCGCGCTCCCGCTTTCTTCGCTGCTGTCTTTCGTAGCGCAGTCTTCGCCGTCTTCGCTGACGATTTTGCGACGCGGAATTTGTTTAAAACGCCTTTGGTGTTTGAAACGGATTTCGCTTTTGCGGCTTTTTTTGTCTTCACGGTTTTCTTAGGCGCTGGTGTTGCGGTTCCTGCGATCACGCCTTCGCGCTTCTTGATGGCGTGATAGTAAGACCACCACAGATGCGCCGCCGCGCCGCGCAGCGGCCGCCAAGGCTCCGCCAGCGGCTGCATTTCTTTTACTGTCGGACGCGATTTCAAACCGAGCCCGATCCGCATCGCTTCCTGAATGGCGAGATCGCCCGCGGGCCATGCATCGCCGTGGCCGAGGCAGAACAGGAGATAGATGTCGGCGGTCCACGGACCGATGCCATGCAGCCGCGTCAGCGTCGCGTGCGCAGCGTCGGCGTCCTCTTCCGCGAGCACGTCGAGATTGAGCCTCTCCTCGCTCAGTTCGCGCGCGATGAACTTGAGCGACTTGATTTTTGCCGCCGAGAGGCCAAGACGCCCGAGCCGATCGGCGCGCGCCTTCTTCACCGCATCATGATGAAACGGATCGAAGGTCGTGCTGACCCGACCCCAGATCGCCGCGGCTGCCTTGGTGGAGAGTTGCTGGCCGCAGACGATGGCTGCAAGACCTGAGAAGCCCGGTTCGCGCCGCCGCAGCGCCGGCATGCCGGCGGTTTCAAGCACCGGCCCGAGGCGCGGGTCGATGCGGACCAGCGCATGGATGGCGTCATCAAGGTCGGCTTGCGTATCGAGATGGACTGTCATTGGATTTGTGAGCATGAATGGAATCGGACGTGAGTGCAATTGCACCACGCGTCGGACAGGTTTGAGCCATGCCGCCACCCGTTTTCCGTTTTGCGCCAAGCCCGAATGGACTTCTCCATTTGGGGCATGCGCGCTCGGCTTTGCTGAATTTCGATTTGGCGCGGCAGAGCGGCGGGCGGATGCTGCTGCGGATCGAGGACATCGACACCACGCGCTGCAGGCCGGAATACGAGCAGGCGATTTATGACGACCTCGCCTGGCTCGGAATCGCGTGGGAACAGCCGGTGCGCCGGCAGTCGGAACACCTGCCGCTTTATCGGGAGGCTGTTGAGCGCCTGACGCGCGAGGGGCTGATCTATCCGGCGTTTGAAAGCCGGGCCGACATCGCCCGCATGGTTGCCGAGAAGGATAAGTCCGGTCCGTGGCCGCGCGATCCCGATGGCGCGCCGCTCTATCCCGGAACCGGCAAGCACCTGACCGAGGCGGAGCGCGCACAAAGACTGCGTGCGGGAGCGCCCTATGCCCTGCGGTTCGACATGGACGCGGCTGTCGCGCGCGCCGGCCTGCTGTCATGGATCGAGGAGGGAGCGGGGCCGGATGGTGAAACCGGGAGTGTGCCCGCCCAACCTGAACAATGGGGCGACGTCATCCTGGCTCGCAAGGACACACCGACGAGTTATCACCTCTCGGTGGTGATCGACGACGCCCTGCAGGGCATTACGCATGTGGTTCGCGGCCAGGATCTGTTCCGCGCAACGGGCGTGCACCGTCTGCTGCAGCAACTGCTGGGGCTTCCGCAGCCGGTTTATCGTCATCATGCGCTTGTGCTGGACGAGGCCGGACAGAAGCTGTCCAAATCCACGCGTTCGACGGCGCTGCGTGAGCTGCGGGCCGGAGGAATGGCCCCGGATGAGGTCCGGCGTCTTGTTGGTATCACCAGCCGCTAAACCCACGATGGCGTGACTCTCGCGCCCCCGGCATGCCATGTTGGGCTTAGATGGGGGAATTATGGCGGCGACATCGCGCGTCAAGCGTAGTCTGAAGACGCGCGCCAAACGCGGCGCGAAGGCGTCTGCGCGTCCGTCGCGTGTCGCGAAAAAGGCGTCCTCCAAAAAGACAGCTCCGAAGAAAACACCGGCGAAGAGGCTTCCCCGCAAGCCGCCTGCGAAACGGCAGGCTCCGAGGGTCGAGGCGGAATCCGGGATCGTCGAAGCCGCATTGGCGGCGTTTGCCCATGAGGTCCGCACGCCGCTGACCGGCATTCTGGCGATCAGTTCATTGCTGGCGACTTCCGAACTCGGCGAGCGGGAGAAGCGTTGGGTCGACACGATCAAGGTCGGTGCCGAGCATCTCGCCGCGCTGGCGACGCTGTTTGTCGATGCCGCGCGCAGCGGCAGCACCGGGCTCGCGGTGCGTCAGGATTTCTTCGATCTTCGCACGCTGTCGCGGACGCTGGGAGATTCTCTCGCAGGGCGTGCTTCGGCAAAGGGTCTGCAATCGCAGGTCACAATCGCGGATGATTTGCCGGTCTTCGTGATCGGTGATCCGGTGCGCCTGCGCGCGGCGCTCGAAAACCTGATCGACAATGCGGTCAAGTTTACCCAGCAGGGCAATGTCGGGCTGGACGTATCCGTGAAAGCCGGAGCGGGCGATCGGCTTCGCGTGGTCTTTGCTGTGTCCGACAGCGGCATCGGTCTTTCGCTTGCGGAGATCAGGCGGCTGTTCAAGCCGTTCTCGCAAGCCAATGTCAGCATCGCGTCCCGCTTTGGCGGCGCGGGTCTGGGACTTTCGTCGGTCAAGCAACTTGCCCGCGCCATGGGCGGCGACATCAGCGCAACCCAGCGCGACGGCGGCGGCATGACATTTGTGCTGACGGTGGCGCTGAAGTCGGCGGACGGGCTGAAGCCTCCGCCGGGCGTGAATGTTCCGGTGTCCGCGCCGCAGGGGCTTCGTATCCTGAGCATCGAGGACAATCCGTTCGGCAGGGTCGTGCTCAACGCAATCCTCACCGAACTCGGACATCAGGCTGAATTCATCGGGCGCGGCGAAGCCGCCCCCGAGCGGATTGCGCAGGGCAGCTTCGACGCGGTGCTGATGGATATGGTGCTGCCGGGGATCGACGGCATCGAGGCGATCCGCCGTATCCGCGCGCTGGAAGGTCCGCGCGCGCGGATCGCGATCATCGGCGTCTCGGGCCGTGCGGAAGATGAAGAGCCATCGCGTGCCGCCGGCGCTGACGGTTTTCTCACCAAGCCGGTCAGCCCGCGCGCGCTGGCGACGGCGCTTCTTCGCTCGGTGAAGCGTTAGTTTTCTGCCACTTGGCGATCGATGCGTTCAATTCGCCGCCGTAGACGAAAATCGCGGCGATGAAATACAGGAACACCAGCGCGATCATCACCGAGGCAAGCCCCGCATAGGTCGTGACATAGTTGCTGGCGAAGCGCGCGAGATACTGTCCGAACACCACGCCGGACACGAGCGATCCCACCATGGTGATGACAATGCCCGGCATGATCTCGCGCATGCGGCGCGTTCCGGCGGGCAGCCATTTGTGCAGGATCACCAGCGCCACGATCAGCGCGGCGATGGTCAGGCCGAAACGCAGGATTGTCAGCATGTCTTCGTTCGACTCGATCCGCAGCGGGATATGTCGCCGCGCGGCCTCAATGAGCAGGGGGCCGAGCACGATCAGGAACGCCATCGCCAGTGACGTCACGGCGGCGACCATGGTGTAGCCGATCGACTCCAGCCGCAGCCAGTACCAGCGCCGCTGCTCGATCACGCCATAGGCGCGGTTCAGCCCGACACGCAGGCTCTCCACGCCGTTCGATGCGAAATACAGCGCGAGCACGACGCCGATAGTGAGCACGCCGCTGTGCGACTGGGTCAGCACGTTGTGAACTTCACCGGACAACGCGTCGGCCACCTGCGATGGCCAAGTTTCCAGAATCATTTCAGCAGCCCGGTCGGCAAGATCCTTCGAGCCGAAGAAACCCGCCAGCGAGGTGATGACGATCAGGAAGGGGAACAGTGCCATCAGCGCGGACAGCGCAATGTGACTGGCAATCGCCCAGCCGTCATCGGCCAGGAACGTATAGAACGCATCGAGCGCGATATTGAAGGCGTCCCGGATCAGCCTCACGTTGCACCCTGATTGGTCACATCTGTCTGTGTACCGTGCCGGTCTCTTAAAGTCATGTACGGTTCAGATGCCAAAAGGTTCTCTCCAGCATTTTCCGCGGGTGGTGTGAGGCCGCCGGTGGTGTTATGTACCCCCCATGACATCGTTCCTTTCGAGTATCGCCCTTCCTATCGCATTGGCCGCGGTCACCATCGTGCTGATGCTCGGCCTGTTCAACATGATGCGGGGCGGTTCGCCGAATACCTCGCAGAAGCTGATGCGCTTGCGCGTGCTGTTTCAGTTCATTGCGGTCGTGATTGCCATGCTCGCGGTCTGGGCGCTCGGCAGGAGCTGATTGACGAAGGCTGACGGGACTCCAACCGCGACAACGGATCAACGCGATGGTCATTCTCAACCGGATTTACACGCGCACCGGCGATGACGGCACCACGGCGCTGGGCAGCGGTGAGCGCCGCCCGAAATACGATCTGCGCGTCAGCGCTTATGGAACTGTCGACGAAACCAATGCCGTGATCGGTGTGGCGCGTCTCCATCTCGCGCAGACACCCGTGATCGATGCCATGCTCGGGCGGGTGCAGAATGACCTGTTCGATCTCGGCGCGGATCTTGCCGTGCCGCAGCGGGAGGGGAAGGCCGAGCGGCTGCGCGTGCTCGGAACCCAGGTCGAACGCCTCGAGCAGGATATCGACGCGCTCAATGCCCACCTCGCGCCGCTCACCTCGTTTATTTTGCCTGGCGGAACACCGGCGGCGGCGCATTTGCATCTGGCGCGGACCGTTTGCCGCCGGGCCGAGCGCATGGTGGTGGAACTGGCGTCCCAGCCCGATGAGCCGGTGAGCGATGCCGCCATTCAGTATCTCAACCGGTTGTCGGACTTTCTTTTCGTGGCCGGCCGGTCGGTCAATGACAACGGCGCGCGGGATGTTCTCTGGGTGCCCGGCCAGAACCGCTGAGCGGTGATATTAGGTATACCTTCCTCGTTTTCCATTTTTCGCGCGTTGACCCGGATTGGCGGGACTATTAGGTTCCGCCGCCAACCGCTTTAAAGTGGATGTGATCAACCCATTTCAGGACGAAAGGGAACCGATGAAGGTTCTGGTGCCGGTTAAGCGCGTCGTTGACTACAACGTCAAAATTCGCGTCAAGAGCGACGGGTCGGGTGTCGAACTCGCCAACGTCAAGATGTCGATGAATCCGTTCGACGAAATCGCTGTCGAGGAAGCCCTGCGCCTGAAAGAGGCAGGCAAGGCGACCGAGGTTGTGGTGGTGTCGATCGGACCTGCGCAGGCGTCGGAAACGATCCGCACCGGTCTCGCCATGGGCGCTGATCGCGGCATCCTGGTGAAGACCGATGCCAGTGTTGAGCCGCTCGGCGTCGCCAAGATTCTGAAGAAGGTCGCCGAGGACGAGAAGCCCGGCCTGATCATTCTCGGCAAGCAGGCGATCGACGACGACAGCAACCAGACCGGCCAGATGCTGGCTGCATTGCTCGGCTGGGCGCAGGCGACGTTCGCCTCCAAGCTCGAAGTCGATGGATCGGACTTCAAGGTTACGCGCGAAGTCGATGGCGGTCTGCAGACGGTCAAGGTCAAGGGCCCGGCGATTGTCACCACCGATCTGCGTCTCAACGAGCCGCGCTACGCGAGCTTGCCCAACATCATGAAGGCGAAGAAGAAGCCGATCGACGAGAAGGCTGCCGACAGTTTCGGTATCGATCTGTCGCCGCGTCTCGAAGTTCTCAAGACAACCGAGCCTCCGGGCCGCAAGGCGGGCGTCAAGGTCAAGGACGTCGCTGAGCTGGTGTCGAAACTCAAGGAAGCGGGGGCGCTCTGATGGCCACGTTGCTGATTGCTGAACACGATAATGCATCGATCAAGGACGCTACCAACAAGGCGCTGACCGCCGCCGCCGCGCTCGGCGGTGAGGTTGATGTGCTGGTTGCGGGCGAAGGCGCCAAGGGCGCGGCGGAAGCCGCCGCCAAGCTCAAGGGCGTTCGCAAGGTCCTGCTGGCCGACAACGCTGCCTACGCGCACGATCTGGCCGAGCCGCTGGCCGCGCTGATCGTCTCGCTGGCCGGTCCCTACGACGCGATCGTTGCGCCGGCGACCACCCGCTACAAGAACACGCTCCCGCGCGTTGCGGCGCAGCTCGACGTGGCGCAGATCTCCGAGATCATCAAGGTGGTGTCGCCCGATACGTTCGAGCGGCCGATCTATGCCGGCAACGCGATCCAGACCGTGAAGTCCAAGGACGCCAAGAAAGTCATCACCGTCCGCACCTCGACCTTCGGTGCGACCGGCGATGGCGGCAGCGCGTCGGTCGACAACGCGGCGGCTGCAGCCGATCCGGCGCTGTCGAGCTTTGTCGGCGAGGAAGTCGCCAAGAGCGATCGTCCGGAACTGACTTCGGCGAAGATCATTGTCTCCGGCGGACGCGCGATGCAGAGCCGCGAGAACTTCACCAAGTATATCGAGCCGCTGGCGGACAAGCTGGGCGCCGGTGTCGGCGCCTCGCGCGCCGCGGTGGATGCGGGCTACGCCCCGAACGACTGGCAGGTCGGCCAGACCGGCAAGGTGGTTGCGCCTGAACTGTATATCGCGATCGGCATTTCCGGTGCGATCCAGCATCTGGCCGGCATGAAGGACTCCAAGGTGATCGTCGCGATCAACAAGGACGAAGACGCGCCGATCTTCCAGGTCGCGGACTACGGCCTGGTTGCCGACCTTTACCAGGCCGTCCCGGAACTGACCGCGGCGGTTTAAGATCGAAGGTCCGGGCGCTTTGCTCCCGGACCTTTCTCCATGCGCCGGCCTGCGGGAATTCCGGATTGCAGGCCGGTGTTTGACTTGATGTGAAAGAGTGCGGCATGGTGGCCGTATCCTGCGGGGGCGCAGGGCACAGAGACCGAAAGCGAATGGCAGCGATCAAGACGGTTGGCGTGATTGGGTCAGGGCAAATGGGCAACGGCATCGCGCATGTTGCCGCGCTCGCTGGTTTTAATGTCGTGCTCTACGATGTGTCCGCCGATCGCGTGAAGTCCGCGATGGCCACCATCAACGGCAACCTGACGCGTCAGGTTGCCAAGAAGACAATCACCGAGGACGCGCACAGGCAGGCGATCGCCCGAATCTCCTCGGCTGACAATTTCGATGGCTTCGCCGGTTGCGATCTGGTGATCGAAACCGCGGTCGAGAAGGAAGACGTCAAGCGCAAGATCTTCCATGATCTCTGCGCGGTTCTTCGTCCGGATGCCATCATCGCGTCGAACACCTCGTCGATTTCGATCACCCGCCTTGCGGCCTCCACCGACCGTCCCGAGAAGTTCATCGGCATTCACTTTATGAATCCGGTGCCGGTGATGGAACTGGTCGAATTGATCCGCGGCATAGCCACGGACGATGCGACCTTCGACGCCGCGCGCGAGTTTGTCACCGCGATGGGCAAGCAGATCGCCGTCTCGGAAGATTTCCCGGCCTTCATCGTCAACCGCATCCTGCTGCCGATGATCAACGAGGCGATCTACACGCTGTATGAAGGCGTCGGAAACGTCGAGGCGATCGATGCCGCGATGAAGCTCGGCGCGCATCATCCCATGGGCCCGCTGGAACTCGCGGATTTCATTGGCCTCGATACCTGTCTGTCGATCATGCAGGTGCTGCATGAAGGGCTGGCGGATTCGAAATACCGCCCGTGTCCGTTGCTGGTGAAATACGTTGAAGCGGGCTGGCTGGGCCGCAAGTCGCAGCGCGGCTTCTACGACTACCGGGGCGACAAGCCGGTCCCGACGCGCTGACGCAGCGAAAATCCATCGGCCAGACTTTGTTAACCCTCTCCGTCTAGGTTCGCGCCGTTGAGCCGGGAGAGTGCGTTTCCATGGACGTGATGAGCATCGTCAGCAGCATGATGGCCATGCAGGCTGCCAATACGCAGCAGCAGATCGCCACCAGCGTGATGAAGCAGAACATCGATTCGGAAAAATCGGTGCTGCAGTTGCTCCAGCCCGCCGCCAACAACCCGCCGGGCGTCGGCGGCAATCTCGATATTTCGGTTTAATCGTCTACCGGGGTAATCCATCCGATACCGGCGCCGCCGGGTTCGGTCAGGATCGCGATACGTCCCACATTCGGCACATCGAAAATCGGCCGCATCAGTTGCGCGCCTGCCGCCACGGCTGTCTTCACCCGCGCGTCGACATCATCCACCGCCAGATAGGACATCCAGCCTTCGGGCACGCCCTCGAAATCGGGGCGATTGGTCGGAAAAATTCCAGCGGCCATTTCGCCGTCGGCATAGGCGACCCAGTAGGTTGCGCCGTCTTCCATCGGTGTCGGCCTGAACGTCCAGCCGATGGTCCTTTTATAAAACTGCATGGCGCGTTCGGCGTCCGGCGTCACCAGTTCATTCCAGTAGAAGTGTCCGTGCGCCATCATGGCGTCTCTCCCTTGCACCATGCTGGTTGCCACCTGCCGCCATGCGGCATCAAACACGCGGCTGTAAAGATTGGCCGCAGGTTGTGCCGGAAAGGCGTGAAAGCCGTTCCGGCGGGATAGCTCACAGGCGCGGGCGGCGTCAGGCGGCCTTGTCATAGGCCTGTTTCAGGGTGGCGATGTCGAGCTTGGCCATCTTCATCATGGCTTCCATCACTCCCTGCGACTGCGCGGGCGTGCCGCTTTTCATCATCGCGCCGAGAGCGGCAGGAACGACCTGCCACGACAGGCCGAATTTGTCCTTCAGCCATCCGCATCTCGATTCCGCGCCACCGTCGGCGGTCAGTTTGCTCCAGAAGTAGTCCACCTCTTCCTGGGTTTCGACACTGATGAAGAAGGAAACCGCTTCGTTGAACCTGAATTGCGGACCACCGTTGAGAGCGTTGAACTTCTGTCCTTCAAGTTCGAAGGTCGCCATGAAATCGTTCACGGTTTCAACCTTCGCATTAGGAAACACGGATTTGTAAAAGGCGACAGCCTCGGGGACGTTGTTATCGAACCAGAGGAAAGGCGTGATCGATGTCATTGAGTTTTTCCTCGTTGGGTTGATTTTGCCAGGGCGCGGCGATGCCGCCGCGCTGCGTGCGCGAATGTCTGGCCGTTTCAGAGGTGCGACTGCGGTCTACGCGGTGACGATGGTGTCGAAGCCGCCGAAGAACATGCGTTTGGTGTCGAACGGCATGCTCTTCGTGTCCATCATCGCGGCAAGGCGCGGGTCCTTCATCACCTTTTCCATGACCCTGTCGCGATGTTTGCGCGATTTGTAGGTGATCCAGGAAAACACCACGGTTTCGCCGGTCTTCAGTTTCACGCTCTGCGGAAACGAGGTCAGCTTGCCGGGCTTGACGTCTTCAGCGACACATTCGCGATAGTCGAGCGCGCCGTGTTCAAGCCAGACCTTGCAGGCCAGCTTCGCCAGCTTGGTATAGGCTTTCAGGTTTTTCTTCGGCACCGGCAGAACGAATCCATCGACATATTCCATACCCGGAACTCCCTTTGGTGGTTTGATGATTTGCCGCCTGCGGTCAGCGCTAACGGCGTTGTTGATCTCAGGTGAAGAACTTCTCGAGCTTGTCGAGGGTTCCGGTCCAGCCGCGCTTGTGGCCGTCGCGCGCCGCTTCGTCGAAGAACTTGTCGTGGGTAAGGGTGAGCAACGTCACGTCGCCTTCTTCGCGCAGCACCACGGTCACCTGCGACACCCGCTCCGGTGTCGAGTGCCACGCCCAACTAAATACAAGGCGCTGTGGTGGCGTGACTTCGAGATACTTGCCGCCGACCTGATGCGATTGGCCGTCGTCGGTACTGAAATTGATCTGGAAGTGGCCGCCGACACGCACATCCATATCGGCGCGCACGCTGTCGCCTATGGTGTGTCCGGGTCCGAACCACTGGACGATTTTGGCGGGGTCCGTCCACGCTTCGAAGACTTTGGATGCAGGGGCTTTGAGCCGTCGGGCGAGGGTGAGGCTGGGCTGGGTGAGCATAAGTCCTTCTCCACAAAAGCGGCGAGACGATCGAGTTGCGCGGTCCAGAAGCGCTGGTAGCGGCTGAGCCATTCCATTGCCTGCTCCATCGGCGCCGCGGTGAGGCGGCACGTCACCGTGCGGCCTGTCTTGGTCTTTGTGATCAGCCCGGCGTCTGACAGCACATCGAGATGTTTCATGACGGCGGGCAGCGACATTGCGAACGGCTTTGCGAGTTCGCTGATTGTGATGTCGCCGCGTCCCTCAAGCTCGGCTAGCAGGGCCCGCCGTGTCGGGTCAGCTACGGCGGCAAACACGCGATTCAGGTGGTCAGATGAATAGTAAACCATTTAGTTAAGTATAGAGGCGCGATCGGTCGCGTCAAGAGGGCGCTCTCAAATGGAACTGCGGCGTTATTTCGCGGTGGCGGCCTTGATCAGCTTGATGGCGTCTTCGCTGGCCCATTCCGCAGGCCCTGCGATGGTCCCGATCTCGCAGCCCGCGCCATCGACCAGCACCGAGGTCGGCATGCCCAGCGCCCGGCCTGCGCTCTTCAGATCCTGAAAGACCTTGGCCTTCTGGTCATGGAAATAGGCGAGGGTCGTGAGCCCTGCTTCCTTCAGGAAGGTCTTCGGCTTTTCGGGATCGCGGGTGTCGATATTGATCGCCACGACCTCGAAATCCTTGCCCCCCAGCGTCTGTTGCAGCTTGTCGAGCGCGGGCATTTCCTTGCGGCAAGGCACGCACCATGTGGCCCACAGATTGACGAGGACCGTGCGGCCTTTCCACTCGGAGAGCTTTCTGGTTTTCCCCTCGGAATCCTGAAATGCCAGATCGGGGATCTGAAGCGGCGCGGTCGCCATGGTTAATGCGGCGACCTCGCCCTTGACCAAAGGTGAGATTTTCCTGGCCAGATCGACGGCCGGCGCGCACTGAGCCTGCGCCTGTGCATTGCGCATGAACCCGCCGATCCCGTATACCCCACCCAGCACGGCCACCGCCGCCAGAACGGCGGAAATGGCGGCTATCCGAATGCGAAACGCATTCGTGCGGGGCGAGCCGGAAGTCACAGGATCGGTCTCAGGCATGGTCTTGTCTCGGTTGACGTCGTCAAAACGCCATTTCCGTAACGGTTATGGCAATTTGACGGAAGGTTTTCGGTGGGCGGTTGGATTTCTGAGCAGGAACGCGTGAGTACCAGACTGTGAGTGGCGGACAATGAGCAACAAGATGTGGGGCGGCCGCTTCGGGGAAAGTCCCGATGCGATCATGGAGGAGATCAACGTCTCGATCGACGTCGATCAGCACCTTTACGCCCAGGATATCGCTGCGTCCAAGGCTCACGCCGCGATGCTCGCGGCTCAGGGCATTATCACCGCCAACGATGCAAAAAACATCACGAGCGGTCTAGACACGATTTTGTCAGAGATCGGCAAGGGTTCGTTCTCGTTCAAGCGTGCGCTTGAAGACATCCATATGAATGTGGAGAGCCGCCTCGGCGAACTGATCGGACCTGCCGCAGGCCGCCTGCACACCGCGCGTTCGCGCAACGATCAGGTCGCGACCGATTTCCGTCTTTATGTGCGCGACGTGATCGATGACATCGACCGCGCGCTGGCCGCGTTCCAACGTGCCCTGGTGGACCGCGCCATCGAACATGCCGATACGGTGATGCCGGGCTTCACCCATTTGCAGACCGCGCAGCCTGTGACATTCGGTCACCACTTGCTCGCGTATACGGAAATGGCCGCGCGGGACCGTGGCCGCTTCGCCGATGCGCGCAAGCGGCTTAATGAGAGCCCGCTCGGTGCTGCCGCGCTGGCGGGAACGTCGTTTCCGATCGACCGGCACGCGACCGCGCGCACGCTAGGCTTTGAACGTCCGATGGCGAACTCGCTGGATGCGGTGTCCGATCGTGACTTCGTGCTCGAGACACTCTCGGCATCGGCGATCACCGCCGTGCATCTGTCGCGCTTCGCAGAAGAGATTGTGATCTGGACCTCGCCGCTGGTGGGGCTGGTGCGGCTGTCGGACAAGTTCACCACCGGCTCGTCGATCATGCCGCAAAAGCGCAATCCTGATGCCGCCGAACTGGTGCGCGCCAAGACCGGCCGCGTGATCGGTTCGCTGAATGCGCTGCTGATCGTGATGAAGGGGCTTCCGCTCGCCTATCAAAAGGACATGCAGGAAGACAAGGAAGGCGCGATGGAAGCCTTCGCCGCGCTTTCGCTGGCGATCCGCGCCATGACCGGCATGACGCTGGATCTGGTGCCGGAAGAGGCGCGCATGAAGGTGGCGGCAGGCGAGGGCTACGCGACCGCGACCGATCTTGCCGACTGGCTGGTGCGTACGCTCAAGATGCCGTTCCGTGACGCACATCACGTCACCGGCCGGATCGTGGCAAAGGCGGCGGAGCAGGGGCTCGCCCTGCATAAAGTACCGCTTGGCGACATGCAGGCCGTCGAGCCGAAAATCACCGAAGGCGTGTTCGACGTATTGTCAGTGCAGGCGTCTGTGGAAAGCCGCACCAGCTATGGCGGCACTGCCCCGGCCAATGTCCGTGCCCAGGCCAAGGAATGGCTCAAGCGGCTGGAAAAAGAGCAAAATTCGGGCTGACCCCGGAAATTTTCCTCTTATCCGGCCCTCGCCAGAGCGGCACCTTCTTTGTATGGTGTCGCGCAATTTCGGGGACCAATACGTGACTGCTCGTTCGAATCGCTCTTTCTCGAAGCTGACGGCCATCGGGCTGATCGTCGCGTCGTGTGCGTTGGCCGGATGCGGCCGCAAGGCGGGTCTCGACCTTCCCCCCGGTGCGTCGGCGGATCAGAAGGGCGCGCCACAATCGGATTTCGCCACGGCAAATCCGAACTCCGCAGCGAACATCCAGAACGACGTTTACCGGCCGCCGGGCAGCGCCAATGCGCCGATGGCGCCGCGCGGCGAGAAAAAGCGCATTCCGCTCGACGCTATTCTGGACTGAGCCAGTGTCCCGTATCCGACGTTCGCTGCAATCTGCAGCGCTTTCCGTACGAACGTCGGATACGAAAGAACACTGGTAAATAATAATCCTAGCGATCCTTTGGTTCTGACATTCGTAAAGGGTGCCTGCGGAAGATTGTGATACGAATGTCAGAACCGGATCGCTAGATGAATCACTTCCAGTATCGCAACGGCGTGTTGCACGCCGAAGACGTGAGCTTGGCCCGCATTGCGGATGATGTCGGGACGCCCTTCTATTGCTATTCGACCGCGACGCTCGAACGTCACTACCGCGTGTTTTCCGATGCGTTTGCCGATACGCCGCATCTGGTCTGTTACGCGATGAAGGCGAACTCCAACCAGTCGGTGCTGCGCACGCTGGCGAAGCTCGGTGCCGGCGCCGATGTGGTGTCTGGCGGCGAACTCAAGCGTGCCCGGGCCGCCGGCATTCCGCCCTCGAAGATCGTGTTCTCGGGCGTCGGCAAGACTGAGGCCGAGCTACGGCAGGCGCTGGCCGAGGATATTCATTGCATCAATGTCGAATCCGAGCCGGAGCTTGAGGCGCTGTCGCGGATCGCGTCCGGCATGGGGCGTACCGCGCGCATCTCGATCCGTGTCAATCCGGACGTCGATTCCGGCACGCACGCGAAGATTTCCACCGGCAAGTCGGAAAACAAGTTCGGCATTCCGATTGCGCGCGCGAGAGAGGTCTATGCGCGCGCCGCGAAGCTGCCGGGCATCGCGGTCACTGGCGTCGATATGCATATCGGCAGCCAGATTACCGATCTTGGTCCGATGGAGGCGGCGTTCCGTCTGCTCTCCGAGTTCGTCACCGTGCTGCGCGGTGACGGCCACACGATTTCGCATGTCGATTTCGGTGGCGGTCTTGGCGTGCCCTATTACGAGGACCGTGCCGCGCCGCCGGAGCCCGTCGCCTATGCCGCGATGGTCAAGCGCGTGACCCACAATCTCGGTTGCACGCTGATGTTCGAACCGGGACGCATGATCGTCGGCAACGCCGGCATCCTGGTGTCGCGTGTGATCTATGTGAAGCACGGCGACGCGCGCAATTTCGTCATCATCGATGCCGCGATGAACGACTTGATCAGGCCGACGCTCTATGAGGCTTATCACCAGATCATGCCGGTGCGTGCCGCTGCGCCTGACGCGCCGGTGCTGGTGGCGGATGTGGTGGGGCCGGTTTGCGAGACCGGTGACTATCTTGCGCTCGGCCGCAATCTGCCCGAGCCGAAGGAAGGCGATCTGCTCGCCATTATGACCGCCGGTGCTTACGGCGCCGTGCAGTCGAGCAGCTACAACACCCGCGCGCTGGTGCCCGAAGTGCTGGTCAACGGCGATCAGTATGCGGTGGTGCGTCCTCGCATCGATGCTGAAGCCCTGATTGCGATGGATCACGTCGCGCCGTGGCTGTAGCGGCGGTTTTCCGGCTAAAAAATTATCTTCTCATTGCTGTTTTGGCGCGAGACGGATTCACCAGCGCGCGATCTCATTTCGCAATAGCATTTCATTGCTGAACAAGCGTCCAGAGACGATCTTTAAGCCTTCATCGATGCGCTCCGCTCATTGGCGCGGCCGCGCAGCCGATCAGGTCATCAGCGCGACCTCCGCCGCGATCATGCGGCGATAAGGTGTGACGCACGGCGAAACCTGATCGAATGTCAGGGAAAATCGTCATGCGCTCTTCTGGATTTCATCGCTTTCTTGTAGCAGCCGCGGCTGCGTCCAGCTTGCTTGTCAGTGCCGGCACGGGAGCCTTTGCCGACACCTGGCCGAGCCGTTCGATCAAGCTGATCGTGCCGTTTCCCGCGG
The DNA here is from genome assembly GCA_024508675.1 of Afipia sp. Taxonomy (GTDB): domain Bacteria; phylum Pseudomonadota; class Alphaproteobacteria; order Rhizobiales; family Xanthobacteraceae; genus Afipia. Next base: position 22,676 of record JANINQ010000004.1, read on the forward strand.
GCGGCGCGGCGGACACCATCGCCCGAATCTACAGCGACAAGCTCAGCGAAGCGCTGGGCCAGTCCATCGTGGTGGAGAACAAGGCTGGCGCGGGCACGGCAATTGCCGCGGATTTCGTCGCCAAGGCCGAGCCGGATGGCTACGCCCTGTCACTGGCCCCTGCGGGTCAGCTCACCATTCTGCCGCATGTGAATTCCGCGATTAACTTCGATCCGTTCAAGAGCTTCACGCCGGTCTCGCTGCTGGCGTCGGTGCCTTATGTGGTTGCGGCAAGTCCTGAAGCGCCGGTCTCGAGCCTCAAAGATCTCGTTGCCGCGGCGAAGAAGGAGCCCGGCAAGCTGACTTACTCGTCGTGCGGTCCGGGAACGCTGTGCCATCTCAGCGGTGAACTGTTCAAAAGCCTGACTGGCACTGATCTGTTGCACGTGCCGTTCAAGGGCAGCGCGCCTGCGATCAATGCCTTGCTCGGCAATCAGGTCAATCTCGCCTTCGATACGCTGACCGTGCTTGCGCCGCAGATCAGGGACGGCAAGGTGAAGGGGCTGGCGGTGACAAGCCGCGAGCGCTCGCCGCTGCTGCCGAACGTGCCGACCGCCGCTGAGGCTGGCGTATCCGATTTCGTGGTCGATTCCTGGTTCGGCCTTGTCGTGCCTGCGGCGACGCCGGCGCCCATCGTCCAGCGCCTGAATGCGGAAGTTATCCGCATCAGCAAGCTGCCGGATGTGCGGCAGCGGCTTGAAGCGCAGGGCCTCAGCGTGACGACCTCGTCGCCGGAAGCGTTCACACAAACCATCCGCGCCGATTACGAGCGCTGGGGCAGGGTGGTGGATTCTGCCGGCGCGAAGCTCAACTGATGCACTAACTGGAACGGGCGGAGGTGTTCCGCCTGTTCCTGTCCGCCACGCCTCCGGCTCCGTCACGCTTTCGTGAGCGTTCAGCTTCCGCCGCGGCAGGCAGCTTGCATGTGGGTATGCGGGATGGGGCCATGCCTCATTGCCGCCGCCGTGCTAGGCTGCACTGAACCGAAGCCGGAGAGCCCGTTGATCGGATCGAGCCAAGACCCGCCGGAGCGTCCGCGGACTGCCGAGGATGCCCGGAAAGCCGAGCTTGCGCAGGCGCTGCAGCGCGCGCGGCTTGCGGTCGCATGGGAGCGTGGCTGGCCGCATATCGCACGGCTTCTGACGGTTGCCGGGCTGTTTCTGGCGGTCTCCTGGGCTGGTCTCTGGGTTATCTTCCCGTTCTCCGCGCGCATTGTCGCCTTTGCTGTTTTTGTCGTGCTCGCCATTGCCGCGCTGATTCCGGCGCTCCGCTTTCGCTGGCCGACACGCGAGGATGCGCTGCGTCGTCTCGATCGTGGAACCGGTATTGCGCACCGTCCCGCCACCGCGCTGACCGATACGCTGAAGTCGCAGGACCCGATCACGCAGGCGCTCTGGGAAGAACAGCGCGCACGAACGCTGGCGTCGATCAAGCGCATCCGCGCCGGTCTGCCGTCGCCGCGCCTTGCGTTGCACGACCCATGGGCGCTGCGTGCGCTTGTTGTCGTGCTGATGGTGGCAACCTATGTCGCGGCGGGAAGCGACCGCTTCGCGCGCGTGGTCGCGGCGTTCGACTGGGATGGCGCATTCTCCCCGGCCAATGTCCGGGTCGATGCATGGGTGACGCCGCCGCCTTACACCAGCCGTCCGCCAGTCATCCTGTCGGCGTCCGCCAGCAAGGACGCGCAGTCGCCGGACGCCGGACCGGTTTCCGTACCTGCCGGAAGCACGCTGATCGTGCGGTCCAGCGGCGGCCGTCTCGATGTCGCCACGGGCGGCGCTGTGACCGAAGTGCCCATGACCGGCAACGCCCCGCAAGGGACGAACGAACGTCATTTCACCATCGCAGGTGACGGCACTGCGCATGTCCGTTCGCCGTCGGGACAGCCGCAATGGACATTCAATGCGCTGCCCGATCGTGCGCCGAGCATCTCGCTTGCGAAAGATCCTGAGCGGCAGGCCAAGGGTGCTCTGCTGTTGTCCTACAAGCTTGAAGATGATTACGGCGTCACCGAAGCGCATGCACAGTTCGCGCCGCGCACGGCAAAGGCCAAAGATGGCAAGGACGAGAGCGCGCAGCCACAGCCGCTGTTCGATCCGCCGTCGATCACGCTTGGCTTGCCGAATGCGCGCACACGCAACGGCGTCGGCCAGACCGTGAAGGACCTCAGCGAGAATCCCTATGCCGGCGCAGATGTCACGCTGACCCTGACGGCGAAGGACGAAGCCGGCAACGAGGGGCGCAGCGAGCCGTTCGACATGCGCCTTCCCGAGCGGTTGTTCGTGAAGCCGCTGGCGCGGGCGCTGATCGAGCAGCGCCGCAACCTTGCTCTCGACGCCAACCAGAAGCCGCTGGTGCTGATCGCTCTTGAGGCGCTGATGATTGCGCCCGAAGCATTCACGCCCGAGCTTGGGCATTATCTCGGCTTGCGCAGCGTCGCGAACCAGCTCACCCGCGCCAATACGCGCGAGGCTATGCGCGGAACGGTCGACAGCTTGTGGGCGCTCGCGGTCGCAATCGAAGATGGCAACATCACCGATGTCGAAAAGGCGCTTCGCGCGGCGCAGGACGCGCTCAAGGAAGCGTTGGAGCGCGGCGCCAGCGACGAGGAAATCAAGAAGCTCACCGATAATCTGCGCGCGGCGCTGGATAACTTCATGCGCCAGCTTGCGGAACAGCTCCGCAACAATCCGCAGCAGCTGGCGCGCCCGCTCGACCCCAACGCCAAGGTGATGCGCCAGCAGGACCTCAAGAGCATGATCGATCGCATGGAGCGCCTGTCGCGTTCCGGCGACAAGGATGCTGCGCGCGCCTTGCTCGATCAGATGCAGCAGATGCTGGAAAACCTGCAGATGGCGCAGCCGGGGCAGGGCGGCGACGGCGACATGGAGCAGGCGCTGAACGAACTCGGCGACATGATCCGCAAGCAGCAGCAGTTGCGCGATCGTACCTTCAAGCAGGGGCAGGACTCGCGGCGGGACCGCAGCCGCGGTGAGCAGGGCAACCAGAGCCAGATGGACGGGCTGCGTCAGGATCAGCAGGCGCTGCGCGATCGCCTCGGCAAGTTGCTCGACGACATGAAGAAGAACGGCATGATGCCCGGCCAGCGCGGCGAGAAGGGACAGCCGGGGCAGGGCCAGCGCGGTCAGCAGGGACAGGATGGCCAGGACGACGGCGATTCGCTCGGCGATGCCGACTCTGCGATGGGCGACGCCGGCAATCAGCTCGGCGAGGGTAATGCCGACAGTGCCGCGGACTCACAGGGCCGCGCGCTCGAAGCCCTGCGCAAGGGCGCGCAGAATCTGGCGCAGTCGATGCAGCAGGGCGAGGGACAGGACAACGGACCGGGCAACCGCGTCGGCCGCCAGCAGAACAGCGGCAACACTACTGACCCGCTGGGACGGCCACTCAGTGGCCGTGAGTGGAGCGACGATCTCACGGTGAAAATCCCCGGCGAGATCGATGTGCAGCGCGTACGCCGCATTCTGGAAGAACTCCGGCGCCGTCTGGCCGATCCGAACCGGCCACAGATCGAACTCGATTACATCGAGCGCCTGCTCAAGGACTATTGAGCTTCTGATTTCCTGACCGTCGTACGTCATGGCCGGACTTGTTCCGGACATCCCGTCTTGTTTTCGTCATTGCGAGTAAAGCAATCCACCTTGAAGAGATGGATTGCCTCGTCGCCATGGCGCGGCGAAGACGCGCGTAAACGCGCTCATGGTTCCTCGCAATCACAGGCTTGACTATCCCCGGCAACGGTCGTATTTAACCAGAAGGTTATTTAACTATATGGTTATGTGAAAGCCGAGATGGACCCGCTCAGCATCAAGTTCGCCGCTCTTGCCGATCCCACCCGCCGCGCCATTCTCGCGCGGCTGGTCCTTGGCGAGACGTCGGTGACGGAACTCGCCGAGCCATTCGCCATGAGCATGCCTGCGGTTTCGAAACATCTGAAAGTTCTGGAGCATGCCGGCCTCGTGACGCGGGGCCGTGCCGCGCAGTGGCGTCCCTGCAAGATCGAACCGGCGGCGCTGAAGGAAGTTGACGACTGGCTCGAGAACTATCGCCGCTTCTGGGAGGCGGGGCTGGATCGCCTCGAAGCCTATCTCGGTGAGTTGCAGGCCAAGGACGCACTTGAAGCTTCGGTCAAGCCGCGCAGGCCGGCGAAACGCAAGGCACCGAAGCGATCCGGAAAATAAATCACCGGTCTTGAATCACATCAGACCATCAACCGCGCGTAAGGAGTATCGCAATGGCCGATCAGACAAACCAGCTTCCCCCGCTTGTTCCGCATCTTGTGGTCGAGGGTGCAGCCGACGCACTTGAATTCTACAGCAAGGCCTTTGGCGCGACCGAAACCCTGCGCATGCCTGCGGAAGACGGCAAGCGCCTGATGCACGCGCAGATGATCGTGAACGGCGCGACCGTGTTTCTGATGGATTATTTCCCGGAATACTGCTCGCACGGTGACGGGAAAACAGAATCGCCGAAGAAGCTTGGTGCCTCGACCTTCCTGATTCATCTCGAAGTGCCGAACTGCGACGAAGCCTACAAGCGCGCCATTGCCGCCGGCGCGACGTCCATCCTCGAACCGTGGGATGCGTTTTGGGGCGCGCGCTATGCGCAGGTGCGCGATCCGTTCGGTCATGGCTGGAGCCTTGCGCATCCGCAGCCCGCGCCCGCTGCCTGATAGTCCGCGCATCACAACAGCAACAATTCCCGGAGAAGAGAAATGGCTTCGTCCCAATCGGCCGCCGCTGCGGAAACCTTCAGCAAGGAATTCGTCATCGAGCGTCTGTTCGATGCGCCGCGCGAACTGGTCTGGAAGGTGTTTACCGAGCGCGATCATCTGATGCGCTGGTGGGGCCCGAAAGGATTCAAGATGATCGTCGGTGAACTCGACCTCAGGCCCGGCGGCATCTTCCTCTATGGCATGCAGGCCCCGAACGGCAGCGAGATGTGGGGCAAGTGGGTGTTCCGCGAAATCGTCGAACCCGAACGGCTGGTGTTTGTCAGTTCGTTTTCCGACAAGAATGCCGGCCTGACCCGTCATCCCATGGCCCCGACATGGCCAATCGAAATGCTGGGCACGGCGACCTTCATCGATCAGGGCGGCAAGACGCTGCTGGTCAATCGCGTGGTCGCACTCAATGCCTCGAGCGAGGAGCGCGCGACATTCGAGGGCAACTTCGACAGCATGACCCAGGGCTGGGGCGGGACGTGGGATCAGCTCGCGGCCTATCTCGCGACCCTGCAGGCATAAGAGCGAAACCATGAACGAACTCGTTCCGATCTCGGCGACGGCGCTCTGGACCGGCTGCATTCCCAGCGGCCGGTCCTGCGAGCGGCTGCGTCTGATCTTTCCCTGGCGGCGCTGACGCCATTCTTATGGAGATTCCGGATGACCACCCTGATGTATGTTGCCATCGCCTTGGCGGTCCTGATCGCGATCGTGCTTGGTCTTGCGGTGATGCGGCCCGACACATTCCGCGTGCAGCGCTCGATCGATATCAACGCACCGGCGGACAAGATATTCCCGTTGATCAATGATTACAGGAACTGGGGTTCGTGGTCGCCATATGAGCATGTCGATCCCGACATGCAGCGTACCTTCAGCGGAGCGCCGAGCGGCAAGGGCTCCGTCTATGAATGGCGCGGCAACAAGAACATCGGCCATGGCCGGATGGAAATTATCGATACCACGACGCCGTCGAAGATCGTCATCAAGCTGGATTTCTTCAGCCCGTTCGAAGCGCACAACATGGCCGAGTTCACCATGCAGCCCAAGGGCGGTGCGACAAATGTAACCTGGGTGATGCACGGGCCGGTGCCGTTCATGGCCAAGATCATTCACATGTTCATGAACATGGATCGCATGGTGGGCGGCCAGTTTCAGCAGGGACTGGTCAGCATGAAGGCCGTCGCGGAGAAGTGACGGAGTGATGCGGTGTCTGCGCTACCGATCAAACAGCCTTGCTCCGGGACCATGCGCCGCCGCCTTGTCGCCCGGATTGCGCAGCGGGCAGGTCTTGAGCGACAGGCATCCGCACCCGATGCAGCCGCCGAGATGGTCGCGCAGACGCGTCAGCCTGTCGATGCGCTCGTCGAGATCGGCACGCCATTTCGCGGACAGCCTCGCCCAATCCCTGGCCGTCGGCGTGCGGTTGTCGGGCAGCGTCGTCAGCGCATCGCGGATCGCCGAAAGCGGCACGCCCGTGCTCTGCGCCACCTTGATGACGGCTATGCGGCGCAACACCGCGCGGGGATAGCGGCGCTGGTTGCCCCGGTTTCGCGAACTCGAGATCAGCCCCTTCGATTCATAGAAGTGGAGGGTGGAGACCGCGACGCCGCACCGTTCGGCCACCTCGCCGACACTCAGCTCCCGCGCGATCCGGACAGGCTTGCTCTGCTTCGTCATCGCTTGACCTCAACTATGGTTGAGGTTCTAGGCTGCCCTCATCGCCGCCGCAAGCATCGTCATGCGATGAACGCGGCAGGCTCGCAATCAGAGATGGAATCATGCCAGAAGCGACACATCAGGATCAGACTCAGTCACAGGACAGCCCGCTGCGGCCGTTCGTGCTCATCAACAGCTTCACGCCCAAGCCGGGAAAGATCGACGAACTGGCGCGTTTGTTGGAAGCGGCGCGCGACCAGTTCGCGGACCGCGTTCCCGGCTTCCATGGTGGTCGCGTCTACCGCGATGTGGATGGAAGCTCGGCTCTGCTCATCAGCGTGTTTGAAACCGAAGGTTACTACGAGAGCTGGATCGCGACCGCGACGTTTGCCGACTATCAGCGGCAGATCGCCGACATCACAGACGGCATGGGTCAATCGCGGATCGAGGCGGGCCGGTCGTCGCGAACGTCTGGCCGCGGGACCATGCAGATGGGAGATGCCGCCGCATAAAGCGCGAGAAGCCCAGAGTCGTGGCGGGTTCTCAGCCGTTGCGGCCTTCGCCGCGCAGCGTCGGCAGGCCGATACCGGTCGCCTCGAAGCCGCCGTCGACACACAGCATCTGTCCGGTGATGTAGCTGGCACGGTCGCTGCACAGGAAGAAGATCGCTTCGGCGAGTTCTTCCTCAAGGCCGTAGCGGTTGAGCGGGATGGTGTCGTGATAGTCAGCCCGGATGGCAGGTGTGTGAACTGCCTTCGCCATGGCGGTATCGACCGGCCCCGGCGCAACGGCATTGACGCGGATGCCCAGCCCGGCGAGTTCGACGGCGAATTGCTTGGTCAGATGGGCAAGGCCCGCCTTGCTGGTGCCGTAGGCCGTGCGCAAGGTCGAGGCGCGGAGCGCCGAGATCGAAGTGATGTTGACGATTGCGCCGCCGCCATTCTCGCGCATCAGTGGCGCGGCGGCCTGGGTGCACAGAAAAGGTCCGGTAAGATTAACTGCCAGCACGCGGTCCCAGTCGGCTTGTGTGGTTTCCAGAAGCGGCTTGAAAATCGCAATGCCGGCATTATTCACCAGCGCATCGAGCCGTCCGAAATGCGCGATGGTCTGCCTGAAGGCGGCATCGACCGCACTGGCATCGGAGACATCGCAATGAATCGCCAGTGTCGTATCGGGTGCGGCAAGCGTCTTGAAGGTCTGGGCCAGCAGGTCTTTTTCAATGTCGAGCAGCGCCACGTGCCAGCCCTCAGCGAGAAAACGCTTTGCGGCGGCAAGGCCGATGCCACGTGCTGCGCCGGTTACCAGCGCGACCTTTGTCTGTCCCTTGGTCATGTCCCGTTCCGTTTCTTGATAGGCGCCATCGGCGCTCTCCGTTGCATTGACCATTTTTCGCGGCCGATCACAACCACTTCCCGTGAGTTGCCTGCGCACTGACCGCGCGGGCACTCACACAATCGCCCAGAATGTCGAGGATACGTCACGCCATGTCGTCCAGCTTTGTCAAAAACGCGATCGTGCTTGGCCTTCTGTCCGCGATCGGGCCTTTTGCAATCGATATGTATCTGCCGGCGCTGCCGGCGATTGCCACGGATCTGCAGGCCTCGACCGCGGCCACGCAGATGACGCTGATGGCGTTTTTCGTGGCCTTCGGCGTCTGCCAGATCGCCTATGGCCCGGTTTCGGACATGGTGGGCCGCAAACCGCCGCTTTATTTCGGGATCGTGCTGTTCGCGCTTGGCAGCATCGGCTGCGGTCTTGCCCCCAGCATCACATGGCTGATCGTTTTCCGCTTCGTGCAGGGTCTCGGAGCCGCGTCGGTGATGGTGATTCCGCGGGCCATCATTCGCGATCTGTATACGGGCGCCGATGCGACGCGGCTGATGTCGCTGGTGATGCTCGTCTTCAGCGTTTCGCCGATCCTGGCGCCGCTGGTTGGCAGCGGATTGATCGTTCCGTTCGGCTGGCGTGCGGTATTTGCCGCGGTCACGCTGGCCTCCGTCCTGTCGTTCCTGCTGGTCGCTTTCGTGCTGCAGGAAACCCGGCCGCCGGAGGAGCGGGTCGAGGTCAGTGTCCGCAGCGTGCTCGATGGCTTCGGTGAGCTGTTTCGCGACTGGCGCTTTCTCGGGCTGACCTTCATCGGCGGCTTCGGCATGGCAAGCTTCTTCGCGTTCCTCGCGAGTTCATCCTTCATCTATATCGGCCATTTCGGGCTGACTCCGACGCAGTATGGCCTGACATTCTCGGTCAACGCCATCAGCTTCATCGGCGCATCGCAGTTCAGCGGCTATCTGGCAGATCGCTTCGGCATCGCGCGTGTAGTTTCGGTCGCGGTGACTTGCTTCACCGTGGCGACGCTGACTCTGTTTGCGATCACCGCAGCCGGTGTCGATAGCCTGGCGGTGCTGGTGGTGATGTTGTTCATCGCCAATGCCTGGCTGGGACTTGTCATCCCGTCCACCATGGTCCTGTCGCTGGAAGATCATGGTCCAATTGCGGGCATGGCCTCGGCGCTCGGTGGCACGCTGCAGATGATCACGGGCGCGGTGATGATTGTCGTCGCCAGCGCGTTCTTTGACGGCACGGCGCTGCCGATGGTGGCGACCATTGCGGTCTGCGCGGTGGCGGCATTCATCCTTGCGCGGCTGACCTTGCGTCCAGACAAAGCCGCGCCACAACTGGCAGAATAACCTAATCGGACGTGCGCGACGCCAGTGCGTCCGCCACGGCGGTGCGGATATCCGCAACGGCGAACGGCTTGGTGATGACATCGTGGACGATGGCATCCAGGCCGGAGGCCCGCTCGCGCTGATCGGCAAAGCCGGTCATCAACAGGATAACCACTTTCGGAAAATCGCGCGCCGCGGCGAGCGCCAGCGCAATTCCGTCCATCACGGGCATCTTGATGTCGGTCAGCAGGAGATCGAATGCGCCGCTGTCGCGGGTGAGAATCTCAAGTGCTTCCGCGCCGTCTTCCGCCGTGACAATTTCATGACCGTCCATGGCGATCGCGCGCGCCACAAGCAGGCGCATCGACTCCTCGTCGTCAGCGATCAGAATACGCGGCATTCAGGTTCCTCCGGACCCAATGTCCAGCTTGTGGAAGAACCTCACGGCAATTTCGCGGCCTTCCGCCGGCGGCGAAGCGAGGCGCGTCTTGAACCAGGCCTTCTCGCCGGGATTGAGCACCGGCTGCTCGAGCACGGCATTCCACGCATAAATGTCGGCGCCCTTGGCGTCACGCACGATGAATCGCAGCCGCGGAATCTCGACCGGCTTGCGCGTGATATCGACAATGGCACCCTCGATCAGCAGCACAGGCTTGTTGTTCACCGTCTCCGTGCTGATCTTAAGACCTTCGAAGGCAAGGCCGCGCAGATTCACGCCCATGCCCGCTATTTTGTAGAACGCTGCGGTCTGCGGCATCGCCCGCACCACGTCGGCGCGCCAGACCATCAGGCTGAACACCATCGCGCCCAGCGCCACGCAGACGGTCGGCAGATTCAGGACGCGGGGCAGCGCCGCTGACCATGTCGCGGGTTTCAGGAAGGGGAGGGCAGACAGGCCGAGCTTCCCGAACCGGGAGGCCTTGGCCGGTGCGGCGTCGGTCATCGCCTCCTGTTGCGCCAGCGTGGTCCAGTTCCCGTCAGCTTCCGCCGCAGGTGGAGCGGTGTCCGGTTCCGGCCATCCGGCGGAAATCGACGGGCTTTCGACATGAGGCGCGTTGTCCTCGCGCCAGTCGTCAGCCGCGCCGTTCTGCGATCCAAAGCCGCTTTGCGGGCGGGTTTCCTCAATATCGGTCCACGGTGCGGTGGCGGAAACCAGATCCTGCGGCACCGCCAGCCAGATTTCCTGACAGCGGACGCAGCGGACCTTGCGTCCGGCTGCGCCAAAATTGGCCGGATCGACTGCGTAGGATGTCGTACAATGGGGACAGACGATATGCATGGACGAATCGCCGGAGTGAGTGAACGCGAACGCGTTCAGAACCTATCCTGCGTCCGTTAACGAATCGGAAACCATAACGGCCGCAAAAGCGTTTATGGCGACCGCCCCGCGGTTGGACCCCTAGGCGGCGCCTCCATCGGTCATATCGAACGGAGCTGAGATTGGTCCGGTTCGAAAATGTCGGTTTGCGCTACGGGCTCGGCCCGGAGGTCCTGCGCGACCTGACCTTTCAGATTCCTGCACGCTCGTTCCAGTTTCTCACCGGGCCGTCCGGCGCGGGCAAGACCTCGCTGCTGCGCATGCTGTTCCTGTCGCTGCGGCCGACTCGGGGACTGGTGAACCTGTTCAACAAGGACGTGTCGCTGCTCGACAAGGACGGGCGCGCGGAACTGCGTTCGCGGATCGGGATCGTGCTGCAGGATTTCCGCCTGCTCGATCACATGACGACCTATGAGAATGTCGCACTGCCGTTTCGTGTGATGGGCCGCAGCGAGTCCAGCTACCGCAAGGAAGTCATCGACCTGCTCAACTGGGTCGGACTCGGCAAGCGGATGGATGCGCTGCCGCCGATCCTGTCGGGCGGTGAAAAGCAGCGCGCGGCGATTGCGCGCGCCGTGATCGCGCGCCCGCAACTGCTGCTGGCGGATGAGCCGACCGGCAACGTCGATCCGTCGCTGGCGCGGCGGCTGCTCAGCCTTTTCATCCAGCTCAACAAGTCGGGGACTGCCGTTGTCATCGCCACCCATGACATCGCGCTGATGGATCAGTACGAGGCGCGGCGCATGGTGCTCCACGAGTCGCGGCTGCACATCTATGACTGAGCGCAAGATCATGATGGATCTCGGCGACAGCACATCGGAAATGGCTGCGCAGGCGCGCAACATGTCGCCAATCGTCCCGCGCGGCTCCATCGCCGGACGTGCGCTGATCGCGGTGGTGGCGATCATGACCTATCTGGCTTCCATGACCACCGGTGCGGTGCTGCTGGTGCGGGCTTCTGCTGCCGAATGGCAGTCCGACGTCTCCAGCGAATTGACCATTCAGGTGAGGCCTTCGCCGGGCCGCGATATCGAGCGCGATATTCGCAGCGTCGCCGAGGTGGTGCGGGCGCAGCCGGGCATTCTGGAGGTGCGTCCCTACACCAAGGATGAATCGGCGCGGCTGCTCGAACCGTGGCTGGGCACCGGATTGTCGCTGAACGATCTGCCGGTGCCGCGCGTCATTGTCGTGCGCATCGCGCCGGGATCGACGCCCGATCTGGCGGCTCTGCGCCGCAATGTATCACAGGCCGCACCGTCCGCGACCATGGACGATCACCGCGCCTGGATCGAGCGGATGCGTTCGATGACCGGGGCCATTGTGCTGGCGGGCACCGGCATTCTCATTCTGGTGATCGTGGCAACCGTGATCTCGGTGTCGTTCGCGACACGCGGTGCGATGGCCGCCAACCGTCCGATTGTCGAAGTGCTGCATTTCGTGGGCGCACAGGATCGCTATATCGCCAATCATTTCCTGCGCCATTTCCTGCGGCTCGGTCTTGAGGGCGGTCTGATCGGCGGCCTCGCGGCGATGCTGACCTTCGGTTTCTCGGAATCGATCGCAAGCTGGTTCTCCGGAACGCCGGTCGGTGATCAGTTCGCCGCGCTGCTGGGGACATTCGCGCTGCCGGCGTCGGGCTATCTGGTGCTGGCGGCCCAGACGCTCATGATCGCCGTTGTTACGGCCTGGGCCTCGCGGCGGACGCTGTTTGCGACCCTCGAGGAAATTGATTGAGAACAATTCCGGGCGGCAGGTGTGAGCTAGAATCACGTCAAAACATGGTGTTGGCGATGTTTCAGGTCATAGCCGCGCCGGATTTTGCGATAGACTGTGCGGGGACGCGCAGCACCACTGACGAATGCGTCTGAGCGAGTTGGGATTGTCCGAGGCATCACAGAGCTACAAGACGGAGCGGAAACACGGGCGCCTGCGCCACCGCGTGGCGATGCTGGCTGTCTGCGGCATTCTTCTGTTCGTCGGCCTTGGTTTTGTCGATTTTCTCTCGCGGGTGCCGCCCGCGGAACAGAAGCCGCGGCGCAACGCCGATGGCATCGTGGTTCTGACCGGCGGGTCGTCGCGCGTGTCCGACGCGCTCGAACTGCTCTCGCTGGGTTATGGCCGAAGGCTGCTGATTTCGGGCGTGCATCCGACCAATGGCTACAGCGACATTCAGCGCTCGCTGCCTGACAGCCAGCGCCTTCTGGCATGCTGCGTGGATCTGGATCATTCCGCGATCAACACCCGCAGCAATGCGACGGAGACGCGGCGCTGGGCGGTCGAGCGGGGCTTCCACTCGCTGATCGTGGTGACGTCGAACTATCATATGCCCCGCGCGATCGTCGAACTGTCCCATTCCATGCCCGACATCGAGCTTGTTCCGTTCGCCGTGGTCGGCGAAAAGTGGCGCGAGGAGCCGTGGTGGACGAGTGGCGCGGCGTTGCGGCTCCTGCTATCGGAATACGCCAAGTATCTTTTTGCGCAGACACGGGTCGCTTTTGGCGGCGTGGGGCAGGGCGGTGTGCCGGAGACCGGCACGCAGACGACGCCGCCACCGAAGCCGGCCACTGCGTCAGCCAACTGAATTGGATTCATCGATGGTTTCGGTATTTCTGCGTTCGCTGCTCTACAATATCGTTTTCTATCTGAATCTCGTGTTCTGGATATTGCTCGGCCTGCCGACCTATTTCATGCCGCGCAAAGGCATCATCTGGATTGCGACCAACTGGGGCAGGACGAGCATCTGGTGGATGCGGATCATCTGCAACACCAGGGTCGAGTATCGCGGTGTCGAGAAAATTCCGGCGGGCCCGCTGATCGTCGCCTCGAAACATCAGTCGGCCTGGGAAACCTTCGCGCTGCTGCAGTTCTTCGATGAGCCGCTTTACATCCTCAAGCGTGAGCTGACGTGGCTGCCGCTGTTCGGCTGGTATCTGCTCAAGGCCGGGATGATCGGCGTCAACCGCAGCGCCGGCGGGCGCACCCTGATCGACATCACCAAGCGCGCTGCAGAGGAAATCCGCCGCGGACGCCAGCTTCTGATCTTTCCGGAGGGCACGCGTCGCGCTGTCGGCGCGCCGCCGGCCTACAGGAACGGCGTCGGCTTGATGTATGGCGCGGCGGGCGTGCCGTGCATTCCCGTTGCACTTAATTCCGGCCTGTTCTGGCCGCGCCGGACGTTCTTGCGTTATCCCGGAACGCTGGTGATGGAGTTCCTCGATCCGATTCCGCCGGGCCTGCCGCGCGAGGAGTTTGCATCGCGCCTGCAGACCGCGATCGAAGAGGCGTCTGACCGGTTGGAAAAAGCAGGACGCGAGGAGCAGGTCCGGCTGATTGGCTTCTCGGCGCCGATCGCCGCGTCCGTTGCCGATCAGGGGTGACGGTGCAGCGCGCCCTCGCCATGCAGCAGCGCTGCTAGGCGATGCAGCGGCGCATCGCGCACGCCCTGCGCCTCCAGTGCCGTTACGGTTGCGATAACGTATTCGTCGTTCGGCCCGTAAGCGCCGTGCCCCTGACGCACCAGCCGTAACTGTTCTTCCATCGTCAGACGGCCCGCATATTGATCGTGGCTGCGGTCGGCGACATAGGCGAGGGCACTGACACGGTGGCGCGCATCGCCCTCCAGCCAGACCGACCGCATCACCTCGCGGTAGACACCGGTGACCTGCTCGCGCTCACGCAGATAGGCGACGGTGTTCTTTCTTTCACTGGCGGCCACCCGGAATGCGACGCCCTGACAGGCGCCGCCGCGATCGAGACCGAGCACAAGGCCCGGCTTCTCGGGGGTGCCCCGGTGGACCATCGAATAGATGCAGAGCGAGCGATGCTCGCCGATCAGCCGCGCGGGCTTCTGTTCGAGAAAGGCAAAGCCGGGCTTCCAGATCAGCGATCCATAGCCGAACACCCAGAGGTCACCCTCGGGAAACTCCGTTTCTGAAAGGATTTTTGCGGCCATGGCGAGCTTACCTGATGGACCACGCCTACCAGCCCGTCTCCGCGTACGCAACCTGATGGAGCTCAAGCTTATGGACTTCAAGACGATTTGCGCGAAAGGTGCATCTTTCAATTGCCCGATTCTGATGGTCTAGCTCGCGTTATGCCGACATCTCCCATCGCACCTCGCCGCCGTCTCTGGCCCGTTTTCGTGATGCCTGCGCTTGTGCTCATCGCAGCCGCGGCATGGAGCGGGTTCTGGTTTTATGCAGCCTCGCATGTCGACGAGAAGTTCGACGAGTGGCGCACACGCGAAGCCAAGTCCGGCCGTGCCTATGAATGCGCCAGCCGTTCGGTCGCGGGCTTTCCGTTCCGCATGGAGGTTCGCTGCGGCGATCCGGTGGTGACGCTGACCTCGCAGACCGCCGACCGGACCCAGCTTACCGCGCGGCTGAAGGACATTCTGGTCGTCGCGCAGGTTTACGACCCGACAAAGATCATCGCCGAATTCACCGGACCCGCCACGGTCAGCGCGGGCGCGGAAGCGCCGTCATTCGTCGCAGGCTGGGCCACTGGCCGCGCCAGCGCATCAGGCCTGCCGACGCCGCAGCGCGTCTCGCTGGTGTTCGACGATCCGGCTGTCGATCGCATGAGCGGTTCAACCCAATCGCCGCTGCTGCGTGCAAAACATCTCGAGTTGCACACGCGCCTGCTGGAAGGCTCGCTGTCGAACAATCCGGTGGTGGAGACGGCACTGCTCGTCAATGCCGGAAGCCTGCAGGGGCTGCATCCGATTCTTGCCGAGCCGTTCGATGCGGATATTCGGGCGCTGCTGCGCGGACTCAAAGATTTTTCTCCAAAACCATGGCCCGAGCGTTTCCGCGAAATCCAGGCCGCCGGCGGCCGTCTTGATTTCACCCAGTCGCGCGTGCAGCAGGGCGAGAGCATCGCAGTCGCGGCCGGCTCGCTCGGCATTACGCCGAACGGCTATCTCGACGGCGAACTGACCATGACGGTCGCGGGGATGGAGCGTATTGTTGCGCAGCTCGGCATCGACAAGCTCCTGATGGACGGCGTGCCGCAATCGACCGTGGATCGCATCGCGCCGGGTGTCAGCGCGCAGGACGTCAACAAGGTGATCGGCGCGCTCGACCGGATGATCCCGGGGCTTGGCAATCTGGCGCGGAAGAATGCCAATGCGGGCGTGGTCGCGGGCATCAACATGCTCGGTCAGGCGTCGACGCTGGAAGGCAAGCCCGCGCGGGCGTTCCCGCTGAAATTCACCGAGGGCGTGATTTCCATCGGGCCGCTGCGCATCGCGCAGACCGCGCCGTTGTTTTGACGCTTACTTCCCGTCAGGCTTCGGCAGGTTCGCGTGCTTGCGGCCGAAGTCGGGATCTGCGGTTTCCTGACCGAGATTGACGATGCCGCGGCGGATCGCGCGGGTTCGCGTGAAGTGATCGAACAGCGCCTCGCCGTCGCCGCGACGGATCGCGCGGGTGAGCTTCGACAGATCTTCCTGAAATGCGCCGAGCATTTCCAGCACTGCGTCCTTGTTGGCGAGGAACACGTCGCGCCACATGGTCGGATCGGACGCCGCGATACGGGTGAAATCGCGGAAGCCGCCCGCCGAAAACTTCAGCACTTCGGCCTGCGTCACGTCTTCCAGCTCATCGGCGGTGCCGACGATGGTGTAGGCGATCAGATGCGGCAGATGGCTGGTGACGGCGAGGACCAGATCGTGATGGTCCGCTGCCATGGTCTCGACATTGGCGCCGAGCGCACGCCAGAACGCCGCGAGCTTTTCAACGGCGGCGGGATCGGCGTCCGGCGGCGGCGTCAGGATGCACCACCGGTTGATGAACAGTTCGGCGAAGCCGGAATCGGGGCCGGAATGTTCAGTGCCCGCGACAGGGTGCGCCGGAATGAAATGGACGGTCTTCGGCAGATGCGCGGACATGTCCCGCAGCACCATGCCCTTCACGGAGCCGACGTCGGAGATGATCGCGCCCGGCATCAGATGCGACGCGATTTCCTCTGCAACAGGCCCGCAGGCACCAACCGGGATGCAGAGGATGACGAGGTCGGCGTTCTTCACCGCCTCGATGTTGGTTTCGACGACGCGATCGACGATGCCGAGTTCCTTTACGCGCTTGCGGGTCGCTGGTGAGCGCGCGGTGGTCACGATTTCGCCTGCGAGACCCTGAGCGCGGGCCGCGCGCGCGATCGAGCCACCGATCAGGCCGAAGCCGATCAGCGCGAGCCGCTTGAACAGTGGTTCGGTGCTCACTTCTGCCCCATGAATTCGGCGAGCGCCGCGACCACGAGGCGGTTGGCTTCCTCGGTGCCGACGGTCATGCGCAGTGCATGCGGCAGCTTGTAGTTTTTCAGCGCGCGCAGGATCAGGCCGCGCCTGGTGAGGAACGCATCGGCCTCGTCGGCGGTCTTGCCCTTCGTCTGCGGGAAATGGATCAGGACGAAGTTCGCAACGCTCGGCGTCACTTCAAGGCCGAGCTTGCCGATTTCCTCGGTCAGCCATGCGCGCCAGGTCTCGTTATGCGCGCGGGACTTGTTCTGGTGCTCGGTGTCTTCCAGCGACGCGATGGCGGCATCCGACGCAGGCGTCGAGACGTTGAACGGGCCGCGGATGCGGTTCACGGCGTCGATGATGTTGGCAGGACCATACATCCAGCCGACGCGCAGCGCTGCGAGGCCGTGAATCTTGGAGAAGGTGCGGGTCATCACCGTGTTGTCGGTGGTGGCGACCATTTCGATGCCGGCTTCGTAGTCGTTCTTCGAGACATATTCCGAATAGGCTGCGTCGATCACCAGTAGCACATGCGACGGCAAACTGGTCCGAAGGCGCTTGACCTCGTCGAACGGCACATAGGTGCCGGTCGGGTTGTTCGGATTGGCGAGCCACACCATCTTGGTGCGCGGCGTGACGGCAGCGAGGATCGCGTCGACGTCGGCGGTGTAGTTCTTCTCCGGTGCGATCACGTTGATCGCTCCGTTGCCCATGGTCGCGATCGGATAGACCAGAAAACCGTGAGTGGTGTGGATCGCCTCGTCGCCGGCGCCGAGATAGGTGTGCGCGAGATAGTTCAGCAGCTCATCCGAGCCCGCGCCGCAGATGATGCGGTCGGGATCGAGGCCGTAGGTGCGCCCGATTGTTTCGCGCAGTTCGCGCGAAGTGCCTTCCGGATAGTCTTCCAGATGATCGGCGGCGGCCTTGTAGGCTTCGATGGCTTTCGGCGACGGGCCGAGCGGTGTCTCGTTGGCGGAGAGCTTGAACACGCGGCCGGTCAGCCCCGCGCCGCTCTTGCCCGGCGTATAGGGTGCAATATCGAGAATGCCCGGCTTTGGCACTGGACGAGACATCGAGGTAACTCCGAAAGAAAGATTATCTGGCTGCGGCAGCCGGCGGGACCGTATAGCGCGTTGCATGGCTCCCGACGAGGGCCGATGAACGCACCGAAGCCCCTGCGGCCACCAGCGCTGCGGTGATTTTGGTCAGGCCGTCCGTGCCCGGAACCGAGATCAGGAGGGCGGCGCCGTCAGACGCTGTGTCGGGGACGGCGATGATTTCCGAGAACGGCGACAGCGCGCGCGCCACATCCGCGCTCCAGCCGGAGACGCGGACGCTCCACATCTCGACTTCGGTGACCATCGCGTCAGCGGCGACGCGCGACACCACGAACACTGGCAGCGCTGCGGGATGATCGGCGCGCTCGACGAACGGCAGGCGCGCGATGATCTTCGGCGCGCTCGCAGGCTCCAGCGCGAGCCACCATGGCGAGCGGCTGCTCGCCGCCGAGATCAGCGCGAGATCGCCCTTGGACTTTGCCACCGCCTCAACGGCGGCTTCGGCGTTGAAGTGTGAGATGAAGGGAACGGTGAAGCCGAAATGAAACCGCGCCGAATCCCGCATCGCGGATTCGCCGGTCGAGAGATCGGCGTGCACGGAGAACGGCGCCTGCACATAGGTAAACGTCGAGATGATGACTCGCCAGATGCTCTCCACGGTGTCGAGCGGCAGGATGCCGCGATGGCGCTGCACGAGGCGGCGCATCATGTCGGCTTCGCGCGCGGGCCGGAAGGCCGAACCGACTTCCTGTGTCTTCTTTACCGAGATGAGACGATCGATGATGTCGCCGCGCTTCATCAGCAACCCATGCACCTGCTCATCGATGGAATCGATTTCGCGGCGCAGGTCCTGCAGTGATGGCGGTTGCTGGGTCATCTCTTCAACGTGGGCCGGACGCGGCTTGCGGTGCGGCCTTCTGGAATTCATCGAAAACGGGATTGTCGGGCGCATTGATAGGCAGGAGAGCGCCCGAAAGCAAAGAAAACATTGGCAATTCCGGCCTCACACGATCGCAGGGAGGGCCTGCGTTTTCGCGGTGCAGCTTGACGAAAAGGCCGTTCGTGACTAGTAACTTAGCCATTCCGTGGTCATTTGAGCCGGCCGGCTTGCAGCCACGTTAAACAACTCGCTAAACAGGCCGGGGATGTAAGTGATCCCGGCCGAACCTCGTTTCAGGCCGGGTTTTTTTGTGCCTGATTTCCGATGTTGGTCTTCGCGACCTGCTGAGGAGGCCAGAAACAAGATGGTTAATGTCAAACCGGTAAAGAGCGATACCGTGGCGGCAGAACGCGCGCACGAGGCGGATCATCCGTCGTCGCTGGTCGCGCAGTTCGGCACTGAGAAGCCGCTGCATCTCGATTGCGGCATCGATCTCACCCCGTTCCAGATCGCCTATCAGGCCTACGGCCAGCTCAATGCCGACCGCTCCAATGCGATCCTGATCTGCCACGCGCTGACCGGCGACCAGCACGTGGCAAACGTGCATCCGGTCACAGGCAAGCCCGGCTGGTGGCAGACGCTGGTTGGCCCCGGCAAGCCGATCGATACCGATCGCTACTACGTCATCTGCTCGAATGTTGTTGGCGGCTGCATGGGCTCGACCGGCCCGTCATCGACCAATCCTGCGACGGGCAAATTATGGGGCCTGGATTTTCCGGTCATCACCATTCCCGACATGGTGCGTGCGCAGACCATGCTGCTCGATCATCTTGGCATCGAAAAACTGTTCGCCGTCGTTGGCGGATCGATGGGCGGCATGCAGGTGCTGCAATGGACCACGGCGTATCCGCAGCGCGTGTTCTCCGCGCTCGCGGTGGCGTGCAGCACGCGGCACTCGGCGCAGAACATCGCCTTCCATGAGCTTGGCCGTCAGGCGGTGATGGCCGATCCGGATTGGCGCGGCGGGCGCTATTTCGAGGACGGCACCCATCCGCATCGCGGCCTCGGCGTTGCGCGCATGGCCGCGCACATCACCTATCTGTCCGACGCCGCCTTGCATCGCAAGTTCGGCCGCCGCCTGCAGGACCGCGAACTGCCGACCTTCTCGTTCGACGCCGACTTCGAAGTGGAAAGCTATCTGCGCCATCAGGGCTCGTCGTTTGTCGAACGGTTCGACGCCAACAGCTATCTCTACCTGACCCGCGCGATGGATTATTTCGACATCGCCGCCGATCATAACGGCGTGCTGGCGGAAGCCTGGCGCGGCACGCGCACGCGGTTCTGTGTGGTGTCGTTCACCAGCGACTGGCTGTTCCCGACATCGGAATCGCGCGCCATCGTCCATGCGCTCAACGCTGGCAGCGCGCGGGTGTCGTTCGCGGAAATCGAGACCGACAGGGGTCATGACGCGTTCCTGCTCGACGTACCCGAGTTTATCGAAATCTCACGCGCATTTCTTGAGTCCGCCGCATCCGCGCACGGCCTGAACTCAGCGAGCAAGTAACATGGCTCTTCAGGATCAGGCGTTCCGCCCGACAGCGATTCTTCCCGTCACCGAGAACGGCTATCGCGCCGACCATTTGCTGGTCGCGCAGATGGTCGAGCCCGGATCGAAGGTGCTCGACGTCGGTTGCGGCGAGGGTGATCTGCTGCGCCTTCTGGAGACGCGCGGCGTCGATGGGCGCGGCATCGAACTGTCGCGCGAGGGCGTCAATCGCTGCGTCGCCAAGGGCCTCGCGGTGGTGCAGGGCGACGCCGACACCGATCTGGTGAATTATCCGGACGACTCGTTCGATTACGTGATTCTGTCGCAGACCCTGCAGGCCACGCGCCAGCCGCGCGTCGTGCTGGAAAACCTGCTGCGGATCGGGCGCAGCGCCATCGTCTCGTTTCCGAATTTCGGTCACTGGAGGATGCGGCTGCAGCTTCTGATCAAGGGCCAGATGCCCCGCACCGAAAATTTGCCTGCAACGTGGTATGACACGCCGAACATCCATTTCTGCACCATCAAGGACTTCGTGCAGCTCTGCGATGAGATCAACGTCAAGATGGAGCGTGCCGTTGCGCTCGATCTCTATGGCCGTCCGCTGCGGCTCAATGCGCCGTGGTGGTTCTGGAATATGTTCGGTGAGCAGGGCGTGTTTCTGCTCAAGCGCCGCGAAGACTGACGGTGTCCGGCGCGCCTTAACATCCACGGCTGCAATGTGGCCGTGTATGTTCGCATTCTTGCCATGAAATGATCCCGCGATCGCCGCGAAATGACTCCGCGAGCGCCTCATCCCGTCTTGCTATCGTCACATCCTCCCGTTTTTTGCGCTGCGTCATGCCGTTCGCGTGCGAACGATGGGGCGCAGGGGGCGTCACGAGGACAATTGGATGATTCTATCGCGTAAACTTCGCCTGCCACTTCGAGGCGCCGCGCTGGCGCTGTGTTCGGTGGCAATCGTTGCACTGGCTACTCCGGCCTCTGCGAGGCTGCATCACGGTGCAAGCCGTCACCATCATGCTCACCATTCCAAGCATCACGGCAAGAAGCACTACGGACAACGTTATCACCATCATGAGCGGCGCGGCCGTTACGCTGCTGCTGCGGAAGCGTCGGCGTCGCAGGGCTTTGGCGGCTTCGGCGGATCGAACGTCGTCGCGGAAGCGCGCCGTTATATCGGCAGCGGCAATCCGACGGGCCGCGCCAGCCTCTGGTGCGCGCGTTTCATGAACATGGTTCTGGAGCGCTCGGGCCATAAGGGCACCGGCTCGGACATGGCCCGCTCGTTCGCCAGCTACGGCCAGCGCATTTCCGGCCCGCAGGTCGGCGCGATCGCCGTGATGTCGCGCGGACGCCGCGGCGGTCATGTCGGCATTGTCAGCGGCATCGACGCCAAGGGCAATCCGATCGTGATCTCGGGCAATCACGGCCACCGCGTCGCAGAGGCGACCTATTCGCGCGGGCGCGTCTACGCCTACGTGATGCCATCGAGCTAAGCGATCCTGATCTCGTCACCGGGTGTGATGCTGCCCCCGGTGACGACCTTGCAGTAAACGCCACAGAAGGCATGGTCATAGCTGCGCATCAGCGTTTTCGGAATCTCGAGGTCGCGCGCGGCGGTGTCCGGATCGACGTTGGTAGCTGCGCAGCGCACGATCTCGTCAACAACGGTCAGGCGCACCTCTCCGATCTGCAACTCTTTGCCGGGAAGTCCGCGTTCAGACCACGCCTCCCATCCCTTCACATGGATATTGCCGCGAAAGCGCAGCGGATTGACCGGCTGACCGATCACGCCTTCGAGCGCCGCTACGCTGGCAAGATTGATGATCGAAACCACCGGGGCCGCCAGGTCGGAAAAGCTGTATCCGGGTGACGACAGCACTTTAGGCGGGCCGCGCAGTTCGTCCGCAAATTTCTCCGCAAAGAATGCCTCGATGGTCGCCCGGCCGCTCTCGGTGCCGAGGTCGCCGCGTGTTTCCTCGCCGCCATCGTGGACAATGCTGAGGATCTGGGTGGCGTCGTCGAAACGCGTCCGCAAGGCTGCGAGCCGCTCGTTCCTCATCAGCATCAGGAAATTGTGTTTCGGGAAGAATTTTGGAGCCGCCGGATCGAATCCGATCGGGCCGTTTTCGATGGCGAAACTGCGGTCTCCCGGCAATGTCCTGCCGGGCGCCAGCGTGGTTGTCCCGAGGGGTTCGGGCGATAGTCCCTTGATAGGGTAGCGATAGAGATCCGTGATGTGTGCGGTCATGATCGCGAATCTCTAGAGGTTCGGCGCGAAATTCGCCAGATTCCTAAATTGTTCAGTCGCTGCCTCTTTCGAAGGCAGGCGGGGGTTCCCATATCCGTTGAGGCTGGACCAGACTGGCCACCGTCCCGGGTTGAGGAACGTCAATGCCGGCGGCGGAACCCCATTGAAGATGCTAACATCCGTGCCTTCGGGGCGGACACGTAGCAGGCTGAGGGAAACCCGAATGAACATTGAGAAATACACCGACCGCGTGAAGGGATTCATCCAGTCGGCACAGACGCTGGCCATGCGTGAAGGCCACCAGCAATTCACGCCCCTGCACATCCTCAAGGTGCTTCTCGACGACAGCGAAGGTCTTGCGGGCGGTCTGATCGACCGTTCCGGCGGCAATTCGCGTGCGATCCTGAAGGCGACCGAGGATACGCTGAACAAGATGCCGAAAGTGTCGGGCGCAGGCGCGGGCCAGGTCTATCTGGCGCCAGCGACCGCGCGTGCCTTCGATGCTGCCGAGCAGGCGGCCGAGAAGGCGGGGGACAGCTTTGTCACCGTGGAGCGGCTGCTGCAGGCGCTCGCCGCCGACAAGGACAGCGATGCGGGCGCGCTGCTCGCCAAGGGTGGCGTCACGCCGCAAAGCCTCAACGCGGCGATCAATGCCCTGCGCAAGGGCCGCACCGCCGACAGCGCCTCGGCGGAAAACGCCTATGACGCACTGAAGAAATATGCCCGCGACCTGACCCAGGCCGCGCATGACGGCAAGCTCGACCCGGTGATCGGACGCGACGAGGAAATCCGCCGCACGATTCAAGTGTTGTCACGCCGCACCAAGAACAATCCCGTGCTGATCGGCGAGCCCGGCGTCGGCAAGACCGCCATCGTCGAAGGCCTCGCGCTGCGCATCATCAACGGTGACGTGCCGGAAAGTCTCAAGGACAAGAAAGTGCTGTCGCTCGACATGGGCGCGCTGATTGCCGGTGCAAAATATCGCGGCGAGTTCGAGGAGCGGCTGAAGGCCGTGCTCTCGGAGGTCACCAGTTCCGACGGCCAGATCATCCTGTTCATCGACGAGATGCACACGCTGGTCGGCGCGGGCAAGGCCGACGGCGCGATGGATGCGTCCAACCTGCTCAAGCCTGCGCTGGCGCGGGGCGAACTGCACTGCATCGGCGCGACCACGCTGGATGAGTACCGCAAGCATGTCGAGAAGGACGCTGCATTGGCCCGCCGGTTCCAGCCAGTGTTCGTCTCCGAGCCCACGGTGGAAGACGCGGTGTCGATCCTGCGCGGTTTGAAGGAGAAGTATGAACTCCATCACGGCGTCCGCATCACGGACTCCGCGATCGTCTCTGCTGCGACGCTGTCGAACCGCTACATCACCGATCGGTTCCTGCCTGACAAGGCCATCGACCTGATCGACGAGGCCGCGGCGCGGCTGAAGATGCAGATCGATTCCAAGCCCGAAGAGCTCGACAATATCGACCGCGAAATTGTGCGGCTGAAGATCGAGCAGGAAGCGCTGAAGAAGGAAACCGACTCGGCGTCGAAGGATCGGTTGCAGCGACTTGAGAAGGAACTGGCCGATCTTGAGGAGAAGGGCAGTGCGCTGACTGCGAAGTGGCAGTCGGAGCGCGACAAGCTGTCCAATGCCCAGAAGGTCAAGAGCGAACTGGAGCAGGCACGTCAGGAACTCGCCGACGCGCAGCGGCGCGGCGAATTCCAGAAGGCAGGCGAACTGGCTTATGGCCGGATTCCCGATCTTGAGAAGCGGCTGAAGGCGCTGGAAGAGAGCGAGAAGGCCGGCAACCTCGTGCTTGAGGAAGCGGTTACCGCCAGCCATGTCGCGCAGGTGGTGTCGCGCTGGACCGGCATTCCGGTCGACAAGATGCTGGAAGGCGAACGCGAGAAGCTGCTCAAGATGGAGCTGCAGCTTGCGGAGCGCGTGATTGGTCAGGCGGAAGCCGTTGGCGCGGTATCGACTGCCGTGCGGCGTTCGCGCGCCGGACTGCAGGACCCTAACCGGCCGATCGGCTCGTTCATGTTCCTCGGCCCGACCGGCGTCGGCAAGACCGAACTGACCAAGGCGCTCGCGGAATATTTGTTCGATGACGAGACCGCGATGGTGCGCCTCGACATGTCCGAGTTCATGGAGAAGCATTCGGTCGCGCGGCTGATCGGCGCGCCTCCGGGTTATGTCGGCTATGACGAGGGCGGCGTGCTCACCGAGGCCGTGCGGCGTCGGCCGTATCAGGTCGTGCTGTTCGACGAGATCGAGAAGGCGCATCCCGATGTGTTCAACGTGCTGCTGCAGGTGCTCGACGACGGCCGCCTGACCGATGGTCAGGGCCGAACCGTGGACTTCCGCAACACGTTGATCATCATGACCTCGAACCTTGGCTCCGAATTCCTCGTCAGTCAGGCCGAGGGGGAGGACACGTCAGCGGTGCGCGAGCAGGTGATGGCTATCGTGCGTGCGAGTTTCCGTCCGGAGTTTCTCAATCGCGTGGATGAGATCATCCTGTTCCACCGGCTGCAGCGGGCCGAGATGGGGCGTATTGTCGATATCCAGATGCGGCGGCTGCTCAAGCTGCTGGCGGATCGCAAAATCACGCTCACCCTCGACGACAAGGCGCGCGAGTGGCTGGCTGCGAAGGGATGGGACCCGGCTTATGGTGCGCGTCCGCTCAAGCGGGCGATCCAGCGCGCTGTGCAGGACCCGCTGGCGGAAATGATCCTGTCCGGCCGCATCCATGACGGCGAGAATGTCGCTGTGTCGGCGAAGGACGAAGGTCTGACCTTCAATGGTCAACTCGCCCGGATCGATACCGAAACGCCGCCAGTGCCCAAGAGCAAGCTGAACTAAAACAAACAGCCGGGCTAAATGCTCGGCTGTTTTTTTTGATTATCTCTGCGCCGCTTACTTTTTCTTCAGCGCATAGATCGCGTTCTCGATATCGGACGAGACGTAGATCGTACCTGTTGCGCCGACCCCGACGCCGGTCGGAATGTTGGTCGGCAATGTCCCTGCTGCGCCTGCAAGGCCGATCGGCAGGTTGCCGGCGATTTCGGTGACCGTGCCGTTTGCCGGATCGATCGACACCACGCGCTTCGCGCCGACCTCGGCGACGATCAGCTTGCCATCCGGTGCAAGCGCAATGCCTTCCGGACCTTTCAGATCCTTGGCTACGGCGGTTTTCGCACCGCTCGCAAGATCGATCTTCGAGACCAGTCCGGCGAAGGCTTCGGTCAGATAAACGGTGTTGTCATTCGCCGCGACCAGACCGACCGGGCCGGCAAGATCGCCCGCAATTGTCTTGCGATCCTTGCCATGCTCACCGCTGGCGCGGACCAGTGACTTGGTGCCAAGTTCATTGACCAGAATGCTGCCGTCGCCGAGGCGCACCGCGTCGTGCGGAGCCTTGAAGCCGTGGAGCATCTCCACTGTCTTGCCGCTCTTGCGCTCGATCAACTGCACAGTGCCGGTGAACCAGCTCGACAGCAGGACGAAATCGCCCTTCGCCGTCGCGCTCATGGGATATTCCAGCGTCACACCGTCGGCATGCATGCGTGCGGGTTCGCTGACCTTGCCGGTCGCGCCGTCGACCGTGCGATAGGCAAACACGTCGGCGACATAGACCGTGTCCTTGCCGTCGTCGCTGACGACGCCGATGCCGCCGGGCAGCGAAAGCTGGCCGATGATGACCTGCTTGGCTGTGCCGGTTTCGGGATCGACTTCCTGAATGCCGTTGTCGGCCATGTTGGAGACGAAGATGCGGTCGCTGCCGTCGATGGCGAGATTGTCGAGTGCGGGCTTGAGCTGGGCCGCGACTTTCTTCGCGCCGCTCTTCGGATCGACTTTCACGAGCTGACCGAGGGCGGTGTCCACCACCCAGAGATTGCCTTTGGAATCGAAGTTCACGGCGGCAGGCACCTTGAAACCTTCGGCGACGACGGCGAGATCGCCCTTGTCCACATCGACCTTCACGACCTGTCCCTTGAACCAGAGCGGGCCGTACAGCAGTCCGTCGGGACCGAACTCGAATCCGTTCAGTCCGCCCATCTTCTCCATGATCTTGCGCGGCGGTTTCGCCCCTTCGACGTCGATTTCGTAAAGCGCATCGCCAAGGAAAACCTGGGTGGCGTAGAGCCGTCCGTCCTTGCGGAAGGCGAGCGAATTGATTCCCGGCAGGCCGGAAGCGAGCTTCTTGATCGGGCCGTCGCCTTTGCGCGCATACAGATCGCCGGTGAGAAAGCCGGTCCATGCCATGGTGCCGTCAGGCGCAAACGCGATGTCGTCGGCCATGCCGCCGTCGGCGGTGGAAATCGCAATCTTCGCGGTGCCGGCTGCGCGATCCACTTCGTAAAGCGCAGCGCCCGCGACGCTGCCGGCGAACAGCCGTCCGCTCTTGTCGATGCCAAGCCCATGCACGCCATGGAAGGCCGAGCCCGGCACCAGCCTGGTCACCTCATAGGTCTGCGATAAAGCCGCGGTGGCGGCGCCGATCGCGAGTGTCGCTGCAACTGACGCGCATACGGCGAACCGATGTTTCATGACTCAATCCTCCCGGCAGAATGATTTTTATGCGGGGAAGTATTTGTCCCGGGACATCGCTTGGCAAACAAAACCGACATTGCAGCGCACGCACGCGATCATGTCGCTGCGTGTTTTAAACGGTGGAATGGTTGTGTCGAATTTTAGCGGTCGCTGGCCTGCGCCGTCTTCTGGCCCTTGGCGGCCTGCGGCTGGGGACGGTTGCCGCCGGGACGGTTGTTGATCATGCCGTCGAGCCGGTCGCGTTCGGTTTCGAAGTTCGCCAGCATTGGCCCTTCGAGCGAGCGTCCGCGCGGCAGCTTGATGCGCATCGGGTCGACAAAGCGGCCGTTGACCAGAATTTCGTAGTGAACGTGCGCGCCGGTGGAGAGGCCGGTCGATCCGACGAAGCCGATCACCTGACCCTGGCGGACGCGCTTGCCGGGCTCCATGCCCTTGGCGAAAGCGGTCATGTGACCGTAGGCGGTTTCATATCCGTTGGGATGTTTGACCCGGATGTATTTGCCGTAGCCGCCTTCCCAGCCTGCTTTTTCGATCACGCCGTTGCCGGATGCGAAAATCGGCGTGCCGTAGGGCGCAGCCCAGTCCACGCCGGTGTGCATCTTGGTGTAGCCGAGGATCGGATGGCGGCGTCCGCCGAAGCCGGAACGCATGATCGCGTTGTTGACGGGTTTGCGGACCAGGAACTTCTTCGCGCTCTTTCCGGTCTCGTCATAGTAATCGACGATCGAATCGTCGGGGGCCTGGAAGCGGTAATATCTCTTGGTTTCGCCGCCGACCGTGAGGGAGGCGTAGAGCACGTCGTTCTTTTCGACCGTGCCGGTGGTCTCGTCGTCGCCGGCGAAGAACACCTCAAACGAATCGCCCGCCTGAACCTTGCGCTGGAAGTCGACGTCGTAGGAGTAGATCCGGATCATGTCCTCGATAACGGTGGCCGGAACCTTGTTGCGCAGCGCGGTCTCGTAGATGCTCTGATAGAGCCGGACGCCGGTGCCGTCATCATCATCGTCGTCATCGTCGCTGCTGTTCGCTGCGGTTTCGGTGACGCTGTTGAAGCTCTGCACATCGACGGCGACATATTTGCCGAGATCCGAGAGCGCGGCGACGGCTTCGATGGTCGTGTCGTTGGCGACAATGACGCGAACCGGCTGCTGGCGCTGAAGTCCCGGGCCGGTGCCGGCCATCATGATGCGCAGCTTCTGGCCTTCTTTCAGCCCGCCGTCGCGGCCGCGCGCGCCGAGGTTGTTGGCGATCGCCAGCGCTTCGCCGGGCGTCGCGCCGAGATCGCGCAGGATGGATTGAACGGTGTCGCCCTTCTTGACGACGTGAATCTTTTCGCTCGACGGGTTGCCGCCGGTGATCTGCTCTTTGGTTTTCGGCAGCAGGGTGACGTTTTCAGGCACCACGCGGGCTTCGAAGCCGGCATAGAGATCCGGCGTGCCTTCCGCGGCATAGGCCATTCGCAGGTCGGACGGCGTGTTCGATGCGTATTTGACGGCTGCATTGCCACGCCAGCTCGAGGCGTCGCGCACTCGCAGCAGCACTTCATCGATTGCAACGCTGGCGGCGATCTTGGCGCGCGGCAGCACCGACGCGAGGTCGCGCGTCACGAATGAAACTTCGGCATCCGGCTCGGCGGCATTGGGATTTTGCGAATCGTCGCCTTCCGCGGGAGCAGAGGCGCCGACATCTGTCAGCAGGCGCTGCGCATTGAAGGCCGGAACTTTTGCCGAAAGATCGCTGGTTGTCAGCGACAGATTTCCTGCGATGCGCACGAAGGGGCGCACCCGCATCACGTCGCGGCCGCCGACGCGCACAGCATTGGATACGCGGATGACCTGACGCGCGGCCGCCGATTCGCTCGGTGGCGGAAGACGGTCGCTCTTTCGCGCGGCGCTCTTGTCATTGGCGCCGAACGCGCCGCGCAACGCGCCTTCGACGCGCTCGGGCACCTTGGCGAATGTCATTTCGCCGTCGAGCGACGCAAAAACGGCGCCGCCGATCAAAGCCGCGCCGCACAGTCCGGTGAGAATCGTGCCGCTGAACCACTGAACGGAAACGCGGCGGCGATCGATCACCGCGGCTTCCGAGCCATCGACGGACAGGGGAGGCTCGTGACCGAGATCTATGATCCCGGCACGCCCGTATTGGCCCCCGCGTGACGTCCCGTGGTTCAAAACTGCCTTCCCCCCAAAGTCTTTCTCGGTCTTCCGTCGCCTGGTCTTGTCTTAGTCCGTCCGGTCCCGGCACTCAACGAACCGCCACCTTACCGACTGCCAGTGTGCTGTTGTCCGGCTCCATATGCCCGGGAGGCTGAGAGCCGCTAGCGCCTGGTTGTCTTTCAGTCACCGGTGTCTGCCGCAAGCCAACGTGTGCGCTTCCCGCTGAACACCGGTTCCGTGCAACTCTTGCTGTTACGATCCCTAAATTCTGACGGCGAACCCCAGGCCGTCACCGAATCTTCGTCCCGGGCCCGGAAAACTATACTTGTATTCGACCGGCCGAGGCATATTTCCTGTGCAGGACGTCGCAGGAATGTGGCTCAAGTACGGCGCGAAGCCCTGATAAATCAGGACTTCTTGGCAGTTTAAATTTTTTGGGTGCGTTGCGACGATTTTTTGACATGGGCGTTGACAAGCTCTGATGGCCGGGCCTATAACCCGACCACTGAGCGCGGCGGCGCCGGGGCCCACGGGTCCAGGCAAGCTTCCGCGTCGGGTCAGCTTCTCTCCACAGCGAGTGAACAAACAGCCGATAGTTGTCGGTTGTCATTCGGCGTCGGATAGGTAGCGAGGTCTCTTTAAGTAGAGACATGCGAGATTTTCGCCCAGTCATGGGCGAGTGAAACCCTCGGGTTTCGGGCTGTTTGACAAGTAAAGATGAAGAAAGAGAAACGTGGACGGCGGAGTCCTTGCGGGTCTCGATGTTGAGAAAGCTTCGGCTTTCGCGCGTTGAGACCGGACGAAAGACTTCGGCGGTACACGTTTCAAAGGTTACACCATCGCTATCAACGATGTGAATCGTAGATGGCTGCCGGCTTCGGCCGGTAAGAATGGTGGGACCTCGTCAAACGTTGTGATCAGCCGGTTTAAAGTTTCAAGTCCAA
>JANINQ010000005.1 GCA_024508675.1 Afipia sp.
CGGTGTTGCGGTCCATCCACAGCGACATGAAGTGACAGCCGATACCGGCCATCGCACGGCTGCCTTCCGGCACCTTGGTCGAGGTGTTGTGCGGACAGCCCGAGCAGAAGTATGGCGTGCGCGTCACCGGCGCGACGGCCTGAACCTGCGTCGCCTGCCGGCCGTTGAACCAGTCGGCCTTGGCGCGCAGCATTGCGACGATTTCGGGATTGAGATCGAGCTGCAGCAGCCGCTCGGTCAGTGAGCTTGCCAACGACGCAACGCTCAATTCCTCCGCGAACGGCAGGAAGCGCTTGTCGTGGTTGTCCATCTTGCCGATGATGCGCGGGCGCACATCGTCGCGCCAGTTGAACAATTCCTGCTTGACCTGATTTTCAACGATCTCGCGGCGCTCTTCGATAATGAAGATTTCCTCGAGGCCGACGGCGAACTGCCGCACGCCTTCCGGCTCCAGCGGCCACGGCATACCGATCTTGTAAAGCCGCAAGCCGATCTTCGCGGCCACTTCCGGCGTGATGCCGAGTTCGCGCAGCGCCTGGCGGATGTCCTCGTAGCTCTTGCCCGACGCCATGATGCCATAGCGGGCGTTCGGCGAATCCATGGTGATGCGGTTGATCTTGTTGGCGCGCGCGAAGGCGACCGCGGCAAAGCCTTTGTAGTCCTGCAGGCGCTTGTCCTGCGCGTAGCGGTCGTCCGGCCAGCGCAGATTCAAACCGCCCGGCGGCATTTCGAAATCGGTCGGAATAATGAACGGCGTCATTTCGTCGTTCAAATTGATTTCGGCGGTGGTCTCGACCGTTTCGGTGATGACCTTCATGCCGACCCAGCAGCCGGAATAGCGCGACATCGCAATGCCGAGCAGCCCCATCTCGATCATCTCATGGATGCTGGATGGATAGAGATACGGCATCAGCGCCGAGATGAAGGCATGGTC
Source organism: Afipia sp. (assembly GCA_024508675.1). Taxonomy (GTDB): domain Bacteria; phylum Pseudomonadota; class Alphaproteobacteria; order Rhizobiales; family Xanthobacteraceae; genus Afipia. The sequence continues at coordinate 935 of JANINQ010000005.1, forward strand.
CGACTGATGCGGCACGGTCGAGGATTTTGCACCATGGTCGTCGCCCGCCAGACACAGCACGCCGCCATTCTTGGCCGAGCCTGCAGCGTTGCCATGACGGAAGACGTCGCCGCAGCGATCGACACCCGGTCCCTTGCCATACCAGATGCCCGTGATGCCATCGAACTTCGCGCCCGGCGACAGGTTGAGCTGCTGCGAACCCCAGATCGCCGTGGCGGCGAGGTCTTCATTCACACCGGGCTGGAACTTGACGTTGTATTGCTCGAGATGCTTGCGCGCGGCATGAAGCTGCTGGTCGTAACCTCCGAGAGGCGATCCGCGATAACCGGTGACAAAGGCGGCGGTGTTCAGCCCCATCGCCCGGTCCCGCCGCACCTGCGCCATCGGCAGCCGGACCAGCGCCTGGATGCCGGTCAGGAAAACGTGTCCCGAGCTCTGCGTGTATTTCTGATCGAGACTGATCGGGCCTTGATTAATTCCCATAATTCCGTTGCCTCTTTGCCGGGCGATTGCTGATGACGCCACGAGTCTGATTAGAACCAGTCTATGTCGCTTTTCGTTTCCAGCACATCATAAATCGCATTCATCAGACCTTTGTTTTCAAATGCAATTTTGGGCACTTTTTCGCCCGGTCAGACCTCTTGTGTCGCTGGAAGGCCTGCGGCTGAAACGACATTGCGCCGTTTTCCTTACAGCCCGCGCAGCGCGCGCATTCGCTGCAGTGCACCGGATAGGCCCTGCAACGCTGACCCGCATTCACTGCAAGGCTCGGCAGGAACAGTTCACACCAACGAACCGTTGCCCAACGACCCAGCCACAACCCGATTTCAACGGGTGCGCGACAAAAGAGGATTTCGACATGACCCTCATGTCAGGAAACGACTGGCCGTCGGAGGGAAAGAAAAGCGCCTATGACGAGCCGACCGGGACCAGCAAATTCGAAAATCAGCAAGGCAAGCCCGTGAAAGCCCTGATCGGTATCGTGCTGCTTGTCGTATTCGCGGTCATTCTTGCGTGGATGAATCCCGCACCACACGAAACCGCCAGCACCCCTGCCTGGACCACAAACCAGACCACCGGTTCCGGCGCGAGATAGATTCAGCGGCAAACGCCGGATTGGAACGTCTCGGGCATCCAGAGATTGTCTCCACAAGATGTACCGACTGGAGAAATGATCATGGCAATCGAGCGCAATCCCAACGATCCCTATTCTGCGGCTACGAACGATGAATTGCTTCGCCGCCGCTCGGAACAGTTCGACAGTGATCTGCAGGCGGACCCGGAACTTGCTGAAGGGCCTGCTGGCGGCGGACGCATCGCGCTCTTTGCGATTGCGCTCGTGGCGATTCTTGGCGTCGTCTTCTATGGGCTGAACAACTCCAGCACCTCGCCGGAGACCACACCAACAGCACAGACAACGCCGGTTTCGCCGCCGCCGACCGGAACGGCTCAGGCGCCGCGCGCTCCGTCCGGCCAGACGACCGGTTCGTCCATGCGCCCGGCAGAACCCGCGCCGCCGCCTGCGGCCAACAATCCGGCACCCGCCGCTCCGCAGAACAACTCGGCGCCGTCGGATTCTTCGACGAGGTAACGGCGACTGTCATCACATCAAGGCGGGCATCGAAAAGATGCCCGCTTCTCTTTGCGCTTGTTCCCGCTTCTACTTTCGCTCCTTCAAAGCCTTCGCGAAGAAGCTGTTGATCTCTCCATGCGGCACCGCATGAGCGAGTTCGGCGAACGATCCTTTCTCGGAAATCTCACGCGCCGCGCGCAGAAATCCGCCCCAGGCCGCGCGCGCCAGTGCACCCCCGATGCTGATGCGCCGTACGCCGAGGTCGGCCAGTTCCGCCACCGTCAACCCCGGACTTCCGACAAGAATATTGATCGGCTTCGGCGCAAGCTCCCTCACCACCGTCGCGATCTGGCCCTTGTCCCTGATGGCAGGCGCGTAAAGACAATCGGCGCCGGCCTCGGCATAGGCAACCAGCCGCGCGATGGTCGCCTTGAGATCGGGCTGACCGATCAGGAAGCTTTCGCATCGCCCGATGAGCATCACATCTTCGCCCGTTGCATCGATCGCGGCGCGGGCAGCGCGGATGCGCTCCACTGCCAGCGTCATCTCATAGAGCGGCGCGGACGCATCTCCCGTCGAGTCCTCGATCGACAGACCGGCGACACCCGTTGCGACACCGCGCGTCACATTCGCCGCGACACCGGCCGGATCGTCGGCGAAGCCGCCCTCAAAGTCCGCATTCACCGGCAGATCGGTGGCATCGTTCAGCGTTTTCAGATGCGACAGCACGGCATCGCACGTCACCTTGTTATCGGGATGACCAATGGTCCAGGCAAATCCCGAACTGGTGGAGGCCAGCGCCTTGAACCCCATGCCCTGCAACAACTGCGCGCTGCCGACATCCCATGGATTGGGCAGCACAAAGCATCCACTCTCGTGAAGCTTCCTGAACTCGGCGCGCTTCTGCGCGATTGAGACCGGCATATATAGTCCTCCCCGGATTCCATGATCGATTTTCTGGCGCGGCGAGAATGCAGCCGATGCTCCGCCAGTTCAATCGCGATCAAATGACCTCAGCCGTGCACCTGCCGCAGAAAGGTTCGCTCCTCTGCGAGGATGAACTTGTGCTCCTGCGCGAAGTTGAAGTTCGCGACACCTTCCGCATCGGCTTTCAGCCGTGTGCGATAAGCCTCGTAATCCGCCAGACTTTTAAACGAGATCAGTCCGAACGCGATGTTGTCGGTTCCCTCATGCGGCATCCAGTAGCCGAGCAGATCGCCTCCGCATTTCGGAATGATGGTGAGCCAGCGCCGGGCATAGGCTTCGAACAGATGGCGCTTGAACGGATCGAGCTGGTAGCGAATGAAAACGGTAACGGTCATGAGCTTCTCCTGTTTGAAGAAGACTAGGCCATTGCCTGACGTTAATGCTTCGACTAGGATCGAAGTATGAAAGCAGGACCTGACATGGCCATGATCGCCTCGCTTGTCGGCGATCCCGCGCGCTCCAACATGCTGACCGCGCTGATGAGCGGGCGCGCCCTCACCGCCACCGAACTCGCACAGGAGGCCGGTATCACCGCGCAGACCGCGAGTTCGCATCTCGCCAAGCTCGAGGCCGGACACCTCGTCGTCCCCGAAAAGCAGGGCCGCCATCGCTATTTTCGCCTGTCCGGCCCCGATGTCGCGGCGGTTCTGGAAGGACTGATGGGCCTCGCAGCCCGTGCCGGTCATTTGCGGGTGCGGACCGGACCGGCCGATCCCGGCCTGCGCCGCGCCCGGGTCTGTTACGATCATCTGGCAGGCGACCTGGGTGTGCGGATGCTTGACTCGATGACCGAGAAAAAGCTCCTGCGCACGCAGAAAGGGAGCGTCGGACTGACGCCGCAGGGCGAACGGTTTATCGCCGATCTCGGCATCGACCTGCCCGCGCTTGGCGGAACGCGGCGCCCCCTGTGCAAGACCTGCCTCGACTGGAGCGTCCGGCGCAGTCACCTTGCCGGATCGCTTGGTGCAGCGATGCTGTCACGATTCTATCAGCTGAACTGGGCGAAGCGCGAAAAAGGCAACCGCGTCGTGACATTTTCTCCGAAAGGCACGGCCCGCTTTAACGCCTTGTTCGGCGCTCCGGGCGATTAATGCAACAATCCGCAGTTGACAGACTTAAACAAAAATTGGCGTAATTCAGCGCGCTTTTCGCGCTTTTGATGTCCCGCATTTCTGACAGGGTGTTCCATGGTTCGCAGTGGGTTAATCGCATTTGCCGCGCTGTTCTCGGTTACCGCTCCGGCGACGGGCTGGGCTTACGAGATCAAGCCGAAGACTCCCGAAACTGCGTTTTCCGCAAAACTCCAGCCGGACATCGTCGGCCTGTCCAGCGCCACCGAAGGCAGCAAGGCCGCCGCGATCTTCGAGGCCTACCTGAAGGATCTTCCCGGCGTGAAGCCGGAGACCGCGCAGCAGAAGTTCGGCGGCACCAACGTGACTTATGTCACCGCGATGAAGTTCACCCTCGCCCCCACCAGCACCCATCCCGGTGAATCGATGCTGGCAGTGTTCTCCTCCCCCGCGAGCAGCAACCGCGCCTATTACATCTCCCGCCTGCTCGGCTTCTCGACCGATAAGCAGCCGTCGAAGGCCGAGATGATCGAGCGCGTGACCGCGAAGTACGGCGCGCCGACCGCGATCGGCGACGGCCGCATGTATTATTTCTACAAGGCCGGCAAGTTGATGTCGGTGAAGCAGAAATATACCCCGGCGAGCGCCCTCGAAGCGCTCAACGCGCCGATCAATCCGAAGGTCGCCGTCGCCCTCAACGATGCCAACGGACGCGGGAGCTGCGTCGCGGAACTGAAGCGCTCGCAGGCGCTGGAGAAGACTCTCGACAAGCTCGTCGCCGAAGCCAAGGCGGCAAACTGTGACGCACTGGCGTCCGTCGAGATTTTCCCCGGCATCACGCCGGACCGCGTAAGCAAGGCAGAATTCACGCTGATCGATTTCAAGCAGATCGTCAGTGCGGCAAAGATCGACGCGGAAGCCTTCGCCGCTGAAAAGAACGAAGCCCTCAACAAGACGCCGCTCGGCAACGCGCCGAAACTCTAAGCGCCGGATACCCTGGCGATGAAGATGCGTCTTGCGGCTGCTGCCCTTGCTGCTTCGGTGCTTTGCGCCGGAGTTGCGCAGGCCGCGCCGCTAACGCCGCCTTTCCTCGCCGCCGATCGTCACATCATCGCGGTGAAGGACGGATGCGGCATCGGCTTTCACCGCCTGTCCAGCGGCGTGTGCCGTCCGGAGCCGAAGGGGCCGCGGCTGATGCAGCTGTTCGCGCGCAAATGCCCGGTCGGTTATCGCCGCAATCTCGTTGGCAAATGCCGCCGCGAGTAACATAAACCTCTCTCCTCAAACGAAAACCCCGGCGCTGAGGCCGGGGCTCGTTAGTTCAACCGCGCTTACCAGCGGCGGCGATGCCAGTGACGGCGGCGCCAATGACGGCGATGATGATGACGGCGGCGCCATTGCACATTCTCGGCGCGGACGTTGGTAAGATCATCCTGATCGGCAACTGCGGGTTTCGCGGCTGCATCAGATTCAGGCTTCGGGCCGTTCATCAGATCCTGCTGCGGGGACAGCATCGGCGCCGCACTTGCAGCTGTCGCAGCCGCGGCGATTGCACCCGCGCCGGCAGCGACGCCGAACGCGAACTTCAGGAAATCACGACGTTCCATCAATTCTTCTCCTTGTGACCTTTCACGGCACCGATTGTCCCGCAAGAACGATGAACGCGAAATGAAGCAGGATCGTTCCATCAGCGGCGCGAATAATTTGTCGCATGCAGATGTGAGTGAAAACGCGCGAACGCATTCACGCGCGGTAACTCATCACCAGTAGTAACGGCGGCGACGCCAGTACCGGCGACGATAGACACGACGGCGGCGCCATCCCCAATACCGGCGGCGGCGCCAGTATCTGCGTCGGCGGAAGCCCCAGTAGCGACGACGGCGCCATCCCCAGCGGCGACGGCCCCAGCCACGGTGCCGACCCCACCGAATCTGTTCGGCCTGTGCTTCATTCAGATCCTCGTCATTCGCGATTGCGTTCTGCGGAATCTGATCCGGCTCGAGCGGCTTGTCGGTGAGCGCTTGCGGACTAAGCGGTGCAGCCTTCGCGGCGGCGATGGTTGCAGCACCTGCTGCTGCGACACCAAATGCGAACTTGAGAAAACCACGGCGATCCATGAGGCATCCTCCGATGTTCTGTTCTCGTGGTGTGAAGAGTTTCGCAGCGCGGATGAATACAGACTGAACCGCGGCTCCTCAGATCGACGAGGATTCAATGAAACTCCCGCGGTCACAATCGGTTCATCTTGTGTCAATATTCGAGAGAATAGTGTTCCCCGTCGGCCAAGGCCGGCGACTGATTCCGGCTACTGGTCAGCCCCGGCCGGACCGGAACAGATCGCGATGTCAACTTTGATGACCCAAGGAAGGATACCCATGAAAACCTTGTTCGCAGCAGCATTTCTCGCAGCCACCGCGGCCGGCTTCAGCGTCGCAAACGCCATGCCCGCAGGCCCCGTGTCCGGCGGCGGCGCCGATGTGATTCAGGTCGCTGGCGGCTGCGGCCCCGGCTTCCATCGCGGTCCCTATGGCGGCTGCCGCGCCAACCGCGGTCGCGTTGTGGTCGTTCGTCCTCCAGTCGTGCGCAAGTGCCGTTACTGGGGCCCCGGCCGCCGCGTCTGCCGCACCTGGTGGTGAGCCTCGCTACATCACATTCAAAACCCCGCTTCGGCGGGGTTTTTCTTTTGCTGTCATCCATCGAGGCTCGAAAGTGTTTGCACCTCTGGCTGACGATCACGCTGCATAAATATCGCGCGTGATTTTTCTTCCCGTCGTCCCGCTTTCACCTCGGAAGTTCGGCGTGGTGGCGTCGTGGGCATACTGAACATATTCCTATATCAGTTGAATATCAGGCGCGAGGTATCGAATGGGTATCTTCCGGCGTGTGACGCGAAGGCCTAAACCCATGCCCTCAAAAATTCCCCGCAATGCTGGAACGATTTAGCGTTCCGTGGTTGGTACACGATGACAGACAGCATCATCGCCCACCGCTCCATCCGCTCCCGCACGTCAAAATGCGCCCATGTCATCGAACGCCTCGGCCTTGCGATGGCGGGAGGATCGTGCGGCCTGTTCGTGGCCGCCCATGTCTCGACCTCACGCGTCGATGCGCTGGGTTCCATCAGCATGAGTCTGGCGCTCATGATCCTTGGCGCCATCGGCTTTTATCTCGGCATCGACGTACCGCCTCACCGCTCCGCGCGGCTCCATCTGACCGGTACTCACGCCGGCGAAGATCCTCCCACGACTGATCCGGTCGAACTGCTCAGTTCGGCCGGAACCTTTCTCGCCGCTGCGTCAGCCTTCCTGTCGGTTTACGCGATTGTGACGGACGCCGAGACATCAGCGACGGCATCCTCCCTGCTCACGCTCGGCTGGCTGCTCGGCGTGACAATCCAGATCGTCGCGGGCACCACCGCACGCATGCGGAAAACCTGAGAGAATTTTAGCGAAAATGTTACGGCAATTTCTCGCGGCTGGGCGGCGGCGTGTCGGCCTTGATCATGACAGCAGCATCAAGGGCCTCGCGCTGCTTCTTCAGCGCTTCATCGCGCGCCTTCGCGCATCGCGCCTTGTCATAAGGCATCGGCTGCTTCGGCCCGATCCGCTCGACGCGCGACACCATCTGCTGTGGCATGTGACTGCCATCTGACATTGGCTGGATGATCATGGGAGGCGGCTTGCGTGATGGCATGCACGATAAACGCGCAGACTGCCTAATTGTTTCCTGGAACAAATCACCAAAATGCCGCGGCGAATTGGACAGACATACTGACCGGGAAAAACACAAACGTCAGTGCGGCCCTTCCCGCTCGTAGATGAACTTCGGCATTTCCCATTTGTAGCGGATCGCCAGCAAACGGAACGTCAGACCGAACGCCACCGAGCCGATCACGACCGCGACATGCTCGGTGCCGAAATGCGTGAACGCGACATAGATCGCGCCGGTGAGCAACGACACGCTGGCGTAAAGCTCGCTGCGGAACAGCAGCGGTATCTCGGTGCAGAGAATATCGCGCAGCACGCCGCCGGCGCATCCGGTGATCATGCCCGCCACCACAACGATGGTCAGCGGCTGGTCCATGCTCATGGCGACGCTGCAGCCAATGATCGTAAAGACCACAAGCCCGATCGCATCGAGCACCAGAAAGAGCATGTGAAAGCGATGCACCACGCGCGCCAGCGCGATGGTAAGCAGCGCCGCGCCGCCGGTGAGAAACAGCAGCATCGGATGTTTCACCCACAGCAGCGGATAATGCCCGAGCAACACATCGCGCAGCGAGCCGCCGCCAAGCGCAGTGACGCAGCCGAGCATGGCGACGCCGAACCAGTCCATCTTGCGCCGACCGGCGGCCAGCGCTGCCGTCATAGCCTCGGCGACCATGGCGAACAGACCGAAGATGAAAAGAACTGATTCTGCGGGCTCCATGAAGGAGGCGTAGCACAGGGCCGAGTGTTCTCCACCATCAACGTAACCCATCCCTCCCCCTTGTGGGGAGGGTGGCATGTTGCGAGCGCAGCGAACAACATGTCGGGTGGGGGGTATGGCGCCGCACGCGGCCCCTGCGACACGCTCTGTCACCCCACCCGGCCGGCTACGCCGTCCACCCTCCCCATCAAGGGGAGGGAAAGAAGGGCGCAGGCTAACCCGGCCAGCTTTCCGCCTGCACCATGATGTCGCGCGAGCGCTTCACATCCGGCCAGTCGCGGTCGAAATCGCGGATCAGCCGCTTCATCTCCTCCCCGCCCACCGCAGCATCGAGCGATGCGCGGTCGGGAAATTCATACATTGCCAGATGTACGGCAGGATCGTTGGCGAGCCAGTAGCGCCACGCGCGCTTGCAGCCGAACGACTTCACCGCATCCGGCAAATGCTCGCGCGAATACCACGCATCGAATGCAGCGCGTTTTGATTCATCGGGGACAGCGGCGCGGACAACGAAGATGTGGGGCATGGGACCGATCAATTAAACAGCCGCAAGAAAAGCTGAGCACGAAACTGTGCATAATCCAGCACTATGTGAAGCAAGGATGGCCTCTGAATTACGAGAAACACCGCGACAAACGCAACTAGTAACAACAAAGCCAAAGGATAGAATCTGCGATTACGCTCCAGCCATAGGGACAAGAAGGCAAAGACCGAAATCAAAATACCTGGAGAAATAAGCATTAGAGTTTTTATCCAAAAACCAACCTTCACATTTGGTGCACCCAGAAAACTCCCAAGTAGAAAACTAAAAAAGGGCCACGAACCGATCTCTAGCCCGACGACAACCAGCATCAAGGCTATCGCGCCAACTCTCGAAAAATTATCCATCGAACCTACTGGAAATCATCGAACTAGTACCGGAGGTAACCGATGAGAACTTGGCGCGCTTAAACCTCCGCTCTATCACAACGGAATGTTGTCGTGCTTCTTCATCGGCACATCGACGTGCTTTTCCTTGAGCATGGCGAGCGCGCGGGCGATGCGCTTGCGGGTCGAGTGCGGCATGATCACGTCGTCGATATAGCCGCGCTCGGCGGCAACGAACGGTGACAGGAAGCGGTCTTCGTATTCCTTGGTGCGCGCGGCGATCTTGTCCGCGTCGCCGATGTCCTGCCGGAAGATGATCTCCACCGCGCCCTTCGCGCCCATCACCGCGATCTGCGCCGTCGGCCAGGCGTAGTTCATGTCCGCGCCGATTTCCTTCGAGGCCATCACGTCAAACGCGCCACCATAGGCCTTGCGCGTGATCACCGTCACCAGCGGCACCGTGCACTGGCTGTAGGCGAACAAGAGCTTCGCGCCGTGCTTGATCAGGCCGCCGTATTCCTGCGCGGTGCCCGGCAAAAAGCCCGGCACGTCCACGAAGGTGACAATCGGAATGTTGAAGGCATCACAAAAACGGACAAACCGCGCGGCCTTGCGCGAGGCGTCAGAGTCCAGCACGCCCGCCAGCACCATCGGCTGGTTGGCAACGAAGCCCACGGTCTTGCCTGCGATGCGGCCAAAGCCGGTGACGATGTTCTTCGCGAACGTGTCGGCGAGTTCGAAGAAATCGCCCTCGTCCACCACCTTCAGGATCAGTTCCTTGATGTCGTAAGGCTGGTTCGGATTTTCCGGCACCAGCGTATCGAGCGAGTCTTCCGTGCGCTCGATGTCGTCGAAGCTCGGCCATTCCGGCACACCTGCGGTGTTGTTGCTGGGCAGGAAATCCAGCAGGCGGCGCATCTGCAAAAGCGTCGTCACGTCGTTGTCGAAGGCGCCGTCGGCGATGGAGGAGCGAGTCGCATGCACGCTCGCGCCGCCGAGCTCTTCCGCCGTGACGACTTCGTTGGTCACGGTCTTCACAACGTCGGGGCCGGTGACGAACATGTAGCTGGTGTTCTTCACCATGAAGATGAAGTCGGTCATCGCCGGCGAATAGACGTCGCCGCCCGCGCACGGCCCCATGATGACGCTGATCTGCGGGATGACACCCGAGGCCTGCACATTGCGGCGGAACACATAGGAGTAACCGGCCAGCGCCGCGACGCCTTCCTGAATGCGCGCCCCGCCCGCGTCGTAAAGACCGACGATCGGCGCGCGCGCCTTCAGCGCCATGTCCTGCAGCTTGGTGATCTTGAGCGCGTGGGTTTCCGACAGCGAGCCGCCGAACACGGTGAAGTCCTTGGCGAACACGAAGGTCTTGCGGCCGTTGACCGTGCCCCAGCCAGTGACCACGCCGTCACCCGGGATCTTGGTCTTTTCCATGCCGAACTCGACCGAGCGATGCTCGACGAACATGTCGAATTCCTCGAACGAGCCCTTGTCCAGCAGCAGCTCGATGCGCTCGCGGGCCGTCAACTTGCCGCGGGCATGCTGCGCCTCGATGCGCTTGTCGCCGCCGCCCTTCTTGGCTCCGGCGCGGCGTTCATCGAGTGCTTCGAGGATATGCTTCATGGATTTCGCCCCAGCGTCTTTGGACCGGCGGCGAGCCGCCGGTGATGGATCATTGGCGGCGGTTCTAGCACGCTGTTTGGGCGGGGGAAAATGGCCCTGCCGCCTCGAAAATGGCGGGTCCGGGTGGCCCATGGCGCGTGCTAAAAGGCACTCTTTACAGGGGATTCGCGGCCATGACCGATTTCACCACCACCCCCGCCCCGGGCGGCGCCACCGGCGGGGTCCGCACCCTGCTGCGGCTGGAGGGCCTGGCGCTGGCTGTCGCCTGCATGGTTTTCTACAGCTACTTCGAAGGCTCGTGGTGGATGTTCGCGCTGCTGCTAGTGGTGCCGGACCTGAGCTTCCTCGGCTATCTCGCCGGCCCGCGCGTGGGCGCTGCCGTCTACAACGCTGCCCATGCCGCGATCCTGCCGATGCTGCTCGGCATCTTCGCGATGGTTACGTCTTCCGCGCTGGCGATGCACCTGTCGCTGATCTGGTGCGCGCATATCGGCTTCGACCGCGCGCTCGGCTACGGCCTGAAATACAACGCAGGATTTTCTTTCACACATCTGGGACGGATCGGGAAGGACGCGCGGTAATCCAAACTTTCGACCCTCCTGCGCGAGGGGATCGCTCCATAAGTTCGTCATGGCCGGGCTTGTCCCGGCCATCCACGTCTTTCTGAAATATCCAAAAGAGACGTGGATCACCGGGACAAGCCCGGTGATGACGATGGAGAGATCGCGACGAATCACGCCAGCGTTTCATCCAGCCAGTCGAAGATACGAGCAAACGCCAGACGGCTTGCGCCGACCTGACAATGCGCGCCCGCGCCTTCGGCGTTTGAGAAGTGGATCATGGTCTTGCGGCAGGTCAGGTGATCGAACAGCTTCTGCGGCTGGCCCTTGAAGAACAGATCGTCTTCCGGGTCCAGCACCAGCGTCGGGCAACTGATCTTTTCCGCGATACCGTCCTTCACATTGAAATCGATCGCCCTGGCGAAATAGCCGCGCGGCGTCTTGGCACCGGTAGCGTACATTCCATGGGTGATGGCCCACCGAGAAGTCGGCGACGCCTTCATCGCCCCTTCCAGCGCGCGGTCGATCTCGGGCGCCTGCTCGGCGCGCAGCGCGGCATCGAATGCGGCCTGCTTCTCCGGCGGCACGCGGGCTGCGGCCCTGTGCACCTCGCCGTAGTCGTAGAGACCATCGTTCGCGACCAGCGCCGCGATGCGCTTCTCGAAGGCCGCCGCGCGCGGCGCCAGCACGCCGCCGAGGCTGATGCCCATGTAAGCGATCTTTTTCGGATCGATCCCCGGCTGCTTCAGCGCGAAGTCCACCACCGGCGTGACGACCTTTTCCCAGTCCGGACGGAACACCAGACCTTCGCGGTGCAGAGGGCCGTATTGGCCCGGCCCGTCGAAGGCCAGAACATTGTAGCCGCGCTCGACAGCGGCGCGCGCGCCGGAGACGTGCATCTCCTCGGCCGATCCGTCGAAGCCGGTATGCATGATCAGCGTCGGGCGCGGACGGCCCGAGTCATCGACCAGATGCAGATAGCCCGGCAGCGTGGTGGTCTCGTACGGAATCTCCACAGGCCTGATCGGCTGGTCGTGCAGCGCCGCGCTCTGCTTGTAAGTCTCCACCGACAATTTGTAGGCGCGCGTGACCCGCGGGTCTTTCGGGTTGGCGTGGAGAAAGAACTCCGAACAGAAGTAATAGGTGCTGGCGCGCAGAAAGCTATCGCGGGCGCTGACGCGATGGCCGCGCGCGAGCTGATCGGTCCCCTCCTTGGCGACCTTGTCGGCGGTCGCGTTCCATTCGTCGTACCAGCTATCGTAATCCCCGGCCTTGATCCGCGACGACGTCGACAGAACCTCGCCGAACAGCGAGCCACCGTATTCCGCCGCGCCGAACACCCGCTGGGTCTCGAACCAGAACTGGACGTCGTCCGGGAACAGCGGCGGCTTGGCTGCCGAGGGTTTCGGCGCGGCTGCGACGGCGGGCGGCGGGGTCTGGGCGGCGGCAAAGGTGCTGGTGGCGACAGTGGCGAGCGAAATTCCGAGTTCCAAAAGCGTTCTGCGATCCATTGGGAGCCTCCAAATTGTTTATTGGCGCCCGCTACAATGGCATGTGAAAACTACTAACGCAAATTAACTTGCATTAAGGAAGGCCATGACGGGGACAACCCGGCCCGGCGGACGGACCGCCCGGACCAAGGAAGCGGTCTTTAAAGCCGTCGCCGCCCTGATCGCAGAGCGCGGATACGGCAACATCGCCATGACCGACATCGCCGAGCGCGCCGGGGTCGCGGCCACGAGCCTGTATCGCCGCTGGGGCGATGTGCGCCTTCTGGTGCTGGAAGTGGCGGTGGAAGACCTGATGCGCGAACGCCCCCTGCCCGACACCGGATCGCTGCGCGGCGACCTGATCGCCTGGGGCCGCTCGATTGCCGCAGGCCTCGCGAGCCGCGAAGGCTCGTCGTTCTTCCGTGCACTGGTCGCAACCATGATGCCCGCAGGCACCGACGAGTCAGCCCGCTCCGCGGTGCTCACGCCGCGCAGCAAGCAGATCTCGACCATGCTGGCGCGCGCCCGCGAGCGTAAAGAGAAAACGCCATCGACGTCCGACGTGCTGGATCACCTGCTTGCGCCGCTCTATGTGCGCGCGCTGTTCGGCGCGCCCGCCGATGAAGCCTTTGCCGAAAGTCTGGTTGAGCGGCTGCTGACCAGATAGGATTCGCGCGTAACATTCACGCGCACTGAAAGATCAGGTCATGCTGTTTCTTGTCATCTCCGAACCCAGACCCGAGCGCCCGTCCGATGTCGCCAAGGCGCGGCAGGGTTTCTGGCCATGGATGGAAACCTATCAGGCGCAGGGAACCTGCAAGCACATCTATCCGCGCGTCGGGCGCGGCGCGGTGGCGATCTTCGATGTGGAGAGCAACGAGGTGTTGCACCGGATTCTGAACGAATGGGCGGACATCATCCCTGCCCGCTTCGATACCTATCCGCTGGTCGATCTCGCCGCGACCAAGGCCGTACTGGCCGCGCAGGTGAAGGGGAAGGGCTGAATTCTCTGCCCGCTTCCGTGCTACGCACCGTCCTCCCTTTGTGACTGCCCCTTCAAGCCGCCGATGCATTTTATCGCAAAAACGACCAACCCAACCACCAAAACGGCTACTGAGATCATTCCCACGATTGTGGCTAGCCACCATGCCCAATCACCATGCCCGACCGAATTCGTTTCGAACACATAGAGCTGTACCGTGAAATAAACTCGTCCGAAAAAGATCGCCAAAATGAAAGCTGCGTAACTTGCGACAAGAGGACAGACATCTCTAAATAGAACGAGAACAATGGCTGGAGATAACCAGACAGAGAAATTTACGAGAGCAAATGTGTAGTTTCCTACCGGATGACTTTGATAGGCCATTCCAAAAACTGAAAAAGCGTGCACAACAGACAGCACAAGAGCTGCGGTCCGACACCGTCCACGAGCGCTCGATTGTTTCTCATCCTGCAAAACTATCGGGCCTTCCTCACGCCTTCGGCGGGCGGCTCGGCACAAAGTAGCTCGACTTGTGCACCACCTTGCCGTCGCGCAGCGTGATGACGTCAACCAGTTCCATCACAACAGGCGTGCCGTCCGGCTTCGTTGCCGTGATGATCGATTCCGAAACGAAATGATCGTCGCTGCCATGAAGCGACACCGGCTCGAACTTTATGCCTGGCAATCCGGAAATGTCCTTGCCAAACTGCTCGGCCACGACGTCCTTGCCCTTGTAGATCTTCGGATTGCCGTGGCGCTGGTAGCTGGTGTCATCCACATGAAACGCCATGATCGCCGCGACATCGTGCGAATTCCACGCCGCGCTGTAACGCTCGGCAAGATCACGCCATGACGAAGCGGATGAAATTTTTGCAGCGGCTGAGGACGACATGCGAAGCTCCCTGAACATAAGTTGTTGCGGAAAGCCTAGCGTGTTTCAGGCAGGCGCGAAACCGGGCACCTTGCGTCAAATGGCTCCTATGTCAGCAAGACACAGTTGAGCGATTTTCATCCGGGCCGCGGAATGCTTCGGCTCGCGGACATCGAGATTGAGCGCGAAGACGGTCTGCGCATCGCCCTTCTCGGCCCATCCGGCCAGCCAGCCCACCGCAACGCCCTTGCCTTCATTCATGCTTCTGTCGGTAACGCCAGTCAGGCCCGTCTTGGCGCGGATCACGCTGTCACCCGCTTTCGTCACCGGCAGAATATCCGCAGTCAAATCCTGCGCTCGCTTCGACACCGGCAGCGCACGACGGCGCAATTTATCCACGAACGCGATCTGCTCCAGCGGCGAGATGCGCAGGTCGCCGGACAGCCAGAAGCGGTCGATGCCGCCGCCGATATTGCGGTTGCCGTATTCGAACGCATCGACATACTTCTGCATGCGCTCCGCGCCGATCCGCCGCGCAATCTCCTGGTAGACGGGCAGCGCGGAGACGGCGATGGCCGAGCGCAGGGTGTGGTCCTTATTCCACTCCTTGATGTCGCGCGTGACGCCGTCCCATTTGAACACGTCCTTGTCCGGATCGGCCACGACGCCGGTTTCCAGTGCGATGACCGAGTTGGGAATCTTGAAGGTCGATGCCGGAAGCATTGCCTCGCGGGCGCGCGTATTGTCGCTGGCAATCACATGCTGGCTGTCGGCGCGGAATGCGGCAAACGCGCCGGTTATGCCCTCATCGGCAAAATGCTTCTGGAGGTTCTTGCGTACCTCGTAGCGCGGCACGCCGGTGGCGAGCGCGTGAACGGGAATGACAGTGGCGGTAGCAACCAGCGAAAGGACATGACGGCGGGAGAGCAAGTGCGGCTCCTGATTTCAAGGAGCGCGCAACATTGTCGGCGATCATGGCCGAAGTGCGGTTAGCGCAGCCGTCCCGTTAGCCGCATGACAAAAATCAGGACTTCCGCCACCGCCTTGTAAAGCTCGGCCGGAATCTCGTCGCCAAGCTCGACATTGGAGAGCGCGCCCGCGAGCACTTCATTCTCCTGAATGGGAATGTCGTTCTCTCTGGCGATCTCGATGATCTTTTCGCCAACCGTGCCCTTGCCCTTGGCGACAACGCGCGGCGCGCCCCTCTTGTCGTAATGAAGGGCGACGGCAAGGCAGCTTTTGGTGTCAATACTCACAGCGCGCGATCCAGAAAATGACCGGCCGGCGGTGGCGCGGCTTTCGGCGGCGCGCCATCTCCGATCACGATGTCGCCGGGCTCAAGCGCGGCTTCGCGCAGCGCATGGGATAGCTGCGGAGCGTTGATGCGAAGTTGCGCGGCGGTCGCGGGCCGCTCGGCCCACATCCGCACCGAAGTCCGCCCGCCGCTGAGCGAGACCAGCGCATGGACCGGGCCGCTCGGTTCGACATCGAGCGAGAAGCGTGCGCGCCAGACACGGCTGGCGGTTTCCACTTCACTACCTGCACCATCACGCGAAATCTCGAACTGCGCCACGGCAGTGCCTTGTGGTGTCGCGAAAGGAATCTCGAAATTCCAGCGCGGCACGGCCGGATCGTTGCGCAAGCCCGGCGTATCCACCGGCAATGACGCCGCCTGCAGCAATGTCTGCCGCGCCAGCGCGGCGTCCGCATCGTCGATCAGGCGGTGCGCCATGGCTGCGGGCGCATCGTCCGGCGAGAGCGACGGCAATGCGATGGACTGGGCGCTCGGCTCCGAACCGCGAAACGGCGGCGGTGGAACATTGGTGCGCGCGATCTCGTCGCCGTCGGCAGGCATGCGGGACACGCCTGCATGCTCTTGCGCGTTGAGAAGTTTCGCCACTTCGTCCTGCACGCCTTTGGGAAACGCCTGCAGCACTTCCTGCAGCGCCGTCAGCCCCGCGCTTGCAGCCGCAGCGCGGTTTGCCGCTGTCGGCAGCGGCTCGTTCGGCGCATAAATGCGGACCTTGCCGTCCAGTTCGGCAGCATCTTCTGCGATACGCGCTGCCATCTGAGGCAACAGGACGTCACCGTCCAGATCCGGCGAGAGCGGCGGCGCGCCGGTTTGCGGCACACTGGATGGCTGCGGCTGCGCCGCGGTTTCCGGCGCAGGCGCGTTGCCCAGCCACGATGAGACTGTCTGACGGAATACGATCAGCGCGGCCTTGAGATCGGGGCTATTCGCCGCCTGCGGCGATGCGAGATTGTGTTCAAGGAACAGGCCGGACTTCTGGAACGCGGTTTTCAGTGTATCGCCGGTCAGGTTTTCGGTGAGCGGCGTACGCTGCGCGAGCAATTGCGCGGCGGCCTGCTGCAATGTCTGCGGCACCAGCGGCGATGACACAGCAACACTGAGGTTTGCAAACAGCGGCGACAGGCTGCCCTGCCGCGTGGCAGCGTTCTGCACCGCAGCCGAGACGGCAAGCGCTTCGAGATTCGTCAGCACGCGTCCCGCGGCAGCGGCCTGGACCGGTACATCCGCCTTGGGCACGCTAACCGTGTCGGTTCTCGCAGCCGTTCCTGTTGCGGACGATGGCGCACCCTCACCCGGCACGATCTGCAGCCGCACGCCTTGCGGCGTCTGCGATACCGCAAGCTGCAGCGTCTGCCCCGGCTGCAGCGGCACTTCGGACAGCACTTCGATGGTGAGATTGGCGATCGCAATACGGACCAGATTGGCGTCGAGCTGTTTCAGCACGGTCGCATCGATCACCGTGCCCGGCTGCAAGGCAACCGCAGCCGTGGGCTGCGCGGCAACAACCGGAAAGACGGGATTGATGGCGATCGACATAGGACGCTTCCTGTTGGACAGGACCCTAGCGCAGCGTCGTAAACGTCTTGTTAACTTAAAGGATCAGCCGAGCGCCTTCAGCACCCGTGCAGCCGCCTCAAAATCCCTGAACTTCGAGGCGCGGCGGGCGGCAACCTCCTCGTCGACGCCCCACTTCTCGCTGTTCCAGTCCTCATCCACATGCGCGGCGGCCCAGACCTGCGATCCATCGAATAGGCCATGCTTGAGCGCCAGCGCGAGCAGCGCCGAGCCGGTCATCGTAGTGACCACATGAAACGCGCCGATTGGCCACGCCTCTAAGGGCAAGGCGTTGCGCGCGGCGGCGACAGCGTTTTCCGGCTGACGCACATGAACGATGCCTTCGCCAAGAATGAAGTGCGCGCCGAGCGCATCGGCCGCCCACCGCAACACCGGGTCCCAATGCTCGGCCTGCTTCTGAACCAGCGCTTCGGGAAAGCCGGCGCGATAGAACAGCAGATCGGTTTCGAGATATTTCGCGGCATCGTCGGACACCGACTGCACGTTTCCGGCGACGCCGTCGATCACGCTGTTGGCAAGGCGCGTCAGCGGCATCGACATCGGATCGATGTTTTCGCCCTGCGCATCCCACTCCGCTGCGATGGCTTCGGCGAGATCGCGGGTCGGCGCGGCGAGCACATTCTTGCCGGGCGTACGGACCTGCTTGCCGTCGAGCGTGACTCCGAAACCGTCCGGTCCCTCGCTCACACCCGCGCTGGTGTAGAACTTCTTGCGCAGCGGCGTGCGCGATGACTTCTGCGAGGCCACGCGCGGGTCCGGCGACAGTTTGTCTTCAATGTCCTCGAATAGCTCGCGCATAAATTCGCTTTCTCATTTTGGGCATGGCCTTGCCCGAAAACCGGTGCCCACTTTTCGGGGCCATGCCTACTGATTGGCGCACTGGCGCAAATACGCCGCGCGCTGATTTGGATTCATGCCCCATGCCGCACCATCATCGAGGCAGCGCGCCACGCGGTCGCTGAACGATGGACGGCGCTCGCGACGGAGCACAGGCGCCGGCGGCGTGTCCTGCGTCACGATACCGGGCCTGGTGTTCTGCAAGGCGAAGGGCGGCGGCGAATTCATCTGCGGAACCTGCGGCACCACAATCGGCGGCGGCGGAGGTGCCGGCGGCGCGGTGGGGAACGGGATTACCGGCTGGTTGTTGATGCCGCCCGGCGGATAGATCTGCGCGTGGACGCCCCCCGCGAGAGCGCCTGACAACGCGAGAACAATTGCAATGCTTGCTTTATGCATCACCAACATATCGTCATCCCGCGCGGCGACGGCAAGAGTGTCACCCGCGTGTGATCATTCCTCCGGCGCGTTCTCGATCGGATCGAAGCGGTCGCCTTCAAGACCAAGCAGGTTCCACGACTGTTGCATGTGCGGGGGCAACGGTGCGGTCACATCGATAAACCCACCGCGAGGGTGCGGGATCACGATGCGCCGTGCCAACAGATGCAACCGCTTCTGGATGCCGCCCGGCAACTGCCAGTTTTCCTTGTTGAAGTATTTCGGATCGCCCACAATGGCGTGATCGATATGCGCCATGTGCGCGCGTAACTGATGGGTGCGCCCGGTTACCGGCTTCAGCGACACCCAGGCAAGCTTCTGCGCCGAGGCTTCGACCACCGCATAATAAGTCACCGCATGAGCCGCGCCCTCGTCACCGTGCGCCGCGACGCGCATGATGGAATCTTCCTCACTCTCTTCTTTTGCAAGATAGGTCGAGATGCGCCCCTGCTTCGGCTTCGGCACTCCTGCCACCAGCGCCCAGTAAATCTTGCGCGCGGAGCGATGACGAAACGAACCGGTGAGCGCGCTGGCGGCAAAACGGGTCTTGGCGATCAGGAGACAGCCGGAGGTTTCGCGGTCGAGACGATGGACCAGACGCGGCTTCTGACCCTTGGCGTCGCGCATCACCTCCAGCATCTGGTCGACATGCTTGGTCATGCCCGAGCCGCCCTGCACGGCCAGGCCCGCGGGCTTGTTCAGCACCATCAGATCCTCGTCCTCGAACAGGATCATCTTGCGCAATTCTTCAAGGGTCTTCGTCGCAGCTTCGGACAACTCGCCGCCGGCCTTCGGTGTATCGAGTTTGAGCGGCGGAATGCGAACGCTCTGCCCCTCTTCAAGCCGATCCTTGCTGTCGGCACGCTTGCCGTTCACGCGCAACTCGCCTTTGCGGACGATGCGCTGGATGTGGGAAAACGACAGGCCCGGAAAGCGATGCTCGAGAAAGCGATCCACGCGCATGTTGTCTTCGTCGGCGGTGACGACAACGGTCTGCACCTTGGTTGGCAACGGCGGCGGCGCGGCCTTCTCCTCGCGCACCGGTTCGGGTCGCGATTCACGCACTGGCGGGCGCGACGCAAACTTTCCGGCGGATGCCGGGCCGCGCTTCTCCGAGGTCCGCGCACCAAACGACGGTTTGCCAGAACCCGGCTTGCCCGATGCAGATTTCCCCGAGCCACGCTTCGCGGCACCGCGCTTGTCGCCTTTGCGATCCTCGCGCAAGGATTTCTTTTCCAGCGGCTTTCTGAAACGGCGGCTCATGCTCGGCCCTCGGCCTTGAACAGCCCCTCAAGGGCTGCATCCACTTTCATACTAGCAGGCAATGTGATTCCAAACATGTCGGTTAGCGTGGAACGCAACTCCCTCACATCGGCCAATGTCCGCTTCTCGACCCCGCCATCGGCATGGCGGATCGATAGCTGCGTGTTGTTGAGAATTTGGCGGCGATCGGCTGTCGGACGGGCGATTACCAGATTGCGCACGAATTCGGATTCGGGATAGGTCGAAACCAGCCAGTTCGCCGCCTGGAAGTCGATCGGGTAGTAGTCCACGCTGTCGAAGCTGTAGACCGGACGCCAGTGTTCGCCGAGCTTCACTTCCAGATGAAGCGAGTCGCCGATGGGAACGAGACGATAGGATTGATGCGGCGTCACCTGCTCTTCTGTCGTATCGAGGCGCAGCGGCGCGGTCGGCGTCATCGCCCCAAACGCCACGTCGCTGAGATACCATTTGCCGTCGACGGCGACATTCAACGTCATGTGACCACGCTGCGGCATGGCTTCCGGCGGCTGCATCCAGCGCACTCGCGCCATCCGCAAACGCGCATCGTAGCCGAGCGCCTTGAGAACAAGACGCAGATACTGGTTCTGCTCGTGGCAATACCCGCCACGCCCGCCACGAACGATTTTCTTCTCGATAGCCGCAGGGTCGATCACCACCGGCGCACCGGAAAATGAATCGAGATTCTCAAAGGTGATGGCGCGCTGATGCGACAGAATAATAGGCTTGAGAACCTCAAGCGTCGGCGTGCGCGGGCCATCGTAGCCGATGCGCGCAAAATAGGCATCCAGATCGACGTTGAAATCCGTCAAGCGTTGCGGTCCTTCCTCAGTTTTGCCCAGTAATCGAGCCGCTTGCGAATCTCGCGCTCAAAGCCACGGTCCGGCGGATCGTAGAACGTCTGGCGACCGAGCGTTTCCGGAAAGTAGTCCTGCCCCGAAAAGGCATCGGGCATGTCGTGGTCATACTGATAGCCGGAACCATAGCCCTCAGCCTGCATCAGCTTGGTCGGCGAATTGAGAATGTGCTTCGGCGGCAGCAGCGAGCCGCCCTCCTTCGCCGTGCGCATCGCGGCCTTGTAGGCCATATAGCCCGCGTTGGATTTCGGCGCGGTGGCGAGATAGATCACTGCCTGCGCGATGGCGAGTTCGCCTTCGGGACTTCCGAGGAAGTCATAGGCATCCTTGGCGGCATTGCAGATCACCAGCGCCTGCGGATCGGCTAAGCCGATGTCCTCCACCGCCATGCGCACTACGCGCCGCGCGAGAAACAGCGGGTCCTCGCCCGCATCAAGCATGCGCGCGAGATAGTAAAGCGCCGCATCGGGATCGGAGCCACGCACAGACTTATGCAACGCCGAGATCAGATTGTAGTGACCATCCGCGGACTTGTCGTAGATCGGCGCGCGGCGTTGCAGAATCTCCTGCAACTGCGCAGCATTGAAAACCTCATCGGCGCGCGCGGCACGCCAGACTTCTTCCGCCAGTGTCAGCGCGGCGCGTCCGTCGCCATCTGCCATACGCACCAGCACGGCGCGGGCTTCCGCATCCAGCGGCAGCTTCTTGCCCTGAACCTCTTCGGCGCGTGCGTAGAGCTTCTCCACCGCGTCCGGATCGAGCGACTGGAACACCAGCACACGGGCACGCGACAGAAGCGCCGCGTTGAGTTCAAACGATGGATTTTCCGTCGTGGCGCCGACCAGAACCACCGTGCCGTCTTCCATCACCGGCAGGAATGAGTCCTGCTGCGCGCGGTTGAAGCGATGCACCTCGTCCACGAACAGCAGCGTGCCCTTGCCCATCTCGCGGCGGGCGCGCGCGGCGTCGAACACTTTCTTGAGATCGGCGACGCCGGAGAACACCGCGGAGATCTGCTCGAACTGAAGTTCGGTGGCGTCCGCCAGCAGCCGCGCCACCGTGGTCTTGCCGGTGCCAGGCGGTCCCCAGAAAATCAGCGAACCCAGCGTGCGCGTTTCCAGCATGCGCGTGAGCGCGCCGTCAGGCCCGAGGATATGGTCCTGCCCGACGACATCGCCCAGGGTCTTCGGCCGCAGCTTCTCCGGCAGCGGACGCGGCGCGTCCTGCTCCAGGCCGGCTGCGGCGAAGAGATTGGGGGATGGCTGTGGTCGCTTCGAACTCATCCACCCAGCACGACGTTCAACTGCTGGCCACCACGGATCACCGTGATACGCCAGAGCCGCGAGCCTTCGCTGGCGAGCTTGTCGAGGTCGCGGGTCTGGGCGATTTTCTGCCCGTTCACGACAACGATGACATCGCCCTTCTTGAACCCGACATTTGCCGCAACCGCATTCTCGGGCAGATCGGTGACGACGATGCCCTCGATGCTCGAGTCGAGCTTCAGTTCATCCGCCAGCGCCGGCGAGATGTTCGCGACCTTTGCGCCCTGGAAAGGCGAGCGCGCCTTGATGACGATCTCGTCGCGGCCGGTGTCCGGCGCGGTTTCCAGTGCGATGGCGAGCTTCACCGGCTTGCCGCCGCGCAGCACTTCGATCTGCGCGGTGCCGCCAAGCGGGCGCGTCGCGAAGCGATAGTCGAACGCATTCGGATCGTCGATCACCTGACCGTCGATCGACACGATCAGATCCGACAGCTTGAGGCCTGCCTTCGCTGACGGGCTGCCATTGGTCACGTTGGCGACCAGCGCGCCGGTCGGGCGCTTCAGCCCGAGGGTTTCAGCGATCTCCGGCGTCACCGCTTGCAGGCGCGCGCCGAGCCACGGACGCTTCACCGCGCTACCGCCGCCCTTCGCGGAAGCGACGACCACGCGCACCATGTTGGCAGGAATGGCAAAGCCGATGCCCTGCGAACCGCCCGAGCGCGAGAAGATCGCGGTGTTCACGCCGACCAGCTTGCCGGTCATGTCCACCAGCGCACCGCCCGAATTGCCGGGATTGATCGCAGCATCGGTCTGGATGAAGAACTGATAATCGGTGATGCCGACCTGCGTGCGGGCCAGCGCCGAAATGATGCCGTGGGTCACGGTCTGTCCGACACCGAACGGATTGCCGATGGCGATCACCACGTCGCCCACCAGTGCATCGTCGGAATTGGCGAAGTCGAGGGTCGGGAATTTCTCCTTCACCTCTTTCAGGCGCAGCACCGCGAGATCGGTGCGGCTGTCCTTGAGCACGATCTCGGCCTCGAACTCGCGCTTGTCGGAGAGCGAGACCTTTACCTGATCCGCGCCTTCGATGACGTGGTTGTTGGTGACCACGAGGCCCGATGCATCGACCATCACGCCGGACCCGAGCGAACGCTGCATCTGCTCGGGCTGATTGCCGGGAACGCCGAAGAAACGGCGGAACATCGGGTCGTCCAGCAGCGGATTACGCGGCACCGCCTTGGCGGCGTAGACGTTCACCACCGCCGGCTGCACGCGCTGAACGATCGGCGCATAGGAGAGCCGAAGCTGGGTCTGCGAGCCCGGAACGATACGGTCCTGCGCCAGCGCGGGCGCAGCGAGAACGGACGAAAGGGTGAGCGCAAGAAGCGCGCGAACGACGGTCATGAAAACAATCCTGAACCTGATGCCAAATGATGAAGTTGTCTGAATGGTGCTTAAGCGGGCTGCGGTTCCCGCGACGCGCGCGACGTGGAATCCGTTTTTGCCCTGGCCTTCCCTGCTCCTGCGGCTTTCGCCTGCGATACCGCGTCAAGCCGCGCGCGGTTGTCGTCGCCCCACGCCTTGAGCGCATCGATCACCGGGCGAAGGCGCTGTCCCGCTTCGGACAACTCGTAATCCACCCGCGGCGGAACCTCCGCATACACCTTGCGGATGATCAGGTCATCCTCCTCAAGGGCGCGAAGCTGCTTGGTCAGCATCCGCTGGGTGATCCGGGGCAGCCGCTTGCGCAGCTCGCCAAAGCGCAGCCGCCCGTCCTGCAGGTGATAGAGGATGACGCCCTTCCACTTGCCGTCGATCAGGTCGAGCGTGACCTCCACCGAACAGCCCGGAGCGCAGCCAAAATCCTGTCGTTTCATAGGATGTTTTCCATTGGTATCCGAACGGTGACTATATCCCCGAAATGACCGTACTTGCAAATATGGCCTAAGCGCGACACGTAGAACCGGGACCGGAATAGTCCAGATGGAGCAAGATCAATGAAAGCTGTGGGTTACAGGAAGTCGCTGCCGATCGATGCGGCGGACGCACTGTTCGATTTTGAAACCGGCAAGCCGGAGCCGCGCGAGCGCGACATCCGCGTCGCGGTGAAAGCGGTTTCCGCCAATCCGGTGGACTACAAGGTCCGCAAGCGCGCCGAACCGAAGGAAGGCGACACCAAAATTCTCGGCTTCGATGCTGCAGGCGTGGTCGATGCCGTAGGTCCGGATGTGACGCTGTTCAAGCCGGGCGATGAAGTCTGGTATGCTGGCTCGATCCAGCGCCAGGGCACCAACTCGGAATTCCATCTGGTGGACGAGCGCATCGTCGGTCACAAGCCGAAGACGCTGTCTTTCGCACAATCGGCCGCCCTGCCCCTGACCTCGATCACCGCATGGGAATTGCTGTTCGACCGTCTCGGCGTCGCGCCGGGCAAGAGCGTCGATCCGCGCACGCTGCTGATCGTCGGCGGCGCCGGCGGCGTCGGCTCGATCCTGATCCAGCTCGCGCGCCGTCTCACCGGCCTCACCATAGTCGCCACTGCGTCGCGCCCGGAATCCCGCAAGTGGTGCCTCGATCTCGGCGCGCATCATGTCATCGACCATTCGAAGCCGATGAAGGAGCAGATCGATGCGCTGAAAATCGCGCCGGTCGCACTGATCGCAGCGCTCACCAATACCGATCAGCACTTCGCCGCGCTGGCGGACATCATCGCTCCGCAGGGCAAGCTCGGACTGATCGACGATCCGGCTTCGCTCAACGTCAATCTGCTCAAGGGCAAGGCGGCATCGCTCCACTGGGAGTCGATGTTCACGCGCTCATCGTTCCAGACCCCGGACATGATCGCGCAGCATAACCTGCTCGACGATGTTGCCAGCCTGATCGACAACGGCGTGCTGCGCACCACTCTCGACAAGGTGCTGGGCAAGATTAACGCAGCGAACCTGAAGCAGGCGCACGCACTGCTGGAAGGCGGCCGCTCCACCGGCAAGCTGGTGCTGGAAGGCTGGTAACGGCTGTTCTCTACCTTCCAAATAAAAACCTCCGGCAGGGCATTGCCGGAGGTTCGGAAGGTTCTATGAGAAAACTCGCATGGACGCGAAATGAACGGCGGATGCGGCCGCTGCGCCATGATTGAACCATGCCTCAAATACCTTATTTAGTCAAACAATCGGAGTGCATGGCTCCTCTCACGATTGCGTGTGGGTACGTGATTTTACTCACCTCAGTTTACGCGCAGATGCTCTTTCTTTTACGGACCCGCGCTTTCACTCTGTAGAGCTTCTAAAGAAAAACCCCGGCAGTTGACTGCCGGGGTTTCTTGTTCAGGTGATCGTCAGACGATTACCAGGTGCGGCGAACGCGGAAGTTGCCGGACAGGACGCCCTGATCCTTGAACTCGTAGTTGCCAGCCGGCTTGAAGAGACCGGCGTTGCCAGCGGCGGCGGCATTGAGGCCGCCAGTGCTGCTCTGGTCGATCGTGGTGTAGAGCACTTCGCCCGAGAACGTCAGGTTCCGGACAGGAGTCCACGCGGTGCGCGAACCGATCTGCCAGATCTTGAAGTCCGGGTTGTAGTTGCTGCCGGCGACGAGCGACGGGGCATAACCCGCACGCAGGATTGCCGAAGCAGTGTCGTTATAATCGATGTTCACGTAGCTGCCGAAGATACCGGTCTGCCACTCGGGGCTCCAGTTATGCTCGAAACCGCCCTGCACGGCCCAGACCTTGGTCTTCTGGATCGAGCCGCCCGTGGTGTAGACGCCGTCAAGCAGCGAGGCCACAGCGAACGACTGGTAGAAGGCCGGGGTCGTACCCGCGTTGTTGAACGAGTCGAAGCTGTTGCCGGTGGTGCCACCGATCACGTACTTCGGCGCGCCGTCGGTATAGATCGCGCTGAACGACAGCTTGTCGCCGGGGCCGGTCGGCAGGTTCTTCAACTGAATGCCGCCCTGGATGGCGAAGCCCCATTCGTCGCTCGGATGACCGGTAGGTTCGGTCGTGCCGTAGTAGCCTGCATGGATGTTGTGCAGACCAGCCGACAACTGGGCCGTGAACGCAGCCTGGTCGACGCGGATGTTACCGACGAAGTCCGGAGACACGTTGCCGCCAGCCGCGTTGGTGAACGCACCCGTGAAGAGCTGGGCATTGGTCGGAGCAACTGCACCGTTGTAGATCGGAGCGCGGTTGATGACGCGGTTGTCTTCAACAGCAACCGACGCCGACACGCCATTGCCGAACTGCCAAGTGTAAGCGATCTGGCTGATACCGGTGGAGTTGTCGTAACCGCCGATCAGGTACGAGCTGTTCAGGTTGGTCGGGTTGGCGCCCCACGGAGTCTGGAACACCGAAATCGCCTTACCGAAGGTGAAGCCGGCGAACTGAACGAAGCCGAGGTCCATGGTCAGGACACCGGACGACGGGCCGTCGCCAGTGGTGTGCTGGAAGTTGCTCGCCCAGTAGGTGCGAACCACGCCCCACTCGCTCGCGGTGCGGGTGTCGATGTTCAGGTTCACGCGCGTACGGGTGGTGAAGTAGTCCGACGTACGGTTCTGAAGACCGAGGTTGTTGCCGTTGTCCCAAGCTGGCTTGTCGTGCACGCCGCCGTTGACGTTTGCGTCGAACTGAACGTAGCCGCCCAGCTTGATGCAGGTGTCAGTTCCCGGGATGTAGTAGAAACCCGCTCCATACAGGGAGCAGATCTTCACGTACTGGACCGCTTTCGCCTTGACGGGAAGATCAGCCGCCTGTGCGCCTGTGGCGGCAACCAGTGCGGCTGCCGAGCCCAGGATAAGGCTCTTAATCTTGCTCATAAAACCTCCAAAATTGATCAACTGAGGAAAGGTCCGCTTCCCGTGGCACCAGCCACCCCAATCAGCCCCTGATCCCCGCTTACCGCTGGTGGCCTGTCTTCCTGACAGGACGCCCGCGAGTCACCCGATGCTCTCGGCTGACAAGGCGACAATGCCTGCATCGATCAGATGATTACAATAATTGATTTACTCATGCTTTTATTTGGCCTCACTCGTGTGCTTTCCCCGCAACATCATGTCAGTGGGATGACGCAAGCATCGATTGCAAAGGCACGGATGCTGACATATTTTTGCGCATTCGAGCGAAAAGGCAGTATTAAATGGCCGGCAGAATCCCCGCCAAGAAAATTTCATCTCAACGTCATACTTCAAGCCCGCGCGGCACCCCGCACGACATGCATCCGATGGGACCGGATGATACGCTGGTTCGTCAATTCATCTGGGATGTTATTTCAATCAACACCCATCTCGAGGAAATCCGTTCCAACTGGGCGCGCATGCTGGACATCACCTGTCCGCAATGGCTGATCCTGATGGCGGTCAACGATCTCGATCAAGGCAAGGGAATCTCGGTCCGCGAGGTTTCGACAAAGCTGCATGTCGATCCCTCTTTCGTGACGACTCAAACCAAAAGCCTTGAAAAGCACGGCTTCATGCGCCGTGTCGCGTCCAAGGAGGACGCACGCGTGGTGCTGATGTCGCTCACCGACAAGGCGCACAAGCAGATCGCGAATCTTTATTCGCAGCAGGTGGTCGCGGACAATCTGGTCTTCTCGGATTTCTCGACGCAGACATTCCGCGATCTCACCGACAAGCTCTCGACACTCAAGGAGCGGCTGGCGAAAGCCGCTCAGATGATCGCCGCGAACGGCTGACGTTCACGCTGCCTCTGACGCAGGTACGATCGCGAGGCGGCTCGCGATCCAGTCGAACACGTACTCATTGCCAAGGGTCGGATTGTCAGACTGGCCGTGCGCCGCGGCCGTTTCCGCAGCGGCAAAAATCTTCAGCGTGACATCGGCGCCCTCGGCCCTCAACGCAGACGACAGGGTGACGGCGTGGCGGGTGTCGAGCCAATCGTGCTCGCCGAAGGTCATCAGGATCGGGCACTTGATGCTGGTAAGTCCATGGCGCTGGAGCCTGCGAATCTCGTCAGCAATGGCGTCCCTCACATCGTGACCGGACATCCACTGCGTCGCCGTCACGCTCTGGTGCAAGTCCCAGATGCCGGCATCGCAGACAGCCGCTGCAAAGCGGTCGTCGAGGCTCGCCGCGCGTGACGCATAGGCCGCGCCGAGTCCATCGCCAAAAATGGCGACACGCTGCTCGTCGATATCGCCGCGCGCGATCAGATAATCCACACAGCAGCTAATCGCGGTCTCGATCTCGTAACGCACCAAACCCTTGATCCGCGGCGCACTGCCCTGCCCCGGCAGATCGGCCAGCAACAGCGACAGACCACGCGCATGGGCCTGACGCATCAGGGTGTGCAGATGCTCGTCCTTGAAATGCCCCGACCCGCCAACGCAGATCACAACAGGAGTCTTTGAAGAGGCGCCCGGCGCGCGCAGGAAGTAAGCCTCGACAAAACCATCGTCGAAGCACGGAATCCTGACCAGTTCACCGCCCGACGGCTGATGCGAGACGACAAGGGAGGAGCAGGCCCGCATCCGCTCAAGCGCGTCCGCACGTCGGCTATCATCGAGCTTCAGGAAGATTTCCGAGGTTCGATAATAATTCGATGCGCGAAGCCAGTTGCTGAGGGCCGAATGGAGATGTCCAGCCCCGAGCGCAACATCGCCGCGAGCCCTGTTGCTGTCCGCGACGGTGGTCCATGCGCGATACCAGCTCTCGTCGTCGCCGGGCACGATGCGGCTTGCAGCCAGAAAACATTCGGAGACGGTGCTGCCGCCCTCCTGCGCCGAACCGAGCACGCGCATGAACTGAAGACTATAGTCCTCATCGTCAGGCCACTGCATCCAGCCGCCAGGTTCAAAGCGCGGAGGCGAAAGGTCGGCAGGTCTATCGTTCAAAAGAGCAGTCCACACGATCAGGTCAGCCGATGATTGAAGCTGCACCAAGCCCGCTCGATCTAGAAAAGAAACGTCCGAGAACAAGGCGAGCAGGCATGTTGCATTGCAGCCATGAGCATGACCGCACAAATGCGACAGACGCGTTACAGTTGTGTGACAAGCAGCCGATCTGCGACGTTGTCGCATGCGACACGACGTCCCGGGAGAAAATTATTTCCACAGAATGCGGAAAACAGACCCACCGCTTCTACGCAATTGTCTGGATAATCCCGCCTTCCGCGCGCAGCGCGGCCCCGTTTGTCACCGATGCTTCACGCGAACTGACATAGACAACCATGTTGGCTATCTCGTCGACGGTGGCGAATCGCTGGATCAGCGACGTGCCGCGGTGCTGCTTCACGAACTGCGAGGCGGCCTCATCCACCGACTGGCCATTCTGTTTCGCCAAGTCCTTCACGAAGGTCTCGACCCCCTCGGACATGGTCGGCCCCGGCAGCACCGAATTGACAGTGACACGCGTCCCTTTGGTCAGTTCGGCCAGACCACGGGACACCGAGAGTTGCGCGGTTTTGGACATGCCGTAGTGAATCATCTCGCTCGGAATATTGACCCCCGATTCCGAGGAGATGAAAACGATGCGGCCCCAGTTACGCTTGAGCATTCCGGGCATATAGGCGCGCGACAGCCGCACACCGGACATCACATTGACTTCGAAGAAGCGCGTCCAGTCCGCGTCGGGAATTTCGAAAAAATCCTTCGGCTCGAAGATGCCGGCATTGTTGATGAGGATGTCCGTCTCCGGCACGGCAGCAACAAGCTTCGCACAACCCTCAGCAGTGGAAACGTCAGCGCCGACACCGCGCGCCTTCGCGCCCGGCACCACCTGAATGATCGCCGCTGCGGCAGCGTCCGCCTTCGCCTGGGTGCGTCCGTTGACCACGACGCTCGCCCCGCTCCCGGCAAGGCCGCGCGCGATGGCCAGCCCGATGCCTCCGGTCGATCCGGTGATGATAGCGGTCGTTCCTGAAAGATCGATTTTCATGTGCTTGCTCCTGTCCCCGACAGTTAAGTGCGGCAGGCCGTGCCGGCCAGCAGAAAACCCTGTCTGCCAGTTCATGGCATTATGTCCCGACAGGCAATAATCCGGCCGCACAAAATTCCGTGCACCCGCCGCTCGCGTGGCCACACAGAGCAGGCTCATGCTGGAAGAGGAAAGCGCTAGCCCATGGCCGGAAGCAGCCGGCGAATCTCGGCCTGCAATTCAGGGATCGCCTGTGCGTCGCCGGACAGATGACGCAGCAAACATTTCTGAAACAGCCCGTCGAATAGCGCGTAGAGGGCTTCGGGCGAAACGACCGGCTTTTTGCGGCCCAGCTGGGCGTAGCGGGACACGACGCGCCACATCATGTCCTCAAGGCTCTTGTCGATCGCCGTGACATCGTCGCGGAATGCATCCTCGAACAAGGCCTGCGCGCGCAGATCGTACCAGAGCCGATGCATATGCGCTTCGGTGCGGATCGTTTCGCCGAGCTTGTCGAGAAAACCGTCGAGCAGCTCACCCCTGCTCTTTGCCGTCGCCGTGATCTGATCGTAGCGGGTGACGCATTTGGCCTTGTAGTGGCGCACGCTGCAGCAGATCAGATCGAACTTGTCGCTGAAATAGTAGTGCAGCACGCCATGGGTGAACTCGGACTTCTGCGCGATTTCCCGCAACGAGGTGCGCGCATAGCCAAGCTCAGCGAGAGTCGCGAGCGCGGCCTCCGCCAGTTCAATCCGCCGGGCATTGAACTTGTCGACGGGAACGCGAGCGCCGCGTCGCGCCGCAGTTTCCGTCCGCGCTCCGATCTCCGCTAACCGCGCCGCCATTCCGACCGTCTTCACCTCTTCGAGTCACCGGCGCCCCGATTATGCATGGACCGGCGAAGAAATCTTCGGACCACTCAAAACGAATCCTTGACAATCGTCAAGATTCTATTGGACGTTTGTCAAAATAAAACTGGCCAATCGTCAAGATATTCGGGCGATTGCGGAGGAGCCTCTGGACCGCCTCACTCCCGGTCTCCCCGCAGCAGCTTCAATCTCGAAGGCGACGAGCCATTAACAAGGGAGGAAGTTGTCAATGAGCGGAAAGAGTTTGGCTGGCCGAAAGGCTCTGGTGACCGGTGGCGCGCGCGGCATCGGTGAAGCGATCGCGACAGCGCTCGCGAATGCCGGTGCATCGATCATGATTACCGACGTCCTGACGGACCTCGGAAAGACCACAGCGGCAAACATCGCCAAGACCGGCGTGAAAACAGGCTTTCACGCGCTGGACGTCACCGACGATGCGCAATGGGAGAAAGCCGTTGCCGCAACGGTCGCAGAACTCGGCGGCTACGACATCCTCATCAACAATGCGGGCATCGAGATCACATCGCTTCTCATCGATGTGAAGGCCGAGGACATGCGCAAGATGTGCGACGTGAACATCGTCGGCACCGGCCTCGGGATGAAACATGCATTTCGCGCCATGCGTCCCGGCGGCGCGGCGGGCAAAGGCGGCGCTGTCGTCAATATCTCGTCGGTCGCGGCCACCATCGCCTACCCTGCCATCGCAGGTTACTCCGGCACCAAATCCGCCGTGGACCGGATGACGCGCGTCGGCGCGATGGAAGCCGGTAAGCTCGGTTACGGCGTGCGCGTGAACTGCCTCTATCCGGGCCTCGCGCCGACCGACATGGGGTTGAAACTCGCGAGCGACATCGCCGCGCTCGGCCTTGCACCCGACGTCAACGCCGCGGTTGCTTCCGTCATCGACCAGACGCCGCTCGGCCGCCTCGCGGAAGTCGGCGACATCGCCGATGCCGCGGTCTTCCTCTGCTCCAACGAAGCGCGGTTCATCACCGGAATCGGCCTGCCGGTCGAAGGCGGCATGGGCACCTGAGCCTGCCCACTCGGGCCTGCTCACAAGAACGGAACGATGAAGGCCGCTTGCCCTCATCGTCACCCAGCACATCATATAACAGGGAGGATTTCACATGAGCGACAAGCGACCCGTCGTCGTCTACGGCGTGTCCGGTTATACCGGCCGTCTCGTCTGCGAATATCTGCGCGAATACAATGTCCCGTTCATTGCCGCCGGCCGCGACAAGGCCAAGGTTCAGGCCGTCGTCGACAAGATTCCCGGCATCGAGACCGCCGATTACGAAGTCGTCGAGGTCGAGCACACCGTCGAGGCCCTGACAAAGCTGTTCAAGGGCGCACGCTTCGTCAGCAACATGGTCGGCCCGTTCATCAAATACGGCAGCGAAGTCGTGGAAGCCTGTCTTGCCGCCGGCTGCCACTACAGCGACACGACCGGTGAACAGGACTGGGTGCTGCACGCACAGAAGACCTGGGGCGACAAGTTCGCGGCGAAGGGCCTGCTGCTCGCGCCGAACATCGCACAGATGTATACGACCGGCGAAATCGCAGCGAACATCTGCCTCGAAACGCCGGGCCTCGACACGCTCGACATTCTCGTCTTCTGGAAGGGCTTTCCCACCTACGCCTCGACCCAGACGATCTTCACCATCCTCAAGGCCAACTGGTACTACCTCGAGCAGAACAAGTTCGTGGAATGGGACGTCACCGCCCGCGCCGACGTTGTGGTGCCGGGACAGCACGAGACAGCCATCGCCGTACCATGGGGCGGCACTGCGCATCCGGTCTGGTTCAAGAACGATCCGCGCGTGCAGAGCTGCCGCGTGCTCGGCGGCGTTCTCGCCCGCCCGGTGATGGAAGGCGTGGTGCAGACGACGCAGATGGTGAAGGAGCAGATCAAGCCGCTGCCGCCAGACCAGCAGGAAAAGGCGCTGGCCGACATTGCAGCAACGGTGCAGGCCGCGATGCCGCCGCGTGAAAACCCGCGCGTCAACACCTCGATCGACTCGGTCTATGCGTCAGGCCCGCTGGGACGCGCTCACTGCGTCATTCACGGCAACTGCAACTACAAGCAGACCGGCATGCTGCAGGCCTACGCCGCCTATTCGCTGCTACAAACCCCTCCGCGCAAGGTCGGCTTCGCATCCGGGTGCCAGGCGTTCGGTCATCGCGAGTTGCTCGGACAACTGCGCAGCTTCGGGCTGGTGATGAATCCGATCCTCACCATCCACACCTGATCAGCGATCCGACAAAACAAAAAAGCGGCGCCCGAGGCGCCGCTTTTAAACTCACTCAGGATGTCAGACTTACGCCGCTTCTGAGGACGAAGCTTCCTGCACCGGACCCGAATCCTGGCCTTTGGCATCGACGTCGCGGTCGACGAACTCGATCACGGCCATCGGCGCGTTGTCGCCGTAGCGGAAGCCGGCCTTGATGATGCGGGTATAGCCGCCCTGACGGTCCTTGTAGCGGGGCGCCAGAACGTCGAACAGTTTCTTGACCTGATCGTGGTCGCGCATTTCGCCGATAGCCTGACGGCGCAGGGCGAGACCGCCGCGCTTGCCGAGGGTGACCAGCTTTTCCACGATCGGACGAAGTTCCTTCGCCTTCGGCAGCGTGGTGACGATCTGCTCGTGCTTGATCAGCGCAGCCGCCATGTTGGCAAACATCGCCTTGCGATGTTCTGCGGTGCGGTTGAGTTTACGATGAACCTTGCCGTGACGCATGATGATAGTCCTCTATTTCAGTTGCCGCGACGGTTCGTCGGACATGTTGCTCAGGTGGGCTGCCTGCGTTCGCCCGGTAACGTCAGTGCGAGATCAGGATGGCCCTGCCCTCGCACCTATTTCGCTCAGTAGTGATCTTCGAAGCGCTTGGCCAGCTCGTCGATGTTCTCCGGCGGCCAACCGGGCACTTCCATGCCGAGGTGCAGACCCATCTGGGCCAGCACTTCCTTGATCTCGTTCAGCGACTTGCGGCCGAAGTTCGGGGTGCGGAGCA
Source organism: Afipia sp. (assembly GCA_024508675.1). Taxonomy (GTDB): domain Bacteria; phylum Pseudomonadota; class Alphaproteobacteria; order Rhizobiales; family Xanthobacteraceae; genus Afipia. The sequence goes on from JANINQ010000005.1 coordinate 34,703, forward strand.
TTTCCGCTTCCGACTTCTGCACGAGGTCGCCGATATAGACGATGTTGTCGTTCTTCAGGCAGTTTGCCGAACGAACCGACAGTTCGAGTTCGTCCACCTTCTTGAGGAACGCAGGGTTGAAGGCGAGATCCGGAATGATCTCGGCAGCAACCTCCTTGCGGGGCTCCTCGAAGTTGACGAACACGTTGAGCTGATCCTGCAGGATGCGCGCCGAGTAAGCGAGCGCATCGTCCGGCGAGATCGCGCCGTTGGTCTCGATGGTCAGCGTGAGCTTGTCGTAGTCGAGGATCTGGCCTTCGCGGGTGTTCTCAACCTTGTAGGATACCTTGCGCACCGGCGAGAACAGGCTGTCGACCGGGATCAGGCCGATCGGCGCATCTTCCGGGCGGTTGCGCTCGGCGGCGACGTAGCCCTTGCCGGAGTTCACGGTGAACTCCATGCGGATTTCAGCGCCCTCGTCGAGGGTGCAGATCTGCAGATCGGGGTTCAGCACGACGACATCGCCGACGGTCTGAATGTCGCCGGCAGTCACAACGCCGGGGCCGGACTTCTTCACGACCATGCGCTTGGGGCCTTCGCCCTGCATCTTGATCGAGATGTCCTTCACGTTCAGCACGATGTCAGTCACGTCCTCGCGCACGCCGGCGATCGAGGAGAACTCGTGCAGCACGCCGTCGATGTGAACCGACTGCACGGCAGCGCCCTGCAGCGAGGAGAGCAGCACGCGGCGCAGCGCGTTGCCGAGCGTCTGGCCGAAGCCGCGCTCGAGAGGTTCAGCGATGACGGTAGCGAAACGGGTCGGGTCCGAACCGGGCGTCACGTTGAGCTTGTTCGGACGAATGAGTTCTTGCCAATTTTTCTGGATCGTCACTTGTTCACCCATGCCATCAAAATCACTGGCGTTGGAGGTTTTGCGGCGCGGGTACCGTTATTAAACAATGGCCGCGTCATCGCATCTCAAAAACAACGCGGGCGCATAACGCCCGCGGCAGTCCAAACAAATCAGACGCGCCGGCGCTTGCGCGGACGGCAACCATTGTGCGGGATCGTGGTCACGTCACGGATCGAGGTGACGGTAAAGCCCGCGGCCTGCAAGGCGCGCAGCGCCGATTCACGGCCCGAACCCGGACCCGCGACTTCGACTTCCAGCGTGCGCATGCCGTGTTCCTGCGCCTTCTTCGACACGTCCTCGGCAGCAACCTGAGCCGCATACGGAGTCGACTTGCGCGATCCCTTGAAGCCCATCGTTCCGGCCGACGACCAGGCAATGGTGTTGCCCTGCGCGTCCGTGATGGTGATGGTGGTGTTGTTGAACGACGAATTTACGTGCGCGATGCCGGAGGCGATGTTCTTGCGTTCACGGCGACGTACGCGGGTAGCATCTTTAGCCATTTGGTCTCTTCTCTTCCTTCAAGCGCGTCCGTGATTCCAGACGCTGGGGAATTTCAGGTGATCATCCGGCCGCCATGCGACAGCCGGATCGGTCGGTGAAAAACGGAAATTACTTCTTCTTGCCGGCGATAGCCTTGGCCGGACCCTTGCGCGTGCGCGCATTGGTGTGGGTGCGCTGACCGCGCACCGGAAGACCGCGGCGATGACGCAGGCCACGATAGCAGCCGAGGTCCATCAGGCGCTTGATGTTCATGCCGACTTCACGGCGAAGGTCACCTTCCACGAGGAAGTCGCGGTCGATCATTTCGCGGATCTGGAGGACTTCGGCGTCGGTCAGTTGCGAGACGCGGCGATCGAGCGGAATCTTGAGCTGCTCAACGATGGTCGCGGCATTCTTCTGGCCGATGCCATGAATGTACTGAAGCGCGATCAGCACGCGCTTGTTGGTCGGAATGTTGACGCCTGCAATACGGGCCACGATCTTCGCTCCTGTCGCCGTCCATCACGGACCGGCTTGTCTTGTTTAGGTCTTTTGCGTCGGGCGGGTGTTCACAAACGCGAACACGACGCCCTCCCCATTTTTCTTTCGGGGCCCGGCATCGTCTGAACTATCCGACTGGATGCGGGCTTATTAATGTATTCAGCGCCGTTTCGTCAACCGTTTGACGGCCTTAGCGCTCTTTTTCGTGGCCTTTTTGGCCACTTTCCGGGTCTTCGCGGCCCGGGCTCCCGCAGCCCGGCCTTTGGCCTTCGCCGCGGCCTTTTTCCGGCCCTTCACAGCCCCCTTAGCGGCCTTCCCGGCCGGTTTTGAGGCCTTTTTGGCCTTCCGGGCGGTCGCCTTGGCAGCCTTCCTGGTCACCTTTTTCGCAGCTTTCTTGGCCGCCTTCCTGGTTCCCTTGGCCTTGCCGGCGGCCTTCTTTGCCGTGGCAGGCTTATGGGTCGCGGCCTTCTTCTCTGCCTTGGAGGCCGAATCGGCCTCCAGAGCGGCCAACACTCGGTTGATCGCCGCAGTCACCTGCTCGATGGTCATCATGCCATCGACCGTGATGAGCTTGCGCTTTTCCGAATAGTAGTGAACCAGCGGCTCGGTCTGGGCGCGGTAGCTGGCCAGGCGCTTCGAGAGCACTTCCGGCGTATCGTCCACCCGGACTTCCTCGCCGCGCTCGCGCATCTGCGCAACACGGGTTTCGACGCGATCGAGCAGCGCGCTTTCGTTCACGCGCAATTCGACGACGGCGTCGAGCTTCAGATGCTTCTTCTTGAGCAGTTCGTCCAGCGCAGCAGCCTGAGGCACGGTGCGCGGAAAGCCGTCGAGGATGAAGCCCTTCTTCGCGTCCGGCTCCTCGATGCGATCGGCAATGATCCCGACCACAACTTCATCAGGGACCAGCGCGCCGCTGGCCATGATGTCCTTCGCCTTGAGGCCGATCGGCGTTCCGGCTGCAACAGCGGCACGCAGCATCTCTCCGGTGGAGAGCTGAACGATACCGTGCTTGTGAACCAGTCGTTGCGCCTGTGTTCCCTTGCCCGCCCCCGGCGGCCCGAGAAGAATCAACCTCATTTACGGCGGCCCCTCAATTTCGATTTACGAATCAGCCCTTCATACTGGTGCGCCAGCAGATAGCCCTGCACCTGAGCGACCGTATCCATGGTCACGCTGACAACGATCAGCAGTGATGTGCCGCCGAGATAGAACGGCACGGACGCATACGAGATCAGGATTTCAGGCACCAGACAGACGACCGCCAGATAGATCGCGCCGACCACGGTGATGCGTGACAGCACGTAGTCGATGTATTCGGCGGTGCGCTCACCCGGACGAATGCCGGGGATGAAGCCGCCGTGCTTCTTCAGGTTATCGGCGGTCTCGGTCGGGTTGAACACGATCGCGGTGTAGAAGAACGCGAAGAACACGATCAGCCCGAGATAGAGAACGAGGAACAGTGGGCGGCCGTGCGCGAGCTGCGTGGTCAGCCACTGGAACCACTCCGGCCCCTTGCCTGCGTTGAACTGCGCGATGGTGGTCGGCAGCAGCAGCAGCGACGACGCGAAGATCGGTGGAATGACGCCCGACGTATTGAGCTTGAGCGGCAGGTGCGAGGACTGGCCCTCGAACATCTTGTTGCCGACTTGACGCTTTGGATACTGGATCAGCAGGCGGCGCTGCGCGCGCTCGACGAACACGATCAGCGCGATGACCGCAACGGCCATGATGATGATCGCGAGAATGAGCACCGTCGACAGCGCGCCCTGGCGGCCGAGTTCGAGAGTGCCCGCGATCGCCGACGGCAGCTCGGCGACGATGCCGGCCATGATGATCAGCGAGATGCCGTTGCCGATGCCACGCGAGGTGATCTGCTCGCCGAGCCACATCAGGAACATGGTGCCGCCGACCAGCGTGATGGTGGTCGACATGCGGAAGAACAGGCCCGGATCGGACACGACATTGCCCGCGCCTTCGAGGCCGACGGCGATGCCGTAAGCCTGGAATGTCGCAAGCACGACAGTCAGGTAGCGAGTATACTGGTTGATGATCTTGCGGCCCGACTCGCCCTCCTTCTTGAGGGCTTCGAGCTGCGGCGACACGGTGGTCAGAAGCTGAAGGATGATCGATGCCGAGATGTACGGCATGATGTTCAGCGCGAAGATCGCCATGCGGTTGATGCCGCCGCCGGCGAACATGTTGAACATGCCGAGGATGCCGCCAGCCTGCGACTTGAAGATCTGGCTCCAGATATTCGGATCGATGCCCGGCAGCGGCACATACGTGCCCAGCCGATAAACAAGCAGCGCACCCAGTGTGAACCAGATGCGCTTCTTGAGCTCGTCAGCCTTTGCAAATGCCGAGAAGTTAAGGTTTGCCGCAAGTTGTTCCGCTGCAGAGGCCATTTTTAATCCCGGTTCCTTCAACACATCAGGCCGGGCTCATTCCCGGCCCTCCACACCTGCCCTTTGAGACATCAAAGAAGTAAAGGCGTGGATGCCCGGCACAAGGCCGGGCGTGACGGAATTTTACGAGGCCTTCCTGTTCGGCTTCTTGGCAGCAGCCTTCTGCGCAGCGGCGTCCTTCGCCGGTGCCAGAATCTTCACCGAACCGCCAGCCTTCTCGACCGCCGCAATGGCGGACTTGGTGGCGCCGTAAACTTCGACGGTCAGCTTCGACTTGAGTTCGCCGCGGCCCAGGAGGCGCACGCCATCCTTCGAACGGCGCAGCACGCCCGATTTCACCAGAGCTTCCGCATTCACGGTCGCGCCTGCGTCGAGCTTCTTCGCATCGATGGCTTCCTGCAGGCGGTCGAGATTGACCTCCGTCAGGTCGAGCGCGAAAATGTTATTGAAGCCGCGCTTCGGCAGACGGCGATGCAGCGGCATCTGGCCGCCCTCAAAGCCCTTGATGCGCACGCCCGAACGCGCGGTCTGGCCCTTGCCACCGCGGCCTGCCTGCTTGCCCTTGCCGGAGCCAATGCCACGGCCAACGCGCATGCGCTTCTTGCGCGAGCCGGCGTTGTCGGCGATTTCATTGAGCTTCATCGCTTGCTTCCTTACTTCTCGCCGACGACGCGAACGAGGTGCCTGACCTTGTTGATCATGCCGCGAACCTCAGGCGAATCCTGCAGCTCGGCGACGCGGCCGATCTTGTTGAGACGCAGACCGATCAGGGTCTCGCGCTGCGAGCTGTGGCGGCGGATCGGGCTGCCGGTCTGCTCGACCTTGATGGTTTTCGTTGCGGCCTTGGCCATGGTTTAAACTCCAAAACGTCTTTTCAGACTGGCTTGATCTTGTCGGAAAACCGGAAGTCCGCTTTTCCGGATCATGCCCCAATTATTCCGCGACAGCTTCCGCGTCGCCGCCGACGCGGCGGGACTGCAACGTGGAAACCTTGATGTTGCGGCGGTTGGCAACCGAACGCGGCGAATCCTGATGCTTCAGCGCGTCGAACGTCGCGCGAACCATGTTGTACGGATTCGACGAGCCGATCGACTTCGCCACCACGTCCTGGATGCCCAGGGTCTCGAAGACGGCGCGCATCGGGCCGCCCGCGATGATGCCGGTACCGGCAGGAGCGGCGCGCAGGTAAACGCGGCCGGCGCCATGACGGCCAGCAATATCGTGATGCAGCGTGCGGCCTTCGCGCAAAGCGACGCGCGTCAGGTTGCGCTTGGCCGACTCGGTCGCCTTGCGGATCGCTTCCGGCACTTCGCGCGCCTTGCCGTGGCCGAAACCGACCCGGCCCTTCTGATCGCCGATAACGACCAGAGCCGCGAAACCGAAGCGCTTGCCGCCCTTGACGACCTTCGCCACACGATTGATGTGGACGAGCTTGTCGACGAACTCGCTGTCGCGCTCTTCCCGATCCCGACCGCCCCGTTCGCGTCCACCGCGTTCGCGTTCAGCTGCCATTGTCTTATCCAATCCTTGAGGGACCTGATGTCCCTGCCCTTGTGTTCAAAAAATCAGAAGCTCAAACCGCTTTCGCGCGCAGCGTCGCCCAGCGCCTTGACGCGGCCGTGATAGAGATAGCCGCCACGGTCGAACACCACTTCCTTGACGCCGTTCTTCACGGCGCGTTCGGCGAGCAGCTTGCCCACGGCCTTCGCCGCGTCGATGTCCGCGCCGGTCTTGCCGGTATCGCGCATGGCCTTCTCCAGCGACGAGGCGGAAGCGAGAGTCTCGCCCTTCACGTCGTCGATGACCTGAGCGTAGATGTGCTTCGACGAGCGGAACACCGACAGGCGCGGACGTCCATTCGCGGTCCGGCGCAGCGCGAGACGAACGCGCTGCTTGCGCCGGGCATTCGTGACCTTGAGTTTCGACATGACCGGCTCCGTTACTTCTTCTTGCCTTCCTTGCGGAAGATGAATTCATCGGCGTAGCGCACGCCCTTGCCCTTGTACGGCTCCGGCGGACGATAGCTGCGGATTTCGGCGGCCACCTGGCCGACGCGCTGCGAGTCGTTACCGACGATCACGATCTCGGTCGGCTTCGGCACGGTGATGGCGATGCCTTCCGGGATCGCATACACCACGTCGTGGCTGTAACCGAGCGCGAGCTGCAGGCTCTTGCCCTGCAGCGCGGCGCGATAACCGACGCCGGTGATTTCCAGCTTCTTCTCGAAACCCTTGGTAACGCCCTCGACCAGGTTCGCCACCTGCGCGCGCGCGGTGCCGTATAGCGAGCGTGCCCGCTTGGTCTCGAAACGCGGCGCAACCTTGACCGCGCCGTTCTCGAACTTGACCTCGACGTCGTCGTGCACGACGAACTGAAGCTGACCCTTCGGCCCCTTCATCTTGACGGTCTGGCCCTCGACGGCAGCCGTCACGCCGGACGGAACCACGACGGGCTTCTTGCCAACTCGTGACATGCGAAAATCCTTCCTCAGAACACCGTGAAGAGAACTTCGCCGCCCACGTTCGCGTCGCGCGCTTCGTGGTCAGCCATAATTCCCTTCGGCGTCGACAAAACCGAGATGCCCAGGCCGTTGTTGACGCGCGGCAGGTTCTTCACCGACGCGTAAACCCGGCGGCCAGGCTTCGACACCCGCTCGATCTCGCGGATGACCGGCTCGCCATCGAAATACTTCAGCTCGATCTCAAGCTCGTTGCGGCCCGAGGCGTGCTCGACGCTGGCGTAACCGCGGATATAACCTTCGGTCTTCAGCACTTCGAGAACGCTGGCGCGCATCTTGGAGCCCGGGGTCGAAACCTTGGACTTGGAACGCATCTGCGCGTTGCGGATGCGGGTGATGAGATCGCTGATCGGATCGTGCGTTGACATGCTCGCTCCCCCTTACCAGCTCGACTTGACGAGGCCCGGAACCAGGCCCTTGGAACCCAGCTCACGCAGCGCGATACGGCTCAGCTTGTTGAGCCGGTAGACCGAACGCGAACGGCCGGTCAGCTCGCAGCGGTTGCGGATGCGCGTCGTCGACGAGTTGCGCGGCATCTCGGCCAGCTTCAGGGTGGCGGCGAACCGCTCTTCCATCGGCTTGGTCTTGTCGGCGATGATGGCCTTCAGACGCGCGCGCTTCGGCGCGGCGTTCTTGGACATCTTCTTCCGACGGTTGTTCTTCTCGACTGAACTCTTCTTCGCCATGCGTGGCTCCTAGGTATCCGCGTTTGAGAGGCTTTTCAGCGTCTCACTGCCGGAACGGGAAATTGAAAGCGGTCAACAAGGCGCGCGCCTCGTCATCGGTCTGCGCCGTGGTGCAAACCGTAATATCCATGCCCATCGGCTCCCCGGCCTTGTCGAAATCGATCTCGGGGAAAATGATGTGTTCCTTGATGCCGAGCGAGTAGTTGCCACGGCCATCGAAGCTCTTCGGATTCAGGCCGCGGAAGTCGCGCACGCGCGGCAGCGCGACGTTGATGAGACGATCGATGAAATCGTACATCTGCGCCTTGCGCAGCGTCACCTTGCAGCCGATCGGCTGATTTTCACGCAGCTTGAAGGTCGCGATCGCGATACGCGAATAGGTCACGATAGCCTTCTGGCCGGCGATCAGCGACAGGTCGCCCGCCGCGGTCTCGGCCTTCTTGCGGTCGTTGACGGCTTCGCCGACGCCCATGTTGAGCACGACCTTGTCCAGCCGCGGCACCTGCATGACGTTGGCGTAACCGAACTGCTCGGTCAGCTTGGCCCGAATGCTCTTGTCGTATTCCGCGCGAAGCCGCGGAACGTAAGCGGTCTCAGCCATCGATCTCTGCTCCCGAACGCTTGGCGACACGCACCTTGGTGCCGTCTGCCTGAATCTTGAATCCCACGCGGGTCGGCTTGCCGTCCTTGCCGACAATCGCGATGTTCGACAGGTGGATCGGGCTCTCCTTGGAGATGATGCCGCCCTCCTGCGCCTGCGTCTGCTTCTGGTGACGCTTCACCATGTTGACGCCGCGCACCAGAGCGCGGTTCTCGCTCGGACGCACCTCGAACACTTCGCCGGTGCGGCCCTTGTCGCGGCCGTTCAGCACGATGACCTTGTCACCCTTGCGAATCTTGGCGGCCATCACAACACCTCCGGCGCAAGCGAAATGATCTTCATGTGGTTCTTGGCGCGCAGCTCGCGCGGCACCGGCCCGAAGATACGGGTGCCGATCGGCTCCGACTGGTTGTTGATCAGCACGGCCGCGTTGCGGTCGAAGCGGATCACCGAACCGTCGGCGCGGCGGATGTCCTTGGCGACGCGAACGACGATCGCCTTCATGACGTCGCCCTTCTTCACCTTGCCGCGCGGAATCGCTTCCTTGATCGACACGACGATGACGTCGCCCACGGAGGCATAACGGCGCTTGGACCCACCCAGCACCTTGATGCACATGACACGGCGTGCGCCTGAATTGTCGGCCACGTCGAGGTTGGTCTGCATCTGAATCATTGATGCACCTCGTCCTCTTTCTGATGCGCTATTGCGCTTAAGCTGTTTTCTTTGCGTCGCTCTGGACAACCGTCCAGCGCTTCAACTTCGAGAGTGGTTTGCTTTCTTCGATCCAGACCGTGTCGCCCGCCTTGAACTCGTTGTTCTCGTCGTGCGCGTGGTAGTTCTTGGACCGGCGAATGGTCTTCTTGTAGATCGGGTGGGTGAAGCGGCGGTCGACGCGCACGACAACGGTCTTGTCCTGCTTGTCGCTGACGACGACGCCCTGGAGAGTACGCTTCGGCATCTTTCGCCCCTTACTTCTTTTTGCCGTCGCGCTTCTGCGCGGCGACGGTCTTGATGCGTGCAATATCGCGGCGAGCTTCACGCAGGCGCGAGGTGTTCTCGAGCTGCCCGGTGGCGCGCTGGAAGCGCAGATTGAACCGCTCCTTCTTCAGATTGAGGACGGCTTCGTCCATCTGATCGGGGCTCATTGCGCGAATGTCTTCGATCTTGAGTTCGGCCATGGTCCTTACTCCGCAATGCGCGCAACGAAGCGCGTCTTGATCGGCAGCTTCGCGGCGGCAAGCTCAAGAGCTTCCTTCGCGGTCTGATGAGTCACACCGTCGATCTCGAACATGATGCGGCCCGGCTTGACGCGCGCCACCCACAATTCCGGCGCACCCTTGCCCGAGCCCATGCGGACTTCAGCAGGCTTCTTCGACACCGGCACATCCGGGAACACGCGGATCCAGACGCGGCCGGCACGCTTCATGTGACGGGTCAGCGCGCGGCGGGCGGCTTCGATCTGGCGCGCGGTGATGCGCTCCGGCGCCATCGCCTTCAGGCCGAACTGGCCGAAAGACAACGTCGCGCCCGACGACGCCACGCCGTGGATACGGCCCTTATGCGCCTTTCGGAACTTTGTCTTCTTTGGTTGCATCATGGCTTACGCCCTCAAACCTTTATTTCCCTTGAGCATGACCTGATCCGAAAACCGGTACCCACTTTTCGGGGTCATGCAATTTCAATCAGGCCGCATCGCGACGGGACGGACGCCCGCTGTCGCCTTCAGCCATACGCTTGTCCTGGGCCATCGGATCGTGCTCAAGGATTTCACCCTTGAAGATCCAGACCTTGACGCCGCAGGTGCCGAAGGTCGTGAACGCGGTGGCGACACCGTAGTCCACGTCAGCGCGCAGCGTGTGCAGCGGCACGCGGCCCTCGCGGTACCACTCCATACGAGCGATTTCGGCACCGCCAAGACGGCCCGAGCAGTTGATGCGGATGCCTTCGGCGCCCAGACGCATCGCCGACTGAACGGCGCGCTTCATGGCGCGGCGGAACGCAACGCGGCGCTCGAGCTGCTGCGCGATCGACTCTGCAACGAGGGTCGCATCGAGTTCCGGCTTGCGGATTTCGATGATGTTGATCACGACGTCGGAGTCGGTGATCTCGGCGACCTTCTTCTTCAGCTTGTCGATGTCGGCGCCCTTCTTGCCGATCACCACACCCGGACGCGCCGAGTGGATCGACACGCGGCACTTCTTGTGCGGGCGCTCGATCACGATACGCGCGACAGCGGCCTGCTTCAGTTCCTTCATCAGCACTTCGCGGATGCGGATGTCCTCGTGGAGGAGCTTCGCATACTCGTTCTTGCCGGCGAACCAACGGGAATCCCAGGTCCGGTTGATGCCCAGACGCAGCCCGATTGGATTGATCTTTTGACCCATCGTCTTCTCCCGCCCTTAGGCGCTCGCCTCGGCCTCGACCTGACGAACGACGATCGTCAGCTGCGAGAACGGCTTGTAAACACGACCCGAACGGCCACGGCCGCGCGGTGCGAAACGCTTCATCACGATGCCGTTGCCAACATGCGCCTCGGCGACGACCAGAGCGTCGACATCGAGATCATGGTTGTTTTCGGCGTTCGCGATCGCGGACTCCAGGCACTTCTTGACGTCGCCGGCGATCCGCTTGCGCGAGAACTGCAGGTCGGCCAGCGCCGCCGATGCCTTACGGCCGCGGATCAACTGCGCAACAAGATTCAGCTTCTGCGGCGAGACGCGAAGCATGCGGGCGACCGCCTTTGCCTCGTTGTCCGGGAGAGCCCGTTCGCGCTTTGGTTTGCTCATGACTAAGTCCTCAAGCCCTTACTTCTTGGCTTTCTTGTCGCCCGAATGGCCGTGGAAGGTCCGGGTCGGCGAGAACTCGCCGAACTTGTGACCGACCATTTCCTCGTTCACGGCAACCGGAACATGCTTCTGACCGTTGTAGACGCCGAACGTCAGACCGACGAACTGCGGGAGGATCGTCGAACGACGGCTCCAGATCTTGATAACGTCGTGACGGCCGGACGCGCGCGCGGCATCTGCCTTCTTGAGCAGAGAGCCTTCAACGAACGGGCCTTTCCAGACTGAACGAACCATGTCCGGCGATCCTTACTTCTTCCGCTTGTGGCGGCTGATGAGAATGAACTTGTTGGTCGACTTGTTCGACCGCGTCTTCTTGCCCTTGGTCGGCTTGCCCCACGGGGTGACCGGGTGACGACCGCCCGAGGTGCGGCCTTCACCACCGCCGTGCGGATGGTCGATCGGGTTCATGACGACGCCGCGGTTGTGCGGACGACGGCCCATCCAACGGGTACGGCCGGCCTTGCCGATCGAGGTGTTCATGTGGTCCGGATTTGACACCGCACCGATCGAACCACGGCAGCGGCCGTGAACCAGACGTTGCTCGCCCGAGTTCAGACGCAGGATGACGTAGTCATGATCGCGACCGACGATCTGGGCATAGGTGCCCGCCGAACGCGCCAGCTGACCGCCCTTGCCGATCTTCAGCTCGATGTTGTGCACGATGGTGCCGACCGGCATGTTGCCGAGCGGCATGACGTTGCCCGGCTTCACGTCGACGTAGTTGCCGGCGATCACCTGGTCGCCGACAGCCAGACGCTGCGGCGCGAGGATGTAAGCCTGCTCGCCATCGGCGTACTTGATCAGCGCGATGAAGGCGGTGCGGTTCGGATCGTATTCGAGCCGTTCCACGGTCGCGGCGACATCGACCTTGGTGCGCTTGAAGTCGACCAGGCGATAGGTCTGCTTGTGACCGCCGCCACGGAAACGCACGGTGATGCGACCGGTGTTGTTGCGGCCACCAGCCGAGGACTTGCCCTCGGTCAGCGCCTTGACCGGCTTGCCCTTATACAGGGCCGAACGATCGACCATCACCAGCTGACGCTGGCCGGGTGTCGTCGGATTGAATTTTTTCAGTGCCATCGTCGTATCCGCCTTATAGCCCGGTGGTGACGTCGATGCGGTGGCCCTCTTCGAGGGTCACGACCGCGCGCTTGGTGTCCGACTGCGACCCAAGATGCCCGCGGAAGACCTTCGTCTTGCCCTTACGCACCAGCGTATTCACGCTCTTGACCTTGACGTCGAACAGCTTCTCAACCGCTTCCTTGATCTGCGGCTTGGTCGCCTTGCCCGCCACCTTGAACACAACCTTGTTGTGCTCGGAGGCCGTCGTCGCCTTTTCGGTAATCACCGGCGCGACGATCACGTCGTAATGCTTCGCATCGATTGTCATTTGAAGCGCGCCTCCAGCGCATCAACCGCCGCCTTGGTCAGCACCAGCTTCTGACGGCGCAGAATGTCGTAGACGTTGATGCCCTGGATCGGCAGCACGTCGATGTTCGGAATGTTGCGCGCGGCCGCGGCGAAACCGTCATGCACCTGCGCACCATCGATGATCAGGGCGCTGGTCAGGCCCAATCCCGAGAAGTGACCGACCAGGGTCTTGGTCTTGGCAGCTTCCAGGTTGGCATTGTCGAGCACAACGAGTCCGCCGTCCTTGGCCTTCGCCGACAGGGCATGCTTCAGCGCCAGGGCGCGGACCTTCTTCGGCAGATCGAACGCATGCGAGCGAACGACCGGACCGAAGGCACGGCCACCGCCACGGAACTGCGGTACGCGGGCCGAGCCGTGACGAGCACCGCCGGTGCCCTTCTGCTTGTACATCTTCTTGCCGGTGCGCCAGACTTCCGCACGGCCCTTGGCCTTGTGCGTACCGGCCTGACGCTTGGCGAGCTGCCAGTTCACGACGCGCTGGATCAGATCCGTGCGCGGCTCGAGACCGAAGATCGCATCCGACAGTTGGACCGAACCAGCCGACTTGCCTTCAAGGGTTGTGACCTTCAATTCCATCACGCACCCTCCCCAGCCGGAGCCGCTTCAGCAGCCGCATCGGTTTCGCCAGCCAGCTTGAACTTGCCGGGCTTCGGCGCATCCTTCGGCAATGCTTTCTTCACCGCGTCGCGCACGGTGATCCAGCCGCCCTTGGAGCCGGGAACGGCGCCTTCGATGAGCAGCAGGCCGCGCGCCACGTCCGTCTGGACGACGCGCAGGTTCAGCGTGGTGATGCGATCGACGCCCATGTGGCCAGGCATCTTCTTGTTCTTGAAGGTCTTGCCGGGGTCTTGACGGCCACCGGTCGAACCGATCGAGCGGTGCGAAACCGAGACGCCGTGAGTTGCACGCAGACCGCCGAAGTTCCAGCGCTTCATGCCGCCCGCGAAGCCCTTACCGACCGAGGTGCCGGTAACGTCGACGAACTGGCCGACGACGAAATGATCAGCCTGGATTTCAGCGCCAACCGGGATCAGCGAGTCTTCCGACACGCGGAATTCCGCGACCTTGCGCTTCGGCTCGACCTTGGCGACGGCGAACTGGCCGCGCTCCGCCTTCGGCAGATAGACGCTCTTGCGCGAGCCCGAACCGAGCTGCAGCGCGACGTATCCATTCTTCTCGGTCGTGCGATGGCCAACAACCTGGCAATTGCCCAACTTGAGCACGGTCACAGGGATATGTTCACCGGTCTCTGTAAAGACCCGTGTCATCCCGACCTTTTGTGCGATCACTCCGGAGCGCATCGGCGTGCTTCCTGTTCTTTCTGTCCCGAGGGACTAACTAACTTATCTTGTGAGCACGACCCGGTCCGAAAACCGGTGCCCACTTACGGGGTCATGCTCAGAGCTTGATCTCGACGTCGACACCGGCGGCGAGGTCGAGCTTCATCAGCGCGTCCACGGTCTGCGGGGTCGGATCGACGATATCGAGAAGGCGCTTGTGAGTGCGCATCTCGAACTGCTCGCGGCTCTTCTTGTCGACGTGCGGCGAACGGTTGACGGTGAACTTCTCGATGCGGGTCGGCAGCGGAATGGGTCCGCGAACCTGAGCACCGGTGCGTTTTGCCGTGTTCACGATCTCACGGGTCGACGTGTCGAGAATCCGATGGTCGAACGCCTTGAGACGGATGCGAATATTCTGGCCGTTCATTGCCGCTTCTTTCTTTAGTGAGTGGTGAGTAGCGAGTAGCGAATATTCCTACTCGCCACTCCCCAATCGCTATTGGCTCTTACTCGATGATGCTGGAGACGACGCCCGAACCAACGGTGCGGCCGCCTTCACGGATCGCGAAACGGAGCTTCTCTTCCATCGCGATCGGCACGATCAGGTGCACTTCCATCGCAATGTTATCGCCCGGCATCACCATTTCCGTGCCTTCCGGCAGGTGCACAACACCGGTCACGTCGGTGGTGCGGAAGTAGAACTGCGGACGGTAGTTGGTGAAGAACGGAGTATGACGGCCGCCCTCTTCCTTGGTGAGGATGTAAGCCTCAGCCTTGAACTTGGTGTGCGGCTTGACCGAACCCGGCTTGCAGAGAATCTGGCCACGCTCGACTTCTTCGCGCTTGGTGCCGCGGAGCAGCGCACCGATGTTGTCGCCAGCCTGGCCCTGATCGAGCAGCTTGCGGAACATTTCAACGCCAGTGACGATGGTCTTCTGGGTCGCCTTGAGGCCAACGATTTCGATTTCCTCGCCAACCTTGATGATGCCGCGCTCGACACGGCCGGTGACGACGGTGCCGCGGCCCGAGATCGAGAACACGTCTTCGACCGGCATCAGGAACGGCTGGTCGACCGGACGGTCCGGCTGCGGAATGTAGGCGTCGACGTTCTTCATCAGTTCGAGAATGGCGTCGTGGCCGAGCTTCGGATCGGAGTTCTCAAGCGCCGCCAGCGCCGAGCCCTTGACGATCGGAATATCGTCGCCCGGGAAGTCGTACTTCGACAGCAGCTCGCGCACTTCCATCTCGACCAGTTCGAGCAGTTCCGGATCGTCGACCATGTCGCACTTGTTCAGGAACACCACCAGCGCCGGAACGCCGACCTGACGCGCCAGCAGGATGTGCTCGCGGGTCTGCGGCATCGGGCCGTCGGCCGCCGACACCACCAGGATCGCGCCGTCCATCTGCGCCGCGCCGGTGATCATGTTCTTGACGTAGTCGGCGTGGCCCGGGCAGTCGACGTGGGCGTAGTGCCGGTTCGGCGTCTCGTACTCGACGTGCGACGTCGAAATCGTGATGCCGCGCGCCTTCTCTTCCGGCGCCTTGTCGATCTGGTCGTACGCCGTGAACGTCGCGCCGCCCGTCTCCGCCAGAACCTTGGTGATCGCCGCCGTCAGCGACGTCTTGCCATGGTCGACGTGACCGATCGTCCCAATGTTACAATGCGGCTTCGTGCGTTCAAACTTCTCTTTGGCCATGATACTCTCCGTTCAGGCGGTGATCGTCGCGACGACGATCAGGCGAATTTCTTCTGGACTTCAGCCGACACGTTGGCCGGCGCTTCAGCGTAGTGATCGAACTGCATGGTGAAGGTCGCGCGGCCCTGGCTCATCGAGCGCAGGTTGTTCACGTAACCGAACATGTTCATGAGCGGCACCATCGCGTTGATGACGTTGGCGTTGCCGCGCATGTCCTGGCCCTGGATCTGGCCACGGCGGGAGTTGAGATCGCCGATGACCGAACCGGTGTAGTCTTCCGGCGTCACCACCTCGACCTTCATGATCGGCTCGAGCAGCACCGACTTGCCCTTCTGCAGAGCATCGCGGAGCGCTGCGCGCGAGGCGATTTCGAAGGCCAGCGCCGACGAGTCGACGTCGTGGTAGGCACCGTCGATCAGCGACACCTTGACGTCGACCACCGGGAAGCCGGCGACCACGCCCGAGGTCATCACGCTGTTGAGGCCCTTTTCGACGCCGGGGATGTATTCCTTCGGCACCGCGCCGCCGACGATCTTGGACTCGAACAGGAAGCCCGCGCCCGGCTCGTTCGGCTCGACCACGAACTTCACCCGCGCGAACTGGCCGGTACCACCGGTCTGCTTCTTGTGGGTGTAGTCGACTTCCGCCGCCTTGGTGATCTTCTCGCGGAACGCAACCTGCGGCGCGCCGATGTTGGCGTCGACCTTGTAGGTGCGGCGGAGAATGTCGACCTTGATGTCGAGATGGAGTTCGCCCATGCCCTTCAGAATGGTCTGGCCGGACTCGTGATCGGTCGACACGCGGAAAGACGGATCTTCCGCAGCGAGCTTCGCAAGCGCAACGCCCAGCTTTTCCTGGTCGGCCTTCGACTTCGGCTCGATCGCGATTTCGATGACCGGCTCCGGGAATTCCATCTTTTCCAGGATAACCTGATGATCCGGATCGCACAGCGTGTCGCCGGTACGGGCTTCCTTGAGGCCAGCCAGGGCGACGATGTCGCCGGCATAGGCTTCCTTGATGTCTTCGCGGTTGTTCGCATGCATCAGCAGCATGCGGCCGATACGCTCTTTCTTCTCGCGGGTCGAGTTGACGACGCCGGTGCCGCTTTGCAGCACGCCCGAGTAGATGCGGCAGAAAGTGATGGTGCCGACAAACGGGTCGTCCATGATCTTGAACGCCAGAAGCGACATCGGCTCCTTGTCGTCAGCATGACGCAGGACTTCGTTGCCAGCCTCGTCGGTGCCCTTGATCGCCGGCACGTCGAGCGGCGACGGCAGGAAGTCGACCACGGCGTCGAGCAGCGGCTGCACACCCTTGTTCTTGAACGCGGTGCCGCACAGCACCGGATAGAACGCGCCGGAAATCACCGCCTTGCGGATCAGCTTCTTCAGCAGAGCCTCGTCGGGCTCGTTGCCGTCGAGATAGGCGGCCATGGCATCGTCGTCGAGCTCGACGGCGGCTTCCACCAGCTTCTCGCGGTATTCCTTCGCCTTGTCGGCGAGATCGGCCGGAATCTCCTCGACGTCGTACATCGCACCGGCGGATTCATTGTTCCACACCAGCGCCTTCATGCGAACGAGGTCGACCATGCCCTTGAAGGCATGTTCCGCACCGATCGGCAGTTGCAGCGCGATCGGCTTGGCACCGAGGCGATCAACGATGTCGGACAGGCACTTGTAGAAGTCAGCGCCGGTCTTATCCATCTTGTTGGCGAAAACGATGCGCGGCACCTTGTACTTGTCGCCCTGACGCCACACGGTCTCGGTCTGCGGCTCGACGCCCTGGTTGCTATCGAGCACGCACACGGCGCCGTCGAGCACGCGCAGCGAACGCTCGACTTCAATGGTGAAGTCGACGTGGCCGGGGGTGTCGATGATGTTCAGGCGCTTGCCGTTCCAGAACGCAGTGGTCGCAGCCGAGGTGATCGTGATGCCACGCTCCTGCTCCTGCTCCATCCAGTCCATCGTCGCGGCACCTTCGTGCACTTCGCCGATCTTGTGGCTCTTGCCGGTATAATAGAGGATGCGCTCGGTCGTCGTCGTTTTACCGGCGTCGATGTGCGCCATGATACCGAAATTACGGTAATCCTCGATGGCATGTTGGCGGGGCATGGGCTGTCCTTAATGTCCGTTCGTTTCGCCGTTACCAGCGATAGTGCGAGAAGGCACGGTTGGCTTCCGCCATCTTGTGCACGTCTTCACGCTTCTTGACTGCGTTGCCACGATTGTTCGACGCATCGAGCAGCTCTGCGGAGAGCCGTTCGGTCATCGTCTTCTCGTTGCGGCCGCGCGCAGCCGTGATGAGCCAGCGAATGCCCAGCGCCTGACGGCGCACGGAGCGAACTTCGACCGGCACCTGATAGGTGGCACCACCAACGCGGCGCGAACGCACTTCGATGGTCGGCATGACGTTTTCCAGCGCCTGCTCGAACACGGTGAGCGGGCCCTGCTTGGTCTTCTGCTCGATCAGATCGAAAGCACCGTAGACGATGTTTTCGGCGGCGGACTTCTTGCCGTCGTACATGATCGAATTCATGAACTTGGTGACGATGACGTTCCCGAACTTCGGGTCCGGGTTCACTTCGCGCTTTTCGGCAGAGTGGCGACGAGACATTGATTCCGCTCCTGCTTACTTCGGACGCTTCGCGCCGTACTTCGAACGGCGCTGCTTGCGGTTCTTGACGCCCTGCGTATCGAGGACGCCGCGGAGGATGTGATAGCGCACGCCGGGAAGGTCCTTCACGCGGCCGCCGCGGATCATGACCACCGAGTGCTCCTGAAGGTTGTGGCCTTCACCCGGAATATAGCCGATGACCTCGAAGCCGTTGGTCAGACGCACCTTGGCGACCTTACGAAGCGCGGAGTTCGGCTTCTTCGGAGTCGTCGTATAGACGCGCGTGCAAACGCCACGCTTCTGCGGCGACTGCTGCAGCGCTGGCACCTTCTTGCGCGACTTCTGCGCTTCGCGTGGATTCGCGATCAGCTGGTTGATCGTCGGCATCGTTCGCCTTCACCCTTGTTCGCGCGAAACCTTTCCGGCTTCGCAAATTCGTTCGGAGCAACCGCCCCACTCGCTTCACGTCCGCAACAAGCCCGGGGCATCCATTCCGCACGCACAGATAAAGACCCGCGCGCAAAACGAAATCGCGCCACCCATTCATCGCTGAATGGAAAGCGCTTGACCGCCACAGAGGACCACAATCGAAACCGTGGTCATGCACCCGAGACTGAACCCTTGAGACATGCGCAAAGCGCTGTGACCCGAGAGATCAATGTTGTCCTGGCATTGCCTGGCTAGTGCCGACAGCGTTTGAGCGACATCCGTCGAGGTTGGTGCCGATCCATTCCCGGACAAAGTCGCGGGGCTGAAAAGGTGATCCGTTCCGACGCAGGGAAGCTCACCGCCTGTCGTGAAGTGGGCGGGTTTTATAAGCCATGCACACCCAAGTCAAGACTAATCAACATGCGAAAAGAGCAAGTGGCAGAGCCACTTCTTGCACACGGCATGAAACCGGACACGCCCGGATCATGACATGCGGCGCGAATCTTTTCGGCGTGAAATCCAGCCGATTCTGACCGTGCCGGGCCGGTTCACGGCAGGTCCGTGCAACAGCCAAGTGAGGCTCGCGACCGTCCCAAAGGACGGTCAGGTAGCCAGGCCGACTCGCCGAAAAAGAGAAATATTGTTATATTTCAATTGATTACAAGGATACCCCGACCTAACGAATTCACGGCGTCGGGGCCAGCCGCCGTTTTGCATGCAGTGCGGACATGGCCCGGAGCCAGTCCCGGAGGTCGCGGAGCCGCTCATAGCCATACTGGCGGGCAGCCTCCATGCCAAACACCAGCGAGCGAGTCGGGCTGACATCCACCACCATGTCGACCATGGTTTTCCGGCCGGTCCATATCTGGGCCATGAAGCTGTCCTGCGCCGAGCACGAATCGATGGCCTGCACGTCGGTGGCGGAGAAAAGCTGTTCGGTCATCTTGTCGACCACCAGCACCCCCGGCGAATATCTGGCGAACTCGCCGTCAAAGGCGATTTTCCAGGTGTAGGCCGTTGGCCCACAATAGAGCAGCACTTGGGCTGCGATGGTCCGCCCGTCGAGACGCAATACCGCCACCGACGCGTTGCCTTCGGCTGCGAGATCCCCAATCAGCCGCCGGGTAAATTCGGTGTCGCGGTCGCTGCAGAGGATGGCGGTGCCCTTCTCGCCCTTCCAGCTCCGCTTTTCGAGATTCAGGAATTCCTCGAAGGCGGTCCGCGTCGCTTCCGCGTTGCGCTCATTGACCACTTCGAGCTTGCCGAGAGCCGACAGCCGGTTCCAGTCCTGCCGCAGCTTCTTGCGGGTGGAGCCGGACGTCTTGATCCCCTTCTCGCGCGTCACCGCCGGCCTCAACGTCTGGGTGAGCGTCAGGTGCGCAAGATGCTGGTCGGCAATGGTCTTTTGAATCGCGGCATAGGCTTCGGAATCCGCGTCCATCTCCTTCAGGCTGATCACATTCGGCAGCGCCGGGTTTTTGCGGATCGCAGCGAAGAACGCCGGCATGACCTCCAGCGCAAAGGCCGGATCGACTACCGGTGTGGACAGGAAAGCGTAGTTGTAAGGCCGCGCCTCGAGCATCGGCGGCCAGAGCGGAATGACGTTGCGGTGCTGCAGGGCCCACAGCCCGACCAGTCGCGCGGACTCAACGCCTTCTTCCCAGGCCAGCAGCACCGTCACCACCGCGAACATGGTGTCGAGCGCGGCCTTGAGCGCGGTGGGATTCATGAAGGCATTGCCCGGCGCGCGGCGAATGAGATCATTCCACTGCGCGGTGAGATCCTGCCCCTTCGATGCGACTGTCACTGAAATCATAGAGGCCGAACCTGCGTCGACGCGTATCCAAACCGCATTCTCGCGGAGCCAAATTGCGGGTGCATGACTGCAATCCAAGAACCAGAAATACGCCCCGGTTCCATTAATGCTGCGGCGGCCCGCCGCAGGCAAGCCGCAACCATTTAAATCGTTAATACAAGCGTTTTCGCTGCATTAACCTAAGCAAGCATTCACCACGTTTCTTTCAAGCTTTAGTCGAGTTTGCAGCCGTAGTGCTAAGTAGCTGAAAAGAGGCGCGACATGCGGCACACGGACATTGCCATTATCGGCGGCGGACTTGCAGGATCGACAGCGGCCGCGATGCTCGGCCGCGCCGGCATCTCCACCATCCTGATCGACCCTCACAAAATCTATCCGCCAGACTTCCGCTGCGAAAAACTCGGCGGCTATCAGCTCGATCTCCTGCGCAAGACCGGCATCGCCGATCCGGTGCTTGGCGCCACGACGCTCGATGGCAATGCCTGGACGGCGCGGCTCGGCCGTCTGCTCGACAAGAAGCCGAGCGACCAGCATGGCATCATTTACGGCGATCTGGTGAATACCGTCCGCCGCCAGATTCCGGACAACGTCGAGTTCATCGAAGACAAGGTGACAGCGGTTGCGACCAGCGCCGATCGCCAGACGCTGACGCTGTCGAATGGCGAACAGATTTCCGCGCGGCTGATCGTGCTCGCGAACGGGCTGAATATCGGCCTGCGTCACAGCCTCGGCATCGAGCGCGAGGTCATCAGCCCGTGCCACTCCATCACCATCGGCTTCAATGTCCAGCCTGTGGGCCGCGAGAGTTTCGAATTTCCGGCCCTGACCTATTTTACCGAGAACTCCGCGGCGCAGATGTCATATCTGACACTGTTTCCGATCGGCTCCACGATGCGTGCAAACCTTATGGTCTATCGCGGCATGGACGATCCATGGCTGCGCCGTATGCGCCAGACGCCCGAACAGGCGATCCACGAATTGATGCCGAACCTTCGCGCCCTCTCCGGCGAGTTCAAGGTCGATGGCTTGATCAAGATCCGTCCCGCCGACCTCTACGTCACCAAGGGACACCGGCAAGCCGGCATCGTCCTTGTCGGTGACGCGTTCTGCACGTCGTGCCCTGCTGCCGGCACAGGCACCGGCAAGGTGTTCATGGACGTGCAGCGGCTGTGCAACGCCTATATCCCCACATGGCTCGCAAGCGGCGGTATGGGTGCGGACAAGATTTCGCAGTTCTACGACGATCCGGAAAAGTGCGCGAACGATGCCTCCGCACTACGTCAGGCTTACGACCTGCGTTCGATCTCCATCAATACCGGACTGTCATGGCACGTCCGGCGCTGGGTCCGCTTCCTGCATCGCGCCGGTGTCGGCGCGTTGCGTCACGCGCGCGAAACCCTGTCGGTCCGGCGGACGGCGCAGCCGTAGGAATCAATCCTCGTCATCGTCATCATCATCGTCGTCGTCATCCTCTGACGGATCATGCGACTGGTGAAGCTGGTCGTCCCAGAGCTTGCGGTACATGCCATTGGCCTTGAGCAGTTCGGCATGCGGGCCACGCTCGACGGCCTTGCCGTTGCTCACGACAATGATTTCGTCCATGTCGATCACCGACGTCAGGCGGTGGGTCGAGAAGATCATGGTGCGGCCCTTGGCGACCTTGAGCAATGTGCGGTTGATCGCTGCTTCCGTGGTCTGATCGAGCGCCGAGGTCGCTTCATCGAGCAGCAGGACGGACGGATTGCGGACGATGGCGCGCGCAATCGCGATGCGCTGGCGCTGGCCACCGGACAGCGTGTCGCCGCGCTCGCCCACCACCGTGTCGTATTTCTGTGGCAGGCTCATGATGTAGCGATGGATCTCGGCTTTCTTCGCCGCTTCCTCGACTTCAGCATCGGTCGCGCCATCCTTGCCGAGCCGGATGTTTTCGCGGATCGACATGTTGAACAGCATGTTTTCCTGGAACACCACTGCCATGCTGGCGCGCAGGGATTCACGCGTCACCTTGCGGATATCGACGCCGTCGATGGCCACCTTGCCCTCGTTCGGCTCGTATAGACGCAGAATCAGATTGAGCAGCGTGCTCTTGCCGGAGCCGCTCGGCCCGACAATCGCGATATTCTTGCCCGCGCCGATTTTGAGCGAGAGGCCGTCAAGCACAGGGGTCTCACTGCCTTCGTATTTAAAGACAACGCGATCGAACGCAATGTTATCGGTGATGCGCGGCAGATCCGGTGCACCGGGGCGGTCCGCGCCGCGCGGCGGCTCATCGAGCAGTTCTTCCATATGACGCACGGCGGCCGCGGCTTGAATCGCCACCGGGATGAAGTGCATCAAGTGGGCAATGTTGTAGGAAATTTCCCAGAACGCACTTTCGAACGTAACGAAGGTGCCGATGGAAATCTTGCCGATGGTGGCGAGATAGGCGCCGATCGCCAGCACGATCAGATGCAACAGCAGCACCGACACGGTGACGGTGCGCTCCACCATGGTGGACAGGAAGGTCGCGTCCGCCATCGAGCGGCGCGCGGCGTTGTTGCGGAAAGTAAACCAGCCGAACGCCTTGCGCTGCAGGCCGAACGCTTTCACCACCATCTGTGCGGCGACGTTTTCCTGCACCACGCCGAGGATCGCGGATTCGTTGACCTTCTGCTCGTAGTTCGCCTGCACCGCCTTCGGCGTCAGGATGCGCGGCCCAATCAGGGTGATCGGAAAAATCAGCAGCGCCACGGCGGCGAGCTGCCAGTTCAGCCAGATCATCAGGCCGATGCCCGCGATTAGTTCGAGGAACGGCAGCGCCGCGCTGTTGGCAAAATGCTTGACCGAGGATTCATAGCCCGCCATGTCGACGGAAAAACGAGAGAGGATTTCGCCGCGCTTGGTGCGTCCGAAAAACGCCGCCGGCAGACTCTGGACATGCTGGAACATCCGCGCCCGGACATCGGAAATCACCGATGCCGCCAGCCGCGCATCCCACCGCTCATACCAGACCGCGACAATGGACGTGATGATGCCCGCGACCGCCAGCACCGTCAGAATGGTGTAAAGCGCCTGAAAATCCTCTTCGCCGAGCGCGTCGTCGATCAGATATTTCAGGCTGAGCGGCATGATGACGTTGAACAACGTCTCAATGAAGAGACCGATGGCAACGAAACTCAGCCACGTCTTGTAGTTACGCAGGTGCGGCCAGGTAAACCGCCACAGGGTCGCGAACGCGCCCGCGGCTTCGCTTGCGGTATAGGCGACAAGATCCTCGTCATCGTCATCATCGTCGTCGATGTCATCGGGATCGGGCGGCGGCAGAATATCGGCCTGCGCGGCGGCCAGGCGCGCGGCTTCGTCCTCGAGCGGCTTGCCCGGCTCTGTCTTATCGGTATCCGAACCGGGTGGCTTGCTTGCCATCTAAAACCGTCGCTGCGCGGCCACGCTGCCGCAATCACTCGCCGCAGCGGCCGGATGGCCGATGCCTGTTAAGCGATTAGTCGTCGTCGGCAATCTTGTCAAAGAACGAATAGCGCAGACTGTCCGCGTCGGCGTACCAGTCGCCCGGCCCCTTGTTGGCCTTGAGCGTCGCGTCCCACACGGCGTCCGTGGTGTCCCGCCGGTGCATGGACAGATCGAAGCCGTTGCTGAAGAACAGTTCGGACCATTCCCACCAGGTGCCCAGTTTCTTGACACCGCGCAGCAGGTCGTAGCGGTCGATCAGGCCCGGCATCATGTCGCTGGTGACCGATCCGAACACGAAGCCGGTCTTCACCACACGGTTGAGTTCGCGCACTGCGCGCTTCACCTGCTTTTCCGGCACATGGCAAAGGCTGGTTTCGAAAACGAAATCGAATTCCTCGGCCTTGAACGGCAGCTTGGTCAGCGAGCCGAACTTGTTGTATTTGCGCAGCGCCTTCGGCGTCTTGCCATGAATGTAACGGTTGTTCTCGACGCCCCAGGCATCGATGCCACGCTCGCGCAGCGCGCCGACCAGTTCGCCGCTCGCCGAACCCGCGACCAGCAGCTTGTAGCCCTTGGCCCTGTTCCAGACGATCTTGATGAGGTTCATCAGATAGTCCGGATCGGTGAACTTATTCCACACCTCGCCGTAAGGACCGGTGTTGCGATAGTTGTCGAAATAGGCGCGATCGATCTTGTCGGACGGCACGTTGCCGCTCTCGCCGCGCTCGTAGCGCAGCTTGATCATCTGCGTCAGGATGATGTCGGTGGCCGCATCCGACGAGTCCAGGAGACCATTCAACGTCGAGTCGAACAGATAGTCGCCGACAACGACAAGGCCGGGATGGTCGGTCGGCTCCGGGTGATGATTGGTCATCACGTCGCGCGCGGGCAATCCGCCCGGAATGCAGTTCACCGACGACAGCCAGCGATGGGTCTTGCCCTCAATAAAATGCGCACGCGCATCACCGAACGACTTCGGCAGCGATTTGATCGCAGCATCGATCAGCTCGGCATCGCTGAGATTGGCGAAGGCCAGCGCGTCGGAGCCCGGAATCAGCCAGTTCAGCACGCCGTGGCGGCCGACGTCGTGGCGCGCGCCCTCGACATAAACGCAGCAGCCGCCGAATGCCTCGGACATCCACCACGCGCCCGGAACCTTGTCGCCCCAGAACGGCTCATCGAACAGAATCGAGACGCGCAGGTAGTGCGCGGGACGATCGAAGTAAGCGATGTGCTTCACCATCGAATGGCGCAGCAGCTCGCCTTCCCAGTTCATGGTGGTCAGCCACGAATGCGGCAGGCACATCACCACGAGATCGTGCTCCTTGGTGATCGGCCCCTTCCCGTTCATCATGTTGATGGCGTAGCGCCCGGAATTCGCCTTGCCGACTTTCAGCACGCGATGGTTCAACTGGATATCGGCGTCGATCTCGCTCTTGAGGCTGTGGATCAACTGCTCGTTGCCGTTCTGGATCGAGTAGAGGCCGATATAGCCGTCCACATCCATCACGAAGTTCTTCAGCGCGTTGAGGCCGTTGGTGTTGTGCGGCTCGGTGGCGATGTCCGAGCGCGCCATCACCTTGAGGAAGCGTTTGGCGACAGGGTCCGCCACTTCGCGGTCCAGCAGTTCCTCGGCGCTGATGTAAGCCCAGGGATGTTCGTTGTCGTGCGCGCCGACGCCTTCGTAATATTCGGTCGGCGACACCATCCTGGTACAGAGCTTGCGGAAGTCCTGGATGGCCTTGGCGGTCTGCGGGCCGTACTTGCGGCGCATGCCGGGGACATCATTCAGAAGTTCGCCGTCGAGCTGCACCTGCTCGGCGTCCATCGGGATGGTCTGCAGGCCGAAATGCTGGATCAGCTCCCGCAGCGGGTCCGGGCCGGTCATCGAGTAATCGTAGATCTCGGCGACACCCGCCTCGTACATGGCAGGGGCTGTGTCGAAGGTCTTGGTCAGGATCTTGCCGCCAAGCCGGTCGGACGCCTCATAGATCGTGATGCGGCAGAGCGCCCCAAGCTTCTTCTTGAGGTACCACGCACTCATAAGCCCGCCTGGGCCGCCGCCGACTATCGCCAGATCGAGCATGTTGTCCTTCGCCCCTCGCCGGCGTTTTTCTCGAATACCGCCAGTCTAACTCACCCTAAACAAATGCGTTTTTCATCTGAAGGGAAGATGAACAAACCGCGACCCGGAGTGAAAAAGACCGAAACAGCCGAAAGAAGGTGCAATTTGCCGCGATTCCCCGACCAGTTGGACCGGATCGCCGCCCCTGGGATCGGGGACGCTGCGAAAAGAGGAGTTCCGCCCAGCGAAACACACCAAAAGAAATGGGCCGGCAGAGCCGGCCCATGGAGAAGGATGTTCCTGATTATCCTGAGCCACGGACACCAAAATCATCACCGCGAGGCGATCATGTCCTATGGCTGAAAAACTATCGTCCCGTTTGTATGCCCTGCCCCGAAATCACTGGACTTCTTGGTTGGTCACAGAATGGCCACAGACTAGAAATCCGGCAGACTGATACATCCCCCAAATGGGGGAAACGCCTTCGGCTGACTGGTGATCGATTGCGATTGCCCGTGAGCGTGTCCCAAATGCACTACTTGATGACAAGCCGCGCCATCATCGCCGCCAGTTCGCTCTGACGCGACACGCCCACCTTGGAAAACACCCGCTTCAGAACCGAGCGCGCGGTTTCTTCGGCAATGCCGAGCCGCTCCGCAGCGTCCTTCGGAGACAACCCGGAGCCGACCAGCGCCGCAATCCGGGCCTCGCCGAGGGTGACGCCGAGAACATCGCGGATCAGCGCAGGGTCCGGTACGCCATCGGCGGTCGGGTTCATCACAAGAACAATGGCGCGGGCGCGAGTCAGAAAACCGTTTCCGGAGTTCTGTGCGGGAATTGGCAGGACATAAAGGGCCAGCGGCCGGTTCGCATTCTGGCGATGAACCAGAATTGGCCTGGTTTCCTGCGCGACCAAAGCGCGATTGCCATCCAGCGCATTCCGGATCGCCGTCACCGCCTCTTCGCTCGCCACGGGATTGGCCAGCACGAGCCGGTCATTCACGACATTCAAACCATCGCCGAGCAAGGCCTGCGACGCCGCATTGGACGACACCACACGGCCCAGCGAATCCAGCGCAAAGACGCCGATCCCGATCCGGGCCATCGCGGCGCCCATACCGGAATTCATCGCCGTCGCATCCATCAGGTGAATGCTCAGGCGGAGCGAGGATTCAACATGAGGAGCAAGCTGCTCCAGCAACTTCAACTCGTCTTCCGAGTATTCCGCGCGGCCGATCGCACGCTGCACACTCAAGGCCACCTCGATATGCGGGTCGGGAGACACCGTCGCCGCAGCAAAATATCTCAGGCCGTGCCGACGCAGCAGATCGCTGTAGAACGGATCGGTTTCGATTTCCTCGGGCGACAGGAGATCGCGGTCGGTAATGACGTCGCGTTTGAAAAAATAGCCGCGTTCGCGCGCGCGGATCGCGCGGATATCGCGGTCGCTCCAGCTCAGCGCGTATTCCGCGCTCACCGCCTTGAGCGATGGAGATTCAATGACACCGAAGCTGCCGTCGTCCCGGCCGTAAATCAAAATCGACCCGACATCATCAAAGCACCTCGTGATGATCTCGAGGGTGGACGGCCATCGTGACGGTTCGGCCGCGGCAGCATAAATGGCTTCAATCGCCGCGATCAGGCGGTCATGGTCGTGCACAACAGGCCCCGTGCTTAATTAAGGCGTCAAACCAAGAACTTGAAAAATACGGCGGTGTTCCCGCCTTCCATTTGCGAAAGATCAAATCTGAAAACACGCCAGGACAATAAAAAGTCCCGCAGACACTAACAAAAAGGCCGCCCCGAAGGGCGGCCTTTTATTCATGGCAGACACGCCAATCGGCGCGAAATCACTCCGCCGGCGGCAGAGCCAGCGGTTCGGCTTCCGGAGCAGCCGGCGTGATTGCCGCCTGCTTCTCGCGCTCGTCGAGGATCAGCTTGTCGCGCTTGGTTGCGACTTCGCGAATCTTCGCCATCGAGGCACCGGTGCCGGCCGGGATCAGGCGGCCGACAATGACGTTTTCCTTGAGGCCTTCGAGCGGGTCCACCTTGCCGTTGACGGCAGCTTCGGTGAGCACGCGCGTGGTCTCCTGGAACGACGCAGCCGAGAAGAACGAGCGGGTCTGCAGCGAGGCCTTGGTGATGCCGAGCAGCACGGGGTTTCCGGTCGCAGGCTTCTTGCCCTCGTCCTTCGCCTTGGCATTGAGCGCGTCGAACTCGATCTTGTCGACCTGCTCGCCCGAGATCATGTCGGTCTCGCCCTGGTCGGTGACCTCGATCTTCTGCAGCATCTGACGGACAATCACTTCGATGTGCTTGTCGTTGATGAGCACGCCTTGCAACCGGTAAACTTCCTGGATTTCGTTGACCAGATAGGCAGCGAGTTCCTCGATGCCCTTGATCGCCAGAATGTCATGCGGCGCCGGGTTGCCTTCAACGATGAAGTCACCCTTTTCGACGATGTCACCATCCTGCAGATGGATGTGCTTGCCCTTCGGAATGAGGTACTCGCGAGTCTCCTCGTTCTTGTCGACAGGCTCGATCGAGATGCGACGCTTGTTCTTGTAGTCGCGGCCGAAGCGAATGGTGCCGGCGATCTCGGCGATGATCGCCGCATCCTTCGGCTTGCGCGCTTCGAACAATTCGGCGACACGCGGCAGACCGCCGGTGATGTCGCGCGTCTTCGCGCTTTCGGTGGAGACACGGGCGAGAATGTCGCCGGGCTTCACCTTGCTGTCGAGGTCAACCGACAGAATGCCGTCGACCGACAGCATGTAACGCGCATCGCCGCCGCGCGCCAGCTTCAGCACCTTGCCGTCCTTACCCTTGATCACGATCGCGGGCCGCAGATCGGCGCCGCCACGCGTCGAACGCCAGTCGATGACCACGCGCTTGGCGATACCGGTCGATTCGTCCAGCGTTTCCGAGATCGACTGACCTTCGACCAGATCCTCGAATCCGATGGTGCCCTCGACTTCGGTGAGGATGGGACGGGTATACGGGTCCCACTCCGCGATGCGCTGGCCGCGCTTGACGGCATCGCCCTCGTCGACGTGCATGCGCGCGCCGTACTGAATGCGATGGGTCGCGCGTTCGGTGCCGTCGGCATCGACCACCGCGACCACCATGTTACGAACCATCGCAACCAGATGGCCTTCGCTGTTGCGCGCGATCGCCTTGTTCTTGATCGTGATCTTGCCGTCGAAGTTCGACTCGATCACCGACTGCTCGTTGAGCTGCGCCGCGCCGCCGATGTGGAACGTGCGCATCGTCAGCTGCGTACCCGGCTCACCGATCGACTGCGCCGCGATGACGCCCACCGCTTCGCCGTGATTGACCGGTGTACCGCGCGCGAGATCGCGGCCGTAGCACTTGCCGCAGATGCCGTTGACCAGTTCGCAGGTCAGCGCCGAGCGGATCTTCACCTCCTGGATGCCGGCCTGCGAGATCTGCTCGACGTGGCTTTCTTCCATCAGGGTGTTGCGCTTGATCAGCACCTTGTTGGTCGCCGGATCGCGGATGTCCTCGCACGCGGTGCGGCCGAGGATGCGCGAGCCGAGCGACGCCACCACCGTGCCGGAATCAACGATGGCGCGCATCTTGATGCCGAGCTTGGTGCCGCAGTCGTCCTGCGTGATGATGCAGTCCTGCGCGACGTCGACCAGACGGCGGGTCAGGTAACCCGAGTTCGCCGTCTTGAGCGCCGTGTCCGCCAGACCCTTGCGGGCGCCGTGGGTCGAGTTGAAGTACTCGAGAACCGACAGACCTTCCTTGAAGTTGGAGATGATCGGCGTCTCGATGATTTCACCCGACGGCTTGGCCATCAGGCCGCGCATACCGGCGAGCTGACGCATCTGCGCCGGCGAACCACGCGCACCGGAGTGGGCCATCATGTAGATCGAGTTGACCTGTGCTTCGCCGCCCTTCGGATTCTTCTTAACGGCGGAGATTTCCTTCATCATCTCCTTGGCGATTTCCTCGGTCGCCTTCGACCAGGCGTCGACGACCTTGTTGTACTTCTCGCCGTGGGTGATCAGACCGTCGTTGTACTGCTGCTCGAAGTCCTTCGCCATCGTACGCGTGGCATCGACGATCTTCCACTTCGAGTGCGGCACCACCATGTCGTCCTTGCCGAACGAGATGCCGGCCTTGAACGCATTGTAGAAGCCGAGCGCCATGATGCGGTCGCAGAAGATCACCGTCTCCTTCTGGCCGCAGTGACGATAGACGTGATCGATGACGCCGGAGATTTCCTTCTTCGTCATCAGCTTGTTGACGACGTCGAACGGCATCTTCGGCGACTTCGGCAGCACCTGCGCGAGAATGGCACGCCCGGCCGTGGTGTCATACCAGCGGCTGACCTGCTTGCCGTCCTCGTCCAGGCCTTCCCAGCGATACTTGATCTTGGTGTGCAGGTGGATGACCTTCGAGTGCAACGCGTGCTCGATCTCGGCCATCTCGCCGTAGAGCTTGCCTTCGCCCGGCAGGCCTTCGCGGAGGATCGAGAGGTAGTAGAGACCCAGCACGATGTCCTGCGACGGCACGATGATCGGCTGACCGTTCGCCGGATGCAGGATGTTGTTGGTCGACATCATCAGCACGCGCGCTTCCAGCTGCGCTTCGAGCGACAGCGGAACGTGCACGGCCATCTGGTCGCCGTCGAAGTCGGCGTTGAACGCCGAGCAGACCAGCGGATGAAGCTGGATCGCCTTGCCTTCGATCAGCACCGGCTCGAACGCCTGAATGCCCAAGCGATGCAGCGTCGGCGCGCGGTTCAGCAGCACCGGATGTTCGCGGATGACCTCGTCGAGGATATCCCAAACCTCCGGACGCTCCTTCTCCACCAGCTTCTTCGCCTGCTTCACGGTGGTGGACAGGCCCTTGGCGTCGAGTCGCGAATAGATGAACGGCTTGAACAGTTCGAGCGCCATCTTCTTCGGCAGGCCGCACTGATGCAGGCGCAGTTCCGGACCGACCACGATGACCGAACGGCCCGAGTAGTCGACGCGCTTGCCGAGCAGGTTCTGACGGAAGCGCCCCTGCTTGCCCTTGAGCATGTCGGCGAGCGACTTCAGCGGACGCTTGTTGGCGCCGGTGATGACGCGGCCGCGGCGGCCGTTGTCGAACAGCGCGTCCACAGCTTCCTGCAGCATGCGCTTTTCGTTGCGGATGATGATGTCCGGCGCGCGCAGCTCCATCAGCCGCTTCAGGCGGTTGTTGCGGTTGATGACGCGGCGGTACAGGTCGTTGAGGTCGGAGGTCGCAAAGCGGCCGCCGTCGAGCGGCACCAGCGGACGCAGGTCCGGCGGAATCACCGGCACCACGGTCATGATCATCCACTCCGGCTTGTTGCCGGACACGCGGAACGCTTCGACGATCTTCAGGCGCTTGGCGAGCTTCTTGTGCTTGATGTCGGATTCGGTTTCCTGCATCTCGGCACGAAGCTGGCCTTCGAGCTTCTCAAGCTCGAGACCCTTCAGCAGCTCGCGGATCGCTTCCGCGCCGATCATGGCGGTGAAGCTGTCCTGACCATATTCGTCCTGCGCGCGCAGATACTCTTCTTCCGACAGCAACTGACGGTCCTTGAGCGCGGTCAGACCCGGCTCGAGAACGACGTAGTATTCGAAATAGAGAATGCGCTCGAGATCCTTCAGCGTCATGTCGAGCAGAAGGCCGATGCGCGACGGCAGCGACTTAAGGAACCAGATATGCGCAACGGGGGCCGCGAGTTCGATGTGGCCCATGCGCTCGCGACGGACGCGCGACAGCGTGACTTCGACCGAGCACTTTTCGCAGATGATGCCCTTGTATTTCATGCGCTTGTATTTGCCGCAAAGACATTCGTAGTCCTTGATCGGCCCGAAGATGCGCGCGCAGAACAGACCGTCACGCTCCGGCTTGAACGTGCGGTAGTTGATGGTTTCCGGCTTCTTGATCTCGCCGTACGACCACGACAGAATCTTCTCAGGCGAAGCGATCGAAATCCGGATCTGGTCGAAGACCTGAGCCGGAGTCGTCGGATTGAAGAGATTCATAATTTCTTGGTTCATCGTCTTCTCCTCGCGTGCCGATCGTCACCGGCAGCAAATTCGAAACTTCTTGATCGCGTCTCGCCGACGTTCAGCAAGACGCGGATGCCCGGCTGCGAGAGCCGGGCATGAAATCCTGATTACTCGGCCGCCTCGGACGTCGGCGCCGGGCCCATCTTGGAATTGTGCAGGTCGACGTTGAGGCCGAGCGAGCGCATTTCCTTGACCAGCACGTTGAACGACTCCGGAATACCCGCTTCGAACGTGTCGTCGCCGCGCACGATGGCCTCGTACACCTTGGTACGGCCGGCCACGTCGTCCGACTTCACGGTCAGCATTTCCTGGAGCGTGTACGCCGCGCCGTAAGCCTCGAGCGCCCACACTTCCATTTCGCCAAAACGCTGTCCGCCGAACTGCGCCTTGCCGCCCAGCGGCTGCTGGGTAACGAGCGAGTACGGACCGATCGAACGCGCATGGATCTTGTCGTCCACGAGATGGTGCAGCTTGAGCATGTAGATGTAGCCCACCGTCACATTGCGATCGAACTGATCGCCGGTACGTCCGTCGTAGACCGTCGACTGACCCGACTTGTTCTGTCCGGCCAGTTCGAGCATCTGCTCGATGTCCGCTTCCTTGGCGCCGTCGAACACCGGAGTGGCGATCGGAACGCCGGCGCGCAGGTTGCGGCCGAGCTCCATCAGCTCCTGGTCGTTCAGCGTCTTGATGACCTCGTCGTCGCCGTAGACTTCCTTCAGCGTCGACTTCAGCGGCTTGATGTCAGACTTGCCGGTGCCGTAGTAGGCATCGACCGCCTGCCCGATGCGCTTGCCGAGACCGGCGCACGCCCAGCCAAGGTGCGTTTCGAGAATCTGACCGACGTTCATGCGCGAAGGCACGCCCAGCGGGTTCAGCACGATGTCCGCATGGGTGCCGTCCTCGAGGAACGGCATGTCCTCGATCGGAACGATCTTGGACACCACGCCCTTGTTGCCGTGACGGCCGGCCATCTTGTCGCCCGGCTGGATCTTGCGCTTCACGGCGACGAAGACCTTGACCATCTTCATCACACCCGGAGGCAGTTCATCACCACGCTGCAGCTTCTCGACCTTGTCGAGGAAGCGCTGTTCAAGGCCCTTCTTCGATTCGTCGTACTGCTTATGCATGGCTTCGATTTCAGCCATCAGCTTGTCGTTCGGTGAAGCGAACTGCCACCACTGCGACTTCGGATACTCCTCGAGCACCGCACGGGTGATCTTGGTGTCCTTCTTGAAGCCCTTCGGGCCAGCAATGCCCTGACGGTTCTCAAGCAGATCAGCCAGACGGCCGTAGACGTTACGGTCGAGGATCGCCTGCTCGTCGTCGCGGTCCTTGGCAAGACGCTCGATTTCTTCCCGCTCGATCGCCAGCGCACGCTCGTCCTTGTCGACGCCGTGGCGGTTGAACACGCGGACTTCCACGATCGTGCCCTGCACGCCCGGAGGCACGCGCAGCGAAGTGTCGCGGACGTCGGACGCCTTTTCACCGAAGATGGCGCGCAGGAGCTTTTCTTCCGGCGTCATCGGGCTTTCGCCCTTCGGGGTGATCTTGCCGCAGAGGATGTCGCCGGCGCGAACTTCAGCACCGATGTAGACAATGCCTGCTTCGTCGAGGTTCTTCAGCGCTTCTTCCGAGACGTTCGGAATATCGCGGGTGATTTCCTCAGGTCCGAGCTTGGTGTCGCGGGCCATGACTTCGAATTCCTCGATGTGGATCGAGGTGAAGACGTCGTCCTTCACGATCCGCTCGGAAAGCAGGATCGAGTCTTCAAAGTTGTAGCCGTTCCAAGGCATGAACGCGACAAGCACGTTGCGGCCGAGCGCGAGCTCGCCGAGATCGGTCGACGGACCGTCGGCGATGATGTCGCCCTTACGCACCTGATCGCCAACCTTCACCAGCGGCCGCTGGTTGATGCAGGTCGACTGGTTCGAACGCTGGTACTTCATCAGGCGATAGATATCGACGCCCGACTTGGTCGGATCGAGATCTTCCGTCGCGCGGATAACGATACGGGTCGCGTCGATCTGGTCGATCACGCCGGTGCGGCGGGCCGCGATCGCAGCGCCCGAGTCGCGCGCAACGACGCCTTCCATGCCCGTGCCGACGAACGGCGCTTCGGCGCGCACCAGAGGCACGGCCTGACGCTGCATGTTCGAGCCCATCAGCGCGCGGTTGGCGTCGTCGTTCTCAAGAAACGGAATCAGCGCCGCAGCGACCGAAACAAGCTGCTTCGGCGACACGTCCATGTAGTCGACCTTGTCCGGCGACAACTGCAGAACTTCGCCGGCGTGACGGCAGATCACGAGGTCGTCGGTGAAACGGCCCTTGTTATCGAGCGGCACGTTGGCCTGCGCGACGTAGTGA
This sequence comes from Afipia sp., assembly GCA_024508675.1. Taxonomy (GTDB): domain Bacteria; phylum Pseudomonadota; class Alphaproteobacteria; order Rhizobiales; family Xanthobacteraceae; genus Afipia. Next base: position 68,845 of record JANINQ010000005.1, read on the forward strand.
CGGCCTTCTTCCATCGCGGAGAGATAGACCACGTCGTCGGTAACGCGGCCGTCCTTCACCTTGCGATACGGAGTCTCGACGAAGCCGTACTTGTTCACGCGCGCGAAGGTTGCGAGCGAGTTGATCAGACCGATGTTCGGGCCTTCCGGCGTCTCAATCGGGCAGATACGGCCGTAGTGGGTCGGATGCACGTCGCGGACTTCGAAGCCGGCGCGTTCACGCGTCAGACCGCCCGGTCCAAGCGCAGAGAGACGGCGCTTGTGGGTGATTTCCGACAGCGGGTTGGTCTGGTCCATGAACTGCGAGAGCTGCGACGAACCGAAGAATTCGCGCACGGCAGCAGCGGCAGGCTTCGCGTTGATCAGGTCCTGCGGCATGACGGTGTCGATATCGACAGACGACATGCGCTCCTTGATCGCGCGCTCCATGCGCAGCAGACCGATGCGGTACTGGTTCTCCATCAACTCACCGACGGAACGCACACGGCGGTTGCCGAGGTGGTCGATGTCGTCGATTTCGCCCTTGCCGTCGCGCAGGTCGACCAGCGTCTTGATGACGGCCAGGATGTCTTCCTTGCGCAGGGTGCGCATGGTGTCCGGCGCGTCGAGTTCGAGACGCATGTTCATCTTCACGCGGCCGACAGCCGACAGGTCGTAACGCTCCGCGTCGAAGAACAGCGACTGGAACATGGCCTGCGCGGAGTCGAGCGTCGGCGGCTCGCCCGGACGCATCACGCGGTAGATGTCGAACAGCGCGTCTTCGCGCGTCATGTTCTTGTCGGCGTTCAGCGTGTTGCGGATGTAGGGACCGACGTTGACATGGTCGATGTCGAGCAGCGGCAATTCCTTGTAGCCCTGCTCGTTCAGCGCCTTCAGCGACTTCTCGGTCAGTTCCTCGCCGGCCTCGGCGTAGATTTCGCCGGTCTTCGGATTGACGAGGTCCTCGGCGAGATACATGCCGACCAACTCGTCGTCGAGCATCCGCAGCGCCTTGAGGCCCTTCTCCTGCAACTGACGCGCGCCGCGCACGGTCAGCTTCTTGCCAGCCTCAAGCACCACCTTGCCGGTGTCGGCATCGACCAGATCGTTGATGGTCGAGTAACCGCGGAAACGGTTGACGTCGAACGGCACGCGCCAGCCGTCCTTGGTGCGCTTGTACTGAATGGTCTTGTAGAAGGTCGACAGGATCTCTTCGCCGTCGAGGCCGAGGGCGAACATCAGCGACGTCACCGGAATCTTGCGGCGACGGTCGATACGCGCGAACACGATGTCCTTGGCGTCGAACTCGATGTCGAGCCACGAACCGCGATACGGAATCACGCGCGCAGCAAACAGCAGCTTGCCCGACGAATGGGTCTTGCCCTTGTCGTGATCGAAGAACACGCCCGGCGAACGGTGCATCTGCGAGACGATCACGCGCTCGGTGCCGTTGACCACGAAGGTGCCGTTCATCGTCATGAGCGGAATGTCGCCCATGTAGACGTCCTGCTCCTTGATGTCCTTGACGGAGCGCGCGCCAGTCTCCTCGTCGATATCGAACACGATCAGGCGCAGCGTCACCTTGAGCGGCGCGGCAAAGGTCATGCCGCGCTGGCGGCACTCGTCGACGTCATACTTCGGCGGCTCGAATTCGTAGCGGACGAATTCCAGCATCGAGGTGTTGGAGAAATCCGAGATCGGGAACACCGACCGGAACACCGCCTGCAGGCCCTCGTCGAGGCGACCGCCCGGAGGCTCGTCGACCATCAGGAACTGATCATAGGACGCCTTCTGGACTTCGATCAGGTTGGGCATCTCTGCCACTTCCTTGATGTGTCCGAAGAACTTGCGAACTCGCTTGCGACCGGTGAACGTCTGCTGCGCCATCTGGGCCTCTCATTGCGCCGCCCGGCAGGGGCGGACCTTCCGAAGCACGGCTTGCGCCGCCTCCGGGTTGAAATCCGATACGTTCGAGACAACCGCCTCGGGTCAGGACAACAATCCCACCGTCAAGACATCGATCCCTGAAACGCAAAACGACGTGCGAAGCGCTACCGACGCTTCGCCCGTCCAAACCTTAGAGTCTCACGGACCAAAAGCCCGAAATTGTATATCTCCCAACGGCTTGCGCGGACGCGCCACTGCGCGCCTTGGGCCTGCCGTATTGTCTGCTGCCACCCCGATATGGGCCGGCAATCGTGGAAAATCGAGGGGGTCGCCCACAAATTCCCACACAATCTTGTGTGGAACGGGTTTTGCTCCGTTCCGGCAGACGGCCGGGCGACGCCCGGCCATCCGTGTTTCCGTTACCGATCCCCGGATCAGGCCATGCCCGCCCGAAGACCGCTCAAGTAACCCGTGGTTACTTGAGTTCGACCTTGGCGCCAGCCTTCTCGAGCTGACCCTTGATCTTCTCGGCTTCGTCCTTGGCAACGCCTTCCTTGACAGGCTTCGGCGCGCCTTCGACGAGGTCCTTGGCTTCCTTGAGGCCCAGGCCGGTGATGGCGCGGACTTCCTTGATGACTTCGATCTTCTTGTCGCCGGCCGCAGCGAGAACGACGGTGAAGTCGGTCTTTTCTTCAGCAGCAGCGGCAGCACCGCCACCAGCGCCCGGAGCAGCAGCAACCGCAACAGCGGCAGCAGCCGAAACGCCCCACTTCTCTTCGAGAAGCTTCGCCAGTTCAGCAGCCTCGAGAACCGTGAGGCTCGAGAGGTCGTCCACGATCTTTTGCAAATCAGCCATTTTAACTTTCCTTCAGCGTATCAGTTCGAACCAGTTGAGATGGAGAATGGCGTCACGCCGCTTCACCCTTAGAGGCATAGGCCTGAACCACGCGGGCCAGCTTCGCAGCAGGCGCGGTGGAGAGCTGAGCGATCTTGGTTGCCGGAGCCACAAGGAGGCCGACAATCTTGCCGCGCAGTTCATCAAGCGACGGCAGCGAGGCAAGCGCCTTCACAGCGTCGGGATTCAGGACAGTGGTCCCCATCGCGCCGCCAAGGATGACGAACTTGTCGTTCGTCTTGGCGAACTCGATGGCAACCTTCGGTGCTGCTACCGGATCGTTAGAAGTCGCGATCACGGTCGGCCCCTTCAGGAGGGAGCCGATGGAAACAACATCCGTGCCTTCAAGAGCAATTTTGGCGAGACGGTTCTTCGAGACCTTTACCGAGGCGCCAGCCTGCTTCATCTGCGTCCGCAGAGTCTGCATCTGGGCAACGGTCAGGCCGGAATAATGAGCAACGACCGCGACGCCCGTGGTCTTGAAGACCCCGTTCAGCGTTTCGACCGCCTCTTTTTTTGCCGCTCGTTCCACAGCAAGCTCTTTCCGGTTGGCGGTCCGCTTGAGACAGAACCGCCGGGTTGCACCGATCGTCCTGCCCGCTAGCCTCGAGACATTCATCTCTCAACACGTCGGGCACGACGACATTTCGGAAGCCTGCCCTCTCGCCCTGGTCCGCCTTGCGGCTCGCCGGAACGAGGTGTCGAGGTTCGAACCAAATCCGCAGCCACCGCCGAATCGGGGTGGGTCACGAAATCCGGTTTTCACCCGTCTGTGCAGGAGATTAAGCGAAGCCGTTCATAAAGAACGTCAAGGCACCTGCAGTCTTGGACAGGATGGAGCATCTTCAGCTTTTGGCCTCGGATCACTCCGGCCCATTTTCTTCAATCGAGACAAGGGTTTCCGTTCCTCTGAACAATCCATGCGGAATGAGCGACGAGGAATGGTCTCCTATTGGTTCGATTTTCGGAAAACGAGCACGGACGCGCCAGCAACAGCCAGCACGCCCGGAAAGGAATGTTTAACGGGTCAGGAACGCGTTGCCAAGGGGATTCTGAGTTCCATAAGCATTTTTCGGGCCAGAAGCCGCCCGCCTGCCTATGCCTGAGGCACCTTCAAAACATAGCGGCAGGCGAGCGGAACTTCAACCTCTTGTATTCCCTAATATTTTCGGACAGGTCGCCCCTGCAGCGGCCCAAGCCTTGATGAGGTCGCCGAATTCCTTCTGCGTCCCCGGCGCCGGGGTCCGGTTGCCGCCCGGTGACCAGGCCCAGCCGACCAGCGTGTCTTCAGCCATGTGCTTCACAAGCGCATCCATGTCCTTGCCGTCGTTGCGCTTGGGGTCCTTGATCTGCTCACAGATCTGGCCGAGCGATTTGCCCTGCCATGCCATCTCCAGCGGCGCGAGATGCCACTGCGGGTGACCGGGCACATTGGCGGGATCGAAGTTGGCTTCATGGTGACAGGTGTTGCAGGCCAGACCCACCGCTGCGCCCATGCCTCCCTCGCCGCGCACCACCAACGGCTGATGCGGCCTCATCTTGTCCGTCTGGGTCGGGCGCTCTGTCGCCGGATGACAGTTCAGACAGCGCGGCGACATGATGACCTTGCCGGCCTCCTCGAACAGCGCGACCGCTCGCTCAGCCGGATTCTTGATGTCGGCAAAACTCGAAACCGGCTTCAGCTTGACCGGATTGACCGGCTCCATCGCGGCATCCGCCTCGCCGCGAAAGGCGGGCCCTGCGAAGGCGAGCAATGCCACAGCGAAGACGCCTGCTCCCAGCGCCATAACTCCTTGCTTAAGCATCCTCATGCCGATGCTCCCGGAACGATCGGCAATTGCCGCGGACGCACCTGACCGAGCTTTGCCATCGCATTGGCGACCGCAGGCCCGATCGGCGGCACGCCCGGCTCGCCGACGCCGGTGGGCTTCTCGTTCGACTTGACGACAGTAACTTCAATCGCCGGCATCTCGTTGATGCGCAGCGAACGATAGGCGTCGAAGTTACCCGGAACGACACGGCCCTCTTCCATCTGCACCTCTGCATAAAGGATATGACCGAGGCCGAAGCCGATGCCGCCTTCCATCTGCGCGCGGATAATATCCGGATTGACCGCGATGCCGCAGTCAACCGCGCACCAGACCTTGTGCACCTTCGGGCCTTCATCGCCCATCGACAGCTCGACGATCTGCGCAACAAAGGTGTTAAAGCTCTCGACCACCGCGACGCCACGCGCGCGTCCCGGCTCAAGTTTCGCATTCTTCCAGCCTGCAAGTTCTGCAACCGCGCGAAGCACGCCGGCATGGCGTGGCTTCTTGCTGAGCAGCTCAAGCCGTCCTTCGATCGGGTCCTTGCCTGCGGCCTCCAGCAACTCATCAACGAACGCTTCGACCGCATAGCCCGTGTGGGTGTGTCCCACCGAACGCCACCATAGCACCGGCACGCCGACATCGACCTGATGCATATCGCATCTGAAATTCGCGATGTCGTACGGAATCTCGTTCGAGCCTTCATAAGATGTCGAGTCGAGACCATCCTTCAGCGTGAACGACTCCATGAAGGAGCCCTTCATGATCGACTGCGAGACAATGGTATCGCTCCAAGCCTCGATCTTGCCGTCGCGCACAGCACCCCGCATGCGATGGATGCTATAGGGGCGATAATAGCCGCCACGCATGTCATCCTCGCGAGTCCAGACCAGCTTGATCGGCTTGCCCGGTCCGATCGCCTTGGCAACTTCCGCCAGTTCGATCGCAACATGCGTCGATTGCTGCGCGCGCCGGCCAAAGCTGCCGCCGGCAAGAAGAACGTCGATCTTGATCTTCTCCGGCGGCAAACCGAACACCTTGGAAAGCGCCATGTGATCCGGTGTCGGGAATTGACAGCCATACCGCGCATGAACCGCTTCACCGTCCCATTTCAGGTAGGCGTTGAGCGGCTCCATGGCAGCATGGGCGAGATACGGGAAAACATATTCGGTTTCGATCACCCGTCCGCCCTTGGCGATGGACGCAGCAAAATCACCTTCAGCCTTGACCAGCTTGCCGGGCGACTTTGACAGTTCGCGGAATTGCTGCAGCAACTCCGCGCTTCCGCGCGTCTCCGCGTTGCTTTCATCCCAGGTGATCTTCAGCGCATCGCGGCCGGTCTTTGCTGGCCAGAAACCGTTTGCGTACACCGCAACGCCGGTCGGCACTTGCTTGACGTCAACGACACCCGGCACGGCCTTCGCTGCCGTCGCATCGAACGAAGCCACCGTGCCGCCGAACTTCGGCGACCGCGCGACGACGACTGTCAGCATGTCGGGCTCATTGATGTCGAGCGTATAGAACGCCTTGCCGTTGGTCTTCTCGGCGCTGTCGAGGCGCTTCACCACGCCCTCCTTGCCGATGAACTTGAACGCCGACGGGTCCTTCAGCTTCGGATCGGAAGGAACCGGCATCGTCATTGCCTTCTCGGCGAATTCGCCGAAGCGGCCTTCCTTGCCCGACGCGTGCTTGATGACGCCGTTTTCGACGGTGATCTCGCCCGCCGGGACCTTCCAGGCATCGGCCGCGGCAGCCACCAGCATCTGACGCGCAGCGGCGCCGACCTGCCGCATCTGGATGTAGGAATTCGCAACGGCTGTCGAGCCGCCAGTCCCCTGCATGCCGAACAACAGGTTTTTGTAGAGGACGGGGTTCGATGGCGCATGGTCGGCACGCATCTGCGACCAGTCGGCATCCAGTTCTTCAGCCACCAGTGTCGCCATGCCGGTGAACGGGCCCTGCCCGAACTCGATGCTCTTGCACAGCACAGTGACCGTGTTGTCGGGCTTGATGATCAGGAACGTGTTCGGCGCGATGTTGTACGCAGGCGGATTCGCCGCGGCCTGTGCGAACAATCTGTCGGTGCGCGCAATGTAGGAACCGAGCACGAGTCCGGCGCCGCCTTTCAGCATCGTGCGCCGCGTGAGGCCGGGAGCATGAATGTTCATGGCTCAGCCCTCCAGCGACCTGGCCGCGCCGTGGATCGCGGCGCGAATGCGGACATAGGTCGCGCAGCGGCAGATGTTGCCGTTCATCGCGAGATCGATGTCTTCATCGGTGGGTTTCGGGTTGAGCGTGAGTAGCGATGTCGCGCTCATCACCTGCCCGGATTGACAGTAGCCGCATTGCGGAACGTCGAGCGCAACCCAGGCTTTCTGAACAGCTTCGGCTTCGCGGCCCTTAATGCCTTCGATCGTGATGATTTCACTGGCGCCGACAGCGGAAACAGGCAGCGAGCACGAGCGCATCGGCTGCCCGTCAACATGCACCGTACAAGCGCCGCATTGCGCGACACCGCATCCGTACTTTGTGCCCGTTAATCCCGCGCTGTCGCGGATCGCCCAGAGGAGAGGAGTTTGCGGGTCGACATCCACATGATGTTCGCCGCCGTTGATCTTCAGCGTAAAGGCCGCCATGGCCGCATTCCTTCTGATTACGTCAGAAGGCCGGGAGACTACATTCGACTCGTTCTAATCAGCAATCAAACTAATGTGCGCCGCAGTACCGAATATTTTTCTCTCTGCGAGGAACGAAGTCTCGCAACTCGCGTTCCGCGTTCTTACATATGTCAGCATTCCCGACGCGAATGATGACAGTTTTATTTTCCGGACTCACCCCACCGGATAGCGAAGCTGTTTGCCTGCAAAAAAGGCATCGAGGTTCGCCATTACACAATCCTGCATGGCAATGTGCGACTCAATGGTGTGGCCGCCGATATGCGGCGTCAGCACGACATTCGGCAGTTTCGTCAGCGCATCCGGCGCGTGCGGCTCTTTTTCGTAAACATCGAGGCCTGCGCCAGCGACCACACTGCTTTCGAGCGCGGCGACCAGCGCCTTCTGGTCGATCACAGATCCGCGTGAAATGTTCACGATGGTCCCCTGCGGGCCAAGTTTCTTCAAAATATCTGCGTCGACGGCGTGCTGGGTGTCCGCGCCCGCGCGAACGGCCACCATGAGAATGTCGGACCACTCCGCCAGCGAGGCCAGGCTCGCGTGATAGGCATAAGGCACGTCATGCCTGCTGCGGCTATAGTATGCGACCTCGGTTTCGAACGCCGCGCAGCGCGCCGCGATCTTACGGCCGATCTCGCCCATGCCGTAGACGCCGACCTTGCGCCCGGTCATACCCGGACCCGGCCGCATCGACGGCGATGGCTGTGCGCCCGACCATCCACCGCTGCGCACATACTCATCCGCCGGGATGAGACGCCGTGTGGTCGCCAGCATAAGCGTCATCGCGAGATCGGCAACCGAAGCTGCGTTCGCCGCCGGCGAGTGGCCGACCGCAATGTTGCGCTTCTTCGTCTCGGCGAAATCCACGCCATCGTAGCCCGTGCCATAGCAGATGATCGCGCCCAGCGACGGCAGCGAATCCAGCACCGCAGGCGGGATCACCTGCCCTCCCGCCGTAATCATTGCGCGGATCGGCTTAAGCTGTTCTGCACTGAAGGTTTCGATCGGCGGCTTGCCTTTGCCGTCGAGCAGATCATAGCGCTCACCGATGCGTACCATCTGCGCCTTGGGAAACCGTGAGTAGATCAGAACCTGATGGGACATTGCGAGGGCGTCTCTCTTGCAAAGAACCTGCGCGGGCTGCCTGCCCGCCTACCCCTGCACGTACATCGCCCTGTGACGTGTTGTCACGCGAAAGAATGACTTTCGATACCTGCAATGCAAAGGAAACAAATTTTCGTCGCCAGCCCCCGCGCCGAGAATTCCATTTTTGCGCGTCAAACTGTCAATTGACCGGCACCCGCAACGCTGCGCTGCTCCTCTCCATGCGTCTGTTTCATGCACGCAAACTGTTCGTCAGATCATGGAAGGAATGAGATATGGGGCTTAAATCCATCGTGGCATCGGCGCTGGTCGCAGTCGGTGTCGCGGCTTTCGCCGGAAGCGCGACCGCGCAGGACGGCAAGTCCGGGCCGCTGGTCACCGGCGAATGGCTGGAAAAGAATCTGAACGATCCGAAGCTGCGCATCGTCGAGGTCAGCGTCGAACCCGGCCTCTATGAACGCGGTCATATTCCGGGCGCGCAGAACGTCGTCTGGACCACCGACCTCGTCGACAAGCTGGAACGCGACATCGCCAAGCCCGCGAGCTTTCAGGCGCTGGTGAGCAAGCTCGGCATCAACAATGACTCCACTGTCGTGCTTTACGGCGACAACAATAACTGGTTCGCTGCCTGGGGCGCGTGGGTGTTCGATGTCTACGGCGTCAAGAACGTCAAGCTGCTCGACGGCGGCCGCAAGAAGTGGGAAGCCGACAAGCGGCCCTACGACACCAAGGCCGTGTCGGTGCAGCCGGGCAACCTGAAGATTGCCGCCGCCAACACCAAGCTGCGCGCAAGACTGGCGGATGTGGTCGAGGCCTCGAAATCGAAGAATGCGGTGATTGTCGACATCCGCTCGCCGGATGAATACAGCGGCAAGATCTTCGCGCCTCCCGGCTCGCAGGAACTGAGCGTGCGCGCGGGCCATGTGCCGGGCGCCATCAACGTGACCTGGAGCAAGGCTGTGGCGGAAGACGGCACCTTCAAGTCGAAGGAAGATTTGAAGAAGCTGTATGCCGAAGCCGGCATCGATGGCTCCAAGCCGATCATCACCTATTGCCGCATCGGCGAGCGCTCCAGCCACACCTGGTTCCTGCTCACCAAAATCCTCGGCTATGACGTAAAGAACTATGATGGCTCGTGGACGGAATACGGCAACACCGTCGGCGTTCCTGTCGTCAACACCGCAGGGACCGTCTGGGGCGTGAAGTGACGCAACACGTTATTCCGGAGGCGCCTCTCGCGTCTCCAGGCCATGCACTCAAGACGCCGGACACGAGTCCGGCGTCTTTGCCGTTTGAATGGAAGCGCCCGCGTGTTGCTGTGGCGGTCGCCATTCTTGGTTTGCTGGGTATCGCCAGTTTCGTGCTTCATGGTCAGGGACATGCCGCTCCGGCGCTGTCACTGGTGTTCGGCGCGGTGTTCGGCGTTGTGCTGCAGCGTTCGCGCTTCTGCTTCTTCTGCATGTTCCGCGAATGGTACGACGACAGCGATCCACGCGGCCTGTTTGGCCTGCTGGTGGCGCTGGCGACCGGAATCATTGGCACGACGCTGATCTTCGGCGCGTGGTTGCCGGATGCCACAACAGGACGGCTGCCGCCTGATGCCTTCATTGGTCCGGTGAGCATTGCGCTGGTCGCCGCCGGGCTTGCGTTTGGCGCTGGCATGGCGATTTCCGGCTCATGTGTCAGCGCGCATCTTTACCGGCTGGGTGAAGGATCGCCGACTGCACCCTTCGCGCTTCTCGGAACACTCATCGGCTTCATGCTCGGCTTTGCGACATGGAACGACATCTATCTGTTCGCGATCGCCGATGCACCGATGCTATGGCTGCCGCAAAAACTTGGCTATGCCGGAGCTCTCCTCGTTGCGTTGGCCCTGCTGGCGCTCATTGCATGGGTGCTGTCGACAACATCGCGCCCCCTCGGGCCGCAGGCCACCGCGCGCGATCTGCCGGAGGCGCTGTTGGGACAGCGCTGGCCAGCATGGATCGGCGGCGCGATCATCGGCGTCCTCGGTACCCTCGCCTATTTCCGTGTCGCTCCGCTCGGCGTCACCGCCGAGATCGGCAGCCGCGCACGGCAGGCCGCTTCAAGCCTTGGCCTCGTGCTCTCGCGGCTTGAGGGACTCGACACCCTGCGCGGATGCATCAGCGTCGCCACCGACGCACTGCTGTCTCGCAACGGCGCATTTGTCCTTGCGCTTGTGGCCGCATCGTTTGCTGCCGCGCTCGCAGCGGGACAGTTCAAGCCAACGTGGCCAAGCGCGGGTCACATCGTGCGCGGATCGATCGGCGGCGTGCTGCTCGGCTGGGGCGCGATGACGGGTCTGGGATGCACCGTGGGCACGCTGCTGTCGGGCATCATGGCCGGAGCGTTGTCAGGCTGGGTGTTCGCGGCGGCAGTCTTTACCGGAATCGCGATCACGCTATCGGCCGGACGGCACGCAGGCCTGCTCGCACCACCACCATAAAAGAAAAAGGCGGAGTGATTTTCATCACTCCGCCTTCCGGACTTTATTGATCAGATAACGATCAGGAGGTCAGGCTACCCGGCTCGACCTTCACGCCCGGGCCCATCGTCGACGAGACCGCAACGCGCTGGACGTAGGTGCCCTTGGAGCCGGCGGGCTTCGCCTTCACGACGGCATCCGCGAGCGCCTTGACGTTCTGGATCAGCTTCTCTTCCGAGAACGAGGCCTTGCCGATACCGGCCTGCACGATGCCGGCCTTCTCGACGCGGAACTCGACCGAGCCGCCCTTCGCGCCCTTCACGGCGGTAGCAACGTCCATGGTGACGGTGCCAATCTTCGGGTTCGGCATCATGCCACGCGGGCCGAGCACCTTACCGAGACGACCGACCAGCGGCATCATGTCCGGAGTGGCGATACAACGATCGAAATCGATGTTGCCGCCCTGCACCTTCTCAACGAGGTCTTCAGCGCCGACAACGTCAGCACCCGCAGCCTTGGCTTCCTCAGCCTTGGCGCCGCGTGCGAACACGCCGACGCGCAGCGTGCGGCCGGTGCCGTTCGGCAGCGTGACGACGCCACGGACCATCTGGTCAGCGTGACGCGGATCGACGCCGAGGTTGATCGCGATCTCGATGGTTTCATCGAACTTCGCCGAAGCGCGTTCCTTCACCATCTTGATGGCTTCGTCGAGCTTGTAGAGGTGCTCGCGGTCGATTCCCTCACGGGCCTTCGCAAGTTTCTTGCCAACAGCCATGATCGTTACCCCGCCACCTGGAGACCCATCGAACGGGCAGAGCCCTCGACCATCTTCATGGCCGCTTCGACGGTATCGCAATTGAGATCCTTCATCTTCTTCTCGGCGATCTCGCGCACCTGCGCCTTGGTCACCTTGCCTGCGACGTCGCGGCCCGGAGCTTTCGAGCCGGACTGGATCTTCGCCGCCTGCTTCAGGAAGTAGGACATCGGCGGAGTCTTCATTTCGAAGGTGAACGACCGGTCCGCATAAATGGTGATGACCACCGGGATCGGGGTGTTCTTTTCTTCCTTCTGCGTCTGCGCGTTGAACGCCTTGCAGAATTCCATGATGTTGAGGCCGCGCTGACCAAGCGCGGGACCGATCGGGGGCGAGGGATTCGCCGCACCGGCCGGCACCTGAAGCTTCAGGTATCCGGTCACTTTCTTTGCCATGCTTTACTCCTTCAAACGATCCGGACCATTCCGGACCTTCTTAGGACCGTGGTTCGGTTCGACAGGCGGCTGGCGACCGGCTGTCTCCTCCCACGGCATTCTCACCGTCCCTGCTGAGCAAGGACGGAAACGATCAGGCGACTTTCTCGACCTGACCGAATTCCAGTTCGACCGGCGTTGCACGTCCGAAGATCGACACCGCGACCTTCACGCGCGAACGCGCCTCGTCGATTTCCTCGACCACACCGGAGAACGAGGCGAACGGGCCATCGGCCACACGCACGTTCTCGCCGATCTCGAACGACACCGACGCCTTCGGGCGCTCCACGCCTTCCTGCACCTGATGCAGGATGCGCATCGCCTCAGCTTCCGAGATCGGCATCGGCTTGTTTTCCGCACCGAGGAAGCCGGTGACCTTCGGGGTGTTCTTGATGAGATGGAACGCCTCGTCGGTGAGGTTCATCTTCACCAGCACGTAGCCCGGGAAGAACTTGCGCTCGGCGTCGATCTTGCGGCCGCGGCGCACTTCCGTGACCTTCTCGGTCGGAACCAGCACCTGCTCGAACAGCTCCTCCAGCCCGCGCTGTTTGGCCTGCTCGCGAATGGATTCAGCGACCTTCTTCTCGAAGTTCGAATAGGCGTGAACGATGTACCAGCGCATGCTCATGTTTCAGTTCCGCGCTCAGGCCTGAATGCCGAGAATAAACGTCACCAGAAGGCGAATGATCTGGTCCGCGACGAAGAAAAACACCGAGGATACCGCGACCATGATGAACACCATGATGGTGGTGATCGTGGTCTCGCGGCGGGTGGGCCAGGTGACCTTGGCGGTCTCCGAGCGCACTTCCTGCAGGAATTTGAACGGGCTGAAAGCCATCGTCGGGGTCCGCATCCGTAATTGCCGGGAAGGTCGTTCCCGGACGTGATTGGTATTTCTGGAATCCAGACAGCCCGCACGCCAATGTTTTTTGCGCCCAACCCTCTTTTGAAGGATGAGCCGCCAAAAAACGTAAGAGAGCGGGCTCGATTGTCCGGGGATTTCAATGCCGCGCCGGATATCCGTCAAAGCGGGCCGGCAGCAGGTGCCGTTATCTACTGTGGGACGGGCGTCAGGTCAAGGTACGGACAGCGGACCAAACCCTGAAAACCAGCCTGCCGGAGGCCCGGAACATAGGCGAAAACAGCCACTTCGCCGGTATCGAAGCCCGGCCCCCGGTTGCGCGGCCAGCTCCAGCCACCCGAATGAGCGGCGCGGACGGATCAGATGGATGGAAATGATCGGACTGGAAGCTGCCGACTGGCAGGGGCGGCAGGACTCGAACCTGCGACCCTCGGTTTTGGAGACCGATGCTCTACCAACTGAGCTACACCCCTGTATGGCGCCTCTATAGCGAACCATTTTCGCCGCGTCACGTCCCCTCCTGGCAATTTCTCGCCAATTTCCTTGCGGACAATTCAATGATTCCCCGCCACCGAAACCGGCGATGGAACCGGCCTGCGGTGATTGCCGCGTCAAAGCGTGCCGCGTACATTCGAGAAAAGCTCAACCGGTGGGGAAACAGACGGTTTGCCGCTTCGCAATGCCATACGCCGCTTGTCACTTACCCATCGGCTGCTGGCGCTCACCCTTGTTGCCTCCCTGCCCGGCCTTGCGGCGGTGAGTTATGGCGCATTCGACCTGCGCAACACCCGTTACGCCGAAGCGCATGCGCAAGCACTCCGCAACGCGGAGGTCGTGGTCTCCGAAGTCGATCAGATTTTCGACGGCATTCAGGGCACAATGCGCGCCGTGGCTGAGGCAGACGAAGTCAGCCGCCTCAACAGCACCGCATGCACGGATTATATCGTCCGCGTGCGGCCCGGTATCGCACCGTTGACGTCGCTTCTGGTCGTCGGCCTCGACGGCAATATCCGCTGCTTCAGCGAACCGAGTCTGGCTTCACCCAATCTTGCGACCCGCGACTACTTTCGCGAAGCTGTTGACCGCCGCAAATTCGCGATCGGAACCTTCATTGCCAGCAAGGTGTCGGACCGCAACATCATTCCGATGGCGATGCCGATCATCCGTGATGGAAAGGTGGAAGGCGTTATCGCCGCCGGCCTGAATGTGGAGTGGCTCGGACAGCAATTGCAGCAGCGCGGCGTGCAGAGCGGCGGCGCCGTGCTGATCGCCGATCGCAATGGCGTCGTCGTCTCACGCGAGCCGGACAGGGAAAAATTCGTCGGCAGAAAACTCGACGACAGCCTTGGCAGAATTGGCGGATCGCAACCCGGAAGTGCGGAGATTATCGGCGTCGATGGCGTTCAACGCATCATCGGCTACGTCCCCGCTTCCGTAACGCCCTTCGGTCTTTATGTCAGCAGCGGCATCTCGCGCAGCGAAGCGCTCGCCCCGATCGACCGCGCGGTGCGCAACAGCATCGCACTGTTTGCGCTGGGAAGCGCCATCGCATTCCTTCTGGCATGGCTCGTCGGCGAAAGCATCATCCGCCGCCCGCTGATGCGCATGGTGGCGACAGCGGAAGCATGGCGGCGCGGTCACGATGCAGCACGCACCGGCATCGTAGGCCGCAGCGATGAAATCGGAGTCCTCGGCCAGACCTTCGACCGGCTGATGGATGAGAACGCCATGCGTGAGGAAGCGCGCGCCACAGCCGAAGAGCGCCGCGAAATCCTTGTTCATGAACTCGCGCACCGGGTAAAGAATACCCTTGCCACTGTGCAGTCGATCGCCTCGTTGAGCTTTCGCCACAGTCAGGGCCCGGAAGCTCTGCGCCAGTTCCACGAACGCCTGCAGGCGCTGGTGCGCGGCCACGATCTCCTCACCCGCAAGAACTGGCAGCACGCGCGCCTTTCGGAAATCGCGGAAGCCGCGATTGCTCCCCTTCAGGAAGAGCGCGGACACCGCTTCGCGATCTCCGGACCACCGGTGGATCTGCCGCCGACAACGGCGGTGCCGATGGCGATGATCCTGCATGAGCTTTGCACCAACGCGATGAAATACGGCGCCCTGTCCAACGATGACGGCCGCGTCACCATTGGCTGGACCGCACAGCCCGGCGACGCGGGCACGGTTGTCAGCCTGATCTGGAGCGAAAGCGGCGGACCACCCGTCACGCCGCCAGAGGAAGACGGTTTCGGCACCCGGCTGATTTCGAATCTTAGCAGGCAACTCGGAGGCGACTGCACCTTCCGCTATCCGCCCTCGGGCCTCGTCTTTCATCTCAGCATGATCGCACCCGCCTCCGAGCCGCGAGACTAAACAGTCCACCTTCATCCGAGCGCTCGAAGCCGCCCACGCGCGGCTCACGCCAATGTTTGTCTGGCGAACAAGAGCGCGAGCCTCCGCAGATCAAGGCCCTCCTTAACCCGGTGTTGATTCAAGGTTCCTAAGCTGCGGCAATCAGATTTGCTCAGGATTTCTTGGAGACATGATGCGCAAGCTTTGGTCCGTTTCTGCCCGGATAATGATCGCGATTTCGCTGGTGGCCGCGGCCTCCTGCGCCGGTTTGGCCGCGTTCGGCCTCTGGCGGCAGAACATCGCAGTGGATCTCGCCCTTCATCGCGAACTGCAATCCGACTACGCGAACATGGTCGGCGCGATGGATTCCGACACGCGCGCAGTGCAGGCCGTTGCCAATACGGTAGCGAACATGCCGGAGCTGAAGCCGCTGATCCGCGCGCAGGATCGCGCAGGCATCATCGCGCTGCTCGACAAGACGCTGAAAGACATCAAGCCGCTCGGCATCGAGCTGATCACCATCCAGATACCACCAGGTATCGCCCTCTCCCGCGTTCACAATCCAAAGGCTTTCGGCGACGACGTGACCGCGCGCCGAAAGATGATCGTCCAGTCGTTCGCGACGAAAAAGCCGATCGGCGGCGTCGAGGCCGGACGCGATGTTCTCAACATCTTCGGCGCGACCCCTGTCATGGACGGCGAAACCCTGCTCGGCACGGTGGATGTCGGCGCACCCTTCGGCGAGACGTTCGTGAATTCGATGAAGGCGCGCTTTGGCGTCGATATCGCGATTCATCAGATCAACGACGACAAGGTCCAGACCCTTGCGTCCACGATCAAGGGTGCCACCGTCTCGTCCTCCGTTCTGAAGCGCGCGCTGGGCGGCGAGTCTATCTTCCTCACGGGCACACAGGACGGTCAGCCGACTGCCACGACCTTCGGGCCGCTCAAGAACTTCTCAGGTCAGCCTGTCGCGGTGGTCGAGATCATCCGCAACACCAAAGAGTATGAAGAACTCGCCTCCAATTCCGCCAAGTGGCTCGCCGCTGGCGCCGCCGCCGCCATCCTGATCGCGATCCTGATCGCCGCCTGGGTGGGCCGCGGCCTCGCACGACCGATCGTCGCGCTCCAGGGCGCAATGCGCGCGATCACCTCGGGCCAGCATGATGTGGTGATTCCGGGCGCGAACCGCCGCGACGAAATCGGCTCGATGGCGCGCGCCGTGGAAGTGTTCAAGGACAGCCTGATCGAAACCGGCCGCTTGCGTACCGCACAGGAAGATCAGCGCATCGTATCGGAAGCCGAGCGCCGCAACGCCGTGCTCGCGCTAGCCGAGCGTTTCGAATCCGGTGTCGGCGGCATTGTGAATGCCGTGGGATCGGCATCGACCGAACTGCGCAGCACCGCCGAGAATATGGCCCGCACCGCCGAGGAAGCCACGCAGCAGACCGCGACGGTTGCGGAGGCTTCGGAAGAAGCATCCGCAAATGCGCAGGCTGTCGCCGCCGCAATCGAGGAATTGAATGCCTCGATCAGCGAGATCGCCCAGCAGGTCAATGAATCCGCGCAGGTGGCCGGTCACGCCGCCAAGCAGGCCAACGACACCAACAACGAGGTTCAGGGCCTGGCGCTCGCAGCCCAGAAGATCGGCGATGTGGTGAAGCTGATCAGCGAGATCGCCGAGCAGACCAACCTGCTCGCGCTCAACGCCACCATCGAAGCCGCACGCGCCGGTGAAGCCGGACGCGGGTTTGCCGTGGTCGCGTCGGAAGTGAAGGCGCTGGCGAGCCAGACCTCGAAAGCCACCGACGAGATTTCGGCGCAGGTCGGCTCGATCCAGTCCGCGACCCGGACCTCGGTCGAAGCCATCGACGGCATCACCCGCACCATCAGCAAGGTCAACGAGATCGCAAGCGCCATCGCGTCCGCCGTCGAGGAACAAGGTGCAGCAACCCGCGAGATTGCGCACAATGTCGCCCAGGCCGCCAAGGGCACCGGCGAAGTCTCAGCGAACATTGTCGGTGTCCGGGATGCCGCCCGCGAAACCGGCGTTGCTGCAGATCAGGTGGTCTCGTCGGCTGCCGAACTGTCGCTGAACGGCGAAACGCTGAAAGCTCAGGTCGATGCCTTCCTGCGCGAAGTGCGCGCGGCGTAAACCTCGCTATAACTCGAATGCCAAGGGCCACCCCTCGGGGTGGCCTTTTTGTTTGAACTGTCTAACCCGCGCCTTTCATGATCTTGAACACGCCGCTCGCCATCACGACGCAGCGGCCATCTGCCGTCAGTTCCGTATTCAGAAAGATCAGCGTGCGCGTGCTGCGCACCACCCGCGGCGTCGAGATCAAAAGCTCGCCAATCTTCGCCGCATCAATGAAATGCGTATCCATCTGGATCGTGACTACTGCGCTGGCGCCGCTGCCCTGACGCGCGGCCATGCCCAGCGACCGGTCCGCCAGCGTCATCAACAACCCGCCCTGAACGAACCCGCGCCGGTTCTTGTGCTTGGGCTGCGCGACAATGGCATATTCGCCCGTCGCGTCATTTGGGCGATGCCAGAGCGGCCCCACCAGATTGAGAAACCCGTCATCCTCAACAATCGTCCAGCCGTCTTTCGCCAGCTTTTTCCCACTTGCATCGGTCATAAAGTCGCCTGCCTCGACATCACTATTGGGGCTCTTCCAGCCCCTCGATCCTGACCGGGCGGTTTTGCATCTGCCGCCCTGTTCAACCGCGGATTTTTGTATCAATCTCGCCCGCGACGCTGCCGGTTCAACCATGTCCGGCACTGATACGAAACAAGAAAAAGCCGGAGGCAACATGAACGTCCACGCCACGCCCAGCGCCGCAAAGGCGACACCCTCCCTTCCCTCCGCCAAGCCGGAAGCCATCGGCCTGTCATCGGCCCGCCTCCAACTGATGAGCGATGCGTTCCAGCGCGAGATCGACAAGGGCACCACGCCAGGCGTGGTGACGATGGTGGCGCGGCGCGGCCAGATCGGCTGGTTCGAGGCCCAGGGCAAACAGGACCCGGCGGGCAGCGCGGCCATGGCCAAGGATAGCATCTTCCGCATCTTCTCGATGACCAAGCCGCTGATCTCGCTCGGGATCATGATGCTGGTCGAGGACGGCCAGCTCCTGCTGAACGACCCGCTGTCCAAATACATTCCGGAATTCGCCAGTCAGAAGGTCGGCATCGAGCGCAACGGCGCGATGGAATTCGCGCTGCCGGTGCGGCCGATCACGATTCAGGACCTGCTGCGCCACACCTCCGGCATCTCATACGAGATCACCGGCACCGGCATGGTTCAGCGGATGTATGCGAAGGCCAAAGCCTTCCGCCGCGACATCACCAATGAAGAACATGCCAAGCTGATCGCCAGCATGCCGCTGATGTGCCAGCCCGGCGCGGAATGGAATTACAGCCGCTCCACCGACATTCTCGGCCGCGTCATCGAGGTTGTCTCCGGCAAGCCGCTCAGCGCGTTCCTCAGCGAACGTATCCTCAACCCGCTGCAGATGAACGAGACGGCGTTCCACACCGCTTCGGAGAACAAGTCGCGCATCGCGCAGCCGTTCCCCACCGATCCGTGGACCGGCGACAAGGTCATGCTGTTCGATCCGCTGGAAGTTCCGAAGATGGAATCCGGCGGCGGTGGACTCGTTTCCACTGCGATGGACTATGCCCGCTTCTGCCAGATGCTGCTGAGCGGCGGCGTGCTGGACGGCAACCGCGTGATCGGCCGCAAGACGCTGACCTTCATGGCGTCGAACCATCTCGCGCCGAGCGTCAAGGCTGAGTCCCACCTCCTGCCGCCTGGCCACGGCTTCGGTCTGGGCTTCGCGGTACGCACCGACGAAGGCATGGCACCATTCGCCGGCTCGGTCGGCCAGTATTTCTGGAGCGGCATGGCAGGCACGTTCTTCTGGATCGATCCGAAGGAAGACCTGTTCGCACTCTTCCTGTCGCAGGGACCGGGCCAGCGCGAATACTTCCGCACGCTGGTGCGCAGCCTCGTCTACGCCGCGGTGGAATAACTCACGACAACGAAAAGCCGGACGCGAGACAACTCGCGTCCGGCTTTTTTGATTCAGAGGCGATCAGCTGATCGTTGCGCCACCGTCGATCACGACGGTCTGGCCGGTCATGAAGTTACCAGCCGCCGATCCCATGAACACCGCAGCGCCTGCGATTTCGTCCGGAATGCCGATGCGCAGCAGCGGCGAGCGTGCGGTCGATGCCTTCAGGTTGTCCGGATTGTCCCACAGCGCCTTGGCGAAATCGGTCTTGATCAGGCCCGGCGCGATGCAGTTCACGCGGACATTGTGCTTGCCGTATTCGCAGGCAAGGTTGCGCGCGAGCTGCATGTCGGCCGCCTTCGAGATCGCGTAGGCGCCGAGAATAGTCGAGCCCTTCAGGCCGCCGATGGACGAAACGATGATGATCGAGCCGTCCTTGCGCTCGATCATCTGCGGCACCACCATGCTGATCAGCCAGTTGTTGGCAACGATGTTGTTGCCGAGGATCTTTGTAAACTGATCGTCGGAAATGCCAGCCAGCGGTCCGTAGTACGGATTCGACGCTGCGTTGCAGACCAGCACGTCGATCTTGCCGAACGCCTTGTTGGCTTCATCGACGAGGTTCTGCAGGTTTTCCTTGCTGGAAATATTTGCCGCAACGGCAATCGCTTTGCCCTTGCCGTACTTATCGTTGATTTCCTTCGCGACCTGATCGCACTGATCCTGCTTGCGCGACGAGATGACGACCCGCGCGCCGTGCTCAACCATCCGCTCGGCGATGGCGCGGCCAATGCCCTTGGTGGAGCCGGTGATGACGGCATTCTTTCCGGTCATGTCGAACAAGGTCATGCGTTTCTCTCCTGCGATGTCTGTTTGTTATCCGAGCTTGTTGGTGACTTCCGGTCCTGCCGGCTGATGCATGGCATCGTGCGCGTGGCTGGCAATCCAGGGCTGCTGGTTGATCATCGGCACGCGCCAGCCGCTGTGGCTGTCGCTCGACAGATAATCGAGCCGCGTCACCGAACAGTTGTCGATGGTGAAGGCGAATCCCGCGCCAGCTTCAAGACCAAGCGCATGCGCGATCGCCGCCTTGATCGGCCCGCCATGCGACACACAGACAATGTCCTTGCCCGCATGTTCGGTGCTGATGCGCTGGATTGCAGCCACCGTGCGGTCGGACAGATCGTTGAAGCTCTCGCCGCCCGGCGCGCGCTCATGCGCAGGGGCGAACCAGTAGCTCGCGATGGAGGCTGGACGCGCGGCGAAGAACGCGGCGCGGTTCATGCCCTGCCATTCGCCGAGATCCTGCTCCGCGAACGCCCTGTCCTGATGCATCCGGTCGGGCCTTGGCAGTCCCGCGGCCCAGATCGCAGCCGCGGTCTGGTGCGTGCGCTTCAGATTGCTGGAAAACCATAGCGCATTCTGCGGCAGAAATTTCGCGACACCCTGAAACACAACCGTATCGCTGCAATCGCAGCCAATATCGTATTGGCCGTAGATGTTGCCGCCGTCCTCGCGCACCGGCGCATGGCGCACCCACCACCAGCGCGTCGATGTCACCCCCACCGGAACAGAGTGCTGGGCAACGAACGGTTTGGCGGGAGCACTGGACATGGCGTTGCCTCAGATCGGCTTGCCGGCATATGGCATCGACGCGGTGAGACCGCCGTCGACCGGGAACGCCTGCCCGTTGACATAAGATGCTTCGTCGCTGGCGAGGAACAGGCCCATCGCCGCGAGTTCATGCGGCTGGCCGGGACGCTTCAGCGGATTGAGCTGACCGATCTTGCCTTCGGTGCCGCGTTCCTTGGCATTGTCGAAAATCGGCTTGGTCATGCCGGTCTCGATCAGGCCGGGGCACACCGCGTTGATGCGGACGTTAGTACCCGAGAGCGAATACGCCGTGGTCTGCACCAGGCTGATGACACCTGCCTTGCTCGCCGCGTACGGATGGCCACTGGCGTTGGCCTTGAGACCCGCAACAGATGCCGTGCAAACGATGGCGCCGTGGCCCTGCTTCACCATGTGCGGGATCGAATGCTTCACCGCGAGAAACGGCCCGATCAGGTTGACGCGCAGGACTTCCTGCCAGTGCTCCGGCGTCTGCTCCGCGAGCGGGATGAGACCGCCGCCAATGCCGGCATTGGCCCAGATCGCATCGAGCTTGCCATAAGCCGAGATCGCCTTGGCGATGAAGCCCTTTACGTCGTTTTCGATGCCGGCATCGGCGATCACGGCCTCGGCCGTGCCGCCGGCCTTTCGCACCTGCTCGACGGTTTCCTTGACGCCTTCGGTCTTGTCGACCGCGATCAGCTTCGCGCCTTCCTTCGTGAACAGCAGCGACGCCGCGCGGCCGATGCCGCTGCCCGCGCCGGTGATGATGACGGACTTGCCCTCGAGGCGACCCATGACGTTCTCCGGATTTTTCTTGATGAATTGAGTGACGCGCGCCGCGGCGCGTCACGTCGAAACACATGCGCTCAGACCGCGCCCGCCTTCTGGGCATAGGCCCATGATGCCTGCGCCAGCGGAATGCGGCGAGAGGCCGACTCCTGCGCCTTCGCATTGGCCGCGGTGCCATCGACAATGCGCTTGGCGATGCCCTGCACGATGCCCGCGAGGCGGAACAGGTTGTAAGAGAAATACCAATTGAGGTCGGCGATCGGCGGAACGCCCGCCGCCTTGCAGTAAATCTCTTCAGCTTCCTTCATGTTCGGAATGTTGAGGCCGCGGAAATCGGCGCCATCGAGACCCGGCATCGTCCACTGCATCAGGAGATAGGCGAAATCGGCCATCGGATCGCCGAGCGTCGACAGCTCCCAGTCCAGCACAGCCTTCACCTGCGGCTTGTCGGCGTAGAAGATCATGTTGTCGAGGCGGTAGTCGCCATGAACGACGGAGACACGCGCCTGATGCGGTACCGTCTTCGGCAGCCACTCGATCAGCTTGTCCATTTCCGGGATCACATCCGTCTCGGATGCGCGATACTGCTTGGTCCAGCGATCGACCTGACGCGCGAAATAATTGCCGGGCTTGCCGAAGTCGCCCAGCCCGATCTTCTCCGGATCGTAGCTGTGCAGCTTCGCCAGCGTCTCGATCTTCGACGTGAAGACCGCGTGACGTTCCTTGGGCTCGAGGCTCGGCAATGTGGGATTCCAGAACACGCGTCCCTCTTCCATCGACATGATGTAGAAGGCCGAACCGATCACGGCGTCATCCATGCAGAGCGCATAGGCGCGCGCGACCGGAAAGCCCTGCGCATGCAGGGCCGCGATCACCTTGAATTCACGATCGACCGCATGAGCCGACGGCAACAGTTTGCCGAACGGCTTGCGGCGCATCACGTAAGACGTCTTGGGTGTGTCGAGACGGTATGTCGGGTTCGACTGTCCGCCCTTGAACTGCGAAACCGTCAGCGGCCCCGCAAATCCTTCAACATGCGAACTCATCCATTCGGCGAGGTTCGCCTCGTTGATGCGATGACGCTCCTCGACCGGTTTGGTGCCGGAAAAATCAGCGTCGTCTCTCACACCCAGACCCATACTGTTTCCAATCTTTTCTTCGCTCGCTTGAAACGCGGCCCTGTTCGGGCCGCGCTCCAGATGTCTCATCTAACCGCGTTTTGCGCGCGGGAAAACGACTTAGTGATTGGAATACTTCCGAAGCTCAAGCCGTGCAATGGCCCGGTTGTGAACCTCGTCCGGACCGTCCGCCAGACGCAGCGTACGGATGCCAGCATAGGACTTCGCAAGACCCGCTTCATCGGACACGCCTGCGGCGCCGAAGGCCTGGATCGCATCATCGATGATCTTGAGCGCGATGTTCGGAGCCGCGACCTTGATCATCGCGATTTCGAGCTGCGCGGTCTTGTTGCCGACCTTGTCCATCATGTCCGCCGCCTTGAGGCAGAGCAGACGGGTCATTTCGATATTGGTGCGCGCTTCGCCGATGCGCTGTTCCCACACCGACTGCTCGATGATTTTCTTGCCGAACGCGACGCGCGACGACAGGCGCTTCACCATCTTCTCGAGCGCTTCCTCGGCGGCACCGATGGTGCGCATGCAGTGATGGATACGGCCCGGTCCGAGGCGGCCCTGCGCAATCTCGAAGCCACGGCCTTCGCCGAGCAGAATGTTGCTGGCGGGAACGCGCACGTTCTCAAGCAGAATCTGCGCATGGCCGTGCGGCGCATCGTCGAAGCCGAACACCGGCAGCATCTTCTCAATCGTGATGCCGGGGGTGTCGAGCGGAACGAGAATCTGGGACTGCTGCTGATGGCGTGCGGCGGTCGGATCGGTCTTGCCCATCAGGATCGCGATCTTGCAGCGCGGATCGCCTGCGCCCGACGACCACCACTTGCGGCCGTTGATGACATAATGATCGCCATCGCGCTTGATGCTGGTTTCGATGTTGGTCGCGTCGGACGATGCCACCGCAGGCTCGGTCATCAGGAACGCGGAGCGGATTTCGCCTTCCATCAGCGGCTTCAGCCACTTGCGCTTCTGCTCCTTGGTGCCGTACCGCATGAACACTTCCATGTTGCCGGTATCGGGAGCCGAGCAGTTGAATACTTCGGAGGCCCAGTAGAAGTGGCCCATCTGCTCGGCGAGCAGCGCGTATTCGAGATTGGAGAGGCCCGCGCCGCGGAATTCGTCGTCTTCATGCTCGTTCGGCGGCATGAACATGTTCCACAGGCCTTCGGCCTTCGCCTTCTTCTTCAGGTCCTCGAGGATCGGGATCACTTTCCAGCGATCGCCCTTCGCATCCTGCTCCTTGTAAATCGGAGCGGCGGGACGAACGTGCTTGTCCATGAAGGCGATAACGCGGTTGCGCCATTCGGTCTGGCGCGCGGACATTGTGAAATCCATAGGACGGTCCTCTCTTGTTGTTAACGACGGTCTTGCAACACTCGCGACCGGCTGTCCACACGGCAATGAATGTCAGCAGTGCTGACGTTCATTGATCGTTGCGTGGATGTCTTGCCGCGCTGCAATCTTGCTGTTAGGTTGATTTCATACATTTGTTTGAATGGCAAGCAACCGATCAAACAAATGTATGATTTTGTTCCGCAGCGCGAAACAGCATTCGCGCTTTTGCATGGCACCTCTTCACACTTCTTGAGTTGGCTTCGATGTCGAGCGATCAGACCAAAACCGCCATTCTCACTGCCGCAGAGATGCTCTGGGCCGAGCGCAGCTTCGGAGAAGTCACGATGCGCGACATCGTGGCCGCTGCCGGCGTGAATCTCGCGGCGGTGAATTATCATTTCGGCTCCAAGGACGAACTGCTCGCCGATCTGTTCGTCAGCCGGACCACGGTGCTGAACCGCGAACGGTTTGCCGAACTGAAAGCCGCCGAGCTTGAAGGCGGCGGCCGCCCGAGCGTTGAAGCAATCCTGCGCGCGCTGGTTGGTCCGCCGCTGCGCTGGTGTCTCAGCCCCGATCAGCAGCGATCCGCCGCTGCGCGGTTCATGACGCGCGCATCGGTCGAGACCGTTCCGCCGATCAAGAAGATCGTTGATCGTGAATTCCGACATTTGCAGAGATTTGCGACAGCCTTGCGTCTCGCCCTGCCCCATCGCGACGAAGTCGAGATTTATTGGGGCCTGCATTTCGCGCTGGCGATGATCCGCCAGACCGTAACCGACAGCGAGCGGCTGAAAAAACTGTCAGGCGGACTGTGCGACCTCAACGATGTCGATGACATCATTCGCCGGATCGTCTCGACCGCGCATGATGCACTTGTGGGCGGAACCGGCGTCCCGACGCCGCTGGCAGCTCGCGCCTCGGGATCGCGCAAGTCCTGACCGTAGCAAGCGACGGCGAGACCACTCCAAAACGAAAACGAGGTGCGACGGAGAACCGGCGCACCTCGTATTTTCCATGCAACCCGCGCGAGCGGGCGCGCAGTTCTTAGTACGGGCAGATCGTCCGGCCCCAGCGCGGGCTCCAGTAGCAGCCCGGAGCAACGAAGCCGTAGCCATAACCGCGGCCACGATAGAATCCGCGGCCACGACCGCGACCCCAGCCACCGCCGCGACCACGACCGCCACCGCGTCCACCGCCACGGCCCCGGGCTTCCGCCGAGGTCGAAGTCGAGGTCGCGACAACGAACGATGTGCCGATGAAGCTGATCGAATAGACCAGCACCAACGCCGCTGCTGCCAGGGCACGCTTCAAAAAGTTCGAACGTGTCTTGATCTCAGTCATAGAGGGCACCTCCATTTCCGGAAACGCTGCAAGGCACTTCCGCATCTTAAACTCACGAGCCTGCGTCCCGTTCAGGCACGTTCGGAAAATAGAACGTCAAAAACAAGACGTCTTACGATTCATCCGGTAGCAGATTAGGGTCAACTCGCCGCAAGGGTCAAGCGACCGGACTGGAGTTAGGATGTGTTAAGCACGTCATGCCGCTACATCATCCCGGCCGCCGCGCCGCTCGCTGAACGGCTGTTCATCATGCTGAACAAAACGTCTTCGCAACCGCGAGACACGATTGAACCCGCCGAACCATTGCTGTCACAAAGCGTTTAAGCCCGCCGCTCCGAAAGTTGGTCCATGTCAAAAAAACCTACCTACGTTCTCGGCCTCAATACCTACGACCACGACGTAAGCGCCTGCCTGCTGCGGGACGGCGAGATCGCCTACGCGATCGCCAAGGAGCGGATCACCCGCGAGAAACATGCCACCGGATTTTATAAGGACGTCATCGATTACTGCCTGAATGCCGAAGGCATCACGCTGGACGACGTCGATCTCGTGGTCCGCAATTGCTACATCCTGCCGGTCCCCGAGATGGAAGACCGCCTGCTCTATCAGGACATGCCGGGCTTCCTGCCCGAATACGAACGCGCGGACGCCAAGAACCATCCTTACTTCCACACAAAATCCGACAAGGTGGTGTCGATCTCGCACCACTTAGCGCACGCTTACAGCGCCTTCGCGGTCTCTCCGTTCGAAGATGGCGTGGTGATGATCGTCGACGGCGTCGGCAGCTATCGTTCCGACGTCAATGAATCCTTTCCCGAGAGCGATGCTGCCTCGCCGCTGGCGCGCGAATCCGAGAGCTATTACAAATTTTCCGGCTCGAACCTTGAATGCCTCAAGAAGGTCTGGATGGAGCCGGATCGCGGCTTCTTCAGCGACGAATTCTACAACATGCCCGGCCTCGGCGCGCTCTACAGCCGGGCGTCGACCTACATCTTCGGCGACTGGAACAAGTGCGGCGAGCTGATGGGCCTCGCGCCCTACGGGCGTCACGGCAACGTCGCTTCGCTCATGCAGATCAAGGACAACACGCTCACCGTGCCGCGTTGGACGTCCGAATTGAACAAGCCCTACATCATGGATACCGGCCAGAAGTGGGAAACCAGCCCGCTGATGAAGCACTGGGAAGATCTCGCCTGGCGCGTGCAGGACGATACTGAGAAGGTGCTGCTCGCGCGGGCCGCATGGCTGCGCGAAACAACGGGCGCGAAAAATCTCTGCATTGCGGGCGGTGTCGCACTCAATTGCGTCGCCAACGGGCGCGTCGCGCGGGAATCCGGTTTTGAGAATGTCTGGATTCAGCCCGCGGCTGGTGATGACGGCATCGCGATCGGCTGCGCCTATTACGGCTGGGTCGAAATTCTCAAGCAGCGGCGCAATTTCGTCATGGATCACGCCTATGTCGGCCGCCGCTATTCCGACGACGAGATCACCCAGGCGATCAGCAAGCCGCTCGTGCGGATTCAGACCACACAGGTCAAGAGCGACAACATCGCCCGCGACACGGCGAAACTGCTCGCCGATCAGAAAGTCATCGGCTGGTTTCAGGACCGCTCCGAATTCGGCCCCCGCGCACTCGGCAATCGCAGCCTGATCGCCGATCCGCGCAAGCCCGAGATGAAGGACATTCTCAACAGCCGGGTAAAGCACCGCCAGCCGTTCCGTCCGTTCGCGCCGATTGTTCTTCATGAGCGCGCGAAAGAAGTCTTCGAAGGCGAGGAAGATTCTCCCTTCATGCTGATCGCCAAGAATGTCCGCCCCGAATGGCGCGACAAGATTCCCGCCATCGTCCATGTCGACGGCACGGCGCGGGTGCAGACCGTGCGAGAGGCGACCAACCCGGCGCTCTATCGTCTGCTGAAGGAATTCGATGCCCTCACCGGCGTGCCGGTGCTCATCAACACGTCGTTCAACGTCAAGGGCGAGCCGATCATCGAGACGCCGCGCGATGCTGTGATCTGCTTTCTGACCACGGGCATCGACCATCTGGTGATGCACGACATGCTGGTGTCGAAGAACGCCATGCACAAGGTCGTGGGACCGCTGGTGAACACCTATACCGACGTCGCCACGATGGTGGTGTCGAACATGAAGCCGGCATAACGCCGGCTCTGCCCGTTTGTGCTTTGCGATAACGCGCGACCGGCAGAGGTACCGATTGCACCCGGCAAATTCCGTCCTAGTATGACGGGGCTGAACCGTCTGCTGGCAGGCCGGGGGCGTTATGACAATCGAGAAATGCATCAACGAGTACGATGCCTCCGAAGTAATTTTTGAGGAAGGATCGACCGGCCGCGAGCTGTTCGTCGTCCTCGAAGGCAAGGTCGATATCGTCAAGACCACAGGCGCGAGTGAGACAACCATCGTCTCGCTCGGCAAGGGTGAGTTTTTCGGCGAGATGGCGGTCATCGACGGCTCCGCCCGATCCGCCACCGCCATCGCCGCTGTCGCCGGCACGCGAGTGATGCGGATCAATCACGCCCGTTTCGTCTACCTCGTGAGCCAGCAGCCCGCTTTCGCGTTGATGGTCATGGATGCGTTGAGCAAGCGGCTGCGGGCATCGAACGCCGTGAACTTCAGGGCCGCTGCGCCATGAGCGATCACAGGCCCTCGCCTTTTCCGGTCCTGCTCAACAACGATGTCTGCTCGCTGATTCAGGCGGCCACGGACGTCTACCAGATCCGGTTCAAGAACCGCGCCGCCAATGCCTATCTGGTTCGCGGCAGCAAGCGGACCATCATGATCGACGTCGGCCTGTCGTCGAATTATCCGTATCTTGTGGAATGCCTCGCGCATCTGGGCGTGAGTCCCGCCGATATCGACATGGTGGTGCTCAGCCACGAACATCTCGATCACATCGGCGCGGCGTATCACTTCAATGGCAGGACAATCATTGCCGCGCACCGCCTCGCCGCCAACAAGATCATGCTGCGCGATGACTTCTCGATGCTGCGCAAGATGTTCAACGAGCCGGATGTGCCGATCGACATCGACCTCTGGCTTGAGGAAGGCAACCTGATCGACCTCGGCAACTTCCGACTCAGCGTGATGTATACGCCGGGCCATACCTCGGCATGCATCAGCCTCTTCGATCAGGACAAGGGCCTGCTGTTCGCCGCCGACACCCTGATGCCCGGCGGCGTGATGGGCGGCGTGTTCGGATCGGGCAGCATCAGCGACTACATCCAGTCGCTGGAGCGGCTGCGCGGGCTGGATTCGAAAATCCTGCTGTCAGGCCACGGCCGCCTGTCGGATACACCCCATGACGACGTGCGGATCGCGCTTCAGCGTTCGCACGCCCTGCTCTCCGACACCGCGCAACTGTTCGACGCTCTGGACGCACGCTCGAACTTCGAACCGATCATGCAATCGGTGCGCGATCTCAATAAGCTCGATGACTCGTGATGTACGTCCGTGACAGAAAATCCGAAATAGCCTGGAAGGAAACCACTCCATGACCCATGCCCACCGCTTCGCCGGTTTGACGGTTGCTGTCTTCGTCGCCGCTGGTTTTTGTTCGGAGGCGCAAGCCGCTTCGCCTCGCGGCGTTTGTAATCCAGCCGCTGCTGAGGCTTTGACGGGCAAAAACAGAATCTCGGACCGCAGAGCGAAGCGCCTCACCGGCGCGACGATCGTTCGCCAGATCAAGCCCGGTCAGGGCGTCACCATGGACTACCGGCGCGAGCGCATCACCATCGAAACCGATCCGGGCACGCGTAAAATCATCCGCGCTTTCTGCGGATGACTTGGATTAGTGGTGATAGTGCCGATGATGGCGGCGAACCTTGCGTGGCTTCACCGCGCGATAGCCGGGATCGGCGTAGCGGCCCTGTTCAGCAAAGGCGAAGACAGGATTGACCTGGCAATAGGCCCGCCGCCCCGATGCGCTGGCCATGCACTGGGCGTAGGTGTCGTAGTAGCAGGTGCCGGGGCCACTGGCGAAGCCACCCTCGACCAGACAATAGCGATAGGCCCGAGCTTCGGCAGAACTGGTGCTCAGGATGGCCACGCCCGCCAGGGCCAGAGCGGCGAAAAGTGCGTTGCGCATGAGATGTTCTCCCGGTTGAGCAGAGGCTTAGAGCAAAAACATTTTGCTCTGATTATGGTTCCGAAGCGCCTGTCCGCAACTCAATCATGGTTGAGGCGGCGGGAAGGCCATGCTAGTGCTCGCCGCGCCGCGGGTGTAGCTCAATGGTAGAGCAGCAGCCTTCCAAGCTGAATACGAGGGTTCGATTCCCTTCACCCGCTCCAATCGCTTTCCAGAAATTTTGTTGGGGTAGTCGTTCACCGCCCCCAAAGCTGCCCCGCTCCGCACGGGCGGCTGTATCAGTCCTGCCGCCGCCGATCCCGGTATGATCCGAGGCGCGACAGAAATGCCAGCATCAGGGCAATACCGGATACCGAAAAAACCATCGTGAATACTTTCGAAAGACCTGTCGTGGGCGCGCGGGTCGCATCACCGACCGTCGTCAGAGACACCACGCTGAAGTAGGCCGAATCGAGCCACGACCAGCCTTCGACCGAATGATAGAAAACCGCCCCCGTCAGAATCGCGACGATCAGCAGGAATGAAATAGCCTGAAACTCGGGATCGCGTAGCCCGTGGACAAATCCAAGAAACAGGCGAACGAGACCCAGGCCCAGCGATTTCATCCGATTTGCCCCACAGACAGACGCCCCGGCGCAGCCTGACACAGCCCCGCCCAATAAAAAATCGCCCGGAAATCAATTCCGGGCGATTTTCAAAGATGGTGGGGGAAGAAGGACTCGAACCTTCGAAGCCATACGGCGGCTGATTTACAGTCAGCTCCCTTTGCCACTCGGGACACTCCCCCGCTCAACATCATCCGACACCTTCGCCCACCCGAGGGGGCGGCTGAACGGCCATGGATGACGGTAAAAAGCGTGCCCGTGAACGGGCGCCCGGTCGGCGCGTTTATGGGCGAAGCACCGGGGTAAAGTCAACCAATGCCGGGATAATTGTCACATTTCCCTTCTCGCCGCGAAAAGCCGAAAATTGCCATTATTCCAATCCCGTGGGACAAGGCCGCATGAGTGATCGCGACCGGAAATCACGTTTTGGCGGCCCCAAAGGGGGTGGACGCGGCAAGGACCGCGACCGGAACCCGCATGGAAAGCCTCAGGGAAGGTTTGAGGGCAGGCCCGAAGCACGGTCTCAGGGCGGCGGGCGTCCGCCCTGGCGCGACCGGGACGCCAAAGGCGGCGGCCGGGGGCACGGCAAGGGACATATCAAGGGCGAAGGCCCGGTGATTCTTTACGGCTGGCACTCCGTGACCATGGCGCTGGCCAATCCGAAGCGCCGCATCCGCAAGCTGTTCGTCACCGAGAACGCCGAGCGCCGTCTCGCCGACGAGAAGATCGACACCCGCGTGCCGCCGGAGTTGGTCCATCCGGGCGACATCGACCGCCGTCTCGGCCCGGATGCCGTGCATCAGGGCCTGCTGCTCGAAGCCGATCCCCTGCCCGGTCTCCATATCGATGAACTGCCGCAGGACGGCGTCGTGCTGGTGCTCGACCAGATCACCGATCCGCACAATGTCGGCGCGATCCTGCGCTCGGCCGCGGCGTTCGGCGCCAAGGCCATCGTCACCACCGGGCGGCACAGCCCCGAGGCGACGGGCGTACTGGCAAAGTCCGCGTCAGGCGCGCTTGAGCTTGTGCCGATCGTTGAAGTGCCGAACCTGCATCGCGCGCTGAGCGAGATGAACGACGCGGGCTTCCTCACCGTCGGTCTCGACAGCGAGGGCCAGGGCGATCTTGCCGCCGTGCCGCTGCGCGCGCCGCTGGCGCTGGTGCTGGGTGCGGAAGGCAAAGGCCTGCGCCAGCTCACGCGTGAAACCTGCGCCGTGGTCGCACGCATGGACATGCCGGGCGAAATCAAGAGCCTCAACGTGTCGAACGCCGCCGTGCTGGCGCTCTACATCGGCACCAGCCGTCTTGGCTTGATGGGGTGAATCAAAACGCCCGCCTGCATGATGCAGACGGGCGTTCAAATCTCGATCCGGCTTCAGATCAATACTTGTAGCGCAGCGGCTTCACGCGATGACCGTAGTGACCGTGATGACGGTGCGCGTGATGATGCCTGACGCCATGATATGCGCGGTAATGCGCATGGCGATAACCGCGATACGCGTGGCGGCGGGCGAAGCGATAGCTGTAGACCACCGGTCCCTGCACAGCCGCCGCGCCATCATAATAGTGGCTGGTGGCGTTGCCGTACGGGCCGCCATCATAGCCATAGCGATACGGACGTCCATAATAGCGCGAACCGAGCACGGCGCGCTCCTGATAGGTCGGCACCGGAGCGAAAGCGCCCGGACCGGTATAGGTCGGGCCCTGATTGACCCAGTAATACTGCGGGCTTGCATAGCGCTGATAGAAATCCGGACGAGCCAGACGTTCACGCACGCCATAACCGTAATTGTAACCGTAGCCATAGCCGTAAGTGCTGTAGCCGCACGGATCAACCACCGCGCATGCCTGCGCGGGTGCCGCCGCCATCGTCGCGGCGAACGCCACGCCCGCAATCAATCCTGCAATCGTCTGACGCATTACTCTCTCCTGTTAAACGCTTTTTGCTTGGTCTCGTTATGGTTTTAGATCGGGCCGGAAACCATTCGGCCGATAGCTCGGCTTGAAGCCATTCGGCCGGTAGCCGTGGTCGCGCGGCGCCTCGATGATCGCCGGCGGATAGGCAGGAACGTCGTATTGCTGCTGCGGCGCAGGCGGCGCGGACTGCGCCGACCAGGAGCGCTGATAGCTCTCGGCAGGCTGAGGCAGCGCACGATTCGCAGGCGGCTCGATCTCGAGACGGCCATAGCCAGGCTGACGGCCGGCGGTCGGATAATAGTGGCCGACCTCGCGCCCGATGTAATTGTCCCAGCCGCCATAGACGCGCGGCGCATTCTTGAAATGTTTGGCGAGGCCCCATTCGCCTTCGACGACGGAGTACGAGACATCGCGGCCGTTGATCATGACGGGCACGCCGGCCCGGCCCGGAATCACGACCAGCGGACCGGTATCCGCCACAGCTGTTGCCGCCGTTCCGATCAATATCGCCAGAGCCGTAATCGCACGCATAGATGATGCCTTTGTTGCAGCATCACCCTAGTCCTGCAGGGGATAACAGGGGTTAAAGGCGCAGCCCAATCGTCAGGTAAGCCTAACGCGTAAGCATGCGCACTCGTTCAATTGCGAGCGATTTCAGTAAGATTGGTGGAAGCGGAAGGTTAACGGGCAGCCTTTTGGCGACGAGGCAACTACTTGAGGAAGTCCAGAATGCCTTCAATCATCAGGAAGCCGGACACGTAAGCGACCGTGCCAGCAGTCAGCAGCCCAAACGTGAGCCAGACCCAAAGCGGTGTGGTTTCCCGAGTCTGCATGGAACGTGCTCCGGTCACGACATAGAAGCCCGCGCCCTGAAACCCCACAAGGCCAACAAATATGCAGCCTGCTGATCTTCGCGCCGTTGGCAACGCAGCAAACCCGGCGCTGTCCGCGAGGATCACCGCCTGTCCGATCACTCATGCTGTTGAAAATGGTGCCGGCAGAGAGGATTGAACTCCCGACCTTCGGTTTACAAAACCGCTGCTCTACCGCTGAGCTATGCCGGCCCGCGGGAACAGCTATCAAGCCCGCCGCCTCGGGACAAGACCGGAAAGCCCTGCGGCCGCCCATTTGGTTCGGCCGGAATTCTGAACCCGAACCGTCGTTACTCAGACCAATCGGCAGAGCCCCGCTCCGGGGAAGTCATCGCCGCGAGGAACGATCCGTCATGACCGAATGGCTCTTGGGCACGCTGCTGGTGCTGATCCTGCTCATCAAGCTGCTGGACTATTTGGATCTGCTCGACGTTGTCGATCTTTTGTCGAGCACAGTGCGGCTGGTGAGCGCGCTGTTTTTCGGGATCGCCAGCCTGATCGTCTGGGCATCGCGCAGACTGCTCGGCAAATCCGGTGGAAAGACCGAGGCCCGCTAGCATTGCCTGAGCCTGCAATTTGCGCCACCAGTATCGGAGGCGCACAATCGATGCCGGGGAGATTTCGCATGGCCGACCACGGCGGGTTCCGTGCACACCACAAGTATCTCATTGCGGCGGTCGGGATCATCGCGATCCTCGCCTTTCTCTACAATCTCGGGATTTTTGATATCTGGTCGGTGGAACAGGCTGCGAAATAGCGCCCCGCCCGCAATAAATATTTTCGTCAAAATCGTCCGAAACACGCAAAACCACCTGTGAATTGCGTGGACAAGCCCGTTTGCCTCGGAACGGTCACGGTCCGGTCACCGTTCCCTACGCAGGTAGGGTCGAGTCTGGCAAAACCGAACGAGGATGATCATGAGTTTTACCAAGCCGCATGATGACCGTTATGAAAATGCCCTTGACGACGTCATCGCCCAGTGCGGCGGTGACACGCGCGGAGCCTTGATGGCCCTACTGGTCGCCAACGAGTATCTCGAAGCGCAACTGAACAACCTTCATGCCGCCATCGAAAACGGCGAGGTTCCTCTGCGCGACGAAAAGGCTGCACATACCTTGCTACATTGACGCAGCCGAAACTGCGACAGTTCCAGGAACATAAGCGAGCAGTTCGGGTTCTTCCGTTTCAATTGGTTCATTGAAAGGAGAATCCGATGATCAAGAAATATGTAGCGACAGCTCTGCTCGGAACCGCATTGGCCGGTGGTGCAGCGTTCGCTCAGACCACAACGCCAGCTTCACCCACCCCCGCTCCGGCGGCGTCGGCATCCGTCGATCAGTCGAGCTTGAAGGGCACAAACTGGCGCGCGTCAAAGCTCGTCGGTCTGGCAGTCTATAACGACTCCAACGAGAAGCTCGGCGACATCAGTGAAATCCTTCTCGACAAGACCGGCAAGATCAATGCCGTGATCATCGGTGTTGGCGGATTCCTCGGCGTCGGCCAGCACGACATTGCCGTGAGCTTCGACAAGCTGAAGTGGGTCGATGAGCCGATCCGCTCGGCGTCGGCAGACAAGATGCCGGGGTCGTCAGGCACCGCGACGACAGCGCGCCCATCAACCACCACCGGCGCAGCGGGCGGCGGCATGGCGACGACAACAACCAGGAACGACTGGTACCCTGATCACGCGGTGATGAGCGGCACCAAGGATCAGCTGAAGGCGATGCCGGCCTTCAAGTATTCGGAAAGCACGAGCACCAAGTAAGACTGCCTGGATGACTCTTCAGCTTAACGGCGCGGCCGAATCGGATTTCCGGTTCGGCCGTTTTGCATTGGTGTCCTGCGCAGCTCAAAGATAGGCGCTGAGACACCATGCATTGAGGGTCGCGGCAACAGCCAAGGTGAAAACAAGAATCGTGTTCACGGCCAAGGGCTCCTCAAAAGGCTGTCTGAGAATCGCTAGCTTCATGCCGCGATTTGAACGCCTGACTGCCTGAGAGTCTCGCGCATTGTTTTTTCCCCGCCCCCTTGCCAGATCGGCCTTTCGGAGTCCGATTCTCTCCCACCAATCCTTCTGGTTGTGCGGCGCAGTGTTGTCTTGCGCCGATTAACACGCACAATGCGGCCGCGCGGTCTCCCGCCAAAGGCGATCATCACGCCCGGCCGCGCCCAAAAATGACAATCAACGATTCAGCCAATTGAATCGGTGTCCCGGAGAAGAAACGAATGTCAGCCCAATCGACCGCCAAGAGTCCTGCGAAGAGTCCTGTAAAAAATCTCATGAGTGAATTCCCGCCCGCGCGGGAGAACCTTGTGACACTGGCCAACTGGCGCACCCAGCCCTACAGCGACTGGAGCTTCCACAACGTCCGGCGCGTGCTGCCGACAGCGAATATCGCCGCATCGAAACATCCCGTGCCGCTGGAAAGTTCGCTCACCGAAATCGGCCGCGTCGGCTTCGAGGGCAACAAGGGCCCGACCATCCTGCGCGACGCATTGCGCACGACGAACACCAATGGCTTCGTCGTTCTGCACCGCGGGCGCATCGCGGCGGAGTGGTATTCAAGCGGCATGGACGGTCTGACACCGCACATCGTGTTTTCGGTGAGCAAGTCGATCTGCGGTGCGCTCGGCGGCATCCTCTCCGACAAGGGTATCCTCAACCCGAACCGTCCGGTCACCGATTACGTGCCGGAGGTCTCGTCATCGGTCTATGGCGGCTGCTCGGTGCGGCATCTGCTCGACATGTCGGTCGGCATCTCCTTCACCGAGGATTATGTCGATCCGGACGGCGACGTCGCCCGCTATCGCCGCGCGGTCGGCTGGGATGTGATCAAGCCGGGCCAGAGCGCGATGCAGTTGCGTGAATTCCTCGCCACCCAGAAACCCGACGGCAAGCCCCACGGCCACACCTTCCACTACGTCTCGACCAACACCGACATGCTCGGCTGGGTCTATGAACGTGCAGCAGGCCGCGCCCTCTCCGACCTGCTCGGCGAATACCTCTGGACACCGATGGGCGCTGAAAGCGATGCCTACATCACCCTCGATGCGGAAGGCGCGATGCGCGCCGCGGGCGGCATCTGCGCCGCACCGCGCGATCTCGCGCGGTTTGGCGAGATGATCCGGCAGCGCGGTGTCGCGGATGGCAGGCAAGTGGTGCCCGGCTGGTGGATCGATGACATCAACGACAACGGCGATCCGGAGGCGTGGGCGCGCGGCGAATTCGCCGAGATGTTCCCGGATGCGGCGTATCGCAGCAAGTTCTACCAGATCGACCGCAAGCGGCGCACGCTATGCTGTCTCGGCATTCACGGGCAATACATCTACATCGATCCGATCAGCGAACTGGTGATCGTCCGGGTCGCTGCTGAGCCTATCCCGCTCGACATCGAGAGTGCCCGCGGCTGGGTGCGAGGTTTCGCAGCCATCGTCCGGCATTTTTCGTAAGCGCAGTCCGCTCGAACAAACGACTGAAAGCTGGCGCGTCACCGCGTCAGCTTTTCCATTTCGGGAAACGCCGCGTAGGTCGCACCCGCGCACAAATCCCCCGGCTCCTCGATGATGCGATCGAGACGACCGTCGACATACATGCCGGCACGGTCCTTCACTCCGGCGTAGCGTCCGCCCGGGCCGCGCGCATTGAAGCGCACGCACACCACGTAGCGCCGCCGCCCCCCGACTTCCTTTTGCGCGGGCTCGGCGATCCCCGCCTCGCGCACGCTGGTCGGATCGTTCAGATAGGTCCGCAGCAGCGCAAGCAGCTCCGGGCGGTAATTCGACGGATACGGCTGGCTCTCGACGCCGCGATCGGCGGTATAGGACAGCCCGCTGTTGCTGCCGCCGGCGCAGCCAGCCGCCCCCAGCGCCAGCAAGATTGCCGCCACCCGCGGCCCATATGTCACCAATTTGCAACGCATCCCGACGAAGTCCGCAAGCCAGGCCATGCCATTGGGTACCTTCCACATTGTGTCATTGACAAGGCACCCCTCCGCCGATTGATTGCAACCACGACACAGGTGCCAGCGCAAGCTGGCGAATAGGGAATTCGGTGCCGCCGTGCGTATGCATGGCCATTCCGAAGCTGCCCCCGCAACTGTCAGCGGTGAGCCGTTGTCCACGAGGCCACTGAGCGAAGGCTTTTCAGCCACGCTTGGGAAGGCGGACAACGGCGGCGATCCGCGAGCCAGGAGACCTGCCTGTACCGGTCATCCTTCCGTCGCACGGGGTGTGCGAAGGGGCGGCATTCCGCAGCGGTGACGTGACGTAACTGTTGCGGAGGTTCGGCCGATGGCCAGTTTCCTCAGTCAGGACGGAACGTTTGGAGGCAGCAATCTGCCCCCTGCCGTCGTGCCTGCTGCGCGCTTTTGCTGCGCCTCCGCGATCACATCATCTGCGGGGCTACATCGTGACTCTCTCTTCCAAATCGTTTCTTCCGTCCGCGGCGCTCGGACTGTCTTTCGCTGCGGCCTGCCTTGCAGGCACCGCGCTCGTCAGCCCTGCCCTCGCGCAGGACGCCAGCGCCGCATTGCCGGCGATCAACGTCGATGCGACGCGTCTGGTCGGCACGGGTGGTAATGCAGGCAGCAAGACGGGCGCTCCCGCCAACAGCATCGGCATTGTCGGTGCATCGACAACCGTCATCACCGCGGAAGACATCGCGCGCGCGCCCGGCCAGACTGTTCAAGACGTGCTGGCCACAGTACCAGGTGTACAACTCAGAAATCTTTATGGCGGCGTAAACGGCGCGGGTAGCGTCGTTGACATGCGAGGTTTCGGCGCTTTCGCTTCCGCCAACACACTGATCCTCATCAATGGACGGCGTGTTAACGACATTGACCTTGCGGGTGTCGATCTATCCACGATTCCACTCCAATCGATCGAGCGCATTGAAGTTACAAAGGGTAATAGCGGGGCAGTCCTTTACGGTGACAACGCCATCGGAGGCATCATCAATATTGTTACCAAGACCGGTGCCAGCAGCGGCAAGCCAATTTCGATGCGCACCGAAGCCGGCGTCGGATCGTTGAATCAGCGTCTCGGCAATGTTTCCGCAAGTATCAACGCCGGTCCATGGTCCTCTTCGGTGTTCGGCAACGCTGTTTCGTCCGATGGCTATCGCGTCAACAACGCCCTGCGGCAGACGAATGGTGTCGGCGAGGTTCGCTATTCGACGCCTGATTTCAGCGCCTTCCTGAATCTGTCGGCCGATAACCAGAGCCTTGGTCTGCCCGGAGGAAGAGCGACGAGCGAATTTGGCACTGGCATCAATCGCCTTGCGACTGATCCACGCGGAGCGGCCACGCCCTTCGACCACGCCGATAAACAAGGGAAGAATGCAACCGCCGGCTTCACCAAATCGCTGTGGGACGGCGCAGAATTGATTGTCGATGGCGGCGTGCGCGACAAGCAGCAGCAGGGTTCATTTCCTGGAGACCTTCCCCTCAGTCCGTTTAACGCGCGCTACGTCGACACATCCTTGCAAACCTGGTCGATCACACCGCGTCTAAGCATCAAGAATTCTTTCTTCGGCCTGCGTTCGAATATCCTGACCGGCGTCGATTATTACGACTCGGTATACGGCTCGAACCGAAGCCGCTATGCGGGCGATGCACCGACCCACGTCTACAATATGAAACAGCAGACCCTTGCTGGTTACTGGCAGCAGACGATCGGGCTTCTTCCCAGCACCGACTTCTCATACGGCGGTCGAATTCAAAACACGAAACTGCAGGCCAGAGACAGGCTCGACATGTCGGCGCCAAACTGGTTTGGCGATCCCCAGGCATCTCCGCTCAATACCGACGAGACAAATCACGCTCTTCACGTCGGCATCGAACACCGTATCAACGACAATTTCGCTGTCTTTGCGCGCGCCGCACAGGCGTTCCGTACGCCGAATGTCGATGAACGGATCGGATCAGGTCCGTTCTTTGCGCCTGGCACGTTCGATCTGAAAACACAAACCTCCTACGATGTAGAAGGCGGCATCCGCATCCATGGCGGCCCGCTCGATATTCAATCGAGCTATTACGATATGCGGCTGAAAAACGAGATCCACTTCAGCCCCGCGCTGTTCTACAACATCAATCTTGACCCTACTCATCGTTACGGCAGCGAAACCAGCGCAACGCTGCGCGCCAGCGATACCGTCCGCCTCAAGGGTGGCTTCGCCTATACGCGCGCTGTCTTCTCCGAAGGTCCATTTGCCGGAAACGACGTTCCTCTCGTATCGCGCATCACCGCCTATGGCGGTGTGTCCTGGGACGTGTGGCAGCGCTATCTCGTGTTCGATGCAACCGTACGCTATTGGGGAGCACGGCGGATGGACAATGACCAACGCAACTTCCAGCCGCTCATTCCAGCAAACGCAACCGTCGATCTCAAGCTCAGCGGCGAATACGATCGGTTCTTCTGGTCGTTCAGCGTCAATAATCTTTTTGACGTCCTGACCTACGATTACGCCATCGCGAGCGCATCAACGTACGGCTCATTCAATGCTTATCCCTTGCCGGGTCGCACTTACATGCTCAAGGCCGGCATGACCTTCTAACTCTCAATACCGCCTCCAAAAACAGCCCGGCCTGCATTCATCTTGCGATGAGTGCAGGCCGTTCTTCTTTCCGTAACCGCTTCGATGCGGGGGCTATGCAATAGCGGCCACGGAAATATCCATTCCGGTCAGATGTGGCGATGCTTCTTCACGATCACGACCTTGTGGCCGTGGCTGCGATGATGCTTGTTCCAGCCATGGTGGCGGTGATGGCGATGCTTCTTCACCACGACAGCCTGCGCGTGAGCCTTCGCAACCGACGGCTTGACCACGATGGTCTTGGTCACCGGGCCGCGCTCGGTCTTGATAACGGTCGCAGCCATCGCAGGCGCGGCGAGCATCGAAGCGGCAACCAGGGCTGCGGAAATTGTCTTCAACATCGGATATCTCCTGTTTCCTGCGATCGGGCGGTGGCCGGTCGAGAGGCCGGGTGCCGATCGTCGCAATCAGGCTAGGTCCGCCGCACTGAACTCAATCTGAAGCGCGTTCGCGGTTTCCGTTCATCTGCATGAAAATTTGGTCATCCGGCCGGATGGCGGATCGGCCGGAAATCGCCGGAATTATGACAGCGGCTCGCGGGAATGTTTGAACCCTTCGGGTGTTCAATGCGTACAGACAAGGTAGGATTGTTGATCCGGACCATCGGGAGGCTTTGAAATGAGCAACTTGACTCTGAGGCAGATTTCTCTGGCGCTTCTTGTTTCGGCATGCGTCGCCGCGCCTTCCATCGTTCAAGCCGCACCGTCCGACACCCCCTCGCCTCCGCCCCCTCCGGCGTCCGACACCAAGTCGCAGCCCAAGGACAAGAAGAGCGAGAAGAAATCGTCGCTCGACAGTCCGGCTTTCCTGCAAGGCTATCGCGCGGCCTATGCCACGATCTACGAGCGCAACGAATATGCCGCCGCGGTCGATCAACTCAAGGCGCTGGGTCAGGACGACCGCGCCGATGTCGCCAATCTGATCGGCTATTCCTATCGCAAGCTCGGCAACTACGAGCTGGCCAGCGTCTGGTATGAGCGTGCGCTGAAGGCTGACCCCAATCATGTCCGCACCTGGCAGTATTACGGCCTATGGCAGGTCGAACAGGGCAACCGCGAGCAGGCCAAACATCACCTCGCAAAGATCGAAACTCTGGCTGGCCGCGACAGCGCCGAATATCAGTCGCTGGCCTCCGCGCTCACCACCGGCCGTACCTCGTACTGATCCGATCACGGTTAACCGGCCCCGTTAACCGGCAAATTCGGCCCCGCAAACCGGCAATTGCCACGCGGGGCTGTTTTGCGTGGCCTGATCGCGCCTCGACAAGCCCCGGAAACCTCGTATAGACGAAGCCCGCGCGCCGCAGCTTTTGGCGCGTTCCGAGGGCTGCCATGACGACGCCAGTGAAGCACGAAAGGAAATACGAGCGGATCGCCTTCGTGGCCGGTCCGAGCGCGGAGGCCCAGCAGGCCCTCGCCCAGCTCGTCGCGGCTTATGGCAACCATCCTTCCGACAAGGCCGATGTCGTGGTGGCGCTCGGCGGCGACGGTCTGATGCTGCAGACGCTGCACCGGCACATGCGTTCCGGCATCCCGATCTATGGCATGCACCGCGGCACCGTCGGCTTCCTGATGAACGAGTTTAGCCAGCACTCGCTGATCGAGCGGCTGGAAGCGGCGAAGCTCACCGTCATCAACCCTCTCCTGATGCGCGCCACCGACATTCACGGCAAGGTGCACATCCATCACGCCATCAATGAAGTTTCGCTGTTCCGGCAGACCCATCAGGCCGCGCGGCTGCGCATTCTTGTCGATGAACATGAGCGCATGGCGGAGCTGGTCGCGGACGGCATCATGGTGGCTACCCCCGCCGGATCGACCGCCTACAACCTGTCCGCACAGGGTCCGATCCTGCCGATCAACGCCGCGCTGCTGGCGCTGACCCCGATCAGCCCGTTCCGCCCCCGCCGCTGGCGCGGCGCGCTGCTGCCGAACACCGCCTTCGTGGTGTTCGAGGTGCTCGAATCCGACAAGCGCCCCGTCGCTGCCGTCGCCGATCACGACGAGGCCCGCGACGTCCAGCGCGTCGAGATCATCGCCGACAAGACCATCTCGATCCGCATGCTGTTCGACCCCGGCCACAGCCTGGAAGAACGGATTCTCAGCGAGCAGTTCGGGTTCTGACCCCTTCCCGGATACCGGCGGCGGCTGGTTTGGATAACCATTCGTTAAGCGCGCCTGCATATAGTTAATGCGAGGTGTACCCTGTTTTCCGGGTGCGCCATCTCGGGCTGCGCATGGTCATCATCGACTTCAACAAGCTGCGGTTTCTGGTGTGCGACGACAACGCGCATATGCGGCGCATTCTGCGCACGCTGCTGCATTCGTTCGGCGCGCGCGAAGTCTATGAGGCCGAGGACGGCGCTACCGCGCTCGAAATGTATTCGCACTATGTGCCCGACATCGTCATCACCGACTGGGCGATGCCGATTTTCGACGGGCTCGAACTCGCGCAGATGATCCGGCAGCCGGAAGGCGTCGGCAATCCCTACGCCCCGATCATCATGCTCACCGGCCATTCGGAGAAGCGCCGTGTCATGGTGGCGCGCGATGCCGGCGTCACGGAATTCCTCGCCAAGCCGATCTCGGCCAAGGGCCTTTACCAGCGCATTCTCAATGTCGTGGCCAATCCACGGCCCTTCATTAAAACCAAGCATTACTTCGGACCGGATCGCCGCCGCAACGTCAACGCCGCCTATATCGGCGTCGAACGCCGCAACGGTGGCCGCGCGGAAGTCATGCAGCAGCCATCGCTGCTCGATAAAGCCCGTTCCGGGAATTAGGAGACGCCATGGCCCCCCGCAAACCGCCTACCGAGATCAAGGTCGAGACCTTTGCGGACCATCAGGTCATCTCGCAGCCCAATCCATTGCGCAAAATGGTGCGGTATGCCGAGGACAACGAAGTGGACGATCCGGTCGCCCGCGCCGAAAAGGCGCTGGCCGACCTGTCCGGCGAATTCAAGGACTGGATGCAGGTGGAGTGCGACCGGCTGAGCGCGGCTTACGCTGCCATCGCACGCGACGGATATAACGGCGAAAACCGCGAAGAGCTTTTTCGCGCGGCACACGACATCAAGGGTGGCGCCGCGACATTCGGTTTTCCCACCGCCGCCGCTGCCGCCGAAAGCCTGTGCCGGATCATCGAACACGCGCCGGATCTCGCTCAGGTGCCGGGCGACCTGGTCAAGCATCACGTGAACGCAATTCAAGCCATCTACCGCGAACAATCACGGATCAATGCCGTCGGCATGGCGGATGAACTCAG
Organism: Afipia sp.; assembly: GCA_024508675.1. GTDB lineage: Bacteria > Pseudomonadota > Alphaproteobacteria > Rhizobiales > Xanthobacteraceae > Afipia. The sequence continues at coordinate 111,671 of JANINQ010000005.1, forward strand.
TCAGAAACTGCGCGGCGTGGCAGACGAATATCTGATCCACGTCAATCGCGACCGCCCCGAGCATCTCGAAGCGATCATGTCGCCGAGCATCGTTCCGGAAGGCTGAATACGCTCGATGTCGTCCCGGCGAAGGCCGGGACCCATAACCACTTGACGTGATGATGGAGCAGGAAGGTGCTCTGGCATCTTCCCTCAAAGTGAAAATTCAGGGAATCTGGGTCCCGGCCTTCGCCGGGACGACGCCATTTTTGACTTTAGTCCGCTACGCAGCGATCCGCCGCTCGTAGTAATAATTGCGGTCAAAGCGGTCGTACCCGTCATACCGATCCATGGCAGTATCAACGTAGTTCTGCACAGAGACGTCATCGCGCTGCACGTATTCTTCTGCCCGCACATTGTCATGATAGAGCGGATCGGAATTCACCACTGCATATGTATCGCGCGTTGCGTACTCGCCTGCCGCGGCATAGTCGTCGATGTAACGAGGGGTCTCGATCTGATCGCGATATTGCGGATGGTCTGTATAGGTGTCGTAAGTATTTTCGGTTTCGTACGTGTCGCAGGTCTCGTAGTCCTCGGACGCCTCGTAAACATCGTCGGCGTTATACGCATTCACGGCGTCGGCAGCCTGATATGCCTCGTAACCGCCCGCCTCTTCTACAGCTTGCGCACTCAGCGCGCCGACAAAATCATCCGCTGCGAGATCGTCGCAGAACAGGCGCGCTTCCTCTCGCGCCGATTCCGTCGCAAAGCGACGCAGCAGGAGCAGCAGCGGCTCCGCGACGGTTTCCGAGGTTTCGCACTGGGTCAGCACGCGCTCGACCATGCGGCGGCGAAGCCGGGTCGCGCCGCCTACGCTGCCAATGAAGCCGACCTCGCTGGACGCTTCGAGCGCCACACGGAACGCGCGATAGGTCGAGGCCGGCAACCCCGCCTTCGCCAGCAGCGCGTTCAGGCTCGCGCCACCCCGGTCGTGAACGATCGCGGCCACGCGGCTGCGCGATAGCCCGGACAGATCGACCAGCGCTTCCTCGAACAGCTCGATATTGCCGGACAGCAGCGCCCGCAGGATCAGCCCCGCATTGAGCTGGCCGATGGACCGCAAATGAGCGACGAGCGCGGCGAGATCGGCACCGCGAGTCTGGGCGGCGATGTTGACGGTGGAACGCTCCATTGCCTCGTCGGCAATGCGGCGCGCACGATCCGGCTTGAGCCAGTCGCGTGCGGTCACGAGCTGCGTCAACGTGTCGGAGAGTTTCTGCGCGAGGCTGAGGCGAACTGCAGCAGACAGATCGTCCATGGTCAGCAGCGCTTCGCGAATGGCTGCCAGATGCCCGTGCCGCTCGGCGATGCGCGCCACCGAGAATGGCGCAAGCTGCGCAGCGCGGTTTTCAATCAGTTCGAGCGTCGATGACGGACAGCCGACTTCCGCGATGGCCGCGCAGATCGACGGCGGCAGATCGAAGCGGCGCGCGATGGCGCACTGTGTCTCGGCATTTCCGGTCGCGACAATGTCCACCAGATCGGAATCGAGCAGCAGCGGCGAGTGTTCGAGAATGGGAACCGCAACGGAAGCCTGATCGACGGCGAGTGCCGCGATGATCGCGGGCGGCGCATCCATCGAATGGGCGAAAACTTCCGCCATCGCCTGCCGCACCAGCGGCGAGGCATCGTCGAGGAGCATCAGCAGCGCGCCTTCGGCGGCCGCGCGATCATCCTCGGACAAATCCGACTGGAGCCAGGCGCGCGCCAGACATCGCGTCGCCTCTGCACGCTCCCCTGCTGGAGCAGTCCGAACCCAGGTAATAAACTGCCGAACGATCATGGGTGTTCCGGCTTACGCAACATGCCAAGGCACCGCGACGCGACGCCACTGTCAGAAACCGTAAACCATGACACTTAAGAAACCGTTCACCATAAACGGCTGCGTTTGTTGAGGTTTTGTTAACCCTGTTTTTCCGCAGATAGGAAGCGAAACTGAAGTGACGGATTCAATCGCAAAGCGAGTCGCAACAGGCACATGCGAGTCAAAGCTGACTCAAAACCTCAGCCATGAAACGCGCTCCAGAACATCGACAGACCCGCCACCAGCATCAAGGCTTCCATCAAATGATGGAAGTTCGCCGCGTTGATGTGCATGACCACACGCTTGGCGATAAACGCGCCGACGAACAGCGACGACCCTGCGACCAGCCCCTTGAAGATGATGTCCGGTGGCAGGGCATCGAGGCGCTGAAAGGTGATCGCCTTGCTGACATATACGGCCAGCGAGACGGCCGCTTCGGTTCCCAGCAACGGCCCTCTGATCAACCCGTAGGACACGAAGATCGGGACGGTCATCGGCCCGGTCGACGCCACGATGCCGGTGAGATAGCCCATCGCCGCTCCGATGATCGCAAGCGACCATAGCGGCAGCGTGAACTGGCGCGCATGCATCCAGCGGCGGAACGGGATCATCAGAATGAAAAACGCGCCGATGGCGATGTCGACAAAGCCTGATGGCAGCGCAAGCAGCGTCCCTGCGCCAAGGGCGGCGGCGGGTATGCCGGGAAGCGAATAGACCACAACCGCGCGCCAGTCGATGTCACGCCACCATGCGAGGATGCGTGCGATGTTCGCCATGATCGCCGCGATGGCCATGATCGGCACCGCCTGCTTCGGGCCGAATGAATAGGCCAGCACCGGAAGCAGCATGATCGACGTACCGGTCCCGACGATGCCGCCGAGAATACCGGCAATCAGGCCGACGATGAGGATGAAGGCATAGATCAAGGGTGCAGATCCGGCGGTAAGACCGCCGAGGCTATGCCAGGCTGATGCGAGTCGCCTATCGCGATCTGAAGGCTGCCGGGGATGGCTGGTGCGCGGTTATCCGCTGAAAACACCGGTCGAGTCGCTGAACAGCCCGAGCCCCTGCGGCGCGTCGGTCTTGCCCTTGCTGCCCGCCGGCAGCGGGTTGGTCAGGGCGGTGTTGTTGCCCCAGAGTTCACGCACGGCATTGGACACCGGCTCGGGGCGATCGCCGGTCTGGTACAGCGAGCGGAAAACCGGCTGCGCGGGGGTCTGCAGCGAAGCGACCTGACTCGTGGCCTCGGTTGGCGTGCGGGCCTGAGGAAAGCTCGAGAGATAGGCCGCGTTATCGACCGGCGCGGGCGCGGCGGCTACACGCGAAGCCGGCATCACACCGGCAGCGGCCATGGCCGTGCGTGCGGTCGGGGAATTCGCAGCGGCTTCATAACGCGAGGTCAAAACCGAATAGACCTGCGAAACGCTGCGTGCGCTGCCGTCGCGGTTGTAGAAGATGGAGCGGTTGGCCGCGGCGGCGCTCGGAAACATCGCGGGGCCCGACAGGCCGGGGCTGTCCTCCGCCTTCGAAATCAGCTTGGAGGCCCCGCTCACCCCCATGAAGTGCGCCATGTAGAGTTCGCTGTCGGTCGGGCGGCGGCCGATCATGCCGGTGAGCTTGAAGCTGTTGGACTGGGTCAGCACCCCTGCCATGGCGGCGTTGAGCGCAGGGTCGTCACGCAGCTTGAGGATTTCCTCGCGGGTGCCTGAATCCGCAACGGAATAACGGCCCGAGTCAGACTTTGTGATCGCATCGGCATATTTGCCATAGCCAAAGGCGTTGCCCGCCTCTTTCACTGTGCCGAGCCAGGTCTGTTCGATGAACTGATAAAGCCCCCGCGCCGAGGACGTCGAGGCCTGCGCCTTGGGGTTGAGGTTCGATTCGATCTTCGCGGCCGAGATCAGATATTCGAAGCTCGCGCCGGTTGCGCTGGCGGCATTCTTGATCGCGCCCGCGATCTGCGCGCGTGCGGACTCCAGCCCCGAACCGATGGTGGTTGAATCGACAGCCATATTGGTGCCCGCTCCCCAGGAACCAACTTTAGGGTGCCGCAGTTATGGTTAATGAATGGTTAATTTCGCCGACCGGCGCAGGTTCGCGTTCGGCATAGGGCTGCCATGCGGCACCTACATGCCCGAAGGTCCGCGCTTTGCATTGTCATGAGCATGATCAGCGCACTCAGCATACCTGACGCGACATGGGCCTTTCTCGGGGTCATCGCCAGCCTACTGGTTACGTCGACCGCTCTGTTCTGGAGCATCGAGGACCAGCGCGCCAAGCGGCGTATTCCGAAGAAGTAAGGCCGGCTCGTTCGCGCTGGCGTCTAGCGATAGACCTTGGCGGGATCGAACAGCTTGTCAGCGTCCACGAAGCTCAGCTTCGTCTCGCCGTCCTCTCCGGTGACGGCGCGGTAGAAGCATGAGCGCCGTCCGGTGTGGCACGCCGCACCGGCCTGCTCGACCTTGATCCACACCGCGTCCTGATCGCAGTCCAGCCGCATCTCGACCACACGCTGGGTGTGCCCCGAGCTTTCGCCCTTCTTCCAGAGCGTCTTGCGCGAGCGGCTGTAGTACCACGCCTCGCCCGTCGCGATGGTCTTGCGCAACGCCTCGTCATTCATGTGCGCGACCATCAGCACGTCGCCCGATGCAACATCGGTGGCAACGCAGGTCACAAGACCGGACGCATCGAATTTGGGCTGGAAATCCAGCCCCTCTTCGACGTCGTGTGAATGAGTGGATGAAGAAGCAGTCACATCGGCACCTTATCGGGAAGGCGTCATGCCTTCCCTGTAAGGAAAGCCTTATACGCCACGGACCATATTGAGGAAACGGGCCTGCTCCTCGGGATTGTCCTGGAAAATCCCGGTATAGCGGCTCGTCAGCGTCTTCGCGCCTTCCTTGGCGATGCCGCGCACCGACATGCAGGTGTGTTCGGCTTCCATCACCACCGCAACACCGCGCGGCTTGAGGATGGCATTGATCGCACCGGCGACCTGCGCGGTGAGATGTTCCTGGGTCTGCAGGCGATGGGCGAAGGCATCGACCAGGCGCGCCAGCTTCGACAGACCCACCACGCGATCCACCGGAGCATAGGCGATGTGCGCCTTGCCGTAGAACGGCATCACATGATGCTCGCAATGGGAGTGGAAGTTGATGTCGCGCATCAGCACGAAGTCGTCATAGCCCGCCGTCTCGCCGAAGGTGCGGTCGAGAATTTCAGCCGGGCACTGGGCATAACCCTGAAACAGTTCGTCATAGGCTTCGACCACGCGGCGCGGCGTATCGAGCAGGCCTTCGCGGCCCGTGTTCTCGCCGATATAGGCCAGCAGCGTCTTCACCGCCGCCTCGGCCTCGCCGCGGGACGGGCGGACAATGCCCGGATCGATGGCCGACGCCATGTAGTCCGAGGCAGGGATTTCGGATTTTTCCGCCGGCTTGCCGGTGCGGATCGGCTTGATTATCGCGTCCATTTCGTCTCCGTTCGACCGGCCCATGTTTTGGAGAGGGCCGGAGTGTCACCGGTCAGCCGCAGCAGCCACTCGGATCGATCGGGCCGCCGGACGCCTTCCGCGCATATTCGCAGCAAATCCGGGTAAATACCGTCTATATTTCCCCGCATCGCTGGGATGCAGGCGGTTTATTCCTGCATTCAGGTCATTATATAGGCTGAGGACCATGACCGCCAAGGGCAAGGGTCTTATGCAAGGGCCAATTCGACGCCATGCTGAACGACATCTACAACAAGAAAATCATTGAGTTGGCCGGGAATATTCCGCGTCTTGGGCGGTTGCCCGATCCGGACGCCTCGGCCACGGCCCATTCCAAGCTCTGCGGCTCAACCGTGAAGGTCGATCTCAAGATGCAGGACGGCGTCGTCAGCGATTTCGCCCATGACGTGAAGGCCTGCGCGCTGGGTCAGGCCTCCTCTTCCATCATGGCCCGCCATGTGATCGGCTCGAACGCCACGGAGCTGCGCGAACTGCGCGAAACCGTGCGCAGGATGCTCAAGGAGAACGGCGCACCGCCCGAAGGCAAGTGGGCGGACATCGCCATGCTCGAGCCGGTACGCGACTACAAGGCGCGCCATGCCTCCACCCTGCTGACCTTCGATGCGGTGGTGGATGCGATCGGCCAGATCGAGGCGAAGGCTGCCGCTCCAGCGCAAGCCTGAACACCTAAGCGTATCTGAACATATCTCTCCGCGTCATGGCCGGGCATGTCCCGGCCATCCACGACTAGATGAAACACGAAGAAAGAAAGACGTGGATGCCCGCGACGAGCGCGGGCATGACGACGTGTGTTTTACTTCCGCTCCGCTGCGGGCGCCGCCGCTCCGCCGGTCGGCGCATGAGCTTCAGCCGTCCGCGTGCCCGCTGCAGGCCGCATATCCTTGCTGGTCACATCGGAGATCATCGAAATCTCCGGCACATTCACAACGCGATCCTGCGCCTTCGGCGCGGTGCTGCCCACCACGTCATCGGATGGCTGCCTGACGTCAGCCATGGTGTTGACGGTGACGAGATTGGTCAGCCGCAGTTCATCTGCGGACAGTTGATGCAGCGGCTCCCAGGGCGGGACACTGAGCGCGAGCGACAACAGATCGCCGGTGCCGCCCATGTCGAAGGTGTATTTCGCCAGACGGCCAATGTCGCGCTCGACGATCATGAGGTCGTCAGCAGAATAACTCGCAGCCTTCGCATCGTCCGCGCGGTCACCCATCCAGATCTGGTGCACGCGCACACGCGCTCCCTCCGGCACAGTGCGTATATTGCCCGCCAGCAGCAGGAACGCGCACATTGATTCACAATAGGCGTCTGGAAGAATGCTGCGCCTGTCGTCGCTCGCGATCACGAGGCCGACAGTGGTGCGCAGACCAAGGCCGCGCCAGCGCCGCCCGAGCGTGATGGCATCCAGCACCGAGCCCCCGCTGGAATCGAGCACGACCGTGCTGCCCTTGAGATTGCGCCCCTTCACGAACTCGTCGAACTTCGCAGGCGTCTCGGATGTGATGACGCCGACGGCGCCGATCCAGCCGGAGCAATCGCGCTCGCACGACGCCTGCGCGTCATGCCATTTGAAGGTCATCGGGAGCTTGCGTTCTTCGAGTGCCGAGGATGCACCAATGGTGCCGCCGAGCGTGGCCGGGCCAGGCAGAGCAAGACAGATCGCGGCGGCGCAAAGTCGCGCCCAGCCGCTCCAGTTTAGCGACCTCACGGCGTTCAACGTGGTTCCTTCCCCGCCCCAATCAATAACGGCATCGGACCCGACCCGCAGCGACGATTCCGTCACACGGGTGTTATGGAAAACGTACTAGGGGTTAGGATTCGCGTCCATGCGACTTTTGCTGCGACGCAGTCAAAATCATGCGATAGTTTGTATAGTGTGGCGCGGAAGACAACATGTTGCGGTTCCCTGCACGGGAACTCATCATCCAACCGCTGACATCACCAACAGCCGCCGAAGAATCCGGCACGCCCCCCCCGCCAAGGCAACTTCATGAAACATTCCACGCAATGCCCCGATTGCACCAGCGGACTGCAAAATCTGCCGCGCAACGCCGGCCGCGGAATGATCTGGATCTATCGCCACACCCTCTCGCCGCTGGTGGGGTTCAACTGCCGTCACCTGCCGACATGCTCCGTCTATGGCGACGAAGCCATCGGGCGTTTCGGCCTGTGGGCCGGCGGCTGGATGACGCTGGCGCGGCTGCTGCGCTGTCAGCCGTGGGGCACCTCGGGCATCGATAACGTGCCGAATGAAATCCCGAAAGATGCGCGCTGGTATCTGCCATGGCGTTATGCGCGCTGGCGCGGCGTCAATAACGGTGGCTAGGCACGTTCGTCATCGGCGCGACAGGAGCACCGAGATCACCGCGAATACGAGGAAGCCGACGCCGACATAGCCGATGGCGTAATACATCTCGCGCGCGAACAGGACGCCGCCGATCCCCGAACCGATCGCCTGACCGACATAAAGGCCGGATGTGTTCAGCGAAACCGTCGCGCTGGCGAATGCGGGTGCGGCGCCCGCAAGGCGAACCTGCTGCATCGAGTTGACCGACGAGAATGCCATCCCCCAGGGGAACATCGATGCCAGCATCAACGGCACGAAGCCTGCACCAAATGCCCACATCGCGATTCCGAGCAACATGACCGCGATTGCCACGAGAGATGTGCGATAGCCGCCCCATGAATCGACAACGCGGCTTGCGATCACGTTGCCGATAAACCCCATCACGCCGTAGATGCTGAACGCAATGATGGCCAGTTGAGCATCGCCGCCGAGCTTCGCGAACAGCGGTCCGAGATAGGTAAACACCACGAACTGACCGGAAGTCTGCAGCACCGTAATGACAAGCAACAACACGATCAGCGGGTTGCGCGCGAGATCGGCCCATGTCTTGAGCTCGACCGGTGTACCGACCAATCCGTGGGGAATGCGCGAGATCAGCATCGCGAGATTCAAAAGCGCGATGATACCGATGCCGCCATAGGCAACGCGCCAGCTGACATGATTTGCGACATAGGCCACCAGCGGCAGACCGATGGCGAGCGCCAGCGACCAGCCGAGAAACACATAGGACATGGTGCTGCCGCGCCGCTCCGGCGGCACCATCATCGCAGCCGTTCCTGCCGCCTGCGGCGTAAACAACGCAGCAACCGCAAGCATCAGCAACCGGATCGTCATCAGTGCCGCATAGTTCGGCGCGAGCATCGATGCAAACTGTGCCGCGGCCATGACGGCAACACTGATGGACAACAGAATTCGCCGGTCCACGCGGCTGGTCAGCCAGGCGGACACAGGCGAAGCAATGCAAAGCACGAAAGCGCCGAATGTAATGAGCAGTCCGGCCTCACGGATCGAGACGCCGAACTCTTGCGACAACTCCGGCAGCATTCCGGCCGGCGCGACAATACTCACGCCAGTTACGAAATTGCCGAGCATCAGGGCTGTGGGGGCAAAGCGTTTCACGCCGTGTTGTTAGCACACGAACAGTTAAATGCAATTGCATGAAAGCCATGCGCACCGGAGCTGACCCATGAAATTTTATCTTCCAACAGTGAAGAAAAAGTCCTGCTTGCCGGTGTTGCAAGACGCTGCGCCCAACGAGCGCGCGTGACGGATTACCCTCACCGTCCGAATGAAGCGCGATGCCGATCAGCGCGTCGGCACCGTGGCAGAAGCCGGCGCTCCGGAAGTGCCGGGGAGACGAGCGGGAAATGCGCCACCGGTTGCGCAGACTGCCGAAAGCAATGTCCACGCATTATCGAGCCCCCGCGTCTCTATCTCGAACTGAGTGCGGTTCGCCTTTCCGTCCGGCAGCGCCATGCTCTCCCCGATCTGCAGGCGCGGTTTGGCGAAGAAATCCCTGACGGTGTCGGGCTTGATCCCTGCATTCCATACTTCATAGACGCCCCATCGCGAGGGCGTATTGCCAAATGCTACCGGACTGTCGGCACCCGAAATCATTTCGACCGACGTCGCGGCGGTTTCCTTGTCAACCTCACGAATGAACATCAGCCGCACACGATCCCGCCGATCACATAACAGACGCCATTCGAGCGTACGAAACGCTTCATCCTTCTTTTTAATCCAGACCATTTTCCGCACATATGGACGCGACCATGGCTCGACCGTCCAGGCCGTCTGCACGAAATCGCGTTTATCGATTCCAAAGCGATAGAGCTCCTGCCGCGTCAGAACATGCCAGCTTTCAAAACTGACGGTCTTGATGAGCTCTACAAGCTCATGACTGATCCCCATCGCTTTCACAAATGACGCGGTCTCCCGGTCGGACTGGCTGCGCTGACGGGCCATGACCTCCTCTCGTTGCCGCTCCGTCGGATGTCCTGTGAACCGGAGGACAATCTTCGAACTGTGCACCCCCAACCCGGCATCAGGCGCAACCTCGCGCGCCGTTGCGCCCAAAAACAGGTAACTACAGGCAGAATTGCACATGGCGCCACGCGTTATCAGCTTGGCTTCGATCTCTCCGCCCGCAGCCTTCAGCTTGAGGCACTGATCGTCGATTTGCGTTCCGGCACATGCACTGACGACGGTTTTCCCCACGCCTGCCACTGCACGCCGTTCTCGCAATATTCGGCCGATGGCAAGTCCATCCCGGAAAGATCCGCCCGGCGAATGGAAAAAGAAGGGCAGTTGCTCGGTGCCCTTCGCCTTCTTCAGAAACTGGCGAACGCGCGCGGCGGCTCCAATTTCGACCTTACCTTCGACGGCGATCCACCGGTCGCATCCCGGCCCACAGGAATCCGCAGGGCCCTTTGCAACATAAATCTGGAGCTTGGGCGCATGTCCCGGGAGGTCCGGAACCGATGGCGCTGCGACCGCGATGCGCGATACGGCCAACAGTCCCACCGCAAGCGCAATAACGCGGGCTTTCATTCCAATAACCAAAGTAGAGGCGGAGACCAATTCCGTCAGCGTAACAAGGCAATTTGACACCGTAAACGCCGTTCCGGCACGCTCCACTGCTTCAACAGCCTCTGTTGCACAGGGGCCGATGCCTGCTATATCCGTGCTTTACCGCTTACCTGCGTTCGTTCGCGGGAGTGAGCAACAAGGAGAATACCATGACTGAGAATCCGGAATCCGGCTTCAAATTCGGCCTCGCCAACCTCAAGCCCGCCGACAGCAGCAGCAAGGTCAAAGTCACCTTCCCCGACGGCGCGACGCGCGAATATCCCAACGGCACCACCGGCCTCGACATCGCCAAGGGCATCTCGCCCTCGCTGGCGAAACGCACCGTGGCCATGGCGCTCGATGGCGCACTGACTGATCTTACCGATCCGATCACGCATGATGCGAAGATCGACTTCGTCAACCGCGAGGACCCCCGCGCGCTGGAATTGATCCGGCACGACGCTGCGCACGTGCTCGCCGAAGCGGTGCAGAGCCTTTGGCCCGGCACGCAGGTCACCATCGGCCCGGTGATCGACAACGGATTTTATTACGACTTCTTCCGCAACGAGCCGTTCACGCCGGAAGACTTCGCCGCCATCGAAAAGAAGATGCGCGAGATCATCGCGAAGGATCAGCCGTTCACCAGGGACGTCTGGGACCGCGAGAAGACCAAGCAGGTGTTCCGCGACAAGGGCGAGAACTTCAAGGTCGAACTGGTCGATGCCATCCCCGGCAACGAGCCGATCAAGATCTACTATCAGGGCGACTGGTTCGACCTGTGCCGCGGTCCGCACATGACCTCGACCGGCAAGGTTGGCAACGCCTTCAAGCTGATGAAGGTGGCCGGCGCCTACTGGCGCGGTGACAGCAACAATCCGATGCTGACCCGCATCTACGGCACCGCCTTCGCCAAGCAGGAAGACCTCGATGCTTACCTCAAGCAGCTTGAGGAAGCGGAGAAGCGCGACCATCGCCGCCTCGGCCGCGAGATGGACCTGTTCCATTTCCAGGAAGAAGGCCCCGGCGTCGTGTTCTGGCACGCCAAGGGCTGGACCGTGTTCCAGGAGATCATCGCCTACATGCGCCGCCGCCTCAAAGGCGACTATGACGAGGTGAACGCGCCGCAGATGCTCGACAAGTCGCTGTGGGAAACCTCCGGTCACTGGGAATGGTACCGCGAAAACATGTTCGCGGCGCAGTCGGCCGGTGACGAGGCGGAAGACAAGCGCTGGTTTGCGATCAAGCCGATGAACTGCCCCGGCCATGTGCAGATCTTCAAGCACGGGCTGAAGAGCTATCGCGAACTGCCGATCCGCATCGCGGAGTTCGGCATTGTGCATCGCTACGAGCCGTCAGGTGCGATGCACGGCCTGATGCGCGTGCGCGGCTTCACGCAGGACGACGCGCATGTGTTCTGCACCGAGGACCAGCTCGCCGACGAATGCCTCAAGATCAATGATCTGATCCTGTCGACCTATGACGACTTCGGCTTCGACGGCGAACTCACCGTCAAGCTGTCGACCCGCCCCGACAAGCGCGTCGGCTCGGACGAGGCATGGGATCATGCCGAGGGTGTGATGACGCGCGTGCTGGAGCAGATCAAGGCGCAGTCCGGCAACCGCATCACCACCTCGATCAATCCGGGCGAAGGCGCGTTCTACGGGCCGAAGTTCGAATACGTGCTGCGCGACGCTATCGGCCGCGAATGGCAGTGCGGCACCACGCAGGTGGACTTCAATCTGCCGGGCCGTTTCGGCGCGTTCTACATCGACGATCACTCCAACAAGGTGACGCCGGTGATGGTCCATCGCGCCATCTGCGGATCGCTGGAGCGTTTCACCGGCATCCTGATCGAGCACTTCGCGGGTCACTTCCCGCTGTGGCTCGCGCCGGTGCAGGCGGTCGTCACCACGATCACCTCGGACGCGGACGATTACGCGCGCGAAGTGGTCGCTGCCTGCCGCAAGGCGGGGCTGCGCGTCGAGATCGATCTTCGCAACGAGAAGATCAACTACAAGGTGCGTGAGCATTCGCTGGCGAAGGTTCCTGCCCTGCTCGTGGTCGGCAAGAAGGAAGCCGAAACCCGTCAGGTTTCGATCCGCCGTCTCGGCAAGGAAGGCCAGAGCGTGGTGCCGCTCGATGAGGCACTCAAGGCCCTGACCTACGAGGCCCTGCCGCCGGACCTGAAGCGCGCACAGGGCTGAGGCAATCGAATCTGTTTATGAGGTCTCGTTTTTAGAGACCTCATAAACTGCAAAGCCTTGTTATCGCCGCGCGGATTGCCGATATCAGCGCCGCGCACCTTGATGATGCGCGTCAACATCCCCGGATACCTCATGCTTTATGCCATCGATCTTCTGACCACGCGCAGATCCATCAAGCCGGTGGAGATGACCGGCCCCGGCCCCTCGCCCGCCGAACTTGAGACCATTCTCACCGTCGGCGCGCGCGTGCCGGATCACGGCAAGATCGTGCCGTGGCGCTTCATCGTGTTCGAAGGCGATGCACGCGTGAGGGCCGGAGAGATTTTCGCAAAAATCTTCCGGCTGAAGAACGTCACCGCGACTCCGGATCAGGTGGAGACCGAGAAGAAGCGCTTCACCCATGCGCCACTCGTGATCGCCGTTGTCAGCAAGACATCGCACCATCCGAAGGTGCCTCCGTGGGAGCAGGAACTGTCGGCGGGCGCCAGTGCTATGAACATCGTCCACGCCGCGCACGCGCTCGGCTACGCCGCAAACTGGCTGACGGGCTGGATGGCGTTCGACCGCGACGTGCTCAGCGCACTGGGTCTTTCCCAGGACGAGAAAATCGCAGGCTTCATTCACATCGGCCGCTCGGTGCGGCCTGCGGATGACCGGCCACGCCCCGCGCTCAACGAGATCGTCACCCGCTTCTGACTACGCCGCCCGTGTCGCGCGGGAGCCGAACTTACCGAGCAGCGCGGCGATTTCCGACGCGGGACGCGCGGGACTGAACAGGAAGCCCTGAACTTCAGTGCAGCCCTCGGAGCGCAACCAGTCGAGCTGATCGACCGTCTCGACGCCCTCCGCCGTGGTCGAAATGTTGAGACTACGGCCAAGGCCGGAGATGGCGCGCACGATCGCGATGCTGTCGGGCCGCTCCGCAATATCCCGCACGAACGAACGGTCGATCTTGATCTTGTCGAACGGGAAGCTGCGCAGATAGCTCAGGCTGGAATAGCCGGTGCCGAAGTCATCCATGGAAATGCGGACGCCGAATTCGCGCAGCTGATGCAGGATAGCAAGATTGGCTTCGCTGTCGGCCAGGAAGATCGATTCCGTGATTTCAAGCTCCAGCCGCAGCGGCGACAGGCCGGATTGCGCCAGTGCGGTGAACACCGCCTGCGACAGATTGCGGTTGCGGAACTGCGCGGCGGACAGATTGACCGCGACCCGGACGTCCGAGGGCCATTCGGCCGCCTGCTTGCAGGCTTCGCGCAGCACCCATTCCCCGAGCGGCACGATCAAGCCAATGTCCTCCGCAAGCGGAATGAAGTCAGCGGGCGAGATCATGCCCTTTTCGGGATGCCGCCAGCGCAGCAAGGCTTCGAAGGAGACGATGCGGTCCTGCGCCAGATCGACCAGCGGCTGATAGTGAAGTTCGAACTCGCCGCTGGCCAGTGCATGACGTAGATCGATTTCCATATCGCGGCGGCGCTGCGCGAGCCGGTCCATTTCCTTCTCGAAGAAATGATGCACTCCGCCGCCTTCCGACTTGGCGCGGTAGAGCGCCATATCCGCGTTACGAAGCAGTTCTTCCGCCGTCCCGCCATCGCCGGGTGAAATCGCGATACCGATGCTGGCGCCGATAACGACTTCAAGACCGTCGATCCGGTAAGGCGCGCTCACCATTTCGATGATCTGCGCGGCCTGCGCGCTGACTTCGTTGGGTGACACGTTGGCGGCAAGGATCATGGCGAATTCGTCGCCGCCGAGCCGCGCCACCAGATTGCCGCCGCGCACGCTTTCGGCCAGCCGCTGCGCGACCTCGATCAGCAGCTTGTCGCCCACCGGATGACCGAACGAGTCGTTGACGTTCTTGAACAGATCGAGATCGATGCAAAGCACCGCGACATTCTTGCCCGCCGGATGATTGCGCTCGAGATCATGCCGCAGCCGCTCCTGGAACATCACGCGGTTGGGAAGATTTGTCAGTCCGTCGTGGTGAGCCATGTAGGCGATCCGCGCCTCGGCCCTGCGCCGCTCGGTGATATCGACCGCGGACACAAGGAAACAGTCGCGACCTTCGAATGTCACGCGCCGCCCGAATGTCAGAACCTCGATCTCGCTGCCATCCGCTTTCAGATGCCGCCAGTTGCGGCCCGAATTATAGACATCGCCGACGCCGACCAGCGCGCGGGAATGCTCTTCCCATTCGTCGCGCGGCCAGAGGTCCTGCAGCTGCATGGACAGGAATGTCGCGCGGTCATAACCATAGTGGCTGAGCGCGGCATCGTTCACATTCCGAAATCGCCGCGTCTCGACGTCGAATACCCACATCGGCATGGGGTTGCTGTCGAACAGCAGCCGGAATGACTGCTCGCGGCGTTTCATGTCCGTAACGTCAGTGAGTGACAGCGCGAGCATGTCGCCGACCGGCGCGGCGCTGATCTTCAGCGTGCTCATCTCGTCGCTCACTTCGAACTGCTCGCTGATGCCCGTATCGATAACGACACAGAGCTTGCTGAAGACGTCAGGCGAACACAGCACATGCGTTGCGGCGCTGAGCAGATGCCAGCGAAGTTCATCCGGCGGCAAGCGAAGGAGGCGCGATGTGCCCTGGTTGAGATGAACGATCTGGAAGTCGGCTGGCCTGCCATGGGCATCGCGAATTGTTGCTAGCGATAAAACGCCGTCGCCCGCGGCAGAGAACACCGCATCGAGCAGATTATATTGAAGGCCACGCTGGTTGACATACACGCTGGTCATGATGCCGCCCCAGCGCGAGGCAACCGGAAGCGCGAACACATCATAGATCTGGACAAGGCCGTTGCGGACGCAATGCGCCGTCGCAAGATAAGGCTTTCCGGTATGACGTGCGCTTGCGACCGCTTCGCGCAGGATCAGCGCGCAGTCCGGCGGGAAGCCGTCGAACGGCGTCTCGCGGATTTCCGTCTCAAGCCACTGCTCGACATAGCGGCCGGCATGCGATGCGCGTATTTTGTCGCCCGTATCCTTGACGAGCATGATGTGGTCGGCCAGGCGGCCAAGACTGCCCAGCAGCACGTCTTCGAAGAAGGGCAAGTCCCTTCCCGGCTTGAGAGCCGCCTGCCACTTGCGGCGCAGGATCGACACGTCACTGAACAGATCGGGGTTTGAAGTCTTTTTGGTTTTCGCGACGGCAGCCACAGCACATCCCCACATCGACACGGCGTTCTGTCGTGTCAGCGGGCGGCATCCAAGGCAACAGCGCTTAAGGCTGCGTAAATACCGCGCACCCGCAGGCGCGATACGCGGTATGTGACAGTTCTAAGTCATGTGATGGTTAGTGCGTCTTAGAGACCATGACAGATTTGCTACAGGCAAATCAGCGCGCGATGACTTCGACTTCGCCGTCGACGCCGTTGCTGACGTTGAACGGGCGCTCGAACACCTTGCCTTCGTTCTTCGCGATCACGCGGTATTCGCCTTCCGAAAGAATGACCTTCGGGAACGCGCCGTTATATTCCTTGATGACGTCGCCTGCGGGCGTAATCACCGACCACGCCGTGTTAGCGAGCGCTTCGCCGCCCTTGTCGCTGACGAGCTTGAGCGTAATCACCGCCGCGCGATGGGTCACAGTCACGTCGGTCAGCTTGCCGGCCTGCACGCGAATGTCGGAGCGCACCACCGAGTTCGCGTCGCCATAGTTCGAGATGATGTAATAAGTGCCTTCCGGCACCAGCATCACGTCGCCTGCGGCGACGTTCTGCGCCAATGGTGCGCGCTCACCGACTTCGAACTGGCTGCCCTTGAAAATCGAAAACGTGATCTGGCCCTGCGGAATCTTGGTGGTGCCGACACGCCCCTCGATGCGCAGTCCGCCGGCCGGAAGATCGAACTGCTCGCGCAGCGTGTCGTTACGCAGCGTGACCGGACGCACCGCACTGACCAGGCCGAGCGAGGCGTGAACGACATAGCCGCCGGGAGCCAGAACGATGTTCGGGGTCGCTGTGCGATCCTCACGCACAAGCTGGAATGCGCCACTCGCATCCGGCCTGTCGGAATAGATCCGCCACACCACGCCGCTGGTCACAGGCGGCAGGTCTTTTCCAAAGCGCGCGTTCAGCGCGAGCACGCCTTGCGGCGGAGCAGGTGACGCCGGGACCGGCGCAGCGGCGGGCGGCAGGGCCGTGGTCACCGGCGGCTGCGTGAGGGTTGTCGGCAAACCCGGTGTCGCGGCCGGACCGGATGGCGGCGCGAGGCTGATTGCGGGGCCTGACGGGGTTGGCACCTGGGGCACATTGGCCGGAGGCACAGGCGGCGGCGCATCGCCAATGAACTGAGCAAATGCAGGCTGGGTGAGCCCGATCGCGAACACACACACCAGCGCACGCATCCATGCCGATGCACGCGGATGCATGGGGTCCATGGCGCCTGTCCGCGCGCCGCAGACGGCTGTCCTGCGGCTGTATCCGGGGGCTGTCATGGCGGAGGTTTTTCACCGAAAACGAGGCAAATTCAAGCCTGACAACAGCTTTTCCGGGGATAGCCCTGCGGATTGGCGGCTTCTGCAGCCCTGCGAGCCGCGCTACAGTCACATTTCCTGATTACGCGGAACGCGTGCCAGCGGCACAATCACAGCCAATTCGCGTTCCCATGACCAGATCCGGCCGAACGCGGCCGATTCGCTGTCGTGAGGCCTCAGGAGACCGACATTGCTCGAAAGTCTGATTGGATTCCGCCAGGGCGGCGCACGAGGCAAGATGGAGCTTGGGGGACCACTGACAAGGAAGCCGACCATCGGACTGGCGCTCGGCGGCGGCGCGGCGCGCGGGTTCGCGCATATCGGTATCCTGCGGACGCTGCTGGCCAACGGCATTGTCCCGGACATCGTGGTCGGCACATCCATCGGCGCGGTGGTCGGCGGCTCCTATGCGGCCGGTCACCTCGACACGCTGGAGGCATGGGCCAGAGGCCTCCTGCCCCGCAATATCTTCAGCTATCTCGACATCCGTCTTAATGGCTCGGGCCTGATCGGCGGCAGCAAGCTCGCCGCCCAGCTCCAGGCCTCGTTCGGGGATGTCTATATCGACGAGCTTCCGCTCAAGTTCGCAGCCGTCTCCACCGAAGTGAACACCGGTCACGAAATCTGGGTCACCAACGGAAAGCTGGTGGATGCAGTGCGCGCGTCCTACGCCCTGCCCGGCATCTTCGAGCCGGTGCTGATCGGCGAACGCTGGCTGGTGGACGGCGCGCTGGTCAATCCGGTGCCGGTGTCGGCGGCGCGCGCACTCGGCGCGGAGATCGTAATTGCCTGCAATGTGTCGACCGACGTATTCGGTCACGGCACCATTATTTCGGCCTATGGCCGCTCGGAGCCTGAACCCGCTCCGATGGAGGAGCCGCAGGCGCCGGAAAAGCGCGGCTTCGGAAAATTCTTCTCGGCAGAAAAGACCGTGAAGCGAGAATTTTTCGGCAGCGCCGGACGCCCGGGCATCTCGACCGTGATGGTCGAAGCGTTCAACATCATGCAGGACCGCATCACGCGCTCGCGCCTTGCGGGCGATCCGCCGGATGTCCTGATCTCGCCGCGCGTCGGCAAGGTCGGCTGGTTCGATTTCCATCGCGCGGAGGAAATCATCAATCACGGCACGCGTGCGGCCGAGCGCAATCTCGAGTCGATTCAGGAAGCGATCAATCTGCTCAGCCCGACAACCAACCAGACGCCGGGCACCGCGCAGCCGACGCAGCCGTAGGAACGAGCTTCCGGATTGAAGACCTTGCTGGTCGTCCCGGCGAAGGCCGGGACCCATAACCACCGGCTCTTCGGTCAGAGGGAGTGGGTGGCATTTCTTTTCAAATCACCCTGACAGGGATGATGGGTCCCGGCCTTCGCCGGGACGACGCATCAATTGCGGCGCTGAATTGTCCTACGCCGTCTTGATATAATCCTGCAGCGCTTCCTGCTCGCGCTCGTATTCCGCCACGCGCCATTTCACCACGTCGCCGATGGAAATCAGGCCGACAATCCGCTCGTGCTCGACCACGGGCAGATGGCGGAATTTTCCGGACGTCATCACTTCCATGATCGCGGCGACGGTATCCGACTCGCGGCAGGTGATGACCTTCGGCGTCATGACGCTGCGCACCGACTCATCGAGCACGCTCGCTCCGCGCTCGCCCAGTACGCGCACCACGTCGCGCTCAGAAAGGATGCCGTCGATTTTCTGGCCGCTCATCACCATGACGGCGCCGATACGTCGTTCGCTGAGAATTTTGATGGCTGCGGAAAGTTTGGCGTCGGGTGATACGCTGATCACCTGATGGCCTTTAGAACCCAGAACTGATCGAACCGTCATTGTAGCCTCCCGAAAATTCCACCGCGCGTTCAAACGAGCGCAGTCTGCCGTCGAGTCAAACAACGTATGGTCTGTTTGGTTTCGCGCGCCTCCGAAAAGTGCCTGACATAATGATGGAGCAAATATTACCGCCTCGCAAGGCGGCGCATCGGATGCATGCCTGCCCCTGCTTCGGGAAGCGGGTCAGTCTGCCGCAGGGGGCAACGCACCTGCGTTGTTATCCTGCACAATGCCGCGCGGCACCGGATCGAACAGCGAAAACAACACGAGGCCAGCAATAAAGCCGCCGATATGCGCCTGCCATGCAATGCTTTGTGCAGATGCACCGATGGCGATCGCGCCAAGGCCGGTGATGATGTTGAGACCGAACCACACCGCGAGGAAGCCCAGCACGCGCGAATTCTGCAGCGACTTGACCAACGAGAGCGCGGGCACCCGCGCCGCCACTTCCGCATCGCCGCGGCGGAACGACAGGAAGCTGCCGTGCTGGAAGGCGAAGCGGATCGCCGCCGCCATCATGCCGGAGACCGCGGCGGATGCGCCGATCATCGGCGCGACCTCATGCTGATGCGTGATGAGATGCGCGACCGCACCGGCAATCGCGGTCACGGCGAAAAACGCAAAGAAGCGAACGGTCCCGAACCGGCGTGCGACCGCGCTGCCAAATGGCAGCATCCACAGCATGTTGAAGGCAATGTGGGTGATGTCCGCATGGAGGAATGCGTAGGTCAGGAAGGTCCAGATTTCCGCGCCGACCCCGCCCGGAAATTTTCCCGCCAGCACCGAGGCATCGTACCGAGCGGGCACAAAGCCGAAGGTCCAGATCACTTCCTGATCGGTCGCGATCGGCAACAGGGCTCGCAGGCCATGGATGGCGGCCATCACGACAATGACCGCGGTCATCGCGAACGGAATGGTCAGGATCGGTTCGCGGGGGGATTCAGGAGAGTCCAAGGTCGCACAGGTCCGAAAAGCGGGCGGTCCTCTTGAGATAGGCGGCTTTCGCGGTGCGGTGCAAGCGCGGGAACAGGGATGGACAAAAGAAAAGGGAGGGCTTGAAGGCCCTCCCTTGGTCTTTGCTGGTTCTTTGCCGGTCTTTTCGCACGGTCCCGGGTATCCCCACCCCTCCCGCGCAATGACCAGATCGTTTTCCGCCGCCTGTCTTCAACTTGAGTTCTTAGCCAACCGGTCCCTGGAGAAGACCGGCAACTTGGAGTGACGGGACACTACCCGCCCTACGTAGATCCACGAAGCTCATAGTTAAATTAATCTTAACAACGCAAACCCGGCTTCGGAAACGTCAAATCCCCGCTTCGGCATAGACGCTGCACTTCAAGTCCCGCACAAACAGAAAGGGGCCTCGCGGTGCCCGAAAGCGGGACAAATCTGTCCCGCCGTCGTCTTCCGCGGGGCGGGGTTGAGTATGAAGCATCCGGCGAACCAGGAATTTTACGCCTACTGGGACAGGAAGCGCGCGGGCGCTCTCGCCCCGGAGCGCAGCGACCTGGAACCCGAGCAGGTCCGGCACCTGCTCGGCGACATCTTTGTCCTGTCCTGCGATCCGGCTGCCGGTTACCCATTTCGGGTGGCAGGAACCCGGATGTGCGCCCTGCTCGGCGCCGATCTCAAGGGCAGGAGTTTCATCAGCCTGTTCAGCGGCGGCGATCAGGATGACATCGCGGATATTCTCGGGATCGTCTCGGAAGAAAACCAGCCCACCGTGGCCGGCCTCACCGCTTTCACGCCGGACGGCGGGCGATTCCATCTTGAACTGCTGCTGCTGCCGTTCAGCGCACGCTCCCACAGCCCCGTCAGCATGACAGGACTGCTCGCGCCCCTCACCGCTCTCGACGGCGTCCATGCCTACGGCAACCTGACGGACTTCAGCCTGACCTCATGGCGTCATCTGGAGCAGGACCGCGGCCGTGCCCGCGCGCTGCGCAAGTGGTCGCTGATCCGTGGCCTCACCGTCTATGAGGGGCTGCGTTAAGAGAGCGCGGTTCCATTATAACTAACGGCTCGTTAACCCTGAGGGCCGTAAGGTTCATCATACCGAAGACCGGTCAACCGGTGTGATGATGGCGTTGGCACAAAAACAATCGATCCGACCATCCGCTCAAGAGCGTCGGCGCTTTCAGCGCGTGAAGGTTCACCTGCTCGGCCGCTATATGCTGTCGGACCGGCGTGAATTCCCATGCCAGGTCATCAATATGTCTCCCGGCGGCCTCGCCATGCTGGCGCCCGGCATCGGCAATGTCGGTGAGCGCGTGGTGGCCTATCTCGATCATATCGGCCGTGTCGAAGGCAAGATCACGCGCCTGCTCGACAACGGCTTTGCCATGACGGTCGGCGCGACACCGCGCAAGCGCGACAAGCTCGCCGCCCAGCTCACCTGGCTGGCCAACCGCCAGATCCTCAATCTGCCGGAAGACCGCCGCCACGACCGCATCGTGCCGCGCAATCCGATGTCGATCCTCAAATTCGACGATGGCCGCGCCATGGCCTGCCGGATCATGGATCTTTCGCTGTCCGGCGCCGCCCTTGCCGCGGAGATCAAACCGCTAGTCGGCGAACCGGTCACCCTCGGCCGCGTGCAGGCTCGCGTGGTCCGTCACCTCGAAGAAGGCTTCGCGATCGAGTTCGTTCACGCGCAGCTTCCCGAGACTGTCGAAGATAACGTAAGCGCGCAGTAAAGCGCCGCGGTTACCAGTTTCTGATTTTTCAGGCCGATCAGGGCGATACCCATCTCCGGGTGTCGCCCTGAAGCTTTTCCGCGGGCGGATTCACCGCCCTGTCCGGCACTTGGCTGTCATCAAAAACATCAATCAAATCAGCCGCCTGCGAGACAATAGATAAAAGTTGAATCAAATCCCGTTATTTCAAATTTTATGCGTATTTTATTCAAGTATAGATCGAATTCGCTGCGTCTTTTACTTGTATTCGTCTCAATTATACTTTGACGACTTAGCGGCGGTGCAAATCCTTTGTGTGAAAAGTGGTCCCAACAAGAAAAACGGGGGCCACAATGTTTTCAATTCGTGGACGGGGAGTTGGACTGGCGATTGCCGCCAGCCTTTTCGGAATGACGATTGCGGCGCAGGCCGCGAATGAACGCGTTCTTTATGCGAGCCTCGGCGACGCGACACGCGCACCGATCGGCTGGGTGGAATTCTGTGCCGACAGCCCGCGCGATTGCCGGGTCGGCGCAACGCAGGCCCGCGACATCGTGATGACGCAGGCCGCATGGAAGGATCTGTTGCGGGTCAATCGCTGGGTCAACGAGACCATCAAGCCGATGACCGACATGGATCACTGGGGCGTCATCGAGAAGTGGTCGTATCCGACCGACGGCTATGGCGACTGCGAGGACTATGTCCTCTTGAAGCGCAAGATGCTGATCGATGCCGGATGGCCGCGCGAAGCGCTGCTGATCACGGTGGTGCGCGACAAGAAGGGCGAAGGCCACGCGGTGCTGACCGTGAAGTCCGACAAGGGCGAATTCATCCTCGACAACCAGAACGAGGACGTCGTTGCCTGGACCGACACCGGCTATCGCTTCGTGAAGCGGCAGTCGCAGAACGATCCGAATACATGGGTGTCGCTGGGAGACTCGCGTCCCGCTGTCGCCACCGCAAGTTCACGCTGAGATTTAGGGCATGGCCGAAACGCCATGCTCAAAAATGGATACTTGAAGAGATAGGAACACACGACCCGGTCGTATCCCCACCCCTCCCCGTCCCAGACCGGTTCGTGCGCGGCCGAGCTTCCCCCAAAGCTCGGCCGCAACTTTTTTTGATGATCGCTGACAATCTCCGGCTTCTGCTGCATCATCCATGCGGGATATATGCGTCCCGCATTTTTGATTCCGGAAGGCATAGAGGTGGAAATGATTTTCAAGAACCACTGGTCAAGAACACTTGCAACAACCCTTCTCACAGCGGCCGCGCTGGGCTTCGGACTCGCATTGGCTGAAGCCGCAACCATTGTCGCTCTCGGTGCGAGCAACACCTACGGCAAGGGCGTCGCCCGCAATCAGGCCTATCCGGCCCAGCTTCAGGCGATCCTGCAGGCCAGCGGCAAATCGGTTCGCGTCATCAATGCCGGCATCAATGGCGATACCACCGAGGGCATGTTGCGGCGGCTTGATCGTGCCGTGCCCAACGGCACCAGCGTTGTCATCCTGCAACCCGGCGGCAACGACCGGCGCAAGGGCACCACGGATCGCACTTCGGAGATCCAGAGCCGGCTGAGTGCGCGCGGCATTCCGGTTGTGATGCTCGGCAACAGCATGCTCTCCGGGCTGCCGAAGCAGCCGGATGGGGTTCACCTGACACCCGAAGGCTATCAGATGCTGGCAAAATCCATTGCGCCAAGCGTTCAAAGCGCGATGGGCCGCTGACAGCGGATCAAAACAAAAGCCCCGCTGCAGCGGGGCTTTCTATTTTCAGGTTCTGAAATCGCGAAACCGGAATGAGTTATCGCGGCAATGTCAGCGGCAGCAGCTCACGCAGCCGCGGATCGCGTAGGTAAAGGCCGCCCCAGGTCATGACACCGAGCAGCAGGCAAATAAGCTGCGGCGGCGATCCAAGTTCACCAAGCCGGAAGTGGGCGCAGATCGCGCCGCCGAGAAATGCCGTGGTGAGGATCGCGCCGAGATAGACCGTCCGCGGGATCGCGTAGAGAACACCGCAAACGAGCATGACGATCCCGAGCGGGACGGCGAGGCTCATCGGGAATCCCGTGGCGTCCATCGGCTCTTTCAACAGATGCGGAGCGAACAGTTGAACTCCTGCGTCGGCCAGCAGCGCCAGCACCACGAGGGCACTGATGACATCGCCAATCCAGTTGGCAGCGGTCTTCTGCGCCATGATATCTCCTTTGGTCATAATGATTTTTTTGAAGCGTCTGCGGCAACAGGCGGGCAATATCCATCCGCGAGCCGAGGCGCGTCGTGAGAAAGCGCGATGGGCCACGGCTGCGCGCCGGCGTCAATACACGATTGCTTGCAATTCAGCGGCTAAAAAACCTGCGGCAGGGCTTGAAATAAAACATCCCTGCCGCCAGCGAAAAGATTCGGGATCGCGGGCCTGCGCTCAGCCGATCTTCTTAAGGCCTGCCTTGAAGCGCTTGCCGTTGTGAACGTAATGCGCCGCGCCATAGGTCATGGCGGTGACCTGCTCCGGCGTCAGCGTCTTGATCACGCGAGCCGGCGCGCCGATCACGAGCGAGCGATCCTCGAACGTCTTGCCTTCAGTGATGACAGATCCCGCACCGACGATGCAGCCCTTGCCGATCCGCGCGCCATTCATGATGATCGCGCCCATGCCGATCAGCGCGCCATCCTCGATGGTGCAGCCGTGCAAAATAACATTGTGGCCGATGGTGCAGTTGATGCCGATGGTCAGCGGAAATCCCGGATCGGTGTGAAAGGTGCAGTTGTCCTGCACGTTCGAACCCTCGCCGATCTCGATCAGCTCGTTATCGCCGCGCAGTACCGATCCGAACCAGACGCTCGCATTGGTTTTCAGGCGCACATTGCCGATCACCGTCGCGGTTTCAGCGATGAAGTATTGTCCGTCTGCGGGAAGTTGCGGGGATTTTCCGTCAAGTTCGTAGATCGCCATTCATGGTCTCCTTCTGCGGCGACCATGCCACGAATAAACCGGCTCTGGCGAGAGGATCGGACGAAGAGATCAGACGAGGATGCCGGCGCGTTCCAGAACCATCAGCACGAAGGTCCCGGACATCATGCTCCAGAATCCGGCGATGACGGTGGCCGCGGCGACGAACTGAACCCGGCGGCCTTCGATCATGCGGCCACGGATGGTGTTGCGCATGATGATGAAGGGCGCTGCGAACACCAGAAACGGCACGGCGGCGAATGCCTTCGACGTCGCATCCTGCATCAGCAATCCGAAGCCGGGCGGCTTTTCCATCAGCGCTTGGAAGCCGCTGTTGAGCGCGCCCGCGACGGCAAATCCGATGAAAAGAGCAAAGAAGGAATTCAACGCTTCGGGCGACATCTGACACGTCCAACGCAGGCGACCACTCGGAGACCGCGCGCGGCGGCCTGCCCTAGGCATCGCAAAATGCTGCCGCGCCCGCCACTTTATCCTTAAAGAAAGGTTAACACGGCGGCTTCGACCGGCTTCGCGCGCATGGCTCCGGTGACGCGCCAGTCACCGGGAACCGCCGGAAAGACGCCTGCGCATGGCATAATCCGCTCCGATTCGGCCCCGCATCCGGTGGCCTGTCCCCGAATGGTCTGTCTTCCGGTCATGGCTCTGTTTTCGTCCACCTCGTCCCGCCCTGCTCCCGCGCGCTCTGCCCGACGCAGCCATGTCGTGCCTTTTCTGGTGATGGGCGCGATTGGCGCATGCGCGGTCGCGGCGGTGGCGTATCTATTGTGGCCGACCTGGGGTGTCGAGAAAGCCGGCGATCCGGATCGCCTGCCGATTTCCATCGGCGGCACGCTGTTCAATGTGCCGACCAAGGCAATCCGCGTGAAGCTGCAGAAGCGCACAGGTCCGCAGGAGCGCGTCGATCTCGGCCTTGTCTATCCATCGCTCGAGGCGCCCGAGGCGCGGCGTCCAGTCAGCGCGGAAACGGTGGAGGAAAACCTGCCGGAGATCGACCGCATCTTCCTGTCGATCGCGGCACATCACGATGCTGTCTCGCCGGACGAGCGCACACGGACGATCTATCCGCGCTATCTCGACCCGAACGCAGGACGCATTGAAGACGGACTGAGCATCCGCCCGTTCCGCGACAACACGCCCTATACGAACGAAGATCTGGTCTATGCCTCCTCGCCGCAGATCATCGCGCGCTGCACGCGCGACGCGAAAACGCCGGGCATGTGCCTCAGCGAACGGCGGATCGAAGGCGCGGACCTCACATTCAGATTTCCGCGCGACTGGCTGACGAAATGGCGGGACGTGGCGGGAGCGATGGATCAGATCATTGCCCGGATGCGCAGGCCACACGGGTAAGATTAGAATCTACCAGTGCTAAAAAGGGTAAAATACAAAGTCGCATAAATGGTGAGGATGATAATCCAAACTAGCGATAGCCAACTGGGTTGGTGTGGCTGACGCAAATCAAAGGTACTAAAGCCTCTTAGTTCTACGAAAGCTGAAGCCCAAATAGGAATTCCGAGCGACGCCATAAGTAGAAATTTCATGACGAAACCGGGGTGGCTTATTGAAACATCATTGTAACTCTGGAGGGCTAGCAAGCCGGTCCCGTATAAAAGAAAAAATAAAATAGCTGCCGTTCTAAAATACCGAAAAACCGAAGATTTCAGTAACAGAGAATAAAAAAAGAGAAGCAAGCCAATTCCGACGATAGCGAAAGCCAATAGAGGGAATTGCCTGACACAGAAATCAATCAGGCCTTGCATCTGCTCTGTAATCCCTGAGCCGGAAATGTCGTGTCCAGGATATTATCCCGGACACGACACGGTAGAGCCGATCAGACCTCTTCCTCGATGTCCGTTTCGAGGATCGCCATCTGGAACTGGAAGGACCGATCATCGTCTTCATCATCGACGAACAGAACGCCGATGAATTCCTCACCGATATAGACTTCGGCCGAGTCGTCCTTTTTCGGACGCGGCACGACGCGGATTTTCGGATTGCCGAACAGGCGCTTCAGATAAGCGTCGAGTTTCCTGACTTCTGTAACGTCCACGGGCGTTTCTCCAACTGAACAATGATTGTTGGCGACAGCTTTAAAACGATACGGCGCGGACCGCTAGTGCGGTGGCGTTCGAGTTCGCAACATTTCTTAAAATGCACACTCACGGCGGGACAGGTCGCGCCGTCCGGGCAGTCAGATTGTTCAGGTGCCGAGAGCGTTGAGCATCTGGTTCATGGTGCGCGACGGCTCGGAGCAGCCCGCCTCGCCGACGATCTTCGCCGGCACACCCGCGACCGTGACATTGTTCGGCACGTCTTTCAGCACGACCGAGCCCGACGCCACGCGCGCGCAGTGGCCGACTTCGATGTTGCCCAGAATTTTTGCGCCCGCGCCAAGCATGACGCCGTGACGAATCTTCGGATGCCGGTCCTCGTTTTCCTTGCCGGTGCCGCCGAGCGTCACACCATGCAGGATCGACACATCGTCTTCGATCACCGCGGTCTCGCCAACGACGAAGCCGGTGGCATGGTCGAGGAAGATGCCGCGGCCGATCCGCGCCGCGGGATTGATGTCGGTCTGGAATTCGGCGGACGAGCGGCTCTGGATGTAATAGGCGAAATCCTTGCGGCCGTTCTTGTAGAGCCAGTGCGCAAGCCGGTGCGCCTGAATGGCATGGAAGCCCTTGAAGTAGAGCAGCGCGTCGATAAAGCGCGACACGGCGGGATCGCGGTCATAGACCGCAACAAGATCAGCGCGGAAAGCGTTGCCAAGATCGGGATCGGCTTCAAGCGCGTCGTTGTAGGCCTGACGGATCAGGTCGCCCGACAACGCCGAATGATCGAGACGCTCGGCAATGCGGTGCACCACCGCGTCTTCAAGACGGTCGTGATGCAGCACGCTGGAATAGATGAAGGTCGCAAGCTCGGGCTCGCGCTGCACGATGGCCTCAGCCTCGTCGCGAATACGGGTCCAGACAGGATCGACGGTCGAAAGGGCCGCCTTCGTATCGAGATGATGCTTCACCATGGGAACAGTCCGGCTGATGGCGTTGAGGATATCTTACCACATAATGGGTTGTTGGAAGGCCACAACATCCGGCAAGGTTGACGCAGGAATAATGTTCTCCCATCACCGTAGAATATTTATCTACGGCACTCGGCGTCAGGTATGCTGACCAAGGAACTCCAGGACACCCTCCTTGTAAACCTTGTCGCCGACCGCGCGCATATGGTCGCGGTTTGGAATATCAAGCACTTGCGACCCGGGAATGACCTCTGAAAGGCGCTGCGCGGAGCCTGCAATGTCGTCGGTTGTACCGACCGCGATCAACGTCGGGACGGCAATTGCCGCCGCTTCCTCGCGTGTCATCAGCCGCCGCGAGCCGCGCAGACATGCCGCAAGCGCCCTGCGATCCGAGCGGGTCTGATCTGCAAACGCCCGGAACGTGCGCCCGACAGGATCGGTCACGTCATCGAGCGATGCCGCTTCCAGCGCGGCCGCGACATTCTCGCCCGGCCCGCCGCCTTCGATCAGGCCCATGCCGATACCGCCGAGAATTGCGTTGCGCAGACGCTCCGGGTTGCGCTGTCCGAGATAAGCCGTGATGCGTCCGCCCATCGAGTAGCCCATCATGTCGGCGCGTTCGATGCTCAGATGATCCATCAGTGAGCGCACGTCACCGGCCATTGTGCCGATGTGATAATCCTCGGAGTCATACAGCTTGGTGGACTCGCCATGGCCGCGCAGGTCGAGCGCAATGACGCGCCGCCCGGCCTTCGTCAGCGTCGAGACCCAGCCCGGATACGCCCAGTTCACATTCTTGCTCGATGCAAATCCATGCACGAGAACGATCGGATCGCCCTCGCCTTCATCGAGATACGAAAGCTCAACGGAGCCGTTGTGAAAACTCGGCATCTTGTCGTCCATTTATTGAGGATGATTTTAGCGGAGGGCAGGAAACAAACTTTACCCCGATGAGACACACAAGACCAGTGGCCTGAAAACCAGCCTGCCGTCATTGCGGGGAGCCATTAGCGCGTTCACGCGCGCCTTCGACGCGCCATGGCGACGAAGCAATCCATGCCCTTCTTTGTTGATCCAAAGAATGGATTGCTTCGCTTCGCTCGCAATGACGAAGCTATGCGGCAATTTGCACTTGCGCAGCCGCAAGTTCACGCCGCACGCGTTTGAGTTTCGAGCGCTGAATCCACGCCAGCGTGAGGCGTTCGGTCGTGGCCTTGATCGAAGTGACGAAACCGAACAGCACCAGCAATGCGGCGAACACCCACCATGCGAGATTGAATGCACCGGCGGTCAGCAGCAGTGCGCCGCGCCCGAGAATCTTCACGATGGCACGGGTCTGGCTGCCCTTGGATTCCGCAAGCCGCGCGGCACGCGCGACATCCTTCGGCCCGTCCGCGATGCGCAGCACATCGAGCGCGCCCTTGGTGCCGGCCTTCTCACCGACGCGGCCGACATCCTTCGCAAGCCGCACCAGCGCACCGGCTTTCTCTGCCTTGAATGCCGCCTTCATCGCGCTGATGGTCTGGCCAGGCCGCGCGAGCGAAGCGTCGGCAACAGCCTTCTGCAGCATCGGCGCATCGACCACGCCGCGCGCCGAGCGGCCCGCCCATTCGGTGAGGCCCGCACCTAACCGTCCAACCTTGCGCGCATCCTTCACCATCGACAATCCGGCACGCACCGGCGTCGCGCCACCGGCAGACATGTAGGTGGCAGCGGTCACCACAAGACCGGCGCTTGCAAGACCAAGCACCAGCTGATCGGCGTTCTCGCCCATCGCCAGCCGTTTGCCTTCACGCACCACATCGCGGATGTCGCCGAACACGAACAGGTCGCCCGCGACAGTACCGGACAGGGAGGCGACGTCATCCGCTTCGCCCGTCACAAGACCGGTGGCAAAACGCTTCGCCACGCTGGCGGTTGAATTCTCATCCGCGACGGCTGCATCCACGCGCCCGGCCACGCCGCCCGGCAGCGCCGCGCCCTTGTCCCGCGCCAGCTCCACGAAGCTTTGCGCCAGATCGGCATCCCCGACATCGAGCGCCTGTTCGGCGCCCTGTCCGAGTGCGTCGCTGTTTGTTCGCAAGGCGGAATTGATCCGGCTATCCGAGAGCGCCACGGGGTCGTCCTGCGCCAGCAGAAGCGCCCCGGCGTCGCGGGCATGCGGCCACAGCACGGCGAATACCGCCGCAGACGCGACGGCCCCCATGAGCGTCAAACCGATGCGCCGGGTCGATTTCATGCAAAGAAAACCTTTCAGCGGGCCACAAGGTCCCGAATTCATGACTTTGCAATGACATGGTGCGCCGTTTTTCGGACACAACCTCCCCTCCGAAAGGAGGGCTTTCCCAAGGCGGCAGGATTGTGTCGAATTCACACGCTGACTTCAGGGGCGAATGGACGAATCCAGCGCCGCGATCTAGGAATTTAGTGTATCGCTCGGTATGCTGCAAAGCAGCGGCTGCGTCGCCGCTGTGGGCCGGGTTATGGGCAAACGACGCAGAAGACCAGGATTGGGGTAGAACTACTATGGCGGATCACGTCGTCCCTCACTTTCATAACGATGCGGGCGTGGCCATCATCGAAATCGGATCGCGCGAGTTCATGTGCGTGGGTGCCAATCCCCCGTTCGATCATCCGCATGTGTTCCTCGACCTCGGCGACGACAACGAGATCATCTGCCCGTATTGCTCGACGCTGTACCGCTACGCCAAGGACCTCGCCGCCGGACAGGCGCGCCCTCCCGAATGCGTCGTGAAAGACAAAGTCGCCTGACAGGACTGTGGCTGATTCGCGCACCATCGTTGTCGCTGGTGCGGGTATTGGCGGACTGACCACCGCGCTGGCGCTCGCCGCGCGCGGCTTTCGCGTCATCGTGCTTGAGCGAGCTGCAAAGCTCGAGGAAGCCGGCGCCGGGCTGCAACTGTCGCCCAATGCCAGCCGCATCCTGATCGAACTCGGCCTCGAGCCGCTGCTCGCGCCGCATGTCATCGCGCCGGACTCGATCAGCATCATGACAGCGCGCACCGGCAAGGAGATCGGCCGCGTACCCCTCGGCGAAGCGGCGGCGCTGCGTTATGGCGCGCCCTACTGGATCGCCCGCCGCGCCGATCTGCAATCCGCACTGCTGGCGCGCGTGACCAGTCATCCCGATATCGACCTGCGGCTCGGCGCGCAGTTCGAGGATGTCGCGGTCTATCCCAAAGGCGTCACCGTGGTTCAGCGCCGCGTCAGCGAACGGCAGCAGGAGCCCGCGCTGGCGCTGATCGGCGCGGACGGCGTCTGGTCCAGCGTCCGCCACCAGATTTTCCCGGATGCACAGCCGCAGTTCACCGGCAGCATCGCCTGGCGCGGCACTGTCGATGCCTCGCAACTGCCACGCGGCTTCATGACGCAGCGCGTGCAACTGTGGATGGGCGCGAACGCGCATCTCGTCGCCTACCCGATGTCGGGCGGCAAGCGCATCAACATAGTCGCGGTCGTTTCCGGAAAATGGAACAGGCCGGGCTGGAGCGAACCGGGCGATGTGGTCGAGATCGCCAATCATTTTACCGATCCGCACTGGCCGATTGCGGCGCGCATGATGATCGGCGCTGTCGATAGCTGGCGGAAATGGGCGTTGTTCGCCATGCGCGATGGCGGCGTCTGGAACAAGGGACCCATTGCGCTGCTCGGCGATGCGTCCCATGCCATGCTGCCGTTCGCCGCGCAGGGTGCGGGCATGGCGATCGAGGATGCCGCGGTGATCGCCAAATGCCTCGACGCATCGCGCACCAATCCAACGGAGGCATTTGCGAAATATGCAAGCCTACGCGCCTCCCGTGTCGCGCGTGTTCAGCGCACCGCGCGCAAGAACGGCCAGACCTATCACCTGAGCGGTCCGGTCCGCTTCGCGCGCGATCAGGTCATCCGCGTGCTGGGCGGATCGCGCCTCCTGTCGCGGCAGGACTGGATCTACGACTGGAAAGCCTAGCGGCGTCGCTTGCCCGATGGCGCGGAAGGAGTTGCCGGCGCGGCAAGTTCGGCGCTGCAATTGTTGCGCACGATCTTCTCGTCGATGGCATCGCGTTGCGCACGCTGGGAGCGGTAGTCCGTCTGGTACGCAAGACCCGACACCAGCGTTCCGCCGGCGCCGGTCTCGGCCTTCGCCATCAAGCCTTCAAGCTCGATCACCCGGTCATTGGTGATCTTGCGCGCGGTGGCAAGCTGCTGGCAGTTATAAAGATCGTATTTGGAGGGATCGACGAACACGCTCGATCCGAACCCCGAGTCGCCGCCGCTGGCGCAGGCACCAAGACCGACAGCCATCGCGCCTGCCATCGAGCAACGAACGGCGAAACGCAGACCGCCGCCGATCTGCCGCTTCATCCATTTGCCGCCCACGGCTTCGGTCATCCGTATCAGTCGCATCGGTCTCGTGTTACGGGTCTTCGTGTTGAATTTGTGGTGGCGGGAACGGCGGGAGGCGACTTACAGCGTTTCCTGCTTGTGGCCGCATTCCTTGCAGGTGAATGTGGCCCGCTTGGTGCCCTTCTCCGCCAAAACGCGATTGGCCTTGCCGCACTTGCCGCAGGTGGCATCGAAACGCGTATTGCCCTGCTTGATGACAAGAGCCTTGCGCTCCATCGCCTCGCGCACCAGCCGCTCGGTTTCCTCGCGCAGGGCCTGCTTGTCCACCATGGT
Organism: Afipia sp.; assembly: GCA_024508675.1. Lineage (GTDB taxonomy): Bacteria > Pseudomonadota > Alphaproteobacteria > Rhizobiales > Xanthobacteraceae > Afipia. The sequence goes on from JANINQ010000005.1 coordinate 143,808, forward strand.
CCGTCCTTCGGCTTTGGGAAGATTCTGGCGCTTATTTAACGGGCCTTGCCCCCGTTTAACAAACCATATCCGTCCGCAACGCGGCGAAATCGCCATTGACCCGTGCCACCGGGGCGAACGGTCAGCACAGGACCGGCTGCATCGACCTGCGTCCTGCTGTTGCTCATGGTGCCGTTATGGCTTTTCCATTTCAGCGAAACGGAGCTGCCCCACACCTTGCAGTCATAAACTCCGCCGAGCGCGCTCTTGAAAATGAGCCAGCCAAAACTTTCATCGATCTGTCGCGGCGGCTGCGGCAGATTGAAATAGGATTGAACGCTTGCCTGACAGATCAGCGCGGCTGGCCAGGATGCGTCGCTCCCCTGCGCGAAAGAGGCATTTGCGTGAAGCATCGCCGCGGCAACAAGTGCGGCGCATCCGGCGGTTCTGAAAAACACGGTCATATCCCGGCAACATTGTCTTCGGAGGACGCGAAGATTCTGCCGCCGGCCGCCGATATTCGCGGGTCTGCCTACACTGCCCGGACGTCTGCTGCAATGACATCCGCCCGTATACTCAGGTCATTCTGAAAGAGAGCGGGCGCTTAAGCCCGATCGGCAGAACTATCCGCGCTCCACGGCGAGCGGCGGGCCGGCAGCCCTGCCGTGCCCACCAGCGGACGGCGATTCCAGTCCAGCACAGAATCGCTGTGAACCTGTTTGACGATCCACAGGAAGTAAACCGATGCCGGAATACCGATCAGGTCCACAGCCAGCCTCAGGCTGTCGCCCGGCGTAACGGCATTGACGAAATGCATCTGGGCACAGGTGAAGAACACGCCCGACAGCGCGATCCCCGACAGCGACCACGCACCTTCGGTCAGATAACGGCGCGCCTGATGATCGGCCAGATACCAGCCGACCATTCCGTAAGTGATGGTCACAAACACGTTGGCCGCGAAATCGAGAGAGGCGACATCAATCCCGCCCCACAGTGACGTCGCGTCTGATGCCGCGCCGGACGACCTGCACAGGAACTGAAACGGAGAGCTGAAGTCGGGCGACTCCACAAAAGTCCACGCTGACAGCCAGCCCGCCACAAGCGTCAGGATGCCGACCAGCAGCACCACCCATTGCGGCGAAACAGTCAGGCTGCGATCACCCTGCCCGCCCCACACAGTCTCGAAACGCAGGTATACGAATGTTAGTCCGGCCGGCAGCCCGATCAGCGTGACGGCCAGCATCGGCCACGACACGCTCGCGCCCTGAAGAACGTGCCAGCCATGCACCAGATGGTGCGGCCCGCAGCTCGCGGCCATCAGCGCAAAACCGATTCCGAAACGGGACCAGCCGCGATAACGATGCAGACTGATGGTCTCCCATGCCGACAACAGCCCGAGGCCCGCGTAGGCCAGCCCGATCAGCAGATTGCTGATGCCGACAATGAAGGACATCATGGCCCCGCCTTGGTTCCCATCGGGGCGCCGATGTGATCGAGAAACTCGTCGATGAAATAGCGATGGCCGCGCCGGGCCAATCCTTCCGTTGCATGCGCGCTGTGAAGCGCGCGCGCCGAGCGAGGCTCCCACAGCGCCCTGCTCAGCATCGGCCCGATCCGCTCGGCGGCGACCGGACGCGAAAAGAAATAACCCTGGGCCACTTCGCAGCCCATGCGAAGCAGCATCGCGGCCTGCTCGCGGGTTTCCACCCCTTCGGCGATGGTGTGCTTGCCCATTGCATAGGCCAGACTCAGGATTGACGACACGATCGCCGTGTCGCCCGGCTCGCTGCTTAGGCCGTCAATGAAACTCCGGTCGATCTTCAACACCTCGGCAGGCATGTCGCGAAGGCGGGACAGCGACGAGTGTTCGGTGCCGAAGTCGTCGATCGCGATGTAAGCGCCAAGCGCCTTGACCTGATTGAGAACCCGGACGACTTCCTCCGTGGCGCTCATCATCACGCTTTCGGTGATCTCCAGACAGAGCGAGGCCGGATCGATGCCCGTCTCCGCGAGGATCTGGCGAAGCTCCGTGAAAAACGCCGGCTCGGTAATCTGGCGCGGCGAGACGTTCACCGTGATGGCCAGCGGCCGGCCCGGCATCGCCTGCATCCATTCGGACAACTGACGGCACGATTCCAGCAGCACCTGCCGTCCGATCGGAACGATAAGCCCGCAATCCTCGGCAACGGGAATGAATTCGCCGGGCGCAACGACGCCATGCACCGGATGCCGCCAGCGGACCAGCGCCTCGACTCCGACCACACAACCATCCTTCAGGCGGACCTGCGGCTGATACTCGACAAAGAACTGCGATTTCCGCAGCGCCGCGCGCAAATCCGACTCGATCTGCAGCCGTTTCTCCACGCGGGTGTGAAGCTCGTCGTTGAACTCCACCAGTCTGGCCCGGCCCCGGTCCTTGGCCGCATAAAGCGCCGTGTCCGCCTCGCGCAGCAACTGCTCGGCGGATTTCACGCCGGGCTTGCAGAGCGCAATCCCGACGCTTGCCGTCACCACGACTTCTTTTCCGGAAATAAAGATCGGGTCGGCCAAGGCCGCAAGAATGCGCTGGCCCAGCGCTTCGCCGGAGCCGTCAATCGCGTGTGGGTGAAGAACTACGACTTCATCGCCGCCAAACCGGCTCGCAATATCCTGCGGTCCGATACAGCCAACGATACGCCTTGCCATTTCTGACAGGACCTCGTCACCGCTGCCATGGCCGAGCGAGTCGTTGACGAGCTTGAAATTGTCGAGATCGACAAACAGAACCGCGATCCGGGCATCATCGGCGGCTTCGCGGGCGAGTTCGTTCTGGAGCCGTTCGAGCAGCAGGCCGCGCGTGAGCAGGCCGGTGAGCGGATCGTGAGCCGCTGTATGCATCAATTGCGCGATCACCCCGCGCAGACGCTCGATTTCCGTCTCCGTCCCTGCCGGCGGAAGACCGCGGTCCCCGCTGGCGCCAGGCTGAAGTGCGTCGACCGTTCTGGTCGGCTCCTGCGTATTCCGCAACAATCCAAGCATAACACCCACCTGACTAATCGGGGATGGTACGCCGCTCTGGTTGCCGAGAGGTTGCCGGGGGACAATTTTCGCGTATTGCGTGTATCGGCAATTCTCGAAATGGTTAGCCAAATGCAACCACCCGGGCCGCACCGCAGCCCGGGAGACAGAATGCAAATGCGCCTGTGGCTACACCTGCGTCAGCGCGGCGTTCAGCGTCTTGCTCGGACGCATCACGGACGCGCACTTCGCTGCATCGGGAAGATAGTAACCGCCAATATCCGCAGGCTGGCCCTGAACGGCGGCGAGTTCACCGATAATCTGCTCTTCGCTGCGGGCGAGCGCTTCGGCCAGTCCCTTGAACTTCGCCTGCAACTCCGGGTCTTCGGTCTGCGCCGCCAGCTCCTGCGCCCAATACATCGCCAGATAGAACTGGCTGCCGCGGTTATCCAGTTCGCCGGTGCGCGGCGACGGCGACTTCTTGTTGTCCAGCAGCTTGCCGGTGGCCGCATCGAGCGTCTTTGCCAGCAGCTTGGCTTTTGGATTGTTGGTCTTGATGCCGAGATCTTCGAGCGAGACGGCAAGCGCCAGAAATTCGCCGAGCGAATCCCAGCGCAGGTGATTTTCCTCCACAAGCTGCTGCACATGTTTCGGTGCCGAGCCGCCTGCGCCCGTTTCATACATGCCGCCGCCCGCCATCAGCGGCACGATGGACAGCATCTTGGCCGAGGTGCCCAGCTCCATGATGGGAAAGAGGTCCGTCAGATAATCGCGCAGGATGTTGCCGGTGGCGCTGATGGTATCGAGACCACGCACCACGCGCTCCAGCGTGTAACGCATCGCGCGCACCTGACTCATGATCTGTATATCGAGGCCGGTGATGTCGTGCTCGTGCAGATACATCTTCACCTTGGTGATGAGCTGCGCCTCATGCGGGCGATAAGGGTCCAGCCAGAACAGCACCGGCATTCCCGAGTGACGGGCGCGGTTGACCGCCAGCTTCACCCAGTCGCGGACAGCGGCATCCTTGACCTGGCACATGCGCCAGATGTCGCCCTGCTCGACCTCCTCGCTCAGGAGCACTTCGCCGGTGGCCAGATCAGTGATGTTGGCAACGCCGTCCTCCGGAATTTCGAAGGTCTTGTCATGCGAGCCGTATTCCTCGGCCTGCTGTGCCATCAGGCCGACATTCGGCACGGTGCCCATGGTCTTCGGATCGAAATTGCCGTGCCACTTACAGAAGTTGATCATCTCCTGATAGATGCGCGCGAAGGTGCTTTCCGGCATCACCGCCTTGACGTCCTTGAGGCGGCCATCGGCGCCCCACATCTTGCCGCCGTTGCGGATCATGGCCGGCATGGACGCATCCACGATGATGTCGTTGGGCGAGTGGAAATTGGTGATGCCCTTGGCCGAGTCGACCATCGCCAGTTCAGGCCGGTGCTCATGGCAGGCATGGAGGTCGCGCCGGATCTCGTCCTGCTGGCTCTGCGGCAGGGTCGCGATCTTGTTGTAAAGATCGACCATGCCGTTGTTGACGTTGACGCCGAGCTCCTTCAGCAGTTGTTCGTGTTTCTCGAAAGCCTCGCGATAGAAGATCCGAACGCAATGGCCGAACACGATGGGGTGCGACACCTTCATCATGGTGGCCTTCACGTGCAGCGAGAACATCACGCCGGTCTTGTAGGCGTCCTCGATCTCCTTTTCATAGAACTCGAGCAGCGCCTTCTTGCTCATGAACATGGAGTCGATGATCTCGCGATCCTGCAGCGACACCTTGGGCTTCAAAACGATGGTCTTGCCGCTTTTGGTGATCAGCTCCATCTTCACATCGCGCGCCCGGTCCAGGGTCATCGACTTCTCACCATGATAGAAGTCGCCGCTATGCATGTGCGAGACGTGCGAGCGTGAAGCCTGACTCCATTCGGCCATGCTGTGTGGATTCTTGCGTGCGTAGTTCTTCACCGCGAGCGGCGCGCGGCGGTCGGAATTGCCCTCGCGCAGCACCGGATTCACCGCGCTGCCGATGCATTTGGCGTAGCGCGTGCGGATTGCCTTTTCGTCGTCCGTTTTCGGATTTTCCGGGTAGTCGGGGACCTTGTAGCCCTTGTCCTGCAATTCGCTGATGGCCGCCTTCAACTGCGCAACGGAGGCGCTGATGTTGGGCAGCTTGATGATGTTGGTGTCGGGCAGCAGCGTCAGCCGGCCAAGCTCCGCCAGATTGTCCGGCACGCGCTGGGCTTCTGTCAGGAATTCCGGAAACTCGCCGAGGATGCGCGCCGCGACCGAGATGTCGCTGGTTGTCACGTCGATTCCCGCCGGCGCGGTGAATGCGCGCACGATGGGCAGGAACGCGGCTGTCGCCAGCGCCGGGGCTTCGTCGGTCAGCGTGTAGATGATGGTAGGCGATGTCGCGCTCATGCGCTGGTTTCCTCATGTCGTGACGTCCGGCCCCGATGATTCACCGACATTGCTTGTGCGGAATCTTGCGAGAACCGGTGGGCGATAGAATTTCAGATGGCGTACTTATCGCGGAAAACCTGACACTTGCCATGAAATTCAGCAACAGGTTTGTGCTTTGGCCATCGCCGGAGCGCGTCCATGCAATGAACAGCGGTCCGAGTATATTCGCCAACGCCCCCGAAGATGACAAGGTCACCCCCAGTCGCACCTTCCAAAGTGCCCGCCTGCCGGTAGTTTTCAGGGTCGGGTAACGCTACACCGGGCTTTCAGCGCCACCCCGCGCAGTGCTACAACCCGCCCGCGCGGACGTGGCGGAATTGGTAGACGCAAGGGACTTAAAATCCCTCGATGGCAACGTCGTGCGGGTTCGATTCCCGCCGTCCGCACCAGCAGCCTTCCTCAATACGCCGAATGCAAAAAACATTGGCAACACAGGCACAATTCGCAGACGCTGCGGCGAAAAGCCCGTCCCTTGCGCACGTCAACGATTTGCACGTTTCTCGTTTAACGCTACAACTGTTTTGCCGGACGGATCGTCGCGACAGCTGTTGTGAAGCTGCGCGAATGGGATCGGGTGTGATTCGTCATGCGCTGCCTCGTGGTCGCCGACCTGCACTACTCGCTGCCGCAGTTCGACTGGGTGCTGAACGCCGCGCCGCATTTCGATGTGGTGATCATCGCCGGCGACGCGCTCGACATCGGCTCGGTGGTCGACTTCCGCGCCCAGATCGTGGTGGTGCGAAAATATCTGCAGATGCTGGCAAGCAAGGCCCGCGTGATCCTGTGCTCCGGCAATCATGACCTCGATGAGCGCGACGCCGCCGGGGAAAAGATTTCGCGCTGGATCGGCGATGTCGGGAATCTCGGGATCACCCATGACGGCGACAGCCTGACCATCGGCGACACGTTCTTCACCGTCTGTCCGTGGTGGGATGGTCCTCGCATCAAGGCGCAGATCGGCGTGCAGCTTGAGAAAGCCGCCGCATCTCATCGCGGCCGCTGGATATGGGTTCATCACGCACCGCCCGCAAATTCTCCCACAAGCTGGGCCGGGTCACGCTTTCAGGGCGACATCGAACTCGTGCAATGGATCGAAATCTATCGGCCGGACATCGTGCTGTCGGGCCATGTCCATCAGTCGCCGTTCACGAAGGATGGGTCGTGGTATGACAGGATCGGCGAGACCTGGGTGTTCAATGCCGGTCATCAGTTCGGAAGCCCGCCCGCGTTCATCGCGCTGGACCTCGACGCAGGCCACGCGTTCTGGCTCTCGGCGGCAGGCGAACAGAGCATTGATCTCGGCGCACCGCTGCAACGGCCCGCGACAGACATCGGAGAATTTCCGGCCTGGCTTATAGCCGCGGGTCAGGCTGGCGATCCGAGCCCGGCGACGCTTTCGAGCCCGGCAGGTTGACCAGGGTCTCCAACACCTCGCCTACCATCTCAAGATGCGTGCCGTGCCCGGCATATTGCCGCTTGATGTCGGCGAGATAAGTCGTCGCGGCATTCAGCCGCTGCGCAAGCACTTTGGCCACGAGCAATGCGACCTCAGTCTTCTCGCGGAGGAATCCATCGCCGTCGTCGATCCGGTAGACGGTTGACCCCGTGGATGCCCGCACCGTCGCCGTGTGCGGCAGGCCAAGCAGCACCGACATTTCGCCCAGCACGGCGCCGGGCTCCGTCACCACGGCAACAACAGTGTCGCCTTTCAGGACCTCAAGCTCGCCTTCGAGCAGCACAAATAGTTCGCCGGTGGTTTCGCCTTCCCGAAGAAGCAGCGAATCCGCAGCGACATAGCTTTCCTGCCGGCCCACGCAATGTTCGAGAACTGCACGCATCCCGATCTCCGTCCTGACCGGTCGAGGCTAGGCTTCGCTGTTTAAAACGTCCATCGCATAGTGGCTCCCCGTTTGCGCAAATTGCCAGCACTTCGGCGGGCGCGGTATGGTCTGCGTCCGGTTCGCCCTGCGCGGACACAGAACAGAACAAGACAGAACAGGTTGAAGAGGACGCGCCGCGATGGCTCAGGCAAATTACGAACAGATCAAATATGAGGTGCAGGACAACATCCTGACCATCACGCTCAATCGTCCCGACAAGATGAATGCGTTCACGCATGTCATGATGGACGAACTGATCTCGGCGTTCGACGCGGCCGATGCCGACGACAACGTGCGGGCAATCATCGTCACCGGTGCGGGCCGTGCATTCTGCGCAGGCGCCGACCTCTCCGAAGGCGGCAAGACGTTCGACCGCGCAGCGCGCCCGGACCGCAAGAGCGCGCCGCTGCGTCCCAACGGCGAGGTGGAATGGAGCGACGAGGCCGTGCGCGATGGCGGCGGCCGCGTCACCCTGCGCATTTTCAAATCGCTGAAGCCGGTGATCGGCGCGATCAACGGCGCGGCGGTCGGCATCGGCGTCACCATGCAATTGCCGATGGACATCCGCATCGCTTCGGAAGATGCGCGCTTCGGCTTCGTGTTCGCGCGGCGCGGCATTGTGCCGGAAGCGGCGTCGAGCTGGTTCTTGCCGCGCATTGTCGGCATTCAGCAGGCGCTGGAATGGTGCTATTCCGGCCGCGTGTTCCCGGCGCAGGAAGCCCTCGCCGGCCGTCTCGTCAGCAAGGTCGTACCCGCGGACGAACTGATGCCCGCGGCCCGCGCCATCGCACGCGAGATCGCGGAGAATGCCGCGCCGGTATCGATCGCGCTGATCCGCCAGCAGATGTGGCGCATGCTGGGCGCGGACGATCCGATGGAAGCCCACAAGGTCGACAGCCGCGGTATCTACTCGCGCGGCCAGTCCGCCGACGTGCGCGAAGGCGTGATGTCGTTCCTCGAAAAACGTCCGGCGAAATTCACCCAGACGGTATCGAAGGACATGCCGTCCTATTTCCCGTGGTGGACCGAGCGGGAGTATAAATAAGACACTGCTGCATCGTTCGACCGTCATTGCGAGCGAAGCGAAGCAATCCACCTTGGAGCGAGAGTGTGGATTGCTTCGTCGCTACGCTCCTCGCAATGACGGATAATATCCTCAAACGATTTCACCTCATCGTCAGCACCACGCGCCCGATAGCGCGACGATCCATCAACAGGCGCATCGCCTTCGCACAATCTTCCAGCGGCAGGCGATGCGAAATGTTCGGACTGATGCGGCGCTCTTCGGCAAGCTGCGTCAGGTTCGCCAGACGCGCAGCAGCAAGCGAAGGATTCCTGCGCACGGCTTCACCCGCGCGCACGCCGAGCACGCTCGCGCCCTTGATCAGCACCAGATTTGTCTTCGCCAGACCGATGCCGCCGGTGAATCCGATCACCAACATGCGCGCGCCCCATGCGATGCAGCGCATACTGTCCTCAAAAATCTGCCCGCCCACCGGATCGAAAACCACATCAGCGCCGCGCCCGTCGGTGATGCGCTTGACGGCATCCTTGAAAGGCTCGCGGCCATAGAGCACGGCATGATCCGCACCGCGCTGCCGCGCCATCTCAAGTTTCTCTTCGCTGGATGCACAGGCAATCACGGTCGCGCCGAATACCTTGCCGAGTTCAACTGCGGCGAGCCCCACCCCGCCGCCCGCGCCGTGCACCAGCAACACCTCGCCGGGCTCGATCTGCGCGCGATCACGCAGCGCATGCCAGGCCGTGCCATGCGCCGCGAGAAACGCCGCGCCCTGCGCATAGTCGAATGTCAGCGGCAGCGGCATCAACTGGCCGGGCGTCACCACGATCTCGTCGGCAAAGCAACCGAACCGTGCCTTCACGATCACTCTGTCGCCGGGATGAAAGCCATCAACGCCGGCAACCTCGATCACCTCGCCCGCCGCCTCCATGCCCGGCGTGAACGGCAGCGGCGGCTTGAGCTGATAATCGCCCGCCGTCATCAGAATGTCGGGAAAATTCAGCCCAGCGGCATGGAGCGCAACCCGCACCTGCCCCGGTGCCAGCGGCCCGCGCGGGACATCTTCCAGCCTGAGCCGTTCAGGCGGACCGAGTTCGCGGCAGATGACGGCGCGCGGCATGATAACTACGCCACCGCCTTCTTCTCGATCAGCTTCGCGTGGATCAATGGCAGGCGATCATTGCCGAAATACATATCCGTCTTGTCGAGATAGATCGTCGGCGAGCCGAACGCACCGCGGGCGATCGCTTCATCGGTGTTGGCCTTGAGCTGATCCTTGACGGACTGCTCACCGATGCCTGCGAAGAACTTTTGCGGATCGATGCCGACGCGCTCGCAGATTTTCGTCAGCACGTCGTCCTTGGAAATGTCCTGATCGTCGCCCCAATAGGCCTCGAACACCGCCATCGCAAACGGAATGAGCTTGTCCGGCGCGGTCTGCTGAACCCAGATGCATCCGCGCATCGACTTCACTGCGTTCACCGGAAACACGCTCGGCGGCATGGTGATCCTGATGCCCGCAAGGCGCGCCCAGTCCTGCATGTCCTTCGCAGTGTAAGCCTGTTTGGCGGGAACAGGATTGGCGCGGGTTTCATACATCGCCTTGTTGACAGTGTTGAAAATGCCACCGACCAGAATCGGCCGCCATGTGATCGGCGCGCCAAGCTCCTTCGCCATCGGCTGGATGTTGGTGAACGCCAGATAGGTCCACGGGCTGGAACAGTCGAAGAAGAATTCGATCATGGGTGCGTTTCCTTATTGGTGCGTTTTATTCCGTTCGTCATTGCGAGCGGAGCGAAGCAATCCAGAGCAACACAGAAAGAGTGGATTGCTTCGTCGCTATCGCTCCTCGCAATGACGACTCCGTTAGGTTTACTGCGCCTGCTGCGCGCTCTTGCCGAACATGTTCTTGCGCTGCTCGTCGGTGAACGGCGTCTTGTCAAACTTGCCGACCGCCAGCCCCTTCTGCACTTCCGGCCGCGCGCGCACCGCCGCATACCAGCGCTTGATGTTCGGAAAGTCGTCGAGGCTGAAGCCCTGCGCCTTGTGGGTCATGGTCCACGGGAAGCACGCAATGTCCGCGATGGAATACGCATCGCCTGCGACATAGGCGTCGGTCTTGCCGAGCTGACGGTCGAGCACGGCATAGAGCCGTCCAGCTTCGTCGCGGTAGCGCTGGATCGCATAGGGAATCTTCTCAGCCGCATAGAGCGCGAAGTGTCCGTGCTGGCCGAGCATCGGGCCAAGCCCGCCCATCTGCCACATCACCCATTGGATCACCCTGAAGCGGCCGCGCACATCCTTTGGCAAGAAGCGCCCGGTCTTCTCTGCGAGATAGATCAGGATCGCGCCGGTCTCGAACATCGGGATCGGCTCTCCGCCGTCCGCAGGCGCCTGGTCGATGATCGCGGGAATGCGGTTGTTCGGGCTGATCGCGAGGAATTCCGGCTTGAACTGGTCGCCCTCGCGGATGTTCACCGGAATCACATTGTAGGGCAGCCCCAGTTCTTCCAGCATGATCGAGATTTTCCACCCGTTGGGCGTCGGCGCGTAATAAAGATCGATCATTGGGTATCCGCGAATGAGACAGGGCCGGAGTGGCGAGGCGCGATCCTAACCACGGTCGCTGTCACATTCCATCCCGTAGGCGCGAACAGCTTGTCTGCCGAGGCTCCGGCATGGCAGATAGGCGTGCAACAAGTAAGAACGGAAACGCCCCATGCTGTTTCAAACAACGATTGCCGGCTCGCTCCCGAAGCCCGAATGGCTCGCCGAGCCCAACACGCTATGGGCACCGTGGAAGCTCAAGGGCGCGGAACTGGTCAGTGCCAAGCGCGACGCAACGCTGCTTTGGGTCAAAATCCAGGAAGATGCGGGGGTCGATCTGGTCACCGACGGTGAACAGGCGCGCCAGCACTTCGTGCATGGCTTTCTCGAGCGCGTCGAAGGCATCGATTTCGCACATAAGGTCGAGATGGGCATCCGCAAGGATCGCTACAAGGCAATGGTGCCGCAGGTGGTCGCGCCGCTGCAACTCAAGGGCCGCGTTCATGCCGATGAAGCCCGCGCCGCACGGGCGCACACCAACCGCAAGCTGAAGTTCACTCTCCCCGGCCCGATGACCATCATCGACACGCTGGCCGACAGCTATTACGGCGACCGCGTGAAGATGGCGTTCGCTTTCGCAGACCTGCTCAATCAGGAGGCTAAGGCACTGCAGGCGGATGGCGTCGACATGATCCAGTTCGACGAGCCTGCTTTCAACGTCTTCATGGACGAGGTGAACGACTGGGGTATCGAGGCGCTGACCCGCGCCGCCGCTGGCCTCACCTGCCAGACCGCCGTGCACATCTGCTATGGCTACGGCATCAAGGCCAATGTCGACTGGAAGGACACGCTCGGCGCCGAGTGGCGGCAATACGAACAGATTTTCCCGGCTATCGACAAGAGCCCTATCCAGCAGGTCGCCATCGAGTGCCGCAACTCGCATGTGCCGCTGGAAATTCTCAGCCTGCTGCAGAGCAAGATCGTGCAGGCCGGCGTGATCGACGTCGCCAGCGATGTGGTGGAGACGCCGCAGGACGTGGTGGATACCATCGAGGCGGTGATGCAGTTTGTGCCCAAGCAGCGGATCATCGCGACAACGAACTGCGGCATGGCGCCGATGCGCCGCGACATTGCCGAGGCCAAATTGCGTGCGCTCGGCGCGGGCGCGAAGCTGGCGCGGGAAAAATTTAAGTAAGGGAAGGATTCAAGTAATTGAGTCGTCCCGGCGAAGGCCGGGACCCATCGCCCCTGTCGTTGCGACAAAAGAACGAAGCCAACACCGCACTTCTCATGATGGTGCGGTGGTTATGGGTCCCGGCCTTCGCCGGGACGACCATGGCATCCTACGCAGCCCCATCCCGGATCGGCGGCTGAAACGACAGTCCCGTGTCCCACGGAAAGAAAATCCAGGTGTCCTGCGAAACTTCGGTGATGAACGTATCGACCAGCGGCTTGCCCATCGGCTTGGCATAGACCGCGGCGATGTGCGCCTGCGGCACCAGATCGCGCACGATGCGCGCGGTCTTGCCGGTGTCCACAAGGTCCTCGACCACCAGCAGCCCCTTGCCGGTGCCGCCGCCGAGCCGCGCCACCGCATCGGAAATGCCCTTCAGTACGGTCGGCTCGCTCACCTGCGAGGTGTGGCTGTAGCTCGACACACACAGCGTATCGATGACGCGGATGCCGAGTTCGCGCGCGATCACCGCCGCAGGCACAAGCCCACCGCGCGTCACCGCGACCATGGCCTCGAATGGGCCTACCCCACTCAGCCGCCACGCCAGCGCGCGCGCGTCGCGGTGAAACTGGTCCCACGACACCGGAAATGGTTTTCGCGCCTCGTCATTCATCGCTGCGCTCCGTTAGGATGCAATCTTCCGGAACATCGCCGTGGCGGTCGCACTCGCAACCAGCTTGCCGTCCTGAAACAATTCGGCCGCGAGATGGAAGATTTCCTTACCGCGCATGGTGATGCGGCCCTTGCCGGTGAGCTTCCCGATCTTCGCGGGACGATGGAACTGCACATTGAGACCAAGGGTCGGCGCGAACTCGCCGACATTCATCGCGGTCGCGGAGGCAAGCCCCATCGTGTCGTCAAGCATTGCGGATAGGAAACCGCCCTGCACGATCCCGATCGGATTGGCGAACTCGCGCTTGCCATCGAATGTCAGTTCGACGGTATGCGCGTCGAGATCGTAGGCGATGATGTCGAGGCCCAGCGTCTTGGCGCATTCCGGCGGCGGCAACCGCCCCGCCGCGATGGCCTCGAAAAATCGCTCGCCCATTATTTCGCAACCTTGAGGTTCGCCAGCATCGCTTCGACTTCGGCCATCGCGGCGCGCAGCTTGGCCTCGTCGCGCGAGCGCACGACGACATTGGTGTTCGGCTTGCCGTTCTCGTCCATGAACGGATAGCTGCCGATGCTGGTGTCGGGATTGGCTTCCTGAATGGCGCGCAGCGGCGTGCCGATGTCGCCCTCGCGCGCATTGGCCCGCACCGAGTCCGACAGCATCCGCACGCCGGACTTCAGCTTCGGCGAGACGATGTCCATCATCGCCTGCATGATCGAGGGAACGCCGGCCATCACGATGACATTGCCGATCTTGAAACCGGGCGCGAGGATGGTGGCGCTGGAGATCAGTTCCGCCCCGTCGGGGATGCGGGCCATCCGCAGCCGGGCCTCATTGAGGTCCGCGCCAAAGCGCTCTTGGAAACGGGCCACAACCTCCGGGTGGTGGTCGATCTTGACCCCGAACGCCTTGGCCACGCTGTCGGCGGTAATATCGTCGTGGGTCGGCCCGATGCCGCCGGTGGTGAACACATAATTGTAACGCTGCCGCAGCGCGTCGAGCGCATAGATAATGGCGTCCTCATCGTCGGCCACGACCCGGACTTCCTTCAGGTCGATGCCGATATTGGTGAGGTACTCGGCAATAAAGCCGATGTTCTTGTCCTTGGTGCGCCCGGACAGGATTTCATCGCCGATCACGAGAATGCCGGCGGTGACGATCTCAGTCATCTCAACTCTCCTCCTGTCCCGGACATCCCGGGGTCCTCACTGCTACGCCATGATCCTTGCAATGATCCTTGGCGCAGGCAACGTCTTGAAGTCACGCACTTTTGCCGCATGACTGGGCAGCACGCAGCCCGTTTTTAAGGCAAGGCGAGGCAAGATGCCGCCAATTGCCTTGAGTCAATGCATATCGCGCTGGCCCAACCCTTGCTACCATCCTTTGGACGGCGGATCATTCTCCCCGTCACAAGAAGGAAGCGTTCCGGTTTATGTCAGTTGCCTTCGACGAAATGAACGGACCCGGCGGCGCGCTCCGCTCCGCCTACCACGAACTCTCCCTCTGGCTGAAGGAGACCCCTCCGGACGCGCTGGAGTATCGCCGCCAGGAAGCGGAACTGCTGTTCCGGCGCATCGGCATCACCTTCGCGGTCTATGGCGAGGCGGAGTCCACCGAGCGGCTGATCCCGTTCGATGTCATCCCCCGGATTCTCTCCGGCAAGGAATGGACGACGCTGGAAAAGGGACTGAAGCAGCGCGTGAAGGCGCTCAACATGTTCCTGAGCGACATTTATCACGGACGCGACATTCTCCGCGCCAAAATCGTTCCCGACGACCTGATCTTCCAGAACCCGGTGTTCCGGCCCGAGATGAACGGTCAGGACGTCCCGCACGACGTTTATGTCCACATCGCGGGGATCGACATTGTCCGTGTCGACGCCGACAATTTCTATGTGCTGGAGGACAATGCCCGCACACCGTCCGGCGTGTCCTACATGCTGGAAAACCGCGAAATCATGATGCGGCTGTTTCCGGACCTGTTCGCGCGGCACCGCGTGGCGCCGGTGGAGAACTATCCGGACGAACTGCTGGCCGCGCTGCGCTCGGTCGCGCCGCTCACCTCGAAGACCGAACCGACCATCGCCCTGCTAACGCCCGGCATCTACAATTCGGCCTATTACGAGCATTCGTTTTTGGCTGACAAGCTCGGTGTCGAACTGGTGGAAGGCCGCGACCTCATCGTCAAAAACGATGAGGTGTTCATGCGCACCACCGAAGGCCTGAAACGCGTGGACGTGATCTATCGCCGCGTCGATGACGATTTCCTCGATCCCCTCACCTTCCGCCCCGACTCCGTTCTCGGTGTGCCGGGCCTGATGTCGGCCTACATGGCCGGCAACATCACGCTGGCCAATGCGGTCGGCACCGGCATCGCCGACGACAAGGCGGTCTACAGCTACATGCCGGACATCGTGAAATTCTATCTCGGCGAGGAGCCGATCCTGAAGAATGTCCCGACGTATCGTTGTCGTGAATCAGATGATCTCAAATACGTGCTCGACAATCTGAAAGACCTCGTGGTCAAGGAAGTCCACGGCTCCGGCGGCTACGGCATGCTGATCGGCCCCGCGGCAACCACGGAACAAATTGAATCCTTCCGCGCCAAGCTGAAGAAGGAGCCGGAAGGCTTTATCGCCCAGCCGACACTGGCGCTGTCCACCTGCCCGACCTGCACCGAAAAGGGCCTCGCGCCGCGTCACGTCGATCTGCGTCCGTTTGTGCTGACCGGCAAGGATCACGTCACTGTCGTTCCCGGCGGCCTGACCCGCGTCGCGCTGAAAGAAGGCTCGCTCGTGGTCAATTCCAGCCAGGGCGGCGGCACCAAAGACACATGGATTCTCGAGTAACACATGCTCTCGCGCACTGCTGAAAGTCTCTACTGGCTGGCCCGCTATGTCGAACGCGCGGAATATCTCGCGCGCACCATCGAGGCGACGCTGCGCGCCACCGCGCTGCCGGATGCCTATGTCGGCAAAAGCAACGAATGGGAATCCGCGCTGCTCACCGCAGGCATCGACGAGATCTTCCACCAGCATCACGACGAGGCCAACGAACGCACCGTCGTCGATTTTCTGGCGTTCTCGCCCGACAATCCCTCCTCGATCCGCAACTGCATCGAGAACGCGCGGCTGAACTCGCGCTCGGTGCGCACCGCGCTCACCAGCGAGATGTGGGACACCATCAACAGCGCGTGGATCGAACTGCATTCGGCATGGCCGCGCGGCGCAACCACGCGCGACGAACTGACGAAGTTTTTGCGTTTCGTGCAGGAGACGTCATTGCGCTTCGACGGCTCCGCCTACCGGACCATGCTGCGCAACGATGCTTACTGGTTCTCCCGGCTCGGCCTGCATGTGGAGCGCGCCGACAACACCGCGCGCATCCTCGACGTGAAGTATCATGTGCTGCTGCCGGAAGAAGAACATGTCGGTGGCCCGCTCGACTATTATCAGTGGACTTCCATCCTTCGCTCGGTCTCGGCGCTCACGGCCTATCACTGGGTTTATCGCGAGACGCTGAAACCGTGGCTGATCGCCGATCTTCTGATCCTGAACGAGTCACTGCCGCGCTCGCTGGCAAGCTGCTACGGCAATCTGGTGCGCAATCTCGACCAGATCGGCGTCGCCTACGGCCGTCAGGGCGCGGCGCAACGCCATGCGCGCGGCGTCCGCAACCGGCTCGAACACAGCAACATGGACGATCTCTTCCAGCGCGGCCTGCATGAATTCATCCAGGAGTTCATTGCGGACAATGCGAGGCTGAGCGATACCATCTCGAAACAATATCTGATGTGACATCACAGGACGTCATTGCGAGGAGCACTCGCGACGAAGCAATCCAGCTATTCGCTTTTGGCATTAGGAACTGGATTGCTTCGCTTCGCTCGCAATGACAGCGTGCCACCGCCGCACAGGGACTTGCGACTCTTAATATGCGCCTGAAAATCGCTCACACCACGACATACCGCTACGAGCCGCCGGCCACCGGCGTGATCCAGATTCTGCGCATGACGCCGGGCAGCCATGACGGACAGTATGTCGCCGACTGGCAGATCGACGTGTCCACCGACTCGCGCCTCGATGTGCATGAGGACGCGTTCGGCAACATCACCCATGTCCTGACCCACGGCCCGCTCTCGGACCTGACCATTCGTGTCGAAGGGCTGGTCGAGACCCACGACACCAGCGGCGTGCTGCGCGGCACCGACGAGCGTTTCCCGCCGAGCCTGTTCCTGCGCCCGACACCGCTGACCGAAGCCAACGCCACGATGGCGAAGTTCGCCGGTGAGCTGCGCCTTGAAGCCGCCGGCGATACGCTGGGCTTTCTTCACGCGCTGATGCTGCACATCAACGACCACATGACTTTCGACACCGATCCGACCCATGCCGGAACATCGGCGGCGGATGCGTTCGCGCTCCGGCGCGGCGTGTGTCAGGATTATGCGCACATCTTTATCGCCTGCGCGCGCAGCGCCGGGGTTCCTGCCCGCTATGTTTCCGGACATCTGCTGCGCTCCGACGGGATTGTCGCGCAGGACGCAGGCCATGCCTGGGCGGAAGCCCATGTCGAAAAACTCGGCTGGGTCGGGTTCGACACGGCCAATGCCATCTGCACCACCGAGGCGCATGTCCGCGTCGCGGTCGGCCTCGACTATCTGAGCGCAGCCCCTGCCCGCGGCACCCGCTATGGCGGCGGCATGGAAACGCTGGAAGTCGCGGTGCAGGTCGATCAGGCCGGACGGCAGAGCCAGAGCTGAGTTTGCCGTCCATTATGTCAGTGTCGTCCCGGCCTTCGCCGCGACGACTAGAAGCCTCACGCAGGTTGCCCCCCGCGCCTCCGACGCGTAGAAATGCGCGCTCGGGAGAATGGAATGACCTATTGCTGCGGAATCCTCGTTCGTGACGGTCTTGTGATGATGGCCGATACCCGCACCAATGCGGGCCTCGACAACATCTCCACGTTCCGCAAGCTGCACATCTTCAAGAATCCCGGCGAACGCATCATGGCGATCGCGACCGCGGGCAACCTCGCCATCACCCAGTCCGTCATCTCAACCCTGACTGAGGGCATCGAGAATCCCGAAACCGGCGAGCGCGAAACGCTGATGAACGCGCCGACCATGTTTCAGGCCGCGCAGCGCATTGGCCGCGCCATCCGCAGCGTTCATGCGCTCGAAGGCAGCGCGCTGCGCGCGGAGGATATTTCGTTCGACGTGTCGTTCCTGTTCGGCGGCCAGATCAAGGGCGCGCGGATGCGCCTGTTCATGATCTACACTGCGGGCAATTTCATCGAATGCACCACCGACACGCCCTACCTGCAGATCGGCGAGCACAAATACGGCAAGCCGGTGCTCGACCGCGCGATCTCCTACGACGTCGATCTCTATGACGCGCTCAAGGTCGGCCTCGTCTCGATGGATTCCACCATGCGCTCCAATCTCGGTGTCGGCATGCCGATCGACATCCTGCTGGTGCGGCCCGACACGCTCGACGCCGAGCTCGATTACCGCATCGAGGCCGGCGAACCTTATTTCCACGATCTGCGCTCGCGCTGGTCGGCGGCGCTGCGCGCCGCGCATCAGAACATTCCTCGCCCGCCTTATGGTAATGTCAAATAATCCTCCGTCATGGCCGGGCTTGTCCCGGCCATCCACGCCTTGATTGAATATCTGCAAAGACGTGGATGCCCGGGACAAGCCCGGGCATGACAAAAGATAAATCAGGCTAACAACAACCAAGAAAACAAAGGGAGAAACACATGTCTGCACTTAAAGTCGCCCTCGTCACCGGCGCCGGTTCCGGAATTGGCCGCGCCTCATCGCTGGCGCTGCTGAAGGCCGGTTTCTCGGTCGTGCTCGCCGGGCGGCGCAAGGATGCGCTGGAAGAAACCGCAAAGCTTGGCAAGGACTTCGGCAAGAGCCTCGTGGTGCCGAGCGACATGACCGACCCGGCCTCGATCGACGCGCTGTTCGCCAGGACCATGGAGGTGTTCGGCCGCCTCGACGTTCTGTTCAACAACGCGGGCGTCGGCACACCGCCGGTGCCGCTGGAAGACCTCACCCTGCAGCAGTGGCAAACCACGGTCGCGACCAACCTCACCGCGCCGTTCCTGTGCACGCAGCACGCCTTCCGCATCATGAAGAACCAGACGCCGCGCGGCGGACGCATCATCAACAACGGTTCGATCTCGGCCTATGCGCCGCGCCCGTTCTCGTCGCCCTACACCTCGACCAAGCACGCGATCTCCGGCCTCACCCGCGCCACCGCGCTCGACGGCCGCGCCTATGACATCGCCTGCGGACAGATCGACATCGGCAACGCCGCGACCGAAATGACCGAGCGCATGACCGGCGGCGTGCTTCAGCCGCGCGGCGACACCATGGTCGAACCGCGCATGGATGTGCAGAACGTGGCCGACGCCATCGTGTTCATGGCGACGCGCTCGCTCGACGCCAACGCGCTGTTCCTCAACATCATGGCGACCAAGATGCCGTTCGTCGGGCGCGGCTAATACAGCATGCGCGCCCACATCGTCCTCGCCCACCCCGAGCCGAAATCCTACAACGCGCATCTGGCCGCAACGGCCAGGGACGCGCTTGAACGAAAGGGCTGGTCGGTCACCGTGTCCGACCTCTACCAGATGGGGTTCGATCCCTGCGAGCGGCCGGAGCATTACGCTGCGCCGCTGGATCGAGGCCGGTTCGATGTGCAGTCCGAGCAGCGGCATGCCTCCGCCAATCAGACGATTCCGGCGGAGGTTGCCGCCGAAATCGCGCGGGTCGATCAGGCCGACCTGCTGATCCTGCAATATCCGATGTGGTGGCACCTGCCGCCTGCGATCCTGAAAGGATGGTTCGATCGCGTTTTCATTTACGGCGACGTCTACACCAGCAAGAAGCGGTTCGAGAACGGCCGCTTTGTCAGCAAGAAGGCGATGC
This sequence comes from Afipia sp., assembly GCA_024508675.1. GTDB lineage: Bacteria > Pseudomonadota > Alphaproteobacteria > Rhizobiales > Xanthobacteraceae > Afipia. The sequence goes on from JANINQ010000005.1 coordinate 163,481, forward strand.
TGTCGGTAACGGTCGGCACCAGCGAGGACACCTACGCCTACAACGGGCGCAGCGGCGACATCGATCTGCTGCTGTGGCCGATCAACTTCTCACTCGCCTATGGCGGCTTCTCGGTGCTTGAGCCGTTTGTCGCATACGGCGTCGAGGCGGGATTGCGCTATTCGGATTCCTCCGCCGTCGAAGCACGGCTGAAGGCGATCACAGCCAATCTTGCGGCAACGCTGTCGCAGGTCGAAACCATTCCTGCGATCCCGTTCAACCAGATGGCGCACTGGGGCAGCGACGGACGGATAACGCCGGATGCGCCGGTCTATTCGCCGTTCATCCGCCGCAAGCCGCAACTCGACCTTGAGTGATGACAGCGGCCGGAGACAGCGTGCCGGCTACGCCGTCAATTCGATCGTCTCGAAATCGGCGGGCAGGATCACTTCCAGAAGTTCGCACTCGTCGGAGTAGTCGCGAATGAGATGCCTGATGCGTGGCGGCTGCGTCCAGCAGCTACCTTCGCGCATCAGGATTTCGCCCTGCCCTTCCAGATAGGTCTTCACCCATCCCTTGAGCACATAGACCATCTGGAATTCGACATCGTGCAGATGCAGCTTTGAGACTTCCTGCGGATTGCACGGACCGATCAGGCGGATGACATGGGCGCGCGCAAGACCATGCGTGCCCTTGGCGATGCCGAGATCGCGATATTCGGCATAGGCGCGCAGGCCGTCGGCGCGAAAGTCTTCTTCACGATGATGACTGACCACAAACCGCTGCTTCGGTCGCGCAGGCTTCGCGGTGCGCGCCGCCGATGCGCGGGGCTTGCGGGCTGCCGTGCGTGACGTGGACGCCGCCTTCTTGCGCGGCGCGGATTTTTTCACGGCGGCCGGACGCGTGGCCGGCTTCGATTTCGATTTGGCCTTCTTTGTTTTGGCCGGTTTTGCCTTAGCCATGCACGCCTCCCTTTTTGGCCCGCCGCATCAAGGATGCCGCGCGGCCGCAAAAGGTTAGCCATTGCCGGGCCACCCGACAATCCGGCGGTTCGGGGTCCGCGGCCTCAGTGCAGCCGGAAGACGCCGTCGACGGCCCGGATCTCCGCAGGCTTGATCAGCTTGGAATGCGCCACGGTGACGGACACCAGCGGGCCTTCCAGCTTCGTCTGCCAGAAGGCGAGAAAATCCTTCAGCGCGGGAAAGTTCGGGAACAGGTCGTAGTTCTGCCAGACGTAGGACTGCAGCAACCATCGGTGATCCGGACGGCGGTACAGGATTTCAGCCGTGGTGAGGCCGTACCCTGCAAGCATCCTTTTGAAATCGCCGGACACCGTCTCCTGCGATCCTGACTTCAGCGAACCCATGCCAACCTCCTTGGCGGAGGCGTTCGTTCAAGGCATGTCCCGGATCAGATCCGGGGCGGCGGCCGGTTGATGGCGAACGCGCTCTCACCCATGTTGAGCGCGGCAGTCGCGAACCGGATTCCACGTCGCGACCAAACGCGCTTGAGGAAAAACCTGACGCAGTACGAAGGTTCATCTCAAGACCAAACATTGAATAAATTGTTAATTATCAAGGCACTGGCAGCATCGCGTCAGGACTGCTGACAGAACCGTCATCCAAACAGATGCGCGAGATAAAACGCGGCACCGGCAGCGAGGCCGCCGACCAGCAAGGTCTGAAATCCGGATTTCAACATGTTGATGCCGGTCAGCCGTCCCTTCACCGCGCCGAAGACAGCCAGCGCAATGCCCGTGCAGATCACCGAATACAGCAGTGCGGTGCGCAACTCGCCGGTGAGCATGTAAGGCAGCAGCGGAATAAGGCCCCCGACGAGATACGAGACCGCAATCGTCGCCGCGCTGATCGGCGCGCGCTTCGGGTCCGGTTTTTCCAGGCCGAGTTCGAAGCGCATCATGAAATCGACCCATCGCTTCCTGTCCGCGGACAAGGCCGAGACCACGGAGTCCAGCGCCTCGCCCTTCAGTCCGTAAGCGGTGAAGATGTCGCGCACCTCGCCGATTTCCGCCTCGCGCATGTTGTCGACTTCCCAGCTCTCGCGGCGCTCCTCCGAAGCAAAGTGCTCCTGATCCGTCCGCGCGGCGAGATAGCCGCCAAGACCCATCGCGATGGCGCCCGCCGCGATCTCCGCAAGGCCCGCGGTGACGATGAGCTGCGTCGATGTCACCGCCGCGGAGAGCCCCGCCGCCAGCGCGAACGGCACGGTGAGGCCATCGGCCATCCCGATGACGACATCGCGGACGGATTCAGAACCAAGGAAATGGCGTTCGACATGAGGCGTGGCGGGCATGGACGAAAATCTCCGGCAGAATGGGTGCCGCAGATGTATTTAGAATGATTCTAAATTAAAAGCCCGATGGGAGCAGCCCTGCTCCGTCAATCGCGCGCATCCGGGTTAATGATGAGAAGGAATTTCTGGCAGCCATCACATGAGACTGCCAATTTTTCTGCTACAGACCCTTGCCCGGCGCCCGGCCGCGGCCTATGTCCGTTTTAGCCGCGGTAGCACTCGCCTACCCGGACTGCTAAAACTGGCAAAAATACAGACGTATCAATCCATTAGGAGGACTGCATGAAATTCCGTCCGCTTCACGACCGCGTCGTGGTCAAGCGTATCGACGCCGAAGAGAAGACCGCTGGCGGCATCATCATTCCGGACACCGCAAAGGAAAAGCCGTCGCAGGGCGAAGTCCTGTCGGTGGGTCCGGGCGGCCGTGACGAAGCCGGCAAGCTGATCCCGATCGACCTCAAGGTCGGCGACATCGTCCTGTTCGGCAAGTGGTCCGGCACCGAGGTCAAGATCGACGGCCAGGAAGTGCTGATCATGAAGGAAAGCGACATCATGGGCGTCATCACCGAGACCGGCGCCAAGAAAAAGGCAGCGTAGAAGGCCGCTTAAGAGCGCCCTCTCTCCTCACCTGAAATTCCCTGACACTTAAGGAAACCCAACATGTCAGCCAAAGAAGTCAAATTCGGCGTCGACGCCCGCGACAAGATGCTGCGCGGCGTGGACATCCTCGCCAACGCCGTGAAGGTGACGCTCGGCCCGAAGGGCCGCAACGTCGTTCTCGACAAGTCGTTCGGCGCACCCCGCATCACCAAGGACGGCGTGACCGTCGCCAAGGACATCGAGCTTGAAGACAAGTTCGAGAACATGGGCGCCCAGATGGTGCGCGAAGTGGCCTCGAAGTCGGCGGACCTCGCCGGTGACGGCACCACCACCGCGACCGTTCTCGCCCAGGCCATCGTGAAGGAAGGCGCCAAGTCGGTCGCCGCCGGCATGAACCCGATGGATCTGAAGCGCGGCATCGACCTCGCTGTCGAAGCTGTCGTCGCGGACCTCGCCAAGAACTCCAAGAAGGTTACCTCGAACGACGAAATCGCCCAGGTCGGCACCATCTCGGCCAACGGCGACAAGGAAATCGGCGACTTCCTCGCCAAGGCCATGGCGAAGGTCGGCAACGAAGGCGTCATCACCGTTGAGGAAGCCAAGTCGCTCGATACCGAACTCGATGTCGTCGAAGGCATGCAGTTCGACCGCGGCTATATCTCGCCGTACTTCGTCACCAACGCTGACAAGATGCGCGTTGAATTCGACGACGCCTACGTCCTCATCAACGAGAAGAAGCTCTCCTCGCTGAACGAGCTGCTCCCGCTGCTCGAGGCTGTGGTGCAGACCGGCAAGCCGCTGGTCATCGTCGCGGAAGACGTCGAAGGCGAAGCTCTCGCCACCCTCGTCGTCAACCGTCTGCGCGGCGGCCTCAAGGTCGCAGCCGTGAAGGCTCCGGGCTTCGGCGATCGCCGCAAGGCCATGCTGCAGGACATCGCGATCCTGACCGGCGGCCAGGCGATCTCGGAAGACCTCGGCATCAAGCTTGAGAACGTGACCCTGAACATGCTGGGCCGCGCCAAGAAGGTGATGATCGACAAGGAAAACACCACCATCGTCAACGGCGCCGGCAAGAAGGCCGACATCGAAGCACGCGTGTCGCAGATCAAGGCGCAGATCGAGGAAACCACTTCGGACTACGACCGCGAGAAGCTGCAGGAGCGTCTGGCCAAGCTCGCAGGCGGCGTCGCGGTGATCCGCGTCGGCGGCGCTACGGAAGTCGAAGTGAAGGAGCGCAAGGACCGCGTTGATGACGCGATGCATGCGACCCGTGCGGCTGTGGAAGAAGGCATCGTTCCGGGCGGCGGCGTCGCCCTGCTCCGTGCCTCCGAGCAGCTCAAGCGCATCAAGACCCAGAACGACGACCAGAAGACCGGCGTCGAGATCGTCCGCAAGGCGCTCTCCGCTCCGGCCCGCCAGATCGCCATCAACGCTGGCGAAGACGGCTCGGTCATCGTCGGCAAGGTGCTTGAGAAGGATCAGTATTCCTACGGCTTCGACTCGCAGTCGGGTGAATACGGCAACCTCGTCTCCAAGGGCATCATCGACCCGACCAAGGTTGTGCGCGCGGCGATCCAGAACGCAGCTTCGGTTGCTTCGCTCCTGATCACCACCGAAGCGATGATCGCTGAAGTGCCAAAGAAGGGCGGCGCGGCTGCACCGGGCGGCATGCCCGGCGGCGGCATGGGCGGCATGGATTTCTGATCCACGCCACTCAAACGATTACAAAGCCCAAAGGGCGCGGTGCAAACCGCGCCCTTTTTGTTTGATGCAGCCGACGTCCCGGCAAGCCTCAAGCCGCGACATCCAGAACGGCGGATTTGTAGACCGCCGTTTCGAAATCCATGTAGCCGGTGAACGACACGGCATCTGCGAACGGCAGAATCTGTGTCGCCCAGAAACCGCCGATGCCGTTCCGCCGGTCGACCCAGTAATACAGGTTCGCAAGGCCGGCCCATCCGAGCGCCCCGGCGGGGCGGCCCGTCGGCGCCTGTTCGTCGTTGACCATGAAGGTGTAGGCCCATGATTTCTTCAGGCCGGGGAAAAACTCGGCATCGTTCGACAGCGCCGGAATGACACCCGGCAACATGCCGACCTTCTGACCCTGCAATCCATTTTTGACGGCAGCTTCGACTGTCTCGGGCTTCAGCACCCGGCCGCTCTCGCCTGCTCCATCATTCAGCCACATGCGGATGAAGCGCATGTAGTCGCCGACGGTCGCGTAAAGTCCGTGCCCGCCCATGTGAACCTCGGGATCCTGCGGCAACTCGAGGTCCTTCAGCGGCGTCAGCGAGCCATCGGCTTCACGCTGATGAACTCGCGCGAGGCGCGCACGCATTGACGGCGTCATGGTGAACGCTGTGTCTTGCATGCCGAGCTTGTCGAACACCCGCTCCTTCATGACCTCGCCGAGGCGCTTGCCACGAATGCCTTCGACCACCTGCCCGGCCCAGTCGATATTCGTGCCGTATTCCCACTTATCGCCAGGGTCGAACAGCAGCGGCGTGCTGATTGATGCCTTGGAGCAGGTGATGACGCTTGGCTGGCCGTGATCCGTGGCAAGTCTCAAATACTGCTCGTTGAAGAAATCGTATCCGAACCCTGCTGTGTGGAGCAGCAGCATCCGCGTCGTGATATCGCGCTTCGGCGCACGAAGTCGGGGTTTCCCGGCAGCATCGAAACCATCAAGAACCTGCAGCTTCCCGATGTCCGGCGCATAGTGCTTTGCCGGTGCATCAAGGTCCAGTTTGCCCTCTTCGACACATTGCAGGACAGTTGTGCCGGTGATGGCTTTCGTCGTTGAAAAAATTGCGAAGACGGTATCGGTCGTCATGTCGGCATCCTCGCCGAGCACGCGCTTGCCCGCAGTCCCTTCATAGATGTTCTTGTTGCGATCAGTGGCCATCGCCACCACCCCGGGGACGCGTACACGCGAACTGGTAACCCCGGTCAGGATTTCGTCACACGCACTTTTTAGCACGCTCATCGTCGTCTCCTCCTCCATGAAAACTTCTTTTCCCCGGAGTGTGACGACTTCGCGCCCGGCGTCTGCTTCCAATCGGCAGCGAATGACTCGTATCGGCAAAAATCTATCGGCCAGAGCTCGGAGAGCCCGCGCGCCCCAGTGTCTGGGATGGAAGCTCGCCAAATCTCGCCCGATAGGATTTTGCAAACACACCAAAATTCACATAGCCCCACTCGCTGGCAATCGATGCGACGGTTTCTGTCCGGGATGCTCCCAGCAAGGCGCGGCGGACGCCTAACAGCCTCTTCTCGCGCAGATATGCGCTTGGGGTGGTGCCTCTGAAGTCGCGAAAAGCCCCTGAAAGGGCTCGAACGCTGATACCCGCAGCCTTCGCAATCTCGGCGATGGTTGGAACAGAGTTCGCATATTCCTCGATGAATTGCTCAGCCTGCCTGACGTAATGCGGGGCAGCACTGCGCGCTCCACCTTCAAGATTTATCCCGGCGCGATCAGCCCAGTTGCGAAGAAGCTCGACACATATCGCTTCTTCAAGGTGGGCTCCCACGCGGCCGGACTTAACCCTTTCGGGCGCCTCGGCCACTGACCGCACCATGTACTCCAGAAGGCCAATCCATGCCGAACCGGATCCGCCGAACTTGACTTTCGATGTCCATAGCTGGTCATCCGGTACAAAATCGAACCAACGCAACGCGGTCTCTTCCATGACGGAATGCGGAATCGTCAGGTTGAGCTGAAGGTGCTTTTCATCGCCGTCCAGCCAGTAGTCCGTCTTGCTGCAATCGGCCACAAAGCTCTCGCCCCGCACCGTGACGGCGCTGTCATGAAGATCGACGCTATGCTGCAAGCTGCCGCGCAAAGTCGTCAGCACGAGAATATTTCCGGCAGCAGGATCGAAATCTTGCAGATGAATTGGAACTCCATAGCAAAAGCGGGTCACCATGATCCGGTTCACATTTGTGGAGTACATCGTCGCGCGCGGCTTGAGGAAGTTGCCCAGCGGCTGAACCTTGAAGGGCATGTAGACCTTGTCACAAAATTCCTGAACCTCATCCCAATCCGCGGATCGCGTCCTGTGATGTTGTTTGATCGGTGCCCCCTTCGCATCGACCAGCAACGCATGATCAATTACTTGCATTGCAAGCTCCCCTTCGTCTGCCGAAGGAAGACTAAGCTTCGCTGCGCCCGACCGACAAGCCTCGAACACGGGTATCGACCTGGTTTCGGATCGTGATATGGACTTGACATTTTTTATTATAGGTTTATATTCCTATCTATCCTGCCCCGTTGATGAGGGGCGTTTCGCGATCGTCACGAGACGCGGGCCGGATGATCGGACGCACTCCTGAAAAGGAACGGTGCTTTCGACCGCACCAATTCGCATCGGAAATGATGCCCGTCTAGTTGCGCGGCTCCGAAACGATCTTCGCAAGAATGTCTGCCATCGCTGCTTCAAGCATCGGCATCTCCGCAGACATCTTGCGGGCCAGTTCAATCGCACCATCTGGTGTCTTGAGCTTGCCCTCTTCCGTATCGATCATCAGCCCTTTGACGAGACCGAGATAAGCGGCAGCCGCCTGATAAGCCGCGAGGCCGCCTTCCAAAGTCTTATTCCAATACAACGCATGCACGCAGGCGACGCCGTCAGGAAACGCAACATCCGGAAATGTCTTACGCAGCCTGGCGAGACTGGTTCTCTCCAGCTCCATGAGAACCGGCTTGTCCTTGCACGCGGCCCGCAGCCGCACCTCGCCCGCTTGTAGCGATTGCTTATCGACAAATCGAACATCGAAAGCGAGCGCATCGACGCCGACTTGCCACGCCTGCGTCGTCGGCACCGCCTCGTCAGTCAGCAGATAGATTTCCATGCTCATGGCAAATGCCTTTTCTGCAAAAAGATCGATTTGCGCGAAATCCCGCGAACGATATTCAATTCAAAAACAGGGGTGTCTGGCGATGCCCTCGTCTTCAACCGAAGTTCATTCGTACGCGCACGTGACAAGGGAGTATTTCCGGTTTTGACGTCATAGATCGCAATGATGTCGCCCTGGATATTACGCAATGTTACGTCGGTGCGAATACTCCCCGCCATCCCATAATACGGATCAGCGTCATCCAGACTAAAAGTTTGTTCGATATCGCCGACACCAGGCAGGTCACGAAGGCGGACAGCCGCTCCAAAAAGCCCGTGAACAAACGTCCCGTATGCTGACGCGCTCATAGACGGAAAATACTCAAGTCCATTCATAACGCTCACCAGAATATCGCTCAGAACTTCCGACGTCCCATCAATACTCTGAATGCCCGTATAGAATCCCGATGACGTTGTGACGGTTACCCCACCGCTGCTCGTCCATCGTCCCCGTTCATCCCTTGGCTGCTCGGGATTAAAGCCCGCCTTCAAAGCCAGCATGAAGCGGTGAAAAGCATAATCCACCTTCCAGGCCAATATCCTGCTTTCCAAGTCAGCGATCCTTGCCTGCAAACTTGCCATCTTCGCCTCGACTGCTCCCAGAATATGACCATCACCTTACATAGGATTTTTTTCCTTATCAAGGATGGCCAGCCCAAGCCGTGCGTATAGCGATTCAGAACACCGTTCCCATTGCCAGCGACAGCATGGATTTCCAAGTCTGTCTTCGGGTTTGACCCGGGCAATCCATCTTCTTTGGAATTTAAAGAGTATGAAGGATATGCTCCTGTTTGGAGCGTCATCGTTGGCGCTATGAAGCATTCCGTGGGAAGTAGCAGCCATGTTCGACGCCGTCACCGAAGGCATAAAAAAGTGGCTGATCAATCTCTTTGCATCAACCATCAATCATACGACACGGCCAGAAGACCGGAAACTCGCCATACAGTGGCTAAGCCAGTCGAGAGACATTGTGGCGAGCGACCAGCGCTCCATCGACAAATTCAAGGAGCTAAATGGACTCATTAATTCTCGCACGGCCATTGTAACAATCGCGAATAGCGTCTCGGAGTCCGTTTCCAACTACAGAAAATCAAACCTTCCTCTGTCGATGAAGATTGCCTTACCGACCACGCTCGCCGCGATCCCATTGGTCGGCGGTCAAGCAGCAGGCATCGCAGCATTCGGCAGCGCCGTCGGAATTCCGGTTCTATTGCTGATTTTTCTCGGAGCAGCGGGTATTACATCGATCATCGAAGCTGTCGTGGCAGGCCCCGAAGCGCGAACCCATATCGTCGAGATCATCGAAACCATCATTGAAGACGAACAGTTGCGTCGAACCAGCAAACAAATGAAGGCTGCGATGAAAGAGCAGCCGATGGACCCTACCCGTTACGCAACACCAAACGAGGAAACCGCCTTACGACAACATCTGCTTGGCATGGACCCCTTCCATTTCGAACGACATATCATGAGCTTTTTTGAAGCTATCGGCTTCAAGGCTTGGGTTACGCGAAAGTCGAACGACTTCGGTGTCGATGGCTTTGCCATTCATCCGGAAGGTTTGATGATCGTGCAGTGCAAAAGAAACGCGACACGGAACAAGGTGGGTAGGCCGACCGTCCAGCAATTCAAGGGCGTGATTGAGGAGCAGAACGCGTTGCGTGGGTACATTGTCACCACATCCGAGTTTACCGAGGAAGCGATACAGTCCGCGCAACTTTCGGACAAACTCGTGTTGATCGACGTGACTGCTCTTGTGCAATGGCACGCTATCCCACCGACATTTCAGTAATTCTCCATCCGACCTCTGCGTCATCAACCTAGCCGCTTTCTTGGATTGACATTTCCAGTTATAGGCTTATATTCCTATTTATCCTGCCCCGTTGATGAGGGGCGTTTCGCGATCGTCACGATACGCGGGGCGGGATGCGGTGGCCGCGTGCGGTGTTCGATGCACGGGCCGGATGATCGGGCGCACTCTTGAAAAAGAGCGGCGCTTTTTATTCGGTCCGAGCTGACGACCACGCCGAGCGCGCAATCCGCGAGGCGGCCTACGGCCGTCGCGTGCGCGCTCCATTCATAATGGGGCGCATTCTCGCGGCGAACCGGAAGTCCACTTCGCCGGAATGCGCCCACGCGGACGGCCCAAGTCGCGATATCCCGGCGCATCGCCTGCGCCATGGGGCAACGCCAAGGCTTTCTCCTCGTACAGAGGGAGAGACGCGGCGTGTCAGTCCCCTCCAGCGGTGGATCACTCAGGCTCGCCCACCGGGGGTCTTCGCTAAACAAGCCGTTCCAACCATTGCGTGCGGAGCGCCGGATGAAGCGGCGTAACCGTGGTGACTACACTCGTGCGCTTGTTTTCATTGCGCATGAGGCTGCGGATGCGTTCGCGCATCCGGCGTTCCGCGCGCCCTCATCTTGAGGGAGGAACGAACGAAAGCTTCGGGCGCCCCCGCGCCGTCATAACAACAGGGGTGATGGCGCATGGCTGTTTGAAAATTGAATCTGGATGCGGAGGTTGTGTTAGGCGTCACAACACACTCAATCGTCGTCCCGGCGCAGGCCGGGACCCATAACCACTGGCTATGGTGACGAGAGCGAGAAGATCGCTCCAACATCTCTCCTAAAATGACAACTCAGAGAATATGGGTCCCGGCCTGCGCCGGGACGACGGGAGGAAAGAGCCCCTTACCCGCTCGCTAAACGCTCGCGCCCCCTCCCCGTAAGAACGGGGCAAGGTCAAACGCCTCAGTCCTTCAAACTCGCGACAACCACCAGGCGGCGCACTTCGCCGCGCTGATAGGCCTTGAGGAATGCGTTGTAGTCCTTGAACGACACGCAGCCGTTGGAATCGCCGTTCGGCCCGAGCATGTAGGTGTGCGCCAGCAGTCCGGTGCGGCCGTGGATCGCGCCCTCGCCGCCCACCGGCGTCAGGCGCAGCGCCGCCACGCCGTGAAACAGCGCCTCGCGCGGCTTGAGCGTGTAGATGTGCGGCGGCGTCACGCCATGCATGCGGACGTGCGCGTAGCGCGGATCGTCGAGCTTGGCGCCGAGGCCGGAATGCGCCTCGAGCTTGGAGCCGTCCGGCATGTAAACCGTGCGCGCGGTGATGTCGTAGATCGCGGTCAGCTTGTCGTCTTCGCTCGAACCCGCGGGCGCCGATGGCGTCAGCGACGTGCCGTCGCTGGCCACGCCGCCGTCGGAGCCGGCATAGGCCAGCACGGGACCCGGCTCCGGCTTCTTGCCGAACAGGCGATCGAACAGGCTCGGCGTCTTGCGGGCCATCGCGGCGAGCGCGGCGTTCTTCGCGCGCTCCACCATCTCCGAATGGCCGGGCTTCACGCGGCTTTGCTGCGCGAACTTGAAATCAGCGGGGCGCGATGCGGGCAGCGGCACGGCTTTCGCAACGCGCGTGGGCGCCTGCGGCGGCAGCGCGACTTCAGGCGCGGCGGCGGCAACTTCGGCTTGCGACGGCGCGGAACGCTGCGCGTCGGGCGCGGCAACGACAGTCGGCTTGAACACCACCGGCGGCGCGCCGAGCGAATACGTCACGTCCATCAGCGCGGCGTAATTCTTCTGCTCGACGGTGAGCGCTGGCGCTTCCTCCAGCGCCGGGGTCATTGCCGCGAAGCGATCGATGAAGGTCTGCTGGTCGAGACCGTTCGCAGCCGACACGAACACCACGCGCGTGTCGCGCGCGGCGAGTTCATAGCCATCACCGAACGGATGGCCGCCGAACACGTTGCTGTAAAGCGTCCAGCCGCAGGCCAGCGTCACGAACGCGATGGCGGCAATGCCTGCGGCATTCAACGGGCTGGACGATCGCGACGAACGACCGTGAGGGTGGGCCTTGTAGCCGGTACGCGCAACAGAACTGGTACTCATACGCCTTGCATCCAGAACAATCCCACCCTGTCGTTCCGGCTGCATTCGGCAAATCATGCGCGAACGGCGCATGCGAAAGCGGGCCAGCAGTTGCCATGCGGAGCTTGGAGTTCCCCACGCGACATCTCGCAAAGGTGCGGAGCGGCATTAAGGCGGCATTTAGTTAAATGCGGATTAAGTGCCGGCGGATGTAAGGCAGACCGTAAAGCCCGGTTCCCCTCATTCGTCGTCGTCATCCGGCGGCGGAGGCGGCGCTTTCCGGGCAGGCTGCGGGCCGGATCGCGGCGGCGTCTGGTTCACCACGCGCGGCGGATAGAATACCGCATAGCAGGCCGGACTGAGCCTCGGTCCGGAATTGCGCAGGCAAGTCTCCACGCGGCCGGCATCGGGGATGAACTGTCCGCACAGACGCCATGCATCGGGCGTGCAGGCTTCGCGCTCCTGCTCCGTCCCCTGCGCAAAGGCGGGCCGCGTGCAGGCGACGACGGCAACCACAATCAGACCGGCAACCTTCGCCATGGAGCATCTCCTGAATGGACCAATGGTAGGAGGCCAACTCACCGGCCGTCAAAGCCGTTCCCGCATCATTTGCGCGCATTGCGCGCAAATCATGAGCGAAGCGTGACAGTTCCGTTGCGATCGGGAGATGTGAAGCGCGCGATTATATCGGCCCGCCAAGCTCCGGCGGCTTGGAGCGGTCGAGCACTTCGCCGCGCGGCCCTTCGAGCAGATCGGCCTGATAGGTCTCGATCGCGACACCGCTGCGCTTGCGGCTCAGCTCGGCGAGTTTCTCGATCCGGGCGTAAGACGCACGTTGCGGAGTCAATGCACCGGCCGGGCCGATCAAAATCGCCCTGCCCTTCAAGAGATCGGCGTCAGGCTCGTTCATGAAGGTCCAGCGATAATGCTGCTGATACTGCGCGACGCAGGTGCCTTTCGGCAGATAGAACATCAGCCAGGATGTGGTGCCGTAATCCGCCGCCATCACGCAATTCGCGTTCTGCTTGATGCGCAGCGTTTCGATCTCTTTGGCAAGATCAGGCCAACCGACTCCGACGCTGCGCACCGTAGCGTCGCGGCGGAATCCGGTGAGCAGGCCCGTGTTCGTCTGCACGATCAGCACCACAAACAGCGCAACGCCTATCGGCAATGCGAGATTGCGGGACCAGACCATCGACCGCTGCTCGCGCGGATTCCAGGTCGTGCCCCACGCGGCATAAGCGGCCGCGATGGCGAATGCGGGATAGACCGGCCCGAGCCAATTGGCCTCGACGCGCGCATGCAGCGAATGCCAGACGAAATAGACGAAGATCATCCACACGCTGATGCTGATCAGCGCAGCACCCGCAGCGCTCTGGGCCCTGCCCTGCGCCAGCGCATAAAGCCCGAACACGCCGAGGATGAAGACGGACGGTGTCGCGAACGCGAATTGGGTGGGGATCATCTCGCCGAGATATTTGAGCGTGATGCCTTCGACGCGGGCGCGGCCGAGCTGCTTGATAAACGACACCCATTCGTGATCGGCGTTCCACAGGATCACCGGCGCAAAGATCGCAAAAGCAAGAATGCCACCAAGATACGGCCACGGCGACGCCAGCCAGCGCCGCTGATCCTTCATCAGCAGAAGCCATAGCAGGATCTGCGCGCCGAAGAACAGCGCGGTGTATTTCGACAGAAGGCCGCATCCAACCGCGACACCGACCGCAAGCCACCAGACACCCCGGCTCGTCTGCCACACCTTGGCGAGGCCAAAGAGAACGAAACTCGCAGCCACCATCAGCGGCGCATCCGGCGTCACGATGGTGGTGCCGACCGATGCCATCAGAGTTGCGTTGAGGAAAACGGTCGAAGCCGCAGCAATGCGGGCATCGTCAAACAGAATTTGCGCTGCGCGATAGATCGCCCAGCTCATCGGCAGCGCCAGCAGGATCGATACCAGCCGCACCCCGAATTCGGTGTCGCCGGCGATCATGATGCCGAGACGGATCACCACAGCCACCATCGGCGGGTGATCGTAGTAGCCGCCCGACAGATGTTTCGCCCAGGTCCAGTAGTAAGCTTCGTCAAATGTCAGTGGCGTAACGGCAGCCGCAATCAGGCGAAGCACCACAAGCGCGGCCACGGTGATGATCGTGCCCCGCGCCAGCTTCGCCTCGGAGGAAATCATTTTGCGCGCCAGACGAAGAGACTGGACACGCCGTAGTTCCAGACCACGCCCATCAGCGCACCGGCGACGCCCGCCAGCCACCAGATCGGCTCCTGGTCAAACACTGTCGCCGCAACACCGACGTTCGCGAGCAGACCGACGCTGCAGACCAGGTAGAACAGAAACAATCCGCGCAGAAGCGAGAAGCCCTTCAGCCGCTGATCGCGATAGGTGAGTTGATTGTTCAGCAAAAAGTTTCCGGTCATCGCGACGAACGCGGCGATGCCCTGCGCCTCAGCGAAGGGCGTCTTGAGCGCGAGCGCGGAGTAAAGCGTCACGAGATGCACACCGAGGCCGATGCCACCGACCAGCGCGAACAACAGGAAACGCAGCGACACCAGATCGCCGGTCATCTTCGCAAGGACGAGCCCGAGGAAATCCAGCACCACCATGGAGTCCAGCTTGCTCTCACCGTGCAGCCGCGCGCCGAAGGAAAACGGCACTTCGACAATGCGGAGCTTTCCGCCAGCCGTCGCAATGATGTCGAGCAGGATCTTGAAGCCCTGCACAGAGAGCGACGGCGCAAGCTGCTCGAAGCGGTCGCGACGGAGCATGAAAAAGCCGCTCATCGGATCGGCGATCTCGATATGGAGCAGCTTCTTGGCGATATTGGTTGCGAACACGCTGCCGCCCAGACGCGTGCTGCCGAAACTGCCGGTGTCGCCGCCGCTCACATAGCGGCTGCCGACAACCAGCTCAGCCTGCCCGGATTGCAAAATCTCAAGCATCTTCGGCAAGCGGGTTTCATCGTGCTGCAGGTCGGCGTCCATCACAGCGACGTAAGGCGCGCTTGAGGCCAGGATTCCTTCGATGCAGGCACCGGACAATCCGCGGCGGCCGATGCGGCGGATACACCGCACGCGGGAATCGGTCTGGGCCAGTTGACGCGCCACCTCCCAGGTCCCGTCCGGGGAGTTGTCGTCGACAAAGATGACCTCCCATGCGATTCCGCTCAGCGCGGCGTCCAGCTTCGCAAAAAGCTTGGGGACGTTGTCGCGCTCTTTGAAAGTGGGCACCACCACACATAATTGGCGTGCGGGTGCCGCCTCGGGTGAGATGGCCTCAGTCATGGGCCCCAGCGTATATCCGGGGTCCCGAACGATGCCAAGCCGCCCTCCCGCAACACGCTTTAGATGACGTATACGGGAAGCGGGTGGTCACGGGCCTTCAAGGGCCCAGAAATGCCAACGACCACGGAGGGAGCCGGTGAGATTCAAAGCAGCGCGTACATCCGGCGCGCTTAACATCTCACGGCATCTTCTCGTGGTCGTTCCGGCGATGGAGCGGGGCTGCAACATCGCCGTTAGAAACTAGATAGGTACGGGTCGGGCCTTCCGCAAGACCCCAGGGAACGCAAGAAAATGGCAAAGAAATCGGGTCAAATTCACATCGGGATCGGCGGCTGGACCTTCGCACCGTGGCGGGGCGTGTTCTATCCGGAGAAACTGGCGCAATCGAAGGAACTCTCCTACGCCGCCTCCAAACTGACCTCGATCGAGATCAACGGGACGTATTACGGGTCGCAGAAGCCGGAAAGTTTCCGCAAATGGGCCAGCGAGGTCCCGGACGGCTTCATCTTTTCGGTCAAAGGCCCCCGCTTCGCCACCAACCGGCGCGTTCTGGCCGAGGCCGGAGACTCCATCAAACGCTTCTACGAATCGGGCGTGACCGAGATGGGCGATCGGCTTGGCCCGGTGCTGTGGCAGTTCGCTCCCACCAAGAAATTCGACGAAGCCGATTTCGGGGCTTTCCTCGACCTCTTGCCACGCAACTTCGATGGTGTCGCCCTGCGCCATGTGGTCGAGGTCCGTCACGACAGTTTTTGCAATCCGGATTTCATCGCCCTGCTTCGCAAGCATAACGTCGCGGTGGTCTACGCCGATCATCTCAAATACCCGGCAATTTCCGATGTCACGTCCGATTTCGTCTACGTCCGGCTGCAGACCGGCAAGGATACGGTAAAGACCGCCTACCCGCCGAAGGAGCTGGATGCATGGGCCAAGCGGCTGACGCTTTGGGCGCAAGGCGGCGAACCCGGCGACCTGCCCCGTTTCGACAAGACCTCCGCAAAGAAACAACCGCGCGACGTATTTGCCTATGTGATCCACGAAGGGAAGATCCGCGCGCCGGCAGGCGCGATGGAATTGATCGAACGGGTGAAGTGAATACAGTCGGGAGATCAGGCGAACGCGGGAGGCAGCATGGCCAGGGCCAAGAAGCTTTTCACCATCGGCTATGAACAGGCACCCGCCAGGGCGGTGCTCGACGAGTTGCAGCGCGCCGGCGTGAAGCTGCTGGTGGATGTGCGGGCCATCGCATCGTCACGACGGCCGGGCTTCTCAAAAAGCCAGCTCGCAGCCGGTCTTGATGAGCGTGGCATCTCCTACATCCATCTTCGGGGGCTCGGTACACCGAAAGAAGGCCGCCTCGCGGCACGCGCCGGGGACATGAAGGCACTGTCGAAAATCTATCATGCCCACCTGAAGACCCCGCAGGCGCGCGAGGAAATGGACGAGCTGGCGGGACTGGTGATGAAGGCCGGGCCGGTCTGCATTCTTTGCTACGAGCGCGACCACAACGTCTGCCACCGCAAGTTCATCGCCGAGATCATTGAAGAGCGCGAAGGCGTAAAGGTCGAAGACCTGGTTGCCCCTCAGATCTGAGTTATCCACAGGGGGGCCTGATACCTTCCTGACCTGTTCCCTGCGCGTTCCCGGCTCGTTCGCTAGACGAACGGGAACTTCGGCACTCTAATCCCCTAAGTAATTTTACTTAATTATTTCAAAGACGGGGCTTGGGGGCTCCATGCGTTGCGTGGGAAGGGTGTACGCGTTTGGCGTCGCCGTTGCCGTAGTCATGAACGGCAGCCCGCCTGCTATTGCCGATCCCCTGACCGATCTCCTTCCCGCCGCGAGCCAACTCAGCGGCGGAGCCTATCCAGAGAAATTTCTCTACTTCAGCGGCTTCGATCTCTGGCGCAGCGGCGGCTCACTTTATGGCGGGCTGCAATGGGCACCCGGCGGCCTGAACAACGACGGCTTCATTCTCAAACTGCTCGTGGCCGAAGGCTCCTATCGCTACCTTGCAGGCAGCACCAGCATTCAAGGCACGGGCCTGCTCGCATCCGTCCTTCCCGGATGGCGCGTGAAACGCAATGACATCGAGATAAAGCTCTTCGCCGGTCTCGATCTTCAGAACCATCGCCTGTCGCCGGACGATCCGGCCAACAGCCTGCGCGGCAATCATGCAGGGCTGCGCGTGGGTGCGGATCTGTGGTGGGAACCGACACCCGCGCTGATGATCGCCTCCTCTGTCTCGGGATCGACCATCGGCTCCAATTTCAGCATTCGCGGCGCCGCAGGCTGGCGGGTGATGGACCGGTTCTGGGCAGGACCGGAAGCGGAAACATCCGGCGATCAAGTCTATCGCCAGTACCGGATCGGCGCTCACATAACGTCGCTGAAATGGTCCGTATTTGAATGGTCGCTCGGCGCAGGCTATGTTGAGGACAACAGCCAGCGCTCCGGTTTCTATGGGCGCGCCAGCCTGCTTACCCGCCGATAACGACAGCCCTGTCATCTCGAAAGTCTAATACACCAATTAGTGTATGGTATGATTTACATCATATTATAAAACCCACTCTCCGATTACGCATCAGGATACGCAATGATTTCCGCTTGGGTTTCCGCCCGTCTCGCTGCCCGTGGCATTCATTACGGCTGGATCATGGTCGCCGTGACGTTTTTCACGGCGCTTGTCAGCTCAGCCTCCGTCGGCGCGCCGGGCGTCTTCATCCTGCCGCTGGAAAAGGAGTTCGGCTGGAGCACCACGCAGATCTCCTCTGCGCTGTCGATCCGCCTGCTGCTGTTCGGGCTGATGGCTCCTTTCGCTGCCGCGCTGATGGTGCGCTTCGGCCTGCGCAATGTGGTGATGTCGGCGCTGACAATCATCACCATCGGTCTGCTCGCCTCGCTGGCGATGACACAGGCCTGGCACCTGATCGCACTGTGGGGATTTGTGGTCGGGTTCGGCACCGGCATGACGGCAATGGTGCTCGGCGCGACCGTCGCCACACGCTGGTTTGTCGCACACAGGGGACTGGTCGTCGGAATCTTTGCAGCGAGCGTCGCCACGGGACAGCTTATCTTCCTGCCGATCATGGCCCATCTCACCGAGGCCTTTGGCTGGCGCATCGCGCTCGGCATGATGTGCGCGATGCTCGCGTTCGCCGCCCTGATGGTGTTGCTGTTCATGAGCGACCGGCCTTCGGACCTCGGGCTGCGTCCGGTCGGCGATGACGGCACCGCGCCTGCTGCTCCCGCTCCTGCCGCCAACTCGATCGTGTCCGCGGCTTTTGCAGCCCTGCGCGATGCGTCGAAAACACGCGTGTTCTGGATTCTGTTCGGCACGTTCTTCGTCTGTGGCGCGAGCACCAACGGACTTGTGCAAACCCATCTCATTCCGATGTGCGCGGACTTCGGAATTCCCTCGACCACGTCGGCGAACCTGCTCGCCGCAATGGGTATCTTCGACTTCGTCGGAACCATTGCCTCGGGCTGGCTCTCGGACCGTTACAGCAACCGCTGGCTGCTGTTCTGGTATTACGGCCTGCGCGGCCTGTCGCTGATCTTCCTGCCGTTCACCGACTTCTCGTTCTATGGACTGTCGCTATTCGCGGTGTTCTACGGACTCGACTGGATCGCCACAGTGCCGCCCACGGTCAAGCTCACGGCAAAGCATTTCGGGCCGGAGCGCGCGGCCATGGTGTTCGGCTGGGTCTTCGTCGGCCATCAGCTCGGATCGGCTACCGCCGCGTTCGGCGCGGGCCTGACGCGAACGCTGTATGAAACCTATCTGCCGGCGTTCTTTGCCGCAGGCGTTCTCTGCCTGATCGCCGCGGCGGTCATGATGCTGATCCGGACGACGCCGAAGACAGTCACCGCATAAAAGGAGTCAGCCGAGGCGCCAGACCGCCATCGGCTGCTCGTATCCCTTCACCGGGACCTCGCCCAGCGAAACAGCATCCGCGCACGCATCGCCGAGCGCATCGCGGACGACGGACGAGATCAGAAACCGCGAATTGAATTCCTTGTTGAGGGATTCAAGGCGCGAGGCAAAATTCACGGTGTCGCCGATCACCGTGTATTCCTTGCGGCGCGGCGACCCGACGCTGCCCGCCACGACATCTCCGAAATGCAGGCCGATCCCGATACGAAGCGGCCAGCTATTGCGCTCGTTATCGCGATCCATGGCCGTGAGCATTTCACGCGCCGCCGCAACTGCATGTTGCGTGGCGTCCGCGGTTTCGAAAGGCGCACCGAACAGCGCCAGAAACCCATCGCCCATGAACTTGTTCACGATGCCGCCATGGCGATCGACAATCTCGACCAGCAATGCGAACGCGCCGTCCAGCCTGTCGACAACCTCCTGCGGACTGTGAACCCGGGCCGCCGCAGTAAAACTGCGGAAGTCGACAAACATCACCGCCACACGGCGAATATCGCTCGCCGTACTGGTTCCCTCCGCCATCAGCCGTTCGACCACCTGCGGCGAAACATGCTGACCGAACAGATTGGTCACACGATCGCGCGCGGTGGCCGCAATGATGCTTTTCTCGAACTGCCGCCGCAATTGAACACCGACGGCACCTGCAAGGATGCCGCAGATGAAAACGATCAGGCTTCGTATGACGTGGTAATCCACATCTGGCGGCGCATCCGGATGATAGAACAGCGCCATCGCCAGCAGCTCGGTTGCAGCCACAAAGCCGGTGAAGGTGGAGAGCCAGAAATCGAGCCGCAGCGTCGAGAGAATGATGAAGATGAAGTAGCTCAGCGGCACCACATAACCGAGCGCCTGAACCGATCCCATGTTGTCGATATGAAGCGCCAGCGCGATGGTCGGTATGCTCGTCTCGATGAAGACGCTGACATAACGACGAAGCACCGGCAGGTCGGTATCGAGCTTGATCTGCCGTTTGATCATGGCATGAACAAACAGCTCGAACAGGATGAACGGGACCAGAATGATGTAGAGATAGGCGGGCTTGAGCTTGCCGTGCCAGAGCTGATTCAACTGCTCCGGTGCGATGATGTAGAACGCCCAAAGCACCAGCGTCAGCGCGGACGTCGTCACGATCAGCGCCTTGATCCTTATAAGCTCGGTCTTGAGAATCTCGCGTGTCAGCGTTTTCCGGAAATCATCCGACACGGCTGCACGATCAGCCTTCCCGGTCCATGTCTCCAGCCAGCCGCCCATACTGCCCGCACCTTCCTCAGATCAAAACGGAAGATACAGGATTACAGGCGAGGCTCAATCCAGCGTCCGCCTGAATCGCGTGACCGCGATGGTCATGGCGATCAGCATCAGGATACACAGGGCGATGGCGTCATACTGCAGGTTTTCCAGCGAGGCACCCTTGAGCATGATGGCGCGGACAATGCGAATGTAATGGGTGAGCGGCAGCGCCTCGCCGATCCACTGCGCCCAGACGGGCATGCCGGCAAAAGGAAACATGAATCCGGACAACAGAATGTTCGGCAGGAAGAACATCATCGACATCTGCATGGCCTGAAGCTGGTTCTGCGCGATGGTTGAAAACGTGTAGCCGATCGACAGGTTCGCCCCGATAAACAACGTCGACAGGACCGCCAGCACGGCGATGCTGCCGAGAATCGGCACGCCGAACAGCAGCGCCCCGATGCCGATGATAATGGTCGCCTGCAGGAAGCCCACCAGCACATAAGGGATGATCTTGCCGAGCATCACTTCCACCGGCGTGATCGGCATCGCCAGCAGATTTTCCATCGTGCCGCGCTCGATCTCGCGGGTCACGGACAGCGCCGTGAAGATCAGCATGGTCATGGTGAGGATCGTGCCGACCAGTCCCGGCACGATGTTGAGCCGCGACTCGGCCGCGGGGTTGTAACGCGCATGGGCGCGAATCTCGAAAGGCATTTCCGGCGGATCACCGACCTGCAGATCGTGCGTGAGCGCCGATTGCACGATCTGTCCCAGCGCACCGAGCGCCGAGCCCGACGCCACCGGATCGGTGGCGTCCGCCGCGACCAGCAACGCAGGCCTGTCACCACGGCGAACGCCGCGCTCAAAGCCACGCGGAATTTCGACACCGAACAGCACTTTGCCGGATTCCAGCAGACTGTCGAACTCCGCGACGGTGTGAACCTGCTGGGTAAAGCGGAAGTATGCGGTGTTCTGCAGCGCCTTGAGGATCGAGCGCCCCAGATCGCTGTCCTCCTGCAGCAGCACGGCAGTCGGCAGATGGCGCGGTGTGGTATTGATGGCATATCCGAACAGCAAGAGCTGCATGATCGGCAGCATCACAATCATGGCGAACGACACGCGGTCGCGGCGAAGCTGGAGAAATTCCTTCACCAGCATCGCATAGGTACGCTGCCAGAAGCCGCGCACACCACCGTTGGCTGTTTCGGTTGCGCTCATTGGAAATTATCCTTGGCGCGGCCCATCAACTCGATAAACACATCCTCGAGCGACGGTTCAGATTTGTGCCAGACGGTTCCGTTGCCTGATTTGTAAGGCGCGATGGCCTTCTCGAGTGCGGCTTCATCCCGGCCTGAGACATGAAGACTGGTCCCGAACGGCGCAACCATGTCGATACCGGACTGATCGACAAGATCAGTCGCAAGTTTGTTCAGGCCCTCGCCTGTCACCGTGTAGGTCGTCAGCGCCGACTTTGCGATGACCTCTTCCACAGTGCCGTGAGCAAGAAGGTTGCCGTAGGCGATGTACGCGATCTCATGACAGCGCTCGGCCTCGTCCATGTAATGCGTCGAAACGAGAACGGTCAGCCCCTCGGCCGCCAGCGCATGAATCTCGTTCCAGAACTCGCGGCGCGCCTTGGGATCGACACCCGCTGTCGGCTCATCGAGCAGGAGCAGTTGCGGATTCGGCAGCGTGCAGGCGCCAAGCGCAAGCCGTTGCTTCCAGCCGCCGGACAGTTCTCCTGCCAGTTGCTCCTCGCGGCCCTTCAGGCCGATGCGCTGGACCATCTCACGCGCCGCCGCGCGCGGATCGGCCACACCATAAAGCCGCGCGACGAATTCGAGATTCTCGCGCACCGAGAGATCCTGATAGAGGCTGAAGCGCTGGGTCATATAGCCGACATGGCGCTTGATCTTGTCCGCGTCGCGCCGGATGTCGTAGCCGAGGCATGTCCCCTCGCCGCTGTCCGGTGTCAGCAGGCCGCACAGCATGCGAATGGTGGTGGTTTTGCCGGAACCATTAGGGCCGAGAAAGCCGTAGATCGAGCCGCGCTTCACCTGCATCGACAGATCATGCACCACCTGCCGCCCGTTGAACGATTTCGACAGGCCGTGAACCTCGATCGCAATATCGGACTGCGCGATTGCGGTGCTCACGGCGTCTTCCCGCTGGTGAAGACGCTGACCGGCTGGCCGACACGCAGACTGTCCGGTTTGTCCGGCCGTGCCTGGATCAGATAGACCAGCTTTGAGCGTTCGCTGAGACTGTAGATCACCGGCGGCGTGTATTCCGCCGTGGTGGCGATGAAGTAGACTTTCCCCGCGATGTCGCCAGGACAGCCGTCGCAGGTGACGCGAACATCCTCGCCGACTTTCATTTTCGGAAGTTCCGGCTCCGGCACATAGAACCGCACTTTCATGTTGCCCGGCGGCAGGATCGAAATCACCGGGCGCTGCGCGGCAACGGTTTCACCTTCGCGGAAATAGATCTGCTGGATGGTGCCTGCAATCGGCGCCTTCATCCTCCGCCGCTCGAGCCTCGTCTGCGACGTATTCACCCGCGCTTCGGCCACGCGAAGATTGGCCAGCGCCGTGTCGTAATTCGCCTGCGTGCCCGAGCCGGTCTTGCTCAACGCTGCCGCACGGTCATAGGCCTGCTGTGCGTTGGCCAGCGTTGCATTGCTCTGATTGAGGTCGGCTTTCTGAAGATCGTCATCGACCGCATACAGTGGCGCGCCGACTTCGACGCGATCACCTTCGCGAACATTCAGCTTGACCACGCGCCCCGGTTCGTCCGGGCTGACAAAGATCATGTCCGCTTCCACCCAACCCTGATAGCCGGGATTTTTGGATTCCCAGCAGCCGGCGAGTGCTCCCGCAGCAAGCAGCAACCCCACAATCCGCCCAGCCTGTCGCGACGCAATCATGCCGCTCTCCCTTCATTGAAAATCAGATCGAGATGAACACGCAGCATCGCGGTGACATCGAGCGGCGCGAGCTGTCCGAACAGCCCTTGCCAGATCACGGATACAATCATCGGCGCGACCAGAAGTTGCGGAAACTCTGCCAGCTTCGGATTGCGGATTTCACCTCTGGCGATTCCGTATTCGATCAGCTTGCGCATTCCGGCGATGCCATGGGCGATCACCTCGCGGTAATAGAATTCGGCAAGCTGCGGAAAGCGCGTGCCCTCGGCAATGATCATCCGGACGATGTCCGCGCGCCGCGTGCCGATCACCTCCCGGGCGAATGTTTCGGCCAATGCCTCCATCGCCGCGCGCGCGGAGCCGCCGCCCACGCCAATCGGCGGATTGGAAATGCGCACGATCAGCGGTCCGAGGGCGGTGCGCACCAGTTCCTGAAACAGTGCGTCCTTGTCCTTGAAGTGCAGATAGATCGTCCCCTTCGCGACGCCGGCGCGTCTGGCCACGTCATCGAGGCGGGTCGCGGCAAAACCTTTCGCGGTGAATTCCTCAAGACCGGCGGCCACGATGGCTGCGCGCCGCTCGGTCGCGCCGATGGTCCGCTTGGATGGACGCGGCGATGCCGCACGATTGACAGGCGTACGCGCTGTCGTTTTGCGCGCGGACGCGCCTTTCGCGGGACGGGTATCGATTAGAGGAAGTTTTGCCATAAGGAAAATATGACTGACTGGTCAGTCATATTCAAGATAAAATCATAACTGCGGGTAAATCGACGTAACAAACTGATATTACTTGATTTATTTTTCGACAGCAGGATCAGCGAACGGCCTCAGCCCTTTGCATCGCAAGCCCAGGCACGGATGACGCATTCCTTGCCGCCGAAGGCGTAGCACTTCTTCATCGCTTCATTGAGCGCACTCGAGATGCGCGGGGCCACGGCATAGCCGTGCGCGCCGCAGGGCTTTGTCATGTCGAGAGACAATGCGATGCACGCCCGCTTCATCGTCACCGCCGAGCAATCACCCTTGCATTGCTTGAGCGCCGCGGCACGCGCGCTCTGCTCCGCGGGATAGTCGAATGCCTGCCCGTAAGCCCCACACTTCCCGATCGCCAGCGCACCGGCAGCTTGGGCCGGGGCGGCGAAATGGGCGACAAAGGCAAAAACCAAAGCAACACTAAAAAACGCGCAAGAGCGCGCAACGGTACGGTCGAACAAAATCCCCTCCCCCGAGGTCACTCGGAAAGACTCTAGGCAGAGGGCGTTTCAACTTGGTGAATAAAGCGGAAAGAGCCGACAGAGACGTCAGACGCTGCCGGCGCTGATCTGATGCTTGCGGGCATCGGTCAGCATGTCCGGTGTGTCGATGTCGAGAAAGGCGCTTTTACCTTCAACCTCGACTTCCGTGACGGCCTCCATGTGCCGCGCGATCAGATGCCGCGCACCAACATCGCCGTCGAGCGCCATCAATTCGGAGAAGAAACGGCGCGACCACAACACCGGATTACCGCGCCGCCCGCCAGCGACAGGCACCGCGATGAGCGATCCGCGATCCGGCGCAAACGCATCAACAAGACGATCAATCAGCTTCGCATCGATCAGGGGCATATCGCCAAGACATACCACCGCACCGTCGGCGGTTTCCGGCACCGCATTGACGCCCGCCTTGACGGACGATGCAAGGCCAGTGGCGAAATCCGGATTACGCACAAATTTGACGTTGAGTCCTTTCAGCGTCGCCTCGACTTCATCGGCCTGATGGCCGGTGACCACGATCACAGGAGAAGCCTTCGAGGCCAGTGCCTGCTCGGCAACGATCCGCACCAGCTTCTTGCCGTTCAGTTCGGCCAGCAGCTTGTTCGGCCCACCCATGCGGGTCGAGCGACCAGCCGCGAGAATGATTGCCGCGACGCTCTTGCTGCCGCCCGTTTCGACCGGCACGCGAGGCTGCGGCCTCGTCACGATTTCCATCAGCAGACCGCCGACGCCCATACCGGTCACATCGGCGCGCGTCACCGGGAGCCCGGCCAGGAGGCGCATCAGAATCCAGTCAAAGCCGTTTTCCTTCGGCGAGCGCGCACAACCCGGCGCGCCCAGCACAGGCCGGTTATTGACGTTGCCGATCAGCATGAGATTGCCCGGATCGACCGGCATGCCGAAATGCTCCACCGCGCCGCCGATGTGCTCAATCGCGGCCGGAATCACATCGCGCCGGTCGGCAATCGCGGATGCGCCGAACACCAGCACCAGTTCGGCGCCCAGTGAAAGCAGTTCGTCAATCGCGGGGGCCAGCACCGCCTCATCGTGAGGTACACGGCGTTCCGCAATGATATGCGCGCCGGTTGGCGCAAGACGCTCCTCGGTGACATGCAGCGTCTTCTCGATGACCTTCGGCGCAAGGCCGGGCAACAGCGTGGAAACGATACCGACGCGCTTGATCCTGAACGGCGCGACACGCATTCGCCCGTCACCAGCGGCTGCGACAGCGGCATCGCGCAATCTGGCTTCGACGCCGAACGGAATGATCTTGACGGTGGCGATCATTTCACCGGCGACGACCGGCTTGAACGCCGCGAGCGTCGCGAAGGTAATCGCTTCATCGACACGGTTGATCCGATCGACGGAATCGCGATCCACCACCAGCACGCCGGCTTCCGACGCGAACAGATTGGCCCGCCCGGTAAAGGCTCGCTCCACTGTGACGCCCTCGCCAGCAACGGCACCGGCAATACTCGCAGCCGCCTCGTCCTCGGACACGTCGTCCTTGTCGAGGCGCGCGACCACGATTTCCTTGACGCCCGCCTGCTTCAGGGCGGCCACTTCCGCAAACCCGATGACGATGCCCTTTTTCAGCACCAGCGAACCCTGGCGGATGGCGTGAACCGTCACGCCGCCGAGAGCATCATCTGGTTTAACGGGACCGAATTTCATGCGGCAGACTTTGTCTTGAGGGGCGTGTCGGCAGGCAGCCGAAGCCTTGCCGTGATTTCAGCCATGATAGCAACTGCAATCTCGGATGGCGAGACTGCTCCGATATGTAACCCGATGGGAGCGTGGATGCGGGCCAGCGCCTCCTCGCTGACACCCTGCGCCTTCAGCCGGTCCACGCGTTTGGCATGGGTTTTCCGCGATCCCAGCGCGCCAATGTAGAAACAGTCGCGCTCCAGCGCATGCAGCAGCGCCGGATCATCGATCTTGGGATCGTGCGTCAGGGCAACGAAGGCCGTATAGCGGTCGATATTCAGCGGCGGCAGCGCAACATCCGGCCAGTCGGCGAACAGCGGCACGTCGGGAAACCGCTCAGGCGAGGCGAACGCGGTGCGCGGATCGATCACGTAAACATCGTAGTCCAGCGATTGCGCCAGCGGCGCAAGCGCCTGGCTGATGTGGACCGCGCCGATGATGACAAGCCGCGCGGTCGGCGCGTAGACGTTGAGAAACAGCTTCTTGCCGTCGTTCTCGATCATCCCGCTTTTGCCCATGCGCAGATGCCTGTCGAGATCTTCACGCAGCGGATCGGTGGCGATGTCAGCAGCCTTGATCAGGCGCTGGTCGCCGCTCACCACATCGGTGACCACAATCACGGCGCGGCGCGCGGCACGCTCGGTGTTCAGTTCAGCCAGCGTATCCTGTTTCAAGAGTTGCCCACCTTTTCCACGAACACCCGAATGGTGCCGCCGCACGACAGCCCGACATTCCAGGCTGTCTCATCGGCGACGCCGAACTCCAGCAGCTTCGGCTGCCCGCTGGCGATCACATCCAGCGCCTCGGTGACGACTGCGCCTTCGACGCAGCCGCCGGACACCGAGCCGAGAAACGTGCCGTCGTCGTTAATGACAAGGCTCGATCCGGCGGGACGCGGCGCGGAGCCCCAGGTCTCGACCACGGTGGCCAGCGCAACGCCGTGACCCGATTTCATCCAGGTCTCGGCGGCTTTCAGAATATCTTCGTCGCGGTTGAGCATGATGCGGTCCTCAAGCTGCGGAGCAGTTTTCGATACGGCGGGGCGGCGGCTGGTCGGACGAGAGCGCCGAGATCAGCCCTTCCATGGACTTCAAGTTATGCACGGGACGGAATTCATCAACATGGGGCAGCATCATTTTGATGCCCTGCGCCTTGGCCTCGAAGCCGTCAAACCGCAGCAGCGGGTTGAGCCAGATCAGGCGGCGGCAGGAGCGGTGCAGCCGGTCCATCTCGAATTCCAGCCGGGAATCGGCCTCGCGCTCGAGGCCGTCCGAGATCAGCAGCACGATGGCACCCTGCCCGAGCACGCGGCGGCCCCAGAGATTGTTGAAGTTGTGCAGCGAGGTCGCGATGCGCGTGCCGCCCGCCCAGTCCTCGACACTCGACGAGCAAGCCGCCAGCGCCTCGTCGGGATCGCGCGCCCGCAACGCCCGCGTCACATTGGTCAGCCGGGTGCCGAACAGGAATACCGAGACGCGTTTGCGCGCATCGGTGATCGCATGGAGGAATTGCAGGAATAATCGCGTGTAATCCGTCATCGATCCGGAAATATCGAGCAGCGCCACGATCGGCGCCGGCTTATCGATGCGCCCGAGCTTGTGGAAT
The DNA here is from genome assembly GCA_024508675.1 of Afipia sp. Classification (GTDB taxonomy): domain Bacteria; phylum Pseudomonadota; class Alphaproteobacteria; order Rhizobiales; family Xanthobacteraceae; genus Afipia. The sequence continues at coordinate 191,095 of JANINQ010000005.1, forward strand.
TTCACGATCTCGCCGCCAGTGCGGAGGCTTCCACGCAAAGTGCGCCGCAGATCGAGCCTCGTCCCGTGCGCATCCGGTTTGAAACGCCGCGTGCGCAGTTCGGCCTGCGGCAGCCTCATGTTGGCGATGGCACGCGTGACCTCGGCAATCTCCGCGGCACTCATCTGCGCGAAGTCCTTGCGCTGCAACACCTCGCGGTCGGACACCGAAAGCTGAACGTCCTTTTCCTCGATCTCAGGGCCTTCGAGGTTGCGGCTCTGCGAGAACGCTTCCTGCACGCGGCGCGATGCAGGCGGTGGCGGCTTCTGCGCTTCCGGCGGCAACGGCACAGAATCGAGCATGCTTTCCATGCCTTCGGCACGGCGAAAGAACAGATCGAACGCCTGCGCGAAGATCAGCGCATGCTCGTGACGTTTGACGAAAATGGATTCGAGGGTGGTGAACAGATCGGCGCGGTTGCCGATGTCGATCAGTTGCATCGCTTTCAAGGCGTCGATCACCGCGCCCGGTCCGATGGGCAATCCGGCCACGCGCAAGGCGCGGGCAAAGCCGATGACATTGTCCGCAATCAATCCGGCCGCTGGGGTTTCGATGTCATTGGTCATGACAATTCCCGGATCGCGTTCAGGCCGCCGGGTCCTTGACGGCTTCCTTGATAACCTTGTCGAGCGCCGGACCCTGCATGCGTCCGATGTCGTCCTGATATTTAAGCAGCGCGCCGAGCGTGTCGCCCACCACCTGCGGGGTCAGCGAGCGCGCATCGAGTTCGGTCAGCGCGGTGGCCCAGTCGATCGTCTCCGCGACGCCGGGCACCTTGAACAGATCCTGCTCGCGCAGCGCCTGCACAAACCCGACCACCTGCTGCGACAGCTTGGCGCCGATGTTCGGCACGCGAGATTTGACGATGGCCAGTTCGCGCTCGGCGGATGGATAGTCAACCCAGTGATAGAGGCAGCGGCGCTTGAGCGCGTCGTGAATTTCGCGGGTGCGGTTCGAAGTGACTATCACGATGGGCGGCTGCGGTGCCTTCACCGTGCCGAATTCAGGGATCGTGACCTGAAAGTCGCTGAGAATTTCCAGCAGATACGCTTCGAACGCTTCATCGGCGCGGTCGAGTTCGTCGATCAGCAGCACCGGCGGCCCGGCGACATCCGGCTCCAGCGCCTGCAACAGCGGACGCTTGATCAGATACTTTTCTGCGAACACATCGGCGGACAACTGCTCGCGGTCGGTCTCGCCGCTGGCTTCCGCCAGACGAATGGCGATCATCTGCGCTGCGCTGTTCCACTCATACACAGCAGACGCGACGTCGAGCCCCTCATAGCATTGCAGACGGATGAGCTTGCGTCCGAGCGCGGCGCTCAAAACCTTGGCGATCTCGGTCTTGCCGACACCCGCCTCGCCTTCGAGAAACAGCGGGCGCCCCATACGCAGCGAGAGATAAACCACCGTCGCAAGCGAACGCTCCGCGAGATAGCCACGGCTGGTGAGCAGATCGAGCGTTGCATCGACGGACGCCGGGATCTTGCTCATGAGGGGATAAACTCCAGTCGCGCTACTTCGCCGTGGCGGCTTCCACGGCGCGGCGTGCCAGTACGCCGATCAGATGCGCACGATACTCCGCGCTGCCGTGAATGTCGCTATTGAGACCGTCGGCGGACACCGTCAGCCCGTCCAGCGATTTGGCCGAGAATCGCTTCTTCAGCGCCTCCTCGAAGTCCGCCGCACGGAACACGCCGTCGCCGCCTGCGCCGGTGACCGCCACGCGGACATCCGACGGACGCCGCGCAACGAACACGCCGACCAGCGCATAACGCGAAGCCTGATTGCGGAATTTCTGATACGCGGCCTTCTTCGGCAACGGGAACATCACGCGTGTGATGATCTCGTCCGGCTCCAGCGCAGTGGTGAACAGGCCCTGGAAGAATTCTTCCGGCTTCAGCTTGCGCTTGTTGGTCACGATGGTCGCGCCGAGCGCCATCACCGCCGCCGGATAATCCGCGGTCGGGTCGTTATTGGCCAGCGAGCCGCCGATGGTGCCTTTGTGGCGCACGGCGGGGTCGCCGATCAGGCCCGCGAGTTCGGCGAGTGCCGGGATCGCTTCGCCGACAATGGCGGAGTTCGCCACTTCGAAATGCGTCGCGGTCGCGCCAATCACAAGGCTGCGGCCCTTCATCTCGATGGTATTAAGACCCTCGATATGGCTGAGATCGACCAGATGCGGCGGGCTGGCGAGCCGCTGCTTCATCACCGGCACCAGCGTGTGACCACCGGCGATCAGCTTGGCATCTTCGTTCTTGACCAGAAGATTGGCGGCCTGCCGCACAGTCCCCGGACGATGATATTTGAAGTCGTACATAAGCTGTCCTTCGGGAGCGCCGGATTACGCGAGATCGGATTTGGCCATCGCCTTGGCGCCAGCCGCGATCGACAGCACAATGTTCTGGTAGCCGGTGCAACGGCAGAGATTGCCTTCCAGTTCCTCGCGAATGACTTCATCGCTGAGGTCGTGTCCCTTGCGGTGCACCAGATCAACAGCGGTCATGATCATGCCCGGCGTACAGAAGCCGCACTGCAGGCCGTGATGTTCGCGGAATGCCTCCTGCATCGGATGCAGTGGCGCACCATCCGCAGCCAGCCCTTCGATGGTCGTGACATTGTGACCATCCGCCATGACGGCCAGGGTGGTGCAGGACTTCACGGCCTTGCCGTCGAGATGAACAACACAGGCTCCGCACTGCGAGGTGTCACACCCGACATGGGTGCCCGTGAGATGAAGATGTTCGCGCAGGAACTGGACGAGCAACGTGCGCGAATCGACCTTTCCCGTCACAGGATTGCCGTTCACGATCAGTGAGATCTTGGCCATCAAAACTCTCTTGGTTTCGGCTTGGCGACGTGAAACCGCGCTTCCGGTGCACGGAAGGCGGCGCAGAACGCATTTAAAATGGTTCCAAATTCATAATATGGGCCATTGCCCCGATGGGCAACCTCGCCAGTCACCGCTTCCGGACAAGAAGGCTTGATTTGTGCGGGGAGCAGATATGCCCAAACGGCCTCAGCCGGTCTTCACGGCCTCGGCGAATTTCGTGAAGAATTCATCGGCCAGCTTCTTGGCTGCACCGTTGATCAGCCGCTGGCCGAGCTGCGCCAGCTTTCCGCCGATCTGTGCATCGACATTATAACTGAGCAGCGTGCCGCCATCCTTCTCGGCCAACGCCACCGTCGCGCCGCCCTTGGCGAACCCGGCGACACCGCCCTCACCTTCGCCCGAAATTTTGTAGCTGTTCGGCGGATCGAAATCGCTCAGGGTAACCTTGCCCTTGAAGCGCGCGGAGACCGGTCCGACCTTCATCTTGGCGACCGCCTCGAACTGATTCTCGCCGGCGACATTCAATTCCTCGCAGCCCGGAATGCAGGACTTCAGGACGGCCGGGTCATTCAACTTTGCCCAGACCACCTCACGCGTAGCAGGAAGCTGCACCTCACCCGTCATCGTCATTGCCATGTGCAAGCCTCCTTTATCCGATAACCGCAAGCCCGCGGCTTTACCGGTCTCAGTTAGGATACAGCGTCAGGAAAGGAAAGGGTATCGTGCGGGAAGAAGCATTGCAAAATCATTGGACTGCAGGCTTTTGTCGTGTTGCAGTGCTTTCACCGGCAGGTATCGCGCTATTGGCAGGCGTTGGAGCCTTGGATAGGGTCCGCGCATCATGAGTTCGTCCCTGCCTCCCCTGCTCGCACCGCTGCTGTCGAGCGCCGCCATGCGCACGGTATGCGATGACGAAGTGTATCTGCAGCACATGCTGGACTTCGAACACGCACTTGCGCGCGCCGAAGCTGCTATCGGCATCATTCCCGCCAGCGCCGTCGTCAGCATTGCAAAAGCGTGCCACGCCGAGGCGTTTGACCGCACCGCGCTCGCCGAGGCCGCGGTTCAGGCCGGCAATCTCGCGATCCCGCTGGTCAAAATGCTGACCGCGAAGATTGCAAGCACCGACCCCACCGCCGCACGCTATGTGCACTGGGGTGCCACCAGCCAGGACGTCATCGACACCGCGACCATGCTCGGCCTGCGCGCCGCGATCAACGCTCTTCTCACCGATCTCGACCGCGCGATCACCGGCTTTGCAAGGCTTGCAGTTCAGCATCGCGACACGGCGATGGTCGCGCGCACCTGGTTGCAGCATGCCCTGCCGATGCCGTTCGGACTGAAGCTGGCGGAGTACGCTGCCGCGTTGCACCGCTCGCGCGAGCGGTTGAAGCGGCTGCGCAGCGAAACGCTCGCCCTGCAATTCGGGGGGGCCGCCGGCACACTCGCCGCTCTTGGCGACAAGGGCCTCAAGGTTGCCGAACAGCTCGCGCAGGAATTATCGCTGCCCCTGCCCGACGCACCATGGCACACCCACCGCGACCGGATCGCGGATGTCGCCTCAAGCCTCGCCATTCTCACCGGCACATGCGGCAAGATAGCCCGCGACGTGTCCCTGATGATGCAAACCGATGTCGCGGAAGCCTTCGAGCCTGCAGGCGAAGGCCGCGGCGGCTCATCGACCATGCCGCACAAGCGCAATCCCGCGGCAGCGGCGCGTGCATTGGCTGCGGCGACCATGGCTCCCAATCTCGCAGCCACGATCATGGCCGCGCAGGTGCAAGATCACGAACGCAGCGCCGGGCCATGGCACGCGGAATGGCCGACGCTCCCCACGTTGCAACTAGTGACGTCAGGCGCACTCGCTGCCATTGCCGAGATCGCTGAAGGACTTGAGATCGATGTCGCGCGGATGCGTGCCAATCTCGACATGACCCAGGGACTTGTGATGGCCGAGGCTATCTCGATGGCACTCGCGGAAAAGGTCGGCAAGAGCGAAGCACATCACCTCGTCGAAGCCGCAAGCCGCAGGGCGATTGAAACCCGGCAGCATTTGCGCAGCGTCCTGAGTGAGGATACACGCGTCACGACCCACATATCCGCCGATGAACTGCAAGCGCTGTTCGATCCGATGGCCTACCAGGGCGTGGCGCAAACGCTGATCGACCGGCTGCTGGCGCCGCTCGGCAACTCATAACGACAAGAAGAACTTACGGAGAATACCGATGCCTATGATCGACGCCGACGGATGCCTGCTCAATGTCTCGGTCGAAGGGCGTGACGGCGGACCCACGATCATGCTGTCCAACTCGCTTGGTGCGACCATGCAGATGTGGGAGCCGCAGATGGCGGCGCTCACCAAGCTCTACCGCGTTGTGCGCTACGACCGGCGCGGCCACGGCAAATCCGGCGTGCCCGCCGGCCCCTATTCAATGGAGCGCTTCGGCAAGGATGTGCTGGCGATCCTCGACGACCTCAACATCGAGAAGATTCACTGGTGCGGACTGTCCATGGGCGGCATGGTCGGCCAGTGGCTGGGAGCGAATGCGCCGGAGCGCATCGAGAAGCTGATCCTCGCCAATACATCCTGCTACTATCCCGATCCCACCAACTGGCTGAACCGCATCAAGGCGGTGACGGAAGGCGGGATCGCATCCATTGCGGACGCGGTGATCGCGGCATGGCTGACCGCGGATTTCCGCGAGCGCGAACCGCAGGTCGCGGAGCGCATGAAAGCGATGCTGCTCGCCACACCCGTGGAAGGTTACATCGCCTGCTGCGAAGCCCTGAGCAGGCTTGACCAGCGCGATCTGCTTCCGCGCATCAAGGCGCCGACGCTGGTGATCGCGGGGCGCCAGGACATCTCCACCCCGGTCGAGGCCAGCATCTTCATCCGCAGCCACATTCCGAATGCGAGCATGACCCTGCTCGACGCCGCGCACATTTCAAATGTAGAGCAGTCGCACAACTTCACTGAAGTCGTGGTCGGCTTCCTTACTCAACGCTGAGAGTTCCGATGGACGACGAACAGCGCCGCGATCTCGGCACCGCGCAACGGCGCAAGGTTCTCGGCAACGCATGGGTCGATAAATCCGCCGCAAGCAGGACGCCGTTCAACGCGGATTTTCTTGATCTGATCACGCGCTACGCATGGGGCGAGATCTGGACGCGCCCGCATTTCGATGAACGCACCCGCCGCGTTCTCGTCATCGGCACGATGATGGCGCTCGGGCAATGGGATGAATTCCGCCTGCACGTCCGCGCGGCCCTGAGCGAAGGCGGCTTCACGCCGGACGACATCAAGGAAATCCTGCTGCAGCAGGCGATCTATTGCGGCGTTCCCGTTGCCAATCACGCGGTCAAGGAAGCCGCTAACGTCATTCAGGAATTGGGGCTGCTCGACAAGACGCCGTGATGCGGAACAACGGAGTCTGCCGTTTCGCTTTTCCGCTCAGCGGCGGGATCAGTGTCGATGATCAGCAGGATCGCCGCTCCGATCATGAGCAACGCCTCGCTGGCGTGAAGACGCAGCGCCGCCATTTCCCCGACTTTCGATGCCGCGATCAGGCTCGCCATGCTGATGAACGCGCCAAGCCCGAGCGCGAAAGCGAGCGCCTCGTCCGCGCCGCCCTTGTTACGGATCGCTGCGCGAACAACCAGCAAAAGAAAAACCAGGAAGAACGCGGCGACGATCACCTTGGAAAGCGCAAGCAACCAGGCGACGCGGATGGTCCCCATTGACGTCAGAGTCATGAAATCGCTGACATAGAACGCGGTAGCGATGTTGGTCCGGTCGTAAAAACCGCGGATCGGCGAGACCCAGATTTTCATCGCCGACAGGGTCCATGACGGAATGAAGTAGCTCGCCAGAAGCACGCCGTTGAACGTGCTGATCCGCCAATCCTTTGACATGCCGCGCCTGCCCCTGACTTGAGGAACATGGCATCCAAGCGATGTCATGCCCCGCCAAAGCCACATCTCTTTGGATGCGGCCATGATGATTGGCGGAGCTAACGCCGCTCAAACCCGAGCGGCAATTTAAACCCTTTTTTAACCTTAACGGCGCGGCCGGCCTGTGGACAAAAGTGACGTGCGCAAACGAAAAATCCCGCCTTCCGGCGGGATTTTCTTCAGATCGTCCCTGCGGAATGATCAGCAGGCAAGGCCCATCTTAATGGCCGCCCTTCTGCTGACCCTGCTGGTCCGGCTTCTGGCTTGGGTTCTGTTGCTGCTGGCCGGGCTTGTGACCACCGCCCTGTTGCTGCTGACCTGGCTTCTGGCTCGAGGTCTGGCTCTGCTGACCGGGGTTCTGGTTCGGGTTGTTCTGGTTGCCCATAAAGCATCTCCATTGTTGAACATGAAGGCAACAATCCGCCCGGCCTTTGGTTGCTGAGGAACTCCGGTTCCGGTGTGGTCTTTTCGCGGCATCGCAAACGTCGTGGAAGATTGCCCACGCCCCCACAGGGTACGGTTGCCGCCTTTAGTTCCCACTGTTAGAAAATAGGACGACGCGACGGTCCGGCTGCCGGAGCCTTCGACGTGTCACTCGTTTTGCTCGAACACGGCAGCCCAGGGATCGTTTCTTGGATTACTTCGCCCAGCAACTCATCAACGGATTGGTGCTCGGTTCGATCTATGGCCTGATCGCGATCGGTTACACGATGGTCTACGGCATCGTCGGCATGATCAATTTCGCTCACGGCGACATTTTCATGATCGGCGGCTTCATCGCCCTCATCACCTTCCTCATTCTCGTCTCGATCGGCCTCACCGCCGTTCCTGTCATCCTGCTTCTGGTGCTGCTGGTCGCCATGGCGGTCACCGCGCTTTACGGCTGGACTGTCGAGCGGATCGCCTACCGCCCGCTGCGGCAATCGTTCCGTCTGGCGCCGATGCTCTCCGCGATCGGCATGTCGTTTGTCCTGACCAACTACGCACAGGTCACACAGGGCGCGCGGGTCAAGCCGGTGCCGCCTGTGGTGACCGGCGGTCACACCCTGTTCGAACGCGACGGCTTCGTGGTTCAGCTTTCGAATATCCAGATCATCGTGGTCGTGACAACGATCATCCTGCTTGCAGTCTTCTCGTGGCTGGTGGCGCGCACCCGGCTCGGGCGTGACATGCGCGCCTGCGAGCAGGACCAGACCATGGCCGCCCTGCTCGGCGTCGATGTCGACCGCACCATTTCGATGACCTTCGTGATCGGCGCGGCGCTCGCCGCCGTCGCGGGCATGATGTATCTGCTCTATTACGGCGTCGTCGATTTCTTCATGGGCTTCGTCGCAGGCATCAAGGCCTTTACCGCCGCAGTCCTCGGCGGCATCGGCTCGCTCCCCGGCGCGATGCTGGGCGGACTTTTGATCGGCCTGATCGAAACCTTCTGGGCCGCCTACTTCACCTCCGAATACAAGGACGTCGCGGCGTTCTCGATTCTGATCGTTGTCCTTATCTTCCTTCCGACCGGTCTGCTCGGCCGTCCGGAAGTTGAAAAAGTCTGAGAGGGCACCGTGGCGCGCGCAACCGATCCCGCCATTCGTGCGCCGAAAGCCGCCGCGGCCCCGCACGGCGTCGCTTTCATTCTGAAAAAATCCCTCATCAGCGCCCTTGTGGCGCTGGTTCTGTTTTCACTGATGATTGGCGTGAGAACTGAGGCAGGCCCCGAAGGCCAGTTGATCTACTGGACGCGGTTCGGCGATCTCGCCGCCATCGTCGCAGCGGTATTCTTTGGCAGCATTGTTGTCGAACTGCTCCGCCAATGGATTGGGCCTTCGAAAGGCATCTCGCTCATTCCCGAATCCACACGCAACGCCGTCGGAAGCCTTGGCCGTTTCATCGCGCCTGCCCTTCTGATGTTCGCGCTGCTGGTGCCGGTGATCTTCTACAACGAGCGTTACATGCTCGATCTCGGCATCCTCGTGCTGACCTATGTTATGCTGGGATGGGGTCTCAACATCGTGGTCGGCCTCGCCGGTTTGCTCGATCTCGGTTACGTCGCCTTCTATGCTGTCGGCGCCTATTCCTACGCGCTGCTGTCGACCACCTTCGAACTGTCGTTCTGGATCTGCCTGCCGCTGGCGGGCATCCTCGCAGCCTTCTGGGGCGTGTTGCTCGGCTTCCCCGTCCTGCGCCTGCGCGGAGACTATCTCGCCATTGTCACCCTGGCCTTCGGCGAAATCATCCGGCTTGTTCTCCTGAACTGGCAGCATGTGACCGGCGGCCCGAACGGCATTACTGGCATTCCGCGTCCGTCGTTTTTCGGCATTCCGCTCACCAACACTGACGACGGGTTGGCGGCGCGGCTCGGCATCGAATTCTCCACCACGCATCGCGTGGTGTTCCTGTTCTATCTGATCCTCGCGCTGGCTCTCTTGACCAACTGGGTGACGATCCGCCTGCGCCGTCTGCCGATCGGCCGGGCATGGGAAGCGCTGCGTGAAGACGAAGTCGCCTGCCGCTCGCTCGGCATCAACACCACGACAACCAAGCTGACAGCGTTCGCGACAGGGGCGATGTTCGGCGGCTTCGCCGGTGCGTTCTTCGCCACGCGTCAGGGCTTCATCAGTCCCGAATCTTTCACCTTCCAGGAGTCCGCGCTGGTACTGGCCATCGTGGTGCTGGGCGGCATGGGCTCACAGCTCGGCGTTGCGCTGGCTGCCATCGCCATGATCGGAGGTTTCGAACTGTTCCGGGGACTGGAACAGTTCCGCATGCTGGTGTTCGGGTCGGCGATGGTGCTGCTGATGATCTGGCGGCCGCGCGGCCTGATCGGCCATCGCACGCCTTCGGTATTCCTTGAGAGGCCAACCGAGATCTCATCCGCGATGGTCAAGGAAGGCCACGGATGACCACGAACGCCACCAACAGCGACATTCTTGCCGTCGATCATCTGTCGATGCGCTTCGGCGGCATTGTCGCCGTCAACGATTTGTCGTTCACGGCAAAGCGCGGCGACATCACCGCGCTGATCGGCCCGAACGGCGCAGGCAAGACCACCGTCTTCAACTGCATTACTGGTTTCTACAAGCCGACCACCGGCATGATGCGTCTCATTCACGAGGACAGCCGCGAGTTTCTGCTGGAGCGGCTGTTCGACTATCGCATTTCCAAGGTCGCGAAGGTCGCGCGCACCTTCCAGAACATTCGTCTGTTCGCGGGTATGACCGCACTCGAGAACCTGATGGTGGCGCAGCACAATTCACTGATGCAGGCATCCGGTTACACGTTCCTTGGCTTGATCGGCGCACCCGGCTTTCGCCGCGCTGAAACAGAAGCCATCGACCGCGCACGCTACTGGCTCGACAGGATCGGCCTCACCGACCGCGCCGACGACGCGGCAGGCAACCTGCCCTATGGCGACCAGCGCCGACTCGAAATCGCGCGCGCGATGTGTTCCGAGCCAGTCTTGCTTTGCCTCGACGAGCCCGCCGCCGGGCTAAACGCGCGAGAGAGCGACGAACTGAGCCAGTTGCTGCTGGCGATCCGGAATGATCACGGCACGTCAGTGCTGCTGATCGAACACGACATGTCGGTGGTGATGGAAATCTCCGACTGCATCTTCGTGCTCGACCATGGCGTGAAAATCGCAGCAGGCACGCCGCAGGACATCCGTAACGATCCGAAAGTCATCGCCGCCTATCTCGGTGCGGACGAGCAGGCCGCCATCGAAGTTATGGAGAGCGGAACGTGAGTGCGCTCCTCTCCATCCGCGGCCTTGTGGCGGCTTACGGCAATATCGAGGCGCTGAAAGGCGTCGATCTCGACATCAATGCGGGCGAGATCGTCGCCCTGATCGGCTCCAACGGAGCGGGTAAATCCACCCTGATGATGTCAATCTTCGGCCGGCCGCGGGCGCGCGCCGGACTCATCACATTCGATGGCCGCGACATTACAGGCGTAGCAACGCATCTCGTTGCGCGGCTACGCATCGCGCAGTCTCCGGAAGGGCGCCGCATCTTTCCGCGCATGACGGTGGCGGAAAACCTCCGCATGGGCGCCGACGCTGCGACCGAAAGCACCGAGGCCGAGCGCAGCGAAGACCTCGAACGGGTCTTCACGCTGTTCCCTCGTTTGAAAGAGCGGATCGCGCAACGCGGCGGCACCCTATCCGGCGGCGAGCAGCAGATGCTGGCAATCGGCCGCGCGCTGATGAGCCGCCCGCGTCTCCTGATGCTGGATGAACCATCGCTCGGTCTTGCGCCGTTGATCGCACGCCAGATTTTCGACGCGGTCCGCACCCTCAACAAACGAGACGGCCTCACTGTTCTGATCGTGGAACAGAACGCCAATCACGCACTGAAACTGGCGCATCGCGGCTACGTCATGGTCAACGGCAAGATCACGCTGAGCGGAACCGGCGCGGAACTGCTGGCACGCCCGGAGATTCGCGCGGCCTATCTCGAGGGAGGACGCCACTGATGTCCCTCTATGAAAATGAATCCGTTTTTCAGGTTTTGTTTGTGACCCTGATCCTCGGCGGTGGCTGCGCGATTATGGCAGGCCGCGGGATCGCGCTCACCTGGCGGAGCATCGGGACCGCCGCAATCGCCATGATTCCACTCGGACTGGCGGTGCGGTTCGTACATTTCGCCCTGTTCAACGAGCCTTTGCTGCAGCCGAAGACTTATGTGATCGAAACCACTCTGCTGATTGCCGCCGCCTGCCTGTCTTTTCAGCGCACCCGGGCGCAGCAGATGGTGCGGCAGTATTACTGGCTCTATGAACCCAGCGGCCCCCTCGGCTGGCGGCTGCGGCAAGATGCGCCAGTCAAGGTCTGAACACGGCGCAAGATTGCCGATGACTTGGCGGTAAAATCAGCCGACAATATCCGTGATTTGTTCGCCCGGCGAGCCTCCCGGCTGCGCCTTCGAGACCTGCATGAGGATTGCTCTATGAAACCCATCCGTATCCTTGGCCTCGCACTCGGCGCGTCGATTGCCATGTCTGCCGGCATGTCGACTGCTGCGTTTGCGCAAGACATTTCCGTCGCTGTCGCCGGCCCGATGACGGGCAGCGAATCCGCATTCGGCCGTCAGATGAAGAATGGCGCCGATCTCGCCGTGGCCGACCTCAACGCCGCGGGCGGCGTCAACGGCAAGAAGCTGGCGCTGCAGGTCGGTGACGATGCCTGCGATCCGAAGCAGGCCCGCTCGGTCGCCGAAAAGCTCGCAAGCTCCAAGGTCCAGTTCGTCGCGGGTCACTTCTGCTCGTCGTCGTCGATTCCTGCCTCGGAAGCCTATGCCGAAGGCAACGTGCTGCAGATCACCCCGGCCTCGACCAATCCGGTTTTCACCGAGCGCAAGCTGTGGAACGTGCTCCGCGTCTGCGGCCGTGACGACCAGCAGGGCACCGTCGCCGCGCAATACATCCTCAAGGCCTTCGCGGGCAAGAACGTCGCGATCCTCAACGACAAGACCACCTATGGCAAAGGCCTCGCGGACGAAACCAAGAAGGCACTCAACGCCGGCGGCATGAAGGAAAAGCTGTTCGAATCCTACAACAAGGGCGACAAGGACTTTAACTCGATCGTCTCCCGCCTGAAGCGCGAGAACATCGATCTGGTCTATGTCGGCGGCTACCATCAGGAAGCCGGCCTGATCCTGCGCCAGATGCGCGATCAGGGCATGAAGACGCTGCTGATGGCAGGCGATGCCATGAACGACAAGGAATTCGCCTCGATCACCGGCGCGCTGGCGGAAGGCACGCTGTTCACCTTCGGCCCCGATCCGCGCAACAAGCCGACCGCGAAGTCCATCGTCGAGAAGTTCAAGGCCAAGGGCATCGATCCGGAAGGCTACACGCTCTACACCTACGCCTCGTTCCAGATCTGGTCGCAGGCAGCAGCCAAGGCCAAGACCACCGACCCGAAGAAGGTGATGGAAGCCATCAAGGGCGGTGAATGGGACACCGTACTCGGCAAGCTGGCGTTCGACGCCAAAGGCGACATCAAGGCGATCGACTATGTCGTCTACCGCTGGGATGCCAAGGGCAACTATTCCGAAATCAACAAGGGATCGTAATCCGATCTCGCAGTCCTGACAGCAAAATGGCCGGGCTCGTCCCGGCCATTTTATTTTGTCGACTGACTAACCGAAATTCTGCAGCGCCGGAAATGTCTCCAGCAGCCAGATGCTGACATCCGTGATCGCCCCGGTCAAAAATCCGATCCCGACCAGAATCATCAATGCACCCATCACCCGCTCCACGGTGGCGAGGTGCTTTTTCATCCGCGTCAGGACGGCTGAAAAGCGTTCGACCATGAAGGCCGCGATCAGGAACGGAATGCCGAGACCCGCGGAATAGACCGCGAGCAGGCCCGCACCCTTGGTCACGGTGGTTTCGGACGCAGCGACAGACAGGATGGCCGCCAAGATCGGTCCGATGCATGGCGTCCAGCCAAACGCGAAAGCCAGACCCATCACATAAGCGCCCCATAGCCCGACGGGCTTCGGGATCGGCAACCGCCCTTCCCGCATCAGGAATCCGATGCGTGTCAGGCCGAGGAAATGCAGGCCCATCAGAATGATCGCGATGCCGGCGACAATCGAGAGCTGCGCGGACCAGGCGCGGATAAAGCCGCCGATGAAGCTGGCGCTGGCGCCCAGCGCCACAAAGACGGTGGAGAATCCAAGCACGAAGACCAGCGCCGACAGCATCACCGCTCGCTTCGAGGCCTGCGGCTCCTCGTCATTGGCGACATGCTCGATGGTCGCGCCGGTCAGATAGATCAGATACGGCGGCACCAGCGGCAACACGCAGGGCGACAGAAAGCTGATGATACCGGCAGCCAGCGCGGCGGGAATGGAGACGTCCTGAATCATGCCGCTTATTGCCCTGTTGCCCATATGCTATGCAAGCGGCAGCGTGATTGTTCCGCGTGTTGTGATCGGGATGTGACCGGAAAGAAAAGAAACATGAAAAACCTGCTGACCGACATTCCCGGCGTCCGCGTCGGCCATGCCCATGATGCGGCTGTCGCTTCGGGCGTAACCGCCGTGATCTTTGACAAAGCCGCTGTCGCGTCAGTCGACGTCCGTGGCGGTGGCCCGGGCATTCGCGATGGCGCCCTGCTTGAACCGGTCAACACCGTCGAGCGTGTCGATGCGATTGCGCTGTCCGGAGGCTCGGCGTTCGGACTGGAAGCCGGCGGCGGCGTGCAGGCATGGCTCGCCGAACAGGGACGCGGCTTTGCGGTGGGCGACGCACTGATTCCGATTGTGCCGGGAGCGGTTCAGTTTGACATGCTGAACGGCGGCAACAAGAAGTGGAACCGCTTTCCACCCTATCGCGATCTCGGTTACGTGGCGGCAGCGGCCGCGACCGACGGGGCATTCGCGCTCGGCACTGTCGGCGCCGGCTTCGGCGCAACCACAGTGAATTTCAAGGGCGGCCTCGGCTCCGCATCTGCCGTCCTGTCAAACGGCGTTCGTGTTGCCGCTATCGCGTCGGTCAATGCCGTCGGCAGCGTAACGGTCGGCGATGGTCCATGGTTCTGGGCGGCGCCGTTCGAACAGGACAGGGAATTCGGCGGACGCGGCCTGCCGCCCTCCTTCACCCCGGACATGCTGGCGATGCGGCTCAAGGGCGGCCCAGCGGCTTCCTCAATTGAAAACACGACACTCGCCATCGTCGTCACCGACGCGATCCTGACCAAACCGCAAGTGAAGCGCCTCGCCGTGATCGCACAGACCGGATTCGCGCGAGCGATCTATCCGGTGCACGCACCGCTCGACGGCGACATCGTGTTCGCCGCGGCAACCTGCGATACGCCGATCGATCCGCTGTATGGATTGACCGAGCTTGGCGCTGTTGCTGCAAACGTCATCGCGCGCGCGATTGCACGCGGCGTCTATGAAGCAACGGCACTTCCCTTCGCCGGCGCGCTGCCATCGTGGAAAAAGCGCTTCGCCACCGAGTGAGAAAAATCGCCCTGCGGCGACTTACGTGTTTCTTCGTAAGTAGGCACGCATCATGCTGGCGGAAAATGCAGAAAACCCCTGCCGTTTAAGGTTATCTTTGCGTTTCAATTGCCGATCCGATTTTCGGCAATACGGTCCGCTGCGTGCACATTGTCGTGCATGAACAGTGGAGAAACGTCATGAAGAAGATGCTGTGTCTGGCAGTTGTTGCAACCGCCTTCATCAGCGCACCGGCCTTTGCAGGCGGCGGCAAGGGTGTGGGTGTCGGAGCGAACGTACTCACCGGAAAGGGCGGCGTGCTCGGCCTGCTCGATGGGCGCGGCGCTCTGGTCGTCAATGCATCGGTCACCACCGGCAAGGGTGGCGTCCTCGGTGCTGTCCTCGGCAAGGGCGGAGCGCTCGGTGGTCTGCTCGGTGGCGGCTGCGGCTGCGGGCACTGACGTCTAGCTCGCTGTGCGATCGCGAATGAGTTACCCCAACCTCCGAAGCCTCATTCGCGCGGCGGCCTGGTCCTGTATTCCCCCCTGCGGGATCAGGCTGCCACCTCTAGCTCTTTGAGACGGCCGACTTGTCTTTCGCCGCTTCCTTTGGTGCTTCTTTCGCAAAGGGGGAAAATTTCTTCGTCAGTGACGACGATACGATGATCGCGCTGGCCTTCTCGCCCGAGATCAAGGTGCCCTGCGACCGTGACAGGTCCAGACCCAATGCGTAACCGTTGCCGAGATCGTGCGACACCCCAAACCCATAAGTCCATGTCTGCGCGCTGAAACGTGAATCGAGATAATCCGTTGTCGCGTATCCTATTCCCGCCGTCAGCGTCAGCTTAGGTTCGACCTGCCAGCTCGCTTTTGCCGTGTAGGCCGTATCGATTGTGATCGGCGAAATCGGGAATGTCGTTTCGCTAGCCCTGCGATAGGCCGCGAGATCCAGCGTGAACGGCGTAGCACGCCAGCTCAGGTTCGCGTCGTACAGCACCATATTGACGTTTGTAAAATCGACATCATGGAACGTCGCCCGCAAATTGGAGATCGAGCCAAAGAATGTAATGTCCTTGTCCTGATATTTGGCAAACAGAAACGGCTGTACGCGCTCGTTGTCACGGCGATAGCCGAAATCATCCAGCTCCTTTTCATAACGCCGCACCGAGAGATTGACCGATGTGCCGACCTCAAACTTGTCGCCAACATAGGAAATGCCTGGGATCAGGGTCCCGCGCAGATAGACCTGAGGCGACGGCAGGAAGTCCTGGAAAATAGCATTGGTCTGATTGAGCGATGAACGCGCGCCCTCGACTGTCGTAAACAGCTTGATGGCGCCGAACTTCACCTCCCCCTTGAGCGACTGGATGAGGTCGGACGAGCGAAGGTTGTAGGTGTTGGTGTCCGCAATGGTGGTGGTCGCGGCGATATTGGCGATGTCGCCGCCATATGTCCCGCGCAGGATCACCTTTCCCGAGAGTGCAGGGACGGCGAGCGGATTGGCGTATTGCGTCGTGCTCGCTTCCGCAGCAACGCCGTAGCTGTAATCTTTTTCCTTCACGCCTGCGGCGAGCGCGGTGTCGGTGCCGATGAACGCGCTGCCGCCAATCCCGCTACCGGTTGAGAACTGCGGATTGGTGTCGTATCCGCCGCGCAGCCGCAGCGACGCGACGAAATCATCCTCGGCATAAACGCTACTCGCAGCGAAAACGATAGCGCCGGCGCACACTCCTGTCTTCACCACTCGTCGCACATCGCACCTCGCAAGATTTGCGTGACGCGATTAGCGATCCGGCGTGGTTAGCGACTGATGAAAATAGTGAGTTTGTGCGTAGTGCTACCGACGCAGGCGGTACCGGCGATAATCGTTATACCTTCACCGAAACGGACTGTCTGGCGGATGACGCAAGCGCATCCGTTTGCCGCTGCACCAGCCGTTCAACAAGATTGTATTGGGTCGAAGCACCGGTCGACGTTGTTGACGATGCCGGCTGGCTGATCGTGACCTTGGAACCATCCGCATAGGTCAGTGTCGTGGTGATCGAGCCATCGCTATTGGTGGTCGAGGTGCTTGACGCGCCCTGCAGGGCTTCCATCACCGCATCAGCACCGCCACCCGCACGATGCGCATGGTGATGGCCGCCGCCTTTGGGCTTCAAAGCTGTCGCCATCTCGTCGAGGCTCACGGAGCCGTCGCCGTCGGCGTCCATCTTGTCGAATACGTTATCCGCGGCGGCGATGTTGGTGCCGCCCGCGCCGAGCTTGTCCTCGAATTCAGCCTTTGTAATCTTGCCGTCGCCGTTGGTGTCGATCTGGCCGAACAGGTTCTTCAGCGCATCGGACGGACTGGCCTTTCCATTCGCATCCTGTGTCGACAGCAGAGCATTGAATGTCGAAGGCGACAACGCTCCGGCCTGCGTCGGAGCCGTGGATGTGATTGTTGACGTGTTCGTCGCGCCGGTGGTCGCGCCGAGGTCAAACAGCGAATTGGTCTGCTTGACGCCGGTTTTGGCCGCGTTCGATTTGTCCGGCGTCAGTGACGACAGCAAATCCAGCGCGCCGACGGCCGCGGCTCCGACTGCCCCTGCAGCAAACAACATCGCAACACTCCCCAAAGCCGCACGCACGCGGCCAAGATCATCCCGGCAAATATCCAGCAATTGCTGTGCCGCTTCGAAAATCCCGCAAATACGGGGTTTCTCAGGCGAAAGCGGCATGTCCGGCAGGGCAATTTCTGCCCGCTGCGGCAGGATTTGCCGGTTCATGCGGGCAGTTCCTGTGTACGTCCCCCGCCTCGCGTTGCCCGCGCACGGGCGGCGTGTTAGGCGAAGCCAACACTCTTGATACGCCCTGGACACCACCGGAAACCGCCATGTCCCAACCTCTCGCATCCCGTCCGCTGGTCATCGCGCCATCGATCCTGGCGTCGGATTTCGCAAAGCTCGGCGAGGAAGTCCGTTCCGTCGATCAGGCTGGTGCCGACTGGATTCACCTGGATGTGATGGACGGCCACTTCGTGCCGAACATTTCCTACGGTCCCGACATCATCAAGGCGATGCGTCCTTATTCGAAGAAGATCTTCGACACGCATCTGATGATCGCGCCATGCGACCCTTATCTCGAAGCCTTCGCCAAGGCGGGCTCCGATATCATCACCGTACATGCCGAAGCAGGTCCACACCTGCATCGCTCGCTGCAGGCCATCCGTGCACTCGGCAAGAAGGCCGGTGTCTCGCTCAATCCTGCAACACCGGCGAGCGCCATCGAATACGTGATCGACATGATTGATCTCGTGCTGGTGATGTCGGTCAATCCGGGTTTCGGCGGCCAGTCGTTCATCCCCGCCGTGCTGGAAAAGATCTCGCAGGTCCGCGCCATGTGTGCAGGCCGGCCTATCGACATCGAGGTCGATGGCGGTGTCACCGCCGACAATGCCGCCAGGGTCGCGGCTGCGGGCGCGAATGCGCTGGTTGCCGGATCAGCCGTGTTCAAGGGTGGCACGCTGGACAGCTACAAGGCCAACATTTCCGCGATCCGGAGCGCTGCGGCGTCCGCGCGCGGCGAGGCCATTTAGCGCCAAAAACCCCTGATTTTCTGCCAGAACTCCGGCTCAAGGGTGGCCTCGGGGAATACGATCTGCTAAAGCGCGGCGTAATCCCCAACCCTATGAGTTCGCGATGATTCCCCGTTATTCCCGCCCGGAAATGGTCTCCATTTGGGAGCCGCAGACGCGCTTCAAGATCTGGTTCGAGATCGAGGCGCATGCCGCCGACGCGCTGGCCGAACTGGGCGTCATTCCGAAGGACGCCGCCAGGACCATCTGGGCGAAAGCGAAGGATGCGGTGTTCAACGTCGAGCGCATCGACGAGATCGAGCGCGAAACGAAGCACGACGTCATCGCCTTCCTGACCCATCTGGCAGAGATCGTCGGACCGGAAGCACGCTTCGTGCATCAGGGCATGACCTCGTCGGACGTGCTGGACACCTGTCTCAATGTCCAGCTCGCGCGTGCCGCTGACATCCTGATCGCCGATGTCGACAAGGTGCTGGCCGCG
The DNA here is from genome assembly GCA_024508675.1 of Afipia sp. Taxonomy (GTDB): domain Bacteria; phylum Pseudomonadota; class Alphaproteobacteria; order Rhizobiales; family Xanthobacteraceae; genus Afipia. Next base: position 209,915 of record JANINQ010000005.1, read on the forward strand.
CTGAAAACCCGCGCCTTCGAGCACAAGATGACGCCGACCATCGGCCGCTCGCACGGCATTCATGCCGAGCCGGTCACCTTCGGCCTCAAGCTCGCTTACGCCTATGCTGAATTCACCCGCGCGAAGGAACGCCTCATTGCCGCGCGCAAGGAAATCGCGACCTGCGCCATCTCCGGCGCCGTCGGCACCTTCGCGCAGATCGACCCGCGCGTCGAAGCGCATGTCGCCAAGGCGATGGGCCTCACTGTCGAGCCAATCTCGACGCAGGTGATCCCGCGCGACCGGCACGCGATGTTCTTTGCCACGCTGGGCGTCGTCGCCTCGTCGGTCGAACGCCTCGCCACCGAAATCCGCCACATGCAGCGCACCGAAGTGCTGGAAGCCGAGGAGTTCTTCTCCGAAGGCCAGAAGGGCTCGTCGGCAATGCCGCACAAGCGCAACCCGGTGCTGACGGAAAATCTCACCGGCCTCGCGCGTATCGTCCGCTCCGCCGTGACACCCGCGCTGGAGAACGTCGTGCTGTGGCACGAGCGCGATATTTCGCACTCATCGGTCGAACGCATGATAGGCCCCGATGCGACGGTGACGCTGGACTTCGCGCTCAATCGTCTCGCGGGCGTGGTCGAAAAGCTGTTGGTCTATCCGGCCAACATGCAGAAGAACCTTGACCGTCTCGGCGGTCTCGTTCACTCGCAGCGCCTGCTGATCGCACTCACCCAGAAGGGCGCATCGCGCGAGGACGCCTACAAGCTGGTTCAGCGTAACGCCATGCCGGTCTGGCGCGGCGAAGGCGACTTCCAGTCCTTGTTGAAGAAAGACGCCGACGTGAAGAAATATCTGTCGGACAAGGAGATCGAGGAGCAATTTGACCTCGCGTATCACTTCAAGCACGTCGATACGATCTTCAAGCGCGTCTTTGGGGCTTCATGACCTGATGCCTGTCGTCACCGCGGTAAGCCTTCGCAAAGGCCATCATTTCAGCAAGACGAATTCCCTGAGCATTCGCCTGCTGAAGGGCCTCGGCGTCGATGGTGACGCCCATATGGGCGAGACGGTGAAACACCGCTCGCGCGTGGCGAGGGACCCGACCCAGCCGAACCTGCGTCAGGTTCATCTGATCCACGAAGAACTGTTCGACGAACTTGCTCCAAAGAGCTTCATCGTCCGCCCCGGCGAGATGGGCGAGAATGTCACCACCCGCGGCATCGACCTTCTCGGTCTCCCCATCGGCACCCTGCTGCATCTTGGCGATAGCGCGGTGGTCGAGGTCACTGGGCTGCGCAATCCCTGCATCCAGATTGACCATTTCCAGAAGGGTCTGATGGCTGCGACGCTGGACAAGGACTCGGGCGGCAACCTGATCCGAAAGGCCGGGGTGATGAGCATCGTGCTGGCCGGAGGCGACGTCCGATCCGGCGATCCGATCCGGATCGAACTGCCGGACGGCCCGCACAAGCCGCTGCTTCCGGTCTGATCGCCCTGATTACAACAAAGTGGTAACCGCAGATCGGCTATCATGGCCTTTGTGTCCCACGCCCCTACGATCCTGGTTTTCGATTCCGGCCTTGGCGGATTGACCGTTTTCCGCGAGATCGTGAAGCTGCGGCCCGGCGCGCGCTACACTTACGTGGCCGACGACGCCTATTTCCCTTATGGCCAGCATACCGAGGAGGAAATCGTCGCGCGCGTGGTGCCGCTGATCGGGGACCTGATTTCCGAACATAAGCCGGATCTTGTGGTCATCGCCTGCAACACAGCGTCAACTCTGGTCATGACGCATCTGCGCGAGGCCTACAGCGTGCCGTTCGTCGGCACTGTCCCCGCCATCAAGCCGGCCTGCGCGTCCTCGAAAACCAAGCGCGTGTCGGTGCTCGGCACGCGCGGCACGGTGAAGCGCGAATACACCAAAAAGCTGATCGCGGATTTCGCACAGGGCTGCGACGTCACGCTGGTCGGCGCTGAGAATCTCGCAAGCCTTGCCGAAGCCGCCTTGCGCGGCGAGAGGGTCAGCGACGAAGCCATTGCCGCGGAAATCGCGCCCTGCTTCCTCAATGGGGATGCACGGACCGACACCGTGGTGCTGGCCTGTACCCACTATCCCCTTTTGATCGATCAGATGCTGACGCTGGCCCCCTGGCGCGTGGACTGGATCGACCCCGCCCCCGCCATCGCACGGCGGGTGGACAGCCTTCTCGGCCCGTCAAACGGCAACAGCGAAGGGCCGGAAGCGCAATTCCGGTTTACGTCGGGACAGGCGCCAAACCCGGTTCTGGCCAAGGCGCTGGAGCCCTTCATCCGCACCAGCGTCGCTGGCTGAGAACCACCCTTCCGAAGACATCATCCCCCTGTTAGCCTCCTGTCACGCCGCTCCGTGAAGAGAGTGGCCATGGAGGATTTCAGGATGCTCAGGAAGACAGTGCTTTGCGTTTCCGTTCTTGCCCTCGCCGGCATCGGCGCGGCTATCGCCCAGCAGCCGCCCGCAGGGATCAAGCGCACGCCGCTGCAGACCATTCCGTTCCCGGAAGGCTACAACACCGTCACCGGTCTTGCCGAACTGCCTCCGGGCGCCAAGGCCGGCCGCCATACCCATCCGGGCATCGAAACCGGCTATGTGCTGGAGGGCGAACTGGTGCTGTCCATCGACGGGCAGCCCGACAAGAACCTCAAGGCCGGAGATTCCTACCAGATCCCGGCCGGCGCGGTGCATGACGCCGCCGTTCATGGCGATAAGCCTATGAAAGTGCTGGGAGTTTACGTGGTGGACAAGACCAAGCCGCTGGCCTCACCCGCCCCGGCAAAATAGCCGAACCGTTTGACTTGGCGGCCTTTTCTACCTATGAACACGTTGCTCGCGGGCCGGTTTCGGCCCGCGTTGCGTTTCGCGACCCGTGGTCCTCCCCATCAAGCTTATGAGGCGGACCTGTCGGTATCCGGGATCTCCCGGTTACACAGGAGGGCGCGTTTCCTCAAAACCCACGTTCAAAGAAAGAGGACGCGATGACTAAGCGTAGTGAGGCGAAGTATAAAATCGATCGCCGTATGGGCCAGAACATCTGGGGCCGCCCGAAGAGCCCCGTCAACAAGCGTGAATACGGCCCCGGCCAGCACGGCCAGCGCCGCAAGGGCAAGCTCTCCGACTTCGGCACGCAGCTCCGCGCCAAGCAGAAGCTCAAGGGCTATTACGCCAACATTTCCGAGCGCCAGTTCTACGCCGTGTACGTCGAGGCGACCCGCCTCAAGGGCGACTCCGGCGAGAACCTGATCGGCTTGCTCGAGCGCCGTCTCGACGCGGTCGTGTACCGCGCGAAGTTCGTGTCCACCATGTTCGCGGCCCGTCAGTTCATCAACCACGGCCACATCAAGGTGAACGGCAAGCGTGTCAACATCGCCAGCTACAAGGTGAAAGTCGGCGACGTGATCGAGGTGAAGGAAGCCTCGAAGCAGCTCGCTTTCGTGCTCGAAGCCAACCAGCTCGCCGAGCGCGACACGCCGGACTACCTCGAAGTCGATCACAACAAGCAGACCGCCAAGGTCACCCGCATTCCGGGCTTGTCGGAAGTGCCGTTCCCCGTTCAGATGGAACCGCACCTGATCATCGAATTCTATTCGCGCTGATCTTCGCCAGCCGGACGACAAAATGCAAAGGCCGCCTTACCGGGCGGCCTTTTTCTTTGCGGCATGCAGTGTCCTCTATTGCATCGGTTGCATCGGATGCGGATCGGCCAACGCAAAGTCACGCAACAGGCGAACCGCAATCCGCACCACTTCGGCCTGTGTCCTGGCCCCTGTCCGCGACAGCGCACTGCGCAAATGAAAACGCGCGGTGTGAATTGTGACGCCCTCGCTCTCGGCAAACGTCTTCAGATCGTGATCGGCCGCAAGCGCTGCAACCAGCCGTGCCGCGCCTTTCGACAGCCCGAGCCCCTGCTCCAGGATTTCAGCCGTGTTGGCGGAGCCGGAATCCGGATCGTGCACCACAACGATTGCGCCCCGCGGCCCGCTGCGCTCCCAGTCGGACTGCACGGTCGAGGCCGGAGACGGCGCGATCAGCACCGCATAATCCCGTCCTGTGGTTCGCGGCACGGACACCACGCCGCCAGAGCCGCCGGCTCCGACGCTGATCAGCAGCGCATCGAACCGGCGGCGCGCTTCCATATTGGTGACAAGGGGCTTGCCCATCCGGCCAAGCACGAAGCCGTCGCTTTGCTGTGTAAGAGCGTGCATCGCCGCGTTGACGAAGAGCACCTCCCCGTCCGCCGACAACAACACCAGACCGGCCTGCAGCCGGTCGAGCGTCGCCTGCAAACCGACATTTCTTGAATCCATCCGGAAAAATGTGCGGCGCAGCTGAAGCGCACGCGTGATGTGCGGCATGAGCTGTTCGAGATATGCCTCTTCCTCCCCGGTAAAGGGAGGACGATCGTCCCCGCGGATCAGCGCGATCATCGCGAAGTTTCCGTCACTCGAATAAAGCGGCCCGCCCAAAGTCTCGACCAGACCGATCGGCAGGAAGAACTCGGTGTAGACGCGATGGCTGACGCGTTCCTCCGGTGTGAACAGGCGATGGGTGGTCATGGCACTGCTGGCGGGCAGAGCGAGAAAGCGCGCCGGCACGGGATCAAGGTCGGCATATTCGTCGATGTAGCGTTGCACATGCTGATTCAGCACGCCGGACGTGACGACAAAACTCGCCATCGGATCGCGGCCATCGACCATGACAAGCGAAGCGCCGCGGCAGCCGAACATGTTCTGAATCAGCTCCAGCGCGAGAGAGAGTTGGCCGCTGTCAGAAACCCCTTGATAAAGCGCGTCCAGAAATTTGCCTTCGGCCTCGCTCACAACCACCCCGCCCCCGCCCGCTGTGGAAAGCTAAAATGACATAGCAATTTAAAACCTCTCCTATTCATTTGAATAGTGCGCGACATATCCGCCGTTGGCACGGTCCCTCCGTTCTGGGGAATACGGGGCGGCAGGTGGCAAAGTCAGTTGGTGGTGTGCATGGCGCTGGGAAACCGGTGCCAGCGCGGAGAGTTCGTTGCTTTCTTTTGGCCTCAACGGCCATTTTTGGCGTTACCCCGGCCGGAGCCGCCGACTGGCTCGGCACGGTTTCCGCTGACTGGTTCTCCACCGGGAACTGGAATCCAGCGGCTGTCCCGGGTTCGGCAACTGCTGTGAATATCAACAACGCGGGCTCTCCAAATCCCGCGACCGTGAACGCGGCGGGCGCAACCGCCGGCGCGGTGAGGCTCGGAAGCAATCTTGGCCAGAGCGGTACGCTGAATGTAAACGGCGGGACCTTGGCAGCCAGTTCGCTTCTTGCCGGCGTTTTCGGAACAGGCACAGTCAATATCACGGGCGGCGGTCTGCTATCGACGAGCGGTTCATCCACCGCTGCGGATAGCTCCGGCTCGTCAGGGACGATTACGGTGTCTGGCGCCGGTTCACGTTTCAATACCGGTTCTCTATATGTTGCGGCCGATGCGAACACACTTGGTCAGGTGACGGTTCAGAACGGCGCATCGCTAACCGCCACCTCGCAAACCATCCTGGGTTTCTTCACATCGACGGCCAACGGCACCCTCACCGTCACGAGCGGATCGTCAGCCAGTACCGGCGTGATGACAATCGGCGAAAGAGGCGCCGGCACATTCAATCTGAACGGCGGATCGACTGCGACCAGCAGATCTGTCTCGATCGGAACCAACGCAAGCGGTAACGGGACTGCGAATATCGCAGGAGCAGGAACGACATGGACCACCGGTCCCATGAATGTTGGCGCTAACGGCGAAATGACCATTTCAAATGGCGGCTCGGTGACGTCACTGGCGACCAACACTCCCTTGCCGCCCCCGGTCGCAATCGTGACAGGGACCACCACAGTGACTGGTGCGGGCTCACAATGGAACATTGTTGGCGATACAACAGGCGCAGGCCCAGGCAATCCTTTAGGTCCGTCGCAGGCTGTGCTCAACCTCGCAGGTGCACTTACAGTATCGGACAGCGGCAAGGTCACGATCAGGGACAGTGCAACGGCGGCCAACGGCCAATACATGCAGCTTCGCATGGGCTCCAGCTCGGCCGCTTCGCTGACCGTTACCGGGGCGAACTCGTCGTTCACCACGCCGTTTGACATATGGGCCGGATTCAATGCTGGCACGACGGCGAATATCACGGTCAGCAACGGCGGTGCGCTCAATACCGGCTACACCATTCTCGGCGCCAGCGGCACCGGCAACGCTCTTGTGACGGGAGCCGGATCGGTCTGGACAATCTCGGACATGCCGAATGTTCCGGGCGATCAGCCGCAAGGCCTCGCCATCGGACAGAGTGCCACGAGTAACGGCACGCTCACCATCGCCGACGGCGGCACGGTGAACGTTAATTCGACCCACCCGGCGGCTGTGGTTCTCGGCGGTGCCAGCGGCAGCACCGGCACACTCAACATCGGTGCTGCCGCAGCCAGCCCCGCTGCCGCACCTGGCACTTTGAACTCGACGAATGTCATCTTCGCCACCGGTGCAACCAGCACGATCAATTTCAATCACACATCGAACAATTACGTGTTCGCGCCCAGCATCCAGGGCACTGGCCCCGGCACCGTGAACTTTCTTGCGGGCAAGACAATTGTTACCGGCAACAACACCTATACAGGCACGACCAATATTGCGGCCGGTGCAACCGCCCAGTTTGGCAACCGCGGAACCGACGATGGCAGCAACGGCCTCATCTCGGGCAACGTGACGAACAATGGCGCGATGATCGTCAACCTCGCGTCGCTCTTTACAACCTACGGCGGCGTCATCTCAGGCAGTGGGACATTCGAACAAGCCGGCACCGGCACACTCGCGCTGACCGCCAACAACACCTATTCCGGACTGACCACGGTTTCGAGCGGAACACTCAATATCGGTAACGGCGGCACCACTGGCTCCGTTGCCGGAAACATCGAGAACAACTCCCATCTCGCATTCAACCGCTCGAACTCATTCACGTTCAGCAACCTGATTTCAGGCACCGGCGATGTGACCAAGACCGGCAACGGAACGATGACACTCGCCTCGGCGCAGACTTACACCGGAGGCACATCCGTCTCGCAGGGCACGCTGCGTCTCGGCGGCAACGACCGTCTGGCAACCACGGGAAGTCTTTTCATCTTCGCCGGCGCGACGTTCGATCTTGCCAACTTCAGCCAGACGGTGGGTGCGTTCAGCGGACTCGGCACGGCCGCCATCGGCACAGGCTCGCTGACTTTCGGCAACAATCTCGACCGAACATTCCAGGGCACCATCACCGGCAGCGGCAGCTTCATCAAACAGGGCACCGGCTCCTTCACGATGACCGGCAACAACTCGGCCTATATCGGCACCACGACCGTCAATAACGGCCTGCTCGCCGTCAACGGCAATCTGTCGAACAGCGCCACCACCGTGAACAGCAACGGCACGCTCGGCGGAACAGGCACGGTCGGGCAAACGACCGTGAACGGCACCATTGCGCCGGGCAACTCCATCGGCACGCTGAACGTCAATGGCCCCTACGTGCAGAATGCCGGATCGTTCTACAATGTCGAAGTCAACGCGGCCGGACAGTCCGACCTGATCAACATCAACGGCACCGCCACCATCAACGGCGGCACGGTACGCGTGATTGCCAGCGCTGGTACTTACGATCCGACCACCGTCTATACCATTCTGACCTCATCAGGCGCACGCACCGGCACCTTTACGAGCGTCACCTCGAATTTCGCATTCCTCGATCCGTCGCTGACTTACGATCCCAACAACGTCTTTCTAACGCTGGTCCGCAACAGCATCGACTTCGCCAGCGTCGGCATCACGCCGAACCAGATTTCCGCCGGTGGCGGCCTCGCAGCGCTCGGCATGGCCAATCCCATTGTCGCCGCGGCTCTGATGCTGACGCCGGATCAGTCGCGCGCTGCATTCGACAACGTATCGGGCGAAATTCATCCAAGCCTGCATTCACTGATGCTGGATGAAAGTGCCCTTGTGCGCGACGCGATCCTCGGACGGCAGCGGCTCGACACCGTGCAGGGCTGGACCGGCACATTCGCCACCGGCTTTGCCGACGAAGAAGAAGCGCTTGCGTATGCCAGAAAGGCCCGCAAGGCCAAGGGCGGCCCGATATGGCCGGTCAAGGCTCCGCCGCCCGTGATCGCGCCGATCTATGGAGCGTGGGTGCAGGGCTACGGCAACTGGACGCGGCTCAACAGTGACGGCAATGCCGCAACGCTGCGTTCGGCCAACGGCGGCGCGATCGGCGGCGTCGATGTCACCCTCAATCACAACTGGCGCTTCGGCGTCGCCACCGGCGGCGGACGGAGCGACGCACGTGTCGATGCGCGGATGTCATCCGGCACCATCGATACCTTCCACCTTGCGGCCTATGGCGGCGGACGCATCAATGACATCGCCTTCCGCACCGGTGCATCGTATTCGCATCACGACATCTCCACCACGCGCACCATCGCCTTCCCCGGCTTTGCCGATACCGCCACCGCGAGCTATGGCGCGAGCACGTCGCAGGTGTTCGGTGAGGCCGCCTACAACGTGGTGAAAAGCTGGGTGAGCGCCGAAGCCTTCGCGAACCTCGCCTATGTCTCGGTGCGCAGCGACCGCTTTACCGAAACGGGCGGCCCTGCTGCCCTCACCGTGGCGCAAACGACGACATCGGCGACTTATTCGACGCTTGGCCTGCGGGCGCAGGCGCCAATCCCCGCCATCGGCCCATGGGCCATGACTGCGCGCGGATCGCTCGGCTGGCAGCACGCCTATGACGGCACAACGCCGGTCTCGCTGATGGCATTCGCAACCAGCCCCACGCCGTTCGCCATTGCCGGCGTTCCGATTGCAAGGGATGCGCTTCTGGTCGAGGCCGGGCTGGATGCGCTGATCACCCGCAACACGGTCCTTGCCCTGCTCTATACGGGCCGCATCGCCTCCAATGCCAACGCTCACGCGCTCAAGGCGAATCTCGCTGTCAGATTCTGACGGCGCATCGCCTATTTCAGTGCGCCATAGATCAGGCTCTTGAGTGCCGACTGAATCCGGCCGCGCTGTGACGGTGACTGGATCATCAGGATCGCGAACATGTCTTCCTTCGGATCGACAAGGAAATATGTTCCGCTCCCCCCGCTCCACTCATATTCGCCGACCGAACCCGCCCAGTGGCTCACGCCCGCTTCGGTCCGCACCGCAACGCCAAGGCCGAAACCGTAACCACCGCCGGGAAAATAATAGACCCACGGCTTGATGCCTGCAGCTTCCCCGATGTGGTTCGCCGTCATCAGGTCCACGGTCTTGCGCGCAAGAATGCGCTTTCCGTTCAGTTCACCGCGATTGAGCAGCATCTGGACGAAGCGCGCATAGTCCGCCATCGACGACACCATGCCGCCCCCGCCGGATTCCCATTTGGTGACGATGCGCGGATCGCGATCCAGCTTGTCATGCTTGTTGGGGAGCGGCTCGGCGAACAGCGCCTGTCTGGATGGCTCCGTGATAAAGAAGCTGGTGTTCGTCATGCCAAGCGGATCGAGCAGATTTTCCTTCTCGAATTGATAGAGCGATTTGCCCGACGCGACCTCGATCACACGCCCGAGCACATCGGTCGCGTGGCCATAGGTCCAGTAATCGCCGGGTTGGCTAATCAGCGGAAGCGCCGCGATCTTGTCCGCCACTTCCGCATTGGTGAACTTGCCTGACATCAGGTCAGCGTCATCGTAGGGCTTCTTCACCACACCATAGGCCAGCGATGCGTAAGGAATGCCCGCCGACTGCCGCAGCAGATCGTGAATCAGGATCGGCCGCTTCGGTTCGACCAGACTCAGTTCCAGCTTGCCGTCAGGGCCAGGTTTCTCCTCACCCACCTTGATGGTGTAGAAGCCCTTCACGTATTGCCCGACTTCATCATCGAGTGCGAGCTTGCCCTGTTCAACAAGCATCAGGGCGGCAACCGATGTGATCGGCTTGGTCATCGAGAACAGCGTGAAGATCGTATCCGGCGTCATCGGCGCCTTGTTGGCGACATTGCGCACCCCGAAAGCCTCGTAATAGGCCGGCTGGCCCTTGCGCTGGATCAGCACAATGGCGCCAGGGATTTTCCCGGTCGAAATCTCGTGATTGAAATAGTCGGTGATGCGGGCGAGCCGTTCGCTGGAGAAACCAGCCGCTGCGGGCGATGCCTTTCCAATGCTGCCCGCGGACGCCTGCATCATCAGGCAACCCGCCGCCATGACCTGAAGCACACTCATTGCGAGCCCGCAGGCGGTCGCGCGGCCGGAAATACGAAAATGCAAAATCGACCTCATCCAGCAAATCAAGGCACCGGGCCGCCAGCCTAGCGGCTGACCGCCTCGATGCAAGCCATCCTCCCGGCTATGCGGTATCGCGCGACTTCCATTGGACCGGTGGTGCTTTTTTGAATACATCGTGACATCGAAGACCCGACGCCGCGCAGGACTTGCCATGAGAATGACCCCCGCCTCGCCCGATCCGAAGCTGCCGCCCGTCCGCATCAACCTGATGTCGGACACCCAGACGCGGCCGACGCCGGGCATGCGCGAGGCCATGGCCCGCGCAGACGTGGGCGACGAGCAGATCGGCGATGATCCCACGACCCTAGCGCTGTGCGAGCGTGTGGCGAACCTGCTCGGCAAGGAATCCGCAGTCTTTCTGCCGTCCGGCACCATGTGCAATGTCGCGGCAACACTGGTGCACTGCCGGCCCGGCGATGAAATCCTCGCGCATCCCTCCGCCCATGTGCTGACCCGCGAAGGCGGCGCGCATGCGGCGCTCGGCGGATTTCAGATCACGCCGCTGCCGGGCGACAACGGCATGTTCTCGCCGGAAACATTCCGCGCGGCGATCCAGCCTCCCTCACGCTATTCAGCCCCGCAGCGTGTCGTGACGGTCGAGCAGACCGCGAACATCGGCGGCGGCACGATCTGGAAGAAACCGGACCTCGACGCCATCACTGCAATTGCCCGCGAGCACGGCCTTGTTACGCATATGGACGGCGCGCGGCTGATGAATGCCTGCGTGGCGACGGGCATCTCGGCGCGCGACATGGCCGAGGGCTGGGATTCGGTGTGGATCGATTTCAGCAAGGGCCTTGGCGCTCCGATCGGTGCTGTCATCGCAGGCACGGACACCTTCATCGATGAAGTGTGGCGCTGGAAGCAGCGGCTCGGCGGCGCGATGCGCCAGAGCGGCATTTGCGCCGCGGCCTGCCTCTACGCGCTCGATCATCATATCGACCGGCTGGCCGACGATCATGCCAATGCCCGCGCTTTTGCACGCGGGCTCGCGCAAATTCCCGGCATCACTGTGAACCAGCCGGAAACGAACCTGGTCTTTTTCGATCCGGCAGGAACCGGCATCACCACTGATCGCATGATCGGAGAACTGCGCGCACACGGCATCCTGACCGGCGCGCTCGATCACCGCATCCGCGCCTGCACGCATCTGGATGTGAGTGCCGCGATGATCGAAGAGACCGTCTCCGCAATCCGGGGCATCGTCTCGAAGACCTGACTTTAATTCGCACCAAGGGCGTCGTAGACCATCGCCTTCAGCGCCGGCTGAATGCGCCCGCGTTCGGACGGCGACTGCATCATCAGGATGACATACATATCCTGCGCGCGGTCGACCCAGAAATAAGTGCCGCCTGCACCATCCCATTTGATTTCGCCGAGCGAGCCCGGCGGTGGCGGCGTGGCATTGCCGGGCTCGGTGCGAACTCCGAAACCGAGCCCGTACCCGAATCCGTCGCCGGGGAAATAATACGCGCCGCGCTTCACGCCCGTTGCCGGTGCGATGTGGTTCGCTGTCATGGTCGCGAATGTCTCGGGCTTCAGATAACGCCTGCCGTCAAGCTCGCCGCCGTTGAGAAGCATCTGCGCGAGCCGGCTGAAATCGCCGATGGTCGTCAGCAGCCCGCTGGTGCCCGGCTCCCACTTCGAGAATACGCGCGGATTGCGGGAATTGCCTGTTCTGAAATCCTTGTCGGTCGGCAACGGCTCCGCGATGCGGCGATGCTGCGAGGGGTCTGCAACGTAGTACGACGTATCCTTCATGCCGAGCGGATCGAACAGCCGCTCCTTCTCGAAGGTATAAAGCGATTTCTCGGAAACGACCTCGATGACGCGGGCGAGCACGTCCATCGAATGGCCATAGGTCCACAGCGTACCGGGCTGCTCAGCCAGCGGCAGGCGCGCGATCTTTTCGGCCACGGCAGCATTATCTGTCCCTTCGGCATAAATATCGGCATTGTTGTAGGCCGAGCGGACAAGGCTCTTGCCGTAGAAACCATAGGGAATGCCGGCCGATTGCCGCAGCAGATCTTCGATAGTGATCGGGCGATCCAGCGGCACAAGCTTGAGGACGGCGTCGCCGTTCTCAGCCTTGGTTTCCACGCCGACCCTGGCATCGGCAAATGACGGAATGTATTTGGAGACAGGGTCGTCGAGCTTGAGCTTGCCGTCGTCCACCAGCAGCATCGCCGCGACGCTCGTGACCGGCTTGGTCATCGAGAAAATCCGGAAGATCGCGTCCGGGGCCATCGGCTCGCCGGTCGTCGCATCGATCTTGCCGAAGGATTTAAAATAGGCCTGTTTGCCACGGTGCTGGATCAGAACGATCGCACCGGCGATCTTGCTGTTCGAAACCTCCAAACTAAAAAAGTCGGTGATGCGCTCCAGCCGTTGCGAAGAGAGAGCGGCATCAGGCGAATAGACCCGCATCGCCCCATCGGCGCATGCCGCGGTCGAAATGAACGCGGCCAAGAAAACCGAAAGCAGGCCCCGCACGCTCACCACGCCGTCTCCCTTTCTACAGGATGCAACACTACTCGCACGGCCCGGCGCAAATCCACCGGGCCGCGAGCAAACAGCATTATTTCTCGAAAGCCCCGTAGACGAGATTCTTCAGAGCCACGCGATGGCGCGTACGGTGCTGCACTGTCTGCGACATGAAGACGACGAACATATCTTCCTTCGGATCGATCCAGAACGTGGTGCCGCCCGCGCCCGACCAGTTCATCTCGCCGGCGCTGCCTTCCATGACGCTGACGCCCGGCTCGGTCCGCACCGCGAATCCGAGGCCGAAGCCAAATCCCGGTCCCGGCAGGTAGTACGGGCCGTTCACCACGCCCGAGGCCGGGCCGATGTGGTTCGAGCCCATATAGGCCACGGTCTTCGGGCTGAGATAGCGCTTGCCATCGAGCGCGCCGCCATTCGCCAGCATCCGGACAAAGCGCGCGTAATCCCCGATGGTCGAAACCAGACCGCCGCCGCCGGACTCCCATTTGCGCAAAATGCGCGGGTCGTTCATCTCGGCATCATTGCCGATCTTGCGATCGTTCGGGAATGGCTCGGCGATCAATGGCTGTTTGGCCTTGTCAGTGACGTAATAGCTGGTGTCCTTCATGCCGAGCGGATCAAATAGCCGCTCCTTCTCGAACAGATAGAGCGACTTTCCGGAGACCACCTCGACCACACGGCCGAGAATGTCGGTGGAATGGCTGTAGTCCCAGGTCGATCCCGGCTGATAGGCCAGCGGCAGCTTAGCGATGCGGTCAGCAAAGCCGGCGTTATCGACATCCTCGGAAAATATCTTGGCATCGACATACGCTTTCTTGACCAGGCCTTCGCCAAAGAAGCCGTAGGTGATGCCCGACGTGTGCCGCATCAGATCCTGCACCGTCAGTTGGCGGCGCTGCGGCACGAGATCGAGCGTCGCCTTGCCATCGTCGCCTTTCTTCTCGACACCGACTTTCGTGTCTTTGAATGTCGGAATGAACTTCGACACCGGATCATCAAGCTGAAGCTTGCCCTCCTCCACCAGCATCATCGCCGCCACCGTCGTGATCGGCTTGGACATCGAATAGATGCGGAAGATCGTGTTCGGCGTCATCGGCGCCTTGGTGCCGGGATCGCGGACACCGAAGGTCTCATAATAGGCGATCTTGCCGTGGCGCTGGATCATCATCACCGCGCCGGGAATCTTGTTGGCGGCAATTTCGTTCTTCAGGTACTCACCGATCCGCGCGAGACCCTTGGGTGACAGGCCCGCCTCGGCGGGCTGGCTGCGGACAACGCTTTCGGCGAATGCGGGGCTCGCAACGGCGAGCGCGAGCGCAACAAAGAGCGGCGCCTTGATGGCGCGAGACATCGACATAAAAATTCCTCCCAAGTTCACGCCCGGATCGTGTGCGTCCGGACTTGGGAGGAAGTGTATCGGTCGGACCGAGAGTCGCAAGCGAGGCGGCGAACAGGGCCGCCTCGCGAAAATGACTAGCCTGCGGGCTGCTGAACCGCGACGCCCTTGTCGGCGAGCAGCTGCTGCAGTTCGCCTGCCTGGAACATCTCGCGGACGATGTCGCAGCCGCCGACGAACTCACCCTTCACATAGAGCTGGGGAATGGTCGGCCAGTTCGAATAGATCTTGATGCCGTCGCGCAGTTCGCCCGATTCAAGGACGTTCAGGCCTTTGTAGGCAATGCCGACGTGATCGAGGATCTGGACCACCTGGCCCGAGAACCCGCACTGCGGAAACTGCGGCGTGCCCTTCATGAACAGCACGACGTCGTTGGACTTCACTTCGTTCTCGATGAATTGCTCGATGCTCATATTCGCGTCCTTGGAAAACCCGGGGCCTGCGGCGGGCCGGGAATCTCAACGGCCTGTCGCTCTGGCCATATATGTAGCCCGGAACGGCTTCGCATCCCAATCAAATCGCCGAAAAGGTGCCATGCGACCGCTCTGCGGGGACAAGCGGCTCTGCCATGCCCCCGCCCTGAAACAATCGCCGCCTCCGCTACGTATGGATTTCATGGCCCACGGTGCCTTTTTTCTCCGGAAGGCCGCCCTATCTAGAGCGTCCTGCTGCGGAACCGATCCCGAGAAGCATCGTTCTCCTCCCAACCGGAGATTCTTGTGACGAAACCAGCCTCCCAGACCGACCCCGGCGTCCTGGATCCCTCCGTTTTCACCCCTGAATCCCGCCCTGAACAGGCCGCAAGACTGCTGGCAGCCTACCGGACCGTCCGGGACGAGACGGAGCGTCGGGCCGCCCCGCTCTCCCCCGAGGATCAATTGATCCAGTCCATGCCGGACGCCAGCCCGGCCAAATGGCACCGGGCTCATGTCACCTGGTTCTGGGAGCAGTTTCTGCTCGGCGAAAACGTCCCCGGCTACAAACCCTTCCACCCGGACTACGCCTATCTGTTCAACTCCTATTACGTCAGCGCCGGTCCTCGCCACGCCCGCGCCCAGCGCGGCCACCTCACCCGCCCCGGCGTGGACGAGGTCACCGCCTATCGCAAGCATGTCGATGCCGCAGTCGCGGCATTTTTCGCTTCGGCGGATGCCGCGACACTGACGAGGCTCGAACCTTTGATCGAGGTCGGGCTGAACCATGAGCAGCAGCATCAGGAACTGATGCTCACCGACATCCTCCACGCCTTTGCGCAGAACCCGATCCCGCCGGCCTATCAGCCCGGCTGGCGGTTTCCCGCCCCGACCCGCGGCGGTGATGCCTGGGTAACGCTGATGGAGGGCATCCACACCATCGGGCATACGGACGAGTCCTTCCATTTCGACAACGAGAAGCCCGCGCACCGTGCGCTGGTCGGCCCGGTCAAGCTGGCGCGCAATCTCGTCACCAATGCCGAGTGGCTCGCCTTCATGCAGGACGGCGGCTACGAGAAAGCCATCCTCTGGCTGATGGACGGATTCGCCACCGCCGAGCGCGAGGGCTGGGAAGCACCCGGCCACTGGCGCAAGATCGACGGTGAATGGAAGGTCATGACGCTGGGTGGGTTGCAGCCGATCGACCCGTCCGCGCCTGTGTCCCATGTCAGCTACTACGAGGCTGATGCCTTCGCGCGCTGGAGCGGCAAGCACCTCCCAACCGAAATGGAGTGGGAGGTCGCCGCGCGGGCCGGTCATCTCAACGATGCTTTCGGCATCGTCTGGCAGTGGACCCGCAGTTCCTATTCGCCCTACCCCGGCTACCGCGCCATCGAAGGCGCGCTCGGCGAATACAACGGCAAGTTCATGGTCAACCAGCTGGTGCTGCGCGGCTCGTCACTGGCAACGCCGGACAACCATAGCCGCGTCACCTACCGCAATTTCTTTTATCCGCACCATCGCTGGCAGTTCACCGGACTGCGGCTTGCCGACTACGCCGTTTGAACCCCGAACGTACGAGATCGTCATGAATGTGCACGTCAACGCGCGGACCAATGCCCAGGTCGATCCTTCTTTCGCTCAGGATGTGATCGCCGGACTGTCGCAGCGGCCGAAAAAGCTCTCGCCGAAATATTTTTATGACGAGACGGGCTCAAAACTGTTCGAACAGATCACGCTACTGCCGGAATATTATCCGACCCGCACTGAACTGCGCATTCTACGCGATCGCGGCGCGGAGATCGCGGCAGCCATTCCGTCAGATGCTGCATTGGTCGAGTTCGGCGCGGGCGCGACCACCAAGGTGCGCCTGCTGCTGAAGCAGTCTTCCTTCAAGGCCTACGTCCCCGTGGACATTTCCGGCGACTTTCTCAACGGCCAGGCCAGCGCCTTGCGTTCGGATTTCCCTAACCTCGCCGTGTATCCGGTGACCGCGGACTTCACCAAACCATTCGAACTGCCGGACGAAGTGAAGCAAATGCCGAAGGTCGGCTTCTTTCCCGGCTCGACCATCGGAAATTTCGATCCGCATGAAGCCAGCGCCTTTCTGCGCAGCGCTCGCGCCATTCTGGGCGACGGCGCGACCATGATCGTCGGTGTCGATCTGGAGAAGGACGAGCGCGTGCTGCACGATGCCTACAACGATGCAGCGGGTGTCACAGGCCAGTTCAATCTCAATGTGCTGGCGCGGATCAACCGCGAACTGGGCGGCAATCTCGATCTCGACGGCTTCAGGCACAGCGCGATCTACAACCGCAAACGGCACCGGATCGAGATGCACCTCATCAGCCGCCGGCCGCAGACCGCGCGCGTGCTGGATCACACCGCGACATTCAAGACGGGCGAGACGATCCACACCGAAAGCAGCTACAAATACAGCATCGAGCGGTTCACCGCGCTGGCGCGTATCTCGGGATGGATTCCCCGCGCGTCATGGACCGATCCCGACGGGATGTTCTCGGTGCACGCGCTGGTGGCGGAAGCCTAGTGTCCTGAATTCGAAGTTCGCTTCATTTTGCAGCCGCTTCCAGAGCGAACCTCGGATTCAAAACCACACTAGATCTCCGCTTTCGCGGAGGAACCGAGCGAGATCGCCTCCCATGCCGCGACGACCAGCATGATGATCGTCGTCGCCGTGGACAGCAGCAGCGGCGACAGCGAATGCGCGAACGGGATTAGCACGACCAGCAGACCGATGCCGACCAGATGCGACAGCTGGAAGATGCCACGGATGCTGCGCTTGAACAGGATGGTGCCGATCAGGAACAGCAGCGGGCCGCCCACCATGCTGAGGATGGTCTTGGCATCGGTGTGACCGTCGGGATGCGCCAGCAGCAGCTCATCGCCCACCGCAGACACCACAATGCCCGCGACGATGGGCAGATGAAGGTAGGTATAGGCGAGACGTGCCAGCCGCCCGGTGTCGCCGGACTGCGAGATATGCTCCGCTCCGGCTTCCGCGCCGATGTGGAAATACACCCACCACATCGCAATGCTGCCCAGAAGCGCAACCGCGAAGCCGATGATGGTCGGCGCGGTCCACGCCGCCGACGCGAAAGTCGCGCCGGTGACAACGATGGATTCGCCCAGCGCGATGATGATGAACAGCGCGCAGCGCTCGGCCATGTGACCGCCCTCGACCTCCCAGTCCGCCAGCGGCGTCGCGCCGAGGCCGGGGCACCGGAAGCGCGCCAGCGGGCCGCAATATTCGATCGCAACGGCGGCGATCCACAGGATCAGCCGCGTCTGGCCTTCGGCCAGTCCGCCCGCGATCCAGAAAATCCCGCTGAACGCGAGCCAGAAGGTGATGCGCAGCAGATTCATGCGCAGACCGGGCTGGGATTTGGGGATCGACCAGTATGTGTAGAGCGACCGTCCGACCTGCATGACGACATAGGCCAGCGCAAACGCGAGACCCCGGCTTTCAAAAGCCTTGGGGATCGAGGTCGAAAGCAACAGCCCGGCGACCATCAGCCCGAACAGCATCACGCGGACCGGCGTACGCTCCGGGTCCAGCCAGTTGGTGATCCAGGATGTGTAGATCCAGACCCACCACACCGCCAGAAACAGGATGGTGGTCTGCAGCACACCCATCGGCGTGAAATGCGCCAGCAGGGTGTGGGAAATCTGGGTGATGGCAAAGACGAAGACGAGGTCGAAGAACAGTTCGACATAGGTCACGCGATGATGCTGGTGGGGCGCACGCGCCCGCAGCAAGTTTCCGTTTCTCGACACCCCTGCCCCCAATCCCTTTGGCAATCAGGCGTCAGGAACGCCCGTCTGCAGCGCCAGCGCATGCAGAACGCCGCCCATCTGCCCTTTCAGGGACTGATAAACGATCTGGTGCTGCTGCACCCGCGATTTGCCGCGAAATGCCTCCGAAATCACGGTGGCCGCGTAATGGTCGCCATCGCCGGCGAGATCGCGGATTTCCACCTGCGCGTCGGGCAACGCAGCCTTGATCATCGTTTCGATGTCCCGCGCGTCCATAGGCATGTCGTTGAATCTCCTCATGTTGAGCCATTCCTGGCTCACGTGATGCACGAAATATGCCCGATTCTAGCCCGTGCAACCCGCGCCGTCACCCAAGCATTGCCCAGGAAGACTCCAATATTGTGACTTCCACAGGAACCTTGCCGCGCCAGATGCGGCCGGTCAGCGCTGACGGCAGGTTATCGCCGGATATCCGTCGTCCTGTCCGGACAAGGCGACACTCAAAATCCAGTCTTCCAAAATAAAAATGCCCGCCGGAGTGTCGCCGGCGGGCAAAGTCAAAATGCGCGGTTTCTTACTTTTTTACGAGCGGACACTCGCTTTCCGACAGCGGCTTGTAGGATTCGTCACCCGACATCGCAGCCAGTTGCTGATAGAAGTCACCGCGATATTTCGACTCCGCCGGTGACTTGACCTTCATCAGGAAGGTCTTGTGCATTACCCGGCCGTCGGCGCGGATCTGGACGTTCTTGTTGTAGAAATCGTTGACCGGCAGTTCTTTCATCTTCGCTGCCACGGCCTTGCCTTCATCGGTGCCGGCCGCTTCGACCGCCTTCAGATAGTGAAGCACGGATGCGTAAGTCCCTGCCGTGATCAGGTTCGGGATGAAGCCGCCGGAGCGCTCCATGAACCGCTTGGCCCACGCGCGGGTCTCGTCGTTCGCGTCCCAGTAGAACGAGGTCGTCAGCGTCAGGCCCTGCGCAACATTCAGGCCCACACCTTCGATGTCGTTGATGTAGATGACGAGGCTGGCGAGGCTCTGCCCGGACTGCACGATGCCGAATTCACGCGCCTGCTTGATCGCGCTGAGAAGATCGGCGCCGGACATCGCAAGCCCGATCACCTTGGCCTTCGAGGCCTGCGCCTGCAGCAGGAACGACGAAAAGTCCGGCGAGCCAAACGGGAAGCGCACGGCGCCCAGCACCTTGCCGCCGCTTGCCTCGACAAAGCGGCTCGCGTCGCGCTGAAGCGAATGACCGAACGCATAGTCACTGGTCAGGAAGTACCAGCTATCGCCGCCCTGCTTGGTGACCTGGCTCGCCGTACCCTTGGCGAACGAATAGGTGTCATAGCTCCACTGCGATGTGGTTTCCGAACAGGCCTTTCCGGTCAATTCGGTGGTGGCCGCGCCGGAAATCAGCAGCACCTTGCCGCGCGAACGCGCGATTTCCTGCGTCGCCAAGGCAACGGCTGAGCCTGCGACGTCGGTGATGGTGTCGACACCCTCGGTCTCGAACCATTTCCGGCTGATGGCGGACGCAATGTCCGCCTTGTTCTGATGGTCTGCCGTGACGACGGTGATCGGCTTGCCGAGCACCTTGCCACCGAAATCATCGACGGCCATCTGCGTCGCCTCAACCGAGTGCTTGCCGACCAGATAGGCGAAGCCGCCTGAGTGGTCGGTCAGTACGCCAATCTTCACTGCGTTATCCGAGACCTGCGCCTGCGCCGCGCCGCATGCCATCAGCATGGCCGCGAGCGTCAGTCCAATCCTTGTTGTTTTCACGATGATGTCCTCCCTCTAAGTTCTGTTGTATGGCTCAGACCGGCAGCGCGATGCCGTCGTGTCCGGGGTCTGCGCCGCCATCGAGCCTGTCGCCGTCGATCCTGATGCCGTGCACGGCTGCAAAGCCGAACGTGTACGGGCTGCGGATCACCTCATAGCCATCGGCTTCGAGCGCGCGCGTCACGCCATGGACAATGCGGTTGGACACATCGATGGCGTTGCTGGTCGCGGAGAAACGCGGCGCGCTCACTGCTTCGGTCATGGTCATGCCGAAGTCGAGCACATTGAGAATGGCCTGCAGCACGCCCATGGCGATCTGCGTGGCACCCGGTGCGCCGATCACGAGATATGGCTTGCTGTCCTTGAAAACGATCGACGGGACCACCGACGTGAAGCGCGCCTTGCCGGGAGCGACCGAACCTGGGCGGCCCGGACGCGGATCGAACACGCCCATACAGCCGTTGTAGATGAAGCCCAGTCCATCTGTGATGACACCAGACGGCATACCGAGCGAATGGGTCATGGTCACGCAGTTGCCGTCGCGGTCGACCACTGACACGTGTGTCGTGTCCTTCGACGGATGCCCCGAATTGA
Source organism: Afipia sp. (assembly GCA_024508675.1). Lineage (GTDB taxonomy): Bacteria > Pseudomonadota > Alphaproteobacteria > Rhizobiales > Xanthobacteraceae > Afipia. The sequence goes on from JANINQ010000005.1 coordinate 230,713, forward strand.
AGCGCGGCACGTCACCCTTCACGCGCGCCTTGATCTCGGCGGCCATCGTCGCGGCGTACTCTTTCGAGGTCAGTTTGCCGACGGGAATATCGAGGAAACCCGGATCGCCAAGGAAACTGTCCTTGTCGGCGGTCGCACGCTTCATCGCCTCGCAGACCACGCGCAGATATTCGACGCTGTTATGGCCGAGCGCGGAGAGATCGAAGTTTTCCAGCACGTTGAGCATTTCAAGCAGCATGACGCCGCCGCCCGGCGGATTATTGGTCGTCACCTCATAGCCGCGATACTGTCCCCGCAGCGGCTCGCACCACCGCGGCTGATAGTTCGCAAGATCCTCTTCGGTGATCAGGCCGCCATTTGCCTTCATGTCGGCGGCGATGCGCCTGGCCAGTTCGCCGCGATAGAACACGTCGGAGCCGCCTTCGGCGATCATGCGCAGCGTCTGCGCGTAGTCCGGATTGCGAACCACATCGCCGACACGTTTGTAGCTGCCATCCTCACGGCAATAGAGCTTCCGCCCCGAAGCTGTGAATGACAGACGGTCGATGCCCGAGGCGCGATCCATGATGCCCGGATCGGACCAGAACAGTTCGACATGCGGACGCACCATCCAGCCGCGATCGGCCCATGCAATCGCAGGTGCAACGATGTCACGCCACGGCAGTACGCCGAACCGCTGATGAGCCTCGTAATAGGCCTTCAGCGATGCGGGGACACAGATCGACTGATAGCCGAGATCGTTGGCCTTGCCGCGCAGGATGAAGCCGTAACCGTCACGCGCCTCACCCTCGATCAGGTTTTCCCACATGTCCGGGCGTGCGGCGGCGGGCGCCGGCGCATGGAAGTCCAGATACTGATGGAAGTTCTGTCCGGGGAAATAGATTCCGCAGCTTCCAAATCCGGCGATGCCGGCCATCAACGGATCGACCACGCCCTGCACCAGCGCGCAGGCAATCGCGGCATCGATGGCGTTGCCGCCGGCCCGCAGCATATCCGCGCCGGCCTCTGCTGCTTCGGCCTGCGCCGCGACGATCATCTCCTTGCCTTTGGACATGGCCTCTCCCGTGAGTTTCTTGTGGTTGCGCCGCGCGCGGCGAAGCGGGGCCACCCGGTCCCGCAGGCTGATATGGCCCGGTTTGACAGATGGCATTCATGCCTGTCCAATACCAATCAAGCCGCTATTGATGCTATAAAGGCAATAATCAGAACTGACCTGCGCGATCGTTTTCATGACCCGCCCCCTGCTCTCTGCGAAAATTCCCTACTTCCTCGCCGTCGGCGAGACGCTGAGCTTCCGCAAGGCGGCCGAGCAGCTTGGAATCGCGCAGCCCGCGCTGAGCCGCAGCATCCGGGATCTGGAAAATCAGTTGGGCTTCGCGCTGTTCGAGCGTTCCACCCGCCGCGTTGCGCTGACGCCCGCAGGCGAGGTGCTCTACCGCGAGAGCGCCGACGCCATGCAGCGCCTGACGCGCGCCACCATCCATGCCGAGCGCGTCGCGCAGGGCCTGAGCGGCACCGTCAGCGTCGGCTATTCGACATTCGCCGCCACCGGCCCGATGTCGGATATCATCATCGAATTCCGCAAGCATCATCCGCAGGCGCAGGTCGGGCTTCGCCTGCTTGCATCATCCGAGCAGGCCGCGGCCTTCGACGAAGGCACACTCGATCTCGGCTTCATCATGGCGAATGTCGCCACTCCGCCGCTGCGAGGAATACCGATCTCGCGGGAGCGGCTGGTCGCGGTGGTCCCGGCAAGTCATCCGTGGGCGGAAAAACGAAAGATCACGCTGGAAACGCTGTGCACCTCGCCGCTGGTGATCGGCACCGCGCGGCGCTGGCGCGGTTTCCGCGCGCTGATCAACGGACTGATCGCCGAGCGCGGGTTATCGCTGACGATTGCAGAGGAAGCCGATGACGTTCCGGTGCTGCTGCAACTGGTCCGCTCGGGCTTCGGCTGCACCATTCTCGATGCATCCTTCATCCCGACCCTTCCGCCGGGAATCGTGCCGCTGGAAATCGTAGACTCGACCGCGACCCTCGATATCTCGCTGGTGTGGCGGCCGGATCATCTGTCACCGCTGGCGGCGCGCTTCATCGACGTTGCAAATGCCTTCATGGCATCGCGGCAGGACCAGCCGCGACGCCGCACACGTCAGACGAAAAAGTAGAAAGCGCGGAAATCAGTTCTTTCCGGCCATATAGGCAGGCAGCCAGTTTTCATAACCCGCCTTGAGCGAGGCAATCGACACCGGCGTTTCACCTTCAATCGCGATAGCCTCGCCACCGGTCTTGCCGATGACATGGCACGGCACACCGACGGCCTTGAGCTTGCTCAGCACCGGCAGCAGATGCTCTTCCTGCACTGTGACGACGTAGCGCGCCTGATCCTCGCCGAACCAGAAAGCATGCGGAACAATCTCGTCCGGCGGCGCATCGAGAATCGCGCCGATGCCGCTTGCCATCGCCATTTCGGTGAGCGCCACCAGCAGACCGCCGTCGGAGACGTCATGCACAGCCGTCGCTGTGCCGCCCTTGATCATGCCGCGCACCACATCGCCGTTGCGTTTTTCGAGAGTGAGATCGACCGGCGGCGGCGCGCCCTCTTCCTTGCCACAGATGTCACGCAGATAGACAGACTGGCCGAGCCAGCCCTGGGTATCGCCGATCAGCAGGATGGCTTCATTCTCAGCCTTGAATGCGAGCGTCGCGGACTTGGTGAAATCATCCAGCAGGCCAACGCCACCGATGGAGGGCGTCGGCAAAATGCCGCGTCCGTTGGTTTCGTTGTAGAGCGAGACGTTGCCCGACACGACCGGGAAATCCAGCGTACGGCAGGCTTCCGCGATGCCCTTCAGGCAGCCGACGAACTGGCCCATGATCTCGGGCCGCTCGGGATTGCCGAAATTGAGATTGTCGGTGATGGCGAGCGGCTTGCCGCCCACCGCCGTGATGTTGCGCCATGCCTCGGCCACAGCCTGCTTGCCGCCCTCGAACGGATCAGCCTCGCAATAGCGCGGCGTCACATCACAGGTCAGCGCAAGGCCCTTTGGCCCATCGAGCACACGCACCACCGCCGCATCGCCGCCAGGACGCTGCAGGGTGTTGCCGCCGATCACATGATCGTACTGCTCCCACACCCAGCGCTTCGAGCACAGTTCAGGCGTCGCAATCAGCTTCGACAGTGCCTCAGTGATCGACGCCGGAGCTTTCACATCGCGCGCATGGATCACCGGCAGTTGCGGCGACGGCACATGCGGACGATCATAGAGCGGCGCTTCGGATTCCAGTTCCTTGATCGGCAGGTCGGCCATCACGTCGCCGCCGTGCTTGACGACGAAGCGCTGCGTCGGCGTCGTGTAGCCGACGATGGCGAAGTCGAGGCCCCATTTCTTGAAGATCGCCTCGGCCTGCTTTTCCTTCTCGGGCTTCAGCACCATGAGCATGCGCTCCTGGCTTTCCGAGAGCATCATCTCGTAGGCGCTCATGCCGGTTTCACGCGTCGGCACCGAATCCAGATGCAATTCAACGCCAAGGTCGCCCTTCGCGCCCATCTCGACCGCCGAGCAGGTCAGACCCGCTGCGCCCATGTCCTGAATTGCGATGACGCAATCGGCTTCCATGATTTCGAGGCAGGCTTCGAGCAGCAGCTTTTCCGCGAACGGATCGCCAACTTGAACAGTAGGTCGCTTCTCCTCACTGTCGTCATCGAACTCCGCCGACGCCATGGTCGCGCCATGAATGCCGTCGCGGCCGGTCTTGGAGCCGAGATAGACGATCGGCATGTTCACGCCAGAGGCCGCCGCATAGAAAATCTTGTCGCTTTCCGCGAGGCCGACTGCCATGGCGTTGACGAGAATGTTGCCGTCATAGCGCGTGTGGAAACGCGTCTGTCCGCCAACCGTCGGCACGCCGAAGGAATTGCCGTAGCCGCCCACGCCAGCAACCACGCCGGAGACGAGATGACGCGTTTTGGGGTGTTTCGGATCGCCGAAGCTCAGCGCATTGAGGCAAGCAATCGGCCGCGCGCCCATGGTGAACACGTCGCGCAGGATGCCGCCGACGCCCGTGGTCGCGCCCTGATACGGCTCGATGTAGCTCGGGTGGTTATGGCTCTCCATCTTGAAGACCACGGCCAGCCCGTCCCCGATGTCGATGACACCGGCGTTCTCGCCCGGTCCCTGGATGACCCATGGCGCCTTGGTGGGCAGGCCGCGCAGATGGATGCGCGAGGACTTGTAGGAACAATGCTCGTTCCACATCGCCGAGAAAATGCCGAGTTCCGTGAATGTCGGCACCCGCCCGATCAGCTTCAGGATTCGCTCGTACTCGTCCGGCTTCAGGCCGTGCTGGGCGACGAGTTCGGGGGTGATCTGGGGTTCGTTCCTGATCGTCAAGGCGACGTCGCTCCGGCTGAAAATGCGGTCTGATCCCTACGGGCTTCGAAGGGTCGGATGAGGCGGAATATGCGTGATTCCGGGCTTCTTTGTGCACGGCAGCCCGGCCTGCGGCAAGCATCAGATAGGCAGAAATCCCGTGCAAAAAAGCCCCGTTGCGGGCCTGCCCCGGGAGGCTCTAAGAGAGGCCCCTGTCTGGCCCCTCCGGCCTGCTTCTGAAGGATTCCAGCTCTTGGACGATATTGCGCAGAAAACCCCACGCCCCCGCCCTGATCTCCTGATCGCGACCGAGGGCGAGTTCGCCGGGTGGCGGACATGGAGCCGTGACAGCTTCGAATCCAACAACGGGCCGTTCTGGCACCGCTTCGAGGAGGACGGAAGCGTCCGCTGCGCATTCCGGGTCGAGAGGAAGCACCTCAACGGCATGCGCAACGTCCATGGCGGCTGCTACATGACCTTTGCGGACTACTGCCTGTTCGCTTTTGCCGCGCACGAACTGCAGGGGCCGTCCGTCACGGTGTCTTTCGCCTGTGAATTTCTCGATGCCGCCAAGGAAGGCGAACTGGTCGTCGCGACCGGAGGCATCACCCGCGCCGGCGGCTCGCTGATCTTCCTGCGCGGCACCTTGCACAGTGGCGAGAGGCCGCTGTTCACGTTCTCCGGCACGATCAAGCGGATCAAGAAGCGCGCCTGACGAACACACGGCGCGACCGTCCGCCGCAGCCTTCATTCGCGAAAAATGCCTTCAAAATCAAAGGCCGCAAGCGGGGCATTTAGAGCGTATTAACCAAGCAGAGCTAGCTTGTTCAGGTCAGCGCGCCTTTAACGCGCCCGGCTCCCGCCACACCGGATTGCGTGATCCCACTGCCTGCATCTGCAAGCGGTATGCGCACCGCTATGCTTCAAGTCAGGCTGAACATCATGAATCCTTCCGACACCCTCGCCGCCCGCATGGCCTTCATCGGCATCGACGACACCACGCGCACGCTCCTGCGCGACGTCCGTCCCATGGCCATGGCGGCATTGCCGGCAATCCTCGACAAGTTCTACCGGACCATCGCGCAGTTTCCTGACGTCCAGCGGATGTTTCCGCGTCCCGAGATTGTTGCTCACGCCAAGGCTGCGCAGCTCGCACACTGGGAGATGATCCTGTCCGCGCGCTTCGATGCCGACTATGTCCGCTCCGTCACCCGGATCGGCGAAACCCATCATCGCCTCGGCCTCGAGCCGCGCTGGTACATCGGCGGCTACAAGCAGATCATCGGCGGCCTGATCGCGGCGGTCGAAACCGGCATCACGGCGCGCTTTGCCGGACGCGCCCTGTTCGCAAAAAAGGCCGCGATCATCGACGCGGTGGTCAGCGCCGCCATGCTGGACATGGACTTCGCAACGTCCGTCTATCTCGACGCCGGCAAGCGCGAAAAGCGCGAAACCCTGGAGCGCCTGGCCGGGCAGTTCGAGCAGACCATCGCGCAGATCGTCGCGCGGGTCGGCACCACATCGGAAAGCCTCAATTCCGCAGCCGACACGCTGAAATCCACCGCAGACCAGACCCGCACCCTGTCGGGCTCGGTTGCGTCGGATTCGGAGCAGGCATCGCAGAGTGTGCAATCGGTCGCGGCCGGCGCTGAGGAAATGAGCGCCTCGGTCTCCGAAATCTCGCGGCAGGTTCAGGAATCGCTGCGGATCGCGAACGACGCTGTCAAGCAGGCCGAGGGCGCCAGCGGCCGTGTGGCAGGCCTCAGCGAAGCCGCTGCACGGATCGGCGATGTCATCAAGATGATCAACGCCATCGCAGAACAGACCAACCTGCTCGCGCTCAACGCGACCATCGAGGCCGCGCGCGCCGGCGAAGCCGGAAAGGGATTTGCCGTCGTCGCGCAGGAAGTGAAGGCGCTGGCCTCACAGACCGCGAAGGCAACGGATGAAATCAGTACGCAGATCGTCGGGATGCAGGCCTCGACCGGTGAAACCGTCAACGCCATCACCGAGATCAGCGGCACCATCAGCTCCATCTCGCAAATCGCCGGCGCGATCTTCGAAGCCGTCGACCAGCAGAACGCCGCAACACGCGAAGTCACCAGCGGAATCCAGGTCGCTGCGACGGGATCGTCAAATGTGGCCGCCAATATCGTCAAGGTCAGCCGGGGCGCGGAAGACACCGGGCGCGCCGCGGCCGAGGTTCACGCCTCAGCCGGATCGCTCACGGCTGAAAATCAGCAGCTGCGCACCCAGGTCGATCATTTCCTCGCGACCCTGCGCAGCGCCTGAGATTAAAAAAACGCGGCTCCTTGCGGGGCCGCGCTTTTGCTTTTCAATAAATCCCTTTGCGCGCAGAGAAATCTTACGCTGCGCTTTCAAGATGCGCGACCAGACCCGCGAACAGCCCGCGCCCGTCGGTATTGCCCATGATGTCTTCGACGTGGTTTTCCGGATGCGGCATCATGCCGAGCACGTTGCCGCGCTCGTTGACGATGCCGGCGATCGATTGCGCCGCGCCGTTGATGTTGTGGGTGTCGCCGACTTCACCGCTGGCCGAACAGTAGCGATAGAGCACGCGGCCATCGCCATCGAGCCGCTTGATCGTTTCCGCATCGGCCGCGTAGTTGCCCTCGCCGTGCGCCACCGGCACGCGGATCACCTGCCCGGCATTGTAGCCGCGCGTGAACGGCGTATCGGAACGCTCGACGCGCAGATGCACGTCACGGCAAATGAACTTGAGCTGCGCATTGCGCATCAGGACGCCCGGCAGCAGGCCCGACTCGCAGAGAATCTGGAAGCCATTGCAGACGCCGAGTACGAGACCACCGGCGGCGGCATGGGCACGGACCGCATCCATGATCGGCGCACGGGCAGCGATCGCGCCGCAGCGCAGGTAGTCGCCGTAGGAGAACCCGCCCGGCACCACGACCAGATCTGTACCTTTCGGCAAGGCGGTGTCGGCGTGCCACACCATCGCCGCGTCGTTACCCGACGCGAGCTTGAGCGCGCGCGCCATGTCGCGTTCGCGATTGATGCCGGGGAAGACGAGAACGGCTGATTTCATGGCAATTCCGAACAGAGGACAAATTCAGCGATTCATTGCCGCCGAGGCCAGACATACCCATTTGGCGGGCACTTTTCCAGTGTCGGCCTCCCGGAAAAGCCCCAACATCCATGCAGGGCATGGTCACTCAGAACGGGAACCTCTGTGGAAGCCACAAATCTGGCCTTATCGAGCATGCGGAGCAAACTTGCCGCCAATCCCCATCTACCAAGGGCCCTTCCGTTATTGGATCGGAGTGTCTTCGACAACCATGGCCTGAACGAACGCACTTCGATTTCTTCGGGCAACCTCCAGGGATTTCGAGTAAGAGGAAAAGCTGACCAGAGCTGACTTTACGAACATCGTCGCCTTGCTCAAATAAAGTGCCCCCTTTTCACCATCGACGCGAGCTTCCTGCACGATTGCCGGATATCCGCGAATGGTGGTCGTGCCGCTGGAGATCCGCTCCAGCTTGCGTCCCGTCCCTGCCGCTTTCGCATTCGCCTGAGACATCGCTTCCGGAATCTGACTCGCGAGCTTCGCCAACGCTTGCCGGTCAGGATTTCGGGTGGGGCTGCTTGAAATACTCGCCGTCACCTTGGAGGGTACGGGACACGCGAGAGGACGACAAATAAACTCCCCTGTGCTGCTGTTGAAAAAACTGCTGCTTCCAGACCATTTGGCAGGATCGGGATTCTTAATTTTGACTCTCGTGGTCCCCGGCGCTTGCGCAAGAGCCTGCCATGAATTCATCGAACCAAATGCCGCGAGCAAAATGACAAGCAACCATCGCATCAGAACACCTCGGTCAGAAAATAACTGAAAGAATTTCTATCGAACTTTTTTTCTACCGAGCCTTGGGCAAATAGTCCTCGACTTCGATCAGAGCGACAAAGTCGGCACTGTTTCGCCGCGCCACATCCAGGCTCAGGGAGGAAGAAATGACGTCCACCGTGCCGCTACCTGCGAATACCAATTTGCGGACGATGAACACTGACTTGTCGCCAAGTTGTCCACGATACTCCCAGTGAACGGCGGGATAGTCCTTCGCTTTTGTGACAGTTGAGGTCAGCAGGTTGAGGTCCTGCAATCGTCCGGAGCTTGTCGACGACGAAGCCTCTTCAACTATTGCCATCTGACGGGCTGCATCGTCCTGGGCGAACTTCTGCAGGGCCTGCGGGTCCGGGCTGCGCGTAGGGCTAACGCCGAGTTTGACAGTCACGATGGAGTTTTCAGGACACGCCAACGGCCGACAGCGAAAGACCGACTTGTAATCCAGGCCTCGCTGCCCCACCCACTTATCGGGGTCGGGTGCTCTATAGCGAACCTTCGTTCCGGGATTATCAGGCCCGACAGGCTTCGTGACGCATCCAGCAAACAATGCGGTCGCGGCTATGACCGCGACCCTGACAAAAATCGAAAACGTCACAAAAGCCCCCGCCCGTAACGCTGGCCTTTTAAGCCAATATTTCTACCCTATAATTTTCTATCACAGTATTCGCCAGCAGCTTATCGGCCGCGGCCTTGAGCGCGGCTTCGGCCTTCGCCTTGTCGCTACCGGAAACTTCGATGTCGAACACCTTGCCCTGCCGCACGCTGGCAATGCCATCGACGCCGAGCGATTTCAGCGCGCCTTCGATGGCCTTGCCCTGCGGATCGAGAATGCCGTTCTTCAGCGTAACCGTAACGCGTGCCTTCATCGCACTCAGCTCTTCACAAGCACCGGGCCGGAGCCCGCAGGACGATCGTTGTCGATCAGGATGCCGAGACGCTTGGCGACTTCGGTATAGGCCTCGACGAGGCCGCCGAGATCGCGGCGGAAGCGGTCCTTGTCCATCTTCTCGTTCGACTTGATGTCCCACAGACGGCACGAGTCCGGCGAGATTTCATCGGCGACGATGATGCGCATCATGTCGTTCTCGAACAAGCGGCCGCATTCCATCTTGAAATCCACAAGACGGATGCCGACGCCCAGGAACAGGCCGGTGAGGAAGTCATTGACGCGGATGGCCAGCGCCATCATGTCATCGATCTCCTGCGGCGTGGCCCAGCCGAACGCAGTGATGTGCTCTTCCGAGACCATCGGATCGCCGAGCTGGTCGTTCTTGTAATAGAACTCGATGATCGAGCGCGGCAGTTGCGTGCCCTCCTCGATGCCGAGGCGCTGCGACAGCGAACCGGCGGCGACGTTGCGCACGACGACCTCAAGCGGCACGATCTCGACCTCGCGGATCAACTGCTCGCGCATGTTGAGCCGCTTGATGAAATGCGTCGGCACGCCGATGTCGTTCAGATGCTGGAAAACGTATTCCGAGATCCGGTTGTTGAGGACACCCTTGCCCTCGATGATCTGGTGTTTCTTGGCATTGAACGCTGTGGCGTCGTCCTTGAAATGCTGGATCAGGGTGCCAGGCTCAGGCCCTTCGTAAAGGGTCTTGCCCTTGCCTTCGTAAATGCGACGCCGACGGCTCATAGGGATGTACCGTGTTCTGTTGAAGTCCATGAATGGGGTGCTCCGGGTGATTTACGCGACCCACGGCGGAGCTGCCGTGAAGTCCGGAATCGTGAAACAAACCGCGAACCGGACTCATCGGCAACCTACCCGATTGAACCGGCCGATACAACGCAACGCAGCGCGTATTCCCGTAAATGTGGGCGCCGTTTTGCGCTGGAAATCCTCAAGAATTCCCGTTTGGCATCATTTCGCCCGCAATCGCGGCCTCCTGCGACCTCTGGGACATTGCCTTGCCGGGTCCGGACCCCCTATATGCAGGGTCCCGCCGCCATCCCGGCATGACCAATTCAGCTTTACGGAACAGATATATGTCCACTTTCGACAAGCGCGAGGAAGGTTTCGAGAAGAAATTTGCCCTCGACGAGGAAACGAAGTTCAAGGCGGAAGCCCGCCGGAACAAGCTGCTGGGCCTCTGGGCCGCCGAAAAGCTGGGCAAGGCCGGTGACGAGGCCGCCGCCTATGCCAAGGAAGTGGTTGCTGCCGATTTCGAGGAAGCCGGAGACACCGACGTGCTGCGCAAGGTCGCGGGCGATCTCGCCTCCAAGGGCATTACCGAACTCGACGTCCGCAAGAAGATGGACGAACTGGTCGCGGTCGCCATCGCGCAGGTCAAGGCCGGCCAGTAATTTTCCGGACGGAATAAAAACGCCGCGCGACCAGATCGCGCGGCGTTTTGCTGTTTCAGATTGGACGCGCTGTTTCAGCGCGTCATTTTACTTCAGGGCGTCCTGCACCTTCGCCACGCCGGCGAGCACGCAAACTTCGTCCTTGTCACCGCCCGGCGCACCGGATGCGCCGACCGCGCCGATCGTCTCGTTACCGACCTTAATCGGCACCGCACCGCCTGCTCCGACCACACCCGGAATCTGCCGCAGATACGCCGTCTCGGGCTTCTCCGTCAGCTTCTGGAATTCCAGCGATGTCTGGTTACGGGTGCGCGCGGTGTAGGCCTTCAGCCGGCTGAATTCCATGGTGTGCGGGTTGGTCCCGTCGCCGCGGACCTGCGCGAACACGTTGCCGGCCTTGTCCACGACGGTGACAGACACCTTGTAACCATCCTTGGCGCACTGCTCCATCGTGCCCTGGATGATGGCCATGGCCATCGCCGTCGATACATTCTTGTCAACCACCGGCGCCTGAGCGCGAGCAGGACCTGCGATGAGAATCGTAGCCGTCGTCAATGCTGCAAGAGCGATTGAACGCATATGGAAGCCTCCCTTTGAGTATTTTTTGTTGGCGCGTTGATAGCAACCCTTCCTATCCCGCTTTAATCCCGCAGCAGAACAAGATTCGTTGTTGCGGACGCGAAGGGATCAGCCCATTGCAGCCAGTCGATCGAGCTGCCCGGCGAGATCGGCTTCGGCATCGGCCGTGCTGATCAGGCAGATGCGATAGCCGCGCGCCTCCAGCCATTCGCTCCGCGCCCCGCGCTCCCGCACAATCGTTTCGGTCTCGGCCGGATTGACCAGCTCGATGGCGATGCGTTTCGTGAACGATACGAAATCCGGAATGTGACGCCCCACCGGCGTCTGCCGCTTGAAGTGCGACGCGAACCGGCGGTCCGTTCTCAACGCCTGCCAAAGTATCCGCTCAGCATCGGTCGGATTTCGCCGCAGCAAGCGTGCAAGCCCCCTCACCGTGCCGCCGCTGTCGGACGGCGCGCGTCCGTCGGAATGTTCAGCCAGCAATGCCCGAAGCCGTGTCGCCTCGTTGCCGTCGAGAATGCCGCCCTTTGCCGGGCCTTTGCGGCCTTCCGCAATAGCCATCACCACGCCGTGCAGCGTGTGCATGTCCTGCTTGGTCGGCTCCATGCGCATGAAGATGTTGCGCATGTTGACCAGCATCACATCGCGCTTTTCCGGCGGCCGCAGGAATTCCACCTTGTCGAGTTCGTTCACGAGATTGTCAAAGAACGCCTGCATCTGATGGCTGGATGCCCGCTCCGAACGCTCCGTCATCGCGAACGGCAGCGCGTTCGATGTCTCCAGCTTGAACCATTCGTAACCCATCAGCAGCACGGCCTGCGCGAGGTTCAGCGACGCGAAGCCCGGATTGACCGGGAACGTGACGATGCGATTGGCGAGCGCGACCTCGTCGTTCTCAAGACCGTAACGCTCGCGCCCGAACATGATCGCCGTGGTACCGCCCATAGCCACCTCCTGGACGATCTGGCGTGCGGCTTCCTCGGGGCCAACCACAGGCTTGGCCTGATCGTGCGCCCGCGCCGTGGTCGCGAACAGCAGCGAACAATCCGCCACCGCCGCCTCAACGCTGTCGAACAGCTCCACTTGATCGAGAATGTGATCGGCCCCGGCGGCAGCGCGCTGGGCGGCCATGTTCGGCCATCCGTCGCGCGGATTCACGATGCGCAGCCGCGTCAGCCCGAAATTGCCCATGGCGCGGGCGCACATGCCGATGTTCTCGCCGAGCTGCGGCTCGACCAGCACCACGACGGGTCCGTCCAGTTCCTTGCGCGTCTTGGTCTTGTCGGTGCCTGAACCGGTCATGGCCTCTGCTTTGATATGTCGTATTTCCCCTGCCGTAACGCAGTTGACGCGGGGCAGGTCAAGGCCTTTTCTTGGGCCAGCCTGAATTTGTGCGCTATCCTGCAGGGCAGGAATGCCGACATCGGCGGCGAGTTCTGGCAACCGGTTGAAGTAATAGTTCCGGACGAGGTGACCCTTGGCCCAGACCGACACAACCAGCACGCCCCCCACCCCTTCGGCAAACACCGCACCCGCCCCGGACAAGCCGCCCGCGAATGCGGCCCTGCGCAGGCTCGCAATTCCGCTCGCGTGTGTCGCCGCCGCTGCGGCGTTCGTCGCAGTGGCCACGCTGAGCTGGGATGAGTGGATCAGCAGCGCCACGATCCAGACCACCAATGATGCCTATGTGCGCGCCGAAGTCTCGCAACTGAGCAGCCGCGTTGCAGGTGAAGTGAAGACCGTCGCCGTCAGCGACTATCAGCGCGTTAAGGCCGGTGATCTCTTGGTCGAGATCGATCCTGCGGATTACGAGGCGCAGGTCGCACAGGCGGAAGCCTCGGTCGCCGGGGCGCAGGCGGCACTCGACAATCTCGCCAACCAGGTCGAACTTCAGTACGCCACCATCGCGCAATCGGAAGCGCAGCGCGCCTCCGCCGAAGCCGTTCAGGTCGAGGCGCAGCAGGAATACGACCGTCAGCACGGCCTGATCGAAAGTCCCGCCTTCGCGCGCCAGCGCCTTGAACAAGCGACCGCGTCTCTCGCAAAGGCCGACGCCGATGTCCGCGCCAGCCGCGCGGTCATTGCCGCGCAAAAACATCAGATGGAAGTTCTGGCCGGAACAAAGAAACAGCGCGCCGCTGATGTGCTCGCAGCGCAGGCCGCGCTGAAGGCCGCCAAACTCAAGCTCGGCTACACCCGCATTGTCGCGCCGTTCGACGGCATTGTCGGCGCGCGGCAGGTTCAGCCCGGCGACTACGTCAATATCGGCAGCAATCTGTTCAATGTCGTTCCGCTACCGAATGTCTATCTCATTGCCAATTACAAGGAGACGCAGCTTACCCGTGTGAAGCCGGGACAGCCGGTGGAAATCACCATCGACAGTTTTCCGCGCCAGACCTTGCGCGGCCGCGTCGCACGTGTTTCTCCGGCGAGCGGCGCGCAATTTGCGCTGCTGCCGCCCGACAACGCCACCGGCAACTTCACCAAGGTGGTCCAGCGCATTCCCGTGCGGATCGAATTCGACAAGGGCCAGCCGCTGCTGAACAGCCTGCTGCCCGGCATGTCGGCGGAAACGCGGATCAATACGGAGGGATCGTCCGCCCCATCGAACACCGGAGCCAGGACGACCGGAACCAATACCGCTGGAGCCAATGCCACTGGAGTCATGCCCGGTGGCGGAAACTAAGATCATCGCCAGCGGGCCGGTCTCCACCGGCCAGCCCGTTCATTTCCCGCTGCTGGCCGTCGCGGCTGTGCTGCTCGGCGCATCTATGGCGAACATCGACAGCCGGATGTTCTCCATCGGGCTGCCCGACCTCAAGGGCGCGTTCTCCCTTTCCTTCGACGAAGGCGCGTGGCTCTCCACGGCATCGACCGCGTCACAGATTTTCATCGCACCGGCGGTCGCCTGGCTCGCCACCACATTCGGCCTGCGCCGCATCCTCGGCGCGCCGAGCATTGTGTTCGCTGTGATTTCGCTGATTTTGCCATTTGTCCGCGATTATCCGACGGTGATGGCTCTCACCATCCTGCATGGCCTGCTGCTCGGCACCTTCGTGCCTGCCACGCTCATGATCATCTTCCGCAATCTGCCGATGCAATGGTGGCTGATCGCGATCGGCATCTACGCGCTGCGTGTCGGCTTCTCGCTCAATTTCGGCCCTGCGCTGGTCGGCTTCTATGTCGACCACGTCGGATGGCAGTGGCTTTACTGGCAGGACGCGCTGCTCGCCGTGCTGATGGCGATCCTCGTCTATCTCGGCGCGCCGCGAGAGCCGGTCAACAAGGCGCTGCTGGAAACCGCGGACTGGGGCGGGATGCTGCTGCTCGGCACCGGCATTGCGATGGTCTATGCCGGCCTCGATCAGGGCAACCGGCTGGACTGGCTCGGCTCCGGCACGGTGGTCGCGCTGCTGGCGAGCGGCGGCATGCTGCTGGTGGCGTTCTTCATCAATGAGGCGATGGTGCAGGACCCATGGGCTCATGCCAATGTGCTGCTGTCACGCAACATCGGCTTCGCGCTGGTGGTGATCCTGCTCTACACCCTGACCAGCCTTTCAAACTCGTCGCTGGTGCCGAATTTCCTCTCGACGGTGGCTCAGCTTCGGCCCGAACAGACCGGCCATCTCCTGCTGGTCTATTGCGTGCTGCCGATGGCGGTGACCTTCCCGCTTTCGATCTGGGTGGCCCGGCGGTTCGACGTGCGCATCCTGCTGCTGCTCGGTTTGCTCGCTTTCGCGTTGGCCGCCCTGCTCGGAACCCGGATTACCAACGAATGGCGGCTGAACGACTTCATCCCCATCGTCCTGCTGCAGTCCGTCGGCCAGTCCTTCACCCTTCTGCCGATCATCCTGATTGCGCTGGCCAATTCAGACCCGACGCGGGCGACCGCATTCGCCGCCTATATCCAGATCATGCGCCTTGGCGGCGCCGAGATCGGCATCGCACTGATGGCCACCTGGCTGCGGGTCCGCGAACAAGTGCATTCCAACCTGATCGGCCAGCATGTGACGCATGCGAAGGATCAGGTGCAGGACTTTCTGACGAAGCTGTCGGCGTATTTTGCCGGGCATGGCACCGCCACCGCTCCGGGGCGGAGCGTGGGCAAGCTGGCGGGCATCGTGCAGCGCGAAGCGAACGTGCTGGCCTATATCGATGCCTTCTGGCTGACCTTCGGTTTTGCCATTGCCGCACTGATTGTCACGGCGCTGATCACCCGCGCCCCGCCGGGACCGTTCAGCCCGGGTCCAAAAGCGCGGTAGCGCCGGCCTTACCGGGATGGATTGATTCAACATCTGAAAGTTTTGAATCAGCGTCTGAGAACCGGAAAGCAGCCGCCGGACGACTCCTTGAATCAGCCTGTGAAGGCTTTGATTCAAGTTGTGAAGACATCGAATCAAGAACCGGAGAAACCGATTCAGCGAGGATCGCGTACGCTGAAATTCTTCTTATAAATCAATGATCTTGCGGAATCGTTTGAATCTCGTGCACAACGCGAGGCGGAGGCCGTGCCTCGTCTCTCCCGGCATGCGGCGCCCGGACGGTGCACGCCGGAAAAGAACCAAAGGTTTCGGCCTAGCGAGATACCGCAAAGCATCCAGACATGCGGTCACGTCCGGATTCGAGCCGCAGAACGATTCACAAAATCCGCCCTGCACTGCGTTCCGGTCCGGCATGTCAGAAAGTCTCAGGCGCGTTGCCTTCCAGCCCGCCATGGCGGGTGCTATAGGCTCACAACGGAACCGGTCGCGGTTCTCTCGCCCTCTCCGCCCCCAATATTAAGGCCCGATCCCCCATGGCAAAAATCAAGGTGACCAACCCCGTCGTCGAACTCGATGGCGACGAGATGACCCGGATCATCTGGCAGTACATCAAGGACAAGCTCATCCACCCGTTCCTCGATGTGAAGCTCGAATACTACGACTTGGGGATGGAATACCGCGACAAGACCAACGATCAGGTCACCATTGACGCAGCCAACGCGATCAAGAAACACGGCGTCGGCGTGAAGTGCGCCACCATCACCCCGGACGAAGCCCGCGTGAAGGAATTTGGCCTGAAGGAAATGTGGAAGTCGCCAAATGGCACCATCCGCAACATCCTCGGCGGCGTCGTGTTCCGCGAACCGATCATCTGCCGCAACGTGCCCCGTCTGGTGCCGGGCTGGACCAAGCCGATCATCATCGGCCGTCATGCCTTCGGCGACCAGTACCGCGCCACCGATTTCAAGTTCCCGACACCGGGCACCATCACCCTGAAATTCACCGGCGACGACGGCAAGGTGATCGAACGCGAAGTCTTCAAGGCGCCCAGCGCCGGTGTGACGCTCGCCATGTTCAACCTCGACGATTCGATCCGTGATTTCGCCCGGTCGTCGATGAATCTCGGCCTTGCGAAGGGCTATCCGGTTTATCTCTCGACCAAGAACACGATCCTCAAGCAGTACGACGGCCGCTTCAAGGACATCTTCCAGGAGGTGTTCGACAACGAATTCAGGAAGGACTTCGACGCCAAGGGGATCACCTACGAGCACCGCCTGATCGACGATATGGTGGCGGCGGCGATGAAGTGGTCGGGCGGCTACGTCTGGGCCTGCAAGAACTACGACGGCGACGTGCAGTCCGACACCGTGGCGCAGGGCTACGGCTCGCTGGGCCTGATGACCTCCGTGCTGCTCACGCCAGACGGCAAGACCATGGAAGCGGAAGCCGCCCACGGCACCGTGACCCGTCACTACCGTGAGCACCAGAAGGGCAAGGAAACCTCAACCAACTCGATCGCGTCGATCTTCGCCTGGACCCGCGGCCTCGGTCATCGCGCCAAGCTCGACAACAATGCCGAACTGGCGAAGTTCGCAGACACGCTGGAGAAGGTATGCGTCGAGACAGTCGAAGCCGGTTACATGACCAAGGATCTGGCGCTGCTCGTCGGCGCAGAACAACGCTGGCTCTCGACCACCGGCTTCCTCGACAAGGTGGCGGAAAACCTGACCAAGGCGATGGCTGCGTAAGCAGCCCACACCGTAAAAACATCAAAGGCGCGGATTTCTCCGCGCCTTTTTTGTTACCCGCAAAAGACCTGAAACCGATGCGAGGCAATTGCAGGCCTCTTCGCGGATAAGTCAGAACGGCCAATTCGTCCGCATACGCGCAGTCCAAACGCCGTAATTCGCACCAATGCCGCCGTACTGGCCAACAATCGTCAGGGAACCACCATTCGCCACGCCGCCGGCTCCTGTCTGCTCCTCACTCACGCCCCGCCTTCATCGCACCGCCGCTCCAACACCGGCCTGTCAGCCGTGTTGATTTTCAGCCGCTGCGAATCATGAAAAAATAAACAGTCCCTTCCCGTCTGGCGCGGTCACAAACGCACCCGATCAACAAAGGCTGGCGCAGATCATAAGAAGCATGTCACCGGCCCGGGCCGAGGATGATCTGGACGATCCCCTGCTGGCGGAAGCCGCACAATTGCGCGCCTCGCCTGCCTTCGCTGCCGCCGTTCGTGAATACACGGTCGCCATCGCGCGGTTCCGCGAGGCACCACGTCTCATCAACAAGCTGATGGCTTCGGAAACGCGGTTCCGTTTGACCGCCTATGTGTTCTGTTTTGCGGCCTATTATGAAAGGCACGGCCCGCTTGGCGGCGTCACCTACACCCAATTGCTCGAACTGTGCTCGCAGCGGGAGGAATTGACGCCGCGCACGCTCAAGACAACGCTGACCCTGCTCAAGCTGGCGGGCTTCGTCAAAACATCGCGGAATCCGTCCGACCGCCGCTCGAAGTCCTACCATCCGACCCCGCGCATGGTGGATTTCGTCAAAAGCTGGATGCCCCATGCGGTCAATGCTCTCGACGCCGTGCAACCGGAAATGCAACGCGCGCAGATGCTGGCCCATGACCCGGATTTCATCCGGCGTTTTGCCGCTGCTGCCGGACACGCGCATGCCGCGGGTATCCCGCTGATCGACCGCATGCCTGAATTTACCTGCTTCTTCGGAAAGCGGGAGGGCGCTATTCCCGTCGTCTTGGCGGTTATGCTGTCCGACATCGGCAGCGCGCCATTGCCGAGCCGGGCGCAGATCGCCAAGCGCTTCGGACTGTCGAAGACCCAGGTGTCGAACATGGTGGCCGAAGGCACCGAACTCGGTTTTTTCTCGGTCGATGAGACAGGGATTCCCGGCGCGACCACCCATCTGCGTGACAGCTACACGCGCTTTATCTCGATCGAACTGGCCTTTTACGCACGGCACATGCAGCCTGCATAAAGCGCTCAGGCGCCGGCCAGCCCGATCTGCGCGATCATCGCCTTGGCGATTTCCTGCTCACCCATGATCACGGTATTCGCGCCGTGATGCTTGAGATGCGCGATCTCCTCTTCCGAATGGGCACGCGCGATGATCGGCAATGTCGTGCTGATGGCGCGAGCCTTGGCGACGATCTGCCCACCCTCGAAAGCATCGGGGATCGCCACCAGAAGCCCGCGCGCCGCGCCGACATTCGCTGCCTGCAGCATGTCGGGCGCCGCCGCATTGCCGGTGATTACCTCGATGCCCTCCTGCCGCAGCTTCTCGACACTGCCGGGGCTGTCCTCGATCACCAGAATTGGAACCTGCGCCTGACGCAGCGCCTTGCTGACCACGCTGCCAACGCGGCCATGGCCGACCAGCACGACATGGTTTGACAGTTTCGACGCCTCAAGCGGGATGCGCGGCGCGGCAGGTTCGGCCGGTTTTTCCGGCGTTGCCGATTCCTCCTTCTTCGCCAGCATCCGGTCGAGCAGCGCGAAGCACAGGGGATTCAGCATGATCGAAATGATCGCACCGGCCAGCACCAGATCGCGGCCGCGCTCCGGCAGCAAGGCGAGGCTGACGCCGAGACTGACAAGAATGAACGAGAATTCGCCGATCTGCGCCAGACTGGCCGAGATCGTCAGCGCGGTTGATGTCGGATAGCCGAACAGGCGCACGATCGCGAAAGCGGCGACGGATTTTCCGAAGATGATGATGACGACGGTCGCCAGCAGCGGCAGCGGCTCGCGCAGGACAATCGCCGGATCGACAAGCATGCCGACGGAGACAAAAAACAATACGGCGAATGCGTCGCGCAGCGGCAGCGTTTCGTTCGCGGCGCGCTGGCTGAGTTCGGATTCGCTCAGGATCATGCCCGCGAAGAACGCGCCAAGCGCGAACGACACATCGAACAGCACCGCCGCCCCGAACGCGACGCCAAGCGAGATCGCGAACACCGCAAGCCGGAACAGTTCGCGCGAACCTGTGTGCGCGACATAGTGGAGAATCCACGGGATCACGCGGCGGCCGACCACCAGCATGAAGATGACAAAGGCCGCGACCTTCCCAAGCGTAACCAGTACCGGCTGCACCATCGCATAGGCGCCGATCTCACCGCCGCCCTCGCCTTTCAGCAACCCGGCCAGCGCCGGCAGCAGCACCAGCGTCAGCACCATCGCGAGATCCTCGACGATCAGCCAGCCGACCGCTATACGCCCGCGCTCCGTATCGATCAGACGCCGCTCCTGCAATGCGCGCAGCAGCACAACGGTACTCGCCACCGACAGCGCAAGACCGAACACCAGCCCCCCGCCGATCGGCCAGCCAAGCGTCCAGCCGAGTCCGATGCCGAGCAGCGTCGCCACCGCGATCTGCACCACGGCGCCGGGAACCGCGATGGCGCGAACCGACAGCAGGTCTTTCAGCGAGAAATGCAGGCCGACGCCGAACATCAGCAGAATGATGCCGATTTCGGCAAGTTCGTGGGCGATGTTCTGATCGGCCACATAACCGGGCGTAAACGGTCCCATGACCACGCCCGCGAGAAGATAGCCGACCAGTGGCGAGATGCGGATGCGCTGGGCAATCGCACCGAGAACAAAGGCCAGCACGAGGCCGACGACGACCGTCGAAATCAAAGGAGTATTGTGATGCATGCCGCATTTTGCTGCATGAGCGATCACGACACCATACAGTTATTCGTGACCCATCGTCGCAGCGGCAACGTGAAGACTTGCACCTTTACGCGGCAGTTTCGCGCGTCACGTCTTCGTCATCCTTCGAGGCGCGCAAGAGAGCGCGCCTCAGGATGACAAAAGTCACTTCAAGCGCCCATCGCTGCTTCGATGGCCTTCAGCGCATCGCCAGCCTTTGCGCCATCAGGACCACCGGCCTGCGCCATGTCAGGCTTGCCGCCGCCGCCCTTGCCGCCCAGCACTTCGGACGCCTTGCGGACGAGATCAACCGCGCTGAAACGCGAGGTCAGATCCGGCGTCACGCCGACCACGACGCTCGCCTTGCCGTCCTCGCTGGTGGCAACCAGCGCGACAACGCCGGAGCCGATCTGCTTCTTGCCCTGATCGGCAAGGCTCTTGAGATCCTTGATCTCGATGCCCTGCACCGCGCGCGCGAGCAGCTTCACATCACCCACCGTGCGCACGTCGGACGCTGCAGCCGTTCCATTCGCAGCCGAGCCGCCGCCCATCGCCAGCTTCTTGCGGGCATCGGAAAGATCGCGCTCCAGCTTCTTGCGCTCCTCGACGACAGCCGTAGCGCGCGAAGTGATGTCTCCGATTGACGCATTCAGCGTCGCGGAAACAGCGCGCAGGTCGGCGCGGGAGCTGTTGAGGGCGTGACGCGCCGCGCGGCCGGTCAGCGCCTCGATGCGACGGACGCCCGAGGACACCGCGCTTTCGCCGGTCACCGAAATCAATCCAATATCGCCGGTGCGCTTGACGTGGGTGCCACCACACAGTTCGACCGACCAGCCAAGCGCATTGCTCGCTGCCCCTTCGCGGGCCGCGCTGCCCATCGACACCACGCGCACTTCGTCGCCGTATTTCTCGCCGAACAGCGCGCGCGCGCCGGATTCCCGCGCGTCGTCGATCGCCATAGAGCGGGTGACGACTTCGCCGTTCTCCAGCACGACATCGTTCGCAATGTCCTCGATCTTGCGCAGTTCGTCCGGCGTGATCGGCTTGGTGTGCGCGAAGTCGAAACGCAGGCGGTCTGGCGACACCAGCGAGCCGCGCTGCGCGATGTGATCGCCCAGCACCTGCCGCAGCGCTTCGTGCAGAAGATGGGTGGCAGAATGATTGGCGCGGATCGACGAGCGCCGGGTGTGATCCACCTCGAGCTGCAGCGCCGTGCCGAGTTTCAGCGTGCCCTGCTCCACCGTCCCAAGATGCACGAACAGGTCGCCCGCCTTCTTCTGCGTGTCGGTGATGCGCACGCGCGCACCCTCGCCGCTGAGAATGCCGTTATCGCCGACCTGACCGCCGGACTCGGCGTAGAACGGCGTCTGATTCATGACGATGGCAACTTCGTCGCCAGCCTTGGCGCCGTCGATTTCCTTGCCGTCCTTCACCAGCGCAGTGACCACACCCTCGGCGATTTCGGTGTCGTAGCCCAGAAACTCTGTTGCACCCAGCTTCTCGCGCAGCGGAAACCAGATCGCCTCGGCTGCGGTGTCGCCCGAGCCCGCCCATGCCGCGCGAGCCTTGGCACGCTGGCGATCCATGGCGTCGGTGAACGAGGCAATATCGACCCCGATGCCGCGATTGCGCAGCGCATCCTGCGTCAGATCGAGCGGGAAGCCATAGGTGTCATACAGAGTGAACGCGGTTTCGCCATCGAACATGTCGCCCTTTTTCAGGGACACGCTTTTCTCATCGAGAATGGTGAGGCCGCGCTCCAGCGTCTTGCGGAAGCGGGTTTCTTCCAGCTTCAGCGTTTCCTCGATCAGGTTCTCGGCGCGCACCAGTTCCGGATAAGCCTGACCCATCTCGCGCACCAGCGCCCAGACGAGGCGATACATCAACGGCTCTTTCGCCCCGAGCAACTGGGCGTGGCGCATGGCGCGGCGCATGATCCGGCGCAACACATAGCCGCGGCCTTCGTTCGATGGCAGCACGCCGTCCGCGATCAGGAACGACGAGGCGCGCAGGTGATCGGCGATCACGCGCAGCGAGGCCTTCTGTTCGCCATGCGGATCAGCGCCGGTGAGTTCGGAGATCGCGCGGATCAGCGCGACAAACAGGTCGATGTCGTAATTGTCATGCTTGCCCTGCAGCACGGCGGCGATGCGCTCGAGGCCCATGCCAGTGTCGATCGAGGGCTTGGGCAGCGACACGCGATTGCCCGGCGCAATCTGGTCGAACTGCATGAACACGAGATTCCAGATCTCGATGAAGCGGTCGCCGTCTTCCTCGGGCGAGCCCGGAGGGCCGCCCCACACCTTGTCGCCATGGTCGAAGAAGATTTCCGAGCACGGACCGCAGGGGCCGGTGTCGCCCATCTGCCAGAAGTTGTCCGAGGTCGCGATCTTGATGATCTTCGATTCGGGCAGGCCCGCGATCTTCTTCCAGAGACCGAACGCTTCCTCGTCCTCGGAATAAACAGTGACCAGCAGCTTGTCCTTGGGAAGCCCGTACTCCTTGGTGATCAGGTTCCAGGCAAGCTCGATCGCCCGTTCCTTGAAATAATCGCCGAACGAGAAGTTGCCGAGCATCTCGAAGAAGGTGTGATGCCGCGCGGTGTAGCCGACATTGTCGAGATCGTTGTGCTTGCCGCCAGCGCGGACGCATTTCTGGGAGGTGGTGGCGCGCTGATAGGGCCGCTTCTCGAGCCCCGTGAACACGTTCTTGAACTGCACCATGCCCGCATTGGTGAACATCAGCGTGGGATCGTTGCGCGGCACAAGCGGCGACGACGGCACAATATCGTGGCCGTTTTTCGCGAAAAAATTCAGAAACGTCGATCGTATCTCGTTAACGCCGCTCATATCGATATATCCGCAGCCGCGCCCGGTCACGGCCGGGCGGCCGCGCGGCGACACCGGCTGAATGCAAGGGGGTGTCTAAGCCCCTTGTATCTAGGCGGTCTGGCGCTGTCCAGAAAGCCCCAAGGACGCTGACAGGGGACGGGCGGCGGGTCCGCGCCCCTGTCGAGGGCTAGAAAATGGCCGGGACGTACATATCCGGCGGCACCGGCCCGCGCAGATAGTCGGGATTGCGGACCCGCGGCGGCAGCACCACCGGCTGGTGGGTAACCGGCCGGTACGGGATCTGGCTCAGCACATGCGAAATGCAGTTGAGGCGGGCGCGCTTCTTGTCCACAGCATCGACAATCCACCAGGGCGAATCCGGCAGGTGGGTGCGCTCCAGCATCGTTTCCTTGGCCTTGGTATAGAGTTCCCAGCGGGTGCGGGCCTCAACGTCCATCGGGCTCAGCTTCCACTGCTTGAGCGGATCGTGGATGCGCATGTTGAAGCGGAATTCCTGCTCCTCGTCGGTGATCGAGAACCAGTATTTCAGCAGGATGATGTCGGAGCGAATCAGCATCCGCTCGAACTCGGGCACCGACTGGAAGAACTCCTGATACTGGTCGTCGGTGCAGAATCCCATCACCCGCTCGACGCCGGCGCGATTGTACCAGGAGCGGTCGAACAGCACGATCTCGCCGCCGGCGGGAAGATGCGCGGCATAACGCTGGAAATACCACTGTGTCCGCTCGCGCTCGTTCGGCGCGGGCAGCGCGGCGACGCGGCAGACACGCGGATTGAGCCGCTGGGTGATGCGCTTGATGACGCCGCCCTTGCCAGCGGAGTCGCGGCCCTCGAACAGGATCACGACCTTCTTCTTCTCGTGCTGGACCCAGTCCTGCAGCTTCACCAGTTCGGCCTGCAGGCGAAGCAGTTCGCGGAAATATACCTTGCGGTCGATCGAGGGCCGCCTGGAATGGTCCGGCGCTTCATCGACAAGCGCGTCGAGACGCTCATCGTCCAGCTCCAGTTCCAGCTCCTCGTCGAGATTATCGGCCATCTCCTGATGGATGCGCGCGCGCAGCGCGGCTTCGTCGGTCTGGGTGATTTCGCTCATGCGCCGCTCTCCTCGCAGGATGTGATGCCGGAAGTGGACCTTTGCAGCGCGCCCGTTACATCGATGTGACACGGCCACCGCGGACCGGGTTGTGGGAAAATTGTGATCATTGTGATGAAAATCTGCCGTTGAAAGCGGCACCCCACCGCGTTGACATAACCCGCGATCGGGTGTTCTTTCCGCACAAGACGTCGCGTCGGGAGAGACTGGCCCCTGTTGAAGGTGGCTGGCGCCGAAGGAGCAACCGCCCCGGAAACTCTCAGGCAAAAGGACCGTGCGACGGACTGAAATCTGGAAAGAGATGCGGCCGGTGACGGCGCGGCATCCGCCGACGGGATAATACTCTCAGGCACAGCGACAGATGGGGCTTCGACAGAGGTTCGGGAACCGTCCCGAATCCGTCAGGAGCCCGACCATGCTAGCTGCCGAACGCCCTTCCTCCCCTGCCGAACCAGCGCTGAAACGCGTGCCGCTGCATGACCTTCATGTGGCCCGCGGCGGCAAGATCGTGCCCTTCGCAGGATACGAGATGCCGGTGCAATACACGGCCGGCGTGCTGAAGGAACATCTCCACACCCGCACGTCTGCCGGCCTGTTCGATGTTTCGCATATGGGCCAGATCGTGCTGCGCGCGAAGTCCGGCAAGATTGAGGATGCTGCGCGGGCACTCGAGACGCTCGTGCCGCAGGATATTCTTGCGGTCGCGCCCCACCGCCAGCGCTATGCGCAATTCACCGACAAGAGCGGCTGCATTCTCGACGACCTGATGGTCGCGAACTTCGGCGATCACCTGTTTCTGGTGGTCAATGCCGCCTGCAAGACCGAAGACGAAGCGCATCTGCGCAAGCATCTCTCCGACACCTGCATCATCGAACCGCTGCCGGATCGCGCGCTGATCGCGCTGCAGGGCCCGAAGGCAGCCGAGGTGCTGGCGAAACACGCGCCGACCGTCGCCGCGATGAAGTTCATGGATGCCGGGCCGCACAAGGTTTTCGGCATCGAATGTTTTGTCTCGCGCTCAGGCTACACCGGCGAGGACGGTTTCGAGATTTCGGTGCCGGCGAAAGACGCCGAACGCCTTGCGACAACGCTGCTTTCCGATCCCGCCGTGCTGCCGATCGGCCTTGGCGCGCGCGACAGCCTGCGTCTTGAAGCGGGCCTGTGTCTTTATGGCCATGACATCGACACCACCACGACGCCGGTGGAAGGCGCGCTGGAATGGTCGGTGCAGAAAAGCCGCCGCAGCGGCGGCGCACGCGCGGGCGGATTTCCCGGCGCGGACATCATCCTGAAACAGTTCGAGAGCGGCGCGTCGCGCCGCCGTGTCGGCCTGCGCGCCGAGGGCCGCGCGCCGGTGCGCGAGAATGCCGCGCTGTATGCCGATGCAACATCGAATGAGCGGATCGGCACCGTCACCTCCGGCGGCTTCGGCCCGACACTGAATGCGCCGGTCGCCATGGGCTATGTGACGACGGCCCTGGCCGCTGACGGCACCGTTGTTTTCGCCGATGTACGCGGCCAGCGCCTGCCGATGCGCGTCGCGCCGATGCCTTTCGTTCCCAACGGATACAAACGCTAATTCCAACGCTGAGGAAGTCATGACCACGCTGTATACGCCCGATCACGAATGGCTCCAGATCGACGGCGACGTCGCCACCGTCGGCATCACCGATTACGCGCAGACCCAGCTTGGCGACGTGGTGTTCGTCGAACTGCCGAAGGTCGGCCGCGCCCTGAAGAAGGCCGAGGCTGCTGCCGTAGTGGAAAGCGTCAAGGCCGCGTCCGACGTTTACGCGCCGATCACCGGTGAAGTGCTGGAGGTCAACGATGCGCTGGTGGCCGATCCTTCTCTTGTTAATTCCGATCCCGGCAAGGCCGCATGGTTCTTCAAAATCAAGATCGCCGACAAGGGCGATCTCGCCGGCCTGATGGATGAAACCGCCTACAAGGCGCATACGGCGTGACCGTCATTGCGAGCGAAGCGAGGCAATCCATCTTCCGAAAGCCGGATTGCTTCGTCGCTACGCTCCTCGCAATGACCAAATTTTGAATCCTTGCCTTCAAGGAGAAGTCCATGACCGCGCATTGCAAACCTGCCGAACCCGCCATCGATTTCGTGCGCCGCCATATCGGCCCCTCGCCGCGCGACATCGACAGCATGCTCTCCACCGTCGGCGCAGCGAGCTTGCAGGCGCTGATGGGCGAGACGCTGCCCTCCTCCATCCGCCAGACAACGCCGCTCGATCTCGGCAAGGCGCTGAGCGAGACCGAGACGCTGGCGCACATGCGCGAGATTGCCGGGCGCAATCAGGTGTTCACCTCGCTGATCGGCCAGGGCTATTCCGGCACCATCCTGCCTGCTGTCATCCAGCGCAACATTCTGGAAAATCCGGCGTGGTACACGGCCTATACGCCGTATCAGCCGGAAATCAGCCAGGGACGGCTGGAAGCGCTGTTCAATTTCCAGACCCTGATCTGCGATCTCACCGGGCTCGACATCGCCAATGCATCGCTGCTCGATGAAGGCACGGCCGCGGCGGAAGCGATGGCGCTGGCCGAGCGCTCGTCATCGGTGAAGACGAAGGCGTTCTTTGTTGATCATGAGGTGCATCCGCAGACGCTGGCTGTGCTGAGCACCCGCGCCGAGCCGCTCGGCTGGTCGCTGATCGTCGGCGATCCGGCGCGCGACCTCGACAAGGCTGACGTATTCGGCGCGCTGTTCCAGTATCCCGGCACCCATGGCGGCTTGAGCGATCCGCGCGCAGCCATTACGGCGCTCAAGGCCAAGGGCGGCATTGCCGTCATCGCTGCCGATCCGCTCGCGCTGACACTCGTCACCTCGCCCGGCGAACTCGGCGCGGACATCGCCATCGGCTCGATGCAGCGCTTCGGCGTGCCGATGGGCTATGGCGGGCCGCACGCCGCCTACATGGCAGTGAAGGACGCGCTGAAGCGCTCCATGCCCGGCCGCATCGTCGGATTGTCCGTCGACTCGCGCGGCGCGCCGGCCTATCGCCTCGCGCTGCAGACCCGCGAACAGCACATTCGCCGCGAGAAGGCGACGTCCAACATCTGCACCGCGCAGGTTCTGCTCGCGGTGATCGCCTCGATGTATGCGGTCTATCACGGCCCCGAAGGCCTCACGCACATTGCGCGCACCGTCCATCGCCGCACAGCGGTGCTCGCTGCAGGCCTGAAGAAGCTCGGCTTCGCGCCGCTGAATGACAACCATTTTGATACGGTCACTGTCGCGGTCAACGGCGATCGGCAGAAGATCATTTCCCACGCCGCCCATGAGCAGATCAATCTGCGGCTGGACGACAAGACCATCAGCATTGCGCTGGATGAAACCACGACGCCTGCGATCATCGAAGGCGTGTGGCGCATCTTCGGCGGCAACCTCTCCTATGCCGAGATCGAATCGGGCGCGCGCGAAGCGCTGCCGTCCACGCTGGTGCGCACCAGCAAATTCATGACCCATCCGGTGTTTCACGAGCACCGCTCGGAAACAGAGCTGCTGCGCTACATGCGCAAGCTGTCCGACCGCGATCTCGCGCTGGACCGCGCTATGATCCCGCTCGGCTCATGCACCATGAAGCTGAACGCCACCACCGAAATGATCCCGGTGACATGGCCGGAATTCGGCAACCTGCATCCGTTCGCGCCATCGGCGCAGGCGGCGGGCTATCACGCGATGTTCGCGACACTGGAGAAGTGGCTTGCCGACATCACCGGTTATGACGCGGTGTCGCTGCAGCCGAACTCCGGCGCACAGGGCGAATATGCCGGGCTGCTCGCGATCCGCGCCTATCATCGCGCGCGCGGCGAGGCGCACCGCAAGGTCTGCCTGATCCCCTCCTCCGCACACGGTACCAATCCGGCCTCCGCCAGCATGGTGGGCATGGATGTGGTGGTCGTTGCCTGCGACGCCGGCGGCAATGTCGACGTGGACGACCTGCGCAAAAAGGCCGAACAGCATTCGGCCAATCTTGCCGCGGTGATGATCACCTATCCCTCGACCCACGGCGTGTTCGAGGAACAGATCCGCGAAATCTGCGACATCGTTCACAGTCACGGCGGACAGGTCTATCTCGACGGCGCGAACCTCAACGCGCAGGTCGGCCTCGCGCGGCCCGGCGAATACGGCGCCGACGTCAGCCATCTCAACCTGCACAAGACCTTCTGCATTCCGCACGGCGGCGGCGGCCCCGGAATGGGTCCGATCGGCGTGAAGAAACATCTCGCGCCGTTCCTGCCGGGCCGCGAGTCCGGCGGCAAGGTTGCGGTGGAAGCGGTGTCAGCCGCGCCTTACGGCTCGGCGTCGATCCTTGTTATCTCCTACATCTACATCCTGATGATGGGCGGCGAAGGCCTGACCCGCGCCACCGAGATCGCGATCCTGAATGCGAACTACATCGCGAGAAAGCTCGATCCGCATTTCCCGGTGCTTTACAAGAACCACAACGGCCGCGTGGCCCATGAATGCATCGTCGATCCGCGCGGACTGAAAACCACATCAGGCGTCACGGTGGACGACATCGCCAAGCGCCTGATCGATTACGGCTTCCATGCACCGACCATGAGCTTCCCGGTGCCGGGCACGCTGATGATCGAACCGACCGAATCCGAATCGAAAATCGAACTGGATCGTTTTTGCGACGCCATGATCGCGATCCGCCGTGAGATCGCCGATGTCGAGGCCGGACGTTTCAAGATCGAAGCTTCGCCGCTGCGCCATGCGCCGCATACGGTCCACGACATCGCGGAAGACAAATGGGAGCGGCCCTACTCGCGCGCCGAGGGCTGTTTCCCGGCGGGCACGTCGCGCACCGACAAATACTGGAGCCCGGTCGACCGCGTCGACAACGTGCACGGCGACCGCAACCTAATCTGCTCCTGTCCGCCGGTGTCGGACTATGCACAGGCGGCGGAGTAAACGCCCTCTGGTCTTCCCGGTCGTCGTCCCCGCGAACGCGGGGACCCATACTCCCTGAGCTATGTTCTTCGGCACCGCTGATGTGCCTAGCGTACAACGCATGCCACCGAGTTCAGGGATTATGGGTCCCGGCTCGCGCTGCGCTTGGCCGGGACGACGCGGAAAGAGACGCAATCACCCCAACAAACATTGAAAACAAATCGGGCGCTGGGGATGTCGGCAACTCAACATCCACAACGCCCGTTTGCTTCCGAAGGTGCGATGGATGCCCGAAAAGGATTCCCGTCTTTCCGGATCGCACCTGACCCGGACCGAAATCCGGGCTCAGAACTGATTAGTCTTCCGCAGGCTCCTCGCCGTCAGCATCGCGCTCCGGCGTGCCCGCCAGAATCTGCTCGGCGATCAGGCCTGAATTCTGCCGGATCGAGGCTTCGATCTTCGCCGTCATCTCCGGATTGGCCTTCAGAAAGGCCTTGGCGTTCTCGCGGCCCTGACCGAGGCGCTGGCTGTCATAGGAGAACCAGGCGCCGGACTTCTCGACAATCCCGGCCTTGACGCCCAGATCGAGGATTTCGCCCATTTTAGAGACGCCCTCGCCGTACATGATGTCGAATTCGACCTGCTTGAACGGCGGGGCCAGCTTGTTCTTCACCACCTTGACCCGGGTGGTGTTGCCGACGACTTCGTCGCGCTCCTTGATCTGGCCGGTGCGGCGGATGTCGAGACGCACCGAGGCATAGAACTTCAGCGCATTGCCGCCGGTGGTGGTTTCGGGGGAGCCGTACATCACACCGATCTTCATGCGGATCTGGTTGATGAAGATCACCATGGTGTGGGACTTGTTGATCGAGGCGGTCAGCTTGCGCAGCGCCTGGCTCATCAAGCGCGCCTGCAGGCCGGGAAGGCTGTCGCCCATCTCGCCTTCGAGTTCGGCGCGCGGCACCAGCGCAGCCACCGAGTCGACAATCAGCACATCCACCGCGCCGGAGCGTACCAGCGTGTCGGCGATTTCCAGCGCCTGTTCACCGTGGTCGGGCTGCGAGATCAGGAGCTCGTCGACATTGACCCCGAGTTTGCGGGCATAGACCGGATCGAGCGCATGTTCGGCGTCGATGAAGGCGCAGATGCCGCCCTTCTTCTGGGCCTCGGCCACCGCATGCAGCGCCAGCGTGGTCTTGCCGGAGGATTCCGGCCCGTAAATTTCAACAATGCGCCCCTTCGGCAGGCCGCCGATGCCGAGCGCGATATCGAGCCCGAGGGAGCCGGACGACACCGCCTCGATTTCCATCGAGCGGTCGTTCTTGCCGAGCTTCATCACCGATCCCTTGCCGAACTGGCGCTCGATCTGGGAGAGCGCGGCCGACAGGGCCTTGGTCTTGTCCATGGACGATCCTTCAACGATACGCAGGGCGGCGGGGGCCATCAGATGCTCCTTATGTATGGGATTCGCCTGCCGGACAAACGGCTTCCCAAGGTCGGCGGACCGGAATCGGGCTTGATCCGATGGAACTAATGTACCCTATTTGTTCTAAGTTCGCAATATGTTCTTTTCGAGAACGGGGTACTGGCCGATAAAACAGGCCAGTACCGAGAACGAGGTACTGGCCTGTTTTATCCCCGAGCAACTCGTCCCAGTTTTGGAGCCGCCGTCTTTTCCCGACACTATCCAAACGAGTAGCGACGGCGGGAGAGTCGCAAGGCTAGCCTGTCCATGCAGTCAATTCCGGCTGCAGCGTTCATATGCATTGCAATCCTCAGGGTCGCCCGGTTGGCGGCCCTTGTTTTTGGATTGATGAAGCAGACCGCACCCGGGCGCGCCTGCCAAATGCCCCGGCGAAGCTATGCCGCTGCGAGCCGGACCGAACCTGCTCCCGGCCCGTCAGCGTGGCAGGTTGTGCCCGATGCGCCACATCACCCCTGACGGATCGGTGAGGACAAAATCGCGGATGCGCCAGGGCCGGTCGCCGGGCGCATACGCGATCACGCCGTAACGCTTCACGATGTCCCGGTCCACGACGCGCTTCCACCACGGCTCCACGTCCTCCACCAGCAGGTGCATCATGAAGTTGTCGGCGTGGTCCTTGATGTAGAAGCGCTGCAGAAGGAAACTGTTCTCTCCCACTTTCAGGTAGGCCAGATCGTCGTCCGACGACGCGATCGTGAATCCGAGATCCTGATAGAATGCCTTGCTGAGTTCGAAGTCCCTTGCAGGCACGAAGGCCTTGATCTCCACCGTCTTGAAGTTGTCCATCGCAGGCCTGTGCTGTGGGGTGAAAGAGCACAGGTTTCATATCACTGAAATCAGCGCGGCCTCCATTTCGAAACCTTGATCCCGGATTTCAGAATTATTGAATTCCGGCACGCGGCGCTGCGTCCTAGAAGCGGCGGCAATGATCAAAACTGCCGCCCTGAGTGAGAACGATTTCAATCCATGAAAATACTGACCAGCGAGAGGGTGCGGCTGGTGCCTCTGTCGGAGGTACACGAGTCGGAGTTTGTCCGTCTCGCCAACATCCCCGAGATCAACCGGCGCGTGAACAAGCCTCCGTTTTATTCTCAGGCGCATTTCTCCGAACTGCTGTCCCATCCGCAGCATGCAAAGACCCGCCTGATCTGGATGATCGAGCAGAACGCGCGCGTGGTCGGGGCCATCAACACTGCTGCATCGGGGCGTGACGGGCGCATGTTCCAGGGAGGTTACTGGATCGATCCCGCTTTCTGGGGTCAGGGGATTGCTTCCGCGGCCCTGCTGCTGGTGAAGACTCACCTTCTTGAGGAACGCGGCGCCGAGCGGGTGCAGGCCCTGGTCGAACCCGACAATGGCGCATCGATACGCGTGCTGGAAAAATGCGGATACGAGCGCGAGGGATTGCTTCGCAAGTTTTATCCGTCGGTGGATCGAGGCCTCATAGATGTCTTCATGTACGCGTCGATCGCTTGAACCCCGCCGCGCTGGCAACGCATCTATTCGAATTCCCGAAATGCCGCTTCATAATTTGACGCTTTCGGAGCCGCGCAAACTTGAGCAAACTGCTCCCGACCATCGCCGGGTGATCATTCACGGGAGCGCGCGCCCTTCCCCGACTGTTTTCAAGACTGTTTTCAATCAAGGCTGCCCATGACCGTCGTATTCTCCCGCGTGATCCCGACCCTGCGCATGTTCGATGTCGCCAAGGCGCGCGAGTTCTATCTGGACTATCTCGGCTTCAAGGTCGATTTCGAGCACCGCTTCGAACCGGAGCTGCCGCTGTTTCTGGGAATCTCGCGCGGCGGACTGCAGCTTTACCTGAGCGAACATCATGGTGACGGCTCGCCCGGCATCCACATCTCGATCCAGATGACCGGTCTTGCAGACTATCATGCCGAACTCACGGCAAAGAACTACGGCTATATGCGGCCCGGCCTCGTGCAGCAGCCGTGGGGCGCCACCACCATGACGGTGTACGATCCGTTTTCAAATCATCTCATCTTCACCCAGGATGATGAGGCGAAGGGCGACAGCTAACTCCGCCCTCGCCTGTTCGCCCGGAGAGTTCCGATCATCGCAAATTGGCCGCCGCCGGTTCCCTGAGGGTTCGGCGTTCTGTTCCGTTCCGCCGTTAATAAATAAGGCTGGCTATTTTTCCTGATCGGCGCACACTTGACCCATCACCGCACGAAACGTGGCAACCATCGGTGACTGCGAGACCAAGTGAGCTCACGCCTGTCCTAGAACAGCGGAGCCGGTCATGAAGATCGACAACCAAACTGTATTGGAAGCGAAGTGGGCCAGACAGGCGCAGGATATGCGCGACGAGGCCCAGAAAACACCGCGCGGCCCGAAACGTGATGCCTTGGCGCGCAAGGCGCGCCAGCTTGAGACCGCGTCCGAGATGGAGAGCTGGCTCTCGTCAAAAGAACTTCTGCCGCCGAAGTAAGGCAGCCGGAACCAAACTAATCTCAGTGGTGCGAGCGCGCGGGGTCGTTTCCCGGCCGCTCATCTCCTGTTTCAGCCGTGCCAGCAGAGTCACGCTCTCCGAGCAGCCGGACGAGATCGGCCATACTGGAGGTGTCCTTCGCTTTTGTTGAGGTGTCCGCCGCCGCCGGTTTCAGCCAGCCGCGCACCAACCTGATCAGGTGAACCATCTTCCCCGCCAAGCGCCGTTGAAAAGAACAGACGATTGCCGATCGCTATTCGTTCCATCGCAGGCGAAAAATATATGCGGACGCGATTGCTCTTCGCGGCGGATCAATCCGGCCAACCCGAGGTTGAGACAGATGCCCTTGCCGATCACGAACCGGTGTTTTCAACCGGAACGCAGGAGACACTGATCCATGCGGAGAACCCACGACATATCCATCGGGGAAAAATGGCAGAAGATCGCGGATGAAACCCGGGACAAGGCCCGTGCGATGCAGCCTTGCGAACAGCGCGATGAACTTCTGAAGAAAGCCCGTCAGCTCGATGTCGCGGTCAATTTGAACAACTGGCTGTCTGCGGCCCCGAAAGCCTCTGCCAAATAGCCGGTCGCCAGTTACCGCCCGACGCGGCGGTTACTTGGTGCCGGATTTGGCCTTCGCGGTTTTCGGCGCGGGCTCGCTGCGCACGGCTGCCCACGGATCGTTGCTCACCTTGGCATCGGGAATCTTGGACCGCGCCGCCTTGGCGGCTTCCTCATTGGCCTTGAGCTTCGCCTTCTCTTCCTCAGAGTATTCCTTGCCTTCACCCAGCCGGAACCCGGGCATCATGCTCTGGGCGAATGCCGGCACCGAAGCAGGCACCATCGTCAGGCCGATCAGCATTGCCACCCTCAACACGCGCATGAAAACTCTCCCCGTCGTCCTTGGTCGGCTGGTCATGGATGAAGCGGTCATAGCGCTCCCCGCGCCCGCCGGAAAGCCACTTCACCGCAAAACGATGGCCAGGACGGGGCAAAATCCCCTCAAAAAGGCGTCAACGGGCACTCCGGCCTCGCTGGAGACGGTCAGCGTTCCGTTCGGGTCGCCAGCCGGAACATGGTGAATCGATCCTGAACCGGCCTGAGGCTATCGGCATGCTTCGTTTCACCCACCGGCAACCCGCTACAATTAGATTCAACGTCATGGTTCAAAGGATCGCAGCCGTGACAGACATACCGCTGGCGGAGAGACGCCTGGACGTGCGCCGCCGCGTCTTCAAGGGCGGCGTCATCATGTTCGATGGCACTGGCATCGATTGCACGGTGCGCAACATGTCGGATGGCGGCGCAGCGCTCGATGTCGCCAACGGCGCAGCGATCCCGCCACGTTTCCGGCTGTCGATCAGGGCGGATGAATTCGTCGCCCGCTGCCGCATGATCTGGAATGACGGACGGCGCGTGGGCATCGCGTTCGACTGAACGCCGCGCCTTGTGGCTGACGGCTAGAACGAAACGCCGATGCGCACGCCTTTCGCCCATACGATGCGGCATTTCTTTTTCGATCCCGCATAGAGCAGTTCGAACCGGTTTGGCAGCGGCTTGCCGGGCGCGACTTCAAGACAGGCGCCGCCGGCGGAATAATCCACGACATTGCAGCCGATCACCGGCGATTTGGGATCGATGATGATGCTGGCTGTCCGGGAGACGTTTCCCGACGGCTGGAAACGGTTGAAGCGACGATCCTGATGCATTGCGACCTCTTATGGAGATTGCCGCCCGGCAAAATTTCAGACCGGGAAATCTGGTTACTGAAAACTGATCATGTGAAATGTCGTCCCCCCGGCCTTCGAGCCGGAAACGGTGTCATGATGACGTCAGGCTGCGCCCAACTTCTTAAATATTCCTGCTCGTGATGTTCCTTCGACAGCGGGATACCGTCTGCAACAATTAACTTTCGGGAGAAGCGCAGGCGTCGTTAACAACCGCTTTAAAAAACGCGCTCCATTTAACCCTAATCCCACATCCGATTTTGATGTTTGCCGCCTAGCGTTCAGGATCAGGGACGCAAGAAAAACGTGCACGATTTGCCGTGCGCAAAAAGCGTGAAATGGGAACAGGGTCGTGGTCGAGATTGCCAACGCAGCAGAAGCTGCTACGCGGCGCGAAATGCATTTTGCGCGCGAGAGCGCAAACAATCATTTTGCGAGTGATGCGCTCGTGCCGCTCCATGCAGTCAGCGCCGAACGCTGGCGTCGCCTGAGCGACAATGCGATCGAGCCCAATGGATATTTCCTTCCCGAGTGGGAACTCGCCGTCAACGCAACCGCGCAGGGCCGCGCCAATGTCAGCGCAATCACGGCGCATGTCATGGCCAGCGAAGGCCAACGCCTGATCGGTCTGCTGCCGGTCGTCTCCGCCTGGCGTGCCTACGGAATTCCTCTGCCCGCGCTGGTCAGCGCCGATCCTTACGGCACACTCGC
This sequence comes from Afipia sp., assembly GCA_024508675.1. Lineage (GTDB taxonomy): Bacteria > Pseudomonadota > Alphaproteobacteria > Rhizobiales > Xanthobacteraceae > Afipia. The sequence goes on from JANINQ010000005.1 coordinate 266,032, forward strand.
TACACCGCTGCTCGATCGCGACCGCGCCGACGAGGCCGCGGCCGACCTGATGCAACAGGCGCGCAATGCCGGCGCCCACGCGCTGATCCTGCGCGACATCGCGCTCGATGGCGCGGTCATGATGGCTTTCACCCGCGCGCTGGCATGCCGCGGACTGAAAACGCGCCTTCTGCAACGCCACGAACGCGCCAGCCTCGACGCCACGCGTAACGCAGACGACCTGCTGCGCGATGCGCTCGGCCCGAAGAAGCTCAAGGAACTGCGCCGCCAGCGCAACCGGCTTGCGGAACACGGCGAGTTGATCTTCACCATCGCCACCACACCAAGCGAAATCAAACGTGACCTCGCCACCTTCCTCACGCTCGAAGCCAGCGGCTGGAAAGCCAGGCGCGGCACCGCGCTTGCACAGAACGAGGGCGATGCCACCTTCATCCGCCGCGCCGTGTTCGACGCAGCCGCGCGCGGCAACTGCGAGATCGTCACCCTGCATGCAGGCGAAACGCCCGTGGCCTCCGGCATCGTGCTGCGGCATCTCGACCGCGCCTTCTACTTCAAGCTCGGCGTGGATGAACGCTTCGCCAAATGCTCGCCGGGCGTGCAGTTGACGCTGGATCTCACGCGTCATCTCTGCGGCGATCCTGCCATCGCCATGGCCGACTCCACCGCGATCCCCGGCCATCCGATGATCGACCCGATCTGGCGCGGACGCCTCGCCATCGGCGACGTGCTGATCCCGCTCAGCCGCCGCGACCCATTTATTCCGGCCATCCGCTCCGGCCTCGCCCTGCGCACGCTCGTCCGCGAACCGGTGCGCCGCCTTGTTCGCACCATCAGAAAACTCCGGGAGAAACGCTCATGAACGTCGCCTCAAGCATCGCGCCGGTGATCACCGCCGACAACGACGCGCTCAAGCACGATTTTCCGCTCAAGCCTTTCGCGATCCGCCACAAGCTCTCGGGCCACCCGCTGCTGACGCTGTCGCGCATCGCGCAGCTTGCAGCGGAGATGCCGCGCGACCTGATCGAATACAATTCCGGCGATGCTTCCGTCAGCCAGGACCCGGACAAGGTGAAGAGCGTCGATCTCGATCCGGTCGAAGTGGTCAACCGCATCCAGACCGCTGGTGCATGGATGGTGCTCAAGCGCGTCGAGAAATCACCCGAATATCGCCAGTTGCTCGAAGACGCGCTGACTTCGGTTGCCCGTGCGCGCGGCTTCAGGAGCATCGAGGATGCGGGCTTCTCGCAGATCGAAGGCTTCCTGTTCGTGTCGTCGCCGAATTCGACGACGCCGTTCCACATGGACGCCGAGGACAATTTCTTCGTGCAGATCTACGGCGAGAAAACTTTCGCGGTGTACGACAACCGCGACGGACAGATTGCCGATGACGCACAGGTGGAACATTCCACCGTCAAGCATCGCAACGTGCCTTTCAATGAGAGCTTCCGTCCGCGCGGTATCGAGTTCGAGCTCGATGCGGGTGATGGCTGTTACATTCCCTATCAGTGGCCGCACTGGGTGAAGACCAAGGGATCGCATTCGATCTCGATGGCGATCACCTGGAAGACCGAAGAGGTGCGCCGCATGAACGACCTGCATCGCTTCAACTCGATGCTGCGCAGCCTCGGTATGCCGCAGACCGCTCCCGGCAAGAACCCGGCATTCGACGCGGTGAAACTCGGGCTGTACCGCACCGCCGCCGCTGTGGTCGAACCGCTGCGCGGTTCGGAGACCATGCGCCGGATCATCCGCCGCATCGCACTCGGCAAGAATGCGAATTACTATCTGAAGAAGGCGTGAGCCAGACGCTCACACCATTCCCACCTCTCTCAGCGAACTCGGCGGCTGGCCCATGGCCTTGCGGAACGCCGCCGAGAACGCGCTCGAACTGCGATAGCCGTTGCGCTCCGCGACGCGCGCGATCGGCTCGCCCGCGACAATTGCTTCCAGCGCATTGTGAAAGCGCACGCGCTGCCGCCACGCCGCGAAACTCATTCCAAGCTCGGATTCGAACAGCCGCGCCAGCGTCCGCGATGACGCGCCTGCCGTATCCACCCAACTGTCCAGCGTGAGACGGCTTGCGGGATCGGCCAGCAGCGCGTTGCAGACGCGCAGGAGGCGCGGATCATGCGGCATCGGGATCACCAGCGACAGCCGCTGCGCGCGGGCGATCTCAGCCAGAATGAGAAACGCCACAGCGCCCGCGCGTCCCTTCTCGTCGTAGATCACCGGCTCCTCGACCATCGCCAGCACCAGTTCGCGCAGCAGCGGCGACACTTCCAGCACCGTCGGCGTCACGGGCAGGTCGTCGCTGGCGTCGCGCGAGATATAAAGCGTGCGCATCTCGACCTGGCCGCGAATGCTGATCGAATGGACCGTGCGCGCGGGCAGATAGACCGCGCGGTCCGGCGGCACGATCCACGCTTCATCGGCGGTTCGCACGCGCATCACGCCGGTCACTGCATAGACGAGTTGATCACGCGCATGATGGTGCGGCTCGATCTCGAAGCCGTCGCGAAAACTTTTCGACATCGCGGCCAGCGGGCGCGGCACGAACTGATAGTCGTTGGCATCGGTGCTGCGGCGGGCCATGGGCAATCCCTCGGGCCAAAACCCCAAATGGCAATTTCTCGACGATTTTTGGCATGACAGCGCCATCGTGCCAAGGCTACTTTTTGCGGGAGAATCGAGGATACGCCCAAGAAGAGGCTCCCATGACGCGCGACCGCATCCACTTCCTGTTCCTGAACATCGGTCACTATCTGGACCACCTGTTCACGCTGATCTTCGCCACCGTCGCGGCGCTCGCGCTCTCGCGCGAATGGGGCCTCAGCTACAGCGAACTTTTGAAATACGCCGCGCCGGGTTTCTTCGCCTTCGGCGTGTTCTCATGGCCTGCCGGATGGCTTGCGGACAAATGGAGCCGCGAAGGCATGATCGCCGTGTTCTTCGTCGGCATCGGCGCAGCGTCGATTGTAACCGGCTTTGCGCAGACGCCGCTGCAGGTCGGCATCGGCCTGTTCGTCGTCGGCATCTTCGCCGCGATCTATCATCCTGTCGGCCTCGCCATCGTCACGCAGAAGTGGAAGAACACCGGCATGCGGCTGGCCACCAACGGCATCTGGGGCAATTTCGGCGTCGCCTCCGCCGCGCTGATCACCGGCTATTTCATCGACCACGGCGGCTGGCGCATCGCCTTTATCATTCCGGGCGTGATCTCCATCGGCATCGGCATTCTCTACACCATCCATCAGTGGGGTGAGATCGCGCATGCGCATCGCAAGGCGCCTGCGGCTGCTGTTGCCTCTGCGCCGCTCACCGGCGACATGAAGGCGCTGCTGCTGCGAATTTCAGCGATTGTGTTTCTGACAACCGCCGTTTCCAGCCTGGTGTTTCAGTCGACCACATTCGCGCTGCCAAAGATCTTCGACGAACGCCTGCAGGGCATCGCCACCGACATGACGCAATGGCTGTCCGCAAGCGGCTTCACCGCCGCCAAGGGCGACATCGCCACCATGGTCGGCGCGTTCACCTTCGTCGTGTTCGCGGTGGCGTCGATGGCGCAGCTTGTGGTCGGCGCGCTGCTGGACAGGCTCGGCCCGCGCACCGTGTTCATGATCGTCTCGGCGATGCAGGTGGTGTTCTTCGCCGCCATGCCCGGCCTGCGCGACGCATGGGCATTGGCTGCCGCGCTCGGCTTCATGCTCGGCGCGTTCGGCCAGATTCCAATCAACGATTTCATGATCGGCAAGATGGCGAGCGGCGAAGCCCGCGCGCGCATCTATGGCATCCGCTATGTCGTGAGTTTCACAGTGTTCGCGCTGGCGCTGCCAATGATCTCGTTCGTCTACGGCAATTACGGCTTCGACACGCTGTTCTGGCTGATGGCGACATCCGCCGCGATCATTTTCGTCGCGGTGGCGTGCCTGCCGTCGAAACTGCCGCAACCGGCGGCCGCGGCGGCGTAAACAAAGCAATATCTCTCTGGTCGTCCCGGCGAAGGCCGGGACCCATACTCCCTGTCGACGTTTTGAAATGGCAGCTTCCACGCCACTCTTGAGAGGCCGGTGGTTATGGGTCCCGGCCTTCGCCGGGACGACTCGTTGAAAGCCGATGCCGTGACCGGGATGTTTCCAGCGGACGCTGAACGCTTCACGCCGCCTGATTGATCTCCGCCGAGACCTGACGGATCGCGCGGGCGAGTTGATCCGCGGGCTGCGCACCGGAGACGGCGTACTTCTGCGCGAACACGAAAGTCGGCACGCCGGAAATCCCTTTCTCGGAGGCTTCCTGCGCCTGTGCCGAAATCCGCTCCACATCCTCATCGGTGGCGAGGCGCTTGCGCACGCTCTCCGCATCGAGGCCGACGTCGGCCGCCGCCTGCACCAGCACGTTGGTATCGGTGAGGTCGCCACCATCGCGGAAATAAAGCTCCATGAGCTTTTGTTTCATCTGCGCGGCCTTGCCTTCGGCTTCAGCCCACAGGATCAGCCGGTGGCAATCGATGGTGTTGGGCTGACGCTTCACGCTGCCGGGGTTGTATTGCAGTCCCTCCTCGGCGGCCGCCGCGACCACGCGGCCCGCGATGTTCTTGTAGGCCTCGGGCGAACCGAACTTCGCGGTGAGATATTCGTCGCGCGTGATACCTTCGCGCGGCACCCATGGATTGAGGAAGAACGGCCGCCAGTTGACATGGACCGGCACATCGCTCGCCAGCGCCAGCGCGTCCTCGATGCGCTTCTTGCCGATGTAGCACCACGGGCACACAACGTCGGAGACGATATCGATCTGCAGCGGCTTCAGGGCGGCCATGGGATGTCCTCACAGGAATGAACCCGGAAGATAAGCCGCGGGGAAAACAAGGCAACCCGTTCAGGCCAACGATTTTGCGAGAGTCCGCATCTTTTGCGTCGTCATCTCGTCCGCCGGAAAGAACGTCTCCAGCGCCAGTTCCGACAGCGTCACATCCAGCGGCGTCCCAAACACCATCGTGGTCGAAATGAAGCTCAGGACATCGTCGCCCATCCTGATCCGGAACGGAATCGCAAGGCTGTCCGCGCCGACGGTCTGCGGCGCTTTCCGCGCAGGGACCGGATAGGTCTTCAGTTCCTCGTAAAGCGCGATCAGGACCGGGTCCGCGGTGGCTTCACATTGCCGGTGCAGGCGCTCGAGCAGATGCCCGCACCATTCGGCGAGATTGACCGTCAGTGGCGCAAGGCCCTGCGGATGAAAACTCAGCCGCATCACATTGATCGGAGACGCAAGCAGCGACGGCGCGACGCTGGCCAGAAACGGCGCGATCATCGCGTTGGCCGACACCAGATTCCAGTGCCGATCCACCGCCAGCGCCGGATACGGCTCATGGGCTTTCAGGATCGTTTCCATCGCCTGACGCGCAGCCGCCAGCGCAGGATCATCGAGCGAGCGGCTGGGAAATGCAGGCGCGAAACCTGCCGCCACCAGCAGCACGTTGCGCTCGCGCAGCGGCACATCCAGCCGCTCGGCCAGACGCAGCACCATGTCGCGTGACGGCGCGGCACGTCCCGTCTCCACGAAGCTGAGATGCCGCGCGGAAATCTCCGCATCGCCCGCCAGATCAAGCTGGCTGAGATGGCGCCGCTGCCGCCATTCACGCAGGTGATCGCCGAAATGATTGGGCCGCGCATGGGCCGGCTTGACCGGGGATTTGACGGCGCGCCGCGCCGAAGTGTGTGCGTTCATCATGGCAAAAACCTATCACGCAGAAATCGTGCATTCCATTACCTGCCAGGTAATCGATCTGGGCGCACCGGCGGACAATTCTGGTTCTCGTCAACCACCACCCGCAAGGAGAACCACCATGATCCATCCGTCCACCTTCCTTCGCCGTGCCCTTCAGATCGATGCCCTGTTCAGCGGCGTGTCCGCGCTGCTGCTGGTGTTCGGCGCAAACATCCTTGCGCCGATGACAAACCTGCCCGACGGCTTCCTGCGCAACACCGGCCTGGTGCTGGTGGCATTCGTGCTCGGTGTCGGCTATCTCGCCACGCGCGAGATGATGCCGAAGGCTGCGGTGTGGGCCGTGATCGCCATCAACGCGGTCTGGACCATCGACAGCATCGCGCTGCTCGTCAGCGGCTGGCTCTCACCCAACCTGCTCGGACAGGTCTTCATCGTGATGCAGGCCATTGCGGTCGGCGTCTTCGCGGAGCTGGAATTCATCGGGCTACGCAAGAGCGCTGACCCGGTCGCGGTCCGCTAAGCACTTCCTAACCAAAATGCCGGGCGGAATGCGCTGCCCGCCCGGTATTTTCGTTTCCGTAGAATTTTATCGATCTCCCTTCCGGCCATTTAATCCGCACTGGTTAGGCTCGAACCGTTGTCATGGGAGCCGGACATGTCGGTCATGGAAGCGGACTTTAGCGACGAAGCCGAAGCAGATGCGGATGCGTTCGATCATCGCCTGCCGCTGGTGCTGCTGCGCGAACGCCGCCGCGAACTGGTGATGGAAATGCGCGCCCGCGGGCCGAAGCTTTCGACCGTGCTGATCCATGAGATCGCGGCCGTCCAGCAGACCATCAAGGCTGTCGAAGCCGTCATCGCGGAATAGAGCGATCCATTCATCCACAGAATGAGCCGGTCCGGCCCTTGCCGGAACCGGCATGAGCGCGCTTCAGTCCCCTCGCCGCAATAATGCGGCCATCCACATCCGGGGACCTGTCATGAATCTCAGCGCGCCATCGTTTCCGATTTTCCTCGTCTCGATCATTCTCGCCATTCTGGCCGCGCTCGCGGTCTATGCGCGCATCAAGATCCCGTTCATCAGCGGTCACGGCTTTGCGACGCTGGGCATCAGCTATCTGCTGCTGCTGGCCGGAAACATGTTCAAGGGACTGTGACGGCGCGCGTGCGCCATTGTGAATCATCGGAACAGAGAATGCTCAACCTCGCCCTGCCCATCACGCTTGCCTTCGCCGCAGGCATCAGCATCGTCATCCAGCAGGCTCTCAATGCAAACCTGCGCCACGCGCTCGACTCGGCCCCGTGGTCCGGGTTTGCGAGCTACTTCGTCGGCGTCATCTGCATGGCCGTGCTAGCGGTCGCGCTGCGCGATCCCGTCCCATCGGCCGCCGTCGCCAGCCGGATTCCCTGGTGGGCGTGGAGCGGCGGCCTGTTCGGCGCGATCTTCATCGGCCTTGCGATCTACCTGATCCCGATCCTTGGCGCTGCCACTTTCATCTCGGTCCTGATCGCGGGACAGATGCTGACATCCGTCGCCTTCGATCATTTCGGCTGGCTGGGGCTTGAGCAGCGCACCGTCGATCTGCCGCGCCTGATCGGCGCGAGCTTGCTGATCGCGGGCGTGATCCTGATCCGGCGCTGAAGCGGGAAACGGCACGCCGCCAAAAGCGGCGATGCCGGATTATGACGCGCGCTTTGCGCGGGTCGAAGCCTTGGCGGTGTTCCTGGGCTGCACGCGTGACAGCGGTTTGGTCCGCGACGCCTTGGTCTTGGTGGGCTTGCCGGTGCCGCGCGCATGGGCGTTGGCGCGTGCGGCGCTCAGCGGCTTCTTCGCCGTTTTCGAGGACTTGGCCTTCCCAGCGGCCTTCGTCGCCTTGCGGGCAGCTTTCTCGGCCTGCTTGGCGGCCTTCTTCTCAGCCTTGAGCTTGAGCTTCAGCCTTTCAGCGCGCTCCTCGGCACGCTTCTTGGCCCGCTTCTTCTCGCAGTGGTCACACTTGCAGCCGATCGGCTTGAGAAAGATTTTGAAATAGTCGGTGCCGTAGTCGTAGTTGATCTCCTCGCCCGGCTCGATGGTCTTGATGGCGCGGATGATCACCTTGCGCTTGCGCGAATTGACGTCCGACTCCGCATTCGGCCTGCACGCATGGTTGATGTAGCGGGCGATGTTCTTGCGGGTGGAACCGTCGATGGTCCAGCGATTGTTGATTTCGAACAGGTACTTGTTGTCGATATCGTCGTGCTTCTTGTTCTTCGAGTCGAGCAACGGCCCAAAATAGCGGATGATCTTGGTGCCCTTCTTGATCTTCTGGGTGGCGAAGAGACCGAGCCCGGTCTTGGACCGGCCGATGCGATAGGGCTTGCTGGACGAGATTTCGGGCATGGCTCACAACAGGACTGAACGGGGACACTGATACGCGCTGACAGTGCTTCTAATGCGATTCCGCGCATGATGACATGTTTTTCGCAGGCGCGGCATGAACGATCCACACGCCTGATGCGACAAATACAGACGAATCCATCAATCGGCCCGGAATAACCAGTTCCCCGCATGTCGCGCATATCCCTGATCGCCCTCACGCTGACATCCATGCTGCTGACATTCAGCGCGGCGATGGCGCAGACGGTCCAAAACGTCAGCAGTTACACCTCTACCGATCCGAAACAGTGCCGGCAGGCCGGTGCCGTTCACGATGAAGACGGCGGCGGCACGCGGGTCTGCCCCGGCCCTCAGGGCCTTGTGGTGGTGATCAGTGAAGGCGATCTGCGCGAGACGGTCAGCGTGGGCCGCACCCGCAAGGCAGCGGTGGCAGAACCCGCGGCCAGGGCATGGTTCGGGCCGTTCAGTTCGACAACGCATACAATCGAATGGCGGCAGGAAGCGAAGGGCAAACCGCCCTTCGCCATGATCCAGCGCTGGCATCTCGCCGACATTGCCGACGAGGACAAGGACGGCCGCCCGAAGACAAAGCAATTGTTCGTTGTCACAAAACTCGCGCCGGCAGGCGCGAAGGCCGGGACCGGCGTCTGTCATGTCGCCTACATCGACATCGCGGCGAATGCCGACGCCATCGAACTCGCCCGCAAGGCGGTAGACACCCTCGCCCACGATTTCAAATGTGACACCGGCAAGGTGCAGGCGGTCGGCACGAGCGGACGCGCCGCCGAACTGGCCATGCCGCGCTAGGCCGAGCCGCGAGCGGTTTTCTTCGATGCCGGTTTACTTGCCGCGCGCTTGCGCCCGACGCGCTTCTTCGCAGCAGGCTTCTTTTTCGGGGTCTTCGAAGCGGACGCCGCGCGCATATTGTCCACGAGGTTGGGATAGCGCCGCCCGGCCCGCCGGGCGCGGGCCTTCGTCGCCGATTTCTGTGCGGGGCTGAGATGTTGCAACGCCTTGCCCGCGCGCTTGCGCGGGTTGTCGCGTTTCCAGGGCCCGCGGGGTGTTCTGGCCATGCGTACCAACGCATGACGGCGCAACGGGTTGCCTATCGGCAGGCAGGGGCCGGCTTGAGCATCGCCGCCAGCAATTCCTCGGCGGTCACGCCGGGCGTCGCATCGAGGATGTGCTGCAGGCGGCCATCGAGATAAAGCATCGCGAAACCATGCACCTGCGACCAGATACGCGCGACATCGGCAGCCTGCTCGATGGTCAGGTGATCGAGCGCGAGGTTTTCGTGACGCTGCGCGGCGACGATGCCCGCCAGCTTGGCGAAAGCCGCCTTGGAGGCTTCGTTCAGCATCGGACGGCTGTGATCGAGCCGCTCGGCGCGGAACATAAGCTGGAACATGCAGGGATTGTCGCGCGCAAACGCGACATAGGCATTGGCGCGGGCGCGGGCGGAAGACATCACATCCGGACCGGCCTCACAGGCCGCCTGCCCGAGTGCCGCGGAGAACTTCTGGAAGCCGATGGCGGCAAGCTCGCTCAAAAGCCCCGTGACGTCGCCGAAATGATGCGCGGGCGCTGCATGGGACACGCCGGCTTCGCGGGCCACCGCCCGCAATGTCAGGCCGTTGATGCCCTCCCGGTCGGCCACGCGCTTGGCGGCCTTGAGCAGGGCTTCATGCAAATCGCCGTGATGATAGGGCGTGCCGCGGTCAGCTTTCTGTGCGCCTGTGCCGCCGGAACGCGGCTTTTTCGGCGCGGAACCGCCCGTCTTCCGGGCCACAACGGACTTGGCGACAGGCTTTTTGGCCCCCGAACGGGCGCGGGAGCTGTCCGCAAGCTTCGCTGCATTTGGACCGGCCATGACCGCAATCTAGGTATGCATTTTGACGCTGTCAAGATTTTCCTTGACGAGTCTCCGGCGAGGCCCTAAATGCATCTTTACAACGTCAAGATGTTCCAAGGCGACCGCCATGGCCCTTTTTCTGATCCTTGCCCCGTTCGCGACCTTCGCCACGCTGATGATGCTGACCACGGCAAAGATCAGTCTGCTGGCGAGCGCCGCTGTCGCCTTCGGCCTGGTCCTGCGAGATATGCTTACCGGCCGTTCGATCAAGATGCTGACCGCCGGTGCCCTTGCCATTTTTGCCTCGCTTGCCGGTTATCACCTGATCGGCGCCGACATGAGCCCCACCTCGGTCCGGCTCGCTGTCGATGGCAGCATCCTGGCCCTCGCCCTCGGCTCCATCGCACTCCGCAGGCCCTTCACGCTGCAGCACGCACGCGAAGTGGTCGATACCGAAACCGCCCAGCGTCCCCTCTTCCTGCGCACCAACTACATCCTCACCTGGGTGTGGAGCGCAGCTTTCGTTCTGATGCTCGTCGCCGACATGGTGGCGATCTACCTGCCCAGCATGCCGCTGTGGATCTGCGCGGCCATCGCCTTCGCGATCCGCAACAGCGCCATCTACTTCACCCAATGGTACCCGAAGCACGTTCGCGCCGGGATCGCGGCCAGCGCCACGACGGCTGCTGCCTGATCCCGACCTCAGCGCAAACCTTTTACAGACCAGGAGCCACCAATGGCCCGCACCACTCTTCGAATTCTTCTCGGCTTCCTCTCCACCGCCATCTTCTTCGCAGCCTTCGTGCTGGTCGGCGATGTCCTGCTCGCCGCCCTCGCCGCCGCGACCGTTGTCGTCGGACAGATCGTGTTCGGACGCACCACCGGCGCGCGGCCCAGTCATGCGGTCTGGGCCAGCCTCGCGCTGGTCCTGACACTCACCGGCGTCACGCTCGCAGGTGACGACACGACGTCGGCCTCTCTTGCTTCACCGGCCGAGTTTACCGGCTCGGTGTCCAACTGCGCCTGCAAGCCGTCCGCCAAGCCCGGCCACATTCCGCTCGCACCGCAGTCCGCGCCGAAGACCCTTGCTCCGTCGCCCGGGCCTGTGTGACAGTCCCGGCATGGCCGCAGTCTTCCGTCAGCTCTTCGTCGATTTCTTTTCCACCATCGTCTTCCTTGTGGTCTATGCCGCGACGGGAGACATCATCATCGCAACCGCCGTCGCGATCGCCGGCGCCATCGCACAGTTCATCCGCGCGCGGATGCGGCAGGAAAAGCTCGACATCATGACCTGGGCCAGCCTCGCGCTGGTCGTCGTTCTGGGCTCGGCAACGCTGCTGACGAAAGATCCCCGTTTCGTCCTGATCAAACCCAGCATCGGACATTTCGCTATCGGCGCGATCATGCTGCGCAAGGGCTGGACGCTGCGTTATTCGCCGCCGATGGTCCGCGACAACATCCCTCACCTTGCGATCATGGCAGGATACGCCTGGGCGGCGCTCATGTTCATCCTCGGCGCAGGCGTCATCGCCACCGCCATGACCGGCGACATCAAGCTGTGGGCGTTTTATGTCACCGTGATCGCCATGGGCGCCAAGGTTCTGGCCTTCGCGATTCAATATGTGGTCTTCCGCGTCGCCATTACGCGCAAGCTGCGCGCGGAAGCGGCTCAGGCAGCAAACTAAGTGCAGGCGGTGTGACGGGATCATGACGCGCCTCGCCACTGTCCTCTTCAGCATCGTCGTTATCACACAGGCCGCCGCGCAGCCCGTGACGGCGCCGCCCGCGCAACCGGAATGGTATGCAAGCGCGCTTCCCTTCCTGCCGGACGGCTACGTGGCGGGGCTCGGATTCAGTGAAACCAGCACCGATCCTGCCGATACGAAGACACTCACCGGCATCATCGCCACCTATCCGAAAAGTGCGAACGATCCGAAGACACCCGCCAGCGCCTTTGAGAGCGGACATGTGCTGGTGGTGAAGCTGAGCCGTGAAGACGGCAAGCTCAAAGCGATCTCCGGCGAACTCCGTCCACGCGACAAGAAACTGTCCGGCGAGATCGAACGCGTCATCAGCGCGGCGCATGACGAGTCGGACTACGACAAGCTGCATGCCGACCTGCTGGCGAAAGCGAAATCGCTTCCCGCCGGCACCATGCCCTGCGACATCCACGGCTGGTCCGAGGACAAGGACCCAAAGGGACTGAACGTGCGCGCGGCTCCCGATGTAAAATCGAAAGTGCTGGGCACGCTGCCCGCGCCCTACAAGTTCAAGGCGAAAGACGGCAGCGAGAACACGCCGGACGGCGGCTGGCTCACCGAATTCAGCATCATCGGCTACAAGGACGGCTGGTTCCTGATCGAAGGCGCGCAGCCGCCGGGCAAGGACTATGAGGGCGAGTCCTATCCGCGTAACGCGCCGAAGCCCTATGCCGGGCGCGGCTGGGTGTCCGCGAACAAGGTCGGCGCGCAATATGCCAATGGCGATACCCGGATGGGCGGCCTTTATCAGGCGCCGCATGGCGATGCGAACTGGATGCCGGCGAAAACCGAAGGCGGCAGTGAGATCGGCCCTGACGGCGGGCCGAAGAAGGTCCTCGCCTGCAGCGGTTATTGGGCGCTGGTGGAAAGCCACGACAAGGTGCGCGGCTGGTGGCGCAGGCTGTGCTCCAATCAGGTGACGAACTGCAGCTGACGGACTATCCCCCGTCGCCTAGGCCCGCTTGAGCGAACCCTTTTTCTTGACCGGCTTGTCCTTGACGAAGCCTGCGCCGATGCGGTCACCTTCCACCCATGCCAGCGAGCAGCGGCGGTGCGCCGTGCCGCGCGATGACAGGACCAGAAAGAACTCTTTCAGATCGAGGCCCGCAAGGCTGCCGAGAACGCGCAGCAACGCGCCGGTTTCCGAGACGTCGAGCATCTCGCATTCGCGCTGCCACGTCCCGTCAATGGCGAGAATCCGGACAGTCACACCGCGCTCAAAATTGACGCGAGCAGCGCCCCGCTTGTCTTTATCCATGGCTCTGAAATTACGTAGATATCCCTATAAGCCCGGACCGTAGGAAGGGCGTCCTAAGAAATCGTAAAATATCAGCGCGCAGGCGGCCGACAGCAACGCATGCACACGGTGCAAAATTCGCATGGAGAGCAAAATGCGCTATATGGCGCTGGCGCGTCCCGCTTCGGAACCAATTCAGGCGTAGCGGCGTGCGGAGAGAGGGAAACATATGGCAGTCGACGGAAACTGGAATATCACCTTGAGCACACCGCTCGGCGATCGCGAGGCGACGCTGGCGTTGACCAGCAATGGCGGCGTGCTGACCGGCAAGCAGGCCGCGGACGGCAACGAAGCCGACATTGTTGACGGCACCGTGAACGGCAACGACGTCGCATGGAAGGCGTCGATCACCAATCCGATGCCGCTGACGCTGGCCTTCTCGGGCAAGGTGGATGGCGATTCCATCTCCGGCGATGTCAGCATCGGCCCGATGGGCAGCTTCCCGTTCAAGGGAACGCGGGCGTAAGAAACCGCGCCCGAGCACCGGCCACACAACATACTCAAGTGTCATGGCCGGGCTTGTCCCGGCCATCTCGATTCATGTGGCACTGTGCCCCGCGATCGGGATCACCGGGACAAGCCCGGTGATGACAAAAGCGGCGGTCACACCCCCGGCATCCAATTGCCGTGGAAGCCCTGCGGCACACGCGCAGGCAACTGAATCCGCGCCACTGGCTTGCTTTCGATCTTCTGCGCATCGAGGATCATCAGATCGCTGGCATTGCGCGCGCGGTCATAGACAAAGCCGATCAGCCAGCCGTCGTCCTCGCCGCGCGTTCCGTCCGGCTGGATATGAACGAACTCGCTGGAGACGCCGTTCCTGAAGACATGCTCCGCACTGTTGCCGGTTTTCAGATCGTACTTGCGGATCGAGCTGCGCCCCTCGCTGATCAGCGCTTCCGTCCCGGTATCGACGGCATAGACGATGTCGTGATGCAGCCCGGCAAGACCTTCGTTGACGCGCGGAAACTCGATCGAGCGATCGTCGAGCGTCTGCTCCTGCGCTTTGGTCGCACCCGGCGGCACGCGCCAGCGGCGCAGCTTCGCCTTGTCGAACGATGTCGCGGACGGCCCGCCGCGCCACAACTCATTGTACCAGGCGACATCGATCACGATGCTGCCGTCAGCTTCCTCGAACGCATTGGCGACATGGAAGACGTAACACGGCTCAATCTCGATCCAGCGCAGCGACTCGATGCCCGCGCCGCGTTTGAGAATGCCGAGCCGCGCACCGTAGGTCTCGCTCCAGGCGAACGGCATGGTGCCGCGCTGCGCCGCAGGCATGTCGAACACCACCGGCAGATCCATGAAGATAACGTGGCCCGATGTCATCGCGAAGTCATGGACCATGGTGGACGCCTTGACCGGAATCGGAATGCTGCGGATCAGCTCTCCGCCGGCATCAGCAACATGGTAGGTGAGGAATGGCGGAACGAAACCGTAGCCAAAGAAATGCAATTCGCCCGTGGTCGGGCAGATTTTCGGATGCGCCGTGAACGGCGTGTCGAGCTTGCCGTCGTAATCGTGGAAGCCGATCGTCTCGAGTTCGCGCGTCATGGTCATCGGCAGCGCGTTTTCCACCAGCGCCATGATCTTTCCGGCATGCGCCATCACATTGGTGTTGGCGACGCTGCTGCGGATGTCGGGAATACCGGGCCGCCTCGGCGCGCCGTTGAAGCGCGGCGTGCGGACCCAGCGGTTGCGATACCATTCCGCCTTGCCGTTGCTTAGCGACACGCCATGGATCATGCCGTCGCCGATGAACCAGTGGCCGGAGTGACCTTCACGCGGGTTCGCGCCGTTGCGGGCATAAAGCCCGTTCAGTTCCGGCGGGATCGCCCCCTCCACCGGCAGATCGAACACCGTCACCTCTTCATGGACCGGTGCGAGGTTGCCCTTCTCCCAGAACGGTTTCTTTTCGGCGGTGGCTTCCGTGGCGCTCATCCCTTGGTTCTCCCGGCTTTATGCTTTTTAAGTGAACGATGCATACTTTACGGTACAGCCACACCAATGTAAACAGGCATTACATGAGAGTCGCAAAAAAAGAGGCCTATCATCACGGCGACCTGCGCAGCGCGCTGGTCGCGCTGGCGCTCGAGCATGTCCGCAAGGACGGTGCGGAAAGTTTCAGCCTGCGCGAAGCCGCGCGCGGTGCGGGCGTCACCTCCGGCGCGGCGTACAAGCATTTCGCCGACAAGGATGAGTTGCTGGCGGCTGTCGCCACCGAAGCGCTGGCGCTGCTGGCGCAACGCTCCCAGAAAGCCACCGCGGGCCTTTCCGGAAAAAAGCGCCTTCATGCCTCGGCGCTGTCTTACATCGATTTCGCCGCCGCCGAGCCGCGTCTGTTCCGCCTCGCCTTCAGCCGCTTCGGCTCGGACGGCAAGACGGAGAAGGACGGCGTGCCCGGCGCATTCGAGCAGTTGCGTATCGCCGTCGCCGAACTTCAGGCCGATCCGGGCAAGCCCGTCGATCCGGATGCGCTGGCGCTGGCTTGGGCTGTGGTGCACGGCATTGCGTCGCTGATTAGCGACGGCATGTGGAAGAAGAACGATCCGCGCGTCGAAGCCGCGTTGCGGCTGTCGTTCAAAGGCATCGCGCCGGGCAAGTAACGCTCTCTCCCGGCCCAATCGATACCGCGCACAGGGGCCGAAACAACAATTGGCCTGCATGCGCGCCGATCATGCGAAGACCAGCCTATGGCTGCCTGATTATTCGTAATTCCATTTCATTGACGCGCTTGGTTCGGCTGGCCGATCATTTGCAAACTCGCAACGCACAATCTGCGGCGAGTTTGAGGCATCCGATGATGCCGCTATTCAACCACCGAACAAAAGACATCACACATCATGACCGCAATTTCCCGATTCCGTTTCCTGTCCCTCGCTGCCTCGGGACTTCTGCTCGCTTCATTCGCGGCCGCGCCGCTCGCGCAATCCGCCACCAACGACAAGCCGCTGAAGATCGGCGTGTCCGCCGGTCCTTACGGTGACATCCTGCGCGAAGCGGCCAAGCTGTCCGAGAAGCAGGGCCTCAAGGCGGAGATCATCGAGTTCACCGACTGGAACCAGCCGAACGCCGCGCTCGACGCCGGCGACATCGACCTCAACAACTTCCAGCACAAGTTCTATCTCGCCAACCAGTCGAAGGCACGCAACTACAAGCTGGTCGCGCTCGACGATTCGATCCTGGTGCCCGGCGGCATCCACTCGAAGAAATACACCAAGGCCGCGGACATCCCGAACGGCGCGAAGATCGCCATTCCGAACGATCCGACCAACGGCGGACGCGCGCTGGTGCTGTTCGAAAAGGCCGGCCTGATCAAGCTGAAGCCCGACGTCGGCATCAAGGCCACCGTTCAGGACGTGGTGGACAATCCGAAGAAACTGCAGATCGTGGAAATCGACGCCGCGCAGCTCGCACGCTCGCTCGATGATGTGGCGGCGGCGTTCGTGTCATCGAACTACGCCTATCTGGCCGGCCTCGACCTCAACAAGGCGCTGGTCCCCGAAACGTCCAATCCCGACGCCAAGCCCTACTTCACCCTGCTGTTCGCCGCGCGCGAGGACCGCAAGGACGATCCGCGGATCAGGAAGTTCATCGAGATCTACCGCTCGCAGCCGGTGAAGGATTTCATCAACGGCAAGTTCAAGGGCTCGATCCAGGCGGCGTGGTAACGAGACTTCGTTTTCTCCGCTCATCCCCGTGAAAGCGGGATGCCGCAACATTTACGGTCGTCATCACCGGGCTTGTCCCGGTGATCCACGTCTTGTTTTGATCGAGGAAGACGTGGATGGCCGGGTCAAGCCCGGCCATGACGATTGGTTGTGATCTGCGTCTTTACCCTATCGCAAAGCAAGACTATCCCAAATTCAATTCCTTGAAGAAGTCGTTGCCCTTGTCGTCCATGATGATGAAGGCCGGGAAGTTCTCGACCTCGATGCGCCAGATCGCTTCCATGCCGAGTTCGGGATATTCCACCACCTCGACCTTCTTGATGCAGTGCTCGGCGAGGTTCGCCGCCGAACCGCCGATCGAGCCGAGATAGAACCCGCCGTACTTCTTACACGCATCGCGCACCGCCGCCGAGCGGTTGCCCTTGGCCAGCATCACCATCGAGCCGCCCGCCGCCTGGAACTGATCGACGAACGAATCCATGCGTCCCGCCGTGGTCGGGCCGAACGAGCCCGACGCATAACCTTCCGGCGTCTTCGCGGGACCCGCGTAATAGATCGGATGGTTCTTGAAATAATCCGGCAGCGGCTCACCCTTCTCCAGCCGCTCGCGCAGCTTGGCGTGCGCGCTATCACGCGCGACGATCATGGTGCCGGTGAGCGAGAGACGGGTCTTGATCGGATTCTTCGACAGCGTCGCGAGGATGTCCTTCATCGGCTGGTTGAGGTCGATCTGCACAACCTCGCCGCCGAGCTTCGTTTCCACTTCCGGCAGATACTTCGCCGGATTGTGCTCCAGCTCTTCCAGATACACGCCGTCCCTTGTGATCTTGCCGAGCACCTGACGGTCCGCCGAGCACGACACGCCAAGACCGATCGGCAGCGACGCGCCATGGCGCGGCATGCGGATCACGCGCACGTCGTGGCAGAAATACTTGCCGCCGAACTGCGCGCCGACGCCGGAGCTTTGCGTCATCTTCAAAACTTCCTGCTCCATCTCGAGATCGCGGAACGCGTTGCCGTTCTCGCTGCCGTGGGTCGGCAGCGCGTCGAGATAGCGCGCCGACGCCAACTTCACCGTTTTCATGCAGAGTTCGGCCGAGGTGCCGCCGATGACGATGGCGAGGTGATACGGCGGACACGCGGCGGTGCCGAGCGTCATGATCTTCTCTTTGAGGAACGCCAGCAATCGATCCTTGGTCAGCACCGACGGCGTCGCCTGAAACAGGAAACTCTTGTTGGCGGAGCCGCCGCCCTTGGCCATGAACATGAACTTGTAGGCGTCGTCGCCCTCGGCGTAGATCTCGCACTGCGCCGGCATGTTGTTGGCGGTGTTCTTCTCCTCATACATCGACAGCGGCGCGACCTGCGAATAGCGCAGGTTGCGGCGCAGGTAAGCGTCGCGCGCGCCTTCCGACAGCGCCGCTTCGTCCTCGCCGTCGGTGATGACGTTGCAGCCCTTCTTGCCCATGATGATCGCGGTGCCGGTGTCCTGGCACATCGGCAGCACGCCGCCGGAAGCGATGTTGGCGTTCTTCAGCGCATCCAGCGCAACGAACTTGTCGTTGTCGCTCGCCTCGCTGTCGTCGAGAATGTTGCGAAGCTGCTGCAGGTGGCCCGGCCGCAGATAGTGATTGATGTCGCCGAAGGCGGCTTCGGAGAGCGCGCGCAACGCCTCGCGCGTCACCACCAGCATCTCCTTGCCCAGCACCGTCTCGACCCGGACGCCGTCGCTGCTGATCTTGCGATACGGCGTCTTGTCCTTGCCCAGCGGAAACAGCGGCGTGTGCTTGTAGGGCGGAACAGCCTTGGGCGACGGGATGGCGGTCGGAGCGTTCATGGACGGGTCTCGCAGGTTGGAAAGGCAAAAAGCGCTGGATTTTCAACGATCCGGCTCCTGCCCTGTCAGAGTTTGAACCGTTCTAATCGCTTTTCCGACAAAGGGAAGATGGCCGAAAGCCTTGCTGCCCCTTGCAGGGCGGCTGTGCGCGGGCCGCGGACGCGCTACCTTCCGGCCTTTCAGAATGGATTTGGTTCAGGACTTTCAGACATGACCCCCGCCACGCCGGTGATTGCCGAAGACGCCGCGCCTGCCCCGCGCATGCTCGGCCTGCGCACCGTTCTCATTATTCTCGCCCTGATCGAGGCGTGCTGGGGCCTGTCGGACGCACCGACATTGTTCGGCGACATGTCGCATATCGGCGCGGGCATCGGCGGCGGCCTGGTCAAGGCTCATCTCGCCGCGCATCCGGTGCTGGCCATCGCCGCCATCGTATTCGCGGCCATGGGCCGCGTGCGGCATGCGATCATCGCGCTTGGCACGATCATTATCATGGCATGGCTCAGCGATATGCCCTCGGTGGTCGCGCACGGGCTTGAATTCAAGGGCGCGTTCAGCGCCGTGGAAACCACCGCGCGGGTCATCGCCTTCCCGCTGGTGGCCGCCTGCGCCATCGCCTATGCCGCCCATAACGAACACCTGCGCCGCGCGGCTTTCCTCGTCGCGGTCCCAACGCTGTTTAATGCGGTGCTGCTGGCGGGATTTGCCGTCAGCGTGATGACGCACGGGTTTTGATTCTTTGAACCTCTCCCCGCCTGCGGGGAGAGGTCGCGAGCAAGGCGAGCGGGTGAGGGGCAAAACCTGGTAATCGCCCCTCACCCGAAGCCATCGCTCCGCGATGTCTCCGACCTCTCCCCGTAAACGGGGAGAGGTAAAGAGCATCCGCTTTCCGCCCCTTGCACTCACCTCGCCCGCACGCTTGAATGCCCACGGGGGAAACCATGACACAACGATTTTCACTGTTCGGATTTTCAACCGCGGCGCTTGTGGCAGCCGCCATGCTCGGCGCCAGCCCTGCCCGCGCCGACCGCTGCGACGATCTGGCGAAGGATCTCGCCAACCAGATTCCCGGCCTCAAGGTCGGCAAGACGGTCGCGGGCGTGATCTATCTCGAACACCCTGCCGTGACGCAGGCCTCGCTCGGCTGCGCCAGCCGCAACCGTACCAACGATGTGTTCGCATCGACCGACAAGAAGAAACCGGCGGAAACCTATTACGAGTTCATCGGCACGGCGGCGGCGCTGGTGTTCACGATCCCGAAGCCCGATGCAGTGCGCGGCGCCAAGCGCTGCGTCAGCCGCACCAACCTCATTCGCGGCTACAACATCGATTCACGCTACCGCAAGCTCGACGTCCACTGCACCGTCGCCAAGACCGGCGTGCGCATCACCATGTCGCGCGAGAAGGGTGTTTAATCTAAAGCTCGCGAAGATATTCCGAGATTTGTTTTCGCTTCACCGTTGAGACGCGCGCTGCAGGGTGTTTCGCAAAAATCCATGGTCGGGCGTTATCTTGAGAATCCTGATAATGTTCAAAAACACCTTTCTCCCCAGCAACCCACTCGAGGTTCGGTTTAATTTTCAAAACATGACGCCGGATATTCAACCCTAAGACAATTACAGCCTTAGGGTTGAATATCTTGAACAGCCTCTGATTCATCTCAAAGCAAAACGGCAGATGTGGCGATTTTTCAATCGGGGCTCCATACCGTACTGCGAGTTGACGCAAATCAGTGGAGCTCCAAAAGAACAACTCGCTAATCAAGAAATTGCGGCTACCACAAAGAGCCTCCGAAAAACTAATATACCGTTTTGCGGATCTGCTTTGCATATTCTCTGGATACTTCACAGGGTCATAGGGATTGAAGTGTCCGTTTCCCGGAAAACGGTCCCTGTCTTCTTTGGTCTCTCCCGGGTTCAGTCCGAAAATAAAATAGTCAATTTGATCAGAATACAGGATCGCAAAGTCATAGTGATGGGCATCTTGCAGATCAATATTACCTTGATGATACTGAACGACAATTTTCTTTAGTTCATCGATGCCCTTCAACATAAGCTCCGCTACCGCTTCAAACCCACTTGTAACATCGGCGACATCGGAAAGTTTAGCCCGGATAAAGCGAAGCACAATCCGGAAAGATAGCCGCCGGATGTAAGAGTTATTGACGACATGGATGTCTCTACCCGTCATTCCGGGATGCGCCTCCTGGCGCAGGCCCGGAATCCATGACTAGCTTGCAATCCCGGGATAGAGATCAACCCATTCGCGATTGTTTTCTTCAATCAGCCGAATCTTCCACGCCCGCCGCCATTTCTTCAATTCCTTCTCCCGGGTGATCGCGGTCAGCGCGTCGTCATAGATTTCAAACCAGACCAGTTTGTCCACGCCGTATCGCGTTGTGAAACCATCAACTGCCTTGATTCGATGTTCGTATCCACGTCGCACGATGTCGTTCGTCACGCCGAGATAGAGCGTGCCATTCTTTTTGCTCGCGAGCATGTAGACGTAGTAGGTCATCGTGACCGTGGGGCTATGGATTCCGGGCTCGCGCGAAGTCGCGCGCCCCGGAATGACGATAACTGCATCCACCTTCTCATAAACGGACAGATGTCGCAGCCTCGGACTTGACAATCGCAGCTATATGATTATATTCCTATTCATCCCACTCCGTTGATGAGGGGCGTTTCGCGATCGTCACGATACGCGGGGCGGGATGCGGTGGCCGCGTGCGGTGTTCGATGCACGGGCCGGATGATCGGGCGCGCTCTTGAAAAAGAGCGGCGCTTTTTTATTCGGTCCACGCTGACGACCACATTGTGCGCGGACGGCCCAAGTCGCGATATCCCGGCGCATCGCCTGCGCCATGGGGCAACGCCAAGGCTTTCTCCTCGTACAGAGGGAGAGACGCGGCGTGTCAGTCCCCTCCAGCGGTGGATCACTCAGGCTCGCCCACCGGGGGTCTTCGCGAAACAAGCCGTTCCAACCATTGCGTGCGGAGCGCCGGATGAAGCGGCGTGACCGTGGCGACTACGCTCGTGTGCTTTCTATTTTTTGCACACGGGGCTGCGGATGCGCTCGCGCATCCGGCGTTCCGCACGCCCTCATTTGGAGGGCGAAGCGATGAAAGAACTCCGGGCGCCCCCGCGCCGTCACAACAACAGGGGTGATGACGCATGACCCCAAAAAGTGTGAAGCGGTTTTTGGATCAGGTCATGCGCAAACAAAAGGCGCACATCTGCAAAGTGCGAGCTGTTTGAAAATTGAATCGAGAATGCGATGTGACGCAGACGATGCCATATCTTCGATGTCATGGCCGGGCCTGTCCCCGCCATCCACCTCTTGCGGCCCCTGAAAGAAGAAAGACGTGGATGCCCGGCACAAGGCCGGGCATGACGATCCGGTAACTGAGCGCGACCACACAACACTTCGGATGTCGTCCCCGCGCAGGCGGGGACCCATCACCACCGGACTTTGTGGTGACGAAGGAAAGCGTTGTTTTGCGCCCGCGACGACGGCGAGAATTCAGGGAGTATGGGTCCCCGCCTGCGCGGGGACGACCGGAGGGAGGACACGCCCTCCCCCCGCGTCACGAAAAGGTGACGGCGCGGCAACATAACTCCGCCATCGCGATCGCATTAGATCATCACCACCGCGCATCACCCGGTTGATCCAACAGGAGTGACCGCCATGTGTGATTACAGCCTGCATGCCGTCGCAAGCCGGCCCGCCAAAGTCGGCGAACGGCTGGTTTCCACGAAATTCCCCCTGACCGTCACCCGCGGCTTCTGCGGCGAAGATGATCCGAACGTCGCCGTCTGCGTCCTGCCCGGCACAGAACTCGCGTTCGACCGCGAGGTCGACTACGACGGCGCGTTCTTCCGCAAGAAGATCCGCCACACCGTGGCGCGTTTCCGCACCGTCGATCTCGACAATCCGAACCGGCATCATGACGCGCTGGAATTTCCGGATGGCCAGCTCGTGCTGCTGACCCAGCTCGATCCCGGCCAGCGGGCCACCGTGCTGCAGCTTCCGGCCGTGCCTCTGAGGCCGCGTACCGAAGCAGACGCCGCGGAAGCGGCGCCGTCTCACGTCGAGATACGCTGATAGTGGAACGCGCGCGTTACGCCGCGACGCAGCTCTTCACATAGACGCGGCGGGCCGAGCCGCGCAGCTTCTGGTCGATCGCCTGCCTGAGGCATTCGACACGCGCCTGTGCCACGCAAAGCTGCATGTGATCGCGGGCCTGATGGCGGCTGAGATGTTTCGCGGTCACCGCCTGGCGGCAGGTTTCGCGCTTGCCCACACGCATCACCGGCGGCGACTTGGAGTCGGTCGGCACCGCATAGGCGATCTTCGCGCCCTCGGGCTGCGAGGCGATCGCATTCGGCAGCGGGTTCTGGGCGATGGCCAGATAGATCGCTCCACCGAGCAGGGCTGCATAGATGGCGGGGGTGACGATACGCATCGTATCCTCCTGCTTCGGAATGTGAATGAACACTGAACAGACAGGGCGAATGCGACAGCAATGCGGCGAATCGGGAACTTCGCGGAACTCTTGCCACACGCAGCACCCAGAGGGAACCGCGCACCGCTACATCATACCGCCCGTTGATCGCGACGCGACTGCCTGGTCTCTCCCTTCCCCCGTCATCGCGATCACGTCGAAGGCGGCACCGCGTATTGTTCGTCGGTGACGTGTTCGAGCCAGGTCGCGAAGCTGCCCGTGTCGTCGGACTCCTGCATCGCGAGATGAGTCATCAGCGTGTTTGGTCCCGCGCCGTGCCAGTGCTTCTCCCCCGGCGGAATCCACACCACGTCGCCGGGATGAATTTCCAGCACCGGCCCGCCTTCGGTCTGCACCCGCCCGGTGCCCGCGAGCACATAGAGCGTCTGCCCGACAGGATGAGTGTGCCACGCAGTGCGCGCTCCAGGCTCGAAAGTGACGCGTGTTGCGTTGAGCCGGGCCGGCGCCGGCGTCTCGACCACCGGGTCCTGCCACACGGTGCCGGTGAAATAGGATGCGGGCGCGCGCTTGGTCGGCACGGAGCCGGATGGCGTGATCTTCATGGGGCACTCCGGGTGGTGGATCGCCGGGACCGGCGTCGGAATCCAGTTTACGCTGCAATCGATCATCCGGGGAGTTTTATTTCAACGCCGCGATGACGTGTCGTCATCCATCCGTTGCGCGTAGCGAATGCCGCGCAGTTGCAGTTCGCGCTGAATACAGCGGGTCTTGCTGCGCTCGAGCGCCTCGATCATGCGATGCAGTCCACGATCGACGGCTTTCACGAAGCGATCAAACCGGATCTGCAGCCGCGCGAAGCGAACGCCGCACGAGCGATGGACAATCGGCGGCGGGTTGCGGCTGATGAGCCACGCGCGATAGTCGTCATCCGGGAAAGACTCGTGCCTGTGATTGCGAATCCATGACGCAGCCATGGCTATCTCCTGAAATCATGACGCGGAGCGATCCGCGCGATGTCTCGAAGATGAGCATGGAGGGGTAAGGATTCGAGACGGAAAGTCTCCCCTTCGCATAAAGGCGATATAAAGCCTCGTACGGACTAACGATCCAGCGCCGGATAGCGACGGAAAATGCCGTCCTCGTTGAAAGGAATGCGCCGGTCGCTCGACAGATACGCTTTGATGTTCGGCCGCATCGCCACCTTGTCGTGCAAATTGATCAAACGCGGCACCTTTCGTTCAAGGCGCTTCATATTGTTCGGAAACGAATAGCGCAGCCCTTCGACAATCTGGAACAGCGACAGATCGGCGTAGCAAACCCTGCGGCCGTTGAGATACGGCCCGCCGCTCGCATGGATCAGACGCTCGAAATAGCCGAGAAATTTCGGCACACGCTCGCCCAGGAACTCGCTCGTGCGCGCCTTCGCGGCGGGGCGCTGGTCTTCGTAATACAGCGTCGGCCCGAGTGGATGATGCGTGTCGTGAATCTCGACCACGAAATCCGCGATGGTCAGTTGAAGCTGATGCACCCAAAGCCGTTGCGCTTCGGCCTTCGGCGCGAGGCCATGGCGCGGCCCGAGATAAAGCAGGATGTTCGCGGTCTGCCCGATCACGAGCTTTCCGGCTTTCAGGAACGGCGGCGCGAAGGGCGGCGTCCCCTTCTCCGCGTCCATCATCTTCATCATCCTGCTTACGCCGCCGCGCCGCGCGACATCGACGTAATCGGCGCCAGCGTCTTCCAGCGCGAGCCGGACATACTCACCGCGGCCCTGAATGGTCGGCCAGTAATAGAGTTCGTATCGCATGACACCTCACAAACCCATTCGGCGCGGGTGTCCGCGCCGAAGGATAAACGTCTCGAACTCCAATCAGTTTGATGCGAAACAATACAGCAGACCGTCGCCACCGGTGCTTCGCAGGTCCGCCTGCGAACATCCGCCGTCCGGGCCGCGCGAGCCGTGCGATGAATTCCACGACTTTGATGCATCGTCATCGCGCAGACCGATGCGGTCGGAATGACCGACAACGGCCGAGCCCTGCATGCTGCTCGTCCAGTTCTTGCAGGTCTTGTCATCACCGGCTGCGAACGCCGTGCCGTCCGGCTGCGAGCCGGTGAGAATGTCGTGGCGGTTCGGCTGATCGCCGCGGCCGTTGACAACTTCGCCCTTTTCGTTGAGCGCGGACTGCTTGGTCAGCGCATTCGGGCCGTGAAGATCGGCGACATCCTTGGCGACCACCTCGCCCTTGGCGTTGGTCCAGGGCCCCTTCCCGATCCGGTCGCGCGCATTGATCGCAGGCTTGCCGTCAGCGGCTTGTGTGGAGAGATACGCGCGCCAGACCTTGGGAGCACCCGCGCCCGCAGCCTGTGCGAGGGTCTGGCACTGATTGTCCGCGCCGGCGAGGCCGCCGAGGTTTCCGCCATTGCCGATCGGCGTGCTGGTGATGAAGAATGTCGTGTTCGCCTGCTGCGCCTGAGCGGGAAGCGCGGCGAGGACCAGAAGCGGGGCTGCAATCAAATGGGCCTTGAGCATTCGTCTCTCCCTGAAGTCTTTTTGCACTATCCGGCGGTGATGCGCTGACCGGCGCGCAAGATCAACACACAAGGCCGCGACTTATTCCGCAGACAACCGGTCAAAACAAAAAGGCGCCGCGCAAGCGCGACGCCTTTTCATCAATTTGATCCGAGGAACGGTCAGGTCGCCTGAATGGCCGACAGTTCCCACTGGCTACCGGGACGGCGCACAAACGTCCAGACATCGGTGACTTCCTGCACCGCATCGCTGCCCTCAACTATCCTGCCGGTGGCACGTTCGATGGTCTTGTCGATCAGGCCATAACGCAGCGCCACGGTGGCGTAGTCGGTGGTGCCTTCGCGCCAGGCTTCCGCAAGGTCGCCCTGCAGCAACTTGACGTCGGACACCTTGTTGATCACGCCGCGCTGCTTGTTCGCGTTGAGGTCCTCGGTGAAGTACGAGACCATCTCCGGCGTCGCCAGTGTATGCAGCTTGCCGATATCCTCGTTCGACCACGCGGTCTGGACTTCGCCGAGCAGGCGCTCGAACGTATCGTAATCGTCCGGCTTGATCTCGAGCGGCGCATCGTTCGAACCGCCGCCCAGACCGAAGCCGAAGCCCGAGCGCGCATTGGTCATCGGACCCTGATCCTGCTGCGGAGCCTGACCGGGCGCAGCCGATGCGTGGGCATAGGCCGACGCGTTACGGCGCTGCCACCACGACATGACCAGACGGACCACGACAAAGATCAGCGCGAGCTGAAGCACGAGGCCGATGATCGACGACAGGCTGCCGAGGCCGCTGAAGAGGCCGCCACCGAACAACATGCCGAGCAGACCGGCGCCGAGGAATCCCGCGGCAAGACCGCCGAGCATGCCCATGCCGGGACGATTGAAGAAGCCACCGGATGCAGGCGCCGCTGCCGGAGCCTTGGTGCCGGGCTGGGTCATGGTGCGGTTCAGCGGCTGCGCGGCGTTCGGCGCAGTCGGAGTGGTCGGAGGCGCGGAGAACGTGCGCGAACCGCGGCTGCCGCCGCTGCTCGGGCGGGCGTCAACCGACGATGAAATGGTAACGGCCAGCGGCATGGCAACGGCCATCACCACGGCGAGCGTTTTGACGAGTGAGCGCAAGCGCTGCGAAATCATGTCTGTTCCCTCTCGGCCCTCAAGGGGCATTGATCCCCGGCTAGGGGACAAGCCAATACATGGGCAGCGTCGCGGAATAAGGGAAGCGGATAGGTACGATGAGGCCTGCGGCCCTCGGTCGCGGGGGTATGCAACCATTCAAACACAGGGAGCCGCCCCCTTGTTTGGCATGATCCGATCCGAGAACCGGTTCCCGCTTTTCGGGATCATGCCATTATGACGTCGCCGTCATGGTTTCCTTCACCGCTGCGACAAGCTGGCTCAGGGTGAAGGGCTTCGGCAGAAAGTTGAATTGCTGGCCTTCCGGCAGGCTCTTTTCAAATGCATCCTCAGCATAGCCCGACACGAAGATGATCCTCAGTTCCGGATTGCGCTTGCGCATCTCGGTCAGCATGGTCGGACCATCCATCTCCGGCATCACAACGTCCGAGACAACGAGATCAACCGCGCCTTCCTCGCGCTCCAGCGCTTCCAGTGCGTCGAGGCCGTTCTCCGCCTCGATCACGGTGTACCCGCGCGAACGCAGGCCGCGTGCGTTGAGCGAGCGCAGACCGTCCTCGTCCTCGACCAGCAGGATGGTGCCCTGCCCTGTGAGATCCGGCGCCTTCGGCTTGGCCGGAACTTCCGCAACAACAGGCGCTCCGCTGGTGACAGCCGCGGCAACATCAGGGGCCTTTTCGGCTTCGGGGAAATGACGCGGCAGGAAAATCCGGAATGTCGTGCCCTTGCCCTGAACCGAATCCACGTAGATGAAGCCGCCGGTCTGCTTGACGATGCCGTAGACCGTGGAGAGGCCGAGGCCGGTGCCCTTGCCGACTTCCTTGGTCGAGAAGAACGGCTCGAAAATCTTGTCGACAATGTCGGCAGGAATGCCGGTGCCGGTGTCGGCCACCTCGACGCAGACATAGTCCGCCGCCGGCATGCCCTTGAAGTCGCCGCGTTCGACTTCCTTCGCAGTCATGTTGTTGGTGCGCACCGTCAGCCTGCCGCCTTCCGGCATGGCGTCGCGCGCATTCACCGCGAGATTGACGATCACCTGCTCGAATTGTGAAAGGTCCGCCTTCACCGGCCATAAGTCACGGCCATAGACAAACTCCGGCTTCACCTTCTCGCCGACCAGCCGCTTGAGCAGCACGTTGATGTCGGACAGCACGTCGCCGATGTCGAGCACCTGCGGACGCAGGGTCTGCTTGCGCGAGAATGCCAGCAATTGCCGCACCAGAGCCGCGGCGCGGTTGGCATTCTGCTTGATCTGCATGATGTCCTGGAACGACGGATCGGTCGGCTTGTGCGCGTTCAGCAGGAAGTCATTCGCCATCATGATGGCGGAGAGCACGTTGTTGAAGTCGTGGGCGATGCCGCCTGCGAGCTGGCCCACCGCCTGCATCTTCTGCGACTGCGCGAAGCTGTTCTCCAGCGTGCGCTTCTCAGTGGTGTCGAGCAGGTAGACGATGGCCGCTTCCGCATCGCCCGCGTCGTGCTCGACGGAGGTGACAAAGAACTGGCCCCAGCGCTCCTTGGCACTGTCCAGCGCTGCCTCGACAGGCGCGATGTCGCCCTGCCCGTCGGCCGCCTTGCCGATGGCAGCCACCAGCCCGCCCCGGTCGCGCTCATGAACCACGGCGAAGATCGACTTGCTGGAAGTC
This sequence comes from Afipia sp., assembly GCA_024508675.1. Taxonomy (GTDB): domain Bacteria; phylum Pseudomonadota; class Alphaproteobacteria; order Rhizobiales; family Xanthobacteraceae; genus Afipia. Next base: position 294,318 of record JANINQ010000005.1, read on the forward strand.
CCGGCCGGCGAAAGACTCTGGGTAAGCTTCGCAAAGCGCGCATTGGCGCGGACGATGTTGCCCGCCTTGTCCACGGTGGCGATCGCCATCGGCGTATGGTCGAAGAAGCGCATGAAGCGCACTTCCGCCGCCCGCTGCGGATCGGAATGATCGTCGCGCGCGCGGTTGATCACCAGCGTCCGCGACGCTCCGGGCGTACCGTCCGCGCCGAACGCCAGCTTGTGATAGAGACGGACCGGCATGGTCTTGCCGTTGCGCATGCGCAGATCGAGGTCGAACACCTCGGTCTTCACTTCGCCGGGCTCGGGCACAATCGACGTCAGAAGCGCCGCACCATCGCCGGACATGATGTCGGCGACCTTCAGGCCGCCGGAACCGATTTCAGCAAGATCGTAATCCAGCCAGTTGGCGAGCGTCGCGTTGACATAGACCAGTTCACCGCGCGCATTGACCGAGAAGAAACCGCATGGCGCATGATCGAGATACTCGATGGCGTGCTGCAGTTCCTGGAACACGTCTTCCTGACGTTCGCGGTCGCGGGTGATGTCCGCCACCGACCAGACCGCGAATTTCGCCTGCCGCTTGTCGGCACTCAGCGGACGCACGCGCATCCGCAGCCACCGGCCATGTCCCGCATCCGCACCAGCAACGCGGACTTCCTCCTGCTGGCGCTTGCCCTCGCGCGCCGCCTTGAGCAGGCGGAACACCGCTTCGGATACATCGGGATTGCCGATGAAGACGCGCTCCACCGGCCGCACATCGTTGGGACCGGTTGCGCCAGTGAGCGCGAGATAGGCCGTGTTGGCGTAAACGACATGGCCGCGCGGATCGGTCACCGCCAGTCCGTCGAAGGCATGATCGGCGATGGGCCGGGTCACCGGGTCTTCCGCAAGCCGGTCAGCGAAACGGACGATTCCTGCCGCGAAGGCAAACAGCGTGAACAGCCCGACCATGGCCAACAGGGCCAGCAGCGCCAGAATGTAAGGCTGTGCCTGACTGCGGCCGAGGGTCATGAAGGCGACCGCCGCGGCGATGATCGCGCCCGCCACCAGAAGGACGAGCAGGATGCTGCCGCCGCGCCGCGCCGGTTCATGGACGGCGGCGAAGGATGAGCGCAGTTCGTTGTCCGTGTCGGTCGTCATCGCACCCTGCTCGCGCATGTTCCACAGGGGATGCGCAGGTCATTTTTGCAGTCTACCGGCCTCTGAGTGCCTGAATCGGGGCTATTTACGCAAGGCACATTACGACCGGGCCCATACCCGCACCACCCTTGTCAACCGGAGATCGGGCATCAGTTCAGGCCTGCACGCCGCAGCCGCATCACATAGCCGATCACTTCGGCAACAGCATGGTAATGCTCGACCGGGATTTCGTCGTCGACCTCAACGGTGGCGTGCAGGGCTCGGGCCAGCGGCACGTTTTCGACAATCGGGATGTTATGGGCGGTCGCGATTTCCCTGATCTTGAACGCCATCAGGTCGACACCCTTGGCCACGCAGACCGGCGCGGACATGCCGCGCTCGTATTTCAGCGCCACGGAGTAGTGAGTCGGGTTGGTGATGATCACAGACGCGCTCGGCACCGCCGCCATCATGCGCTTCTTCATGCGCGCATGGCGAAGCTGACGGATGCGGCCCTTGATGTGCGGATCGCCTTCGGACTGCTTGTATTCCTCCTTGACCTCTTCCAGCGACATTTTTTGCCGCTCAAACCATTGCCGGTACTGGAACAGGTAATCGAGCGCCGCGACCAGCGCGAGCAAGGCCACGACCGTTCCCATCAACTGGACCGAGATGGTTTTGGTGATGTTCAGAATCGACGCCGGGTCGAACCGGACGATCGCGTCAAGGCGATGCCGCTCGGGCCACAGCACGAGGCACATCACCACGCCGACCAGCAGAACCTTGAAGATGCCCTTGAGGAAGTTCGCGCCGGCCTGCTTGCCGAACAGGCGGGCGAAACCCGCCGCCGGGGAAATCTTGCTGAATTTGGGAGTCAGCGGCTCGGTCGAAAACACCAGCCGATGCTGGATCAGGTTGCTAGCGATGCCTGCGATCAGCAGCATCAACAGGGGCACGCCAAGAACGCCGATCAGCATCAGCTCGATCTGGCTCAGCAGAGACAAAAGCCCCGGGCCATCAACGCGGATCTGATGCATGTTCATCAGCAGATTGCGCATCGGCACCTCGATGCCCTGGCTGATCGACCCGGAGAATGACGACAGCAGCAGCGTGGACGCGCCAATCACGAACCAGGTGTTGACCTCCTGACTTTTGGCAACGTCGCCCTTCTCCAACGCATCGTCGAGACGTTTTTGCGTGGGGTCTTGTGTTTTGGATTCCTTATCGTCGTCGGCCATGCCCTGTCCTCAGCGCCGTGGTGCGAGGTCATGGAGAACACCACCGAAGTAATCGAGGTAGGTGCCCATCATGGTGGCGATGATCGCCGCAAGAATGAGAAATCCCGCCAGAATCGAGAGCGGAACGCCAACGAAATAGACCTGCATCTGCGGCATCAGCCGCGCCAGCACGCCAAGGCCGAGGTTGAAGACGAGGCCAAAGACGATGAACGGCGCGGACAATTGAATGCCGATCTTGAACGCCGTCGCGAACACTTTCGTCGCCAGCGCGGCGACGTCGCCGCTCGGCAGCAGTTCACCCGGCGAAAACACATTGTAGCTTTCGCTCAGGGCAGCGATGACCAGATGATGCATGTCGGTAGCGAACAACAGGGTCAGCCCGAGCATGGTCAGGAAGTTGCCGATCAGCGCGCCCTGCTGGCCCTGCGTCGGATCGATGGTCGTGACAAAACCGAGTCCAAGCTGCTGGGCGATCACCGAACCCGCCACCGCCAGCGCCGACAGCGTGACCCGCGCGGTCGCGCCAAGCACGATTCCGATCACGATCTCATGCACCATCAGCACCAGCAGCGGCGCCATCGAGGTCATGCTGATGTTATAGGCATTGCGGTGCATTGGCAGCAGAATGAGCGTCAGCGCGAGCGCGATGCCGAGGCGAACCCGGACCGGAATGTTGGCCTCACCGAATCCGGGGAGCAGCATCACCATGGCGCCGATGCGGGCGAACACCAGCAGGAAAGCTGCGGCGAGCGCCGGAAGCAGAGAGATGTCGATGCGCATCGAAGACCCGTTCCGCGAGATTTCTCGCTCCTGAACATCGCGTTCCTGAACAAGTCCCCGATCATGCGCTAGCCGCCGATGATTCGCGACGATATCCGCAGCATCTGGCTATGCAGCGCGTCCGCCATGAACGGTAATGCGAGCACCAGCGTGATGAAGATCGCCAGGATTTTCGGCACGAACACCAGCGTCTGTTCCTGAATCTGCGTCAGCGCCTGCACCAGCGAGATCGCGACACCGACCACGAGGCCGACAACCAGAAGCGGAGACGACACTTTCACGATGGTCCAGATCGCGTCGCGCGAGACGTCCAGAACTTCAGCACCCGTCATATCAAACCCCTGCCCTCAGGCACGTCGCAAAAATCAGATCGGCATCCGCATGATGTCTTCATAGGCCTGAATGACCTTGTCGCGCACCGACACCAGCGTCGATACGGCGACGTCGGTTTCGGCCACCGCCGTCACCACGTCCATGACGTTGGCCTTGCCCTGCGCCATGGCGATAGTCTGCGAGTCCGACTTGCGGCCAGCATCCATCACGCTGTTCATCGTTTCCTTCAGCACCGCGCCGAACGAAGGTCCGTTTGTGTCGCCGATCTTGCCAAGACCGCCCGCGCCCCCTGCGGAATCCATGATCTTGGCAAGGCTGGCATAGGCATTGGCGGCGACGGATGGCGAAGCCATGGGTTAGGTCTCCCTGTCAGGCCTTGAGAATGTCGAGGGTGCGCTGGATCATCCTGCGCGTGGCGGAAATGATGTTGAGATTGGCTTCGTAGGACCGCTGCGCCTCGCGCATGTCGGTCATTTCCACCAGCGAGTTCACGTTCGGATATTTGACGTTGCCGCTGGCATCCGCCGAAGGATTGCCCGGCTCGTGCTTGACGCGGAAGTCGGACGTATCAGTCTTGATCTTGCCGAGCGTGACCACGCGCGATTCAATCGTGCGATCAAGCTCGGACGAGAAGGTCGGGATCTTGCGGCGATACGGATCGCCGCCTGCTGTCTTTGCGGTCGAATCCGCATTGGCGATGTTTTCGGAGATCACGCGCATGCGGCCCGCCTGCGCGCGCAGGCCCGAGGTCGCGATGCTCATCGACCGGAGGAAATCGTTGCCGTCGCTCATGCTCTCAATCCTTCAATGAAAGACCCTTTGCGCATGGCCTGATCCGAAAACCGGTGTCCACTTTTCGGGGCCATGCGATCAGCGCTTTCCGATCGCGGTCTTCAAAAGGCCGAGGCTGCGGGTGTAGAGCGAAGTCGCGGCTGCATAGTCCATCTGGTTGGCCGAGACTTTCAGCATCTCGTCCTCGAGATTGACCGCATTGCCCGCAGGCCGCGTCGCGTAACCGCCGCGGTTGTGCATGTTGAAGTTGTCGCTGACTCCGGCCCCCTGGATATGTCCGGCGCTGGTGCGGGTCATGGACAGCGAAGGCATGGTACCGGTCACCGGCCCGGTTCCGCTCGAATCGAACTTCGGCTCCACGAGATCGCGCGGCTTGAAGTTCGGCGTATCCGAATGGGAAATGTTTTCGGCAAGAACTCGCTGCCGCTCCTGATGCCACTGCATCTTGGTGCGAAGCGCAGACAACATGGGGAGATCGGTGATTGCCATCGGCCTGTTCCGCCTAAAGACCCGAAGCGGCGCTTCAGGTAGGCAGAATTTGCCGTGTGTATGGTTAATAAGAGGTTAAAGCTTCTCTCGGCCTACTTTCGCCACGAATGGCCTGCAACGGGACAAGTCATTGAAGTTCCGGCATAACATGCCCTTTGGGTCGCCGGACTTTTCCAGAACAACAGGGTCGCGGCGGGCAGCAGTTGCCGCCGCGCGTTAACGGATCAGTCAAACTTCGCCTCCAATTCGCGCCTGGCGGCTTGTTTCGCGGCGATTGACCTGCGAATCTGGCATAGATGCGGGTGAGGTTTGACGGGGACAGGACATGTCGCAAACGCTTTGGTTCTTCTTTGCCTTCGTCATCGTACTTGCGCTGATCGGACTGGCCGCCTGGCTGGTCCGGCGGTTCGGTGGAGGCAATCTCGGCTCGAGCGCCAACCGGGGACGGATGCCCCGGCTTGCCGTTATCGATGCCGCCGCGGTCGATGGCCGCCGCAGGCTGGTGCTGGTCCGGCGCGATAACGTCGAGCATCTTCTGATGATCGGCGGCCCGGCCGATCTCGTGGTCGAGCCCAACATCGTGCGTGGCGCGCCGCAGCGCGATCAGGCTCCGCCCCGCGCGCCCGCGGGAACCGAACTTCCGCCGCGTCTGGCGCCCGACACCGGCTGGTCCGACAGCGAAGCCCCTCATGCCGATCCTTTCGAGCATCGCGAACCGACGCTGCAGGAACCGCCACCGCGCCCGTCACGCGGGCCGTACGCGGATGATGCACGCCGTCCGCCTGTGATGCCGCTGCCGGATCGCCACAGCCCCGATACGATTCCCAGCTTCACGCCCGAGCCGATGATCCGGCCCGAGCCTTCACTGCGCCCGGAGCCAACCCTTCGCGCCGATCCCCCGCGCGCAATTCCGCGCAGCGAGCGCAACGAACCGATTCCGCCCCGGATGCCGCGCCCGAGCGACGCCGGCCCGAAGGCACCGCCATTGCCACCGCGCGGTCCGGCGCGGCCGCCTGAACCGCTGTCTTCCGCCGATCAGAATCTCGCGGACATGGCACAGCGGCTTGAAGCCGCCCTGCGCCGCCCCGGCGGTGAAATGCGCCTCGATGCACCGATCGAACGCCCCGGCGCCGCGCCTGTTGCTGCGCCGGAACCTGCCGGAAACCGGCCGGTGCCGCGCTCCGAAGGTGCTCCACGCCCGCCTGCGCCGCCCGCGCCTCCTCCTCCGCCGGCACCCGCGCCCAAGGCAGCATTCGAAAATCTTGAAGACGAGATGGCCAATCTGCTGGGCCGTCCGAAGCCTCCCGCGTGAGGCCGCCGAAACCACCGCGTAGAGTTTTACTTTTTGTCAGCCTCCTCACCCTCGCCGGATCTTTGATCGATCCGGCGAGCGCGCAGGATATCAGCATCAATCTCGGCGCCGGCAACGGCGGGGTCACCGAGCGTGCGATTCAATTGATCGCGCTGCTGACGGTGCTGTCGATCGCGCCGTCGATCCTGATCATGATGACGTCGTTCACGCGCATCGTGGTCGTGCTGTCGCTGCTGCGCACCGCGCTCGGCACGGCGACCGCGCCGCCAAACTCCGTCATCCTGGCACTGGCGCTGTTCCTGACCGGCTTCGTGATGGGGCCGGTTCTGCAGAAGGCCTATGACGACGGCATCAAGCCGCTGGTCGCCAACCAGATCACCGTCGAGCAGGCGTTCGAGCGCGGCACCGTTCCGCTGCGCGCCTTCATGCAGAAGAATGTCCGCGAAAAGGACCTCAAGCTGTTCATGGACCTGTCCGGCGAGCCGCCTGCTGCCTCTCCTGAACAGATGTCGCTGCGTATTCTGATTCCGGCGTTCATGATCTCCGAACTGAAGCGCGCGTTCGAGATCGGCTTCCTGCTGTTTCTGCCGTTCCTCATCATCGACCTTGTGGTGGCGTCGGTGCTGATGTCGATGGGCATGATGATGCTGCCGCCGGTCGTGGTGTCACTTCCGTTCAAGCTGATTTTCTTCGTGCTGGTGGATGGCTGGTCGCTGGTGGCAGGCAGCCTGGTGCAAAGCTACGGCGGCGGGTGACGGCTTCGCGCCCACTTACGTCATTGCGAGGAGCGCAGCGACGAAGCAATCCAGCTTGTTTTCGGAAGAAGGGATTGCTTCGCTTCGCTCGCAATGACGACGCAACGATCACCGCGCGGGCTTCACCCGCTTCAAACCGACGATCTCGGGCAGCGAGCCGGTCGGATTGGGATCGGTCTTGATCTCGGGTGGCAGCTTCGCCCGTGCCATCGCGTCGGGGAAGCGGATGCGCATGTCGCGCAGGAAGCCGTCGAGCGTGTCGATGCTCGCGGCCATCTTCGCGATCCGGGCAAAATCCGCGCTGTTCGCCTTCGCAGGCTTTGAGGCAAGATCGAACGCCGCGCGATCGGCCTCGCCGTCCATTTTCGGATTATACTTGTCCCTGAACCGCGCGAGGCCCACGGCGTCATCCGCGAGCGCATAGCCGATCGCGGCGCGGATCACATCGCTCTTTTCCGTCGGCGAGAGCGGCTGGAAGTCGCGCCATCGGTCACCGTAAAGCAGTTCGATCTGTTCGGCGGATTCGCGCCAGCGCCGCGAGGCCCAGTAGATGTCGGAGCGCAGCCGGATCGCTTCGCGGCCGCCGACATTGGTGATGATGTCCAGCGCCAGATCGTGACGTCCAATGTCGGTCTGCGCGCGGGCTTCGAGCAGCAAACGCTGCTGGCGGATTTCACCGGCGAGGTCCGCGATCCGCGTGGTGCGCAGCGCTGCGATGGCGCGCTCCGGCTTGCGGTTCATCAGATAAACCATCGCCAGCCTTGAGGCGACCTGCGCCCGCGCGGAACCTTCCAGCCGGTGATCGATCTGGTATTGCAGCAGCTCGCTCGCCTGATCGAGCAGATCGACGCCAACAAGCCGGTCCGCCAGATGCCGGATCATCTCGTCACCGCGGCGGCCGATCGGCGTCAGATCGCGAAACTCATAGAACATCGCCAGCGCCTCGACGGGCGCAAGCTCGTCGCCCTTGGCGCCGTTGTAGATCTGCTCGAACAGAACCGACGCATCGTCCTGCATCTTCCGCGCAGACTCGGAATTCGGCTCAAGCTGATTGGCGCGGCGAACCGCTGCGAACGTCTCCGGATAACGCCCCTTGGCCGCATAAATCCTGCTCAGCATAGCCTGCGTCCGAACCTCGATGGAATCGCCGCGCCATGTGGCTGCAACAGTCTCGAGTTCTCGCAGCGCGTCTTCTTCTGAAATCTCTTCACGCTTCTGGCGAAGCGCGACTTCGCGCACCTTGGCGTCGGAGGCAGCCTGACGATCCGCGGACCCGGAGGCCGCCGCATAGGCCGCCAGCGCGTCCTGATCGCGGCCGAGCGCTTCGGCGAGCCGTCCCCGCAACACCGCAACCGATGCTGCCAGTTCGGACCCTGCCCCCAGAACCTCAAGATCGTTGCTGCGCCCCGCTGCGCCCGGATAGTCCCGCACCTCGAGCGACGCGCGAAATGCCTCGGCCACAACGATGCGCTGCAGATCGACCGGCAGCGCCGTGATGGCGAACTCCACATTCTTGAACTTCTCGCGCGCATCCGCCCATTTGCGCAGCCGCCCCAGCGCCAGCGCCTTCCAGAGCTGGGAATCAATATTGACCGCAACCGCAGGATTGCCGAGGTCGGCGAGCGCAAGCTCGGAACGGCCTGCGAGCGTGCTGGCGACAGCGTGAACCGTCAGGGCCGATGAATCCTCCTCGCCGGGTTTGACCTCGGCAAGTGCGAGATCGAGAATGCCTTTCGCTTCCACATACATGCCGCGGGCAAGATAAAACCGCGCGAGATCGACATGCGCGGGCATCCGCGCCACGCCATTCGCCAGCGAAGCCGCCGTCATCAGCTTGTCACGCGTGGGAATGAACTCGGCGTTCTGGTAGGCGCGCCATTCCGCAATATCGAACACCGGACGGATCACGGAGGTGGCCCGCTCCGGCGACGTCATCGCAGTGGATAGCGTGAGGCCACCCGGACGCGAGAGCAATAGCGTATCGGAGGAAATGCCCGCGGTCAGGTCGTCCGACTTCTGCTGGACCACGACACCGTGAATGGATTCCAGCAGCGAGAACTCGACGAAGTCCTGCCGCTTCATGAACCCGCGCGCAGGGCTGCCGGCCGTCATCACCAGCAGAAGATCGCCGGCATCAGGATCGTTGAAACGGTGAATCTGTCCGGGCTTCAGGAGACTGATGCTGACGCTGGCGCGGCTCGGGTCGGTCAGGTTGCGGACGGCGGTCAGTTGCTGCTGCGGCGACTGCGCCTTGTCGGCAAGAATGAGAGTCCACCCGCGCTCGTCTCCGATCATGGTGGCAAGCTGCGGACGATTGAGGCGGATGCGAAGGGCGCGCCCTTTCGGCAAATCGGTCGCCGTGACGTCGGAGACGATCCATGTGCCTTCACGCTTGATGGCGTTGGCATCAATCGGCTGATCGGTGTCGAACACTACCCAGATCGAGTCCGAGCGGCGAAAGACCGCGGCGGGCGTCGGATTTGGGAAGGGAAATGTCAGGCGGAAGTCATCGCTGGTGAGCCGCGCATCGACAGTCACGCCCGCTGCCGCAGGAGCTTCGGGTGCTTTCGCGGGCGATGGCGGCGCTGCGGCGGGGGCTGCCGGCGGCGCAGGAACGTCCGGCTTGGCTGCAACGGCTTGCGGCTTCGCATCGGCAGCCGCAACAGGCGGCTTTTCGTCCGATGACTTCACTTCCGCCGGCTTGACCTCGGCTGATTTGACGTCAGCCGGTCTGGCTTCCGGCTGCTGTGACTGGGACGCCATGCCTTCCGCCGGTTTCGACTCGGCAGGCTTCGGTTCAGCAGACTTGGCTTCCGCCATCTCCTTCGCGATCTGCTCGGATGTCGGCGGCACGATTTCGCTGGCTTTCTCGGCGGGCGTGGAAAGCTTTGCAGCAGGCTTCGGCTTCTGTCCCTGATCGAAAGCGACATCGACGACATAGTTCTTGTCTTCGCGGAACGCGTGAACGTCCGCCTCGCCGATCAACGAAATATCGACACGCGAGGTTTCGCCGTCGATCTTCTGATTGATCGACCGGACGTTCGCAGGCATCACGATCTTGGCATCCGCGAGATCGAACACCAGCGGCGACGTGAACGACAGCGAGAACCTGTCGGCAGCCAGCGACGACGACACGCTGACACCGTCGGGCATCTCGAACACGAACCGGACGAAGGTCGGCTGAACCGATGCCCTCACCCGGACCGGCGGCCGCTTCCGCGCTTCGTCCGCTGTCTTCTGAATTCGCAGCGCCCGCTCGGCGGCAATCGCGCGGTCCGACAATTCCTTGACGACCTCGGCGGGCAATGCAGGCGGCAATCCCACCCACTTCTCCGGCAGCAGGTCGATGAACACGCGCTCGCCCGCGGTCATCACATTGACGCGCAGTTTCTGCGTCAGCGCCATGCGGATGGCCGTGCCGTCCGGATCGCGGCGAACCGAGCCGACATAAGCGGGCGCGGCTTCGGACAGCAGGTCGATCGGAACGGCAACCTGCTTCCTGAATTGAATGACAAGGATCGAGCCTGCGACCGTAACTTCGGTCGGAACGTCTTCCTCAAACTGAAGCACCAGCCGCGCATAGTTGGACTGCGGCGTGAGTGTTGCCTCGCCCCTGATCGGGTCGGCGTAGGCCGCGTGAGCGAGAGACGTGAACGCAACGGTCAGCGCCACTGCAACAGGCCGCAAGCCATGGCAAAGCCGGTCCGCAAAAATCCGGACTCTTGTCCCGGATTTCCGGGCAGCCTTGAACAAGAGGCCGGCCTTGCAGGACATTCCCAAATCTTTCTCGTCAGAGTTTTCGCCGGACGTTCCCTCGGGCTCTGTCCGGAAACCTGGAGGCGCCGTTCGAATCTAGAATTCGCCTGTTAAGGAGCTGTTAATCACCTGCTTCAATTGCGCGGCTGTGTCTGCGGCCTGCCTTCGATCTTCGGCAGATCGCCGGCGGATGCCGAGCGGTCGCCGGTCGAACGGCGCGCCATCTCGACTGTCAGCCGTTCGGCTGCTTCCGGCTGCATCTGCCCCATGATGTCCGACATCTTGCGCGGCGCGATCTGCGAGGCGATCTCGAACAGCACCGACAGTTCGAGCCGGTCGAACACCTTCGCGGCGTCCTTCGGCTTCATGGATTCGTACATGGTCACGAGTCCCTTGAAGCGAGCGGCATCCTGTTCGTTTTTCTGCTGGCCGGACACCGAGACCCGCGCCTCGGTCGCTTTCATTTCCTCGATCTTGCCCTCGATGCGCTTTTCGGCGGACTTCATCAGGCTTTCGCGAATATCGATCTCCCGCGCCCGCGCCTCGATCTCCTGCCGCCGTGCCTGCAGGCTTTCAAGCACCGCGCGCTCAGATGAGGTGATCGGGCGATTGGGATCGGGATAGACGATATTGTCCGGCGGCGGAGGCGCAGCTTCGGGAATGGCGATCGCGGGCTTTTCTTCCTTCTTCGCCGGAACCGAACCGGTAATGTCCGACGCATCCAGCATCCTGCCGGGCGCCGGGAAGCCGAGCGTCTCCTGCGCCCATGATTTCGGCTTGGGGATATCGTCGCCGAGGATGTATCCGCCTTCGAGAAGAAGGCCCGACACCTTGAGCACGACCAGGCAGCAGGTCGCGATCAGCAGAATCGGGATAAGGCGGATATCGCGAAGAACACTTTTCATGCAGCCAGACCGGTCGCCCTTCGCCGCTCGGAGAAAGCCTGCGCGGCGGCAAGCAGCGCCTTGGCGTTGGAGAGATTTTGCGCGGCAGCGCTTTGCACCGGAATCGCAGGCTCCGCGATTTCGACAAGCACCGGCGTCTCCGAAGCGGCCGGCCTTGCGGCAAGCGCGATCTGGGTCAGGCGATTGAGGATCGCTTCACCGGCGGTCACCTGCTTGGTGAGTTTCGCCGACAGCGCGGTCCCGGCGGTGAGCTGCGCGCCGAGATTCTCGTCGCATTCGCGCACCGTCACCTTGAGACCACCGATGGCGCGTTCGGCGATTTCCGTCGCGGTGATCAATTCGGCGATCATGGCCCGCATCGACTGCTCGTCGGCGCGCAGGCGCTTGAGGCGGCGATTCAGCAGCATGCAGTAACCGATTGTCAGCAGAAGAAGAACCGCAACAAGGCTCTCAATCACAAGTCCGAATGAATGACTCATTGTGCCTCCATCAGTTTGGTTTGCTCGTCTTGCTTCTCGAACATGGCGTAGGATGTATGCGGCTTGCGCAGCGGCTTGGTGACGCGAATGGCGACCCGGTCGCCGACGCGGCCCATGCGTCCCTCGCTTAGCGGGACATCGCCACATCGCACGGTCACCTGTGCATCGGGCCGCACATTGAGCGGCAGGGTGTCGCCGACCTTGAGGGTCATCAGTTGCTTGAGCGGAATGTTCGCTTCGTAAAGCACCGCGTCAACCGCGATTTCCGCCTGCGCGATTTCGGTTGCGAGATGACCTTCCCAGATCGGATCGCGGCCGAACTTTTCACCCATGAACATCTGCAACAGCACGTCGCGGATCGGCTCAATGGTGGCGTAAGGCAGCAGGAGTTCGATGTTGCCGCCGCGATCTTCCATATCGATCCGCAGGCGGACCAGAATCGCGGCGTTGGCAGGACGGCTGATGGCGGCAAAGCGCGGATTGGTTTCAAGCCGGTCGATGCTGAAAGTCACCGGCGACAACGGCCGGAACGCCTGCTCGGCGTCCGCGAGCACGACTTCGACAAGCCGCTTCACCAGATTGGTTTCGATCGTGGTGTAGGGCCGGCCCTCGATCCGCAGCGAAGCCTGGCCGCGGCGGCCACCGAGCAGCACGTCGATGATCGAATAGATCAGGCTCGAGTCCACCGTGAACAGGCCGAAGTTTTCCCACTCCTCGGCCTTGAACACCGAGAGCACGCACGGCAGCGGGATCGAATTGAGATAGTCGCCAAAACGCACCGAAGTGATGCGGTCCAGCGAGACTTCGACGTTGTCCGAGGTGAAATTGCGCAGGCTCGTCGTCATCAGCCGCACCAGGCGGTCGAACACGATTTCGAGCATCGGAAGGCGTTCATACGACACCATCGCGGAGTCGATGATGGCGCGAATGCCGGAATTCTCGTCGAGATTGACTTCGCCGTCGCTGAAGCCGAGGAGATTGTCGATTTCCTCCTGCGACAGCACCCGCTCGCCGCCGGCCTTGCCGATGTCGAGAGTACGACTGCCGTCATCGACCATCGCCGCCCACTGCTCGGCCATGGTCTCGGTCAGCGTATTGGCTTCGGCTTCCGCAGCGGCGGCAGCCGGATCTTCAGAATCGAGCGCGCCTTCCCATTCGGCGGCTAGCGCATCCTGATCGACGTCATTATCAGCCATACGTCAGTTTCCGTCCGTCACTGAATGACGATTTCCTTGAACAGCACCGCGTTCACCTGATTGGGAGAGATCGCAGCGTTGACGCGGCGCGTCAGTTCTTCCTTCAGCCGAAACAGCCCGACTGATCCATTCAGGTCGGCGGCGCGCAGTTCGCGCAGGTAGGTCTGGAACAGGTCGGTCACGCGCGGCATCGTCGGTGCGATCTGCGCCATCAAGGGCTGATCCTTCACCTCGAGCACGACCTTGACCTTGAGATACTGAACCCGCTCGCCCGGCATGCTGGACAGATTGACCAGAACCTCGGGCACATCGAGGAACACGGGCGGCTTCGGCGGCGGTGCAGCCGCATGCTCTTCCTTGCCGTGACCGCGCATGAAGAAGAACCAGCCGCCACCGGCCAGCAGCAACACCAGCATGACAGCACCACCCATTATAATGAGTTTGCGCTTGCCCTTCGGAGCAGCGGCTTCGGCGCCGCCCTCTTCCTGATCGTCGTCTGCCATTGCCCCTGCCCGTGGTCCTGGGATGGGCTCGATGCTGCCGAACTGGCTTTAAATGACGCGATACAAAGGCCGCCGGCGCGCGAGCGCCCTCTCTGTCCACCGTACGGACGCAATGGTTAACGAAATCTTTCTTTTATGTTTCGACTGGGAAATTTTTGCCGGGCCAACATGGTCAACAAGAGGTTATTGCCGGGCTCCGGCAGACATCTGAAATCACCAAGCCGATGTAATTCCTGACATTTTCGAGTTGGCACACCTCTCGCATTGTATGTGACGAACCGCAGCGGCTTGGGAGAGCCAGAGTGGTTCGCACGATCCGCGGCTCGCCTTGGGAGAGGCAGGTCACGGTTCAACAAGGGGAGATTGGCCGATGGAGAATACGCTTCTCGTCGCTTTGTCGCGGCAGATGTCGCTTGAGCGGCAGATCGACATCATTGCGAACAATGTGGCCAACACCAACACCAACGGTTTCAAGGCCAGCAAGTCGCTGTTCGAGGAATACCTGAACACGGGCGCACACGAGGACAACTTCGCGGTCAGCGACCGCCGTGTCAGCTTCGTGCAGGACCGCGCCGCCTATCACGATTTCGGTCAAGGCCCGAATGAGAAGACCGGCAACCCGCTCGATGTCGCCATCGACGGCAAGGGCTTCATCGCAGTCCAGACTCCGCAGGGCGAACGCTACACCCGCGACGGCTCGTTCCAGATCAATGCCCAGGGCCAGCTCGTCACCACCGGCGGCAACCTGGTGCTCGGCACCAACGGGCCGATCGTGTTCCAGCCGACCGACAAGGACATCGTGATCTCGGGCGAAGGCACCATCACGGTGCGCGAAGGCATCGTGACCCAGTTCGACTCCATTCGCGGCAAGCTCAAGCTGGTGAAGTTCGACAATCCGCAGCGGCTGACGAAGGAAGGCTCGAACCTTTATTCGGCGCCCGCCGGCACCGCCGCCCAGCCCGACCTCGCCTCGCGCGTCAATCAGGGCTTCGTCGAGAAGTCGAATGTCAGCGCGGTCGCCGAGATGACCCGCATGATGGAAGTCATGCGCACCTATCAGTCGGTCGCATCGCTGATGCAGCAGCAGAGCGACCTTCGCAAGAACGCAATCCAGATGCTCGCCGACGTTCCGGCATAAGGAAACATATCCATGCGCGCCCTTTACACAGCAGCGACCGGAATGGCGGCCCAGGAACTGAACGTCCAGGTCATCTCCAATAACATCGCTAACCTGCGCACCACCGGCTACAAGAAGCAGCGCGCGCAGTTTCAGGACCTGATCTACGAACACGTCAAGCGCGTCGGCGCGCAGGCGTCCGATCAGGGCACCATCCTTCCCGTCGGCATCGACATCGGCGGCGGCGTCAAGACCGTCGGCACGCCGCGCCTGATGACACAGGGCACGCTCACCCCGACCGGCGGCGATCTCGACATCGCCATCCGCGGCGAAGGCTATTTCAAGATCCAGATGACCGACGGCACCTACGCCTATACCCGCGACGGCTCGTTCACCACCGACGGTCAGGGCCGCGTCGTCAACGCGCAGGGCAATCCGGTCCAGCCGACCATTACCATTCCGCAGAATTCATCCGGCCTCACCATCAACGCGCAGGGTCAGGTCTCGGTGACCACGCCCGGCTCGACCACGCCCACCGTGGTGGGCCAGATCGGCCTCACCCGCTTCATCAACAAGGCTGGCCTGCAGTCGATCGGCGACAACCTGTTCACCGACACGCCTGCCTCCGGCCCGCCGCAGGACGGCCTCGCCAATGCCGACGGCTTCGGCGACATGCAGCAGCGCAATCTGGAATCGGCCAACGTCGAAGTCGTGTCCGAAATCTCGGACCTGATCGCCGCGCAGCGCGCCTACGAGATGAACGCGAAGGTCGTCAGCGCCGCTGACCAGATGATGCAGTCCACCACCGGCATGTTCCGCTGAGGGAGAGAATGATGCTGCGCTCGACACTCATCGCCGCCGCCCTGCTCGCCTTCACCGGCGCAGCGCTCGCGCAATCGGAACGGGACACGATGGCCGCGCCGACCCTGCGCGCCAGCGTCACCGTCAGCAGCGACGTGGTCCGGATCGGCGACGTGGTGGAGAACGCAGGCACCGCCGCCCAGATCGCCATCTTCCGCGCGCCCGACCTCGGCACCACCGGATCGCTGCCGACCCAGCAACTGCTGTCGGTGCTGCGCGCTCATGAGGTGATCGGCGTCCAGACCAACGATATTCGCGAAATCTCCGTGACGCGCGCATCGCGCACACTGGTGTCGAAGGAAATCGAACAGCAGATCGCCCGCGTGCTCGAGCGCCGTAACGGCCTCGGTGATGCCGCCAACATCTCGGTCACCTTCGAGCGCGACCTTCGCGAACTTCAGCTCGACGCGGCGCATACCGGCGACATGCGCGCCACCATCGTGCGGTTCGATCCGCGCAACGGCCGCTTTGACATCACCTTCGAAATTCCGAACGACGTGACCTACGCGGCAACCAAGCTGCGCTTCACCGGCGTCGCGGTTGAAACCGTGGAAGCAGCGGTACTGACCCGCGCGGTCGAACGCAACGACATTCTCAAATCCTCCGACGTCGTGATCGAGCGGCGACCGAAGGCCGAGGTCGGCAATGACATTGCCAGCCGCGAGCGCGCCGTCGGCATGCAGGCCCGCAAGCAGATGCGCGCCGGACAGGCGCTGAAGGCTGCGGACCTCGGACGGCCGGACATGGTCTCGCGCGACCAGAGCGTGACGCTGATCTATGAAGCGCCGGGTCTTTATCTGACGGGACGCGGCAAGGCCGTCGACAGCGGCACCGAAGGCGATACCGTCAGCGTCGTCAACCTGCAATCCAAGCGCACCGTTCAGGGCGTGGTCACCGGCCCGGGACAGGTCTCCATCACCGTCCCCGGACCGCGCCTCACCACTGCAGCACTTTCAAACAGCGAGCCGCCTGCCGCGCCCGAATCCAGGAAAGCCGAGTAACCAGTCATGTCGAAGTCTCACGTGTTCAACCGCATCATCGTCGCAGGCAGCCTGCTGGCACTCGGCACCATGGCCAGCGGATGCTCCTCGCTCGACCGCCTCGCGGCGATCGGCGAAAAGCCGAAGCTCTCGGCCATCGACAATCCGACCACGCAGGCAGGTTACAAGCCGGTGTCGATGCCGATGCCCGCCCCGCAGCCGGCCTCATTCAATCCGAACTCGCTGTGGCGGAACGGCTCGCGCGCCTTCTTCAAGGATCAGCGCGCGCACCAGATCGGCGACATCCTGACCGTGCAGGTCAACATCACCGACAAGGCCAACATCGCCAACGAGACCCAGCGCAGCCGCACCAACTCGGAAAACTCCGGCGTCACCAGCTTCTTCGGCATCAACAAGATTCCCGGCACCAACGCCGCGATCCCGCCGGGCCGCATGCTGACCGCGGACTCCACCTCGTCCAGCGACGGCAAGGGTTCGGTCAACCGGCAGGAAGCGCTGCAAACCAACGTCGCCGCCGTGGTGACGCAGCTCCTGCCAAACGGCAATCTCGTGGTCGAAGGCAAGCAGGAAATCCGCGTCAACTTCGAAGTCCGCGAACTGATCGTTGCGGGCATCGTGCGGCCGGAAGACATCCAGAGCGACAACACCATCGACTCCAGCAAGATCGCTCAGGCCCGCATCGCCTACGGCGGCCGCGGCCAGATCACGGATGTGCAGCAGGCCCGCTACGGCCAGCAGGCCTTCGACATCCTGCTGCCGTTCTGATCACGTCTCTCAAGCGCAACCTGTTTTCAAGGAGATAAATTCGCATATCGGGACGGCTCCCACCGTCTTTCGAGCTCCCACACCAGGCAGCGAACCTAGGCGCGGCACGGTGTTCACGACGCGGCTCTCATCAGCTCCCCTGATGGGAGCCGTGATCGTTTGACGGCCTCTGCCTTGGTGCAATCCGCGAACACAAGCCGCCTTTGACCCGAACCAGTAACCTTTTGGTCACCCTGGAAGCCGAATGACGCCGCTGTGGTTAGTTAGGTAACGCTCGTTGACCTATCTAGGGGCCAGGATTTTTCAGGCGGCCCGCTCGCATGTTTCTCGATCAGCTCTCCATTCTCGTTGCCATCGGCTTTTCAAGCGCATCGCTCGGCCTCACGTTCTTCATGATGTGGGCAATCGGGCGCTCGGAGACGCACCTGCTGGTGTGGTCGATCGCACTCGCGTTAATCGTCGCGGGCGTCGTTTTCTTCGGCGCAGTGGTCGAGAACTACAGTTCGGCTCTTCTATTCGTCTCTTTTCTGCTCCTCATCGCGGGATTCGGCCTGCTGCATGCCGGCTGCGCCCGGTTTTGCTCCGGCCAGACGAACTGGGCCTCGACCGTTGTATCCGTCTCAATTTCTTTCATCCTGACGGCGGCGGCTTTTGCGCTCGGCTACTCCGGCACCGGAACGATGATTGGCAATGTCGCCATCGGCGTCCTTCTGATTCAGACCGGACGCCATTACTGGCTCGCGCGCTCCGAGTCGCCGCTTCTGATGACGGCCAACACCGTGTTCTGCGCCGTCACGGCGGCATCCTTCATCGCATGCGGTTACGCCCTCGCCGAACAAGGCCAGTTCATCCTGACGTCGCGGCCCGCCAACTGGGCGGAAGAGATCAACTCGATCGTCGCCGTCGCCGGGCTGAGCGGCATGGGCGCGCTGTCCCTCACCCTCAACCAGATGCGGATCGCGAACGGCCATAAATCGGACGCCATGAAAGACGCCCTGACCGGCCTCCTCAACCGGCGCGCGCTGTTCGACGACCCGCTGGACGTCGCGCCGGCCGGAACGGCCGTGGTGATGATGGATCTGGATTATTTCAAGACGATCAATGACCGCTTCGGGCACGATTCCGGCGACAGAATTCTCATGGCCTTTGCCGAACTGATCCGCGCCAACATCCGCATCAACGATCTTGCCGCGCGCATGGGCGGCGAAGAGTTCTGCATCATCATGCCGGATTCGACTCCGAAATCATCGGCGGCTGTCGCCGACCGTATCCGCTCGCAGATCGAGGCGACATCAATCCAGACCGCAAGCGGACCTGTCCGCGCAACCGTCAGCGCAGGCATCGCGGTTCGCTCCGTTGAGCCGGAAACGCTGCAGTCGCTGCTCAACCGCGCGGACGCTGCGCTCTATGAAGCCAAGGCATCGGGACGCAACCGCATTGAGATATCCAGTTTCAGCCTCGCAGCGTGACATCGTCCTTCATCGTCACCGCAGCCTGCTGAATCCTGCACTTCAATCTGAATGAGCGTTCATAAAAATCTTCGCGTCACGTTCGGAACATCCGCCGGTTACCGCCGTTTTTCTCACCCTTACTGGAGGAGAGAGACGATGAAAAAATTCGGTTTTGTTCTTGCAGCTGCCGCAGCACTTGCTTTCACCGCTCCAATCGCAGCGAGTGCCCAGACGGTCGTGATCAAGGAGCGCGGCATGCACCATCATCACGACGGTTACCGCAATTCACATGCGTACATGCACCGCGATCGCGGCTGGCATCGCGGCCACCACAAGAAGGTCATCGTGATCAAGCGCGGTCACGGCCATCATCACCACCATCGCTGATCGCGGAAAATAAAAAGCCCGGTGACCATCGGTCATCGGGCTTTTGATTCAATTCGCGATGCAGATCGTTTATTCGTCGCGATAGACCTTTTCGCGCTTCTCGTGACGCTCCTGCGCCTCGACCGAGAGCGTCGCGATGGGGCGCGCTTCCAGCCGCTTCAGCGAGATCGGCTCGCCGGTTTCCTCGCAATACCCGTAGGTATTGTCCTCGATCCGCTGCAGGGCGGCATCGATCTTGGAAATGAGCTTGCGTTGGCGGTCGCGCGCGCGAAGCTCGATGGCGCGATCGGTTTCTGATGAAGCGCGGTCGGCGAGATCAGGATGATTGACGTTCTCTTCCTGAAGCTGCTGAAGCGTGGTCTTCGATTCCCGGAGGATCTCTTCCTTCCAGTCGAGCAGCTTGCGGCGGAAATACTCCCGCTGACGCTCGTTCATGAAAGGCTCTTTTTCAGAGGGCCTGTAGTTCTTCAACTTTTCCAAGTGCG
Source organism: Afipia sp. (assembly GCA_024508675.1). Lineage (GTDB taxonomy): Bacteria > Pseudomonadota > Alphaproteobacteria > Rhizobiales > Xanthobacteraceae > Afipia. The sequence goes on from JANINQ010000005.1 coordinate 314,044, forward strand.
GTCCATGTCGACGTGCAAGGCGGACGGAAAATGCCCGTTCGCGCCGGAGCTTATATAGCTACGCCTTGTGACAGACAATATCGCGGGAGGCCCGGAAAACCCCGGAATCCCCGCCTCAAATACCCTTCCACAGGGAACCATGCCCGGTTTTTCCGGGTCGGAACGCAGTCCTAGCCGCCGGCGGACTGTCCGGCCTTGGCCAGTTCGACCTCCACCCGCAGTTCGATTTCCGACAGAACCTGATCCAATCCGGGGTCCCCGGATGTCACCTTCAGGTCGGCGGCGGCAGAGCGCAGACGGGCGATGGTGGCCGAATCAAAGGCTCCCGCCAGCAGCCCGATCTTGAGGTCGTCGAGCACATCGAGCGCGGTCCGCCCGCGGGCGACCGAGCGGCGGCGGCGTTCGGTGGAATCCTCGACGCCCTGCATCGCCAGCAGCGCATCGATTCCGCTGGCGGCGCGCGGCGCAGCGGCGGAACGGGTCTCGGTGGCCGTGCTGACGTCGCCGAGGGAGAATGTCGTCGAGCTGGAACGCCGGGTGTTAGCCGACGGCGACGCCAGATTGGCTCCATTCGGTCCGTAAATTCGCATCGTGCCGATCTCTCAGGTCCCCCCGGCCTCATGCCACGCCCGGAACCTCGTGTGCCAAAGTGAGCCGTTATGGTTAACGGGAGGTAAACGACCCGGCAATTTATGCCGGACACGGCAAAGTTCGGCGCTTCAGCCGGGCTCTCCCGCGAACGGACCTCGAGAAATTCATAAGCGAATACAGACCTCTAACTTCATCCGGCGGGGTGGCACGGCCCTCGCATAGATGATGGCGGGCCGGTTGCGTGGGGAGCACGGAACGGGCCGCAAAGACCCTCAGCGGGGAGCAGAGGATGTTTCGGATTTCTCGGGCAGCTTGCATGGCGATCGCCGTGCTGACCGCCTTCATCAGCGCCGGTGTGCCGGCCCATGCGACGTCGCGGATCAAGGATCTCGCGAACATCGAGGGCGTGCGCCAGAATCAGTTGATCGGCTATGGCCTCGTGGTCGGCCTCAACGGCACCGGCGATACCCTCAACAACATCCCCTTCACCAAGCAGTCGCTGCAGGCGATGCTTGAGCGCATGGGCGTCAACATCCGTGGTTCGACGATCCGCACCGGCAACGTCGCCGCCGTCATGGTCACCGGCAACCTGCCCGCCTTCGGCACCCAGGGCACCCGCATGGACGTCACCGTGTCGGCGCTCGGCGACGCCAAGAGCCTGCAGGGCGGCACCCTGCTGGTCACCCCCCTGCTTGGCGCGGACGGCAACGTCTATGCGGTGGCGCAGGGCTCGCTTGCCATCGGCGGTTTCTCGGCCGAAGGCGCCGCGGCCAGCGTCACCAAGGGGGTGCCGACCGTCGGCCGCATCGCCAACGGCGCGATCATCGAGCGCGAAATCGAATTTGCCCTGAACCGGCTTCCGAATGTCCGCCTCGCCCTGCGCAACGGCGACTTTACCACCGCCAAGCGCATCGCCGCCGCGGTCAACGATTACCTCGGCACCAAGACCGCCGAGCCGGTGGACCCCTCCACCGTGCAGCTCAGCATCCCGTCTGAGTTCAAGGGCAATGTCGTCGCGCTGCTGACAGAGATCGAGCAATTGCAGGTCGAGCCCGATCTCGGCGCGAAAATCATCATTGACGAACGCTCCGGCATCATCGTGATGGGCCGCGACGTGCGCGTCGCCACCGTAGCCGTCGCACAGGGCAATCTCACTGTCACAATTTCCGAGAGTCCGCAGGTCAGCCAGCCCGCGCCGTTCTCACGCGGACGCACGGTCGTCACGCCGAACACACGCGTCGGCGTTCAGGAAGACGGCAAGAAGCTCGCGGTGGTCAAGGATGGCGTCTCGCTGCAGCAGCTTGTCGACGGCCTCAACGGCCTTGGCATCGGGCCGCGCGACCTGATCGGCATCCTGCAGGCCATCAAGGCTTCGGGCGCGATCCAGGCTGACATCGAGGTGATGTGATGAGCGTCATCCCGAGCACCACAAACGCGCCCCTCACCTTCACTGGCGGCCGCCCCGATCTGACACTGCAGGACGCGCTGACGAAAGTCTCGCCGCAGGCACAGGCAAAAGCCAAAAGCCAGGCGCAGGATTTCGAAGCGGTGTTTCTCAACTCGATGTTCTCGCAGATGATGAGCGGCATCAAGGGCGATGGCCCTTACGGCAACACGCCGGGCACCGGCATCTGGCGCTCGATGATGACCGAGCAGTATTCGAAATCATTCGCGCAGGCCGGCGGCGTTGGCATTTCCAGCGACGTCTACCGCACCCTGATCCTTCAACAGGCCAACCGCGCAGCCTGAGCGCGCCGGAGCAGACATCATGATGCCGCAACAGCAAACGCCGAGCGCACCCGCCCCCGCATCGACTCCGGCCGAGGCCCGCAAGATCGCCGAGGGCATGATGCGGATCATGAATTCGCTGCTCGGAATCGTGGAGCGGGAAACCGAACTCGTGCGCGGCGGCAATGTTCGCGAAGCTATGGCGCTCGAAGCCGAGAAAAGCGACATGTCACGGCAGTATGTCGAGGCCATCTCGCAGGTGACGCGCAGCCGCGACTATCTCAAGAAAACCACTCCTGAACTGCTCACTGCCCTGCACCGCCACCACGACACGTTCCGCGCCATGCTGCAGGTCAACCTGACCGTGCTGGCGACGGCGCACGCCGTCTCCGAAGGCATCATTCGCGGGGTCAACGGCGAGATGCAGCGCAAGAACCTGCCGAACGGCTACACCGCAGGCGGACAGCGCGCGATGCCGAACCAGCGCCATGCCACACCGCTTTCGGTCAGCCGCTCGCTTTAGCGACTGTTTTTAGACATCGCCAATTCCGCTTTGCCGTTGCGAGAGATAGCCGCTTGCAGCGCCGCTCGCGTTAGCTCATCGCATCGCCAAACGCACACATTTTGAATCAAATCACCACGACAACATAAGGACGGGATTCAGAGGGTTCCGCCATATTCGGAACCGGAGGGTTGGGGTTTGACTCAAACGGAAGCCAGAGGCTGCCATGAGTGCGGATTTCAACATCAAACCGGTGGGGGCATCGGTTATCGCGACATATGCCGAACCTGCGTCTGACGCAGCGAAGACGGCTGTCCCGACACAACTTCCTGCCGACAAGGCCGTCACCGCGCCGGACGCCTCCGTCCAGACACGCAATAACCCCCAGGCAGAAACCGACCGGCTTTCGAAGCAGGTGATCATCGATCGCGCTGCCGCCGAGATCGTCTACCGGACCGTCGACAGCAGAACGAGCCTCGTGGTGCGCCAGTATCCCGACGAAGCGCGGCTGCGCGCACGCGCCTATCTGCGCGCAATGGACATTGCCCGCGAAGACAACATGCGTCGGAATACAGATCTGAGGATTTAGGATATTCGCGGCAACAGGCCCGCGGGATCAGCCCTGCTTGGCGTAGGCTGTCTCGAGCGACTGTGCGCCAGTCGCGGGATTGGTCATCACAGTCTTGATCTGCGCCGTGCCCTGCTTGGTCAGGGTGAACTTCGAGTCGCCGATCCGGAATGAATTATCGCGGATCAGAACTTCCTGATACTTCATCGTGGTGCCGCTCTGGTAGCGGACCTTGGCGCGGAAGCCGACGACGTTGGAGACCTGGATGCTGAACGAGTCGTTGTTGGCGTATTTGCCCGTCCAGTTGCCCTCATAGCTCGCGGCATCGACGGCCACATACGGGCCCTTCGAATAGTTCACGTTGGAACCGACTGCCACGTAGTTCGATTGCAGGATGCTGTAGATATCGGACATCGCCTGCTCCGATTATGCGCGGCCCGACAATCCTGCGGCGAGGTTGCAATTGATGTCGATCAGCGGCTTGAGCTTGTCGCGCTGCGGATTGAGCTGCAGCTCGGCGGTCTGCGTCAGCACGAAGGTGCCGATATTGACGATGTTCTGCCGGACTTCGACGGGCTGCGGATTGTCATCGCTGGTGACGGCGCTCAGCAGGATCGCCCAGAGCTTGCGATTGAACAGCAGCGCAGCGGCGAATTCGTCGTCGGTGCGGCCGAGATTGCTCACGATGTCCTGAAGCTTGTTGGCCGCTTTCAGCAAGGCCTGCGCCTCGATCTCGCGAGGGGATGCGGTCGTTTGTGCGGTACGCGCGTAAGCCTGGGCGGCAGCGTTGGACATCCATTACCTCGACAAGAGTTCGTCTTCGCGGCTTATCAGTTTCCTGATTTCTCTTAGAGCTTTGTAAAGATAACCGCTTAAAATAAGATTACTTGCGGCTTCTATGTGGCTGCGCGAGCTCGGCACAGCTTCGAGCATGTCCTTGACGAAGCCGAGATAGAGATCCTGATACTTCGGAATATCATCTTCAAGATACATCTGCTGAACGCAGAGATAGATTCTCTTGGCCGGCGTGCTCGCAGTTTCTGCGGTCAGAATATCCTTCTCGCGCAGGATCGGTGTCTCGCCGTCGATCAGAAACGATGCGCGCGTTTCCGAATTGGTGATGACGCTCTTGCCGATGACGATGCGTTCAAACGGCTTGAGTTCGACTCTGAGGGCCACATTCTGTCTCCCTTGCGTGCGTCTTCCATATCATCCGGCGCCTGCCCGTCCTGAGCAATAGCCACAGTTTACGGCACAAAAAAGCGGCGAGGATGCCCCCTCGCCGCCTTTCTGTCCCAAGCCTTAGTCTTTCGTTAAGTCCGCAGAAGCTGCAGCACGCTCTGCTGTGACTGATTGGCCAGCGCCAGTGCGGAGACCGCAATCGACTGACGGGTCGACAGTGCCTGGCTGTTCGCCGCTTCCTCGTTGGTGTCGGCGATGGTCAGGTTGGTCGATCCGGTCTGCAGCACGTTGATCAGGTTCTTCGAGAAGTCCTGACGGATCTGCACGATCGACAGGTTCGAACCCAGCGTCGATGCCTGCGAGCGAAGGAAGCTGCTCGCATAGTTCAAGGCATCGAGCACCTTGTTGGTCGCGACGTTGTCGATGAAATCGGTGCCGGGTGTCAGGGAGCCGAGGCCAAGGCCTGCGGGATCAAGATTGACGCCGGTGATGTTCAGCGTGGACTTGCCGGTTTCGTTGAACACCAGCTTGAGCTGGTCACCGTTCAGCAGGTTCACGCCGTTGAACGAGGCGTCTTGCGACGTGGTTTTGATCTGGTTGATGATGTTGTTGTATTGCGACACCAGATTCGCGCGCGTCGCGTGCGAGGTCGGATCGGCAATCGGCGACGAGATCGTCAGGCCGGCGAACATGCCGCCCGGTGCAGCGGCCGAACCGCCGAGCGCGCCGATCGTCGAGGATGCCGCGTCGTTCGCGGTGGTAATGGTGATCGCGCCGGTGGTGTCGATGCTGGCCTGAAGATTGTTCGGCAGCAGCGCCGCGTTGAGCTGGTTGATGGTCGAAACCTGGCCGACGCCGGTTCCGAACACGATGCTCACCGGAGAACCGCCGCCGGTCGAAGCGATGGTCAGTGTCGTGCCGTTCAATCCGCCGCTGCTCGCAGCGCCCGCGCCGTTAGCAGCCGCAATGCCGGTGGTGTTGGTGGCGGCGCCCGCCGCCGTCACCGCGCTGGTCGCGATGCTCGAGGCCGCACCCGTGGTCGTCGACGTAAACACGAGGTTGCCGCCTGTCACCGAAGCGACGTTGCTGCCGACCTGATAGTTGACGATCGCAGCGATATTTGCGGCGCTGAGGCTCGCCGCATTGAGCGTCGTGCTGTTGGCGGTGTTGTAGGCGGCTACAGTTGCCGCACTGATGGTGACGGGCTGGGCCGCGCCACCATCGACTGTGACGTTGAAGGACAGCGAATCCGCAGCCACTGCCGGAACAGCAGCCGTACCGGTGCTGGTGGTGTCGGCAAGGCCGGTCGAACCGCCCGCTGCCGTGCTGTTGTAACCGGAGATGGTGACCTGCGAGGTCGCGCCCGTGGTCGCCGAAGCGATCTGGAGCTCACCGCCGGAGACGGCAACGGGAGAGGTACCCGTGGTGGAGCCGTTGACCTGGAAGTCGATGATCTTGGCAACGTCCTGCGCGGTCAGCGCAGCCGCGGTGCCCGTCAGCGTACCGCCACCGCCCGTGAAGGCCGTGACTGCGGCTGCGTCGATCGTAACCGCCTGCGAGGCGCCATCGACGTTCAGTGTGAAGCTGACGGCACCGGTGGTCACGTCAAGTGCCGAGAAGCCCGAGCCGGTGAAGGTGGTGGCCGCGGTCGCCGGCGAACCAGCCGAACCCGTGCCGGAGACGTTGACCGGCGTAAAGGCGCCTGCGTTGACGGTGCCGGCGGTCGCCGCGGTCGAGGTGCCGAGGATGTTCGAGCCGTTCGCGCCGGGGTTGGCTGCCGTCGTCACATAGGACTTGGTGTAGCCGACCTGGGTCTGCAGCGCCTGATTGGCGATCGACTTGGCGGTGTCGATCAGCTTCTGCAGCGAGGTGATGCCGGTATTGGCGGCCTGCAGGACCTGCACGCCGTTGCCGATGCCGTCGAGCAGATTGTTGATGTCGCTGGCGCGGGCATCGAGGCCTGCAGCCGTGAAGAAGTTGGTCGGATTGTCGAGCGCCGTGTTGACCTTCTTGCCGGTGGCAAGGCGGGTTTGCGTGGTCGCGAGCAGATCAGCCGTCGACTGCAGCGACAACAGATTCTGGCGAACTGACGCCGTAAGAACGATATCGGACATATGAGTACCTTCCTGATAAGCAAAAGCCGACTACGGAACGGCGCATGCGAACTTCTGAGACCACCGTCTTTCCGTAGATTCTTAGGAGGCACCGTTTAAATTATGGTTAACTCGGGCTTAAATTGTTCCCTTAAGAAAAGGTAAAGCCGCACCGGCATCGCCTCTGCGGCTGACAGGATTCCGGCCCCGAAATCCGTTTGAAAACGCGCAAAAAGAAAACGGCGGGGTTTCCCCCGCCGTTCCGATGTCTTGTTTTGCTGTCCGCTATTAGCGGAGGAGCTGGAGAACGCTCTGCTGCGACTGGTTGGCCAGCGCCAGCGCGGACACCGCGATCGACTGGCGGGTCGACAGCGCCTGGCTGTTCGCCGCTTCCTCGTTGGTGTCAGCCAGCGTCAGGTTCGACGAACCGGTCTGCAGCACGTTGATCAGGCTCTTCGAGAAGTCCTGACGGATCTGCACGATCGAGAGGTTCGAACCGAGGGCCGAAGCCTGGCCGCGCAGCGTGCTGGAGGCATCGTTCAGCGACGCGAGGACCTTGTTGGTCGCAGCGTTGTCGATGAAGTCGGTGCCAGCAGTCAGGCTGCCGAGGCCGAGACCAGCCGGGTTGAAGTTCACGCCGGTGATGGAGAGCGTGGACTTGCCGGTTTCGTTGAACACCAGCTTGAGCTGGTCGCCGTTCAGCAGGTTAACGCCGTTGAACGACGCGTCCTGAGCCGTCGTGCGGATCTGGTCGATGACGTTGTTGTACTGCGTCACCAGATTCGCGCGGGTGGCCTGAGCAACCGCGTCAACAACCGGAGCGCCACCCGTTGCACCAACGAACGCGTTACCAGCGTTCGTCGCAGTACCGGTGATCGCACCGATCGTGGCCGAAGCGTAGTCGTTCGAGGTGGTGATGGTGATCTTGCCGTCGGTGCTGAGCGATGCCTGAAGGTTGTTCGCCGCGAGAGCAGCGTTCAACTGGTTCAGGGTCTTCACAGTGCCGCCGGTGCCGTCGCCGAAGACGATCGAGGTAGCAGTGCCACCGCCGGTCGAAGCGATGTCGAGGGTCAGACCGCCAAGCGGCGAGCTGGCCGGAACAGCAGCCGCACCAGCGGTACCGGTGGCCGAGGTCACGCCCGTCGAGCCGGTCGCACCGCCAGCCGTGGTCACGGCGGAGGTCACGACGTTCGATGTCGTGCCGGTCGAGCTGGAAGTGAAGGTCAGCGCACCGCCGACAACCGAAGCCGTCGCACCGGTGATCTGGCTGTTGATGACAGCAGCAACGTCCGCAGCGCTCAGGGCAGCGGCGTTCACCGTGGCCGAGGAGTGAGCGGTGTTATAGGTCGTGATCGCCGCAGCGCTCAGGGTCACGGTCTGGGCGGAACCGCCGTCAACCGCAACAGTGAAGGTCTGCGAAGCAGCCGGAACAGCAGCCGAACCAGCGGTACCCGTGCTGGTGGTGTCGGCAAGGCCGGTGACGCCACCGTTGGCAGTGCTGGTGTAGCCGGAGATCGTGACTTCCGAGGTCGCACCCGTGGTCGCCGAAGCGATCTCGAGCTGGCCGCCGTTGAGGGTCACAACGTTGCTGCCATACTGATCGTTCACGAGGTCTGCAACGTCTTGCGCGGTCAGCGCAGCAGCCGTACCCGACAGCGTACCGCCGCCGCCGGTGTAGGCAGTGACCGCAGCAGCGTCGATCGTGATCGTTGTGGCGGAGCCGTTGTCAACCTTCAAGCTGAAGGTGACCGAACCCGAGGAGACGTCAAGCGCCGAGAAGCCCGAACCGGTGAAGGTCGTGGCAGCGGTTGCCGGAACGGCAGCCGAACCCGTGCCCGAGACGTCGATGGTCGAGAACGCACCGGCGGTCAGAGCGCCAGCGGTCGCGGCCACAGCCGGAGTACCCGTGCCGCGCAGATCGTCGGCGGTCGCACCGGTGATCGCCGTCGTGGTGACCGAAGACTTGCTGGAATAACCAACAGTGGTCTGCAGAGCCTGGTTGGCGATCGACTTCGCGGTATCGACCAGCTTCTGCAGCGAGGTGATGCCGGTGTTGGCGGCCTGCAGAACCTGCACGCCGTTGCCGATGCCATCGAGGAGGTTGTTGATGTCGCTGGCGCGGGAGTCGAGGCCGGCGGCAGTGAAGAAGTTGGTCGGATTGTCGAGAGCGGTGTTGACCTTCTTGCCGGTGGCAAGGCGGGTCTGGGTGGTCGAGAGCAGATCAGCAGTCGACTGGAGCGAGAGCAGGTTCTGGCGAACCGATGCCGAGAGAACGATAGAAGACATGTGACGCAACCTTTCTGGTGTGGACGCAACGTGTACAAGCGTGCCGCCGATTTCATCAGCGAACCGACGCACATTGGAACCAACAGTCTAAAAAGGTATGAACCGGGCCTGTCCAAGTGTCTGGATCGGGTGGCATGGCGCGCAGTGCCCGAAACCGTGATTTTGCTGATGCCGCAAGGGCATCGCACATTCTTTCGTCACGGCGAGGTGATCAGCCGTTTACCTCGCGTTAACCATAAAGCGAAAGGATCGGCCAAGGGCTGGATCAAACTGGAAATCAGGACGCACGGAGAATCGCCATGGCTTTGAAGGTCGAACTCAAGCCCCACGAGAAGATCATTGTCGGCTCGTGTGTGATCACCAATACCGATCAGCGCGCGAAGTTCCTGATCGAAGGAGAGAGGCTGCCCGTCTTGCGCGAGAAAGATATTTTGACCCCGGACACCGCCGACACGCCGGCGAAGCTGATCTATCTGGCGGTCCAGTTGATGTATATCGCGCACGATCCGCAGGACCACCACGCGGTATATTTCGACGTCATGCGCGACTTTCTGAGCGCGGTGCCGAGCGCCGCCGGCATGATCAACGAGATCAATAACCACATCTTAAGCGGCGATTACTATAAGGCCCTCAAGGAATCCAAGAAGCTGATCGCTTACGAGAAGGGTCTCCTCGATCAGGCCCGCAGCCTGGCTGCCGAGGCCGACTTCAACAGCGCGGCCGCTTGATTCACACGCAAAGCGGAAATCGAAAAGGCCTCCAGAAGGAGGCCTTTTTCGTTTTCGCATCGGAGAAAGAAGGCCGGGCGGGCGCAAGGACCCGCGCGCCTTAAAGGAACTTCACCAGACTCATCTGATAGAGCGATGCCGTCGTCTGGTATGACGCCTGCAGGCTGGTCTGCAGCGCAAGGATCTTTGCCGCGACTTCATTGTCGTCGATGCCCTGAATCGTATCCAGCATCGCCTGCGCCACGGACCCGGTCTGGGTCTGCCTCTCCTTGGCCGTCTGAATCGCCGCCTGCGCACCCGCGAAGTCGGCCTGGATGTCCTGGATCGATTGCTGCCCTGGATGCACCGCGAGATTATCGACCATGCGGGAGTTCAGCGCAGTCAATTGTGCATTCGCATTCGGATTGCTCGCATTGGTCGTCACCGCGGCATATACCGCGATGTTCTTCAATGCTTCGACAAAAGCCTGCTCGTTTGCGCGCGCGCCATACTGCACGGTGATCGAATCGTCGATACCCGCCACTGCGGTCCCGCGCGCAGGATCGGTGCCGCTCTCGCCAGTGTACCACGACACGGTGTCGGTCGGCGTGCCGTTGCGCAGCGCCACCGGCGGATTGGTCGAGGTATCGACGCGCAGCGGCGGCGACGAGCTGAAGAAGTTGTCGGATGCAGCCACTGCCGACGCTGCGACGAGCGAAGTGTTCGCCAATGTGCCGACGGCGGTGTTGAGCGCAGCGTTCAGATTGGCGGCGGTCGCCGTGGAGTCCGCGCCGATGGCGAAGCTGCCATCGGGAACCGGTGTCGACGTCGTTGCAGTCAGGGTGATGGTCTCGGACGTTCCGTCGGGCAACGTGAAGGTGAACCTCACCCGCTCGCCGTCCGATGGATTGGTGGCGCCGAGATCGACGGACATTTCCGAGGGCGCGCCGGGAGGCGCGGCCGGAGGCGCAGGGCCTGTCACGGTCGATCCCGTCAGTGTCGATGTAATGGCGCTGAGCTTAAGACCGAACGGCGATCCCGCAACATCCTCGCCGATTGTCACCGAGGTTGGCGTCGGCGACGAAATGACGGTGCGGCCAAGGCCTGTGGTGCCATCAGCCTGCGCGCGCTCATCGATCAGTTGGGTCAGCCCGGCCTGTGTTCCGCTGCCGTTGAGAATGACGTCGGCAGGCTGCGTGGCGGGCGTATCGGTCGCGCGGCCGGAGAAAAGATAACGGCCGCCGACTTCGGTGTTGAGCAGCGCGATCACCTGCGTGAACGATGCCATCGCAGTTTTCTGTCCCGCGGTCTTGCCCGCATTGTCGAGGGTGAGCGTCGCGCCGGCAGCAGCTCCCTTGACCTGGCTGCTCGCGCTGGTGATGCCCTGCAACGACAGGTTCGCAATGTTGATGCGCGTATTGAGCACCGTGCCGGTGTTGTTGTTGCTGGCGATACCCGAAAGCTGCGCGCGCAAACCTGTTGCAACACCCGAGTCGACGCCGAGACCGGAATAGGTGTTCGTCTTCTTTCCCGACGCAAGCTGCTGCGACAGGTCATCAAGCTGAGCCTTGAGATTGATGATCGACGAACCGAGATACGATGTCCGGCCGCTAACGCCCTCAATGGTCATGAGATCCTCACAGTACCTGCATCAACGACTGGAACATCGAATTAACGGTGGACATCACTCGCGCGTTTGCCGAATAGGCATTCTGCAGCGCCAGCAGGTTGGCCATCTCCTCGTCGATATCGACGCCCGACACCGAATCCATCTTCTTCTGCAGCGTGGCCAGCACTACATCCTGACCTTGGGACAGTTGCTGCGCGGACGCTGCCGCGCTGCCCTGCATGCTGGTGAACTGCTGCGTGAAACCGAGCAGCGTGCCCTTGTACGGCGATGTGGCCGATCCGACTCCGCTTGCCGACGAATAGCTGTAGCTGGTCGAGGTCAGCTGTTTGAGGATGAAGTCCGAACGCGTCGTGTCGCCAGCGGGCGTCGAAGCACCGTAGACGATCAGGCGCGAAGGATCGGCCAGCAGCGCCGAATTGACGGTGATGCGGCCGGCAAGACCGGTCTGCTGCGAACCGAATGACGTGATAGCGCCGGAATAGACATAGCCGCCGTCGGTGAACAGCGGCAGCTCCGCCCCGCCACTGGTGAGCGATGTCGTTGTCGTCGTCACAGACGCCGCGTTGACATCGGACAGGCCGGTCGCGCCGTCGTCGAGCACGCGCAATGTCGATCCCGACGGATTCGAGAACTGAAGTCCCGCCCCACCGAGCGCCGCATTGAGCTGCGTCAGCACCGACGCCATGCCGCCGGAAAAATCGATGCCGACCACCGTGTCGTTCGGATCGACGGTCACATCGTTCTTCAGCGGCAGCACGCTCGGATCATCGACACGGACGATCGAGATGTTGTGCTGCGTATTGGTGATCGTGTCGGTGTAGGTCAGGTGAATGATGTTGCCGGACTGCAGGCCGGACAGATCGAGATCGAATCCGGTCTGCGCACCGGACGCTGCAGACGTTCCATTTGTTGTCTTGTCGGACAGCGCGCTGGCCATTGCCGCGGCAAGCTGGTCAACCTGGTTCTGCGCCTGCACCAGCGACTTGTCGCGAAGCTCGAGATAGGCCGCGATGGCGCCTGAGCGGATCGATCCGCTGGAGACGAGATCGATGCTTCCGCCGTTCGCATAGGTGATGGTGATCGATCCGAGCGTGCTCTTGGCAGGATCGGCGTTCCATTGCGTGTTCGGCGTCACCGTGCCCTGTGCGTTGAACGACAGGGTCGCCGCGTCGGAGCCGCCGACGAGCTGCACGCCAGACATTGTGTAGACGGAAACCTGATCGCCGTTTCCGGGAACGATGCGCACATCCATCAGCTGCGACAGCTGCGTGATATACTGGTCGCGCTGATCGAGCATCGCGGCGGTCGCTGCGCTTTGCCCGACGCTGCCCTGAAGCTGCTTGTTGATGTTCGCGATCTGCGCCAGCGCATTGTTGGCCATCGAAACCGAGTTGGTCAGGCCGAGTTCGGCGCTGTTGCGCAGCGCCTGAATGCCCTGCGAAGTCGCGTTCAACTGCTGCGCCATCGACTGCGCGGCGTTGATCACGCCGATCCGCGCCGACTGCGAGTCCGGGCTGGTGGAGAGCGCCTGAAGCGCGGATGTCAGCGCATTGAACGTCGCTTCCAGCGTCGATGACGAATCCGGATCGCCATAGATGCTCTGCAGATTGTTCAGGAAGCTCGCGCGTGTGCTGGCATATGTCGCGCCGGAGGTTTCGGTCCGCAGCTGGGACTGGATGTATTCGTCGAGGGTGCGATTGACGCCGATGGTCTGGACACCGGTGCCGGTCGCCATCTGCACCTGGTTGGACGTCTTGCGGACGTAACCCGGTGTTTCCGCGTTCGCGACATTGGACGAAACCAGCGACAGCGCCGCCTGGTTCGCCCGCAAGCCGGACATCGCCGTTGAAAGAGCTTGGCTCAGACCCATAACAAACTGCCCATCTCAGGTCGCGTCACGCGACGATACGTTCAAGCGGCTATCGCAGGACGTTCAGGAGATCCTGCGCCATCTGGTTCGCGGTGGTGATGACCTTGGTGTTGGCCGAATAGGCCTGCTGCGTCACGATCAGCTTGGTGAACTCATCGGCGATGTCGCTGTTCGATCCTTCGAGCGCGGAGCCGGTGATGGTGCCGCCCTTGCCGAAGATCGCCGGACCGGACTGGTCGGTCACCTGGAATGCGCCGCCGTCGATACGCTTGAGGAAGTTCGCGCCGTTGAATGTCGCGAGCACGATCTGCGCAAGATCGATGTTGCGGCCGTTCGAATAGTTGCCCACCACGCGGCCGTTGTCGCCGATCGAAACCGTCTGCAGCGAACCGGCGGGGAAGCCGTCCTGGTGAATGTCGTTCACCTGCGCATTGCCGTTGGCATCAGCGAAGGAGGTCAGGCCGCTGACGCCGAAGTTGACGGTGATGTCGCCGAGCGTGATGCCGCTGATGGTCGGTGCGGTCAGCGTCACCGAAGCGATCGCCGGCGTGAGCTGGCCGTTCGCGCTGAAGGTGAAATCGGTGCCGACGTTCTGCCAGGCCGTCGCCGCGCCGGTAGCGTTCGGATCGACCTGATAGAACAGATTCCACTTGTCGGTGTGGCCGGGGCCAAGCGTCGACGAATCCATCTTGGCCCAGCGGAACTGGATGCTGACCGGCGAACCGGAGATGTCATAGCCGGTGGTCGCGCCGCCGGAAATCGACTCGGAGATGAAGGTTGCGGAATCGGAGCCGACCACCGTTCCGGCGCCGGCCGTGCCGCCACCCAGGCGATTGACAGCAACGGGGCCGGAGAAGCCGAGGGCCGCGAAGGCTGTCGCGTTGCTCGAGCTGACCGTGAGATTGTTCACGATGCCGGTATGCAGCACGACCGAACCGTTGGTCACGGTCGATGACAGCGACGAGTTGCCGCTCAGGCCGTCGATCTTGTCCAGCAGCTGATCGACGGTGCTGTCGACAGGAATGTTATTGGCGTCGTCAAGGCCGCCCGAGGCGGTGAAGGTGATGGTGTTGCCGTTCACAGTGATGGTGTCACCGACCGCAAAGCTCACCGAGAGAGAGTTGGTGTTCGCGCCGCCCGACAGTGCGGTCGAACCGTTGATCTTGGTCGGGGTGGTCAGCGCGCTGTTGACCGATGCGCCGCTGGTGGCGTTGTCGAGATACGGCAGCGGCGGCGTGCCCACCGTGCTGGGATTGACCGTGAAGTCGCCGACGTTCAGCAGTTCAGAGCCCGGAATGGATGTGTCGTGCTTGGTGGTCAGCGGATATGACGCGAGGTTGGCGCGATAGGTCACCGTGGTGGTCGGCTGCGCGGGCAGGAAGTCGCTGCCGAACTTCAGCACCTGCGGGTTGCTGCCGGTGACGTTGCCGGTGGTCGGGTCGATCGGAATGCCTTCGAGGTAATAGCCCGAGCCGTTGACCAGATAGCCGTTCTTGTCGAGTGTGAAGTCGCCGCGCCGGGTATAATTGTCGACGCCGTTGAAGATCGGGTTGTTGTCGGTGAAGCTGCCGGGCTTCTGCACCACGAAGAAGCCGTCGCCGCTGATCGCCATGTAGGTGGAGACGGCGGCACTCTGCACGTCGCCCTGCACCGTGTTGGTTTCGCGCGAGGCGGTGGTAACGCTGCCCGCCTTCTGATCGTTCACGCCGGTTTCGGGAATGAGATCGAGGAAGCTGGTGTCGATGCGCTTGAACGCCGTGGTCTGCGAGTTCGCGATGTTGCCGGAGATGTTTTCCAGCGCATAGGATTGAGCACGAAGACCCGCGACGGACGTGGTGAGAGCTCCAAAGATACCCATTACATTGTCTCCAGCTTCAATCCGGGCGGCCCGCCGGTGCCAAGAGTCACGGCCGCAGTCGAAGAGGAGTTCGCAAACGTCGTGCCAACAGCGTTTGCTATGTAAAATCAACATCTTAAATGAAATGCCCCGGTGCGATGACCGGGGCACAATTGCCTAGCGGGGCAAGAATTGCCGCGCGGCTCAGGTCGCCCCGCCCTCCGCCGGCTTGAACGTCAGCGCCAGCCCGTTCATGCAGTAACGAAGTCCGGTGGGCTTCGGGCCGTCGTCGAACACATGGCCGAGATGGCCGCCACAGCGGCGGCACAGGGTCTCGGTGCGCACCATCATGAAGGTACGGTCGGTCTTCTCGACAATGGAGTTGGGCAGCGCCCGATAGAAGCTCGGCCAGCCGGTGCCGCTCTCGAACTTGGTCTCCGACGCGAACAGCGGCAGATCGCATCCGGCGCAGGCAAAGGTGCCCTTGCGCTTTTCCTTGTTCAGCGGACTGGTGAAGGGCCGTTCGGTCCCCGCCTCGCGCAACACATTATACTGGGCGGGCGAAAGCTGCTTCTTCCACTCCTCCGGCGTCTTCTCGATCTCGAACTTCTCGGTGGATTTTTCGCCTGCGCTGGCGCTGCCGAGGCCAAGCCAGCGGAAGGCGGAAAACGCGGCGAGACTTGTCGCGGATGCAAGCAGGATACGGCGGTCGATCATGGTCAAAGCTCCGTGCACATCGGAAAACAGGCTGTCCATCACGATCTACGGTCCCTGTCGCCAAAAGTTACGGCATTGCGGTTCCGGCCTGCTCACTTTCACGCGAGCCGCAAGGCCCGTAACGGACATATGTCAGCAATAACCCCGGCCCGCCGGATTTATTCGCTCACGCGCCGGGCCCGCGGCGCTCGTCATGCATCGCCGCCGACGCATGCTGCCGCGCAATCGAAGCCTGAGCCTTGGCGGAGGCGATCCTCGCTTCGCGGGCGTATTCACGCGCCAGTTCCCGCTCCCGCGCGCGCTCCCTGAACCGCGACAGCGCACCGGCTGCGGCGGAATGGCTGCGCGTCCACATATCGATGGCTTGCCCTGCGATGCGTCCGGCCGATCCTCCGGCCCAGACCAGTTCGAACGGCGAGAACAGCCGCCAGCGGTCGTCGCCGGCGAGAATGCTCCGCGCCAGAAGCTGGCCACCCATCGCCGTCGTGTTCAGCCCCTGACGTCCGAAGCCGCTAAGCACCCACAGCCCCGGCTGAAGCTCGCCGATCTGCGGCATGCCATGCACCGTCTGGCCGAACATGCCGTTCCAGCTGTCCGCGATGGTCACCAGTCCCAGTTCGGGGAAAGTCGCGGCAATGCGACTTTGAATGCGCTTCGCGTAACGCCGCGGATCGCCCTGCCATGTCGTCTCCGGGCTGGACCACAGCAGGCGGTCGCCATCGACGACGCGGAAATGATCGATGCCGTGGCTGTCGATCACCGATCCACGAAACACAACGGTGTGCAGGAGCTGCGTGCCGAGCGGCTCGGTCAATGCCGCATAGCGCCAGGTCGGCAACAGCGTCGCGGTCAGCCGCTGGCTCGGGGCGCCGAGATGCGCGTTGCCCGCGAGCACCACGGAGTCGCAGCGCAGTTTCGCGGACGGCGTGAACACGCGCTTGCGGATGCCCGCGGGATCGATGCTGACCACCGGAGTATCCTCGAAGATCCGCACGCCCGCGCTCTCCGCAAGCGCCGCAAGACCGCGGACATAGGTCCGCGCGTCGATCTGAAACGCTTTCGGAAAATGGATGGCGTGAAAGTAGCGATCGGTCTTCAGCACCTCCCGCACGCGGTCGGCCTGCCAGCCTTCGATCTCGGTGCCGAAATCCTCGCCCATCGTCTGCAACTGGCTGATGAGTTCGTCGCCCGCATCGACGTGCGAGACTTCCAGCGCGCCTTCGCTCAGCGCGATGCCTGGCATCGGCGCGGCGGTCGCGCGAACATAGTCGGCGCCCTCCTGCGCAAGCGTCCAGAGTTCACGCGCATCCTCGAAACCGACACGCTCGATCAGGTCGGAGGCCGGGACACCGAATCCGGGCATCACGGTTCCAAGGTTATGGCTTGAAGCATTCCAGCCGATGGTGCGGCCCTCGAGCAGCGCCACGCTCGCGCCCTGCCGGGCCGATTCAAGCGCCATGGTAAGGCCGGCCAGCCCTCCCCCGATCACGCAGATATCGACATCGAGATCGAAGGTCAGCCCCTGACGGACCGGCATGTCTGCGGAAATTTCAGAAGATTCGTCCATGCCCATGTTCCGGAAATCGCAGGCCGTGACACATTTGTTTTCTGGGTGTAACGGCACTCGCGCCCGTCACAGGTTCTGCGTAAGCTTGTACACTATTCGGAGCCGTGACGAGTGTCCCGTATCCGATGGTGACACTGTTTTCCTGAACGAGATGACGATATGCGCCGCCTGATCCTGCTTCGCCATGCCAAAACCGAGCGGGACGCCCCTTCCGGCAAGGATCATGATCGCCGTCTCGACGAGCGAGGGCATCATGACGGCGCGGAGATCGGCCGCTGGCTCGCGGCCGAGAACTATCGTCCCGACCTCGTGCTGGTGTCCGATGCCGCACGCGCGCAGGAGACCTGGGAACTGGTGCGCCCTGCGATACCATCCGCGCCCGCACGTCACCTGCCGGAATTGTACGGCGCCGATCCCTCGGAATTGCTGAGAGCCATTCACGGCACGGCGAAGGCCGATCCGAAGTGCCTGATGATCA
This sequence comes from Afipia sp., assembly GCA_024508675.1. Lineage (GTDB taxonomy): Bacteria > Pseudomonadota > Alphaproteobacteria > Rhizobiales > Xanthobacteraceae > Afipia. Next base: position 331,800 of record JANINQ010000005.1, read on the forward strand.
TCGCGCACAATCCCGGCCTGCATGAACTTGCGCTGGCGCTGATCGCAGGCGGCGATGCGGCCGGACGGCGGGCGCTCGATGCCAACCTGCCGACCTCCGGCGTCGCCGTGATCGATTTCAAGATCGACGACTGGGACGACATCGGCTTCCGCGGCGGCCAGCTCGCGCGGTTTGCCAGTCCCAAACTGTTGAGAGAAGCGTCGGGCGAAGCATAACCTGCGGCACCGGCCGATCTTGCGTCCTGCCGCCGGGGACTTCATCGTCATCGCTCCAGCACATGGAGAGACCGATGTTTCAGTCCATCCTCGTCCCCATCGACCTTGCCGACACCGATCTCGCCAAGCCTGCCATCGAGACGGCGGCTTCGCTGTCGAAATCCTCGGGCGGTACGGTGCGGCTGGTGAATGTGATGCCGATCACGCCGGTGATGCTGGCGGAATATGTGCCGCCCGATTTCGACAGCCAGCAGCGGCAATCGGCGGAAGAAGCACTGGCCATCGTCGCGCGCGAATCGGGAATCGAGAGCCGGCGCATTTCGGTGGTCGTGCGGCAGGGCGGCATCTACCACGAGGTACTGGAGGAAGCTTCCAACATCGGCGCAGATCTGATCGTCATGACCTCGCATCGGCCTTCGATGCAGAGTTATTTTCTCGGCTCGAACGCCGGGCATGTCGTCCGCTATGCAAAATGCTCAGTGCTCGTAGTGCGGCACTAAAGCAAATTTGATCACGCAGCCTTGCTTCTCTGCGGCTCGATTGTCGGCTATGGTCCGCGCGCCGCCAGTGATCCCCATCATCGGGCGGTAAGGTTTGGCCGGGCCGGCCAACGATGCCCGGCCGAGCTGAACTTCCAGGACGCACTCGTTAAGGCAAGACGTCCTTGGGCAGCGCATCGAGCGTGTAGTTGCGTGGCTGGTTACGGCGCATGAAGCCGCCGATCTGCCAGATAAACCAAGCCGCGAATCCTGTCAGAAACAGCGCACCGGCGAACTGCCCCGTGGTCAATGCACGGATCAGCAGGCCCAGCATCGCGATGCTGACAACGCCCAGCACAGCCAGCCCCGCCACATAGATCGCGCGATTGATGCCGACCACCAGCACAGCCTTGCTGCCGATGGCGGCAAGACGGCGATGCAGTTCGACGATGAAGGCGCGGTAGCCGTTGTCCTGCGGCGACATCAGCGCGACGGTATGCCAGGTGGTCGAATAGATCGTCACGCGCTCGCCGCGCGTATCCTCGATGTCGGCGCGAAACCGCCGCGACTGCATCGACACCGGACGATAGGACAGACGAATGGCCGCGATCTTCTCCAGCGGCCACACACCATGCTTGCCCTTCTCCTGCCAGGACAGCCCCTCGCCTGTGAGATCGAACTGCCAGGCGCTCCCGACCAGCGACGGCTTGAACGTATAATGCGAACCGTCGCCCGCGGCCTCAGGACCGCTCGCCTCACTGCGTTGCCCGGCACCGAACAATTGGGAGAACATGAAAATCCTTCACAGCGAACTATCTTGCGGGGCTACAGAACGTTATCCTACAAGTCATAACAGCCTGCGCTCCTCGAACAAAACACCCTCATGGCAAAACAAGCCTATTTCTCGCGCCACATCGTCCTTGCCGGATCGATCCTGTTCGGCGTGCTGCTTGCGCTCGGCATCCACATCATCATCCAGCGCTTCAATCTCAATCTCGGCGACCTGTGGCGGAGCGACGTGCCGGAATTGATCCCCGCACGCGCGGCGCTGGCATGGTGGCTGATCAGCGCGGTGGCGTTTCTTGCAGGCTTCATTTCGGCGTCGCTGATGAACAGCGCGGTCTCCGGCCGCATGTCGCTGCGCCTGCGCCAATTCCTGATCGCCGTCGGCGTCATCATGCTGGCGGCGGCGGGACAGGCAGCCTCCGCGCCGAGCCCGATCCCGACCCTCTCCGGAGCACTGGCCGGCTTCGCCGCGCTGGGCCTTGGCGCAATCATGGCGCTCTGCGGCGCACAGTTCGCGCTGCGCCGGAGCTGATACGCAAACATCGCGCGTCACCCGTTGACGCGGCCTTTTGCCTCATGGCCCTGCGAAGCATCAAGTCTCTCCGCAGCGCTGGTCGATGGTCCGGAAAATCCAATCCCACCTATCGATATCGGCGATAGACGTGACAGCCATGCATAGGCTTTCAAACAGCGCGCTTATTCCCCACATAACGGAAGCCGGATCGCCCAGATCCGGCTGAATGTGAAGCGCAGATGACGGCCCTTGGGCCTTGATTTTCCGGCGTTAACCGCCATTCGCGTTGCACAACCACCCTATTTTCCACGCGCCGGATTTCGCGTATGAGTACCGCCGCAGCCGCTTGCTCACTGTCGCCTCAATCGGCTTCTATATATTTCGCGCCCTGCCGGGAGGACGAATGCAACAATTGTTGAGCACGCTCGGGCGTGTTTTCAGGGAACGAATTGGCTGGAAACGGGTCGGGATTCTCGCCAGCCTGATCATCGTGACCATCGCGATCATGCATCTGTTCCGCACCCTCAAGGGCGTGGACACGGCGATGGTTTTGACCGCGCTCGCCGAGAAGTCGCAAGGCCAGATCGCCATGGCCGCGCTGTGCGTTCTGTGCGCGTTCTTCACCCTGACATTCTACGATCTGTTCGCACTCCGCACGATTGGCAAGATGCATGTGCCCTATCGCATCGCCGCGCTGTCGAGCTTCACCAGTTACACCATCGGCCACAATATCGGCGCCACGGTTTTCACCGGCGGCGCGATCCGTTTTCGCATTTATTCCGACTGGGGACTGACCGCGATCGATGTGGCAAAAATCTGTTTCATCTCCGGCCTGACCTTCTGGCTCGGCAACACCTTCGTGCTCGGCATCGGCATGATCTGGCATCCGGCGGCCGCGTCGTCGATCGATCTCCTGCCCGAAAGCATCAACCAGTTGATCGGCGTCGGCCTGCTCGCGGGCATCGCCGCCTATCTGGCCTGGATCGCCACCGGCAAGGGCCGCCGCAAGCTCGGCAAGGACGGCTGGAAAGTTCACCTGCCATCTGCGCCGCTGACCGTGCTGCAGATCGTGATCGGTGTTATCGATCTCGGCTTCTGCGCGCTGGCGATGTATCTGCTGGCGCCCTCCAGCCCCGACCTCGACTTCGTGACGCTGTCGGTCGTCTTCATTCTCGCCACGCTGCTCGGCTTCGCCAGCCACGCGCCCGGCAGCCTCGGCGTGTTCGACGCGGCAATGCTGGTGGGTCTGCCGATGCTGGGCAAGGAACAGTTGCTGGCCTCGCTGCTGGTGTTCCGCATCCTCTATTTCCTGATCCCCTTCGCCACCTCGATCACCATCATGGGCATCCGGGAATTGTGGCTGAGCGTGATCCAACCCTGGCAGCAGAGCCGCAAGCTGCGGCCCGCGCCCGCTGTCGCGCAGTCGTCACAACAGCAGCAGCCTCCCAAGCAGGCGGCGGAGTAATTCCGCGCACAAAGATGTGGCTTGTGGGGGACATGGAACGTGCTTTACGTTCCCGGCGCGCCCCACATTTTAGCCTTATCCGTCGGCTTCAAAACAGCATGATCCGCGTTATTCGCCTGTCGCTCAGGGCCAGACTTCTGGTCGTCGTTCTCTCGGCTGCAACGCTCGGCGTGGCAAGCGCGCACGCACAGACGCAGATCGTCCCGCCTTCCGCCGCGCCTGCCGTGCAGCTTGCGACGGACATGCAGATTTCGTGGGAAGTCCGCAACCGCTTCCGTCTGTTTCGCGAGGAGCGCGATTTCGCCCTTCAGGTGAATACCCTCAACGGACGCAGCATTCTCGCCGCCGAGCAGGCGCTCGCTGCCCAGAGCGATGGACGCGGCTGGGCGCGCAATACGCTGACTCGCCTGTGCATCGACCAGTCCGGACGAGTCAGCGAACCGTGCACGCGCGACGGCGTGAAGGAAAGCTATCTCACTCCGCTCGATCATCCGATCACCGTGCGCCTCACCGGCGCGGTGCCGGTCGGCGCGACCTGCGCATGGACCTTTGAGGACGGCGATCCGCCGCGGCAATCGACCCTCGATTGCGCCGAGGCGATCAACCTGCGCGTCCGCTACGGCCGCCCCACGCCGGTCACCGTCGATGTCTCCAGTGGATCGGACGCGCCACAGCGCGTGACGACGCAGATCGCAGTGCGCGATGTTTTCATCGCGGGCCTCGGCGATTCCATTGCATCGGGCGAAGGCAACCCGGACAAACCCGTCACCCTCTCCGACGACGGCTTCTGTTTCCGCTCCTATCTCGGCGGCCCCGCCGGCATGTATTTCCGCCCCGGCCGCGCCGGCTTCAAGGGCGCTCGCGCCTGCGACACCTCGGACGGATCGAGCCTGCAGAACTGGCAACGCGCCGGCGCACAGTGGTTCAACCCTGCGTGCCACCGCTCGCTCTACAGCTACCAGACCCGCATGGCGATCGCGCTGGCGGTACAGAACCCGCAGATCGCTGTGACCTATCTGCCGCTGGCCTGCACCGGCGCGACCATCACGGAGGGCATGTTCGGCTCGCAGCGCGCCCGTGAATGCGTCGTCGGCAAGAGCAGCCTGACCTGCCAGGGCACGGTGAACGCGCAGATCGCGGAATTGCGCGAGGCGCTGGCGGCGGCGGCAAAGCGGCAACCCGAACGGCAGCTCGACCTCATTCTCCTGTCGATCGGCGCGAACGATGTCGATTTCTCGGGTCTCGTCGCCGACGTAATTGTTGAGCGGCAAACCGAGCGTGCGCTGTCGCGGCGAACCGGCGTGCTCACCTCCGTCGACGAGGCGCGCGGCGTCCTGCAAACCAGCCTGCCGCGCGACTTCAGCAAGCTGCGTCAGGCGCTGAGGCCATTCGTCGGCGGCGATCTCGCGCGCGTGGTCTATGTGTCCTACGCGAACCCCTCACTGGTGAACGGTGCACCGTGCCCCGGCGGACGCGGCGGCTTCGACATTCATCCAGCCTTCAACGCCGATCCGCAGCGGCTCGCCGATGTGACCAATTTCGTGCAGAGCGAATTCCTGCCGCAGATCAAGCGGCTCGCCCAGTGCAGCGGCGGCGTGCTGTGCAACGATCAGGCCCGCGACCGCATGACCTTTGTGGATCAGCATCAGGCCGCGTTCTCCAACCACGGCTTCTGCGCGCGCGCGGAAACCGATCCGCCGTTCGACCGCGAATGTTTTTCGCCCACCGGCGAAAGCTTTATTGCCGACATCGTCAACGGCGCGAACAATCCGCTGGCCTGCGGCGCAGGCGCCAGCGACTTCCGCGCCTATTCGCCGCGCGCACGCTGGATTCGCGATGCCAACGACAGCTACTTCGCCGCGATGACCTATCCGCAGGCACAGAAGGCGCCGACCACTCAGCCCGGCGACATTCACGACGCGACATGGGGCGTGCTGTCGGCGGTCTATGGCGGCGCGATTCATCCGACCGCCGAGGGTCACGCCGCGATGGCGGACGCGGCGCTTCCCGCCGCGATGAGCGTGCTGGGGCTTGGATTGTCGGAAGCGCCGGTGACGGGCGAGCCCATCGCGCCGGTCAGGCAATAACAAATCCGTCAGCAATAACCATCATTCCGGGGCGCGCGTCTTCGCGCGAACCCGGAATCCAGAGTCACAGTGGAGAGAATGGATTCCGGGCCTGCGCCAAGAGGCGCATCCCGGAATGACGGCCGATATAGCGATACCGCGTCAGTTCACGCCGAGCTTCTTCTGCAAGCTCGACGATGATGTCGTGTATTGGAATACGACGCGCTTTTCCGGGAAGACGTAGCGGCTGGCCTTCTGCGCCATCAGCGCGCCTTCGTGAAAGCCGGAGAGAATGAGCTTGAGCTTGCCCGGATAGGTGTTGATGTCGCCGATGGCGAAGATGCCGGGCACATTGGTCTCGAACGCCTCGGTATCGACCGGGATCAAATTGTTCTCCAGATTGATGCCCCAGTTCGCGACCGGGCCGAGCTTCATCGTCAGACCAAAGAACGGCAGCATGGTGTTGCAATCGACCCTGAAAGTCTGGTTGTCGTTGCCCTTGACTACGGCGCCGGAGAGCACACCGTTCTCGCCTTCAAGCGCGGTCACCTGTCCAAGTTTCAGATCCATCTTTCCGGCGGCGACCAGCGCGCGCATCTGGTCGACGCTATGCGGTGCGGCGCGGAAATCGTCGCGGCGATGCAGCAGCGTGACGCGCTTTGCGATCGGCTGAAGATTGAGAACCCAGTCCAGCGCAGAGTCGCCGCCGCCAACGATCAGGAGATCCTTGCCGCGGAACTGCTCCATCTTGCGCACGGCGTAGAAGACCGAGGTGCCCTCATAGGCTTCGATGCCTGGCACTGGCGGGCGCTTCGGCTGGAACGAGCCGCCGCCTGCCGCGATCACCACCACCTTGGTTTCGAACACCTTGCCCGCATCCGTGGTGACGCGGAACAGCGGATCGCCGATCTTCTCGATGGTCTCGATCATCTCGTTCAGATGGAAGGTCGGATTGAACGGCTTGATCTGCTCCATCAGCGCGTCGGTGAGGCCCTGCCCCGTCACCATCGGGATCGCCGGAATGTCGTAGATCGGCTTTTCCGGATAAAGCTCCGCGCACTGGCCGCCGAGCTTGTCGAGGATGTCGACCAGATGCACCTTCATGTCGAGCAGGCCGAGTTCAAACACGGCGAACAGGCCGCAGGGGCCAGCACCAATAATCAGGACATCGGTTTTGATCGGTTCGGTCATGGGCGTTCCGGTTGTGACAGGAAAGAATGAGCGGACGGGAAGTGGAAAGTGCCGCCTTCGGGGAAATTGTCTAGCCAAACCGGCCCCTTCGGGGAAGTCATATTCGGCCCCTGTCAGCCATTCCCGTGCCTTGTGAGGCGGTGACTTTTCCCGCTATGCAGGTCTCAAACCGGAGATCGCCGACGTGAATGCACCGACCCGCCAGAAACGCCAGTTCAGGCTTGCAGACTACCCCTTCCGCCTGAGCGACAACGTCCGCTACGGCGACCTCGACCCCAACAAGCATGTCAACAACGGCGTGTATTCGACCTATTTCGAGACCGCGCGCGTCACCCTGCTGCGCAGCGGCGACCGCGGCCTGATGCCGAAGGGCCTGAGCTGGATGCTGGTGCATCTGGCCATCGACTTCCGCGCCGAAATGCACTGGCCCGGCAGCTTCGAACTGGGCATCGGGGTATCGAAGCTCGGCCGCACCTCGGCGACATTCGAGCAGGTGGTATTCGCAGGCGACGTTTGCACCGCATCGGCTGAAGCCGTCACCGTTCTGGTCGACGCCAAGACGCGCAAGCCGACGTCGCTGACACCCGAAATCATCGAACGGTTTCAGCCGTGGATGCTCCAGCCTCCGGCCGTCTCCATTCCGTGATTGGTGTTGCCGCGGCTTCCGTCTGGCTCTAAAGCTCCAGATGGAATTCCAAGGCGAACGGACGCCATCCGTCATGCTCACCTTTTCGACCGACGACATGCGCCCGCACGAGCGGTTCGATTACTGGTGCGAAGTGCGCGCCCGCAACCTGTTTGGCGTGACGATCTCGCTGCAGCAGGACGCGCGGCAGCACTTTCAGGGACGGTTCACCGCGCTCCCGGTCGGCAGCGCAACGCTGAGTCAAATGCAGGCGTCGCCCTACAGCGTGACACGCAGCGCCAGCGACATCTCCCGCGCATCGAGCGACAGCCTCTGCATCTATCAGCAGACCGGCGGCGCAAGCTGGTTCAGCAGCCGCAACGGCGGCGAATTCGTGGTACAGACCGGTGACATCGCCATCAGCCACACGGACATGCCGTATCTGACGCGTCCCCTCACCGCCGATGGCTTCGACCTGCGCATTCTGAAGATCCCGCTGACCGGCCGGGACATGCACGCAAGCAGCGGCGCGCTTCACCTTGCGCCGTCGCCGCTGCACAACGATCCCCGCCTTGCGAAAGTAATCTCCGCAGCCGTCGCGGCGCTCGCCGCAGAGGCCACGAAGAATCCCGAAGCGGACTGCGACCTGGCGGTCACACATCTTGCGCAACTGGCGCTGCTGGCGCGCGGCAGCGTTCCGGCGGGCTCGCCGGACAGCCGCGCCGCGCTACGATTCGGATTCCTGCAAGCCGCGCGCGAAATTCTGACGCGCGAACTGCACAAGCCCGGTCTGTCTCCGGCTATCGTCGCCGCCACGCTCGGAATTTCGGTGCGGCAGTTGCACGTTCTGTTCGAGCCGACAGGCATGAGTTTTTCACGAACGCTGAATGCGATGCGGCTTGCGGAAGCCTGCCGGCTACTGCAATCGGCGCAGGCAATGCCGGTCACCGGCATCGCCCATGCCTGCGGCTTCGACAGCCTGGCCACATTCTACCGCGCGTTTCGAACGGCCCATGGCGTCACACCCGGCGATGTCAGGACAGCCAGACTTCCTCCAGCGTCGTGACTGGACAACCCGTCCCCGCCCCATCATTCTGAAGCCATTCCGGCCTTCATCACGCGGCACGCATGATCAGCTTTTCCACCGACGACCTGCGTCCGCAAGACCGCTTCGATCACTGGTGCGAGGTGCGGGGCAAGAACCTGTTCGGTGTCACCATCGAACTGGAGCGCGAGCGCCGCGCCCTTTTCCAGGGACGCTTTTCCGCGATCCCGGTCGGAAATGCAGTCCTCGCCGAAATGACCGCGTCATCATATCGCGTCGGCCGCACCAAGGCGGACATCGCGCGCGTGTCCAGCAACAGCCTCAGCATCGGGTATCAGATCCGCGGACCGGGCCACATGGATATCGGACGTGGCCGGGTTCACCGCGTCCGCGAGGGCGACTTTACAGTCAGCCATTCCGATCAGCCGTTCATGGGGACACCGGAACGCAGCGACGGTTTTCATTTCCGAACGCTGAAGATACCGCTCACGGACAATATCCTGCTCGGCGCACGGGCGCACGATCTCGCTCCCGGCCCGCTTCCCGGCAACACCAGACTGACACGTCTGATCGCTGCGATGTTCGTTGCACTGGCGGATCGGCAGGACCCCACGCCCTCGCCTGAGGAAGATGTCGGGCATATCGCGCGGCTGGCGCTGCTGGCACGCCATCGCCTCTCGCCGGGATTTCCGGAAAGCCGCGCCGCGCTGCGCGCAGGCTATCTCCATGCGGCCCGCGCCATCATAAAACGCGACCTGCATCGTCCCGATCTGACGCCCGCGCTGGTCGCCGCCGAACTCGCCATCTCGCTGCGTCAGGTCCATGTGCTGTTCGAGCCGACGGGCTTCTCGTTTGCGCGCACGTTGACGGCAATGCGCCTGAAGGAAGCACGGCGCCGGCTCGCGGCCTTGCCTGCGCACTCGGTCGCCGACATCGCCTATGCCTGCGGCTTCGACAGCATCGCGACCTTCTACCGGGTGTTTCGTTCGACGTTCGGCATGACGCCCGGCGATGTGCGGATGGCCTCGCTCAACGCGTGAAATGTGCGGCATTCGCGCCCGCAGGTTGCGCAGATAAAAAACAGACCCTGCGCGCAATGAGAAGACGATATTCCGCGGATATGAGACATCACGCATGAAAGCTGCGCCCGCTTTATGCCGGGCTCTGCAACAGTTTTCATGACGAAAGAATGCTCGCTTAACTTTTTCAGCGATACTTTCATCACCTAAAAATTTCCCTCTTGTCCCGTTGTGACCCGACAGCCACTGATCTGAAAAGATTCGGCTTTCCCCGCCTCATTCAAGGCACTCTGCGCGCAATGAGACGACGGCTCGCCGCCGATCTGCCACAGGTCCGCGAAGGGATTTCTGTCGCCCGGTTGGCGACAGAGCTTGGGCGACAGGTGGGGAATGGCAAGCGTTGGACGAGTTGCGGCGATCAAACGAGCCGCGTTCGCGCTGTTGGCGGGTGGCCTTATGGCCGTATCGGCGGTCTCGAACGCATGGGCATCGGCAGGCTGCGACGCGGTCAATGCCGGTGAACTCGACCTCTCTGCCTCCACCTCAACACCGATGGCTTCGCGAACGATTACAGGCAAGCGTTTCGCACCCGGCGATGTGCTGACCACCACATCCCGCACCAATGACGGCACGTTGGGCCTCGTCTATCTGGTGTTTGCAGACGGCAGCCAGGGGAGCGCGCAAAGAAGCAACCCGGCGAACTTCTCCACCTTCACGCTCACTGCAGCGGGCAACGAGTCCACCATTGTCGCCTACATCTACAACAATGGCTCCGGCGGCGCTTCGAACTGGATCACCGTCACGTGCACGCCGGGACCGGCCAACGCCAGCCTGACGGAAATCCAGAGCAGCGGAAGTCCGAGCATCGCCGGGCAATCGGTGACATTCACCGCCAATATGACCGGCACCGCGTCCAACGGCACTCCGAACGGCACCGTGACCTTTGACTTTGGCGACGGAACAGCAGCGACGCCCGTCACACTCAGCGGCGGCACGGCATCCATCAGCCACACCTATGCGACAGCGGGCAGCAAGAGCGTGACCGCGAATTACGGCGGCGACGGCAGCAACTATGTCGCAAGCTCCGCCAGCATGACGCAAACCGTCAACAAGGCCACGAGTTCGCCGGGTCTCAGCATCACCCCATCACCGGCCGTTGTCGGCCAGTCATCGACATTCTCGGTAACGGTGACGGGCGCGTCGGGAGTGCCAACCCCGACCGGCACTGCGACGATCAATTTCGGCGACGGCTCTTCCAACGCTGTCCTGACGCTGAGCAGCGGCACGGCCAGCACGACGCATACCTATACGGTCGCGAACAACTTCACCGCCACCCTGACCTATAGCGGCGACACCAACTACACCAACGCAGCTCCCACCTTTCCGGTCACGGTCAGTCAGGGAACTTCGGGCACCACACTGGGCTCCAGCGCAAACCCAAGTCCGTTCGGACAATCGGTGACTTTCACCGCGACGGTCACCGGCACGAATCCCACCGGGACGGTGCAGTTCTTTGACAGCGCAACGCTGATTGGTTCCGGAATCATATCGGCAGGAAGCGCCACCTTCTCGACATCGGCCCTGTCCGCGGGGCCACATTCCATCACCGCCGTCTATGGTGGCGACGCCAACAACAACGGTTCGACATCCTCCGCCCTGTCCCAGACCATCAGCCTGTCCACCACCACGACAACGCTGGCGTCGTCGCAAAATCCGAGCGACGTGGGCAAGCCGGTGACATTTACCGCGACCATTACAAGCGGTGCTGGCGCGCCGACCACCGGCACCGTCACCTTCATGGACGGCGCAACGACGCTCGGCAGCACCACCGTGGCTGCAGGCGTCGCCACATTCACCACCACATCGCTCGCGCTGGGCAGTCACACCATCACCGCGACCTACGGCGGCAGTCCTGGCTTTACGAGCGGCACGTCTTCGCCGCTGGTGCAGTCGGTCAACATTCCTGCGGACAGTCTGAAGCTGCGCGCGCTTCAGGCGATGGCGACGCCGGTGGTCAGTCAGTTCTCCGGACAGGCGATCTCGGGTGCCATCGACAACGCGATCTCGGAAGGCTTTAGCGACGGCGGCGGCTCACTCGTCGCGCCGAACAATTCAGGCATCCGCTTCAATTTTTCCGCCGATAGCAATGACGATCCGAAAGCTTCCGCAAAGGTCAGTTCCGCGGCACCGTTCGGCATGGCCGCTGATAAATCCCGGGTGAACGATGCCTTTGGTGCCCTCGCCTATGCCGGCCCTACCAAAGCGCCGCCGCGCTTCACCGAACAGAAGGAATGGCTCGGCTGGGCCGAAGTGCGCGGCACGACGCTCGACCGCTCAGGCAACGGCATCGGGACGTCGACGCTCTACGGCAACCAGATCAACGTGGTTGCCGGTCTCACGCGCAAGCTCGCGCCAAACTTCCTGATCGGCGCATTCGGCGGTTACGAGACCTTCGATTATCGTTCGGATCAATTGCAGGGGCGACTGAAGGGCGATGGCTGGACAACGGGCGGCTATCTCGGCTGGAAGATCACGCAAAAAATCCGCTTCGATGCAGCGGTCGGCTATTCCGGCATCGGTTATGACGGAACCGCAGGCACTGCCGCCGGTTCATTCAACGGCAACCGCTGGCTGGTGTCCGGCGGATTGACAGGCACCTATGAAAGCCATGGTTTTCAGATCGAGCCATCCGCGCGCATCTATGCGCTGTGGGAGCATGAGAACGCCTACACCGATACGCTCGGCACGCAGCAAGCCGCGCGCGACTTCTCCACCGGCCGCGCCAGCGCGGGGTTGAAGCTCGCCTATCCGATGATGTGGTCATCGATCGCGCTCGCCCCGTATGTCGGAATATACGGCGACTATTACTTCAACGGCGATACAGTGTCTGTTCCGGCAGCAAGCCTCGCAACCGTCTCAGCCGTTATGCTCGATGGCTGGTCGGCGCGCGCGGCGGGCGGGGTGAACGCGAAGCTCAGCAACGGTGCGCAGATTTCTGTCGGAGCAGAGCGCGGCGGACTCGGCAGCAGCAGTGGCGTAGCCCTCTGGACCTATCGCGCCCGCGCATCAGTTCCGTTCTGAGTGCGCGGCCGTGAACGACTTGCCCTCATCGCTGGCCATTGCGCTCCGGCTCACCGCTGCGATCTGGATCTTCGGTCTCGTTGCGCTGCTGATGGGCGCGGACGGACGCATCGTCGCCGCGGCGTTCGCCGTCGGGACGGTGACGGCACTGATCGAATGGAGCATTGCCGGAAGACAGATGGCGCGGACCGATGAAGATTCAGCCGCGCCGGACGACGACGACTTTACGCCTGACGCTCGGGCGTCGACACCACAAGTCCGTCGAGTTCGGCGGTCACCTTGATCTGGCACGACAGACGCGAATTCGGACGTACGTCGTAACCGAAGTCGAGCATGTCCTCTTCCATCGGCGTCGGCGAGCCAACCTTCTCGCGCCAGGCTTCATCAACATAGACATGGCAGGTCGCGCAGGCGCAGGCGCCGCCGCATTCGGCTTCGATTCCGGGAATCGCGTTGCGGATCGCCGCTTCCATGACGGTCGCGCCGGCCTCCACGTCCACGGAACGGGTGGTGCCTGCGTGATCGGTGAAGTTGATTTTGACCATGATTGTCGAGCTGCCCGGATAATTCAGATTGAGCAGTCGTATAACGGGTCAATCCGGGGGACGCCAGCGCCGCAGCAGACAAAAGCGGCGCAGGACAGCGCGGATCAGGACCGCTTCAGCATCCGACCGATGGCTTCCTGGGCTTCCGTGACCGCCTGCTGAAGCAGCGCGATCGCCTCTCCGAGGTCGCCGTTGTTTTTCATCGCCGCCTCGACGCCGAGGGCCGCTTCCGCGACCCGGAAAGCACCGATAGCCCGTGCAGAGCCCTTGAGCGTGTGCGCCAGCGCGGCTGCATCGGGCGGACTGGTCTTGAGGCGGGTGACAATCTCCCCGCTCTGGGCGGAGAAAAGCGCGAGCACTTCAGCCTCGAGCGCTGCTTCGCCGAGCGTCATGCGCCCCAGATGCTGAATGTCGATGGCGGAATCTTCCGGAACCAGCGGTGGCGACGGCATCCAGTTCAACCGCTCCAGGTTAAGTGACATGGCCCATCCGGGGTGACTGCAAACGCCGGATCAACCGGCTTGGAATACCGCAGGCAATCACATGAATGGTTAACGAAACGTATCAGCTATTTGCCACCATTTAGCCATGTTTTTGCCGTGCCGCCGCCTAGAAATACCAAAGTGCTTTTGAAAACTGTTGATTTCTGAAAGCGTTAACCCTCGCCGCGTTAACGATGATTAAAAATGAATTAACTCCTGCCATTTCATTCGAACGACCGAGCCAATAGGATGTTTGTGGAAGTGCGGGAGAACCGGCGGGACAAATCGGCGACGCTACTGGCTGTCGACCGACGGTATCGGGGCAACATTCGAACGGCGCGCGGCCCAAGCCGCCAGCCATCTGCGAATGCGAAAAAGTAAAGGCGTGCGGGACACATGGCAAAGAATCCGAAGGTCAAGGATCCAACCGAAGTCGCTCTCTCGGCAATCGAGGAAGCTCTGAACATCGGCGACCTGCCTCAGTCCGACGGCGGACGGGACAACTCCCTGCACAATGAGCCTTCGCTCGGCGGCGTCAGCCGCGGTGCGGACCTGCGCCAGCCCGATCTCGGCGCGCCTGCCTTTGATCGCCTTCCCGCAAACGACGACCGCGAGACCATCGGCAACATCCTTCAGGCGATCCAGAAGGGCCGCCCGCGCCGCAACGCCTACACCGTCGCCACGCTGTTCTCCGGCCTGTGGATTGCCGGCGTCGGCTTCATCGCCTTTGCCTTCCTGCCCGCACTCGAAACCGTCATCGGTCAGGGCAGCGCCGGCGTGCTGGCGATGATCGGCCTGCTTGCCGTTCTCGTTGCACCGCTGCTGCTGTTCTATTTCATTGCCGGCATGGCCTGGCGCAGCCAGGAAATGAGCATGATCGCTCAGTCCATGGCGCAGATGGCCGTGCGGTTCTCCGAACCCGAACACGTCGCCAACGGCTCCATCGTCAGCGTTGGTCAGGCGATCCGCCGCGAAGTCGCCGCCATGGGCGACGGCGTCGAGCGCGCCATTGCCCGTGCCGGCGAACTCGAGGCGCTGGTCGCCAACGAAGTCTCCTCGCTGGAGCGCGCCTACAGCGACAACGAAGTGCGCATCCGCGCCCTGCTCCAGGACATCGCTGTTCAGCGCGACAACCTCGTCGGCCAGGCCGAACAGGTGCGCAACGCCATTTCCGGCGTGCAGATTGATCTGCGTCAGGACATCGCCCTGATCAGCGACGCCATCGCATCGCGCGTCGATGAAGTCGCCAACAGCATCACCGGCGCGCTTGAAGAGCGCAGCGAACACATCACCCGCGCGCTCTCCAGCGCCGGCGACAACATGATCATCGCGCTCGGCGAACGCGGCGGCGATCTGCTCGACCGCCTCGAGGAAGCCTCGACCCAGACCGCGGCCGCCGTGCTCGACGCCAGCGAGAAGCTGACCGCCAGCCTCAATTTCAAGACCGGCCACGTCCACGAGGAATTTGCCGATCTCGCCGACCGCGTGCACGACTCGCTGAACGAGCGCCTCGACAAGATCACCGGCGATTTCGAGCAGCGCTCGACCGGCATCGTCGAAGGTATCATGACGCGTTCGGAAGACGTCGTGACCAGCATCGCGGACCGCACCGAACGCATCTTCGACTCGCTGAAGAATTCGAGCGACAACCTGCTGACGGAACTCGATACCCGCGGCGCCGCCCTCTCCGAGCAGATCGACGAAGCCGGCAACCGGCTGGCTGATCGCGTGCTGACCAGCGGCGACAAGGCTGGCGAAGCCCTCGATGCGACCATCAGCACGCTGGTGACGAAGGTCGTCACCCAGACCGAAAGCGCCCATGAGACGCTGAGCAACCAGCTCAGCCTGTTCGACGGCCTCGTCAAGGAACAGGGCGCCGAACTGGCGGAGCGTTTCGCTCGCGACAGCGGCACGCTGGGTGCACTGATTACGCGCCACATCGCCGAATTCGACCGCACTGTGAAGACCTATGGCGGCGAGATCGCCGAGCGCATGGGCTCGCATACCCAGGGCCTCGCCGACAATCTCAAGACCTATGTTGACACATTCGACCAGCGGGTCACCGCACACAGCGACGCCCTGCATGCCCGGCTCGACCAGAGCCTCGGCGGCTTCAAGTCGGCTGTCGAAACCCGCATCGACAACCTCGACAACACCCTGCTCGGCAAGGTCAATGCGCTCGACGAGGTGGTCAACAACCGCACCAAGGCGCTCGAGGAATCGTTCGACGCCCGCGCCGCCGCCTTCGGCGAGACGGTCAGCGGCCGTGCCGCCTCCTTCACCTCGGTGATGGACGCACGCACCAGCGCGTTCACCGACGCCGTCGACAGCCGCGCTGTCGAACTGACCGCGAAGCTCGACAATCACACCGAGCTGCTCGCCCGCACCTTCGACAACCGCGTGTCCGAATTCACCAGCACAATCGACAGCCGTGCGCAGGCCTTCACCGGCGCGCTCGGCGAGCATGCCGCCGAGGTCGCCAAGACCTTCGACACCCGCAGCGCCGAATTCGCTGAGGCGGTTGCTAACCAGACCGCGGCGTTCAAGGAATCCATTGACTACCGCACCACCGCGTTCACCGACACGATCGACAGCCGCACCACCGCGTTCGCCGATCTCATCGACGGCCGCACCAATGCCATCACCGAGCGGATCAACAACGGCGCGGAAGCGTTCACCACCGTTGTCGACGCCCGCACCTCCGCGATTACGGACGCGCTCGATACCCGCGCCGCCGCCTTCGCCGAAGTGGTCGATGCCCGCACCAACGCGATCAACGAAGCGCTCGACACCCGCACCGCGACCTTCGCCGACATCGTCGATACCCGCACCGCGTCCGTGGTGCAGACCTTCGACAGCCGCGCCGCGGCCTTCGTGGCGGTTGTCGAAAACCGTTCCGCGACCATTGCGGACGCGATGGAAGCGCGCGGCTCGCAGGTCATGAGCCTGATGAGCAGCGGCGTCGACACCATGGCCAGCGCCATGTCGTCCCGCCTCAAGGACCTCCAGGGCAACCTCGAGTTCAACGTCGGCGCCCTCGCCTCGGACATCAGCGCCCGCGTCGCGCAGTTCGAGAACCTGCTCGATACGCGGGTCGAGGCGGCCGCCAACCGGGTCACCACCAGCGGCCAGCATGCCGCCGATGCGATCGGCTCGCGCAGCGATGAACTGTCGCTGACGATCAAGTCGCGCACCGAAGAAGCCGAACGCATGCTGACCGGCCTGATGGCCGACACCACCGCGACCATCCAGGGTGGCGCACGCGTCGCCCAGCAGTCGCTGCTCAGCCTCTCCAGCGATGTCAGCAACCAGCTCAAGGCGGTTTCGGGCGAAATCAGCACCGAGCTGAAGGGCGTCTCGACCGACGTCAGCTCGCAGCTGCGCGGCATCACCGGCGAAGTCGGCGGGCAGCTCCGCGGGATTTCCGGCGAGGTCGGAACGCAGCTACGCGACATCTCCGGCGAAGTCGGCACCCAGCTGCGTGACATTTCGGGCGAAGTCGGCGCGCACCTGCGCGGCGTCTCCGGCGACATCAGCGTCAGCCTCAAGGCCGTCTCCAGCGACCTCGAGCGCAGCGTCCAGATGGCTGCCCGCGAAGCCGAGAACACCCTCACCGTTGCATCGACCGGCGCGACCTCGCAGATCAAGTCGGCCTCCGCCGAGATCGAGCGGACCATTGCGGTGTCGACCGACCGCTTCGGCTCGACCCTCAACGGCAAGGTCGAGGCGATCACCGGCGGCGTGCGCGAACACACCGAACAGCTCGCCCAGCTTGTGGACAGCAAGCGCAGCGCGCTGATCGACGCCATCGCCGGCAAGGCGACCGAAATCTCGGCGACCATCAGCAGCGCCGCGGACTCCGCGCTGAAGTCGATTGAGAACCATGGCGGCGCGTTCACCGTCGCGATGATGAACAACTCCTCGGATCTGGCCCGCCAGATCAACACCGCCAGCGAGATCGCTATCGGCGCCGTCAGCAAGTCGCTGAAGGACATCGACCAGACCTCGCGCGCGGCGATCGACCAGTCGCGCCAGGTCGCGACCTCGACCATCAACGAGCTGCAGGAAACCTCCAAGATCCTGCGCACCGACACGCTCGCCTTGTTCGAGCGGCTGCGTGAAGGCAACATCCTGCTGCAGGAAGTGCTCACCGGCGCCCACGACAACCTCAACTCGCTGGAGCGCACGCTCGTCACGCGCGTTGCGGAATTCGTCTCGACCATGAACGACGTCACCAGCCGCAACGGCGAGACCACCTCGACGCTGGAGCAGCAGCTCGGCACGTTCACGGCCAAGACTTCGGGCGCGCTGGAAAATCTCAACGCCCTCTCCGCGCAGTTCGAAAGCCACGGCCGCGCTCTGGCCGAGGCGGCGCAACTGATCGAGAAGAGCAACGAACGCGCCAGCGACTCCGTCGCCGACCGCAACGCCATGCTCGAATCGCTGGTCTCGAACATCGACCTGCGGACCCACGACCTCGACGAGCGCCTGTCGCGCTTCACCAACCTGCTCGACGACTCGCTGGCCGCCGCTGAGACGCGGGCACGCGACATCGCGCAGATCGTGGCGCAGACCGCGGGCTCCAGCTCGGCGGAAATCAGCCGTCAGTTCGAAGCGGTGCGCGCCTCTGTCGAGGACGAGCGCCGCCAGACCTCGGAAGCCATGGCCGAACTCTACGACCAGGGCACCCGCGAGGCGGACAACATGTTCCGTCAGGCTGCCGACAAGTTCGCCACCATCGTGCACGGCATGAAGCAGATGGCATCCGAACTGCACAGCGAGCTCGACGCCACCCGCGCCGAACTGCGCCGCGGCGTTCTCGAAGTGCCGCAGGAAGCCGCCGAAAGCACGGCGCAGATGCGCAAGGTCATCGTCGATCAGATCGAAGCGCTGGCCGAGCTCAACCGCATCGTGGCGCGCCACGGCAAGGGTCTCGATGTCGCCACCGGCAATCGCGGCGGCCGCGAGGAGGAACTTGCGATGGTCGGCGGCGGACGTCAGGAAGCCGTGTCGCGGCCTGCTCCGCGCCGCGACGCCGCCAGCGCATCGAACCTGCCGCCGCCGGAATTCGGTCCGGCTCCGCGCCGTACCGAAGCGCCGCCGGTCAGCCCCGTGAACAATGGCGGCAACAACGACGGCTGGCTGTCAGACCTGCTGAGTCGCTCGGACGATGACGGCTCACGCGGCCGCGCCGCCCAGCCGCGCCAGTCCGGCAACCCGCTCGAAGCGCTGTCGCTCGACATCGCACGGCTGGTCGACCGCGACCTTGCTGTCGAGATGTGGGACCGCTATCAGCGCGGTGAACGCAAGGCCTTCTCCAAGCGGCTCTATACGCCGGCAGGCCAGAAGGCGTTCGACGAGGTCTCGCGCAAGTATCGCGCCGACCGCGCCTTCAAGCAGACGGTGGACCGTTACATCAACGAGTTCGAACGCCTGCTCGATGAAGTCTCGCGCGACGAACGTGGACCTGCGGCGCTCCGCAACCACCTCGTGTCGGAAACCGGCCTGGTCTACACCCTGCTCGCCCACGCTGCGGGACGCTTGGGGTAAGACGGACAGTACGCGCGCTTCTTCGAGGCGACGCAACGATCAAAAGCGGAGGCGCAAGCCTCCGCTTTCTCTATAGGCTGGCAGCAAGAGCGATTGGGCATGAAGCTATCGAAGGAAAATGCCGATGGCTTTGAGAAGGCTGGGTGACCAATCACCAAAGATGCCAACAACAGCAAAAGCAATTGGCCAAAGACATGCTGCTACACCAAACAGCCAGTGTTCTCGTTTCGCGGAATGATCTCGTTTAGACATTACGCTCTCCCCGCAATGGGAAGAGCACTGAATTCAGTATCGCTCAAGGGCTGTTATTTACGCACAAGAATTGCCACTCATGCGCTATGAGTGGCAACTTCAGCCTATGTGTTTGATTTGACGCAAAGCTGTTCACTAGTCGTTCACGATTGCTTTGCTGTGGATAACGATAGCGAATGGAGCCCGCACGCGACGGGAGCCATAACCGCCGCACTTAGCGGACCGCCGTCATCTTGAGGTGCGAGCTATTGCGAGACTCGAAGGACGACGGCGTTGGCCGTATTTCTGCCCCGCATCCTTCGAGGTTCGCCGCAAACGCGGCTCGCACCTCAGGATGACGCCACGTCTTGACATTTTCCGATCTAGGAATGTATTCCATAGCATCCTGTTCACGAGGGGCGCTTCTCGAGGGCGCTTTGAAGCGGAGCAGGATGCGGCGCCCGCGCGCACGGTTCGCACCCGTTGCGTCCGGGAGGCTGGGGTCACCGTCCGGGCCAACTACGTGGCTCTGCCGCTTGCGGCTGCACGGGATGCGGATGAAGGCAGCGAAAGCTGACCGGATCAGGGTTCGCCCGTCCCATCCGGAAGCACGGTCCCCTCGCCCAAAATCGCCGCCAAATAGCAGTCAAGCTTGCGCAGACTGCGTAAACTTGTCTGCGGAGCGCCGTGAGGCGATGCGCTTTCGGAGACACATCGCCTCGCACGCGATGCCGGAAGCGAAACTCCATCTTTGCGCCTCGCGGCGCTCCATGCCCCTCAATGTCTGGGGGCACAACGACAGCTCACCTCGCGCGATGCGCGAGGACAATCAGGCGTGGCTGTTTGATATTTGAATCAGAACTCACGCCTGCCGCTTGAGCCAATCGGGAAACGGCGCGGACTCGTATCCCTTCTCGCGCACGTAACGGAACATCGCGAGAAATTCCGCCGGCTCCAGCAGGCCCGGCATGCGCGCGACTTCCCGCGCCTGGCCTTTGAGCGCCGCAAGGCCATCGGTCTTCTCGGGGAAGAACTGGATCGTCGGCGTGAAGCGGATGCCATAGGCCTCGCCGAACGCCTTCTCGCTGCGCTTGCGGCCGTCGAAGTCGGTGACCTCGCGTGCGCCGATATGATTGAGGTGCAAAATCTCGAAATTGTCGCGGATGTAACCCTCGATCTTGGGGTCCATCATGTGCACCTCATGCATCCGCTTGCAGGCCGGACAGCCCTTCAGGCCCCACATGATCGCAAAACGCTTGCCCTTCGCGGTCGCGCCGGCGAGGTCCTCCGACACATCGAGAAAACTCTCGAGATACCAGTCCATGTGATAGATGCCGTCGTCGCCGAGCGTCGCCTTCGCGAACGAAGGTGCAGTGCGCAAGCTGAGAGCGCCAATGCCGAGCGCGGCGAGCGCATGACGCCGGGTCAGATGGTTTTTATTGTTGGGCAAGTGAGCCTCCCTCTGTCGCGTCAGCCGAACGAGCTGAATGCAGGAAATGTCTCCAGCAGCCAGCCCGCGATGCGCGGCATGCCGCCAGTCAAAAACAGCACGCCGGTCAGCACAAGTGCGCCACCGATCACCTTTTCGATAGTGCCCATATGTCCGCGCAGCCGCGCCATCAGCCGCATGAACGGGCCGGAGAACAGCGACGCGAGCATGAAGGGAATGCCGATCCCGAGCGCATAGGCCCCGAGCAGCAGCGCGCCACGCGCCGCCGATCCCTCGATGCCCGCGACCATCAGGATCGCCGCCAGCACCGGGCCGACGCAGGGCGTCCAGCCGAACGCAAACGCAAGACCGACGATATAGGCACCGAGAAATCCCGCCGGTTTCGAGACGGTCTGAAACCGCGCTTCGCGAAACAGCAGGCCGATCCTGAACACACCGAGGAAGTGCAGCCCAAGGATAATGATGATCACACCGGCGATGATCGCGAGCGTGTCGAAATAGGTGGTGACGGTTTTACCGAGCGCCGAGGCCGACGCGCCGAGCGCGACAAACACAGTGGCGAAGCCAAGCACGAAAGCGAAGGACAGCGCGACCACGCGCCAGTCCGGCCGCCAGCCTTGAGCCTTGTCCTCGCGCGTCAGGTCATCGAGGCTGATGCCCGCCAGAAAGCAGAGATACGGCGGGACCAGCGGCAGGACACACGGGGAGAGGAAGGACAACACCCCCGCCCCCAGCGCCCCGGCAATAGAAATGGAAGAAACCACGGATTTCCCGGCTCTGGCAGATACATGCGAATTCGTGTATATGTATCATATGTTGAGACAAACGCTCCTGAAATCCGCCATGGCCGCTGCATTTCTCGCAGGCGTGCTGTGGTGCGGCATGGCACAGGCCGCCGAACTGGTGATGTTCGAGCAGGCCGGCTGCGTCTATTGCCAGCGCTGGGAGCGCGAGGTCGGTTCGCTCTACGAGCGGACCGACGAAGCCAGGGCGCTTCCGCTGCGCCGTGTGGACATTCGGGACCAGAAGATGAGCGGCATCACCCTCGCCTCGCCGGTGCGCTTCACGCCGACCTTCGTTGTCGCCGACAATGGCCGCGAAATCGGACGCATCACCGGCTACAGCAACGACAATGCATTCTGGGGATTGCTCGACGCGCTCGTCGCGAAGCTGCAGCCCTCGCCGCGCGAACAGAGCCGAATCTGACACTCCGTTGAATGAAACGATAAAGCCATGACATCGATCCTTTCATCCGAACTGGAAACCGAGCTTCGTGACGGCGCGGAATATTCGCCCGAACTCGACCAACTGATGCGGAAAGCGCGCAAGGCCAGCAATTTTCTGAAAGCGCTGTCGCATGAGAACAGGCTGCTGCTGCTGTGTCTGCTCGCCGAGCGCGAACGCTCTGTGACCGAGCTTGAGAACATCCTCTCGCTCCGCCAGTCCGCCGTGTCCCAACAGCTCGCACGGCTGCGTTACGACGGCATGGTCGATACGCGCCGCGACGGCAAGACGATCTATTACAGCCTCGCCAACGAGGATGTCCGCCGGGTGATCTCGGTGGTCTACGATATTTTCTGCGCGCCAGTGGAGGCCGCAGACAAGAAATAAACCTGCCATCACGGCAGGCGGATGCGATGCGGCCCGCAAGGCCGACATCGCACCGATCCGGGAGAACGCCATGCAGAATATGTCTGCCTGGATGCAAGCACTCGGCGGTTTCGCCATCGGCGTCATCGCGGGCTTTGCCGTGCGCCATGCGCGACTGTGCACCTTCGGCGCGATCGAAGACGCGCTGATGGGCGGTGACAGCCGGCGGCTGCGCGTATTCGGTCTTGCGCTCGGCATCGCCATTCTCGGCACGCAGGCGCTGGTCGTCGGCGGCATTCTCGATCCCGCGCTTGTGACGTACACGCCGACAGCCTTGCCGCTGGTGTCGGTCCTGATCGGCGGCGTGATGTTCGGCATCGGCATGGCGATGGTCGGCACCTGCGGGTTCGGCTCGCTGGTGCGGCTCGGCACCGGGGATCTGCGCAGTCTCGTTGTCATTCTCGTGCTGGGCGGCGCGGCCTATGCGACGCTGCGTGGTGTTTTCTCGACCTTCCGGATCGAGTTTCTTGAATCGCTGTCGCTTCCGATGCCGGATGGCACGCGCGCCGACATCGCATCGACATCATCGCAATTTCTCGGCTTCGAGACACGAACCCTTATCGCCGTCATCGCGGGAACGGTTCTGTGCTGGCTCGCGCTGCGCGATCCGCGGCTGCGCCGTGCGCCGCGTCTTTTGTCCGCAGGGATCGTGCTCGGCCTTCTGATCATCGCCGGATGGATTGTCACTACATGCGTCGTGGATGAGTTCGCAGGCCCGGCAAAGCCGCAAAGCCTGACGTTTGTGTCCACTGTCGGCAAGGCGCTTTACGCTGGCCTGCAGAACGTCATGAATTTCGCCGACTTCGGCGTCGGCAGCGTGTTCGGTGTCGTTGCCGGATCGTGGCTGGCCGCATGGCGCGCGGCGGAATTGCGCTGGGAAGCTTTCGACGACGACCATGAGATGCGGCGCCATCTGGCAGGCGGAGTGCTGATGGGAATGGGCGGCATTCTTGCCGGCGGCTGCACCATCGGTCAGGGACTGGCTGCGGGATCAATGCTGGCGCTGTCCGCGCCGCTCGCCATCGGCGGCATGGTCATTGGCGCACGGATCGGCATCGCCATTCTGGTCGATGGCTCGCCGCGCGACATGCTTCAGCGGCGCTGGGCCAGCCTGCTCGGGAAAAGCGATCCCGCCGAATAAGATCAGGGGCGGATGACGGTGTAGCCGCCCTCGCTCAGGGTCAGCAGTTGCCCGACGCCGACCTGCACTTCAATGGCGTGCGGATTGATCTTCGGCCGCTGCCCGGTCTCATGCTCGATGGTGTCGAGCGTGTTGCCGCAGACATCGAAGCGGACGCCTTGCGTAATGAGACTATCCACCAAGGCGCGGTTCTCGCTTTCGGCGCGGAGCAAATCGATACCGGGACCGAACGCGACGACCTCGATGGCGATCTTGTCCTGCCCGTAGGCTTTCTGAAGATTGCTCGCGACGCTCAGCACCAGCCGTTGCTTCTTCGGATCGGAATCAGAGAGCTGCAGCGCGATGAAATGTTCCGCGAACGGCTTGTCCTCGGGAGGTTTCGCTTTGGTCTGCGCCTGCACGGAATGCGGAATCGCCGGCATCAGCGCAAGGCCCGCAGCGACGACAAGGAGTTCACGGCGATTCATAAGGCTGGCCTCTCACGATACGCGCCGGAGGATGCCGGACCGCACCGGAGAGAACAAGCGATTTGCCGTGAATGTTCCGGTGTTAACGCGTGGCGAGCGCCGGAACGACAGCCGCGCCGCGGATGCCGAGTGCCGCGCCGGACAGGATGCCCGCGACAGCAATGAACGACGGCATGCCAAGGGTCGAGAGGCCGGTCAGGCCTTGGCCGATCGAGCAGCCGTAAGCCATCGCGCCGCCAATGCCCATCAGGGCCGCGCCGGAGATCGAGCGCACCATGTGGTTCGGCGAGGTGTAACCCTCAAGCTTGAAACGTCCGGTCACAACCGCTGTCACGAGGCTTCCGCTGAGAACGCCAACCACCAGTGCAATGCCGAAGCTCAGCGTCAGGCCGGTCGAGAGCATGGTGTATTGCAGCGTGTCGGCAATCGGAGAAACGAAAGTCAGCGAGGTGACCGGAACCGGATTGAAGTCGTCGGCGCCAAGCCAACCGGTCGCGAGCCAGCCTGCGGTGACCAGAAGACCCATCGCGAGACCGGCTGTGATCTGGCCGTAGGCATTGCGGAACTGGCGATCCGAGAATGCAAAGATCAACAGCGCGCCGCTAGCGATCAGCGTGACAGCGATGCGGGCGA
The DNA here is from genome assembly GCA_024508675.1 of Afipia sp. Taxonomy (GTDB): domain Bacteria; phylum Pseudomonadota; class Alphaproteobacteria; order Rhizobiales; family Xanthobacteraceae; genus Afipia. The sequence continues at coordinate 356,435 of JANINQ010000005.1, forward strand.
CATACTCGTCAATGCCCATGGAGGCGAGCAGCGCCGGCGCGGACACCGCGGTCGGCGTGATCTGCGTGGCTTGAAGAAACGCAAGACGCGCAGGCGCGATCAGGCCTTTGAGCGTCATCTGTGCGGTCACTCCGATGATAGCGATCACGACCAGCGAACGGAGATTGCCTTTGCCAAGCAGGACCAGCGCGCGCGAGGCGCAGCCATTGGAGAGAACCATGCCGAAGCCGAACAGCAGGCCGCCGACAAAGATCAGCGGCGCGGAGAACGAGGGCTGCAGGTAAAGCGACTTGGCAATATCGACGAGGCCCGCACCCGCGACAAACTGCGTGCCGAGGATCGCAACCGCCAGCGCCACGGCATAGCTGCGGACCTTGCGGCCGTCATTAGCCGTCCACCAGTCGCGCAGGCTGCTCATCAGACAGAAGCCGCTGAGAAGGCCGACGACGCCAAAGGCGAGACCAATCGCAAAACCAGCGGAGACCGGGATACCGGGCATGACAGAGTGTCCTCAGCTATAATCAGTATGATTTGGAGAACAATTATCTATTCGCCTACCCGAAAAGGGTCCATATCGCTGAAAAACAAACGATATTCTTGCCCATGCAGCCCGAAAAGGAGAGAGTCTTTCTCTTTCCAAAGGCGGCAGGCGGATATTCTTCTCTCGCCAGGGAGTAAAAAATTCCGCCTTCGGCGGCACTCTCTATGATACCGCCGCACTGACAGTCTATTCTGGGAGAATGAAACCATCGGCTGGCGAGAGTCTTTGACAATCACAGGGCTTTTGACAATCAAAAGACCTTCGGCCGACAACATCCTCCTTCCCTTCCGCCAATTCCCAGAGACGGCATGAACCCAGTTAAAGCTCTCACGACCCACGGCCAGGCCATCTGGCTCGATTTCCTCGCACGCGGGTTCATCGCCAATGGCGAACTCAAGGCGCTGGTGGACAGCGACGGTGTGCGCGGGGTCACATCCAATCCGTCGATCTTCGAAAAGGCGATTGGCGGCAGCAACGAATATGACGACGCCGTTTCCGCGCTTCTGAGTGAGCGCGACCGTTCGGCAAGCGATCTTTACGAAACGCTCGCGGTGGAAGACATCCAGCGCGCGGCGGACTCGCTGCATTCGGTTTATGACGAACTGAAAGGCGCGGACGGTTACGTCAGCCTCGAAGTCTCGCCCTATCTGGCCCGCGACACCGAAGGCACCATCGCCGAAGCGCAGCGGCTGTGGAACAGCGTTGCGCGTGACAACCTGATGGTGAAAGTGCCAGGCACCCCCGAGGGCATCCCCGCAATCCGCGCGCTGATCGCGCAAGGCATCAGTATCAACGTCACGCTGCTGTTCTCGCAGAAGATGTATGCCGAGGTGCTCGAAGCCTATATCGCCGGGTTGGAAGATTTTGTCGCGAAGGGCGGCGATCCAAGGCGCATCGCCAGTGTCGCGAGTTTCTTCGTCAGCCGCATCGACACGTCGGTGGATACCCAGTTGGACGGCAAGATCGCCGCCGCGAGCGGCGACGAAAAAGCGCGCCTCGAAGCGCTCAAGGGCAAAGTCGCCATTGCCAATGCCAAGCTGGCCTATCAGCACTATCTGAAGGTGATCCGGAGCGAGCGCTGGAAGAAACTGGCGGCGAAGGGCGCGCAGGTTCAGCGCCTGCTGTGGGCTTCCACCGGCACCAAGAACAAGGCTTACAGCGATGTCCTCTATGTCGAGGAACTGATCGGCCGCGACACCGTGAACACCGTGCCGCCCGCGACCCTTGATGCGTTCCGCGATCACGGCAAGCCGCGCGACAGCTTGGAACAGAATATCCCGGACGCCGAGCGCGTTCTCGCGGACCTCGCGACAAGCGGCATCTCGCTCGACGCGATCACCGACGCGCTGGTCGAGGACGGCGTCAAGCTGTTTGCCGAGGCTTTCGACAAGCTGCTTGGCGCAGTCGCGCAGAAGCGTGCCGCCATTCTCGGTTCGCGTATCGATGCGCAGAGCATTAAACTTCCTGCTCCAATCGAGAAGGACGCAAAGGCTCTCGCAGAGCAGTGGCGCGCCAGCGGCACGATCCGCGCACTGTGGGCGCGCGATGCGTCGGTCTGGACCGGCACGGACGAAAGCAAGTGGCTCGGCTGGCTCGATGTCGTCGCACGCGAGCAGAACGAGATCGAGCGTTACGTCGCATTCTCCGGCTGGGTGAAGAGCAAGAACTTCACCGACGTTGTCGTGCTCGGCATGGGCGGCTCGAGCCTCGGACCGGAAGTGCTGGCCGAAACATTTGGACAGGCTGACGGCTTTCCGAAATTGCGTATCGTGGACTCCACCGATCCCGCGCAGGTCCGGCGAACCGAAGCGTCGATCAATCTCGACAGGACACTGTTCATCGTATCGAGCAAGTCCGGCGGCACCACCGAGCCCAATGCGCTGATGGAGTATTTCTTCGTCCGCGCCGGTGCGAAAGCCGCGGACCGCTTTGTCGCCGTGACCGATCCCGGCTCATCGCTGGAGAAAACCGCAACCGCGCGCGGCTTCGCACAAATATTCCATGGCGAGCCGACCATCGGCGGCCGCTACTCCGTGCTGTCGTCATTCGGTCTCGTGCCTGCGGCCGCAGCCGGAATCGATGTTGCGGAGGTTCTCAATCTTGCCGCATCGATGGTGCGCTCCTGCGGCCCCGATGTACCACCTGCGGAAAATTCCGGTGTTCAGCTTGGCCTTGCACTCGCCGCCGCTGTGAAACACGGCCGCGACAAGCTCACCCTGACGGGTTCGTCGCGCATCGCCAGCTTCGGCGCATGGGCCGAACAGCTCATCGCCGAATCCACCGGAAAGAACGGCAAAGCGCTGATTCCGCTGGAAGGCGAGCCACTCGGCAAGCCGGAGATTTACGGCAACGACCGCGTGTTCATCGATCTTCGTTTGAAGGATCACAGCGACACCACGCGCGAAGCTGCTCTTGCTGCGCTAGAAGCCGCAGGGCATCCGGTTATTCGGATCACGGTGACCGATCCTGCACATATCGGGCAGGAATTCTTCCGCTTCGAAATTGCAACCGCTGTTGCAGGCGCGGTCATGGGCATCAACCCCTTCGACCAGCCTGATGTGGAAGCCGCGAAGATCAAGACGCGCGAACTGACGTCTGCATTTGAGAAATCCGGCGCGTTGCCAGGCGAAGTTGCCGTTGCTACCGACGGGCCGATTGCCATCTATACCGATACGGCGAACGCCGATGCCTTGCGGAAGGCAGGCGCCGGCAGCGATCTCGCCTCATGGCTCAAGACGCATCTCGACCGCATCAAGGCGAACGATTACGCCGCCGCCCTCGTCTATCTCGACCGCAACGACTCCAACATTGCTGCGGTTCAGGGACTGCGCATGGCGATCCGCGACAGCAAGCATGTCGCCACCTGCGTCGGGTTCGGGCCGCGCTTCCTGCACTCCACGGGACAAGCCTACAAGGGCGGGCCGAACAACGGTGTGTTCCTGCAGATCACGGCGGACAATGCCAGCGATCTCGACGTGCCGGGCCAGAAGACCAGCTTCGGCGTGATTGAGGCCGCGCAGGCGCGTGGCGATTTCGGCGTGCTGACCGAGCGCGGCAGGCGCGCGCTGCGACTTCACATCACCGGGGACATCGCAAAGGGACTCGCGGCCATCGCGACGGCAGTGCAAGGCGCTCTTAAATAGAGTGAACCGCCGTCAGCGGTCCCGGACCGCCGATGCGATGAAGCGATAGATATCGGTGTGGTCGGCGTTCGTTTCGAGTGCCGACCTGGCGTTCTCCCAGAATGCCGCGATGGTTTCCGCATTCGAGGGATCGAGACCAACCAGCTTTGACAGGTCGGCGGCGATGCGCAGATCCTTCGCCATCAGCGCAAGAGAGAATCCCGACGCAAAGCTCTCCGAGATCACGAACTGCTTCATCTTGACGTCGGTGGAGTTGTTCTTGCCGGTTGAGGCGTTGAGTACGTCGATGACCGTCTCCGGCTGCAAACCAAAACGGCGTCCAACCAACAATGCCTCGCAGGCCGCGACAAGCCCGGCCGCGGACACGTAGTTGTTGAGCGCCTTCATGGCATGGCCCGAGCCGAGCGGACCGGTCGCGAAGATCGACTTCGCCATTGCCTGAAGCACCGGCGTTGCACGCTCCACCAGCGCGGCATCGCCGCCGGCCATAATCGACAGCGTGCCATCTACGGCACGTCTGACGCCGCCGGACACCGGCGCATCAATCAGCCCGATCCCGCGCGCCGCAAGATCCTTGCCGAGCGATTGCGTATCCACCGGCACCGATGAGCTCATATCGATGATCAGCGCGTCTTTGGCCAGAACACCGGCGACACCCTGCCCGCCCAGCACGGCTTCGCGCACGATCTTGCTGTCGGGCAGCATGGTGATCAGCAACGACGCGTCTTTCGCTGCCTCGCGGCCGCTGGCGAATGCCTCGCCGCCCGCGGCAGTGAGCGCATCGCATGCAGATGCCGACGGGTCGCCGCCGCGAACCTTGAAGCCCGCAGCGATGCAGCGCTTCGCCATCGGCAGACCCATTTGCCCGAGGCCGAGGAAGACAACAGTGTCGGGCAATGCCATGGCGTTCTCGATCCGGATTGGATTCAAAATAAACATGCCGGCGCGAGCAACCTCGCGCCGGCAGAATGATGGCGAACGGATCTCAGGCTGCGTTGAATCCCGCGACCGCCTTGACCTCGAGATATTCCTCAAGGCCGAACTTGCCCCACTCGCGGCCGTTGCCCGACTGCTTGTAGCCGCCGAACGGCGCGGTGCGCTCGTTGGGAACGCCGTTGAGGTTGACGTTGCCGGCGCGGATCTGGCGACCGACCTTGCGCGCACGCTCGACGGTGCCTGCCGAGACGTAACCGGCAAGACCGTATGGCGTGTCGTTGGCGATCTTCACCGCTTCGGCTTCGTCCTTGGCGCCCATGATCACGAGCACGGGTCCGAAGATTTCCTCATTGGCAATCGTCATATTGCTGGTGACATCCGAGAAGATCGTCGGGCGAACGTAGAAGCCCTTGTTGACGCCTTCCGGCAGGCCGGGACCACCGGCGACGAGCGTTGCGCCCTCGTCGATGCCCTTCTGGATCAGTGCCTGGATCTTGTCCCACTGGATGCGGTTCACAACCGGACCGATGGTGGTGCCCTCGGCGCGCGGATCGCCCGCCTTGGTCTTGTCGGCAACGGTCTTCGCGATCGCCGCGATCTCGTTGATCTTCGCCTGCGGCACGATCATGCGCGACGGCGCGTTGCAGGACTGGCCGGAGTTGTTGAACATGTGCGCCACGCCGCCGGTCACAGCCTTGGTGAAGTCGGCGTCATCGAGGATGATGTTCGGCGACTTGCCGCCGAGTTCCTGGCTGACGCGCTTCACGGTGTTCGCTGCGCGTTTGGCAACGTCGATACCGGCGCGGGTCGAGCCGGTGAACGAGATCATGTCGATTCCCGGGTGCTCGCTCATGGCGACGCCGACATCGGGACCGAGGCCGTTGATCACGTTGAACACGCCCTTCGGCACGCCGGCTTCATGGAGGATTTCCGCGAAGATCAGCGCCGACGACGGAGTATATTCCGACGGCTTCAGGATCATGGTGCAGCCGGCCGCGATCGCGGGAGCCACCTTGCAGGCGATCTGGTTGAGTGGCCAGTTCCAAGGGGTGATCATGCCGATCACGCCCACGGGCTCGCGCACGACAACGGCCGAGCCGATGGTTTCCTCGAACTCGTACTTCTTGAGAACGTCCAGCGTCGACATCAGGTGGCCGAGGCCGGCGCCTGCCTGCAACTTCTCAGCCATCGGCAGCGGGGCACCCATCTCGTCGGACACTGCTGCGCCGATGTCCTTCAGCCGGGTCTTGTAGACCGCGATGATCTTTTCAAGCAGGGCAACGCGCTCCTCGCGCGTGGTCACCGAAAACGTCTCAAACGCGCGGCGCGCGGCAGCAACGGCCTTGTCCACATCAGCCTTCGATCCGACGGCAATCTCATACATCGCCTCTTCCGTCGCCGGATTGACGACCGGAATGGACTTTTTGACAACCGGATCAACCCAGCTTCCGTCGATATAGAACTGCATACGATTGGTCATGACGTTTCCCTTACTGGCCGCGTTCGTGCGTAACTGTTGTGAAATCGATCGTGCGATCGGTGAATCGGGGACCGGCCCTCGCCGGTATGGGCTGATCGTACCGCTCTTGCCCCGGAAGCGAAAGGGTATCCGGGCGGATTATCGTTGCAGTGCATGCAGGGCATGCATTCTCTCCGCCGTGCGGCCAAATGTATCAAGATCGCGCGCGAGGCGAACAATCCAGCGTGGACATACGATTTTGAAGGACGCATAGTATTTATGCTTGTTATCGATTTCTCAAATACGAGAAAATTCCCATGGATTCCGAACTGGCGAGAACCTTTCTCACGGTTGTCGAGGCCGGCAACTTCATCAGCGCCGCCGAGCGGCTCCATGTCAGCCAATCGACGGTCAGCACCCGAATCCACAGCCTCGAGGAATTGCTCGGCTGCGTGCTGTTCGTGCGCAACAAGGCGGGGACCACACTGACGGCCGCCGGGCGTCAATTCCAGAAACACGCCACCGCGCTGGTCAGGACCGTCGCGCAGGCGCGACACGACATCGGCATCCCCGAAGGCTTCAGCGGGACGCTGGTGATCGGCGGGCGTATCGGGTTGTGGGAAGAATTCCTGCTGCAGTGGCTGCCGCTCATGCAGAAGGCATCCCCCGAAATTTCCATTCGCGCGGAGAGCGGCCTTGAACCTGACATCATGCAGGGTCTCATCGAAGGCCGGATCGATATTGGCGTGATGTATACACCGCAGAGCCGCCCCGGTCTCAAGGTCGAACAACTGTTCGACGAACGCCTTGTGATGGTGTCAACCAGCGCCAAGAATGCGCCCGAGCCGCAGGATGGATATGTCTATGTCGATTGGGGCCCGGAATTCTATGCGCGGCACAGCGTCTGTTTCCCCAATTTCGGCGGGCCATCGCTGACGGCCAATATCGGCTGGCTGGGACTGCAGCACCTGATGAAGAACGGCGGCTCCGGCTATTTCCCGATGCGGATCGTCCTTCCCCACCTCGCTGCGAAACGATTGCATGTTGTCACCGGTGCGCCCGAATTTTCCGTGCCCGCCTATGTTGTTTATCCCGCAGACAGCGGGCGCGAGGCAATTACAAGTGCAATCGGCATCATGCATCGGCTCGCCAGCGTCACCAGAACCAGGATTGCGGCAAAACCGACCAGACGCATCGCGCCCGCCAGAAAATAGCCGCAACGAACCCGAGCCGATGTATCCGTTTTTCCGATACGAACGGCCGATATTAATCACTTGCCAAGACCGTGCTGAGGGCGAGGATAAGTAACCCGACACCCGGCCGCATAAAACGATGTACCGCACACCTTCCGGACAAGAAACCGAACTCGCCAGCACGATCAGGAAAAGCCTGACTTCTCCTTGCTGGCCGCGTGAGACCGATAGCGAACACCCCACTGACGAGTCCTTCCGCAGCCAGGCGCCCGGTCCGGTTTCCGTGCCTGCAAACTCACTGCGAAACGAAACACCATGATCGCCACTCCTCCCGGTCTTGCCGAGGCACTTCTGACTTCCGCATCGGATGCCATCATCGCAACGGACCGTGATGGCATTGTCACTTACTGGAATCCCGGTGCGGTACGCATCTTCGGATTCTCTTCTCATGAGGCGATCGGACAATCGCTCGATTTCATCATTCCGGAAAATCTCCGGGCGCGTCACTGGGAGGGATACCGGCACACCATGGCGACGGGCGAGAGCCGTTACGGCGCCGGAGACCTGCTCTCCGTTCCGGCGCTGACCAAAGGCGGCGCACGCATCTCTGTCGAGTTCACGATTGTCATGCTTCTTGACGGACGCGGTCTGCCTGACGGAACGGTTGCCGTTCTGCGCGACGTGACCAAAAGTTTCGCAGAGAAGCTCGCACTGCGGCGTGAGCTTGCCGGGCTTCGGCAATCAGCTTCGCATACGTGAAGCGTTCCGCTCTCCCATTTCTGAAAACCTCATCTGATTTGACACCGTTTGGAGCGAAGGGATAGCGTTCCAGCGACGTCATTTCCGTGACTTCCCGCCTCGCGCTCGACATCAAACCGACGCACGCTGCGTTGCAAAAAACATCCCGGCTGGACGGCAGGGCAAAAAAGAGTGCAGGACTAGAGGAATGACGGTCTGTCTCAGCAAACCATTGGAAAAGGCCTTGTAGCGTGAGCGAGAATATTGTTGCGGAGACTGCTGAGCGGATTTTTGCGGACCTTGCCGACGCACAGACCATCAACGGCGCACGCACCGATGCGTGGAAAGAACCTCTCTGGAGCGCGCTGACCGACGCAGGACTGCCGCTCGCATGGGTGCCGGAAGATTGCGATGGGTCGGGAGCAAGCCTGGCCGATGGATTTGCTGTCGCTGCCTCCAGCGGGAAATTCGCGGTTTCTGTTCCGCTAGTCGAAACTATGCTGGCCGGCTGGCTGCTGTCGCAGGCACAACTGCCCTCGCCCGCGGGCAAGATGACGGTCGCTCCGGCGCGCCCACAGGATCGCATCACGCTCAATTCCGATGGAACGCTCAGCGGACGGGTGCGCTCCGTACCTTTTGCCTCCGAAGCCGGGCACATTGCCGTCATCGCGCAGGACGCAAAGGGACATTCCATCGCGCTGATGGAAGCGTCCGCCTGCCGAATCGACATCGGCAAGAACCTTGGCAGCGACGCATCGAACACGGTGACATTCGACAATGTCCGGCCAGTGGCGTCCGGATCGGCGCCGTCCGGCTTTACATCTGTGCCGCTGATGCTGATGGGCGCCACCCTGCGCAGCCTGCAGATCGCGGGCGCGCTGGAGACGATGCTCGAAATGACTGTGCGCTATTCGAACGAACGCGTGGCGTTTGAGAAGCAGATTTCCAAATTTCAGGCTGTGCAGCACAATCTCGCAAAACTCGCAGGCGAAGTCGCTGCCGCTGTGACCGCCGCAGGCTCGGCCGCCGATACCATCGCAAACAGCACGTCGTTCGACGATGCAGTGTATCTCGAGGCTGCCGCAGCCAAGATCCGCTGCGCGGAGGCCGCGGAAAAAGGCGCCGCAATTGCCCATCAGGTGCATGGCGCCATCGGTTTCTCGATGGAGCATATCCTGCATCGCTACACACTGCGCGCACTGGGCTGGCGCGACGATTTCGGTCACGAGACTTACTGGGCAACCGAGCTTGGCAAATTCGTCGCCGCGCGCGGCGCCGACGAACTCTGGCCGCTGGTCGCATCCCGCTAATCGCGAACACAACCGGATTTTCAGGAACTTTCAGATGACCGCAGCACTCCGTTTCGACCAGATCCGTTTGCCGGAGGAATACGAGGCATTGCGGCGAGAGGTGCGCGCGTTCCTTGCCGAGGAAATAGCCGCCGGCGTGTTCAACCCGCATGAGCCCCAGCGGGAAGACACCGACGTTCCCGAGTTCAGCCGCCGCGTCGGCGAACGCGGCTGGATCGGCATGACCTGGCCCAAGAAGTATGGCGGCCACGAGCGCACCTTTCTGGAGCGCTATATCGTCACCGAGGAAATGCGTGTCGCCAACGCGCCGACCCGCCGCTTCTTCGTCGCCGACCGCCAGAGCGGTCCGGTCCTGCTCAAATACGCCAACGAGCGGATCAAGATGGATATCCTGCCGCGCATCTGCCGCGGCGAAGTCTGCTTTGCCATCGGCATGAGTGAACCGAACTCCGGCTCCGACTTGTTCGCCGCGAAAACCAAAGCCACCAAGACCGACGGCGGCTATCTGATCAACGGCACCAAGATCTGGACCACCTCGGCCCACATGGCTGACTATATGCTCGCGATCTTCCGCACTTCCCCACCGACCAAGGAAAACCGCCGTCATGGCCTGACCCAGTTCCTTGTCGACATGAAAACGCCCGGTATCACGGTCAACCCGATTGAACAGATCAGCGGGCTGAAGGAATTCAACGAAGTCGTTTTCAAGGACGTCTTCCTTCCCGACGATCATGCGCTCGGCGAGATCGACGGCGCATGGAAGCAAGCCACCAGCGAACTGGCCTATGAGCGCAGCGGACCGGAACGCTTTCTCGAAACCTATTATGTGCTCACCGAACTGGTGCGGGCGCTGGGCGCAAATCCGGATGCACGCGGCGCGGAAGGCGTCGGACGCCTCGTCGCGCAACTTCATACCATGCGCCGAATGTCAGTGTCGGTCGCGGGCATGCTGCAGGCGGGGAAGGAACCCGTGGTCGAAGCATCGATCGTCAAGGATATCGGCACAATCTGGGAGCAGCAGCTGCCGCATCGCGTACGCGATCTTGCCGCCTTCATCGACTTTGACGCATCAAATCACCAGACGCTGGAAGACCAGCTCGCATTCGCCATCAAGACCGCACCGAAGCTCACGATTCAGGGCGGCACCACCGAAGTCCTGCGCGGCATCATCGCACGCGGTCTTGGCCTGCGCTAACAACGAACATCAAACGAGGACCATTCATGAGCGGCTTTGCTGATATCGGCGTCGAGAAACACGGGCATGTTACGCTGATCGAAATCCGGCGGCCGCCGCTGAACTTCTTTGATCTGTCCCTGATCCGGCAGATTGCCGATGCGCTGGGGCAGATCGACAAGGACATGGATGCGCGCGCAGTCGTGCTCGCGTCAAAAGGCAGGGCGTTTTGCGCTGGCGCCAACTTCAACCGGCCCGCGGGATTCTCAGGCGACGCAGCCTCAGGCGATGGCACCACTGGCGATCTCTATCGCGAAGCCGTCCGCATCTTCAGCAACAAGAAGCCGATCGTCGCTGCGGTTCAGGGCGCGGCCATCGGCGGCGGACTTGGCCTTGCGGTCTCGGCCGACTTCCGCGTCACCTGCCCCGAAGCACGCTTTGCCGCGAACTTCACTCGCCTCGGTTTCCATCCCGGCTTCGGCCTGACCGTGACGCTTCCCGAACTGATCGGAAAGAACAACGCCGCGCTGATGTTCTACACCTCTCGCCGCGTCACCGGCGAAGAGGCCTACAACATGGGGCTCGCGAACGTGCTGGTGCCGCAGGATCAGGTCCGCGCCGAAGCCTTCAAGCTGGCGAACGAGATCGCCGAAAATTCGCCGCTCGGCCTGATGTCGACGCGCGCCACGCTGCGCGCAGGTCTGGCCGATCGCGTCAAGGCACAGACCGATCACGAGCTTGCGGAGCAGACCTGGCTGCGCGAGACGGAGGACCACAAGGAAGGTATCAAGGCCACCGAGGAACGGCGCCCGGCCAACTTCAAGGGGCGCTGACGGACTCTTTTTCCGCAGCCATCAACTCGAGCAGCAGCGCGAGGCTGATACCCAGACCCAGCCCGAGCAACAGGCTGGTCAGCAGTATCCCGGCGGGAAATGACCCGCTGGGCTCGAGCGGTGCGATTGCGCGGCTGATGATCCGGGCGTTTGAACTGCCGGATGATTGACCGCTGTCGTCACGCGAGCGCGCCAGAACAGCCTGATAGGCGGCGCGGCTGGCCTCGACATCATTCGCCAATTCCTTGAGGCGCGCTGCCGTTTCGCTCGATACTGCCATGTCCTTTTTGGATGCTTCGAGACGCTCTTTAAGCTGAGCAACGCCTGAACGCGCCTGCTCCAGATCAGCAGAAATCGACTGCGCTCTGCTCCCGATTGACTGATCGAGTGCCCTCTTCGCTTCCGCCGCGCGCAATCGGGCGATCACAAGGTCAGGGTGACGAGGCCCGAGCGTTTCGGACAGATCAAGTTCCAGCCGCCGTGTATCGGCGTAACGATACCCGGCCGCGCCCAAGGCTCCGCTACGCGCGAGGTCGGGAACTCCTCCGCCATCAATCGTCTTTCTCGCCCGCTGAATCTGGGTAAACGAGGAACGCAACGTGCTGGTTTTGGCTTCAGCAGCGCTAACCTGGGCCGACAGGTCCGCCACCTGTTTCTCGGTCTGACCGCCCGGTTTCAGATTCTGAGCACGAAAAGTTTCGTACCGCTGTTCAGCGCTCTTCAGGCGAGACTGTAATACATCGAGTCGGGCGCCTGACGATGGAGCATCAGCCAGCCCTCCTCCGCGCGCATTCGCCTGCTCGGCAACATAGCCTTCCATCACGGCGTTGGCGATCCGTGCGGACATCTCGCGGTTCGGCGTAACGGCATTCACATCCACCGCAGAGGAGCCCGGATTACGCGTCACGCTGACAGCGCGTCCGACCTGGCGCAAGGCAAGCGCATGCGGATCGGCGCTGCGTGTGAGACCAACGCCGGACAGAAGTGCGGCGAGAAGACTCTTCGGCTTGCCGCCGAACAGCGGATCGGTTTCGAGTTTTTCCTGAGCAATGACACGGTCGTAAACACCGCGCGAGGTCATGACGTAAATCTGGTTCTCGATGCCAATTGCATTGGACTCGCCCGCTCCAGCCATCTCTGGCAGATCGAGCAGAATTCGCCCGGACGCCACATATCTGGGAGGCGACAGCAATATCCACGCAAGGCAAATACCAAAACATGCGAAAGTCACAGCCGCGATGAACGAGGCCCGCCGCCGCAACATCGCCGCGATGCCATCGACATCCAGAGCAGGCGTCTGGACGCGCGGCAGAAGCGCCTCGTGCCTGTCGCCCTCGGAAATCGCCATGCCAATGGCCCTGCTCGCTACGATTGCAGGCATTTTAGCGCATCTGCGGGCTTTTTGGGGAGACATCTTTAGGCGATAAAAGCCTAAAATGCGCCCTCAGGCAGGGCGAAATGGCCACTGGAAGCGTCAGTCAGCCAGTTCAATCACGATCGGCTGGTGATCCGAGGCGTCGGTTTCGACATTCACCTCGACACGGCGAATGCGTCCGGCGAGGTCCTCTGTCGCGAAGATGAAATCCCGGCAATCGGGACCTTCCGACCATTGATCGTGATCGTAAAGTCCGCATGTAAGAGCATGAGGTTTTTCGGGATGACAGATCGACCAGGCGTCCCGGTAGTTCAATCCCGGGCGATCGGATTCAGCGATCATAGCGTGCTGACGATCCGAGACGTCAAAATTGAAATCGCCGCACAGCAGACTCGAAACTGCGAGCGTCTGAGCCGCATACGGCTCCTTGTGCGCACCAGCCGTCATTACACCTGTCGATGCTTCTTGCTGGAGGTCGAGCAAACGCGCGATCTGCGCGTCGCGCTGGGACACCGAGTGATACTCAAGATGGGTGTTGACGACGCGCAGCGCGCCGAGTGCCGTTTGAACGGTGACGTCCAGCGCGTGACGCCGCATGCTGCGAACCGAAGCAGCACCCGGCCACGGGAGCAGATGATTGGCAATCTGCATCACCGGCAGGCGCGACAGCGTGATGTTCCCGAACCGGTGCGCGCGCCCATCTGCATCGACGGCCTCGATCGCCGGACGAAATACCGGAACATATCCGGGCAACAATGACGCCAGCTCGGCACTCTGGTCCTTGCCGCCACCAAGATTGGCGAAATTGTCTGAAACTTCCTGAAAGCAGTAAACATCCGCGTCAGAGAATTTCCTTGCGATTGAAACAATCCGCGCAAGGTCGGTCACACCATCGCAACCCTTGCCGCACTGAATATTCCAGGTCAGAAGCCGCATCAGCGAATGCCTGCACGCATGAAAGATTGCACGAACTGACGCTGGAACAGCAGAAACGCGATCAGCAGCGGCGCCATGGTCATCACCGTCGCCGCCGTGATGATCGACCAGTCCACACCGGTCTCAGGCGCGCCGAACACAGCAAGCCCCACTGTGAGCGGCCGGCTTTCGACGGAATTGGTCACGATCAGCGGCCACAGAAAGTTGTTCCAATGATAGCTCACGGAAACGAGGCCGAACGCGATGTAGGTCGGGCGCGCCAGCGGAACATAGACCTTCCAGAGAATCTGCAACGGCCCTGCCCCTTCGACGCGCGCAGCCTCGACCAGCTCCTGCGGCACGCTCTTGAAGGTCTGCCGCAGCAGAAAGATGCCGAAGGCGCTGGCGAGATACGGCAATGCGATGGCCGGGATCGTATCGAGCAGATTCAATTTGCCGATCATGCGGTAATTCTCGACGATCAGCACGTCCGGCATGATCATCAACTGCAGCAAGACCAGCGCGAAGGCGACGCCGCTGCCCTTGAACTTAAAACGGGCGAACGCATAAGCCGCGAGCGTCGAAAGGACGAGCTGGCCGATCAGAATGATCACCACCAGCACAATCGTATTGATGTAGTAGCGTCCGAACGGCGCCTGATTCCAGGCGCGCGCGAAATTCTCCAGCGTCCATGGCGCGGACAGGCTGAACGACGTGGCATAGGCCGCCGGATGCAGCGCGCTCCAGAATGCATAGACCAGCGGCGCGAGCCACAGCAGTGCCAGCAGCCAGGCGGCAACCGCCTCAAGGGGGTGCGTGCGGCCGTTCATTGATAATGAATCCTGCGGTCGAGGTAGCCGAATTTGATCAGCGCCAGCGTGCTGAGCAGGACCAGCAGCACCACTGTCAGCGTCGCGGCATAGGCAGAATCCTGGAACGTGAAGGCGACTTCATAGATGTAATAGAGCAGCAGCGTGGAGGCATTGTTGGGACCGCCCTTGGTCATGATCACGAGATGATCGACCAGCTTGAAGGAATTAATGACCGCGTTGATGGTCACGAACAAGGTCGTCGGCATCAGCAAAGGAAAGGTAATGCGGCGGAAGGTGTACCAGCGGCTCGCGCCTTCAACGGACGCGGCTTCTTCAAGATCAGGCGATAATTGCTGAAGCGCCGCCAGATAGAAGATCATGAAGAACCCGGCTTCCTTCCAGATCACCATCACAATCAGGCAGCCCATCACCGTCCCCGGATCGCCAAGCCAGTTCCAGCCTGCCAGGCCGAACGCGCCGCGCAACTGATCAAGCAGGCCATAATCGGGCGTATAGAAGAACAGCCAGATGTTCGCCACCGCGATCATCGGAAGAACGGTGGGCGTGAAGTAAGCAAGGCGCAGGAAACCGCGTCCGCGCATGTTGCGGTTGACCCAGATTGCCATCAGCAGCGCAAGGGCAATCGAGGTCGGAATCGTGCCGACCGCGAACCAGAAATTATTGATCAGCGCTTTCCAGAAAATCGGATCGGCGGCCATCGCCTGATAGCTGTCGAGGCCGACAAAAACTTCCGCGCCGTTCCGGCGCGTCAGAAAGAACGAATGCCGGATGGTCGCGAGGATTGGATAATGCGTGAATGCGATCAGCAGTACGAAGGCCGGCAACAGTAGCAGCCACGCGTTCACGGCATTCCACCACGCATGCGACCTCGGCTTGCGTGCGGAAACAGTGAATGGAACAGCTTGATCTGTCATCGGGCAATGGACCGGATGGCGGAATGATCCGCCATCCGGGACTTTCTCTTACTTATAGGCGCGCAGAACGCGGTCGGCCTGCTGCTGCGCAGCAGCCAGTGCTTCCGATGGCTTCTGCGAGCCGGTCACCGCGGCCTGAACGGCATCGTTGACGAACTTGTAGATGCGGCCATTCTCATGGACAGAGAGTTCCGGCACTGCATGCTCAAGCTGATCGCGGGCAACGGTTGCTGCCGGGAATCCCTTGGCATAGTCCTGCATTACGCTGGTCTTGTAGGCGGCCGGCGAAACGGCGACGTAACCAGTCTTGATGCTCCACTCGGCGGCACGTTCGGGCGCCGTCATCCACTGGATAAACTTCACGGCGGCCTTCTGCTGCTCCGGCGATGCGTTCTTGAAGATGTAGAAGCTGCCGCCGCCGGTCGGCGAGCCACGGCGTTCCTTGGCGGGCAGCATGGCCACGCCGAAATTGAACTTCGCGCCATCCTTCACCGCGGTCAGGTTGCCCGTGGTGTGCCACATCATCGCGGTCTTGCCTTCGAGGAAGTCTGTACGCAGCGTTGCCCAGTCGATGCTGCCCGTCGGCATCACATTGTGCTTGCGCGACAGGTCGGTCCAGTAGTCCAGCGCACCAACCGTCTTGGGCGCGGTCAGATAGACCTCGTTACCCGCCTCGTTCATCAGCTTCTGGCCATTCTCGATCGCGAGCGCACCGAGCATCCAGTAGCCGTAACCGGTGGTCGGAATTTCGACACCCCAGCGCGTTGTGTTGCCGGATGCATCCTTCTTGACGAGCTTCTTGCCCATCTCGACCATTTCGTCCCAAGTGGCCGGAGCCTTTTCCGGATCGAGGCCGGCTTCCTTGAACGCGTCCTTGTTCCAGTAGAGCACAATGGTCGAGCGCTGGAACGGAATGCTCCAGGTCTTTCCGCCGATCTGACCGTTGGCCATGAATGCCGGATAGAATTCCTTGAACCAGGTCTTGTCGGCCACGAGGTCATCCATCGGAACGATGGCGTTCTCATCCATCAGCGTGAAGACGTCGGTCGACAGCAGCACCGAAAGCTGCGGCGGCTGGCCGCCCTTCATCGCCGTCATCGCCTTGGTCATGGTGTCGGTGTAGTTGCCGGCATAAACCGCCGTCACCTTGATGTCCGCGTTCTCCTTCTGGAAACGGGCCACCATATCGTCGATGATCTTGGTGACCGGTCCACCGACGGCGACCGGATAATACATCGTCAGATCGACCGCCAATGCGGGCTGCGCAAAAGCCGAGACGGCCAGTGCAGCCGCCGCAGCCATCATTCGTCCAAAGAACTTCATTTAAGTCTCCCCTGTTACCAACTGGCTGCACGCACCCTTTCCGGGTCTCAAACAGCCGCAACTCTCTTCGTTTCACTTGCAGCGGAGTCCATCCGCCGCTCCGATGCCTTCTCGAACCGGTGTTCAAAAGCTGCATCCCACGCGAGACGGATGTCGTCGCCGGGCTGCGATTTGCTGAAACCGTCCTGCCGTACCGAAACCGGCTGACCGTCGATCTCGCAAAGAATGATGCTGTCCGCCCCGAGATGCTCGACCGCCTTTACGCGCGCCGGATGACCATCATGCGACACGACGCGGATATGCTCCGGACGAATGCCGATCAACTGATCGTCCATGGTGATCAGATTCATCGGCGGCGTGCCGATAAAGCGCGCGGTGAAAGCAGTCGCGGGCCTGTTGTAGAGTTCTTCCGGCGTTCCGTTCTGTTCGATACGGCCGTCACGCATCAGCACAACCCGATCGGCCATGGTCATCGCTTCGGTCTGATCGTGGGTCACATAAACCATCGTCATGCCGAGGCGCTGCTGCAGCGAGCGAATTTCGGTGCGCATTTCATGGCGCAGCTTGGCATCGAGATTGGACAGCGGCTCGTCCATCAGGCAAACGCGCGCTTCCGCGATGATCGCGCGCCCGAGCGCAACACGTTGACGCTGGCCGCCCGACAGTTGAGCGGGTTTGCGCTCCAGAAGGTGAGATAGACCGACGATGTCGGCGACACGCTTAAGCCGTTCATCGCGCTCGGCGCGCGAGACACGCCGTACCCGCAGACCAAAGACGATGTTTTCCGCGACGCTGAGATGCGGAAACAGCGCGTAAGACTGAAACACCATCGAGATTTTGCGTTCAGCCGGCGTGAGGTTCGTGACATCAACGCCGCCGATCGTGACCGAGCCGCTGTCCGGCTGCTCGAGACCTGCAATCAGCCGCAGTGTGGTCGACTTGCCGCAACCGGACGGCCCGAGAAGAACGAGCAACGAGCCCTCTTCCGCTGTCAGGCTCACGTCATCCACGGCCCGCATGGAGCCCCAATGCTTGGACACGTGATCGAGCGAAATCGCCGACATAACTCCCCCGGTTATATCGTCCGCATCCGCAAAAACCTTCGGAAAGCCTTGTCCGCCCCGCACGTCTCCAATCGGAGAGCAATGAAAGACGACATCAGCCCAGCCTGGCTCCTGCCCTTACAGACGACGCACTCCGCCGAAGAGAACTCTCTGTCGGCAAGGCGCGTGTTTTATTTTGTTCATATGAACACAGTATATGCGCACATGAAACAGCAATTGCTCCTCTATCGTTCGAATGATAAGTTTTTGTGACAAACGGGGTCCGATGCTTAAAATAGTCAGCCAACGGCAGGCCCGTATCCTGGAGATCGTGCGAGACGCCGGATTCGCATCGATCGAACATCTCGCAGCCCATTTCGAGGTGACGCAGCAGACGGTCCGGCGGATCGTGAACCAGCTCTGCGATCAGGGGCTTCTGCGCCGCGTCCATGGCGGGGTCAGCCTTCCGGTCCAGAATCCAAACCTTGCCTATGGCAGCCGCCAAGGCCTCAATCCGGACGCCAAACGCAAGATCGGTCAGGCCGTTTCCGACTTCGTGCCGGATGGCGCATCGCTGATGATCGGCCTTGGCACGACACCCGAATATGTCGCACAGGCATTATCCCACCGTCAGAATCTGCGGATCATCACCAACAACCTGAACGTGGCGATGGCCTTCGCGCGAAATCCTGACGTGGAAATTACCATCGCCGGAGGGACGCTGCGTCCCTTCGATCGTGACATCATTGGCGATACGGCGGTCAGGTTCTTTTCCGACTTCAAGGCGGACATCGGAATTTTCGGCGTGGGCGGCATCGACGACGACGGCGCGCTGCTCGACTTCTATGCCGGCGAGGTTCAGGCCCGTCAGGCCATCGCGGCCAATTGCCGAACATCATTGCTCGTTGCGGATGCAAGCAAGTTCGGACGCAACGCAACGGTGCGCGGCGGCCATTTCGGCGATTGCCATTACTTTTTTACGGACACGGCGATCCCGGAGAGCTTCCGCCATCTCGCGGATCAATATGCAGAGCGCATCCATGTCGCGCGGAATGGGAAGGCGGCCGCGTAAACGTGCGCCGTCTCACCTTTTCACGAGTCAGCGTTCGACAAACGCCTTCTCGACCACGAACTCGCCTGGCTCGCAGTGATTGCCCTCGGTGAATCTTCTGTCGAGCAGCAGCGTGCGTGTGTCCTGG
Organism: Afipia sp.; assembly: GCA_024508675.1. Lineage (GTDB taxonomy): Bacteria > Pseudomonadota > Alphaproteobacteria > Rhizobiales > Xanthobacteraceae > Afipia. Next base: position 375,364 of record JANINQ010000005.1, read on the forward strand.
AGCAGCGCCGGGCTCCCGCAGATCATGACGCGGTCATGCGCGGCTTCAAGCGGCGCCAGATTCGTGTCGCTGAACAGCTTGCCTGATGTCATCAGGTCGGTGATGCGCCCGCGATTGCGGAACGGATCGCGCGTGACCGTCGGATAATAGATCAACTGGTTGCGCACCAGTTCGCCGATCAGGTCGTCCTTCGGCAGATGGTCATTGATCATCTCGCCATAGGCAAGCTCGGCAACATGACGGCAACCGTGCAGCAGCACAACCTTCTCGAAACGGTCGTAAGTCTCCGGGTCCTTGATGATGCTCAGGAACGGGGCGAGCCCGGTGCCGGTGCCCACCAGATAGAGATTGCGGCCATCTTTCAGGTTGTCGATGACCAGCGTGCCGGTCGCCTTGCGTCCGACGATGATCTGCTCGCCCTCTTTCAGATGCTGGAGGCGCGAGGTCAGCGGCCCGTCCGGCACCTTGATCGAGAAGAACTCGAGCTTGTCCTCGTAATTCGCGCTCGCCACGCTGTAAGCCCGCAGCAGCGGCTTCTCACCGACCTTCAGGCCGATCATCGTGAATTCGCCGTTGCGGAAGCGAAAAGACGGGTCGCGGGTGGTGGTGAAGCTGAACAGCGTGTCGGTCCAGTGGTGGACGCTGAGAACGCTCTCCTGATTGAAATTGCTCATGTCGCTCGATCCAGTTGGGTGGTCCGGCCGCGGGGCAAAATCAAAAAACGCAGAGACAGATTGCCTCGCCAAATTTCATTTGTATACTAATGAATAATCCAGCTTGATCCCGCCGTCAAGCCGCGCTCAAGTTGGTTCCAGACTGCCGCGAAGGCATTGAACAGAAGGAACAATCCATGTCCCACGATGCGCCCCAAGCCCCCGCCGGCCCGATCAAGCTGGTCATCCGCAACATCGGCCTGATGCTGAGCGGGGACATGGACAAGCCGATCCTGGACGCCGACACTATCGTGGCAGAGAATGGCAGGATCAGCGCCATCGGGCGCGCCAAGGATGTCAACACGGAAGGCGCAACCACCATTGTTGACGCCAATGGCACGACGGTGACTCCCGGCCTGATCGACAGCCATGTTCACCCGGTAGCGGGCGAATGGACGCCGCGGCAGAATCAGATCGGCTGGATCGACAGCTTCCTGCATGGCGGGGTGACCACCATGATCTCGGCAGGCGAAGTCCATATGCCGGGCCGCCCCAAGGACATTGTTGGCGTCAAGGCGATGGCGATTTTCGCCCAGCGCGCGTTCGACAATCTACGCCCGGGCGGTGTCAAGGTTCATGCCGGTGCGCCGGTGATCGAACAAGGCATGACGGAAGAGGATTTCAAGGACATGGCAACGGCCGGCGTCCGCTGGCTTGGCGAAGTCGGGCTCGGCAGCGTCAAGGACGGCCCGACGGCGCGCAAGATGGTCGCCTGGGCACGCAAGTACGGCATGAACAGCACGATCCATACCGGCGGCCCGTCGATTCCGGGCTCCGGCCTGATTGACGCGGACGTCGTGCTCGAAGCCGACACGGACATTGTCGGCCACATCAACGGCGGCCACACCGCCCTGCCCGACGGCCAGATCCGCTGCATCTGCGAGGGCTGCAAACGTGGCCTCGAACTGGTCCACAACGGCAATGAGCGCGCGGCGCTCTACACCCTGCGGCTGGCCCGCGAGATGAAGGAGCTGAATCGCGTGATTCTGGGCACTGACGCGCCGGCCGGATCGGGCGTTCAGCCTCTCGGCATCCTGCGGATGGTGTCGCTGCTGTCGTCGCTGGGTGACGTGCCGGCGGAGCTCGCCTTCTGCTTCGCGACAGGCAACACCGCGCGGATGCGCGCGCTGGATTGCGGCATTATCGAAGTCGGCCGCGCGGCAGATTTTGTCATCATGGACAAAGCGCAGCACTCCGCGGGGAAGAACCTACTCGACAGCGTTCAACTCGGCGACCTGCCCGGCATTGGCATGACCATCATCGACGGCATCGTCCGCACCCAGCGCAGCCGCAACACACCACCGGCCACCAAGGTGCCGGAGGTCGTTGGACACTAGCGATCAGTTAGCGCAGCTTGCTGAGAAGCGCGACGAAAGTGTCGCGCTCCCTGGTGTCCAGTGGCGCAAGCGTTTCTCTTGAAATGGCCAGCGCATGAGGCGCAGCTTTCTCGGCCATCGCCTGCCCTGCTCGCGTCAGGCTTACCAAAAGCCGGCGACCATCGTCCGGATCGGGACTTGTCTCGGTGAGGCCTCTTGCCGTCAACCGGTCAATCACCCCCTTGATGGTGGCGACATCCATCGCGGTCAGCCGCCCGAGCTGATTTTGCGAACAGGGTCCGGTTTCGGTGAGCTTTGCGAGCGCGGCCCATTGCGTCGGCGTCAGGTTGATGCCGATCTCCTTTGCGAAGATCGTCGCATGCCGCTGCCAGACCTGGCGGAGAATGAACCCGATCTGATCGTCGAGAACGTATGGCGATTTCGACACCTTTCCGTTTCGCTTTGGCGCGCTTGACTTGGCTGAAGCTGTTACCTTGGCCGCAGCAGCCTTACTCAGCACGGTCTTGGCCATGTCCGCTCCCTTACGCTTCGTTCTCGTGTCTACACCGCCAGATGTGCGTCACGAATATCCGGACGCGCCTCAAGCTCGCCCATAGTGCCGCTAAAGCAGATGCGGCCACGCTCGATGATATAGGCGCGATCGGAGATCAGATTGGCAAAGTGCAGATTCTGCTCCGAGACAACGATGCTGACGCCTTCCTTCTTCATCGCAAGGATCGCATCCACCATCTGCTCGACAATTTTCGGCGACAGGCCTTCAGACGGTTCATCCAGCAGCACCAATGAAGGATTTCCCATAAGCGTGCGTGCGATGGTGAGCATCTGCTGTTCGCCGCCGCTCATGCGTCCCCCCATGCGTCCGCGCATTTCGCCAAGATTCGGGAATAGCGTGAAAAGTTTCTCGCGCGTCCACTGCGGCGCATTGGATCGCGGCGGCTGACGGCCGACCTCGAGATTTTCTTCGACCGTCAGATCCGTAAAGATGCGGCGCTCCTCGGGCACATACCCGAGACCGTTGCGGACAATGGCATGGGTCGGCTGCTTCGAGACATCCTGCCCCTCGAAGATGATCTGTCCTTCGCGCTGCTCGACCAGACCGACAATCGAGCGGAAGGTGGTCGATTTTCCCGCGCCGTTACGACCGAGAAGCGCGACGACCTCGCCAGCGCCGACCTCCAGCGCTACATCGAACAGGATATGCGCCGGTCCGTAATAGCTGTTCAGTCCCTGAACCTGGAGCTTCATGCCGATGCTCCCTCGCGATGGCGCGCGTCGTAAACCAGCCCTTCGCCGAGATAGATCGCACGGACTTGCGGATTGCGCCGAACCTCCTCGGGCGATCCTTCCGCGATCAGCGTGCCGCGATTGAGCACCAGAATGCGGTCGGCATGCTCGAACACCACATCCATGTCGTGTTCGGTGAACAGAACTCCGATCGCCTTCTCCCGCGCAATGCGCGCGGTGAGTTTCATCAGTTCAACACGTTCGCGTGGCGCCATACCGGCGGTCGGCTCATCCATCAAAAGCAGCTTGGGCTGGTTGGCGAGAGCGATGGCAAGTTCCAGGCGCTTCAGATCCCCATAGGCGAGTTCGCCGCATGGCCGCTCGGCGTAACCGCTCATGCCGACGAGATCGAGTAACCGGTCGGCTTCGTCGCGCTCGAATTCCGGTGCCGAGCGCCACATGTTGAAGAGCCGGGAATTGTAGGACACCAGCGGAACCTGCACATTCTCGCGCACCGTCATGGTCGGGAATGTCGCAGTGATCTGGAATGTCCGTCCCACGCCAAGCCGCCAGATCGCGCGCGGCTTCTGGCCTGTCGTATCCCGGCCCAGCAGATGAATGCGGCCGCTGTCAGGCACGTTCTGGCCATTCAGCATATCGAAGCAAGTGCTCTTGCCTGCGCCATTGGGACCGATCAGTGCGAGGATTTCGCCCGCAGCCAGCGAGAACGACACGCCACGCACGGCGTGCACCCCGCCATAGGATTTGGTCAGGCCTTCAACAGCAAGCAGTGTGGGTGCGGCACTCATTCTGCAGTCTCGATTCGCGATGCCAGAATGGCAGATTTCGACGATTGCGATTCACGCCGCGCGCGCAGCGACTCGATCATGCCGACAATGCCCTTCGGGAAAGCGACCACAATCAACACGACAATCGCGCCCAGCACGAGCTTGGACCAGTCTGTCTGACTGACCAGCCAGATGTTCAATGCCTTGAAGACGATGGCACCGACGACCGCACCGGAAACCGTCTCAATGCCGCCGAGCAGCACCATGACCAGCGCATCGACCGACAGCGGGATACCCAGGCTGTCAGGGAATACGCTGCCCTTGAGATAAGCGAACAATGCCCCCGCGACGCCCGCCGCCGTGCCTGCGATCACGAAGGCTGTCCATTGAATACGCTTGCCATCGATGCCAATTGCCTCGCTGCGCAGGATGGAATCGCGCGTCGCCCGCAGGGCATAACCGAACGGCGAGAACACGATAATGCGGAGCACGATGACCATCAGCGTCGCAACTCCGAGCGACAGCCAATAGAAGCTTGCCGGCCCGGCGGCCCACGCCGCAGGCCAGACACCCAAAATACCATTGTCGCCGCCGGTCACACCAACCCATTGGAATGCGATGGACCAGACGATCTGTGCGAAGGCCAGTGTCAGCATTGCGAAATAGACGCCGGAAAGCTGAACCGCGAAGAATCCAAAGATCGCCGCGCCCATCAGACCGAGCAATGGTCCGAGCAGCAGGCATGCGATCATCGGTAGGCCCGCAGCTTTCGCGAAGAAAGCAACGCCGTAAGCGCCGAGGCCGAAATAGGCGGCATGGCCAAAGGATGCGAGGCCCCCCGCCGACATCAGGAAGTGTAGGCTGGCGGCAAAAATCACGAAGATCGCAATTTCAGCGCCGACGGTGAGCGCATAGTTGCCGCCAAACAATGGCAATGCTGCCGCAACGATCAACGTCGCCAGCGCAGCAAGCCGCTCGTTCATCGTCAGCGGACGCCACGGCCGGACGGTGAGACCCGGTGTCTTGCGCGCAGGCGCTTCGGGCTTTCCGAACAGACCCCACGGCCGGACAATCAAGACCGCCGCCATGACGAGGAACACGAGAATGATCGAGATTTTCGGAAATATCAGGATGCCGAAAGCATTCAGTTCGGAAACCAGAACGGCGGCAACGAACGCGCCGGTGATACTGCCGAGGCCGCCGATCACGACGACCACGAAAACGTCCACGATGATGCGCAGGTCCATGGCGTGATGCACGGCATCGCGCGGAATCTGCAACGCGCCGCCGAGCGCAGCCAGAAAAACGCCGACAGCGAAAACGCTGGTGAACAGCCATTTTTGATTAACGCCGAGCGCCGCCACCATGTCGCGATCCTGCGTCGCGGCGCGCACGAGAATGCCCCAGCGCGTGCGGCGGAACAGCAACCACAAGGCACCAAGCACCACCGGGCCGAGCACAATCAGGAACAGGTCGTAAGATGGAATGTTCTGGCCGAAAAAATCGACAGCTCCCCGAAATCCCGGAGCGCGGCGGCCGACAAGATCATCCGGTCCCCAGATCAGAACCACAATGTCCTCGACCATCAGGGTCAAGCCGAAGGTTGCAAGAAGCTGGAACAGTTCAGGCGATTTATAGATTCGCCGCAGCAGGACCATCTCGACCAGCACACCGAGCAGCGCAACCACCAGCGCCGCGATGACAATGCCGCCCCAGAATCCGAGCGTCCCCGACAGCCGCTCCGTCAGCGTGAACGCGACGTAGGCGCCGAGCATGTAGAATGCACCGTGAGCAAAATTCACGATCCGCGTCACGCCGAAGATGATCGATAGCCCTGACGCCACGAGGAACAGCGACGCTGCACTGGCAAGGCCGGTCAGGAACTGGACAAAATAGAAGCTCATAGACGATCCAGGACTAGAGAAGGCTTGAGATGCCGCGGGCGCAGGGTGCGCCCGCAGCCGTTCTCATCAATCCTTCGGACGCATCTTTTCGACTTCCGCATCCTTCGGCAGAAAGTCTTCGCCCTTGCGGTACGACGTGTCGACCATCACGCCCTTGCCGTCCTTAAGGGCAGTCTTGCCGACATAGGCTCCGAGAGTCGACTGGTGATCGATCTTGCGGAAGGTGATCTGGCCGAACGGAGAGGACATCGACAGTCCTTCCGCCGCGGCGATCAGCTTTTCCGGATCGGTCGAGTTGGCCTTGATGAGGATCGCAGCCGCAGCCTTGATCGTCTGATAGCCGACAATCGAGCCGAGCCTCGGATAATCGTTGAACTTGCCCCGATAGGCCTTCAGGAAGGCATCATGTTCGGGCGTCTTGATGCTGTACCAGGGATAACCGGTGACGATCCAGCCTGACGGCGTTTCCTCCTTCAGCGGGTCGAGATACTCCGGCTCGCCGGTGAGGAAGCTTACCACCGCACGATCCTTGAACAGACCGCGGGTGTTGCCTTCACGCACGAACTTCACAAGATCCGCGCCGAAGGTCACATTGAGAATGGCTTCAGGATTGGAATTTGCCAGCGCCTGCACGATCGGACCCGCATCGATCTTGCCTTGTGGCGGCCACTGCTCGTCGACCCACTGGATGTCAGGCCGTTTCTCGGACAGCAGCTTCTTGAACACGGCAACCGCCGACTGACCGTACTCATAGTTCGGCGCGAGAGTCGCCCAGCGCTTGGCGGGAAGCTTCGCGGCCTCCTCCACCAGCATCGCAGCCTGCATGTAATTCGAGGGCCGCAGACGGAAGGTATAGCGATTGCCCTTCGACCAGGTGATCGCGTCAGTCAGAGGCTCCGCTGCAAGGAAGAATACCTTCTTCTGTTTTGCGAAGTCGCTCACCGCAAGGCCGATATTGGACAGGAACGTTCCGGTCAGCATCGCGACGTTCTCGTTCGACACCAGCTCGTTCGCAGCCGTCTGGGCATCAGCAGGTTTTCCGCTGTCATCCTTGGACACCACAACAAGCTTCTTGCCGTTGATGCCGCCCGCTGCGTTGACTTCTTCAACCGCGAGCTGCCAGCCCTTGCGATAGGGTTCGGTAAAAGCAGGCAGCAGCGAGTAGCTGTTGATTTCGCCGATCTTGATTTCGCCGCTCTGTGCCATGGCTGTTGTCGCCAGGGCCGAACCGGCCAGACCAAGACCCGCGGCGAGCGCAAGCCCAGACAGACTGCCGAAAAGACATTTGCTTCGTTGCATCCCAACCTCCATTGTTACCGGGGACATATGTCCCGTTCACTTCCCGTCCGCTCCTTATTCCGGTGAAGCGATTCGGCATTCTTTCGCACCAAATGCAGACAGACAGCTAACGCAATCCGTCCTCGCCCTTGATCTCGTCAATCTTCAATCCGCCGACCCGCGGCAACGGCCGCCCGCTATCGGTCACAGCAACGGCCACCATGATTTCGTTGGCGCGCGGCGCATCATTGATCTGCACTTCCATTCCATCGAAATGACTGCGCACGAATGCCGCATCCTTGTGACCAAGGGGAATGTCGAGCACCGTCCCCAACCCGCCACGCTTTTTTGACGACGGGATCAGCGCAGCGCCCTTGCCAAGAATCTTGCGCACCGGCGCACCCATCTTGGGATGCAAGATTGCTGCCGCGTGCTCCAGCTCGCCGTTTTCGCCGACGGCTGCCGCCTTGCCATAGCTCTGCGCCCTGGCGCCTTCGATACCCAGCGCGGCGACCGCCTTCGTCGCGAGCAATTCGCCCAGTTCCTCACCAACGGCGACAAGAGGATCAAGATTGTCGACGAACTTTCCTGCGAATGGATTCTCGATGACGGCGATAGCCGCCGCGCGGCGGGTCGGCGGCGACACATCGCGCCCGCCCTCCATCAGCGTCTCTTCGACCACCGTGACAATCTTGCGAATGACGGCACTCATCGCAGCCCATCCTCTCCCTTGATCTCGCTGGCCTTGAGACCGCCAACCCGCGCGTGGATGCGCGAGCCGGTGGTCATGACAAGCGCCAGCAGCAGCTCGTCCGCGCGCGGAGCATCGGGAATGCCCACTTCCATCGCGTCGAAGTGCGAGCGCACATAAGACGCATTGATATGAGTAACCGGCACGTCGAGCCGTGTTCCGGGGCCACCGACCTTCTTGGCGGATGGAACGATAGCTTTTGCCTCACCGAGAATTTCGCGCATCGCGTAGCCGCCGGGAACATGCCACAGCGCGCCGTGCTCCAGCTCTCCGGCCGATCCAATGATTGCACCCTTGCCGTATCCCTGAATAGCTGCAGGATCGCCGCCCAGCGCTTTCAGCAGCGACCCGGCCATCGACACACCAAGCGGCGTCAGATCGTCCATGAGTCCCGCAATGTCCTCGACATAACGACCAGCAAACGGGTCGCGGATCACACAAAGGATTGCACCACGACGCAGTGGCGTCGCCGCGGGTTTTCCACCTTCATGGAATATCTCCTCGATCACCGTTGCGCGCTTGCGGATCACGATCTCAGGCATGCATCAGGCTTTCGGTTTTCATTTGGATCCTGTCTCGCGGAAGCGGCGATTTGCGATCGATGTTCTTCAGCGCAACGATATACGTTTCGCCTTGCAAGTGAAGCGCAGCACCATTGATCAGGTTGGCCGCGACCAACCGCCGCGCACGATTCGCACCTGTCTCAAGAGCGTCAACTATGTCACGAGATGACAATCGCCCGACATCGCGCGTCACAAGACGGGCGCCGAGATCGCTGTCAGGCTGAATATCGTAAGCCGGACAACGGACCACCGCGGGATGGCCCGGCAGATCGATCGCATTGGCGATGATTGTCGCGGCAGCGTCCGCCTGCGCCGCCGTGCGCGCCAGGACGGTAACAGCATCGGCAATGCCGAGTGAAAAGCTGCGTCCGCGCCAGCCACTGGTCGCGACACCGCGCATGGCATCTCCTGCAGCAATCCTCGTTTTCCCGATCAGGCCGGGCATATCGGGACGGTCCACAAGCCCGACCGTAAAGGATTGGTCCTCACCAAGATGCAACGCGATATCGCCGCCATTGTTGACATAGGCCCGATCCAGATCAGCGGCCTGCACCATGGCGCCGAGAATTTCCTCTGCAACGGCACCCGCCACAGCAGCCATCGGCGTGATGAAGTCATTCGCAGCAAAGGGAGCAACCGCATTGTGCATCCGGCACGCGACATCCCCCTTCAGGAAACACCCATCCGCCCGGGCCGCCTTCCGCAGTTCAGGAAGCTCCTCGCAGAGTTCGTCGAGCAATCCGGTGAAGCGGCGAGTTGCAGCTTCATAAGCTGCAAGGACCATCTCCAGAGCGCCATGCGCCTCCACGATCAGATCGATCGGGCCGTCCTGCATGTGAAGCCGTCTGCCATCCGCCAGCCATCCGATCTGCGGGAGCCGTGTCAGGCGCGATCTCATGGGCGCGATCTCGGTTCTGACTGTTGCCGGGGCAGTTGGCGGACTTCCGTACTGCCATTCAATGACGCCAATGGCCGCACATGATCCATGTGGCCGCCGAGCGCCGCATAGTCGGAGAGCCGCAAGGTGAATTCGATCGGCGCGACCAGCGCTGGTGTCGGCACATAACCAAAGGCGCCTTGTGGCACCTCCGTCACGTCGACCATGAACGTGATGCCGCCACCGGGCCACACGTAGACCGGCGCGCCGCCACAGGTCACTGACGTCAGCGCATCCTTGACCGAGCGCGTCAGCCGAACGGGATTATCGGTGACGCCCGCCCTGAGCGATCCGCCTGCTCCGCCCATGAACAGAACCGTGCACAAGGCCGGTTCGCAGTTTTCCTGAATCCTCTCCACCGAGAATTTGAGATCGGCGGGCATCTCTTTCTCGACGGGCTTCAACGCATCATCGAGTTCAAAGTACGCGGCATGTTCGCCTGTGGTGCTGACCATCATCATTCGCAAACCGGGGTGTGCCGTCTTGGGATCGAACGGACCCAGCACGGACAGCGGATCAGAGATATTCGTGCCGCCCCAACCTGTGCCAGGCTCGGCCACCTGGAAATAGCGGCCCGGGGTGGAGCGGCGGCCTTTCATCTTGATTCCGGTATCGGGAATATCGAGCAGCTTGCCGGCCTGATGCTCAGACAAAACGCCGGTGATGTGATCGTCCACCACGACAACCTCATCGACCTTGCCATGCCATTGCTTGGCGAACATGCCGATGGTTGCAGAGCCGCAACCGACGCGCATCCGCTCCTCGGTCACGCCGTTCACAATCGGCGGATAGCCGGCTTGCACGACAACCGTCGCGCCGCCGTCAATTGTGAGTTCAACGGGCTTGCCGTTGGACAGGTCCATCAGCGCGTCACAGGTGACGCGCCCCTCCTTCTTCGATCCGCCGGTCAGATGATGCACGCCGCCGAGGGAGAGCATCTGCGAGCCGTATTCGCCTGTCGTGACATGTCCGACCGCTTCGCCCTGCACGCGGACTATCGCGGTTTCGGGGCCAAGATAGCGGTCGGTGTCGATCTTCACCTTCACACCGCAATAACTGAAGATGCCTTCGGTCACCACGGTGACCATGTCGACGCCATCGACCTCGGACGACACGATAAAAGGCGCGGGCTTGTAGTCTGGATAGGTAGTGCCTGCGCCGATGGCTGTAACGAAAACGCCCGGCTCGTGAACGATCTTTCCGTCCCAGTCGCCGCCGGTCTGAAACGGAACAAGCCGACCGCCATGAGACACCGTGCGCTCAAGAACGATATGCGGATCGACGCGAACGAGTTCGCCATTGTGATTTGCATAGCGGTCGCACGCACCCGCCGCGCCCGGCTTGATGTAGCACATCACGGGGCATGCATCGCAGCGGATCTTGTCCGCGCTGCCGGCCGCTGCAACAGAGGTCATTTCAGTCGACATGACCAAACCCGCGTGAACCGACCTGAACTGACATGCGGCAATTTCCCCGCGGAAAATCTTTAATCAGTCAGCATCGGCATTTGTTCGTATACGAATGATGGTGCGCGCAGTCCCCGAAGCTGTCAAGCGCCGTCGCGCGCGAAAGCCGGAACTGCCGAATAAAACCTCAATTGCCTCCTCTCCGTGTTCACAAAGCGTGCAATGCATCATCGCACGGCGACAACGAATATGGGCCGCACATCTCGCGCTTGCACGTTTGTATACAAACGGTATCGTTGCTTCGAAGCATTTGCCGGCCTTTTGCAGCGCAGCAGATCGGACTGTGACGATGACCGTAACGCAAGCGACGATCAGCCTGACGGTAAACGGCAGGACTCATGATATCGACGCTGCGCCCGATACCGCATTGCTTTACGTCCTCCGCAACGACCTTGAACTGAACGGTCCGAAGTATGGCTGCGGACTTGGTGAGTGCGGCGCCTGCACTGTGATCATCGATGGCGTCGCGGCACGCTCCTGTGTCATTCCGGTCAGCGGCTGCGAGCAACGCGATGTTCTGACGCTTGAGGGTCTTGGCTCCCGCCACCACCCCGATCCCGTTCAGGCGGCCTTCATTGAAGAACAGGCCGCCCAGTGCGGCTACTGCCTCAATGGCATGATCATGACCACGAAGGCTCTGCTGATGCAAAATCCGCAGCCTTCGGAAACGGAAGTCCGGCAGGCTCTGCAATACAACCTGTGCCGGTGCGGCGCCCACGTGGAAATCCTGCGTGCGGTGATGCGTGCAGCAGGACGTGCCATCGAGGAACGCGAGTGATGGCGAAGGACCTGCAGGAAAGCGAAAGACCATCTGCCTTCGGATCGCTCTCCATTGTTCGCCCTGCCGTCTCCAGTGCCCACAAATCGGGCTTCGAAACCTTCATCAGGATCGATGCGAACGGCACGATCACCGCATTCAATGGCCATGTCGATCTCGGAACAGGAATCCGTACAGCACTCGGACAAATCGTCGCGGAGGAACTCGACGTTTCATTCGCGCGTATTATCGTCGTGCTTGGCGATACATCGCGCGTCCCCAATCAGGGCGCGACCATTGCCAGCGAGACCATCCAGATCACAGCGGTGCCGCTGCGCAAGGCGGCCGCGCAGGCGCGCCATTTCCTGCTCGCGCGTGCCGCCGAGCGGCTTGATCTTTCCGCAACCGATCTGTCGATAGAAGATGGTCTGATCCGAGGACACGACAATCGCAGCGTCAGTTACGGAGAACTAATCGGAGACGACACCATCCGGCTAGAGCTGAGTGACGATGTCGAGGTCAAGGCCGTCGATTCCTACAAGATCGTCGGTCAATCGATTCCCCGCGTTGATCTGCCTGCCAAAGCCACCGGCGAGCTGGTCTATGTGCATGACGTCCGCGTTCCCGGCATGCTGCACGGGCGCGTGGTCCGCCCACCCTATGCAGGCGTTGATGCCGGGAGTTTCGTCGGGACGAGCCTGATCGCTGTCGACGAATCCTCGGTCCAGAACATCCCTGGCCTGGTGGCTGTGGTGCAGATTGGCGATTTCGTTGGTGTCGTGGCCGAGCGCGAGGAAAACGCAATCAGGGCCGCCAGCCAGCTCAAGGTCGCATGGAAGCTAACACCAACACAGCCGAGCCTTGAGGACCTTGAGAATGCCTTGCGCGCCAATCCGAGCAGGCCGCGCACGCTCATCGACAAGGGAGAAGTCGACGACGCCATTGCAAATGCCGCCAAGCCGATGAAACGCACTTACGTCTGGCCGTACCAGATGCATGCGTCGATCGGGCCATCATGTTCGGTCGCGGATGTTCAGGACGGCGTTGTGCGCGTGTGGTCCGGTACGCAGAACCCGCACATTCTCAGATCCGACCTCGCGTTGCTGCTGGCACTTCCTGAATCGCAGATCGACGTGGTCCGGATGGAAGCCGCAGGCTGCTACGGCCGCAACTGCGCTGACGACGTTTCGGCGGACGCGGTGCTGTTGTCCCGCGCCGTAGGCCGGCCCGTGCGCGTGCAGCTAACGCGGGAGCAGGAGCACGAATGGGAGCCTAAAGGCACCGCGCAGTTGATCGACGTCAACGGCGGCCTTGATGCCGAGGGCAATGTCGCGGCTTATGATTTTGCGACGCGCTACCCGTCGAATGGAGCACCGACTCTGGCGCTGCTGTTGACCGGCACCGTCACGCCCGTGCCGGCGGTTTTTGAAATGGGCGATCGCACGGCGATCCCACCTTATGATTACGACGCGATGCGGGTGGTCGCTCACGACATGCCGCCGATCGTTCGCGCATCGTGGTTTCGCGGCGTCTCCGCCCTCCCGAATACATTCGCGCATGAGTCTTATATCGACGAACTCGCAACGGAAGCCGGCGTCGATCCGATCGAATACAGGCTGCGATATCTGAAAGACCCTCGCGCTGTCGATCTGGTCAAGGCCGTCGCAACGCGCGCCGAATGGACGCCTCGCCCGGTCTGGAAGGAGCCGGAAGCGGAAGGCGACGTGGTGCGCGGACGCGGCTTCGCCTACGCGCTTTATGTCCACAGCAAGTTTCCCGGTTATGGCGCGGCATGGTCCGCCTGGATCGCTGACGTCGCGGTCAACAAGTCGACCGGCGACGTCAGCGTGACCCGCGTGGTGGCCGGTCAGGATTCCGGGCTGATGATTAACCCGGAGGGGGTGCGCCACCAGATTCATGGCAACGTGATTCAATCCGCAAGCCGCGCCTTGATGGAAGAAGTCTCGTTTGACCGCACGACCGTCGCGAGCCGCGAATGGGGCGCCTATCCCATCATCAAGTTTCCGGATGTTCCGAAGATCGATGTGCTGATGCTGCCGCGTCAGGATCAGCCGCCGCTCGGCGTGGGCGAGTCCGCGTCGGTGCCGAGCGCCGCTGCGATTGCAAATGCCATCTTCGATGCGACCGGCGTTCGCTTCCGGGAGCTTCCGCTGACGCCGGAACGTATCCTTGCCGGATTGAACGGCGGGAAAGCGTTCGAGCCGAAGGCATTGCCGAAAGCCGGGATCAAACAACAGATACCGATCGAGGAAACTCCAAATCCTTTCGTCAAGCGCCGCGGCACAATCGCGAGCGTCGCCGCAGCCTGCGCAGCCGCCGTCGGCATCGTCGCGGCTGTTCTGCCGTGGCGCCCGATCCCGCCCATCACGCGCCCGGACGCGTCCACTTACTCGGCGGCAACAATCGCCAAAGGACAGCAGCTTGCAGCGCTGGGAAACTGCGCGGGCTGCCACACCGACATCAACGGGGTCATCAATGCGGGCGGACGCGCACTCGAGACGCCTTTCGGCATCGTCTACAGCACCAACATCACGCCCGATCCGGAGACCGGCATCGGCGCATGGTCATATCCGGCCTTCGAGCGCGCCATGCGCGAAGGCATCCATCGCGACGGGCGGCATATCTACCCGGCTTTTCCCTACAATCACTTCGCCAGGACAACAGACGCGGACCTTCAGGCGCTTTATGCTTACCTGATGGCGCAGCCTGCTGTCCGCGCTGCGAACCGCGAAACCGCATTGTCATTCCCCTTCAACATCCGCCCGCTGATGGCGGGATGGAATGCATTGTTTCACAAACCGGAAACCTTCGAAGCCGACCCAGCCCGGTCAGAGATATGGAATCGCGGGGCCTATCTGGTGGAGAGCCTCGGCCATTGCGGGGCATGCCATACACCCCGGAACGCACTTGGCGCGGAGCAAGACGCGCGCGCCTATCTTGCCGGTGGGGTCGCGGACGGCTGGGAAGCACCTTCGCTCACCTCGCTGTCACAGGCGCCGATCCCATGGACCGAGGACGAACTGTTCACCTATCTACGAACAGGCGCCTCCCGCTTCCATGGCGTCGCAGCGGGACCGATGGCGCCAGTCGTCAAGGAGCTGTCGGCGGTGCCTGACAGCGACATCCGCGCCATGGCGGTTTACCTTGCGTCCTTCAATGAGGCGAAAATAGCCCCGGCCGCTCAGGAAGCCCTGGCAACGCAGCTTGAAACCGCCACCAGCGTGAAGACGCGATCCGCCTCACCTCTTGGGGCTCGCATCTATGACGGCGCCTGCGCAGTCTGCCATCAGGTCGGCGGCCCTGTTCTGTTCGGCAGCAGACCGTCGCTGGCGCTGAACAGCAACCTGCACAGCACGATGCCCGACAACCTCATTCAGGTTATTTTGCACGGCATCGACCAGCCGGTATCCAGCGATCTCGGCTACATGCCGGGTTTCAGGAATAGTCTTAACGACGAACAGGTCGCAGAGTTGGTTTCATATCTGCGGCGGCAATTCGCGCCGGACAAGGCTCCCTGGACCGATGTTGCTGCCACCGTCAGCCGGATTCGGCGCGTTGCGGGGCCATAAAATCGTTCCGGATGGCTGGTTGCCTGCCGGGGAGCCGGATATGATCCAGCCATGACTGTTACAGACATTGCTTCGCGAACCTATAATCATGGCTGGCGGCTCGACCCCATCGTGCGCAGCCTGCTCGATACCGACTTCTACAAGCTCCTGATGCTTCAGATGATCCGGAGGTTCTATCCGGACGAGCATGTGACGTTCTCAGTGATCAACCGCACTCACCATGTCCGCCTCGGCGACGTGATCGACGAGGGAGAGCTTCGCGCCCAGCTCGACCATGCGCGCACGGTTCGGTTCAGCAAGAAGGAATTGATCTGGCTGGCCGGTAACACGTTCTACGGCAAGACCCAGATGTTCTCGCCGGATTTCATCAGCTGGCTCGCGACATTTCAGCTTCCGGAATATGAACTGCACACGGTTGACGGGCAGTATGAGCTACATTTCCATGGACCATGGACCCACACCACCATGTGGGAAATTCCCGCCCTTGCCATCATCAACGAGCTGCGCTCGCGGCAGGCCATGAAGGGCCAGGGCCGGTTCGTACTCGACGTTCTCTATGCGCGCGCCAAGGCCAAGCTCTGGACCAAGGTCGAACGGCTGCGCAAACTCGAAGGTCTTCGGCTGTCGGACTTCGGAACGCGCCGGCGGCATGGCTTTCTGTGGCAACGCTGGTGCGTCGAAGCCGTCAAGGAAGGCCTCGGTCCGGCATTCACCGGCACCTCCAACGTGCTTCTGGCCATGGACAACGATCTGGAAGCGATCGGCACCAACGCGCATGAACTGCCGATGGTCGCAGCGGCCCTGGCCAAAGATGACAGCGAGCTGCGATGGGCTCCCTATCTGATCCTCGATCAGTGGCGCCAGACCTATGACGGAAATCTTCTGATCGCCCTGCCCGATGCGTTTGGCACCAAGGCCTTTCTGCGGGATGCACCGGAATGGGTCGCCGACTGGACCGGATTCCGGCCGGACAGCGCACCACCTATTTCTGCCGGCGAAGAAATCATCGCATGGTGGAAGGAAAAGGGCCGCAATCCGAAAGAGAAACTCCTGATCTTTTCCGACGGCATGGATGTCGGCTCAATCGAGGAAACGCATCACCATTTTGCCGGGCGGGTCCGGACCAGTTTTGGCTGGGGCACCAACCTCACCAACGACTTCATCGGATGCGCGCCGGACGGGACCGCCGATCTCAATCCGATCTCGCTGGTGTGCAAGGTCACAGCCGTGAACGGAAAACCCGCGGTCAAGCTTTCAGATAATCCCGAAAAAGCAACCGGCAGCCCGACCGAAATCGCACGCTATCTACGTGTGTTCGGCAATGCAGGCCGTGTCCGCGCCGCCGTCCACGTTTAGCAATCCTCATCTGTTATTCTAGATTCACGCTGTCCCGAGCATAGGAACGATTCGATGAAGTTCACCGTCAATGTCGATTGCACACCGCAGGAAGCGCGCGAATTTCTCGGCCTGCCGAATGTTCAGCCCCTGCAGGAAAAGGCGATGAAGCAATTCGAGGAACAGCTTCTTTCAGGCATGTCCGCGATGTCGCCCGACGCGATCCTGAGAAACTGGATGTCCTTTAACCCCGAGCAATTCGGCGAAATGTTCAAGATGTTCGGCGGACTTGGCGGCACGAAAAAATAAACACCGGTCCAATCGCTACACCGACACCGCGTAAACTTCGTATTCTTCACGCACCGTCTCGATGTGATCCCGCATCGCGTTCGCGGCGCCGGCCTTGTCACCCCGCATGATGGCAACGACGACCTTGTCGTGCTCGACATAGGACTTCGCAAGACGTCCAAGATTCCGGAACTGCGCACGCCGGAACGGCTGAACGCGAACACGCGTTGCCAGCGTCATCTCGGCCACGTAGCCGTTCTGCGATCCCGCATAGATCGCATTGTGAAAGGCTTCGTTCACTTCATGAAATAACTGCGGATTTCCGTCGTAACTGAGAACCCGGAGCCGTTCGTGCAGGCCTTCCAGCTCTCGCCGCTGAACCACCGGCATCCGCTCCGCCGCGAGTCCTGCACATAGAGCTTCAAGCTCCGCCATCGCTTCAAACATGCTGTTGAGTTGCACGACGGTTGGACGCGCCACCACTGCGCTCCGATGGGCGCGTGCATTCACGAGCCCGCTTGCAACGAGCTGACGCAACGCTTCGCGAACCGGGGTGCGCGACACATTAAACCGGCGAGCGATGTCGGATTCATCCAGCAATGATCCCGGCTCAAGCGCTCCACGGACGATGTCGTCAGCCAACTGCAACCGCAACTCTTCCGCAAGGGTGCGCTTCGCGGGCTGAACGCTGGTGCGCACCGGCTCGCCGATCCTGGATAACTCGTCGGAAGTTTGCCGGGTGTCGGACATTGGGATCAGGACGACTCCTTCGGCGTATCAATCAGGCTGACATGCGCCGCAACGATCCGCCAGCCTTCCGGGAAGCGCACCCAGGTCTGCATCTGACGGCCGACCTTTCCGGAAGACGTCGTTCGATGAAACAGCGTGGACGCAACCGCGGTGTCGCGGCCATAGGCCGTGATGACCGTCTTCGACAGATCGCGCATCAACCCCGCCGGATTCCGCGCCGCGCGAAACGCAGCAATCGAGTCATAGCCGTACAGATTCTCACCGATTCCATAACGCAGCGTACGGGAGTCCTTGCGGAACAAGATATCGAGTGTTGCAACGTCGTTCGACGTCAGGGCTTTTTCATACTCTGCAAAGGCAGCGGTTACTTCGGCGACAACGTCCGGCAAATCGACTTCGATGGTCATCTTCAAATATCCATCGGCCGCGGCGCACTAACTACCCCGGCCTTTTCGAGAGCATACGCGACTCGCAGCGCAATATCTTCGCGCCAGGGCGCTGCAATCACCTGCACGCCCACCGGCATCGGCTCAAGCGGAACAGGAACCGCCACGACCGGAAGCCCGATGAACGAAATCGGCTGGGTATGAATGCCGATATTCGGACGCACTGGGAGCTCCTCTCCATCCAGCACGAATGTCGCCTGCCCGATTTTTGGTGCGATGCAGGGCGTTGCAGGAGCGAGAATGACATCAACCGTCTTGAACAGCTCAAGTACCTGCGCGCGATACCAGCGGCGGAATTTCTGTGCCCGGTCGACGAATACGGATGGCACCATCGCGCCAGCCAGCAGGCGGTCGCGCACGGCCGGATCGAAATCCTGGGGGCGCTGTCGCAACCGATCCAGATGAAGGGATGCCGCTTCGCAGGTCGTAATCACATAAGCCGCAGCTCTCGCGCGTGCGGCCTCCGGAATCTCGACTTCCGCCGTCACCGACAAGGCCTTGGCGACCCGCGCGACGGCTTCCATCGCTTCGGGGAACAGATTCTTCTTGAAGTAGCCTCCCGCAACCGCAATCCGCAGACCATCAATTCCCTTCCCAAGCGAAGGTATGACCGGCTCAACTTCGCGATCGGCACAAGCCGCATCTTTAGCATCGGCCCCCTGCATCGCGTCATAGGCCAGCGCCAGATCGCGTACCGACCTCGCAAAGGGGCCGAGATGATCAAAGCTCGCCACAAAGGGAAAAGTGCGAGCACGGGAGAGCCGCCCATATGTCGGCTTCAAGCCGAAGATTCCACAAAACGAGGATGGAACACGGATTGACCCGTTGGTATCTGAACCTAGCGCCAACGGCACAAGCCCGCCGCCGACGGCGCTGCCTGATCCTCCCGAAGAGCCGCCGCTCATCCGCGTCAGATCATGCGGATTGCGCGAGGCTCCGTCATGCACATTCTCACCAGTAAAGTCGTAGGCATATTCGCCCATATTGAGCGCACCGACCAGCACCGCACCCGCAGCCTCCATTCGCTCGATCAGAGTTGCGTCGCACGACGATGGTGCGCGGTCGCGATTGATTTTTGAGCCCGCGCGGGTCGAAAGACCCTCAATATCGAAAAGGTTTTTGACAGCAAAAGGCACACCCGCGAGCGGGCCGGCCTTTTTACCACTTGCGATTGATGCATCGAGCTTGCGGGCCGTCGCGCGTGCTCGCTCCGCAACCACATCGGTAAATGCATTCAGCTTGGCGTCGACCGACTGGATACGCGCCAGTGCGTTGTTGGTCACATCCAGCGCGGACATTCTGCCTGAGGAAATCGCCTCTGCTATGTCAGAAGCCGATGACCATTCAATTCCGGCTGTCATTATTGAGTCATGCTTCATAGATACTGGCCGGCTCGCTTTCATCGGGCAACGGAAATTCCTGCACAAGACGCGCAAGTTTTAGCGTGTTGTCCAGGTTGATGCGGACAGTAGGCTGCCATGCAGGATCAATGCTGAGACGAAGTGCTTCCGCCGCGGCGTCGATATATTTATCAAGAGGATCTGACGACATTACCTTCTCGCGTAAATTGTCCGCTCAACTCACCGCCAGCGGCGGATGCGGTATCGCCGACAGCAATTCGCGTGTGTACGCGTCCTGCGGATCATCAAGGACAGCTTCCGTCGGCCCCTGCTCTACAATCCGGCCGCTTCGCATCACAATGACACGGTCACACAGGAGACGCACCACATTGAGATCGTGCGACACGAACAAGTAACTCATCCCCATCGACTGCTTGAGGTCCTGCAACAAATTCAGGACCACTGCCTGCACTGACACATCGAGCGCAGCAGTCGGCTCATCCAGAATGATCAGATCTGGCTTCAATGCGATTGCGCGCGCAATACCCACACGCGCCTTCTGGCCACCGGACATCTGATGCGGAAAGCGATCCAGCAGCGACACAGGAAGGCCAACCTGACGCGCCAGTTCCTCGCAACGCGCGCGCAGGGCTGCGCCACCCCTGATGTCACCGAGTTGTATAATCGGATCGGCAATGGCCCGCGCCGCCGTGAAACGCGGGTTCAGGCTGTCAGTCGGGTCCTGAAACACCATCTGAATCCGTTTTCGTTGCGGGAGCCGCGCGAACGATTTTGGCGGAATGTCACCAATTTCCTCTCCGTCAAAGACGATACGCCCGGATGTCTGACCCAGCAGACGCATAACCATCATTGAGGTGGTGGACTTTCCGCAACCGGACTCGCCAACCAGACCGACGCTCTCGCCGCGATTAACGGAAAAGCCAATGCCATCGACGGCACGAAACTTCTCCGGCTCGACCGGCGGCTTGCGGCCAAACAGCGAAGACAGCGTATTCGTTACGCCCTGACGCGGATATTCCTTGACCAGCTTCTCCACGACCAGGAGCGGCGTCTCACCCGCTGCCGTCGCAGGACCAGCGGCAACATCCTGCATTGACGCCCTCTCCTCCTCGGGCAGAAGGTCGCGGAGAGATACGCCAAGTCTTGGCGTCGCCCGCATCAGCTTGCGCGTGTAGGGATGCTCCGGCTTGGCGAAAATATCCTTCGAGAGCGCGGTCTCAACCACATTTCCCTTTTCCATCACCACGACGCGGTCGCAATAGGCGGCCGCAAGGCCCAGATCATGCGTGATGAGGATCGTGGACATGCCACGACTCTTTGTCAGTTCCACAATCAGGTCCATCACCGCTTTCTGCGTAGTGACATCGAGGCCTGTGGTCGGCTCGTCCGCAATCAGAAGCTGCGGATTACAGGCCAGCGCCAGTGCGATCACGACGCGCTGACACATGCCACCCGACAATTCGAACGGATAGGCATGATAGCGTTCGCGCGGCCGGGCAATTCTCACCTGCTCCAGCGCTTCGATCGCCTTCTCGCCCCGGTCATTGGCAGTGGATTGGACATGCTGGCGGAGCACATCTTCGATCTGGTCGCCGACCTTCCGGATCGGATTCAGGGCCGCGCGCGGATTCTGGAAAATCATCGAGATTTCGCGGCCTCTCAGGTCGCGCATCTCCGGTTCGGAGGCATTCTTCACGTCGATCCCGGAAAACATGATCGATCCATCGGCAATTTTTCCGGCGCGGTCGAGAATCCGCATCACGGCATAGGACGTTACCGACTTGCCCGAGCCGGATTCACCCACAATGCCGAGAGTCTCTCCCTTGGCGAGCGAAATGTTGACATGCTTGACCGCCTGGACAATGCCGCGCCGGGTCGCAAATTCAACAGTGAGATCGGAGACGTCGAGCAGAGGCTTCGCAGTCATGAGTCAGGTTCTCCGCTGCGGATCGACGATGTCGCGCAGACCATCACCGAGCAGATTGAAGCAGAAAACCGCGATCATCAGCGCAAGACCGGGGAAGAACGCGATCCACCATTCCCCTGAAACCATGAAAGTCGCTCCTTCGGCGACCATGATCCCCCATTCCGGGGTCGGCGGGCGGACACCGAGGCCAATGAATGACAGTCCCGCGGCATTGAGAATGGCGTAACCCATTGTCAGCGACATCTGCACGATCATAATCGGCATGATGTTCGGCAGAATATGCCCCAGAAGAATGCGATATTCGCCGTTGCCGGACAGCCGTGCGGCTTGCACAAAACCGGCGTCGCGGCGGACATTCGCTTCGGCACGCGCAACGCGCACATAAAGCGGGAAATTCACGATCGCGGTGGCGATAATGATATTCTGCACCGTATTGCCAAGCGCGGCCACGATGCCCATCGCCAGCACGAACAGCGGGAACGCCATGATCGTATCGGCGATACGCCCCACAATCCGGTCGGTCCAGCCACCGAAATAGCCAGCAGCGACGCCGGCGATTCCGCCCATGAGAAACACCAGAATGACTGAAGCAGCGGCAATGAAGAAATCCAGGCGAGTCGCAACAACCACGCGGCTCAGAATATCCCGGCCGAGTTGATCAGTTCCAAACCAGTGAGCGGCCGAAGGCGGCTTGAGAGCCTGCGCCGTATCGCTCGCCAGCGGATCGTAGGGCACAACCCATGGGCCGAACACGGCGGCAAAGATGATAAGGACCAGAAGTCCGAATGCGAACGCGGTGACAAGATTTTCGCCAAGGATATATCTGGTGTGCTGCAGCGTAGCCCTGAAGCCCGAAGCATGGGACGTTGAAGCCGCGTCGGCAGCCGGTGCGACTGTGCTCATCCTTCCAACCTCACTCGCGGATCGATGACGCCGTAAAGAATATCGATGACCAGATTGAGCATGACGTACATCACCGCCATGGTCAGGACGAACCCCTGAACCGGCGCGAAGTCAGATGAGATAAGCGCTTCGACGGCATAGGAGCCGATACCCGGCCAGGCGAATACCTTTTCGACCAGCACGTTGGCGCCAAGCAAGAACGAGAACACCATGCTGAGCGTCGTAATGACCGGCAGCATGGCGTTGCGGAAGGCGTACGTGACAATGACTTTAGACGGTGACAAACCGCTGGCTCGGGCAGTACGGACGAAGTCCGACGCCAGCACTGCGAGCATCGAAGCGCGGGTCATGCGGGCAATCGGCGCCAGCGAGAATATCGCCAGCGTCAATGCAGGCAGGACGAGCTGACTGAGGGCTGAGCGAAACGTATCGAAATTTCGCGCGATCAGGCTATCGATCAGATAGAAACCTGTTACTGCCGGCGGCGCACTCGCGAACACATCAAGACGCCCCAGCGGGGCTGGCGACCACCCGAGCTTGAAGTAAAAGACATACACGAGCACAAGCCCGGTGAAGAAAACCGGCAGCGACACGCCCGCCGTGGTCAGCACGCGGCAGAGATGATCGATCCACGAGCCCGGGCGCGTCGCCGCCAGAATGCCAAGCGGAATTGCAATCGAGATTGCAACCAGCAATCCGGTCAGCGTGAGTTCTGCGGACGCCGGAAGCCGATTGCGAATTTCGGTTACCACCGGTTGCCCGGTGGTGAGCGAATTGCCGAGGTTTCCCTTGGACAGATCCACGGTATAGCGGATGAACTGTTCGAACAGTGGCTTGTCGAGCCCGAGCTGCTTTCGAATCTGCTCAATCGCGTCCTTCGTTGCGGCAGGTCCGGCGAAGTACGCCGCCGGATCGCCTGGCAGCGCCCGCGTCAGAAGGAACGTCACGATCACGACCCCGATCAGACTCGGGATTGCGAAAGCCAGCCGTTTTCCGATCATGCCAAGCATGATGTCCGCCCGTTACACTTTCGCCAGCGCGCGATAGTCAAGGCGGCGATGGAACCAATACTGGTAACCTGTGATGTTCTTCTGCATCGCGACGTTGACGTAGGGCTGGTACAGCGGAATACGCGGAATGTCCGCGTAAGCGAGGTCCACAAAGCCCTTCACGTCCTTGTCGTAGTTCGCCTTGTCGCCGATCGCTGCAGCCGTGACAGCGCCGTCGATGAACGTATCCATCTCCTTGGACTGGTAGCTCATCGTATTAAAGACCGAATTCTTGCCGCTGTAGCACCAGATGAAGAAATACTCCGGATAATCGAGCCACCCGGAGAACACATTGGTGTAGAGCGGCAATACCTTCTTGTTCAGTTCAGTGCGCCAGTTGGCGCCGGGAATCTTGTTGATGGTCACCTTGATCCCGATCTGTGCGAGGCTTTCCTGCACAAGGATGCAGAGCGGCTCGTTGACGCCTGCAAAACCGAGATCGAACGACAGTGTCGTTTCGAATCCATTCGGATAACCGGCTTCCGAGAGCAATGCCTTCGCTTTCGCGATATCCGTGTTGTATTTATGCGGCTGCGGCCAGGCGACTTCCGTAGGCCCGCTTCCACCGAACATCGGTTTGGCAAGACCGAACAGCACCGCATCCATGATCTTCTGATACGGTAACGCGTAAGCGACGGCTTCGCGGACCTTCGGATTGTCGAACGGCGGATTCTTGACGTTCATGCCGATATACTGGACGCCGTTCGAATAAGGTGTCGATACGATATTGAGCTTCCCGGAATCCTTCAATTCCACGAAATCCTTGTTCGGCAAGTCATACGAAATGTCGGCGTCGCCACGTTCCAGCAGCGCGCGGCGGTTGCCGGATTGCGGCACCATCCGCCAGATCACACGCTTGATCTTCGGAAGTGGTCCACCAACCCAGTTTTCGTTGCGCTCCATCACCACTTCGGTGCCTGCGGTCCAGCTTTTGACCTGATAGGCGCCGGAGCCTGCCGTGTTCTGCTTGGTGTATTCGAGACCCCAGGGATCTTTTTCGGTGACGCTCTTCTTCACCAGTTCAGAATTGACAATGCAGGGCACGATCACGGCAAGGTCGGGGATCGTCAGCCGGTCTTTCTTGGCGAAGTCGACACGCACCGTATTGTCATCAACGATGACAAACTGTTCGGGCTTTGTCAGTGAGCCGGCAGCCATCTGGAATGTCGGGAAACCGCCAACGCTGACAGCGCGATCAAGCGACCACTTCACATCCTTTGCCGTCACCGGCGCGCCATCGTGAAACTTCGCGTTCTTCTTCAACTTGAACGTCACTGACATGTCGCCGACGTTCATGTCTTCCGCAAGTTCCGGCTTGAACTTGTCGCGGTCGTAATAGGGCACGCCGTTGGCGCCGGTCTTCATCTCATGGGTGATGAGCCGATCGTAGCAGTTCCACGACACCTCGTAGCCGGGGACGTTGGTCCCGACACCGTGAATATCGAGATTGTTCGGACCGCTCTCCGAAACAATCAGCAGCGATTCAGACCGCGCGTCTGCCTTGGCGGCGGACCAGATGGCCGGACCCGGAATCGCCGCACTTGCCGCGGCTGCGGTGGCTGTTTTCAGAAAATCGCGACGCTTCATCGTCTTCTCCAGCTCGTTGAACTTTTGCTGGAGAAGGCATCGCAAGCTTCATGCCAAGCTTTAACAAGATGCTAAGATTTGTCTAAGCCATTATGTCTGTTGGAATATTCGTCAATCGTATCAAAATGATCGAACTTCTACCCGTCGATTAATTGCATACAAAGTCGCTGAATTGCACAATAGTTTTGCCAAAAATATCGCTTGCACAAATTTTAATCTACCGGCAAATCCCCCTCAAGGGACCTCTCCGTCGCCGCACTCACACCACTTATTCGGCAGCTAAAGACGTCGCCGCTCCGGCCCGGCCCGTCATGACGAACCCGGCATATCCCTTCGCCGCAACGTCACTGCAGATCTGGCGATAAACGCCAACACCACCGATGTACGGCATGAAAATCCGCGGCTTGCCCGGAATGTTGGCCCCCATGTACCAGGAGCTGGCCTGCGGATAGAGCGTCCCGCTCGCGACATTGTTGACCTGCTTGACCCAGTCGTCTTCCGCCGTCCTCGTCGCTTCTATGCAGCCCAAACCGTGCTGGCGCATATGGACCAGGCAGTCACCGATCCAGTCGACATGCTGCTCGATCGACACGATCATGTTGCTCAGGACCGACGGACTTCCCGGCCCTGTAATGATAAACATGTTCGGAAAACCAGCACTCATCAAGCCGAGGTAAGTCCGTGGACCCTCAGCCCATTTGTGATTGAGCGACACGCCATCCCTGCCCCGGATGTCGATCTTCGCAACCGACCCGGTCATGGCGTCAAAGCCTGTGGCGAAGACAATAGAATCCAGTTCGTAGTCTATTCCTCCCGCCCGCAATCCATTTGGCAGTATCTCCTCAATCGGACCGGACCGTACATCAACCAGCGTCACGTTCGGCCGATTGAAGGTCCGGTAGTAATCCGTATCGACACAGATGCGCTTCGACCCGATGGGATGATCGCGCGGCTGCAATAACGCAGCCACAGCGGGATCGTGAACGATCTCGGCAATCTTCGAGCGCACGAACTCACAGGCGGTTTCGTTCGCGGAATTATCGATCAGAAGGTTGTTATAGGAGGCCATGAAGCTGATGCCGCCGCGATTCCACCCGGCTTCGTATTCACGGCGTCGCGCCTCTTCCGCGTCGTCGAGTGCGCCCTTCTCGGGAATGACCATGAGAATTCCGTTGCGCGACTCTTCGCGAGCCCGGCGCCGCTTCTCGGCATAATCGGCCTTCCACTGCTGTGTGATCTCCGGCGTCAGCGAAGCATTATGTGCCGGAACGCTGAAATTCGGCGTGCGCTGGAAAACAAAGAGATGACTAGCTTGATCTGCAATAACCGGAATTGACTGGATCGCGGACGAACCGGTCCCGATGACACCGACACGCTGCCCTGCGAAATCGACGTCGGCATGCGGCCAATGCCCGGTGTGATACGTGGCTCCGCGAAAACGATCCAGTCCGGCGAAATCGGGAGTCCGCGCATTGGAGAGACAACCGGTCGCCAGAATCAAATAGCTCGCCGACACAACCTTGCCGCCCGAAGTCGTAACTGACCAGCGGTTTTCGTCTTTGTGGAATGCCGCAGACTCTACCCGCGTGTTGAGCTGAATATCACGGTGCAGATCAAATCTGTCGGCTACATGGTTTGCATATTTCAGGATTTCGGGTTGCGGCGCATAGCGCTCGCTCCATTCCCATTCCTGCTGCAATTCCTCGGAGAAGGAATAGGAATACTGCATGCTTTCGACGTCGCAACGCGCGCCGGGATAGCGGTTCCAGTACCACGTGCCGCCGACATCGCCGCCCTGCTCGTAAACACGCACGGACAGACCGAGGCCTCGCAGTTTATAAAGCAAATAGAGGCCCGCGAACCCCGCACCGACGACAACAGCATCGCAGCTTGAAGCGGCTGGGTCCCGCTGCGGTTCGATCATGCCCGTACCTCCCGATTTTGCTTTTGGGAGGTTGCTGCTCTACCTCCCTTGCAAAATCTGACCCCGAAAAACGAGCGAAGACAATACATGGTCGCCTGCGTAGCCGTCATACGGCCACGCAAAAAGCGAACCCTTATCCCATGGCCTTGAGCCAATTACCGATTTCACGCATGGCTTCCCCTGCCTTAAGAAGCAGTTTGCCCATGGTGAGGAAGCCATGAAACTGGCCCGGATATGTCCGATACACCACCGGCACCCCCGCATTGCCGAGACGCATGGCGAACTCATCTCCCTCGTCGCGCAGAGGATCGGCACCGGCCGTCAGGACGAATGCCGGCGGCAAGCCGGACAGGTTCTGCATGCGTGCTGGCGATGCTCGCCAGTCGCCAATTCCATCCGCACCATTGAGATAGTGATCGCCAAACCACCGGATCACCGAATGGGTCAGCAGCGCACTGGTCTCAGGCTCGCTGTGTGAAGGATGGGACATCGAAAAATCGGTCGCAGGATAGATCAGCACCTGACCGGCGAGTTTTGGCCCCTCGGTCCGCGCGTTGATCGCAACGACCGCAGCCAGATTACCGCCTGCGCTGTCACCGCCCACAAACAGTTGAGCTGCATCAACACCAAGAGACAAAGCGTTGCCGGAGATCCATGTCGTCGCAGCGATGGCATCATCGACGGCGGCCGGGAAACGATGTTCCGGCGCAAGACGGTAATCGACTGAAACCACGATAAGTTCGCCTTCATCGGCCAGTGTCCGGCACACCACGTCATGAGAATCGAGATCGCCGATCACCCAGCCTCCGCCGTGAAAGAACACCAGACAGGGCGACAGGCCATTTGCCTCGCGCAACTTCAGTGGCTTGTAGAGGCGCGCCGGGATGGAGCCAGCAGGCCCGGAAATCGTCAGGGACTGGACCGACGCAAGCGCTGGCGGCTCGGGATTGGTGGCGACGCGGCCAGCCAGATACAACTGCCGCGCTTCCGCAGGTGAAAGCGTTTCATATGGCGGCCGTCCGGCTTCGCGAAAGGCGTTGAGAACTGCGGCGGCATCGGGATCGAGTGAAACTGGCATAGCCCTCCCCGGGGTGTTGTATCCTTCTTGTTCGAATTGTTAGCCGGTGATTGGGCGGCTGTCGACGTTAACAGCCGAACGGAAAAGAGTGTGGCCCCGCCGAGCTATCGACGGGGCCACATCCATTTGGCGGAATAACCTGCCTGAGCTTAGGCCTCAATGACCCGCTCGACATGGACGCGACGGCAATCCATCTCGTATTCGAGGTCCTGCACCGGCGGCCGGTTGAAATGCCAGGTCAGGCCCTGTTTGAAAATGCCGCGCTTGCCAAGCTCGCTCTCGATGAACGGGTAAATGTTGTGGACGGTATAAAGCTGGGTCGCTGTCACCTGGCTCCAGTCACCACCGAAGGCGTTCATGCGCCGCTCCATCTCACCCAGCACCCACTGGGCTTTTTCCAGCATCGCCGCCGGTGAGGTGTCTCCGAGCCGAACGGCATGGTCACGATAGTTTCCCTTGCCTTCCGGCGCCTCACCGCTGCCGGCGACAACAAATGACGACGGAGCATTGGCAGCCGGGACAGCATAGGTGAACGCGTAGAAGCCCGGCTCCGACGGCGGGTCGATCTTCGGACACACGTTGCTGCGCGCCACCGGATTGACGCCATCAGACATCAATCCCCATGCCTTCAGGGTACCGATGTATACCTCGTTGAACGCGACGAATCCCGCTTCAGTGAAAGGCGCTGGAGAGCGCAGTTCGCACGCCGCGAATGCGCTCAAGGGCCGGCCGGCATCCTTCAAGACCTGAGCGATACGCTCGAAGCCCTGACGCAGCGGCACCGGTCTGGTAAACCGTACCCGCTCGAGCGCATAACCGGGCAGCGCTCCTACACCAGCAGAATACTGGCTGACGCCCGGTATAAAACGATAGCCGCCGTTCGGCGCTTCAACAGTCTTGATCATGTTACCTCTTCTTGCTTTTGAGAATTCCGGGTTGCTGCATGACAGCAATTACTCTTCGAGGACGCCGAGGTAGGCATCCCGGATAATCGGATCGGCCAGCAGTTCGCTGCCTGAGCCCGATCTGACGATCCGGCCCATGTCCATGACAAAGGCCTCGTGACATAGATCGAGAGCAGTCGTGACATCCTGTTCGACGAGCAGGATCGACATACCCTCTTCATTCAGTGCGCGCAGCGCGGCGACAAGCTGTTCCACCAGCAGCGGCGAGAGACCCAGTGACAGTTCGTCGATCATCAGCAACTTCGGTGCACTCATCAGGCCGCGACCGATCGCGCACATCTGCTGCTCTCCACCGGAGAGCGTTGCAGCAGCCTGATTGCGGCGCTCGAACAACTTCGGAAAGGTTCCGTAGACCCTGTCCATGTTGCGGCCGATTTCCGCGCGCGAGGCCCTGCGCGAATAGGCTCCCATCAGAAGATTGTCTTCGATGCTCATGGCGCCGAACAGACGCCGCCCTTCAGGCACATGGACAATGCCGTGCGACAAAATTTGAGCGGCGCTCGCGCCTGCAAGATTCTCACCTTCCGAGCGATATGAGCCGGATTGCACCGGAATGAGGCCCGACAGCGCGCGCATCAGGGTCGTCTTGCCCGCGCCATTGGACCCGATCAGTGCGGTGATCTGCCCCTTGCGCACGGCAAGGTCGATACCCCACAGCACCTGGACTTCACCGTAACCGGCGCGAAGGCCCTGCAATTCGAGAATGAGACCCGGTTCAGCCATGGGACGCGGCCCTCTGGGCATATTGCTGGCCAAGATAGGCTTCGACAACCGCAGGATTCTTGATGACGTCCCGCGGCATGCCGTCGGCAATCAGCTTTCCATTGTGGAGTACGACGATCCGCGTGCAGACATTGAGCACGACCTTCATCAAGTGCTCGATCATCACGATGGTGATGCCGCTGGCTGCAAGTTCATGAATCAACCGAGTCGCCCGCTCGACTTCGGCGCTGTTCAATCCGGCGTTGACTTCATCAAGGAACAGCAGCTTCGGCTTCATCGCCAGCGCTTTGGCCAATTCGAGGCGTTTGCGCATCGCCAATGTCAGCGTCGCTGCCGGTTGATCGGATTGCGCCTCAAGACCGACGAAGGCCAGTTGTTCGCGCGCAGACTCACGTGCGGACTTCAGACTCTCATTGGGCTGGGAAAACAGTGCCGCCGCCGCCACATTATCCAGCGCCGAAAGTTCAGCAAAGGGCTGCACGATCTGAAACGTGCGCGACAGGCCGAGGCGCGCAGACTGATAGGTCTTCACGCGCGTAATATCCTGTCCCGCGAACGTCACCGATCCGGAACTTGCAGGAGTAACGCCGGTCACAACATTGACGAGCGTTGTCTTGCCGGCGCCGTTCGGACCGATCAGGCCGAGCACCTCGCCCTTGTTGATGCTGAGCGAGACATCGCTTAGCGCCTTGAGGCCGCTGAAATGCCGGGAGACGGATTGAAGCCGGAGAATCTCAGACACGCTTCGGCCTCCATGACAACAGCCGATCACGCAGCGACATCAATCCATGCGGGAGGAAGAGAAGCAACGCCACGATCAGAACACCAAGAACGCCGCTGTGAATCTGGATGTAATTGCGCCAGACAACCTCCTCCAGTCCGAGATAGACCAGCGCGCCAACCACAACACCAAGCGGCGAACCCAGCCCGCCAATCAGCGCCATCACGATGGGCTTCACCGAATAGAGAATGTCGAACACGTCCGACGGGTCGATATAATGAACCCATGCGGCATAGATCCCACCTGCGACACTCACGAAGCAAGCGGACAAGCCAAAGGCGATACTCTTATAGAGTGTGGCGTTGAGGCCGATCATATTGGCGGCGGTTTCATTCTGCCGGATGCAGCCAAGTCCGAAGCCGAGCTTCGATCCCGCGACAACGATCACCATCAACGCGGTCGCAAACAACAGCGCCCACATGGCAAAGAAGAAGAACGTCGCATCCGACATCACACCTGCCCCGGACGAGAGCGGGATGTTCAGCCCCATTCCGCCACCGGTCAGATCGGTGGCGTTGTTGACGAGTTCACGGAACACCTCGATCAGCGAGAGGCTGGCAATCGCGAAATAATGTCCCCGCAGGCGCAGCAGGGCAGCACCAAGCAATGCGGCAAGTGCGAACGATGCGATCCATGTTATTGGCACAGCAACGACCAGCGGCACACCCCGGGCGAGCAATACGCCTGTCGTGTATGCGCCGAACCCGAAGAACGCAGCCGTTGCGAACGACGGGTAACCGGCAAGGCCGCCGACGATATTCCAGGACAGGGCCAGGATGGCATACATGCAGGCAATGGTGCCAAGCCGCAAAGCATAAGCACCACCGAAAAGCGGTAAAGCCGCGATGCAGGCGATGAGTACGAGCAAAATAAGATTCGAGCGGGTCATTCGAAGCCCTTCCGGCCAAGCAGGCCCTGAGGGCGAACAATCAGGAAAATGATCAGCAGGACGAACGACAGCGTCGTCGCATGCGCTGGGCCGATCAGCGTTGAACCGATGCCTTCGATCAGCGCCAGCAGAATGCCCCCGGCCAGCGCGCCCGACACACTGCCAAGCCCTCCCAGCACGCAAACGACAAAGGCTTTGCCGAGATAGGCTGTGGAGGTCAGCGGCGAGATCGGAAAAATCAACGCCATCAGTACGCCGGCACAGCCTGCCAGAGCCGCGCCGAGGCCAAATGCGATCGCATATATCGAATTGACATCGACCCCCATCAATGTCGCGGCATCACGATCCAGCCGAACCGCGACAATGGCGCGGCCGACGCGCAGCCGCCGCAGGATGAGATAAAGCACGCCGGTCAATGCCAGTGCAGACGCTGTCGCAATCAGCCGATCGATCGGAACAACGACGTCGAACAACGAGATCGATCCCATCGGCGGCGTCAGCGTCAGCTTCCGGTAATCGGCCTTGAAGAAGTAGATCATCGCATTGTTGAGGATCAGGTCGAGACCGAACGTCAGGGTCAGCGTTACAAGCACCGGCGCGGTAATCACCCGATTGAGGATCAGACGCTGGATCAGGTAGCCGAACACAAAGAAGAGCGGTGCGGCGATCAGAAGCGCATACCACGGCGAGATATGCAGCGACTGATAGAGTCCCCAAGCCAGATAGGCGCCGAGGACGATAAACGAGCCATGGATCAGGTTGATGACGTTGAGAACGCCCCAGACCAGCGAGAAGCCGATTGCGATACAGGCATACAGGCAGCCCAGCACCAAAGCATTGATCAGAACCTGGGCCGCCAGCATGTGATGTCCTCGCCTCCTGCTCTCTTGATCAGTTCACGCCGAGCTTGAATTCGCCCTGCTTGATCAGCGCAGGCGAGAGCACGACGGGCTTGCCACCCTGAAGCTGGAAGACCGGCGGCTCGAGAGAGTTGATCTGGCCGGTGGGACCGAACTTCACCGGACCGAAGAATGTCATCACGTCCATCTTCGCCAGTTCATCGCGGACCTTGTCCTTGTCGAGCGAACCGGCCTTCTCGATTGCCATCTGGAACAATGCGCCCGACACCGATGCCGAAGCCTGTGCGTAGTCAGGTTCCGACTTATACTTTTCCTTGAACAGCTTCACGTAGTTCGCGGTCGTACCGAAAATGTCCTTGCCGGAGTATTGAGCGGCCGGATGCCACCAGGCAGCGCTGGTGATGTTTTCACCGCCCGCTCCGGCTGCATCGATGAACTCCTGATAGGCCGGACCCGCGATCATAGAAACCACGGTGGCCTTGATCTGCTGATCTGCCATCTGCTTTTTCACCAGCAGAAGGTCGTTGATGTAACCGGTCACAAAAATCCATTGCGGAGCCAGCGACTTGATCTGCGACAATGTCGCGGAATGATCGAGCGTGCCGATCGCATACTTCTCGAAGTAAGCGACTTCCAACCCGTTGCCCTTCGCCGACTTCTCCATTTCCTGCGCGATGGCGAGCGGGAACAAGTCATTGCGCGCCAGAATGGCGACCTTCTTCACGTCCGGCGCTTTCGCCTTGACCATCTGCGTCAGAGGCGTGGTGAGCGTGTCGTTCGGTGTGAAGGTGCCGAACAGGTACTTGTAGCCCTGATCGTAGACCTGCGACGACGACGCAGTCGCTGCGATGGTCGGCACCTTGTATTTTTCGGAAACACTGCTTCCGGCCTTGGCCGCGCCAGATCCGAACGGCCCGAACAGGAAGTTGACGTTGTTCTGGGTGATCATCTGTTCGGTGGTCTGCACTGCGCGGGGCGTGTTCGACTGATAGTCCGCGTAGACGATCTCGACCTTGTACTTCTTGCCCCCGACCGAAATGCCGCCCGCCTTGTTGGCCTGTTCGGCCCACAGGTCATATCCCTGCTGCTGCTTGATGGCTTCCGGCGCCAAAGGCCCGGTGAGCGGCAGCGGCGCACCGAACTTGATGACGTCCTGCGCCATCGCTGCAGTTGCCGACAATCCGAGCGAAGCGACGATCAAGAGCGAATTCAAACCACACGAGACGAGCCGGGAGCGAGCCATCCAGATTCTCCATCAAAGACCGAGGGTGCACCTATCGGAAATCTTGGCAAAATCAGGGATCGAATAAAAGCATTGAATTTAGAAGCAAACGGTCTGAAAATTCGAACGCTATGCAGCGTATGCCCGATCGAAAAGCATTCGCTCCGCGAACGAACGGTTTTGAGAAACATGATTGAATCCACTGCGCTGCGGTATTTTCGTGAGGTTACCGAACGCGGCTCGATCAAACGGGCCGCAGAATCCCTTCGGATTGCGCCCAGCGCGATCAGCCGGCAGGTTCAAGGCCTTGAGGACGAGCTTTCGGTCAAACTGTTCGAACGCGGCGCGCGCGGGATGAACCTCACCAACGCCGGCCAACTGCTCTATCGCTATGCACAAGAGAGCCAGTTGAAACTGGACCGGGTCCGCGCGCAGGTGGAGGAATTCGACTCGCTGCAGCGCGGCCATGTGAAGCTGGCAACCGTCGAAGGCCTTCTGGCCAGCTTCCTGTCGGATTTCGTGGTCGATCTTTCGAGAGACTATCCAGGCATCTCGATCACGGTGACCACCGTTGGATCGCGCGGCGTTGCCGAAATGGTTGGCCGGCATGAAGCCGACCTTGGACTGGTCTTCGGGCGCGCCCCTCGCCGCGACCTCATAGAACTGGCCCGGATGCGGCAATCATTGTGCCTGATGGTTTCACCACAGCACGCAATGGCCGGAAAGAGCTACTGCACCATAAAAGAACTGGCCGGCCTTCGTGTCATTTTGCCGGACCCATCGTTCGGTATTCGTCAGGAAATCGATCGCGCCTGCGCCAAGGCAAACATCGAACTCGATCCTTATGGCGAAACGAACTCGATCGCCTTCCTGCGGACGATCGCCGCCAAGACCGGGCTGGGAACCTTTCTGCCACGAAACGCTGCAATGCCCGAACTGCTGGCCGGGACTCTGGTCGCGATACCGCTCCGCGATAAACGGCTGGAAGCGACGCAGGTAACGCTGGTTCAGCAGGCTGCCCGAAACACCACGCCTTCAAGCCTTCGCGTGGCGCAATTGCTGGTCGACAGAATGAAAGAACAGAAGGACTAGCGGCGGACAGGTTCGCCGCTACCCGAGACTACCGGCCAGCCTTCCAATATTGATGAGTTTATCACGTCCCGTTTTCAGGGGAACAGTCCTCGCGTCTGTTTGGCTGCGCGTACACGCTCGACACCAATTGCCATCGCAGCGGTTCGATTGAAGATTCCATCGCGTTTCGCCCGCGCAGCCATCTGATCGAATGCACGATTGAGAATCTGATACTCGCGCCGCATGACCTCCTCTTCCTCCCAGAACAGCTGTTGCAAGTCCTGCACCCACTCGAAGTAACTGACCACGACGCCGCCGGCGTTACAAAGAATGTCCGGAATCAAAAAGATGTCGTCCTGGCGCTTTTGCAGCACCAGGTCTGCGTCCGGCGTTGTCGGACCGTTAGCACCCTCAGCAAGTATTCTGCACTGCAATTTCTCGGCAATCGCCGCGTCGATGACACGCTCCGTCGCAGCGGGCACCAGAACATCGCAAGGCAATGTCAGCATGGCGACAGGATCGCATTGCGACTCTGCCGAATAACCGGAAAGACTGCCATGCTCAGCAACGTATTTTATCAGGCCGGGGACATCGAGGCCCGCAGGTCTATGCAGTGCGCATGTATGATCGCTTACTGCAATAACCTTTACACCCATCGACTGCAGCTCCGCAGCAGCAACCGAGCCAACATTTCCGAAGCCTTGGACTACCGCGGTCGCACTATTCAAGCCAATCGATCGCTCGGTCATCACGCGCTTGGCGAGATGCGCCACACCACGACCGGTGGCCTCACGTCGACCGAGAGTTCCTCCCGCACTGACCGGTTTCCCGGTCACGATTTCGGTCACAGTACGACCCTGATACATTGAGTACGTATCCATGAACCACGCCATCACCTGTTCGTTGGTTCCCATGTCAGGCGCCATGACATCGACATGGGACCCTACGAACGGGATCATCTCCTGCATGTAGCGGCGTGATAACGATTCAAGTTCAAGTGCAGAGAGGCTCGAAGGGTCGACACCGATCCCTCCCTTCGCTCCGCCGTACGGCAACCCGACCAGAGCGCATTTCCAGCTCATCCAGATCGCGAGAGCCGCCACCTCGCCGAGATCAACGCTTGCAGCGAAGCGGGTGCCGCCCTTGGTCGGACCGAGCGTCAGGTGATGCTGAACACGATACCCCTCAAAAACCGCCGTCGATCCATCGTCCCGATGGATCGGGCAGGACACGACAATCGCCCGCTTTGGCAACAGCAGCCTGTCGCGCTCGTCCATAGGTATTGAGAGGTAGTCAGCAATGACGCCGAACTGCTTCGCCGCCATATCAAAAACCGGACCGCTGTAGACTGTCATCGGCAACTCATCGTCTCGATCAACGACGAAGCGGACGGAGAAAGAATCGTTCCGTCGATGAAGCCTTATCGCATGAAAAAAGTTTTCTTGCTCCTCTTGCAGGCGACGGACTCACCACGACAACAGGCCCGTAACTCCAGCATGCTGCGCTGAAGCATCCAGCCTGGGTTACGGAATTTTGGTCTGTCAGGTGCAGCGGCGAACCCTGACGCCGTTCACCCATACAGTCCGACAGACTACCGCCGGCCTGCGCACGACCGCCGCTCCACGAGGCCCGGCACATCCCGCGCGATAGACACCCTTTGCACAGACAACGGCATTCGCTTCCGTGGTTTCAACCACCATTGTTCCGGCAAAAGCCATAAGGGCAGCAGCTACAAGCAAGATCGGACGCATGAGTATCTCCTCCCGGCTGTGTGATTGATCTAGGCTCGGCCCTTCTCAGCGGAAATTGCCGATTACTTCTTCTCCGCAGCAGTCAAAACTTTCTTGCAATTCGGCGTAAGCTTGTCGCTCGACTTCGAGAGACAGGCAATAATACGTCCCCCGCCCGGCTCAACGCCTTTGCAGAATTTCTCATAATCGCCCATGCACGCGCTGCGCTGCTCGGCTGTCAACTCCTGGGCGTAAGCACCTCCCGCAAGGGAAAGCAGCATGACCAGCAAGATTGTAGTTCGCATCATAGACTCCCTCCATGTCTCGTCTCGCACAAACGCCGTCACGCGATCTGAACGCGAAAATCGACAGAATTCTTGCTTCCTGTCAGCGAAGCCGCTGTATTGCCGTGCCGGACAATTCAGGCGCATTTCTCGACACTGATTTTCTCAGCACTTCGTTTCTCGGGGCTCATCATGCAGGACATCAAAAGCAAGTGGCAGGCGTTCTACATCGACCATATCGAACAGGCCTCCAAGGAAATATTCGGCCATATCGAGAAGATGATAGTTGCGACCCTGATCATCTCGGCAGGCGCCCATGTCTCGAGCACTGATCCGGCCATACTTCTATTTGGCTATTTGCGTCACAGTCTCGTCGGCCGGGGGGTCGAACTCTTCGGAATTATCCTCCTTACCCTCAACTTCCTGGACGGCCTCTACAAACTTTCAAAACTGAAATGGCATATCGCGTATCAGGTTCTCATGGCCATCTGCTATGTCGCGTTGAGTGTGCGCCTCGTCCAGCTAATCCTTGCATTTCGCGGCGAGTAGCAAGCGCCATGTTTCGTCTGCGATACGTGCAAGTCGTTACTGCGCAGCGAACTGCTCAAGAACATCCTTACAGGCCGGCGACAGTGATGAAGCCCGCACGGCAAGACATTGCACGATGCGGCCACCGCCGGGCGCAACACCGCCGCACAACGTCTGAACATCTGCGCCACACGCAGACCTCAACACAAACAGTTCTTCACTTGGCCGCATCGGCCGTAATACCAATGGCGCGGGGGCCGGCGCATCAGCCGCAGGCGCAGCGGTCGCAGCGGCAGTTGGGGTGCTGCCTGCCCCGCCGCCACCGACCGCACTCACCGCCTTTTGGCAACCCGGCGACAACTTCGACATGCTCTTCTGCAGACATTGCAGAGACGCCGCGCCTCCCGGCGGGACGCTCGCGCAATTCTTCTCATAATCGGACCGGCACGCGTTACGGACAGCAGCGGTCTGTGCATCTGTTGGCTTCTGAGGGGGCGTCGTCGCCTTGGGTGCCGCTGCCGGCGTGGCGGCTTTTGCTGGCGCCGGAGTTGCGGGGGCAGTTGTTGTTTCCGTTTTGGGCGCAGCCGTTTCAGGCTCAATGGCATTCACTGCCTGCTTGCAGGCTCCGGAAAGCTTGGACATGTTTTTCTGCAAACACTGCAGTGAGGCGGCGCCACCGGGAGGTACACTTGCGCAATTCGCTTCGTAATCTGAACGGCACGCCGAGCGGATGGCATTACGCTGTTCATCTGTCGGTTGCTGTGCGACAGCGGGAACGATTAAAGCTATCACCAAAGCTGAAAGCCACGCGACACGTCCCAACGTGCTCATCGCAAAATTCCCTATGGTATTTTGTCGTTTCCCGTTGCCGAACCGGCCGGCCGAACTAAAATGAAATCAAAAGGCCAAGAATAAATTTTTCTCGCGGTATCATTTTCTTTTTCAAGTTCCGCTGCAAGCAGATTGTTGCTATTCGGAGATAGCGGGTACGTTTTTTGTTTCCGCAAAATTTGAGACGAGGCATCTGAATGAAGCCTGCGTGTCCCATATTTGAAGTTGCACCCCTCACCATTCCTGGGTGCAAAGCACACAAAGTCCTGCGAATTCCAATCGCCGCGCTGGCCATTCTTACGCTAACCGCCTGCGAACAAAATACTTTTGTCGCCCCGCCACCAGCCAAGGTCGATGTCGGCTTACCTGTGCAACGCACAGTGACACGGTATCTCACCGCAACTGGAAATACGGCGCCCGTCAAAACGGTCGATCTCGTGGCACGCGTCCAGGGAGTTTTGCAATCGATCAATTACGAGGACGGCGCGCTGGTGAAGCAAGGAACAACGCTGTTCACGATCGAACCCGAAACCTACAAGCTCAAACTCGAACAGGCGCAGGCTGCCGAAGCAGGTGCCCAAGCAACATTGAAGCAGGCTGAAGCGGACTTCAAACGCCAGTCGGATCTCGTCACTCGGCAGATTGTGTCGCAGGCGACCCTCGACCAGTCCACTTCTTCGCGAGACAACGCCCAAGCCAATTTGCAGCAAGCTCAGGTCAATACCAAGATCGCCGCTGTCAACTATGGCTATACCAATGTTGTTGCGCCATTCGACGGAATTGTCAGCGCACACCTGATGTCGGTCGGCGAGCTCGTTGGTGTCGCATCACCTACCCAGCTCGCCACTATCGTTCAGCTCAGTCCGATTTACGTCAATTTCAACGTCAACGAACAGGACGTTCTGCGTATTCGCGCGGCGGCCCTGCAGAAAGGCCTTACTTCAAAAGATCTGAAAGAAACGTCGGTCGAAGTCGGCTTGCAGACCGAGACTGGTTATCCACACAAGGGGAAACTCGATTACGCTTCCCCAACGGTCAATCAGTCGACCGGGACGCTCGCAGTGCGTGGCATATTCCCGAATAGCGATCGCGTGTTGTTGCCGGGATATTTTGTACGCGTGCGGGTGCCTCTCGATGAACAGAAGGAGGCGCTTCTTGTCCCTGATGTCGCGCTCGGCAGCGATCAGAGCGGCCGGTATGTTCTTGTCGTCAACAGCGAGAATGTCGTCGAACAGCGTAAGGTGCAGACTGGCCCGCTTGACGGCGATTTACGTGTGATCGATGGGGGATTGAAAACGGACGACCGCGTTGTGATCGCCGGGCTTCTGCGCGCGATTCCGGGTCAGAAGGTCGACCCCCAGCTACAGACCATTGGACAGCCTCGCGCGGCTGCGAACTAGGGCAAGGCCATGATCTCGAAGTTTTTCATCGAGCGGCCGGTTCTCTCAAACGTCATCGCCATCCTGATGATCCTGATTGGCGGCGTAGCCCTGTTTAGCCTCGCCGTCGCGCAATATCCGAATGTGGTGCCGCCCACCGTGCAAGTCACGACGCGCTATCCGGGCGCCAGCGCCAAGACTGTCATCGATACGGTTGCGCTACCAATCGAGCAGCAGGTCAACGGCGTCGAGGATATGCTTTACATGCAGTCCTACAGCGGCGCCGACGGCACCTATACGCTGACGGTGACATTCAAAATCGGAACCGACCTCAACTTCGCGCAAGTGCTCGTACAAAATAGAGTATCAAGTGCACTGTCGTCCCTGCCGCAATCGGTTCAAAGCCAGGGCGTCACAGTCCAGAAGAAATCGACGGCGATTCTGCTGTTCGTAACACTGACATCTCCCAACGCGACTTACGACAGCCTGTATCTGAGCAATTATGCGACGATAAATATCCGCGACGAGTTATCGCGGCTTCCTGGCGTCGGCAACGTGACAGTCTTCGGCGCGGGCCAGTATTCAATGCGGATTTGGCTCGATCCGAATAAACTGCAGGCGCTGTCGCTGATGCCGCAAGATGTCATTCAGGCGATCCAGCAG
Organism: Afipia sp.; assembly: GCA_024508675.1. Lineage (GTDB taxonomy): Bacteria > Pseudomonadota > Alphaproteobacteria > Rhizobiales > Xanthobacteraceae > Afipia. The sequence continues at coordinate 415,246 of JANINQ010000005.1, forward strand.
CAGAGCCAGCAGGTCACCGCCGGTCAGATCGGAATGCCCCCAACCCCCACGGGACAGGCATTCCAGTATACTCTCAATATCAACGGACGGCTCGATGACTCCAATGAGTTCAACGATGTCATCGTCAAGACCGGCAATAATGGCGATGTTACTCGCGTCCGCGATGTTGGCCGTGTTGAACTCGGCGCGCAAACCTATAGTCAGATATTTTCGCTGAACAACAAGCCTGCCACCGGCATCGGTGTCTTTCAATCGCCGGGAGCGAATGCTCTTGAAGTTGAGCAGGCCGTCCGAAACAAGATGAGCGCAATGGCCCGCGGATTTCCGCAGGACATGAAGTACGATATTCCGTTCAATACGACGAAGTTCGTCTCCGCTTCGATCCATGAGGTCTACAAGACACTGATCGAGGCCGGCTTTCTGGTTCTCGTTGTGATTCTCGTTTTCCTGCAGGACTGGCGCGCCATGCTGGTCCCGGCCACAACCGTGCCGGTGACTATCATCGGCGCGTTTGCTGCGATGGCTGCACTCGGATTCACCATTAACCTGTCGACCCTGTTTGCCATCGTGCTGGCGATCGGAATCGTGGTCGACGATGCAATCGTCGTCGTCGAAGGCGCCGCCCACAACATCGAACGGGGCATGTCCGGACACGACGCGGCGATCAAGGCAATGGATCAGCTATTCGGGCCGATCATCGGAATCACCCTCGTCCTAGTTTCGGTGTTTCTGCCAGCAGCTTTTCTGCCTGGGATGACCGGCCGGATCTATGCGCAATTCGCACTTGTAATTGCCGCAACGGCCCTGATCAGTGCGATCAACGCTGCAACCTTGAAACCCACGCAATGTGCGCTCTGGCTACGGCGCCCGGTCCCGCTCGAGCAGCGCAACTGGTTCTATCGCGGCTTCAATGCGGTCTATGAGCGGCTTGAGAAGCGCTATGCAACGCTGATCTCGCACATGGTCGCTCATAGCGGAGTTTCGGTGATTCTGGCATTGATCCTGATCGGAATCGGTGGCTATGGCCTTTCCCGTGTGCCGACGGGCTTCATTCCGATAGAAGATCAGGGTTATCTTCTCGCGGCCGTCCAGTTGCCGGACGGTGCATCGCTTGATCGGACCCAGAGGGTTCTGGATCAGGTCACGGAAATGACCAGCAAAACTCCGGGCGTAGCGCAGGTTATCAGCATTGCCGGCATCTCAGCCCTCGATAACAGCTCGAGCCTCGCCAGTGCGGGCGTTTCCTATCTCATCCTGAAAGACTGGGACAAACGAGGCCCCGGTGAAGACTTGCGCTCGCTCGTGTTCGGGCTGAACAAAAAACTTGAAGCCATTCAGGAAGCGAGAATTCTCGTGATTCCGCCGCCGCCGATTCAAGGCATCGGTAACGCCGCAGGCTTTGCCATGCAGGTCGAGCTTCGCGACGGAAATTCCGATTTCGGGAAACTTCAGGCCGTCACGCAGGCTATTGTCGCCAATGCACAGACGCAAAGCGCCTTGCAGCGGGTCAGTTCGCCGTTCCGCTCAATGGTGCCGCAATTTGACATTGAGGTCGACCGGATCAAGACCCAGACATTGCACGTCACGACCGATCAGGTGTTCTCGACACTGTCATCGTATCTCGGCGCATCCTACGTCAACCAGTTCAACAAGTTTGGCCGCACCTTTCAGGTCTACGCCCAGGCTGACTCGCAATTCCGTCTGACGACAAAGGACATTGAAAATCTGACAGTGCGAAACCAGCAGGGAGCCATGATCCCGCTCGGCACGATTGCAACGATCACGCCGACAGTCGGCCCCTCATTGATCAGCCTGTATAATCTTTATCCGTCCGCAACCGTTATCGGATTGCCCGCTCAGGGATATAGCTCCGGGCAGTCGATGACGCTCATGGAGAGTATTGCCAACAGCACCCTGCCGCCGGGCACAGGATATGAATGGACAGCCATGTCCTATCAGGAGAAAACTGTCGGCAGCCAGATTTACTATGTCTTCGGTCTGGCCCTGCTTTTGGTCTACCTCGTATTGGCGGGACAATATGAGAGCTGGTACGCGCCCATTGCGGTGATTTTGGCCGTCCCGCTATCGCTGCTCGGCCCTATGGCTGTTCTGACCGGATTACGGATCGAGAACAATCTTTACACACAAATCGGATTGATCCTGCTGATCGCCCTTTCGGCCAAGAACGCCATTCTGATTGTCGAAGTCGCACTGGAGTTGCACGTCCGCGACAAAAAAACTCTGCTGGAGTCGGCGGTTGAGGCCGCCCGCGCACGTTTCCGGCCTATCCTGATGACATCGTTCGCATTTATTCTCGGTGTGGCGCCGCTGGTTTTCGCGACCGGAGCCGGTGCCAGCGCCCGCAAATCGATCGGCATTACCGTGTTCAGCGGAATGCTGGCTTCGACCTGCCTGGCAGTGCTTTTCGTTCCGACATTCTTTGTTGTCGTACAAAAGTTTGAAAACTGGCTCCAGGAGAGGAAAGAAAAGAAGACCTCGCTGCAGATAGCCGGCCGGACAGATCCGTAGATCTCACCTCAGGTTATCTTTCTCTCACCCTGTATCCAATCCCCGGCTCCGTCAGCACCACACGGGGATCGTCCGGCTTCTCTTCGATCTTTTGCCGAAGCTGGCCAATATAGACCCGCAGATATTGCGTGTCTTCCGTGTGTGCTGGCCCCCAGACTGCAGCGAGAATCTGCCGATGCGTGACGACGCGTCCCGCGTGACGGGCCAGAAACGACAGCAGCTCGAACTCTTTGGGCGTCAGTTTTAATTCCTCTCCGGCGCGCATCACACGATGACGGACGGAATCCACCTCAAGATCACCGACGCGAAGAACCGGCGTTTCGGCCTTGCGCTGCAGACGATGGCGAAGCGCCGTCCGCATCCGCGCCATCAGTTCACCGACATTGAACGGCTTATTTACATAGTCATCAGCGCCGAGGTCGAGGGAATCGATCTTTTCGGCTTCGCGCTCGCGCGCGGAGAGGACGATAATCGGCACATCTGACCACTCCCGGACTCGCCGGATCACATCCTTCCCGTCGCCGTCGGCAAGACCGAGATCGAGCAGAACGATATCAGGCGTCTCTGCCGCGATCCGTTTCACGGCCTCCGCAACCGTTCCTGCGCTGGTCATCTCATAGCTGTTTGCTTCCAGCGCCGGTTTGAGAAAACGCAGGATCGCTGCTTCATCGTCGACGACCAGAACCTGGGTTTTGGCAGTCATGCTGCCACGTCCTTTCGTGGAAAAGTCAGAATGAAACGGGTGCCATGATTGTCAGCCACAGGGCTCTCTGCACTGATCGCGCCGTGATGAGCCTCCATGATGCCTTTCGCGATCGCAAGGCCAAGCCCAGTCCCCTGCCCGCCGTCGGCACTCCCCTTGCTCAAACCCGTACCTTTAACAAACCGGTCAAAGATATGCGGAAGAATACCGGGATCAATGCCCGGCCCATCGTCCGTAATACGCAACCAGACCTGCGAATCTGCCGCTACGGCGTCAACCACAACACTGGCTTGCGGAGGTGTATGCAGCGCTGCGTTCGCAATGATATTGCCTATCGCCTGCTCGATCAGAATCGCATCGGCACGAACCAGCGGCAGATCAGCATCCAGCTTGATCGTAAGCGATTGTGTGGCGCCGCGCCTGCGCGCGGAACTCACAACACGCGCAACGATCTCGCGGAGATCTATCCAGTCGTTCCGAAGTTCCAGCGCGCCGGCATCAATCCGCGTGATCGCGAGCAGGTTGCGCACCATTTCGTCGAGGCCCTCGGCCTCCTCCTTGATCTGTCCGAGCAAATCCTTCTTCGATGTCGGATCAAGCCTGTCCTCATAATCTAGAAGACTGGTCGCAGCCCCGAGGATCGATGACAGAGGCGTGCGAAAGTCGTGGGAAACCGAAGCCAGCAGGGTATTGCGGACGCGTTCGGCCTCGGTTGCCGTCTTGGCATCGACCATTTCGCCCGCAAGAGACGCGCGCTCCAACGCCGCGGCGGCCTGTTCACACAGCGTATCGAGCAATGCGCGCTCTTCGGAGTCGAGTGGAGGCGCACCCTTCGCTGTCGCAACGCCAATCGCTCCAAGTACCTTGTTCCCGATCTTCAGCGGCGTGAAAAGCCAGGGAATAATCGGCAGCGTTCCGGTACTTGTTCCAGCCGGCTCGCCATGATTGTACGCCCAGCGCGCCGCCGTCATGGCCGCCGCATCGAGATCGTCCTCCGGCGGCCAGGCCGCCGTCAGAACGACATCTCCATCGCTTGCCAGCAGGACGACGACTGGCCGTCTTAAGCTGATATGAATCTCGCTGGCTGCTCCTTCAGCTACGTCACTAGAACTGGCCAACCCGGACAATCGCCGCGTGAATTCATACAGCCTCCGCGTTGCCCTCACTCGATCCGCGGACACCCGCGCCTGTTCGCGAACACGCGCAGCCATCGCGGCGCTGGCAATCGAAACAACCAGAAAAATGAGAAGTGCGAGCAGTTCGTATGGCTCGGCAACGGTCAGCGTATGAACGGGCGAAATGAAGAAAAAATTATAAGCTACAAACGACAGCAACGATGCATAAATGGCCGGCCAGATGCCGAAGTTCATGGCGCTGAACAACACGGCGAGAAGGAATACAATCGACAGATTGGGGATTGGCGTCAGCCGGGTGAGAATTTCACCGGCCAAAACGGCGACGCCCACGGCGATGGTTGCATATATGAAATGCTGCCAGTCTGGCGCGAACGAGAACCAGCGCCGGGCTGGAGTCACCGGCCCTGCGGCAGCATCGGTCTCTCGCGTGACCAGATGGATGGCAATATCTTTAGTTCTTCGAACCAATTCGTGCGGGAGCGATCGCCGCAACAGCTCACTAATAAAGCCGCCCGGTGCACGGCCCACAACGATCTGGGTTACGTTCTCGAACCTTGCAAAGCGCAATAGCTCCGCCGGCAAGTCCGAGCCGGTCAATGTCTGAATCTCCGCGCCGAGACTTTCAGCCAGCTTCATAATGTCATCCAGACGCCGCCGCGCGGCACCATCGATATATGCGCCGGGGCGTTCGACCGTGACGGCAATCCAGGGCGCATCCATCAGATCTGCAAGCCGCTTGGCTGCGCGGACCACGCTCGGGGAAATCTGATCGGGGCCGACACAGGCCAGAATACGTTCACCTGCTGCCCAAGGCCCTTCAATCGCCTGCGCCTGCATGCTTTCAACAAGGGCGGCATCGACACGCTCTGCGGCACGGCGCAGCGCCAATTCGCGAAGCGCCGTCAGATTTTCCGGTTTGAAGAAATTATCAACCGCGCGCGCAGCGGTATCCTGAACGTAGACTTTGCCTTCCGCCAGGCGCCGCAGCAACTCATCCGGCGGAAAATCGACAAGCACGACTTCGTCGGCATTGTCGAACACCTTGTCCGGAACCGTTTCACGCACCCGAATCTTGCTGATCTTCTGGACGACGTCGTTAAGACTCTCCAGATGCTGGATATTCAGTGTGGTCCAGACATTAATTCCGGCCCGGAGAAGTTCGTCGATATCCTGCCAGCGCTTGGGGTGGCGACTGCCGGGCACGTTGGTGTGCGCATACTCATCGACCAGAAGAATCTCGGGTCTGCGCGCAAGCGCGGCGTCCAGATCGAACTCCCGCATCACCTGATTGCGATAGACGATCGGCTTGCGGGGCAAGACCTCAAAGCCATCGATAAGCTGCTCGGTCTCCCGGCGACCATGCGTCTCGATCAATCCCGCGGCAATATCCTTGCCGCCCGCCTTCTCGCTACGGGCAGCCGTCAGCATCGCATATGTCTTGCCAACGCCGGGCGCAGCGCCGAGAAATATCTTCAGCCGCCCTCGCCCTTCCTTGCCAGCGAGGGCGAGCAAAGCATCAGGTGACGCTCGCTTTGTCTCCTCGTGTGACATCCAGCTCCCTGGTGTTCCGCTCAAGACCCGATCTTGTCCATTGCGAGATTCAGCTGCAGCACATTTATGCGAGGTTCTCCGATAAAGCCAAGGGTCGGTGCGGCGATTACACTCTCGATAACCGAACGGACCCGCGCTTCGGACACGTTTCTGGCTTTTGCCACCCTCGGCACCTGAAACAAGGCAGCCTCCGGCGAGATATCCGGATCAAGACCGCTTCCCGACGTGGTAACAAGGTCAACAGGCACGGCGGCGGCCGGGTTCTGCTTTTTCAGGGCGTCGACGCTTTCCCTGAGACGATCGGCCAGCGCCTTGTTGGTTGGACCAAGATTTGAGCCCATCGAGTTAGCCGCATTGTACGGAGCCGGGATCGTCTTGGAGGCATCCTGCGGGTCCGGCGCGGTCGTGGCCGACGGACGGCCGTGGAAATACTTCTCTTCCAAGAACTGCTGACCGATGAGCGATGAGCCGATCACCTTACCGTTCCGCTCGATCAGGCTGCCCTGCGCCTGATAGGGAAATAGAACCTGCGCAGCACCGGTCATCGCCAGCGGGTAGACCAGCCCGGTGATGGTCACAAGGCCAATCAGGAAAAAAATCGCGGGGCGAATTTCTTTCAACATAATTGACCTCTCAAGCCAGATGCAAGGCAGTGATCGCAAGATCGATCGCCTTGATCCCGATGAACGGCAGAATGACCCCGCCAAGTGCATAGACCAGCAAGTTACGTCGCAGCAGCGCCGCAGCGCCCACAGGCCGGTATTTGACACCTTTGAGCGCCAAGGGGATCAATGCGATGATGATCAACGCATTGAAGATGATCGCAGACAGAATGGCGCTCTGCGGCGTCGACAGTTGCATCACATTCAGCACACCGAGCTGCGGGTAGAACGCCACAAAGATCGCCGGAATAATCGCGAAGTATTTTGCGACGTCGTTGGCAATAGAGAATGTCGTCAGCGCTCCGCGTGTCATCAGCAGTTGTTTGCCGATCTCCACCACTTCGATCAGCTTGGTCGGATCGGAATCCAGGTCCACCATGTTTCCGGCCTCACGCGCCGCCTGGGTTCCGCTTTGCATCGCAACGCCAACGTCCGCCTGGGCCAGCGCAGGAGCGTCGTTGGTGCCGTCACCGCACATTGCGATCAGCCGGCCATTGGCCTGCTCACCGCGGATATAACGCAACTTGTCTTCAGGTGTTGCCTCCGCAATGAAATCATCGACACCCGCTTCCGACGCGATAGACGCAGCCGTCACCGGATTATCGCCCGTGATCATCACGGTCTTGATTCCCATGCGGCGTAACGCGGCAAAGCGATCCTTGACGTCCGGTTTCACGACGTCCTTGAGGTGGATCACGCCGAGGAGACGACCGCCATCCGCCAATCCGAGCGGTGTTCCGCCCGACCGTGCAATCCTGTCGACAGCCGCCCGGAAGGCAGGCGGCTCTGCGATGTCTCCACCAGTTTGCTCGCGCACGAATTTCAGGATCGAGTCGATCGCGCCCTTGCGCAGTTTACGATCCCCTATGTCGACACCGGACAAGCGGGTGACGGCCGAGAACGGAATGAAGGACGAGCTTTTGGAGGTTTCATCACGGAAAACGCCGTACTTCTCTACCGCCATCGTAATGATCGAACGGCCCTCCGCCGTCTCATCCGCATCGCTGGCGAGCAATGCTGCTTCAGCGACCTCGCGCTCCGATACGCCCGGAACAACGATAATCTCCGTCGCAAAGCGGTTGCCGAAGGTAATCGTACCGGTCTTGTCGAGCAGCAATGTATCGACATCACCAGCAGCCTCGACGGCGCGTCCGGACATCGCCAATACGTTGAAACGCACGAGGCGATCCATGCCCGCGATGCCGATCGCCGACAGTAATGCGCCGATCGTGGTGGGGATCAGCGTCACAAACAATGCAACCAGAACCACCACCGAAATTGCGCCGCCGGCGTAGGCGACGTAGCTTGGAATGGTCGCGGTTGCGAACACGAAGATGATCGTCAGGCCGATGAGAAGGATGTTCAGTGCGATTTCGTTTGGGGTCTTTTGCCTTTCGGCGCCTTCCACCAGCTTGATCATGCGATCAAGGAACGACGATCCCGGGGACGACGTGATGCGAACCACGATCCGGTCGGAAATCACAGTCGTACCGCCAGTCACCGCCGAACGATCTCCACCGGACTCCCGGATTACAGGGGCCGATTCACCCGTCACGGCGGCCTCATTGACCGAAGCGATGCCGTTTATCACCTCCCCGTCGCCGGGGATGATGTCACCAGCTTCGCACACGACGAGATCGCCTGCCTCAAGCTGGTCGGCAGATACGCCTTCATAGAGTTCATCATTGTCCGCAGACAGAAGCCGCTTGGCGCGGGTTTCCGTCCGGGTCTGGCGCAGCGTGTCGGCTTGCGCTTTCCCGCGCCCCTCAGCCACGGCCTCGGCGAAGTTGGCGAACAGAACGGTGAACCATAGCCAGATGGCGATTTGCAATTCAAACGCGATGCCCGGCTGACCGATGACGATGTCACGGATCAGCAATATTGTCGTCAGCAGCGTCACCACTTCCAGCACAAACATCACCGGATTCCTGGCGAGTGTGCGGGGATTCAGCTTCAAGAAGGCCTGGCCGATGGCCGGAATCACGATAGCCGGGTCCAGCAGCGTGGTCGCGTGCATATGCTTACGCAGTTTTGCGGTTTCCATGGAACAATGCTCCGAAGATATCTAGAACGAGCCGCCGGCCAGCATCGCGAGATGCTCCGCTATCGGGCCAAGAGCCAACGCCGGAAAGAATGTGAGGCCGCCGACGATCAGAATGACACCGACCAGCAGGCCAACGAACAGCCCGCCAGTGGTCGGGAAAGTGCCGCTTGATGCTGCCACACTCCTCTTTGCGGCGAGCGAACCTGCGATTGCCATGGCAGGTACAATCATCCAAAAGCGGCCAATAAACATCGCGATCGCGCCAGCCAGATTGTAGAACGGTGTGTTGCCAGTCAGACCTCCGAAGGCCGATCCATTATTCGCGGCCTGCGAAGTGAACGCGTAAAGCACTTCACTGAATCCATGCGGCCCCGCATTTCCCATGGACGCGACCGCAGGCTCGTAAACCATCGCGATCGCCGTCCAGCCCAGCATCATCAGCGGCAGGATCAGAATGGCAAGCATCGCCATCTTGACCTCGCGGGCTTCAATCTTCTTGCCGACATATTCAGGGGTCCGGCCAACCATCAGTCCCGCGACAAACACCGTAACGATGACAAACAGCAGCATGCCGTAAAGGCCGGCGCCGACGCCACCAACGACGATCTCCCCGAGTTCCATGTTGATCAGCGGAATCATGCCACCAAGCGCCGTGAACGAGTCGTGCATCGCGTTGACCGCACCACAGGAGGCAGCCGTGGTGACAACGGCAAACAGGGCCGATGCAACGATCCCGAACCGGACTTCTTTGCCTTCCATGTTTCCACCGGTCAGGCCGAGCGACTGAAGCATGTCAGTCCCGTGCGCTTCCGCCCAGTAACAGACTGCGACGCCGGCAATGAACAGCACACCCATCGCCGTCAAGATCGCCCAGCCTTGACGCTGGTTCCCAACCATCCGGCCGAAGACATTCGTCATGGCCGCGCCGAGCACAAAGATCGACAGCATCTGAACGAAATTGGACAACGCGGTCGGATTCTCAAACGGATGAGCAGCGTTCGCATTGAAGAACCCTCCCCCGTTTGTACCTAGCATCTTGATTGCAACCTGCGATGCGACAGGACCGATAGCAATTGTTTGCTTCGCTCCTTCGAGTGTCGTTGCATCAATGTAAGGTCCGAGCGTCTGGGGAATACCCTGCCATACAAGAAAGAACGTGAGAAAAACGCAGATCGGCAGCAACACATAGAGCGTGCAGCGGGTAATATCGACCCAGAAATTACCGACCGTCTGCATCGACGTGCGCGCAAATCCGCGGATCAAGGCAAGTGCAAGCGCAATGCCGGTAGCCGCAGACAGAAAATTCTGATGCGTCAGACCCAGCATCTGCACGAGATATGACATCGTGCTTTCGCCGCCGTAATTCTGCCAGTTGGTATTGGTGATGAAACTGATGACCGTATTGAACGTCAGATCCGGCGCAACCGCAGACTGGACCGCCGGGTTGAGCGGCAATACGCCCTGCAAGCGGATCAGCGCATAAAGCAGGATAAAGCCGCCTACATGAAACAGAAGCATGGCCACTGTATAGGTCAGCCAGTGCTGCTCCTGCTTCTCGTCGACGCCCCCGAGACGATACAAGGCGACCTCTATCGGTCGCAGAACTGGTGAGAGAAGGATGCGCTCACCCGCGAACACACGGGTCATGTAGCCGCCTACAACAGGAGTCAGCGCAACAATAATGGCGCAGAAAAGAAGGATCTGGGCCCAGCCAATCAATGTCATGGCGGCCTCCTAAAATCGCTCGGGACGCAGCAGAGCGTAAGCGAGATAGACAAGCAGGCCCGCCGTCGTGAACGCGGCCAATGTGTAATCGAAGGACATGGCGCCCCCTTAGAGCCGGTCGCAAGTGACGGCGTAGCCGACCGTCAGAATGAAGAGGCCAAAGCCGATAGCCAGCATGAGCAGATCGAGCATGAAAGCTCCCACGAAAAGAGGTTGGGGTTTCGATGCAAATAGGCGGCCGGGCGTAAGGAAGCGATGCGAATTGCCGAAACGGCGCATAAAGAAGAAATAAAGACGGGAAATTCGGGTAATTACCTGAGGGCAAATGTGCTTCGCGCAGCCAATTTGACTGTGCGCAATAAACTTCAATTTTGCGGAGTGGAGGATTGCTCGGCGTTAGGTAGCGAGATCACGCACGGTGATCCCGCCCCTGCGACGCGATCAAGCGGCTTGTGCCAAACCGTTGGCTTTCGTGAGCGCTGCCGCCACGGTGTCCACGGTTACAGTACCAACAAACTGCTTGAGATACGGCGCTTCGGCGACAGAGCGCTCGGCAATGATCCGGATGCCGTCCTGAATATCGCCTGAGAAGCCGAGATCCTTAAGAGAAGTCGGCAATCCGAGCCTCTGATAGAAAGCAACAATATCGGCCAGAAAGTCTGCCGACTGTTGCTCCAGGCATAGCTGGGTCAGGAGCCCGAACGCGACCTGTTCGCCATGAAGTGACGCGTTGAGAGACGGGAGTGCAGAAAAACCCCGCGTGAGAGAATGCGCGATCGATAGGCCGCCGCTCTCAAAGCCGAGACCGCTCAACAAGATCGTCGCCTCGACGATGTTCTCAAATGCAGCATCCGGTTCCTTGCGATCGGCTGCCGCGAGCGACGCGACAGCATCCCGCCGGATGACCTGATAACATTGGTCGGCAATTGATACCGCGAGCCCCGCTGGGCGAGCCTTGTAGAAGTTCATGCCGCCGGAATTGTAGCACTGCTCTGCCTCGAACTTCTTCGACAGCGCATCCCCGATGCCCGCGACGAAGAATCGGCGCGGCGCGCGGGCGATGATCGAGGTATCTACGACCACGGCGTCCGGATTGGTCGGCATCAACCGGACTTCTTTCAGAACATGGTCGTCGGTATAGACAATTGCCAGCCGGCTGGTCGGCGCATCATTGGAAGCCACGGTGGGAACAACGATGATCGCTCCCCCGCGCAGGATACGGACACCCTTGGCCGTATCGATCGCCTTGCCCCCACCGATCGCGATGATGACATCGCTATGTGCGACATTAGCCCTGGCAACCATTGTATCAATCTGGTTCGCGGAACATTCGCCGGAAAACTCCGCGAATTCGATATGCTCCACGCAGGGACTCAGCAAAGCAGCCAATTGATCACGCAGAACGCCAATCACGGCGACGTCTGCAACCACAAACGGGCGCTTCCCGTAGAGAGGAACCAGCGCAGCGAGCTCGTTCAGCGCGCCCGGTCCCTGAATGTAACGATGCGGACCGCCGAAAGCCCGAATGGTCATTGATCACCCCAGAAGAAATCGCGCTTGCCGCCATCCATGCAGATCAACGCACCGTTGATGAAAGCTGCCTGAGTGGAGCACAGAAACGCGATCAGTGCGCCCACTTCTTCAGGCTGGCAGAAGCGGCCAAGGGGATTCTGGCCGGCAATGATCGCCCGCTTCTCCGGAGAAAAGCCCGCTATCAGTGCCGTCTCAACATAGCCCGGCGCGATCGCATTCACCGTAATCCCCGCGCTGCCAACCTCCTTGGCCAGCGTACGGGTGAACCCGATGACGCCCGCCTTTGCGGCTGAATAGTTCGTTACGCCGGGACGGCCTCCGCCGGTCACGTTCATCGATGACGTATTCACGATGCGGCCAAAGCCACCCTGCCGCATCAGTGGAACAGCATACTTGCTACAGAGGAATGTGCTGCGCAAATGGGTTCGGACAATGATGTCCCAGTCATCAAGGGACATATTCTCGGCGTGGCTGCCCAGATGACGGCCGCCGGCACCGGCGTTATTGACGAGAATATCGAGCCGGCCAAGCCCCTTATGCGCCTCGCGCACCACAGCCTCCGCGCCCGGCTCTTCCGACACGTCGCCGATAGCGATGATCGCTGTTGTTCCGTTTGCTCGCAATTCGGCCGCTGTCGCCTCGGCAGCATCGCGATCGATATCGTTGATGGCGATGGAACAACCTTCAGCCGCCAGCGCAAGCGCTTCCGCCTTGCCGATACCCCGCGCGGCACCAGTCACCAGCGCAGCCTTACCTTTAAGTCCGAGATCCATGATCAGCCCTTCACGGCGCCAGCGCCGAGACCTTGAATGAAATACTGCGTCAACAGCGCGAACGCGGCGAACAACGGCAACGCAATCAGCGTCGACCCCGCCATGATCTCGCCCCAGCGTAGGTCGAACGATCCGACCATCGAAGCCAAACCAACAGGCAACGTCTTGTTGGCGTCGCTTCCGATCATGATCAGCGCGAAGGTGTAGTCCGTCCACGAGAGCAGGAACGAGAAAATTGCAACCGTGATCAGCCCAGGAAGGGACAGTGGCAACACCACCCGCAGGAACGCGCCCAGCCGCGTGCAGCCATCCACCATGGCCGCCTCTTCCAGTTCGAATGGCATGCCCTTGAAGAAGCCCCAAAGGAACCAGACGCCAAGCGGCAATGTCAGCGTCAGGTGGGACGCAATCAGTCCGGTCAATGTGTCGCTCAGGCCAAGCTGCGCGAAAATCGTGAACATCGGGATTGCTATCAGCAGTGGCGGAAACATGTAGGCGTATAACATCGCGCCGACGATGAGCTTCTTGCCGCGAATACGCTGGCGTGTGACCGCGTAGGCGATCATCACCGAAAACACCATGGTCACGGCGACGGTGACGACAGCCACAATCACGCTGTTGACGAAGTGAGTTGGGTAGTCCGTCAGTTCGAGTAGATTCTTGTAGTATTCAAGCGTGAACGGTCCCGGCAGCAGCGAGACGCGACTGAGCAGGCTCGTCGGCTCGCGCAGGCTGGAGATCACCATCCAGTAAATCGGAAACGCCGAATAGACAGCAATAATCACGGCGGCAAGATAGAGTCCGAGGCGCGCGGGAAGCGAACGGCGGGCGATGGCCATTAATCATCCTCCAGCGGGAAAATTCGGAAATAGAAGAACACAGCCACCGACAATATCGCGAACGAGATCGTGGCGATCGCGGCTCCGCCACCGATGTCGAACAGGCTGAAAGCGTGGCGATAGGATAGAATCGCCAGGTTCTCCGTCGATCCGACCGGACCACCCTTGGTCAGCAACCAGATCACGTCGAACTTGTTGAACATCCAGATCGCGCGCAGCAGAACGACCACCGTCAGGATCGGCTTCAGCATCGGCAGCGTAATGTGGAAGAAACGCTGAACAGCCGTCGTTCCGTCGACCTTGGCTGCTTCATAAAGCGAAGTCGGAATGGTTTGCAGAGCCGCGAGGAAGCATGTGGTCACGAACGGCGTCCACATCCAGACGCTGACCAGGATCGTCGAACTCATCGCTGCGCCGGAACTCTCAAACCAGTTCACGGGCGGCAAACCCATGGCCGCAATCGCCTTGGTGAGGATGCCAATGCTGCCGTCCACCATCCACTTGAATGTGAGGATCACCACAACCGTTGGCAGAAGATAAGGCAGGATCGACAGGCCGCGCACGAAGTTGCGGCCCGGAAACGTCTCGTTCAGGATCAGGGCGAAACCGATGCCCAGCACCACCTGAAGGACAATCGACCCGAGCGAATACACCACGCCGTTCCAAAGCGCCCGCCAGAACTCGGGCAATTTCACGATGGCAATGTAATTATCGAAACCGGCCCATTTGGCTTCGCCGACAAACGAGTCGAGCTTGTAGAAGCTCAAACTGATGGCATAGGCCACCGGCGCGACGATCAGGGCGAGCGTCACGAGAAGTCCGATCACCAGAAAGGTGTATATCGTCGCCTTCGAACTCAAAATCGTCTTCCAGGGAAAAACCCGGCCGGGAGCATCCGGCCGGGCAGTTGGTACACGCGTTTCTTATGCCGTGAGCTTGCGCATCTTGTCGCCCGCAGCCTTGACGCAGTCGGCGGCTGGCATGTTCTTCAGAATGCGGTTCTGGAGCATTTCGGGGATCACAAAACCCTCGAACACCTTGCCAGGACGCAGATCCGGCGCCGGACCTTCGGTATCCACCGACGTCAGGACCATCGACTTGTCGACGATGAAGCCCTTCATCGATTCCACCGCATCCTTGTGCTTTTCAATCAGCGGATGCGCGCGCCAGCGGGCATCTTCGTACACGTCGAGGCGCGGCGGCTGGAAGTGCAGCGGCGCGGTATGCAGGAAGTTGATATACTGGTTCTCGGTGAACCACTTCATGAACTTCATCGACTCGTTGGAGTTCGGAGTCTTCAGCACCACCCAGCCGTCATAGCCGTGGTTGACCGCCTTGGCCTTCCCTGCGCTGTCCATATACGGCGTGATGCCGTACTTGGTGGCAAGAGCTGGCGAGGTGCGTTCCAGCGCCTCGATGATACGGCCGGCATAGGCAGTGTGCCCCACCTTGTCCGAGGAGAAGTTGGAGAGCACTTCACCAAAGCTCGCCTGACTGGTACCCGACGGCATCGTCTTGTAAAGATCGGCGAAGAAGTCGAGATAGGCGGCAACTTTGGGCGCGTTGGCCGCGTTGTCGATCGCGACGTTCCACTTGTCGTCGAACAGCTTGACGCCTTCGGCCCACATGAAGCCCGGCGACAGCCAGTTGGTCGCACCATTGCTGCCGATCGGGAACAGCGAGCCAGAACGGCCGTCCTCGTTCAACGCCTGCGAGTTCTTGAGCATGTCCGCCCAGGTCTTGGGAACGCTCAAGCCCTTCTTTTCGTACAAATCCTTGCGATAGTAGATCCAGGCCAGATTGTAGTCATAGGGATACCAGTAGGTTTCGCCCTTGATCGGGAACAGGATCTTCGGACCCCACTTGTATTTGCCCGTCAGCTCGGTGAGCGGCATCAGATGCCCCTCAGCCTGCAGCAGCAGGACGTGACCGACGAAAGCGAACGTCGCGATGTCATACGGCTGACCGCCGCGCAGCGACGTCGTCACCTTTGTAAACGCGTCATCGAGCGGCACCGAGTCCACGACGACCTGAGTGCCGGTCATCCGCTCGTATTCGGCACAAGCGACCTTCAGTGCGCGAATGCTGTCGATGGAGGTTTCTGTGTTGAGGAAGCGGATCGTCTTCTTGCCCTGCCCCCACACTGCCGGCGCACCGAGAGTACCCGCCGCAATGCCTGCGCCAACTGCGCCTGCGCCCTTGATAAGCGTTCGGCGGTCGATACCTGATTTTCCGTTATTAGCCATTCCCTTGTCTCCCATGGCAATTCACTCCTTTTGACTGTTCGTTTTAGTTTCTTGGCCGTCTAGATTCGTTGTCCTGTCGCTTTCGAGAACAGATGCAACCGCCCCGGCTGAAGCCGGACGGGAATTTTCTGACCAAAAGACCAGTTATCCACGCGATCAGTCAGAATCCGCAACCGCGCGCCGCCGATCTCGCCAATGCTGAGGGTTTGCGCGCCGAGTTGTTCGATGACGCCGACTTCGAATGAGAGCGCATCCGGCCCTTCGCCCAGCGCGATGTGTTCCGGCCGAATGCCGAGAACCATATCTTCATTCGTGTTTTGATATTGTCCGGGCAGCGCAATCTGCAGCGCACCGCTCTTGAACATGCCATTCGAAGCATGTCCTTCGATCAGGTTCATTTCAGGTGAACCGATGAAGCCGGCGACAAACAGATTGACCGGGCGGTCGTAGACTTCCAGCGGCGCTCCAACCTGCTGCACATGGCCATCGCGCATGATCACAATACGATTGGCCAGCGTCATCGCCTCGACCTGATCGTGCGTCACGTACACCATGCTGGTGCCAACCTCCTGATGCAGGCGCGCGATCTCTTCGCGCATGCGCACGCGCAGCTTGGCATCGAGATTCGACAGCGGCTCATCGAGGAGGAATACTTCCGGCTCACGAACCAAAGCCCGCCCGAGTGCGACGCGCTGCATCTGGCCACCAGACAATTGCTTGGGCTTGCGTTGCAGATACTCATCAAGGCCAAGCATCTTCGCCGCGCGCTGAACCCGCGTATCGATCTGCGACGGGTCCATTTTCCGCATCCGAAGACCGAAGGCGAGATTTTCATAGATCGTCTTATGCGGATAGAGCGCGTAATTCTGGAACACCATGGCGATGTTCCGGTCCTTCGGCTCCAGCGCCGTGACATCGCGATCGCCAATGAAAATCTTGCCCGAGGTAATTTCCTCGAGGCCCGCCAGCATGCGCAGCGTCGTGGACTTTCCGCAGCCCGACGGGCCGAGAAATACGACGAATTCGCCATCATGAATCGTCAGGTCGACGCCGTGAACGGCGACCACCGGACCGTAAGCCTTGCGAACCTTTTCGAGCCTAATCTCTGACATGGATTACTTGTTCTGACCGGCCACGAAGGCGTGAATGCGATGATTGATCGGCGCAAGCGCCTTCTGAATGTCACGGTAGATCGGGAAACCCTGATCGTAGACCGCGGCACGCGCCGGGTCGGGCGTCGCACGCGACACGATCTGGACCACTTCAGCAGCCGCGCGCTCATCCTTGAATATCCCGACGCCGACACCCGCAAGTAATGCTGCGCCGAATGACGCATCGGCGACCGCCGGAAGCTCGACAGTGATATTCAGAACGTCAGCTACAATTTGCCGCCAAAGCGCACTGCGTGCTCCGCCACCAGTCAGACGCGCGGTCGTGAAGCCGAGATTTTTCGACTTCATCACATCAAGACAATCCCGCAGTGAATAAGCCACCCCCTCATAGAGCGCGCGGACGAAATGGCCCGCGCCATGGTTGAAGCCCGCGCCGACAAAGTCCGCCCGCAACAGCGGGTCCCAGTAAGGGCTACGCTCGCCGTTGAGATAAGGATGAAAGAACAGCCCTTCTGAACCCGGCCGCACCACTGATGCTTTTGCATCCATGGCATCGAAAACCGCGCTGCCGTCTTCACCTTCGCGGCGGAAGAACGTATCGCGCAGCCATTTGTGCGCCGAGGCACAGGAATTCGTGGCCGCGATCACGTACCAGTGGTCTGGCACCACGTGATAGTAATTAATCAGCGAGAAATCCGGTCTGGCCTTGGGCGACAGCACATTGACTGTGGCCGCGGTCGCCAGCTTCACCACGCCGATGCCCTCACGCACCATACCGGCGCCAAAGGTCTCGGCTGCTGTGTCGGAGGTACCGCAAACCACCGGCGTGCCTTCCGCAAGGCCGGTTGCCAGCGCGGCCTTCGCCGTCACCTTACCAACGACAGCGCTCGGCTTGACGATCGGCGGCAGCGTGGCCATCGGCCAACCGATCATGTCACACAGTTCTTTCGACCATTCAGCGGTCTGCGCATCCAGCATCAGGGTGCCGAGTGCGTCGATGGTATCGGTTTCCCATGTGCCGGTAAATTGCGCACGCAGCCAGTCCTTGGCGACATAGAGCCGCTTCACCCGCGCAAACGACTCTGGCTCGTGATGCTGCAGCCACAGCATCTGCGGCAAGGTCCAGGTCGGGTTGGCGCGGTTCGCGCCGATCTCGAGAATCCGCGCATCGGCCTTGTCGCGAAGCTGCTGAGTCTCCTCGCGGCTACGCTGATCGTTCCAGAGAATGGCTGGCCGAATGACGTTGCCGTCCGCATCTTCCAGCACCTGCGTATGAGCGCCGGCGGAAAAAGATATTGCCGCGATATCGGACGCCGGCCGGCCGGACGCTTTCAGCCCGCGACGCAAGGCATCGCAAGCCGCCAGCCACCAGTCTTCGGGATTTTGCTCACTCCAGCCCGGATGCGGCGACGATGTCGCGACCGGCGACGAAGCCTCGCTCACCAGCGACCCATCGGCCTTGATGATACTGATCTTGAGCGAGCCGGCGCCCAGATCGATGCCAACCAGAAGGGGATCAGACACTGCCATAGTGGGCGTCCTCCCCTGCGGCAGAATGGATGTGCGGCACGTCAACCACGATAAATGTCTTTCGCGTTCGCGCCCGCGCGAAGCCCGATTTTGCCGGGATTGAACAGATTGCCCGGGTCGAGCGCATCCTTGATCGCCTGCAGGACCGCAAGACCGGTGCCAAGCTCACGCTGCATCCACGGATTGCGGAACAAACCTGCGCCGTGATGGTGCGCGATGGAACCGCCATGATCCAGCGTCAGCTTTTGCACGGCGTCCCACAGCTTCTGATGAATCGGCAGAGCCTGTTCTTTCGGCATCGGCGGCAAGCGCACGGTCATATACTGACACGCGCCTTCCGGATAAACGTGTGACCAGTGCGCGCCGAAATGAATGCCTGGATAGATTTCACGCACGGCGCGGCCAATTGCCTCGTACATGGCGGGAATCGCAGACCAGTTGCCGGTCACTTCAATGGTGTCGTTGAAATAGCCCGCGTCGTGCCACTTCTGCGAATAGGCCACGTAGCGATTTTGTTTCCAGTGTTCGTAAGGACCATCAGGACCAACTTCGCCGCCCTGAGCCTTGGCAATTTCAAGCGCCATGCCCTGCTCGGCCGTGACCATCGGCTCGCTGCCAGTGAACTGCAACACCGCAAGAAACGGCTTGGTCTTGAACAGAGGAATGTCTTTGGTGCGCTCGTCGCTCTCGGCCCGATCATAGAGGCGGACGATTGTCGGGCGCAATTCAGCCTGCATGATCAGGCGCGCGGTATCCAGCGCCGCTTGCAGTGACGGAAATGCAAACACGACGCCGCGCTCGATGGCAGGCTTTTTGAAGATACGCAGCGTCGCTTCGGTAATGATCCCGAGGGTGCCTTCGCTGCCGATCATCAGATCGCGGACCGACGGACCAACAGACCGGCGCGCAACGGGCCGGATTTCAAGCGGCGAACCATCCGGCAATACGGCCTTCAGGCCCACAACGATGTCTTCGATCTTGCCATAACGGCTGCTCAACTGTCCGCCGCCGCGGCAGGCAAGCCAGCCGCCCACAGTCGAGATCTCAATGGACTGCGGCAGGTGACCGCTGGTGTAGCCAGCTTCGTTGAGTTGGCGTTCGAAATCAGCGCCGTTCATCCCGGCCTGAACAGTGACGACAGCATCCGTTGGATTGATGGACACGATCTTGTCGAGGCGGCGGGTATCCACCATGATCTCGCCGCCCAGCGGGATCACACCACCGAGCACGCCCGACCCATTGCCATACGGAATGATCGCAATATTCCGCGCCTTCGCAAGATGGACGATCCGGATGATCTCATCCTGGTTCGCTGGCCGCACTACAAGCCGTGGTACTGCACCAGCGAGCTCTCCCGCACGCTCGCGGAAAACTGCAAATGGCAGACGATCACGCGAATAGCCGAACCGTTGATCGAACGAGGTCAGGACGTTGGCTGATCCAACAATGGCGCCAAAGGCTTGCGCCAAACCTTCATCGACGTGATCAGCGTCGCGAACGGCAGCGATAGTGGTTGCGGTCATGACAGCCCCTGTTCCGAGGCCAAATTCGCCACGCTCACTCGACGTACTCCCTGGCCGCTTCGTTTCTTGATTGAACAAATGGTTTGCGCAATCGTTTGTTCAAACGTCTTACAAACAACCTCGCGGGTCAAGTTAAAATTTATCGGGGAGCGGGACCTGTGGAGGCGCGAATGACAAGACCGTCCGGCGCAAGCGGCGCAACCGGGTCCGGCGTGCCACCCTTGAGAAGATCGATCAGAAGACTCGACGCGATCTCGCCCATTAGTTCAGTGGGCATCTTCACCGAGGTCAATTGCGGATAAAGCATTGTCGCAACTGGCGCATCATGCAATCCGACCACCGAAACATCGCGAGGGATTTGCAACCCGGCCTCGTGCAGCACAGCCATCGCGCCTGCCGCGGTCACCAGCGTCGCACCAAGAACCGCCGTGGGCCTTTCGGCCAGAAGGCTACGCATCGCGTCCGCGCCCCCCTCCGCCGTATAGCCTGCCACCGCGACAAGTTTCGGGTCGAAAGGGATGCCATGACGTTTGAGGCCATCGCGATATCCCGCAAGACGCTCGCCTGCGTTAAATCCGCCCGGCCTGCCCGCCAGATGTGCGATCCGCCGATGGCCCATCCGCGCAAGATGATCGACGGCAATAGCGGCAGCGGCACGGCTATCGAGAACGACACTATAAGGACTGCCCTTGAGACGGCGGTTCAGAAGTACGAAGGGCGTGTGGGTCGATTCAAGCTCCCCGCGCAGCAATTGATCGTCATCGAGACTCGCCACCAGCAGACCGTCGGCGCGGTTTCCATGCGAGAGACGATGGTAGACCGCGTCAGTGGCTCCTGATTCACGATGCGCGATCAGCAGCGAGTAACCGTGTTTCGCGCAGGATTTTTCCGCGCCACGAATGGCGGCGGCGAAGACGGGGTTATCCAGCTGCGGGACGATCAGACCGAGAGTCTGACTGCGGGAGGTTCGCAGGCCTTGTGCAAGTGTGTTCGGCGAGTAATCAAGATCGCGCGCACTCTTTAGAATGCGCTCACGGGTTTCCTCCCGAATACGCTGATTTGTCTCGCCGCGCAGCACACGCGAGGCCGTGGAAATATCCACACCCGCCATGCGGGCGACATCAGCCAAACGGGGTCTCATGGATGCACCGGCAGTTGCAAGGAGGTCACAAATTAGGAGACTGCCTCCGAGGGCGCAAGCCGTTACCTTATTCGCGGTGGCATTGTCCTAGGCTCCCACCACAACCTGAGCTAAAGGGCGTTAGATCTGCCAAAGCGCCTTCGGAGTCGGCAACCCTGTCTCGCTCCTTGTGGAGCTATCCCTGTCATGATCGAGCGCCAGATATTGCCGCTGCCAGTAAACCAGCGCGGGCGCACCAGTCGATATGCGCAGGTCCAGCACGCGGCCAATGACAATGGCATGGGAATGGCGCTCGACAACGTGCTCAACTTCACAATCGAAAGCAACCAAGGCCCCAGCCAGGAGCGGTACGCCCGAAACAAGATTGACCCATTCAGCCCCAGCAAATCGTTCAGCGCCGCTCAACCCACCTGCTCCGGAAAAGCGCTCGGCAACATCCCGATGCTCAATGCTCAGGACGTTGACACCAAACACGCCATGCTTCTTGAGCAGAGGCCATGACGATGCCTGACGATTGATACTCACGATCAGCGTAGCCGGCTCGACTGACAATGATGATACCGACGTCACGGTCATGCCGGATATCTCGTCGCCTCGGCCAACCGTGACGACGCTAACGCCGCCGGCAAGGTCGCGCATGGCACCACGAAAATCGTCGACCGCAACGCCTTGACGCAGCCCTTCATCGATACGTCGGACAATTGAGTTCATATCCACCTCACGTAGCGGCCAGATCCCCGGTCTCCTTGAGCAATTCACGCAGAATCGTTCCCTCAAGGGCCGCGAGATCGGCAGAACCGCGCTGACGCGGCCGCAGCAGGTCGACATTGATATCTTGCGCAATACGGCCATCTTCGATGACAAGCACGCGATCAGCCAGGGCTACGGCTTCGGAGACATCATGCGTAACAAGGATCGCCGTGAATCCCTGGTCATGCCAGACACGTTCCAGGAGGCGCTGCATCGAAATGCGTGTCAGCGCATCAAGCGCGCCTAATGGCTCATCAAACGCCAGAATGCGCGGATGGCTCACCAATGCACGCGCCAGCGCGACCCGCTGTTTTTGCCCGCCAGACAACACCGCTGGCCATTGATCGCGCTTTTCCTTCAGTCCGACTTCTTCCAGAGCCTCTTCGGCGCGGCTCTTCGCGTCATCCGAATCCCGATTCCGGCCGAGACCGACTTCGACATTGGAGAGCACACGTGCCCACGGCAGCAGCCGAGGCTCCTGAAACATCACACGAACGTGGTCGCTGGGATTGCCTTCGTGATCTCCGAACTCGATAACGCCTGCAGTCGGTTTTTCCAGACCGGCGATCAGACGAAGCAGCGTACTCTTGCCGCAACCCGACTTCCCGACAATCGCAACCGATTGCCCTGCGGGAATATGCAGATCGATGCCGCGGAGCACCTCGTTATGACCGAACGATTTTCGAAGACCTTTGATTGTCAGCGACAGAGCGCGCGACGTATCGGCGCGATCAGGTGGCTGATCAAGCACCGTCGCAGCCGAACGTATCAGCTCCATCGCCTGCAAACTCTCTGCATTCGAGGGAACAAGCCGGACCAATTGCTGCATGGAATCCTCAATGTTTCTCGAAAGCCGGATGCCAGGACAACGTGAAGCGCTCAAGCACGCGCGCAGTGCTGTCCGCGACCTTTCCCAGCAAGGCGTAAATCAGGATGCTGAGCACAACGACATCGATCAGCATGAACTCGCGGGCCTGCATCGCCATGTATCCAAGGCCGGATGAAGCGGCGATTGTTTCCGCCACGATCAGCGTCAGCCACATGATGCCAAGCGCGAACCGGAGACCGACAAAGATCGACGGCAGGGCACCGGGAAAAATCACCCGGCGGAACAACTCACCGTTGCTCATCCCATAGATGCGCCCCATCTCGATGAGTTGTGGATCAACCGTCCGAATGCCATGCAGCGTGTTCAGATAGATCGGAAAGAAGACACCCAGCGCCACAAGGAAAAGCTTCGCCGACTCGTCGATACCGAACCAGAGGATCACAAGCGGGATCAGCGCCAGGTGCGGAACATTCCGCACCATTTGCAAGGTGGTGTCCGTCAGCTTTGCGCTGAGCTCCGACAGACCGTTGGCAAGACCAAACACAAAGCCGATACCACCGCCAATCAGAAAGCCGACGCTCGCGCGCCAGAAACTGACCCAGATATTTCGCGCAAGCTCACCTGACTGCAGCAACTTCCAGCCCGCTACCGCCACGTCGCTCGGCGCGGGCAGCACACGGGCCGACACGAAACCGGTTACGCAGGCAAGCTGCCAGATCAGCAGAATAGCCAGCGGAACAATCCATTGCGTTAGCCCGTCGGCCCGCGGAATGCGAAATCCGCGCGACCGCGGCTGAGCTGCCGTTTCAACAGCACTCATGACTGGGACGCCTGCTTTTGCGGCCGATAATCATTGCCAATGGTTTCGCCGAACGGGCCGGTATTCACCCGCAATGGCGTGACATTGGCAGGCTGCTCAAGATCGAGCAGCGGAAACACCAGTTCGGCAAAGCGATAGGCTTCCTCAAGATGCGGATAGCCGGACATGATGAACGTATCGATGCCGATGTCCTGATATTCCTTGATGCGCGCGGCAACCGTCTGTGGATCACCGACCAGCGCGGTGCCGGCACCGCCGCGAACCAGACCAACGCCAGCCCAAAGGTTGGGGCTGATTTCGAGCTTGTCGCGCCGGCCGCCGTGCAATTCGGCCATGCGTTGCTGGCCGACGGAATCCATGCGCGAGAAAATCTTCTGCGCCTGAACAATGGTGTCGTCAGTGACGTACTGGATCAGTTCGTCAGCCGCTCGCCACGCCTCTTCGTTGGTCTCGCGGACAATGACATGCAGGCGAATGCCAAAAGAGAGCTTCCGCCCTTTCTTGTCGGCTGCCGCCTTCACGCGCGCAACCTTCTCCGCCACCTGCGCCGGTGGCTCGCCCCACGTCAGATATTTATCGACCGAGTCCACCGCCACATCGATGCCGGCATCGGATGAGCCGCCGAAATACAACGGCGGCCGCGGGGACTGGAGTGGCGCAAACAGCAACCGACCATCCTCAATCGAGATGTGCTTGCCCTGCACGTTGACAGCTTTCCCCGCGAGCAGATCGCTATAGACATTCAGAAACTCACGCGTCACGGCATAGCGCTCGTCGTGGCTGAGGAAGATGCCGTCGCCCTTGTTCTCGACCGGATCGCCGCCAGTCACCACGTTGATGAGCAGCCGGCCATTCGAAACCCGATCCAGCGTCGCGGTCATGCGGGCCGCGACCGTCGGAGACTGCAATCCGGGACGAACGGCGACCAGATAGCGCAACCGCTCCGTCCATGGCGCCACTGCAGAGGCGACAACCCAGGAATCTTCGCAGCTTCGTCCGGTCGGCAGCAATACGCCAAAGTAACCCAACTGATCTGCAGCCTGTGCGATCTGCCGTAGATAGTTGAAGTTGACCTCACGGCCGCCGGTGGTCGTGCCGAGATAACGGCTGTCACCGTGAGTCGGCAGGAACCAGAGAATGTTGGCTTTGGTCGCGCTCATGAACCCGACTTCCTTGCAACGTCCGAAATCTTGATGGCTTTTGGAATCAGGCCGAGGCTGAAGAACGTGTCAGCGACCTGCTGCTGTTCCGCGATAACGGTGTCGTTGATCGGCTTGATCCCATAGGACTGCCGCTTCAGAGCGAGTTCGAGAACCGGTACCGGCAGGCCGACGGAAGGGCTGAGCTGTTCTGCGACAGCCTTGATGTCAGTCTTTGCCCAATCATCAACCTCGCTCAACTGTGCAAGCACGAGATCAACGATCTTCGGATCACTGCCAAGGAACTTCTGGGAGGAAAAATAGAACTGGTAGTTCGACACGACACCCGTGCCGTCTGCCAGCGTTCGTGCCTGGGTCGCTACTTCCGCAGCGGCCTGGAACGGGTCCCAGATCACCCAGGCATCGACCGCGCCTTTTTCGAACGCCGCGCGAGCATCCGCAGGCGCAAGGAACACCGGCGTGATCTCGGAATACTTCACGCCAGCCTTCTCCAGCGCTTTCACCAGCAGATAGTGAACATTGGAGCCCTTGTTGAGCGCAACCTTCTTGCCCTTCAGGTCAGCAACCGTTTTCAAGGGACTATCCTTTGGAACGAGGATAGCCTCGCCCTTCGGCGCCGGAGGCTCATAAGCAACATATTGAATCGGGGCGCCGGCGGCCTGCGCGAAGATGGGCGGCGCTTCGCCGGTATTGCCGAAGTCGATCGCGCCAACATTAAGAGCTTCCAGCAGCGGCGGGCCGGACGGGAATTCGGTCCACACCACGCTATAGCCCAGCGCCTTCAGTTTCGGTTCAAGGGTCCCCTTGCTCTTGAGCAGCACCAGCTTGCCGTATTTCTGGAAACCGATGCGGACAACCTTCTCCTGGGCCTGAGCGAACGGAGCAATTGCAACCGTCATCGCAGCGACAGCAGACGCTGCCAAAGCAACCTTGGTGATTGAGCGACGTGTAAACATGAAAAGACCTCGAATGCTTCGAATTGATGAAAACGTCAGGTTTGAGCCGGCTTCCAGACGATGTCGCGGACGACAATCGGCTTTGGAATCAAGCCGAGCTTGTAGAAGCGATCAGCGACACCCTGCTGGGTATCGATCACAGCGTCGGACACAGGATGGATGGCGAACGAAGCGCGCCGCGCAGCCACTGTTTGAATGTCGAGCGGCACACCCGTGACCTCATGAAGCGATTTGGCAACCTCGTCCCGGTTGCTCTCCGCCCAAGCAGCCGCCGCCGATAACCCCGCGATGACTTCCCGAAGCGGTCCTGGCTGCTGGTTTGCGAAATCGCGGTTGGCGATGAAGAATGCGTTGGTCTTCGCCACTTCGTAGGCATTAATGAGAATGCGTGCGTTCTGCTTTTTTTCACCGATCGCGAAATACGGGTCCCAGACAGCCCATGCATCGATGCTGCCATTCGCAAAGGCAGGACCGGCATCCGGCGGCGTCAGATAGACGGGCGTGATATCCGCATAGCTGAGCCCGAACTTCTCAAGCGCTTGCACGACGATATTGTGCGCGCTTGATCCCTTCGTGAATCCAACGCGCTTACCCTTCAGGTCCTTCACGGATCTGATGGATGAGCCAGCAGGCACCAGGATGCCCTGTCCATTGCTGATTGGCGATGCTGCCGCGTAAACAATGTTGGCGTTTGCTGCCTGCGCAAAAATTGGCGGCGAGTCACCGACCGCCCCGAAGTCCGCAGCACCGTTACTGATGGCCTCCAGCAGTGGCGGACCGGACGTAAACTCAATCCACTTCACCACGGTGCCGCTCGCGGCAAAACGCTTTTCCAGGATCGCCCGCTGACGCGCGATCACCAGAACACCGGTCTTCTGATATCCGATACGAACTTCTTTTGCGACCGCTTGCGACCTTGCAGGGGTTGAAGCAATAGCGGCAAGAGTTGCTGTCGACAGCTTAAGAAATTTTCGACGTTCCATTCCATATCTCCGCACGCCGAACACCGGCCGCATTGGGACGAGGAATGATGGTCACGCGAATATCGGCTGTCGAGTGCTGTGCAAAAATAGCGACGCCCGCACTCTCTGCGGACGCTCACTCAACCTAAATATTTCGGGAACTTCGCAAAAAGCAGATTGATTTTCTGCCCGGATTTTGATCGCGATACTTCTGGAAATCGCACTCGATACTGAACGGGTCAAGCGTTCATTGCACAACAACGACGCTTGAATGTGCTCTGCCGCGAGATCATTTCGCCAATCGGCCAGAAGCGAGAATGAAACATCCGCGCTACGCGGCAACTTTAGCAACTCATTATACAACTCCTTTTCTACAGTCCTTCATCGCGAAAACATTCGTTCGATAGGGACTGTGAATCATATGACCCGCACCATCAAACTGTTCGCAAACCTGTTTACCGCCACCGCGTTTTTGTTCTCCGCTACGATGTCGAACGCGCAGACAGACAAGCCCGCCGATCAAATTCGCATCGGCCTGCAGAAATCATCGACATTGACTGCCGTGCTTCGCGCCAACGGCGAACTCGATAAAGCTCTCGCTCCGCTCGGTGTGAAGGTGTCGTGGCATGAATTTTCCAGCGGCTTGCCGCTGCTGGAATCACTCGGCGTCGGCAATCTCGATTTCGGCGCAGATGTCGCAGATACCGTTCCCATCTTCGCCCAAGCTGCGGGCTCCAAACTTGCCTATGTGGCGGAGGAGAGCGCATCGCCCGCAGCGCAAGCTATCCTTGTCGCCAAGGATTCTCCGGTCAAAGGACTGGCTGATCTCAAGGGCAAGAAAGTTGCGGTGACCAAGGGCGCAGGCAGCCACTATCTGTTGCTCGCCGCTCTCAGCAAGGCCGGGCTGAACTTCAAGGACATCTCGCCTGCCTACCTCGCGCCAGCAGACGGCCGCGCCGCATTCGTCAGCAACAATGTCGATGCCTGGGTCGCCTGGGACCCTTTTCTCACCAGCGCGCAGCGACAGTCCGGCGCGAAAGTCCTGAGCGATGGCAGCGGCGGTCTCGCCAGCTACAAGCGTTACTATCTTGCGTCAGAGACGTTCGTGGAACGGCGCAGCGACGTACTGAACATCGTGTTCGCCAAACTGCGCGAAACCGGCAAGTGGGTGAAGGCCAATCCGAAGGATGCTGCGGCGCTACTGGCTGGCTTGTGGAATATTGATGCTGCCACCGTTGAGGAAGCCAACAGTCACCGCAGCTATGGAGTCGGCGCGGTGACGCCTGCGGGGCTGGTGGAGCAGCAGAAAATCGCAGACGCGTTCTTTGGCGAGGGTCTGATCCCGAAAAAGATCGACACAGCCACGGTCAAGATCTGGACGCCAAATGCGCCATAGATAGCCGAAGCCAAGTGGCGCTCGATGCCCGCCGCTTAACAGCAAACGGACATCGATGTGCCCACGACAGACAAAAAAGCCCCCGAAGGGGCTTTGAAGGATTAAACTGCGTCCTTGGCAGCTTTAACCGGGCGGGCCCGAACGATCTTCCGGGCGGGCTTCGCCTTGAAGGTCATCGGCTCACCGGTGAAGGGATTGGTTCCCTTGCGGGCCTTGGTCGCAGGCTTCTTGATCACAACGAACTTAGCGAAGCCGGGGAGCAGGAAAACACCGGACTTCTTGAGCTCCTTGTATCCGACCGACGCGAGCGTCTCGAGAACGCCCTTCACTTCCTTCTTGGAAATTTCGGTCTCCGTAGCGATCTTTTCGATCAGCTGCGATTTCGTCAATTGAACTGCCATAGTCACTCCTTTGATTCGAGTGAGAACACACTATTGATAATTCCACCAAAAAGCGCTTCCGGTTAGCCGTTTGCACAATTTTGTTGGGTTTTACCGGGGATTTTCGCAAGAATCCGGCTCCATACCCTCTAAAACTGGCCCTGTCCTCTGGTTCGGAGGGGCGTTTGACCCTGCAAAACAAGGGATTCGCAGCCCCAAAGGCGACTCAGACGTCGCGCCGCTCCCCGCATTCCCAGCCCGCCGCCCCGCCTGGAGTGTGAGAAAACACTCTATATATCGATGCCGCGCACAACTGCGTCCACGCAAGCACCGCAATTGTCCGGCAAAGAATGCCCCACTCAAATCATCATCCACAGATCCATTTTCGTCGATAGCGGGATTGATGAATCACCGGTCCGTGGTCCATAAGCCCTCTCCCTGCGTTGCCTGAATTCAGCATCGCGATCTTCTTGCCGGGAAAGATACTGCGTGGCCAAAACAATCTCTCAACAAATCGCCGATGAACTCAATGTTCGTGAACAGCAGGTCGAAGCCGCAGTCGCCCTGCTCGACGGGGGCGCTACCGTTCCGTTCATCGCGCGATATCGTAAAGAGGCCACCGGTGCGCTCGACGACGCTCAGCTCCGTACGCTGGAAGAGCGATTGACTTATCTGCGCGAGCTTGACGAACGCCGCGTCACCGTTCTCAATTCCATTCGCGAACAGGGAAAGCTCGACGCGACACTTGAAGCAGCCATCCTTGCAGCAGACAGCAAAGGCAGGCTCGAAGACATTTATCTGCCGTACAAGCCCAAGCGCCGCACCAAGGCGGAGATCGCCAAAGAGGCCGGACTGGAGCCGCTGGCGGACCTGTTGCTCAATCAACCGGAGAACGATCCGCAGACAGTCGCCCTGCCTTTCGTTGATGCAGACAAGCAGATTGCGGATGCGGCAGCTGCACTCGACGGTGCGCGCGCCATTCTGGTTGAACGCTTTGCCGAAGATGCCGATCTGATCGGCGGACTGCGCGAGCATATGTGGTCGAACGGGCTCCTTGCGTCAAAACTACGCGACGGCAAGAAGGAGTCCGGCGCGAAGTTCGCCGACTATTTCGACTTCAGCGAACCTTTGAACAAGCTGCCGTCACACCGCATTCTCGCGATGTTTCGCGGCGAGAAGGAAGAAGTTCTGGATCTTCAGATGCTGCCCGAAGCAACTCCCGCGACACCAGCCGCTGTCAGTTCCTATGAATTCCGGATCATGCAGCGCTTTGGTGTCTCGGATCAGAAGCGACCAGGCGACAAGTGGCTCGCAGAAACTGTCCGCTGGGCATGGAGAACCAAAATCCAGGTTCATCTCAATATCGATCTGCGACTACGGTTGTGGACTGCTGCCGAACAGGAAGGCGTTCGTGTGTTCGCGTCGAACTTGCGCGATCTCCTGTTAGCTGCTCCTGCCGGTGCGCGTGCGACCATGGGCCTGGATCCGGGGTACCGGACCGGCGTGAAAGTTGCCGTGGTCGATGCGACCGGCAAGGTCGTTGCTACGACGGCTATTTTCCCTCATGAGCCGCAGCGCCGCTGGGACGAAGCTCTCGCTATTCTCGGCAAGCTTGCCCGCGAACATCGCGTCGAACTGATCGCAATCGGCAACGGCACCGCCTCCCGCGAGACCGACAAATTGGCGACGGAACTGGTGAAGCTCCTGCCGGAACTAAAAATGTCGAAAATCGTGGTGTCCGAAGCGGGAGCATCCGTCTATTCGGCATCGGCTTTCGCTTCCGAAGAACTGCCAGATCTCGATGTCACTCTGCGCGGCGCTGTCTCGATCGCCCGACGCTTACAGGACCCGTTGGCGGAGCTCGTCAAGATCGATCCGAAATCGATCGGCGTCGGGCAATACCAGCACGATCTTGGTGAAGCGAAGCTTTCCCGCTCGCTCGATGCCGTGGTCGAAGATTGCGTGAACGCGGTCGGCGTCGATGCCAACACTGCCTCAGCACCGCTACTGGCGCGCGTATCCGGAATCGGATCGGGGCTGGCACAAAGCATCGTGCAACACCGCGACGCGAATGGTCCGTTCAAGTCTCGCAAAGCCCTTAAAGATGTGCCGCGCCTCGGTCCGAAAGCATTCGAGCAATGCGCCGGCTTCCTGCGTATTACCGGCGGCGAAGATCCGCTTGACGCATCGGGCGTCCATCCCGAGTCCTATCCGGTGGTGAGACGCATCCTTGAGGCGACCAAAAGCGACATCAAGGCTCTGATTGGCAATGCCGAAATCCTGCGGCAGATCAAACCGCAATCATTCGTGGACGATACGTTCGGTCTTCCCACCATCACTGACATTCTGCGCGAGTTGGAAAAGCCGGGCCGCGATCCCCGCCCCGCGTTCAAAGCCGCTGTTTTCAAGGACGGTGTCGAGAAGATCAGCGATCTCAAGCCCGGCATGATTCTGGAAGGTGCGGTCACCAACGTCGCGGCGTTCGGTGCATTCGTCGATGTCGGCGTCCATCAGGACGGTCTCGTCCACATTTCCGCGATGTCACGCACCTTCATCAAGGACCCGCGCGAAGTGGTGAAGCCGGGCGATATCGTCCGCGTCAAGGTGCTCGAAGTTGATGTGCCGCGTCAGCGTATTGCGCTGACATTGCGGCTCGACGACGAAATCGGCGCAAAACCCGATCGCACGACAAGGAATGAGCCACGCGGCAATGTGCGCTCATCTTCGTCCGCCGCGCCCGTTCAACGGAAGCCCGCGCAATCCAACTCATCAGGAGGCGGTGCACTGGCGGAAGCATTGCGCCGCGCGGCGGAGCAGAAGCAGGGCAAGCCGCGGTAACGGTAAGCCGCTCACGGCAATATCCACCCTCGCGGCCACTAATCGCTGCGCTTCGTGACTTTCGTTTCATCCCGCGCCCCTTGGAGTGCGGGTGCGACGTCACGTCGCCAGACCGCGAATTGATTTGAGCATCGTGCCACCTGAATGATTTCAGGAACGCAATCGGCAACCGCGTCACCGCCCCCAACACGCTGAAGTTCCGTGACAATCCATCGAAACCTGATGGAATTTCCAAGCAGCATACTTACGCTTGACCGCCCCGCAGCATGAGGGCTTTCGCAACGCGGCATCACGCAAATCATCTGATGTTAAACATCGGATGATTGCAACGCCCATTTTCCCCTGCTAGCGTTCCTGCAACGCCTCTTCAGAATGGCGACCGGGAGATCAAATCCGTGGCGAAGTCACGCCCAAGAACAATCATCAAAGGCATCAAGCCTGGTCGCATCCATGCCGTGCTCGCAACGCTCGGCAGCGAGATTGCGCGGGATGTGATTCCGGTTGGTGCGACGCTTCCGCCCGAGCCTGAACTCGAAGCCCGCTTTGGTGTCGGACGGGGCGTTGTTCGCGAGGCGATCAAAACGCTGGCGGCCAAAGGGCTGGTGAGTGTCGGGCCTCGTCATGGCACCCGTGTGCAGCCCCGTCATGACTGGAGCCTGCTCGACCGCGATGTGCTGAGCTGGCTCGTCGGTAAGGGCGATCCGGACCGTGAACTGCTGTTGGAAATTCAGGAAGTCCGCTCGATCATCGAACCGGCCGCTGCCGCGCTGGCTGCAAGGCGCGCGACGAAAACTGATCGCTTGCGGATCAATGCGGCGCTGGCGGCAATGGAAACGTCGCATGATCAGGCCAGCGCCATCGCTGCGGACAAGGCGTTTCATCTCGCGGTTCTCGACGCCACCCATAACCGGGTGTTTCAGGGATTCCGCGGCGCGATCGATACCATTCTGAGTACGGTCTTTCTGGTCGCAGTAGGAAGCGCCGGCTGGTTCGACGACAATCTCCCCAATCATGCGGCGGTGGCGCGCGCCATTGATGAAGGCGATGCAGATAAAGCGCGGGCTGCCATGGATCAGGTTCTCGGATTCACCGAGTCGAAGCTCTCAAAAAGAAAATCCCGCAACGCAGGTCTCTCACCCGAAAAGCCGAAGGCACAGAGAAAACAGCATGTATCGTGATATGAAGGGTTCAACCCATGTGCTCGCATCGCCGGAGATCGCGGTTGTCGCGATCCCGCAGGACGAGCGCGTCTGGGTGCCCCAAGCGCCTGATGTCTGGTTCAGGCCGCTGATGCTCAACACCCGTCAAGGACAATGGTGCAACCTGCTCCGCGTCCGGCGCTCAGGAGTGCTGTCGCGCCATCTGCATCCGAATCCGGTGCACGGCTTCGTTCTCAAGGGAAAGTGGTTCTATCGCGAGCACGAATGGATCGCGACAGAAGGCTCCTATGTGTTCGAACCGCCCGGCGAGATCCACACCCTTGTGGTTCCTGAAGATACCCCCGAGATGATCACCTTCTTCAACATTCAGGGATCGATGGTCTATCTCGACGAGAACAACAAACACGTCGGCTATGAGGATGTTTTCACCAAAATAGATATGTGCCGGGCACACTATGAGGCGAGCGGCCTCGGCCACGATTACGTCGACCAGTTTGTGCGGTAATGGACGGGACAGTCATGCCGCAGGTTGCAACATCGGCCGCATGGGCGTCGATCTGGTATGCCGGCAAACGCGTTCTGATTACCGGCGGAACATCGGGGATCGGTGCCGGCATCGCGCGCGGCTTTGTTGAAGCCGGAGCGGATGTGATCGTTGCCGGCGTGAACGATGCCGAGATTGCGGCTGCAAGCCTGGACCCCGTGCTGAGCAAGGCCCGCGCACATAAGATCGACGTCCGCGACGGCGACGCCATCAAAAAATTGACCACCTCGCTCAACGGTCTCGACGTTCTTGTGAATTGCGCCGGCGTGATCCGCCGCAGCGAAGAACTCGAACCCGAAATCTTCGCGTCGGTGGTCGATATCAATCTCAACGGAACGATGCGCATGTGCGCAGCGGCGCGGCTGTTGCTCGCGCGAACGAACGGCGCAATCGTCAATCTGGCCTCGATGCTGTCGTTCTTCGGCGGAGGCCTCGTACCGGGCTATGCAGCCAGCAAGGGCGGCATCGCCCAACTGACGAAATCTCTTGCCATCGCTTACGCCAGTGACGGCATTCGTGTGAATGCCATCGCGCCGGGATGGATCGCGACGCCCCTCACTGCGGCACTGCAGGCCGATCCGGCGCGCAGCAAACCTATCCTTGACCGCACACCACTCGGACGATGGGGGAAGCCGGACGATCTTCTTGGCGGCGTGCTCTATCTGTGTTCGCCGACTGCGTCGTTCGTGACTGGTACTGTTCTGGTAATTGATGGGGGATATGCGATCTGCTGATCACGATCTGTGGCGACGTGCCGCGCTTCGGCACGACCGATCGAGACTAATCTGAAACGCCGATCAACAGGCGTGCAACAAGAAACAATAATAATTGGCCGGACACACCGGCCACAGGGAGGTAACGTGCTGGTGATATCCAGTCAGAAGATACGGCCGAGATGGATGATGCGAGGATTCAGCTCCCTCGCAGGTGCTGCGATGTTCGTAGCCCCTCTGCTCGTGCTTGTCATGCTATGGGCCATTATCGTTCCTCTTTTCAAGATTGATCCGCGCGTCTTCCCTGCAATTGGCGCGGTGGGTGCCGCAGCGATGGATTCGATTCGTGACGGCACACTTATCAATCACGTTGGCGCGAGTCTGATGCGCGTCGGACTTGGGACACTGATCGGCGTGGTAACCGCCGTACCACTCGGCATTGCGATGGGTGTCAGCCCGGCGGTCTCTACGTTTCTGACTCCCCTGTTCCGCTTCTTTTCGGTGCTGGCGGGCATTGCGTGGATTCCAATCGCAACTTTGTGGTTTGGCTACGGCTTCGGCGCCATCATCTTCGTGATTTTCAATGCCGTCTTCTTTGTCGTCGCCTACAACACCCTGCTGGGCGTTTCGACCATTCCTCATTCGCTGCGTAACGCAGCCGCCTCCCTCGGCGCCGGACGCTGGGCGCTTCTCACGCAGGTGCTGCTGCCGGGCGCACTACCGAACATCGTCACGGGAATACGCACAGGCCTCGGCTTTGCATGGCGCGGACTGATCGCGGCCGAGATGATCGCCACCAATGTCGGCCTCGGTTACATGCTGTTCGTTGCACGCGATTTCTATCGCACGGAAGTCATCGTGCTGGGAATGATCGTGATCGGCGTGCTGTGGCTATTGATCGATCGTCTGGTGCTGGTTCCGCTGGAGCGTTCGACCATCGAGCGCTGGGGAATGGTGAGGCGCGCATGAACATCCTTCTCAAGGGCTGGAGTGCGTATACCCGGATGACCGTTCGCTGGCCCGGTCTCGCCGCGATCATCCCGTTCATTCCCGTTGTTCTGCTCTGGACCGCAATCTCTGAAGCCGGCGTATTTCCGCGTGCATTCTTTCCCGGCCCCGGCGACGTAGTCCGCTCGTTCTTCTCACTCACCTACAAGGGCATCCTGCCCGATTATCTTCAGGACAGCCTGATCCGCCTCATCACCGGCGCGGCCGTTGGCATGGCGCTCGGCATTCCCCTCGGCATCCTGATCGGCACCAGCCGCTGGGCGCATCGCGCCTGTTGGCCAGTTCTGTTGTTCTTCCAGGCCATCGGCGACATCGCATGGCTTCCGATTCTGCTGATCTGGTTCGGCTTCGGCCTCACCACGATGACTTTTGTGATCGTGTATACGGTGCTGTTTCCCGTGGTTCTCAATACAGTTCTGGGCGTTGAGTCAGTGCCGCGCGATCTGGCGCGTGCCGCGCGCAGTCTCGGCGCATCGCGTGCGCGCGTGCTCTGGGAGGTCACCCTGCCGGGCGCACTTCCAAATATCATCACAGGGCTGCGCAATGGCCTTGGTTACGGATGGCGGGCGCTCATCGCTGTGGAAATCATCGTCGGCACGAGCGGCATCGGCTTCATGATGTTCGACGCCCGGCGCGCCGGCTCAACGGTCGAGATCATCCTCGGGATGATCATACTCGGGTTGCTTTGGTACGTCGTAGACGCCTGGATTCTTGCGCCCATCGAGCGCGCGACCGGTAAACGCTGGGGACTGGTGACATCATGAGCACGCTTTCGATCCGCAACCTCGCAAAGACCTACTTCGATCCTTACGCCGGCGAGCACGTCAACGCAGTAAAAGACATCTCGCTCGACGTCGAACAGGGCGAATTCGTCTCGGTCGTCGGGCCATCCGGCTGTGGCAAGACGACCGTTCTCAACATGATCGCGGGTTTCATCCCGCATTCGAGCGGCGAAATCCTGCTGAATGGCAAGGCGATTGACGGCCCCGGCCCTGAGCGCGGTGTGGTGTTTCAGTCTTTCGCGCTCTTCCCATGGAAGACCGTTCTCGACAATGTCGGCTTCGGCCCCAAGATGCGCGGTGTTCCGAAGGCCGAACGTGACAAGATCGCGCATGAATATCTGGCCCTTGCAGGCCTCACTCACGCAGCGAACCGCTATCCAAACGAGCTATCCGGCGGTATGCAGCAGCGCGTCGGCGTGGTCCGCGCGCTTGCCAACAATCCCGCCGTGCTCCTGATGGATGAGCCTTTCGCCAGCGTCGATGCGCAGACACGCATGACGCTGCAGGAAGAACTCACACGTATCTGGCAGGAACGCCGCCCGACCGTGATCTTCATTACCCATGACGTTCCCGAGGCCGTGTTTCTTGCCAACCGTGTCGTAGTCCTCTCGAAAGGCCGCGTGCTCGATCAGATCAAGGTCGACTTGCCGCGGCCGCGCGTCTGGGATGACCTGATCGAGGATGACACCTTCAAGAAGCTGTCTGCGCAGGTTCTGCATATGGTGCGGTCCGCATGAGCCTGATGTCCGAAGTCCTGCGGTCGACCAAGGGTCGCGTCGTTCTCGGCGTCATCGCGGCGTGGGCGGGCTTCCAGCTCTGGCTGACGCTGGCGGCGCCGATGAAGATATCGCCAGAGCTCGCAGGCACATCGGAGAAGGTCAACATCCAGATCGAACTGCCTTTTACGCCTGAGCGCTTTCACGTTCAGTCGTTTCAGCAATATGGAAGGGTCGCCGGCGCCGACGACCATTCGATAGCATTACGAGGAGTCAAACGAACGGATCTCAACGCGGTTGCCCGGCCTTACTGGGTAACGAGCGTTGGGCCAATCAAGGAGGGAGGATAACAATGAAAAGATTGATGATGTTGGGAGCTGCACTGATGCTGGCGTGCTCGCCGGTCCAGGCGCAGACGATGGTAAAGGTCAAAGCCGGCATGGTGACCGGCATCGACCAGATCGGACTTCCGATCGCGCTCGAACGCGGCTTCTTCGAGAAGAACGGCCTCGACGTCACGATTGCCAGGCCCTACGCGACCGGCGTGGACGCGCTCAACGCGCTGCAGGCTGGTGAAAGCGAAATTGTTCAGGTTGGCGTACCGATGATCGGCGCTGTGCTGCGCGGAATGGATCTTGTTGCTCTGGGCAACTACAGCGGCAACGCAACGAAGGCTGGTTCTGACGCAACAATGGCTATCGTCGCCCGCGAAGGCGCTGGAATCGCCAAGGGAGATCTCGCCAGCCTGAAGGGCAAGAAGATCGCGGCCTCATTCGGCACGATCAACCATCTCTACATTCTTGCAATTCTCGAAAAAGCAGGCCTCAAGCCGGATGACGTGACACTGGTCAATACCCCGCCGCCGGACATGACGGTTGCACTGCTTGCCAAGGGCATCGACGCATTCTCGGCATGGGACCCATGGCCGATTGTCGCGGGCAAGGACGTTCCCGGTGCTATCGAAGTGATCCGGGGCGGCGACGTGATTTCGTATCTCGGCTTCAATGTCGCCCTCCGCCCCTGGGTGGAAAAGAACGGCGAAACGATCGAGAAATTTCTCGCAGCCGTCTCCGAGGCCGATCAATGGATGCGCAAGAATCCGAAGCAGGCTGCTGGAATTGCAACCCGCTGGATTCCCGGTCTGAAGCCGGAAATCGCCGAAGCTGCCATGCAATTCAACATCCAGCAGGCTGACCGCCGCCTGTCCGCCAACAACTACCGCGCGCTCTGGAGTGCGGAAGATCGCCTCGCCCGTCTCGGCATTTTGAAGTCGACCTTCGACGTCAACAAGCACATCGAGCCGAAGCACATCCTGAAGGTGATGAAGGACAAGCCCGAACTGTTTGCCGACCTGCCGCCAATTCCGGCAAATGTCGCGATCGGTCCGGGCTTCGTCTTCAAGCCCTGACGTCTCTGCGCGGGTGGCGGATGGAAGCATCCCCCTCTGCCACCCGCCAGTTTGTCATCTCAGAAGTCGCCGAAGCGCGCTCCCGGAACGCCCGGCGGCACAAGCTGACTGATTTAGCAGCGTTTTTGCGCCGTTCCGCGACTCCTATCGTCTCAACGCGCGCAGACCGGCGGGATTGCTGCCTGACGCTCAGATAGAAGCGGACCCTAGAGTCACAACGCAGTCCCCGGCACATGGAACCTTTTCGGTTCCAGCGTGTTTCGTTAGGTTAATCTGAGAGCCGTTGGGGGATTTGGTGGAAGGTCAGGCACGTTTCGATGCATCAGGGTCCGACGCCGGACGGTATCGCATGCTTGTCGATGCGATTACCGACTACGCGATCTATATGCTGGACCTTCAAGGCATCGTTTCGAGCTGGAATCCGGGGGCGCGGCGGTTCAAGGGTTATCAGGAGGCCGAAGTCGTCGGCCAGCACTTCTCCCGATTTTACACCGAAGCCGACCGGAAATCCGGCCTTCCGCAGCAAGCACTCGACGCTGCGCTTCAGAACGGAAAATTCGAGGGTGAAGGATGGCGCGTCCGAAAGGACGGAACGCGATTCTGGGCCTATTCGGTCATCGACCTGATCCGCGACCCGTCCGGCAAGCCGGTCGGTTTCGCGAAGATCACCCGCGACCTTACCGAGCGCAAGCGCGCAGAGACTGCGCTACGCAATAGCCAGGAGCAGTTCCGGCTGCTCGTCGATGGTGTAACCGACTACGCGATCTATTTGCTTAACCGCGACGGAACGGTCGCAAGCTGGAATTCCGGTGCGCAACGGATCAAGGGTTACAAGCAGGAAGAAATCATAGGTCAGCACTTTTCTCGATTTTATACCGAGGAGGACCGGCACGCCGAGCTTCCCAAGCAGGCCCTCGGAATCGCGGAACGCGAAGGCCGATATGAAAAGGAAGGCTGGCGCGTCCGCAAGGATGGAACGACATTCTGGGCCAATGTCGTTATCGACGCGATCCGGCACTCAGACGGATCGCTGCTCGGCTTTGCCAAGATCACACGCGACATCACCGAACGCAAAGATACCGAACGAGCGCTGGAAGAAACACGGCAGGCGCTCGTTCAATCGCAGAAGATGGAGGCTCTCGGCCGTCTGACCGGCGGCGTTGCCCATGACTTCAACAATCTGCTCATGGCCATTCAGGGTAGCCTTGAGCTGCTGCAAAGAAACCTTCCAAAGGATAATCCGAAGATCAGACAATTGCTGGATAACGCCCTTCAGGGCACCCAGCGCGGCGCAGCTCTCACGCAGCGCATGCTTGCCTTTGCCAGACGACAGGAACTGAAGCCTGTTGCGGTGAATGTTCCCGATCTTCTGAGTGGAATGACCGAACTGCTGGAACGCTCGCTCGATCCTTCAGTCCGGCTTGAAACACGATTTCCCTCCGTATTACCGCCTGCTTTGGTAGACGCAAATCAGCTCGAGCTTGCAATTCTCAATCTTGCCGTGAATGCCCGCGATGCCATGCCCAAGGGAGGCACCATTGTCGTCGGCGCACAGGAACACGTCATCGCTCACGAACCAACCGTGGCTCCGCAACGCTATCTGTGTGTCACCATCACCGACACCGGCATGGGCATGGATGAAAGAACTCTTGCGCAAGCAATGGAGCCCTTCTTTACGACCAAGGGTGTCGGAAAAGGAACGGGTCTCGGCCTTCCGATGGTTCATGGTATGGCGCAGCAATCGGGCGGACAACTCGTCCTTAAGAGCGAGCTGGGTATCGGAACAACAGCTGAGCTTTGGCTGCCGGTTGCACAGTCAGAGCCGGTCGCGACGAAGGCGTTCGGCATCGGTCCGGCGACAGTGCGCTCTGACCGGAAACTCGTGATCCTGACGGTAGATGATGACCCGCTTGTCGGGCTGAACACCACTTCAATTCTCGAAGAACTTGGCCACAAGGTTCATAGCGCGTCCTCCGGAACACGAGCGCTCGAAATCCTTCAGCGGGAAGCTGACATCGAGCTTCTGATTACCGACCAGGCCATGCCGAACATGACAGGCGTCGACCTCATCAAGAATGTTCGTGCTGAAAAGCCGGATTTTCCGGCGATCATCGCCACCGGCTATGCCGAACTTCCTCAGGGAGAAGCCGCGGGAATCCCCAAACTCGCAAAGCCGTTCAGACAGCAGGATCTGGCAGCAATCATCGATGAGGCCATGGCGCTCGCGCCAACCGCAATTCACTCTGCAAGGCGAGAAGCCTGAGTCAGCACACGAGTTTCCAGACGCGCCAAACCACTGACGACTGTGGGCGCCTGAATATCATGCGGCATCGGCCCTCCCCACCGGAGCCGATGTCCATAGAACTTCAAAAATTCAGTGACTGATCATCCACGGTCTTGCCGTGGGGAAACCCTTCGCACCGGAGCGCGATTTCGTCATCAGCCGCGAAGGCTTGCCGCCCGAACAGCAGCCGCAACCGGGGCCATGCGATGCCTTGTATTCGCCGAGAGTCTTCGGCGCGTTGGCGCTGCGCTCGTTGACCGCATGCGACTTGCGTGTTGCAGCCGGCATGCATGAGAAGTGCGGCGCGGTCAGAATGGCGCGTGGCGCGGACACCGCACAATGCGGACAGTCTTGCGGCATGTCGTATTCGGACATTGGCCGCATCTCGGTGAAAGGTCCGCAGTCATTGCAAAGATACTCGTAAACCGGCACAGCCCGTCTCCCTCGGTTTGCTCAGTCGATATTTGATCCGCGCGCACGTGGAGACAGCAAGATACGCACCGTCTCCACGCTGCCTCGCGGGTTACTTGTCAGGCGACAGTGGCATGTCGATGCCGCCCTTGATGTGTTTGATCGGTCCAGCCGAGGACGGCATGATGTCGAAATCGAAGATCTCCGTTGGCAGCCAGAGCGTGGCGCAGGCATTCGGCACGTCCACCACGCCGGAGATATGGCCCTGAACCGGCGCTGTGCCGAGGATCGAGTAGGCTTGCGCGCCGGAATAGCCGAACTTCTTCAGATACTCGATAGCGTTCAGACATGCCTGACGATAGGCGATATGGACGTCGAGATAATGCTGCTTGCCCTGCTCATCGACGGAGATACCCTCAAAGATGAGGTAGTTATTGTAGTTCGGTGTCACCGGCGATGGCTTGAAGATCGGGTTCTTGATGCCATACTTTGCCATGCCGTCCTTGATCACATCGACCTTGATGTGCAGCCAGCCGGCCATTTCGATGGCGCCGCAGAACGTGATTTCACCGTCGCCCTGGCTGAAGTGAAGATCGCCCATCGAAAGACCTGCGCCCGGAACATAGACGGGGAAGTAGATCTTCGAGCCGCGCGACAAATCCTTGATGTCGCAGTTGCCACCGTGCTCACGCGGCGGAACGGTGCGAGCACCTTCCGCGGCTGCCTTCGCCTTGGCATCCCCCTTCAGGCGGCCCATATGCGCGGTCGGACCGAACGGCGGATTGGCAAGGCCGGGCACGCGGGTCGGATTGGTCGCGATCAGCGCTGTCTCGCGCTCGTTCCACATCGACAGCATTTTCGGATCGGGCAGACAACCGATCAGACCTGGATGGATCAGGCCCGCGAAGTTGACACCGGGAATGTGCCGCGACGAGGTATACATGCCCTTGAAGTCCCAGATCGACTTCTGCGCCAGCGGGAAATGATCGGTCAGAAAGCCGCCGCCATTTTGCTTGGAGAAGAAGCCATTGAAACCCCAGAGGCTTTCCTTCATCGGGCCGACGTCAAGCAGATCGACAACCAGAAGGTCGCCTGGCTCCGCGCCCTTGACGCCGATCGGACCAGAAAGGAAGTGCACGATCGACAGGTCGATGTCGCGCACGTCGTCGGCTGAGTCATTGTTCTTGATGAAGCCGCCGGTCCAATCGTAAGTCTCGATGATGAAGTCATCGCCGGGATTGACCCATTCCACCATCGGAATATCCGGATGCCAGCGATTGTGAACCTTGTCGTTGTCGTAGGCCGACTGATTGAGATCGACCTTGATCAGTGTATCTGGCATTGAGATGCTCCCCTGGTTACGAACGGCTTGGTTAAACTGAAAGATATTTTGCGACCTGCGCGGCATCGATGCCGTCGCGGGCCTCATCGCGGACGATTTCCCCATTCTCGATAACAAGCACGCGGTCGGCGACATCGAGTGCGAAACTCAGGACCTGTTCGGATACGATGATCGAGAGACCACGCTCGTCGCGAATGCGCTTGAGCGTGCGCGCCATCTCGCGAATAATCGACGGCTGAATGCCCTCGGTCGGCTCATCCAGCAACAGCACTTTCGGATTGGTCGCGAGCGCCCGCGCGATCGCCAGCTGCTGCTGCTGACCGCCGGACAGATTGCCTCCGCGCCGGCCCTTCATTTCGAGTAGGACAGGAAACAGCTCGTAGATGTCGCCGGGCACGTCTTTTCCGCCTGACGCAACCAATCCGGTTTCGATATTTTCCTTCACCGTCATGGTGGAGAAAATCATGCGGCCTTGCGGCACGTAAGCGAGACCCTTGGCGACACGCTCATAGCTTTTGAGCTTGCTGAGCTCGCTACCTTCCATGGACACCGAGCCGCTCTTGGTCGGCACGATTCCCATCAGGGACTTCATCAGCGTGGTCTTGCCCATGCCGTTGCGGCCCATGATCGCAACGATCTCATTTGGCTGAACGGACACATTGAGTCCGTGCAAGACTTCGCTTTGTCCGTATGCGACATGAAGATCGGAAATCGCCAGCATGGTATCTTCCTTGATTTCGGACTTAGTGGCCGAGATAGACTTCGATGACCTTCGGATCGTTCTTGACCTTCTCCATCGAGCCTTCCGACAAAATCTGGCCTTGATGCAGCACTGTCACCTTGTGGGCGATGTCTTCGACAAACTTCATGTCGTGCTCGATCACCAGAACCGAACGATCCTTGATAATGCGATTGAGAAGTTCAGCGGTCTTAACGCGCTCGCTGACGCTCATGCCTGCGACCGGCTCGTCCAGCATCAACAGGTCCGGGTCCTGGATCAGCAGCATGCCGATCTCGAGCCACTGCTTCTGACCATGACTGAGAAGTTCCGCGCTCATGCCGAGACGATCCTTCAGGAAAATCATCTCTGCGACTTCTTCCACACGCTCACGCACAGTCTTGTCGCGCTGGAATGTGAGGGCTCCGAATACCGTGCGCCCGCGCGGATAGGAGATTTCGAGATTTTCGAACACCGTGAGGTCGTCATAGATGGATGGCGTCTGGAACTTCCGGCCCACCCCGGCCTGAACAATCTCGTTCTCCTTCATCTTGGTCAGTTCCTGATTTCGGAACTGAATAGACCCGGAGGTGGCTTTGGTCTTGCCGCAGATCAGATCAAGCACCGTGGTCTTTCCGGCTCCATTCGGACCGATGATGACCCGGATTTCGTTCTCATCGACATAGAACGAAAGATCGTTCACGGCCTTGAAGCCATCGAATGACACCGTCAGCGCCTCAACGGCTAGCAGGAATTCCTTGGGCTGATGACCGACAAGCATGTTGCTCTCCTATTCCGCAGGTGCGCCGTCGGCGACAGAACCGCCGGTCCAGCCATTCTTGCCGTCTGTCTTCGGCTTGCGTGATGCGATCAGGCGATCGATATGGCTCTGAACGTGGTCGCGCCAGATTCCAGCCAGGCCATTTGGGAAGGCGAGAACCACCGCGATAAACAAACCGCCAAGGCCGAACAGCCACAGTTCAGGAAACGATTCCGACAGACTGGTCTTGGCGAAATTAACCAGAAGCGTGCCGTAGACCGCGCCGAGGATGGAGAGACGCCCACCCACGGCGGCATAGATCACCATTTCGATGGACGGCACGATGCCGACGAAGGACGGCGACATGAAGCCGATTTCGAGGGCGAACAATGCGCCGCCGATCGATGCAAACACCGCAGCGGCGCAGAATGCGAATATCTTGAAGTTGGCGACGCTGTAGCCGGAGAACCGGACGCGATCTTCCTTCTCGCGCATGGCGACCAGGATTCGTCCGAGCTTGGAGTGGTGGATGAAAAGAGCGACGCCAATGCAGCCGAACAGCAAAGCTACTTCCACGAAGTAGAGAATAAACTTGGCGT
The DNA here is from genome assembly GCA_024508675.1 of Afipia sp. Taxonomy (GTDB): domain Bacteria; phylum Pseudomonadota; class Alphaproteobacteria; order Rhizobiales; family Xanthobacteraceae; genus Afipia. Next base: position 458,829 of record JANINQ010000005.1, read on the forward strand.
TATCGGTGCGGATGTCCCATCCCTTCAGCGTGCGCAGGTCAGTGATGCCGTTGACGCCGCCGGTGTAGCCCTGCTGACCGATGATCAGAATGGTAAGGATCGCAGCAATCGCCTGGGTAATAATCGCAAAATAGGTGCCCCCGACCCGCCGCTTGAACATCGCGGCGCCGACGATAAAGGAGAAGATCGCGGGAACAAGAATGATCGCGATAATCGTAAAGGTCAGGCTGTGAAACGGCTTCCAGAAGAACGGGAGCTGCGTGAGCTGATTCCAGTCCATGAAGTCGGGAATGCCGGGCGTAGACTGAATCTTGGTGTTGGCGACACTCGAAGCTTCCAGCTTGAGAAACATCGCCATGCAGTAACCGCCGAGGCCGAAGAAAACGCCCTGCCCCAGGCTCAGAATGCCGCCATATCCCCAGCAGATGACAAGGCCGATCGCGACAAACGCATAAGTCAGATACTTGGCGACCAGGTTGAGCCGGAAGATATCCAGCGTCAGTGGCAGGATGACAACCAACAGCACGGCGAGCGCGAGAATGCCGACAAGTTCGGAGCGGTTCGCGAAGCGCGGATTGTCATTGACGGACTTGGCAACAGAAGTTTGCTCAACGCTTTTTTTGGACATTTTCTCGGGCATTTTCCTGGCCTTTTCACTTCCGGACCTTGAGGGCGAACAGTCCCTGCGGCCGCAGCATGAGGATGCCGACAATGGCAAGCAGCGTGAGAACCTTGGCCATCGACCCTGACATGAAGAATTCCATGGTCGACTGGGCCTGAGAGATGGTGAATGCCGAAGCGATGGTTCCGAGCAGGCTGGCTGCGCCGCCAAACACCACAACAAGGAACGTATCGACGATATAGAGCTGGCCGGAGGTTGGACCTGTCGAACCGATCATGGTGAAGGCCGAGCCGGCGACACCCGCGATGCCGCAGCCGAGACCAAAAGTGAATCGATCCACGCGCTCGGTGTTGATGCCGGTGGCACCAGCCATCACGCGATTCTGCACCACGGCGCGCACCTGGCGGCCCCAGCGTGACTTGTACATGATATAGGCCACAGCGACCGTAATCAGGACCGTCAAGCACATCACGAAAATGCCGTTGATTGGCACTTCGATCGTATCGGTGAGCTTGAGCGAACCCAGCATCCACTGCGGAAGTTCGACACCGACTTCACGCGCGCCGAAGATCGAACGATAGGCCTGCTGCAGCATCAGGCTGAGGCCCCAGGTCGCCAACAGCGTATCGAGCGGACGCTTGTAGAGATGGCGTATCAGCGCCCATTCCACCAGCATGCCGAGCGCGCCGGATGCGATGAAGGCCAATATCATTGCGATGAAGAAATAGCCGCTGAACAGCGAAGGCAGGTACGCCTGAAAGAAATTCGACGTCATCCAGGTGACGTAAGCGCCGAGGATCATGAATTCGCCGTGCGCCATGTTGATGACGCCCATCTGGCCGAAGATGATCGCCAGTCCAAGGGCCATGAGAACGTAAACGGAGAACAGGATAAGGCCCGCAAATCCCTGCATCACAAAGATCGAGCCGAGATCACCAATCGAATAGTCGCCGAACATTTCAATTCTCCGCCGGGGAAGTCTCGCGCCGCGGACGAATCCGCGGCGCGAGCGCTGCGGGTGTGGGCTGACGACCCACACCTGGGAGCTGATTGTTGTGGAGAGGGACCGGACGCGCGGCTTACTGGTAGCCCTTCGGGAACGGATCGGGCTCGACCAGATCGGCGGTCTCGTAAACCACCTTGAACTGACCATCAAGGCCCGCGAGACCCACACGCGTCTTGGACCAGAGATGGTGGTTCGGATGGATCTTGACGTAACCTTCCGGTGCCTTGGTGAACTCGATGCCTGCTGATGCCGCTGCGATCTTGTCGACATCGAAGCTGCCGGCCTTCTCAACAGTCATCTTCCAGAGCCACGGGCCGAGATAGGCAGCCTGGGTGACGTCTCCGATCACGGTTTTCTCGCCCCACATCTTCTTGAACGCGGCAACGAATTCCTTGTTGTTCGCATTATCGAGCGACTGGAAGTATTTCATGCAAGCAAATGCGCCCGCGATGTTTTCACCGCCAATACCGTCGATTTCGTCCTCGGTCACCGAGATGGTGAGCAGCGTCTGCTTCGACAGATCGATACCGGCTGCCTTGAGCTGCTTGTAGAAAGCGACGTTCGAGCCGCCGACGATGATAGCGTAAATCACATCCGGCTTGGTCAGCTTGATCTTGTTAATGACCGAGTTGAACTGGGTGTGGCCGAGCGGGAAGTATTCCTCGCCAACGACCTTCGCGCCCTGCAGGTGGCCTTCAATATGCTTGCGCGCGATCTTGTTCGAGGTGCGCGGCCAGATGTAATCCGAACCGAGCAGATAGAAAGTCTTCGCGCCCTTGGTCTTGTTGACCCAGTCAAGGCCGGCGATGATCTGCTGAGTTGCTTCCTGACCGGTGTAGATGACGTTCTTGGACTGCTCGAGGCCTTCATAGAAGGTCGGGTAGTAGAGCATGCCGTTATACTGCTCGAACACCGGCAGCACTGCCTTGCGCGAGGCAGACGTCCAGCAGCCCATCACCGACGCACACTTGTCATTGACCAAGAGCTTCTTGGCCTTTTCAGCGAAGGTCGGCCAGTCGGATGCGCCGTCTTCCTGGATGAACTTGATCTTGCGGCCGAGCACGCCGCCCGAGGCGTTGATCTGCTCGATCGCCAGTTTCTCGGCCTGCACCGATCCCGTTTCGGAAATCGCCATGGTGCCGGTAACCGAGTGCAGGATACCGACAGTAACTTCAGTGTCGGTCACCGCGAGACCTGTGGTGTTGACCGCAGAGGTCGCAGGCCCCGCGCCGAATGACGGGCGCGAAACCATGGACATGGCCGGCAAAGCCGCCATTCCCATAAGCATCTTGCGCCGGAAAGGTGACTGCAAACCCTGATCTTTTTTGTCTGACATGACCGCCCCTTGTGTTGGCTGAACAACGCTTCGATAGGGGAACGATGGCCCGGATTGTGCATCGCACGCATACGTGAAATCGCGCATACGGCACCGCAAAAGCGCGACGTAGATTTTTCAGCGGGCGATGTGGACCATGAGGAGAACAGGTTGGTCGGGCGGCAGCGCATAGACCGTGTCAGGCGCCAGTATAATCAATGGGTTGCCAACCAGACGCTTGAGGACTACGCGCTCCGCTTCACAGCCAAGAGTGCGCGGCGCTGGTCTGCGGCTCGCGTGGCGAACACGGCACTGGGCGCGATCTCTTTCCTTGCCCTTGAGGCCATCGGCGGAACCATCACGCTCAACTACGGCGTGACCAATGCAACGGCCGCCATTCTCGTGGTCAGTGCGGTCATTTTCTGCTGCGGACTGCCGATTGCCTATTATGCAGCCAGATACGGCGTAGATATTGATCTGCTGACCCGCGGCGCCGGCTTCGGCTACATCGGATCAACGGTCACATCGCTGATCTACGCATCCTTCACCTTCATTTTCTTCGCAATCGAAGCCGTCATTCTGGCAATGGCGCTGGAACTCTGTTTCGGCCTGCCTCGCCCCATCGGGTATCTGGTCAGCGCGGTGGTCATCATCCCGCTGGTGACACACGGAATCACGCTCATCAGCCGCTTTCAGCTTTGGACGCAGCCGTTCTGGATTTTCCTCCACATTCTTCCCTTCGTGGCCATTGCGATCAAAAGCCCCGGTTCGTTCGCGGAGTGGCGTGCATTCCCGGGCGAACATGGCAGCCCGTCCGGGCAACTGGATTTGCTGTTGTTCGGCACCGCCGCGTCCGTCGTGTTTTCGCTGGTGGCGCAGATTGGCGAGCAGGTGGACTTCCTGCGCTTCCTGCCGCGCGACCGGCGTACGTCAAAGCGAGCCTGGTGGTTTGCCATGATCAGCGCAGGTCCCGGCTGGATCGTGCCTGGTGCAATCAAGCTGCTTGCAGGCTCTTTCCTCGCGTTCTTCGCAATCAAGCATGGCGTCGTCGCGGAGTATGCCGCCGAGCCTTCTCACATGTATCTGGAGGCGTTTCGCTACGTGCTGTCCCAGCCCGATATCGCCTTAGCGCTAACAGGCACGTTCGTCATTCTCTCGCAGCTCAAGATCAACGTCACGAATGCCTATGCCGGCTCCATCGCATGGTCGAACTTCTTCTCACGGTTGACGCACAGCCACCCGGGCCGCGTCGTCTGGCTGGTGTTCAATGTCCTTGTCGCGTTGCTACTGATGGAAATCGGCGTCTACAAGGCGCTGGAGCAGACGCTGGCGCTTTACTCGAACGTGGCCATTGCCTGGGTCGGCGCGCTCGTCGCCGATCTCATCATCAACAAGCCGCTCGGGCTTCGCCCCCCGCACATGGAATTCAAGCGCGCCCATCTCTACGACATCAATCCCGTCGGTGTTGGCGCCATGACGGTTGCAACGATCGTCTCGATCAGCGCGTTCTATGGGTTCTTTGGTCCCACCGCGAAAGCACTTGCACCCTTTGTAGCCCTTACAACGGCATTCGTTGTTGCACCACTCATCGCTTATGCGACCGGCGGAAAATATTATATCGCGCGCAAGCCAAAACGAAGCTGGCAAACCGCCGAAGCCATCAAATGCTGCATCTGTGAACATGCTTTCGAGCCGGAAGACATGGCCTCCTGCCCTGCCTATTCCGGCCCCATCTGCTCGCTCTGTTGCTCGCTGGATGCCCGCTGCCACGATCTGTGCAAGCCGCATGCGCGTGTTCAGGCTCAATTGTCCGAAACACTCGGAAAACTTCTGCCGGAATCCATCTATGCAAGGATCAATTCACAGCTCGGGCACTATCTTGGGGTATTCGCCGCCGCCGCAGGACTCGTTGGCCTCACGCTCGGCCTGATCTACCTGCAAACCTCCACGGCGATACGCTTCGATCAGGTCCAGTTATCGGATGTTCTCTGGAAGGTTTTCTTCGCCCTAACAATCATCATTGGCGTTGTCGCGTGGCTGTTTGTATTGGCACGCCAGAGCCGCCAGGCCGCAGAAGCGGAGACAAGGCGGCAGACGACACTGTTGATGCAGGAGATCGATGCCCATCGACAGACGGATCTGGAACTTCAACGTGCCAAGGAAGTGGCCGAATCCGCCAACCTTGCCAAAAGCCGGTATGTCGTCGGCCTCAGTCACGAACTGCGCTCACCGCTCAATGCCATCAGCGGCTATGCGCAACTACTTGAGCAGGATGACACCATCCAGCCGAAACCCCGCGATCAGATTCGCGTCGTTCGCCGCAGTGCCGACCATCTCTCCGGGCTGATCGACGGCCTGCTGGATATTTCGAAGATCGAGGCGGGCCGGCTACATCTCTCCCGCGATGAAGTGCGCCTGCACGCCTTTCTCGATCAGCTTGTCGGCATGTTCCGCCTTCAGGCCGCCGCGAAGAACATCGAATTCGTGTTCCAGCGGCCGGAAACGCTGCCGCCGGTCGTTTATGCCGACGAAAAGCGATTGCGCCAGATCCTGATCAATCTGCTTTCGAACGCTATCAAATTCACGCAGACCGGCGGCGTTCACTTCATCGTGCACTATCGCAGTCCTGTGGCAGAATTCGAAGTCCGCGATACGGGTCCCGGAATCCATGCGGACGACCTCGATCGCATCTTTGCACCATTCGAACGCGGCGCGCTCGGCGTCTCTCAACCACAAACCGGGACCGGTCTTGGTCTGACCATCAGCAAGCTTCTGGCAGGCGTTATGGGCGGTGACATTCGCGTCACCAGCGTTGTCGACAGGGGCAGTACCTTCTACGTGAAAATGCTGTTGTCCGAAGTCACCAATCCGACGCGCCTGAAAGCGATCAACGCACCGATCTATGGATACCATGGGCCGCGCCGGACAGTTCTCGTCACAGACGACGATCCAACACAGCGCGACCTGCTCCGCGAGATTCTAACCCCGCTCGGATTCATCATCCTTAGCGCGCATGACGGCGAATCGTGCCTGAATCTCGCACAACACTGCCAGCCCGACCTATTTCTTCTTGATATCTCCATGACAGGCATCGATGGCTGGACCGTTGCAGAAACCTTGCGGACCATGGGACATCATCAGGCTCGCATCTTGATGGTGTCGGCGAGCGCGCTGGAAGCACACGGTGCTCCGCTCGCGCAGCCTTTCCATGACGGATATCTGATGAAGCCGATCGATGTTCCGCGATTGCTGGAGCTTGTCGGCCAGTTGCTGAAAATCGAATGGCAATACGAGCCTCATGAGGCGCCAACGGCAGCCTGGAACATCAAGAACGATCCCAGTCCGCCAGTCGAATATGTCGATGAACTTATCAATCTCGGGCAAATCGGCTACGTCACCGCTATTCACACCAAACTCGACCAGATCAACAAAGATCATCCCGAGCATGCAGCGTTTGTCGCCCGGATGCGGTCGTTGATCGAACAGTTTGACCTCGGCCAATACATGGCAACACTGAAAACCGTGCAGCGTCATGACCATTGAGAAAAAGCGCGATACCGTTCTGATCGTGGATGATTCCCCGGAAACGCTCCGGATGCTGACCGACGCGCTGGATGGCGCAGGCATGACCGTCATGGTGGCGCTGGACGGCGCATCCGCAATGCGGGTCGTCGAGCAGATCGTGCCTGACATTATCCTGCTGGATGCCGTCATGCCGGGTATCGATGGATTTGAAACATGCCGGCGGTTGAAGCGCCTACCCGGCCTGACAGATATTCCAGTCATCTTCATGACCGGGCTGGCCGAAACTGAACACATCGTTCGGGGGCTTGAAGTCGGCGGCGTCGATTATGTTACCAAACCCATCGTGATCGCGGAGATGCTGGCTCGCATCAAGGTGCATCTCGCCAATGCCCGACTCACCCAGAGCGCTCGCGCCGCGCTCGACGTTTCGGGGCGCATTCTTTTTGCCGTCGATTATCGTGGCAGGATCATCTGGGCCACCCCGCAGGCACAGAAACTTCTCGTTCAGAATGACGCGGACAACACTGCTTCAGAACTACCTGCTCCCTGGCTCGAATGGCTGGAGCGGATGCAGCAAGGCAGCATGGCGCCAAAGTCACCGCCCTCGACGCCTTTCAGAGATAACAAGCATCGCCTTCAATATATGGGCAGACTTAACGCTGACCAATTCCTTCTAAGGCTGACTCGCGAGACTGGTTCCGATTCACCGGCAGAATTCAGCAAGGAATTGGGCCTCACCAGCCGCGAAGGAGAGGTCTTGTCGTGGCTGAGCAAGGGGAAAACCAACCGCGACATCGCACAGATACTGGAATTGAGCCCGCGCACCGTGGACAAGCATCTTGAGCAGATCTACGCCAAGCTCGGTGTCGAAAATCGCACAGCCGCGGCGGCCGTGGCAGCAAATGCCAGCCAGAGAAATGCGTGAAATCAGCAGGGTCAAGCGCCGCGTTTTAGCTCCGGGGGAACGCAGTCACGCTGGCTGTTCCGTATCAAGGACCCTAGCTTGCCTTCTCACTGTCCAATTCTGAGAGGCATCCGACCTTGAGGCCGATGTCCTCTCAACCGTCCAATCAAATGCGAAACAAGCACGCGCGGCTATCTCAATGTTCGCCGCGCAGGCAATCTGGGAAAATCGGCCGCGCCGCTGCGTTTCACACCACTCTCGTTTAACCGTTGAAAATAAGTACGAAATCAGCCGGTTCCTCTGCCCCAGACTTTCCATCGCGGCGCCTTGTTGTGGTCAAAGCACGATGCCTCTTTCCGGATGCCGACTGCCCGGACTATCGACCGCGCATCGCACTTTGCACACATCACGGAGCGACCATGCAACTCAACTTGCAACATGCAGACCCGCAAGCCGATCCGCATGACGCGATCGCAGCACAGCTCCGAGACCTTGCGCCTCGTATCGCAGACGATACCGCAGCCCTCAGCATCGCGCCAACGGCGGCGCCTGAATCTTCACGCGAGCCATCGCTTGAAGCTGCTCCTCTGAACGACAATATCGGCAATGGTCTCGATACAGAGCGCCATCCGGCCTCGCGCAAGGGCATCCTGCTGCTGATCGTCTGCGCCGGTATCATGAGTGCCGCAGCATGGTACGCCTATGGCGATAAGGCCCGGCAGCAGATTTCACATCTGGCGCCGCAGTTTCAGGCCACAGCACTCGTTCCGGCATCCACCGCATCCGGCGAGTCTTCAAACTCAGCCTCACAAACGGTAGCGCCTCAAGCTCCATCAGATTCGGCTCAAGTTCCGGACACCAAGACGGTGCCAACGGAATCGGCTGCCGCGCCCGTCGCACAAACAACTGCGCCAGCGCAGGCCGCGCTTCCGCCGGAGGTTGTTCAGTCCCTGGAGAGCATGACGCAGGAAATCGCCTCGCTAAAGCAGACAATCGAACAGCTTCAATCTGGCCAACAGCAACTGAGCCGTGACGTCGCGAAGCTCAATGAACTGGAGGTGCGCCGTAAAGCCGGTGCACAAGCCGTGAAACCTTCTCAAAAGCCGCAAGCCCAACCGCAGCGCTCATCGGCGGTTGCACCAACTTATCGCGCTCCTGCGCCCTATCCGCCGCAGCCTCCCTCACAGACGCATACTTATTCGCAAAGCACAGCGCAACGCGACACCTACGTGCCACAGGCCGCTCCGACGCAACTCCCGCCCCAGCCGGGCGACGCCAGCGCTCCACGGCCACCAATGCCCCTGCGATGATGAGCAGCGCAGAGCGCCGCGCATTCTGACCTCAGGAATCAGGGCAGCAAAATGCTTGAACCTACCGTCTTGCCAGACTCTAGAGCACGATGGGCTTCAGCGGCATCCTTTAACGCGAAGGCCTGCGATATCTCCGCCTTCACTTTTCCGCTCGCAAGGGCATCGAACAGATCAGCCGCCGTTGCCTGCAAGTCCGCAGGCTTTGCGGTGTAGGTAACCAACCTCGGCCGGGTGACGAAGAGTGAACCTTTGGCTGCAAGCTGACCGATATTGACCGACGTAACCGGACCGGATGTGTTGCCGAAACTGACCATGAGACCAAACGGCTGCAGACACGACAGCGAGTCGTCCCAGGTCACTTTGCCGACCGAGTCATAGACAACCGGCACACCCGCTCCATTTGTTAACTCGCGAACACGCTCGAGAAAGTTTTCCTTGGTGTAAATGATTGTGTGCGTACAACCGTTCGCCCTGGCAAGCGCGGCTTTCTCCTCGCTGCTGACGGTCCCGATCACCGTCACACCAAGAGATTTCAACCACTGACATGCAATAAGACCGACACCGCCAGCCGCAGCGTGCCAAAGCACTGTCTGGCCGGCCTGCACCTTGAACGTGCGGCGGATCAGAAACTGAACCGTCATGCCCTTGAGCAATACCGCCGCGGCCTGTTGGTCGGAGACGCCATCAGGGACCTTCACCAAGGGTGCGCCCGGCATCACTCGCGCTTCTGCATATGCACCCGGCGGACCACCGGCATAGGCCACGCGATCACCGACCTTGATATGGCTGACACCAGACCCTACCGCTTCGACAATACCAACAGCTTCCTGTCCAATGCTGCCGGGCACCGACACAGGATACAAGCCGGAGCGTTGATAGGTGTCGATGTAATTCAAGCCGACCGCCGTGTGGCGAATGCGGACCTGCCCCTCATCGGGCTTTTCAAGCCGAACGCCGCGCCATTGCAGAACTTCCGGGCCGCCCGTTTTCTCGATAATGATTCCGTTGGTCACTTTTCCTCGACAGGCAGTGCGCCTTCAAATCACTCAACAAAGATATTGATATTGACGACATGATGGATCGTGCGCATTCGCCCTACGCACATCGTCGCATCCACCAAAGTGACACACATACTCGATAGCGCGAACCTGATCGGCGCATTCGTTCGCCAGCGACCATCCCATCTATCGCGTGTTGAGTTTGTTAGTTCACGCAAGCAGCGGTGAGATCTTGCCTCACCTCCCCGATGCCCGAAGCGAAGCAGATTCGACACTGATCGGAAGACCTCGGCATGATTCAGGCTAGCGATGAAGATATATTTCGAATATCATATACTTATGAATTTACAATTCCGATTTTCGAAACAATAAGAGCACCCTTCCATCCGATGCGTTGCGCTCCATCGTCTTGAGATTCATCGAGGAAATTACTCCACAGACATGACAGCCGAAGAAATCATCGCCTTCATGACTTTCTCCATCGTGGCTGCAATCACACCCGGCCCGAGCAACATCATGGTGACAGCCACCGGTGCGGCCGTGGGTTTCTGGCGTGGTCTGCCGTGCCTGCTCGGGGTTGGTATCGGCATGGCATCGCTGATGTTTTCCGTTGCGATCGGCCTGGGGCAAATTCTTCTGAGCCACAAGAGCATTACACTCGTGATGAACTGGCTCGGCGCAGCATTCCTTCTCTGGTTATCATGGAAGATCGCGACTGCTGACACGACAGCCACCACAAAGGAAAAGCGGGCAATCGGCTTTCTGGATGCCGCTCTCTTTCAATGGATCAATCCGAAATCGTGGATCGTCAGCACTGGGGCGATCGGAGCATATCTTCATTCCAGTTCGCACGGATTGGGATTTCAGGCTGCGATATTCGCGCTGCTGTTCTTCCTGGCAGCCGTGCCCAGCCTGCTGGTCTGGCTTTTATTCGGCGCATCACTCGAGCGGTATCTTTCCGATCAAGCAACGGCACGCATCTTCAACCGGATCATGGGATTGCTGCTCGCGGCCTCGACAATCTTCATTTTGGCCTGAGCACAACGCGCGCTTTCAACCGTGATCGGGTTCTATATCCGGCGCAGCTCCAAAGAACCCTACAATCTTCGATAACCGGGCATCCTGTCCGATTTCGCCGAAGTCAATCGACACATCTCCGCGCGATCCATCGGCCCGAACCAGCCGCCACAGGAAACGCACCACGTTGTGATGGCTGTCGACACCGCTTACAAACTCCAAATACGCACCGGGGCGCTTTTCCTGGACCATCGAGATGTGCCGGGAAAGCGCTTCGCGCCCCGAAAGCTCCACGGTCGGATCGACGTAGTTCGCGTCGATCCCCCAACATCGTTCCAGCAGAACCTGCCTGTGGCCAGCATCAGGCTCGTTCCACGCGGCGAGATAATCCCGAACCAGCTGGAGAGAAACACTCCCGGTCATCTAAAAAATCCATTTCACGAGTGCAGCCACACACGCCCGCAGCCTTCTGCAAACCGACAGGCACGGCAGATAACTACAATACCGGCTGTGTCTCCACAGCAATTGCTTTTGCGACAGCAGGTCTTTGCAACATCCGCCGCCTATGATCTTCGATTTTTGGAAGGCGGCGAATATCCACGCCATCTGCCTCCAGCCACTGCGAGAGGGTAAACAGGTAAGGATCGCTTATCGTATATGTGTCGCCCATCACCCATGGCCCGGCAAACATTTCCCGCTCGATCAGCGAAAAGCAATCGCCAACAGATTGCGGGACCTTCTTGCGCATCGCTTCGATAGCCGCCTGATCATCGGCCCAACGATAGCCTCGCATCCGATGCGCATGTGCAATATGCGCCGTCGAGCAGAGATAGCTATTGAAACTCTGCACGCGTGCAAAGGCGAATGAATCATCGAGCGGCGCCAGATTAGCGTCCGGAAAACTCTGGGCAATAAAAGCCAGAATCGCGGGTGTTTCCGTCAAAACGCCGCGATCGGTCACCAGTGCAGGAACACGGCCATTCGGATTGATCGCCAGATAGTCCGGCTTGCGCTGTTCTTCAGAACCGAAATCGATCCGGGTTACCGTATAATCGGCTCCGGCTTCTTCCAATGCGATATGCGAGGCGAGTGCTGAGGTATGCGGCGCATAAAAAAGATTCATCTGGAATTTTCCTGACAGGAGACGCTGTCATTACATCATTCAATCACGCACGAGCGCCAGGAGATTTTGTCCGATCGAACGCCGGCCATTGCTGTGACTGCGTCGGTAATACGATCTGCTTGCCTGTGAGACCGTGGATAGTGATGGCATAAACGGCGATCTGGTCAAGCCGCGGAAAGAAGTTCTCAGGACGTCCCCAATCCGGCTTTCCATATTTTGACATCAGCCATTCGCAAAACCTCTGCTTGAAATCTACATCCTCGACGACCTCGATCTCGCCGACTGCGATCACGCTTTGATAAGCCAGCGATGAGTCACATTCAAACCGGCCATAGGCATAGACCTGATCGGGCTCATCAATGCCAAAGCTGACCTTGGAATGATGATCGATGTTCTGGCGCAGAAGACCTTTTGCGCGGGTGCTGTGCAGATAAATCTTGCCCTCCGCGTAGATGTAGAGCATCGGCGTGCCGTAGGGATAACCATCCGGGCCAAGGGTCGAGAGCCACCCACTGAACCCTCGTTCCAACACAAGACGTGCCTGCTCCTCGGGCATCGCCAGATCGTGTCGTCGCATTCCAGGCGCACTGCTCATGTTCAGCTCCGATGAATTGGTCTTGAACTTGGATGATGGACAGAGATAACGTCTAAAGTGGCCTGTTTGATAGGTCCACTTTTCATCAACAAAGCCTACCACTTTTGGCGGGACGCATGAGCCAACGGGCAAAGGACTGGTCAACCCTTCACGACTGGGGTGTCGTCAGAGAGCGTGACGCGCCCATTTTCACGCAGGTTTATCGCCAGATCCGCTTGGCGATACTCGATCAGCGGCTACAGCCTGGCAGCAAACTTCCCTCGACACGCGAGCTGGCTCAGCAGCTCGCTGTTTCCCGCTCGGCCGTCGTCACCGCCTACGATCAACTCATCGCAGAAGGTTACATTCAGGGACAAAAGGGGTCCGGCACATATGTTTCAAGCGACATGCCCGCCACCTCAACCCGGCCGAAACCGAAACTCGAACGAACGCGCAACCCAACCATCCAACAGTTCAATCTGAAATCCGTTGCCGACTTTACCGACGTGACAATGCAAGGTAGCGCTCTGCCGTTCAATCTCGGGCGGACCTTGATCGATGCAAGAACGCATGAACAATGGCGAAGGATCGCCGCCCGCACCTTCCGGTCACTGAAGCAAAGTCACTTCGGATACTCCGACCCACGAGGATATCTAAAGCTTCGAAACGCCATCTGCGATTATCTGAGGGTCGCGCGGTCGGTGCGCTGCGAACCGGACCAGATCGTCGTCACCGCCGGCACCCAGCACGCCATCGATCTCATCGCCCGGCTTCTCCCGGATGCGAACACGGATGTTTGGGTGGAGGACCCCGGTTACCTGCCGACACGGCAATCCCTTGCAGCCCATGGCGCGCGCGTCCATCCCATCCCCGTCGATAAACACGGTCTCATCGTCAAGGCTGGAATCAAAACGGCGCCAAAGGCACGTGCCGTATTCGTCACGCCGTCCCATCAATTTCCAACCGGTGTCGTGCTGTCGATGGCTCGCCGCCTTGAACTGATAGCCTGGGCACGCGACGCGAAGGCATGGATTGTCGAGGACGACTATGCGAGCGAGTTTCGCTATGGCGGGCATCCTCTGGCTTCAATGCAGGGGCTCGACGATAATGATCGCGTGATTTACATCGGCACGCTCAACAAGGCCCTGTTTCCGGGACTTCGGCTTGGCTATGCAGTAATTCCAACAGGAATGCTACAGGCGCTTGTTACGGCCCGCTATCTATCGGACCGGCAACCGTCGACGATCACGCAATCGATCGTGGCCGACTTCATGGAAGAAGGCTATTTTGCCGCGCATATCCGCAGGATGCGGCTGACATATCGCACACAGCGCGACGCGCTGGTATCTGCCTTGCAAAACTCACTGCATGACAAGCTCGTGGTCGATCCGCCCGATCAGGGAATGCATCTTATCGCTTATCTCAAATACAGGCTTTCCGACATCAACATTGAACGCGCGGCCCATGAGCATGGCGTGGTCGTACGCGCGATGAGCCGAATGTATATGGACGCCCCGGCAAAATCGGCGCTGATGCTCGGATTCAGCGGCTATCCGGAACGATCGATCGCACCGGCCGTCGCCCGACTGGCAAAAGCGATCCGTAACTGATCCGCATAAGCGAGCAGCTACGATCCCTCGACGCAAACCTCGACGCGACCATCAACCAGACGTGTCGGGAACGTACGAAGATCGACATCGACCGGCTCGCACAGTGCCTTGCCGGTCCTGATATTGAAGCATCCACCATGCAGCGCGCACTCGACGCTGTCACCGTCCAGAAATCCGTCCGTCAGCAGCGCGAAGCCATGCGTACAAACATTGTCGGTCGCGAAATACTCCCCATCGACATTGTAAACTGCGATGTGCATTTCTCCGATTTCAATCGGAAGCATTGTCCCGGCCTGAATTTCATTCAGCGCGCAAACGGAATGCCAAACTTCGCTCATATCTGTTCCTGTCTTATACCGCAGAGATGCGACCTACACTTCAACAAAGACCGTCGCTTCTTCGACCACGACAGGGAATGTCTCGGCAGTCAGATGGCCTTCGACCCGTTCGCAGCTATTTTCGACGCTGGTTTTATATTGCCGGGTAAACAACCGTTGCGGATCGCAGTATGATTTTCCCGTCCGCAGATCGAATTCCCATCCATGCCATGGGCAGCGCAGGATCTCATCGGGCCGCGACAGCTTGTAGCAGCCCGGGCCGCTGGATTCCGGCAGACCTGTAACGATCCCACGGCTCAGATTCGCGCCCTCGTGCGGACAACGATTCAGCAAAGCGTAGAAATCGCCTTTCACGTTGAACACGACGATCTCCCGGCCGCGAACATTCACAACCTTGCGATGCCCCGGAGGAATCTCCCTCACCAGTCCGACTTTTTCCTTCGCCATGATCAGAACCTGTGAAACTGTTCCGCGTTGGTACGGCAAATCTGCCGCCGCTCGGCCGGCGTCATTTTCATATTGAACGCGTATGACGGATCGTCCTGATCCCAGTGGGGATAATCGCTGGAGAACAACAGCCGATCCCAACCGACCCAATCGAACGTACGCCGGAGCAGTTCGGGTTGCGGAGGCTCTTCCATTGGCTGGGTCGTGTACCAGAAATTCCGCTTGATATACTCGGAAGGTGGCCGGGTGAGATGCGGGACCTCACGCCCAAGTTTCTCCCAAAGGCGATCCAGCCGCCATGCAAAGCTCGGCACCCACGCAAAACCGATTTCCACCAAGACAACCTTGAGCCTGGGGAATCTTTCAAGCACGCCTTCGAAAACCAAACTGCTCATGACGGCAGGACCACCCATCGTCGTGGCATAATGCTCTTCCATATAGAACGAAGGCCAGCCTCCACCCGTAGATGCATGGCCGCCAACGCCATATGAATGAATTCCAAGCGGCAGGTCGAAAGCCTGCGCGGCTTCGTAGATTGGCCAGTATCGCTCACGGCCAAGCGGTTCGCTGCTGCGCGGCGCCAGCATGATCTGAACGAACCGGCCGTCGCGCGCGCACCGCTCGATTTCCTTGACAGCAGCGGCTGCATCGTCCTGTGCCACCACGAGTGTCGCGCGAAGTCTTTGGTCGCGTTCGCACCACTCGGCGATCTGCCAATCGTTATGCGCCGACGCCATAGCACGCGCGTAACCCAGATTCCGCTCGCTCCCGACATTTCCGAACAACGGGATCAGAACGCCGTGAACAATGTTGAACGGGTCCAGGTGCTGCTGCTGCATGAACTCGAGATCTGACCCCGGAGGCCCGCCACCCGGCGGCCAGGCGTCGCGGCGGCAGATCAGCGGCGCCGAGCGCGGATACTGGGTCGTATTGATGAACGGCTGCCTGAGGTGAATTCCGAATTCCTCTGTATGCTCCTGCCAACGCTTGGGCAAATAAGGATGCAGGCTTTTTGCATTCTTCGGCAGTGGATGAATATCGCAATCGATGATCCCGGCATCGCTTTTCGCACTGACCGCTGTTTTTTGCGTGCTTTCAATGATGCTCATTTCGGGCCTCCCGCAGGCGCGTATAAGTATTCAGCGGATTCTCTGTCCGCAGCCTGGTCATCAAATCCTCATCAAAACCAGCCGGCGCGAAATCCGCGCCTTCAAAATTCCAGTGAGGATAATCCGTCGAGAACAGCATCATGTCAGCGCCTATCTGATCGATCATCTCGCGAACGATTTGAGGATCGTTCGGCCCATCGAACGGCTGCATCGTAAGCCGCACCCGCTCCTTGACGGTTTCGCTTGGTGCGCGTTTCAGCCAAGGTACTTCCATGCGCAACCCGCGCCAAAGCTTATCGATGCGCCAGAGAAATGAAGGAAGCCAGGTGACACCCGATTCGAGGAGGACGACATTCAGCTTCGGGAATTTCTCGAACACGCCCTCCGCAATCAGGCTGAGAAGCTGGGTCTGGAATCCCACGCTTTGTGCGGCCTGATCTTCAATATGATAGGACGGCCATCCATTGGTCCAGGGCGCCGAACGATAGATCGTGCCTGAGTGAATACCAATCGGAAGGCCGTGCTTCTCCGCCGCAGCGTAGATGGGCCACATCTGCCGCTTGCCGAGCGGCATCTCGCCCAGCGCCATCATCAGCACCTGAACGAAGCGCCGATCGGGCGCGCGGCGCTCAATTTCCTCAGCGGCGAGTTCCGGCGACTGCCAGGGAATTACAATCGAGGCACGAAAGCGATCATCCTTGCTGAGCCACTCTTCTGCCAGCCAGTCATTGGTCGCGCGGCAAAGCGCTGCCGCGAGATCCTGATTGTAGACCGCCTGACTGCCATAAAGACAGTTGCAGATCGCGATGTCCGAGCCCAACTCGTCCAGAGCCTTTCGCCGCACCTGATCAACGCCGATTTCGCCACGCCAGTCCGGCCTGACAGCCGGTGGAAGATTGGACAGATCGCTCGTCAGTTCCAGACGATCGATCCCCCGCGTGGTCACCTGTTCACGCCAATAGTCGTCCAGAAACGGCAGCAACTTTTGCGTGGTCGGCAAAGTTACATGGAGATCGCAATCGACCTTCGGCGTCGGATTGAATCGTTGCAGCACCGGAATTGCTCCCCTCTTGCTGGCTTGCGGAACGCGGCTATTCCGCACTGATCCCGGCGGCACGGATCGTTTTGCCCCACTTGTCGGTTTCTTTCCGAATGAAAGCGGCAAACTCTTCAGGGCTTGAGCCGACCGGTTCAGCAGCCTGCTTGGCAAATGCCTGCTGGATATCCGGAGACTTGATCGCCTGCACGATCGACGCATTCAGCTTCGCGATAACGGCGGGCGGCGTGCCTGCAGGCGCAACAATGCCGGTCCAGCCAGTCGCCTCGTAATCCGGCAGGCCGCTCTCGGCCAGAGTCGGAATGTTCGGAACCATTGGCGACCGCTTCTTTCCGGTGACTGCCAGCCCGCGGAGCTTACCGCCTTCGACCAGCGGCATCGTAGTGATCATCGAGTCGAACATGAGCTGGACGTGCCCGCCCATCAGATCGTTCAGTGCCGGCGCACTGCCCTTGTACGGAATGTGGGGTGCATTGATGTCAGCCTGCTTCACAAACAACTCACCCGAAAGATGCATCGAAGTGCCGTTGCCGCCTGAGGCCCGATTGAGCTTGCCGGGATTCTTCTTTGCGTACTCGATCAGCTCTTTCACGGAATGAATCGGAAGATCATTATTGACCACCAGCATCAGAGGATACTGCACGACAAGCGAAATCGGGGCGAAGTCGTTGATCGGATCGAACGGCAGCTTCTTGAACAGCGTCTGATTGATCGCGTGAGTGCCGGTCGTCGCAAACAGCAGCGTGTATCCATCAGGTGCGCTTCTCGCGACAACTTCGGCGCCGAGATTGTTCCCCGCGCCCGGCCGAGGCTCGACGATGACCGGCTGCCCGAGCGAAGCCTGCATCTTGTCCGCAAGAAGTTGTGCCGTGATGTGGGTCGGCCCGCCCGGCGCGGCCGGAACTACGATCTTCACCGGACGCACCGGGAAATCCTGCGCAGCTGCCGGCGCCGCTGCAAGAGCCATTGCCACACCTAGAATGCCAAAAAACTGAACCCGTCGCATGAAGTTTCCTCTTGTTCGACTATCGAACTTATTGTATATTATCGAACACGATAACACAGGCCTTTGGGATCGCAACCCATGCTCGCGCTCGATGAACAATGGACAGATGCGACACGATGGCCTCCGGGCAGCGACCAGTTCGTTGAATCCTTCGCCAAGGGGTTGCTGGTAATCGCGGCGTTCAGTCAGGAGCGAGGCCTGACGCTGACCGGCGTCGCCCAGCGAACGAATTTGCCTCGCGCCGGCGTCCGGCGCCTGCTTCACACGCTGGTGGCACTAGGAATGGCGCGCCAGAACAGCGATGTCTTCTCGCTATCTCCGCGCGTTCTTCAGTTGGGATTTTCCTATCTCTCTTCGCTCTCGTTGCGCGAAGTCGCGCAGCCGATCATCGAAACGCTGTCTCGCGAAGCAGACGAAGTGGTCGCCATCTCCGTGCTCGACGGCCCCAATGTGATCTACATCACACGAGCGGAGGTCACGAGCGTGCTGCGGCGCAGCCTGACCATCGGGAGCCGTATCCCGGCGTTCTGCACATCCATGGGCCGCGTGCTGCTGGCAGGTCTTCCCCCGGAAGACTGCAAGACTGCCTTGATGAATTCAGACCGCCGCGCCTGGACGCGCCAGACGGTTACCGACGTCAGAAAACTGGAAAAGGAAATTGCCAAAGTCCGCGAACAGGGATGGAGCATCGTCACGGACGAGCTCGAGGTCGGCGCTTTCGGCATTGCTGCGCCGATCCGCGGCGAAGGCGGCAAGACTGTTGCGGCTATCAACCTGTCAACGAACCTCGCGCGGCATTCGCCTGCGGCACTGGTGAAGAAGTTCCTGCCCCGGCTGATCAAGGCGGCAGACGAAATCAGCAACCATATGATCTGAGCTTTACGGCTAGCTCAAAGCCCTGCTCGCGCAAACACAAGGGCTTGCAGTCGCCCTCCTTTAAACTGCTGAAAGACGACACCTCCTCCTGCTAAAACTGCTATAGATTATCGAGTATCTCAAACTCACGATTGTTTATGGATAAAATCGATATTGTAGCGCCGCCCGCTCCGGCCGTTCCGCCTTCCGATTTATTGCGTTTCTACCGATACTTCCTGTCCGAGCATAAGCGGATTTTTGCGTGGCTATTCGTATGCGGCTTCGGAGTTGCCTGTGCGGATGCGCTGGTGTCCGTCTTTGTCGGCAAGGTCGTTGCATTTGTCGGCCAGACTGACCGCTGGAAGGCGTGGCAGGAATACTGGCCCACCCTGCTCGTGTTGTTGCTCACGATTGGAATTGTTCGTCCTGTGTTGATCTACGTGGATCTGCACCTGCGAAACAGCTTCCTCGTGCCCGGCGTCACCTCACGGATTCGCTGGATCAGTCACTGGCATGTGGTGCAACAGAGCTGGCAGTTCTTTCAGAACGACTTCCCCGGACGGCTCGCTCATCGGGTGATGCATACGGCAGGCGCGCTGCGGGAAACCGCTGAAGCCGCCATCCGCGCGGTCTGGTATCTGACGATGTATGGCGGCGTAAGCCTCTTTCTGCTCGCACAGGCAGACTGGCGGCTGACCCTTCCCATTCTCGGCTGGTTTGGCGGTTACGTGCTTTTGCTGCGCTACTACGTGCCGCGGCTGCGCGAACGGGCGGATGGAAGCTCGCAGGCCTACTCGGATCTGATGGCAAGGATCGTCGATTGCTACAGCAATATTCTGACGGTCAAACTCTTCTCCTATGCCGCGACTGATAACGATCACGTTCGCAACAGCCTGCTCTCGCATAACGAAGCCCAGTTGCGTCATATGCAGATGATCACCGGCTTCATGACCAGCCTGACGGTTCTGAACACACTGCTTCTCGTCGGGACAGGAGCGATTGGCGTGGCTCTATGGTTGAATGGGCATGTGGAAGCCGAGGCAGTCGCAATGGCGCTGCCGCTAGTCTGGCAAGCGGCCAGCACCGGCGGATGGGTTGCCTGGGAAGTCTCTGGCATTTTCCAGAACTTCGCCGACGTGCGCCAGGGCATGGAATCGATTGCGGCGCCAAACACCATGACCGACGATCCGGACGCGAAGGCGCTTCGCGTGTCGGCTGGCGCGATCGAGTTCAAGGACATCGGATTCAGCTATTCCCCCGATGTGAAACTGTTTGACCGCTTCAATCTGTCCATCAGGCCCGGAGAACGCATAGGCCTTGTGGGACGGTCAGGCGCGGGTAAATCCACCCTCGTCAGCCTTCTGCTGCGGCTTTATGACATTCAGGACGGCACCATCCAGATCGATGGACAGAACATTCGCCGCGTGACCATGGATGGAGTGCGGTCCAGCATCGGCGTGGTCACCCAGGACACAGCCTTGTTGCATCGGTCCGTGCGAGAGAACGTGTTGTGCGGGAAACCGGACGCGACCGATCAGGAGTTGCACGGTGCATTGCAACAAGCCCGCGTAATCCCGTTCATCGACGCGTTGCAAGACGATGACGGCAGAACGGGACTTGACGCCAGCGCAGGTGAACGGGGCGCGAAACTCTCGGGTGGCCAAAGGCAGCGCATCGTCCTCGCCCGCACGCTTCTGAAAAACGCTCCGATCCTTGTCCTTGACGAAGCAACGGCCGCACTGGACTCCGAAGCCGAGGCCGCCATACAAGAACAGCTCGAAGCACTGATGCACGGGAAAACCGTAATTACCATTGCTCATCGTCTTTCAACGCTGGCGCGCATGGATAGAATTATCGTTCTGGACCAGGGCCGTATTATCGAGGAAGGATCGCACGATAAGCTGTTGGCGGACGGTGGACTTTACGCATCGCTCTGGCAGCACCAGACCGGCAACCGGCTGCCGGGCGGAGATCACTCTTCTTTCAAGTTACCAATTGCCCCAGACATCACTTAGCAGCTCATCGGATTTCAGCATGAAGATTCAACTGGCACCCGGCACGACATTGACCAGCATCGAGGGCAAGGACGTCCTTTTCTCGGTGAAGACGGGTGATTCCTACGGCCTGAATGAAACGGCTGCGCGCATGGTGCGGCTCGGCATTGAATCCGGCCTTGAGAAGGCAGCCAATCAAATGGCTGAGGAATACAGCGTTGAACCGAGCGAAATTCGCGCGGATATCGACGATCTTGTGAAAGACCTGCTTCAGCTCAAGCTGGTTCAGACGCTTTCCGACCAGGGTGCATAGGACGCGACTTCGGTGAAATCTTCCATTCCCGGCGTCTTCACGAAAGTCTCCTGATTGCAGGTCACCCAGGCGTGGCCGGAAAGAGGCGACAATCGCATCCCGATTTTCAGAACTGCAGGATAACCATGGAGGTTGAGCGCAAACCAGGTCGCCATAGCTTGATCGAGACACTCGATACGCAGCGGCAGCAGATGAATTCCGCGTATCGCGCTATCGGCAAGTTCATTGATCGGTCGAGCGACAGTCTTTTTGGGAAACCTGCGCCCCAGCCATGTGAGAAATTTTGCAGTACGATCGATCCCAAAGATCTTTGTCGAGAAATATGAAAAATAAAGCACCAAAGTATTCATGCTACCGTCTTCTGGCTGCAGTCCGAACCTGATCATAATCGAGAAAAAATGAAGACTGCAACGAACACATCACAGGAAGATTCGGCTGGCATAGCGGAATCCGGCGGCATTTCAATCGAGACGATCGCCTCGCCGAATTGCATTCGCATGACCACGAATTTCGGTGAACTTCTGCTGGAGGGCTGTGTTCTTCGAGTTGGCGGGAAAAGCGGCCGCAATGCCCTCGTGCAGATGGCAGAGCTAATCGCTCGGCAAGGCCCGGCCGCCATCGCGCAAGCCGAGGGAGACTTCGTTGCGCTGATCGTTACCGGGTCTGAAGTCTACGCGTTCAAAAGTTTCACGTCCCAATACCAGCTTTATTACCGCGAATCCGACGGTGAAATCGCCAACCGGCTCTCCTGCTTTTACGACCCTGCAAGCAGCATCTGGAACGAGGACTATTTCGCACAGCATGTCCTGATTGTCCCGGGTTATCAGTTTCTTTCGCGGGAAACGCCCTTAAAGGATGTGTGCAGGGTTCGACCCGGTGAACTGGTCCGGATTGGAGGAAGCGGTGTCAATTGCCAACAACTCGTCCGGCGCGACTACAGATATGTGTTTGATCCCGGCCAGCACCGCGAGGACGTTGCTCCTTCGATTCTGGAAATCCTGCGCGATTCAATCAAGGATCGGCTGACTGCCTATCCTGACGCAAGGATTTGTGTGGAAATTTCCGGCGGGCTTGACTCGTCGTTTATCGCCTGTCTGCTTGGCGAACAGAGGTCTTCCGGCATTCGCGGCGTGATGTTCTCTCAGCCCAATCTGCCGTCTCACGCGATCAGCGAGGGCTATGCGCGCGAGGTTGCCGACCGATATGGAATTGATCTCACAATCATTCCACCTGAGGAATTACCCGATACCGTCGATCAGAACCCGCAATACGCAGATGAGCCGAGCGACTTCTTCTGGTTCGGCGACTGGTTTTCACGAATGGTTGCACATTGCGCAGAGCCTGGATCACAGGTCTTCACTGGCTATGGAGCGGACCAGCTTTTCCTGCGCTCGCCTTCTTTCCTTCCCTACCTGCTCAAACATCGCGAATTTCGTCATTTCGCAAAAGCCCTGACACCAGCAAGCCAATTGTTATCCCGTGGCCGTGCCAACATTGCCTGGCAATGCGTGCTGTCCCAGATGCCCGTCGATCTTCATGAGCATCTGAATCGCTCATTCGCCGGCCGCCGCTGGAATCCGTGGGATGTTGGCGATGTGAGTATGCAGCGCATGCTCGGTGAGTCGGTTGACTGGCTAAGGTGCGGAAAGGATCTCCGGGACTATGAGACCGAGCGCGCATCATGGGAGCGCGAACTTGTCGGCGATGGTATTCTTTGCGACGACTGGGGTTATTTCTCCGCCCCGCGGACCGTCACTCAAAGTCATTTCGCAGCAAAAGGGCTGATGGATGCATCACCGTTCTGCGACCTGCGTCTTCTTGACTACGTTTATGACGATGTCAGCGCGCTTCTCATTCATAATTTCGAAGGGCGGTACAAGGAACTCTTGCGGGATTGCCAGAAAGACATCGTTCCAGAGAGCCTGCGCAACCGTCAGAATGATACCTTCGTCTTCAACTCTTTCCAGCTAAGTTACGTCAACAAGTCTCGCGACTACTTTCACGGCCTGCTTCAAACAGCTCCTGAAGGCTGGATCGATCGTAAGGGCGCAGTCTATGCCCTTGAACAACTCTCATTTGGAATGACAACCAGTTCGACCCGCTCAGTATTGGCCTTGATGGGTTATCTCGGCTGGCGGGAAGCGTTTATCGGCCATTGTGCCCGCTTCCCTGCGAACAGCGCCATTTCGCATCGCACAAAAAAGGCGGCGAACCCGTAGGGCCGCCGCCAGCTTGCGCGAATGCGCTTGGCTTACTTGAAGTAACCCGAATACTTCTTGCCGTCGGTGCTTGGGCCGGTGTGGTTGGACTTGATCAGGGCCAGGGTGCCCAGCTTCACGAGGGTCGGCTTTGTGTAAGACTTCACGAAATATCTCCATCAAAAAAACGGGCAAATCACGCCCAATAAATTTCTAACAGTTATAAAATGCGATGCAAGCCGGCCGGTTCAGATCGAAATCGTCGGTATGACCAAGCGGCTTCAAATCGTTCGAGCACGCAGGTGCAGCAACGGATATCGCGAACACTCTTATCGCGGCTTGCGGGAGTAGATGTCCGCCCAGATCATCGCGCCTGCGAAAAACGCAAACATCAGAACTACGGGAATGAGCGCGATAATCGTGTCTCTCGGCATTGTCTTCTCCATTTGCAATGGAGAGACATCTATCGCCGATGAGGGATGCGCGAATTGACTTTGATCAAACGCGCATCCTACTGCGGGTTAGGCCGCAGTCAGGTGATCGAGCCGTTCGCTGCTGAGAAGTCGAACGCCATCTGGAACGATGAGAATGGTTTTTTCACGCGCGAGCTTGGTCAGCGTCCGGCTCACGGTCTCAATCGTCAGCCCCAGATAGTCGGCAATATCCTGCCGCCCCATCGGCAACGCAACGGTCACGGACAGCGGACCGATCCTCGCATACCGCATCTGGAGATTGACGAGGAATGCAGCAACCTTCTCCTCCGCGGTCTTTCGGCCCAAGAGAAGCATCTGATCCTGTGCAAGGCTGAGTTCATGACCTGCGAACTCGTGCAGTCTTCGCAGGAAATGAGGCTTGCCGTCGATGTAGGACACGAATGAAGAACGCAGGAAACGGCAGACTTTAACTGGCGTCACCGCTTCAGCGGTCACACCATAACGATCCATTAAGGCGAGCCCAAGAAAATCGCCGGGCAACGCAAAGCCCATGATCTGACGCCGGCCGTCAGGCAGCGACTTGTAGAGACGCACGACACCTTCGGTCACATTGAAAACGTGACTGGCGAGCGCACCCTGATCGAACAGCATGGCCTTGGGAGCAAAGGTCGTCGGCTGGCTGATCCGTTCCAGCGCTTCGAGTTCGGAGAGTTCAAGAGCACCGCAAACGCTCACCAACCGAACGCTGCATTCCGCGCATCCGGTGCTGCTACGATTGTGCTTGCACGGCTGGCCCGCTGCGCATTGTTCAACTCTGTCCATCGCTGCCGCCTGTGTTGACCCGACCCTTTATGTATATACGCATTCGTCCAACATTTTGACCTAAATCAACCCCCTGAATCGTTGATACACGTCAATGCCGCAGGAGCTCTGGAGCGCGCAATCTGCCTCTTTACGGGACATGATCGGCAACGAGCTCACTTGGCGATGACTCAGCATTTTCAAGCGCATTCGATCGGCCTCAAGGATGCCAAGTCCGCCTACCCGCTGGTCTATCTGCACGATGCCAGCATTTCGCTGGACGAATGGATGCGTTTCGCCAGGCGGCGCTGCCGCCAACCGTCGGACCGGACCGGCCTGATCGCGATCCGGGACCGGCGCGGCCTTATCCATGCCCTATTTGGATACCGCGTCGATATCGACCTCCGCGCGCGCAAAAAACTCTGCCTCGGCAATCTGGTGGTTGCACGGATGCCCGGTCAATTGATCGACGAGGCCATCATAGCCAGCGCCAATGAACTTGCTGCCCGCTTCTCCTGCCAGACCATCAGCCTCGAACAGCCCTTCAGCCGCAGAACCGGGGTCCCCGGCACCTGCCCGACAACATACGATCTGCTGGCGAGCCGCATCAGCTTTATCCCGAGCACGCGACGCCACTGAGCAAAGACGTATCTGGCCGCGAATGGCGCGGCGCTTCGAGTCGGCCCTGCGCAGTCGCGATTCCCATTTCAAGGCTGTCAGCTATCCGGCGGGCTCTCTCGACAAAGTGCGCGGCGGCGCCAGGCGGACAAACCTCGGCAGCAGTTCGCTCGAAGAGCGCAAGCCAGCGATCGAAATGCGCCCGATCGACCGGCAGATCCATATGCATACGCATCGGCTGCCCGTGATAACGGCCAGTCATCAGTGCGACCGAGGACCAGAAGGCACAGAGCTTCTCAATGTGATGCTCCCAGTCCGCAACTCTCGTAGCGAAAATCGGTCCCAGCACCGGCTCAGCCTGAATGCGCTGATAAAACAGCCTGACAAGGTGTTCGATCATCGGCTCATCGATGCCGGTTCTCGCCATGATTTCCGCGGTGATCCGCGCCCGTCGTTCGGGACCACCCGCTTCAAGATCGCTCATTGTCCATCCTCGTTTTACGCGCAGCTCGCGCTGCCGGCTGAATTCCAAAATCCTCAGGGCGCAAAACCAGATCGGCCAGCGTGTGGCGATCCAGCACGGCGACAAAGGCGCCAAGTGCTTCGTTCAGAACGCCACGTAACCGGCAGCGCGGCGTGATCAGGCACCGGTTCTCCGGCGCAAAACACTCGACCAGCGCGAAGTCCGGCTCGGTGGCCCGGACCACATCGCCAAGCCCGATCCTGTCAGGGCGCTTTGCCAGTTCGAGCCCTCCCGAACGCCCCCGCACCGCCGTGAGATACCCCGCTCGGGTAAGCTGATTCACGACCTTCATGAGATGCGCCCGGGATATTCCATAAACCCTGGCTGTCTCCTCAATGGTGATGAGCGCGCCTTCACGCGCGGCCGCATAGAGCAGCACCCGCAGCGCGTAGTCAGAAAAGTTGGTCAATCGCATCCGGCTTCCAACTCCGGTTACCTTTTGCGGATAAGATATATATAAAATACTTCTTTAGAGGAAGCCCAAATCTGCATGTCGCTTCTGCACCTTCCGGAAGGAGCGGGCCATTAGTCAGGCCGGAGTCATAGTCGGATGGAAGGGCCGATCCCTGAAAGCGGCCTGGCGGGATCAAATCCCGCCCATGCAGAGATATTTGATCTCAAGGTAGTCCTCGATGCCGTACTTCGAGCCCTCGCGGCCATTGCCGCTCTCTTTCATGCCACCGAAGGGCGCGATCTCGGTCGAGATGATGCCTTCGTTAATGCCCACCATGCCATATTCAAGAGCTTCAGCGACACGCCAGACCCGGCCAATATCGCGGCCATAGAAATAGGCCGCCAACCCGAACTCGGTGTCATTAGCCAGCCGGATGGCTTCCTCCTCGGTCTTGAAACGGAATACCGGTGCAACCGGACCGAATGTTTCTTCGCGGAAGATCAGCATGTCAGGCGTCGTGCCTGTCAAAACCGTCGGCTCGAAGAAGGTGCGGCCGAGCGCATGGCGATGACCGCCAATCGCGACCTTTGCGCCTTTCGACGTGGCGTCGCTGATATGCTCCTCTACCTTCTCCACGGCCGCCATGTTGATCAGCGGCCCAATGGTAACGCCCTCGCCGAAACCGTCGCCTACCTTCAGATCGCGCACCGCCTGCGAAAGCTTTTCGACAAATGCATCATAGATGCCATCCTGCGCGAAAATGCGGTTCACGCAAACGCACGTCTGACCGGCGTTGCGATACTTCGAAGCCATCGCACCCTTCACAGCAGCATCGACGTCTGCGTCGTCAAAGACGATAAGTGGCGCGTTGCCGCCCAACTCCATTGAGGTGCGCTTCACTGTCGAGGCACTCTGCTCCATCAGCTTCTTGCCGATCTCGGTCGAGCCAGTGAACGTCACCTTGCGGACGATGGGATTGGATGTCATCTCGCCACCGATGGCAGAGGCCGATCCCGTCACCACCGAAAACACGCCTTTCGGCACGCCAGCCCGCTCGGCGAGAACAGCCAGCGCCAGCGCGGACAACGGCGTCTGACTTGCGGGTTTGACCACCATGGTGCAGCCGGCAGCGATTGCCGGGCCCGCCTTGCGTGTGATCATCGCCGCAGGAAAATTCCATGGCGTGATCGCCGCGCAGACGCCGATCGGCTGTTTCAGCACGACAATGCGGCGGTCCGCGGTGAATGGCGGGATCGTATCGCCGTAAACGCGCTTGCCCTCTTCCGCAAACCACTCGATGAAGCTCGCCGCATAAGCGATCTCACCCCTGCTCTCGGCAAGAGGCTTGCCCTGCTCTGCCGTCATGATCATGGCAAGATCTTCCTGATTAGCCATCATCAGATCGAACCACTTGCGCAGGATCGCCGAACGCTCTTTCGCGGTCCTGGCGCGCCACGCCGGCAGTGCTGCGTTTGCAGCCTCGATAGCGCGCTTGGTTTCTACCGCCCCCATATTTGGCACACCGCCAACAATCGCGCCCGTGGCCGGATTGTCGACCTTGATCGTCCCGCCGCCATCGGCGGCAACCCACTCGCCGCCGATAAAGCAGGCGTCACGCAGCAGCGACGAATCCTTGAGGGTAAGCTTTGAGATCTTGTCCAGCATGTTACGACGCCTTGTTGTTGGGCTCGACCAGCTTTGATGCAGTGAAGCCGGCGATTTTGCCCCATCCCGCGCCGATCACGGCGCGAGAATTTTGAGAACGGAACCTTATAGGAAAGTCACCGTTCCCCGCAATGTTCCGAAGGATTCTCAGGTAATCAGCGCTGCCGGATTCTGATGTACACCCGCGATGAGTATCCAGGGATTTTGACGCGCTGCACGAACAGCTATCGATTTTCACCCCCGTTATGTATTCTTCCCATAAATCAGTCATCCAGCATGGAGAGTTGTCTTTGGCTACCAGGAAGAAGCGAGCGCCCGCCGGTGTCGCTGCAGTTGACAGGGCGCTTGCGATTGTTCAGGCCATCGCCTCTCAGCCTGAGCCCTGGTCGCTTGCCAAGCTGTCTGCTGCTACGGACCTCTATAAAAGCACGATCCTGCGCTTACTCGGTTCACTGGAAAATGCGCGTTATGTCACGCGCCTGAAAGATGGCAATTATACACTCGGTCCCGCCATCTTCAGACTGGGCCTCTCATACGAGCACGCGCATCCCTTGCGCGAAATCGTCGTCCCTGTCCTTGAATCGCTGGTGAAGAACGGCACGGAAAGTGCGTCGCTCCATATCCGCCATAATGCAACGTCCCGCGTATGCCTCGTGCGCGTCGACTCCAATCATTCGACGCTGGATCGTATTCAGGCCGGAGACATCCTGCCGCTCGACCGCGGAGCCGCCGGCCGGTTGCTTGCGGCTTTTGACGGCGAGGAAACCACCGCCGCCAGACAGCTTCGCGAGAACTGCTTCGCCCTGTCAGTCGGAGAAAGGGACCCCGCATGCGCCGGCGTCGCTTGCCCCGTATTCGGTCCGGACGGTGCCGTGAAAGGTGTCTTGTCTCTATCGGGCCCGAGAGAACGCTTCACGCCAGCAGCCATTACGCGTATGCGCGAACTTCTCCTTGCTGCAGCGGGTGCAGTAACGCAGACACTCGGCGGAAAATTTCCGGAAGTATCCAGGAGCTATGACGCGCCTAAAAAGCTGCTCGACGCTCAATTGACAAAGAAATCCGGAAAATCAAGCGCCGGCTGATCCGAGACACTGGAAGTTGCATCCTGACCAGAAGCCTTCCTCGTTCAGAATAGGAACTGCGCCCAGACCGCAACGAAATCACCGTCCTGCCCGCTCGCCTGCCGGACGCGCTCGCCCGGCGTGTAGTGCACGTAGGTGCCGGCGATATTGAGGTGAGAGGTGGCAGCCCATGCCAAGGTCGCGCTCACCTGCTGGCCGATATACCGGCCAGAGCCACCAGCAGTGCCTTTGACCGGTGTGAGCGCCGACGAATAAACCGCATCGGCGGCTTCCTGCTTCCAGAACGGATTCCAGCCCACGTTGAAGCTGACCTTTGGAGTTAGCGAAAGCGTAAGGTTGGGCTGAATGTCCAGAAGGTTCATCGGCGCGACCAGATTGGCCTCGGAGAAATAAGGCAACTTGGGAAAGAGCGGATTGAAAGTCCCAAGCGTGCCATCCTTCAGATTCTTGTCGCCGCTGATGGCGTCAGCCTTAAGGCCCACCCGCGGGGTGAACGGCAGGCCAGCAAAAGTGTAGCCAACATCGGTAGAGACCGTCCATGCCTGGATGTTCGAAGCGCCGAACGATCCAAACTGAAAGGCGCCTTCCGTATTCCAATCAAAGCCGTCACGCTTTCCGAACAGGCGCGCGCCGATGGTCTCGCGCCGTTCCGTCGCAATACCCTGAGCAAAGTTTGCGTTGCGCCGATCAATACCGAAATAATAGACGTCGACTTTCAGCGAAGAGACACGGGGAACCGGGGCCGTTGCATAAACGCCCCAGAACGTCTGGTTCTCGTCGATCCCATCATCAAAGACCCCGGACTGGGGCGCGACCGGACGGGAAACAAACGCATCCACGCGAATATCTTTGGAAATATTCCATGTACCTCGCACGGCATCAAACGAGCGGCGGAAGTTGGGACTTTCGCGGACCGAAACGAGACGCGACGATCCAAAACTCATCGAAGGCATGACAAGCCAGGCAAATGACGCCCTGAACCGGGCGATCGAACTTGCAAAGGGTCTGCATGACGCACAGTGGCAACTCCGGGCCCAGCTCGGACTTATCGTATTTTTCCATCGGCGCGGGGATCTGAAAAGCGCCCTTGCCGCGATAGGAGAAATCGAGAAATCAGCCGTAGCGACTTATGATCCTGCGGCTACAGCGATGACAGGCAGCGTCAAAAGCGCATCGCTCTTTCTTCACGGTGAATATGGCTCCGCACTTACACTCGCTCGCAAATCGCACGAGTATTTCCGCAACCACAGCGACATTTCGCAGATTGGACGCTGGGGATTAAATCATTCGATTTATGCGCAGTGCGTTATAGGAAGAGCGTACTAGCATCAGGGGTTATTCGATCATGCCATCAAGGCCGTGAACTCAGTTTACGCGGAGGCCGAGGCAAGCGGTGATCCGGCGTCGATCTGCATGGCTCTCACCTGGTGCGGCTGCTCCCTATTTATGAGCCTTGAAGAACTCGAGCAGGCAGCTGCCTCGATCGAGAGATTGAAGGAAGTCGCCCAAGACAACGACTTTCAAAGCTACTTTTATTTCGCCATCGGCTATCACGGCCGGCTTCTGTTTCTGAAAGGCGATCTGGAATCGGGCGAGCGGCTGTTGCGGCAAGCGCTGTCCAAGCTCAGCGAAGCCCGCTACGAAAATATGTACGTTCCGTTTCTTGGGCATCTCGCCGAACTTCTGGCGGCAGATGGCAGGGTGGATGAGGGATTTCTTGCATCCACTGAATCCCTTGATCGCACGAAAAGCTGCGAGGCATTCTGGTGGCTACCCGATGCTCTCAGAATTCACGGAGAGGTCCTGACATCTTTGGAGGGATCAGGGTCACGGTCCGCCGAGGATTACCTTCGTCAATCGATTGAGCTGTCAAAGCGCCAAGGCGGCCTCGGGTGGCAACTTCGGGCTGCACGAAGCCTCGCGGAACTCCTCCATCAGCAGAACCGGACTGACGAGGCCTTTAAATTGCTGAGCTACACCCTGAGCAAGTTCACCGAGGGATTTGAAACCGTTCCCTTCCGGCGGACAAGGGCTTTGCTTGAAGAAATGCGGTGATCGCGGACAACGCTAATCCGAAAATTCAGAAAGCACTGTTACATACTGTTATCGTCCTCGCCATTGGCGACGATGCTTCAGGCGGAATTCTGAAAGCCAGCCGCGCTGCGAAAGCGTTTGAGGCTACCGCTGTGCATGATCCGACCACCGAGCGGGCGGCCGATAATCCGCTCCGCAAGCAGAGCCGCGTCTATCAGGGCGTCAAGATCGATGCCTGTGTTGATACCCATCTCATGAGCCATGAACACCACATCCTCGGTGCAGATGTTTCCCGCCGCAGTCCCGTGGGTGTGACCGGCAAACGGACAGCCTCCGAGCCCCGCAACTGAACTGTCGAACAGGTCGATACCCATCCGCAGCGCGGCATAGAAGTTCGCAGATCCAACTCCTCGCGTGTCGTGCAAATGCAGGCCGACGCGCGCAGTGGGAGCCAGTTCACGAACGGCGCCGACACGCCGCTCGACCTCGGTCGGCACAGCCCATCCCACCGTATCCGCAAGATAGATCGCCGGAATTGGACGGCCACTTTCTCCAAATCGGTCCATTACCCAGCGGACATTCCGGGTTACAGCTTCAATCGGGATTTCTCCCTGCAGATTGCAGCCGAATGCGGTCATGATGTAGACGGACGAAATTGCGATCCCCGCATTGTCGTACAACCGAATCGAGTCATCCTGCCGCCGACGCATTTCATCGGCGCTGCAGCCATTGTTCTGCCGCGCAAATGCATCGGAAGCATAGAACAGCAGGGTACCCTTCAGATCGACGTTCTTCACGGCCGATGCCTGCCTGAAGCCCTTTTCGTTGAGCCACAGGCCGGTGTGCTTCACACCCGGAACCTTCTCAATGGCAGCAAAGAACTCGGCGGAATCCGCCATCTGCGGCACGTGTTTCGGGCTCACGAACGAGGCAACCTGAATTTGCTTCAGCCCCGTATGTGACAGCGCATTGACCAGCGCAACGCGATCCGCCAACGGAAATATCTTCTTCTCAAATTGAAAGCCCTCACGGGGACCTTCCTCGTGGATCTCTATGGCGGACGGCAAGTCGCTCATGCAGCATTCTCCACATCGGGCGAAACAATGAACATGACCTGATCGCGCTTCACGGTCGCACCGGCAACGCAATCAATGTGCGGCATATCCTGCTGTTGGTGACGCTATCGTCAACTCCATTTTCATTGTTTCCATGACTGCCATAACGTTGTGGCAGCAACCGGTGCCCCCCCTTTTACATCGGTCGAGACAGCCTCGGCGCCAACGCGTCCGGAAAGACCTTCGCTGGCTAGTCTGTTCCGCGATCAGCCCATATTCCCGGCATAAGTAGGCAGCGGTCCCTCGCATACCGCTCCTACCCCCTTCACAATGCTCGACCTTTTTTCTCAACCAAGCATTTGCCAGCACAACATTAATATGTTACTGATATGTCAGATGATGATTGAGAGGAGCCGACGCAAATGGAACTCGTTCAGAGTGTCATGACAGACAGGCAGCGGAAGTATCGGGCAACCTACCGGGAACGCGTTGCGGGCTGGTACAACGGCTGGCTGCATGTGCTGCTGATCTACACGATCGGCTTCACCGCGCTCTATGTGTACGTCGCGAATATGCGCGATGTCCGCCCCTGGGAGCTCGTCACCATTCCTGTTGTTTTTTTGATCGCCAATTTCTTCGAATGGGCCGTGCATCGCTACGTCATGCATCGGCCGTCGAACATTCCCGTGCTGCGAGCGGTCTATAGCCGCCACACGCTCATGCATCACCAGTTCTTCACCGAGGAAGAAATGCGCTTCGCCGATCACCACGACTGGCGCGTGACCTTCTTCCCCCCCTACGCCCTCGTTGTGTTCACGTTCATGTCGATCCCGGCAGCGATTATCGCGGGTTACGTGATTTCTCCGAATGTCGGCTGGTTGCTGATCACCACAACCACCTCGATGTACCTGATCTACGAATTCATGCACTTCTGCTGCCACGTCGAAGAGAACGCGTTCGTGCGCAACATGCCCTTCGTCAACACCATCCGCCGGCACCATACCGCGCATCATAACCAGTCGATCATGATGGAGCGGAACATGAACCTGACCTTCCCGGTGATGGATTACGTGTTCGGAACTTCCGATCTCGATCGCGGTCTGCTCGGCCATGTCTTTAATGGCTATGACACGCGCTTCGTGAAAAAGAACATGCGTAAAACGGCCAAGACACCGCGCGTGCCGACAGCAACGCTTCAGCAGACCAAAGCTTGAGCCAAACCGAGATCAGCGATGAGCCAGCTTGAGCCAAACATTCTGCAACTCGTCTGGTTCATCGCTCTCTGGGGCGTGTGCTGCCTCGGCTTTCTTCAGCTCGCCGGCATGTATCCGCTGGAATCACGCGCCTCCGGTATTTCCGCTCTGCTTGTGATCGCAAGCACCGTGCTTTGGGCGATCTTGCTTGCCTGCACATTCCTGTATGCGATTACCGAATTGCGCTGGACCAGCATTGTGATCGTTGCCGGCCTGCTGTTTCTGTTCATTCCGGAGCCATTCCAGGCCATCCCTGAGAAATGGCGTAACAGCTCCACCGGCGTCTTTGTGACAGGTCTCGTATTTGCAGTGACGCTGATCCTTTTCAGTGTCTTTGCATCGAACCCTGTAACGGCCCTTCTGAAACCTATCGCCTGACTTTTGCTCCTTGGGAGACGAGAATGCCACATCGCATCAAATTTCTACTGTCAGTGGGATGTCTTCTGACCGCTGCCGCAGCTTACTTTTACATGGCGCAAGCAGGAAAGGCCGGCCCAAGCTACGCCGTAGCCTTTCTTGGCGTATTCGCCACCATTGCGATGTGGGTTTTCCCCGAGGTCATGAAGAAGGGTGACGGTGACCGGCGCGCCAAGCCGTAAGCCAGAGGACAATTGATATGACACATTATGTCGGCGACAGAACAATTGATGGCATTGCCGTATCGGCCGATGGCAAACCGCTGCCACCTTACTACGATCAGTATGCTCTAACCGATCGGGGCTTTGAATGGAGCTATGAAGGGCCTGAACCCGCGCAGCTCGCTTTTGCTCTGCTCTACGATCACCTGCGCGACAGCGCCAAAGCGAAGGCCCTTCACGAGCAATTCATGAAGAGTATCGTCGCTAACTTCGACAACGTCTGGGAGTTGACGTCCAACGACATCGAAGAATCGATCAAGGCATTAAACGCCTGAACTGACCAACCGGGACGGATACATGACCTCCGATTTTCGCGCCGCTGTGCTGCATGAGATCGGCGCGCCACTCGCGATCGAGAAAATCAAGGGCGCGCCCCTCGGATCGAACGACGTCAGGGTGCGGATTCGCGCAACCAGCCTGTGCCATACCGATCTTGAAGTGATCGATGGCTCCCTCCGCTATCCCCTGCCCATGGTACTGGGCCATGAAGCGTCGGGCGAGATCGCGGAGATCGGCCGCGATGTTACCGATATGCGCGTCGGTGATCATGTCGTGCTGTCATGGAATCCGCATTGCGGTCATTGCTTTCAATGCGACCGCAATCAGCCGATCCTGTGTGACACCTATATTGAAGCGGGTCCGCGCGGCATGCATTTCGATGGCACATCGAAAGCCAACCTTCCGTCCGGATCGCCGCTCGCCCACTTGATGTTTCTGGGAACATTCGCGGAATACTGTGTGGTTCCCGCTCAACAGGCAATCGTGGTTCCGAAGGAAATTCCCTTCGACAGATCCTGCCTGATCGGATGTGGCGTCATGACAGGTGTCGGCGGCGCATTAAACGTCGCCAATATTCGGCAAGGCGACACGGTGATGGTGTTCGGCTGCGGCGCGGTGGGCCTCGCCGCAGTTCAGGGCGCAAAGCTCGCCGGCGCTGGCACTATCATGGCGGTTGACCTCGACGATGCGAAGCTGGGGATCGCCGCGCGCCTTGGTGCCGACAAATGTGTCAATGCGACGCGCGACGACCCGGTAGACATCGCCCGCGCCTCAACCGGCGGTCGCGGCGCCGATGTCGTGCTCGAGTCCGCCGGGCATCCCGTAGCCTTCCGTCAAACCACGGAAGCCGTTCGCCTCGGTGGCCAGGTCATCTGGCTTGGCAAGATCGACGTTGCGAAGGATGTGAATTTCCGCTGGGGCTCGCTGATGGGCGAGAAGCATCTGCGGCGTTCAAGCTATGGCGGCGCCCGACCGAGGCGAGACTTCCCGCTTCTCGCCAAAGCCTATCTTGATGGACGGCTCAAGCTCGATGATCTTATCACGCATCGCATGAAGCTCGAATCCATCAATGAAGGGTTCAATCTGCTTCGCGCAGGAAAAACCATCCGCACCGTGATCGAGTTCTAGAATCGTGTCATAGCGTAGAGCGCGCGAAACTTTCGATATAGCCGACCAGCCGATCCGAAGCTGCGGCGGCCCGATCCGGATCTCGCCTGGCTATGGCTTCCGCGACCTCCGCATGTAATCGCGCCGCAAGGGGAAGATCGGCCGCCTCGCGATAGTGCTGATACCAAAAGCGGCGCGACAGGCCGTGCATCAGGCCCATGGAGCGGCTCGCGAATTCATTGCGCGCCGAAGTGGAAATCAGTGCATTGAATTCCTGATCCAGCCGCATGAACGCCATGGCATCAGCTTCGAGCGACGCGCGCTTCATGCTGTCAGCAATAATGGAAAATTTCGTTCGCTCCTCATCGCTGGCCCTTTCTGCCGCGGCACGGGCCATCAGGCGCTCCAGCTCCCGCCGCACCTCAAGAAGACGCAACTGGCTGTGCAGGTTAATCTCGGAAACAAGAATGCCGCGCCGGGGCATAATGTTCACAAGGCCATCGCGCGACAGCCGCTGAAGCGCTTCCCGGATAGGCGTCCGACCGATCTTGAGTAATTTTGCCAACACAGCTTCCGAAAGAACGGTGCCGGGTTCGAGCCGTAATGTGACGATCATTTCTTCGAGCTCGGCATAAGCCCGATCAGTCATCGTCTGCTCGGAAAGCCGCTCGGATGCGTTGACTGTATTCCGATTCCCGGAAGCGGCCGCGCTGTTGCGACGCCTACTACCAGCGCGCTTGGTTGCCTTCGCTGTTGCCAACGGTCGAGTGCTCCGTTCCTGATCGGCAGCCAGGGCAGATTGTCATCTAAAGCCGGATGCGAACAACCGCATTATGCGTCCAAAGCGCTCAGACTCAACGCTTTTCCGGATGCGCACACAAGAATCGTTGAACCTGCTGCGCTGTGGCGCAGAAGGAGAACGAAGCTGAATTTAACTAAGCCGGCATCAACCGGCACCCTACTTCCAGCCGGAAGATCAGGCAGACAGCTCGCGGGCGATCACAAGACGCTGAATCTCGCTGGTGCCTTCCAGAATCCTGAGCACGCGCGCCTCGCCCGGCAGACTTGAAACCTCATACTCTTCAAATGCGCCGTATCCGCCATGAACCTGCAACGCAATGTCTGCAGCCTGTCCCGCCATTTCTGTGGCAAACAGCTTGGTCATCGAGGTTTCAAGGCGGAAGGGCCGCTCGGCATCCGCAAGGCAAGATGCATTGCGGATCATCAGTTCTGCGGCGTGAATACCGGTGAGTGCGTCAGCCAGCGGAAATGTAAGTCCCTGGTGATTGAAAATTCCGACACCGCCAACCTTGCGGCCGTTACCATAGGATTTCGCAAGATCCACCGCCTTGCGGGCGAGCCCGAGCGCCGTGGCAGCAACAAGGATGCGGCCGATGCTCAGCGTGGTGAGGATCTGCTTCAATCCGTCTCCGCGATTACCGATCATGTTGGTCTTTGGAATACGGCACCCATCGAGGAAGAGCTCGACGGAATCGGCGATACGCCAGCCGATCTTCCGGCCCGGCTTGCCCACCGTGAAACCCGGAGTGCCGACAGGCACGATAAAAGTCGACAGACCGCGTGGGCCAAGTTCCGGATCAGTCACAGCCACGAATGTCGTCACACCGTGCAGCGGCGTACCCGCATTGGTCGAAAATACTTTCGAGCCGGACAGCACAAACGAGTCGCCGTCCTCAACAGCACGCATTTTGACGCTCGCGACATCGGAGCCGCCGCTCGGCTCGGTGACGCCGAACGATGCGATCATATCGCCCCGGCACAGAGGCTCTAGCCACTTTCGCTTGATCTCGTCCGAACCATATCGGGCGATCGTTGTCATGGGCGCGCTGTTGCAAAGGTAGATGGCCGCGAATCCCGGCTCGATGCGCGCAAGCTGCTCCGCGACGATGGCGGCGCCGCGAGTCCCGAGGCCGCCGCCCCCGTAATTTGGATCGTACGCAGTGCCCATAAAGCCAAGCGCGAGAAACTCTTTCATCAGCTCGGTTGGGAACTTGTGCTCGTCGGCAAACGACTTGATCTTCGGGCGCAACGAACCTTCCGCGAACTGCTGTAATCCGTTTCGCAGCATGGTTTCGTCTTCGTTCAGATCGAGTAGCATCGTGCCTGTCCTGCTAGTTGTACGATTTCGTTGTCTCAGCGGCGGTACTTCGCGAGAGTCTGTTGTGCGGCTGTCTCCCGGCAATTATCGAGAAAAAGCCGGTTCGCCTCGAAGTCCATCGCTTCGGCGTCTTCCATCAAATAGTTCGAGAAAAAGCGCTTTGTCGCCCGCACGGCAGGGCGCGGCAGCTTGGCGACCTTCTCGGCAATCGCGAGCGCGGTCTCCAGCGCTTTCCCGTCGTCGCAGCAGTAATCGACGATGCCTATAGCGCGCGCCGCTTCACCATCCAGAGTTTCCAGACAAAAGCAGAGTTGCCTTGCCTTGACGAGACCGACGCGCGACACCAGCGACTTGATGCCCCACGGCGTCAGCCAGCCATGGGGTACTTCCGGCAGGCTCCATTGCGAGCCGCGACCGGCGACAACAATGTCACAACTGGTCGCGAGCGTAAAACCGCCGCCCACAGCAAACATTTCGACAGCCGCGACAACCGGCGTCTCAAGGAACCCCATCAGCCGCCCGAGGTCCCCACACTCCTGCTCGAAGCGACCCATAACCTCCAGATCGAGATTACCGATGAACTTGAGATCGCTTCCGGCGGAGAACCCCGGTGCTGCGCCCACCAGCACGATTGCGCCGATATTGTTGTCGCGATCGAGATTGAGCAGCGCGTCCTTCACACCATCGACCAACGCCTGATCCATGGCGTTACGGCGGGCCGAACGCAGCAACGTAACTACCGCTACCGCGCCGCGTCGTTCGATGCTGACGACTTTATCCGTGTCACTCATAATTTCACTTTCCGGGATGTGACGCGGTCACGTCCCGAGATACATCTGCTTGACTTCAGGAGTTTCCGAGAGCTGCCGGGCATCGCCATTCATCACAATGCTGCCCGACTGCAGAATGCAGGCCCGATCGGCGCAACCGAGCGCCATCATTGCATTCTGCTCTGCAAGCAGGATCGCGAGGCCTTCCCTTGCAAGATTCCTCACGATGACGCCGAGTTCCTCGATAATGATCGGTGCAAGACCGAGGGTCGGTTCATCCAGAAGCATGACTTTCGGCCGGGACATCAGGCCGCGACCAATGGCCAGCATCTGCTGTTCCCCACCGGACATCGAACCTGCGCGCTGGACCCGCCGCTCCCTCAGGCGCGGGAACATCGTGAAGATCCGTTCGAGATCGTCATCCACGTGGTCGCGATCGGCGCGATGATAAGCACCCATCAGGAGGTTCTCATGGACGGTAAGACGCGGAAAGATCTGGCGACCCTCCGGAACGAGCACGAGGCCCGATTGGACACGTTCGACCGTTGGAAGCTCGGACACATCCTTGCCGCCAAAGCCGATGCCCCCCGAGTCCGCCTTCTTCAATCCCGCAATGGTACGGAGAGTGGTCGACTTGCCAGCGGCGTTCGATCCAATCAGCGCTACCACTTCCCGCTCCTGAAGCGAGAAGCTGACATTTCTCAGGACTTTTTGCTTACCGTAGCTGACATTGAGTTGTGTGACTTCAAGCATGTTTCTTGCCCAGATAAGCGGTCACAACCGCGTCGTTGGCGAGAACTTCGGCGGTGTTTCCGGAAGCGATGACAGCCCCGTGATGCAGGGCGATGGAGCGATCAGCAAGCCGCCCGAGGAAACCCACCTTGTGATCGATGATGCACAGCGTCACGCCGTGCGTTTTAAGGTCACGCAGAACGGCATCGAGATTGGTGATCTCATCGTGACCGAGGCCTGATGCCGGTTCGTCAAGCAGCAATAGCTCGGGATCGCATACCATACCCATCGCCACGCCGAGCATCTTCTCGCCGCCGTAAGACAGCGATCCTGCTTCGTCGTTGCGATGCTTGTAGAGCCGGCACAGCTCGAGCATTTGATCAATCTTCTTGCTCAGGGTTTTCTCAAGATCGCTCGTCGCACCCTTACCAAGCAGGGTCCGCAAGCGCCCCCAGCCAAGCGCACGCTTGACGTGGAGATGGCATGCGATGCGCATATGCTCTGCAACCGTGAGCTCCGGGAAAAGCTGCGGGTTCTGGAAAGTCTTGACCAGCCCCTGCTGCGCGACCTGAAACGGCGTGAGCGCGTTGATGGCCTCACCCTTCCAGACGATTTCACCGCTGGTCGGCTTCAGAATGCCGGCGATGAGACTCAGCGTCGTTGTCTTTCCGGAGCCGTTGGGTCCGAAGATTCCGATGATTTCGCCGCGCTCGATTCCGAACGTGACATTGGATACGGCCGTCAGGCCGCCAAAGCGCTTGGTGAGGTTTTTGATATTAAGCAGCATTTTTTCTGCTCGACAGCAGACCCATGATGCCCTTCGGCATGACAAGGATCACAAAGATGAGGATAGCGCCGTAAAGCGCGATGCGAAGTTCAGCGGAAAGCTCGATCATGTGGGGGAGCGCTGTCAGCAACAGCGCGCCGATGACGGGGCCGATCAGCGAATTGATGCCGCCAAGCAGAACCATGGCCACGATATCGAGACCGAGCGTGATCGACAGATAATGTGGCTCTACGAAGCCGGCATAAAAGCCGTAGAAGGCTCCCACCAGGCCGGCAAGGGCACTGCCGATGGCGAAGCTGAGCAGCTTGTATTTGAACACGTCGATGCCGAGCGTTTCACCCAACTGATCGTTGAGGCGGATAGCCGCAAGGCACTGCCCAATCCACGAACCGAGAACGCGCTGACAGACGATGAAGACAACGACCAACAGAGCCAGCGTCACATAGTACCAGGAAAACCCGCTGGAGAATGTTAGCGTGCCCCATGGCGTCCACAGCGAAGGCTTCTCGACCACGGTGATGCCGAGCGAACCGTTTGTGACACTGTTCCAGTTCAGAGTGATCAGTCGAAGAACTTCCGAAAACGCCATCGTGACGACAGCGAAATAGAACTCTTTCAACTTGAACCGGAAGCAGATCGTCCCGACGATAAGTGACAGAACAACCACCAGAGCGAGGGCGCAAGGAATGGCGAGCCAGAAATTCCATCCGAACGACGTGACAAGAATCGTCACGACATAGGCCGACACACCAAACGATGCCGCATGGAACATCGAGAGCTGGCCGGTGAAGCCGAAAATCAGGTTAAAGCTCACGGCCAGCGAAGCGGCCATGAAACCATAGATTGCGATGGCCAGCGTGGAATCGCTTTTGACGAACCACGGCGCCACCAGTGCGACCAGCAGACCGCCCAGGATAGCTAGTCTCATGACTTATCTCCAAACAGCCCGCTCGGGCGAACGAGAAGGATTGCGATCAGGAATACGAGCCCATACGCATCGCGGAAGGCGGACGGAAAGAACACCGATCCGATGTTCTCACTGACGCCGAGGATGATGCCGCCACCGAGCGCGCCGATGACGCTGCCGACACCGGCCAGGATCGCCGCCTCAACGGCCTTCAAGATGTAAGCCGCGCCGATGGTCGGCTCGAGCGAATACATGCTTGCATAGAGGCCGCCGCCCAATCCCGCCAACGCAGTCGAGTAA
The DNA here is from genome assembly GCA_024508675.1 of Afipia sp. Classification (GTDB taxonomy): domain Bacteria; phylum Pseudomonadota; class Alphaproteobacteria; order Rhizobiales; family Xanthobacteraceae; genus Afipia. The sequence goes on from JANINQ010000005.1 coordinate 499,648, forward strand.
ACGACCACGATGGTTTGCAGCCGCTCGGTACGAATACCCATCAGCGCCGCTGCTTCCGGATTTTGCGCATAGGCAAAAGCCGCGCGACCGAGCCATGTCCGGGTTAGTGCCAGATAGGTGCCGAAGATAATCGCCAGGAAAACGAGACAGACAACCACCTTGATCTTGGGCAGGAACAGACCAGCGATCTGAAAGGCGCCGGGCATGACATAGGTCAGATCCTTCGGCGTGGTCGTGAAAGCCGCAAGGATAAGCGCTTCGAATACCGAGATCAGGCCGATCGAAACAAGAAGACCGTTGACAAGATTGCCGCGGGTAAAACGGAACAGTGTCAGATCGGATATGTAGCCGATAACGCTGACGATAAGCACTGCGCCGATCACCGCCACGGGATATGGCAAATGATTGACGTCATAAAGATACCACGTGCTGTAGGCACCAAGCATCATGAATGCGCCGAGCGCGAAATTCACAATACCAGTGAGGCCAAATGTCAGCGTAACGCCCAGCGCGATAATGCCGTAGAGCGAGCCGACAATAATGCCGTTCAGCAGCTGACCGAGAATAAGCTGTGTCATGGATAAGAGTACCCGTTGCGGATCGAATCCGCGAAAGCCATCAACTTGTGTATGGGAGCGATCGGGGCGCGGCGCACGGCTTTGTTCCGCACGCCGCCCCTGTTCTCGCTACTTTGTCGGGTCGAACTTGACGACTTCGATCGTGCCGCCCTTGCGCACGTGCACAACGTCGAACCCGAAGACCGCTTCACCAGTCTTGTCGTACTTGATCTTCCACAGTCCGTCGTAGGTCAGCTCAGAAAGCGCCTTGCGGATCTTGGCGACATCGCTGACCGTCCCCGCCTTCTGCATGGCTTCGACCAGCATATAGACGTGATCGTAGCAGGAGGATGAGCAGAGAGGCGCCTGATCGTACGGGAAGTCCCGCTTGTGGATCTTCTTGTAACTCTCGATGAAAGCCTTGGTCTTCGGTTCGGTCTTCTCGGCTTCCTCGAAATACTTCGGAACATAGGCAATGTAGTCAGCGATCGCGTCCTTATTCTTGAGCGCCGGACCAATCGAGCCGCGGACCAGGAAGAAGCGATTGCCAAAACCGGATTCAGTGGACTGGCGCACGATGTCGTAGAGCACCGCGTCCGAATAGCCAGGGAACAGAATGTCAGGCTTGCCCGATGCAAGTTTGGCCAGCACAGCGCTGAAATCCTTCGTACCGGGCTCGAAAAGCTCAACCTGCAATTCGATGCCGGCATCCTTGAACAGACCGGTGTAGATATCCACTGCGGTCTTTCCGAATGCGTCGTTCTGGAAAAGCATCGCCACCTTCTTGGTGTTCAGCTTCTTCAGATAATCGACCATCAACTTGCCGAAGCCATTCGATCCTGCATCCCAGTTCCAGGTGCGCAGCAAATAATCATGGTCCGGCTTGCCCAGCGCATGATGCGCAGACGTCGCTCCGGCGAACAGCAGGAACTTTCCGTTGTTCTGATTGGCGATCGGTTCGATCGCGTTGAAGACGTTGGTCAGGAACGGCCCGAAGACGAACTGGACATTCTCTTCCATCATCTTGCGGAACTGCACGGTCGCCTCGCGCGGTTCGCCGCGGGTGTCCATCTGCAGCAATTGAATCTTGTAGGTCTTGTCACCAACCTTGAAGCCGCCCTTGGCGTTGATTTCCTCGACCGCAACCTTGGTGCCCTGTGCGGACATCCACCCATAGGTTGCTGTCGCGCCGGTCAGCGCTTCGATCTGCCCCAGCTTGATAGTCTCCTGTGCGTGCGCCGCCGGGGCGGCAAATGCGGTTGCGGCTGCGAAAGCCGCAATCGCCCACGCCTTTTTGAAATCTGTCATGTTGTTCTCCTCCCAAAGTCGTCTTGTATTATTTAACTGACGTACTAGTAATATACTACAAATCGACCGTCAATGCTCTCGTGCGCGGTTTGCCGTGGTTGAAAATCTGAGGTGGGAAGAATCGCGTCCGATCTGGCCGAAGCCCGGCCCTTAGGCTAACCAACGCGTCCGGTAATGTGGTATTATGTCGGACTCACGAGCGATTACTGTTCAAGGCTCTCTCCATTTCATGGCTAAGAAATCAACGATTTCCCTCCCACCCGCTTCGCAAGCTGATATCGCTCATCAGCGTCTCGAAGAGATGATCGTTACATTGCAGCTTCCACCGGGAAGCCACTGGTCTGAAGAAGGCCTGGCCGATCAGATCGGCATCGGGCGGACTCCTGTACGCGAAGCTGTCAAACGCCTTCAGGCCGACTATCTCGTCAGCATCCTGCCAAGACACGGCCTTATGATCACCGAGATCAGCGTTCACGATCAGCTGCTGGTCATCGAGTTCCGGCGGGAGCTGGAAGCGTTTATCTCGCGGCGCGCCGCGCTGCGGATCACGGCATCCGATAAGGAGCTTCTGGCCATAGCTGCGCGCGAAATCGACAGCGCGGGCATTAAAGGCAATCTTGAAAAATATCTGCGTGAAGTTTTCAACGCCAACCGGCTAATTGCGAAGGCTGCGGGCAATCCCTACGCCGCACGATCCATTTCACCACTGCATGCGCTGTCTCGGCGGTTCTACTACCGGTACGAAAGGGATCTTCAGAACCTGCGGGCAATGGGCGGGCTTCATGCCGATCGTGCGCGCGCTGTGGTCGAGCAGGACGAAAACCTGGCCGTCGAAAAGGCCAACGCGCTTCTGGATCAGATCGAAAGTTACACCAGGCGCATCTTCAACTTGAGTGTCGCCGCAGTCTGACCCGCGGCGACCTCCTCAAGAAACATCAGCTTGCTTTTGCTGCCGGCAAAGGCGTCGCAAAAAAAGATGCATCCATTTCCCGCAGCTGATCGGCAACTTGCGCCGGCGCGAATTCCATTTGATCTAGGATATCGCGGCGCACGTCGATTCCGGGAGCGACCTCGGTCAGGACAAGCCCCTTCTCGGTGACATCGAACACCGCCCGCTCGGTGATAATCTTTGCCGTCTGACCGCGCAAAACGCCCGATGCAACAGAATATGTCAGGTGCTCGACTTCGGGAACGAACTTACGCACCTTCCCTTCCCTGACAATGCGCAGCTTCCCGCCTTCGAATGCGACGTCCAGACCACCCGTTGTAAACGTGCCGGTGAAAACCAGCCGCCTGGCATTCTCGGCAATATCGATAAATCCGCCGGCCCCCGGATTCGCCACGCCGAATTTGGAGACGTTAACGCTCCCTCTGGCATCGAACTGCGCAAAAGCCAGCGCAGCAAATTCACAAAGACCTCCATCGATCGCATCGAACTGATAGATGCCATCGAGAATCGCGTCCGGATTCAGGTTCGCGGAGAACTGCCAGCCGGACATCACGATGCCGCCGTAAGAACCATGTTCCGTCGTGAACCAGTAGTCCTGCAGCCCACCATCCGTGAACTTGCCTTGCTCTGCCATCACGAGCGGGACATCGGCCGCTGCACCAAATCCAAAAATCGACAGCTCGCGCTGCCGCACTTCCTTGGCCGCCCGCATCGCGACAACCTTGTCAGCAGACATCGGAATCGGCGGCAACTGCGAAAGCGCTTTCCGCGAACCGCCGAAGTAAGCCGGGTCGAACTTCACATCCGTTGTCATCATCATCTCGGGCGCGACGACGACAGCGTCGACGAACATACCCGGAATGCGAACTTCGGTCGCGGAGCGCGTTCCATGAGCAGTCTGACGACGAACCTGGGCGATCACACGCCCCCCGCTACCTTTCGCAGCAAGCGCGAGAGCAATGTTCGAGGACACCAAGGCATCATTCTCAAACGAGAGATTTCCATACTCATCCGACGACGACGCACAGATGAAAACGGTGTCGAGCTTCCACGCCGGATAGAACAGGTAAGGCTTGCCCTCGAACTCGATACGCTTGACCAGATCGTCCTTGGCGCGCTCGGTAAATCGGCCGCCACCATTCTTCGGATCGATATAAGTGTCCAGACCGACGCGGGTCATGTAACCTGGACTCCGGCGCGCGACTTCACGCAGCCAGTGCATTGTCGCCCCGATCGGCCAGGAATAGGCTTCAATCTTGTTCTCGCGGATCAGGCGCATAAGTTCCGGCCGCTTGCCGGTGACGGGATCGACTGGATTGATATAGGAACCGCCGACGATGCGCTTCATCAACCCTTCCTGCGCAACGTGGTCCATGCCCTTGATGCCCTGAGCGTCACCGGTCCCGACCGGGAAATAGAACGTCAAATTGCGCGGAGAAGCTTCGTTACGAAACCGGTCGCCCAGTGCCTTGAGCAGCGCATCGGGCGTGACCCATCCAATCACGCCTACGCAACCAACCGAAGATCCATCCGGAATGGACGCCACTGCCGTTGCAGCATCAACAATCTTGCTCATGACTTCACCGTAAACCGCTCGAAAGTTTTCCTGGAACTGGGCGACTCGCAATTCAGCGCGAACTCGCGCGATGCAACTTCATCGAGGCGCTCTGCGTCCGCCATAATGAAAGGTTCGAAGAACCGCTTGGTGGACGCGATCGCCTCCGGCGGTACAGCCGCCAGATCCCGGGCAACCTGGATCGCATGAGCGAGCGCCGTGCCGGGTTCAGCCAGGTCATCCACGAGACCGATCCGTTCGGCCTCCACGGCATCGATCGGCTTTGCGCCCCATGTCAACCGCCGCGCCCGCACCGGCCCCACCCGCGCGATCAGAGCCATCAGGCCCCATGGGGGGAGCCAGCCATTGGGCGCCTCGGGCAAATGCCAGCGCGCGTTGGAGGCACTAACAACGATATCGCAAGAGGCTGCGAGAATGAAGCCACCGCCGAGTGCATAACCCTCCACGGCAGCGATCACCGGCTTCGCGCGATAACCCATGGCACGCGCGAACGCAGCAGTCACCGATTCATGGTGACACATTTCAGCAATCGATAGCCCCGCCAACTCCTTCAGATCGCTGCCCGCACAAAATGCAGGGGACGTGCCCGTCAACACAATCGAACGAACATTGTTGTCGCGTTCTGCGCTAGCAAGCGCAGAACCGAGTTGTGCCATTAGTTCGGAGCCCAGGGCATTGCGACGCTGGGGCCGGTCAATTGTCACAACCGCTACCGGCCCCTGCAATTCGAGTTTGATCATCTTTGGCTTGTCCTATTGGCCGATGCGAGCACCGTCGGCGTTCACCGCCGCGCGGACGTCCTCTCCGCGAATTTCACGGGGCGAAAGATTGTTCCGGACGGCCATCACTGCGGCGTGCCCGATGGCGTGGCCATAGGCGAAGCATTGCGCGGTGACGCGCGCCGATGCTACCGCCTCGTGTTCCGCCGAAAGGCAGCGGCCAGCGACCAGCAATCCTTCGCCACGCTCGGGCACGAAGCATCCGTAAGGGACCTCGTAATAATCGTCGATCAGCCATTCGACTTTTGGCTTCTCGCCGGCGTGAAGTTCGATCGGCCAAGGTGAAACGGCGATGCCATCCGCGAACTTCGTTCCCTGCACCACGTCGGAATTCATCAGGCGCTTGGCGCCGGAGACCTGACGCGTCTGCCGCACGCCGACTTGCACGCCGGTGTCATTAAGAAACGCATTCTCGCAACCGGCGAGGTTGTCGCGGAAGAAGCGCGCATATTCGCGCGCCTGAAGCCGCCCCTGAATTTCAGCGTCAGTAAAATCGCGGGCGAAAAGTGTATTGAGTTCGCGCCCGTCAGGACCGATCACACGCGTACAGTTGCAGAGCAATTCACCCGGACGGGTCGTGGTGAACAGCCAGATTTTCGCACGGGGCAGCACATAGTCGCCCGCATTGTGCTTCGCGCGGATCATTGCGGAGATTTTCTCCGGCATGATCGTATCTGTGCCGTATTCAGCAATAAAGCGATCGACGTCGACGCCCAGCATCCGGAAGATCATGGTGGGATTCTGCACCCGCCCCTGATCTCCGACGAAATTGGGCAGACCCGCCATGGCGACGACATCTGCATCGCCGCTTGCATCGATCACAACCTTGGCGCGCGCGTCCAGTGGCCCTTGCTTGGTCCAGACGTTCAGGCCTGCAACCCGATCGCCATCCATGTGGACGCCCGTTGCGACCGCATGGAAAATGATGTTGACGCCTGCTTCGCGCAGCATTGAATCTGCAGCTTCGCGCCAGACGTGAGGATCGTGCACGCGCGCCCACGTTTTTCCGTATTGAACGGGATCGGCGAGACCGCCCATGGCCTCAAGCCGGCGGCAGAATTCGTCGGCAAAGCCGAATACGACCTGCTTAGGCCCGCCCGCAGGCGTTTCGTTCGCCTCGTAAAGACCGCAGACCGTCCCGGACAAGCCGGCAACAGCGCCACCACCGCAAAATCCGTAGCGCTCAATCAGATTGACAGTAAGTCCCTGCCGGGCGGCGGATACTGCTGCCGCAACGCCTGCCGCTCCTCCGCCCACGACAACCACATCCGCGTCAACGCGCGTGGAACCACGACTGTCCAACTTCCCGCCCTCTGATATTTCACTGATGCACTATTGGTATCTTATAGATCAGGGCAATTTACGAGGCAACCGGAAAATCCGCCGAACAAGGGGAGCGGTCAGGTAAGGCTGCTAGTCATGGAAATCGGCGCGCGCTGAAAGCCAGTTCAGCAAGTCATTTGCGGAAACTGGATATTGGGCGCAAACGGGTCCGTTGAATTATTGCGGGTGTTATAAAAGCCAGCCCGGCGACGAGTTCGCTTGCCCTGGGATCAGAAAAACGTCCGAGTATGCTTCAACGATCAGGAGTCTCAGCCGCGAAGTGGCAGGCGACGAGATGCTCCGGATCACCAATGCTTGTCAGACCTGGGCTGGCGGCCCGGCATCTGTCCTGAGCAATCGGACAGCAGGTACAAAACCGGGCGTGGCGCATAGAGACTAGGCAAATCTCCGCGGAGAGATTCCCGGGATGAATCTCCAAGACCCCATCAATCCGGGGAACTGACTGGAGCAACGCGCTCGTAAGGATGAGCAGCAAACGACCAAAGCTGGTCGCACCTCTCGATCCCTAAAAGCCGCGTTCGGCACCACATAGTCGGAGAACTCCACGATCTGGATGTCGAGCCCGTTCTTCGCGGCGATTGGCTTCACGGCTTCGAGAATCTGCGCGTGCGGGCCCGGCGTCGCGCCGATCTTGATGACCTGCGATTGCTGTGCCAAGGCCCCGCCGGGCAACGCCGCAACCAGCGCGCCAACCACCAGAAGCTGCGTGAAATATCTACGTTCCATCAACTCAATCCCTTCTACGCAAGATAAGACTCACCGCTCACCACGTCGCGATGTAGGTGCCCTTGAACCGGGTGTCGAGAAATTGCTTCACCGGCTCGGAGTGATACGCGCTGATGAGTTCCTTCACCCAAGGCTTGTCCTTGTCTTCTTCCCGCACGGCGAGAATATTGATCCATGGGCCCTCGAGGCTTTCGCGCGCAATGGCGTCCTTGGCGGGATTGAGCCCCGCCTGCACGGCGTAATTGTTGTTGATCGAGACGAGATCAACATCCTGCAGGGACCGCGGCAACTGGGCTGCATCGAGTTCGACGAAGCGCAGCTTCCTGGGATTCTCCACGATATCCGCGATAGTTGCAGTGACGCCGATGCCCGGCTTCAGCTTGATCAGCTTCTGCTCGGCGAGAATCAGAAGCCCCCGTGCGCCGTTCGACGGATCGTTGGCAATCGCCACGCGCGCACCTTCCGGCAGGTCGGCCAGCGCCTTGTATTTGATCGAGTAAACGCCCTGCGGCGATGCAATCGTGTTCGCGACCTTGACGATCTTCCAGTTGGTCTTCGATATCTGATTCTTGAGATAGGGCTCGTGCTGGAACGAGTTTGCCTCAAGGTCCTTCTGCGCCAGTGCCTGGTTCGGCACCACATAGTCCGTGAACTCGACTACCTTGATGTCGAGACCGCGCTCGGAAGCCACCTTGCGGACGACATCAAGCACTTCGGCGTGCGGACCTGCCGTCACCCCTACCCTGATGGTTTCTGCCTGGGCTAATCCGACCAGTGCGGCAAGGACAACAATTGAAGCAGTCAGCGTACGCATAAAAGATAACTCCTGATGATCAAGAACGGCGCGAGCGTTTGTCCAGACGCCGCGCAATGGTATCGCCGATGGTCTGCACACTCTGAACGAGCGCGATAAGCACGAGAACAACCGTCGCCATGACCTCCGGCATGAACCGCTGATAGCCATACCGGATGCCGAGATCGCCAAGACCGCCGCCGCCGACGGCTCCCACCATGGCCGAATAGCCGATCAGGCTGACAGCCGTGAGGGTCAGCGCGAGAGTGACCCCTGGCATCGCCTCCGGCAGCAGCACCTTGCGCACGATCTGAAACGGGCTTGCGCCGAATGCACGCGCCGCTTCGATCAGGCCCTGATCGACCTCCCGGATGGCTGCCTCGATGACTCGGGCGATGAAGGGCGTCGCTGCAATGGTCAGGGGAACCGTGGCCGCCGCCGTGCCGATGGATGTTCCGGCAATCAGCCGCGTCAGTGGCACGATGGCAACGACCAGAATGATGAACGGCGTCGAGCGCGTTGCATTGACGACAAGCCCCACGATGCGATTGGCTGCTGGAGCAGGAAACAGTTCATTGGCACGGCTGGTGGCAAGGAATATCCCGAGCGGCAGGCCGATCAGCGTTCCGAACAGACCCGCGAGGCCAACCATGGTCAGCGTATCGAGGGTCGACCAGAGGATCATCTGCAAAAGTTCAGGAGACATAGCCGAGGTGCTCCACAGCGTTACCAGCGGACTTAAGCTGTCCGATGATCTTGCCGACAAGATCGGGCGACGAAGGCACCGACACGATCAGCGTGCCGAATGGATGACCTGCAATCGTTTCGACCTGTCCGTAGAGAATGTTGACGTCGATATCGAACGATCGCGAGATCTGTGAAACCAGCGGTCCGCTGGCATCGGCACCCTTGAATGACACATGCAGCACAGCCTGATCGCCGGGTTGCTGCTCAGCCCTGAGCCGTGCCAGCAGCCAGTCCGGCACCTGGCTTCCGGTGACGGACCCGACGAACCGCTTCGTCACCTCATGTCGAGGCGAGGCAAAAATATCGAACGTCGCGCCCTCCTCAACGATCTTGCCGTGCTCCAGCACAGCAACGCGGTCGGCAAGAGTCTTCACCACAGCCATTTCATGGGTGATGAAAAGAATGGTCAAACGCAGCTCGGTGTTGATCCGCTTCAGCAACGCGAGGATCTGGTCCGTCGTTTCGGGATCAAGCGCGGATGTCGCTTCATCCGACAAAAGCACGCTGGGATTGGTTGCGAGCGCACGGGCAATGCCGACACGCTGTTTCTGGCCGCCGGACAGTTCGGCGGGATAGCGCTCACGCTTGTCGACCAGCCCCACCATCTCAAGCAGCGGCTCCACCCTGCTGACGATGTCCGCTTTCGAAACTCCTGCGATCTCCAGCGGCAGGGCAATGTTCTCGAAGGCCGTGCGGGACGAAAGCAGGTTGAAATGCTGAAAGATCATGCCAATCGAGCGGCGAGCCGTGCGAAGCGCCGGTTCATCAAGCGCAGTGATCTCGGTTCCGTTGACACGCACGGAGCCTTGTGTCGGCCGCTCAAGACCGTTGATCAGGCGGATCAGTGACGACTTGCCCGCGCCGCTGCGGCCAATCACACCGAGGATCGCACCTTCCAGGACATGAAGATTGATTCCGTCGAGCGCAACGACTTCACCCGTACCTTTGCGTGCCGGGTAAACCTTGCGAATATTCTCGAGAAAAATACCGGACGAGGACTGCACCGGAACATTCGTCTGCAACGGCACTCCACTCTGCTGGAGCCAAGGCGCATTCATATGATGGGCCGCTTTTCTGCTTGAATTCATCGAGGATTTATCTCGCATATCAGAATGTTGATGCACTGCAATGCGCTCACACAACAAAGCAATATGTAGGCTGTGCCACTGTGGAGCCTGAAAGATTTTTTCAAATCCGTCTTTGTACGTGGTGGCCTGTCCTACGCTCTATTGCATAGTCCCCCCGCAAGAATTCATACCTGAATACGTGGCTCGATCGCGATCAATGCCGAGTGCTCCACGCGAATCCAAAGTCGGCTCCTCTGCGGTTCGTCCCGCGCAGAGAGACCGTCGGATTTAGAAAATGGCGGCTTGAATTCGCTCGATGCGGCGAACCGACATAGTGAAAAGGCTCGCCGTTCGCCGGCCCTTTCTGACCGGGAGCGACTTCATTCGCTGCCCCTGCCGCTTATCGATCAACCTGATGCAACACACACGGCATCAGCATCGTGACGCAAAACGTACTCAGTTTTCTTTGGCCAAAGCCGCAAGCGCCTGAGCGAGGCCACGGAAAGAAAGCTGAAGTGCGACATCGCGTCCGGCGGCATCCTTGAAGACAATGCGGCCAGGTTCACCCTGAACGCCGAAAAGCTGCACAGCCTCGTCGCTGACTGTCGCGCTTGCGAGGCAACCTCCGGGGACACAGCTCTGCCAGACGAGATCGATGGGAGTGCCGCCTTTGGCAATGGCAATTTGAGGTTTTGCAGGAATCGTGACGTTGGCCGGCAAAACAACTGTAAGACGATTTGAGTCCATCGGAACGGGACGCCCAATGGCGACCTGGGCGACCTGGGCGATCGGAGAATTCTGACCCTGCGCGCTCATGACCTGCGCGACTTCGCAAATCCGACGTCCCTGCGCCGTTCCCGGCGCTTCACAACGCAAAATCCAGTCGCCGAAGCTCGCGGCCGTCCGCTCAGGCGACGACGGCACAGATGATCCTGCCGGTACCTTGGCTCCCATGGCTCCCTTCGGCTGTTGTGCATTTCCTGCCGACGCCGCGATGAAGAAACACACGACAATGATGCATCCGGCATATGCCGCGAACCGGACAACAGCCGTGATGTTTTTCAGAATTGTATCCATGAATGCCTGGGACGATTAGCGAGCTTCGGAGAAACAGGATGGAGCTGTGCCGCTTCCACTGCTGAAACAAACGAATGCGCTGTTAAACCGGGAATCGCTGGACAATACCCGCATTCCATCTTTCGGGATTTCCAGCTCGGACGATTGCAGCGGCTTCGCATTATCCGGCAGCAACGTCGGATAGAAGTTGTTGTTCGCGCCGACGCTGGCAAACTGTTCCGGCGCGCCGGAAGGCACCGTCACGGTCCAGGTGCCATCGATACGACCTGCCACCGTGTAGTTCGGATTGGTCATTGTACCGGTCACCAGCAGTGCATAGGGGCTGTTGCCCGGCGACGAGGTGCTTGTAATTCCGAAGGAGTTAGAAAGACCCGTCAGGACAGCGACACTCTCACCGTTCTGCAAACCGGTGGCCGACAGTCCCGGATTGGCTGGCGATGATCCGAAAACCGAACTTCCGCTCACTGCCGTGACAGTGACCGGCGCGGGTGTGACCGTCCAGGTGCCGGTGTTGCGGGCAGTCACAAAATAATTCCCGTTTGTAAGAGTGCCAATCACCGAAAGCGTGTACGGACTTCCTAGGACACCACTCGCACCAATGATGCCGAACGAGTTCGACAGGCCCGTGAGCACTCCAACGGTCTCGCCGTTCTGCAGGCCGCTGGCCGACAGCCCCGGATTGGCTGGTGATGCGCCGTAGGTCGAGGTTCCACCCAGTGCGGTTACGGTAATGGGCGCTGGCGTCACCGTCACGGTGCCAGCGCCGCCGGTCAGGGTGTAGTTGCTGTTGTTCAGCGACAGACCCGCCAGCGATGTCATTGCCTGTGCACCGGCGTTCGCGGAAGCCAGCGTGCCGGTCGGTGTGCCGGAGATGGTCAGCGTATCGCCACCGATCAGGTTGCTCGCGCTCAGAGTCGCGGTCACCGCCGTGAGGCCGTTGTAAACCTGCGTCCCGGTCAGCATGACCGGAAGTGGATTGATCGTCACCGATCCCGACGCGCCGGTCAGGGTGTAGTTGCTGTTGCTTAGCGACAGACCCGACAGATTAAGGGTCTGCGGCGTGCCGCTGGCATTCGCCGACGCCACAGAACCGGTGCCGGTCAGGCCGATGTTGTCCGCGCCAACCACATTGCTGGCGCTGAGAATCCCGCCCGCGATGCTGGCGCTGCCATTATAGCTGCGCGATCCGGTCAGGGTCACCACCAGCGGCGTGACCGTCAGGGTGCCGGTGCCACCGGTCAGGGTGTAGTTGCTGTTGCTCAGCGACAGGCCGGCCAGCGATGTCATCGCCTGCGCGCCGGCGTTCGCGGACGCCAGTGTCCCGGTCGGTGTTCCGGAGATCGTCAGCGTGTCGCCGCCGATCAGGTTGCTGGCGCTGAGCGTCGCAGTCACCGCCGTCGAGCCGTTGTAAACCTGCGTCCCGGTCAGCGTCACCGGAAGCGGATTGATGGTCACCGATCCCGACGCGCCGGTCAGGGTGTAGTTACTGTTGGTGAGTGACAGACCGGCGAGGTTCAACGTCTGCGGCGTGCCGCTGGCATTCGCCGACGCCACAGAACCGGTGCCGGTCAGGCCGATGTTGTCCGCGCCGACAACATTGCTGGCGGTCAGAATCCCCGCCGCGATGCCGGTGCTGCCATTGTAGCTGCGCGAGCCGGTCAGGCTCACAACCAGCGGCGTGATTGTCACCGTGCCAGTGCCGCCGGTCAGGGTGTAGTTGCTGTTGCTCAGCGACAGGCCGGCCAGCGACGTCATTGCCTGTGCACCGGCATTGGCGGAAGCCAGCGTGCCGGTCGGTGTGCCGGAGATGGTCAGCGTATCGCCACCGATCAGGTTGCTCGCGCTCAGAGTCGCGGTCACCGCCGTGAGGCCGTTGTAAACCTGCGTCCCGGTTAGCATCACCGGGAGCGGATTGATCGTCACCGATCCCGACGCGCCGGTCAGAGTGTAGTTGTTGTTGCTCAGTGACAGACCCGACAGATTAAGGGTCTGCGGCGTGCCGCTGGCATTCGCCGATGCCACAGAGCCGCTACCGGTCAGGCCGATGTTGTCCGCACCGACCACATTGCTGGCACTCAGAATCCCCGCCGCAATGCTGGTGCTGCCGTTATAACTGCGCGATCCGGTTAGGCTCACCACCAGTGGCGTCACTGTCACCGTGCCGGTCCCGCCGGTCAGGGTGTAGTTGCTGTTGCTCAGCGACAGGCCGGCCAGCGATGTCATCGCCTGCGCGCCGGCGTTCGCAGAAGCCAGTGTCCCGGTCGACGTTCCGGAGATCGTCAGCGTATCGCCGCCGATCAGGTTGCTGGCGCTGAGCGTCGCGGTCACCGCCGTGAGGCCGTTGTAAACCTGCGTCCCGGTCAGTGTCACCGGAAGCGGGTTGATGGTCACCGATCCCGACGCGCCGGTCAGGGTGTAGTTGCTGTTACTGAGCGACAGGCCCGACAGATTGAGGGTCTGCGGCGTGCCGCTGGCATTCGCCGACGTCACAGAGCCGCTGCCGGTCAGGCCGATGTTGTCCGCACCGACCACATTGCTGGCGCTGAGAATCCCGGCCGCGATGCTGGTGCTGCCATTGTAGCTGCGCGAGCCGGTCAGGCTCACAACCAGCGGCGTGATTGTCACCGTGCCAGTGCCGCCGGTCAGGGTGTAGTTGCTGTTGCTGAGCGACAGGCCCGACAGATTGAGGGTCTGCGGCGACCCGCTGGCATTCGCCGACGCCACAGAGCCGGCGCCGGTCAGGCCGATGTTGTCCGCGCCGACCACATTGCTGGCACTCAGAATCCCCGCCGCGATGCTGGTGCTGCCATTATAGCTGCGCGTGCCGGTGAGCGTGACCACTCGAGGATTGACCGTCAAATAAGAAGGCGCCGTCCCGTAGCTGATGATGAAGCCGGACGCGGAGGCACCCGCCGCAGAGAGCAGATAGTTGCCGGCATTGGTCGTGGTGGTGGTGCCGGAAGACGTCCCCGTCCCCGCGACTGTAATTGTAAGGCCTGGCAGACTGACGATATTGCCACCGGTGAGCGTTACACCATTCTCGGTTTCGGTATAGGCCGACTGATTGAGCGTATAGGGAGTGCCGTAAGTGGTGCTTTGTGCGGTCAGATTGATCGTAAGGATTCGTGGCCCAAGCAGGGGATAACGGCCCGATGCCGCATTCCATATTGAACTGCTGAATCCCGTCGGCAGAGAGCCATTCTGCAACGTCGCCGTCGTCAGAGGCGACCCGCCGCCATGGTTCACCCCGCCGATGCCGGACGTATTGCTGTCCCAGTAGCTGTTGGTGACCGATGCGGCGGCCCCGGAGTCGACGCTGTTTTCACCGATCAAGCCGCCGATATACGTTCCGGCTCCTCCGGTTACAGTTCCCGTGGAATAAGACGTTACGATGGACCCGCGATTTTCACCGACGAGCCCGCCGGACGAACTTCCTGCACCACCTCCGTAGGTGACGCCACCCGTTCCGCCGCCACCTGAAACGGTGCCGGTCGCAAACGAATCCTTGATAACGCCGATCTCGCTCCCGGCGCTATAGCCCTCATTGAGGCCAACCAGGCCGCCGGCCCAGGTCTGAACACTCGAGGTCGGTACGGATACGGCGCCACTCGCGCGAGACTTCGATATGGTGCCCCAATTATATCCTACCAACCCACCGACAGTAGCACCCGTTCCGCTTCCGGAAACCGACGTGGTTGCATACACGTTGGTGATCGTGCCCATGTTTGCAGCGGCAACCGACCCGACAAAAGCGCTACCGGACGTGCTCGATACAGATCCCCCGATCATGCCAAGGTTTTCAACCCGCCCACCTGAATTGAAACTACCATTCCCTCCGATCTGGGCGAACAGCCCAACACTCGGCGAGGTGGTCGATACAATCGTCATGTTGCTGATGGTGTTTCCGAGGCCATTGAAGTCTCCGGTGAATCCAACATTGGCGACAAACGGAATGACAGAGTCCGTGTAGGTCTTCCCCGAGAGATCGAGCGGCTTCGCGAGCGCGTACCTTCCTGTCAGATTGCTGGCTATCGCTTCGAGCTGCGCCATTGATTGAACGAGCGTGTAGGCATTTCCATTTATCGTAAGGCCAGCGCTCGCTCCAAGAAGCTGGATATTGCCTCCGCCATAGAAATTCAGGTCGCCCGCACTGTTCGACCCGCCGATATTGTTATTTGTGGTCAGTACGACCTTGCCGTTACCCGATGCCGCGATCGACGAAATGATATTGATGCTGTTGTAAGCTGAAAGCGTCAGCGTGTTCGCTGAGCTCCATGTGATCGGCGCGGTGACATAGATATCGCCCGGACCACTGGCCTGTACGCCCGTACCGGACGCGGTGGTCGCAGTCGTCTGCAGTGATACGTTGCTGCTGGCGAGATTGCTGCTGATCGTTGCGGCAGCGCCCGCGTCTACCGTCAGATCAACCGGGTCCACCAACCAGGTGCCAGTCGTGCCGAACGGCGCGGAAGCATCGACACGAAGACCGGCAAAATCGATGGTATGGCCGGATGTTTCGATCGTGCCGCCATTTCCGCCGTCGGCTCCGCCTTTTGAGGTAATAAGACCCGCAACACTAGTGGTGCCGGTCGACCATAGCGTCACGTTGCCGCCATTGCCCGAGCCGGTCGCGTCAGCATTGATTCTGGTATTTGAATCCATGGTGAGGGATTGCGCTTGCTGCAGGGAGCCTCGTCCCTGAGCATCGCCCCCGATGCGAACTGTTCCGCCGCCGGTCCTGCCGGAAGCGGTCAAAGTCGCACCCTTCAGATTGATATCCCGGCCTGTAACGGTGATATTTCCGCCAGTACGGCGGCGAGACGCGGTATTCAGCTGGCCGGAAATATCGACGCGCCCACCCTCGCCTCCGCCGATAACAATGGCTCCAGCGCGCCCCGAGATAGACCGAGCCTGCACGAGTCCGGATATGTTCACCGCGTTGCGCGCAGCTTCGCGTGCCGTCGCAGCACTGATATTGACGCTGCCGCCATCGGCCTTGATCGTTCCCGAGTTGGTTATGAGCGCGCCGCTGTCGCGGGAGGATGTCGGAACTGCGACCTGAAGGAATCCATCACCAGAAAAATCCAGCGTCGCACGTTCGCCTGACCCGAGCCCGATCTTGCCAAGCGGAACATTGATGCTGCCGGAGTTGGAGACCGTTCCGCCGATCAGCGCAGCATAACCACCGCGCCCCACGTTGATCGCTCCGGCGTTGCTGACAGCCGCCGACGCACCGTTCCCGGTAAACGTCCGCTTTCCGGACATGAAGTCGCCATCGCCAATGCCCAGCGTCGACGCGACGAAGCCTGCGGTGTTAACTACTCCGCTTCCAGTGATCGCAATGCCGTTTGGATTCACCAGATAGACCTGACCATTCGCGGTCAGCGATCCCGCAATCGTCGACGGCGCACTTCCGGTCACGCGATTCAAGATCGCCGAGGAAGCGTTCGGCTGGGTAAAGTTGACTGAACTTCCTGCGCCGATCGAGAAGCCAAGCCAGTTCACCACCGCGCTCTGGCTCGATTGTGTGATGTTCAACTGATTGGCCGAAGGCTGATTGATAACCACGCTGCCGGCGGCAACACTGCCTCCCGTAGGCAGATTTTGTGCCCACGCCGGCGTCAGTGTCACTCGTCCCGCCAACGCGGCGACGGCCAGCAAAAGCGTCAAATGAGAGCAACCCGCCACGTACCTCGACTTGAAGGAGCGAAGCAAAACGCGTTCGGCAAGATTGTTGGACATGACTACCTTAGAATCTGAACGCGGATACGACAGTAAAGCGATTGTTGGCCGGAACGCCGTCGTTGCGTTCTGCCCGCGCATATTCAAGGCTCAGCGAGCCGTTCGACAGCGTTCCCGCCATGGCTCCACCAAGACGAATGCCGCCGCCATAGGACACAGCATGGATGCGCGACGCCTCAAGTGCAGTCGGCTGCTGCAACGAGACTTCGCCAAATGCGCCAAACAGGTAAGGAACAGCAACGCCGCCAATCCCCAACTCGGCTATTCGCGGAAGATTCCAAGGCGACTGTAATTCACCCCGCACAACGTAGCCCTGATCACCAACAATCGATCCGGCATCGAAAGCCGAAATGCCTGACGTGTTGGCGATACCGATCTGCTCACTTCTGAGGAGAGGCGTGTTGAACGAGTATTGCACACGAGCCGAAAGGCTGACCGCAAGATGATCCATCAAGACCTGGTTGTATCCAAAGGACGCATCCAGTTTCTGGAATTCAGCGTCAGCACCCTGACGGGAGAGCGGCAACACCGCCGTTGCCTGGGATGCAGTTCTTGCGCCGAATGCATCGATGCCGAAGGATGCCGTCACGCGGCCAGACACGGTCGCGCCCCATGGCGTGAAGACATCGCCGTCGTGGGTGATCCGGGCGATGCGCAGGCGGTCGAGCGACAGCGGCACAGGCGTTCCCGCGACAAACAGGCTCTGCTGCTCGTCCTGCGCGTCAAAGGAAACCTCACTATTGAAGTTTGCCGAACGTCCACGGAGCCAGGCATAACGAAGGCGGAACGACAGGCGATCATAGGTATCCGTGGACTGAATCCCGGCAACGGCCCGGGGTGTCGTCCTCGCATCGGTATACTCAGCATTGAAGGTCAGGCCATCGATCCAGAGCGGAAGAACGAAACCTGCGGCAAGCGTCCGGTTGCGCGGATATCGGTCCACAAAGCTGTTATCACCGTCATTGGGATGACCGCTTGCCCGAAGGTAGATCAGTTCGCCAAAACCCGCAGCGCTGTTGATGTCAACGCCCGCGCCGACCACCGTGCGGCCAAGTGCTTTCGACAAGGTATTGTCGAACGTCAAAACCTCGGAGACAGCCTGATACCTGGCTTCAACAATCAGGACAGCGCCACCCTCGCGCGTCCCCGGAGCCAGCGTCGACCGCAGAACGACGCCGGGTGTATCGCCAGCGAGCAACACGCGCCGCTCGATTTCCGCCAATGTCACATCGCGGCGTTCCGTAAGCGGCCCTATCAGCCCGCTGATCCGCTGCCGTACCGTATCCGGCACGCCTCTGGTTTCGACACGCTCGATGAACCCATTTACGACGACAAGCCTGAGCCTGCTTCCGTTGAGCAATTTTTGCGGAGGAAGAATAACGCGCACGAGCACGTAGCCTGCCCGCGCATATGCAGTCTCGAGTTCGCGCGCCGCTGCAAAGATTTCCGCGCCGGTGACGATGCGCCCGGTGAGACGCCGTTCGAGATCATCGGCCGCGCCTGCCAGCTGCGGCATCCCGCCAGTCACACTCACGCCTGAAAGCGTGACTGTCAGCTTCTCTGCACCGACCGGAGCTGAAAGGCCCGGCGCGCCCTGTATTGAGACGCCGCTGGACCGCTCGGCATTCGGACGAAAGGTCGGCGGCGTGATCTGCGAGGCAGTCTGCCCAAACGCGGATGCAGAGAGAAGTATCGCCACCAGAAACGAGCCGCCGGATGCGATGCCGTTGGCTCGACAAAAACGCCAAGCCTCATGGCGCAAACCGATATTTGAAAGTTCGCGCCGCTTCAGCATGTCCTGACTCTGGTCGGATTTGACCGCTTCTGGCGCAACACCAGAACGGTCGTTGTTCTACCGACTCCTCACCTCCAATTCAGTGCGAAGAAAAGTATCGCCATCACGCGATCTGGACGCACGGTCGCGTCCGGAATAGCCGCTGGCTTCTGTGCTTCTGAATCGGCTGCGCACTGGCGGCCTTTCATCCTTTCTTAACCCGCTGTGCGATGCCGAATAATTTCATATTTTTGAAGTTGCGGTTTACGGATTCGAAAAGCTCCCACCGCGCGCGCCGAGCATCTTCCATAATCGGAGAACGCCCAACACTCTATCTGGATGAATAATTTTCAAGCGTCGCAGGGGACGATCAACATCCGTCATCCAGACAAGGGAATTGACGAATGGAAACAGAAGCGCTTGCAGCGCTACGCTGTGAGATACCTAGCCAGCTGTGTGGCGTGGTCCGCGTCGCGGCGCAGCCCTTCCATCATCACCGTCAATCTCTCCAGATCCTTGTGATCAAGTGAGGCGAACAGCGCTTGATTCACCGACGCCTGAATCGAGGTGAGGCTGTCGAGCTTCTCCAGGCCGCACTCGGTTATAAGCAGGCGAACACGCCGCCTGTCCGTCGCGTGCGGCAATTTCGTCAGAAGGCCCTTCTGAACCAGCTTCCCCACTTCGAACGTGACGAATGCACTGCTGAGACGCAATCGCCGAGCGATCTCGGCGATACCGACCTCGCTTTCCGGCTCAGCCTGACTGACCGCGATCAGGATCAGGTACTCTGATTGCGAAAGGCCGATGAAGCGTGCAAGACAATGCCATGCGCTGCTGAGTCCCTTCTCGAGGGCGAAGAGATCGCACCACAGCGTGACGTCGCAGGGCCGCTCGAGGCACTCCCGATGTGCCATGGTCAGAAAGACCTCGTCATTTTCCTATCGATCAACCTCGGTGTTTTTCTGAAGAGCCTCGAGTGTCTGGGTATTGGGACAGTATTCCGAGCGGCCTGATCTATTATGAGCGAAGTCGCTCGCGCACCGCCTGGCCGAGGCACAATTGCCGCACACGCGGTCGAGATCACGCAGGACCTTGGGGTGACGCGCTCGCATGAGGCTTTCGGACAAGCCCATTTCAGCGAGACGTTTCTCCAGAAGCCACTCGATATTGGCACCTTGAGACGCCAGCCTGAAAAGTTCTGGCACCGTTACGCCAAGATCTCGCGCAATGCTTCCAAGCTCCTGCGAGTCAAGGGATCGAAGTTCGCGCGATCGGGTGAAGCGCGAAGAAAGGCCTCTTGTCCAAGCTATGAAACCGCTAAAAAGCGGCAAGCGCGCGTCAGATTGAGTTTGCGGCGACATGGAAGAACCTCGTCTGGTGGAGGTGGAGTCTGTCTCGACGTGTCAGCGGCACCGATCCCGACGCTCAGAAAGCGCGGCGACGCGGCTTGGGATAGCCGGCTTTCAGGCGGCTGGGCTTTGCCTGAGAATCTGCCAACAACAGAGCCGTGCCGAGACCGGCAAGGAACAGCAGAACGATAGCCGAAAGAATGATCGCATTGACGGGCATTGTCCGATCTCCTCTTCAGGAGATTACAGACTACCCCTTTGCTGAACAGCAGTCCTTGATTCTGATCAAATCGGCATCAAGGCGCTCAACAGAGGCATCCCGCCACCTCTCGTTACCGAGATAGCACCGCAGGCGCTATCGGCGTTTCGCCTCGGTTAGAAGCGCCGGACCGAAACAAGCCGCAAAGCCAAGAAATGCCAGGACCCATGCGAAGCTTGCTACATGCAGGAGCTGGCCGCTCCAGTCCGGCGAGATGACGGCGCAGATACGGGCAAGCGCGGCAACCACAACAGCAACGTAAATTCCCTGTGTCGATAGCGAAGCGGTCAACGGCCGGTTGGTATGGCCGAGGCTTGCCCGCGTCATCACGGCTAACGTCATTACTCCGGCAGCTCCCGCCATCCACGCGTGAAGACCTGCGCTTGCGGGAACGAGATTGAAGGCAGATGCAGCAACCAGCAGAAAACCCAAAGGAACGAAGGCATATCCAACATGCAGAATCAGGACGAGCCGCTCGCCGAAAGTCCGGTCGCCTGCCCATCGGCCGAGGCGGACGATGTGCAACATTCCAGCCAGGGCAAACGCGCCACCGATCAAAGGCCCATCTTGCCAGAAAATCCACGCGAGTAGCGCCACCGCGCTCGCGGCAACGACAGCGACATCAAAACCGGCGAAAGGCGACGGCAGCCGCCCGGGCTTCTCACGGGCAAGCCAGTTCCGCGTGAAACTTGGAATGATCCGGCCCCCGATCAACACGATCAACATGACAACAATCGCAATGCCCGCGCGAATGCCATAATCTGCGGTACCCTTAAAGTGTGCTTCGAGATGAAAGGCGATGTTGCCGACCAGAAGAAACGCGACCAGGGCAACGACCTTGAGATTCCGCCAGTTGCTTCCAGCAAGGATTTCGCGCGCAGCCGCAGCCGTAATCAAAGCCAGAAAGGCAACGTCGATCGCCATAGCCGCCAGCCAGCCGATCTGTGCCGAACATGTCACGGCGAAGCGGCCCAGAATCCAGACGATGACCAGCACAAGCAATGGCGCGCCCTGAAGAGGCAACCGGCCGGTCCAGTTTGGAATTGCTGTGAACAGAAATCCGGTGATCACCGCAGGCAGGTAGCCGTAAAGCATTTCGTGGATGTGCCAGTCGCGCGGCGCAAACGCCGTGGTCAGCATCAATTCCCCGAGAAACACCGGCAACCACACCAGAATCGCCAACCCGGCATAGATCGCTCCAAGCAGAAAAAACGGCCTGAACCCATACGACAGCACCGCAGGTCCCTGATAGGACCGCAGGCGCGGCACCGGCGTATGTTGAGTGGTCATCCGATCACCTCCCCTGGATAAATGCCCCGGACCGTCCAGGCACTCGCTCAGTATCAATACAGCGCAGACATCCGGGCTCATGGGCTCGCGGGCATACCCGTTGAATGCAACCCCGAACTATCGATCGGCCTTGGACGAAGGTGCCTACGCAACCTCTGCCGGAACAGACTATCCCGCTCCGCAAAGTGATTTTTCTTCGAGTCTCGCAAGCCATTTAGCGATCTGGTCGGTGTCTTCCGAGAATTCAATCGAGAACTCCCCGGCAAAATCTCTCCAGGCGCTTAAGTTGCGCGCCGGAACTCCGATAATGGCGGGGATGCCGCGCTCCAGCGCTTTTGCCATCAGGCCGCACATTCCGCCGCCATCGCATTCCACCTTGCCGAACTTGTTCAGCACAAGAAGATCAGGATCGTTCTGAAGACTGCTTTCAACCTTCATGGAGGCTTCGACCAGCGCCGCCGCATCAAGACGACATCCCCTCGCGCCCGCGCCGCGGTTTTCAAAAAGCAGAGTGCGGTGGCCGCTTGCAAGATCCTCCAGCAAGACATCGCAGCGTCTGTCGGCCCCTTCGAAGGCGGGGTGCTGCAGAACCCCCGAGAGCGTCAAATGACGTAAGCCGCATTCGCTGACGATCCACTTGAACAGAGCGTCAGGATATTCGTCGTTTGGATAGACGATCGCAGCGAGACTCGATTCGAGTTGCCGCGTCAGATCAGGCGCCGGGGCGGAATGCATTGCAAACATTGGAATTGACCTCAATTGGACGAGCCCCGATCAGTTCAAGACAGTACGGGATCGCAGGGAAGATAGCGTTCAGGCAGACATCGATAGCCTCTGGACGGCCGGGCAGATTGACGATCACTGATTGATTCCGGATTCCGGCGAGCTGACGCGACAGGATCGCTGTCGGCACATGGTCCAGACTCACCCGCCGCATCAGTTCGCCGAAGCCCATAAGCTCGCGGCCGATGACCATGCGTGTTCCTTCCGGCGTGAGATCGCGCGGAGCGGGACCCGTCCCGCCGGTGGTCAGGATCAAATCGCAACCCTCCCGGTCCGATAATTCGATCAATGCGCTGGCAACACACTCCGCACCGTCCGGAATGATCTTCAGGATGACGATCCAGTTCGACTGGATGACTTTCTCGAGAAAATCACTAATCGCCTTTCCGCTTCTGTCTTCATAGACACCCCGGCTCGCGCGGTCAGAAACCACGAGGATGCCGATCCGTGCGAGCGTTTTCGATCCCGTGAGATTGGTTGGCGCGTTGCGTCCGAGACTCATGAACAGCCTCCGCTTCCTCCACAGGTGCAACCGGAATGCCCATGGCCCTTCTCGGCGGAAGGCGCCTGCGACGCTTCGTCATGCTTCAGTGACCAGCCGACCATGTAGGTCAGACATCCCGCGCCCGGGTCGGTGGTTCGCTCAAGGACATTCATGAGGCCCAGCCAGTCTTCACTGCCGGCAAGGTTTGCGAACCGGCGCACGGCGCCGGACGCATATTCACCGATGCTTTCGCTGAATCTGCCCGCCATGGAATCCACCCGGGCCAGCAGTACGACGTCACCGCAGGCAATCATCGCTTCGGCTGCGCTCGCCTCGTCGTTAAAGCCACGAATGATCTCGCCGAGTTGCATGAGACGCCCCTTCCCCTACTGAACCAGCGGCGTATCGGCGGCAGCAAGCGAGATGCCGGCGATGTCTGCACGGCCCGCAAGAATCGCCACATATTGTGCGATGGCGCGGTGCTCGACGCTGGCAATGAGATAGTCGGCTATCCGTTCGCGGACGATCTCGAAAGGCAATTTCTGTCCCTCGGCGCGGCGGTCGAGGCGCACGATATGGAATCCATAGCGCGTTTCCACGATAGCAACCTCACCCGGCTGCATCCGCTCCAGTCCCGCCTCGAATTCCGCCACCGTTTGCCCGCGCGTGATCTGGCCGAGATACCCGCCATCAGACGCTGACGTCGTACAATTCGAATGATTTGCGGCAAGGTCCGCGAAAGCAGTGCGATCCGATTTTACGGCAGCAAGAATCGTATCGGCAGTCGCCCGCGCCGCGGTTCTCGCTTCTGCATCGTTGCGAGGAGCCGCAATCAGGATGTGAGCGGCTTCATAAAGATCGCCGGAGCGAAAGCGCTGAAGGTTCTGTGCATAAAAGCGACGGCAGGCTGCTTCGTCTGGGTCAGGGGTCGAGACTTCACGCTCAACAAGCGTTCGCATCGCCGCCTCGTCATCTGTCTCCCTGCGGCCGTCGGAATCGCTCAGCGGTACAGCATCGATGCCGAGACGCGCGGATTCCTGCAACAAAAGCTCCCGGACCACCAGGGCGCGGGCAGCGGCCTGCCACGCCAGAATGGGTTTAGCTGCGGGATGATTCTGGACCTCCCTTGCAATCGCCTCGCGAGGAATCACCACGCCATTGACGCTGATCGTCTTTGGCTTCGGCATAGCATTCGAGACAGAACAATCCATGACCTACTCCGCAGGTTGAACTGGCGGGGATGAGGCTTCGCTGCCGCTACGGCGACGCACGATCTGATAACCGCGCCGGCCGAGATACCAGACCGGAGCGCTCCACATGTGGACGAGGCGCGTGAACGGGAAGACAAGAAACAAGGTCATGCCCAGCACCAGATGCGCCTTGAAGATCGGATGCACATCCAGGACATACGACGCGGCATTGGGCTGCAGTGTCACGATCCCCTGCGCCCACGACATGAACTTCACCATCTCGTGGCCGTCGAGATGACCGAGCGATACGAAAATCGTCGAAAGCCCCAGCAGGAGCTGCGCGAACAGAAGCAGCAGAATGGCCGTATCGCCGAATGACGAGTTGGCGCGAATTCGCGGATCGAACAGCCGGCGATGCGTCAGCAACGAAATTCCGACAAGGCACATGAGACCGGCGATGCCGCCAACCACAATCGCCAGCATCTGCTTGAAGCTGTGCGACACGCCCAGCATGTCAAATATCCAGATCGGCGTGAGCAGACCGACAAAATGGCCGCCTGCGATCATAAGGATTCCGATGTGAAAAAGGTTCGATCCCCAAGTCAACTGGCGGCGCCGGAGCAACTGGCTCGATCCCGTGCGCCACGTATATTGCTCGCGGTCGAACCGGAAGAGGCTTCCAAACAGGAAAACAGTCACGCAGATATAGGGATACCAGCCGAACACGATGGAATTGAGCGTCTCGCGCATTTCAATCTCCCCTAATTCACGGACGGCGAAGAATTAACCGCGCGTCTGGCGTGGCGAAGGCGGGCGACGAGTGTGTCGCGGCATCCGGCTTGATCCTGCGTTCCGGGGCCGAATTTCACCTCCTCTTCCTCCCACGCGGCATCAAGGGCAGCGAAGTCCATCGGGTCCGGATCAGGGCCTTTCAGGAGTTCATCGACTATCGCCTGTTGCGGCGCTTCGGCGACAATCGCCATGAGCGCATCGAAGACGGCCTGGTAACTTGATTTGCGCCTGCCCAGCCGCTCGGCCATCGCGGCCAGGATATGCGCGGGCTGGGCGAGCAGATCACGCGCAGCCTCCACTGGCTGAGTCGACAGAAACTCGAGAAACAGCGGCACGAAATCTGGCAATTCATTCGCTGCAATGGCAAAGCCGGAATTCTCGTACAATGTCTTGAGGTCGACCATCGCCTGACCCCGGTCACGGCTTTCGCCATGAACATGTTCGAACAGATGCAACGCCAGCGAGCGCGTCCGGTCGAACAGCAGGCCATAGCGTTCCTGCAGATCGTAAAGCTCGCCGGTTGCGATTTCCCCGATCAAGCCGTCGAGTGCACCTCGCTGGGCGGCAGGCACGAGGTTTTCCGAATCCAGCACGCCTGCGAATTCCGGCGCGGCTGCGATCAGATCATGCGACGGATAGGTGAGAAGCGCGGAAAGAACCTTGAACGTCTTCATCACACGATCTCCATGGGAGTTCTTGCCTTACGCGGCGAGCCGAACAGATTGACTTCGCTCTCGCCTCCCGAGCATCCGTTTCCGAACGTGAAGCCGCAGGAACCACGCATGTCGTAGGCATCGGCACCGAGTTCGCGATGGGCGGTCGGAATGACGAAACGGTCTTCGTAATTGGCGATTGCCATGATCTTGTACATTTCGTCGATCTGCGCAGCTTGCAGGCCCACCCGCCGCGCGATCGCCTCATCGACGACGCCATCGATGGTCTTGGCGCGCATATAGGCGCGCATCGCCAGCATGCGCTCCAGTGCCAATGTCACCGGCTTCTCGTCTCCGGCTGTGAGCAGGTTGGCGAGATACTTCATCGGAATGCGCAGCGACTTGACGTCCGGCATCGTTCCGTCGAGTCCGATCTTCCCGGCGGACGCAGCGGACGTAATGGGCGACAGCGGCGGCACATACCACACCATCGGTAATGTCCGGTATTCGGGGTGAAGCGGGAACGCCACCTTCCATTCCATCGCCATTTTCCAGATCGGCGATATTTTCGCGGCTTCCAGCCACGCATGAGGAATACCCTGCCGCTCCGCCTCCGCGATCACCTTCGGATCGTTGGGATCGAGGAACACATCGAGCTGGGCCTGATACAGATCGCGCTCGTCGGGCATGCTGGCTGCCTCGGCAATCCGGTCCGCATCGTAAAGCACCACGCCGAGATACCGGATACGCCCCACGCAGGTCTCGGAGCACACGGTCGGCTGACCGGCCTCGATGCGCGGATAGCAGAAGATGCACTTCTCCGACTTTCCAGAAGACCAGTTGTAATAGATCTTCTTGTAGGGACATCCGGAAACGCACATGCGCCAGCCGCGGCACTTGTCCTGATCAATCAGGACGATGCCGTCCTCCTCGCGCTTGTAGATCGCGCCCGAAGGACATGCCGCCACGCAAGCCGGATTGAGACAGTGCTCGCACAACCTCGGCAGATACATCATGAACGTGTTTTCGAACTGGCCGTAGATTTCCTTCTGCACGCCTTCGAAATTGTAATCCTGCGAACGCTTGGCGAACTCGCCGCCGAGAATCTCCTCCCAGTTCGGTCCCCACTCGATCTTCTGCATGCGCTCGCCGGAAATCAGCGAGCGCGGACGGGCGGTCGGCATCGCCGACATCTCCGGTGCCTTCTGCAGGTGCTCATAGTCGAAAGTGAACGGCTCGTAATAGTCGTCGATCTGCGGCAGATCGGGGTTGGCGAAGATATTCGCCAGCACCCGCCACTTGCCGCCGATCTTGGGCGCGATGGACCCGTTGCGCTTGCGCGACCAGCCGCCCTTCCAACGCGCCTGGTTTTCCCAGTCCTTCGGATAACCGATGCCAGGCTTGGTTTCGACGTTGTTGAACCACGCGTATTCCATGCCTTCGCGGCTGGTCCAGACGTTCTTGCAGGTCACGCTGCAGGTGTGGCACCCGATGCACTTGTCGAGATTCAGCACCATCGCGATTTGAGCGCGGATCTTCATTCTGCTGCCTCCAGGCTGGGAGCTGTCGCCGATGGCGTATCGAGCCAGTCGACATTCGCCATCTTGCGGACGACGACGAACTCGTCGCGGTTCGAGCCGACGGTGCCGTAGTAATTGAAACCATAAGCCTGCTGGGCGTATCCGCCGATCATGTGCGTCGGCTTGAGAACGACGCGGGTGACGGAGTTATGGATTCCGCCACGCTGGCCGGTCTGTTCGGAGCCGGGCACGTTCACGATCTTCTCCTGCGCATGATACATCATGCACATGCCCTGTCTGATGCGCTGGGAAACCACCGCACGCGCGACCAGCGCACCGTTGGTGTTGTAAACCTCGATCCAGTCATTATCGACGATGCCGGCGCCTTTCGCATCGGCCTCGCTGATCCAGACAATCGGCCCGCCACGCGACAGCGTGAGCATGAGAAGGTTGTCGGTATAGGTCGAGTGGATGCCCCACTTCTGGTGCGGCGTCAGGAAGTTCAGCACCACCGACTTGTTGCCGTTCGGCTTGCGGTCGATCACCGGCTTCACTGTCTTGGTATCGATCGGCGGACGATAGACACAGAATCCTTCACCGAAGGCCCGCATCCACAGATGATCCTGATAGAGCTGCTGACGACCAGTCAGCGTGCGCCACGGGATCAGTTCGTGCACGTTGGTGTAACAGGCGTTGTAGCAGACGCTCTCGGACTCCAATCCGGACCAGATCGGCGAGGAAATGATCTTGCGCGGCTGCGCCACCACGTCGCGAAACCGGATTTTCTCATCTTCTTTCGGGATCGCGAGATGCGTATGATCGCGTCCGGTGAACCCGCCGAGCGACGTCCAGGCCTTGACCGCAACCTCGCCGTTGGTTTCCGGAGCAAGACTCAGAAGAACTTCGCAGGCATCGATCGCCGTATCGATCCGCGCGAGGCCCTTGCTCGGCCCCTCCTCGGTCACGACACCGTTCAGCCGCTTGAGCAGATCGACCTCATGCTCGGTGTTCCAGGTCATGCCCTTGCCGAAGTTGCCGACCTTGCTCATCAGCGGGCCGAGCGAGGTAAACTGCTTGTAGATGTTCGGATAGTCGCGCTCGACCACGGTAACAGCCGGCATGGTCTTGCCGGGGATTGGATCGATCTCACCCTTCTTCCAGTCTTTCACGTCAAAAGGCTGCGCGATCTCGCCGGGAGAGTCGTGCATGATCGGTGTCAGCACGACATCCTTCTCGGCGCCCAGCACCTCGGGCGCGACCTTCGAGAAGGCCTTGGCGATGCCTTTATAAATCTCCCAGTCGGTGCGGGATTCCCAGACCGGATCGATCGCCGCCGTCAGCGGATGAATGAAGGGATGCATGTCGGACGTGTTGAGGTCGTCCTTCTCGTACCAGGTCGCCGTCGGCAACACGATGTCCGAATACATGCAGGTGGTGGACATGCGGAAGTCGAGCGTGACCAGCAGATCCAGTTTCCCCTCGGGCGCGTCCTCGTGCCAGACGACCTCATTCGGCTTTTTGGCGCCGTGGTGTCCAAGATCCTTTCCGAGCACGCCGTGACTCGTGCCGAGCAGATGCTTGAGAAAATACTCATGCCCCTTACCCGAGGCGCCCAGAAGATTGGAGCGCCAGACGAAGAGATTGCGCGGCCAGTTCTTCGGATTGTCCGGGTCTTCGCAAGCGAGCTTCAGTTCGCCGGTCTTCAGTGATCTCGCGATATAGTCCTTCGGCTCAAGGCCGGATGCTGCCGCCTGCTTGGCGACCTCAATTGGATTGGTCTGGAGCTGCGGAGCGGACGGCAGCCAGCCCATGCGTTCGGCACGTACATTATAATCAATCAGCGCGCCGTCCCACGGACCTGCCGGCGCCGTCGGTGACAGAACCTCCGTCACATCGAGCGTTTCATAACGCCACTGATCGGTGTGGGCATAAAACGCGGATGTCGAATTCATCTGCCGCGACGGGCGATTCCAGTCGAGGCCAAAGGCCAACGGCACCCATCCGCTCTGCGGCCGCAGCTTCTCCTGTCCGACATAGTGCGACCAGCCGCCACCCGACTGGCCCACGCAGCCGCACATCACCAGCATATTGATGATGCCGCGGTAGTTCATGTCCATGTGGTACCAGTGGTTCAGACCGGCACCGACGATCACCATCGAGCGCCCCTTGGTCTTTTCGGCATTCAGCGCGAACTCGCGGGCCACCGTGATGATCTGATCGCGCGGTACGCCGCTGATCTTCTCCGCCCAGGCCGGTGTGTACGGCGCGAGATCGTCATAGCCCGCGGCAATATGCGTTCCGCCCAGACCACGATCCACGCCGTAGTTGGCGACGAACAGATCGAAGACCGACGCAACCAGCGTTTCGCCGTCCTTCAACTGAAGCATCTTCACCGGAATGTTGCGCGTCAGCACGTCGGGATGATCGGTGCCGAGAAAATGATCGTGCTCGCGGTTTCCGAAATACGGAAAGCCGACCTGCGCCACATCGTCCTGCGTTTCCATCAGAGAGAGGCGAAGCCTGGTCTCGGCTCCCTTCGCGGTTCGCTCCTCGAGATTCCAGTTTCCTTTCTCACCCCAGCGGAAACCGACAGACCCGTTGGGAACAACGATCTCGCCGGACGTCTCATCGTATGCGACCGTCTTCCATTCCGGATTGTTGGATTCATCCAGACCGTTGACGAAATCCGACGCGCGGACGAAGCGCTCCGGCACATAATATGCGCCCTGCTTCACCAGCCGCACTAGCATCGGCATGTCGGTGTATTTCCGGACGTAATCGTTGAAATACGTGGTCTTCCGGTCGATGTGGAATTCGCGCAGAATGACATGGCCCATCGCCATCGCGACGGCAGCGTCAGTGCCTTGTTTCGGCGACATCCAGAGGTCGGCGAATTTCGACGCTTCCGAATAATCCGGGCAGATCACGACGCTCTTGGCGCCCTTGTAGCGCGCTTCCGTATAGAAATGAGCATCCGGCGTCCGCGTCTGCGGAACATTGGAGCCCCACAGAATGAGGAACCCCGCATTGTACCAGTCGGCACTTTCGGGAACGTCGGTCTGTTCACCCCATGTCTGCGGCGAAGCCGGCGGCAGGTCGCAATACCAGTCGTAGAACGACATGCAGACGCCGCCCAGCAGCGACAGATACCGCGCACCTGCAGCGTAGCTCACCATCGACATCGCCGGGATCGGCGAAAAGCCGAAGATGCGATCCGGCCCGTAGCTTTTCACGGTGTAGGCATTCGCCGCCGCCGCGATCTCGGTGACCTCGTCCCAGCTTGCCCGCACGAAACCACCAAGGCCGCGCTTCTTGACGTAGGACGCGCGCTTGTCCGGATTCTCAACGATCGACTTCCAGGCCGCGACCGGTGTGAGCGTGGCGCGCGCATCGCGCCACAACTTCAACAGCCGCGAGCGGACCAGCGGATATTTCACCCGATTGCCCGAATAGAGATACCAGCTATAGCTGGCCCCGCGTGGACATCCCCGCGGCTCATGATTGGGCAGATCGGGCCGCGTCCGCGGATAGTCCGTCTGCTGGGTTTCCCAGGTGACGATGCCGCCCTTGACATAAACCTTCCATGAGCAGGAGCCCGTGCAGTTCACGCCGTGCGTGGAGCGGACAATCTTGTCATGCTGCCAGCGCTTCCGGTAACCGTCCTCCCACGACCTGTCTTCGGTGGTCGTGATGCCGTGTCCGCCGGCAAACTCAGGCTTGGCTCGCGTAAAGAATGTAAGCCGGTCCAGAAAATGGCTCATCAGCCTCTCCTCACTGGGCAGGTTGGACGAGCGGTGCGGTCGCGCCGCGCCGTTCGATGTCATGAAGCAGGCCGCCCTTGCGGGTGTAGACGGCCCAGGTGATCAACACGCACGTCACGTAGAAGATGAAGAATCCCCACAGCGCGGCCTGCACGCCGCCGGTCAGATCAATCGACGTTCCGTAGGATTTCGGAATGAAGAACGCGCCGAAGGCGGCAATGGCCGAAGTAAAGCCGGTGATCGCAGCCGACTCCTTTTCCGCTTGCCGCATGCGGGTCGCGGCATCGGCTCCGGGCATCAGGCGGTCGATTTCCTTGCGCATGATGTTCGGGATCATCTGGAAGGTCGACGCGTTACCGACGCCTGTTGCGAAGAACAGGAACAGGAACATGGCGAAGAAGCCCCAGAACGCGCCCGGCTGATCCTTGATGCCGATGAAGTAGAGAATTCCGGCAACACCGATCATCATCGCCACGAACACCCACAGCGTGACACGTCCACCGCCCCATTTGTCGGCAACCCAGCCCGTCGCAGAGCGTGACAGCGCACCGACCAGCGGTCCCAAAAAGACGAAGGGCAATACGTTGATGTCAGGAAACAGGATCTTCGCCAGCAGCGGGAAGCCCGCGGAATAGCCAATGAACGAGCCGAAGGTCCCGGTATAAAGCCAGCACATGATCCAGTTGTGCTTGCGCTGGAAGATCACCGCCTGATCCGCGAACGACGCTCTTGCGGAAGCAATGTCATTCATCCCGAACCACGCTGCAAAGGCGCTCGCAGCGATGAACGGCACCCAGATGAAGCCCGCGTTCTGAAGCCAGAGTGGCGCTTGCTGCGTACCGCTCGTCACCATCGCGGGATCGCCTCCGAACCAACCGAACACACCTGCCGTGATCACCAGCGGCACGACGAACTGCACGGTGCTGACGCCAAGGTTGCCGAGGCCGGCGTTCAGCGCGAGCGCGTTGCCTTTCTCGGAGCGCGGGAAGAAGAAGGAAATGTTCGCCATTGAGGACGCGAAATTTCCGCCGCCGAAGCCGCATAGCAGCGCCAACAGCAGGAATAGTGCGTAAGGCGTCGATGGATTCTGCACGGCGTAGCCGATGCCGACGGCCGGGATCATCAACGACCAAGTTGCGAGCGTAGTCCACAGCCGTCCACCGAAGATCGGAACCATGAACGAATAGAAGATGCGCAATATCGCGCCGGAAATGCCCGGCAGTGCCGCCAGCCAGAACAGCTCTGCCGTGGTGAACTTGAAGCCGACCGACGGCAGCTTCGCCACGACCACCGACCACACCTGCCAGATCGCAAATGACAGCAGCAGCGACGGGATCGATAGCCAGAGGTTGCGCCGCGCGATGGCGCGCCCGGTCGTCTCCCAGAATGTCTTGTCCTCGGGACGCCAGTCGGTCAGCACCGCGCCCGACAAGGCGCCGATATGTTCCGGCTTATGGATTTCTTCCATTTCCGGAAGCTCGGGCAGCTTCTTGAGCGCTTCTCCCGTAACCCCGCGCTCCATCTGGCGGATCGCGAGATGCATCCAGGCGAGTGACGCCACCACCAGAATGAACAGCAGCATGAAGCAGCTCGTCCACAATCCGGTCAGATCGTTGAGCACGCCGAACACGATCGGCAGTACGAAACCGCCCAGTCCACCAATCATGCCGACCAGTCCGCCAACGGCGCCGACATTGTTCGGGTAGTAAACCGGGATGTGCTTGAAGACAGCGGCCTTGCCCAGCGCCATGAAGAAGCCGAGCACGAACACCGTGACGGTGAACGGCACGAGGCCCATTTCCATATGGAAATTCACCGGGCCCGTCGTCGTGCGCACAATGTAGTCCGCCGGCGGATAGGACAGGATGAATGTGCACGCCACGCTGACGAGAAATGTCCAATACATCACCCGGCGAGCGCCATAACGGTCCGAAAGGTGCCCGCCATAGGCGCGAAATACACTGGCGGGGAACGAGAACGCGGCTGCGACCATGCCGGCGGTCTTGATGTTCACGCCGTAGACGTTGATCAGATACTGCGGCAGCCACAGGGACAGGGCGACGAACGCGCCGAAGACGAAGAAATAGTAGAGCGAGAAACGCCAGACCTGGACGTTCTTGAGGGACTCGAGTTCAAGCCACGCGCTCTTTGGCTTCTCATGATTCTTCCGCCGCGCGAGGACGACCGGATCTTCTTCCGAGAACAGCCAAAAGATGATGGCCATCGCGCCGATCGCCAGCGCCCAGATTTGCGCAACGGCCTGCCAGCCATAGGCAACCAGCACAAACGGCGCTAGAAATTTTGTGACTGCCGCACCTACATTGCCCGCGCCGAAGATGCCAAGCGCCGTGCCCTGTTTTCCCATCGGATAGAAACGGGACACATAGGCGACGCCAACAGCAAATGCGCCGCCGGCAATACCAACAAACAGCGCCGCGATCAGGAACTGCGGATAAGTGTGCGCCCACGTCAGGAGGTAGGTCGCGATAGCCGCGGCCAGCATGACAATCGTGTAAATGCGCCGTCCGCCGTACTGGTCCGTCCACACGCCGAGGATCAGCCGGATGAGCGATCCGCTCAGGATGGGAGTACCGACCAGAAGCCCGAACTGGGTTTCGTTCAGACCCAGCTCCTGCTTGATGCGGATGCCGATAATCGAGAAAATCGTCCACACTGCAAAGCAGATCGTGAATGAAATGGTCGAGAGCCAAAGCGCCCGACCCGAAGCTGCACTGACTGGACTTGACCCGCTCATAACGCATCTCCAGAACCTGTATGGGTTGGAGATCGCGTCCCGGCGCGGGAATTGATTTGCGCTGGATCAAGCCGGACCCGGTTAGCATCGACTTATATAAAAGCAGGCATTCTCGCTTGACGTTCTGCACATCGCAAAATGATAGTTACGATGTCCGAAATTGATAAATGTCACAAAAAGGCCAGCAGCCTTGAACCGGAGCCAAGTCGTTGCGCCCCCATGAACTCCAGCAATTGCGGACATTGCCGCTGTTTTCCGAGATGGCTCTCGAGAATCTGGAGCGCCTGCTGGACGCTGCCCTGCTCCAGCAATTCCCCGCTGGCGTCGTACTGATTCACGAGGGCGCGCAAGCCGATTTTCTGCATGTCCTGATAGATGGCCTGGCTGAAATCTATACGGAGCAGGATGGCGGAGAATGGGGCATCTCACTCATTAATCCGGTTTCGACTTTCATTCTGGCGGCCATCATCAGTGACCAGCCCTATCTGAACTCGGCGAGAACGCTGGTCGAGTCACGCGTTCTTCTGATCCCCGCAAAACGCGTACGCGAGATTTTCGATCAGGATGTCGCCTTTGCCCGCATGGTCGCGAAAGAACTGGCCTTCGCGTATCGCGGCTCGGTCAAGAAGCTCAAGGGATACATGACAAGGTCAAGCGTCGAGCGGCTTGCCAACTGGATACTGGCCGAAGCGCAGAAAGATACCCGTCAGGGAAATGTCGTGATTCCCTTCGACCGCGGCACGCTGGCATCCCATATCGGGACCACGCGGGAAAATCTCTCACGCAACCTCGCATACCTCACCGATCACGGTGTCCGGATTCGCGGGCGAGAGATCGTCATCTACGACAGGGATCAGCTTGCCGTCTTCGCGCAGCCGCAACGGCTGATCGACGATCCCGCCTCATAAAGTACGTGCCGTCCATCCGCCCGCGCAGATGATCCCGGAAAAATGCCCCGGCATTCCATCACGCGCACCTGCGTGTTGGCGGCTTGACAAGAAACCGGATTATTATATGCATAGGCTATGCAATTACTGCAGGCCAACAAGCTAGGCGCACTCGGCGCGATGATCCGCGACAGAACGGAGACGAGCCTTGCGGGTCTTTCGCCGAGCGCGGCGGCGCTGCTCTCGATGCTGCATTTCAAACCGGGACTGACGACGACGGAACTCGCCAGGATCGTCGATGTCAGTCAGCCAACCGCCGTACGGCTGATCGATGGATTGGAACAGCAAGCGCTCATTGCACGCGGAAAGTCGGAAGGCCGTGTCACCCCACTGACATTAACGAAGGCCGGCCACGCAAAGGTGATGGAGCTGCATGCCCACCGGCTCGCGGCGCTCGACGAACTGCTTCGCGTCCTACCCCCGGATGAGAGACGCCTGTTTGTTTCTTTGATGGACACCATTCTCGCTGGCGCGACGACTTCCCGCGCCTTCGCAAGAACGACATGCCGGCTCTGTGAGCACGATCTTTGCGGTCCCGAAGTTTGCCCGATCGGCTGCCGCGCAGCCGAGCTGGAGAAAGAAGCAGAGCGATGATCCTTTCTTATGGAACGCATACGCCCTCCATCAATCCCGATGCATGGGTTGCCGAGGATGCAACGATATGCGGCGATGTCGTCATCGGCGCAGGCAGTCGGATCATGCATGGCGCACGCCTCGTTGCCGAAGCCGGCGGGTCCCTTCGCATTGGCCGCAACTGTATCGTGCTCGAAAATGCAGCTATCCGTGCCACGGCCAAACATCCCTGCAAGATAGGCGATCACTGCGTTGTAGGTCCTCATACTCATGTGGTGGGAGCCGACATCAGCGATGAAGTCTTCATTGCGACCGGAGCATCCATTTTCCATGGAGCGCAGGTCGGACGCAGATCTCAAATCCGGATCAATGGCATTGTTCACCTGCGCACCCGCCTCGAACCGGGTGCAGTGGTGCCGATCGGCTGGATAGCCATTGGCGATCCGGCTCAGATCCTTTCTCTAGACCAGCACGAAGCGATTTCGGCTCAATTGACGCCGCTTGATTTTCCGGGATTCGTTTATGGCGTCGACCGAAGCTTGCCAGGCGTGATGCCGAAGATCACCGAACGCCTCTCGGCGTCACTCGGAATGCACCGCCAGGAATCGCAAAAGCCCAGCAGCAATGCCTAGTCCTTCCCCGAAATAGGCGACAATTGATATGCAGATGAGTACGGATCGATTTGACTCCATCCGCTTCCATCGGCTTCAAAACTATTTCTTCAAAAAAGTCATACGCCAGTGAACAAGGTCATCGGCGCCCGCACCGGGCTCCGGCTGAAGGTCACCGAGGCGAACAGCCTCCCCTGTCTTCTGATCAACCAAGGCTAACTTTACCGCGCCGCCAGTCTTCCGGTTGACGAACTTGAGTGGCGGCCCCGCATCGCCAGACGCAGACCATTTGTCGCCGATCTGAAGAAGGGCCTGCGTCAGCAGGGTGGTATCCCGTCCTTTTGAAGTGAGAACATATTCGTAGCGCTCGGGATTCACCTGATAGCGCCTTCGTTCGACAAGCCCGTTCTCCTCAAGGTGCTTCAGCCGATCGGAAAGCGTCGCGTTGGTCACATCGGTTGAACGGCGCAAGTCTTCGTATTTACTGAGCCCAAGCGACAGGTCCCGCAAGATCAGCACAGCCCAGCGATCCCCTATCACGGCCAAAGCGCCGGCGATGGAGCACGCCATTCCTTCAAAGCCTTTCGATCTCATAAAAGACTTGCCTCCTAGTAACTCTTATAATTAGAGTTACTCATTGTCCAGCATTTCCTGCCTCGAGCGTTCGGGCAAAAGCGGAAAGCAAATGAACATGAGTAACCTTCGCGACCTCGTGATCGAAGCACATGGAGGCCTCGATCGCTGGAATAAAATGAAGTCCATCCACGGGGATATGTCCATCACCGGCCTGCTTTGGGCCAGAAAAGGCTGGCCCGATGCGTTGAAGGACGTCCATGTGACGGTCGATACGAAAACTCAGTTCACCAGCTATCATCCGTTCACCGCACCGGACAAACGCAGCTTGTATCGGCCGGATCATACGATCGTCGAAACCCTTGACGGGCAGGTTCTGGAAGAGCGGCAATATCCCCGGTCAACATTTGAAAACCACAAGCCGGAAACACCGTGGGATGTGCTGGATCTCGCTTACTTCAGCGGCTACGCGATCTGGAATTATCTCTGCACGCCATTTCTGTTCGCTTGGCCGGGATTCGAGACCGAGGAAATCGACCCCTGGAACGAGAACGGCGAAGTGCGGCGCCGCCTCAAGGTAATCTTCCCCGATACTGTTGCGACCCACTGCCCCGAGCAGATTTTTCACATCAATACCGATGGCCTGGTCTGCCGCCTCGACTATAGCGCGATTGTGGCGGGCAACATTCCGACAGCGCACTACGTGGAAGATTACAAGACGTTCGACGGCATCAAGATTGCAACAAAGCGACGTGCATTTCGCCGGAATCCGGACGGCACTACGATGGCAACGCCAGTGCCCGTCAATATCGAGATAGCGAATATCAGCTTCTCCTGAGCAGGCACCGCCAACTCAGGCAAACCGCTTCGAACGCGGCCAACAAAATATATGAGAGGAAACAAAATGGTCGACAGCGACGAGAAACGCCACGCCGTGTCGGTGCGCGTCAACGGCCTGCATCACAGCGTCTCGGTGGAGCCACGCATACTGCTCGTTCACCTGCTACGCGACGATCTGAACCTGACCGGCACCCATGTCGGATGCGATACGTCGCAATGTGGCGCCTGCACCGTCGATATCGACGGACAAGCGGTGAAGTCATGCACGATACTGGCCGTGATGGCGGACGGAGCGTCGGTCACCACCATCGAGGGTCTCGCTGGCAGCGACGGCACCCTGCACCCCATCCAGCAAGCATTTCATGAACATCACGCCCTGCAGTGCGGCTTTTGCACGCCCGGCATGATCATGAGTGTCCTGCAATTATTGAAACAACATTCTGATCCGACCGAGGACGATATCCGCCACAACCTCACCGGCAATATCTGCCGTTGCACCGGCTATCACAACATCGTTCGCGCGGTGGAATCCCTCGCAGCTGGAGCACAGCGCCATGACTGAAGCATCCGCCATCAAGTATATGGGCCAACCGCTTCGCCGGCGCGAAGACTTCAAATTCATCACCGGAAAGGGCCGCTATACCGACGACATGAAAGCGCCCGGCATGCTTCACATGGCCATTGTCCGGTCTCCGCATGCCCACGCTATAATCAAGAGCGTCGACCTGACGGCGGCACGCGCGGCACCGGGCGTCCGTGTTGCGTTGTCCGGCGCAGACCTCGCCGGAAAGATCGGGGCGATCGAACCCAACTGGGTGATTCCGGGCACGAAGATCCCGGATCGTCCTGTGGTGGCAATTGATCGTGTGCGTTTTGTCGGCGAATGCGTCGCACTCGTCGTTGCCGAAACGCAGGCGCTGGCGCACGACGCGGCCGGCCTGATCGAAGTCGACTATGATGTGCTCCCTGCCGTAACTGACGAAGCAGAGGCCATTCGCGACGGCGCGCCGCAGCTTCATGAGAACGTGCCGAACAACATCACGACGTTCTACAAAATGGGCGGTGGCGATTACAAAAAAGCAGCCGGTGAAGCCGACCACATCGTGAAGCTTCAGGTCATCAACAATCGCCTGATACCGACCTGCATGGAAACCCGTTCCATTCTTGCGGTTCCCGAACCCGACGGCACGCTGACACTGAATATCCAGAGCCAGGTTCCTCACATGCATCGGCGCTGGATTGCTGAAACCGCAGGGATTCCCGAGCATCAGCTCAGGGTGGTTGCGCCGGATATCGGCGGCGGCTTCGGGGCCAAGATGCATCTCTATCCGGAAGAGTTGCTCTGTCCTTATCTCGCCCGCCGGCTCGGTGCTCCGGTGAAGTGGTGGGAATCGCGTTCGGAAAGCCATCAGTCAACAAGCCACGGACGCGCTCATACCGAAACCATCGAAGTCGCGTTCCGCAACGATGGAAAGATCCTGGGCCTGAAGGTCGAGACCCTCGGCAATGTCGGGGCCTATCTCTCCAACATGGCATCCGGTGGCCCGACAGTGAATACCATCAACTTCGGCACAGGCACGTACAAGATCGACAACTATCAAGCTGTCTCGCGGGTGGTGGTGACGAATACCGTTCCGGTCGATGCATACCGGGGCTACGGCCGCCCGGAAGCAGGATACATCGCGGAACGCGCCATTGACGCTGTGGCCCGCCATCTCAAGCTCGATCAGGTCGACGTACGCCGCTTGAATTTTATCCCGCGCGCTGATTTCCCGCATCGCCCCTACAACGGGCCGGCGGTGATCTATGACAGCGGCAACTACGAAGGGCTGCTGGCAAAGGCTCTGGATGCCTTCAAGTACGACGAACGCGTTGCGGAACGCGATCGGCTCCGCGATCAGGGCCGTTACCGTGGCATTGGCGTTGCCGCGTATACGCACATGTGCGGCATGGCGCCATCGCGGCGCCTGTCATTGTTGGGATTCAATCGCGGCGGATGGGAAAGCGCACGGGTCAGCATCGATTCCAGCGGACGAGCGACGATATTCTCCGGCTCGATGAGCCAGGGACATGGACACAACACGTCGCTGGCGCAAATCGCAGCGGACGTCCTGCAGATTCCCATTGAGAATATCGACATCGTGCAGGGAGACACGCGGCAGGTCCAGGCAGGCCATGGGACCTTCAACTCGCGCTCCATGGCCGTCGGCGGATCGAGCGTGCATGTTTCCTCGCAGCGCATCGTCGCCAAGGCGAAGAAGATCGCCGCTGGCATGCTGGAAATTGACGAGAAGGATGTGTCCTACAGCGCCGGGCAATTCAGCGTTCCCGGCACAGACATTACTCCGATAACCTTCGCGAAGGTCGCGCGCATGGCCTATGTCGGCCACAAACTGCCGGACGGGATGGAGCCAGGTCTGGACGAAACCCAGTTTTACGATCCGGTCGGGATGGGTTCGCCGTCCGGGATTCACATGGCCTACATCGATCTCGATCCCGAAACCGGCATTGTCGACATTCTCGACTATGTCGCAGTTGACGACGTGGGCACGATCATCAACCCGCTACTGGCCGCAGGCCAAATTCATGGTGGGGTGGTGCAGGGCATTGCACAGGCGCTATTTGAAGAGGTCAACTACGATCCCGACACCGGGCAGTTAATGACCGGATCGCTTCTGGATTACGCCGTCCCGCGCGCGGAGCACGTTCCCAACATCAGGACATCGTTCCAGGAAACGCCCTCTCCGACAAATCCGATCGGCGTCAAGGGAATCGGTGAAAGCGGATCAATCGCAGCGCCGCCGTGCATGGTTCATGCTGTGCTCGATGCACTGTCTCCCCTCGATATATCTCATCTGGATATGCCGATGACGCCGCCGCGCATCTGGTCGGCCATTCAGAAAGCCCGCGCAGGAGTAAGTTCATGATCCCCGCTTCTTTCGATTACGTTCGGGCTACATCGCTTTCACACGCCATCGCCCTGTTGCAGGACGATCCCGATGGCACAAAGCTTGTTGCCGGCGGGCATACACTGATCCCCACCCTCAAGCTGCGGCTCGCATCGCCCAAACTTCTGATCGATATTCGTCATGTCGAGGAGCTGAAGGGAGTCGAGATCGGCGAAACCATCAGAATTGGCGCGCTGACCACCCATGCCGAGCTTCTCGCGTCCGATCCGCTCAACGAGGTTCTGCCGATCTTTCGTCAGGCCGCCGATATCATCGCCGATCCTCAGGTACGCAATCGCGGCACCATCGGCGGATCGTTGGCCAATGCCGATCCGGCAGCCGACTGGCCCGCCGTGGTCGTTGCGCTGAACGCCGAGCTGGAATTGACAGGCCCCGAGGGCCGCAGACACGTTACCGCGCAGGATTTCTTTCTCGATATATTCACGACCGCGCTGAACCCCAGCGAGGTCCTCACGGCAGTCCACATTTCCCGTCCATTGACGGGAACGCAATTCAGGTATCGGAAAATCCGTCATCCGGCCAGCGGCTATGCCGTCGTCGGCGTTGCAGTTGCCCTCAGCCTCAAGGGGAACAGTGTCGCGCATGCAGGCATTGGCATCACAGGGGCGACCAGCCACGCCTTTACCCCAGACAGCGCAACGCAATTTCTACTCGGCAAATCTCTCACGCGGGAGAATATCGACGAGGCAGCAAGGCTCGCGAGCGAGCAAGCCGATTGCATGTCCGATCACTACGCCTCGTCGGAATATCGCAAACACCTCGTCCGCACGGAAGTCGCCCGCGCGCTGTCATCATTCAAGGCCTGACGGATCATCCTGATGCTGAAGCACCACCACGCCTACACCAACGGTGTCCGGCTCCACTACGTCGAGCAAGGAACGGGACCGCTTGTCCTTCTGTGCCACGGCTGGCCAGAGTCCTGGTATTCATGGCGGCATCAGATTGATGCTCTCGCCAATGCCGGATACCGTGTCGTGGCGCCCGATCAGCGAGGATACGGAACAAGCGATGCTCCGCATGCGGTCGATGCTTACGGCATTCTTGATCTGGTCGGAGATCTTGTCGGCCTCGTCCACGCACTCAGCGAAGAAAAGGCGATTATTGTCGGCCACGACTGGGGATCGATGGTCGCCGCTCCCGCGGCCTTGCTGCGGCCGGACATCTTCCGCGCGGTTGGCCTGCTAAGCGTTCCCTATATTCCGCGCCGTGCCGTGAGGCCGGCAACACGCTTCGAAACCATGTCGCAAAAACGGCACTTCTATCAGGCTTATTTTCAACCTGTCGGCCATGTCGAGAAAGAACTCGAGGAAGATTACCGCAAGACAGTTCTCGGTGTTCTTTACACAGCATCCGGCGACTGGTCCGGTCACGGCTTTGCGGTGTTCGACAAGACGACCCGGCTGGTGGACAATCTTGCCATTCCTTCAAAACTGCCCGCATGGCTCACCGAGGACGACATCGCATACTATGTCGATCAGTTTCGCATCTCGGGCTTTCGCGGACCGATCAACTGGTATCGCAACATGGACCGCAACTGGGCGCTGACGGCGTTCCTCGATGGCGCAAAACTTTCGCAACCAGCGATCTTTATCGCCGGCGAAAAGGATGGCGTGCTCAAAATTGCGGCTGAGGAATTCGAGGCCCTCGAACGCAATGTGCCCAACCTTACCAAAAAGGTTGTGATACCCGGCGCAGGTCACTGGATTCAGCAGGAGCGCCCGTCGGACGTCAGCGACCTCTTGATCTCGTTTGTCCGCGGGCTTGATTGATCGAACGGGTGATCAGCGCTTACCGGACGAACGCGAAGGCTTCGCGGCAACGGGCTTGCCGTCCGCCCCAAATCGCTTCCGGTTGAACGGAACGGCGCCTGACCCCGGAACGATTTCGATGTCCTCAAGGCGAAGCGGCGCACCGCGCGCATTGAGAACTTCGGGATACTTGATTTCCTCGCCGTTGAAACGATCGTTGAAAACCACCTGCGGCCCGGCCGGTTCGGCCAGCCAGTCATCGCCCCACTTCTTCAAAGCAAGATAGGTGGGAAAGAAATCGCGGCCCTTTTCCGTCAGCACGTATTCATAGCGGCCAGCGTGCTCGGGCAGCGGAATCTTCGCCATGATGCC
The DNA here is from genome assembly GCA_024508675.1 of Afipia sp. Classification (GTDB taxonomy): domain Bacteria; phylum Pseudomonadota; class Alphaproteobacteria; order Rhizobiales; family Xanthobacteraceae; genus Afipia. The sequence continues at coordinate 541,556 of JANINQ010000005.1, forward strand.
CGCATCGACCAGCTTCTTCAGGCGCGTGCTGAGAATATTTGGCGCGATGCCGACATAATACTGAAACTCGTCGAACCGCTTGACCCCATAATAGGCCTCCCGGAGAAGCAGGATGGACCAGCGGTCTCCAATCGCCTCCATCGCGCGTGCGACGGAACACTCCCTGTTGGCTATGCGGCTCCGCTTCACATCCGCCATCGCAACTTCAATCCTCGAATCCGGCTCTGTTATCTGTCTTATATCAGAGCCGGATACCGGTATGTCCAGTGTTCGGCGGCCTGCATCGGCCCGCCTTGCGGAGGTTATGGACCCGAATTGGCTTCGATCACCGGTCCGAACGGCTGCCACCGCTCGCCCACCAGCCGCCGCAGCTGGATGGATTTGATCGGCGCGAAGTCATCGGGCCCGGTACTGATCTTGATGCCGGGCATCAGCATGTCGAGTTCCAGACCCTTGATGCTGGCAGCCTGCCGCATGATGTTCTCCCGGGTCAGGTTATCCCCCGCCTGTTTCAACACCTGCACCATTGCCTGCGCCATGATATAGCCTTGTGTATTTCCGGTCGCGGTCACGTCAGCTCCCGGATAGTATTTCTCCAGGAATGCGAGGTAAGTCCTGACGCCGGCATCATTTGCCATGGCCGGATCGGTGGCATCCTTCAAAAATCCTCCACTGACGATCCCTTGAGAGATTTCAAAGCCTGCTGGCTTAATGACGCTTCCGATCGAGGCCGCTGGAATATTCAGAACGTGAATCGGCTTCCAGTCGAGTTCTGCCACCTTGCGGATCGCCTGAGCGGCGAACTTCGGTCCCGCAAAATTCATGAAGATGTCGGCGCCGCTCGCCTTCAGCCCGACAACCTGGGAATCGACGCTCGGAACGGACACTTCATAGCTCGATTCCGCGACGATCATTGAAGCTTTCGCGCCGAGCCCCTGCTTCAGCCCGTTCAGAATGTCCTTGCCGTAATCATCGTTCTGATACAGCACAGCGATCTTTCCGCCGGGATGATTGGCTGCGATGTATTGCCCGTACACCCTGCCCTCGTTCAGGAACGACGGCTGAAAACCCATGGTCCATGGAAAGTTCTTCGGATCGTTCCACTTCGACCCACCGCCGCCAACAAAGAGCTGAGGCACCTTCTTCGAGTTCATATACTTATGAATGGCGGTATTAGTCGGAACGCCGAACGTGCTGAACAGCAGCAGGACTTCATCATTCTCGACAAGCCGGCGCACCTGTTCGACGGTCTTCGGCGGACTGTAGGCATCGTCGTAGCTGATGAACCTGATCTTCCTCCCGTTGACTCCACCTTCCGCATTCACCTTATCAAAATAGGCGGCTTCCGCTTTCCCGAGTAAACCCCACGCCGACCCCTGCCCGCTGTAAGGCATCGTGTTACCGATCTTGATTTCAGTATCGCTGGCGCCGGTGTCGTATTTCTTTTCGCTCGCGGCCGCTCCGAGAGCCAGAGCAATCGTAGCCGTGCATGCGATGGATAAAAGAGCTGCTATTCTTTTCATCTCAATGTCCTCCCGATACAGTTTCTCGTTGCGGCCGCGAGAACTCGCGGCCGCTTATGCAATTCAACAATCGGTATTTCAGTCAGGCCGCCTGGCCTGATTCCTCGGATGGCTTGGCCACCACGTCCGGCTCAAGAGCCCGGCGATGCGAAACAAGCACCCCCGCCTCGGTCAGCCGATCAAGCTCCGATTGGCCGATGCCGAGTTCACCGAACACGACACGGTTATGCTCACCCTGGAACGCGGGTGTCCCGATCGGAGTCAGTTCTTCTCCCGAGAAGCGCCATGGACGGCCTGGCAACCGGTATTCGCCGCCACTGCGGTCGGAAACGTGTTGCACGGCGCCCCAGTAATCGCTCCATTCCGATTTCGTCAGATCCTTGATCGACCGGATTTCGCCCATCGCGATCTTGGCTTCGTCAAACTGGGCATCGAGCGTCGCCATATCAGGAAACGTCAATATCCAGGACTGGATGATCTGATGCAGCACACCGAAGTTCAGCCGCCGCGCTGCGGCAGACGAAAATCTCGGATCGTCCATCAGATCGACCCGCCGCATCGCCCGCATCCATGACGGGAATGTTCGGCTCCCGACAATACTGGTGGCGACGGTGAAGTGTTCACCCTGCGGGCCGGAGAAGAACGAGCAGTCGGTGGCGCCAAGCACCGCCGGCTCCGCGCCGATATCGTCATCGGACAGATCGACATGGGCGCGCTCGTTGACCGCGAGCAAAGTCGCGGCCATCGCCACATCGATACATTGCCCCTTCCCGGTGGTCTGTCGGCTGTTGAGCGCGGCCAGAATGGCGATCACGGCCTGCAGGCCGGCATAGACGTCGGCATGGGACAGACTATCAGTCCGAGGCTCGGTGAGCGCCTCGCCATAATGGCGCACACTATTTTCGGTGAAACCGGCCTCGGCCTGAACGGTTGGCGCATACGCCATGCGGCTGCGCCATGGGCCGCCCTGTCCATACCCCGTGATGGATGCATAGATCAGCCGCGGATTTCGCTTCGACAGCGTTTCATAGTCGAGACCAAAGAATCCGAGCGTACCTGCCCGGAAATTCTCGACAATGATGTCCGCCGTGTCGCACAGCTTCAACACCAGCTCATAAGCACCCGGCACGTTGAGATTGATGCTGACATTGCGCTTTCCCGCATTCTGCTGCGCATAGTAACCCGACATGCCATCGGTCGAAGGAAATGCGAAGCGCGAGACGTCCGGGCTGGGCGGCTCGATCTTGATAACCTCGGCACCGAGGTCCTGAAGCGTGCGCGCGCATAGCGGACCGGCGAGCACGCGGGAAAAATCGACAACACGAAGACCGCTGAGAGGACCGCTCATGTCAGCGCCCCGCAAACTTGGCAAGACCGGGTCCGTTCTTGCGGAATGATGCAAGGCCGGTCTTCAGGTCTTCGGATGCCCAGATCGGAGTCTGCACCCGCACCATCGCCTCGTCGGCCGCGGCAACGCCTTCATTGGCAGCTATATGAGCGAGTTCCTTTGTGGCGGCATGCGCGAGTGTCGGTCCCTGCGCAAACTCTTCGGCGATGGCCATTGTCGCCTTCTCCAGCGACTCTTCCGGTACGGTCAGATTGATGAGGCCCCACTTCTCCAGCGTCGGAGCATCGTAACGGCGCGCAAGCATCGACATCTCCTTGGCCCGCAAGGTGCCAATTCGCTGCACTTGACGCTGAATGCCGCCAAGCAGCGGATGCAGCCCGAGGGTTGCCTCCACTGATCCGATCTTCGCCGACGACGCAGCAATGATGTAGTCGCAGCACAACGCGAGTTCGAGGCCGCCGCCAAGGCAAACACCGTGAACGCTGGCAATAAGGGGAATCGGCAACAGTTCCATGAAGCGGAGGAATTCAACGCCGCTCATGCGGCGATTTTCGCTTGCTGACGTTGCCGTGCCTTCCGCAACCCGCTTGTCGAAAATATCGAGGTCCGCCCCGGCGGAGAAATGCCTCAAGCCGCTACGGATAACAATCGCGCGGCTTCCGGCTTTTTGCGCCTCTTCGATCTGACCTACGATCGCGTTGATCAGCTTGGGGCCCAGCAGATTGTAGGGCCGATACACCATCGTAATAATTGAGATATTCCCGCGCTGCTCGCGCGTGACCAGTGCTTCCTCGGACAAGGTTCGCCTCCTGTTTACCGGCGCGTTCATTCGCGCCGGTTGTTTCCAGGAGCAGACTAGTCAATGACTTTCATTTTGCAAGTTATAAATCACGCAGATCAGACATCCTGCCGCTCGACGCGGTTTCGCAGGACGCCGATCTTCTCGACTTCGAGCTCGATCCTGTCCCCGTGCTCGAGATACCAGCCAAGCTCCAGACCGCACCCGTTGCCTACCGTTCCCGAGCCGATGAACTCGCCCGGCATCAGGGTCTCGTCCTGCGTAACATGGGCAATGATCTCCTCGAACGAGAACAACATGCCATCGCTGACACCCTGCGAGCGGACCTTGCCGTTGACGCGGACTTCCATGTTGAGCTTGTATGGATCTCCGATCTCGTCCGGAGTCACGATCCACGGCCCGAGCACATTTCCGCCGTCAAAGCTCTTTCCTTTGGCTGGGCCAAGGCGCCCTTCCATCTCGACGCGCTGGGCATCGCGCGCGGAGAAATCGTTAAAGATCGTGAAACCGAAGATATGGTCGCGCGCCTTCGCCGCAGAAATATTAGCGCCCTTGTTCTTGGTGATGACGCCAAACTCAAGCTCGTAATCCATGACTTTGCTGTAACGCGGCCATTTTACCGTGGTGTTTGTGCCCTGCACGCTGAAGCGATTGGTGATGTAATAGATCGGCTGCTTCCGATAGATTTCCGGCAGATCCGGGAGCGGTTCAGCTTCCAGACGCGCAAGCTCAGCAGCATTTCCTTCCGTGCGTGCTTTCAGTTTGAGCTGACCTCGCGGCGATTGACGAATATGCAATGGAAAGGACATGCCGTCGCGCATTTGACGCGGCTCCGGAACAGGCGCGAGAATCTCCGTTCCGTTGACAGGCACCGACAGGTTCTGATCGCTGCCGTAACGCGCAAACAGTGATCTTGCGCGATCGAGCGCCGCATCGCCTCCGTCAATCAATGCCAGCATGGAATTGAAGGCCGGATCGTTCTCCCCGGCACGGGCCGAGGCGCCCGTCAGATCGAACAGGCTCGCATCATCCTGATGCACGATTGCGATCCGTTCACGGTCATTGAGGCGATATGTTGCAAGTTTCACCGGTTGTTTCCTCTCGCTGGGCAGATGTCATTCTGAATTCTCACGAACGTATCCACATAACTTGCATAATGCAAGTTACGTGGATACACTCCTGGATTCGAGAGGGTAGGCCAGCTTGAAACCAATAGGAATTGGCCTCAGTCCGCCGAACTATCCCACTTCCCTTCCTTATCGGCCAGCAAGCAGAGCGTATTTCTGCGGCGGCGCTACCGCCCCTTGAATACAGCCTGGCGGCGCTCCACGAAGGACTGAATGCCCTCTTTCATATCCTCGCTGCTCATCACCCGATCCCGAATACTTGGAATGATATCGATTGCGGCCTTCTCGCCGGCCTCGATGAACTGAAGCGCGGCCTGCTTGGTGATCTGAATGCCGATCGGCGCATTCTTCGCGATTGTCTGGGCGATTTCCATCGCTCGCTCGATCTGCGTCCCCGCGGGAACGACTTCCTGAACCAAGCCGATCTTGAGGGCTCGGTCGGCCTTGAACTCGTCACACAGGAAGAGATGGTACATCGCGTCACCCCAGCCCATCCGTGTCAGGTAACGGAAATGCGCGCCGCCGAGAGGCGCAATGCCGCGCTTGGATTCCATCTGGCAGAAACGCGAGTTGTCGGCGGCAATGACGATATCGCCAGCCAGCGATATTTCGATGCCGATGGTAAAGACAATACCCTGGACCGCGGTAACAATGGGTTTTCGGCATCGGCTCCGAAGGCCAAACGGATCGATGTTACCCTCGGGAAGCGGCTTCACGGTGGCTTTGGGGCCGAAGAACTTCGGCATGTCCAGCCCCGCCGTGAAATCCTCTCCATTCGCGCAAAGCAGGCCCACCCACAGGTTTTCATCGCGATCGAGAAGCGTGATCGCGTCAGACAGTTCTCGCATCATCTCCGGACTGAATGCGTTCTTTTTTGCCGCGTTGTCGATGATGACCTTGAGAACATGACCGTGCGTCTCGTGATACACGCGGCCGGCTTTTTCTGGGGTATCTGCCATATCAAGCTCCTGGAGTTTGCGGATGAGAAAGGAAATCAGTGAGAGATAAGGATGGCGGCAGCATTCAGTTCGCCGGCATAAAGCCGCTGGCATCTCCCGCCTCGTGATTGCGGAAATCGCGCTCGCATGGGTGTTTGCCGGACCAGTGAGTTCAACGGCTCCCCCTGATGCTGGCCGTTTCCCGGCTCATGCGGACGCATCCGGGCAAGCAAGGTCCTACCTCGCGCCCGGTATTCGCCTGAAAATTCAATGGAAATTGCTGCGAGCCATGCGTACTGTGCCCACAACAAAGTGCATGACAAGCATTATGCACTTTCAGCATGATGACTATCATGCTGAGCGTCAAGCGCTAAGTTCGAAGGATTTTGCCGTGGGGCATTCGCAAGCAGATAAGGCACGGAACAGGGAACGGATTCTGGAGGTCGCCGCCACGCAATTGCGCGAGCTAGGCCTCGATGGCGTCAGCATCAGCGACCTCATGAAAGCCGTCGACCTTACGCACGGCGGCTTCTACGGCCATTTCGCTTCGCGAGACGACTTGGTCGCCGCCGCTCTGGACAAGGCGCTGACGGACGGCGAAGCATCCGCGATCAAGTCCGGGTCTGCGAAAGGCAAGCGAACGCTCAAGTCTGTGGCAAACAGCTACCTGAGCAAGCTCCACCGCGACAATCCAGACTCCGGATGCGCCTTATCCGCGCTGTCGGGAGATGTCGCCCGGTCGAACAACCAAAACCGCGAGATTATGAGCAAGCATCTTGCAAGGTACTTTGACAATATTCAGGAAGTAATTGGCGACAACGATTCCAAGGAGCTGGCCATTTCGTTGATGTGCATGATGGTGGGCGCAGTCACGTTGTCGCGTGTCATGACGGACCCAAATCGTTCAGACGAAATCCTGCAAGCCGCACGAAAATTCATGCTTCAGCTCGGAGATGAAAAGCAATAGCTCTCGCGTGAGCGCGACATCGCGCCCGAACTCAAGAGTCTCATTGGCCTTTTGTCAGTCAGCGAGCCCACGCGAGCAAGGTCATTGCCGTCAAGCCGACCGACTGGCACCGCCATACTGATCGTGCCGCAAATAGTGGGCGTGACGTGTTGCCCGGCCCGCGGATAACGCGCCTCCTTCTGCGTATTTCAGCACCAATCGTATCCGAGGCACCTGAGCGATCAGTCGTAGAACTCTATGCCTTTGCGCAATGAGCTCCACTGAGCGTCGTCATGACTGCAGATGACTGTCGCGCCGGACTTTTCTATCCGGCGAATCTCTTCAAATGATTTCAGGAAGTGTTCCGCATCCTTGGTGTTCTTTGGCACGATATCCCTGTCGAGATTGGCCCGAATGCTGAGCGCATCCGACGCCAGCAGGAATTCGCCGCTGCGATCCAGCCTGATGAGCGCTCCGATGGTGCCTGGTGTGTGGCCATGCAGGGGAACCAGAACAATCCTTCCATCGCCGAACAGATCGAGTTGTCCATCGATTGTCTTCATTGGCATTGGGTGATCCCAGTCGGCCACAAAGTATCCGCTGTTGACGGCGTCCGATGCCTTGGCGGCTTCGAGTTCGCGGGCATGCACGACAATCGTGGATTTCTTAAAGAACTCGTTGCAGCCGCAATGGTCCGTATGCAGATGCGAGCAGACCACAACGTCGACATCATCCGGACCGAGGCCCACCGCCTTCAGACTCGTAAGCACGTTGTCGCCCGGCGGCATAACCGGTGTCATGAACTTTGCGGCAGCGCCCCAGCGCGCCTCGGGATTCTCTGCAATCGTAGGATGACAGCCGGTGTCGAACAGGACATTGCCCTGGCTGTGCCGCATCAGCGCGCAGGAGACGGGCAGATCGATCATCTCGGCCCGATCGGCATCCGGGAAATAGATGCTCTTCCTCATGCGGAGCCTTCCGCCCGATAGCATATGCATCTTCATGGCTTCTACCTCACTTCCCGCGAAACACCGGCGGCCGCTTCTCGGCAAACGCACGCCGTCCTTCCTCATAATCTTCACTGGCAGACGCACGATCAATGAAGGCATCTGCATCCTTCAGATCGAGCACGCCCGGTCCCATCGAGAGTCCCGTCAGGATTTTCTTGGCGCCTTCCACCGACAGCGGTGCCAACCTGCCCATGTCTGCCGCGAAGGCCATCGCGTCCGACATCGGATTCTCGCAGACACGATCAATCAATCCCATCCGCATCGCGTCGGCAGCGCTATATCGCTCTGCCGAATACAGAATACGCTTGGCATTCGTGAGTCCCACCAGCGCCAGCAGGCGCTGCGTGCTACGGACGCCATAAACAATCGAGAGCTTGGCCGCAGGAATGCCGATTGATGTACCGGCGTGCGCGTAACGGAAATCGCACGACATCGACAGATGACAGCCGCCACCGAGACAGTATCCCTCCAGCACGGCGATGACAGGCTTGGGCACCGACGCGATCGCATCCGATGAGGCATCGACGGCGACTTCGTAAGCCTTGCTCTCCGCGATATTCGACCGGACCTTCGCGAATTCCGACACGTCAGCGCCGACGCTGAAATTGCCACCGGCCCCGGTGAGGATAATCGCCCGCACATCGGCGTCCCGGCCGAGCCGTGCAAATAGCGATGCGATGTCCTGCCACATCGACAGCTTCATCGCATTGCGAACGTCAGGACGGTTCAGCGTCACAACCGCAACCTTGTCCTGAATGGTCACCTCAATGTCGGACAATCTGTCGACCTCACGAGTTTCACGGACAGGCTGCCTTTAGCCGGCCTGAAAGACCACATTTGACCGGCACAGTTCTTCGACCGCGTCCGAAGGGATTCCCCAATCAGTCAGGATCTGGCGGCTATGTTGGCCGAGTTCCGCGGGCGCTATCGATGCAGCGGCCTTCGTAAGGCTAAACCGTGGATTAGGCCCGGGCTGATTGACACCGTTCATGTCGACATAGGTCTGCCGGGCCTTGAGGTGCGGATGACTGCTCGCCTCATCCATTGTGAGGACTGGAGCAAAACAGGTATCGGTGCCCTCGAGCAGATCACACCATTCATCCCGCGATCGCGTCAGAAAGCACCTCTTGAACTTCTCTCTCTGATAGGCCCATTTGGATCGATCGGTGTGCGGCCGCATCTCCTGGTCGTCTGTGAGACCCAGCTTGGATAACAACAGCTCGTAGAACTTGTCTTCCATGGCACCGATCGAAACGTACTTTCGATCCGATGTCTCGTAAGCCGCATAGTAGGGCGCGCCGCCGTCGACAATATTGTCGCCGCGCTCGGACGACCAGATGCCGCCGCGCCGGAAGCCGACAACCATGGTCAGCAATGCTGCTGCGCCGTCGACCATCGCTGCATCCACCACCTGCCCTTGCCCGGTTCGCTGCGCATGCAGAAGGGCACTTACAACGCCAAAGGCGCAGTAGACCGCCCCGCCACCGAAATCTCCTACAAGGTTGAGCGGCGGCACCGGAGGTCCGCTTGACGAACCAATCGCGTGGAGCACGCCTGACAATGCGATATAGTTGATATCGTGTCCCGCCATCTGCGCGTAAGGCCCATCCTGCCCCCACCCTGTCAGGCGTGCATAAACCAGCTTGGGATTCCGCTTCAGGCAAATATCGGGACCAAGTCCCATCCGCTCGACAACACCGGGCCGAAAGCTTTCGATTACTGCATCGGCCTGATCAATCATATGAAGCACGGTGTTGCGGCCCGCTTCAGTTTTCAGATCTATTGCAAGCGAGCGCCGTCCTCGTAGGATCAGATCGAACTTGGGATCGATGGGAACTCCGAGACCGGATGCGGTCGGCCGGTCAACGCGAACGACTTCGGCGCCCAGATCCGCCAGCATCATCGCGCAGTGAGGACCTGCGCCGATGCCCGCAAGCTCGACGATCTTCAATCCCGAAAGTGGACCCATGATAAATTCCAGATTTTGATGCTTGAACCGTTATCGGTGCGACGACAGCTCGCGCAATTCGCGGCGAAGAATCTTTCCTGTCGGCCCTTTCGGGAGTTCATCGATAAATTCGATCTCGCTGGGCACCTTGTAGTCAGCCAGCTTGGTCTTGCAGTAATCGATCAATTCCTTGATGCCGATAGCGTCGCGTTTTCTCACCACGTAGGCTTTTACAATTTCGCCAAACACGTCATCGGGCTTGCCGATCACGGCACATTCGGCCACGCCCTCGTGGGTGTAGAGGGCCTCTTCAACATCGACTGGATAGACATTTGCGCCGCCGCGGATGATCAGGTCCTTCTTGCGGCCCACGATGTACAGAAACCCGTCCTTGTCGGTCATTCCAAGATCGCCGCTGCGAATCCAGCCATCGATCATGGTTTCGGCTGTCGCGGTCGGATTCTTGTAGTATTCCGTCATGATCAGCGGCCCTGTCAGCATCACCTCGCCGACAGCTCCGACAGCGCACTCCTTCAGATCATCATCGACAATCTTGAATGCGCAGCCTGGCAACGCCCGGCCGCACGAATCCGGATTCCCTGCTGATTCACGCTTGGGATCGAATGTCGTGACGGGCGTACATTCCGTCATGCCCCACAGATCAAAGATATTGAAGCCGAGGCTCGCCTTGCCACGCTTGACCAGGGCATCAGGCAGACTTGCACCGCCCGAGAAGGCAACACGAATGGACGACAGATCGCATTCAGCGCCTGTGTCCGCATAATTCATGAGCATCACGTACATTGTCGGAACGCCCATCATGATCGTCACTTGATGCCGCCGGATAGCATCGGCAGCAAGCTGCGGATGGAATCGCGCCTGAAGAACAACGCTCGCACCTCCCGAGATCGATGCCAGTGCGTTGATAATCAGCGGGTATATGAAAGCCAGCGACCCCATGACGATCGAGCGATCCGCTGACGTTATGCCGACATGCTTTGCGACCATGTGTGCGGCAAATATCTCGGCACCATGACTTAGCAAAACGCCCTTCGGAACACCTGTGGTTCCCGACGTATAGAAGATAAGTGCAGGAGCACTATCGGGCATATCCGCCACGAAAGCGTCGGGGGTACAGCCGGACACGACTGTCTGCCAGTCGTTGTCACCACCGCCTCCCCTGACGATCGTCTCGAACTCTGTCTTTGCTTCTGAAAAATGCCCGACCAGATCCACGTCCAGAATCGCAAGCTTCGGCTCGCAGTGGTTCGCGATGTTGCACATCTCGGGCGGACGCAGACCCGGATTGGTCGGCACGCAAATCGCACCTGAACCCAGAACAGCGAGAATACTGACCATCCATTCGGTGCGGTTGTTCATGGCAAGAACAACGCGATCGCCGTTGCCGATGCCTCTGGAACGCAACGCTCCCGTCAGACGCTGAACCTGATCGGCCAAGTCGTCAAAAGCGATCGGCTGATCGTCAACAATAAGAACCGGCTTGGCCTTGAACGAGGGACGACTGTTCCACACTATCTGCGCAATATTCATTGAACTTCTTTCCGCGACCTTTTCAACCGTGCATCGTCAGACCGCCGGACACGCTGATAACCTGCCCCGTGATGAATGATGCATCGTCGCTAAGCAGAAACGCGACGATCCCTGGAATGTCTTCCGGCTGGCCCAGACGCTTGAGCGGTATAGCCCGCTTCATTGCATCATGCACCTTTTGACCGCCGGGCCCCTGGTTCATGAAATCCTGCAGCATCGGCGTGTCTGTCGGTCCAGGGCAAACCGCATTCAAAAGAATGTTCCGCCGGGCAAGCTCGCGCGCGAGGGTTTTGGTCAACGCAATGACACCGCCCTTGCAGGCGGAATAGACCGCCTGCCCCGACGACCCCACCCGCCCGGCGTCCGAAGCGATGGTAACCACGCGGCCGCCGTCACGCTGTGCCATTCTCGTCAGAACAGTGTGAAACATGTTCACGGGACCATTCAGGTTGATCGAGATCACTTTCTGACGCAACGCCTCGTCGGTATCGAGAAAGTTCGAGAACTTGTCCCATCCGGCGTTGTTCACCAGCAGATTGGTCGGCCCAAGCACCTTCTCGGCCGCATCAACTGCGTTGCACACCGCGGAATAGTCGCTGATATCGACGGCTACATGAAACACCTTGGCCGTGCCGCCGATATCGGCTGCGAGAGATTCGAGTCCGGTCTTGTCGATATCGAGCATTACGACGCTGCAACCCTCTTCAACAAGACGGCGGCAGATTTGCCGTCCCATTCCACCCGCAGCACCGGTAACCAGTGCGACCTTTCCGTTCAATCCCTTCATTGATCGCTCGCTTACTTCGCTGCGCCGGTAACCAGCGGACAGTTCCCTTCGCTTTCCGGGCGATAGGCATCCTTGCCGGCCAGCTTGCTCAAGATCTTGTAGTCGTCGAACTTGCCCTTCGACTCCTGGGGTGACTTGACCTGAGCGAGATACATATCGTGAAGAACACGGCCATCCTTTCGGATCACAACGTCCTTGTTGTAGAAATCGTTGACCGGAATTTCCCGCATCTTTGCGGACACGGCCTTGGCTTCGTCCGTTCCCGCCGCCTTCACAGCCTTCAGATAATGCAGCACGCCGGAGTAAAGACCCGCCTGAAGCATATTGGGCGGACGCTTTCCGCCGGTACGGTCGAGGAACCTCTTGGTCCAGGCGCGTGTTTCGTCACTCACATCCCAGTAGAAGGACGTCGTGAGCACGAGGCCCTGCGCAGCCTGCAAGCCGAGCGCTTCCACATCATTGATATAGATGAGCAGGCCGCCAAGGCGTTGGCCGCCGCGCTGAATGCCAAATTCAGCCGCCTGCTTGATCGCCGTGATAGTATCCCCGCCTGCGGTCGCAAGGCCTATGATCTTTGCCTTCGATGCCTGGGCCTGGAGCAGGAACGACGAGTAATCCGTCGTACCCAACGGCGCGCGAACCGCTCCGAGAACTTTGCCGCCACCTTGCTCGACAAATTTGGAGGTATCGCGCTCGAGCGCGTGGCCGAACGCGTAGTCCGCGGTGAGAAAGAACCAGGTGTCACCGCCCTGCTTCAGGGTTTCGGTGCCGGTGCTCTTGGCAAGAGCATAGGTATCGTAGCTGAACTGCACGGTCGTTGGCGAACACGCCTTGCCGGTCAAATCGGATGTCGCCGCGCTGGCAGCAATCATCACGCGATTTTTCTCGCGGGTGACTTCGTTAACCGCAAGCGCAATACCTGAACCGGTCACATCGGCGATTGCATCGACTTGCTCGGTATCGATCCATTTGCGAGCGATACCGCTGGCAATGTCTGTCTTGTTCTGGTGGTTGGCGGGCACGATCTCGATACGCTTGCCAAGTACCGTCCCACCGAAATCCTCGACGGCCATCTTTGCGGCCTCAACGGCCTTCATCCCGGTGATGTCTTCGTAAACACCGGACTGATCATTCATCACCCCGATCTTGACGACATCATCAGAGACTTGCGCATGAACGGGCACCGCTCCAAGCAACGCCAGTCCGACCAACCATGATTTCGAGACTTTCATCGTTCTCTCCCTTGCGCGCCTGTTTGCTGGCGATTTGTTGTTACTCAAGATTTCTGCAATTCGCGCGAGATCAGCAGTTTCTGCACCTCGCTCGTGCCGTCGTAGATTTTAAAGACTCGCATATCGCGATAGAATTTCTCCACGGGATAGTCGTTCAGGAATCCGTAGCCGCCGTGAATCTGGATGGCTGCCGAAGTGACGCTTTCCGCCATCTCCGAAGCGAACAGTTTCGCCATCGAAGCTTCCTTGATGCAGGAAATCCCGAGATCCTTCAGTGACGCTGCGTGAAGATACATTTGACGCGCGACCTCGATCTTGGTCGCCATCTCGGCGAGCTGAAACGCGACCGCCTGATGGTCCATGATTTTCTTGCCGAATGTTTTGCGTTCCTGTGCATATCGCAAGGCTGCATCGAACGCGGCCTGCGCAACACCGACAGACTGAGCAGCAACGCCGACGCGCCCGCTATCAAGCGCCGAGAGCGCGATCTTCAATCCTTCGCCGGGGCGCCCGAGCATGTCGGATGCCGGAATTTCCAGATTCTCCAGAACGATCTGGCAGGTATCGCACGAGCGATGCCCGAGCTTCCTTTCCTTCCGCGCAACGATATAGCCGTCCCGCCGCGTGCGGGTCATGAAGCACGATATTCCCGCCTTCCCCGCCGATGCGTCGGTGACGGCAATGATCATTGCGATCTCGGCGGTTTCACCGGCGGTAATGAAATTCTTCGTGCCGTTGAGCACATAGACGTCACCCCGCCTTTCCGCGCGGGTCACGATACTCGCGGCGTCAGAACCGGCCTGGGGTTCGCTTAGCAAAAAGGCAGAGATCGCCTCCCCGCTCGCGAGCGGACGCAGAAAACGATCCTTCTGGTCGTCATTGCCGAATGCCAACAGCCCCGCCGCTACCGGCGAATTCGTAGCCGCCATCATGTTGGCAATGCCGGCGTCTCCGTAGGCGATCGCCTCCATGGCACTGACATACGACACGAAGTCCGCGCCCGCGCCGCCCCATGCTTCCGGAACGCAAACGCCCATCAGGCCGAGCCGGCCCATTTTCGCCAGCGTCTCCAGCGGAACAGCCTCGTCCCGATCCCACTGCGCGGCAAAGGGCGTGATCTCATGACGTGCGAAGTCCCGCGCCATATCGCGGATGCCCGCCTGTTGCTCATTCAGAAGCATTGTTTCCTCACCTTGAGGCCATCGAACAATGCGGCGCTTTTCAAGTCAACATCAAAATGCAATAGTGAATCATTATTCTACTTTGTTGCAGCCCCGAAGCCGGCTTCTGCAACGCAAAAACCCTTGGGAGAGAGGGCTAAAATGAAAGTCATGGAAATTCGCGGGACATGGGGACTGGAATACCTGCGTCCCGGTGAGCGCACCGATCCGGAACCGGGAGAGTTCGACGTCGTGGTCGAAATGCAGGCAGCATCCGTGAATTATCGGGATCTGGTCATGGTGCGTGGCGGGTATGGACGCAAAGGCGGCCAGCTTCCGATGATCCCCGTCTCCGACGGAGCCGGAACAGTCGTCGCGACGGGCAAAGGTGTCACCCGCGTGAAGCCAGGCGACCTCGTTTGTCCCAATTTCGCGCAGAACTGGTTCGCCGGACCGTTTCACGCAAACGTCTGGGCGGGAATGCTTGGCGGATTCCACGATGGCGTCTTGCAGCAATTCATGCTTCTGCCGGAAACCGGCGTTGTGAAAGCTGCAACCCATTTAAGTGCCGCGGCGGCGGCATCGCTTCCTTGCGCTGCCTTGACGGCGTGGAACGCTATCGTGGAGGGCGGCGTGAAGCCGGGGGATACCGTGCTCACGCAAGGCACCGGTGGCGTGTCCCTCTTCGCGCTGCAATTTGCGAAGATGTGCGGCGCACGAGTCATCATCACCTCGTCCAGCGACGAAAAGCTCAAGCGAGCATCGGCGATGGGAGCCGATGAGACGATTAACTACCGGACGTTCCCCAATTGGGAAAAACGAGCCAGGGAAGTCGCAGGCACCGACGGCATCCATCATGTCGTCGAACTCGCCGGAGAGATCGATCAATCGGTCAAGGCCGTCAACGACGGCGGGGTCGTGAGCGTGATTGGCGTTCTGGCTGGCGCGTCAGCTTCGCTGGCATTGGGGCAAGTCGTGACGCGAGCGATACGCCTACAGGGCGTTACAGCCGGGTCGCTTCTTTCCTTTGAGAACATGATGCGTGCGATCCAGCAACATCGCCTCGAACCTGCATTCGAGATCGCCGCGCAGAGAATGGAAGATGCGCCACGTGTGATTGCCGCCATCGCCCAGGGCTCTCATTTCGGAAAGATCTGCATGGAATTCGGGAGGACGCAGTGACGGACCCCGATAATGCAATCATTTGCGAACGCCGCGGCCGGACAGCCTGGATTCGGCTGAACAGGCCAAAAACATTGAATGCGCTGACGATAGAGATGGTCGATGCATTCGAAAGCCATCTCGTCGAACTGGAACGCGATGAAACGCTTTGCGCGCTTGTTGTGGCGGGCGGCGAGCGCGCGTTTTCGGCAGGCGCCGATCTCAAGGAACTGCAGCAGCGTGCCGATGGGTCGGGCTATGAAAGTGGCCCGGGGACATTTTCCGATCACCTCAACACCTTTCTGTGTCGGCTGGAAGAATTTCCTTTGCCGGTGATTGCGGCGGTACGCGGCTGGGCCATGGCTGGCGGCCTGGAAATCGTTTTGGCCTGCGACTTGTTGATCGCCGGGGAAAGCGCGCGGTTCGGTGACGCCCACGCGAACTATGGATTGTTGCCCGGCGGCGGCAGCTCCGTCCGATTGCCCCGCAAGGTCGGACCGATGCGCGCGCGGGAGATGATGTTCACCGGAGACTCGTATCCGGCGGCCGATATGAAGCTCGCCGGTCTTGTCACCACGGTGGTTGCGGATACCGCAGTAGAAGACGAGGCTGGACGGCTCGCCGATCGCCTGGCCCAGCGAAGCCCCACCGGATTACGCCGCATGAAGTCCCTTCTCACCTACTCGGCGGAACAGCCGAAAGAGGCGGCATTGCGCACGGAACAACTGCAATGGGCTTTGCACGCCACATCCCACGATTTGCGCGAAGGCATCTCTGCCTTCCGCGAAAAGCGCACACCCCTGTTTACCGGCAATTGATCGGAGTAACGCTGTATGAGCCAGATGAGAACACCGAGCACTCCTTCGAAGATTGCTCCATTTTCGATTTCCATTCCCGAAGCAGACATCGAGGATTTGCGACAGCGGCTCAGATCGACCCGCTATCCGCGCACGTCGCCCGATGCGGGCTGGCGATACGGGACGGACAAATCCTTCATGGAGAAATTGATCGCGCATTGGCTGGACAACTACGACTGGCGATCGACCGAACGTCGTCTGAATCGCTTTCCTCAGTTCGTCACCAATATCGACGGCTATGACATCCACTTCATCCATGAGCGAGGCAGCGGAACCAATCCGCTTCCGCTTGTTCTGACTCATGGCTGGCCGGGATCGTTCGTGGAATTCGACTCCATCATCGAACCTCTGGCTCATCCGGAACGGTTTGGCGGAAGCGCCGATGACGCGTTCGACGTGATCGTCCCCAGCATTCCCGGCTATGGCTGGTCCTCTCCGCCATCGCGCCCGATTACGACACGGGATATCGCGCCGCTTTGGAACAAGCTCATGGTCGACGTCTTGAGATACCCAAGCTATGTCGCGCAGGGCGGCGACTGGGGAAGCCTCATCGCTTCGTGGCTGGGCGTTGATTTCACCGGACACGCAAAAGCGATTCACATCAACATCATGGGTTTGCGACCATTCACCGGCGACGGCAGCGCGCCCTTCGATGCCGATGAAACCAAGTGGCTCGCAAAGGCGCGTGATCGATTGCGCCGGGAGAGCGGATATCAGGTCATCCAAGGCACAAAACCTCAAACACTTGCGTTCGGCCTGACGGACTCACCTGCCGGACTTGCAGCGTGGATCATCGAGAAATTTCACGGCTGGAGCGAAAGCCCCAACGGCATTCCGCCGTTCACGCTCGACCAGCTCATCGACAATGTCATGATCTATTGGTTCACCCAGTCCATTCATACCTCGACCTGGCTTTATACCGCAGCCAGGCTCGAAGGCGGGATGGGTCTTGGAAAGGACGAGAAAGTCACCGCGCCTACAGGATTCATGGCCTGCCCGTTCGACTTGTTTCCGCCTCCGCCATCGTCATGGGTCGAGCGGACATACAACCTCGTGCACCGGACGGATCTTGCCTCAGGCGGTCACTTTATCGCTTACGAACGCGGAAATGATCTGGTCGCAGACATTCGAAAGTTCTTCAGAAACTATCGATAATCAAGATCAATCGAAAAGAGCACGCTGAATAAACTTGTTGTACGTCGCAAGGACCTTCGGTGGTGGTTCCTGAACCACCCCGTTGGCCTTGGCATAGCGCTGTGCAAGATAAACGCGTGACGCCATGACGATATATGCGACTGTTTCCAGCTCGTCGGGACGAAATGCGCGCAGTTCGTCGCGATTCTGGCTACGCTGAAAGCTGCGCACCAGCCCCGATGTCATCAGGTCGAAGTAAACGGCATGCGCCTTCGGTGCCATCACCTCAGATTCGTTGAGCAAGCGATGATACCATGGGTGCTCATCGAGAAACGCGAAGTAAGCGCGCAGACGCTGCTCTTCACGCTCAGCTCCGACAACATCCCGATCGACCCGCTCCTGGACGAACGACATCAAGGTGTGACCCATGGCGGGTAAGAGCTGGTCGAAGAATTCCTGCCGGGACTTGAAGTGCCTGTAAAATGTTCCCAATGCGACCTTGGCCCGCGCCGTGATGCGAGCGATCGAAGCTCCCTCATAGCCATAGCGCCCGACGGTTCGGGCGCCGGCTTGAATCAGTTTATTTCGGGTTTCTTCTGAACGCTCCTCGCGCGTGCGACGTGCGGAACGCTTCTTGGCAGCAGGCTTGCGCGTCGGAGTCATGAGATCGATTTTCCACCGGAGAAAACACTGAATGAAGAAACGCTGCTTCGCATAATCTGCAAAATCCCCATGAATACAAGGGCGATTTAACTCTCGCTGTCAGGCTGACGTGATCCTTGATCCGCGGCAACTCGCCGTCAAAGCAGTAACTCTGCTGGCCGACTGACTCCAATTTTGACCTGAAGCGACAGATGGACAATTTCAACATCGCGCCATTTATCCTTAGCAACTGATCTTCAATAGCGATGATGTGGTTTATCCTCACTGCTCAATAGACAAACTCCATCGAGCTTCTCTCTATCAAGAGTCTCAATTCTCCGCCGAGCCACAAGATTCAGGAATTTTTCGGCATAAGCGTGCAGAGAAATTCTCTGAAATCCGCACTGAGTGGCTGAGCAGAGCCATGAGATCCGTTAAAACCGCGACCGAAATAAGAGACGCCATTAAGACCGAAGCTGGAGGTGTCTTAGGATGGCCGCCGGGTGCAGACGTTATGATCTGGCCCGATGGTAAAAATTGGAAAGCGGTGTTCTTGACTGTCGATTCTGAGCGAGATGAGCAACTCAAGTTGCGGGTGGAAGAATTGGCGCAGTTCATGAGCGAAAGAATTAATCTCGCACTCATCCCAATCATCAATCGATAGCGCACAGATACCCAGTTAGCCATTTCAACTTTCCCGAGATATCGTTGTCTTAGAACGCTCTGAGAGCCTGACTTTACGTCAAGTATGAGCCTCTCGACTATCTGCCGGAGCCTGCTCACGCTCGTTCATTCCATAATCGCGTATGACCGCTGCCACGCGAAGCCGATAGTTGTCGAACACGTCCTTCCTACTATTAGACTGGACATTTCTATGAACACTCCAGTTGCGAAACGCATCGACTGCCGCTTCATCACGCCAGATGGATAGAGCCAATAGCTTGCTAGGATCTACAACGCTCTGAAAGCGTTCAATCGAGATAAACCCATCGATCTTTTCGAGTTGGGGCCCTAGCCTTGCTCCCATATCGAGATATGTCTGCATTTTTCCCGAAGCGGGCCAGGATTCAAAAATAACAGCTATCATCTTACTTATCCCTTTTTAATTGCGAGGTGTATGTCAGTTTCCTCCAAACGTGGACAATGACTGTTACGATCTAGGAGGAAGCCGACCTTCGTCGAGAAGCATTTTCACAGCAGCATCGAAACCCATGCAGCTGCTGCGAGAGATGCGTCAACGCTAATTCTGCGAACGCCCACAGCAGCCAGCTCTGAATCATCACGTTCACAGGTTTAGCAATCTCCGCTAAGTCGGCAACGCCTGTTGATGATTGACCTTGCGTCGCCTAAGGCAGCAGATATGTGCCGAGCTATTTCCGGATCTGGTTGGCGATAGTTCGTATAGCCGGAGCCGATTACCCCATAGTCCGCATCGCCTGCACTACTATCGCCATGCTGCCTATTCGCCATCGCTATCCCCTATTTAACGGCCTTTAGCATTTGCCATCCTCAGCGTCGTTGGCCCAAAGCTAAAGAGATCGCTTGAAGAAATAGGCGATTTCACCGATGATGCCGCGACGGAAAGTGAGCACGCAGATCACGAAAATCGCGCCCTGAACCACCATCACCCACTGACCAAAATCAGCCAGATACTGCTGCATGGCGATGATCACGAAAGCGCCTACCACCGGGCCGAACACGGCGCCGAGGCCGCCCACCAGCGTCATCAGCACCACTTCGCCGGACATGGTCCAGTGAACGTCAATCAGAGATGCGTTCTGCGTCACAAGGATCTTTAGAGCTCCCGCGAGACCGACCAGCGCACCCGACAGAATGAACGCCAGCAGCTTGTACTGGTCGGTCTTGTAGCCCAGCGAAATCGCGCGCTGCTCGTTCTCACGGATCGACTTGAGCACCTCGCCGAACGGCGAGTTGATGGCGCGGTAGATCACGAGGAAGCCAATCAGGAAGATGGCCAGCACGACATAATAGAGCGTCGTCGGCTTCGACAGGTCGAACACGCCGAACATCATGCCCTGCGGGATACCCTGAATGCCGTCTTCGCCGTGAGTGAACGGCGCCTGCAGATAGACGAAAAACAGGAGCTGCGACAGCGCGAGCGTGATCATCGCGAAGTAGATGCCCTGGCGGCGGATCGCGATCAGGCCGGTCACGACACTCAGCGCGCAGGCCGCCAGCATGCCGATGATGATCCCCAGTTCAGGCGAAAGCCCCCAGACCTTCAGGGCGTGCGCGGACACATAGCCCGCAGTGCCGAGAAACATGGCGTGGCCGAACGACAGCAGGCCGCCATAGCCGATCA